>CP070816.1:0-8742 GCA_020344235.1 Armatimonadota bacterium
CAGCTCGGGTGGATCGACCCATGGGTAGTGGACAGGCCCGGCGCTGATTTCCTCCGCAATGCGGTGCGCACGCGCTGGCTCTTCCGCCTGTACTTCTACACGGGGGAGATGGCGCGTCCGCCCCGGCTCGAGGGCGAGATGCCGGTGGTGCGTTCGGACTGGCAGTGGTATGGTGAGCACTGGGTCACGACCGACGCGGTGCTCACTGGCGCGTGGCGTATTCCAGGAGCGCGGCGGGCAGCGCTGTTTTTCGTGAATGTGAGCGATCAGCCTGTGACCCTGACATACCGGCTCAGCAGGGACAGCTACGGCATCAGCGCGGCGGAGGTCAGCCGCGGAACGGTCGTCAACGGCCTGCCCTCGGGGACGGACCAGGTGGCTCTGCCGTTGGTTGAGGTACTGCACTTCGCGCCTCGACAGGTGGTGGCCTGGGAGCTGCAATGGTAGGCGCGCCGGCCGGCGATCTGCTTCACGCTCCTCGCCAGTCATCACGATCCAGACCTGGTGGTGCGAGGGGGGTCTGCTGACCGCGCCAGAGGCGGGCAGGCCGCCTTCGCCCAGTAGATACTTACCGGACGGAGGTTCGAAGTGTCGGACTGGTGAGCAAAACAGGTCAAGCAGACTTTGGTTGTTTCATGATACTCTGTCCAGAACACATGAGAACGTCGACGGCGCGGAGAAGGGGAAGGCTGCCCAGCGTATGGAGGGCGAGACCGGAAAGGCCTATCGATGGTCTGGCAAGACACGCTGCGCACTGTTCTTGAGTACGTCTACGACCCACTGGAGAAGGATGGTGTTGGGTGGGCCGTGTGCGGATCAACGGCCACCGCGCTTCAGGGATGTCGGCTCACGCCGCACGGCCTCAATCTCCTTGCCCAGGAACCGCCTGGGGTGTACCGCTTTGCTGAACTGCTCAGGCCGTTCGCGGCCCCAGATAGCCCCGAGGTGAGGCAGGGCATGGGAGACGTCGTTCTCTCCACACCCTCAGTACCGGTGCAGATCTGGCATGAGTGGGGAGCCCTCTGGCACGGCGCCAGGTTTGTGATCGACCGCACCGACGCCTCCGGCGTGGGGATTGCCCACATTGCGCCTCCACAAGTGCACGAGTTCAATGATCGCGGCATCGTGTGGGAGAATGGCCCGGCCCTGTGGCGTCATCTCCGCCGGGTGGCCTTCGCCAGCTACTCGGTCCCAGTTGTGCCGTTGGAGTTCCAGGTGGGCACGAATCTGGATCGCGGCCGGACCAAGCACGGCGAGGACTGCATGGGCCGTGTCAGAGAGATCGCGCGCGTATTCCGCGAGAACGGCTATGACTGTGCGCTGCTGGAGTGGGCGCTGGATGCCGCTCACCTAGCGCGCTTCGATGAGATCATGCGGACGCAGTAGAGCCAGACGAGGAGAGCCTGCAGCACGAGAGGAGGTTCCACGGCCGTGGGAAGAGCAGATCTCAGTGGTGAAGCCACGGAAGGGACGAGAGCCGCCGACCTCGTCCGGGCCGCCGCGCGAGAGGGCCGAATCGTCTTCCGGCGGACCACGCTGGACGAACTGAAGGCCCTGCTCGGGCCACCGGTGCGAGAGTCGACGCAGCGCGAGGATGTCCTGGAGAGAATCCGCCTCACCTACCCGGGCGTGGAAGTGATGTTCGTGAGGGATAGAGGGCGCACGACGTCTCCCATCGTCTTCGAAGTGATCGCGGGAGACCAGGGGGTAGGCATCAGACCGGACCGCCTTGTCGCGCTGCGTGACCGGCAAGACCTGGAGCGGCTGGACTCCTTCTTTGGTCTGGAGGGCGTGTCGCTGGCGGCCCTCGATCTTCGCGACGAGGCCGACGTGCTGGCACGTCTGGGGTTCAATAGCGAGACGCGCTGGCCCGATGGGAGCCAGCTCCCTCCGGGGTTCGACCCTCAGGCGGTGCTCCAGCAGGGAAAGAACCCTGGACTGGGGGTTCGCGGGTTGCACGCGAGGGGCCTCGACGGGCGCGGCACCGGTCTCGCCATCATCGACCAGCCGCTGGTCCAGGACCACCGTGAATACGCGGACAGAATGGCGCGCCACGAGGAGCTGGATGTCGAGGGCACCCCTCCCCAGATGCACGGGCCGGCCGTGGCCAGCGTCGCGGTCGGCCGGACTTGCGGCGTCGCCCCGCGGGCCGCGCTCCACTACTACGCGGTGCCGATGTGGAGCTGGCGGAGCTGTGAGCCCTACCGGAAGGTCATCGAGAGCATCCTCGCGCACAACCGATCTGCGACGGGCGATCAGCGCATCCGCGTGGTGAGCATCTCGCAGGGCATGTTCTCCCAGTGGGAGGACTATGCGGAATGGCAGGAAACGCTGGCAAAGGCGGCCGCACAGGGCGTCCTGGTGGTGACCTGTGACCGGGACTGGCTCGACTACGGAACGCTACAGCGCAAGGAGAGCGCAGACCCGGACGATCCCACGGGCTATGTGCGGGGGAGATTCGGGGGCCCGCACGACGCCCTTTACGTTCCCGCGGCGAACCGCACCATCGCCGGACGGGAGGGTCCGGAGGCCTACACCTATGACCGCATCGGCGGCATGAGTTGGGCCGCCCCCTACCTCGCCGGCCTGGCGGCGCTCGCGTTCCAGATCAACCCGGAACTCGATCCCGCCTTGATCGTCAGGCTCTGGCAAGAGGGCGCGACGAAGACCGACGTGGGTCCGGTCATCAATCCGACCGCCTTCCTGGCGGCCGTGCGAACGGCGCAGGCCAGTGCAGGTGCCGCGCATCAGGTGTGAGCAGGTATCTGCGCTCAGGCCTGCCACCCTTGGGAGATGCCCTCCCACCAGAGTTAGCGCCGACCTGCGCCTGCTGCCAGAGCAGGCTGCGCAGGACGGCCACGTCAAAGCCCGGGCAGGTTCTTCCCCTGCCCCCGCCCGGATGGCCGCTTTCGATCAGCAGATACCCATCGGACGGGAGTTCGAAGTCCTGAGTGGTCAGCGTGTCCGAATCGAACCCTGGCAAAATGGAGGGTCGAAAAACCCGCATGAATACTGGATTCTCTACCAACGGACGGATTGGCACAAGTCCGAAGGATTCAGAGAAAGAGAGGCCGGAAGGGGCATTTTGGGCGTCCGAAGGGGTCGAAAAAGGGGTGAGCCGTCCGAAGGTCGGCGATGCCGAAATGGGCGAGAACGAGCCTATCAGACGCCAAAACCCGCCTCTCGGTGAGGCGGGTTTTCTGCGACAGAGAATGTTTCGATAGACAGAAGTGGTGGAGGCGGTGGGAATCGAACCCACGTCCGATCGACAGTGCCCAAAGGACCCTACGAGCGTCTTCGTTGGGCAGGCCGCCTCGGGCGGCCTGCCATATCACGTGTCTTGGCCCTCGCTTCCCACTCGTGTCGTACACTTCGGCAACTTCAGGCCGCTGCTTTGAGATTCCCCGGATAACCGCACCATGCGCCCGCGTTACGAATGCCTGCGCGCGGAAAGCGAACACGACGGAGTCCCCGATCTCGACGCCGGCGGTGCAGCGGTCAGCCCCTTCTTGGGGCTTGGTGATTCGACACCGGGGAGCGGTGACCCGGCCTGCTATCCCTTGAGCCCCGTGAGCGCGATGCCGCGGATGAAGTAGCGCTGCGCGAAGAAGAAGACGATCAGGA
This sequence comes from Armatimonadota bacterium, assembly GCA_020344235.1. Lineage (GTDB taxonomy): Bacteria > Armatimonadota > Hebobacteria > Hebobacterales > Hebobacteraceae. The sequence goes on from CP070816.1 coordinate 3,625, forward strand.
TAGGCAGGGTGGCGCTGACGGTCCCGGCCATCAGTAGATTCCAGACGGTGGAGTGCGAGTCTCTGAAGATGGCGAGGCCGAGCTGGACGGTGTAGTGCTGCTCGCTGTTGAGGACGACCAGGGGCCAGAGGAAGTCGTTCCACACGCCCATGAACGTGAAGATGCCGAGGGTGGCCAGCGCGGGGGTGGACAGCGGGACGATGACGTGGCGGATCACCCCCAAACGACTGGCGCCGTCAATTCTGGCGGCGTCTTCCAGCTCTACAGGCAAGGTCAAGAAGAACTGGCGCAGCAGGAAGACGCCGAACGGGCTGGCGAGGCCGGGGACGATGAGGGCGTAATACGAATCGGCCCAGCCGAGCCAGTAGATGACCTGGAATGCGCCAATCATGCTCACCTGAAACGGGATCATCATGGTGGCGAGGAAGGCGATGAAGATCAGGTCCCGGCCGCGGAAGTTCAGCCGTGCGAAGGCGTAGGCGGCGAAGGTGCAGGTGATGAGCTGCCCGCCGGTGACGGAGAGGGCGATGAACAAGCTGTTGATATAGAAGCGGCCGAAGGGCGCGGCCGACCACGACTTGAGGTAGTTGGACCAGAAGATCTCATGGGGAAGCAGGGTGGGCGGCCAGACGTAGATCTCCCGGGGGCGCTTGAGCGAGGTCGAGATCATCCAGAGGAAGGGGATCACCATCGCCGCGGCGGCTATTATGAGCACCAGATGCAGCAGGATCGCCTTGATGAGGTCGTTTCGCTTTTTCTTGCTCAGCGCCATGCTACATCTCGTACTGCACTCGCCGCCCGAAGATGCGGAGCTGGGCGAGAGTGAGGATGAATATCACTGCGAAGAGCACGTAGGAGATGGCCGCCGCGTACCCCAACTGGAAGCGCTCGAAGGCGAACTGGTAGAGGTAGAAGATGATGACATCGGTGGAGTGGAGCGGGCCGCCGCCGGTCATGACGTAGACCAAATCGAAGACCTGGAAGGATGCGATGAGGGACATGACGAGGACGAAGAAGATGGCCGGGAAGAGGAGTGGGAACGTGATGTACCAGAACTGGCGCCACGGGTTGGCGCCGTCGAGGCGGGCGGCTTCATAGAGGTGCTCGGGGATGCCCTGGAGGCCGGCGAGGAAGATAACCATGCCCCAGCCGACGCTCTTCCAGATGCTCGCGATGATGACTGCGGGCATGGCGAGATGAGGGCTGTCGAGCCAGGGGATGTTGGCGAACTGAATGAGGGGGAGAGGGTGGTGGATGAGTGCGCCGATTGCCCCCAGGAGGTAGTTGATCCCGGCGGTGATGGCGCTGAACGCGTAGTTCAGCAGGCCGTAGTCGGTATTGAACACCCAGCGCCAGAGGAGCCCCACGGCGACACCGGCGGTGACGACCGGGGTGAAGAAAGCGGTGCGATACCAGGTGATGCCCCGAAGCCCCGTGTTGAGCAAGACCGCAAAGCCGAGGGAGATCATCAGGCCGGTGGGAACGCTGCCGAGCACGTAGTAGACGGTGTTTATGAAAGACTTGCGGAAGTCCGGGTCGGCGAGCACCCGCCGGTAGTTCTCGATTCCCACGTAGGCCCGCTCCTTGCCGGGGCCGGCCAGCAGCGGCCAGTCGTGGAAGCTCACGTAGAGGGTGAACAGCACCGGGAAGACGATGAAGACGCAGAAGACTATGAGCGTCGGCAGGATGAAGAGGTAGCCGCTCAGGGCCTCCTCGCTGCGGGGTCTTCCTTTCCTCTGCCTCATTTGGGGGCGCGCTCGCTGGTCAATGCCTACTGCTTCTTCTCTCTGGCCTCCGCCAGCAAGCGATTGGCCTTGTCGGCGGCTTCGTCCAGGGCCTGCTTGGGGGACGCTACGTTGCGCACGGCTTTCTCGATGCCGGTGGCGAGCTGGAGGTTTACTTCAGTGCCCTGGGGGAGAAGCACCGGCTCGGCGTAGGCGTACTCCATCTGCTCGGCAAAGACTTTCATGGCGGGGTGTCCGGCGAGAAACTCCTGGTAGGTTGGGCTCTTCAACACCGACCTGCGAATGGGAAGGTAGTTGGACTCCATAGACCACCATTCCTGGATCTCGGGTTTTATGAGCCAGGTGATGAACTTCCAGGCCTCCTCGGGGTGCTCGGTCTGGCGGAAGATCACGAGGTATTCCGCCCCCAGGGGAGTCACTCTCCGGGCGGGACCGGCCGGCATGGGCGCCATCGCCCAGTCGAAGGCCATGTCGCTCAGGTGGGGGAGGTCCCAGGGTCCCATGAGGGCCATCGCGACCTTCTGGCTTTCGAAGCCCTGATCGGGGGCGGTCATGCTGCCGACCTTGTGCTTGTGCTGGAGGTCAACCCAGAACTGAAGCGCCTTGACGCCGGCCTCGCTGTTGAAGCTCACTCTCTCGCCGCTCGGGTCGGCGTAGCTGCCGCCCCAACCCCAGAGGAAGGTCTGCCAGTTCCAGACGGTCCAACCGGCGAGGGCGCCGACGAAGACGGGGAGGGGGCAGCCGTACTGCTCAACACGGCCGCCCTTGCGAATGGTGAGCTTCTTGCCGTACTCGATGAACTCGTCCCAGTTCTCGGGAGTGCGCTCGGGGTCCAGGCCGGCCTTGCGGAAAAGGTCGCGGTTGTAGGCGAGAGCGAGGTTGGTGGCTTCGATGGGCATCATGCGGAGCTTGCCCTGGTAATAGGACGTCTCGAGGGGGGAGGGGAAGAAGTCTTCCTTGTCCTCTTCCGTGAACCCGTCGTATTGGTCGATCAGCTCCTCCAGCGCGTAGATGGTGTCTCCGTGGGACAGCGGCGGCACCCAGTAACTGTGGATCCAGCAGATGTCAGGGGCAGTCTCGGTCATGATGGCGGTGGTGAGCTTCTGGAGCAACTGCTCGCCGGTGGGGACGCGCTGGGCGTTTATCTTGATGTCGGGATGCTCGGCCTCGAAGCGCTGGATCAGCTCTTCCAGGGCGGGCCAGGTGGACTCGACGTAGGAATGCCAGAAGACGACTTCGGCTCTCTCGTCCTCGACCTCCCTGCCGCAGCCGGCCAGCACGAATGGGGTCAAAGCCAGGCAGGCGGCGATCACACAACAGGCGAACAAGCGCTTTATCGTCATTCCGAATACCTCCAGAGGGCCCTCATGCTGAGCGGCCGTTAGCCGTCACGTGTCGCGCCCGGTGTTGGGGCTCGCGGGCCTCAACCGTGGTATGTTACGGGGCGAAACGGGCGATGTCAACCGGCGGGGGATGCTGCCGCGGTGTTCTCGGGAGCAGCCCTCCGGTGCGGGCCGATAACAGGACAGAGAATGAACGGTTTTGCGCGCATCGGGGGTGGCGCGCGGACATCGTGCGCGCTATAATCCGGATGGGTGAGAGGAAGCTCCACGTTGCTTCCATGCCACGTTGGCGAAAGCCAATGGCCTTGTGCGGTGCGATAGTGTCTGGTCGGCGGGGCAGCGCTATCTGAGCAGTGCATGAGTAGAGCGGCGAATGCCTATCAACACGCGTGCCTGGCGGCCCGGTATGGGATTCGAAGGGCGAGGAAGGAGGTGAAGTGGAAGAGGGCCGGGCGCTGGCGTGTTTAAGGCAGAAACCTACACGATGGGGGGAAAAGGACAAATGAGAAGAGTACTGGCGTTTCTGGGAGTGTTGGGATGTATGCTCATGCTGTGCGGGGCGGCCGCGGCGACAGAGTACCACGTCGGCCCAGGGCAGCCGTACGCTACGGTCAACGACCTGCTTCTCGTCGTGACCTTAGGGGACAACGACATCGTGTGGGTGCATCCTGGCACCTATCCGAACTTCTGGGTCAGAGAGGGCGGCGGAAGTTCCGAGGCCGCCGCGGTACAGATTCTGGCTTGGGACCCGAACAACAAGCCGGTCTTCGATGCAGCCGGGGCGAACAACTGCGCCCAGTTCGAGGACCCCGAAAGTGTCTACGGAATGGTCGGCAAGTGGTTCCTGATCGAAGACCTGGAGATCACCGGGGCCGCTTACCGCGGCATCTACAACGTGTCGTGCAACATCATCGTCCGCAACTGCTATGTGCACGACAACTACAACGGGTACATGGGAGGTTGGCATAACGCCCGCGACGCGGAGCGCGGCGATGCCATCTTCGAGTACAACGACTTCGACCGCAATGGAAGCGGCGCCTACGCCCATCCGCTTTACATGGAGGGCTACCTCGCCGACGTCCGCTACAACTGGGTCCACGACAGCACCGGCGGCAACAGTTACAAGGACCGCTCCCGCGACTCCATCCTGGAGTACAACTACATCTCCGCGGGAGGCGCCGGCTACCGCGCCGTTCAGTTCTGCGGGTTCGACGACAACCAGATGCCCTCCGACATCGACCAGTATGCCATGGTCATCGGCAACGTCATCACTCAGAATGACGGCGGGAACCCATGGCTCTTCATGGCGAACGAGCGCACCGAGGGTGGCAGGGGCAAGAACAACGGCTATATGACTATGGTGAACAACTCCTGCTACACGGAGAATCACACCGGCCCGATGATCGCGGGCGACAACGTGGCCGTGACGACCCTGCACAACAATATCTTTCACAGCACTACCTGTGACCGGATGTTCGACAAGATCCAGGGGCAGCGGACCTACGGCATCGTCAACACCTCTTACAACAACTGGGTAAGGACCGGCATCGCCCTTGATCCCGCCATGGTTGACACTGTGGTCGGGGATAGCCCGGGCTGGGTGAACGGGGCGTGGCCGCTGGGCGACTTCCACCTCACAGCGGCCTCGCCGTGCATCAACGCGGGTCGCAATGACGTGAGCGATCTGCCCACCAAGGAGTACGACCATCCCTGCAACTGGGTTGATCGCCACAGCGACGGCGCGATTGACATCGGCGCCCACGAGTATGTGGGCGGCCCGGTGCCTCCGGTGGCTGAGTTCTCGGGCAACCCGAGGGTCGGCAATGCGCCGCTGACGGTGTACTTCACCGATCTCTCCAGCGGGAACCCGACCTCCTGGTACTGGACTTTCGGCGATGGCGGAGAGTCATATGACCAGCACCCGGTCCACGAGTATCAGACCGTGAACAGCTACACGGTGAGCCTGACGGCGGAGAACGCGCAGGGCCAGGACACCGAGACGAAGATAGGCTACATCACGGTCACCGACC
>CP070816.1:8842-16017 GCA_020344235.1 Armatimonadota bacterium
ATCATACAGAGAGGGCCTTTGCTGCCGCGCGATCTCCAGCAGATCCCGGAACCCTCTCGTGGTGATCAACCCCGTGCGCGCACCCCTGCCCTCGATCAGCGCGTTGGTACCCGCGGTGGTGCCGTGGGCCAGAAACGAAACCTCCCCCGGGGGAACGTGCTCCTGCAAGGCCAGCAACCCCGCGGCGGCCCCCTCCGCCAGGTTAGCGGGCGTGGAGGGAACCTTGCGAAGATACAGCTCCCCCGAGCTCAGATCGGCCGCCACCAGGTCGGTGAACGTGCCCCCGATATCAATGCCGATGCGCCACGCCATCAGCCGCTCTCCCGGCTGCATTCGGGCTCTCCAACACCTTCATACAGGTGGCACCGCACGGCTCGGCCGGGGCCGGCGCGGTACACCGATGGCATCTCGCCGCCACAGCGGTCCTCGACCCGCGGACACCGGGGCGCGAACCGGCACCCCGGCGGCAGCGCTGTCATGTCCGGCACCGACCCCTCGATGGGAGTGATGGGAACGTCCGGCCGCCCGAGGCGGGGCACACACCGCAGCAGCCCCTGTGTGTACGGATGGAGCGGCTCCTCCAGCAGCTCTGCCACCGGCCCGTACTCCACGATCTGCCCCGCGTACATCACGGCCGCGCGATCCGAGAACTGCGAGACTATCCCCAGGTCGTGGGTGATAAGCACTATCGCCAGACCCCGCTGCTCCTTGATCTCGGCCAGCAGATCCATGATCTGCGCCTGCAAGGTCACGTCCAGGGCCGTGGTCGGCTCGTCCGCGATCAGAAGCTCCGGCTCGCACGACACCGCGATGGCGATCATCACCCGCTGGCGCATTCCGCCGCTCAGCTCATGGGGGTAGGCGCGCAGGCGCTCTTGAGGGGCGGGAATCCCCATCGCCTCCAGCAGCTCGACGCTGCGCTCGCGCGCCTCCCTGCCCCGCGCCGCGCCGTGGACCTTCAGCGACTCGACGATCTGAGTCTCCACCGAGAAGGTCGGGTTCAGCGTCGAGAGTGGGTCCTGGAAGACCATCCCGATGCGGCCTCCCCGAATCCGCCGCATCGCGGCATTGGACTTCCGAAGCAGGTCCTCCCCATCGAAAAGAGCCGCTCCGCGTACGATCCTGCCGGGCCTTCTGACCAGGCGCATGATGGAGAGTGCGGTGACGCTCTTGCCGCATCCGCTCTCCCCGACCAGCGCGAGCGTCTCGCCCCGCTCGACCGTCAGGCCTACGCCATCCACCGCGCGCAGCAGGCCGCGGTAGGTCGAGAAGTGCGTATGCAGGTCTCGCACCTCCAGGATCGTCTCGCCCATCATTTCCTCATGCGCGGGTCCAGTATGTCGCGGAGCCCCTCGCCGAAGAGATTCACGGAGAGCACCAACAGCAGAATCGCCAGGCCCGGGAAGGTTGCAATCCACCACGCGCTCGCCACGTCCGCCCGGCCGTCGGCGACCATCGTCCCCCAGGCGGGAATGCTCGGCGGAACGCCGATCCCGAGGAAGCTCAGCGACGCCTCCGCGATTATGATCGTCGCCATCCGGAGGGTCGCGAGCACGATGAGAGGTGGCACGATGTTCGGCAGGATCTCACGGAACAGGAGGTGGGGGGTGCTCGCCCCAAGGCCGCGCGCCGCGGTCACATAGTCCGCCTCCCGCGCCGCCAACACATCTCCGCGCGCCACCCGGTAGAAATCCACCCAGCCCTTGAAGGCCAACGCCAATACCAGGGCCACCAGGTTCGGCCCCGTCGCCGCCATGATCGCCAGCGCGAAGATCAGGAACGGGAACGCCAACAGCGTGTCGACGACCCGGGACATCACGGCATCGAAGCTCCCGCGGAAGTATCCGGCAAGCATGCCCAGGCCCGTGCCCACCACCAATGTCAGCAGCACAACAACCACCCCGAGCAGGATGGAGACTCTCGCGCCGTACATGATTCTGCTCAGGAGATCCCGCCCCAAACTATCAGTGCCGAGCAGAAATCGGTGTCCTCCCTCGGCCGGTCCGAAGGGCGCGGCGCGGATCGCCTCCGGGTGGTGCGCGTTTGGATGGTATGGGGCAAGCGCCGGCGCGAGGAGACCCATCACCAGGAAACCGACCACCACCAGCCCGGCGACCACGGCCACCCGGTTGCTCAGCAGCAGCCGCAGCATGCCGGGCGTCGTCGCCGCAACCGGCTCCAGAATCTGCTCTTCGGTGACAGGCTGGGTCATCTATCTCAATCCGGGCGCTACGCCACTCGCACCCGCGGGTCGAGCGCGGCGTGCAGCGCGTCTGCGCCGAGGTTGAGCAACACATACGAGACCGCATATATGAGCACCACGGCCTGCACCAGTGGATAGTCGGCCGCGGCAATCGCATCTACGGCGAGCTTCCCGAGCCCCGGGTACTGGAACACGGTTTCGATGATCATATTGCCGCTCAGCAGCAAACCGGTCTGAAGCGCGACGATGTTGACCGTGGGAATGAGGGCGTTTCTCAGCGCGTGCTTGCCCACCACCGTCGTCTCCGGCAGGCCTTTCGCCCGGGCGAACTGCACGTAGTCTTGGCCGAGCACGCCGATCATCGAGGACCGCACCATCCTCATCACCATGGCGGCCATCGGCGCGGCCATGGCAATGCCCGGCAGCACCATGTGCTTGAGGGCGCTCCAGAGGGCGGGAGCGCTCCCGCTCAGCAGAGCATCCACCGTGTAGAGCCCCGTGTAGTACTCCGGCATCGCGGCCAGGTCTATGCGGCCGGAAATCGGGAGCCAGTCTCGCTGAAGTCCGAAGATGATCATCAGTACGATTCCGAGCCAGAAGCCGGGCATCGAGATGCCCAGCAGCGCGCCCACCGTCGCCGCTCGATCGAGGATCCCCTGGGGCCGCAGCGATGCGATGACCCCGGCGGGAATGGCGAACACGATCGCGATGAGAAAGGCGAAGAGGGTCAGCTCCAGCGTGGCGGGCAGCCGCTCTGCGACGACCGACGCAACCGCGCGGCCGTGGTGACTGTAGGAGGGGCCGAAGTCCCCCCGCGCGGCGTTCGCGAGAAACCGGCCGTACTGGAGGACGAGCGGCCGGTCGAGGCCGTAGTGGCTGCGCAGCTCCTCGATCTGCTCCTGCGTGATGCGGCCGGCCTGGCCGAGCATGTGCTCGATGGGGTCGCCCGGCGTCAGGTGCATCGTGAGAAAGACAATGAAGCTCACCCCCAGCAACACCGGAATGAGCTGGAAAAGCCGCTGTGTTACGAACCGGCCCCACATGCTGTCGGGCCCTCAGGCTCCGGTCCGCAGCGAAACGTCGTGCATCGGCAGCATCCCATCGGGCCGGGCCTGGAAATCAACCACCCGATCGGACACGCCGTATAGTTCCTCCAAGGCGAAGTGGAAGCAGGTCGGAATGTCCTCGTGCAGGATTCGCTGCACTTCTACATACTTCCGGCGCCGAGCCTCCGGCTCCATGGATCGGTCTGCTTCCCCGAGCAGCCGGTCCACCTTGGTGTTGCGATAGCCGAAGAAGTTCGAATAGCCATCGGATCGGAAGAGCACCGGCAGTATGCCCGAGGGGTCCAGGCTCGAATTGCCCCAGGCGGTCAGGAACATGTCGCGCTCTTGACGCCGGAGCTGATTCAGCAGGTTGTCGGTCTTCCAGACTCGGACCTCGGCGCGAATGCCGGCCGCCTGCATTGATCCGGCAATGGCTTCCGCGATCTGCTTGTCCGCGGCCTCACAGTCAAGTGTGACGGAGATGCCGTCGGGATAGCCCGCCTCTCTCAGGAGCGCCCTGGCTCGCGCTGCCTCCTGTCGCGGCTCCGGCAGGGAGCTGTCGTAGCCGAACGCCATCGGCACCAATATGCCCGGCAGTGCCCGCGCCCGGCCGAGCAGAAACCGCTCCACGATGGGCCTGGGATCCACCGCATAGCGCGCCGCTTGTCGCACGCGCCGGTCCGAGAAGGGCTTTCGCGCGCAGTTCAACCCTATGAAGTGCGTCCTCGTTCCCTGCGCGACCGATAGGTGAGCGTGCGGCAAGCCGTCAACCCTTCCCGCCTGGTCCGGGGGAACGCGCGCGGCCACCTCCAGCTCTTCCGCCTCCAGGCTCGCGAGCCGCGTCGCCGCCTCCTCCAGCGGCCGGAAGATTACTCCCGCGAGCTTGGCCGGCGCGACGGGCGGGATGTCCGGCGACCCGCCGTAGTAGCCGTCGAATCCCTCCAGCACGATCCGCTCCCCCGGCCGCCACTCCACCAGCTTGAACGGCCCCGTGCCGACGGGTTTTCGGCCGAACTCCTCCGGCCCCACTCGCTCGAAGTAGGCCTTGGGACAGATCTCCTGAAACACCAGCTTCTTGTGGAGTATCGGGTAGGGCTCCTCGGTGATGACGGCCACAGTGTGCTCGTCCACGACCTCCGTGCCCGCCACGGGGCCGAGCAAGTCCTTCCTGGGAGATGGCTCCAGCCCCGCTACTGCGCCGATGATCCGATCCAGAGTGAACTTCACATCCTCGGCGGTGAACGGTTCCCCGGTGTGGAAGCGGACCCCCTCCCGCAGCTTGAAGACCCAGCGCTTCTCGCCCTCCACAGTCCAGGAAACGGCCAGCTGCGGCACGTATTTCATCTGGGCGTCTCGCGCGAGCAGCCCGTCGCAGATGTTGCGGACGACCGCCTCTACGGTGCGCGAGCGGTGCATGGCCGGATCGAGGGTGGGCACGTCGGCGTCCAGGCCGACGCGGAGGGAGCCTTGCACGAGTTCGGCCGGCAGCCCCGGTCCCCGCCGCCCACAGCCGGCTGCGAGCACGGAAGCGGCGCCGGGCAGCAGACCCACGAGCGCCGCCGCGCGCACGCTCTCCCTTAGGAACTCCCGACGGGTCAATCCCCGAGGCGGCTGCTCTCGTTGCTCCCGGAGGGTCCGGTTCCGGAGGTCATTGCCACGCTTCGCTTCACTCATCGCGCGCATCCAGCCCGGAACCCTACTTCTCTACAGGAGCCCCCTTTGTCCTTCCCACCAGCGACGGATCGACTGCTTCCCCAAACTGCTCGTGGAATACCCGATGATAGAACAGCTCTTCCTTCGTGTTGAGCACTTCGCCCGTGGGCAGCTTCCTCTCGGCCGCGAACTCGGCGTCGGAGACGGCCTCTTCGCTGTGAGCGGCAAGCAGCTCGCCCACTCCGGCGCCCTCCCAGAACTTGGACTTCGTTCTGTTAACCACCTCATCCGGCAGCAAGCCGTCCATGGCCTGGCGAAGAATCCATTTCTCGATTTCGTTGTCGTAGAGCTTCATGCTCGGGGGGATCTGAAGGGCGAAGTCCACGACGTCTCTGTCGAGAAACCCGGTCTTGGCCACCAGCCCGTGGGAGGAAGAGCACCGGTCCACCCTCTGAAGAGCAGTGTTGTGGAGCCGACGGGTGATGTCCACGAGTTCATCGGGCAGATCGCTCGGCGCGATCTCCTTGAGATACTGGTAGCCGGCGAAGAGCTCGTCGCCGCCTTCGCCGGACAGCACGGCCGGAACATGCTCGGAGGCCAGCTTCCCGACCATGAAGTTCGTGATGCTCGAGCGAACCAGCAGCGCGTCGAAGGACTCGAGGTGATAGATCACTTCCGGCAGTGCCTCCAGCATGTCGTCGAGGGTGCATATTCGCTCGTGATGCCGCGACTCAACGAAGCGGGCCACCATCTCGGCGTACTCCAGGTCGGGCGCGCCTTCGACGCCGACGACGAACGTCTCCACCTTGCGCCGCTGGCGTGTCGCCAGAGCCGTCATGGTGGCGGAGTCGATTCCTCCGGAAAGCCAGCATCCCACCTCGCCGCCCTTCAGCCTCTTCTTGACCGATGCCACCAGCCGGCTGCGCAGCTCGGTGGCCGCCTCCTCATTGCTCATGTCGAGCGTCGGCTGCTTCTCGATCCGCGAGTAGCGCACCAATCCTCTGCCGGGTTCGTAGTAATGGCCGGGCGGGAACTCGGACATGTCACAGCCGTTGTCGAGGAGGGCCTTCAGCTCGGAGGCGAAGTAGAGCTTTCCGGCGCTCTCGCCGAAGTAGAGGGGAGACTTGCCAAGGGTGTCGCGGGCGAGAAAGACTCCCCGCTCCCCCGCAATCGCCATCGCGAAGGGCCCATCCACTTCCGCGACGAAATCGGGACCTCTCTCGCGATACCCGGTTTCGAGAGCCTCCAGCGCAGAGCTTGCTTCGGCCGAGAGGTGGGTCCAGTTATATGTCTCGCCATCCAGAACGGTGGCGCGCTGGTCGGCGTCGACAGCGAACCGCTCCTGCGCGGTCGGCCAAACTTGCCCGAGCGTCGCACCATCAAGAGGGCGTATCGTCTCGCCGGCGCCGCCTCGGTGCTCGATCTTGCGCAGCGCCGCCTCGACCCATTTTTCCTGTCCGGAATCAGCGATGCCTACAATGCCTGCCACTCGATATCTGCTCCTCCCTGCGCTGCAAGAGACGAGAACCTGATGAAGGCGCCTGGAATCGGCCCCCGCGCCCCCCCGGGCGCCGCCCCTTCCGTGCGGCCGAACTGCTTCCGCGGAGGAATCGCTCGGAGTGCAGCACATGCGAAACACGCGGCGGAGAGGCGCAACTGAGTAACTGCTCGCCTTGGGGAGCCCCACCTTACGGCTGGCACCGTCGGGTTCCCTCGCTATTCAATACATTATGTTCCATGAACTATAGCAAAGATGCTGGGCACAGGTCAAATCGAGAGAGAGTCGCGCACTCCTATAGGAGTGTCAGAACACTCCTGTGGGAGTGGGACAATGGACATATCGCGGCCAGATTGCTGATTGGCCGCAATGACCATTTCCCCGCGAAGGCATCTGAGAGGGCCGAGGTTGTGACCGCGCATTGACCAAAGAATGACCATGTCCGTCCGTTGGCCGAAGTATGACCATTCGGTCACTTTGGACAGGGATGGCCATTATGCGGCCCGCGGTCGAGGCCCGGCGCGTGTCCGCGGCCTACTGAGGCCTCTTCAGATCCTTCATTACCTCCTTGGCCCAGCGGCCGTACTCGGGCCGCTCGACGAACTGGCAGGCGCAGTAGATGCGGAGGCCATTGAGCTTGCCGGCGTTGACATGCTCGACGTAGAGCTTGAGGGTGCGCTTGAACTGCTCCTCGGTGAGCCAGTGGGCGCGGCGGGAGCCGCTGTTTATGTAGAGTCCGCCCAGGATGATCTTGCCGGCGTGCTGGGCCTCGGCG
>CP070816.1:16117-19187 GCA_020344235.1 Armatimonadota bacterium
ACCTCGACGCCATCATGGAGGTCCTCCCGGGGCCCGACTTCCCGACGGGCGGCCTGATCCTCGGCACCTCCGGCATCCGCCAGGCATACGATGGCGGGCGCGGGTCAATCACCATGCAGGCCCGGGCGACGATCGAGCCCATGGAGGGTGGAAAGAACGCGATCCTCATCACCGAGCTTCCCTATCAGGTCAACAAAGCCCAGCTCGTCGAGCAGATCGCACAACTGGTGACCACCAAGAGGCTTCAGGGCGTCAGCGGCCTCCGGGACGAATCCGACCGCAAGGGCATGCGAGTCGTCGTAGAGCTCCGCCGAGACGCCAACCCGCACGTAGTGCTTAACTTCCTCTACAAGCACACCCGCATGCGGGCCAGCTTCGCCATGAATGCAGTCGTCCTCATCCCGGAATACGCGGCCCGGAAGCCCGGCGAGCCCGTGCCTCTTGTGCCGCGCACCCTCGGCATCAAGGATCTAATCACCCACTTCCTTGACCACCGCCGCGAGGTCATCGTCCTCCGCTGCCAGCACGATCTCGCCCGCGCCCAGGCGCGCGCCCACATCCTCGAGGGCTACCGCGTTGCCCTCAAGAATCTGGATGCCGTCATCAAGATCATCCGGCAGGCGGAGAGCCCTCCGGCCGCGCGCAGCAAGCTCATGAAGCGCTTCAAGCTCTCCGAGCGCCAGGCCCAGGCCATTCTCGAACTCATGCTCCAGCGACTCACCAGCCTCGAGCGCAAGAAGATAGATGAGGAATACAAGGACGTAATCAAGACCATCGGCCGTCTCGAGGACATCCTCGGAAAGCGACTGTCCGGCCTGGTCGGCAGCGAGGATCAGCTCAGAGCGACCCGGGAGTGGCTCCAGAAGCATCCCTGGCAGCCGCGCAAGGTCATGCAGCTCGTAAAGGGCGAGCTCCTGGAGCTGAAGGAGAAGCGCGCCGACCCCCGCCGCACGGAGATCCGGCCCCACGAGGCTGAGGACATCAGCGTCGAAGACCTCATCGCGGAAGAGGACATGGTCGTCACCATGACCCGGGACGGCTACATCAAGCGCCTCCCCGTCGCCACCTATCGCACCCAGGCTCGGGGCGGCAAGGGCGTCACCGGCCTCACCCGTAAGGAAGAAGACGTCGTCGATCACCTCTTCGTCGCCAGCACCCACACCACCATTCTCTTCTTCACCAACCAAGGCAAGGTCTACCGCTTGCGGGCGCACGAGATCCCACAGGCCAGCCGCCAGGCGCGCGGCACGGCCGTCATCAACCTGATCCCCATCGAGCAGGGAGAGCGCGTCACCGTCGCGCGCGCGGTTCGCGAGTTCAGCAAAGACCGGTTCCTATTCATGGCCACTCGGCTCGGCACGGTGAAGAAAACGCGGTTGAGCGAATACGATACCCGGCTCAAGGGCGGCATCATCGCCCTCCGCCTCCAGAAGGGCGACGAGCTGGAGTGGGTCGCCGAGACGGACGGAAAGCGCGACATCTTCCTGGTGACCGAGCAGGGCCAGTCCATCCGCTTCTCCGAGAAGCAGGCGCGTCCCATCGGCAGAACGGCCGCGGGCGTGCGCGGCATCCGCCTGCGCAAGAAGGACTCAGTTGTCGGCATGGGGGTCGCCAGGAAACATGCCGATCTTCTGGTCGCCTCCCGGCATGGCTACGGGAAGCGCACTGCCCTCACCGAGTACCGCGCCCAGACCCGGGGCGGCATCGGGATCAAGACTATGAACGTTAGCAAGCGCAACGGCCCCATCGTCGGCATGCGCATCGTGGACGAGGACGACGATCTCCTGATCATCACCACCGAGGGTCAGATAATCCGCCAGCGGGTAGGGCAGATTCGCCGCATCGGCCGCACGACTCAGGGCGTCCGACTGATCCGCCTCGACAAGGGCGACCAGATCGCCAGCATCGCCCGCGTCGTGCGACAAGAAGCAGAGGAGTAGATAAGCCATTCGGCGGCTGAGAGCAAGCGCGGCTTCCGCTCCCTCAACCACACCGCCGACAGGAAATCGTAGGGCAGGAGCCCCTGGGCCCGCGGACAGCGGGCCGGGGTGGCGGTCACCAGGGGTGACCTAGCCGCGTGTCTCCTGCCCGGAGTCTGAAGCCCTCTCCGGACACACCTCCTATGAACCGGCCGAAGAAAAGAGACCAGCGCGGCTTCCGCCCCCTTGAGCACACCGCGGACAGGAGCATCGAGGCGTGGGCTCCAACCTTGCCGGAGCTCTTCTGCGCGGCCGCGGAGGGGATGTTCAGCGAGAGCGCAAAGTGCTCGCAGGTGGCGCGCGAGCACGAGTGGTCCATCCAAGTGCAGGCCGCCTCCCTCGAAGATCTGCTCCACGCCTGGCTCTCGGAGCTGCTGTGGATCGCCGAGAGGGACGAGGCCGTCCTCTGCCGCTTCGAGATCGCCGACCTCCAGCAAGCCGACGAAGGCCCCTGCCGCGTCCGCGGGGCCGCCCGCGGCGGCCCCGTCCCCACCGATTCCCCCCACACCGGCGCGCCCGTCAAGGCCGTCACCTACCACGGCCTGCGTGTCTGGCAGCAGGATGACCTCTGGCGCACCCGCTTGGTGTTCGACGTCTGACAGGAGGTCCCGATTCCCCCCACCTGGCGGCCGCGACTTCATTGACGCGCGGCCCCCGATGTGGTATGGTACAGATAGCGAAAGGAGGTGGTGTCCTATGTTACATAGACCCGGAGGTGGCGTTTCCTGACGGAGGCCACCTAGTCCTAACCGGAGTAGGGTGACACCTCCTTGTACAGGATCGTCACCTTCGAAGGATTCGGGGCCCGCTTCGGCGGGCCCCGATGTTTTGTGGCTGGACGAAGATCGGGAGCCGCTCACTCGTGGCTGACGCGCTCATGAACCCGCAGGAGCACGTATCTCACGTTTGCGGCATCCTTCGTCGCCACACGGCGCGGCCCCAGCAAACAAGACGCTGCTTCTCTCCGCACATCCATCTCCCTGCATAACTTGGGTCGGCATAGGGAACAATAGCACCAAGGGGGACTAACGACGCGCAGTGGAGGTATCGCGATGGAGCGGCGTCGGTTCGCTTTCCTGTCTGTCACGCTG
>CP070816.1:19287-29006 GCA_020344235.1 Armatimonadota bacterium
ACAGCTCCCAAGTCAGGCACCAGAAGAAGAGTCGCACACCGATCTCGAGATTGCTGCTCCAGTTGACAGTGCTTTGTCGCGGGTTCTCATCTATCCACCTGGATACGAGCTGCTCGAATGCCTGGTAGTACCGGCTCTCGCCAGTCAAGACGGCAGCCTGCGCAAGCGCGGGGGCGTAGTGGAAGTTATTGAGCTCCCAGGCGTACTTCACGTCTCCGAGGCCGGGCTGGTGGATCGGGTAGACCGCTCCGTGCACACCCGCAGGCCACTGCTTGCCTGTCATCGGGCAGCTGTTGAACGACCCGGAATTGAGGTCGAAGCGGCGGTCGTACACCTGGACTTCGCCTGCCGCGACGCGGTCTGCGGTGGCGATCCTGTGCTCGTGAAGATCGGGGTGTCTCTGGTAGAACCTTCGGAGGCGCTTTGTGTCCAGGGCTGGGACCAACGAGTGACGGAACTGGCGATAGGTCTCAGCCGGCTCGGAGGTCGTGTGCGAGTAGGGCCAGAAGCGTAGCCGGTACAGCCCGGAGCGGGAAGCGGCCTCGTAGAGAGAGCGCGCCGCGACCCATCTCGGCCCCATCTGTATTGCCGCTGAGAGCAGGCTGTTCAGGAGCACCGCTTTCCCACCATGCGTGCGCTTCTCACGGCTTCGAGACGCGTTCTGATGACTCGGATGCTGCCGCGCCGGACGACTCGACCGAGGGAGACGCGGAACGCGGAAGGCGCGCCTGCTCGGCAGAGTAAGCTAGGCCTATGAGGAGCCAGGAGAACGCCCCGAAATCCCGCGTCAAGAAGTTCGGCTCGACAAGGCCGTCCACGAATGCGAGTACGAAACCGACGAGCAAGGCCTTGGAGAGGAGCGCGACGTCAGGGTCCCGGCAGCGGAGCAATCGGCGGAGCGAGGAGGCAAATCGCGCCAAGATCACGACGAAGACGACTGCGCCGAACGCCCCCACCTCGATGAGAAGTTGCAGGATAGTGTTGTGAGCCATGAACCAGCCGTCCGGACGATACGTGAGCGCCTCTGGCGGTACACGCGATATCTCCTCGAGGGTGGCCCGCGTGTAGACTAGCCCCCACAGGAAGTCCTCGCCGAGAAAGCTGTTGGTAAGGCCGTGGCCGAATAGAGGAGACTCCGACGCCACCTCCAAGCTTCGGAGCCAGATCTGGATGCGAGGACTGTCAAGCCAGGACTCCTCGCGTTCCAGGCGTGTTGCCCAGCGATGGCTAACGGTCTCGAGCAGCGCCTGAGGGGGCCATGCTACGAGCGCAAGCGCGGCGAGTGCTAGAACGCCCCGTAGCGTCCAACACACCCGGTCTCTGCCCGTGATCAGGTATGCCGCGAGCGGGATGCACATCAAGACCGTGTACGCCCTGGAATTGAAGGCCAGCCCTCCGGCTACCTGCAGCGCCAGCAGGGCCAGCAGCAAGCCTCGACTACGCCCGCGCGTGCGAGGGAGCGCCATGATGGTGGCCACGAAGCCGAAAACATGCAGACTGACAAGGGTGTTCGATCGCATCCCCCCGACGTGGGCGAGCTTGTACAGGTATGCAGTGCGGAAACCCAACGGATCTATGGCCAGCCGCGTCAGGTAGAGCAGGCTGAGCATGGCGCTCAGCGCGATCAGAACGTCCAGGAACAATCGCGGCGACCAAGTCGGCCGAGCGGCGAGCTGCCGCCCCAAGACGTACGCTGGGATGCCGATCATGAAGAGTGAGAACGCACCGTACGCATACTTCGGAAGATCCTGCGCAAATGGTAGTGACGCCAGTGCGGCCGCGCAATAAAGGCCCACATACAGGTCTTGGCGGGCTACGCGTCGCACGGACAATGAGAAGCGGCTCGGCAGCAGCAGCAGATAGAGCAGCGGGACATAGAACGGGAGGTAGAACTGCTTCCCGATCACTGGCAGGTACACTCCGCCGAGGACGAATAGAAGCGGGAACCAGTGCGCGCATCCGAGACTTACACGTGCCAGACTCACCGGAGTCCTGGTCGGCTGTCTCGAGATGGCTGGCGTCTCAGATAGCACCTGCTCCCCTCCCCTTATGCGTCCGGGTTTCACGCGTCAGGCGCTCCGCCGCCCTGCTCCAGCACAGAGTAATCGATCAACTTGCGGAACCGGGGCTTTCGGGAGAGAGATTGGCTGCTGCGCGCCTCCTGGCTGCCAACTCAACGTGGAAAACCACAGCCACCGCGATGATCAGACCGACCAAGAAGCCTGTGGCAAGGAGAAGGCGCAGACCGCGCGAGCCGCGCCGCGGAGCCATTGCAGGTCCGAGCCGAGCTACCGTGGGAAGACGAGCGAGGGCCCCCGCCCTCAAGGCGCTCAACTCGCGAGTGAGAGACGCGTAGTTGGCACGCGCCCCACCTACCATGCTCGACAACCGAGCTTGTTCCGCCTCCTCCTCGGTGAGCTTCCGCAGCCACTCCTGTTCGACGGCTGCCTCCCGCGCCAGCACTTGGATGCTCTCCTTGAGCGCGGCCTGCTTACCCGTCAGTTCACCCACCTTCTGGTCCAGGGCCAGCCAAGTCGGATTCACCTCACGTGCTTCTTGTGCGGCGGCCAACGAGTGTGGCGCCGCCACTTGCTCTCCGCGCGCCACCGGGTCCGCCCCGCTCTTCTCGAGCTCTTCCACCGCTGTCCTCGGCCCCGTTCTTTCAGGGGTTCGAACCGTCAATGGCGCGGCGTCTAGCAGCTTGCGAGTCGCGGCGAGTTCCTGGCTGACGGCCGCCAGCGAGACGCGCGTGCTGCTGATCTGTGCTCGCAGCTCTCCTGCTCTTCTCAGAGCCTGCTGCAGCTCTGCCCCGGCGTCGTAGATGCCCGACTCCCTGCGACGTGCATTCAATGCCTGCTCAGCCGCGGTCAGATCCAACAGGGCACTCGCAACTTCCACCTCGATCGATGAACCAGCATCCTTGATCAGCCGCTCACGTGCTCTCTCCGCATACTCCACATAGGCATTGCCTATCGCGTCAGCCAGCGCCATTGACGCCTCCCGCGACTTAGAGGTCACGGTCACAGTGAAGAGTTGTGTGTTCACGTGTCCCTTCGCCTCGACGGGTAGCTTTCCCACATCATCTTCGTACCGCGCAAAGTGCCTCCTGTTATCAGGCGACAGCTTCTCCAGCGCCGTCTTCAGGATGTGCGGGCTACGCATCGCCGCGGCATGAGTGAGATTCGACTGAGCGCGTGAGGCCCCCCAAACATCCCCGATAATGCTGAGCGACTCGACCGGATCCCACATCGTGAAGCCGGGAGGCGACCCGGAAGCAACGAATTGCGCGGTCGCTACATACTTCGGCGCTCGACGCATGCCGATGGCACAGGCCAGCAGCACACAGCACAACACCACAATGGATGCCAGCCAGCGGCGCCGCCATAAGAGCTGGAGCCCAGCCAGGACGTCGACCTCATCCGATCGCGTCTTCGCTTCGCTGCCGACGGGCTGATCGTAGCTCATTTCCTCGCCCTCGAGCCCTGAAACATCACGAACATAACATCGCCTTCCCGCATGCTCTCGCCGAGCAGACCATCGCCCGGCAGGCCCGCCCATGTCGGCCGCCAATGCGGCGCGCCAAGGCGCTCCAGGCATTGGGAGTCAGCGGCCCACCAGCAAGTTTGAAGAACTCCCCCGACCATCCGGGCGCGTTTCTGCCGAAGCGCATGATACCCGGACACGGCACTGCCCCTGCGATGGTCACCACCGCCTCCGACCGCGCGTCATCAAGCCACTCTCCAAGGGGCCTGAGTTGTCCTCGGCCATCGCAAATCATTATACGCGGGCCGGGCACAGGGCGTCAAGCTGGGCACCTTCTGTCATCGCATCAGCAGGGGGCTTCTTGCGTGCCGGTGACCCGGTGGGTACCTTCTCGGAGTCTGCTCACTACTGTTCCGTAACCTCCAACAGTGAGCAGTTCCGTAACTCCAAACCTGAACACTCATCTCGAGTAAGTCGCGACAGTACGGCAGGCCCACCCAGAAGTGCTTGCCCATGAGCTCGGGGCGCACGGGATAGCGGTGTCCCCGCAGGGAGATGGTGGCGTCTCGGCGCACCAGCCGGCTGATCTCCACCTGCAGGAGCTTCCTCAGCCCGGCCGGGCCAGCCCGTGGGAAAACGGGTACCTGGAATCCTTCAACGGCAAGTTGCGGGACGAGCTGCTGGCGCGGGAGGTGTTCGACACATCACCAGAGGCGAAGGTGCTGGTAGCGCGTTGGCGAAGGCACTACAATGCCGTATGACCGCACAGCGCGTTGGGCTATCGGCCGCCGGCTCCAGAGGCTATCTTGCCCTGGGGCCAGAGCTTCAAGGCTGCTCGTGCCCCCGCATGATTCGGCGGCGGTGGCGAGCGCGATCCGAGCTCTCGTGGCCGACCCTGAACGCGCCGCGCAGATTGGCAAGGCGGCACGCGGAGTAGCGTCTCAGTTCACCTGGCGCCGGAATGCCGAGCGGCTGCTGGCGATCTACCGTGAGCTGACCAGGCAGTGCTACGCGGTGGCCGCTCAGCCCGAATGTCAGCCTGGCGCCGCTCGGAGGGCGCCGACTCCTCCCCGGAGTTCCCGGGGCGAATGGCGAACCATCCTTTCAGCGCAATGGCGAAAGCGACGGCACCGACGGCCGGCAGGGCCGGTTTGGCTTAAGCAAGCGTGAAGTTGACCGACCCAGGTCGCGTCGCGTGGGCGGCTTGGCCGCACTGGTTGACCGCTCGGACAACACGCGCCAACTGGCGGCCGCCGTCACGCGCGAGCTGCGTAGCTCTGCAACCCCCTCTACCTGAGAGGTCGAGGGGACCCACTGCGGACTCTCCGGCTGGCGGTCAGAGTGTAATGACCCGGAAGCCAGCGTCCTCCCACCGATCTCGCGGCAAGCACCTTCGGGTGTCGAAGACAATCCGATGGCGCATTCGTTTACCGATTGCAGCGGGTTCGAAAAGCGCAAATTCGCGGTGATCCGAAAGTAGCAGAATACAGTCCGCATCTGTGATAGACGCTTCAATGTCGTCGAGCGGGTGCTTGAACTGCTTAACGTGGAAATCAACAACGCTAAAACGAACGCCCCGCTCCTCGAGGATTTCCAGCACCCCCAGGGCCGGAGTCTCCCGCGCGTCGTCTACGTTCCCCTTGTAGCTTACTCCCCAGATTGAGACTTTGGGCTCTTTCACATCCGCGAGCTCCGCCAGCGTTCGCTCGGCGACCCAGGCGGGCATGGAGTCATTGACTTCACGGGCAGTGCGAATGAGCCGCGACAGATCCGGCACCGCTCCGACGAGGAACCAGGGATCCACCGGAATGCAGTGCCCGCCCACACCCGGGCCGGGACGCAGAATGCTCACACGTGGATGCCGGTTGGCCA
The DNA here is from genome assembly GCA_020344235.1 of Armatimonadota bacterium. Lineage (GTDB taxonomy): Bacteria > Armatimonadota > Hebobacteria > Hebobacterales > Hebobacteraceae. The sequence goes on from CP070816.1 coordinate 24,643, forward strand.
GCTCGATGACCTGCCATCCATCCGCGTCGCATTCGTGACTGATCCGGGCGACCTCATTCGCGAATGCAATGTTTGCATCGCGGTACGCGTTCTCGACGAGCTTCACCAGCTCCGCGACAACGGCGCTCGTGACCAAGATCTCCCCGTCTACAACCCTTCGGTAGACCTCGGCAGCTCGACGCGCGCTCTCTTCATCGATCCCGCCAATGATCCGGTCGTTCTGCACCAGCTCTGACAGGATACGCCCCGGCAGGATGCGTTCCGGGCAGTGCGCTACGAAGAAATCCTTTTTCGGAGTCAACCCTGACTCGGCCAGAATCTCTGTGAGCAGGCCTCCGGTAGTACCGGGAGGGCTGGTGGATTCCAATAGAACCAGATTCCCGCTCCGGAGATGAGGGACGATCGAACGGGCAGCTTGCTCAACGAAGGAGAGATCAGCAGTATGGTCTTCTCGGATCGGGGTTGGTACCGCGATGACGAACACATCGGCTGGCTGCGGCTCTGACTGCGCGTGGAGATTGCCCGAGTTGACAGCTGCCTGAACCAAGGTCTTCAGACCCACCTCGTGGATCGGCACCTCCCCCCGGTTGACAGACTGAAGTACCTCAGCGCGAGGGTCAACGCCCGTCACGCGGAACCCATTTACCGCCAGCACCGCGGCCGTGGGCAGACCCACATAGCCAAGCCCCAGGACGCATACTGTCTCAACCGGAAGAGACTCTGCTCTGCTCATCTCTGACCCGTTTCTCCCGCAATGTAGTCATCCGAGAATTCGGCAGTCCGATCAATCATCCCTGCTCGTGTAGGCCGGCGATCCACGTCCGGCCCGCGTATCTGCTCACTTCAGCCCTTGCCAATGATGGGGGCAGCGTAGCGTCAGTGAGCGCCGCGTCGCGCACAGTCCCCCCAATGCCCTGTGGAAAGGTGCCGGGGCACACAGGAGTGAAATGCTCTTTCGGAGGAACTGGACTCACGTCAGGGGGCCACGCGTGTCAAGCTGTCCGCGGAGAGAAGCAGACCGTTGTGCCTGCATTATCCCGGTTGTCCATAAAGCTGTGGACGTTCGCATCTTCCATAAGCAAGCGCGGACTTTGGCGCAAAACGGCTGGGACGTGACGCTCATCGCACCGTCGGAGAAGTCTGAGTAGACGGTGGACGGCATCCGCATCCTGGGTCTCCCGCAAGCCCGCCGCTGGCGGCGGCCGCTCAACTGGGCGCGTGCCCTTCGGCTGGCACTCCGCTGTCGCGCCGACGTATATCACATTCACGACCCAGAGCTGCTCCTCATCGCCCCACTCATTCGACTACTCAGCCGTCGCCCAGTGATCTATGATGCCCATGAGCTTGTGGGCTCGAACGTGCAACTCAAGGAATGGCTTCCCAGGCGACTACGAGTCACTCTCGGACGGATTGCCGGCCGCGCCGAGCATGCTCTCAAGCGAGCGGTCAACGCCGTCGTCTATGTAAGCCCCCCACAACACGCTCTATATGCTGACCTCCAGCCCACAGTGCCAGTGGTGCTTGTAGCCAACTACCCTGTGCGCGACGATTACGTGGATGCGGTGCGCGAGCAGCGAACGGCGGCTGCCGTCTTCATCGGGGGCTTGACCGAGGCCCGCGGGATCCCCGTGCTCCTGAGGGCGTTCAAGCGCGTTATCGGAGCCATCCTCGACGCTCAGCTCTGGCTAGTTGGTCCCGCGACCCCGCCATCCTACGAGGAGTGGATCCGTGCGTGGGCAGGCAGCCACGGTGTCGTCGATGCCGTGCATCTTTTCGGACGAATCCCGTTCGCTAGTGTCAAGCCTTTGCTGGTCCGATCCGCAGTCGGAATCGTGACGTACTTGCCCGTTGGCGACTACCCCGAAAGCCTGCCCACAAAGCTCTTCGAGTACATGGCATCGGGCCTTCCCTGCGTTTGCTCCAACATCCCGCTGTGGGCGGACATCGTCGAGCGGGCCGGGTGCGGGCTGATCGTGGACCCAAGCGATGCTTCGGCCGTGGCGGAGGAGATCATCTACCTGCTTGAGCATCCACACGAGGCCGCGGAAATGGGTCGGCGGGGGCGGGAGGCGTTTCTCGCACACTACACGTGGGAACAAGAAGGTGCTAAGCTGGTGGCCGTCTACGAGCAACTTGACCTGCCCCCCTCAACGTTACCACTCACTGGCGCAGAGATAGAGCGCGTCTGCTCTGCCATTGGGCGCATGCTTGGGTGAGGCGGATGGTCCCCGTCCGCATCCGTAGTTCCAGCCGCGCCGCGTCCCGGTTGTGCGGTAGTGCCCCTTGTGCTCTCGAGAAACCCTATGCGGCACCCCGAGGTCGTTGTCGGGCGTCCCCAAGACCGCCGTTCTGGGCTGCCAGACGGAAGGCAGTCACGCTGACTTCGGCGAAGTATCTGCGCTCCATCCGCACCGGTAACACCTTGGCTGATCGCTCCGGCCGCTGCCAGTGCTGTCCGGTGTGAACGGCGTTCGGGACGGCTCCTTCCAGCGTCATGTGCCCTCGGTGATTTGGACTGCACCTCTCCTCGCGTGGCTGACTGATGGATCGCCCGCGCCCGGGCGATCAGGTCCTGCTGGTCTCTTCCGCGCACATAGTTAGCGATGTTTCTGAGTTTGTGCACTCAGCAGCGCTGGTCGCGTAGGGACAGTCCCCCAGTAGGGTTCCAATAGCTGCGGCGCATAGCGGCCCCGGCGGCAGGGCGGCACCCGCAAGCTCCTTAAGAACCTCAGCTCCGCCCGCCAGTTCGACAGGGCTTCTCGCTCAAAGCTGGTAAGTCTCCCCATGGGTGTAGTGCTCCTTCCTTTTGTCTACAGCCAACAGTGGAGTGCTACACCCTTCCCCCACCCTTCTCCCCTTTCCACACACTCGATGATACACTACCCTCAGAAGAGCTCGGCTTGACACTTCGGCGATTTGATGGTATGTTGGTCGGGTCGGGTAGGTGCCCGCACTCAGAGACGGGTCTGAGCGTGGCGTGAAGACTTGCCAGTGATTCTGTCAGCCTTCTGCCGTGGACGTTCAGACTTCGGAAAGGAGTTGACGGTGGCCACTGGCAAAGTCAAGTGGTTTGACGACGCCAAAGGGTATGGCTTCATCGAAACCGAAGAAGGCGATGTCTTCGTCCACTATTCGGAAATCGTCAGCAGTGTGCCCGGCCGCAAGTCGCTGTACGAAGGGCAGGAAGTCGAACTGGATGTAACTACTGGTGCCAAGGGCCTCAAGGCTGCTAACGTAAGGGTTCGATAGACTGTCGAAAGCCGTCGTAGTCGCAGGCCCCCAGGGGAGGACCCGGGGGCTTGACGTTTAGCTGCGATATAGGCATCGGGGCCACCTTTCCTCGGAATCCGGCCGGGGGTTGATTCTGATAGTTTGCGGCCACGAGCAGGAATCGTGGGCGCAGAGCGATAAGATCGTATAGTGTGAAGGCAGCCGGCACTTGTGACACCTCGCTGCAACATCTCCCCCCTCCTGCCGCGGCCGTAGAAGCTGCCCTTGCGGCCGCCGCCCTCACAGTACCTGTCTGACAACTAGGCGTCAGCCCATTCGAGGACAAGCGCCGTGCCTGGCCATGCCTTCACAGTGTACGTCGGAAACCTGCCGTGGCAAGCGACGGAAGACGACCTCGCGGCGCTGTTTGCGGAGTTCGGTCCCATCGTCAACGTGCGGATCATCCAGGACCCCGTGACTGGCCGCTCGCGCGGATACGGCTTCGTGGAGCTAGCCAGTCGTGAGGACGTCCCGAGGGCGGTGGCATCAGTAGACGGGCGTGAATTGAACGGTCGGATATTGGTGGTCAGCCACGCTCGGCCGAGGCCGTCGCGTCACTGAGCGCGTCTGCGGTTCGCGCGAACGCGCTACGGAGTCACCACCGCGGCGAGCACGCCCGGCCTCGGCGGCGCGCACTCAGCTATCTCGAAGGCTCCTCGCACCTCAGCGGATGCTTGCGCAAACGAGTCAGACGCTTCGCGGGGGGCCAGGATGGTTGCAACCGGCTCGCCTGCAGTCAGCTCTCCGCTCTTCTTGTGCAGCAGCACCCCGCACTCCGACTTGCGCTCGCCGGCATGAACCTTCAGATCGCGCACCAGCAGTCCGATGCGTCGGGCATCGATCCCCGTCACGCAGCCATCGCGTTCCGCCGGAATCGGGATGCGCTCGGGGTTTCCGATCAGACTTTCGGAATCCTCCAGCACGTCCCCTCGTCCCCCCTGGGCGACAATCATCTCCCGCAGCTTGGCCAGTGCCATCCCGGAGGCCAGGCAACGCTGGGCGCGCCCGCGACCATCGTCTGGGTCACTGGCAGCGCCCGCCAGGCTCAACATGTGGCCCGCCACAATCTCGCAGAGCTCGACGAAGTCCGCGGG
>CP070816.1:29106-32922 GCA_020344235.1 Armatimonadota bacterium
ATCGCCGGGTGGCCTGGCGGGACGCCGAAGCGATAGAGGTTGTCCAGGTCCAGCGGTCGCTCGTCGAGCGCGTCGAGGAGCGCCCGCGCCGGCGGCCACTCCCACACCGCCTCGCTCGCCTCTATCACGTCGGGATCATCGGGGGGCCTATCCAGGATCTCGGTCAGCGTGAGGTAGCGTACGGCCGGGTTGCCCCCCTCGAGCAGCCAGTCTATGGGGTTGCCCTTCAGCGCGGCCGCCCACAGGGAGTTCCGGTCTGTCTCCAAAGCACCCCCGCTTTCGTTGTGGTTCAGTGTGTCGCGCTGGGATTATAGCTGGCAAAGGAAGGGGTTGGCAAGGTGAGGCAGCCGGAAGGGGTGTGACTCCAAGTTGTTGCCTGGCCCCCATTTGTCATTCTGAGCAAGCGCGGAGCGCGACGCGAAGAATCCCGTCGTGCGATGTTCCGAACGACAACGCCGTGATCCTTCGCTGACGCTCAGGATGACAACAGGGCACTTACTGTACTCCAATGCGCCATAGCCAACGCGAAAGGGTCACACTCGGTGGAAGTCATGCAGCGGCCGAGAGACTCTGGGCGCGAGACTCGTTTACCCGCCTCCGGCGGGCTCCTGCCCCATGACTCCGTCATTCCGTGGTCTCCATCTATGCGCTCAGCAATGTGGGATAGGGCTCGAGCGCCGGCCGAGGCTGCTCGATGTCGCCGTGATCCACCTCGCCGAGCCAGACTCTGATCCCCACGAACAGCCTCCCGGCCAGCCAGCGCTTGACAGGAGTCACCTCCCCGAGCTGCCGGCGGGTGTGCTCGGCGAGGGGCGCGAGCCTGGGGTACGCGGAAACCACGACATCGGGGCTGACGTTCTGCAGCCATGCCCACGCGCCGACGAGGATCGCGCAGGTGGTCGGCACGCGGAGTGGGTCGTCGCGATAGACGAAGGAGGCCTGGCCGGCACAGGTACCTACGTCGAACTCGGGCATCTCGCCTGCGCGGTAGGCCGCGTCGCCGACGGCGCGGCACAAGTCGAGGAAGATGTTCTCCCAACGATATCCGCACATGAATTCGAGGTACCTGATTGCATCGCGCAGCTCGCGGGCGAGCGCAGAGTCGGCCTCGATCTCCTTGAAGCCCTGCTCGAACTCTTCGGGGCTGCGCTCCAGAACGAGGCGGAGGGTAGCGCGAAGGAGCCGCGCGGCGCCGGCCTTGTCGTCATCCAGCTTTCCCAGCAGGGAATGGATCGCCGGGCCTGGCGGCGGGTCATCTGGTGCAGCGCCTTCTCCCCCCAGCCAGCGCGTGAGGGCCTGATCGGCGAGTGCGGCCCACTGCCGGCGAGGGACGTGCACCGACCCACATCTGCCCGGCGCCGGATCGGGCAGAGACGTCTCGCGCCCGATCATCCACACGATTCTCTGGAGCTGCTGAAGCCAGGCGTGATTGCAGATCTCGATTCCCCAGGCCGGCACCTCGCCGTTCACTGCCAGAGCCCACTTCGCGACCGGCTCGGCCTCTTCTCGCCACTTGTTGACCAGCGCGACCTCGGGATTGCGGGCCGCGGCCAATGCAATGCGTTCGGCCTGCTCCTTCCTATTGCTAACCGCCATCTTCTGGCCTTCCGGGTTGCCTGTTGAGAGCCAGTCGAGGCATAGGCGCCGAAGCTCTACGGCAAACTCCGGCGGAAGCTTGTGCTCGTTGAAGACCTCTTGGACCATGGGCGCAACCTCCTCGGTAATGTAGGCGGGCAGCAGCGTCTTGAGCTTCCGGCGAGCGCGGTGGATGAGAACCTTGACGCCTCCCAGCGGAATGTCGAGGAAGTCCGCCACCCTCTGGTAGGAGAGCCCGTCCAGGTGGAACATCGTGAGGGGCAGGCGGTACTTTGGCGGCAGGGAGGCGATTGCGCGCTGCACGGCCTCGGCCAGCTCCCGCCTCTCCACCACCTCGGCAGGGCCGGGCCGGAAGTCGGGGATCTGAAGGGTGTCGAGATCAACATGAGCCTCGAGTTGACGGAAGAGCGCGGGGCGAAACGTCCTGAGCCAGTTTACGGAGACGCTGAAGGTCACCCGTCGCAGCCAGGCAGCAAAGCGCGCGGGGTCGCGAAGCTGGTCGAGATTGGCGTAGGCGCGGATGAAGGTCTCCTGCGCGATGTCCTGTGCGTCCTCCCAGTTGTCCGCCAGGCTGTAGGCGAGGCCGTAGACGTGTCCCTGGTAGCGAGCCACGAGGGTCCCGTAGGCCTCGCCGTCGCCGGCGCGAGTGAGCCTGATCAACTCGGCATCGGCTGGCTCTGCCACTATCCTCCCCTCATCCTGCGAGACGGCGGGCTATGCCCGACACCATTGTAGTGACACCAGCTTCGAGCAAAAGGTTACACTGGACTGCCGGTGCCTGACCTCGTGGGCCGCCACCCGTTCGCGGGTGAGCCCAGGCCCGGGCAGAGCACGCGGGCCGGTCACGCTTGTCTCCTCCCACTCCGCTACATTGGTTCAAGTTCAACCCAGTGGACACCTCTGCCACAGGGGCGGGAGGGCCGGCACGAACCTTTGCTCTAGTGCAAGAGTGGGCTTGCCTAGCTAGATAGTGGGGTACGGGCGAGCGGAGCGGAACCGAGAGGGTCGGGAAGCGCAGGTGGCGAAGGCCGCTGCAGTTCTGAAGGAGGTCACGAAGATGTCTGAGGCGCGGTTGTCGCATTTGCGGATGCCCGAAATGGCGGAGCGCGAGGTCGAGGTGGCGGTGCTGCCCATCGGCTCGACGGAGCCCCACGCGTTTCACCTCGCGTACGCAACGGACACGGCGGCGGTAACAGCCTTCGCGGAGCGCGCCGTGGCGGAAGGGAACAAGCGGGGGGCGAACTGCCTGCTGCTGCCGACGATACCGATAAGCTGCAACGAGAATGTCCGCCACTGCCCGTGGGCGATGAGCCTCCAGCCGCGCACGCTGATGGAGGTCGTGGGCGATGTCGTCAGGACCGCCGCGCGCAACGGCGTCCGCAAGGTGATCATCCTGAACGGCCACGGCGGCAACACCTCCGTGCTCCAGGCGGCCCAGCGGGAACTCTCCTCGAAGAGCGAGAGCTTCGTGGGGCTCGTCGAGCAGTGGTCGCTCTCGCACGATGTGGAGGACAAGCTCGCGGAAACCGAGGAGCGCGGCCACGCCTGCGAGACGGAGACGTCAATCATGCTCTACCTCGCGCCGGAGCTAGTGAAGATGGAGGAGGCGAAGCCGACGCGGATCCGCAAGTCCATCTTCTCGCGCGCTGGCGTCAGCTTCGTAAACCCCTGGCACCTCTACACAGTGAACACCGGCATCGGAGACCCGACGAAGGCGACGGCGGAGAAGGGGCGGCAGATGATCGAGGTCGCCGTGGATCGCTTCGCCACCGCGCTCAAAGAACTGACCGACGCGCCGATGTACGAGCTGTTCCCGTATCGCGATTGAGGGTTAGCGCGGCAGGATTCGAGTGCGGCCGGAGGCCGGTAGGCGGCGGCCGTTTTGCCACTGCGCGACTGCCTGATGTTTGCTTGCTGAACACGATCGGGAAGGCCCGCTTCCCTGCCCATTGACAGCACATCCGTCGCTGTGATAGACCATCACTCACAGGCGAACAGCCTGCCGAAAGGGGGGGCAGATGGTGTGCAAGCGCTCGTGGTCTATGGCAGCACTGGTTTTGGGGCTCGTACTGGCTGCCTCGGCCGTCTCGACAGCCGCGCGATTGGGCGACCCGGCCTCCGAACTCGCGGCCGGCGCATGGGTCAAACGCGGCCCCGTGAAGCTGGCCGATGGCAAGGGAAAGACCATCTTCGTGGTCGAGTTCTGGGCCACCTGGTGCG
>CP070816.1:33022-35600 GCA_020344235.1 Armatimonadota bacterium
AGTGATCTTCGCTGTCTTGTGGGTGCCCTCTCACGCCGCAGGCACGCACCCTCGCCCCGCGGGCGGCCAAGGCGCACAGCGACACAGACTTCACCGCTGCGGCAGATCGAACCCTGCATAGCTCTAGCGACGCAGGGCCTCCCCAACTCCCCCCCGAGCCCCCCGTCACCTCACCTCCGCGCTACCCCTCCCCCTCAGCCTCCTCATCGGCCTCCGGCGCGGCCTCTGTCGGCTTCTCGCCCCGCAGCTTCCAGGCCGCACCCACCAGCACGAGCCCGAGCACACCCAATATCACGCACGCCAGCCCCCACTTCCCAGCGGGCTCGCCCAGCACCAGGCAGAACGCCTCCCCGACCCCGGTCATCCCCGCACCCCTGCCCGCAGACAACATCGCCATCAACTGGAACCCGACTACCACAACCCCCAGCACAGTCGCAACCCAGAACACGAACACAGCGACTCTCCGCATTTCTGCCTCCCTCCCTCTCCCTCTCTCAGCGAGGAACGGCCTAGCCCGTCAGCCTGTCGCTCCTACAATACTCCACTTGGCAGGGCCCCCTTTCTGCCCTCCGCTCCACCACCTGTCCATCCCACCGCCCCAGGACTTACGCACCCACCCGCCGAACCATCCACCTGCGCCACAAGGGCGGGGTCTTTCGACCCCGCCCGATATGTGCATCCATGCCCCAGACCGACCGCGACAGCACACCACAACACGCCCGAGTAGCCTACCGGCGCGGCATCGCCAACGGCATCCTCTTCGCCACCGGCATGGCCTTCATTGACCCCATCACCGTGCTGCCCACCTTCGTCTCCCGCCTCACCGACTCCGAGGTCGCAGTCGGCCTCATCTCCGGCCTCGGAATGAGCGGCTGGTTTCTGCCCCAGCTCTTTGCCGCCAACTACCTCCAGTCTCGACCCTACAAGCGGCCTCTCTACATCTTCGCTGCCTTCCTCCGCGGCGTCGGCCTGCTTCTCATCATCCCGCTAATCTACTTCCTGGCCCGCGGAAATCCCGCCGCCGCGCTCGTCGCCTTCTTCCTGGGCTACGCCCTCTACTCATTCTCGGGCGGCCTCAGCGGCCCCGCCTTCCTCGACATCGTCGCCAAGACCATCCCCTCCGGCCGCCTCGGCGCGTTTTTCGGCCACCGCCAGTTCTGGGGAGGCCTCGGCGCCATCGGATGCGGCATCCTCGTCCGCTTTATCCTCTCCGCCGACGCTCTGATCTTCCCCACCGGCTACTGTCTTCTGTTCGGCCTCGCTCTTGCCAGTTTCGTTCCGGGCTGGACGGCCTTCGCCACCATCCCCGAGCCGCGCGGGAAGGTTGAGGAGGCGCAGCCACTGATTCCGTTCCTCCGCTCGGCCCCCACCGTCATCCGCGAGCACCGCGAATTCCGCCTGCTCCTCGCCAGCCGGCTCCTCACCGGCTGCGCGGGGATCGCCCTGCCCTTCTACATCATCTACTGCCGACAGGTCGTCGGAGTGCCCGAGGCGGCCGTCGGTATCTACCTCTCCATTCAGATGGCAGGCAGCGTCGCCCTGATCCCCCTGTGGGCGTTTCTGAACGACCGGCGCGGCCCTCGCACCCTCCTCGTGGCAGTCGCCGCCCTGACTCTCGCGGTGCCGTCGGTGGCGCTGCTGGCGGCGTTCTTCCCAGACGCGCTGGGGTTCGGCCGAGTGGTGTTCGGGGCTGTTTTCTTCCCTCTCGCGGCGATAGCAGGCGGCGGCTTTATGGGCTACACGAATTACCTCTTTCGCATCGCGCCGGAGCAGCGGCGGCCGCTGTACATAGGCGTTCAGAACACGTTATTTGCCCTCACAGCGTTCCTGCCGCTCCTGGGGGGTCTGGTGGTGGGCCTCACGTCGTTCCGGTTTCTGTTTCTGGTGGCGGCAGCTATGGGAGCGCTGGGCTTGATAGCAACCATTATCTTGCCTAGCAACACGGCTAGCGGCCGCGGGTGAGGTGTCTGATTTCCGCTACATTTGGCTCTGACAGGACGAGGAGCTAGCAGGGGAAGAGAGAAGAAGCGTGCCGCGCAGGGCCGCCAGGCCCGCGCGAAGTTCCGCCTCAGGGTGCGGGGATCCCCCAGCTCCCCGTACCTCCTCGGGCGTGGGTACGGAACCCCCCTCTTCCGACCTGCGCCCCTTTTTTTCTCCCCGCGAGGCGCCCGCGCGGGCGGCGGCTTTGGGCCGAGAACAGGCCATCCGAGCGGTCAATGAGCGGTCATATCTGCGGTCATATGGCCACCCGGCAGGACACGGATCGGGGATCTGCTTTACAATAATCGCGGCTTCAAGCGGCCGGCTTGCTTGGGTGGCGAGCGAGCAAAATGGCGAATTGTTCACTGCGTCCACCAAGAGTTTGTCCAGGGCGGTCATTCCCAGGGGTGTGAATGGCCAGAACTGCCGATTCGGGGAGGTTGGATGGCCGAACATTGACCGGGATGCGGCCGTTGTTGGGCGTTCTGAACAGTCTTTGGGCCGGCAGATGAAACTGGCGCCCTGGCCGGCTAGCATACGAGCGTTAGTATGTTTATATGGGGGTCGCATGGTAGGTCGCGCGCGGTCTTGCGCGCGC
>CP070816.1:35700-45096 GCA_020344235.1 Armatimonadota bacterium
AGTGGTTCTGGCAGGGCTCTCCGGAGGGCTTCGGCGTTCCCTGGGCCGACTGGCTCACCCCCATGCTCGCCTGGGGTGGCTTCACTCTCGCCCTCATGGCGGCCATGCTCTGCCTCGGCGCCCTCCTCAGCAAGGACTGGATTGACCGACAGCGACTCACCTTCCCCCTCGTGGACGTCCCTCTCGCCATTTCCGGCGACCAGCCTCGCCCCACCCTCCGCACCAGCATCCTCAGCAACCGGATCTTCTGGATCGGCTTCGCCATCCCCGCAGCCCTCGCCATTCTTGCCTGGTTTCACAAGCTCTATCCGGCCGTCCCCGCACTCAATCTCTGGGACCTCCACGTCGGGCGCTACTTCGCAGGTATGCCTCTGCCGTGGCGAGTGCTGTGGGATATGCGGGTCTCCATCATCTTCCCCATCATCGGCATCACCTGTCTGCTCCCGGCCGAGGTATCCCTCAGCCTCTGGCTCTTCTACGTGCTCTTCCAGGTGCAGATGCTCATCTGGGGCAGCTTCGGCGTAGCTGAGGAGGGAGGCACCGCCGCCATCGCCATCAATCCCCGCAACTTCGTCGCCTTCCAGGAGGCCGGCGGATTCATCGCCCTCAGTGCCGTGGTCCTCTACCAATCCCGGAAGACCATCCGTGCCGCCTGGTGGAGCCTCCTCGGCCGCGCCCCCTCTGACCCCGATCCCTACACCCCTCTGGGCGGCCGCTGGGCCCTGCTCGGGTTCCTGCTGGCCAACGGCTTCATGCTCTGGTGGGCCGTCCGGGCGAACATGACCTGGTGGAGCTTCGCCCTCCTCATCGGCGTCTTCTACGCGGTTCTTCTCGGCGCCTCGCGACTGGTCGCGGCCGGCGGCGTGATGTTCGTCGACACCGGTTTCTACCCGCGAGGGGTGGTCCTGCGCACCATCGGAGCGCTTCCCGTCGGCCCCACCGCCCTCACCATGTACTCCTACCTCTCGGTCATCTACATGTACGACCCCATGAATCTGGCCATGCCTCAGATGATGAACAGCTTCAAGCTCGTCCACAGCGGCCGGCTCCGAGGCACCGCCTTCACCCTGGGGGCCGCCCTCGCCCTGCTCGCAGTCACTGCCTTCGGGCTGGTTGCCCTCCTCCAAATGCTCCATCAACATGGCGCCAGCGCGCTCAGCGAGTGGCCCTTCACCAGCTACCCCCGGTGGGCCTTCGGCGAGCTGGACGCCAGCCTCCGCTCCCCCGAGCTGCCCGACAACTGGCTCCGTCTCGCGGTGGGCATCGGCGCCGCCTTCACCTTGGCGCTCGTCTGGCTCCACACCCGATTCGTCTGGTGGCCGGTCAGCCCCGTGGGCTTCCTCATCGCCAGCTCCTACGAGACCAACCGGTCCATGTGGGTCAACGTATTCATCGCCTGGGCCCTCAGCACGTTCATTCGCCGCTACGGCGGCCTGCGGCTCTTCCGCACCTTCCGCCCCGCCTTCCTCGGCCTGGTCCTGGGTGAATACCTCACCCAGGGGGCGCTCGCGATCATCTCCTCCGTCTTCGGCATCACACAGCCCCTCGGCTGATCTCGACGCCCCGGCCCGCGCCTGGAGCGACCGGCCGGCCGGACAAAAACAATACCGGCCTCCGCCGCGGGAGGCCGGCTCTAAGCTCTCCCCTGTTTAGGGAGGCTTGCTTCCATTCCCTACTTCTTCTTCGTCTTGCCGGTTGTCTTCTTGCCGCGCGTCTTCTTCCCGCGCTTGGCGCATCCCATTTGGCCCACCTCCTTTCTCTAGGAGACATGGCCCGCGCAGGCCGATTCGGCCTCACGTTTCCGCGCTCGGATACCACATCCGCCCGAAAAGCTCCTCTCCAATTTGGCGGAATGGAGTCCAAAATACTGACCAAATCCGAGAGGCAGCGGGGGAGGATTCGGGCCGCTCGTGGAAACCATAGACGCAGAACATCCGCCCGCTTCGGCGGGCGCGATGCGCGGAAGGGACCGCATGAACGAGGGGCCCGGCAAAGAAATCGACAGGCTGCCCGACGCCGAACTGCGGGAGGAACTCCCGGAGGCCGTCGAGGCCGAGGTCAGCCGCTTGCTTCCGGCCGACGAGCGCCGCCTCATCAGCCTGTGCAGCGACATCACGGCTGACGGCGATTACGGCGACCGCTGGTTCTTGGCCACCGACTGCAGACTCGGCATCTTCGCCGCGGAGAACGGGGAAGCCCGCCTGGAGATCGAGCTGCCCTGGAGCCAAATCCGTCGGCTCCGCATGCGGGACTTCATCGGCGGCGGGTCCCTGGAGGCCGTCACCGACGAGAAGGCCGTAGAGCTGCTCCGCTTCAGCCGCACCCTCGCCCCCCAGTTCGCGCGCGCCTACCACATCCTGCGCCGCCTGACCACCGAAGAGGATACCAAGGGCGAGAAGGGGCGCCGCCAGGCAGACGGCGGGCCCCAGCGCGCCCTCCGTTGCCCAAGCTGCGGCCGCGCGCTCTCGCGCTGGTCGGAAGTCTGCCCCTTCTGCATGAAGCGAGGGAAACTCTTTGCTCGCCTCTTGAGCTACCTAGAGCCCTACAAAGCATTGGCCATCACAGGCTTCCTCCTCACCCTGATCTTCTCTGTCCTCAACCTGCTTCCGGCCTACGTGACCAAGTATCTGGTTGACAGTGTCCTCCTGATCAAGTACCTGCCCGGCCTCTGGACCGTTCTCCTCGCGCTCCTCGGCATCTACGTCGCCCGAGCAGTGATCGGGCTTGTGCGGGGCTATATGCTCGAGTGGCTCGGCGCCCGCGTCGTATTCGACATGCGAGTCCAAGTCTACGACCACCTCCAGATGCTCTCTCTCGGCTTCTTCGGCCGCAAACAGACCGGCCAGGTCATGTCCCGCGTCACCAACGACATCTGGCGCCTCCAGTACTTCATTGCCGAGGGCTTCCAAGAGATCCTCATCAACATCCTGACCGTCATAATCATCGCCGTCATGCTCTTCGGGCAGAACGCCCGATTGGCGGCCCTCACCCTCCTTCCCATTCCGGTCATCAGCCTCGCCACCTATGTCTTCAGTCGCATGATCCACACCGTCTACCACAAGGTCTGGCGCCGCTGGGCGAGCATCAATGCCGTGCTCGCCGATGCCATCCCCGGCATTCGCATCGTCAAGTCCTTCGCCCAGGAGGACCGGGAGTCGCACCGCCTCCGCGAGCGCAGTCAGTCTCTCTTCGACCAGGAAATCCGCGCCGTCAGATTATGGACCATCTTCTTCCCAGCCGTGGGCCTCATGACGGCCTTCGGCTCTCTCGTCGTGTTCGGCTACGGCGGCTACCAAGTCATCTTCGAGACCATGACGCTGGGAACCCTGGTTATGTTCACTCAGCTCATGTGGCAATTCTACTGGCCGATACAGATGCTCGGGATGATGAGCCACCGCGTCCAGCACGCCCTCACCTCTGCCGAGCGGGTATTCGAGGTCCTGGACAATCCGCCCGAGATCGCCGACGCGCCTGACTCCATCAAGATGGCACACGTAGAGGGGCGAGTGGAGTTCCGCAGCGTCACCTTCAGCTACGATCCCGGCAAGCCCGTGCTCATGGACATCAACTTCGTCGCCGAGCCCGGAGAGGTGATCGGGCTGGTCGGGCCCAGCGGCGCCGGCAAGAGCACTCTCGTGCATCTCCTCAGCCGCTTCTACGAGGTGGAGGACGGCCAGATCCTTCTCGACGGCCACGACGTCCGCGACCTCTCGCTGCGCTTCCTCAGGGAGCAGATCGGCGTCGTCCTCCAGGAGCCCTTCCTCTTTCACGGCACCGTTTCCGACAACATCGCCTACGGTGTCCCCGATGCCAAGCCCGAGGACGTCATCGCTGCCGCCAAGGCGGCCAACGGTCACGACTTCATCGTCAATCTCCCCCACGGCTACGATACCCTCGTGGGCGAGCGCGGCCAGCTCCTCTCCGGCGGCGAGCGCCAGCGCGTATCCATCGCGCGCGCCGTCCTCAAAAACCCGCGCATACTTATTCTCGACGAGGCCACCTCTTCCGTCGATACCGAAACCGAAGTCCTGATCCAGCAGGCCCTTGACCGGCTGGTCTCCAACCGGACCACCTTCGCCATCGCACACCGGCTCTCCACGCTCCGCAGGGCGAGCAAGATCATCGTCCTCGAGCACGGCCGCATCGTCGAGATGGGCAGCCACAACGAGCTGCTGGACGGCACCGGGCTCTACAGCCGGCTCTGCAAGCTCCAGGCCGAACTCTCGAAAGTACGCGCCTGGTAGCGAAGACCTCACGAGGCGCAGTCGTGAAAGACCCCGAGCACAACGATAAAGACACGCCCGCCGACGCGGGCTGGGAAGCCGAGATCGGTCGGCTTGAGATCGTCGAACCCGAGCGCGTCCGCATCTGGCAGGATGAGTTCCGCCAGCTCCATGTGGCCGTGGACCGCGAGACCGAGTTCGTGGACGTCAAGCCCGCCCGCGTATTCCCCATCTCCGGTGCTGCCGACCTCATCAGTTTCCTCGACCGCGACGACAGAGAGGTGCTCCTCTTGCGCCACCCCGCAGGCCTGGACCCTGAGAGCCGCCAGTCACTCGAGGAGGAGATCAGCCGCGCCTACTTCGTCCCCAAGATCACCTACATCTATGACATCGAGGACTCCCACGGCGCCGCTCGCTGGCAGGTCGAGACCGACCGCGGCTACCGAGTCTTCGACATACGCGACCGCGAAGATGTGCGCGTGCTGGGGGGGATACGCGTCTTGCTTCAGGATGCCGACGGCAATCGCTTCGAGGTCGAGGACCTGACCCAACTCGATGAGCGCAGCCAACGGCTGCTCGACAAGGAGATCTAACCGTCAGCAGAACGGGTGGCCGACCCCGCAGACGGCCCGAGAGCTATCCCCGCCCCCGCACGTCAATCCACACCCGGCAGGTCATCCCGTTTCTTACGTCCATGCCCTCGGCATCGAACTGGATCTTGAGAGGCACTCTCTGCATCATCCAGGGGCTCGATTGATCGGAGGCGAACTCCGTCGCCCGGCCCACCTTCTCCACATTCCCGTGAAACCAACGCCTCCGGAAGGCATCTATTCGGATGAGGACAGGCTGGCCCTCCCGCACTCGATCAACATACAGCTCGGACACCGAAGCGCTGATCCACAGCGGCACCTCGGTCGACAGCAGTGTCACAATCGGCTGCCCTTTTTCCACCACCTCCCCGTCCTTGACCGAGTGGCCGTACCCCTTCACCACCACCCCGTTCACGGGGCTGCGCAGCACCGCGTCCGAAAGCGTGACCCGGGCGGAGTCGAGCGTTGCCTCCGCCTCCGCCACCGCCGCACCCTTGGCCAGCACTTCCTCCTCCCGCAGCGCAATCAGCCGTTCCAATGTGCGGGCCGACTCCAAACCAGCAAGAGCTTCCTTCTCCTCTGCCGCGCGCGTCGCCACCTGCTGCTCCCGGATCCGGCCCTCGAAATCTCTCGCCCGCGCCATTGCCACCGCCGCCTCCGCCGCCTGCACCGTTGCCAGCGCCACCTGGAAGTCCGTGCGCGCCGAATCCAGCAGGTGCTGCGACACCGCGCCTTCCTCAAAGAGCTTCTCCATCCGCCGCAGCGTGGCATCTGCGTCCGTTAACTGCGACCTCGCCGAGGCGAGATCCGCCTCCGCGTGTCTCACCTCGTCCGGCTGCTGGAGACTCCGCATTTCCCTCTCGGCTTCCGCCTGGCCCAGGCGCGCCCTGGCCGCCGACAACTGCGCTTCCGCCTCGTGCACCGTGGCCGCCGTCTGCCGGACCGTCAGGTCCAGCTCTCTCTCCGCCCGCTTCAACTCGCTCTCCTGCGCCGCCAGATGAGCGCGAGCCTGCTCCACCCGCGCTTTCAGGTCCGCTTCATCCAGCCGGACGAGCACCTCCCCTTCCCCCACTTCATCTCCCGTCCGCACCAAGATCGTTTGCACCCGCGTGTCGTCTTTCGCCGCTACCCGCACCACCAGCCCCGTGACCCTCGCGGGGATCGCTCGCACGTGGGTGAGCGAGAACCAGATCGCGTACCCTCCCCAGGCCATCCCCACCACAGCCAGGAGGACCATCAAGCCAATGACATAGTGCCACCAGGGCCGCCGCCTCTCCTCTTGGTTCGGACCCCCGGGTCGCCGTTGCGTCGCAGGACGCGTAGCTACTGACATCACATCTTACCTACCGAATCCGTTCTATTCACTGATCCACGCGAAAACAGACCGGAGCCCGAAGGCCCCGGGCTGGCAGGCTCGCACGCGGCGGGGCGCTCTTTCCTGCTGCCGCGCCCCGGCCTGTCGCTCACTCCATCTTCTTATACCCCCCTCCTCCTTCTCCTTCTTTGCCGCACCGAACTTCTGTAGTGGCGGCCTCGGGAGGTCCGACGGTATTGGGCACCGAAGTGGGTAACATAGGTGAGATGACGCCCATGAACCCGAAGGCCGCACTAGTCCTGGTAGCTTTCGCAATCACCCTCGGTCAGCCCAACAAGGGCCAGCCCGAACCTCCTGTCCCACTCCCGCCCGCGGCCGCGCAAGTGGCCCAGGACTTCCTCTCTGCCTTCAGCCGCAATGATCGAGACGCCATCAAGGACTTGCTCCCCACGCGGCCCGAGAACCTCTACGGCCCCTGCCCCTTCGCGGGGATGCCCACTCTCACCAACCCCCGCGCGGACACCCGGACCGGGGCCATTGATTTCCAGGGCCCCTTGCTGGACTCGGGCCTGCCCGACAAAGGAACCATCATCCTCCGCCTCGTCGAGGAGAACAGCCTCCGCACCTGGCGCGTGCGCCAGATATACTGGTACGAGAAGCTCCCGAAGGGCGCAGACCTGCCGGATCGCAGCCCCACCGCCGCCGATCGAGCCCAAGAGCCCGCCCTCCGTCGCGCCGCGCAGGACTTCCTCCAAGCGTGGCTGGCGGCGGAGTTCGAGCGCATGGACGGCCTCACCTTTCACTGGTGGGAGGTGCCCCGCCGCCCGCCCAAGTGGGTCAAAATGAAAGGCGTCAACTTGAGCGCGCGCGCTACCACTCTCGGCGGCCTCCGGGTGGACTTCGTCGCCAAGCTGCGAGTGCTCGGCTTCCTCCCCAAGAATGTCGCGGGCAATGTCTGGCTGGTCGAAGAAGACGGCCAGTGGCGCGTTCGGCCTCTCACCTTCACCTTCTTCTTCTGACCGAGCCGACATCCGACTGAGGCCCTGCCATGAAACTCGCCCCAGCTCTCGTCAACGCACTCCGCCTCCGCCGCGCCTACCGCGATCTGCCCTCTGTCAACCCCGCTCTCCCCGCACGGGCGGACATCGAGCCCACCACCCACTGCAACTTCCACTGTCCCCACTGCCCGCACACCGCCGCCCCCACCGCGGCCAGAAACCATCTCTCCCTCGCCGACTTCGCCCGAATCCTCGACCAGCTCCCGACCGTCTATCGTATCAAGCTCGTGGGCCTTGGCGAGCCCCTGCTCAACCCGGAGTTCTTCGACATGGTCAGGGCGGCCAGGCGTCAGCGAGTCCGCGTCCTCACCACCACCAACGGAAGCTTGCTCGACCCCGACCGCCGGCGCGAGCTGCTCACCTCCGGCCTCAACCATCTCAACATCTCCATCGACGCGGCCGACCCTGACACACACGCCAGGCTCCGGCCGGGCTCTCACCTCGAGCAGATAGCCGAGGGCATCGTCGCACTGGTGCGAGAGCGAGGCCGGCGGCGCTCCCCGGCCATCCGCGCCTGGCACGTCATTCAGCGCGACTCCACCTCGGAGATTCCGGATCTCGTATCGCGCTGTGCCGACTGGGGTGTGGATGCTCTGCTCTGCACCGCCAAACTCACCAACTTCGGCTCCCCCACCCTGGAGGAATGCGTGCGGGACCGCCGCGCTCTGGCAGAGGACATCCAGCGCGTGCTCCCCGAAGCTGGCCGGCGCGCCGCCTTGGCGGGCCTGGAGTTCCGCTGCCCGCAGGGGTGTCCAGCTCCTCGCCGCCCTGGTGAAGGCAGACCTTGCCGCTGGCCCTGGGGCCGAACGGTCATCACCGCGCGCGGCGAAGTGTTGCCTTGTCCCTATGCCGGCGGCGCCGACGGATTGATCCTGGGACGCCTTCTCCCTTCAGACGGACATCCCGCCCAGAGCTTCGCAGAGATCTGGAACGGACCGGCCATGCAGCAGCTCAGACAGCGAATCCGCGCCGGCGACAACCCGCCCTTCTGCCGCGCCTGCTATCCCAGCCTCCCCTATCGCAAGTCCTGATACCCTTCCGCCCGCCGGCCGTTGCCGTTGAACAGGACTCCGTAGCCCACCCCTGCGAAGCAGGGGTGGAGCCGTTGGCTCCCGCCCCAACCACCCACTGTCATCCTGACCGCCAGCGAAGAGCCTGCCCCGAGCAACGCCGAGGGGATCTTGCCGCCCAAGTCGTAAGGCAGCAGCCCTCGGTGCTCTGAGGACCTGCCCCTTGGCCGGTTCTGCGGCGCGTCCAGTATTCCAAGCCCCTCGCACGCGGACGAAGAATCCCGCCGCTCGCAGGTGACACTGTCCGGCAGCCGAAACACTGACTCGGCGCTCAGTATTCGCGGAGGGAGGTAGCGGAGATGGCGAAGGCGCGGGACATCATGACTACCGAGGTGGTAACCGTGAAGGCCTCGGCTACGGCGGCAGAAGTGGTCACGCTGATGAAAGAGAAGGGCGTCAGGGCGCTAATCGTGGACAGAAGGGACGACGGCGACGCATATGGGATCGTGACGCAGCGAGACGTGGTGTACTCTGTCATGGCCGAGCGCAGGGATCCCACAGAGGTGAAGGTCCACGAGATAATGACCAAGCCGCTCGTCGTCGTCAACCCGGACCTGGACGTCGTCTACGTCGCCCGGCTGATGGCCCAGAAGGGGCTGTCGCGTGCCCCGGTGATCTACGGGCAGAAGCTCCAGGGCGTGATCTCAGTCACCGACATCATCACCAAAGCCATGTGATCCGGACGACCACTGCCCGATCGGCCCCGGGGGCTTGCTGGCGCAGCGCAACCAATGGCGCCCGGAACGGCATCACATCCCTAGGCGGGACAGATTCCGGGCGGTGCTTGATCTCGCGCCTCAATGCGAGCCGCGCCGGAGCGCGAACGAGCGGTGCGAGCCCAGCCACAGTGCTCCCCGCGGCCCTCGATACCCGCACCGAATCCCCTCCGCTCAGGCCGGAGAACGCGGGCATCGCCCGTGCCGACAGCATCCAGCCTCCGAACCCACCCCCGCGATCCCATGGGCCATTCTGCCCTGGGGGTTGACAAACATCTCCAGTTCAGCTACAGTCTGCACGGCTGACCAGCGACAAAACCATAGGTTCTGGCAGGATTCACGCGAATTCAGCCCTCGACGCGCCTGCTCTTTGCCATCCGGGGGTCGGATGGTGCAGGTTGGGCGCGTTTTCTGCGTTGCACCC
>CP070816.1:45196-53423 GCA_020344235.1 Armatimonadota bacterium
GGTTGGCCTACGCCTGCGCGGCCCTGGGCGGTCCGAGACAGCCCTCCATGACTGAAGCCGAGTTCCGCCCTTGGTTCCGCGAGTGGCTCAGAGCGCGCCGCGAAGAAGAAGTGACGGCGGCGCTGGTGGTAAGGCAACTCAAAGCGCAGATCGTACCGCCGCCTTCGCTCGACGAAGACGACCTCCGCGCCCGATTCGCGACCGTCACGCTCCGCACCATCGCAATCCGACGCAGATCGGCGGAGCGGTGGGAGCAGGCGGAGCGCGAGGCCAAGCAGCGCGCTGAAGACCTCCTGCGACAGATCCGGTCCGGCGCCGACTTCGCGGCCCTCGCCGCAACGGCCTCGGATGACGAGAGGTACCGGGCCACCGGCGGCCTGGAGGAGGCGGTGCTAATCTCCTCCCTGAATCCGGACCGACAGAAGGCGGTGGCGTGCCTCGGGGCGGGGGAGATAAGTGACCTAATCAAGACCGACCTGGGATACGAAATCGTAAGGGTGGAAGAGCGCGGCCACGATTTGCCTCCCGACTACGAAGACAGCAAGCCGCGGCTGCGCGCGCGGCTCGCCGCCGAACGCCAGGAGCAGGCCTGGCAGGCGCACGTGAAGGCCCTGCACGACCAGGCCGCCATTGCAGTGACCGATCCCGAGCTGCTGGCATACACCAGCATAGGCGAGGGCAAGGCGGAAGAAGCGCTGGCCCTGCTGGAAGCTGCCGCACAGGACGCCGACGGCCTCGGCCCCGCCGGCGCGGCCTCGGTGTTCTTCCAGCTCGGGGCCCGGTACTCCCTCGCGAACCGTTGGACGGAGGCGACACAGGCCTATGCAGCATCCGACCATCACGTCTCACAGGTGCTATCGCTCTTCCCCGACGCGCGGGTGGCGACCCTGTTGGGGCTGGGGCACACCTATGAGAACCTATGTCTGCAACTGCGCGAGCAGCAGCACACCGAACAGGCGGAAGCAGCCCTGACCAAGGCCGTGCACTACTATCAGGAGGTCGGTCGGCATACCGACAATCCCTCTCACCACGATCGGCTGCGGCTTGCCTATGAGCGGGTTGGGAGAGCAGACCTGGCGGAGCAAGAGGCGGTGTGGCTAACGCGGTACCGGAGGGCCAGGGAGGCGCAGCGGAAAGCCGTCGAGGAGGAGCGGGAATCGTCCGCCGGCGGAGCCCGCGAGTGAGTACACAGCCACTTGCGCAGCGGCCGTACCGGTGATAGCATGTCATGGGCCGCGGTGTCCTTGCTCAGCTCAAGCCACAGCCTGGCGGTCTGCTGAGGACCTCCGATGTTGCGCCGAACCCTGTTCGCCGCTCTCGCAATAACCGCGGTGGGACTGGTGCCTCGGGCCGCACCTGCAGGCGAAGACGCGGCTGTGCGCATCGTGTCGCCTGCCGACGGCGCCGTGGTCGCGCTGGGCGAGCCGGTTGCAATCGAGATTACGGTTGACCGGCTCCTCGAAGGTTGCCCTTTCAGCCTGCGAGTGGATGGAAAAAGCGTCTGGGTCGGGCAGCAGTCCTACCGCAAGTCGTTCGAAAGCTCCGACTGGGGACCCGGGCGCCACTGGCTCCAGGCGGCCGTGTTCAAGGGCGACGACGAGATCAAATCCCCGCTGGTCTGGATGACAGTCGAGGCGCCCGAGCGCGAGCCGGCCCCCCAGCCGGAAGAGCCACCTCAGGAGAGCCCCGAGGCGACCCTCAGACTGCTTCCGACCCCGAAGACCACCTCGCCTGCGCAGGGCTTTCAGCTTCCCTTCTCCGATGGCTTCGACGACGAGGCACTGGCAAGGAGTGTACTCGCCGTTTTCGGCCCTGACCCCGGCATAGAGGCCGTGGAATCCCAAAATGAGGTCCGCGTGTCGGGTGTGAGCACAAGGGGTACCTCGACGACCGAGGGAGTGATCACCCGGCGGTTTCCGAAGCAGAGCGTCCAGGCGTCGGTGTGGTTTCGCGCTCCGGAACTAGGCTGCGATGACAAGTGCTGGGTGCTGCTGTTCCTTAAGGCGGGAGAGGAATCCTTTCAAGTGTACTTCAACCGCAAGCATGGTTACACGGCGGGGATCAGGACCGGTGGCGCGACGCACAAGTGGGTTGAGGCGTACGGAGACGAGACGGCCGCCTGGCACAAGCTGACCGCTGTGTATGACGCCAACGCGGGCACTGCCCAGGGTTACGTGGACGACTTCTCGCTCGGGTCATTTCCAGTTGCCCTTGGCCGGCTTCTGGTCGGTTTCGGAGTCGCGACCAGGACAGCCGGCTGCCCAGTAGACGTCCGCTTCGACGACTTCGAGGTAAAGCCCCTGGGCCCGGAAGCCGAGCCGCCCGCGACGTCCGCCGCGATCCCAGATGAAGAGCCCGGGTGGGACCGTGATCCCTGGCTCGGACCCGACGACCCCATAGTGCGAGGCCAGATCGTAGAGCGCCGAACGCCGCACGGGGACTACTTCGAGTACGTGCCCCTCAAGTTGAGCCACCCTGTCTGTGTAGTTGTGGTCGTCCACGGCTCCCGCGGCGACAACGAGATGGGCCTTGAAGTGAGTCGGGTGAGCGCCCGGTGGTCTCTCCACGAAAGGGGCTGGCTGCTCCTGGCGGATACGAAAGGGGTTATCCTTGTCGCGCCATCTTTCGACAGAGAGCGGTACTACGGCTATCGCTACCTGTGGGGATCGCCTGTCACGGCCGACCGGTTCGTTCTGGAGATCGTGGACGGGTACCGCGAGCGCTTCCGGTCGGCCGACGGCAAGATCGTGCTCTTCGGGCATTCGGCCGGGGGGCAGTTCGCTCAACGCTTCCTGCTCGCTCACCCGGATCGCGTGCTGGCGGCAGTAATATCCTCAGCGGGGACCTATGCCTATCCGGATGATAGCGTAGACTGGCCGTTCGGACGTCGCAACAGCGCGAACCCGGAGGGATTCCTTGCTGCGGCCGCGCTTCCGGTGCGGGTGGTTGTGGGGTCGCTCGACACTGCGGATGCCAGAGGCGATGGCCGCGCGCAGAGAGGGCTCAA
The DNA here is from genome assembly GCA_020344235.1 of Armatimonadota bacterium. Lineage (GTDB taxonomy): Bacteria > Armatimonadota > Hebobacteria > Hebobacterales > Hebobacteraceae. Next base: position 48,204 of record CP070816.1, read on the forward strand.
CCGCGTCGAGCGCGGGCAGAGCTGGATGCAGGCCATGCGCGACCTGGCCTGGGAGAATGGTTTCGAGCCCGGTGTGGAACTGGTTGTGGTTCCGGGGGCCCTGCACAGCGACTGGAGGCTGGACATCAGCAGCGTTTGGTGGCTCGCCAGCATCATTGATGCTGACCGCGCCGAGCAGCAGCCCCGCCGCGATACAGCACCGGCCTTCCCTGGCATACCAACGTTCCCTGACATACCGGCGCCGTACTGACACGTGGCCCGAACGCCTCCTGCCTGCCCCTGAATCCCCTCTTCAGCACCCACCCACCGATCGAGGAGCGGGTCAAGCGGCTGCGGGAGATGTAGGGAGGAGCGATGCCGACCCACCAGGCTGGTCCCAAAACGCGTCGCGCGTCGCAGGCTATGCTGGGGGCGCGAGGTCAAAGACCAAGACCGCGTGGGTGCCGAGGTCGAAGGTGGTGCTCACTACGCCGTTGCTGACCTGGGCGCGCAAGGGTTTCTCCGCCCCCGCTGGGTAGTCTATCTGCCGCGCGCCCACGACGCGCCTTCCCGCCGGCAGAGAGACGCGCAGGGCGATGTTCGATATGGGCGTGGGGACCGGCCGGTCTGGACCGACACCAGAGTAGTTGGTTGCTCGGACGATGATGCGATCATCGGAGCAGTAAGGCAGCAGGAGGACCTTGCGGGGAGCATCGGCCTGCATGGGCTGCTGAATGTTGACCTGCTGCAACAGTGCCAGCAGCTGCTGGCGCACCGGCTCGCCCCGAGTCTGCTCCGGATCATCCTCACTCGTGCGGTCCCTCTCCCTCCGCCAGCCACGGCCGGGACGGGCAAGCCGCATGTATTGAGCGCCCAGAAGCGGCCCCGCTAGCTGGCCGGCCACGAGCGCTTTCGCGGTTTTCGGGGTGGGGGAGCCGCTCTCGTCTGTGGTGGCGTTGTCGCCGAGGGCGAGGATCTTGCTGCCCGCTTGCAGGAAGCCGCGGAGTTGGGAGATTTGCGTCGCTCCGATGCAGCTCGCTCCAGGCAGTATCAGCAACTCGATGCCCTCCAGGGAGTCCAGGCTGTCTTCGGTGAACACCTGGAAGGGGAGGTTAGATTCCAGAAGCATCATCGCCACTCCGAAGAACTCAGAAGCGAAAACATCCTCTTGGGCCGGCAGGTCCGCCTGGTCAATCGTCTGCTGGGAGAAATAGAGGCCTAGCTTGCGGGCCGGGCGGAGGTCGGGATGGTAGTAGAGCTCCTCGTGGGAGCGGATGTAGGAGAAGATCTGCCTGCGGGCGCCATAGTCGGCGGAGCCGCTCATCCCAGGGGGCTTGTTCTCGTAAAAGCAGCAGCTGTGGCTTATCTGAGTGGCAGCATTGAGCCTCTGGGCATCTCCGCTGGCCCCGTAAGAGAGTATCCAGGTGGGATGGTCGCGGTCCACGCCGCGGTAGAAGGCATAAACAGCATTGTCATAGAGCCAGTTGTAGTAACGGGCGCGACTGGGAGAACGCGCGGCAGAACCGTATTCGTGCGCAAGGTAATCAGTCACCCTCCGCAGCTTGGTGGCCGCCCAGGCTTCGGCGGGTCCCTGCCAGTCGAAGCCACCATAGTGTTCCACCCCGAATCTCAGCTTGGGCGACACCGACTGGGCGGCCTCCCTGAGAGTGCTGACGAACTCGGCCATCGTGTCCTGCCGCCAGCGGACCCAGGCTTTCCAGGCGGGGTCTTCCCAATTCACCTCTCGGGGAGCCTCAAAGCCAGTTTCCACCTTGAACTTCTCCAGAGAGAAGCGGTCAAAGCTCGCCCAGTGGGGGCCCGAGCGGGCCCACCACATGACGAAGCGCGGAACATCGAACCAGATGCCGTCGGCGCCATCGGAGGCGATCCTCTTCACCAGAGCGATGGCCCGCTCCCTGACATATGGGCTGGTGGGAGTCACCCAGACGTCCTCCGCGTCATCCTCCACCCAAAAGGCCGCCTGGCCGTAGCTGACTATTGGTTGGCTACCGATGCCCACCTGGACTGATTCGGGATGCTCGGTGAAGAAGGTCCTCTGGCCCGGGTCGAGCTTGCCGTCTCCGTCCTTGTCCGCGCCCGGAGTCTGGACCTCCAGAGGGGCGATGTAGATGACAATCTTCAGGTCCGGGTACTGCTCTCTCAGCACGGCCAGGTCAGGATAGAGCACGCCCGGGGGCACATCAACATCCGGCAGGCCGTTGACATGAAACAACACCACGCTGACGCCGTCTCTCTGCACCGCTGGAAGGTCCTCGGTCCCTTCCGGGGTGGTGATGCGGGCGGCGCGCAGCCAGCCCATTCCTTCCCCTACAGCATCGTCGGCCATCAGCCTGCGACAGGAAAAAGCCGAGGCCAGAGCAGCAAAGACAAGTATCGTCAACGCAAATCTAACCATATGCTTCCCTCCTACCCATTGACTCTTTGGGTATCACGAACAACCAGAACTGTCAATGTTCCTCTGCAGCGACGGTTACCCACTCTCTCGCCCTTCCAGTGATTGCGGGGATGAGTCCGGGAAGACTCCCAAGAGCCACTATGAGGTGAGTGCATCGAGCCACTCGAAGGTGAGGGTGAGCCGGGAAAGCTTGCTCCGGCAGCGGAAAGAGGTGAGGCGGCTGCGGCAGATGTACAAACGTCTTGACGCGGCGTCTGATCTATGGTAGAAAGCTACTGGCAGAAAGCAATGTCTAGGCAATCCGTACCCAATCTGGAGCGTGTTTGCTGGGCCTGGCGTGGTGAATCACCAAGCTTGCCGGGCGCTCGCGCGCGCAGACTCCAGGTGAGGTAGCAGCCGCGCAAACAGAATAGGCGGAGGGAGATCAGACCAGCCCGGCAAGTCCGGGCTGGTCTTTTTTGGGTGTTACCGGTACCGGCACGCGGAAGATGGCAGGAGGCAAGCTCCTGCCAAACGACACAGCGGGGTGAATGAATCATGTATTACCCATCACGAACGGAGTTCAAAGAGAAAGCTCTTCAGGGGAACCTGGTTCCCGTTTGGAAGGAGGTGCTGTTGGATACGGAGACGCCGGTGTCGGCGTTCAGGAAGCTCGGCGGCAGCCAGTACGCCTTCCTGCTGGAGAGCGTCGAGGGCGGGGAGAACGTCGGCCGCCACTCCTTTCTCGGTTCGGAGCCATTTGCGGTCTTCAGCTCAAGGGGCGATACCGTCACCGTCAGCCGGGAGGGGCGGCAGAGCACTCGCCGCCTGGCGCCGGGGGAAGACCCGCTGACGGCGCTGAAAGCGCTGCTGTCCGAGTACAAGTTCGTGCCCGTGGAGGGCCTGCCGCGCTTCTGCGGCGGGGCCGTAGGCTACATTGGCTACGATGTGGTGCGGTTCTTCGAGCGACTTCCCGAGCACGCGAGGGATGACCTGAATCTCCCCGACTCGATGCTCGTGCTCACCGACACCTGCGTCATCTTCGATCACGCCTTCCACCGGGGGAAGGTGCTCTCCAATGCGCTCGTCAACGGAGATCCGGACGCTGCCTACGATGAAGCCGTGCGCAAGATCGAGGCCATTTGCGCGCGCCTCGCCGCGCCCGCGCCAGCGGTGCCGGCGCCGCGTCCGCGGCCGAACGATACGAGCCTGGCGACGAATGTCAGCAAGGAGGAGTACGAGGGGATAGTCAGCGCGGCCAAGAAGTACATCTTTGCCGGGGACATCATCCAGGTGGTGCTGTCGCAGCGGCTATCCCGTGCGATCGCGGCGGATCCTCTCGACGTCTACCGCGCGCTGCGGTCGCTCAACCCCTCTCCTTACATGTACTACCTGACCTATGGTGATCTGAAGATCATCGGAAGCTCGCCGGAGCGGCTGGTGTCTGTGCAAGACGGCGAAGTCGTGACCCGGCCGATCGCGGGCTCGCGGCCCAGGGGCGAAACGCCCGAGGAGGACGAGGCGCTGGCCGCGGAGCTGCTGGCCGACGAGAAGGAGCGGGCGGAGCACATCATGCTGCTCGACCTGGGCCGGAACGACATCGGCCGCGTGTGCCGGTACGGTACTGTATCCGTTGACGAGCAGATGGTGGTGGAGAAGTACTCGCATGTGCAGCACATCGTCTCCAACGTGCGAGGGGAGCTGCGGCCGGACCGCGATCCATTCGACGTGCTCCGCGCGTGCTTCCCCGCGGGCACGCTCTCCGGCGCGCCGAAGGTGCGGGCGATGCAGATCATCGAGGAGATGGAGCCCACCCGGCGCGGCCCCTACGGCGGCGTGATCGGCTACTTCAGCTTCTCGGGCAATATGGACACGGCGATCACCATTCGCACCATCGTCTGCGCCAACGGCACCGCTCACATGCAGGTCGGCGCGGGGATCGTCGCCGATTCCGTGCCCTCCCGCGAGTACGAGGAGTGCGTCTCCATGAAGGGCGGAGCGCTGCTGCGGGCAATCGAGATGGCGGAGGCGGGACTGGAGTAGCCCCCGCAGAAAGGATCGAGAGATGCTGCTCATGATAGACAACTATGATTCGTTCACTTACAACCTCGTCCAGTACCTCGGCGAGCTGGGCGAGGATATGGAGGTCTACCGCAACGACCAGATCACAGCCGATGATGTCGAGGCCCTGTCCCCGGAACGAATCGTCATTTCGCCCGGGCCGTGCACGCCCCGCGAAGCGGGCGTCTCGAACGAGATCATCCGGCGATACGCGGAGCGCGTGCCTCTGCTCGGCGTCTGCCTGGGGCATCAGTGCATCGGGCACGTTTTCGGCGGCGACATCGTCCCCGCTCCGCGGCTGATGCACGGCAAGACCTCGATGATCCATCACGACGGAAAGACGATCTACCAGGGGCTCCCTAATCCGTTCGAAGCGACGCGGTATCACTCTCTCATCATCAAGCGAGACACGCTTCCGGATTGTCTGGAGGTCACTGCGGAGACCGATCAGGGAGAGATCATGGGGGTCCGCCATAAAGAGCACAAGGTGGAGGGCGTGCAGTTCCACCCGGAGTCCATTCTTACCAAGTCGGGCAAGGATCTGCTGCGAAACTTCCTAGCGCTGTGAGCAGCTTTGGCAGGAGGCAAGCTCCTGCCCCAGAGTCCAGGGCAGAGGAGATGAGAATGATGATCGCTGATCTGATTCGTAAGGCGGCAGATTACCGCGACCTCAGCCCCGAGGAGGCCAACGGGGCGATGACGGAGATCATGGAGGGAGAGGCGAGCCCGGTGCAGATCTCCGCCTTCCTGGTGGCGATGCGGATGAAGGGCGAGACTGTCGAGGA
>CP070816.1:53523-59700 GCA_020344235.1 Armatimonadota bacterium
AAGACGAGGAAGGCGGGGCCGCGCCAGCCCGTGCCGTTCAGAACACGATCCTGAAAAGTCCCGAGGCGGGCAATCATGCCTGACAATTGGCCTGCCGGTCCTTGACGGGAACTTGGGCAGCCCCTCTCGTGCCATGTTAAGCAGCAAGCTGTGTCCAGTCAAGCACTGATGTCACTATGGTACCGCATCATGTAGTGTGTAGGAAGGACATGAGGGATCGCTGTACATCCTCCGCTGAAACGGGACTGATTTGGGGGTTAAGTGTATGTCTTGAGCAATTGCGAGAGACGGGGGAAGCCACAGTTCAGGCTACATTGGCTGCGGTGTTCCTGCTCCTACGCGGCGCGCCTACTCGACCAGCGACAGAGTCTCCCTCAAGGCCGACACCTTCGCACCCTCCCACTCCTCCGCCTCCGCACGCTCCCATTCCTTTGGATCCTCGTACGGCACGCGCAGCAGAACCGGATGCATGCCAACTCGAGCCGCTCCTGTCAACTCACCGCTGCTTCCGTCACCGACGTAGACGCACTCCTCAGGTCGCACTCCCAGCCGCGCGCACGCCATCCCATAGATGCGCGGATCGGGCTTCCGCACTCGCGCGATGCATGAGAATACCGCCTCGTCAACGAGTGGTGCGAAGGGACTCTCATCCCACAGTGCCGGCACTTCCAACGTACAGTCCGAAATCAGACCGATCTTGCAGTCCCTCTTCCGCAGCTCGGTCAGCGTTTCGAGCGCGCCCTCCCGCGGCCGCAGCGCGCGGCGCGTGAAGTCCAGCCGCACTTCGGCCGCCGCACCTGTCTGTGATGCGTCCGCCCCCAGCCCCAGCGCCTTGCAGATATGCTCGACGCTCGCCTCCATGCTCGCGAACGCGCCCGTCATCCGTGCCTCGACCGTCTCCCGCCACAGCCGTACGAAGTCATCCGCGCGCGCGCCGACGATATCGGCCATCTCGACCAACACTCGCCTGTATTCCGCGCGCGAGAAGTTCTCAATCAAAGTCCCGAACAGGTCAAAGATAACAGCTCTGTATCTCATGAGTGTATGCGCTTCATCCCCTCACACGATCGCGATGTAATCATCTCCCCCTCCTTCGAGCCACTCCTCGACGATCTGCATCACCTCCCGCTTGGTCAGCTCCTTCCCTCTCAGCAACTCCTCCAGCCGCCTCAGCTCCCGCCGCCGAGCGCGAGGCCGGCCGATCTGCTGCCTGAGCCAAGCGATGACGGCATCGGTGAGCAGCGCGTTCAGCGTCTCCGGCGAGCCTCGCTTCGGTCCGGCCAGCAAATCCTCTACCGCTTCCTTCACGCGTTCGTCACTGCACCCGCCGAGCCGCCTCCTCAGTACTTCCGACTGGCCACGCAGTTCGTTTTGCTGCCTTGTGAGCGTCTCTCCGACGCGTTTCGCAAGCTCTTGCGAGTCAGGGAGTTCGATCTCCCGGCCCAGCCTCAGCCCGCAGATCGGGCAGACTACACGGCCCTCCGGCAGCGGGTCACCTGCCAGGCAGCGCTGCCCCAGAGCGCGGCCCAGCTCGGCCTCAATCACGGCCGCGTCTTCGGTCCTGAGGCCCGCTCGCGCCAGCCTCCCGGTCGCCTCCAACGCGGGCGAGCGTCGCAGCTTCGCCAGTTCCTCGAACCGCGCGGCCGAATGACCGCGCGAGTGCCACGCGAGGTAATGTCGGCGGTAGTGCTCCAACCACCGGCGCGCTGCGGCCTCCACCGACGCTTGCTCCGCCACCATCCGTTCGGGCGACGCAAACCAGTCGAGGACCGAGCGGCGCTCGTGGCCGAGCAGCGATGTGGGTGGGACCTGTATGGTGTCATCGTCGAGCAGCGCGTAGAGATGAGCTAGCTTGCCGAGATGGTGCTTGAGGAAGAAGTCGCATTCGCGCCAGCCCGCAACCAGCTCCGCCGTCTCCTCCAGTCCCCCGGGCATCTCCTTTCCCGCCGAGGCCAGCTTCGTCAGACCGTCAGCCGAAGTGAGTGAGCCGTCAACACTCCCTGCAAGTGCCTCGGCCCGCCCAAGCGCCTGCTGTGCCCAAACCCAATCGCCCTTCTGATGCCCGAGCGATTCCGCCGCGCGGACGATCGCTGCCCGGTTCTCCTCCGCGCCTTCCGAAAGCCGCTCCGCCCACGCAATCATCTCGCCCCACGCCCGCTCTTGAGTCGGCAGGTCCCACGCCACATCACTCTCCCCTAACGCCGCCTCCCAAAGGGCCCTTGCCTGTTCCGAAACGGCGCCCCGCAGGGCCTCGCCACGCATGACGTAGGGAAGATTGTCCCCGAGCGGCGCCGCGACGACGTCCAGCCTGACCGGCTGGAGAAACGCGTCGAGCGCGGCCAAGTGGCCGGTCCGGATCAGCGCCGCGATCAACAGCTCACTCTGCTCGTGAGTGAGGCCCCACTCGCTCTTTGCCAGCCGTCCTGCGAGTTCACCGTAGGACATCGTCTCGTGGGGATCCAACTCCTCTCTCCCCGAACGCGAGGGCGCGGCGGCGACGGCGGCTTCCACGAGGTCGCGACGCTTCAGCGCCAGCCGCGGGTGTCGCTCCTCACCCCCGACCATCCCCAGAGGCGCGGCGTAGGCGATGAGGTGAGCTTCGAGCGTGGAGGCCGGCGGAAGCTCTGCGTGCCCGGGACGGATGAACTGGTCTATGATTTGATTTGTCTGCGCGCGGCCCACGAGCCTTCGCTCCGGCGCGATTGATTCGAAGCGCGGGAAGAGTTGGCGGAAAGGCTTGGAGAAGATCGCGGTCAGCGTCTCCTCCCAATCGCCGAAGAGGGTCGAGAGGCGCTCGGGCTCGATCACGTCCTCGCCACCCGGGCCGATGACGCTGCCCTCATAGTAGGCGCGCTGGAGCATCTGCTTCACTTCCGCCTCGGACTCTGCCCACCGCTCGCGCAGCCTGTCTCTGAACTCTCTGTCGCGGCGGCGTGCGAGGGTGCGATCGACGACCATCGAGGCGAGGGCCGCGTGTTCGACAAGATGCTCGCGCTGGGTGTCGCTCAGCTCTCGCGGAAGCCAGGCCACGATCCCGGCCGCGAACTGCCCCTTGATGTCGGCGCCGATGGTTCTCCATGCTTCTTCCTGTTGCGGTCGGTCGGGGATAGGCAGCGCGAAGAAGAGCCGTCCGTCCTCCCTCACGTGGGACGCCTCCAACTCTCCCGCCAGGTTCTGAACCTCGGCCCTCGTGATTGTGGATGGATCGCGGCAGACTGCGCTGACGTAGCGCCGCCCGTGAAGCCAGATAACACCGATGGTTCGCGGTTCGGCAAGCGCGGCGAGGGGGAAAGCTGAATCGCGGCAGGCCTCCAGCGCGGCACGGGCCACCCTGGAGTCGTCGGGTGTGAGTTCCGCTGTCAGCTCGGTCAGCCGTCGTCTGATGCGCTCGGAAGCGTCGGAGGAGACGTCAACGTAGTACTCATCTCCTTCCTCAGCTTCTCCGCGCGCACGCTCGACATAAGCCCCGCGCCGGTGCAGAGCCTGCAGCAGCTCGCGCAGGAGTTCCGGCTGCTGCCAAAGCTCGGGCTGACTGCACCCAACGAGACTACCCCGGAGCTGTTTCTCCGACCAGCGAAGTTCGCCCAGGCCGAGCAGGCACAGCGCCTTCATCAACAACCCGACCTGTGCCTCGCGCCCGGGGGCGATGCGGCCGGCATTTGCCGTCACCACGTCGTACGCGTGGAGATGCCGCTGCCCCGATGCGCTCAACGCCATCTCCCCGCGGAACAGATCGAATGCGGCATCGGGAGTCATGAGCCGGTCAGCTGGCAGCTCCAGCCATCTCTGTTCCAGCAACATCTCTTGGAGCAGCCGAACGGCGCTGCGTGTTCGCGATAGACAGGTCTCGGCCGCGCGCTGAATGGCCTGCAAGCAGAGCGGATTCAACGGATACGACTGTGCCAGCTCGGCCGCGGAAAACGGCGGGGTACCCGCCGCTGCGCAGTACTCAGCATGCACGCGGCCCATCGTCTTCCTGAATGCCTCCGGATCGCCCTTCCGCACCAGCCGATGCTCGACCACCCAGCCCAACTCGGATAGGTCGAGGGTGAAGCCAGGCCGGAAGCGATCTCGAAGCTGTCGCAGGGTCCGCCGATCTACGTCTCCGACCTCGTCCAAGCCGCGCTGCGTGACACAGATGAGCCAGCAGCGGTCGCCCGTCGGACGCTGCGCTAGATACTGGAGAAAGGAGGCATCGGCGTTCAGGGCGCGCCGGTCCTTGCCGGCAAGGAAAGTCCCCAGCTCGTCAAGGAGCAGCACCGGACCGTCTATCCCGTGCATCTGCAGTGCGCGGCGGAGCGCGCCCCAGGCTTCCGCGCGCGACCGGTGCCAGTCGAGCGGGAACTTGCTCTCCTTGATGAATGCCAGCGCGACCTGCGCGGCGCCCGTGTGGTCACGCGCGCGCAGCTCCTCCCATTGCAGACCATGCGTCTCTCGTGCGCTCCGATCCAGGTCCTCACCGGCCTGCGCCGCGACATAGCGGTCTACGAGGTCGAGCAGGTGTGAGTCTTCAGTAAGCGCCACCTGCACGCCGTGGCAGGCAGCCAGCTCGGCCTCAATGCGCGAGAGGACGATGTATTCGAGGGAATGTGTCCCCGAGGGATACTCGTCGAGGGGGATGGCTACGACAAGCCGCGGAGATCTGAACTCCGGCCCATGGAAGTCGGCGTGCGCCTCGAGGAAGGCCGGCCAGACCTGCTCGGGATGCGCGCAGAGGAGAGTCAGAACAGCCAGCAGGTGAGATTTGCCGGTGCCGTACACGCCCTGAATGATGAAAGCGTCGCCGCGCCGCTCTTCCCTCCCTAGCGACCTGACCATCGCATCGAAGGCCGCCTGCGTTTCCGGGTTCTCGAGCGAGTAACCAGCAACGAGCGCGGACAGCGCCTCCGACGCGTCTGCGCCCGCGGCGATGTCGTCCATGAGCCGTGCCACGTCACTGAGTGAAATCACCGCGGGGGCGGGCGAGACTGAGATGAGATCGCCGATTCGGGTGGCCGGTCGCCCTGGCATCAGAAGTGAGGACCCCTCGTCAAGCGCGGGACTCGCACCGGCCCCGCGTCTGCTAGCCTGATTCCCTGAGCTACAAGTCAGCTCCTGCTGTGTGCTGGAGAGCTGCGCCAGCGCCGACGGCCGGCTTCCCAGATCGGAGTGCTGACGTGCCCAGGCCTATGAGCGGCCCGAGAGGCTCACCGCAGCTCGTCGTCGCCGGCGGCGACGCGGGCGCGGTAGCCCTTTTGGAGCTGGAGAGTGAGCGGCCCGGCGCGGCCGGAACCGACGGGCGCGTCGTCGAGCCGGATGACGGGACAAACCTCGTGGACGGTGCCGGCGAGAAAGACCTCGCTCGCTCTGCGGAACTGATCGAGCCGGACGCGTTCCGCCAGCAGTGGGATGCCTTCCTCGCGGGCGATCTCCGCGATTAGCTCGCGTGTTATCCCCGGCAGAATCTCAGGCCCCGCGGGAGTGGTAAAGAGGCGGTTCTGCGCGACCCAGAAGACGCTCGTCGAGCTGCCCTCGGTGACGCATTCCTCGGCGTCTATCAGGATCGCCTCGTCTACGCCGTGATCGTGGGCGCGGGTCTTGGCGAGCACGTTGGGGAGCAGGTTGGTTGATTTGATGTCACAGCGGCGCCAGCGCAGGTCGGGCGCCGTAACGGCAGCGACACCGTCGAAGTCTATGCTGGCGAGCGCGGGGGCAACGTCCCGAACCGTGATCACAACGGTTGGCTGCAGGTCGCGGGGGTAGGCGTGCGCGCGGGGTGCAACGCCGCGGGTGATCTGAAGGTAGACGACGGCGTCGGGCAAGCTGCTGGCGCGGTAGGTCTCCTCGATCGCAGCGCGCACTTCCTCGAGATCAACGGTGTGCAGATCAATAGCAGCGAGGCTGCGCGCGAGCCGGCGCAGATGGCGGTTCAGGGCCCAGAGCCGCCCACCGTAGCTGCGAAGCACTTCGTAGACCGAATCGCCGAAGAGGAAGCCGCGGTCATTGACGGAGATCACGGCCTCGGAGGGAGGGACGATCCTGCCGTTGAGATAGACAACGTCTGGCATGGGAGCAACCTCAGGGGTTGAAGTGGCTGGGCCTGCCTTGCAGGCCGCCATCCCGGCCTTCACGCTTAGGGATTGGCGGAACGGGAAGCGAAGTCCTGCCGCGATGGAGGAGGCAGACGTAGCCCGCAAG
>CP070816.1:59800-62403 GCA_020344235.1 Armatimonadota bacterium
CGCGGCTTCTGGGAGCGAATCACTCAGGTTCTCGCAGAAGACATCTCGCCCGAAGACCTGGCCCTGCGGCGTCGCGCCTATCTCGCTGCGCGGCAGCTTGAGCGACCCCGATAGGGGCGCGCGCTCACGCGTCCGACCGCCGAAGGCGGAAGGCGCGGACCTGCCACGGCTTGATCTCGAAGCGGATGACGCTCTCGTGGAAATCGGCAGGGCCGATATCCACCTCCATTCCGTTGCATTCTGAGACCTCCGCCACCGGGAGGCCGACGCGCAGCGCGACCTTCCCTCTCCTGCCGTGAGCTTCATATAGCCGGAGGATCAGGTCGCCACCATCTTCGGCTTTCTTGAGCGTGTCCAGAACGACGTGGCTCCGATCGACTGCCAAGGCCGAGCCAATGGGCGGGAGGCTGCCCCCACTGGATTGCACGGCTACCGCGAGCAGCGGCGCGTTCAGCTCGAGACCCTGGCGCACCACACCGGCTTCCTGCCATGATCCGATGTGAGGATAGAGCGCGTAGGTAAATCGGTGCCTTCCCTGATCGGCCTCCGGGTCCGGATCAGTCGGGGCCCGGAGCAGAGAAAGCCGCAGCACATTGTCCTTCACATCGTAGCCGTACTTGCAGTCGTTGAGCAGTGCCACGCCATACCCGTCCTCTGAGAGGTCGGCCCAGCGCTGGGCCGGCACTTCGAACTTGGCGCGGTCCCAGCTCGTGCTGCGGTGCGTTGGGCGGGCGATGGCCCCGAATTGGATCTCGAATGTTGCGCTCGGCGAGAGAACGTCCACGGGGAAAGCGCACTTCAGCAGCACGTGGCGCTCGTGCCAGTCCACCTCGGTGACGAAGTCCACGCGCCGGGAGTGCCAGCACAAGGAGATCTCCTGCGTTATCGCCGAATGCCGCGAACGGCGTGTGTGCCGGAGCTTCGCTCGCAGCGGGCCGCACTCCACCAGCTCCACCGACTCCGGCGGCTCCGCCTCCGACATGCGGTCTTCGAACCACGGGTCAATCTCCCACGCGTCCAGCGATCCGGGGTGGTCATCGAAGAACTGCATGACGTTCCCCGCCGTTCCAGGGGCCAGCACCTCTCGCTTGGACTGTTTGTCGAAGATACTTGCGAGCCGGCCGCGGTCATCGAACCGCAAGCGCAGCTCCGCGTTTTCGAGAGCGTCAGAGCTGCCGGTCACCGCGCAATCCGGCTCGGCCTTCGTTGTTCCGGGGACAACGCGATACACGGTGTGGCCCATCGCGGGAACCTGCTCAGCGAGGAAGAGAACCGTGCACCCCTCGTCGCTGCGCGACAGTACCTGGCATGGGCCGACCTCCCCCTCCGGGGAAACGGCATTGAAGCTCTCCGCCGCCGAAGCGATGTTGACCTCCACAAGGTCAGTCCGCTCCCAAGAGAGCGTGTTGTGGACCACGACCGCCTGCCCTTCGCCCGAGGTGTCAATCCGCTTCGCGAGCGAGTGGAGGAGGTCGGCGCGCATCTCAGTCGCTTGCGCGATCATCGCCTGGTAGTCCTCTTCCGTCTCGACATAGACTTGCCGAATCGAGCTGCCGGGCAGGACATCGTGGAACTGGTGGCAGAGCATTCGCTCCCACATATCCTGGAGCGCGTCCTGCGGGTAGACGACGGAATCGCCCCCGAGCGCCGCCAGTTGCTCGATGTCACGGAGGAGAAATTCCATCTTGCGGTTCCCGCGTTTCGTGCGCGCCTGGCTAGTCTGGCAGCCACGGTGGGACTCGAAGTAGAGTTCATCGTTCCAAACAGGGAGAGCGCCCATTGAAGCCTTGACGCGGGCGATGCACTCATCAACTCTCCCAAAGCGCGTGCGAGGAACGCCTACCAGACCTGACGCACGGCGCGCGTGCTCGATCATCTCCTCGGTCGGCCCGCCGCCGCCGTCGCCGTAGCCGAACGTGTGGAGGAACTCGCCGGTCATATCGCGCTGTGGGAATCGCTGCCAAGCGGCGATCAACTCCTCCGGCAGCAGCCTTGCCGGTGGCGCACCGTTGTCCTGGATCGCGAGCACCCGTGTGCCGTCCATCCCCTGCCACCAAAACAGCCCGTAGGGGAACTCGTTCGTGTCGCCCCAGCTCAGCTTGCTTGTGTAGAACACGTCCATTCCGCAGTGCGCCATGATCTGCGGAAGCGCCCAGGTGTAGCCGAACGTATCGGGCGCCCAGAGGATGTTGGTATCTCTGCCGAATTCCTGCTGGAAGAAGCGCTTGCCATAGAGCAACTGGCGTATCATGGCCTCGCCGCCGGGCATGTTGTAGTCGTTCTCGACCCATGCCCCGCCGATCAGCTCCCATCGCCCCTCTGCCACGCGCTCCTTCATACGCGCGTACATTTGCGGGAAGCACTCCTTCGCATACCTGTAGAGCTGGGGCTGGCTCTGTGTGAAGAAGAAGTCGGGGTAGCGATCCATGAGGGCGAGAGCATTCGAGAACGTGCGCCCCACCTTTCGCTTGGTCTCCGACAGTGTCCACAACCATGCGGTGTCGAGGTGAGACACGCCCGCCAGCGTCAGGACAGCGAGCGATCCGGCCCGAGCGAGGTTGGGCAGCCCCTCTCGCAGCGCGGCCGACGCCCGTTGAACCGAG
>CP070816.1:62503-65258 GCA_020344235.1 Armatimonadota bacterium
GATCGGCCTCCCCAGCGCCTCCAGCGCGATCTGCGTCGCCGGAAACGTCACCACGCGGGCGGAGGTGTCCAGGCTCAGCTCAGAGGCCGTCCGCTCCGCGTTGATCAGCACCGTCCCCTCCGGCTTCAGTCCCGCAAGCACATCCACCGTGTCCATCAGCGTCGGGTCCTGCACGATCACATAGTCCGGCTCGTAAATCTGGCTGCGAATCCGGATCGGCTCGCCGGCGATCCGGCAGAACGCCATCACCGGGGCTCCCCGTCTCTCCACCCCGAAGGCCGGAAACGCTTGCGCCTCCCGCCCATCGTCGAAGGCGGCCACCGCCAGCAGCTCCGCGGCCGTCACCGACCCCTGTCCACCGCGTCCGTGTATCCGGATCTCGATCATCGCTCTCTCCTGCGTCCCTTTCCTGTGGCCCACACGCGCCCACAGGCGGGGAACATCCCCGCCCGCGGTGCCATTCAACCCCCCGACTGACCTCAGTAGTTCCCGCAGCGAACGCCGCGCAAACCTGCCGCTGCTTCCTCGGCCCGCCGCGGGCCCACCATCGTCTGCTAAACCTTCGACTCGCTCGCCGCCGACTCCTCTTTGCCCCCGCTTTTCGCGCGAACCCGCCCCGCCCCGGCGAACCTTACCCCCCGCCTCACAAGCCCATTACATGATCCCCTGCAAATAGCTCGCCAGGTTCGTTTCGCTGCCGGTTATGCCCAGCTTTCGCCGCACGCGTTCCCGGTGGCGGCTTATGGTCGCCGGAGAGACGCCCCGTATCTGGGCAATCTCCTTGCTTGTCAGCCCGGTCTTTATCATATTGCAGATGCCGATCTCGGTGGGAGTCAACGAGCGGTGCGCCTCGGACAGTTGGCTTATGAAGGGCGACGCGATCCCTTCGAGGTTATCCCTCAGCAGTTCCACATACCGCCTCTGGCTCTTGGGTACCTCCATCGCCAGCGCGTATACCATTGGCATCAGGATCTTCTCCACGTTCGCCTGGATTTGCCTCTGGATGTCTCGCTTCTCATCCTCTATTCGTGACAGCACTGCGCGCAGCGCCGTGTTCGCCTCCTGCAGCGCCTCCCGCTCCACCCTGAGCTGCCGGTTGGTATCATGCAGCTCTTGCTCCGCGAAGATACGCTTCGCCATTGCCGCGATATGCTCCGCCACCGCCTCCAGCAGAATCCGCTCCTCCCTCAAGAACGGACCCTCATAGAGCGGGGGCCGCTCCTCCAGGTAGAACACGCCCACCTCTCCCACCGGCTCGTTGTACAGCACAATGCGTGCGATCTGCCGCCACTTCGTGACCCTGAACCCCTTGCTCTTGAACATCTCGCCCCGGAAGGTGATCCTGGCACACGTGATCTCCGGATATTGCCACGACGGCGGCAACAGGCTCACGACGCTCCGCAGCACTTGATCCAGGGAATCCGGGCTCTCCTTCGCCAGTTGAGCAAGCCCGTACAGACAGTTCAACTCCTTCACACGTTCGTGTAGCGCGCGCTCCAGCTTGGAGGGCTCTGACTCCTGTATGGGGACGACCCGCCACCGCCCCGGGCTGGGCTCAACCATCTCGCCTTCATTGCCATTTTCCCTCTCGTCAGCGGGTATCTCGGCGCTTCTCATCTGCGGGCCTCCTCGCACATGCCATCATACTAGGTGCATTCGATGGGTATATGACTGGCGGCTAGGCCACCCTAGTCATATAGGCGGTAACAGTGCATCCTTTGGGTCTTTACTCGGCATATGATAGTAGCTAACGTGTCGCCAGTCAACCTGCAGGACCGTAGCTGGGGAGTCTGGCATGTCACTCGTCTTACCCGAGACGCTCCTCCAAGGCCGCAGAAGCCAGCCGCAGCAGCTCATCGAAGTGCTGCACGATATTCAGGAACTCCGCGGCTACATACCTCAAGAGTCCATGATCGCCCTTTCCAAGGAACTCGGCGTCCCCCTCATAGATGTCTACCGGGTCGCCAGCTTTTACAAGGCATTCTCGCTCGTGCCGCGCGGAGAACACCTCGTAACGGTCTGCATGGGCACCGCCTGCCACGTCCGCGGCGCCGCGCCGATGGTGCATCAGCTTGCAGGCCAGCTGGAGGTGGAGCCCGGTGGAACCACAACCGACGGCTTGTTCACGCTTGAATGCGTCAACTGCCTCGGCGCCTGCGCACTGGGGCCCATTGTTGTCCTCGACGGCGTCTACCACGACCACATGACCCCCCGCAGACTGCGGAGGCTCATCGAATCGGTCCGACGGGCTGAGAACGAGGGCCGATCCAATGTCTAGGCTTGCAACGATAGACGACCTGGATGATCTGCGCACATCGGTCGCGGCCGAGCAGGAGCGCGCTGCCGCCACTATTATCGTATGTGGTGGCCCTGGCTGTCAGGCATCGGGCTGTCGGGACGTGGTGGAGGCGCTCGGCGAGGAGCTTCGCACCCAAGGGTTCGCGGAAGAGGTGCACCTGCGCGTCACTGGCTGCCACGGCTTCTGCGAGCAGGGACCCCTCCTCGTCATTGAGCCCGGCAGCATCTTCTATTGCCAAGTCACTCCGGCCGACGTCCCCGAGATAGTTGCCCGCACCATCGGCCGGGGCGAGACCATCGAGCGCTTACTCTACACGGACTCGGCATCTGGCGGCAAAATCCGCACTGAACCGGAGGTCCCTTTCTATCGCCTTCAGGACCGTACACTGCTGGCGCTTCACCCGAGGATCGACTCCTCCTCCATCACGGACTACATCGCTGTCGGCGGCTACTCCGC
>CP070816.1:65358-70738 GCA_020344235.1 Armatimonadota bacterium
CCCCTCTTGCTGCGCCTCCTCCGCCTCCCATACCGACCAGCCCACAGCCCCCGGCAGCTCGAAAACGGCCGCCCCAGCAGGGAGACCAGCGACAACGAGCCACACCAGCGAAAGCCCCATGTTGAAGAGCGCTGCTGATGTCCTCGAAGCAACCCGACTGCCGCCCATGTAAAGAGTCATCGTAGACCCCCTTTTCGCGCCCGATGTCGGTCCATCACCTACAACGCGCGAAGTATCCCAGCATATGATTTCGAGAGGACTAAAGCTTGAGGTCGCCCGATTTGCAGTCTAAGCGGCTGCCCCCCTCCTGTCAACCCTAAGAGCGCCCCCTCCCGTAGGACGGGCATTCCTGTCCCCACCGTTCGCCGGCCCCTCCCCCTCCCTGTAGCTCGGCCATCCGATGCGAATGCGCCGCCGCCGATTGACCCCGCCCTTGACATCCGCTTTCCTGCTGTGCGAAAGTTCGTTGCTTCGCTAACTCTTGGCTAGGCCCGAAGGAGACAAGCACAGTGCGGAAACATAGTGTGTTCGCTTTGCTGATCGCCTGCGGTTTGCTGGCGATGGTGTTGAGTTGCGCCCCTCCCGCCGCCCGCGCGGCCGAGCAGGCCGCAGACGAAAGCAGCGCCGCAGCCGAGGAAGACCCGGCCCCGACGACCGCCGAGGCAAAGATCACCGTCAGCCCCTCTCAGTGGGGCGTAAGCACGCGCTACATCGGCGGCACCGAGGGCAACGCCCGCTTCGACATCCGCGACCTGACCGACTGCGGCATCAACACCCTTCGCATCTACGGCGACATGTCCCGCTTCGAGCCCACCGATGACGACGGCGTCTACGGCTCACCATCCATCGCTGACATCAAAGCAACCCGCAACCTGATTCCCTGGCAGCGCTGGGATGAGGTCATGGATTCCCCCTACTCCCCCCATATCGCCGTGCCGGAAGGCCGGCCCGCACTAACCTGGCGGCGCGTCTTCGAGGAACTCAAGCGCGCCGGCGTCCGCCCGGTCATCTCCCTGCGCAACCGCGACACAAATCTCGACCCCAAGTGGATCTCGGCCGTACCTGAGACAGAGGCCGACTGGAACGAATGGTGGGAGTACGTCTACGCCATGGCCTACTGGCTCAACGTGCGAAACGACTACCGCGTGGACGACTTCGAAGTGCTCAACGAGCCCGACAACACCCCCCAGCAAGGCTGGCTCGGCACCCGCGAGCAGTATTGCGAGATGGTCAAACAGGCCAAGGACGCCCTGCACTACGTCTACACCACCTACCTCCCAGGGCGCATCTATCACCTGCACGCGCCCGCGACCTCCGGCCCGGCCTGGGTCCCCGGTGTCCTCGCCCAGGCCGGCGATCACTTCAACACCCTGAACCTCCACAACTACGCCTGGTGGGACAAGGGCAAGTGTGTGCGGGACATGCACGCCGAACTCAATAAGAGCGGCCATCCCGACTACCCCATCTGGCTCTCCGAGTGGGGCACCTACGACGTATCCTACGACGTGATATACATGGGCCTCGCGGTCGTGGAGAATCTCATCCGGTTCAGTCAACCCGGAGATGATTACGTCTGCGGCAGTCACCTCTTCTCCTTCTACGACTGGTTCTACGAGGGCAAGCCCGGCTGGGGGATCGTCACCGGCGACGGCACCCGCCACGCCACATACTACGCGCTGCGCTTGGCCAACCGCGCCCTCAAGGACGCGAAGCCGACCTTCCAGGCGACCACCGACGGCCCGGACCTGATGGCCATCGTTACCAAGGAGCCCGACGGCAAGATCAACCTGCTAGTGCTAAACTGGAGCAAGACGGTCTCCTACAACATCCGCGCCGACCTCTCGGGTCTGGTGGATAATGGAACCGGCGAGATCCGGCAGTTCAGCGCGGAGGTCCGCGACGAACCTGTCGGCTGCACCGCAGTTGCACAAGGCATCTCCAAGTTCACCGCACCCGCCTGGTCCGCCGTTCTCGTGACCTACGACAGAGTCGGGTAGGGCAGGAGCCTTGACCGCCTCCGGCGGCCTCCTCCTGCCACTGTAGGGCGGAGTCTCCGAACCCCGCCCGCCGCGCCCGTCATGCAGCGGAGATCGTGAGGGCAGCCCGTCTCTACATAGTCCACAGAAGTCCCCAGCTCCTGAAGATGGGACCAATTGGGCATCCCAGGCCCTTCGTCATTCCTCAACGGGAAGGAAGCCACATGCAAACCCTACTGCGTCGAGCCCTCTTCAGCATGGTGATGGTCGGAGCAGTGCAAGCCGCGTTTCTGTGCGTCGCCTTGCCGGCTGTGGCCGCAAGCGGCGCTCGACTAGCCGTTGGGAATGCCCCGGAATCCTCCCCCATCGGCGGGCTGCGACTGGTCTGGGCCTACGAAGGTGGTCCACCCCCGGCATTTGACCTGCGGTCCCTGAACGTATTGCCCGGGGATATGCTGGTGGGCGAATGCGATGTCAGTGGCGAGGTCTACCTGCTATCGACCGACAAGGGTGAGTTGCTCTGGAAGCTGGATCTTGGACACAGGCTCTTGGGATTCCCCGCCGCGGTCTCTGGGAGTGGCAAGCAGCTCTACACTATCGGCTACCGCGAGGCGGATCACTTGCCGTCTGCACGGGCGCTCGACCGGCCTACCGGCCGCATCGTCCGCGAGCTCCCCCTAGAGAGCAGAGAATGGATCGTCCCAGTCCGCTGGCGTTTCGAAGACGGGTGGCTGTTTGTCTCGGATACATACCGGATGTCCATGCTAACTGCCGTGGACCTACCCAAATGGACGGTTGCTTGGAACTGGCAGCCGCCTCACTCTCCCCTCGGCATCGATCTTTCAGACGTGGTAGCGGGGAAACGATTTGTTGCAGTGCTGGCCCGCCTTGAGGAGGAAAGAACCCCGCGAGTCTACCTGCTTGACCGCATTTCAGGTCTTCTCACAAGTACAAGACCTGTGGCGGACATCTCTCGCCTGCCCCGCACGGCGTCGATCGTCTACCTGCTCAATGCCGAGAGCGGGGCAGTCACGGCGATGAATCTGGATACGGGTGCCGAGGTGCGGACGTTCATCCTTCCGCGCGATGAGGTGGTAGATGACGTGTTCGAGTTCGGGGACGCGAACAGTGGCAGGCTTCTGATCCAAACGACGGCCCCGGAGCCAAGAGTGGGGAGCGTCCACCTGCTGGACGCGACCGGCAGTAACCTCTGGTCTGCAACCGCCGAGTCACTGGGCATGGGGCGACGCGAGTGGCCGGGCATCGAATGGCGCGCACCCGATGCCGTGTTTGCATGCCTGACACGGGCGGCAGCTGGACCAAGCGTCATCGGGGTATCGGAGGATGCGGGGCGCGTACTCTGGAAGCGCTCCGCTAGTTCGCTGTGCCCTGAACTCGGCCCTGCTCCCCACTGCGACTTCGTCGCTGGTGAGTACCACGGCATGGTGCTCCTGCAGCTTCAAGGATCGAATCAACTCGCGTTCGCGTCACTGGATCCGGCGACAGGGCATGCGACGGCCAGGGTGGTTGACCCAGAGGGCATAGCGTACGCAGAAGCCGGCGAGGTGATTTCCGATGGGCGGATGCTATACGTGTTCGATTACGGAGCTAGGCGATTGGTGGCACTGCAGGTCCAGGGCGACACAGATTGCAAGTAGTGCAAATGCGCTGTGTCGTCACGCGGCCTTACCACAATGCTGCCAACCGAATCGGGACGCGGGAGACTCGCCGGGATCGAGTAGCGCGGGGCCGGGAGTTCGCAGGGCAGGAGCTTTGCATCCTGCCCCGACATGCCTATGATGGCGACCGAGTTCCTGCCCGGCGATCCGCGCGCCAATCGGCGCCCACTCCCTTGCCGCGCGCGAACAGGGAGAAGAGCCGCGGAGTTGTTGGAGCTTCACCGACCGCTCTTGCCGAGGTGCTCGGCGATGAATTTGAAGCTGTTCCTGCCCGCCGCGTTCATGATGCACGTAAGATCGTGGGCGCATCCTGTCTCGACATAGTCCACAGGGATGTCCAACTCCCGAAGAGCGCGCCCATACCGCTGGTTCAGATCACCAACAACCCCGACCACCAGTCGAATCGCCACCCCGTTCCTCACCCTGCGCGCGTTCCGCCTCACCTGGACCCACGGCGAGTAGTCGTTGAAGTAGGCCTCGTCGTTCCCGTACAGCCCCTCCGTTACACTCGGCCGCAGCGCGGAGAGCGTCCGCCAGGTGTGCAGCGCCCCATCGTAGCTGACACAGATGCTGAACAGCTCGGGAAACTTCACCGCATACTCGACCGCACCATACCCACCCATCGAGAACCCCTGGATGACTCGATGCCTCCGATCCGGTATCGTCCGGTAGGTCTTGTCAACATGCGGGATCAACTCCCGGATGATCGTGGTCTCTGCTGGCTTCGACCCGTCTTTGCTGTCTCCCCAGTACACATCCTCACAGCCGTTCGGAAACACTACTATCATCGGCTTGATGATCCCGGCCGCAACGGCCTCTTCTATTGCCGGAACCATGATCTCGTTGTGCGATGACTCGTTGCCGTTCACCCCGTGCAGGAAGTAGCTCACCGGATAGCGCTCTTCGCCCTCTTCGTATCCCGGAGGCAAGTAGATGTTATACCTGACTTCCCTGCCGCTGATGGGCCCCACGAACTTACCCGAACGCACGACCCCGGCCGGCCCGCCGGTCCCCGCTTCACCGCCTCTAGCTTCAGCAGCGCCGACCGGCCGGCCCAGACACCCCAGCAGTGCCAGGACAGCGCCGACAACACGCGCACCTACGGTGATCTTCATGGCGCGCTCCCTCTCCCGCGGCTCCGACGCCTGTGCGCGACCGCCTCGGAGGCCGAGAACACCGCACACGTTGTCGCAGGAACGGTGCTCACGATCAGCATCGCAGCCAAGCCGAGGCGAACTCGCTTCTTCATCGGCTGAACTTCCCTCCATCGGTGTAGCCCTGAGACACCCACGCCCAATGCCCAGGGATGAAGCGCACACCTTAGACTCAACCCAAACCCGTTGAGTTCCGCCGAATCCCTCATCTCCCTGAGAGCGCTCTGTCGAGCCAACACCAACCGCCCGACAGCCGCCCTTGACGACCCCTCCTTTCCTACGCGAGAGTCGGGACAATGCCCGTTGGGCAGGAGCCTTGGGCGCCGTAGTCGGCCCTGGCGGACGAAGACGGCTTGCCTCCTGCCCCGAACACGTACGCGCCGTCCCCCCGACGTCAAGCGTCAATGGCTGGCAGGCCTCGGCGGCGCCGCCGCCGAAGTGGCCATCGCCATGCGGGCAAACCTCTCGACGCGAAGGTGGGGCACAGAAGATGAGGACGCGCTGAGGCGGAGGTCGAGCTGATGGGCTGGCGGCAGTGTGTGACGAAGGCGCAGCAGGGCGATGTGGACGC
>CP070816.1:70838-73484 GCA_020344235.1 Armatimonadota bacterium
CGCAGCCGGCGCGGTGAGCTGGTTGCTGGCCGCGCTGGCCCTGGTCGCCCTGGTATGCCTGCATGCAGGGGCCAACCTAGCCAATGACTACTACGACCACGTCAGTGGCAAT
Source organism: Armatimonadota bacterium (assembly GCA_020344235.1). Lineage (GTDB taxonomy): Bacteria > Armatimonadota > Hebobacteria > Hebobacterales > Hebobacteraceae. Next base: position 70,951 of record CP070816.1, read on the forward strand.
GACGAGATCAACGTCACCCGGGCCTACCCCTTTACGGGCGGCAGCCGGTTCATCCAGGAGGGCAAGGCGCAGCCCTGGGAGATTCTGGCGGCGTCGCTCGTCTCGCTCGGCGTGGGGGCGGCCATCGGAGTCTATCTCGTTATCGTCACCGGCTGGCCTATTCTGGTGCTGGGGATTGTCGGCGGAGCGACCGGGTTCTTCTACACCGCGCCGCCGCTCAAGCTCGGCTACCGCGGGGTGGGCGAGATGTTCATCCTGCTGGACTTCGGGCTGCTGCCGGTGCTCGGGGCGCACTACGTGCAGACGCAGACGTTCTCCGCGGGCGCGGGTGTGGCCGGCACATCCGTGGGGCTGCTGATGACGAATGTGCTCTGGATCAATCAGTTCCAGGACCTGGAGGCCGACGCGGCGGTGGGCAAGCGGAACTGGGTGGTGAGGCTAGGACGGCGAGTTTCCTCGAGGCTGCACGCGGCGCTGTTCGCGCTTGCGTACGCCGCCATTATTGCTGGTGTTGCTTGGCGCGCGCTGCCGGGTTGGTCGCTGCTGGGGCTGCTGTCGGTGCCGCTTGCCGCGAAGGCGAGCGCGGTCTCTCTGAAGCACCACGATCAGCTCGACCGGCTCACACCCGCGAACGCCGCGACGGTCGGCACTCACCTCGCGACAAGCGTGCTGCTCGCGCTCGGGATCGCGATTGCGGGCGTCTTGTGACGCGGTGCTGTCAGACACCTCGGGCCGACCGAGCCACCGCGAGCATCGCCTCGAAGTCATCTGGCTGCCGGGGATCGTGGAGCGCAGCTCGGTTGCGGCGCACGATGCCGCACCGGAGACAGCGGTGGACGATCATGCAGCCGCGCTTTGCGTCGGGCTCAATGCCAATCGGCGCCATGAGTCCGCGGCAGCCGGCCTCGCGGTCGCCCGGCACGCAGTCCACGTGCTTGCTCCAGAGACATCTGGGGCAGTGGTTGCGGAACCCGCCGCGCGCCAGCGGAAGGACAGGCAGGCGGCAGCGGTCGCAGACGAACCCGTCGTTCGTCCGGCCTATGAAGTTCTTTCTCTCGGTCACAGCCCACCCTCTCGTTACGAGTGATCTCGTATCGAGGGGTGGGGTGCGGTTCGCTCTCCCCTATCGGGTCCCGGGCTGGCAGGGGCAGAGGCCCATTGGCCGCCGGCGTCTCGCGCCGGCGACTACTTTCGGTTCCGGCTTCCTCCCGGTATCTCAACCGGGATTTCGAACCTCGACCGGGTTTGTTGGTCTGTCCCGGCCACTGCCCAGCGGCGGCTCCTGCGGCCGTCACTGGTCACCGATCGGCGTGCTTCCCCGCGCACCGGCGTCGGCGTCCTCCCCCACGGGGCTATGACCAACAGTACATTCTCAACGTACCACCTCCATATTGAGGATTGTGCATGTCACTCCGAAGGAGAACTTCACTCTGTGAGTATGGGCCCGCCGAGAACAGCATCGTTGCACCGTCCGCATTCCAGGTCCGCGCAGTGGGTGATCCAGGGATTCTCTCGAATTGCTGTTTCTGCCAGCTCTAAGGCCTCCTTTGCGGGGAAAGCGCGCCACAGGCTTTCCCCGACCCTCGCCTCTTTCTTCAGTGGCGCCAGGACCGGCTCGAAGCTGTCGAAACCATGCGAGCATCCGCCGGCCTCCACGTCCATCGGCTGCCCATCGGGGTCGTTCGCCCATCGCCGAAACGGATTGCGACCCGCCATCTGCTCTGCCGCGTGCAGGAGCGTCATCGTCTCGAACCGCACGCCCATGAGGACGACTGAGCCATTCGCCTCAGCCAGCGCCTTGAGCGGCGCCCATACGTTCAGTGGCTCTTGTCCGCAGATCAACTCATGTGCAAGAGGTCCGACCGCGGTGAACGAGCACAGCGGATGATTCCCCCGAACTCGCCCCGGCATCGCGGCAACAGCGGCTGCGACAGCACCCATATCTTTCTCGTCCATTTCCATCGTGTCGGGGCTGTACACGCGCCCTATCCCCGAAGTCGGGCCCTGGAAATCGTCGTAGTCCCACGCGTTCCGCGCCGGCCTCGCCCTCGGGGGAGGCACAGCAAAGGTCCAAGAGAACGTAGGGACCGTTACGGTGCATCCCTCGGCCAGCAGTCCGTCCACCACCGCCGACGCGCCTCCAGCCACCCAGCCAGAAGAGCGGAGCGAAGCGTGAGCGCAAAGCGCTCGGCCAGAGAGCCCGAGGGCCTGTGCTGCATCACGAATGGTCTGAACAGTCACCATCGGGCGACGGCTCCTCTCGAGGAGAGTCTTCCGCCTCGCACCCCATCAGGTCATCTTCGGTTGCGAGGTACTCCTCGAACCACTGGTAGAGATAGGGCAGCGGATTGACCCGAAACGCCAGCGTCGCGTAGCTCTGATCGAACCACGGCGGGCGGAGCGCGTGCAGGAGCGCCTCCCGCGACTCGCCCCATATGATCTCGAAGTGCAGGTGCGGCGTGATGTTGATGTTCTCGGCGCCGCTGATTCCAGAAGCCCCCAGCGCGTGGCGGGTCCCAACGTGTGCGCCCTCA
>CP070816.1:73584-77719 GCA_020344235.1 Armatimonadota bacterium
ATATTCAGGGCAAGGATATCTTCGTGCAGGACTGCTACGTGGGGGCACACCCGGACTTCCGGCTCCCAATTCGCGTGATCACGGAGGAGGCGTGGCAGAGCCTCTTCGCCCGCAACATGTTCATCCAGATCAGAGACCGTGAGGAGTTGCTTGCGCATGTGCCCGAGTTCCGCGTGCTGTGTTTCCCGCGGTTCCATGCGATTCCGGAGATCGACAAGACCAACTCGGAAACCTTCATTGTTGTGAACTTCGGCGAGAAGACTGTGCTCATCGGCGGGTCCGCCTACGGCGGAGAGATCAAGAAGTCGATCTTCACGATCCTCAACTACTTGCTGCCTCGTACCGCTGTGCTGAGTATGCACTGCTCGGCCAACGTCGGCCGCCAGGGGGATGTGGCGCTGTTCTTCGGGCTCTCAGGAACGGGAAAGACCAGTCTCTCCGCGGACCCGGAACGTCTGCTGATCGGGGACGACGAGCACGGCTGGTGTGATGACGGGGTCTTCAACTTCGAGGGCGGCTGCTACGCGAAGGTTATCCGTCTCTCGCCGGAAGCCGAGCCTCACATCTACGAATGCACGCGGCGCTTCGGAAGCGTGCTGGAGAACGTGGCCATTGACAGCGACACTCGGCGGCTCGATCTCAACGACGATTCCCTGACGGAGAACACCCGGGCCTGCTATCCGATCAGCCACCTGGCTAACGCCATCCGCGATGGCCGCGGCGACCACCCGAAGAACGTGATGCTCCTGACCTGCGACGCGTTCGGCGTTATGCCTCCGATTGCTAAGCTCACGCCGGAGCAAGCGATGTACCACTTCCTGTCGGGCTACACGGCTCGGGTGGGGGGCACGGAACGGGGGATTGATGAGCCTCAGGCAACGTTCAGCTCCTGCTTCGGCGCGCCCTTCATGGCCCTAGCGCCGGCTGTCTACGCGGATATGTTCGGTGACCGCATCCGGAAGCACAAGGTCAAGTGCTGGCTCGTGAACACCGGCTGGATCGGCGGGCCGTATGGGGAGGGGCATCGCATAGATATCGGTTCGACAAGGGCGATCATCCGTGCCGCCCTTTCCGGTGCGCTGGATAGCGTGCCCACCTGGCAGGACCCTAACTTCGGGCTGCACGTGCCGACGACGTGCCCGGATATCGATGATAGTCTGCTGCGGCCGCGCGAGACGTGGCGCGATCCGAAGAGATACGACCAGACCGCGGCACAGCTCGTGGCGAGGTTCCGAGAGAATCTCACGCAGTTCGAGGGCGCTCTTTCCGAGGGAGTAAGAGACGCCGGGCCACGAACACCATAGCGGACCGCCCTCCTCAGTGCTGATAGTATACTGCGGCAAGCATTAACCGATTTGCCGACCCATCTTCACGTTTTCGTCAACCGCCTCCTATATACTTACGTGGTTGCGCGAGAACTCTCTTGTGGAGGCGGACGCTTATGCTGTCGAATCTGCGATGGGCTGTGTTGCTTCTGGGGATCCTCCTGGTTGCTGGCTGCGCAGCGAAGGAAGCCCCGGAGTCTCGGACGGGAACTCCGGCCGCACCGGGCGCGACTGGAGAGAAGGTGAGGCTGATCGCTTTTGTGGGCGCGGCGAGCAAGCCGCCCACGACCGAAGCGAAGGAGGCGTTCGAGCAAGCTACCCCGAACATCGTGGTGGACATTAGTTTCGGCGGATCCGGGACCCTGCTCAACCAGATGACTCTCGAGGAGACGGGGGACATATACATGCCCGGTTCGAACGACTACATGGACAAGGCGGAGGAGAAGAACGCGGTCGCTGTGGAAACCCGTAAGATCGTGGCCTACCTCATCCCCATGATCTGCGTGCAGCACGGCAACCCGAAGAACATTCAATCGCTCAAAGATCTGGCCCGGCCCGGAGTGACCGTCGGGCTGGCAAAAGCCGGAGCGGTGTGTCTTGGCGACGTGGCTGATGGGGTCTTGCGCGGTGCGGGCCTCGAGGAAGAGGTGAAGAAAAACGTCATCACCTACGCGGGAAGCTGCGACCAGACCCAGCAACTCGTTCAGCTTGGCGAAGTGGACGCGGTGATCGGCTGGGATGCTTTCAAGCACTGGGCGCCGGATGAGATCGATGTGGTTCCGATCGCCCGGGAGCACCTTCAGGTGCGGAATATCCCAGCAGCTATCTCTACGTATGCCGAGCACCGCGAGGCCGCTCAGCAGTTCATTGACTTCCTGACCTCGAAAGAAGGCAAGGAGATCTTCTCCAAGCATGGATACAGTGTTACCCCGCCACAAATCTAGAGGCGAGGCGAACCTGCCAGGACGTTTGCCGGCCGGTCACATGAGGGCCGCCGGCCGCGCTCGGGGCACTCTCTTGGTAGTGCTCTTGGCTCTGCCGCTGCTCTTGTACCTGGCGGGGCCGATTGTGGGGCTGATGGCGCGGACGACGCCGAGCGTGTGGCAGTCATACGTCTGCTGCTGGCAGGCGGCGAGTGCTCTCCGGCTGAGTCTGGTAACCGCCAGCATCGCCTTGATCGTCGTCATCATCATTGGGACGCCGGTTGCATACTGGTTGGCCCACCATGATTTCCGAGGAAAGGGCGCCATAGACACGCTGATAGACCTGCCGCTTGTGCTGCCGCCGGCCGCGGCCGGATTCGCCCTGCTGCTGCTTTTTGGCAAGCAAGGACTCGGCGCCTGGTTGCAGGCGCACGATCTACGCATCTCGCTGACGCCTCTGGCGGTTGTGATGGCCCAGGTTTTCGTGGCTTCGCCATTCTACGTAAAGCAGGCTCGCGCGGGGTTCGAGGCCGTTCCCCGGGACCTGCGCCTCGCCTCCGCCACCCTCGGCGCCGGCCCGGCACGGACCTTCCTTCGCGTAACGGCACCCCTCGCCAGTCCTGCGCTGCTTGCCGGGGCCGTGATGACCTGGGCGCGCGCGCTCGGCGAGTTCGGCGCCACCTTGGTGTTCGCGGGGGCCTTCCCGGGGCGAACGGAGACGATGCCGATCGCCATTTACACGACGAGCACCACCAATCTGCCGGCAGCCATCGCACTCGCCTGCACCTTGGTGATAGTGTCATTTGCAGTCTTGGTTGTGACCCGGGAAATCGCCGGGCGGAGGCTGCGCATTTCCCTCGCCCCATAGCGGCACAGTGCTTCCTGCCCTCCGCAGAGGGTTCTTTAGCCGGGATGCCTGTGGTAGACCCGCGCCGATCCCTTCCCCGCTCCCGAGCGGCCGGGCCGCCCCAGGCGGCATCTCAGAGCCTGACGGCCGAGAGCGAGACTGGACAACAACCGGCAGTTGGGCTTGACATGCATCTGCCACATGGTATAATCAAATGGCCTCATCTGAAGGCCACTGCTGGAGGTTCTCAAACGGTTCTGAGCAATTACAGATCATAATAGTGCGTGAAGAGTCCGGGAGCGAACCAACCGCAGAGGGGGTTCGGCCCCCTCTGCGCTTTTCTGTCCGGCAGAGTGCACCTTGAAAACAGCATAGTCGTGAGAGCCAGACGACGTCGCCGTACTCTCTTGTCCCAACCGGATCTGCTGTCCGGAAGGGGTCAAGCTACTGAGGGCGCGTAGTGGATGCCTTGGTAGAGACAGCCGACGAAGGACGTGGCCAGCGGCGAAACGCCCCGGGGAGCTGCAAGCAAGCTTTGATCCGGGGGTATCCGAATCGGGAAACCGGGCAGGAGTAATGTCCTGTCACCGTCGGGCCAATAAATAACCCGGCGGAGGGAACCTGGGGAACTGAAACATCTCAGTACCCCGAGGAAAAGAAAGCAACCGCGATTCCCCGAGTAGTGGCGAACGAAAAGGGAACGGCCCAAACCTGTGTCGTGTTCAAGGCCCCAGCCGTTGCGGCACGGGTGTCGTGGGGCCGGACCGGGCAGAGCTGGGGCTCTGCCGGGGAGTAAGAAATCGTGCTGTTAGCCGAATTGGCCTGGAACGGCCAGCCAAAGACGGTGAGAGCCCAGTAGGCGAAAGCAGCGCGACTTCCTGGGTCTGGTTCCCAAGTACCACGGGGCACGAGGAATCCTGTGGGAATCCGGGAGGACCATCTCCTAAGGCTAAACACTGTCTCTGACCGATAGTGAACTAGTACCGTGAGGGAAAGGTGAAAAGAACCCCGCGAGGGGAGTGAAATAGAACCTGAAACCG
>CP070816.1:77819-80410 GCA_020344235.1 Armatimonadota bacterium
GAAAGCGGATCAGAGCGGGTCAGGCGAGAGGTGCTGAACCGGCGCGAAACCAACGAGCAGATTCTGCGTGCGGCGGAGATTCTGCACCGCCACGGTATCGAGGCGGGCTACGAATTCATCCTCGATATTCCATGGCTCACGGAGGAGAATTGCCGCGGCACCTTCGAGCTGGTGATGCAAATTCCCAGGCCTTTCGGCCTTCATCTGCATAGCCTCTCGTTGCTGCCGCGCGCCGCCCTCACGGAGCGCGCGCTCGCCGAAGGCCTGATCACGCGCGAGCAGGTCGCGCTCGCCCACAGACCCCTCGTGGATCGTTTCGCGTCCCATTTGTGGCAGTACCGGCTCGAGGTGCGGAATCGCCAGGCCGCCCTGTGGCACACGCTGATCTACCTTGCCGGCTTGCCGTTCATGCCGCGCTCGGCGTTGTGGAAGCTCTATCGACTCCGCATGGTGCTGCGCCTCTGCCCTCGGTTGCTGCTCTTGATAGCCGAGGTCGCTCGCACCAAGGAAGCGACGGGGCAGGCGAGGTTCCTCCCCGCGCTGACGAACGTCTACCCGGGCCTGGCTCGCTTTCTCGGACGTCACCCGACAGTTGCGGGGCTGCTCGGTCGGGTCATGCGCCCGCTCGCCTATGGCGTGTGGCGGATGGCGAAGCCGGCCGAGGACACGAGCTGACTTCCGGGCGCCCTGCGGCCTGACTCCCACGCGTGAACCCGCTATCCCTTGCACCGCGCACAGCTCCGTCCGCGCTCGGCGAGGCCGCGGCTCCGGCCTAACGCGCCCCCGGTCTCAGCACAGCCGACAGCAAGCGACCAAGGCCGCGGACGGTCTGGTTCACAAAGCGGCCCACCGTGGGATGGCGAGCCAGGAAGGCCGCAAGACTCGGATGGGCGGCGGAGAGCGCCTGCCACAGGCGGACCCGCCCGCTGTCCTTGTGCAAGCGCGCGGCCTCCGCGGCCATCACCAGGGGCTGCGGGTACAGCCGAAGCAGGTGACGCAGGCGGTAGAGCTTCCACAGGACCGGGCGCGGTAAGAAGGACGTACTCGCGAGATAGATGAGGCTGTGCCAGAAAGCCCCGCGGCGATCGCGGGCGTGCAGACGGTACTTCCACAAGAATGACTCGAAGCGCTCGGACAATGTGCGGTCCGCGCTGGCTATCTGGTCGGGGCGAATCAGGCCCTCTGCCAGTGCGCGCGCAGTGATGGCCGTGCGGGGCAAGAAGCCGAGGCTGTGCAGTCCCACGTTGAACGGCCGAGGCAGCTGCATAATCAACTCGAAGGCGCCGCGGCAATTCTCCTCCGTGAGCCATGGGATGTCGAGTATGAAGTCGTAGGCAGCCGTCACGCCGTGCTCGTGCAGTGCCTGCGCCGCGCGAAGGATAGTCTTGTTGCTCTCGCGGCGGTTCAGCACCTCGCACCTGACCCGCTCGGAGCCGCTCTCAACTCCCAGCACCACGCTCTTGAGACCTGCCTTACGCAACTGAGCGACGCGGCGGCTGTTCAGCAGGCTGGGGTGCGACCAGATGGCGTACGGCAGTTCGACTTCCGCTGGGAAACGCTCGCAAAACTCGTCAAGCCAGCCCTCCGGAGACCGCACGGAGAAGATCTCATCCCAGAACTGGATCAGCTCTATGTTGGGGTTTCGCTGCCGCGCCTGGTTGATCTCGGCAAGCATGCTTCCGACGCTCCGATAGCGGCGTACCGGCCCCTTGCCCGCGTAAAGCTGATGTCGGAACCATACGCCCGCACAGAAAGAGCACTTGAATGGGCAGGCCATGCGGGATGCATACGTGTGATACATGGGAATCCGGGTGGCCGGATCCACTTGCTCCAGATGGTCGTATTCGATGAGATGCGAGTCAGGATCCCCGTAAGAAACGAACGGAAGAGAATCGAGGTTGTTGGAGAGCGGCCGGACGTCGTTGCGGTGTATCTTGCCGTTGACTTTGGTCCAAAGGTTCGGGATATCCTCATAGGTTCTTCCGCCGGCCAGCGCATCGGCAAGATCAGCGATTGCTTCTTCTCCCTCCCCGACGCACACGATGTCGGCATGCTCGAGGCATTCCTCAGGAGCGACCGAGGGATGGGCGCCTCCCAGAATGACCGGAACGTCGAGCCGCCTCCTGATCTTGGCGGATAGGTCCAGAGCGACATCGGCCACGAGAGATGAGGTTAGACTCAGTCCAACCAAGTCCGGCCGAATGTCGCCCAGCAGGCCGAACAGCAAATCCTCTTCACGGGAGGTGATACGACGGAATTCGCCCCACCGGAACTCTTTGAAGAAGATCAGGGAGCACTCGTGGCCGTTGGCCTTCAGTACGGAGGCGATCTGTCGCCCGCCGAGAGATTCGCTGAGGTAGAGTGTGACTAGGCAGGCCTTGATCTTCGGGCCGCCGCGTGTTGCGTGGTCTTGATCGCTCACCTGCCGCGAGGTTTCTCCGTTGCTGTGGAGCTGGCGCGCCCGACTCTCGGCCCTCCCGCGGCGCCCAAAATCGCCAAGGGGCGCGCGGTTCTGTGATGCTCCGGAGTCGTTCTCAGGGGAATTCATCCACACGGCTCTGTCAGTACGAGCATACCCGAATCATCCGGCC
>CP070816.1:80510-85607 GCA_020344235.1 Armatimonadota bacterium
CAGTTGAAGGTTGGGGATGACGGAGCAGAGGTTGGCGGTGCCGCAGCGCTCGCCGTAGCCGTTTATGGTGCCCTGCACTTGGACCGCGCCCGCTTCCACGGCGGCCAGAGTGTTGGCCACGGCCAGCTCACAGTCATTGTGGGCGTGGATGCCGAGCGGGAGGTCTATCTCCGCCTTGACAGCGTGGAGCGCGTCGCTTACTTGATCGGGGAGCATGCCGCCGTTGGTGTCGCAGAGGCAGATGGAGTCGGCGCCGGCCTGAGCGGCGGCTTGAAGGCACTGGAGCGCGTAGTCCGGGTTGTGCTTGAAGCCGTCGAAGAAGTGCTCGGCGTCGAAGCAGACCTCGACCCCGTGGTCCTTGATGAAGCGGACGGAGTCGCGGATCATGGCGAGGTTCTCTTCAGGTTCGACGCGGAGGGCGTGTGTGACGTGGAGGTCCCAGGTCTTGGCGACGATGGCGGCGACGGGAGCGCCGAGGTCCACGAGGTTGCGGACGCCGGGGTCCTCGTGGGCCTTGACGCCGGCGCGGCGGGTCATGCCGAAGACGACGAGCTTGGCGTTGGCGAGGGGCTGCTGGCGCATGCGGGCGAAGAAGTCCATGTCGGTGCGGATGCTGGGGTGTGAGAAGCCGCCCTCGACGTAGTGGACGCCGAGGTCGTCGAGCTTGTGGGCGATCTTGACCTTGTCGTCGGCCGAGAAGGAAATGCCCTCTGTCTGTGCACCGTCGCGCAGGGTGGTGTCATACAGCAGAAGGTCGCTCACGGGTCTCCTCCTCCACAAACTGCTCAGGCACCGACGAGCCGCAGAATGGGCTGCGGCGACCGCGCGGCGCCGCCGGTGAGGGATTGTACCCGCGTCGGCGGGGCGGTGTCAAACTGGGATGCGCGGAGAGAAAAGGGGGAGAGCGCTAGGGCAAGAACGGCATCGGGTTCACAGGGCGGCCGTCCCGCCGGACCTCGAAGTGAAGGTGGGGGCCGGTGGAGAGACCGGTGCTGCCGACGTAGCCAATGATCTCGCCCTGCTTGACGGTGGCGCCATCCTTGACGGCGAGCCGCGAGCAGTGGGCATAGAGGGTGGCCAAGCCGCCGCCGTGATTGACGATAACACACTTGCCGTAGCCGCCCCAGCGAGCGGCATGCACGACCTCCCCCGGGGCGGCGGCGCGAATGCGGGTTCCGGTGGGGACTGCGATATCTATGCCCCTGTGCATCTTGCGGACGCGGTAGATGGGGTGAATGCGGTAGCCATAGCCAGAGCTAATGCGGCCGCGCAGGGGCCACCGGAAGTTTCCGCTCCATGCCTGGGTGGCGCGCGCCTGGGCCTCGGGGTCTTGCTGGAGGGCCTGGAGCATGGCCTCAACTTCACGGGAGTCCTGCTCCAGCTCCGCGAGGGCCTGCTCCCAGGCGGCTCGGTCGCGGAGCAGACGCTGCTTGGTGCGCTCTGTGTACTGCCGTTCTTTCCGGACTCGGCGCCTGTCAGAGGATATCTTGTTTTGGAGGCGGGTGAGGTGCTCTTCGCGCTTCTTCAGCTCGGAGCGCTGGGCCTCCGCCGCGTCGCGTGTATCTTCGTACTCGTCGAGTAGCTGTGCATCGCGCCCGACGACCTGGTCGAGAAGATAGAGACGGTTGGCGAGGTCGGCGAAGGTGGAGGCGTCAAGCACCACCTCAATCGGAGTTGTCTGTCCCTGCTGGTAGACGGCCACCAAGCGAGCGGACACGTCTTCGCGGTGGCCGGCCAGGCGGGCCTCGGCAGCGTCGCGCTGCTTGGTTGCGTACTCGAGATCGGCGCGGGCACGCCGCGCCTCCCGCGAAGTCTTGCGGAGACGCGATTCCGTGCGGTCGAGTGAGGCGTCGATGGATGCGAGCTTGCTGCGAACCTGGCGCTGGCGGCGCTTGACCCCCCGCAGTTGCTGTTGGACGCGCAGCTTCTCCTGGTGGAGAGTATCGAGTCGCTGGGTGAGGCCGCTGAAGTCATCCTGCTGAGACTGAAGGGCTGCGATGGAAGCGCCTGTGACTCCCATCGCCAAAGTCAGACAGCCTGCAAGGATAAGCCGGGCCCGTCGCCCAACAGCAATTCGCATACCTGAACCCCCCACGGGCGGGCCATGATGAGGTGACCTAGAGCGGTCACGTCCGGCGCGGGGCCGCCTCACCTCCGCGCCTCGCCATGGTCTTTATACCACAGGCGCGGCGAAGTATGCGATCTTTTTTGGCCGGCCGCTTCATCACGACCGTTCCCTTTGTTGCTTGGGGCAGGATTCTCCACGACCGCGCCGAAGGGCGCCTCTGGCAAGTCAGGGGTGAGGATGTCTGGAGCAAGCCCGGCGCCGGCCGGACAGTTTGAGGTGCGCAGTCGAAACACCGAGATCGCGCTTGCGGTCTTTCGGACGGTCTTTCTGCTGATCGTGCTGTTCACGCCGCAGTTCATGCAGGCGCGGGGGATGCGGGGCGGGCTACTGGTGGCGGTGGTGATCGCGGCCGCCTGCTACAACCTTGCGCTTTTCGTGGTTCACGTGCGGGGCCTGGATTTCCCACGGTTCATCATAGTGATTGGAGATGTGAGCCTGGTGAGTCTTTGGATCTACTTCTGCGGCCCTGGAAGCGAGCGCTTCTTCGTACTGTATTATGCAGTAGTGATAGTCGCGGGCTTCTGGTTCGGGGTAGTCGGGGCGCTGCTGACCGCGGTGTTCGCGTCTGCGGAGTACGTCTTCGCGACGACGATATCACCTCTGCCGGCCGGGGTCGAGCGCTTGTCCGCAGGCGCGGCGCTGCTTCAGGTTTTGTTCCTGATCGTCACGGCGGGGGTGGTGAGCATTGTGGCGGAGGCGCGGGAGCGCGAACGGGAAGCGCTGCTGAGCAGCCGGGCCACGCTCCAGCAGCACTGGCAGCGTATTCGGATCGCCCAGCGGGTGGAGAGCATAGTGCGGCCGCCGCGGCTGCCGGCGGCCCCCGGTCTGGATGTGGCCTGCCGCTTTCGGCCGGCGGCAACGGCGGAGTCGGGGGACTACTACGACCTGATTCCGCTGGGCGGCAGGAGATGGGGAGCGTGCATCGCAGACGTTCGCGGCAAGTACAGCTTGGGGATCGCTTATCTTCCCACCTTCAAGACCGCGCTGCGCTTCGCTGCGCGCCATCAGCAATCGCCGGCGGCGGTCTTCCGCGAGGTGAACAACCTGGTTGAGGCCGAGACCGCGGAGAGGATCGACCCCGAGACCTTCATCAGCCTCTGCTACGCGGTCCTCGATCTGGACGCGGGCACACTCCGCTATGCCAACGCCGGACACGAGCCGCCGATCGTGATTCCAGCTGCCGGCGGCGAGCCGGCAGTGCTGCGCGGCACTGGGCTGGTCCTCGGCGTACTCCCGGAGGCGACTTACAAAGAAGGGGAGATTCCTCTCCATGCCGGGGACACAGTAGTGCTGTTCACGGACGGGCTGACCGAGGCCGCCGACGGGCAGCATCGCCTGCTGGGACGGGAGGGCCTGATGGCGCAGATCAGAGCCCACCTTCAGGCTGCCAGCGCCGATGCCATGGCCGCTCGCATCTTCGATTATGTGAACGAATACGTCGAGAACGGGGAGCGCCGGGATGACATGACGCTGTTCGTCATCCGCGTCACCGCGAGCGACGTGGGGCCGAGGAGGGGGGGCGAGGAGGGCTAGAGCTGGTTCAGACGGGGTTCGGGGGCTGCCCGAGAGGTTTCAGAGGCTAATGCCGAACCATCTGCCGGCCGCCCGCCACATGACGCCCTCGGCGAAGCGGAGTCCCTCCTTGCGGGTCCAGCGGCCGCCCTCGACCTTCTCGGAGACGGCCTTGGCGAGGCAGTCCTTGAAGGTCTGAGCCGCTCCGTAGCTCTCCTCGGCATACCAGTTGTCGCCACCCCACAGGAGGGTGTCGGCGCGGCGGGCGACCTCGGGGTACTCGTGGTAGAAGCGCACGGCGGCGGTGGGGGAGATGATGGGGAGCCAGCAGGTGTCCACGATCAGGTTCGGCCGCTCTGCGGCCATGGCGAGCACGTCCTGCGTCCACGGGTAGCCGGCGTGGAAGAGGTCAAAGATGGTATCGGGGTTGTTGTCGAGCAGCCACATCAGCCGACAGGGATGAGAGGTCGCCTGGAGGGCTAGGCCGGCGTGGACTTGGAACACGAGGTCGTACTCGGCGGCCTTCTTGGCGAGCAGGTCGAGGATGAAGTCGCCGAACTTCTTCTGCTCCTCGGGGTCTTTCGTGCCAGTGTCGAAGATCCGCTCGGCCTCCTTCCTGGTGACAGGTTTGACGTCAATGTCGCGCTCGTAGGCGAGGGCTGACTTGATGGCGACCGCGCCCTTCTCCTTGTGGTGGCGGACCCAGAAGTCAACGTAGTCGAGGTAGTCGTCGAAGCTCGATATCTGGTGCCCGAGCTTTGCGGCGAACTCGAAGGGGTTGTCGCCGCCGTGGTCTCGGGCGGCACGGTCGTAGCCGTGGACGAGCATGTGGGAGCGGAGCGCGAGGTGGAAGCTGGGTTCGTCGTGTGGGTAGCCGGGCACGGGGAGGGGGTCAACGATCGTGTGCTCGATGCCGGCCTTGCGGAGCACGCTGAGCGCCCATCCCTCGTCCTGGTAGGCGGCGTGCACTTTGTCGGCCAGCTCGCGGACGAGCGCGTGGTCGAGTTCCGCTTCGCCAGCGTTGTAGAGCTGCCGGACCGCGCGGAGGAGCGAGAAGGTGTAGGAGTTGTCGCGCACGGGTTCGAGCCATGGGATGAGGGACGCGGGATCGTCCTCAAGCTCGCTGTCGTGTGCGAGCCATTCCGCGCCGACGTAGGACTGCCGGAAGATGCCGTAAAGGGTCGTCTCCGGCGAGTTCCAGGTCTTGCCGTAGTGCTCGTGGGTATCAATGATAGGGATTTCGTCGAGCGCTTTGCGAACGGACTTGAACTCAGAACCTGCGAACACTTCTACCTCCATGGAGTGTCCATCGGTTGAAGGGCAGACTTCGGCAGCAGGAAGGGATTCTCGCCGACAACCACTGTCCTGGTCGTCCGGTCCTCGAAGCTGAACATGCGCACCAGTTTCGTTGAACTCGGCGGTTCCGGGAGATCGCCGCCGATGTCGGGAGCGTGGAA
>CP070816.1:85707-88810 GCA_020344235.1 Armatimonadota bacterium
CGCCGTCGCAGCGGTCCTGCTCGACGATGTACCACTGGCAGCCGCCCTCTTCGGCAGCGGCGATGATGGGCTTCCAGTTTAGGTTGCCCCGGCCGATCTCGGCAAAGGTGGGGCTTTCGTCTGCTCTTGTCTGGTAGTCCTTGAGGTGGAGCAGGGGAAGGCGGTTCTTTAGGGCGCGGCACCAGTCTTCGGAATCCCCGCCGCCGTACTGTATCCAGTAGGTGTCGGGTTCGCCCTGGAGGTAGCGCGGGTCGGTCTCTTCGTACAGCACGTCCAGCATGAGGCGGCCGTCGAAGCGGCGGAACTCGATGTTGTGGTTGTGGTAGGCGAGGAGCATGCCGGCCTCGTGGAGGACTCTGCCGGCGGCATTCAGCTTGGCGGCGAATGCCTTGACGTCGTCGAGGGTGTCGAGCTTCACGCCGCCGGGATAGGGGTAGGCGGTAGCGGTGGTGCCGTACTTGCGGAGGCGCTCGACGACGGCGTGGGGGTCGTTGAGGATGAGGCTCGAATCCTCGTGGGTGGAGCAGCAGACCAGGTCTGTGTCGGCGAGCATCTTCGCGACGTCCTCCTCGGGAAACGCGCCGACGGCGCTGAGCTGTACGGCCTGATAGCCGACTTGCCTGATCTTGCGGAAGGCGGCCGCGAGGTCGGTAGGGGTCTTGATGTGCTCGCGAACCGTGTACAACTGTGCTGCGACCTGCGAGATTCTCATGTCTTCCTCGCGTTGCGCCGGTCGGACACGCGCGCAGGAGTCCGCGCCGCACGGTGGGCGGATAGCGCCCAGCGGTGCGGCGCGGTCGTAGATTGTTACGAGGCCGGAGGGGAAACTCCTTGCGGCGGCCGTGCGGGGGGTAGAAAGGCGTGGAGGAAAGTCCGGCCAAGGTGTGCGGATTCAGATCTCCGGGATGGGCTGGACCTCCGCGGGCCGGCCGCTGTCGAAGGACTCCTGCATGGCATGGAGGATGGCGACGGGGCGGAGGTAGGCCGCGGGCGGGGCGGGCTCTTGGCCGGTTGCGAACATGTCGCAGAAGCGGCGGATGCCTGAGAGGTACATCTTGTCGTCGAACGGCAGCGGGGAGTGGTGTACACCTTCGTCGCTGTAGGCGGTGGCAACGAAGCCGGCGGCCCACCAGTCTCTCAGGCAGTTGACGATGGCGACGGGGCCGGGGTCGAAGGTGATGACGGCAGCCCCATCGCCGCCGCGGCGCAAGGCGGCGACCTGCGACGGCCGATCGTCTACTAGGCTGCAGATGAGATCCACCTGATGGACGGCGTAGAAGAAGACGCCGCTATGCTCGCTGTCAATGTCAACGGGGCCGGCGGTGACGAGGGAGCGGAGGGGGGCGAGCTTGCTCATCTCCTCGGCGAAGCTCAGGGCGGACTGCTGGAGGGAGAGGACGCTGTAGCTGGTGACGGGGACGCCCTTGTCCCGCGCGAAGCGAGCGAACTCAATGCCCTCGCGGAGATCGGTGCAGAAGGGCTTATCAACGAAGACGGGGATGCCGGCCTCGACGAACGGGCGAGCCGCGGGCAGGTGGTGTTTGCCGTCGCGGTGGTCCACGACGATGCCGTCAACCCGGCCGATCATATCAGTGTGGTCGGCGACGATGTTGGGGATGCTCCCCTCCTCGGCAACCTTGGCGGCGAACTCGGGGGTCTCGCCCCAGACGTGAGTGACCTCAACGCCCGGGACGTCCTTCTCGACGTTCAGGCTCTTGGCGATATGAGCGCAGTGGCTGTTCTCGGCGCCGACGATTCCGATGCGCACGGTACTCTCCCTTTCAAGCTTCGTCGAAGGAAAGCTGGAGGTGCTGGGGTTGGGTGCGCAGCAGCGCTCTGATTTCCTCGGGGTCAAGGGCGCGAGGCTGGAGGTTGTATTTGGCAGAGAGGGCAGCGGCGACCCCGGCGGCCTGGCCGGCGCTGGCGACGATTGGCATGACGCGGAAGGAACTCTGAGCGATATGGGTGCCGCTCATGCACTTGCCGGCGACGAGGATGCCGTCTACGCCCTGAGGGATGAGAGCGCGGTAGGGGATGCCATAGCGAGCGGTAGCAGCGCCGAACTCGTCCACATTCCCGCATTCTTCCGATACTCGGTGCGGCCGCCAGTCGTCGAATCCGTAGTCAGCGACGGCAATGGTATCGTCGGGGAACACGCTGTGGGTGATGTCGTTCTCGGTGATGACGTGCTCACCCAGGATGCGGCTCGCTTCGCGGACGCCGATGCGCGGGGCGAGGTAGATCATGTATCCGTTCTCTCGCAGCAGGGCGTGGTCACCCTCCATAGCCTTGTAGGCTTCCTGGTGGGCCCTCGAAAGCTCGACGGGGTCACGGGTGTCGCGGCAGCGGACGGCGCACCCCCACTGGAGGTAGAGGCCGGGGTCGGGCGCGCTCTCCGCCTCTTCGCTAGGCCAGGGGCCGAGGTGGCCGCGGGGCCGGATACCGGTGTTCACCGAGACGCCGACTTTCCGTCCTGCCGGCAAGGGCTTTGCTCCCGGCAGCTTCTGGATGAAGTACATCCAGGTGACGGCCTGGACGCGGTCGTCGGACTTCTCGGGAGCGTTCGGCTCGCCGAAGTCGGCCTTTGCGTCGCGGCCGTACATGGCGGTGCACCCGGCCATGATGGAGACGATGCCGGAGCCGGTGCAGTCGATCGTGACTTTGCTGTCGATGGCGAAGTGCCGGCCGGGCATGACTTCGACGGAGATGCCGGTGACACTGGACTTGCCCTTGCGATCCTCAATGCGAACGTCGGTCGCCCTGGCGCCGGTGATAAGCTGAATGTTGGGCTCTCTTGAGAGCAGCTCCGCCCACGCGCGCTGGAAGCCGGAGGGCAGGAAGAACTGGGCGCCGGGGACGGGGCTGTACTTCGCCTTGAGGAGGTCTTCGAGTTCCTTGAGCACACCGGTGATGGGCGCGCCGTAGAAGAGACAGACGTAGTAGTCGGAAGGCGCGCCGCCGATGACAGGGTCTTCTTCGATGAGGGTGACCTTGGCGCCGGCGCGCGCGGCAGCGATGGCGGCGGGAAGGCCGGAGGCGCCGGCGCCTACTACGAGGACGTCGGTGGTGAGGTCGTCGTGATGCGCCATTCGCGTTGCTCCTC
>CP070816.1:88910-97640 GCA_020344235.1 Armatimonadota bacterium
GATGATACCGCTCCTTGTCCTCATCACTCAGCACTGTCCTCTCGGATGGACTCCCCATCGCACTCTCCTCCTGCTGTCTATTTCTCTGCCCCAGTTCGTCAGCCTCGCAGAAAGAACCGGGGTCCGCCGTCGCGCGGCGGACCCCTCGCTCGATTCTCCGCCGAAACCGGCCTCTAGAACTTCACCCGCATCTCCGCGTAAGTTGCGTCTCCGTCCCACTTGCTCAACTGCGAGAAGCCGGGCTGGGGCTTTCGCCACTCGTGCACCAGCGTCAGCCGCGTCGCACTGTCAACTTCATACCAGTAGCCCAGGCTCCACCGCTTGAACAAGTCGTCCGACCCGTCCGTGTCCTCGTCATACTGATCGTACTTCGCGAACAGCAGGTCGGGCCGTTTCTTGCAGACCGGATGGCCCACCTGCCCGTACCATCCACGTACATCGTACCCGCTGTCCTCTCCAGTGACGAACTCGGCCATCAACTCCGTCTCGTCCCAGTTGAAACGGCTGCTCACTCCGTAGCGGTCCTGATCCGTAGCCGTCGGCCCCTCGCCGTTCTGCCCGACGTAGCCCGAGAGCGCCAGGCTGCCGTCTCGAACGGGGAAATCCACCCTCGCCATCACGTTCTTCCGATCGTTGTTGTCGCTGGCGTTGATGCCGGTACCGTTGAAGATCCCAACGTTCACCTGGGGCGAAAAGCGCGACTTTCGATACGACCACTGCACCCCGATGTCCCGCTGATTCGGAAACAGCCGATCCATGAGCAGCGACCGCTCTCCCGCCCACAGAGCGGCCGACGATTCCAGCAGCTCATACCCCCACGGCACCTTCGCTTGCCCGATGCGCAAACTTCCCCTGTTCAGCTCATAGTCCGCATAGGCCGTGCGGAGCTGCACCTTGCTGCCGCGCGCCTTTCCCGCTTCTTTTGCATCAAGCTGGAACTCTATCCGATAGGACGCGCGCTCGCTCGCAGGCCCCCGCACGTTCACACGTGCGCGGCGCACGAGAAACTGCTGCTTCCCACTCGGCGCATCATCGTCCTCATACCGGAACTGCACATACCCGTCCACTTTATGCTTCTTCTGCTCCGCCTCAACCTTTCCGAGCCGCTGTTGCATATCATCCAGCGCGGCCTCCAGGTCGTCGGCCCGTGCCCCCATGGTAACCAGTTCGGCCCGAAACTCCTCGATCAGCTTCTCCACCCGCGCAAGGTCTGTCACGCTCACGCCGACCGGCGCCACCCGCTCCTCCAACACATCAGCCTGCGCGATCCGGTGGAGGACCTCTCCATTCCGCTGATACGCCTCTGCCACTCCCTCCACCGCCCGCAGCGTCAGCGAAGCCGCCTCATACCTGCTCAGGTCAGTCGCCCAGTCCGCCAATGGTCCCGCTGGATGTCCGCTCAGCAGGCCTGCCCGCGCCAGCGCATCCAGCTCCTGGTACTGCCAGTCATCCGCGCCTACACGCGCCGTCTCTCCCCACACCCCACCAGCGCAGAAAAGCAACCCAAGGACGCAAACGACCACGATCTCCACCCATTGTCGGAATGCTGAATCCATGCCTAATCCTCCCTCCAGCCGCACCCTCAAGGCCCCCTCGCCCGGCGCCTCCTTCCCTGCGCCAGTCTATCTGCTTGCAGTGAATCCCGAGTGAACGAAGCCTGAATGTTCTATGACGCGCTACCGGCTCCGGAAGACCATCTCGGGCCGGCCTCCTCCGGGCCGGCCCGAATCACCACGCGTCGAATGCCCGCAGCAGAGCTGCTGCCTCAGGCCCAATACACCTGCGGCGGCGCCTCAATGATGCATACCTCCTTCAGAAACGCCACCGCCCTTCGGAACCCTTCGTCCATGCTCATCAGGCTGTCCTCGTGCTCGATGCTGAGCACGAGATCGTAGCCAACGAGTCGCAGCGCGGAGACCATTTCCTTCCACACCGCGAGGTCGTGGCCCCAGCCGACCGTCCGGAAAATCCAGGACCGCTCGCTCTCCTTCGTGTACGGCTTGGTATCGAGGACACCGTTGCGCCCGGTGTTGATCCGGTCTATCTTCACATCCTTCGCGTGCACGTGGTAGATCGCCGGCCCCAGCTCGCGTATCGCCGCCACCGGGTCAATCCCCTGCCAGAACAGGTGGCTCGGATCGAAGTTCGCGCCGATCGCCTCCCCGCAGGCCTGCCGCAGCTTCAACAGCGTCTCCGGATTGTATACGCAGAACCCGGGGTGCATCTCGAAGCAGATCTTCTTGATCCCCTGTTTGTCGGCGTAGTTGACTTCCTTAGTCCAATACGGAATCAGCTTCTCCTCCCACTGCCACTTCACCACGTCGGAGAAGTCCGTCGGCCAGGGACATGTGACCCAGTTCGGATACTTCGCATCATCGCTGTCCCCGGGGCAGCCCGAAAAGGTGATCACCCGCTCCACCCCGAGCGCCGCCGCCAGCCGCACCGCTTTTCGCCATGCCTGGTGGTGCCTGTTCGCCAACGCCCTCTGCGGATGCACCGGGTTCCCGTGACAGCTCAGCCCCGAGATTATTAGGCCACGTTTCTCCACCGCTCGCACGAAACGCCGCTGCGCCGTCTCGCTCTTCAACAGCGCCGCCGCGTCGCAGTGCGCGTCACCCGGGTACCCTCCCACACCAATCTCCACTGCCTCGCATCCCACCTCGGCCACGTGGTCCAGCATCTTCTCGAACGGCATGTCGCCGAACAAGACTGTAAACACTCCGATCTTCATCTCTACCTCCCTAGCTAAGTAGCAGGAGACAGGTGGCTAACCCTCCTTCCGAGGCCGCCATCCCGGCCGCCGCAGGCGGCCTAGGGACTCCTGCCCTACATTCACGCCGCCGGGGTCAGACCTTCACCTTCGTCCACTTCCCGGCCTTGCTGCTGGCGACGATGGCCTCGACGATGGCGACCGCGCGGTGGCCGTCCTCGAAGGTGGGGAAGGGCAGCGCCGCCTTGTTGCCTGCAATCTTGAGATACGCGTTCCGGAACAGGTTCTTGGGTCCATCGGGATAGCCCTCGGGGTGGCCCCCAGGGTAGTGAGCGTAAGCCCGCGCCTCCTCCGCGAGCAAGGACGGATCCTTGATCAGCACCTCGTTGGCTCTTTCGCGATGGCCCACCCAGAGTTCGTTGGGCCGCTCGAGGTCGGCGCCGAGGGCGCACTTGGAGCCATCCAGCTCGTAGTGGAGGTGGTTCTTGCGGCCGTGCGAGACCTGCGAGACGCTGAAGCTGCCCCGCGCTCCGTTGTCGAATCGCACCAGCACGTCGGCCCAGTCATCAAGCGTCACTTTCACTTGCTCGTAGTCTTTGGCGGTGAGCTCGTGACCGGCGAAGGCCGCGGTGCTGACCTTCGGCCGCTTGCGCACCTTGAACGTGGTCCGGAGGTCCCCCAATACGTTGACGATCCGGCGGCCGGTGATGAACTGCACCAGATCGCACCAATGAGAGCCCAAGTCGGCGACCGCGGAGCTTGCACCCGAAATGCGCCGGTTCAGCCGCCAGCTATAGTCCGTCTCCCAGCACAGCCAGTCCTGGAGATAGCAGCCGGTGGCCGCGTACAGTTCACCCATCTCCCCCGCATCCACGATCGCCTTCGCCTGCTGGGAAAGCGGGTAGAAGCGGTAGTTGAAGTTCACTGCATTGACCAGTCCAGCCTTCTGCGCCAGCTTGACCAGGGCTCGCGATTGGACGGTTGTGGTCGCCAGCGGCTTCTCCGAGATGCAGTGTTTCCCGGCCTTCAGGATGGCGGTGTTGATAGGGAAGTGAACGTTGTTGGTGGAGCAGTTGTGTACGACCTCGATCTCCGGATCCTTGAGCATCTTGCGGTAGTCCGTATAGACTTTGGCGATGGACAGCTCGGCGGCTTTTCCCTCGGTGCGCGCCTTGTCGCGGCCCACCAGCGCCACCACCTCCACGAACCCCAGCCTCCGCAGGGCCTCCACGTGCGCGGGCCCTATGAACCCGGTCCCGATCACCGCCGTCTTGATGGTGCGCATTCCTCGCTCTCCTCGTCAACGGATATTGAAATCAGGGATCTCACACAGCTCGGCGCGGAGGCCGCCCCGTCATTCCACCATGGTCCATTGCTTCGTCTTGCTGCTGGCGAGGACCGCCTCCACGATAGCAACCGCCCGGTGACCGTCCTCGAACGTTGGGAAGGGCAGCGCCGCCTCATCTCCCAGAACCTTGAGATACGCGTTCCGGAACAGGTTCTTGGGGCCGTCGGGATAGCCCTCCGGGTGGCCGCCCGGGTAATGGGCGTATTGTCTCGCCTCCTCTTTCAGCAGCGACGGGTCCTTGATCAACAGCTCGTTGGGCTTCTCGCGATAGCCGATCCACAGCTCGTTGGGCCTCTCCAGGTCGCCGCAGATGGCGCACTTCGAGCCATCCACCTCATAGTAGAGCCGGTTCTTCCTTCCCGCCGACACCTGGCAGACCGTGAACGCACCGTGCGCGCCGTTGTCGAAGGCGAACAGCACGGTGGCGTAGTCCTCGGTACCGATGGGCACCTCCGCGTAGTCTTCGGGCGTGAGCAGCTTACCGGCGTAGGTTTCGATGGGGCCCTTTGGCTTCTTGCGGAGCTTGTGAACGGTGGCGAGGTCTCCGAGCACCTCGACGATCCTCCGCCCGGTTACGAACTGAACGAGGTCACACCAATGCGACCCGATATCGGCGAGCGCGCGGCTCGGCCCGGACACCTCCGGCTCCAGCCGCCAGTTGTAGTCGGTGTCGAGGTACAGCCAGTCCTGGAGATATGAGCCGTGCGCGGTGTAAACCTCACCGACCTCGCCCGCGTCCACCATCGCCTTAGCGTGCTGCACCAAGGGGTAGAAGCGGTAGTTGAAGTCCACCGCGTTCACCAGCCCCTCTCTCTGGGCCAGTTCCACCAGCGCTCGCGTCTCCTGGGACTTCATGGCGAGCGGCTTCTCGGAGATGCAATGCTTTCCCGCCTCCAGAATGGCCCGGTTGACCTCGAAATGGAGGTTGTTGGGAGTGCAGTTGTGGACGACTTCAATCTCCGGATCGGCCAGCATCGCGCGGTAATCGCCGTAGGCCCGGGGAATCGACAACTCCTTGGCCTTCTCATCGGCCGTGGCTTGGTCCCGCTCCGCCAGCGCCGCCACCTCCACAAACCCCAGCCGCCGCAGCGCCTCTACGTGCGCCGGCCCGATAAACCCGGTGCCGATCACGGCGGCCTTAATCACCCGCATCCCTCGTACCCCCTTGCCCTTGATTCTCTTGCTCCGGCTGCGTCGCCCGATCTGGAGCCGTCGCGCCCCCTGCTCTCATCACCTCGATCTCCGCGGTCGCCAACTGTTTCTCGATCCATTCCGGCCACACCACCCGCTCCAGCTTCTGCCGGCGCAGCAGCAGCCGAATGTCGCCGCGTACCTCGTCGAGAGGAATCCGATAGGGATCGGTCTTCTTCTCCACCTTCACCAGGTGGTATCTGCCCAGTGATTCAATCGGCCCCACCACTTGATTCAGCGGCGCCGCGAACAGCACTGCCTCGAAATCCGGCCGAAAGGCAGGTCGCTGCCCTTTCTCATACGCATGCAAGTCACCCGCCACGGCCCGCTCCGCCGCGTTCGTCGCCGTCTCCCGCGCCACCTCCACGAAGTTCCTGCCCCGCGCCAAATGCTGCTTTGCCGCGGTGGCGGCATCTTCGGTGAGAAAGCTCATGACGCGAAACTCGACTCGCGCGCGTCGAGAATACAGAGTGTCGCGGTATAGGCTGTAGAAACGCTCTACTTCCCTATCGCTGATGTACACCCGGTCGGCGAGCGTCTTAGCCAACAGCAGATACTCTCGCGCCTGCTGCCGGAATCCTTCTCGTGTCAGACGGCGCCCACGTAAATGAAACTCCAGAGCATCTTCCGAACGCAGACCCATCTCTTCCCGCAGCCCCCTGATTTCGGCCTCCACCTCCTCGTCCGTAACACTTATGCCGCGCCGTTCCGCTTCCCGATGCAGCAGCGCACCCGACACCAAGTCTTGCAGAATGTACGGTCCGTGAAAGACCACCGCGCGGTCACGGACTTCCTCCAGGCTGATCTCTTGCCCATCCACACGCCATCCCCGCACCCCCGAGAAGTCCTTCAGTTCGGGCCGTACTTCGATATCTCCCCTCACCTCCACTGGCGGCCGTCTCTCTACCGCGGCCCCTTCGGCCGCCCCCGCATCCGGTGTCTCGGCGGCCGGCGCGGTGGCGATCAGCGCGACCGCCCCCGTGAGCACCATCGAGCAGAGCAGCAGAACACGCTTCATCCTGCGCAGGCCCAAGAATATCATCCTAGCAACTCCTTCCCATAGCAGCGGATTCCCCGCCGAGCCTCACTCTGTCCCCGCGCCCCCATGCGATGGGTTCCTTCCGCGGCCTCATTCAATCTCGCCGGCCCGCCTCCTCTTTACCGTGCCACCACCGCGCCACTGCCAGCAGCCCACATATCGCCGCCGCATTCTGTACCTCCCCCCTCCCTATCATCGCGACCGCTTCCTCCAGAGACAATTGCGCCGCCTCTATCCGCTCGTCCGCCTCCGTACGCGCCGACGTCTCTCGCAGCTCGCGCGCCACAAACACGTGGATCAACTCCTTGCTGTAGCCTGGGCTGAGGTAAGTCGAGAACAGCGGCCGCAGCATCCCGGCCTCATAGCCCACCTCCTCAGCCAGCTCTCGCCGTGCGCACTCCTCCGGCGCTTCCCCCTCCCCGAGCGTCCCCGCGGGAAGCTCCCACAGCACCCGGCCCGCCGCGTGCCGATACTGCCGGATCATCACCACTCGCCCACCCTCGAGCATCGGCACCACGGCCACCGCCCCGGGGTGTGACACCACCTCCCGTGCCGTCCTCGTCCCGTCGGACAGCTCCACCTCATCCACCTGCACCGAGATCAGCCGGCCCTCGAATGCTCTTCTCGAACCGATCAGTCGCTCTCGTAGTTCTCGCTCCACGTCAGCCTCTCGGCCGCAATCGCTCCCCCTGCTCCCGCCGCCAGGAAGAACTCAGGATCCTCCTCAACCGTCCGCCCCATGGTCTTGACCTCCACCCCACGCTCCGCCAACGTGTCCACCCCCACCTCCCCCCTCGCCACCAGCACCTCGTGCTTCGCGGTGATTCCTTCATCCTCCAGTTGCCGGCCCACCACTTCGAGCTTCTCCGGAGCCATGTCCGGCACGCTCACGAGCGCCTGCACCAACGCCACTCGCCCCAGGGCCACGAGAAACTGCCGGCTCACCCCCCGGTGGCGCGGTCGCTCGTCGGCAAAGCTAATCCGCGGAATCGCCACCGGTGTGCCGTCCAGCACCCTCGCCGCATTCACGTGCGAGCCCTGCGCAATCGCCCCGAACCCCCACTCCGTCGCCGTCCCAACATTCCCCGGACCCTGCGCCACAATCGCCACATCCGCTCCCGCCACGGCCCGCGCCGCCAGCAGACCACTGAAGATGTTCACCGCCTCGTAATCCCCACCGAACGCTTGCCCCACCGTGATCGTTGCGTCGATCAAACCCGCCTCCTTCAGGGAGGCCGCGAGCTGACTGAAAGCCAGGGGCAGAGCCGCCGTATCTGTCATGATGTAGGCGATCCGCGCCTCCGCGATCAACCCCTTCACCGCTGCCGCCGCGGGCGCGATCTGGCTGTGCAGTCCAGCCGCAATCACCGGCATCCCCTCCAGCCCCTCGCACCCCTCTATCGCCTCCCGTAAAGGGCTCCCTTCCTCCTCGACAGAGAGACAGCGAAACTGCAGCGGCGTATAGCGCAGCTTTACGATCCGGCCCGCACCCTCCGGCCTCTTCTCTCCCGCGCCGGCCCGCTTCATCACAAAGTGGTATCCTCCCGTCCCCAATCCTGCCCGCACTGCGGTTGTGTTGAGCAGCACACGCTCGCCCGCCCCCACCTCCCCGAGAAGCTGCGGGTAGTTGATGGCCCGCTCCTCTCCTCCCTCCAGCCGAACTCTCAGCTCCTGCGCGCCGGGCCGTTCCCCCTCCACCTCCACCACCTCCCCAACCTCTGTCTCCAGAAGGCTTCTTCCGACCGGACTACTCACCTCGCACCGGCCCACCCTGAGCCGCGTCGAAGGGCCCGCCCTCCGGAGAGCGGGAACCCCCGCCGTGAGCCGACCCGGAGGAACCTTCAGCGAGATCGGCAAGCTCCCGCTCCTTGCGCTTGACCGCTTGCTGCGCCCATCGCACGCTCCCGAGCACCAGATCATCCTCCGCCGAGAGTATCTCATCCTCCGACGCGCCCCGCTCGATCGGAAGCTCCGGCTCCCGCGGCAGCCCGCGGTCGCGGACCAGACGCAGCGTCCGCCCCAACGCCGCGGCCGAGGCCTCCGGCACTCGGTCGAGATACCCCTCCTCGAGCACCTCGAACGTATGCCTTCCCATATATGTCTCGATGTTCAGATTCACCTCCGGCGCCCGCGTCGCCAGAAAATCGAGGATCGCTCTCAGCTCGACCACTCCCTCCCCGAGCGCGCATCCCACCAGGGAGAACCCGTCCGGCCGGGCCGCCACCTGGTAGTCCTTCAGATGTACGCTCCTGATCAAGGGCCCAAAGGCCGTCGCCGAATCCAGAGGGTCCTCGAGCAGCGCCAGGGGATTCCCGGTGTCGAAGCAGATCCCCACCCACTCACTGTCCACCAGCTTTAGCAGCGTCAGCAGCTCATCGGTCGTCAGATCCTGGTGATTCTCGAGTGCCAGCGATACCCCGTAGCGCTCGCACACCGGCGCCA
>CP070816.1:97740-102092 GCA_020344235.1 Armatimonadota bacterium
AAGGTGCCCCCGCGAAGGCGGCGGCGAACTGGCTCACGGGGGAGTTCCTCCGCCTTGTGAAGGAGGGTGATCTGGAGCCGGGGCAGACCAAGCTGGAGCCGAAGGGCCTCGCCGCACTCATCGGGCTTGTCGAGGAGGGGGCGATCAATGCCCCGGCCGCGAAGCAGGTTTTCGGGAAGCTTCTTGAGGCGGGCGGATCGCCGTCGGAGATAGTGAAGGAACTCGGGCTTGCGCAGATCAGCGACGAGGGGGAGATCGCCCGAGTGGTGGACGGAGTGATCGGCGAGCACCCAGACGCGGTGGAGAACTTCCGCAAGGGGAAGGAGCAGGCGCTGAAGTTTCTGGTGGGGCAGGTGATGAGGAAGACGAAGGGGCGGGCGAATCCGCAGTTGGTGAATGAGCTGCTGAGAAAGCGGATTGGAGGAGGGTAGGGTCAGGATTGGGGCGAGAAGCTGCGATCTCGGCTTACCGTGTGCAGTAGCTGCCCTGACGACCATCCACAGGGACACGGCGCTGTATCTTCACACCCACACGGGGGAGCCGTAGTAGGGCGATCGCCTAGCAAGAGGACAGCAACCAGGGCAAGGGGCAGATACGTGGGGACCCGCGCGCCACAGTTACTGATGGCAGTTGCTGTGTCGGTGATGCTCACCTCGGCGCTGACGATTGATGCAGCGGAACCCCCCGGGCGCCAACTGGCCGCTGCGGACGAAGCCCAGGCGCTGTGCAACTTGGGGCTGTCACACTTCGGGCAAGGGCGCTGGGAGGACGCCTTGGCGGCCTACGAGGGGGCGGCGAAGATCAGGCCAGACCTCCCGGAAGCTCACTGCGGTATGGGCTGCGCCTATGGGAGTCTCGGGCAGCCCCGGCAAGCGCTCGCGGCATATGAAGAGGCCGTGCGGCTCGATCCGGATATGTGGGAAGCGCATGCTGGGCTGGGCCACGTGTTTGTAGACCTGGGCCGTCATCGCGAAGCGGCGGCGGCCTACCGGCGGGCCCTCGAGCTTAAGCCAGAGAAGGCCGGGATCCATTTGAGCCTCGCCTGGACCTATGAACAACTGGAACGCTGGGAGCAGGCGCGGCAGGCGGCGAGACGAGCGACCGAACTCACCCCTGGCGATGCCCTGGCACATTATCACCTGGGCTTCGCCTGCGCCAAGCTCAGGCGTTGGCAGGAGGCAGTGGACGCCTTTGGAGAGGCGGTACGGCTGGATTCTGAGTCGGAGGATGCGAGGCTAAACCTAGAGTGGGCCCGCACGAACCTGCTGGCAACGACGGGCCTTGGCTGGATGCTGTTCCGGCGGATTGACGACGATGATTACGAGCCTATCTACGGGCCCGTCAGCACCTTTGCGCGCGGTGGGGTGCTATGGACATTCCTGTTGGTGTTTCCCGCGTATGTGATCATAATGTCCGTCAGCAGAGTCCGGGGTGGGCAGCGTGAGTTCCGCGGGGTTCTCGCATGGGCCGTGCTCATGTGGCCTCTGTGGCTGTTGGCAACCGTCTCGCGTTTGTATGCGCCGATGTCCACAGGCTGGTATGTCAGTGTCGCGGTAGGGGTTGTCGGAAGCTTGTCTTGGGTCGTGTACGGCGTCCGCCGGGTCGTGCCGCTGCTGCTCCGGCGTAAGGGGAGACCTGTTTGCTCTGAAGCGGCCGCTGGAGCGCGGGGCAGGAATGGCTCTGACGGATAGAGATCCGCCGTTTGGCAGGCTTGTGGCGTTTCGGCATTCGGAATCCCGAGACAGCAAATAGGATGCTATGGCGGATGGAGGGGAGCGCGGGCGCGGCCCGCGTCAGTCCGGCCCGGCGTTCAGATCGCGCAGATCTCCCAAATCGCCTTCAGATGAGTCTACCAGGTCGGCGGCCGAGCCGAGTAGGGCCATGCGACTGCCGACTTGTTCCATTTGATCGTCGTTCAGGGAGCGGGCGATCATAGGGAAGATCAGCTTGTTCTCCTTCTCCGCGTGACGCTCGAGGAGGCCGGTGGTGAGATTGACGAGCGTGCGAAGCCGGCCCAACTGCTGCTGCTCCGGGCCGGCCGACCCTGCCATCTGATCGACGAGTGAGAGCATCTCCTGGGTGCGAGTCCTGAGCGACGCATGGGCTCTGATGTCCTCTTCACCTTCTTCGGCGAAGAACTGACTGAGAGCGTCGCCGCGCCCGCCCTGTTCGGCGACCATGCTCTGGACATCGGGGAATAGCCCCTCTTCCTCTCTTCGAATGTGCAGCGACATGGCCCTCTGGAACATCTCAAACTGATCGCGGAGCGTTCGCGCCTGCTCGGCCCAGGAGAGCGCGGCGCCTGCGTCCAGCTCGCGGACAGCCGCTTGAAGGTCTTTCATGTCGGCCAGCAGGGCCTGATGCTCCTTGGTCAGATCCTGGATAGGTGACATCTTGCTCATGATCCCCCTCCTCTCCTAGGGTGGCCAAGCTCACAGCGGGTCTTGGGCTTCCGATGCTAGGGTCCTGCCAGTCCGGAAGCGGGTATTGTGCGGGTTGCGGTTAGTCGGCCAGGATGCCGTGTGTGGTATAATGTGGGTGCTTCCATACCAGGGGACGTGCGGCGAGAGTCCACGCCCCAGAAGCGACAACCCGCCGGCGAGAGCCAGCGGGTTGCGATCATCTATGGGGCCTGTGGTGGTGGGCTAGTCGGCGGCAGCACCGCCGGCCGGTGCGGCCGGAGGCGTTGGTGCTCCGGTGTGGTGCTCGGCCCTCTCGGGCTCGCCAGGGCCGCGGCCGGCCCATATGGGCGTCCCGTCCTCTTCACGCACTCGCACGCGTCGGTGGTCTGCGACGACCTCTCTAACCATCATCGTGTGCCTGCCGTTCATCTCGACGACTGATCCGGTCAGGGTCAGCTCGTCCCCGGGCTCCGGAGCGACGTCGAACTGCTCGGCGAACCAAGTGGGGCCGAGGTGGGCGCGCAGTCGCTCTTGGTCGCGGGTGCGCACTTGCAGCATCAGCCCGCTGCCCATGCCCTCAGCGGGAGTTCCAGCATCAACTCTCTCGACGCGGCCCGACACGGTCCGGACCCGCTCGGGATCGTACTTCTGTCCATAGCCGGCGCCCGGCCCCCAGCCGTCCCAGTTCTGCCACCCGCCGGCCCACTCGGGTTTGCCTTCGCCGCTGCGCAAGCGCACCCGCTGCTGATTGCGCTCGATCTCGGAGGCGATGACGACTTGCTCCCCGCGCCATTCGGCTGGTGCGCCTCTGACGGTTACCTGCTGTCCGGGGCGCAGACCGGGCATGCTCTCTTCCACAAACCAATAGGGCCCAAGGTGGACGCGCGTGGTCTCCCGAAGGCGCTCCTGATCCTGAGTGCGCTCCTGATCGCGGAGGCGCTCGCGGTCCTGGACACGCTCCTGGTCGCGGATCCGTTCCTGGTCGCGCAGGCGTTCTCGGTCCCGCGTGCGGAGGCGCAGCACTACTCCCCGGCCCATGTCCGCTCCCCCGGGGCTGACCCCCTCGATGCCTTCGATCTCGCCCGTCATGTGCCGGCTCGGGGACCCATCCCACATGCTTGCGTACCCCGACCACTCGGGGCGTTCCGCGCCCGCCCAGAGCGGAATGCCCTCGTCATTGCGGAAGCGGTACGTGCGGCCGTTCCACTTGAGTTCCCGCGCTGTGATCTGGCTGCGGTTCTCGTTCCGCTCCGGCGAGCGCGCTCCGACGGCGGCGATTTCGTCGCCCGGCCGCGGGCTAAGACCCAGGTTCTCCCCGTACCAGGCTGGGCCGACCTGGAGGCGCTTCTCCTCTCCGTCGCGAGTGCGGACTCGGAGGGTGTTCTCGATTCCTTCGCCCTTGCCGCGCGCGGGGCCCTCAATCACGTGTCCGCTAACGGCATCTTCGCTAGTGCGGTCGTAGCCCCAGCGGTAGCGTCCAACGTCGCCCTGGTTCCGGTGTCGCTCCCGGCCCTCGCTCGGTCCGCGGTGTTGATACTGGTTCTGATGCTGGTACTGGTGCTGGTATGGGCCGCCAGCCCCGCCGCGCCCGGGGGCACCGTAGCCGCCGGCGCGTCCTGCACCGCTGCGGTTGCCGCCCCGGTAGCCGGCTCCACCGCGCTGGCTCTGGCCGTGTCGGCCGCCTGAACCTCCTCCGCGGCGCTGGATGTTGGACTGGCCGCGCCCTGAACCTCCGGAGCCGCGCGAGCCACCTCCGCCGCTGCCGCCCCTTGCGCAAACGCTCGGGCAGGCTGCAACCAGTGCGGCCAACAGCGTGACAGACAGGAAAGCGAACCGACGCCGCTCCATCGCGATACCTCCACTGCGCGTCGTTAGTCCCCCTTGGTGCTATTGTTCCCTATGCCGACCCAAGTTATGCAGGGAGATGGATGTGCGGAGAGAAGCAGCGTC
>CP070816.1:102192-116911 GCA_020344235.1 Armatimonadota bacterium
ACGTCCTCCACAAACAGCACGCAGTGCGGATTCCCCATCGACACTGCCGTGATCTCATACCGCCGTCCCCCGATCCGGAGCCGCTCCCCAACCACTCGCTCCTGATCCGGCCCCTTCATCGGAATCTCCGACCGCGCCAGCCTCGGCTCCCCCATGTCCACCCGCACCTGCGTCACCTTTCCCCCCCGCAGCCGTAGCCGCGGCCGGATTATCCCCGCCAGCGTCTCAACCTCCAGTTCCCTCTCCCGCGTATGCCCCCGCTCGTAGACGAACTTCGCAAACGCCCGGATCCCGTTCCCACACATCTCCGCTTCACTGCCATCAGCGTTGAAGATCCGCATCCGGAAATCCGCCGCCCGCGAAGGCAGCACCAGAATCAGGCCGTCCGCACCCACACCGAGCCGTCGGTCGCACAGCGCCTCCGCCAACTTCGGCAGCTTCTCCTCGGCAGGCGCCGCCTCCATTGCCTCCAGCACCACGAAGTCGTTCCCCAGTCCGTGCATCTTCGTGAACCGAATCATCTCATCCCTCCAAGGCCTCAAACTCCCCCCAAAACGCGCCGGGACGCCGGCGAGAACTCCCGGTCCGCTCCGGCGCCCTTCCTCGCTCTATTCCCCTCTCTCAGTCTCAGTGGCCTGCGATCTCCCGGACTGACGCGGGGGCGGGCGAGGTGAGCCGGAGCGGCCCACCAAAGCACTTCCCACGCTTCTTCATATCGCCCCGCATCATTGCTCTTCCCATCGTCTCCTGATCTGCTCCACAGCCCCCGCGACTCCCCCCGCCTCCATCACATCCACCCACTCGACCCGCTCGTCGGCCCGAAACCACGTCAACTGCCGCTTCGCGAACCGCCGCGTATCTCGCTTCAGCCGACGCACCGCCTCCTCCAGCGAAACCTCCCCCTGCACATGCGGCGCAAGCTGCCCATACCCCAGCCCTTTCATCGCCACCAGTCCCTTGCCATACCCCCGCTCCAACAGCCCCCTCACCTCCTCCACCAACCCCCTCGCAATCATTCCATCCACTCGCGCCTCAATACGCCTGTAAAGCTCCTCCCGAGCCACATTCAGGCCGAACTGACGCGTATTGTACCGGACCCTTCGCCGCCGGTCAAGCTTCCGCGGCGGCGGCCCCCCCCCGCCAACACTCTCGCTCACTTCCAGCGCCCGGATGATTCGCTTCTCGTCATTGGGATGAATCCTCGCCGCCGCCTCCGGGTCCACCTCCGACAGCCATTCGTGCAGCGCCCGCGTCCCCTTGCTTCTCGCCTCCGCTGTCAGCCGCCTCCGCAGCTCCGGATCCGGCGGCACCTCAGAGAAATCCATCTCCTCCAGCACCGCCCGCACATAAAGCCCACTCCCCCCCACCAGGATCGGCTGCCGGCCCCGCCCCCAGATATCCTCCAGCGCCGCGTCCGCCCGCTTCCGGTAATCGGCCACCGAAAACAACTCGTCCGGGTCAACGATATCAATCAAGTGATGCCGCACCCGCGCGCGCTGCTCGGCCGTCGGCTTCGCGGTCCCGATGTCCATCCCCCGGTACACCTGCATCGAGTCCGCCGACACGATCTCCCCCCCGAGCGCCTCCGCCAACAGCACCCCCACCTCCGTCTTCCCCGTCGCCGTCGGCCCCACAATTGCCAGCAGTCGTTCCGCCATTCCGCTACCGGTTGAACCTCCGATCAATCTCGAAGTTCGAAATCGTCATCACAATCGGCCACCCGTGCGGGCAAGTATACGGACGAGCCGTCCCCGAAAGCGCCCCCAGCAGCGCCGCCATCTCCTCATACGAAAGAGCGTCCCCCGCCTTCACCGCCGACCGGCACGACAGCGTTATCAACAGCTTCTCCCGCCGCCGCTCGACAGACCGCTCCCCCTCCTCTCCCGCCAGCTCCTCCGCCACATCTCTCACCAGCCCCCCCGCCTCCTCCCCTTTCAGCTCCACCGGCACCGCCCGCACCAGGTACGCATCCCGCCCGAACGCCTCTATCTCAAACCCCACCCCTCGCAGCTCATCCATCTGCTCCCCCAGCGCCGCCGCCTCCCGCGCGCCCAACTGCACCGAGGCCGGCTCCAGCAGCACCTGCGACCCGCCGCTCCGCGACAGCCGCGCCTCCGCAAACCGCTCATACAGCACCCGCTCTTGCGCCCGGTGCTGGTCAACCACCAGCAGCCCCTGTCTGCTTTCCGCCAGAATGTACGTCTGCCGCAATTGCGCCAGCGGCCGCAGTTCCAGTCCCCGCCCCGCCTCCGTCTGAAACGCCGCCGACAGCACCCCCGGCGCACCCAGCGTCCCCACCCATCCGCCGGCCCCGGAAGCCCCCCCCGATAGCTCACCCTGCGGCGGCGGGCCCGCCCCACCCCCTGCAGACGCGGCCGCCTGAAGCCCCACGCCCGTCAGACCCCCGGCCCTCTCGAGCCCCTCCCGCACCGCACGCAGCACCACCTCGTGCGCCTCCTGCTCTCGCTGCAGACGCACCTCAGCCTTCGTCGGGTGCACGTTCACATCCACCCCCCCGGGATCCACCTCCAGCAACACCACCGCCGCCGGGAATCTCCCCTCCGGCGCCGCTCCCCGGTACCCCTCCTCCACCGCGTGCGTCAGGCGACGGTTCCGTATCCACCTCCGATTCACGAACAGAAACTGCCGGTTCCGGCTGGCCCGATGCCGCGAAGGCCCCGACACCAGTCCTCCCACCTCCATCCCTCCCACCGCCAGCTCCACCGGGATCATCCCCTCCGCCATCTCTCGACCCCACGCCGCCACCACCGCGCCGCGCAGGCCCTGCGACCCCCCGTGCTGGATCACCTCCCGCCCCTCCACCCGCAGCAGCAGCGCCGTCTCCGGGTGAGAGAACAGAAACCGCGTGCACGTCTCGACGATCCGCCCCGCCTCCGCCGCGTCCCGCCTGAGGAATTTCAGCCGCGCCGGCGTATTGTAGAACAACCGGCTCACCGACACTTGCGTCCCCACCGGAGCCCCCACCTCCTCCAGCTCCGTCACCTCCCCGCCCACCGCCGCCACCCGCGTTCCCACTGCCTCCCCGGCCGCCCGCGTCACCATCGTCATGTGAGACACCGCCGCAATGCTCGGGAGCGCCTCCCCCCGAAACCCGAATGTCTGAACCGACGACAAGTCCTCCGCCTCCCGAATCTTGCTCGTCGCATATCGCTGGAGCGCAAGCACCGCGTCCTCGCGGCTCATTCCCCGCCCGTCATCCGTCACCCGAATCAGGCCCCGTCCCGCCTCCCGAACCTCCACCTCCACCCGCCCCCCCCCCGCGTCCAGCGCATTCTCGACCAGCTCCTTCACGACCGAGGCCGGCCTTTCGATCACCTCACCCGCCGCAATCTTGCTCGCGATAGACTCGTCCAGGATTACGATGCTCACGCGGGAGCACATTCGCCGGCCCCCAGGCCGCTCCTGCCCTCGTCACCACGCGGCCCCTTCCCAACACTCGCGAAGGATGGCCCGCATCGCGCTGTCTTTCCCGCTGGACTGTCTGCGAGCCGAGCACCCGCCCCAGTGCCGCCCCCTCTTTGACACACAAGGTTCATACTTTCATCCTATCCTGAGAACCGGCGGCCCGCCTGCCGTGAGCTACTTGGAGAAGAGAAAACATGCTGCGACAACTTCGTTGGCCTTTCCTTGTTGCCGTGCTCCTCGCACTTTCCGGCTGTAGCCCCGAGCCCGAGGTGAAGACCGGCCCCACCCAATCCCCGGAGCAAACCGCATCCATCGCCTGGTCCTACGACTACCAGGCCGCTCTCGCCCTGGCCAAAGAACAGAACAAGCCCCTCATGGTAGATGTCTTCGCCACCTGGTGCAAGCCTTGCCAGATGCTGGACGAGGAAGTCTTCTCTCGGCCCGACGTCGCCGAGTCCAGCCAGAACTTCGTCTGCGTCAAGCTTGACGGCGACAAGAATCCCGACCTGAGAGAGAAGCTGGGCGTGACCGGCTACCCCACTGTCGTATTCCTATCTCCGGACGGGCGAGCACTCCGTCGCTCGAGGGGACTGGTCCCCTACTCGGTGATGCTCCGCGAAATGGCGGCTGCAGCCGAGCAGGCCGGCGCGGCCCAGCCCGAATCTGACTAGCTCGCCCCACGGAGGAACCGATGCGAACAGCCGTTGTTGTCTTCCTCGTCATCTTGGTCGCCGTCGGCGCCGTGCTGGTCTGGCGCTCGCCGACCGAACCGCTTTCCGGCGACCTCTACGTCGCCGTCCCCATGGGCCTCTACGTTCCCTACCTCCAGGTGGTCGAGAAGTTCCAGGCCCTCCATCCCGATGTCGAGTTCAGCCAAATGGTGGACACCCCTGAGACCATGGCCGCCGGCGTCGAGGAAAACGAAACCAAGCCCGACATCTTCATCTCCCCCGGCGGCCACGAAATCACCGTCCTGGTCGAGAAAGGCTTCGTTGACCCCGACTCCCTGGTCGCCTTCGGCAGCTATGAAGTCGCCGTCCTGGTCCCGGCCGAAGACCCCGGCCGGGTCAGCAAGCCCGAAGACCTCCTCAATCCCGACGTGAAGGTGATCTCCTTCTCCTACCCCGACCTAACCGCTGCCTCTCACGCCGCCCGCCAGGCGCTCCAGAACATGGGCCTCTGGGAAGAGCTGGAGCCTAAGATCCAGTACACGGGCTGCTGCAACGAATCCTTCCAGTGGATCGTGGACGACCGCGCCGAGGCCAACGTCCAATTCCTCGGGTGCCCCCTCGACCCCAAGACCGCCGAGATGTCCGAGAAAACCAAAGTCAAGATAGCCTGCACGCTCCCCCGAGACACCTACTACGTCCCCCGCAACGTTGCCGGCATCCTGAACACGACTAAGAACAGAAAGCTCGCAAAGACATTCCTCGAGTTCCTCACCTCACCTGAAATGCTCGAGTTCATGGCCGGAAGCAAGATGCGTAACGACCAGAACCTGCCCCTCGTCCCCGGCCCCTGGGGGCCCGAGCAAGAGGCCAGCCCCATGCGCCTCAGAGAGGTCGCCGGCTCATGAGCCGCGGCTCCCAGATCCTCATCATCGTCCTTCTGCTGGCCGTGCTCGCCCTTGGCGCGGCGATCCTCATCCGCGGCAGCCAGAGCGCGCGTGACCCGTCCCACGTCCTCGTATACGCTCCCTGCGGCATGACCAGCCCCATCGGCGCCGCCGTCGGCGCCTTCCGCCGCGCCCATCCCGACATCAACCTCGAGGTCAAGTACG
The DNA here is from genome assembly GCA_020344235.1 of Armatimonadota bacterium. Lineage (GTDB taxonomy): Bacteria > Armatimonadota > Hebobacteria > Hebobacterales > Hebobacteraceae. Next base: position 107,399 of record CP070816.1, read on the forward strand.
ACAACGCCGTCGTCCTCATGCGCGAGATCCGCCGCGGCGATCGCCCCGATGTCTTCATGTCCCCTGGCGAGCTCGAAATGCGCCAGCTGGTTGAGGAAGGATTCGTCGCAGGCGACACCGTCCGCGACTTCGGCACCCTTGATCTCGTCGTCTTCGCACCCAAGACCACACCCAACCTGAACACCATACAGGACCTGACCAAGCCGCACATCAAGCGCATTGCCCTCGCCCACCCCGACTATAACTCCGTCGGCTACTACGGCAAGAAGGCCCTCGAAGCCCTCGGCCTCTGGGACTCACTCGCCGACAAGATCTTCCTGCGCGAATACCCCCTCGAGGCAGTCACCATGGTCACCGACGGCGACGTCGAGGCCGGCATCACCTACCTGACTTGCCCCCTCGACACCGCGCCCGAGAAGGCCAGCAAGTCCAGCGTTCGCATTGTCGCCGCCCTGCCGCGCGACGCCTACCCTCCTGTCCGCTGTCAGGTCGGCCTCCTCCAGTGGAGCGAAGGCCGCTCCGCCGTGCAGACCTTCGCCGAGTTCATGTTGTCAGATGAAGCCCAGCAAACCATCTCCGCCAACGGCCTGCTTCCCATTGAGGAAACACGATGACAGATACCGCCCCGGCCCGCCGACGTTCCAGTCCCCTCTTCACCATCGCCGTGCTGGTGCTCATCGCCTCCCTTGCAGTCGAAGCCTACCTCTACTTCCGGCCCACAGCCGACCAGCCGCCGCCCGAAGCCGCCGCGGCAATCGCCCGCGGCGCCTCCCAGAAGGTCGAAACCTTCGGCGACCCCTCCGCGCCCATCAAACTCAAGCTCTACGCCCCACTCACCCTCGACTGGCACCAGAAGACCATCGGCCTGCTGCGCCAGTACCACGACGACCACCCCGGCCGCATCCACGTCACCCTCATGCCCAAGGGCCTCAAAGAGTGTGATGAAGAAATGAACTACTCCTGCGCCATGCTCTTCATCAACGGCGAGAACGAATTCATCCTCCCCGACGGCCGCGAGGTCATCCTCGAAAAACGCCCCAACGAATCCTACTCCACCTACAACAGCGAAGACGTCATCACCCTCCTCGACCAGCTCTCCGCCAATCCGTAGGTCTTCTGTCTGCGGTGTTCGCGCTCTGGCTGGTATGGTGTTTCTGGGATTTCAATCCCGAAACCGCTCTCTGTGTTCCCGTCCGGCAGCAGCCCGTACCCCGCCGGCCGCCCCCCCGTTCGGCAGGAGCTTGCCTCCTGCCCCTGCTGCACCGCGGGCCCTCCCACACCCTCCGCGCGCCCCCCTTGACAGCCGTGCTACAATCTACTGAACGTCCTCAGGAGGTGGGCCGGCCGCCCCGCTGAATCTCTCCCATGATGGACATCCGCCTCCTCAAACGACTCGACTGGACCCTCCTCGCCGCCGTCCTCCTCCTCTGCCTCTACGGCCTCCTCATGATCTACTCCGCCACCCGCGCCCCCAACGCCTCCGGCTTCGCCCCACCCAGCGACTTCGTCCGCAAGCAGTCCCTCTGGCTCCTCATCGGCCTCGCCGCCTTCATCCTCACCATCTTCTTCGACTACGAGAAGATCGCCCGCTGGCACATCCCCATCTACGCCCTCACCCTCCTCCTGCTCGTCCTCGTCCTCAGCATCGGCCGCGCCCCCACTGGCGCCGTCTCCTGGATCGCCATCGGCAGCTTCCGCCTCCAGCCCTCGGAGTTCGCAAAGATCGCCGTCATCCTCTCTCTCGCCGCCTTCCTCAGCTCCCGCATCGGAGCCATCCACCGCCCCCGCGTCCTCCTCCTTTCACTCCTAATCCCCGCGGTGCCCGTCCTCCTCGTCATCCTCCAGCCCGACTTCGGCACCGCACTCGTCATCATCGCCATCTGGTTCGGGGCCCTCTATCTCGTCGGCGCCCGCGCCCGCCAGCTCGCAGCCGTCTTCACCTGCGGCCTCCTTCTCTTCACCGCCATGTGGTACCTCGACAGGCTCCCCCTCGAGCGCATCCGCCCCGCCGCCCTCGGCAGGGCCCTCGCACACACAGGCCTCAAGGACTACCAGAAACGCCGCCTCACCATCTTCCTCAACCCACAGGCCGACCCCCTCGGCGCCGGCTACCACATCATCCAATCCCGCCTCACCATCGGCTCCGGCCAGCTCCTCGGCCGCGGCCTCTTCCACGGCACCCAGTCCCGCCTCCGCTTCATCCCAGAGCGCCACACCGACTTCATCTTCTCCGTCGTGGGCGAAGAGCTCGGCCTCCTCGGCGCCCTCGCCATGCTCTTGCTCTACTTCTTCATCTTCTGGCGCGGCCTTCGCATCGCACTCCGCGCCCGCGACCACCTCGGCTCCCTCCTCGCCGCAGGCGCCATCTCCATGCTCATCTTCCACGCAATCATCAACCTCGGCATGAGCGTCGGCCTCATGCCCGTCACCGGCCTCCCCCTCCCCTTCGTCAGCTACGGAGGCAGCAACCTCCTCACCAGCTCAATCGCCTTCGGCCTGCTGCAGAACGTCCACATGCGGCGGCAAAAGCTTATGTTCTAATCGGAATCCTCCAGGAGGTGCAACGGAGACATGACTTCTGACGAAGACGCCAAGACCCAGAACTCCCAGACCCCCGGCCCGGAGGGCGAAGATCCCTCCCCCCCGGCCGAACCGGAACCTAAGCCCGAGCAAGCCGACGCCCAGGCCGCCGAGGCCCCGGAGCCTCCGGCCGAGGAGCAACCAGAAGCTCCCCAAGAGCCCCCTCAACCCCTCGACGTCTACGCCGTCCTGCGCATCTCCATCGCCCAGCTCGCCGGCGTCGCCTGGCAGCTAATGGGCCTCCAGCCCGATCCCTTCACCAACAAGCTGCGCAAGGACGTAGACCAGGCCCGCATCGCCATAGACGCCACCGCCGCCCTCGTCGAGCAGCTTCAGCCCAACCTCCGCGGCCAGGAAGCCAGGGACTACCAGACCCTCCTCACCGACCTCCGCCTCAACTTCGTCAAGCAATCCGGAGAGGAGGCGAAACAGGAATAGGCTGCGAGGGCATCTTTCGCATCTGCAGAGCGGCGCCTCCCCACCCCGCCTCTTCGCCATTCCCTATGGAACAGCTAGATCGCCTCCGGCGACCCCCAGCCCGCTCCCCCCGAGGCAGACTTAGGGGCGAGGAACGCAGCCTTCTCCTCCCAATCTGTCGGCCAACCCAGCAGGACCCCCAACCCCCTCCGTCGAAAGCTACACACAAGGGGGGGACGACGGCCGTTCGCCGCTGAGACTCCCCTGAGAGACACTCCCAGCGCCAAAGGAGGTCCATCATGCGTGGGTTAACGCCCTTTCCGACGCGAGTAGGATCGAGGATCAGACGCATTCCTCTCTGTCTCTTGTTCTCCCTGATCCTGTGCGCTGTGCTCGGCACCCTGGCCTGGGCGGCTCCTCCTGTGATTGAAGACGTCCAGATAGACCGCGGCCGCGACACCGACGCGCCCGACTGGGCCTGCTACCACCAGCGCGTAGTTGTGATGGCCAGCGACGCCGACGGCGCGGCCGACATCGCCTCCGTCACCATCACCGATCCTGCTCCTGGAGGCGAGCCACACACCGTCACCCCCGACGAAGGTGGCTACTGGTGGCAGGAGGACGCCAACACCATCGGCTGCGAGTGGTCCCAGTGGCGCCTGCTTTCCGCGCCCGACGCAGGCGCCTACACCGTCACCGTAGCTGACACGAGCGCCAACGAGGACACCCTCACCACACCGAGCGCCCCGGCTGTCTCCGAGACTCATCCCGAACTTCTGGCTCCCGCCATGGAGAGTGTGATCTCCGACCCGAGACCGACCTTCGAGTGGACGGTAGGCCTAACCGGGTCGAGCTACCACATCACCCTCGAAGAGGAGGGCACCTGGGGCGCCATCTGGTCCACCGACGTCCCCGGCACCCAGTGCGACTACAACTTCGACGGCAGCGCGTCGCAGCCCGACCTTCTGGGCAACCGTTCCTACTTCTGCGACATCGTATCCACGCGTCCTGAAGACGATCGGGTGACCGACCCCCGCGTCGCGATCTACACCGAGCAGCACACCCGCGGCCGGTTCACTGTATATGGGGCCTGGCCGGCAACACCCCCGGAGCTGCCGGGGAAGCTCGTCTACTCCATTTGCTTCTCGGCGGAGAATATCCCTGAGTGGTATCCGAATTGGGGAATGTCCTCGACCATGGCGTACAACACAGACGCGCACTCCCGTGACTGGGTTGCCGCCGACCATGCGCACTTCCCCGACTGGTCGCCGGACGGAACCAAGCTGCTCTATTCAAAGTGGCCCGGCATCTGGATAGACTCACTTGATGGCACTCCCCCAGCCCAAGTCCCCGACATAAGCGGCATCGATTGCAGCTGGGCCTCCGATTCGAAGCGCGTTGTCTACGCAGTGGAGGGACCGCCGAGCCCCTACACACCCGCGAACAACGACATCTGGGTCAGCAGTACCGACGGCAGCATTCGCTACCCCCTGGTCGAATCTATAGAATCCCAGGACCGGTACCCGGACTGGGGCCCGGACGGGCTGTGGATTGCCTACAGGAAACTCCCCGATGCCGAAGGCGTCGGCCTCCACCTCGTCCGCTACGACGGAACTCAGGATCATGCCCTCATCGCGACCGGCGTCGCGGGCTATCCTGGCTACGCAGTCGGCTACATGGGCGAGCACTCATGGTCCCCGGATGGCAAGAAGCTGGTGGTGCTATTTCAAGCCAGCTCCACTGTTGACGACATCTCTGGCATAGGCGTGATCTCCCGCGACGGCGGCGAGATCACCCCTGCATTCGTGGCCCCACCTGGCGTGATCTGTTGCGCCCAGCCTCACTTGCCCAAATGGTCCCCCGACGGCACCCAGATCATCTTCGTCTCCGGCCACCACCTCAGCGGCCCGGACCTTCCAGTGAAGTTCCAATGGATCCCCACCCCGGAACTCTGGCTGGTCAACGCAGACGGCTCGGGCGCGCCCGTGCGCCTTACCTACGACAATGGAATGAACTTCTGTCCCACTTGGTGGGCCCCCAACACGGAGCCGGGGGCCGACGTCTCCATCACCAAGGGCGACACCACCGTCACCTTCGACCAGGTCACAGACACCGGCGACACCAGCATCACCGTCTACGAAGAGCCCATCGGCCTGCCCGTGAACTATGAGTTCGCAGAGGACTACTACCAGGTCACCACCACCGCCGAAATCGCCGGCCCCATCTCCATCTGCATGACCTACCGCGACGAGGACATTCCAACCGGAGTTGCCGAGGAAGATCTCGCCATCCTCCACTATGTCGAGGAGGGCGACTATTGGGAGGACATCACCATCTCGCGCGACCCCGAGAGCAACATCGTCTGCGGCGAGTCCGATTCCCTCTCCGTGTTCGTCCTCTCCGCCGCGCCCCCGGGCCACTTCCCCGACGTCCCCTCCACCGGCCTGGGCCCCGGCCGCACTGAATCACACTGGGCCTTCGATCAGATCGAGGCCTGCGTCAATGCCGGCATCGTCCAGGGCTTCCCCGGCGGCGACTACGCGCCCGAACTGAAGGTCGGCCGCGACGCGATGGCCGTCTTCATCGGCCGCGCCAAGGGATGGGTCACCATCGGCGATGACATGGATACCGCGCCTGAACTCTTTCCCGACGTGCCTGCCGGCCACTGGGCCGGCACCGCCATCCAGGCCTGCCTGGATAACGAGGTGGTGGCCGGCTATCCCCATGCGGACCCGAACAACCCGAGCCAGACCTTCTACCTGTACGAACCCATGCAGCCTGTCACCCGCGACCAGATGGCTGTCTTCATCGCCCGCGCGAAGGAGTGGGTCAACATCAACGACGACATGGCGACCGCCCCGGAGGTCTTCCCCGACGTGCCGGCCGGCTTCTGGGCCGGGACCGCGGTTCAGGCCTGCGTTAACAACGGGGTGGTCCAGGGCTACTCCTACGCGAACCCGGACAACCCGGGCGAGACCTACTACCTCTACGAGCCGGCCTGGGTCGTCAGCCGCGACCAGATGGCCGTCTTTATCGCCCGCGCCTTCGAGCTGCTCATGTAGAGCGGGCATGCAGAGACATGCCCGCCGCTTCTCCACAGAACGCGCAGGGCAGGAGCGCGTCTCCTGCCCAACATCAAGCAAGCGCATTGCAGCAGACCTTACGTACCTCTGCCCGCGGTGAACTTGAATGGCCATGCCTGTCCAAAACGGCCGAACGGTCATACTTCGGTCAATGGACGGACATGGACATTCTTTGGTCAATTCGCGGTCACAACCTCGGCCCTCTCAGATGCCTTCTCCGGCAAATGGTCATTGCGGTCAATTAGCTGATTGGCCGCGAATTGTCCATTGTCCCGCTCCCACAGGAGTGCAAATCAACCAATCAATATCACTTTTGACAAGCAGGCGAAAAGGGTCCCCCGCCGGTGGCAGGCCGCCGTGGCCGAGCGCAGGCCTCACCCGGCGCGCGGCAGATGGATCGTGAAGCTCGATCCCTCCCCGGAGGCCGAATCCACCTCCAGCCGGCCGCCGTGGCGCTCGATGATATCAACCACCGTCGGCAGACCGATGCCTGAGCCGCGCGTCTTGTCGCCGGTCCCGAATGCTTTCAGCACTCGCTCCCTCATCTCGGCGTCCATGCCGCGGCCGTCATCGGACACCCGCACGATAGCTTCCTCGTCGCGGCATTCCGTCATCACAGTCACATGGCCGCCGCCCGGAAGACACGCGTCGAACGCATTGGCCAGGAGATTCACAGTGCACCGGTAGATGCCGCGCTTGCTGTGTCTCCACTGCTCCAGGCCGGGTCCGAGCTGCGTGCCCAACTCGATAGCCCTGGTGCGCGCCTCCCCCTGGAGCAGACCCACCGCATCGGCCACCGTTTCATTCAGGTCACCTAGGCAGATCTCGTCCGGCTGCTCGGGGTCATAGGTCAGCACATCCTTGCACAAGTCAGCGAGGCGCTTCACGTGGCGGTCGAGAATCTCCCACGCCTCCTTCACATCCTCCATCCGGCCCTGATCAATGGCCCGGCGGATGATGTAGGAGGTGCCCAGCAGCGCGTGCGCAACATCCTTGAGGAAGTGAGAAAGCCCGGCCACCGACTCACTGATGGAAACCATCCGTCCCGCGGCCACCGCGTCTTGCAGCAGACGGGCCTTCTCCACCGCCAGCGCAACTTCCACCGCGTAGCGCTCCATGAACCACTGGTCGTCGTTGGAGAACGACCCCCTCGCGCTATTCGCCGCCGTGATCACACCCAGCACCCGGTTGTCCGAGTCGCGCACCGGCACCGCCAGCAGCGAGTTCGTGCGGCAGCGGCAAGCTTTGTCGAAGGCTTGATTGAACGGCGCCCCGTCTTCCTGCACCGCCACTTGGTAGGGGTCCTTCACATTCACTACCGTGTTGTTCAATGCCGCATACCCCACCGCGCTGCTCTCATCCATTGGGATGTCCACCCGCACCATCTTGCCGCGCAGCCTGAAATCGCCGTGCAGACGCGGCGGATTGCCTCGCAGGAGAAGGACCAGGCTCCGCTGTGCCTGTGTGAGCATCCGCGCCTGCCCGGTGATCTCTACGATGACGGCGTCGAGGTTGAACCTGGCGCGCAGCTGATCATGTACCCCCATGAGGGACTCGATCTGAGTGATCCGCGCGTGCAGGTCCTCGACGTCGCGCATCCCCTGGGCCAGCTTCACGAAGCGATACCCCGTCCCCTCCTCATCCCGCACTTGCTGAAAGAACTTGCACTTGAGGCAGACATCCTGCTTGTCCACGAAGTCCCCGTGCACTTCTCCGTCGCAGACCGTCCCCGGAACCGTCCAGCAAATGCGCCCCGCGTTGACTCCGCCGTTCACCCCGGAGCAGGTGACATCCAACGCCGCCGGACACGGCTCCGCGCCGTCCGGCCCATGACCGCAGGGCATCACTTCCCAGCAGTTTGCCTTTCGCCTGTTGCGCATGGGGCGCTAGTCCCGCTGCCGCCAGCTATACTCAGGCCGTAGCTACCTCGGATTGCGCGCACACGTCAACGCCGGCTACTTCAGGTAGCCGGCAACCACTTTCAGCAGTTCTTCGGGGTCGAGCGGCTTCTCCAGATACTCCTCCGCCTCTGCCCTCAGCACACCATTGATGGGATACTTGGTCTTGGTGATTTGCTTCGCCACCCCTGTCAGCAAGATCACGGGGATCCCTCGGCTGTCCGGCGACGACTTCAGCTTGGCACACGCCGCGAATCCGTCCAGCTCCGGCATCATCACATCGAGCAGAATGAGATCCGGGTCCTCGGACTCCACCTTCTCCAGCGCTTCGACGCCGTTCTCCGCAGCGATGACCTCGTACCCTTCCGGCTCCAGGATCATGGAGATCATCTTCCGGTCGTCTCGGTCATCGTCCACTACCAGAATCTTCTTTCGCGCCTCACCCATCGCCAGCCTCCACTTTCTTAGCTCGTGCAGCCCCGCGGCGCTGCGCGCCGCCTCACGGTTGCACAGATACCGCCGGCCTCGGCATCAGCCCGGCCCGCTCGACGATCTCAGGCACCTTCTGTTCCCATTCGATTGCCTGGATGTGCACGCCGCGCACCCCCTCAATCTCCCGCGCCTGCTCGATAAGCTCGACTGTGATCCTTATCCCCTCCTCCTCCTGGTTCTTGCGGGCCTGAGCCTTATCGCCCGCGGCCGCCTCCCGCGCGGCCGCCATTCTATCCATCAGCTCCCGCGGCACGCTCACACCGGCGACGGCCGCCTCCATGTACCTCAGCATCCCCAGGTTCCTTGGCACGATGATGCCCGCGAGAATCGCCACTCGCTCGGGCAACCCCATCTCGCGAACGAGCTTCATCTGCTCGCGGAACAGCTCCATGTCGTAGATGCCCTGGGTCTGTATGAAGTTCGCGCCCGCGCTCACCTTCTTCGCCAGCCGCCATGGCCGGAAGTCAATGGGATCGCCCATCGGAGTCCACACTGCTCCTATGAAGAGCGGCGGCCTGGTCTCGATCTCATCCCCTCCTTGCTGCCGCCCCTCGTCCCGCAGCCCCTTCAGAATGGAGACCAGTTGAATCGAGTCAACGTCGTACACATTCTTCGCGCCCGGGTGCCCCTTGAGCTTGCCGGCGGCGCCGAAGGATTGGTGGTCACCTGCGATGCACAGACAGTTCCGCATCCCCAGCGCGGCCGCCCCAAGGATGTCGGCCTGAATTGCAATGCGGTTCCGGTCGCGGCAGGTCATCTGGATTATGGGCTCCAGCCCCTCGCGCATGATCAGCACGGCCGACGCGATGCTCGACATCCTGACCACCGCCGTCTGACAATCGGTGATATTGAAGGCGTCGGCGCGCCCCTCGAGGATGCGCGCCTTCTCGAGCACCACCTCGCCGTTGCAGTCGATCGGCGGCCCGATCTCCGCGGTCACGGCGAAGTGGCCGGCCTCCAGCACGCGCTCCAGGTTGCTGTCGCTCTTCATGTCGAGGTGACGCTCTTCTCTTCGCTCTCGGCGGCGAGCTGACGCAGGTCCT
>CP070816.1:117011-134003 GCA_020344235.1 Armatimonadota bacterium
TCCGATGTTGCAGCCGCCCGGCAGCGGAAGCTCCGCCCGCCCGAGACGCGCCACCACCGGCCCGAGCAGATAATGTGACGCCCGCATCCGCGCTACCAGCTCCTCCGGGGCGCGATGGGTGCCCAGCCCGCGGTTGACCACACGAAGCTCTCCTGCGGCCGCCTCCTCGACCGACACACCGAAGGCCCGGAGCAGTTCCAGCATCGTTGCCACGTCGGCGATTCGCGGCACGTTCCCGAGCACCGTCTCGCCGTCCACCAGAAGGGTGGCCGCCAGTGTGGGAAGTGCTCCGTTCTTGCTCCCCGACGGCCGCACCTTCCCGTGCAGCGACCGTCGCCCAACGATGCGCCAGGCGTCTTCCAGCATTGCCACTCCCTAGGCTGCGACTGATGCTCCTAGCTGTTCCTTCATCGTTGGCGCCGGCTCTTCTCAGCCAGCCGCAGCCGGTTCGCCGCCCGCCGCAGGGCCGCCTCCGCCCGCGCCACGTCTACCTCTGGTGCGCGCGAGCGCAGTCGCCGCCCCGCGCGTTCCTCGGCCGCCCGGGCCCGCTCAACGTCTATCTCTCCGGCCTCCTCCGCCGCATCTACCAACACCGTCACCCGATCCCATCCCACCTCCAGATATCCCGCCGAGACCGCGAAGAGCTTGCGCTCCCCGGCCTCCTCCGCCAGCGCGAACTCCCCGGTCGCCAACTCCGCCACCATCGGAGCGTGTCGCGCTAGCACCCCAAAGTAGCCCTCCAGGCCGGGGGCCACCAGACTTCCCACCCGTCCGTCGAACACCGTCCGATCGGGCGTGAAAATCGCCAGCTCGTACAGCGGGGGCACGCTATGTCTCCTTCGCCAGCCGCTCCGCCTTCGCCACCGCCTCGTCTATCCCGCCCACCATGTAGAACGCTTGCTCCGGCAGGTCGTCGTGCTTCCCGTCCACTATCTCCAGGAACCCGCGGATGGTCTCTCGCAGCGGCACGTACTTCCCCGGCTGACCTGTAAACACTTCCGTCACGAAGAACGGCTGCGAGAGGAACCGCTCGATGCGCCGCGCGCGATCAACGATCAGCCGATCCTCGTCCGACAGCTCCTCGATCCCCAGAATCGCAATGATATCCTGGAGATCCTTGTAACGCTGAAGAACCTCCTGCACCTCGCGCGCCACCCGGTAGTGTTCCTCCCCCACCACCGCCGGGTCCAGAACCCGCGAGGTCGAACGCAGTGGATCCACCGCCGGATATATCGCCCGCTCCGCAATCCGGCGGTCCAGCACCGTCGTCGCGTCGAGATGCGCCATCGCGGTCGCCGGCGCCGGATCGGTGATGTCATCGGCCGGCACGAAGATCGCCTGCAGGGAAGTGATGGAGCCGCGCTTTGTCGAGGTGATGCGCTCCTGCAGTTCCGCCATCTCCGTCGCCAGCGTCGGCTGGTATCCCACCGCAGACGGCATGCGCCCGAGCAGAGCGGAGACCTCGGAGCCGGCCTGCACAAACCGGAAGATGTTGTCAATGAAGAGCAGCACGTCCTGCCCCTCGACATCGCGGAAGTACTCCGCCAGCGTCAGCGCCGTAAGACCCACTCGCAGACGGGCCCCGGGCGGCTCGTTCATCTGCCCGAACACCAGCGTTGCCCGCTCGATCACCCCCGACTCCTTCATCGTGAGCCAGAGGTCATTCCCCTCCCGCGTCCGCTCCCCCACGCCGCCGAAGACGGAGGTCCCCCCGTGCTGCTTCGCCATGTTGTGGATCAGCTCTGTCAGCAGCACCGTCTTGCCCACCCCCGCGCCCCCGAACAGGCCAACCTTTCCGCCCCGCGAATACGGGGCCAGCAAATCCACCACCTTGAACCCGGTTTCGAAGATCTCCGTCGCCACCTCCTGGTCCTCGAAGCTGGGCGACGGACGGTGGATCGGGAGATGATCCACAGCTTCGACCGGCCCCAGTTCGTCAATCGGCTCCCCGAGCACGTTGAAGAGACGGCCCAGCACCTTCGGGCCCACGGGCACCGCAATCGGTTGCCCGGTGCTCTTCGCCGGCATACCTCGCACCAGCCCCTCGGTGGGCGCCATTGCCACACACCGCACGGTCTCATTGCCCAGGTGCTGCGCCACCTCCAGCACCAGCCTGTGGTTCTCTCCCTCCCGCGGCAGATTCACCTCGATGGCATCTGTGATCTCCGGCAGCGCGTCCCCCGGAAACCGAATGTCCACTACGGGCCCGATCACTTGCACGACCTTGCCTTCAGCCATCTCTGCCGATCCGCTCACTCATCTCTCAGCCTGTCGCCTCCGCCGCACCCACCAGTTCCGTCAGCTCCTTGGTGATGCCGGCCTGGCGCGCCTTGTTATAGTCCATCGTCAGCTCTCGGATCATCTCCTCCGCATTGTCCGTCGCCGCTGTCATCGCGGATGCGCGCGCCGCGTGCTCGCTCGCCGAGGCCTCCAGCGCCGCTCCCAACAGCTCGCTGCGAAGATACCGCCGCATGAGCCCGGGCAGCATCATCCCGGGATCGGGCTCGAAGATCACCTCCTCGGGCGTCTCCTCCCGTGGCCTCACCGGAACCACTACTTCGGCCCGCACCTCCGCGCGCGCTCCCCCTGCGAAATGCGCGTACACCAGCACCACGCGCTCGATCTCGCCCCTTTCATATCCCTCCCCGATCCGATCCGCCAGCCCCCATATCGCCCCCGCCTGGGGCTCACCCCCCACCGGCACCACGCTGTCCACGATCTCATACCCTCGCGCCGCCATCTGCGCCCGCCCCTTCCTTCCCACCGCGTGGACCGCCGCCTCCTCGGGCCTTCCCACCATCAGCGCCCGCCGAATCGTGCTCGCGTTGTACCCCCCACACAACCCTCGATCGCTGGTAATCACCACCACCCCGCTCCGCGTCACCGGCCGCTCCCACAGAAACGGATGCGCTTGAGTCGCTCTTGCCACTCGATCGGCCAGTTGTCTCATCCGACGGCGATAGGGGCGCGCCCGCTCCAGCCGAGCCTCCGCCCGCCGCAGCCGAATCGAGGCCACTGTCTTCATGGCGCGACAGATCTGCTCGATGTTCCGGACGGTGCGGATCTTGCTCTTGATTTCGCGGGCGGAGATCACTCGGAGTCGCCCTCTTCTCTCAGTGGGGCGGCCTCAGACCGATGCCGCGCACAGCAATCCTTCAGCGCCTCTTGCAGCTCTTTCTCCACTTCCTCGCTCAGCTCGCCGCTCTCCCGAATCGCTTGCAGCATCCGCGGATGCCGCTCCCGCACAAAGGCGACCAGCCTCGCGGCGAAGCCCGACACCTCCTCCACCTCCAGCTCGTCCACATAACCGTGCGTTCCCGCGTAGAGAACGATCACCTGCTCTGCCACCGGCATGGGCCGATACTGCGGCTGCTTCAGCAGCTCCATCATCCGCTCCCCCCTGGCCAACTGCGCCCGTGTCGCCTGATCCAGCTCCGTGGCGAACTGTGCGAACGCTTGAAGCTCCTGGTAGTAGGCGAGGTCCAGCCGCAGCATCCCCGCCACTTGCTTCATTGCCGACACCTGCGCCTTCCCGCCCACGCGCGAGACCGAGATCCCCACGTTCATCGCAGGTCGGAAGCCGGAGAAGAACAGGTCGCTCTCCAGGTAGATCTGTCCGTCGGTGATGGAGATCACGTTCGTCGTGATGTAGTCCGAGTAATCCCCCTCCTGGGTCTCAATGACCGGCAGCGCGGTCAGCGACCCGCCCCCTCTTACATCGCTCAGCTTGGCGGCACGTTCCAGCAGATGCGCGTGCAGGTAGAAGATGTCTCCCGGAAACGCCTCCCGTCCCGGCGGCCGGCGCAGCAGGAGGGAGATCTGGCGATAGGCCTGCGCGTGTTTCGTCAGGTCATCGTACACCACTAGGGCGTGCTGCCCCTTCTCTCGGAAGTACTCGCCCATCGAGCACCCCGCGTACGGCGCCACATACTGCTGCGGCGCCGGATCGTTCGCCGAGGCCACCACGATCGTCGTGTAGTCCATCGCCCCGTGTTGCTCCAGCACGTGGGCCACTCGCGCCACGGTGGACAGCTTCTGCCCGATCGCCACATAGATGCAGTAGCAGTTCTGCCCCTTCTGATTGATGATCGTGTCAACCGCGATCGCCGTCTTTCCCGTCTGCCGATCACCGTAGATCAGCTCCCGCTGCCCACGCCCGATCGGTGTCATCGAGTCGATCACCTTCAGACCCGTCTGCAGCGGCTCATTCACGGGCTGCCGCTCCACCACATTGGGCGCCCGCGTCTCGATCGGCCGCCAGTCCCGCACCGCGGGCGAGCCCCTTCCGTCAACCGGTTCGCCCAGCGCGCTTACCACTCGCCCCAGCATCGCCTCTCCCACCGGCACCTGCATGATGCGGCCGGTGGTCTTGACCAGGTCACCCTCTTTGATGTCCGTGTCAGCCCCCAGCAGGATGCACCCGACGTTATCCTCCTCCAAGTTGTGGGCAAGCCCGTAGACCCCGCCGGGAAACTCGATCATCTCCCCCATCATCGCGTCGCGCAGTCCGTACACCCGGGCCACCCCGTCCCCCACTTGCAGCACCCTACCCACCCCGGTCATCTCGGCCTCGGCGCCGAACTGCTTCATCTGCTCGCGAATCACCGCGCTCACTTCGTCGGGCCTGATCCTCACCGGTTCAGTCCTTGTCTGTCCATCAATTCTTCCCGCATGCGCGTGAGGCGCCCGGCCGCGCTGCCGTCAATCAGCTTATCGCCCAACCTCACTCTCACCCCGGCCAGCACCGCTCTGTCGGCCCGCTCCTCGAGTCTGACCCTCTGCCCGGCCACCCGCTCCAGCGCCCCCACCAGCCGCCGGCGCTGCGCCTCCGACAGCGGCACCGCCGTCTCCACCTCCGCCCTGGTCACGCCGGCCGCCTCGTCGGCCAGCTCCCCATAGTCTTCCGCCACTCCCTGCAGGCTGTCTCCCCGCCCATGTCGCACCAGAGTCGCGAGGAGCGCACTCACCGTTTCCGAGAGCTGTCCCGCCAGCCCGGCACTCAGCGCTTCGAGCTTTCGATTCGCCTCCAGGTCCGGCCGCTCCAGCAGGGACCGCAGCTCCGGCGCGGCCGCCACCAGCGCCACCAGTTCCTCCAGCTCCTCGCGCACGCCCCCCTCCCTTCTGCGCTCCCGCGCCAGGCCGAACAGCGCTTCCGCGTATCTTTGCGCGGCCCTGCGCTCACTCACTCCTTCTGCTCCAATCCGGCGATGAATTCATCTATAACCTGGCGATGCTTCTCCTCGTCCAGCCGGCCCAACACCGCCCGGCTCGCCGCCAGCAGCGCCAGGTCCACCACCTCTCGGCGAAGCTCGATCATCGCCTCCTCCCGCTCGAGCTGCACCGTCTCCTTCGCCCGCTGGCGAATCTCCTGGGCCTCCTCCCGCGCTTCGTTCAGGAGGCGCTCTCGCGCCTCCTCCCCCTCCAGCACCAACTGCCTCACCTGCTCCCGTCCCTGCTCGCGCGCCTCCCCCAGCATGCTCACCCGCTCCTCATCAATCCGCGCCAGCTCGCCCCGCGCGCGCTCCCCCGCGTCCAGCGCCTCCGCGATCTCCTTCTCCCGCTCCGCCATCAGCCCGAGCAGCGGCCGGAAGAGGTAGCGCCGGAGCAGGAAGTACAGGATCCCGAAGGCGACTATCTGGAGCACCAGGATCGCTGGGTCTATGCTAAGCAGGCTCTGCTCTTCTCCCATGACCGGTGTCCATCGCGCGCGGCCCCCAGGCGCCTATCCCGCGCCCAAGGACTTGAGCACCTCCTGTGCGGCCGGCAGCTTCCCCCACAGCACGAAGCTGATCACCAGACAGTAGATGACCAGCGACTCTATGAACGCCAGCCCAAGGATCATCAGCGTGAACAGCCGCCCCCCCGCCTCTGGCTGCCGTGCGGTCGCCTCCAGTGCCGCCACAATCGCGCGCGCCTGACTCACACTGCCCGCAACCGCCGCCACCGCCACCACGAACCCCGTGACCAGCGCCAATCCAAACAGGTACAGCATCCCTCTCTCCTTTCCAGAACGTCTCCGCGCTTTGCGCCTGCGTCTCGCCTACTCGCGCGCCTCCTGCTCCTGCAGCACTCCCGCCAGATACACCGCGGTCAGCATCGCGAAGATCGCCGCCTGCACGAGCGACACCACTATCCCCAGCACCATGTTCGGCAGCTGCACCGGCAGGAAGATGCCCCGGTGCGCAAGCCCAGCCACGAGCCCGATGAAGATCGCGAGCACCGTCTCCTTGGCCATCAAGTTGCCGAAGAGCCGCAGCGCCAGCGTCACCGGACGGAACAGCTCGCCGACCAGGTGCACGGCGAACACCAGCGGCGCGAGCAGGAAGTAGGGGAACCGCATCGGCACGCCCTCAATGAAGTGCCCGATGTATCCGGGCCCCCGCTCCCGCACCCCGTAGTAGTGCACCACCCCGAACACCACCAGCGCCAGGCCCGCCGTGATGCTGAGGTTCGAGGTCGGAGACATGCAGCCGGGGACCAATCCCAGGAGGTTCATCACGGCGATGTAGATGAAGAGCGCCCCGATGAAGGGCACGAACTCCACCCCGCGGGGGCCCATCACGCCGACCACCAGGCCGCGCAGCTGGCCAACCACCATCTCCAGCAGGGCCTGCGTGCCCCTCGGCCTCACCGACAGCCGCCGCGTTGCCAACACCGACACCACCGCCAGAATCCCAAACGCTACCAGCGACCAAGCGAATGCCAGCCCAGCCTCGCCCTCAACAAGCGGTCGGCCGGCAACTCGCAGTGATAGCAGCCCATCGAGCCAGGTGTGGGGATGGGCAGACCCCTCCCCCTCGGCCGCCAGGCCCGGACTGCAGCCTGCGAAGACGATAGCCACCGCGCCGACGCACTTGTGCACCCGGCCGATCCCCATCACTCCATCTCCAGTATGGCACTTAGGTTGCCTCTTGACTTCACCAGGGCCCACAGCGCGATCGCCGTCGTAATCCCGGGCACCAGCCCCACCCCAACACAAAGCCACAGCGCCGATACCCGCCATTGTGTCAGAGCGAAGTACAGCAGCGCCCCCAGCGCCGGCCACTTCACCAGCCAGATGCCCGCCAGCACGAACCGGCCCTTCCGCCACCGATTCGGCCGCACCCAGGCCTTCACCAGTGCGCGGTAGAGGAGAAGAATGCCGATGCTCATTGCGCCGCCGAGCGCCAGCCCCAGAGCCGCGCCCCACCCCACAGCCAGCAGGCAGAGCGTTCCCGCAGCCCACACGATCAGTGCTCGCCGCACGACGAGTTCGACTATTCCCCCAGGGGTCCCTCGCACTCCTCTTCCTCCCCCGCTCTCACCTGTCAATCGATCCCGCTAGCTCTCTCCCCCCACCTGCTTCAGCACCGCCACCACCTCGAAGAACCCCGCCCCCATCCCCCCCAGCGTCCCTGCCAGGGTCAACCAGGGGCCCGTCCCCCAGCGGCCGTCCAGATAGTACCCCAGCCAGGCGCCAAGCGCTGTCATCGCCGCCAGCATGAAGCCCAGGCCGCTCACCAGCCCAACCGCTCGCATCGGCCCCCGGCCTTGCCGTCCCATTTCCCAGTTGGCCCTTGTCCCAAAAAACGAACGAGGCTCTCGCCTCGCCTGGTTAGTGCTACGCAACCACGCTTTGCCGCACATCTGCGCAGCGCAGAGAGCCAGCTCCCAGAGCAGCAGAGGGAACGATTGGCAGCAACCCTGGCCCGGCCATAATACTCAGGCGCCTTCTCTTTGTCAACCCGGCCGCCTTTGACTTTGGCTTCTGAGTGCACAGAGATGCCGCTCACGAATTCCGAAGCGGTTGACTTTTCCCCGCACGGCGGCTACCCTAGAACCGCTGCCGGCAGTCCCGAGTGTCGCAGCGGTTGCGGGTGTTCGCGTGAGCACGGTCGAGCTAAGAGTAGAAGCTGTAGCCCTTGATTGGAAAGGCAATCCGATCGTCGTTCTCCGCGAGCTGGGAGGAGAGCGCGCCGTCTTCATCTGGGTTGGGGTCGCCGAGGCCGCCGCCATCAGTATGCAGCTCGAAAACCAGCGGCCGCCGCGGCCCCTGACACACGACCTGATAGTCCTCATCCTCGCCAGGACGGACGTTGAGGTCGACCGCGTCGTCATCACCGACATGCAGCAGAGCACCTACTACGCGCACCTCCACCTGCGGGCGGTCAACGACACCGATCCCATCGACTGCCGCCCCAGCGATGCCATCGCCGTGGCGCTTCGCACCGGCGCTCCCATTCACATCGAGGGCGAACTGCTCGACCGCCTCGACAGCGAGCGCAGGGAGAGCGAAGCGGAACTCTCGCCCGGCGCAACCCGAGTAGAGCCCGGCGAGACCACTGTACACTGATCGCTGGCGTTTGCAACTCAATTCACCCACCGCCCGGCACGCCGATTGCCCTCGCGCGCAGCGCATTCATTCGCACTGACAAGGCGTCCGCCCGCACTTCGGACACCCCGCGGCATACTTACCAACCGCCTCCTCTAACTCCACCCCGCAGATGCTCGACATCGTGCTGAGCCACGCGAGCACATCCGCGAATTCCTCCGCCATCCTCCCTGGCTCCCCCTCGCGCATTGCCCGCGCCAGCTCCCCCACCTCCTCCACAAACCATCGGAACGACCCCTCCAACCCCCGCTCACTGTCCCTCTCGAAGTAGATCCTCTCGATGGACCTTTGGAACTCCCGGATCTCCATACCATCCCTCCGCTGTCCCCAGCCGAACCAAGCGCGGGAGCGCCGCGCTAGGTCTGCTGCGTGAAGAGCCGCCTCAGAAGCGACAGTCCCTTGCTCGGCTTCCGCTTCACCAGCAACACCGCACTGCGCGCCCTCCGCGCCACCGTCCGCGTCTTCTCCCCAAACACCAGTTGGCTCAGAATCCCCTCCCGCGCCGCTCCCAGGATGAGCACATCGGCCTCCGCAGAGGCCTCGATGATCCCCGCCGCCGTCGTGCGCGCCTGCACCACCTCCAGATCCACCGCCGCCTCCCCGCCCTTCTCGTTCAGAAACGCTTCCTCAGTCGCCTCGTCCATCGCCGTCTTTCTTTTGATCACGTGGAGATAACGGCACTTCGAGTCCAGTTCGCTTTCCAGCGCCTTCGCGATCTCCACCGCCAGCCGCGCGTGGGGGCTGGCCGTCACTCCCACCAGCACGCGCTTGAACTTCGCCTTCTTGTTTCGCCATCTCAGGAGCAAAGTGTCTACCGGCGAGGCCAGCAGAATGCGGTCCAGAGTGGTCCCGAACAGCCGCGCCCGGGCCCTCGTGTATCCCCGCCATCCCAGCACCGCCAGCGACGGTCGCTTCTCCGCCATCGCCTCCAGCAGCCCCTGCTGAACATCGCTCGAAACCCACAGCGCGCCATAGACCGGAGTCTCCAGCTCCTCCCCAACCTTGATCGCGGCCTCGAACAGGGGTTCCGCGCGGTCCAGGAATCGCCGGCCCTCAGACCGCGGCAACTGCGAGGGCACCTTCATCACGTGCAGCGCAATAACCGATGTTCCTCGATGCCGTGCAATCGCACATCCAAGCCTCACCAGCGGCTCCACCGTCTTCGGGTTCGCGAGGGCCACCAGCACCGCGTCCTTGACCGGCTCGATGGTGCTCTCCTCCAGCAGCGCCCGCGCCCCCGTCTCCTCTTTCTCCCGCTTGCTCGCGTACTCCCGGAACACCACCAGACCGAGCGCGATCCACCCCACCGTCACATACCACGCCATGCTGCTCAGCCGAAAGAGATAGCCGGCCAGAAATACCAGGCACAGAGTGGACAGAATCGGGAGCACCGGGCTCAGCGGGACCTTGAACCCCCGCTTCACGCGCGGCCTCTGATAGCGCAGCGCTACTACCGACAGATTGATCATTGCGAACAGACACATGAAGGTGATGTCTGTCGCGCTCGCCACATCCTTCAGCGGGAGCGCCACCGCCATCGCCGCAATCACCACTGTCGAGCAGAGGATCGCCCCATATGGGGTGCGACGCTTCGGGTGCACCAGCGCGAACTGCCGCGGCAAGTTGAAGTCCCGGCCCATCGCGAACGAAACCCGCGAGGAAGAGTACAGAGTCGCATTCAATGCCGAAGTGGTGGCGAACAGCCCCCCAATGAGCAGCAGAATGATGCCCCCCGGCGCAAACTGCTCCGCTGCCCTCAGCACCGCCAGCTCCGCGTGTGCGCCCAAGTACTGCCACACCGGTGCATCGGCAGCCAAGTCGGGGGTCGGCATCACTTTCACCGCCCCCATCATCACGAACGCAATGAACACGTAGATGGGCACCACCACCAGCAGCGCCAGCAGGATCGCCCGCGGAATATTGCGCCTGGGATTGCGCACCTCTTCCCCGCACTGCGCGATGATCTCATACCCCTCGAATGCCACGAAGGTCAGACCCATCGCCGTCAGCAATCCCGCCGCACCTCTCGGGAAGAACGGCGAAAAGTTCCCTTGCCACTGCGGCGCCCCCCGCAAGGCCCACAGACCTGCAACCACGAACACGCCCAGAATAACCATCTGCCCCAGCGTGATCAGATTCCCCGCCCGGCCCGTCTCGGCCGATCCCCGGTAGTTGACGAAGGCGAACACAGCCACGACGACCACCGCGAGCACCTTCGCCTCCCCTTCCGGCGACAAGAACGGAAGCCCCACTCCGAAACCCTGGAGCAACTGCCCGAAGTAGGCGCCGAAGCCAAGCGCATACAGGCTGCAAGCCACCGAATGGCTGAACCACGACATCCACCCCGCCAGGAATCCGAACGGTCCCGGCAGCGCCAGCTTCGCCCAGGCATAGCCGCCACCGGCCTGCGGGAAGGTGGATCCCAGTTCCGCGTACGACATGCCGGCCGTCAGTGCCACGACGCCGTTCAAGGCGAATGCCAGTATCAGCGCTGGTCCGGCCTCCCCCGCCGCGATCCCCGTCAACACGAAGATCCCGGCCCCAACCATCGCGCCGACGCCGATCAGCGTCGCCTCCGCCAGCCCCATCCCGCGCCTCAGTCTTACCTCTCGCTGTCTCAATGAACGCCGACCTCCCGCCAGCCAGTTCTACACAGCCACCACGTCCACCTTGAGTGGACACTTCAGCCTTCGACCGGTTCTCCGACCCGCGCGCATCCGCATGCCGCTCTGCTATAATATCTGGAGAGCAGTCTGGCTAGGGGCGGCCGATGCATGCCAACCGGGCCGACACCGCACAGATCAGCGCACTCGTCGCCCGCGCCAAGCAGGGGGATCGCGAGGCATTCGACGGCCTCGTGCAATGTTACACCCCCCAAATCTACAACCTCGCACTCCGCATCACCGGCTCCCGCGAGGAGGCCGAAGACTGCGTCCAGGAGGCCTTCCTGCGTGCCTTCTCCGCGCTGCGCGGGTTCCGCGGCGAGGCCGCCTTCTCTACCTGGCTCCACCGCGTTGCCATTAATGTGGCCAACGACGCCGCCCGGCGGCGCTCCCGTCAGCCCCTCTCCGCCTCCGATCTGGCCGATTCCGCCTCCGACGACTCTCCCCCTGAACTCGACCGCGTCGCCCGTCACGATGGGCCCTACACCAACCCTCCGGAAGAAGCCGTGCTCCGGGGCCAGCGGCGCCACTTCATCCTACGGGCGATCCGCTCCCTGCCGGAGAACCATCGGACTGTTGTCATTCTCTATGATCTCCAGAATCTCTCCTACGAGCAAATCGCGCGCATCACAAAGACCCGTGTGGGCACTGTGAAGTCCCGCTTGAATCGCGCCCGCCTCGCCCTCAAAGATCTCTTGTCCGCCCACATGGAACTTCTCCGTGAATGAGCCCGTCTAACCCCCAGGTGCATCATGGCTAATGTGCCACCTAGAGAGTGCGAAAAACTGCGAGAGCGGCTGCCCGAGTTCGCGGATGGCTCCCTCAGCGGCCCCGACCGCGCGCGCCTGGAAAGCCATCTCGGCCAGTGTCCCCGCTGCGCGGCCGAGCTGGAGGACCTCCGCACCGTAATGAGCGCCGTTCGTTCGATCGAGCCCGACGAGGTGCCCGAGAATCTCCTCCCCCGCCTCCGCCAGGCGGTCCGCGAGCGCGCCCTGGCGCCTACCGGCCTCACGCGCCTGTGGCCTCGCATCGCAGTCCCCGTCGCGCTCGCCGTCGGCGTCGTCGCGATCAGCTTCTCCCTTCGCGCGCCCAGACGGGCAGCGCCGCCTGAAGGCGCTCAAGATCGCTACGTGACAGCTCAGGCCCCCACGAAGATGCGTGCCCGGGTGCCCCCCCGCTCTGCCCGCGCCGCGGTACGCGAGTCAGTCGCCATCGCTCAGGCGCCTAGGGCGGCGGTGGAAGAGTTACCTTTGCCGGACGCGCAGCCGAGGGGCGCAAAAGAGCGCCGCGGCCTCGAATCGCTTGGCCGCGGAGAACGTCTCGAACTCAAAGATGAGTTGGCGACATCCCCGGCGCCGCCCCCGACAGTATCAGAAGCCGTCGCTGAAACCATCGGCCCGCCAGAGCCGTCTGCGGAAAGCCCCCTCGCCATCGCCGAACCAGAAGGTGCCTCCGCGCCAATTGCTCGCGCTGGTCACGGCGGCTTCGGAGGAGGTGGGGCGCGCGGAGGCTCTGCGCCGCGGATGTCCCGTGCACCATCACCTCCGAGCGGCTCTCGCGCGGCCGCGCCCCGCGCTTTCGACGCGCACGAGGAAGACCGACGACCGTGCGATGCATGGCTCGCACGAAGAGCGAAGGCCAGAGCGGATGCCGAAGTGCCACCTCCGCCGTTCACCGCCAAAGCGATGCTGGTTCAGCAGGAGGCAGGCCCTGCGATCGCCCTCCATCTCGCGTCTGAGGAGCCCGCGGTGGAGATCTCCGTATACCTGGGCCGAGCGCCGGAGCGACAACTCATCTGGCAGGGATCTCCCCCCAAGGGCGCCTCCATTGTCCTCACCAGCGAACACGTGACCTCTACACCCGCGGCCATCCCTCTTGCCCTCGAATCCGCCAGCGGCGCCAGGAACTACGTGCTGTTCGTCCCCACCATGGCCCGCCTCGGCGAAACCGCCCCGAGCGCTCCCCGCGGAACCTACCGGGCCGAGACCCTGTCCCAGGTTCTCGCAGAGTTCACCGCGCTGACCGGCTTGGTCGTGCTGGCCGAGGAACCTCTTTCTCAGGCGCTCCACGGCGACAGGCCAGCCGGCCCTCCCGATGCTGCGCTCCAGGAGATCGCCGCCAAAGCGGGACTTGAGATCGAACGCGCGGGAGACATTGTCTTCGACCTCACCCACCCCCGCTGACCGGGCGAATCCCAGCAGGGCATGCAGCGGCGCGCGGCTAAACCTGCACCCATGACCCGGAGCTTCCTACTGGCAGTGCCCGCTCCTCCCGGCCCCCGCGTCGCCGCGCGCACCCCTGGCCGTTCCCCCCGCGCCGGCAGAGCAATGCCGATACTTATCATCGCTTGCTGCCTCGTCGGCATTTCCCTCAGCGCGTCGAACTCCACCGCCGCGCGCGACCTGGGGCCGCTTATGGATGCGCCCGAGTGGCCGCGGCTCGTCACCCTCTGGCACGCAATGCTCGATCATTCCTCTGACCTCATCTACAGCCGAGCGCGCTTCGACGAGCTCGTCGAGGATCTCGACCAGGCCGACGCCGACATCTCCGCGCTCGCCCAGCGCCACCTCCTCTCAGATCAGCCCGCTCGCGACCTGCGCCGGCTCTTTCACGCACGCTACCGGTACATCAGTGAACATCACTACACCACTCAGCGCCGCATCGAGATCACCGAAACCGAGTCCGCCCGCGGCGCGGCCGAGTGGGTCGTGGAACTCCAGCTCGCACTCCTCCGCACCACATACCCCGACCCCGACCGCAACCGGAAGCTCATCTCAGCCGCCGAGTCCAACCTCTCCTACCAACTCACATTTCTCTATCACTTGGATAAGTTCGAGGCGGAAGCAGACCGGCGAAGGGCGAATCTGAAGGCCAGAGAGGACGAGGGGAAGACCGTGGACTGGCAGGCCTTCGATACCGACTGCGCGAGGCGCTACCGCCTCCTGCTCGACGCCTACCGCGCGCGCCGGATTCCCTCCGCTCCCGCGGTGCGGGAGCTACTGCGGTACATCTGTGCTCTCACCCAATCGCGGCCCCCTCCTCCCGCCGCGACGTCCGATCTGCCGGAAACGGACCTTTAACCACACATGCTCGGCTGGAACCTCGACCTAGGCTTGGATGTGGGTTCATGTAGCACCCGCATCTACCACCGAGGCGTCGGCATCGTCCTGGACGAACCCTCGGCGATTGCCTTCTCGCCCACCGGCCAGGAGGTGCTCGCCGTCGGCGCCGAGGCCAAGCTCATGGCCGACCAGTCCTCGCGCGAGGTGCGCGTGGTCTTCCCTGTTCGCGGCGGCGTCGTAGCCGACCACCAGGCGGCCGCCCGCATGATACGCGAGCTGGTCCGCCGCGCCCTCGGCCGGCGCACCCTCTTCATGCCCCGCTTCGTCGCCGCGCTGACCACCGGCGCCACCTCGGTCGAGCAGGCCGCGCTCCTCTCCGCCGTCCAGAGCGCCGGCGCCCGCCGCGTCCGCTTGGTGGACAAGACCCTCGCCGGCGGCATCGGCGGCGGGCTGGCGCCCACCGAGCGCGCCGCTCGCCTGGTCGTCAGCATCGGCGGCAACGTCACCGAGTTTGGCGTCGTGTCCAGGGGCCGACTCGTGTGGGGCCGCAATGTCCGTTTCGGCGGCCGCGACCTCGACGAGGCGATCCGCAAGATGATGCTCAACCGATACGGCGTCACCCTTGCTCCGGCCACCGCCGAGCAGATGAAGCTGCAGGTCGGCGCCGTCCTGCCCCAGATGGCCCGCAGCCGCGTCCTCGTCGGCGGCCGCGAAGTCTACGGAGAACTCTTCCGCAACCTGCAGATCACCCTCGACGGCATCCCCGACCTCCTCGGACGCGCCATCTCTCCCATCATAAACGAGATCCATTGGTCCATCGCGGAGGCCCCCACCGAGCAGCGCGTCGAGATCAAGGCGACCGGCGTCCTCCTCCTCGGCGGCACTGCTCTTCTCCAGGGAGTGCCCCAAGTAATGCGGGAGCGACTCGGCGTCCCCGTCGTCCGCGCCCGCGAGCCCGCCCACGCCTGCGCCCTCGGCCTCGGCATGGTTCTCCAAGATCCGTCCAAGCTCAGCCGCGACGGCCGCCGCTACGGGGGGCCGGTCTGAGACTTCTTCTCATGCCCTCGCGGTTTTGACTGATCGCGGCCTTTCCTCTACACTCTCTCCCGAGAGACCGGGCCGGCGACCCCAAGACCTGGCACCGGGAGCCCTGTATGCCACAGAACCTCGCCCACAAGATCATCGGCGCACACCTCGTCTCCGGCGACATGAAGCCCGGAGAGGAGATCGCCCTCACCATAGATCAGACCCTGACCCAGGACGTCACCGGCACCACGGCCTTCCTCCAGTTCGAAGCCCTCGACGTGCCGCGCGTCCGCACCAAGCTCTCCGTCAGCTACGTTGACCACAACATGCTCCAGACCGGCTTCGAGAGCGCAGACGACCACCGATACCTTCAGAGCGCGGCCGCCAAGTACGGCGCCCACTTCTCCCGCCCCGGCAACGGCATCTGCCACCAGGTCCACCTCGAGCGCTTCGGCGTCCCAGCGCAGACCCTCCTCGGCTCCGACAGCCATACCCCCACCTGCGGCGGCCTCGGCATGCTCGGCATCGGCGCCGGGGGCCTCGACGTCGCCGCCGCCATGGCCGGCATCCCGTTTCACCTCGCCATGCCCGAGGTCACTCTCGTCCGACTCACGGGGGCGCTGCGGCCCTGGGTCAGTGCCAAAGACGTCATCCTCGAGCTGCTGCGTCGGTTCACCGTCAAGGGCGGCCTCGGCCGCGTCATCGAGTACGGCGGCCCCGGCGCGGACAACCTATCTGTCCCTGAACGCGCCACCATTGCCAATATGGGAGCCGAACTCGGAGCCACCAGCTCCCTCTTCCCCAGCGACGACCGGACCCGCGCCTTCCTGCGCGCCCAGCAGCGGGAGGAGGCGTGGACCCCGCTCGCGGCCGACGCGGACGCCCGTTACGGCGACATCATCGAGCTGGACATGACAATCCTCGAACCCCTCGTCGCGAAGCCCCACAGCCCGGACAACATCGCCTCCGCCGGCGACCTGCGAGGGACCCGCCTCCACCAGGTCGCCATCGGAAGCTGCACCAACTCCTCCTACCGCGATCTCATGACCGTCGCCGCCATCCTCGACGGAAAGCGCGTCCACCCCGGCGTCAGCCTGGTCGTCGCGCCCGGCTCTCGTCAGGTCCTCGAGATGCTGGCCGAGAACGGCGCACTGGCGAAGCTGATCGCAGCCGGGGCGCGCATCCTCGAGGCCTCTTGCGGGCCCTGCATAGGCATGGGTCAGGCGCCGCCCTCGGGCGGCGCGACTCTCCGCAGCTTCAACCGCAACTTCGCGGGGCGCTGCGGCACCCCGAACGCCGACACCTACCTCGCCGGCGTCGAGGTTTGCGCTGCCTCCGCCCTCACGGGGGAGATCGCCGACCCTCGCACGCTCGGCGATCCCGTCAGCATCGCCTCGCCTGACACCTTCCTCGTTGACGACGGCATGATCATCCCGCCCGCCGACCAACCCGCGCACGTTGAGATCGTGCGCGGGTGCAACATCGCGCCCGTCCCCACCCGCGGCCCCATGGAGGACATCCTCCGCGGCAAGGTGCTGCTCGTCGCCGGCGATAACATCACCACCGATGACATCATGCCCGCGGGCGCGAAGATACTTCCTCTCCGCTCCAACATCCCCGCCATCTCGGAGTTCGTCTTCTCCCGCCTCGACCCCGACTTCGCCTCCCGCGCCAAGCAAGCGGGCGGCGGGTTTGTCGTCGGGGGCGCCAACTACGGCCAGGGCTCCAGCCGCGAGCACGCCGCGCTCGCGCCGATGGCGCTCGGCCTGCGGGCCGTGCTCGCGCGTTCCTTCGCCCGCATCCATCACGCCAACCTCATTAACTTCGGCATCCTTCCCCTCCTGCTCCCCGAAGGCCGGGCCATATCTCA
>CP070816.1:134103-140146 GCA_020344235.1 Armatimonadota bacterium
ACAGTGGATCACCAATGAACGGCTTGCCTTCCCCATGGCGCAGATCCCTTTGGAGATGGTTCGGGAACCCAGGGGAGAGGGATCAGGGAGATCTGGACGTCTCCCGCTACTTTGGGTCTTCTGGACGGGGATCGGGATTTCTCTTCTCGTGAACTTCCTGAACACGCTCTCGAGCAAGGTTCCCTCGATTCCTGCGATTCCGCTCGGGCCGTTGGCGCTGATGCAGTGGCAGAAGGTCGGGCCGCTGGCTGGTCTGGGTCAAATAGACCTGGTGCTATGGCCCTGGATGATCGCTGTCGCCTATCTCATACCGAAGGAGCTTTCCTTCTCGGCATGGTTCTTCTGGCTCGTGCGATTGGGGTTGACGGTGGCTGCGATTGCGGCCGGGCACACGCCGCAGCAGCCGGAGAACTGGTATGAGACCTCTTTTCCGGCTCCTTACTATCAGGGAGGCGGCGCGGCACTGGCGCTGTTCGTGTGGGTGTTCTGGATTGCCCGGCGGCATTTGTGCCGGGCGCTGCGTACCGCTTTCGGGTGGCAGGCGGGACGGGGGGACGTGGAAGAGCCGCTGGGGTATCGTTGGGCGCTGATAGGGTTCGTTCTGTCCTTCGGATTCATGGTGTACTTCTGCTCGGCTGCCGGATGCCGAGTCATCTTTGGACTCCTCTTTGTCGGCCTGATCGTCGGCTACTATGCGATGTGGGCGCGCGTGCGGGCAGAGACGGGGCTGGGCTTTCTGCCGTTCCCGCTGGAAATCGGAGACGGGGTGGTCTCGGTTTTCGGGAGCGGGACGCTGCGGCCGCGCGAGATTGTGACGATGATTTCTGCTCGCTGGACCTATTTCCCAGGGTTCGGGGAATCGTTTGAAGTGGTCACCGGGAACATCTTGGAGTCTTTCAAGATCGCAGATTCGGCCAACATCAACTCACGCCGGCTAACGGCGGCGATCGTCGGCGGATTCATGCTCTCTCTCGTCCTGGGAGTGTTCATCGTATTGGCCGGGAACTACAAGTACGGCTTCTTCAACCTGAGCATGGGGGGCGCGTACGGATGGCCCTCGTGGCAGACTCGGAATGATGGCAACCGGATCTTCGAGCTTCTGTCCAACGCCACCACTCCCGACATCAACGGCATCGCGGCCATCGGCGCCGGCGCCGCCGTCGCTGCTGTTCTCGGAGTGATGCGGCTTCGATTCTGGTGGTGGCCTTTTCACCCGGTGGGATACATTGCGGCGAACTGCTGGGGCATGCATTGGTACTACATGCCGTTCTTTGTGGGATGGGCCTGCAAGATGCTCGTGATTCGCTACGGCGGCCTGCGTCTCTACCGCGCGACGGTGCCGCTTGCGATTGGGCTGATCGTCGGGGATCTGCTGAACTCGGGAATCTGGACCGTCGTGGCACTGGTTACGCAGGGGCGCTTCTGACCCGGACTAATCACGAAACCAGAAGGGCCGCGGCTGCTGAGAGTCGAAGGATTCAGGTATAGACGCAGAATCCCGCTGACCCCATGCCTCAGCAGATTCGCGGCATCTGCTCCCCCACGTGTCGGTCCAAGATGCGGCGCGTGCCCAGCGCCGTCTTCATCAGCACTCGCCCCTTCTCACCATCCACCACCCTCCCGATGATCGCCGCCTCTCTGCCAAGCGCGTGTGAGCGCAGCGCCCGCAGCGCACTTTCGGCCCGTGCCTCCTCCACCACCACAATCATCTTCCCCTCGTTCGCCGCATACAACGCGTCCAATCCCAGCAGCTCACACGCCGCCGCGACCGACTCCCGTACCGGCACGGCCGACTCCTCAATCTCAATCTCGACCCGGGACTGCCGCGCAATCTCGTTCAGCGCCGTCGCTAACCCTCCCCGCGTCGGGTCCCGCAGCGCGTGCACCCCCGGTGTCGCTCTGAGCAGTTCTCCCACCATCCCCGCCAGCGGCGCGCAGTCGCTCACAATCTCTGACTCGAACTCCAGCCCCTCCCGCCTCGAAAGCACCGCAAGCCCGTGATCCCCGACGGGGCCGCTTACCAGCACCACATCTCCCGCCTTCGCCCCGGCCCCAGAGGTATCCACACCCTCCGGGAGCGCGCCAACTCCAGAGGTCGAGATGTACACCCGGTCTGCGCTCCCCCGCGGCACGACCTTCGTGTCCCCACAGATCACACGCACCTGCGCCTCCTCGGCCGCCCGCGCCATCGAGTTCACCACCCGCTCCAGATCGGAGATCAGCAGCCCCTCCTCCAATATGAAGCTCGCGCTCAAAGCCAGCGGCCGTGCCCCCGCCGCCGCCAAGTCATTCACCGTCCCGCACACCGCCAGCTTTCCAATGTCCCCGCCAGGGAAGAAAATCGGATCCACCACGAAGGCGTCGGTCGTGAAAACCAATTCCCCTCTCCCCTCCAACCGCGCGCTGTCATCGCCCGGCGGCTCCCCCGTCCCCAGCCGGGACACAAACACGCGCTCAACCAGCTCCCCCATCAACTCCCCCCCATCCCCGTGGGCCAGCAGTACTCGTTCCTCGCTCACTCGGCGTCCTCCCCAGTCCGATACCGAAAGTATGCTTGACACGCCCCCTCACTCGACACCATACAAGCTCCCACCGGCGTACGCGGCGTACAAGCCTTTCCGAAGAGCGGACATTCGCGCGGCTCGATCGCCCCTCGCAGCACATCCCCGCACCGGCACCCGGCCGGCTCAGCTCCTTCCGGAACCTCGATCTCGAACCGCCGCGCCGCGTCGAACTCCCCAAACTCCTTCGCCAGCTCATACCCGCTCGCCGGGATCGTCCCCAGCCCCCGCCACCGCGCGTCGGTCACCCGAAACACCTCCCCCAACATCTCCTGCGCCTTCACGTTCCCCTCCCGCCGCACCGCGCGCCTGTACTCCACCTCCACCTCCGATCGCCCCTCCGCGATCTGACGCAGCAGCATCCGCACCCCACCCAGCACATCCGCCGGCTCGAACCCAGTCACTACACACGGCTTGCCCCGTTCGGCCACCGGCCGATACGCCTCACTTCCGATGATCGCGCTTACGTGCCCCGGGCAGATGAAGCCATCGATGGCCACCTCCGATTCCAGCAAAGCCATCATCGCTGGCGGAATCAGCTTGTGCGCGCACAGCACCGAGAAGTTCCGCAATCCCCGCCGACGCGCCTCCAGGATCGCAAGCGCCACCGCCGGCGCGGTTGTCTCAAACCCAATCCCGAAGAACACGACGTCTCTCTCCGGCTCCCGTCCCGCCGCCTCTACCGCGTCCATCGGCGAGTACACGACGAGGATCTCTGCTCCCTCTGCCCTAGCCTGCTCCAGGCTCGTCTCGGTCCCCGGCACCCGCACCATATCCCCGAACGTCGCCAGCCTCACTCCCTCCTGCTCGCCCAGCGCGATGAACAGATCCACCTGATCCTGCGGCGTCACACACACCGGACATCCCGGGCCGGAAATCAAGCTCACCCCGGCCGGCAGCGCCTCCCTCAGTCCATGGCGCGCGATCGCAACGGTGTGCGTCCCACACACCTCCATCAGCGTCGCCGGCGGTGCAGCCATCCCCTTTAGCTGCTTCGCCAGGCGCCGCAGCAGCTCGGGATCACGCAGCTCCCCGGGGGGCCTCACCGCTTCTCTCCGGACTCTGCGGGAACATTTCCTCGAACAACCTCAGCGTCTCCCGCGCCTCCTCCGGCTCCAGCCGCTCGATTGCAATCCCTGCATGCACGATCACATAGTCGCCAACCTTCACCCCCTCCACCAAGTCAACCCGCGCATGCCGCCTGACCCCCGCCTCCTCCACGCGCGCAATCGGCCCCTCTATCTCAATCACCTTCATCGGCACCGCCAGACACATCTCACATCTCCGGTTGGGCAGGAGCTTACCTCCTACCACTATTGGGCGGGCATGCCTCTGCCCGCCACACTACTCAGTGTACCCCCAATGCACCGGCGTGACCTGCTGCCGGACCCCTCGAGAGCCCCGTCATTCCCTCTTGTCACACCCTCGAGCACCGGCTATCCTGAGCCCATGCCAGCCAACTACCTCGACATCTCGGTTCCCGTTCGCCCCGACATGCTGGTCTGGTCCCAGGACGAGAGCGTGTGCGTCGAATCCATCGAGATCGCTGAAGGCGCAGCCCCGCATCGCATCACTGCCCTCCGGATAGTCTCCCACACCGGCACCCATGTTGACGCTCCCCGCCACTTCATTGCGGACGGCTCGACCGTGGATGAGATTTCCCCCGAACTTCTCATCGGCCGCGTCCGCGTCTACGATCTTCGCGGGACAACGGCCATCACGGCCGAGGCGCTCGCGGCCGCCGGAGTCGGCGACCTCCCGCGCGCGCTCCTCAAGACAGACAACTCTCGCTGGATACGCACCGGCCCTATGCCCCAGACCCCGGCCCATCTCACGGAGGACGCCGCGCGCCACCTCGCCGCCAGCGGCGTCTCACTGGTCGGCGTGGACGGCCTCAGCGTTGACCGCCCCGAGCACGCCGCCGCCCACCTCGCCCTCCTCGGCGCTGGGGTCATTGTTATCGAGTCCCTCGACCTCTCGGCCGTCGAGCCGGGAGACTACCACCTCACGTGCCTCCCTCTGCTCATCACCGGAGCCGATGGCGCGCCTGCCCGCGCCATCCTTCGACCGCGCTAGCTCGTCTCCGTTTACTCCCACAACCGCTTGAAGTTCTCCGCGAACACCAGGCTCTGCTGCTCCTCGCTCAGCCCCGACAGCCGCACACACTCAACCGCGATCACCAGGTCAACCGTTTCCTTGGATAGTGCAGATGCCTGTGTGCGTCCATAATCTCCATCGGCCCCTCCCGTCCGGCAGGCCTGCACTGAGTGAATCCGAGGGAAGCTTGCCCGTTTCTGGCGGGCCTGCCTCCTGCCCTCAGATCCGCCGCGCGGCCGCGACTACAGCCTGCCCCAAACTCATCCCTCCGTCATTCGGCGGCACTTCTCGGTGAACGTGCGCCTTCAGCCCCGCCTCCTCCAGCAACACCAACAACCTCCCCGCCAATCGCGCATTCTGCATCACGCCACCGCACAACGCCACATCACTCGGCGCGCCATCTTCGTGCAGACGCTTGCACGCATCCACCGTGAACCGCGCCACTCTCTCGTGAAACCGCTCCGCAGTCTCTCCTCGATCCACCCCCCGCTCCAGATCGTCCACAACCCCCCGCACCACTCCCCGCGTATCAATCACACCATCCACGATCCCATACTCGTAGGGCAGGCCTGTCCCGAGCGAAGCCGAGGGAAGCGTGTCTCCCGCCCCATGCGCCATGCTCTCCAGCTCCATCGCCGGCTGCCCCTCATACGTCGCCTCCGCCGTCGCCCCCAACATCGCCGCCACCGCATCGAACAACCGTCCCATGCTCGAGCACATCGGGCTATTGATCCCACGCTCCACCTGCCTCGCCACCACCCGCGCCTCCCCGTCCGTTAGATACGGCATCAACCCCCGCGCCTTCGCCACCCCCTGCTCCGGCCCGAACGCATCAATCAAATGGCTCAGCGCCGTCCGCGCCGGCCGTCGGATCGCCCCCTCACCGCCCGGCAAGCGCACCGGCCTCAAATGCGCCGCCCGCCTGAACTCCCGCCGATCCGCGACCAGAATCTCCCCTCCCCACACCGTCCCATCCGCCCCATATCCAGTGCCGTCATAGGCCACCCCGATCACGGGCCCCTCCAAACCAAATTCCGCCATCACGCTCACCACATGCGCGTGGTGGTGCTGCACCCCGACCAGCCTCACCCCCTCCAGCGACTTCGCCCACTGTGTCGAGAGATACCCGGGGTGCAGGTCATGGGCCACGATCTCCGGCTTCGTCTCGAACAGCTCCTCGAAGTGCCGCACCGCCCGCCCGAAGTACTCCAGCACCTCCGCCGTGTCGAGGTCACCGATGTGCTGGCTCAGTATCGCCTCCCTATTCCGCAATAGGCAGAACGTGTTCTTCTGCTGCCCGCCCACCGCCAGCACGGCCGGCCCTTCGTAGTCAACCGCCACCGACCGCGGCACATACCCCCGCGCCCGCCGCACCGGGATCACCA
>CP070816.1:140246-145310 GCA_020344235.1 Armatimonadota bacterium
GAGAAGGAAGCGCGCGCTGGCGGCCGGCGAGCCGATCTACGGGCCGATGGAATACGAGGAGGATACGTACTTCTCGTATGTGTTCAGCAATATGGTGATCGAGCTGAAGAGGCGACTGGGGAGGGGGGAGCTTCAGGCCACGGAGGAGGCGCTGAGGGCGCGCTATGAGGAGACGAGGGGGAAGCTCTACCGGCGGGGAGAGCGTGTGAAGGTGTGGGCGATGAAGGTGTCATTCCGGGGCGGGGACGCGCAGGGAAGCCTGAGCAAGGAGGAGGCGAAGGGCAGGCTCGCGGAGATGAAGGGGAGGCTGGACGACGGGGAGGTGTTTGAGGGGCTGGCCCGCGTCTACGATGATGATGGAATGCTGAGGGAGTGGGCGTTCGATGATAGGAGCGCTCGCTTCGACTGGCAGCGTCGGCCTCGCGCCAGGGAAGAGGCGATGAAGCTGTCCGAGGGAGATACGAGCGGGATATTCGAGGAGGGCAATGCTTTCTATGTTCTGAAGTGCATCGAGAGGGGGGAGGCGGGATACCTGCCGTTCGAAGAAGTCGAACAGAACGTGCGAAGCAAGTATGTTGACGAGAGATATGAGGAACTGGTGAGAGGGTTGGTGGCAGGGGCAGAGGTGGAGATCAATCGCGGTGTCTATGAGGGGATCCGGGTGAGATAGGGGGGTGGAGGGTTGGGAGCGCGGCGGGGGATGGTCTGGGGTAGAGCGGATCGGCCTGTTTCGGAATGGATTCCCTTCGGCGTTGCTCAGGGCAGGCCCTCGCTGGCGCTCGGAATGACAGGGGGCGGTGGGTGCAGGAGGCGAGGCCGACGACCCCACCCCTGCGAAGCAGGGGTGGGCTACGGGATCGGGATGAGGCGTGCGAGCGGGCGGGGGCCGCACCGCGGGATGGCCCCACTCCTGTCAGCATAGGGGCGAGGTACGGTGACTAGGAGATGCGCAACAGAGGGCGGGGCGCGGAGGGTGGGGGGCTAGGCGCGGCGCCAGATGAGGGCGGAGGCGAGCAAGAGGCCTAGGTCCCTGACGAACAAATCCCAGCTTGCCTGGGTGGCGCTCATGCCGCTTACGTCGAAGCAGCCGCACTCGATTTCGAGGCCGCGGATTTCCGCCTGGGCGATGGCGACCATGAAGGCGACCGTGAGGGCGGCGAGGATGAGGCCCGCGGCGCGGCGCCAGAGGCCGAGCACGAGCGCGGCGCCGGCGACCATCTCAAACCACGGCATGACGAGGGCGAAGGCGTTGATGAAGACGAGAGGGAGCATCTGGTAGTCATTGACGATGTCGGCGAAGCGGTCGGGCTGGGTGACCTTGTCGTAGCTGGCGTAGACGAAGAGGCCGCCGAGGCCGAGGCCGACGATCCGCAGGACGATGCGGTGGTTGAGGAAACGCCAGATGGAGTGAAGCGCCCGCTGCATGTCAGCGCTCCTTGCCCTCTGGGTGGCGATGAGTAGGGTTGCCGGCTTCAGTCCAGCCCTCCCAGCCGCGGTCGAGGATGAGGAAGTTGTGGTATCCCTCGGCGAGAAGGCGTTTGGCCTGGCGGGTGCTGAGGCCGCAGTGGCCGCCGTAGCAGTAGAGCACGAGCGTCCTGTCGCGCGGAAGCTGAGACTGCATCGCGGGCCAGACCTCGACCCAGGTGCGCTGGGGAAGGTTGATGGCGCCGGGGATGTAGTCCTTGTGGTAGTCTCGCTCGTCGCGGGAGTCTACGAAGAGAGCATCGCCGGAGTCGAAGAGCGCGACCGCCTGCTCAACGGTGATCTGGGGGAGGCGGGACTCGTAGACGCGCGGTATGCCGACACGGCCGTCCGCGGTGAGGATCCAGCCCATGCCGAGGGGATTGGCGGCATTGAAGATGGGGGCGATCAGCAGGGCGCTGAGGAGGAGGAGGGCGGCGCGGGCAGCATGGGGGAAGCGCGGCAGGAACCATCGCACGAGAGCGATGGGACCGCAGATGAGCGGACAGGAAACCGCGGGAGGGGGCGCGCCGGTGTCTTCAGATGTAGCGTGGGCCAATGGCTTTAGCAGTCCTTGCTGGTGCCGTGTGTTCGGCAGACGCGGCCGCCGGACAAGACTGTCACGTATTGTAGCATACCCGCCACTTCGGCGCGGTCGTGGCACCTCCCTTCAAAATTGGTGAGAAACGTAACGAAAACTTTTCGGGAGGGCAGCCGCGGGGGATGGCGTGACCGGGAGGCGGACACCGCTGGGCCTCAGGTCTGGAGGGCGAGGAGCGCCTCAATGGCGGCCCGCCGGGCGGCGCGGAGGGCGCGGAAGTCGCGGGTGTAGGTTACTGGGTCGGGGAGGAGGCCGGCGCAGATCTTGTCGGCGGCGTCGGTGCCGCGGCCGGCCTCTTTGGCGATGTGATCGAGGAGCCAGAGGAGCTCGAAGTCCTGGATGCCCTCGCGCATTTGCTCCCAGCGGAGGGAGTCGAGGGGGCCGTCGGGGCCGGGGTAGACGATCCAGCAGTCGCCGGGCGGAAGGTCGTCGCGGATGCGGTCCTGGTGGAAGGGGTCGTCGGTCCAGAAGTTGAGGCCCCAGTGGAGGTATCCGGTGAGGCGGTAGCGCCAGTTGATCCAGTGGAGGATGCGGGTCTTGAGGAGGCTGAAGTCGAGGAAGCGGTTGGGGTAGCGGCCGGTGGGATACATGCAGGTGTAGAACCAGAGTTCGATGCCGGCCTGGTCGCGCATGGAGAGGTAGTTGTCGCGGTGCTCGTCGAAGTGGCTGAGCTGGGGGACCCAGATGTCGAGGAGGCCGCGCGCGTCCATGAGGCTCATGGCCTCGAGGAGGGGCACACCGGGCGCTAGCTCGCGGACGAGGCGGGCCTTCTTCTTGTAGTCCTCCTCGGTGTGCGGGGCGGGCTCGTCCACGACGTGGAGGAGGAAGCGGTCGAACCAGCCGCGCTCTTTGACGTGCGTGATGAGGCTGGGGACGAGGGCGCGGATGACGGCCTCGGGATCGGGCTTGACCTCCGCGCCGTCCCGGCGGCGGACGCGGAACTGGCGCCACTCGAACCAGGGGGTCTCCCACTTGCCGAGGCCGCGGCGGCCGAGGTGGCCGCCCTCGATGAGGTCGGCGCAGCCGGCATCGGCGAAGATCTGCAGCCAGCGGTCGTAGTCGGAGTAGTCGAAGGCGAGGGCGCCGTCGTCCTCTTGGTAGATGTGGACGAGTTCGTTGGGGCAGAGGATGACGTTCTGTCGGTGGGCGCCCATGTTGCGGGCGAAGCTCTCGACGACCTGCCAGAAGCGAGGGGTGTACGTCTCGGTGGCGTAGTGGCTGGCGAAGTTGCCCATGTCCATCCAGTTGGTGACCGAGAGGTGGCGGGTGGCGGGGGGTGTGATGGGATGGACGGTGAGCTGCAGGGGGAGCTGAACGGCATCGCCGGCCGCGGTGATCTCGACGGCGCCGCGCCAGCGGCCGGGCGGGGCATCGGGTGGGATGAAGAAGGTGAGCCAGATGGGCTGGGTGGAGTTGGCTTCGAGGCACAGCGTCTCATCGGTCAGCAGCAGATCGGGGACCTGGCAGGGCGCGGTGCAGGTGAGCTCCTCTTCGGGGGTGTCGGGGGTGTTCTTGGTGACAGGGACGTAGCCGACGAAGCGGGCCTGGACTTCGATTCCCGTGGCGCCGATCTCCTCGTGCTTGAGGGGAGAGATGGAGGCGCGCAGGTCGGGCAGGGGCCGGGAGGCGCGGACGGCGACCTGCGCGGAGGTGAACTCGCTGCGGCAGCTCTCGATGACGATGCGGTCGGCCCCATTCGCGGGCTCGGCCTCTCGGGCGACCTTCTCGAGCGAGTCAACTGACCACAGGACGAACGAGGCGGCGGAAGTCGGCACTGGTTCCTCCTCAGCGGACGGGCAGGTTTGGAGGAGTCTTCGCTGACGGAGAGCGCGTTCCTATCTGGGACCTGTGCCAGTGCGGCCGGTTGAGCTACGCGATGCGGATCGTCCAGGCGCCACTCTCGACCGCGGACTGCGGCGTGAGAACGATCCGGTAGAGGGCCTCGCCCCAGGAGCTGCGGAGGGAATCGTCGTCGAGAGGGATCTCCTCGACCAGCGCGGAGAGGGCGGCGCCGTCGAAGGTGAGATGGACGGGCCGGTCGTCCGTCTGGAGGAGGATCGCGCCGTGGCCCTCGACGAGGGGCCGGCAGGGGGTCATGAGCGAGAGGGCGATCTCCTGCGTGGGCGCGGCGAGCGCGAAGTGGTCTGTTACCTCGACGCGGGAACGGGTCCCGCGCAGGAGGCGGCAGGTGCGCTGCCACGAGATGATACCGGCCGAGGGGGGGTAGGCGGCGGCGATGTCGAGGGAGAGCTGGGCGGAGGCGTCGTCGGCCTGGTAGGAGACGCCGACGGCGGCGAAGTCGCGGCCGGGCTGCTGCTGGACGTCGTTCACGGTGGGGAGGTTGTGGTAGGCGGACTGCATCGTCCAGATGTCGTAGCGCTGGTCGCTGAAGGTCTGCGCGGTATACGTGCCCACGCCGGCATCTATGAGGACGGGGCGACCGTCGCAGTACACGATGAACTGGCCGACGTCGTTGTGGTTATGGCTCTCGTCATTGTGGCCGCCCTTGGCGGCGAGGTAGAGGCCGCGGTCGGAGCCCGCGGTCTCTCTGGCGGTCATGATCTGCGTGCCGTCGAGCCAGACATCCCGCTCGAAGGGCGGGTCGGCCGGTGTGTCGATGCCGTCAGAATCGAAGAGGGCGGGAAGGACGCGGAGGAGGGAGCCCCCGAGGGGGGAGGCAGGGCCCTGCTGCTGGTAGCAGGAGCGCGCGAGGGCGATCATGTTGGGGTCGTCGACGCGCCGGCCGTAGCGGTAGACGAGTGCCGCCGGGAGGTGGACGCGGGCCGGGGAGTCGGCGAAGTCCACGAAGTAGGTGTCGCTGATGTGGACGCGGTGGATGTAGCGGCCGATCTCGCCGATGAGGGGATCGTCGTAGACGTCGATCGCGCCGTCGGAGGCGGTCCGGAGGAGTTCGAGGCAGTCGAACAGAGCTGCGCCGGCGACGGTCCAGTAGCTGGGTCCCTCGTCGCAGCCACCATCGGGATGGTAGCTGGCGAGCCAGC
>CP070816.1:145410-153303 GCA_020344235.1 Armatimonadota bacterium
GAGGCATACTGCAAGCAGTTGGGGGAATGGTGTGAGCGCAACAGCCTGGAACTCACCGGCCATATGCTGTGCGAGCAGGAATTCGAGCAGGAGATCCCGGTGGGCGGGGCCGCGATGCCGAGCCTGGCCTATATGCAGCGCCCCGGGATTGATATTC
Source organism: Armatimonadota bacterium (assembly GCA_020344235.1). GTDB lineage: Bacteria > Armatimonadota > Hebobacteria > Hebobacterales > Hebobacteraceae. Next base: position 145,568 of record CP070816.1, read on the forward strand.
TGGGGGAGCAGACCCGCGAGACTCTGACCTGCAAGCAGGCGTCGAGCATCGCGCACCAGATGGGGAGGCGGCGCACGCTCAGTGAGACTTACGGCACCTCGGGATGGCAGATGACCTTCGAGGCGCAGAAGTGGTCGGGGGACTGGCAGGCGGCGCTGGGGATCAACACGCGCTGCCAGCACCTCACTCCTTACTCGATACGAGGGATGCGCAAGCGGGACTATCCGCCGACTTTCTTCCGCCACCAGCCGTGGTGGAAGTACTTCCCGGTGGTGGAGGATTACTTTGCGCGGGTGTGCTTCTTCACGAGCTTGGGGCAGCCGGTGCGGGAGGTGCTGGTGCTGCATAACATCTCGACTGCGTGGGGGGATGCGCCAGAGGAGAGTGTGCGAAGGCGCCACGGCGACCATCTGAACCAGGTTGCGAAAGACCTGCTGGCCCTGCACTATGACTTCGACCTGGGGGACGAGATCGTTCTCTCGCGCGAGGGCTCGGCGAAGGGCCGGCGGCTGGTGGTCGGGAGGGCGTCGTACAAGCTGGTGGTGGTGCCGGAGTGTGACACGATCTTCCGCTCGACTGCGGATCTCCTGCGAGGGTTCCTGGAGGCCGGTGGGAAGGTGATCGCGCTGGGGCGGACGCCGACTCGGGTGGAGGGGGAGGCGTCGCCGGAGCTGGAGGAGCTGTTCGCGGACGCGAATGTGATGCGCGTGCCGGCGAAGCGGGACGAGTTGAGGGACGCCCTGGAAGCGACGCTGCCGCGGCGAGTGTCCGTCGTCGCGGACGCGGGCCGGGAGGTGTCCTCGGTGATCTACCACGAGAGAAGACACCAGGGCCGGAGCTATGTGTTGCTGGCCAATAGAGATCGGGAGGCCGGATATCGGCTCACAGTTTCGCTCCCGGGCGAGGGAGCGGTGGAGCGGTGGAACCTGGAGACCGGTACGACTCGGCCGCTTGCGGCGCGCGCGGCCGGCGGGAGGACCGTGGTGCAGGTTGACCTGCCGGCTACGGGATCGGCGGCGCTGGTGCTGGACCCGAGGGGCAGAGCCGGGGGCCGGCGCCGCGGCGGCCCGCGCCGCGGCGGGGCGGAGGTGGTGAGGGAGATCGCGCTGGGGGAGGAGTGGCGGGTGGGCCGTTCGATGGAGAACAGCCTGGTGCTGGATCGGTGTCAGTGGCGGTTCGCGGGTGGGGAGTGGTCGGAGGCGATGCCGGTCTTTCTGGCGCAGAGGCAGATACGCGGGGAGATGGGGTTGATGGACATCATGCACTCCAACATCCCGCAGCCGTGGGTCAGGTACGCGGAGGCGAGCGCGGCGCCGCCGCGCTGGGTGGAGCTGCGATTCGAGTTCGAGGTGGCGCGGGTGCCTTCGGCGGGGATTGATGTCGTGCTGGAGTCGGCCGAGCTGTTCGAGATGGCGGTGAACGGGAAGCGGGTCGAGAGCCGCGTGAAGGGATGGTGGCTGGACAAGAGCATGGATCGAGTGGGGCTCGCGGATGTGAAGCGCGGGAAGAACGAGCTGGTGCTGCGGTGCGAGTATCGCGATGGGCCGGAGTATGAGCTGGAGGAGTGCTATCTGATCGGGGATTTCGGGGTGGACCGGAGGACAGATGCCATCGGGGCCGAGCCGGCGACGATCACGCGCGGCGATTGGTGTGATCGAGGATATCCATACTACGCGGGCAACCTTGTCTATGGACAAGACGTCAACTTGCGGCTCCGCAAGGGGGAACGGGCAGTGGTCAGGGTCGGGCCGCACTTCGGCGCGTGTGTTGCGGTGCACGCGAATGGGAAGCGGGCCGGGGTGCGGGGCTGGGCTCCGTATGAGGTAGACGTGACCTCGCAGGTGAAGGCGGGGCGCAACCGGATCGAGGTCGAGGTGTGCGGAAGCCCGAGGAATCTGCTCGGGCCTAACCACTTGCCGGAGAAGCGGCCGGCCTGGACGGGGCCGGGCGAGTTCATCCGCTTGGAGGAGTGGGTGGAGGAACGCAACCTCGTCCCCTACGGCCTCTTCGGCGAAGTGACGGTGAAGATACTGCGCTAGAGGAGGTCCTGCAGCGGCCTATGCGGCCAGCTTCTGCGCGACCTCGGCGACGCCCCGTCCCAGCGCGCGGCAGATGGCGGTTTCATCGTCGGTTATCGGGTTGGTGGGAGGATGCCCGGAGACGTGGGTGGGGCCGTAGGGGGTGCCGCCGGAGTTGGTGGTGACCAACTGCTGCACGCTGTAGGGCACGCCGACGATGATCATGCCGTGGTGGAAGAAGGTCATCATGGTGGCGATGAGGGTGGTCTCCTGGCCGCCGTGCATGCTGGCGGTTGAGCAGAAGACTGCGGCCGGCTTTCCGATGAGTGCGCCCTTCATCCATAGCCCGCCGGTTTGGTCCCAGAAGTTGCGCATCTGGGAGCACATGTTGCCGAAGCGCGTGGGAGTGCCGACGATGATGGCGTGGTAGTCGGCGAGTTCGTCGGGCTTGGCGATGGGAACGTCGGCCTGCTCCTGCTTCGCTTTGCGAGCGGATTCGTCTGCTTGCACGACCTCGTCGGGGACAAGCTCCGGGACTGTCTTTATGTCCACCTCGGCCCCCGCCTGCCGCGCGCCCTCGGCGACCAGATTGGCCATGCGGTAAGTATTGCCTGTCATGCTGTAGTAGAGGACTAGAATCTTCATGTTGGTTTCTCCCTCTCTGAGAGCAACGGTGGAGTAGGCTTCCACGGGGGGCGGCAGAGCCTTGTCACGGAAACAGATCACGCGGGAGCCCGCAGAGGGGCTCCCCTACATGAGGCGCGGTAGGTGTTCGTAGGGGCGACCCTCTGCGGTCGCCCGGCAGGTGATGATCTCGGGCAGGAGACACGCTGCTGCCCTACGCAGGTTGGCAGGGGGAGGCCGCGCGGCTTCGGCACTGAAGTACCGAAGCAACGAACGGCCGGCCCGGTCGGGAGGCCGCGCCCTACAGGGGCAGGAGCAAGCTCCTACCCAACGAGATGAGGTGTCGGGGCAGGAGACACGCTCCTTGCGAGCCTAGAGGTTGACGACTTGCAGGCCATGGCCGCTCGGTTCTGCGGGGGGCACGGCGCGCCCTGGCGCACAGTGCCGCGAGGATCGGTTGATCCAGCCAGGGTTGGTCCGGCCGCGAGGAGCGATCCACGCGGCGTCGAACTTCGAGCTTCGGCCATCGGAGTCACAAGGGGCCTGCGCACGCGGGGCAGTCGCCGAAAGCAGAAACGTTGAAGGGAGGTACCCGTATGGCTCAGAGCAAGTGCAGCGGTGCTACGGGAGCTTGGGGCTCGATCTGGGCCGCCGGCTGGCTGTTCACCATTGGGTATCTGCACCTGAGCTTCTGGAAGGCGGTGCTCGCGCTGGTGATCTGGCCGTATTTTCTGGGAGCGAGCTTGGGGCCGAGGTAGCCTCACCACTGCCAACGATCAAGCGCTCGCTTTAGGTGGGGAGAGAAGCCGACCCAGGACTGCGCTGATAGGGCAGAGTTATCGGCTCAGTCCGTGGGGCGGGATGCCGCCGGATGCGGACAAACGTGTCTGCGGCCGCGCGAGATCGGCGGAGCGAGTTTGGGGCTCAGGCGCGCGATGAAACCAGACAGGGGCTGCGCGCTTTGGTCGGCTTCGCCCCGCGAGAAGGCACGCGATACGGCTGAGAGAATTGGCTGGTAGGGTTTCTGAGAGAGGGCAAGAGATACCTGGAAAGATGCTGCTGCTTCCCCGGCCGCGCTTGCTGGACTCGGGGCAGATGGAACGGATTCACGGGGCCGCTATTCGTATTGTGGGCGAGGTGGGTCTGCGCGTGGGGTCGCCGGAGGCGCTGGTGGCGGCGGAACGGGCCGGGCTGCGCGTGGTGGGGGAACGGGTCTTTCCCGATCGCCGGACTTGTGAGGAGTTCATCGCAGAGAGTCGCGCGATGCCGCACGAGGGCGAAGATGGGGAGGAGCCCGAGCCCCGGGTCGAGCTGAGCGTGTGTCAGTATGCCAACCACGTCCACGATATCGAGAGCGATACCATCGTCCCGTTCACTACGGAGCGCCTGAGGGAGGCCGCGAAGTTCGTGGACACAGCGGCTTCCCGGGGGGTGAGGGGGAAGGCGCCCGGGTGCCCGGTGGACGTGGCGCCGGAGCTGCAGCCGGTGGTGCAGTACAAGATCGGGGCGGAATGCTGCCGCGACGGCCGCGGGCCGGTGGAGGTCAGGTCTCCGGGGGTGCTGCCGTATGTGATGGACATGGCGGAGGCGCTGGGGCATCGGTACACGCAGCAGCCGATCTACGTGGTCAGTCCACTCACTCTGGGCGGTGATTCGTTTGAGTGCGCGCTCGCCGGACGGGAGCGGCTCGAAAGCGTTTGGGTGAGCAATATGTCGTCGGCCGGCGGCACCGCGCCGATCCATCTGGGCCGCGCGCTGGCACTGGCGGTGGCGGAGGTCATGGCGGCCGGGATAGTGGCGCGGGAGGTGGTCGGGCTGCCGGTGGAGTGGAGCATTCGGGTGTGCCCGCTCGATCCGCGGACGATGGCGCTGAGCTTGGGGTCGCCAGAGGAGGTCCTGTTTCAGTGGGCCTACGAGGAAGTCAATGCTTTCTATCGCGGCCGCGAGCCGGGGCCGCCGTGGGGATCGCTGCACAGCCAGGCGAAGCTGCCCAACGCGCAGGCCGCGGCGGAGCGAATGGCCGCGATGATGATGAATGCGGTGTTCGGGACGCGGATCTTCGCGGGCGCGGGCAGGCTGTCTCTGGATGAGGTGTTCAGCGCGGAGCAGCTTATGATTGACTGCGAGCTGCGCGACCACGTCGCGCGCTTGATCTCCGGGGTGGATGTGGAATGCGAGGCTTCCGCCTGCGTGAGCGAGGTGATGGCGGGTGTGGAGGAGGGCTTCCTGGGGCTGGAGAGCACCGCCCGGGCCTACCGGGAGAGCTACTGGCTGCCGGCGCTGTTCGAGCGGCGCTCTCTGGGCGAGTGGCTGGCGCAGAACGACCGGGATCTGTCTCGCCGCGCGAAGGAGATGGCGCGAGAGAGCCGCCGGCAGTACGACTACGAGCTGGAGCCGGAGCTTCGGCGGGAACTGGAGCGCATCCACGCCAGCGCCGAGCGGGAGCTGGCAGGATAGAAGCCATTTTGCAACTGCGTCCTCGCGCTACCAAGATTCTTCGCTTCCGCCTTCGTTCGCCTAAGGCGAACTTCGGCGGACGAGTCGCTCAGAATGACACACGGGAGCCCACAGAGGGGCTCCCCTACACGAGGCGCGGTAGCCGTTCGTAAGGGCGACCCTGTGAAGGCGCCCGGCAGGTGGTGAGGTCGGGCAGGAGACACGCTCCTGCCCTACGAACCGGCCAGATAGAAGCCATTTCGCAACTGCGTCCTCCCGCGACCAAGATTCTTCGCTTCCGCCTTCGTCCGCCTGAGGCATGCTTCGGCGGACGAGTCGCTCAGAATGACACACAGGAGACTGGCGGCGGAACTGTCGCCCTGAGCGCAGCGAAGGGTCTTGTCTTGAAGAGTTCGGAAATGACCGCTAGGACCGCGGCGGGCCCAGTTCCTCGCGGATGGCGGCGATGAATTCCGCGAGGGGTTTGGGGCCGAGGTCGCCCTCGGAGCGCGCGCGGACGGCGACCGTGCCGGCGCTCTGCTCCCGGTCGCCGACGATCAGCAGGTAGGGGATCTTCTGGGTCTCACCATCGCGGATCTTGGCCCCGGTGGTGGCCTTGCGGTCGTCCACTTCGATGCGGACGCCAGCCTCGCGGAGCTGCGAGGCGACCTGCTGGGCGTAGTCGTGGTGGCGGTCGGCGATGGGGAGGATGCGCACCTGGACGGGCGAGAGCCATAGCGGGAAGGCGCCGCCGGTGTGCTCGATGTAGCCGCCGAAGAAGCGGTCGAGTGATCCGAAGAGGGCTCGATGCACCATCAGTGGTGTATGCCGTTCCCCATCCGCGCCAACGTACTCCATGTTGAACCGGCTGGTGAGGTTGAAGTCGAACTGGATGGTTGGGCCTTGCCACAGCCGGCCCATCGCGTCTTTCAGCTTGATGTCAATCTTCGGGCCGTAGAAGATGGCTTCGCCGGGGGCGCGCTTGTAGGCGAGCCCCCGGCTCTCCAGAGCCTCCATAAGTGAGCGCTCGGCGATCTCCCATTCATCGTCGGAGCCCATGTACTTGTCATGGTCAGCCTCTCCGCGGACACTGAGGTCCATCTCGAGTTGCTCGTAGCCGAAGGCGTGCATGAGGAAGAGCCCGAAGTCCAGGCAGCCCTTGATTTCGTCATGTATCTGATCCGGTGTGCAGATGATATGGGCGTCGTCCTGGGTGAAGCCTCGCACGCGCAGGAGGCCGTGTAAGACGCCGGAGCGCTCGTAGCGATAGACTGTGCCGAGTTCGGCGTAGCGAATCGGCAACTCGCGGTAGCTGCGGAGTTGGCTCTTGTAGATGAGGACATGGAAGGGGCAGTTCATGGGCTTGATGCGATACTCCTCATCCTCGATCATCATGGGGCCATACATACCCTCCCGGAAGAAGCTGAGGTGGCCGCTGCTCTCCCAGAGGCGGGCGCGCGCGATATGGGGGCTGAAGACGAGCTCGTAGCCGCGCTTGAGGTGCTCCTTGCGCCAGAACTCCTCGATGAGATAGCGCATGAGCGCGCCCTTGGGGTGCCAGAGGGCGAGGCCGCCGCCGAGCTGCTCGGGGAGGGAGAAGAGGTCGAGTTCCCGGCCGAGGAGGCGGTGGTCGCGACGCGCGGCCTCCTTCCGCAGGCGGAGGTGCTCGTCGAGCTGCTCCTGGGTTGCGAAGGCAGTGCCGTAGATTCGCTGGAGCATAGGGTTGCGCTCGTCGCCGCGCCAGTAAGCTCCTGCGGTGTTGAGGAGCTTGAAGGCCTTGAGCCTGCCGGTGGAGGGCAAGTGCGGTCCCCGGCAGAGGTCCACGAAGTCGCCCTGGGAGTAGAGAGTGACCGTCTCGTCGGGCAGGTCTTCGAGCAGCTCGACCTTGTACTTCTCGCTGCGCTCCCGGAAGAACTGGATGGCCTCCGCACGGGGCATCTCCTTGCGTGCGATGGGAAGAGCAGCCTTGACTATCTCGGCCATGCGGGCCTCGATCTTCTCTAGGTCCTCGGGGCCGAACGTGACAGAGGTGTCGAAGTCGTAGTAGAACCCGTCCTCGATAGCGGGGCCGATGGCGAGCAGCGTTCCGGGGTGGAGCTGCTGGACGGCCTGGGCCATTGCGTGGGAGGCGGTGTGGCGGACGACTTCGCGGCCGGCCTCATCGTCGAAGGTCAGTATCTCGATTCTGTCAGCTTCGGGAAGCGCGGCCGTTAGGTCGAGGAGCCGGCCGTCGGCGCGGGCGGCGACGGCCTGTCGGGCGAGATCGGCGTCGCGGCCTTCCAGCCAGGAAAGGATGCTGTCGGCACTTCGGTCTTCGGATTTCAGGTCGATTGTGTTTGCCATCGGTATACCTCTGCCCTGAGTTGTGCGAACGCCTCCCGGGGCGTTTGCACCGGGAGGCGGTAGACGAGCGCGGACACTCCCGGAGGGAGTTAGGTCGTCTCCGTAGTGGTTGTGCCCGCGAGACTTTGGATCATAGCGAACCTGGTGGGCGGTACTGGACTTGAACCAGTGACCTCTTGCATGTCAAGCAAGCACTCTAACCAACTGAGCTAACCGCCCGCGTCGTGTGGATTATAGCAGGCTGGACTGGTGGTGTAAACGCCTGTCGGACGCGCGCGGAGGTGGTTCGGGGATCACGGCAGCAGCGGCAGAATC
>CP070816.1:153403-157756 GCA_020344235.1 Armatimonadota bacterium
AGTACATCCGGGATCGAACGGATTGCGGGGGTCAAGGATCGAATGCAGCCACCGGCGGAACTGCCGCGCGACGCACCCATTCCCATCCCTCCAACCGGAACCCCAAATGCAACCCTCCGCGAACTGAGAATCGGTTCTAGGAGGGTTACGTTCGGGGAGCCAATCTCGAGATTCGTGGACTACTACAGCCGGGAGCGCTAACATGAGGCGTTGAACAACGTGACGCCCGAAGACGTCCACTGCGCGGCCGCAGGCAGGTGATCCTGAGGAGCACAAAGGAGCTGCAGATCAGGGCGCTGGTACCCCGGCCGGAGCACTATCGCAGCACCGTGAGGGATACAAAGACAACCGAGACAGGGACACCTGAAGTGTTGCTTAGCTCAACCTCCGATTTGTCTCACCGACGCTGACGATGTACACCCCACCGCGTTCTCGCCCCGAGCTCTGCATCCATTCCGCCGGCACGCCGTGACCATAGTACGTCGCTGCCACTGATCTGCGGTGCCACGCGCGCCGACCCTCCGATATCAGCGGCTTCCTGCCTGTCTTCCCCAACAGCGCGGCACGCCGGCCGTCAGCCCACTCCCTTGGGAAGGCCACAACCTATCCTCACCCCCGCGCTGAGGGCCGCACGACGCTGGTCTGGTGGCTCGATGATCGGCGGCTTTCGCGAGCGCAGGGCTCCGACCTGCCATACCCAGCGGCTGGTAGGAATTATTGGCAGGTACCATCACACAAATTTCATGCGCCCGACCCGGATCGGCTACTCTCGACCCGTAGCGTAACTACGGGCGCGTGGAAGCGGCCGGCGAGATCGCCGTCACTCCCAGTAGGAGCAGATGGCAAGGGAGGAAGGCCGAGGCCTGCGCGGACCCACGTTACACACGGAGGGCGAGGAGACATGGTACAGAGGAGAGTTGGGGGTTGGTCCGGACCCGCACTACTGCTGGTCGTCCTTCTCGAGGTCGGCCAAGGTGCAGGTTCAGCGTTGGCGTCCCCGAGTGGCCTGAACAACATCCCCACTGCGGACATCGTACCCGAAGGCATACTCGTCTGGCAGGCCTGGGGGACATTCGCTGAGGATGCGGACGACACCTATGTGGCTGGTCTGAAGTTCGGACCGGCCAAGAACATCGAACTGGGGCTGGACCACAAGCTCGGCTCGGGTGACAGCGGCCCGTTGGCCTTCCAGGGCAAGTACCGTTTCTTCACCAATGAGTCAGGGCTCAGCGCGACGCTCGGCCTGGCGAACGTCAACACCGACCGCGACCAAGGAGGACCCAACTTCCCGTACGCGGCGCTGACCCAGGACTTCGGCGGCGTGCGAGGACACCTGGGCTACGAGTGGCAGGACGACAATGAGGGGCTTTTCTTGGGCCTCGATCACCCGGCGCAGATGGATCTGACACTGCGCGCCGACTGGACTCAGACCGATGACGGCGAGGAGTCAATGAGCAGCATTGGCTTCATCTACACTGGCAGCGATCCGTTCCTCGTGGAAGCCTGGGCCAGCTTCCCGACTGCGGCAGGGGCAGACACAAGCTGGACCCTGAAGTTCGACTATGTGATCCCGTTCCGATAGGGATCGGGCTGGGAGAGACATAGGCAATGTCCTGGCATGACGCCCTGCTGAAGCAAATGGGAGAGCGCCTGCTTGCGGGCGACGTTACCCCACTCGCGTATCCGCTCGCCTTTGCGGGGGGACTGCTCACCAACCTCTGTCTCTGCACCATCACGCTCGTTCCCATCGCGATCGGTTACATCGGCGGATTCTCCCGGTATCGAGAGCGAAGCAGGGCCCTTGCCTACGCCGCGGTATTCGCGATGGGGGTCGCGGTCACGTTGTCCGCGCTCGGTGTGCTCGCCTGTCTCCTCGGCGCGGCACTTACCCCGGTCAGAGACATCTTCCTCTATCTCATTGCTGTCCTCGTCGTGCTCATGGGCATTCACTGCATTGGAATAGTCAAGTTCCGCATCCCCGGGCTTTCACGGGAATGGCGCCCGAGGAGAAAGGGACTGCTGGGAAGCTTCCTGTTTGGCCTGGCGGCGGGGGTCATCGCCACGCCGTGCACCACACCAGTCCTGGCGGTGATTCTGGCCTATGTTGCCGTTCAGGCGAGGCTGCTCTACGGACTGACGCTGCTTCTGACCTATTCCGTGGGATTCGTCATCCCATTACTTCTCGTGGGTGTGTTCGCCGACTTGCTGGCGCGGCTCGAAAAGCTGGACAAAAGGACCCACTACGAGGCGTGGATCGGGCGCGTTAGCGGCGTGGTCATGATCGCGTTCGGGGTCTACCTGTTCATACAAACTCTGGGCTTGTGAGCCTTGTCCCGGCTCAAGCTGACGAGGAGGAAGGAGGAGCAGAGAATGAGACCGAGATGGCTGATGGCGAGCATTGCCCTGGTAGTCACCGGCATGCTCGCAAGCGGATGCGCCAAAGCGCCCACACCGGTGATCGAGGGCAAGGTGCAGCCGGGCATCTGGGACTACCAGAATGTCAAGCAAACGCGCGAGAAGGCGCTCCTGGCCGAACTGGATCGGAAGCAGTGGCAGGCCCTGACTGCTGCCTGCCTCACGCCGGCCTTCTTTGGGCGAGAGCAATCGACCCCTTTGCTCTTCTCTGACCGGACCGAGAAGCGCGCGCTGGAGATCCCCCACGAGACGCTCAGCATCGAGAGCTTAGGCGGGGATGCCGCCGCAGCCACTGCTGCGATCGCCACTCGCTACTGGCAGAAGGCCGAACTCCTCTTCGCCGTTGACAACTACGAGCAGGCCCTGTGGGCCGTTCCCGCGGCTAGCTTCCTGGAGGCTCCCATTCTGGTAGCGCCGACGAGGGCCACTCTGAGCCAGCTCGACGCGAGGTGCGCGATCGTCATCGGCACCGCGAAGCCGCCCGTCGCAGAGGTCGTGAACCTCCCCACGAAGGAGGATGTCTGGAGATTCCAGCTCGACCTCTACCAGACAAAGGCCCACACCTGCGACTACATCGTCATGACCAATCCCCATGACACAGACGACAATCTGAATCCCAATGTCCAGTGGCCCTATCTCTCGCTCGCCTCTGCGCCGCTTGCTGCATACCGCAAGGCGCTCGTGCAGACCGGCGACTACACTGGAGACCGGGAGAGGCTGCACGCGCTTGGAGGTGCGCCGGGCGCTGCAGAGGACCGCGCGAAGTACGAGTTCGTGAAGCCGACCTTCACGAAGGTCAAGGACGAGTCATATGCGGTCGAGAAGTTCCTCGCTGACCACGGTGGGAACCCGGAGTACATCGCCTTCGTGGGCGGCTCTATCGAGCTTCCGTTCTACATATGTGACATTCAAGTCCTCTGGACGTACTGGGACTGTGAGCAACACTACGTTCCGGCCGAGACTCCCTATGCCACCATGAGAACGGACGTTGACTTCACCCGCTTCGTGAAGCCCGACCTCGCGCCCGGGCGCATCATGGGGGACGGAATACTGGATGTCACCTGGATGCTCATGCGCACCTTCTGGTACCGCGAGTTCCTGCCGGGAGGCGAGTATGCCTCGCTAGCTCCTGCTGAGTGGGAGCGGAAGGCGGTGCTCATTGACGGACACCGGCTGAACCAGCCGGAGGCCGGCGGCCCTCCCGCTTCTCCCGACGAGCCCTTCCATCCGGCCCAGGAGATCGTGGACACCATATCGGGGGCCGGCTACGAGACTGACTATCTGGTGCCGCGGGACGTGGGGAGGCCAGCCGACAAAAACCAGCCTATCGAGAAGCTGCTGGGCGCCATCGGCGACAGGCTGGCCGTGCAGTTCGTAGCCCACGGCGACCCTCCGTTCATGCGGATCGAGATCGGAGGTGGTGGCGCTGGCCAGAGCTACCATGCGACGGGGCCGAAGATCAGGCAGCTGATGGAGTTCGACGCACCTGCGGCCGTTTACGTGATCGGGTGCAATACCGCGGCGCTGTATGCGTCCCTGGGCAGCAACGAGGAGTATATCCCTCCCTCTATGGTGGATGCGGGAGCTGTGACCTACATCGCCCCCCACACCTGCCAGTCGGTATGCTTCTGGCGGTACGCGCCCCAGGGGCCGGCCTCAATCCAGACCGTCTACTTCTGGGAGAACGCGCTGGCAAGGAACATGCCAGTCGGGAAGGCGCTGAACGAGGCCAAGTGGCGGGCCTACCAGGAGTGGAAGGACAAGCAGTACGAGCCCAACCGCGGGCGTGACACTGACAACGCGGTGGAGCCGGACGGCCCCACGGTGCTGCTCTTCGGCGACCCCGCTCTCCAGATCGGCAAGGCCGGCTAGGTCCGGGACTCTCGTGAGATAGCGCATGGGCGGGCAGGCATGGTCAAGCAGACCACCAGCAGCTCG
>CP070816.1:157856-162843 GCA_020344235.1 Armatimonadota bacterium
GCATGAGTCACGCGACCCCAAAGACGGCGAAGTGTCCAAGAGCCCGGAGGTGATTACCGTGCCAGACTTTCCGACATCCCGCCGCAGGAAGAGCGCCTCGCTCCCGGCGATGCTCGTGCTCAGCTCCTTGCTGGGCGCGGTGTTCGCCCTAATCTTATTCGCCGGTCTTCGGCCCACGGCCGTGGAGGCCGCGCCCGCGCGCCTCTCCGACCTCCAGTCCTCGTTCATATCGGTTGCCGGTGAGGTCCGCCCGGCTGTCGTCAACATCAACACTGAACAGGTGGTTGCTCGCGGGCGCGGCTTCTATCTCGATCCCTGGAGCGACACCTGGCCCCCGATCCGCCCCTACACTCGGTACGAGAAGGTCACCAGCCTCGGGTCGGGCTTCATCATCAGCCCCGACGGCTTCATCCTCACGAACGCGCATGTGATCGCCGGGGCAGATACGATCAGCGTCACTCTGTCCGATGACACTACGCACGCCGCGCGCGTGGTCGGCGCCGTCGGCACTCACGACCTCGCCATCATCAAGGTGAACGCCGAACGAGAGCTGCCGGCCGTAGAGCTGGGGGACGCCGACAGAGTGAGAGTCGGCTCCTGGGCGATCGCCATCGGGAGCCCCTTCGGGTTCACCGAAACGGTCACCGTCGGCGTCATCAGCGCGAAGGGACGGGTGGTGAGACAGGAGCGCGGCCGGCGTGTCATGCGGGATCTCCTTCAGACCGACGCGGCCATCAACTTCGGGAACTCGGGCGGCCCTCTGGTCAACATAGAGGGCGAGGTGGTCGGCATCAACCAGGCCATATTCTCGCCGAGCGGAACCGGCAACATCGGGATCGGCTTTGCCATCCCGGTCAATGCGGAGACCAAGGCGGCGATCAACGCAGCCATCCGCTCTGCCCGTCGCGTCTAGCGGGAAGCTCGGGGGCGAGGAGCTGTGCAAGAGGGGCGGCCTCAGCGGCCGCCCCACCTGCTAGCCCCAATAGCTGCGCGCCGCCAGCACCCCGAATAGCACCGCCAGGCCCACCCAGGTCCTGTGCTCCTTGTTCAGCCACACCCACCGCCACTCGAACCGGCTTCTCCTCACCCCCTCGATGTTCAGAGCTACAGGCCGGAGCCGAGGCAGCAGAAGCGGCACCGCGCGCTGGTATGCCTCGAAGGCCTGCGAGTGCATCCGCCTGAGGTAGTTCTCCTCCTGCCGCAATGTTGGGAGGTAGATTGCCAGCGCGATCACGCAGAAGGCTGCCGCCAGCCGCCAGTCTCCCAGGATCACCAGGAAACCGACCGTGGAGGCGAGACTTCCAAGGTAGAGCGGGTTGCGCACATGAGCGTACGGACCTCCCACGGTGAGAGTCTCGTCTTTCACCAGATGCCCCGACGCCCAAGTTCGCAAGGATTCGCCCACGAGCACAAGGGGGATTCCCCACAGATGCCACGCGGGCTTCCGCAGCACCACCGCCACTACCACGAAGACGGGCGGCAGCCACACCCGCACCCGGTTGAGCCATATCTCCCTGCTCGTCCTGGGGATCAACACACCCACTGCTTCGCCTCACACATATCTTGCCCTCCCGCAGGCGGTTGCCGAGGTGTCGTCGGTTGAGTTTCCTGGGCATGCCATGGCGGGCACCATGAACGGGGCCTTCGGGTTCGCACCGGCGCGGAGCGACCGAACAAGGTGCCACACTCTGCGTGTAGAATCACTACTGGGGAGAGCCGTGAGCGCGCGCCGCGGCTCTCATCGTGCGCCCCGTCTGGACAGTGCAATGTTAAACATCGTGGCATGTATCAAGCAAGTGCCGGACACCACCCAGGTGAGGATTGATCCGGAGACGAACACGCTGGTGCGGGAGGGGATACCGGCAATCATAAACCCGTTCGATATGCAGGCCATCCAGGCCGGGGTGGAGCTGAAGGAACGATATGGCGGCCGCTGCACGATGCTATGCATGGGCCCGCCGATGGCTGTGGAGGCGCTCCAGAAGGGCCTTTCCTATGGGACCGACCACGGCATTCTGCTCTCCGACAGAGCCCTGGTGGGCTCCGACACGCTGGCCACCTCGGCCGCGCTGGCGAGTGCGATCCGCAAGCTGGACAAAGAGGAAAGAGTGGACATCGTGGTCTGCGGGAAGCAGACCATAGACGGGGATACCGCGCAGGTGGGCCCGGGCATCGCCACGCGGCTGGGCTTCTCCCAGATCACCTATGTGGGCAAGATCGAGTCGGTGGATGTGGAGGGCCGGCGGCTGCGCGCCCGGCGCATACTGGAGGGGGCGGAAGAGGTGGTGGAGGCGCCGCTGCCCGTGCTGCTGACGGTGCTGAAGGAGATCGGGGAGCCGCGCTACGCCTCTCTGCCAGCAGTGATCAAGGGGCTACGCACACCGGTGCCCGTGTGGGGGATCGAAGAGATGGCGATGAATCGGGATGAGGTAGGGCTCGCCGGCTCCCCCACGCAGGTGCGGCGCATCTTTGCGCCGCCGCAGCGTGCGGGCGGGGAGATTATCGCCTCGGATGAGGGGAACCCGGACCGGGTGGCCGCTCTTCTCCTCGACCGACTTCTCGCCGACGGTGTTCTGGAGGGATAGCTGCTGTGTCGGAAGAGAAGCGCAAGAGGCCGCGGCGGCTGGCCATCATAAAGCGAGAGGCTTGCATAGGGTGCGCGCAGTGCGTTCCTGTGTGCCCAACGGATGCCATCACCATGGACTCAGACAGCGTCGCGGTGGTCGAGGCCGAGAAGTGCACCGGGTGCAAGAAGTGTGTGAAGGCCTGTCCCACCGACGCCATCTCCATGACGGGGGGAGCGCCCGAGGAGGAAAAGGAGAAGGCGGCCGCCGCGGCGCCGGAGCAGGCGCGGCCGGAATCCGACCGGGAGGTGTGGGTGTTCGTGGAGCACACCGAGGGGGAGCCGGCGGCGGTGTCGTGGGAGCTGCTGGGAAAGGGCCGGGAGCTGGCCGGGGACCTGGGCGGGTGCGTGTGCTCGGTCTTGCTGGGGCATGGGGTGGAGCATCTGGTTCGGGAAGCCTTCTGCTATGGAGCAGAGAAGGTGTACTTGATAGACGACCCGGTGCTCTCGCACTACCGCACTCAGCCTTACCTTCACGGCATGGTGCGGCTGATAGAGAAGCACCGGCCCGAGATTGTCTTGCTGGGGGCCACCACCATGGGGCGGGATCTGGCGGGGGCGGTTGCCACCAGCCTGAAGACGGGGCTGACGGCCGACTGCACGGGTCTCACCATTGACGCCGAGAGCAAGCTGCTGGAGCAGACCCGGCCGGCCTACGGGGGCAACATCATGGCCACCATTCTCTGCGAAAAGCGCCGGCCGCAGATGGCCACCGTTCGCCCCCGAGTGATGGAGATGCCCACTCGAGAGGAGTCGCGCAGCGACGAGTCGCACAGCGGGGAGACGGTGCGGGAGAATCTCGGGCTGGTGGAAGAGGAAGTGCTGGTGCGCGTGATCGAGTATGCGCGCGGGGAAGCCACGGAGGGGGTGCGGGTGGAGGATGCGGACATCCTGGTTTCGGGGGGGCGCGGTCTCGGGGGGCCGGAGGGCTTCAGGATGCTGGAGGAGCTGGCGAATGCGGTCGGGGGCAGGGTGTCGGGCTCGCGGGCGGCGGTGGACCAGGGCTGGGTCGAGCACGAACGCCAGGTGGGCCAGACGGGAAAGACGGTGCGGCCGAAGCTGTACATCGCCTGCGGCATCTCGGGCGCCATCCAGCATCTGGTCGGGATGCAAACCTCCGATGTGATAGTGGCCATCAATCGCGATCCCAATGCCGCCATCTTCGGTGTCGCGAGCTATGGGATAGTGGGGGATGTGAATGCAATCGTGCCCGCGCTGACGCGCGCCTGTCGCGCCCGTCTCTCCTCCGCGGGAGAGGGCGCCGCGGCGGCGGCCGGGGAGGACGAATGATTGATGAGTGAGCGGGGAGAGAAGTTCGAAGTCATTGTCGTGGGGGCGGGGCCGGCGGGGCTTTCGGCGGCCTACCTGCTGGCCAAGGCGGGGCTCAAGGTGGTGGTAATTGAGCGCGGGGACTTTCCCGGCTCGAAGAATGTGATGGGAGGGGTGCTCTACCGGCAGCCGACAGAAGAGATCATTCCCGACTTCTGGCGGGAGGCTCCCCTGGAGCGCCACCTGGTCGAAACGCAGACCTGGGTGCTCACCGAGAGGGCGGCCTTCAAGGGCGCCCACCGGCACGCGAGCTTCGGCGAGGAACCATACAACGCGTTCAGCGTGCTCCGCGCTCGCTTCGATAAGTGGATGGGGCAGAAAGTGCGGGAGGCCGGGGCTCTCATCGTGCCCGAGACGGTGGTCGAATCCGCGCTCATGGAGGGCGGGCGGGTGATCGGCGTCCACACGGGACGCCCCGACGGCGACCTCTATGCCGATGTCGTCATCGCGGCCGATGGCGGGAACTCCCTGCTCGCCCAGGATGTCGGGCTGCGAAAAGAGATCCCACCCGACCAGGTTGCGGTGGCGGTGAAAGAGGTGATCGCCCTCCCTCGCGAGACCATCGAAGACCGCTTCAACGTCAGCGGCGACGAGGGGGCCACCATCGAGCTGTACGCAGATGCGACCTGGGGCATGGCGGGCACCGCCTTCATCTACACCAACCGGGAGTCTCTCTCCGTGGGCTGCGGCGCGCTGCTCTCCCAGCTGATGGAACGGAGCGTCCAGCCCAACGACCTTCTGGAGCGCTTCAAGTCGCATCCGATGGTGGCTCCGCTGCTGGAGGGGGGAGAGACGCGGGAGTATCTCGCCCACCTGATCCCCGAGGGGGGACTGCGCGGGATGCCGAAGCTCTCCACCCACGGGCTGCTGGTGGTGGGCGATGCCGCCATGCTGGTCAACAGCATGCACCGGGAGGGATCGAACCTGGCTATGATCTCGGGAAAGTTCGCCGCGGAAACCGTGCTGGAGGCAAAGAAGCGCGGCGACTTCTCGGCCGGCACGCTGGGCCACTACGACCGGCTGCTCCGTGAGAGC
>CP070816.1:162943-167551 GCA_020344235.1 Armatimonadota bacterium
CACGGGGCGCAGATGCTTGCGGGAGTTCTCGGCGAGAATGCGAAGGCCGACGAAGTCTCTGACAATCGGTGGATAGTCGGCTATGCTGGTGCCGACGACGCCGTGGACGTGCTCGAGGGCATCGAGCAGACGGGTGAACTGGGCCAGGTCGGCCGCGGTCATTTCTCTTCGTTCCCGCCCGCGGGCGAAACACAGTGCGTTCCCGCCCCAGAAGACCGTTCCGCCGTCAGCGCCGACCTCCACGCAGCCGCCGCGGCGGTCCGCAAGGCGGATGTTGCGGGAAGCCTTCTCGATGCACTCGGCCACCAGGTCGCCGGCGAAGCGCACTGTGACGCCATCTGCGTCACCTTCGGCGCCCGCGTCGCAGAGCTTCTTGAAGACTGCCGGGTGGTCAACCTTGACCCCGATTGTCTGTAACAGCTCGAGGCTGGCCTCGTGGATTTGCTCGATTTGCTCAGATGTGAGGAGGTTCACAGCAGCTCAACCTCTTCAAGCGATGTCGCCTAGGTGATTCTGGCCCGCGAACGCCGACCCCTCTCCGAGGGAGCAGGAGAAGGGCGGGGCCGGCCACGCAAGGTGGGCAGCGGCGCGCGCAGAACCCATCAGGCGGCGGGTAGGCTGCGTGGGAGGTGATGGCGACGCGCTCTCTGGCACGCGCAGGGTTGCTCGGGCTTATCTGCGGCCTGGCGGCATTCGTCGTAGGAGCGGCGGGCTGGCTGGCCGGGGTGGATGCCAGCGCCTATGACTTCGGGCTTCGCACTCGCCCGCCGCTGCCGAGGGTGGGCCGCGTTGCGGTCGTCGAGATCAACGACGAGACTATCAAGCGGCTCGGGCGATGGCCCTGGCCCTGGTCGCGGCACGCTCGGTTTGTGCGGGCTCTGCAAGAACACTACAAGCCCGATGCCATTGTCTTCGACCTGCTCTTCATAGAGCCGGATGTGGAGGAAGAAGCGGCGGAGTTTGCGCGGGCTGTGAAGGAAGCCGGGAACGTCTACCTGGCAGCTTTCTTCTCCCGGGTTCCCGGGGACGGCGGCAGGGAGGCGGGAGAACGGATTCCATGGTTGGTAGGCGAGTATCTGGGGGAAGGGGAGCAGCACGGAGAACCTTTTGCCTCCCTCCATCCGCCGACCGCGGAGCTGGCTGAGGCGGCGGCCGGGGTGGGGCCTGTGAACGTCGTCCCCGAACTGGATGGCTCCGTCCGTCGTCTCCCCCTGGTGCTAGACCACGGCGGGGCGCCTTACGTCTCTCTGGTCGGTCTGGTTCTCGATGCACTGGTGAACCCAAATCGCGAGCGCCCGCAGGTGAGGCCTGGGGAAGCAGTTGATCTCGGCGGGTATGTCGTGCCCATCGACCGGTGCGGGGAGACGTTGGTCAGCTACACGAACGCCTGGGGGGATGGGTTCCGGCAGGCGTTTCCGCACTACCGGTACGACGAGGTGCTCTCCCGGTCCATCCGTCCGAGGGCGTTGGAGGGCAAGGTGGTCTTTGTGGGCTTCGCCGCAACCGGCATGGCCGACGTGCATCCGACGCCCCTCACCTCCGGCACCTTCGGGTTGGATATCAACGCGCACGCGCTGAATGGGCTCTTGCAGGGGAGGTTTCTGAGGGTGGCCGGATGGCCGGCGCGCCTGGGGCTGGCTTTGGCTCTGGGTCTACTGGCATCACTGGTGGCGGGGACTTGGTCGCCGGGGAGGGCGCTGGCGATAAGCATGGTGCTGGTGGCCTGGTGTTTGGGATTCGCGGCGTTCATTCTGTGGTGGCGGGGGATCTGGCTGGGCGCGGCCGCGCCCAGCCTGGCCGTCCTGGGGGCCTACACTCTGACGGTAGCCCAGCGATATCGGGAATCGGAGCGCGAATCGCTGAGGATGCAGTCAACGGTGGACGCCCTGGCTCAGGCGACGAGGGTCATCGCCTCCGTGCGACTGAGGGCCGAAGTGCTGGAAGAGGTGCGCGCGCAGATCACGGATGCGATGGGCGCGCGACAGACGAACATCTATCTGGCGGGCGAAGCGGGGGAGGAGCTGAAGCTGGCCACCGCGTCTGCGGGGGAGGGGGAAGCACCATTGTACGACATGGAAGAGACAACGGTGGGATGGGTGGCGAGACACGGGATGATGCACTTGGTCCGGGATGTTGCCGCGGGCTCGACTCTATCGAAAGAACTTGCGAGGTCGGTGGGGATGGCCGTGGGCTCGGTCGCCTATGCGCCGATGGCCCATCGGGGGGAAGTCGTGGGTGTCGTCGAGGTGGTGCGGGGGGTGAGCGACGCGCGCTTCGAGGAAGGTCACCTGGCGGTCCTGGAGGCACTGGCGAACGAGGCAGCGGTGGCGCTGCGCAATGTTGATCTGTACGAGCAGTTGGAGGGGAAGGTTGAGATCGCCAACCGGCAGTTGGTGCGCGCCTACGGCGAGCTGAAGCAGGAGCGGGATAGGGTGTCCGCGATCGTGTCAAACATGGCCGACGGAGTGCTGCTGACAGACGCGGAGAAGCGGGTAGTCTTCGTCAACCCTGCGGCGGCCGCCATGTTCTCCGCCGAGGCCGCGGAGGTGGAGGGGAAGCCGGTTTCCGCGGCGCTTCCTTATGCCGCGCTCCTGGAGCAGCTAGATGATGAGCCCCTGGAGCCGACCACGACCGTCCCCCGTATTCGTCTGGAAAAACCCCGGCGGTTGGTGCTGTCACCGCGGACGGTGCGGCTGATAGACGAAGAGGGCAAGCGGACGGGAGCGATAACCGTGGTGAGCGACATAACGCTGCTGGAAGAACTCTCGGAGATGAAGACGGAATTCGTATCTCTGGTTTCGCACGAGCTGCGGACACCGCTCACCTCTATCATGGGATTCGCCCAGACGCTTCGCTCCGACACGGAGCGGCTGCCGCCGGGAGAGCAGGACGAGTTTCTGGGGATAATCGAGCAAGAATCGAATCGCCTCGTGGTCATGATCAATGATCTGCTGGACATTTCGCGGATGGAGGCGGGGCGAGCGTTGGCGATGCACTACTCGGAAGTGGATTTGCGGGAGCTGGCAGAGCACGTGATTCGGTTTCAGCGGGTAACGACGAGTGCGCACAGCTTCCGGTTCGAGTTCCCCGAGCATGTGGTTTCGGTCGAGGGCGATCGCGACAAAGTGGAGCAGATTCTGACGAACCTGGTGTCGAACGCAATAAAGTACTCGCCCCGCGGTGGGGAGATAGTGGTGGGGGCCTCCGAGGAGCGGGACGAGGTCAAGGTTTTGGTGCGGGACCAGGGAGTGGGGATGAGCCAGGAGGAGGTGGGCGCTCTCTTCCAGCCCTACCAGCGCGTGGACCGGGACGCGATCAAAGGCATCCGAGGCACCGGTCTTGGGCTGTATCTGGTGAGGGGCCTGACAGAGGCCCACGCGGGCCGGGTCTGGGTGGAAAGTGAACCGGGGCAGGGCTCGACATTTTACTTCTCTTTGCCGAAACACCGGGCTGAGAAAGAAGCTGGCGTTTAGTCTGTGGCGTTATCGGGTACGGGGGATTTGGGATCGTTGCGAGCAGCGGGAGCGAGGATATGCGACGAGCCGCCACGGCTCTGATATTCGGCTTCGCATTGCTGATGATCTTCTGGGTGTACATGATGCACACCCTTACCATCGTGCAGCGGCTGGCCGTGGTGGACGTTGTGGAGGGACGGGCTGAGGTGCTGGTGCACGGCCGGGGCGACCCCGTTCCGCTCGAGGTGGGGAGACTGGTGAGGGCTGGAGATCTGGTGCGCACGGGCCCCGGCTCCGCGGTGGAGCTGCGGTGGGTGGGATGGGCCGGCGGCATGCGGATCAGGATAGACCACGACACTCGGTTTTGGGTTACTCGTTCCATCATCAACAAGTCTGCGGGGGAGGGAGAAGCGCGGCTGCGCGTTGATTTGGGGAAGGTCTGGCTGCGGCTCCGGCAGGCGCTCACTGGGAAGTCGAAGTTCGAGGTGGAGACACCCACTGTGGTGGCGGCGGTTCGGGGGACCGTTTTCAGCGTGGCCGTCACCGGGGACGGGACAAGCGAGATCGAGGTGTTCGAGGGAAAGGTGGGGATCGCTGGGCGCGATGGGGCGGCGACGACGCTCACCGCCGGCTCTCGCACGGCGATAGCTCCGGGCCAGCAGACGGTAGAGACGCAGCCGCTGACCCCCGAGGAATTGGACGAGTGGCAGAAGCGCGCTTGCCTGATCGGCCCGTTCCTGGAGGTCGCTTCTCCAACCGATGGCGTGCTGCTGGATGAGGCCTCGTGCGCGGTCTCGGGGCGAGCGGAGCCGGGGTCTCAGGTGTTCGTGAACGGAAGCAGAGTGGAGCTTTCCAAGAAGGGCGAGTTCTCGGTCACGGTGCCGCTGGCGGCCGGGGTGAACACCATTGTGGTGACCGCCCGGGATGCAGCGAACCGTGAGGTGACCGTTGTCCGAACAGTGCCCCGCGTGGCAGACCTGGAGAGCGACGAGCAGTAGGCAAGCGCGGGTGGAGGGGATCCGGGCGCCGGGCCGGTGAGGCCGGCTTCGGGGATCTGCTTGGCGTACTCGCCGGGGCGTCTCCGCGCTCTTGACTTTCAATGGGCGCGCGCTGTATTGTCTGGCGAAGAGTCGTCTGGTCTGCAGGCTGATGG
>CP070816.1:167651-174461 GCA_020344235.1 Armatimonadota bacterium
CCGTCGCGGACGACAGAGTTCCCGGGCCACGGTGCGGGTGTCACATTGCGGTGGGACACCCACAGGCCGGTTCCAGGGGCAGTTGACAAGAGCAGTCCAGGAACCGAGGTCCCTGGCTTCCTGGATGCCTCAGACTAGTTCTGGTACACTTCGGGTGGCGATGTATCGACAGGCGAGGGGCCGGGTGGTAGACTGGTCCCGATCCACAGCGCGTAAGGGGCATAAGGCGAATGGACAGGCGCGAGGGCCTGGAGTCGATTGGCTACCGTGACGGTCCACCAGTCCCGGGATTGTGGGCCGTGCAACGGGTCGCCGCGCACAGCGGACAACTGAGCGTGTATGAGCGAGACGACAGGGCGTCCCACTGGCTGAAGAGAGCGGCGCGATGGAACCCGGCACTGTCCTGGTGACTCTAGGAGTAGCAGTAGCTGCCGCGGTGATCGCGAGGTGGGCCGAACGGATCGCGGAAGCCACCGGCAACGCGTCTGCGGCGGTCTACCGTTATGCGGCACGGCGGCTGAAGCTGCGGCGCGTGTTCCTGAAGCGGTACGAGAAGCAGCTCCGCGAGAAGTGCGGGACCAGCGCCATCGGCTGGAAGGATGCCCGCCTCGATGCCGGACTCGACGTGCAGACGCAGTATGTCTCGCTGGACCTGTTTATCGACACGCTCCCATTGGGCCCAGCGCGGACCGAAGATCTCGACGAGGATGAGCCACTGGCACGAATGGATGCTCACTCACGCTATGCCATCCTTGGTGAGGCAGGCTCGGGAAAGACGACTCTTCTCAAGCATCTAGTGCTCCAGGTACTTGACGGCACTCCGCCGTCTGACGCCCTACGGGGCTCCATCCCTGTACTGGTGGAGCTTGGCGGGAAGGCATATGGTCGGCCCGAAGAGTGGATCACGGCTGAATTCAGCGGGTTCCCGGATGCTGGCAGATTCGTTGCCGAGAACCTCGCGAACGGACGTCTCCTGGTGCTCCTCGACGGTCTTGATGAGATAGCCGACGAGAAGCTGCGGGGAGACATCTCAGAAAGAATCACACTGTTCGCGGAGAAGAACGAGTCCTGCCCAGTGGTAGTCGCTTCACGATACGAGGGGTTCATGCCCGCTCGCTTCGGCCCAGTCTTCTCCACTGTTCGTGTTGCTCCATTGAGCCCACCTCAGCAACGCCTGCTCTGTGAAGCGGTCATCTCGGACAGAACACTGTCTGAGGACGTTCTTCAGTTGGTCCGCTGGAATCCGGGGCTGGCCCGCCTCACAGAGAACCCGCTTGGACTCGCTATGCTTTGCTTCATCCATCTGCGTCGCGGGTCGGCGAGGCGTCCGCCCGACGCGCGGCCTAACCTGTTTGGCCTCTACGACGATTACTTGACGCTCATCATGGAATATCGGGAGGCGGCCCGCGGGCTCCAGTCAGACGCAACTCTGATCGCCCGGTACAACTTCCTCTCGGATTTGGCGTTCGCAGTCTGGCGTGATGGAGCAAGCGAGTTCTCTGCTGACGAGGCCTTCGCGAAGACAAGCCACGAGCGTTGCCTCCAGTGCCAGATCCGCAACGTGAGACAGCTTGAGCGTCTACTCCGGTACCTGTGCGAGCGTAACGCGGTGCTGATGCCAGGACGGCAGACGGGATCCTACAGGTTCTCCCACCGTACGTACCAGGAGTTCTTTGTCGCCCGTTCTCTTTACCAGCAAGGCCCCACTGGGAAGGCCATCGTAGACGAGATCTTGCCTGACGCCAATGCACGCTCAGTGGTGCTGTTCTATGCTGGCACGCCCTCGGACGCGCCTGACCTGGTCGAGAGGCTCATGGAGCGGGGTGACCTGGTGCGGGCCCTGGAAGTCCTGGCGCATTCGCACACCGTCGACGATGCCGTCGCGGATGCGTCAGTATCGTCGGCCATGGAGCGGGTGGGACTGGACTGGCGCCGCTCCCTGGACCTCCTCCGCCTTCTACCGTACGTTGCGACAGGCAAACGTATGGTGAGTGTCGTTGACTTCCTGTGCGCGATGGCAGAGCAGGAGTCCGAACCGGTTGCATCCCAGCAGCTCTCGGAGCTCGTAGCGTTGGTGCCGCTGGTCGGTGTGGAGAATGCGGATGGTCTCCACGAAGGCATGTTCTATGTCCCAGGCTGCACA
The DNA here is from genome assembly GCA_020344235.1 of Armatimonadota bacterium. GTDB lineage: Bacteria > Armatimonadota > Hebobacteria > Hebobacterales > Hebobacteraceae. Next base: position 169,795 of record CP070816.1, read on the forward strand.
TGGCACCAGGCGGCCGCTGGCGAGGCGATTAGAATCGAGGGCTTCTGGATTGGCGGAAGGCCTGTCACTGAGCAGGGCTATGAGCGGTTTCTCAGAGATCAGCCAGGAGTTGTTCTAGAACCAAAGACATCGTTAGACCTGCTTAGCACTAGACCGGAAGCTAGATCCCCGGTCAGGGGCCTGTGCTGGTCTGATGCAAACGCCTATGCGTCGTGGCGGGACGCTCGTCTTCCCACGAAGGCCGAGGCCGAAGTCAGCAGGTGGATCAGCACCAAGGGAAGAGGCATACTTAGCGATATCGTGGCCGATGTCCGTACTGGGCAGCATGATGGTCGTGACCGTCAGGTGGTAAGACTCGTAAGGCATCGTGTGGATCCGAGACACACCGGGGGGGCACCGTTCCACTCAGGCGAGGCGCAAGGGGAGGACGAGACACGGGGTACTCACGAAGGCAACACAATCCCGGTGCGTGTGACTCAGGATGGGCGCCAGTGGGCGCAAGACATCCTGGAGTGCCGGTTCGGCTCCTATCTGCTATTGGACAGCCTTGTGTCACTTGCGGAGTCTCTCTCTTTCGGGTCCCAGGATGAGTGGACTAGCTCACGCTGCCACGATGAGACCGATGCTGACTTGCGTGCGCTCGACGAAGGGCAGCCTGAGCAGGCAAGCCGCTCAGTGCAAGTGTCGCGCCCTCAGTATGAGCACCTCTTGTCGGACCTTACAGCGAGGCTGTCCGCTGCCTCCAGAGTGCCAGACGAGGCGAGAGCACGCAAGGCGCCTGACACGCTCATTGGCATCTATGAAGCGCGCGCGCGTTGGACAGAGAAGCGTCTTGCTGAGGTGCGAAGGTGCATCGGTGACGATGCATCCGAACACCAGCACCGGCCCGTTCTGGTAAGTGCGCCGGGGACGTTTCGGATTGCCCACTCAGATGTGCAACCGGTTCCAGGGGCCACCTTCAGGATTGCCAGGAGCGTCCCGTGATTCCAGGCTGACGGTTGGCCACGCGGTCTAGACTAGGCTTCTGGCGCACTGTGCCCTTGTCAAACAGCGATGGGACATCCCTGGACGGCTTCTGAGCTTGCATGTCGTTGTCGGTGTGCTCCCCAATAATCCTGTCCGGGCGTTCCTGCGATTGTCACATAGGATTGGGACGCATACTGTCCAGAAACTCATCCGCTCGCCAGGGTGCGCTCACGGCACCGAGGACAGTGGCGGCCCTGGACGGAAGCGAGTGCTCCAGAACGCCCAGATGCTGTTTTTCGGGGGGACAGGGGTTCCCACCACAGCCCTGATGAGAGCCCTGGGCCACCGCACCCCGCTCATGACGGCCCGGTATTCTGAGTTTGCTGATGCGGAGCGGAGGTGGGCGTTCGCCAGAGCCGATATCACCAAAGGGGTGAGACTGCCGGGGGTGATGTTGTCGAGTTCACGCGCGGACCAGCCTGTTCCCGCGACAGGGTAGTCTGAACGCGATCCCCTTGCCGTTCCCGTCTCCTCTCATCTCGCACGTGTGGCTTCCCAATGGCGCTGTTGATATTCCCGCTGTACCGCGCTATAATGCCTGCGACAGTTCCCGTCCAGTCCGCTCGACCTGCACGGGACGCATCCTGTCCAAACGCACAGGGCAACCAGAAATGCGCATCGCATAGGTCCACGGCAGGTCTAACAAGAGTTCGCAGTGACCTGGCCGTGGCGTCAGGCCGCAGGCCGTTCGCGGGACGTCACGGGGCTGTCGCCGCTTTCCCATTACATGACATCCAGGGATTCGTGTGCCTTCGCGCGCGCACCCGCGAGCCCGCAGATCCGGGATGTCATCTCCACCTCAACTCAAAGGAGACAACTTCAATGTCGTATAGCCAATTGAAGAATAGAGTAGCCCTGGTTACTGGTGCCAACAACCCTATCGGCATCGGCGCGGCCACCGCAAGAGCACTGGCGCGCGAGGGCGTCTCTGTGTTCATGCACTACCTGCGCCTAGGCAAGCCAGCAGCAGAACGCGGAGAGCCGGCGCCTACTGAACCGGGCTGGCCGATGTACCTGGAGAAGGGGACGATGTCCGCCGACCGGGTGCTGGAGGAGATTCGGGAGGCGGGCGGCAAGGCGGAGTGCTGGGAGGCCGACCTCGGCGTTCCGGAGAACATACCGGCGCTGTTCGGCCGGGCTGAGCAGGCTCTCGGGCCAGTGCAGATCCTGATTAGCAACCACGCGCACTGCCAGCATGACACGCTTGTGCCCGCGGGGGCGGAGGCGTGGAACAGAGGACCGGAGCAGTTCTTCGGGGGCGCGTCTGCCACTGTTACGGCAGAAGGCATTGACCGTCATTTCGCCGTAAACACGCGGGCGGTTGCCTTGATGATGGCTGAATTTGCCCGCCGCCACATCTCACGCTCTGCACGCTGGGGCCGCATCGTGAACATCAGCACGGCATCGGAAGGGTTCCCCGGAGAGGTCTCTTACGGCGCCAGCAAGCACGCTCTGGAGAGCTACAGCCGGGCCGCGGCATCCGAGTTGGGCCGCTATGGCATCACCGCAAACATTGTCGTGCCCGGCCCCACGCAGACCGGGTACATCAACGCGGAATTGGCGAAGCGGTGCGTGACCGAGACGCCTCTTGGGCGCCTGGGCGGGCCGGAGGATGTCGCTGATGTGATCATGCTACTGCTGTCAGACCAGGCGCACTGGATCACCGGGCAGTTGATCAACGCTGGAGGAGGCTACGACATGTAGGGTCGGGCCGCGCTCTTATGCGTGCTGACAGCGTGGGCAGGAGATGCTAGAATTGTGCTGGTTCCAGCCTGCTAGCGGCGAACCACTGACCTCGCATCAGGCGAGCAAACCCGCGAATGGCGGTGCGCGAGGGGCAAGTGAGCCCAGATGTGTCATAGGCCTTCTGGCGCTTCTGCACTGTCATTGTGTGGAAACGGACACAAGCCGAGACGTGAGCCGGCGTAGCTCAGTTGGAAGAGCGGCTGATTTGTAACCACCCTCTCTCTATCCCCTTGGCAGTGGGTCTATGAGCCGAGGTCGCGATTCAGCGGTAGCGTAAAGGTAGCGCTTTAGTGGCGGTTTTCCAGGGTTTCTCGTGTACTAGGCGGCGACCCGCGGCCGAAACCGAAGCCAGCAACATGCGATTCCTCCGCTCCGTTGCTGGAGAATATGATCCGCCCGACGGCGCGATCTCGAGCTCGACCACCCCCGCGAGGGGTGTCACTTCGGTGGCGGTTCGGTAGCGCTCCGGTGGCGCTTTGACCCGCCTGAGAGTAGCGCTCCGGTGGAGCAACGGTGGCAGCCGCCAGCCCGAGGTGGGCGGAGCCCGATCCTTGGATCCTACATAGCGCTGTGGATCAGAGCGGTCTTACCCAGGGCTGACACACGCAAAGCGGTTTCACTCCCAGCGGAAAGCACATGCTCCTATGGACGTGGACTTGGTCGCTAGCTAACAGCCACATCGCCGGTTCTACGCCTGTTTGACCGCGGCACGCGGGTTCATCCTCCAGCGAGATGGAGTGCCCACGATACAGCAGCGGTGCCCTCACAGCGCTGTCCCCTAGAAGGACCCAACGCCGGCTGGGTGGTGGGTGCAATGGAAGAGGCCTTCGCCTGGCGTGGGGCTCCCCGGCATCTCATCACCGACCAGGAGGGCGTCTTCATCAGCGACGTGTTCCGGGATTTGCTCATACGGTGGGACCTGAAGCAGCGATTCGGTGCGGTCGGTCAGCACGGCTCTATCGCGGTCACCGAACGCGCCATCCTCACCCTGAAGCAAGAGTGGCTGAAGCGGGTGCCGGTGATCCGCGGACTCGATCATCTGAGCCAACTGCTTGGCGACTTCGAGATCTACTACAACGAGTATCGCGGCCATGCCAGGCTTGGCGGCGCAATCCCCTCGGTCATCTATCGTGGCGAGCACTGGACCAAGCCCGAGAAGTCAGCCAAGGCGCTGCCGCCGAACATCGAGCGCCACTTCTTCCCCGACACCCGGATCACCGCGTACCGACTCGCGGCCTGAGTCGCTCACCCGATCAGGACCTCTGCTTGTTCCAGCACCGGGAACGTGCGGCCGCGCCTGCGCGGCCCTCTCCTCCCCACCGCGTCCCCACACAACTGACTCGGGTCGCGTCGAAAGTGACTTCGCACCCCGCGCGGGGGATCACAGCCCATGCGCACCGCTCAAACGGTGTCCCGAACCTACTTGACAAGGGCAGAGGGTGCCGTTATGGGCGGCTTTTCTGATAGCCGCCTCCAGAGAGACACCTAACTCGACGACAGCTTTCCACGAACCGCGCGTATTAGTCGCCTGCATCGCGAGTCTCCCTTTGGTGGACTTGTCGAAGGACAAGCCCACCGTTGTTAGGCTGCCCAAAGTCCCGCCTCTACGGGAGAGCTCGCTCTGCTCTGATCCTCCCTTCTGCCGATCGGTGCGTCCGCGGCTGGTCAAAGCCCAGTCGGTTCGTGTGTACCCCATCCATTCTAGCACGTTCGTGGCGGTTTCCCGCGCTCATGTCCAGCTAGGGCCTCGCTCTGTCCAGAGCATGAGAGCGGAGATGCGGCGGGGCAGCGATCGTTGGCGTGGAGGGCGAGCGCCGGCGTACCGTAGCGCACTCGGCACAGACAGTGCCCGTCTGAGATGCTGACAGCGTGCCTCGGAGATGCTAGAATTGGGC
>CP070816.1:174561-186203 GCA_020344235.1 Armatimonadota bacterium
CATCTCACCCGGGCCGCGCACGCCGCTCGAAGCAGGGGTCTCGAATGAGATCGTCGAGCGATACGCGGGGCGCGTGCCGCTGCTGGGGGTCTGCCTGGGGCACCAGTGCATCGGCCACGTCTTCGGCGGCGACGTCGAGCGCGCTCCGCGGCTGATGCACGGCAAGACCTCCATGATCCATCACGACGGAAAGACGATCTACCAGGGGCTCCCCAATCCGTTCGAGGCGACGCGGTATCACTCTCTCATCATCAAGCGGGAGACGCTCCCGGATTGTCTGGAGGTCACCGCGGAGACCGATCAGGGAGAAATCATGGGGATCCGCCATAAGGAGCACAAGGTGGAGGGCGTCCAGTTCCACCCGGAGTCCATTCTTACCAAGTCGGGCAAGGACTTGCTGCGAAACTTCTTGGCGCTGTGAGAAACAAGTAGGGGAGCCCCTCTGCGGGCTCCCGAAGGAAGCTCGGGCGGCGGCGGAGCGCCGCCCCTACGGGAAGGGAGAGAATAATGATCGCTGATGTGATTCGCAAGGCGGCAGACGGCCGCGAGCTCAGCCCCGAGGAGGCCAACGGGGCGATGACGGAGATCATGGAGGGAGAGGCGAGCCCGGTGCAGATCTCCGCCTTCCTGGTGGCGATGCGGATGAAGGGCGAGACTGTCGAGGAGGTGACCGAGTTCACCCGGGTGATGAGGGAGCACGTCCGCTCCGTGAAGCCCAGCGCGCGGCCCCTGGTGGATACGTGCGGCACGGGCGGAGACGCCATAAAGACCTTCAATGTATCCACCGGGGCGGCCTTCGTCGCCGCGGGGGCGGGGGTGGCGGTGGCGAAGCACGGGAACCGGTCGGTCACCAGCAAGTGCGGGAGCGCGGACGTGCTGGAGGCGCTCGGCGTCCGCTTCGATCTGCCCCCGGAGGAGGTGGCGCGCTGCGTGGACGAGATCGGGCTGGGCTTCATGTTCGCTCCCTCGTATCATCCCGCGATGAAGCACGCCATGCCGGTGAGGCGGGAACTCGGCCTTCGCACGGTCTTCAACATGCTCGGCCCCCTCACCAACCCGGCCGGCGCGGAAGGGCAAGTGCTTGGGGTCTACTCCCCCGAACTCACGGAGCTGCATGCCGGAGTGCTGCGCAACCTGGGGTCGAGCCGCGCGTTCGTGGTTCACGGCGCAGGTGGGCTCGACGAGCTTTCCACACTCGGCGAGACCAGGGTCACGGAGCTGCGCGACGGAGAACTTCAAACCTACGATGTGACGCCGGAGCAGGTCGGGTTGGCGCGAGCTGACCGACCGGATCAGCTCCAGGGAGGCGCTCCCCAGGAGAACGCGGAGCTGCTCGTGAAGGTTCTGGAGGGACAGAAGGGGCCGGCGCGCGACATCGTATTGCTCAACGCGGCCGCCGCTGTTGCGGCTGGGGGCAAGGCGGACACGCTGAAGGAGGCGGTCCCGATCGCAGCCGCGTCTATTGATTCCGGCGCGGCACTGGACAAGCTCAGGCAGCTCCAGGCAATATAGCCTGGCGGCAATAGGGAAGGCGGCGCGGTCGCGGCAATGCTGGAAACGATCCTGGCGCACAAGCGAGAGGAGATCGCGCCCCTGCGCGTTCGACACCAGGGGTGGAGGCCGCCACACAAGCCTGCGCGGCGCCGCTCGTTCGCGGGTGCGCTGCGGCGGCCGGGCATCTCGGTGATCGCCGAGTTCAAGCGGCGGTCGCCCTCGCGGGGCAACATCCGCCTGGGCGCGGACCCGGCCGGGATTGCGCGAATCTACGAGCGCGCGGGGGCCGCGGCAATGTCGGTGCTCACCGACGTGCGATTCTTCGGCGGGAGACTGGATGACCTCAGGCGGGCGCGCGGCGCGGTCGGGCTGCCCGTGCTGCGAAAGGACTTCGTCATCGAACCCTGCCAGATCGCGGAGTCCGCCGATATCGAGGGGCCCGACTGTCTGCTGCTCATAGCCGCCGCGGTAACCGCCGAGGAACTGCAGAGCCTGCGGGAACTTGCCGCGCAGTGCGGGCAGGCGGCGTTGGTCGAGGTGCACAATGAGGAGGAACTCGCGCGCGCGCTGGAGAGCGGGGCGGAAATCCTCGGCATCAACAATCGCGACCTGAAGACACTAGAGGTATCGCTCGAGACCACGCTCAAGCTCAAACCGCTGGTGCCCGACGAAATACCTGTTGTATCCGAGAGCGGGATTCACACTGCGGATGACATGCGGCGGCTAGCCGACGCGGGCGTGGATGCCGTGCTGATCGGGGAGGCGCTGATGGCGACACAGGACCCGGCGCGAAAACTGGAGGAGCTGTTATCAGCGATATGACACGGGTGAAGATCTGCGGAATCACGAATCGTGAAGACGGCGAGTGGGCCGCTAGGTGCGGCGCCGATGCGGTCGGGTTCAACTTCGCCGACAGCCCACGGCATATCGAGCCTGAGTGCGCGCGGCACATCCTGGCCGATCTCGAGCCATTGGTCACAGGGGTGGGGGTCTTCGTCAATCGGCCGGTCGAGGAGGTCAAGCGCATCCTCGATCTGACCGGGTGCCGAGTGGCGCAGCTTCACGGGGATGAGCCTCCCGAGCACATCGCTGGTCTGGCGCCCTGTGCGGTGGTGAAGGTGATTCACGTGGGAGTGCCCCTTGACGAGAGTCAGCTTGCGCGCTATAAAGAGGCGCGAGCGATCCTGCTCGACACCTGCGTAGAGGGGCGCTCGGGCGGAACCGGACAGCGCTTCGACCCCGGAGTCGCCGCCCGGCTGGTGCAGGAAGGTTGGCGTGTCATCATGGCGGGCGGCCTCACACCCGACAATGTGCGCGAGGCGGTGTCCTTCGTACGGCCCTACGGTGTGGATGTGAGCAGCGGAGTGGAGTCTGCGCCGGGCCGGAAAGACCCAGACAAAGTAGCGCGGTTCATCGCGGCTGTCCGCGCGGCCGACCGCGACTTGGGCTGACATGGGTGGGTCCGCGAAGCCCTCGCCGAGCGCCCGCGCCGCGCACTTCGGCCCCTTCGGCGGCATCTTCGTCCCCGAGACGTTGATGGCGCCTCTGGGCGAGGTGGCGGAGGCCTACGAATCGGCCCGCGCCGATCCCGAATTCCAGAGCGAGCTGGAGCGGTATCTTCGCGACTACGTGGGCCGCCCCACGGCGCTCTATCCCTGTCGCCGACTGGCCGAGCAGTGCGGCGGGGCGAAGATCTACCTCAAGCGGGAGGACCTGGCGCACACGGGCTCGCACAAGCTCAACAATGTGATAGGGCAGGGGTTGCTCGCGCGGCGCATGGGCCGCAAGAAACTCATGGCGGAAACTGGGGCCGGGCAGCACGGGGTTGCCACCGCCACCGTGGCCGCGCTCTTCGGGATGGAGTGCGACATCTACATGGGGGAGGAGGATGTGCGCCGGCAGGCGCTCAACGTGTATCGCATGCGCCTCCTGGGCGCGCGGGTCATCCCCATCACCTCCGGCAGCCGCACCCTCAAAGATGCTATCAATGAAGCGTTCCGTGTGTGGATGGCCACCGCAGAGACCACCTACTACCTCTTCGGGACCGCCGCCGGGCCGCATCCTTACCCGACCATGGTGCGCGACTTCCAGTCGGTGGTCGGCCGGGAGGCGAGGGAGCAGATGCTCGCGCACGAGGGAAGGCTGCCCGACTATCTGGTGGCCTGTGTGGGAGGGGGCAGCAATGCGATCGGTCTCTTCCACGCCTTCCTGGAGGACGATGTTCGGATGGTCGGGGTGGAGGCGGCGGGGAGGGGGCTCGCCACCGGCGAGCACGCGGCTTCGCTCACCGCGGGCTCGGAGGGCGTCCTGCACGGCGCTCGCAGTAAGATTCTGCAGACGGCGGAGGGCCAGATACGGACCACGCACTCCATTGCGGCCGGGCTAGACTATCCGGGTGTCGGGCCGGAGCACGCCCATCTCCAGGCCGTGGGGCGCGCGACCTATGTGGGCGTGACGGATTCTGAGGCGCTGCAGGCGTTCGACGCGCTCACGCGGCTGGAGGGCATTATGCCGGCCCTGGAGAGCGCACACGCGGTGGCCCACGCCATGGAGCTGGCCGCCGAACTCTCGGGGGACCACATCGTCCTGGTGAACCTCTCCGGGCGAGGAGACAAGGACATCGCGGAGGTGCAGCGCGTGCTTGCGGAGCGGGAGAAATGAGCCGCATCAGCGCGCGCTTCGAGGAGCTTGCGAGGGCCGGCGACGGCGCCCTCATCGTGTTTGTGGTGGCAGGGCATCCGGATCCTGAGACCAATGCCGAGGTGCTGCTGGCCGTCGCGGACGGCGGCGCAGACCTCGTTGAGCTGGGAGTTCCCTTCTCTGATCCGCTCGCGGACGGCGCCGTAATCCAGGCCGCCGCCCAGCGAGCCCTGACGAAGCAGATGACCCCCGCGCGCGTACTCCAGGCGGCGGCCGCCTTCCGCGCGGAGCGAGACCTGCCGCTGGTGCTCATGACCTGCTACAATCCGATCTGTCAGTTCGGCCTCAGCGCGTTCGCGAGGGATGCGGCCGCCGCCGGGGTAGACGGGGTGATCGTGACGGACCTGCCGCCGGAGGAGGCCGGCGAATGGGTGGAGGTGGCGCGCGCCAACCAGTTGGATACCGTATTCCTGCTGGCGCCGACGAGTCCCCCCGCGCGGGTAAAGAAAGTGGTTGACCTGGCAACAGGTTTTGTGTACTGTGTTTCACGGATGGGCGTGACCGGTGCGCGAGACGAGCTTCCGGCGGACCTCGCGGACTTGGTCGGGCGCATCCGCGGGCAGACTTCGAAGCCGATCGCGGTTGGATTTGGCATCTCTCGGCCGGAGCATACGGCCGAAGTCTGCCGAGTGGCGGACGGCGCGGTGGTGGGAAGCGCAGTGGTTTCGCTGATCGACCGCGAGCAGGGCTCGGCGGGGCTGGCTCGAGAGGTCAGGAACTTTGTCAATCAACTGAAGAGGGCGACACGAGGCGCCCAAGGAGTGGACGGACGCCGATAGTAGAGAGTAGTCCGGAGGGCCGGTAAGGCGGGAGCTGGGAAGGAAAGGGATATGTTCTCGAAGATCGCCCTGGCGAAGATGATTGATCAGTCACTCCTCAAGCCGGACGCCACCCAGGATGATGTCGTATCTTGCTGCGACGAGGCCATGGAGTTCCACTTCGCCTGCGTCATGGTGCTTCCATGCTGGTGCCACTTCGCAGAGCGGCGGCTGCGCCATTCGGACGTCAAGCTCGGAACGGTCATCGCCTATCCCTTTGGCGCCATTCCCACCTCGGTGAAGGTATACGAGGCGCGTCAGGCGATCAGCAACGGAGCAATGGAGCTGGATATCGTCGTGAACCTCTCTGCTCTCAAATCGCATGACTACACGACGGTGCAGCGAGACATCGAAGAACTAGTCACTGTTGCAAACATCGCCGGCCTCACGGAGGACGGCGATGATATTTTGACTAAGGTCATAATCGAAGTCGGTATGACGACCCGGGAAGAGCAGACGAGGGTTTGCCGCATCGCCAACGCTGCGCGGGCCGACTTCATCAAGACCTGCACCGGCAATGGACCTCGCGGTGTCACAGTGCACGACGTGAAACACATTCGCCAGGCCGTCGGCGGTGAGATGGGAGTCAAGGCGGCGGGCGGCATCCGGACGCTCGAGCAGGCAGTCGCCCTCATCAATGCCGGAGCCAATCGCATCGGCACCAGCACCGGGGTGCACATCGTGCAATCCTACGACCAATCCCAGGGGGTCCTCACGGAGGAGGTCCTGCACTAAGCGTCCTCTCCGGAGAAGGGGGCCTGCCCCCCAGACTCCGGGCGCCGCGTGAGGGTGTGTCCTCGGGAGGGGTGTGGGGGAGCGGCTAGCAGTGAGGCGGGTTCGCGCATATCGGGTCTCCTCTCTCGTCATCCGCCACCGCAATCTCAGCGAGGCGGACGGGATCGTTACTCTCTACACCCGCGAGCGCGGCAAGCTCAGTGCGGTCGCGAAGGGTGTGAGGCGGGCGCGCAGCAAACTCGCCGGCGGCACCCAGCTCTTCTGCCACGCACAAATGCAGCTCGCGGCCGGGCGATCGCTCGAGATAGTGACCCAGGTGCAGCCCCTCGAAGTCTTCTACCATCTGCGGGAGGACATGCGCCGCTACGCCCATGCCTCGTATGTAGCTGAATTGCTGGACAGCTTGGTGCACGACGAGTCTCCGGACCCGCCTCTGTTCGACCTGATGCTGGCCACTTTGCGCGGACTGGATAACGGCGGCGATCCTCCTACGCTCGTCCGCGGCTTCGAGCTGAAGGTGCTGGCCCGCCTCGGATACGGCCCCGAGATGACGCATTGTGTCATTTGCAGCGCGGCCATTGGCGCCGGCAAGGCAGGCTTCTCGATCGCCCAGGGGGGAACCATGTGCGGACGGTGTGCAAACGCCCATGGTGCGGCCCCGCTGGCGCCGGCGGCGCTTCGGGCCATGAGAGAAATGGTCGAGCTGCCGCCCGAAGAGCTGGCCAAGCGCCGAATCGCCAAGGCGGTGGGGGAAGAGCTGGAGCGCATTCTGCGCCCGTTCGTGGACTACCATCTGGCGCGGCCGCTGCGCAGCGCCGAGTTTCTCGGCAGTTGACTGCCGGCCGTACCCGGTCCTCTGAGGAGGAACTCCAAAATGAGGAATGCCGAGATCGCGAGGGTGTTCTCCGAGATCGGGGCTCTGCTCGAAATAAAGGGGGAGGACCGATTCAAGGTGCGCGCCTATGAGCGCGTCGCAGAGACCGTCGCGAACCTCGGCCAGGATGTTTCCGACCTTCGCGAGGCCGGCGAGCTGCAGTCCATTCCAGGGGTCGGGAAGAGCACTGCCGCGAAGATCGAGGAGTTGCTCGACACGGGCAAGTGCACTCACCACCAGGAGCTGCTGAGCCAGATTCCTCCGACGGTCTTCGAGATGCTGCGCGTCCCCGGGGTGGGACCCAAGACGGTCAAGGTGCTCATTGACCGAGAGGGGATCGCCACCGTCGAGGAGCTTGAGAGCGCGGCGCGCGCGGGCAGGCTCCGCGATCTCCCCGGCATGGGCGAGAAGACCGAGCAGGAAATCCTGCGAGGCATCGCTCATCTTCGAGAGTACAGCAAGCGGACCAACCTCGGGGTGGCCTGGGCCGCCGCGGAGGGGATCATGGGTCAGCTCCGCGGAGATGCTCCGGTCGACCAGATGGAGGCGGCCGGCAGCCTGCGGCGGATGAAGGAAACGATCGGGGATATTGATATCCTCATTACCTCCGAGCAGCCGGAGGCGGTGATGGATCGCTTCGTCGGGCTCGACCTGGTGGCGGAAGTGGTGGCCCGCGGCCCCACGAAATCGAGCATCCTGACCGATGCAGGGGTGCAGGCCGACCTGCGTGTTGTGCCGCCGGAGTCGTTCGGCGCCGCGCTCCAGTACTTCACGGGATCCAAACAGCACAACGTCAAGCTGCGCGACCTCGCGGTTCGAAGCAAGATTAAGCTCAACGAGTACGGGGTGTTTCGCGTGAAGGGCGGCAAGGATGTGCGCATGGGGGGCCGGGTCGAGGAAGAGATGTACGCCGCCCTGGGGCTTCCCATGATGCCTCCCGAGCTGCGGGAGGATCAGGGGGAGATCGAGGTTGCGCGCGAGGGCCGGCTGCCGGACCTGATCGAGCTTTCGGATATTCGGGGCGATCTCCAGATGCACAGCAACTGGAGCGACGGCAAGGATGACATTGAGGGTTTGGCGCGGGCGGCGAAGGCCCTCGGCTACCGGTACATCGCCATCACGGACCACTCACCTTCCCAGACCGTGGCAGGAGGGCTGGTAGTTGAGCAGCTCCACCGGCGGCGAAAGGACATCGCGGCCGCCCGCAAGGCGGTGCCCGGCATTGCCGTGCTGGATGCGACCGAGGTGGACATAAAGCGCGACGGTAGGCTGGACTACCCCGACGAGGTGCTGGCCGAACTGGACTTTGTGGTCGCCTCCGTGCACTCGGGATGGAAGATGGAGCGCGAGGCCATGACCGCGCGCATCATCAAGGCGATGGAGAACCCCTGGGTAGACTGCATCGGGCATCCCACGGGCCGGCTCATTGGGCAGAGAGAGCCATATGAGCTGGACATGGAGGCGGTGTTGGCGGCCGCCGCGCGGCTTGGAGTGGCGATGGAGATCAACGCATATCCAGATCGGCTCGATCTCAAGGATGCCCACGCGCGGCGCGCCAAGGAGCTTGGCGTCAAACTGCTCATCAATACCGACGCTCACGGCGCCGACCAACTCGCGCTCATGCGTTTCGGCGTGGCCACCGCGCGGCGCGGCTGGATAGAGGCCGGGGAGGTGCTCAATACCTTGCCTCTCTCGCATCTGCGGCGCCGGCTGCGTCGCGCCAGGTCGCAGCAGAGGCGCCGGCGGAAACGCAGCACCTCCTGAGGGGACCACATTATTGATCGGGTGAGAAGGAGTGGGGGTGGGGGAGGAGAACAGGCAGGCGAGTGAGAAGCAGTTGGTATCGTCCTCAGGGAGGTGACCGGGGTGACAAAGGCGGAACTGATTGACGAGGTGACGGAGGCGACGAGACTCAAGAAGAAAGATGTGACTAATGTCGTCGAGGCCGTATTCAGCACCATGACGGCGCAGCTCAAGAGGCATCAGAAGGTGCAGATCGTCGGCTTCGGCACATTCGAACCGCGCCGCCGGAAGGCGCGGGTAGGCCGGGATCCCCGCAACCAAGAGACCATTCGCATCCCCGCATCGTGGTCTCTTGGGTTCCGCCCCGGAAAACAGCTCAAGGACACCGTGAGCGGCAAGGCCGCAAAGCGGCAGACTCGATAGTCGTTTCTCCCCGCCCGCTTTGACGGGCGCGGCCGGCATGGTATAATGGGTCAGCCGGCTGATACAGCGGCGACGCGTCGGGGCGTGGCGCAATTTGGTAGCGCACCGGTATGGGGTGCCGGTGGTTGTCGGTTCGAGTCCGGCCGCCCCGACGATTTTGCGTTTCTCAGTGTCCGGTCGGACCCCCAAGTGTCGTCCCCGGCGCCGCTTTGGCGTCCTTTCGCGTTGCCCCGCCGCTCCACCTGTGTTATCATGTCCGCGGACAGATACAGCAGCGCCCTGCGGTGTGCGTGATTGTCCCTAAAAGCTTTGAGCCAACACTTACGCTCCGGGAGCCAGAGCCTGGCGACTGAGTGGAAGCCCGGCCATATCGGCCGGGAATCGCGAGGCCGACCAGCGAGGCACCCACCTGCTTCGGCAGGTTCAAAAGCTTGCAGGACACACGGCACGCGCGGGGCGTTCTTATGCGCTGTCCTTGAACCTATACTCTCTGCGCCGCAGACTGGTGCGCGGCACTTCCTCAGGGCGCTGGGGCCTCTCGGCGGTGCCTTCGAGCTGTGAGGCGGCGGCGCGGAAACGCTTCCGCGGTCTAGCTCGTCACCCACGCGATTGGCGGCTCAGATCCTCACGGGTGCGAGCAAGGGCGATGGGGAGAACGATTGAGGTGGATCGCGACTTGGCGCGGCTGGAAGACGACCTGGACAGCTTCGACTGCTCCCGCCGCAGGCAAGCGCTGGCAGCGCTGCAAGACAAGGTGCAGCGAGGCCGCGTCGCGCTCCACCCGAGCGCCGGGAGAGTCAACCTTCACTGTCACACCTTCTTCTCGTACAATGCCCGCGGCTACTCGCCGACCAGATTCGCCTGGCTCGCGCGAAGGGCGGGGCTGGATGTGGCGGGGATAGTGGACTTCGATGTGCTGGACGGCTGCGAGGAATTCCTGGACGCCGGCAGGCTGCTGGGACTCAAGACCTGTGTCGGCATGGAGACGCGAGTCTATGTCCCTGAGTTCGCCGACTGCGTGATCAACTCCCCGGGCGAGCCGGGGATTTCCTATCACATGGGCGTGGGGTTTCCGACCGCCAAACTCAAAGGGGAGCCGGCGGAGTTCCTCGCCCGGCTGCGGAAGACGTCAGAGACGAGAAACCGCGATCTCGTCGGGCGAGTCAACGAATACCTGCGGCCGGTCGCCCTCGACTACGACGACGATGTGCTCCCTCTCACACCCGCCGGCAACGCCACCGAGCGCCACATCTGCCTTGCCTACGCTCGCAAAGCCCATTCCGTTCTCCGCAATCAGGACGACCTCGCGAGCTTCTGGGCCGACAAGTTGTCGGCAGACCCGGAGGAACTGGACCTTCCGGAGGGAGTGAAGCTCCAGGCTCTCATAAGGCTGAAGACGATGAAGCGCGGGGGCGTCGGCTACGTCCAGCCCGACAGCGGCTCCTTCCCCTGGATGACCGAGACCAATCGGTTCATTCTGGAGGCCGGAGGCATTCCCACCCATACCTGGCTGGATGGCACCTCAGAGGGCGAATCCCGCATAGAGGAGCTTCTGGAGGCGGCCATGAGCACGGGCGTTGCCGCCATCAATGTGATCCCCGATCGCAACTACACGGCCGGACAGCCGGGCTCGAAGCTGGCCAATCTGCGGCAGGTGGTGGCGGTGGCAGGGGAGCTCGATCTGCTCGTCGTCTCGGGAACCGAGATGAACAGCCCGGGCCAGCCTTTCGTGGACGACCTCGATTCTGCGGAGCTGGCGCCCATCGCTCCGGCGTTCCTCGAGAGCGCCCACGCTATCTACGCGCACTCGGTGCTCCAGCGGCAGGCGGGCCTCGGGTACGCCAGCGAGTGGGCACAGAGACACTTCCCGAAACGCGCGGACAGAAACGAGTTCTTTGCAGAGGTCGGCGCTCGTCTTCGGCCCTCCCGGGAAGATCTCCTCGGCAATCTCGACGGCGACGCAATGCCAAGGGCCGTACTTGAAGGGCTTCGAGACTGATATCCTAGGCGAGGTTACGCACTCGGAAATGAACTCGCCGCTGAGACATCTGATAAGCATTTCCAGAACCGTCGGCGGGGACGCTTCGCTCGTGCAGGGCGGCGGCGGCAATACCTCCGTCAAGAGCGCGGACGGCCGATACATGTACATCAAGGCCAGCGGCACGGCTCTCAAGGACATGAGCGCGCGCAACGGCTGGCGGAGGCTGAACCTCGACTGCGTGCTTGCGATTCTCGACGACGACTCGCTCGGCGGACTGCCGGCAGCGGACCGTGAGGCCGGGGTCATCAGCCGCCTGCGCCTGGCATGCGAGGACGATGTTCCGGGCGAGGCGAGGCCATCGGTGGAGTCACATCTTCACGCGCTCCTCGGCCGCTGCGTCGTGCACTTGCACCCGGTTGCGGTCGGCGCCTTCGCGTGCGCGAAGAACGGCCGCGCGGAGGTGGAGCGGCTCTTCGCTGGAGAGGAGTTCCCTCCGCTCTGGGTGCCCTATGCCGACCCGGGATACAGGCTCGCGCTCAAGATCAGGCGGCTGACTCGCGCGTACGAAAGGCGTCACGGGCGCCGGCCCGCCATGGTGTTCCTGGAGAAACACGGCCTGCTCGTTTCGGCCGATGCGCCGCGGGCGGCGTTGGCAGAGGTCCGGAGGGCAGTTGCGGTTTGCGGGCGCCGCGCAAAGCTCCTGCACCTGGCGCGCGTCAAGCCTCCGCCGCGAGAAGAGGTCACGGGGCTCAAGCTCGCTGTCCGCAGAGCATACTTCGAGGCCACCGGCCGGCGCGTTTCCGTGAAACATTTCAGCAGCGGAGAAATCGCGGGCTTCCTCGCGCGGCCGGATGCGAAGAAGCTCCTCGCCGCG
>CP070816.1:186303-195711 GCA_020344235.1 Armatimonadota bacterium
ACCACCTCCGCATCCGCCCGCGCGGCCACTATCTCTCCGATGAACCAATCGTGGCTCCCCAGGTGTGCGGTGTGCACCAGCCGGCACTCCAAGTTCACCGGACACTCCCCGATCATCGGCACCGAGATCGCGCCCCCGGGAATCGCCGTGAATCCAGTCGCCTCGAACTTGTCTTCTTCCCGCCCCGATACACACCCACACAGGTCCGCCTTCTCTAAGTCCCGCGCGCTCGGGATGTTAACCCCAAACTCTCCTCGCGCCGTGATCAACGCGTGTGAATAGCGCTGCAGATTGACCGCGATTCCGATCGTCGGAGGATCGTACGAGCATGGCGAGGACGATCCGATGGCAATGATGTTCGGCTTCCCCGCCTCGTCCGCGCAGGTCACCAGCACGAACGGGTACGAGTAGAAGTGCTCGATGCTCGGCTTCAGCTCCACCTTCTTCGGACCTCTTGCCATTGTCGCGCTTTCCCTCTCAAACCCCGGCTCTCATCGCTTCTTCGCGTACCGCTCCTCCCAGAGGTCTGGATCATACCGCGCCCGCCGGCCGGGGCAGACCTTCCTCGGGCAGAGCAGACAGCTCTCGAAGCTCGTCTCCGTCGGGAACAGCAACCCCGAGACGGATTTCAGCGGCAGCATGAGAAAGCTGTCCGTCAGTCTGACCCCGATCTTACCCTCCACATCCCCCAACAGCGAGAACAACTGCTTCTGCTGGGTTACCGGCCAGTCCTCCAGCGACCCCGGCGCCATCCCCGACATCTTCCCCGGCTTGTACTTCGCATCAATGTGCTCCCGCAGATGCTTCCCGGCCGCCGCCAGCGCCATCACCTTCAGCTCCTCCAGCCAGTATTCCAGCAGCGGATCGCCCGCCACCCCCGGCACCTCCTCCAGCTCCCTCCCGCATGTCGCGACATGGGGGAAGACCCGGTGCGCCTCCTCCAGATTCACCCTCAGCACCCGGCTCGTGAACACCACCCCGTCAATCTCGACCGTGTCGCTGCCCTTCTCATCCACAGCGCACAGGTCGTAGATCGCCTTCGGGTTCACCATCTCCCTGACAATATCCAGCAGCTCGCGCGCCCGATCCGCGTCCTCGCTTCCCTTTCCGACACGAAGATGCGACAACACCACCTCCGTCTCCAGCTCAACCGGGATGTTGCTCAGTACCTCCACCAGCCTTCACCAGCCCCTCGGCTATCGCCCCGCTCAGCTCACCCCGCCAGCCACCGCTCCAGTTTCCCTCGCACGTCTTCAACAGAGAAAGGCTTGCGAATACACTCCAGCGCCCCCAACGACAGGCACGCCTCGACAATCGGATCCGTCGCCTTCCCGGTCACTATCACAACTTGGATCCCCCGGAGGTTCAACAACTCCCGGCAGACCAGCACCCCCGACGTGCTCGATCCGGGCAGCACGATGTCCACCAGCGCCAGGTCAGGCTGCTCCTGCTTAGCCAGCTCGAGCGCAGTATCGCCCTCCACTGCCTCCAGAATCCGGCATGGCACCGACAGTCCCTGCACTGTGTTCCTCAGCAGCGCCCGCGTCGCGGCCTCATCGTCCACAATCAGAACCGTCCGCTCGGCCCGCCTCCCGGCCTCCATCATGGTCCACCTCCCGCCTCCGTATATCCTAGAAGCCAACCTGATGAAGCTCGCCCTCAATCCAGCCCCTCCCCTGCCCCCGCATGCCAGCTATTCTACCACTCCCCCGGCAGTTTCGGGACCCCCGGTGGTACTCGATGCCGGATCGCCTCCGCCCCTGCTATCGGATCACCCCATTACTCGCTCTGCAGCTTGCCAAGCATCCATCTGCAGGACCCATTACCCGACCACCGAATGTCTCGCAACTGATGCCCCAGACCCCCAGCACGCGTCCAGCAACGCCTAATGACGGCAGCGGCGGCGTCACGCGCCGGGCCGTTCTGGTGGCTCTCGTCCTCCTCATACTCCTGTCCATCGTGGACTTCTACATCGAAATGGTCTGGGGGGCCGGCGACTGGACTTTCGCCTCCGGGGTTCCCACCGTCGTGCCCGTCGTCGCTCTCTTCGTCCTCACCGCCCTCATGGGCATGCCGCTCCTCCGCCGCGCCGGCCTCTCCCGGCGCGAACTCCTCGTCGTCTACTGCATGCTCCTCGTCGGCATACCCGTCGTCAGCCACGGTGTCCTCGCTTGGATGCTCGTCAAGACCATCGCCTACCACTACGGCGCCCGCGCCCAGCCCCACTGGGAGACCATGTTCATTCAGTACGTCCCCACCTGGTGGGCCCCCAGCGGCGAGGCCGCCGTCGAGGGTTTCTTCAACGGCGACGCCTCCGTGCCGTGGGCCGAGTGGACCACTCCCCTGGCGGCCTGGTCCTCCTTTGCCTTCGCTCTCTTCATCGCCACCCTCTGCCTGATGTCCCTGGTCCAGCGTCAGTGGATCACCAACGAGCGCCTCACCTTTCCCATCGCACAGATCCCACTCGAAACGGTCCCCGCCCGACACACGCGGGAACCAGGCGCCCGCGGCCGCCTGGCCGCCTCCTGGACCTTCTGGCTCGGCCTCTTCATCGCCCTCGCACTCACCTTCATGAGCACCCTCTCCACCAAGTGGCCCGCGCTCCCCAACCTGCCCCTCTTCATCTACGACATCATCCCCTGGCAGCGCGTCGGACCACTCGCCGGCCTCGGGGGCCTCACCCTCGTCTTCTGGCCCTGGATGCTCTCTCTCGCCTATCTCATCCCGAACGATCTCTCCTTCTCCCTCTGGTTCTTCACCATCGTCCGCCTGCTCCTCACCGTCGCCGCCATCGCCGCCGGCGCGACCCCCCAGCGCCCCGAGGGCTGGTGGGATTCCTCCTTCCCCGCGCCCTGCTTCCAGGGCACCGGCGCCGTCCTCGCACTCACCGTATGGGTCCTCTGGATCGCCCGCAGGCACCTCGGCCGCGCCCTCCGCATCGCGCTCTCCCGCCGCCCCGCCTCAGAGGACGCCCGCGAGCCACTCGGCTACCGCCTCGCCTTCGTCGGCCTCATCGCCTCTGTCGCCTACCTCGTCTACTTCCTCTGGGTCGCCGGCTCGCGCGTCTGGGTCGGCCTCGCCCTCATGTCTCTCACCATCGCCTACTTCGCCGCCTGGGCCCGCCTCCGCGCCGAGAACGGAATGAGCTTCATCTGCTTCCCCTATCACGTCCAGGACGTCCTCTCCATCCCCTTCAGCAATGCCGCCTTTCGCCCCGCCGAATCCGTTGCCTTCATCACCCTCCGCTGGGCCTACACTCCCGGCTTCAGCGCCTCCTCGGAAATCTTCCCCGGCGGTGTCCTCGACTCGTTCAAGATCGCCGACGCCGCGGGCGTCAACCCTCGCCGCCTAGCCCGCGCGCTGATACTGGCCTTCGCCTTCACCTGGGTCCTCGGCCTCTTCATCACCCTCACCGGCATGTACCGCTACGGCTGGTTCGGCCTCGCCGCCAGCAGAGGCGGCTGGCTCGGCCCCCAGAGCATCGGCGACGGCAACACCATCGTTTCGCGCCTCACCACCATCGGCGAGCCGGACGTGCGAGGCGTCGTCGCGGTCCTCGCCGGCGCCGTCGTGACGGTCGCCCTTGGCGTCATGCGCCTCCGCTTCTGGTGGTGGCCCTTGCACCCCGTCGGCTATCTCGCCTCCAACACCTGGGGCGCACAGTGGTGGTTCCTCCCCTTCTTCATCGGCTGGGCCGCCAAAGTGCTGGTCGTTCGCTACGGCGGCCTCCGCCTCTACCGCATCACCCTCCCCTTCGCCATCGGCCTCATCGTCGGCGACCTCCTCAACACGGGAATCTGGGCCGCCGTAACCCTCATAACCCAGGGCCGCATCTGATGGCGCATCGGTCTGCTCCGCCGCCCCCGTCTCCAGACTGGCTGTACAACCAAGGCAAAGCCTGCTCTCGCGGCCCGCTCAACCCCGGCCGCTGTCATCTCTTGGGCCCGCCGATTGCGCTGCCGTGGCTGTACACACAGCCCTCTGTGTGCTATACTCCCACGACTTCGGGTGCTCTCACGGTGCCCAACAGGCGCCTGCGGGCTCTCAGGACGAGGGGAAACTTGGCTTGCCCTCCCCCTGAGTTCGACGCCGGGCCACAGATAAGTCATCGGCGGATATGTGGTAAGTTATACCAAAGCAATCCAGGCCGAAGTATGAGCCGGCCATTGAGGAGGTGGTGCCCTGACCGAGTCGCTCACATGCCATGGCAGGAAGTATGTTCTAGCAGACACCAAAAGGAAGGAAGGGAGATGAAGAAGACATTCTGGACACTTCCCTTGGTGGCCGCTCTTTTGCTAGTTGTAGGGATCGGGTCGGCCTACGCCATACCCTCCCTCGGCGGCCCAACGGGAATCGTCAGCGTGCCCACCGCGGCCGTGGCTCCCAACGGGGAGCTCCAGACCGCCCTGACCTACCAGTCGCAAGAGATGTACGGCGGCAACATTGACGTCAATGTTTGGCAGCTCCAGGCGCTGGCCGGCGTGTCCGACGAGGCGGAACTCTGGGCAGCCTACGCGCTCGCCGACCAGGAAACGCCCACCATGTCCGAGACCGCCAACATGTGGGCCTTCGGCGGTAAGTACCAACTGGCAAAGGAGCCCGAGGACCAGACCGCCCTCGCCGTCGGCGGCAGCCTCGAGAAGTGGTCCGATACCATGATGATGTATGGCTCCGCGCCCCAGGACGTCGATGTGTGGAAGCTCTATATCGTCGCCACCAAGGACTTCACACCCATGTCCGGACAGGCCTGGGAATGGGGCTCCGAAGGCGGCACTCGCATGCTCGGCAGCCTCGGGGTCATGTATCTCTCACTCGACCCCGACCTCGGCGACAGCGAGAGCCTCACTAAGCCCTTCATCGGCTTCGAGTTCATCGGTGCAGCCGGCACCACCCTCGGCCTCGAGTATCGCTGGAAGGACAGCGACCTCGACGAAAAGGCCGTCTTCTCAGCGGTCCTGCGCCATCAGGTCTCCCCTGAGATGGAGGTGGAGCTCGGCACCACCAATGCCGGCATGTCCGGCCTTGGTCTGGACGACCAGGACTTCTTCGTGCGAGTGGGCTACAAGATGCCCATGGGCGGACCTTAGTTAGCCGGGAACCAGAGTACCGCCGGGCAGCTGGAAGCTGCCCAGGGACACTATGACGAGGGACGGCTTTCGCCGTCCCTCGTGCGCGCTTCCCCCGATGTAGGTCGCGCTGCGGCCGGACATGCGCGCCAAACGGTCCGGCCCCGGTCAATCGGGCCAAACGCGCACCCTCGCGATGAGCTCCGCTCCCTCGGACTCAACACCCTCCAGCTGGAGGGCTATCGGTATCTCGACGATTCCGGGCTGGAGCGTCTCACCGCGGACAGTAAGTCGGAGCTGGTAATGAGTGCCCGAGAGCGTCTCCCCTGTTTCCTCAATCTCCACGGTGACTGCCGGGTGCGAGGGCGTGGCATTGAGAAGCTTCACTGGAGGGCGGCACTCCAGGGCAATGGTGCGCTCGCCGGACTGCGTTGCCGTCACCCTCGGGAAGTAGACCACGGGCGACTTGACGATTACTGCTTCGACGACCGTACATCTAAGCGCCACGGAGGTCCGAGGCCGGATCGGGTCGTTGGAGCGGACGTGCACGAAGAAGGTGCGGGTGTCGGACGGGCGGTCGAGCCGGTGACGAGGGCAGATGCTGAGCTCGATCTCCCCCACCTCGCCGGGAGCGAGCGCGGCGGTAGCTCCGAGGCATTCGACAGAGCCCTTCGCCTCGACGCGGCTGATACGCAAAGGGGCAGTTCCCTGGTTGCGGAGGGTCAGGCGGCACGGGCGCGGTTGCCCGGCGAGTATGTTTCCAAGGTCGGAAACATACGAATCGAAAACCAGCCGCGGTCCGACTGGGCCGGCGAAAGGCAACTCTGTGAGGAGAACTGCGTCCCCGCCGTACTCATGACGGAGTTGCTCTGCAGAGATTAGCTTTGGGCCGTCATGCTGGACGATGGTGGCCCACTGTCCAGAAAGCCGCTCTACTGCCACTACGTGTCCGCCTCCGGGACAGTCGGAGCACCCCGAAGTACCCAGCAAATGAACCACGTGTGGCTGGTCAAGGCCCAGCAGCTCGGACCACGACGCACGCCAGACCTGGCTCTTGACCCCCAGGCGTGCATTCAGCTCCCTCGTCACGTCGAGCAGGCTCATCGAGTTAGGCGGCGGGTAGTGGCCTGCCAGCTCTTCAATGGTTCCCTCATCAATCTCCTGGCCCATTATCCGCGCCATGCCGACTACCGCTTCGACGCCGCACGGTAGGTCGTGCGTGTCCTCTGCCCATCCGGCTCCCGTGAGACTGGCGAGCAGAGCCACCGTCAAGGAGACGTAACTCAGCCAGCCATGGGTTATCGGCACGACACACCCGCCGGAAGACCGGACATCGCCCATAGCACGGCCCTCCTCCACACCGCGATCATCCGCATTATCTGAAGGGCCTTTCAGTTGTGCCCTCTGGCAGTTCCAGTTCGAAGACAGTGTCCTCTATGGCGATGTTGGCCGCTGCAGCCAGCAACTTGGTAGTGTCAACTCGGGCCAGCTTCTCCTGTCCCCCTCTGGGCTGTATCAACACGCGCCTGGTCACTACCTTGGGGAGCCATACGTCCGGCGCGCTCTCAAGCCACTCCGAAACCGTGTGGAGCGTTTCCTTTTGCTGGGTGGGCCCCTCTGTCCAAGTTATTAGCTCTGAGTACTGGACTACCGCGCGGTCGGCGGAGGGGCCGATCCACCACGACCGAGTGAGCTGCCATCCCCGTCCTGCCACCTCCGGGGCTGACATATGCCAGCAGACCAATCCGCTCACCTCTTCCCTACTTACGACCTGCCCACCCGAACGTGCGATATCAGCCTTCACGCTTGTTGAGCGGTTGAAGCTCGGCCCAATCGCATACAAGTAGAGTGGCCCCGCATTGCCGAGACCCGTGTAGCTGGGGAGGTCAGGCAGGTCCTGAACCACAGCCACATGCACGTAGCCAAGCTCAGGTGGCGTTGTTTCGACGACGCGCTCGCCATCGAACACGCGGCAGACCTCAGTCGTCGCCGATGGCTCATCTGCCGAGAATGACCGCACTACGCGCTGCTCAACGCGGCTGCGAACGCCATCGAACCAGACGTCTAGCTCCTCAATGAAATTGTCACTCTTCTGCTCGAGGAACTCTGCTTCCGTGCGTAGTCGTAGTTTCCCCGATTGCATCTGATCACCGTAGCCTTGTAGACTCGCCAGCAACTCCCCTGTGTACTGGATCTCCGACGCAAAAGGTTCATCAGGCGACGCGACCGCTACTCCAGGAACACAGCAACTGGCCGTGCAGAGGCACAATCCTAACAGCAGCGCAACTCTCATCGTCTTCTCCTCCCTCTTCTCCGGGGTGTGCCATCTCCTGTGCACCAGCACGAAGCGTGCGCTTCACGCTGCGGCCGCACCAGGAGGCCAGTCCTATTGCCGCTACGTGTCGTCGTGGCACGGGTCTGTGTTCCAGTAGTCGGGATTCAGCAGACATCCGTCGTCCGCTTGAACCCCCTTGAAGCGGTTTATGTAGCCTATGGGACCCACACACTGGTGGCTTTGAGGGTCGCGACCCTTGTGGTTGTACCACTGGCAGCACTTCCGAAGCTTCCGGTCTGTCACGCAGTCTGTGGGCGCCTCGCCCGGGTTGCAGAGCCAGTAACAGATCCCGTAGCAAACCTGAGTCCAGTCACACTGCACAATGATGCACGGGCAGCACTCGTTGAGGAACCAGGTCTCGCAGTCCATCGCGTCTGACCAATTGCGCGGAGACGGGGCGGACCAGCCCACCATGATGCTCGAGGCCTCTTCCTCATCTACGATCTCGATCGCTGCCGCCGGCACGGCAACGGTGGTAGCAACAGCCACCCAGATCAAAGCTACACTCAACAACGCCGACACGACTGACGGTTTCACCTGCATTGCCATCACCTCCTGACGGCCTGTTTCACGGAACGCAAACCTACGTCCGCCAGAGCTGCTCGCCCCTCACCTCCCTTCTTGAGTTCTGCTCCACGCTTCCTTCATTTGGGACGCTGTCCCATCCACCTCAGACGACTGGCCGCCTCGTCAGCGGCCGGCGAGTCGGGCGTCAGACCGATGGCGGCGCGGAACTCGAAGGCCGCCTCATCCAACCGGCCGAGGCCCTCAAACGCCAGGCCGATGCCCACCATGGCGTATGCCCGCTCCTCTGCAGACAGATGTCCTACGGCCCTGCGCGCATGCATGTAGGCCTCTGCTGCCTCATCGGGGCGGCCGGCCGCCAGATAGTGGTCGCCAAGGCGGAGAGCCGCGGAGGCTGCGGCGGCCGAGCTTGAATAGGTATCGAGCAGGTGCCGCCAGGCCCGCACCGCAGCGTCATCGTCGCCGGCCTGCGCGGCCAGATCGCCCTGAGCTTGGTAGAGTAGCACCATCTTCTCCGGGTCATTGCGGCAGCCCGGCGCCATCAGGAGCGCTGCGGCGGCGGGCAGGGCTTCGTATGCCAACGAGAAGTGCCCGGCTGAGCTGCGGAGTGTGCCGATGGCCTTCGCAAAGTCGGCCTGATCGAGGCAGTCGAAGTATGGCGCGAGCTCCACGAAGTGAGCGACCACCTCGGTGTGCTTTCCCCGGTCTTGCAGCCCCTCGAGTTCCCGGAGGAGCAGTGTGGCCTTCTCCCGCAGGAGGGACCCGGCCAGGGCGGCTGCCGAGGAGCCTGTATGCTGCTGGATAACGGCTAGGAGCTTCGGCGTATCGTTAAGACTGGGAGGATCAGAAACGGCGAGCAAGGCCAGCTCATAGTCCGCCATGGCAGCAACACCAGTGCCCGAGTACTGATCCCTGAGGTACACCAAGAGCTGTCCGCAGGCATCTTCACCAAGCGAATCGGTAGTCACCTCTGCAATGTCTTGGATTGCGGCTTGAGCGTGACTCGAGTTGGGGTCGGCAGCGATGTCGCGGTAGTAGCCTTGAAGCGCGTCGTGGCCTTCCCCCGCCTCCAGGCGGAGGCGAGCCAATCGCCGCCGCGCGCGACGCACGGCCGGCGGCTGGTTGGACCTGGCGATGACCTCCTGGAGCCGCCCGACCTGACCGTCACGTTGCGCTTCGAGCCTACTCAGGAGAGCGAGGGATTCGTGGTCGTTGAGGCGTTGAGCCGCAGCGCGAGCCCCCTCGAAGTCGCCCTGGGCGAGATGGGATTGCGTAAGGTAGGAGGCGGCCTCGGAGCGGAGGGTGGGATCGTCGGCTAAGTCGAGGAGGGCCCGAGCGAGCTCGCGCGCCCGCTCGAAGTCGCCAGCACCGAAGGCCTCACTCACCTCCCTCAGCCGCGGGTCCATGGATCGGGATTCCCTCGGCGCGCCGCGCTCTGTCCGGAACCAGTAGTAGTGCATCGGCTGGTCGGGGGAGAGTTCG
>CP070816.1:195811-199553 GCA_020344235.1 Armatimonadota bacterium
ACAACCTCGAAACCTGTCAGCTGCAGCAGCGAGCCGAGAGAACGCGGCGAAAAAAACTGCACGTGACCGGGGCCAGCGCTGCTCGCGTCCAAGGCGTAGTTCGCCGCGCCAAACAGCCGAGTGCTTAGGCCGTTGAGATTGGGGGTAACCACCACGAGCACCGCGTCGGGTTTCAGGATGGTCCGGATGTGCCCGAGCGTCGCCCGCGGGTCAGGCAGGTGCTCGAGAAGGTCGATCGCAGCAACGGCGTCGAAGCTGCTTGGAGCATAGGTGTCCGGACCTAGCTCACAGGCCCGCGTCGGACAGCCAGTTCGCTCTGAGGCCACCCGACAGGCGGCCTCAGAGATGTCCAGTCCTTCTGCCTCCCACCCGGCCTGGCGCGCTGCCTCGAGGAATTCGCCAAGCCCGCAGCCAACGTCCAGCAGACGGCGGCCGCGGGCAAGCCGGCTCGCGACCGCCAGGAGCGCGCGGTAGAAGTTGATTCGCCACTGCGCTGACTGGCCCGTAAGGGCCGCCTCGTAGTCGACGTAGCGCTCCTCAAAGTAGCTCTCGTCGTAGATCTCCGAGTTGCTCATCTCGCAGGCAGCGAACACATGCCCGCACCTACTACAGATGAGGATGCCTCGATAGCCCTTGCCGGGACGGAAGTCCGCTCCCGTGGCCCCGCACAAGCTGCATTGTGTGTCGCTGCTATAGCGCACAGATCACCTTACTTGTCTCGCCCCTAAAGCCTCGGCCCACCCCATCTCCACTGTTCTCGCCGCCGGCCGCGGGGCCGTAGGAGCTACGAGGCTGCTGCCATCGCTCCATCGCAGAATTGAGTCTTGCTAGCAGGCCGCTCATCTGCTGGGCGCGAAATCGACAGGTTTGCGCGCTACCGCATATAGGGTGCTGGCCAGCCGCTGCGCGGCCGGGGTCCGAACGAGCACCAAGTCAAGGTACTTCCACGGGAACAGCACCAACAAGGCCATGGCCCTGAGCACCGCATAGGGCCAGATCCCGTCACCTTCAGAGAAGATGCGGGCCCAGAGCTCCGACAGCAGGCTCACCGCGGCGACACCCGGCCCATAGCCAACCCCGGTCTCGACCTTCGTTTGCTCCGGGAACAGGGCTCTTAGCGCCTCGACGCTGAACCGCCAGTAGTCGCCCGGGAAGTCGTGGTAGAACACGATCCACGGGACGTGCGCGAACACCGCCCCCCCGGACGCCGTCACACGCCAGGCCTCCGCTGCCACGCTCCGAGGGTCCGCACAGTGATCCAGCACGAATTCCAGCCACACACAATCGAAGCTACCCGACCTCAGCGGGAGCCGCGTCGCGTCCGCCACTACATCTGTGCTCCCAACGGGCAGGAGGTCAACGGTGACGGTCCGCGGCGTCAGCCGGCGCCCGCCCGCCCCGATCTCCAGGGTGCGCGTCTCCTCTCCGCGCGCCGTCAGAAGCTCCTGCCGCATTCCCTCCCACGCGCGTCTCCGCGGCATGTACCCTGCTCCGATGATCCGCCTGAGCTTTGATAGAGCGGTGTCGCGGTCGGGGCTGGTGGCCAACGCCCAATGCGTCCGTGTCTGGCTGAGATCACCCTCACCGCATTCCGCCCGGAAGCAAGGCACCCGTCGTCCGTCGCCCGCGGTGACCCACGAGTACCTCGTCCCGCAGGCGCGACACAGAAGCTCAGCATCCTGATCGAGTTCCCCATGACACACAGGGCACACGAGGAGCTCTCTGAGGAGTTCGCTGGGGTGCATCGCCTCTCTCACCGCCAGTTTCTGTTTTCCCGAATGCCACACCCAGCGTCTCGCCGCCCCCGGCTCACCGACCTTCTCCCCCGCGGCGCGGCTCTTCTTCCTCCGGCCTCACCGTCGACTCGCGGTTTCTCCCCGCCAATTTCCGTATCCCCAGTCCCGGCGGCGTCTGCGAGATGTCCATGAGCAGGGCATTCAGTAGGAACTGCACTCCAAGCATCACCGGCAAGGCGGCGAGCATGACCGCGCCGGCGGGCGTGGGGACGCCGGCCAGCGCGTGTCGCACCCATTCGTAAGCGCCGTAGCCGGTGCCGCCCAGCAGCAGCAGCCCGCCAACGGTGATGAGCACGGCAATGGGCGAGAAGTCCATGCCGAAGTACTTCAGCCGGACCCGCCTGATCCCGACGCACACTAGCTTCCACGGGAAGACGCAGCAGATCCTCGCCAGGTTCATCGAGCTTCTCTCGTTCCCGTACACCGCTGGGATCGGCACTTCCGCGACGCGCGCCTGCATGACGTTGAGCTGAACCAGCATCGAGTTCTCGAAGAAGAAGCCACGATCGAGGGAGTTCAGATCGAGGCGCTCTAGCACATCGCGGCGGATCGCTACGTACCCGTTCTGGGGATCGTAGACGTTCCAGTAGCCAGACGCCATCTTCGTGAGAAAGCTAAGTGCCACATTGCCGAGTCGCCGGGTTAGGGGCATGCGCTTCAGCGCGGACAGATCGTAGAAGCGATTGCCCTTGGAGTAATCTAAGCCCTGCTCTATGATCGGCGCAAGGAGATCGGGAAGCAGTTCGGGATCCATCTGGCCATCTGCGTCCATCTTCACGACCACGTCCGCCGACTTCGTCAGAACGTGGGCGAACCCGGTTGCCATCGCCGCGCCTACGCCACCGGTCCTCTCTCGTTTCACATATTCCACGCGGCTGTCCCCGGCGGCCGCGGCAGCTTGCGCGGTGGCGTCGGGACTCCCATCGTCGACAACTACGATCCTGTCGACAAACGTCGGGATGCCGCCTATCACAGAGGTGAGGGTATCGCCAGCCATGTAGGCGGGGATCACAACAGCAATCCTGTGGTCGCCAAGCATTCGGCTCGACTCGCCCCCGCTGGTGGTCTCGGTGATCGACTCTTCTGTTCTGCGGCCCGGGGCATAGTCCTCCCGCGGCTCTCCCCAGGAACCTGCCGGTCGAGCCGGCAGAGCAGCCTCCTGAGTGCGTCAGGTCAAGAGGTCATTCGCTTGGCTGCATGGAAGCCAGAGGCTTCGAGCCCAGATAGAGGAGGCCGAGGAGCAAAGGATGCCTGCGATTGGGCCCAGACGTCCCTTATCGCGCACTGGCGCAGGTTCCGCGCTTCGTCGCGGTCACGCACGAGTGATGAGACTTGTGCCTGGAGAGAGGCGCAACTCCTGCGGACTGAGCCTCTGTCCGTATGAGGCCCGTTTCCGACGACCGGAAACCGTATGAGCCTGCGGCGGGACGACTTCGTGCCCGGGTTGTCGCGACGAGCCGAATGGGGCATTGTCGCGGCCACCACCTTGCTGGGCGTACTGCTTTGATTCGCCTGGTTCTTCGGGTGCATGGTGGAGCGCCCTGACGAGGTGAAGTACTGGTTCAGTGCTGCTCGACTGCCTTTCCGTGATGCAATAGATGTCTTGTGGTATCGGCTGCTCCACACTCAGGCCCAGGCTGGAGGAATGGCGATATCTGGCCTCGGCGACTGGGTCGCGCGTCTTCCTATGGCCGTCGCTAGCACCCTGACGATTCCTTTGGCCCATATCCTGGGCCGCCAGCTACTCGGTGGCTTCGCCGGGCTGTCGGGGGCCTTCTGGCTGGCAACAGCAGCCCGTTCCGTCGCGGCTTCTCGCACCGCCTTCCTGCTCTCCGATCAGCTCTTCTTCCTGATGGCAGGTGTAGCTGTCTACGTGTGGACTCGCCGCGGCCCCGCTGGAGATGCGTGTGCCGGTGTTGGAGAAGGTCGTTGAGCAGTAGGAAGCG
>CP070816.1:199653-203151 GCA_020344235.1 Armatimonadota bacterium
AGGAGCCCTCTGTTAGCGAGATGGCCGGCCTGGTAGCAGAGGATGGTATCGAGGTATCGGAGGCGGACCGCGGGTGCGGGTACGGCAAGGCGCTGCTCGCCCACTGGACGCGGGAGATGCAGGCGAGAGGGCGGGTTTGCGTGCACTCGACGGCGGCGGGGAATGAGGCGTCGATCCGGCTTGCAGAATCGCTCGGATACATCGGGTATGCACGAGCGCGCAGCGTGGTGTGCAGTCCGCGAGAGGCCGACTGATGGAATTGGGCTGATTGTCGTGTGAGAGGGGTGGGGGTGGAAGGGCGCAGGAGGGTGTGGAAAAGATAGCGAGGTAAGGGTATCCTCAGTAGGCATTGCTAAGGAGGGTTATCGTGGATGTGCCTATAGGCGGGTGGATAGCGTTGGGAGTGGTCGTTGTCATCGTGCTGTGGGCAATCGCGACTTTCAACCGCATGATCGTGCTGCGCAACCGGATAAATAACGCGTGGTCGCAGGTGGACGTGCAGCTCCGGCGGCGCTATGACTTGATCCCGAACCTGGTGGAGACGGTCAAGGGCTACGCGGCGCACGAGCGGCAGACTTTCGAGGAAGTGACCAAGGCGCGGCAGGCCGGGATCGACGCGCGGACGGTGCAGGACCAGGCGCAGGCGGAGAACATGATCACGAGCGCGCTGCGCCGGCTCTTCGCGGTGGCGGAGGCTTATCCGCAACTGCGGGCGACGGAGAACTTCATGCAGCTTCAGGAGGAGCTGGCGGGGACGGAAGGAAAGATCGCGTACGCGCGGCAGTTCTACAACGATTCGGTGCTGACCTACCACAACCTGATCCAGGCGATCCCCGCCCGCATCATCGCTGGCATGGGCGGATTCCGGATGCGCGAGTACTTCGAGATCGAGGAGCCGGAGGCGCGGGGTCCGGTGCAGGTGCAGTTCTGAGCGAGGTAGGAGGCGAGATTCCTCGCTCCGCTCAGAATGACGGATAGGGCGTAGGCATGTTTGACGAGATCGCCGGCAATCGGAGGCGATCATACCTCCTGCTGTTCGTGTTCGTGCTGCTCATCGCCGGGATTGTCTACGCCTTTGGGCTCTACTTCGAGCTGGGCCAGTACTTCGTAGTTCCGGCGGTGATCTTCGCGCTGCTGATGAGCTGGGGCAGCTATTACTACAGCGACAAGATCGTGCTGGCGATGAGCAGCGCGAAGCCGGTGACGAGAGAGGAGGAGCCCTATCTCTGGAACACAGTCGAGGGTCTGAGCATCGCGGCCGGGCTTCCCATGCCCCGGCCGTTTATTATTGAGGACAGCGCGCCAAATGCGTTCGCCACCGGGAGGGATCCGCAGCATGCGGCGATCGCGGTGACGCGCGGGCTGCTGGAGAAGCTGAACCGGCTGGAGCTGGAGGGGGTGGTGGCGCACGAGATGTCGCACGTCCAGAACTACGACATCCGGTTCATGACTCTGGTGACAGTACTGGTCGGGACGGTGGTTCTGCTGTCGGATTGGATGATGCGCAGCCTGTGGTATGGGGGCGGGCGGCGGCGGAGATCGGGGGGCAGGGGCGGCAATCCGCTCGCGTTGATTGCGCTGATCTTCGTGATCTTGTCGCCGATCATCGCGCAGCTAATGCGGTTTGCGCTGTCGCGGCAACGCGAGTTCCTGGCCGACGCGTCCGGGGCATTGCTGACGCGGTATCCCGAAGGGCTTGCGAGCGCGCTGGAGAAGCTCAGCGCGGACAAGGAGCCGCTGGAGGCCGCGAACAAGGCGACCGCTCACCTCTACATCATCAACCCGCTGACAGAGCACCGCGGGAAGCTGAACTCGCTGTTCAGCACACACCCGCCGATCGAGGAGCGGGTGGAGCGGCTGCGGGGGATGTAGGGCGGGGGCAGTTACTCGCCGCGAAGGGGGGCAGGAGTTGAGCGGGCTCGCGCGTGCAAAGCGCTGGCTGACCTCTGTCTATCTCAGAGAGATTCCACGGATTGTCAAGGAGCAGAGGTGGACGCTGCTTGTGGTCGGCTGCGTCTACGTTCTCTGGGCGGTGCTGATCTACGACACGGGGCGCGAGGCCGACATGGACGAGGCCTTGAAGTTCTTTGAAGGCATGTACGGGCCGCGCTGGTACCATCCAGCACTTCCATCTGCATCGTGGGGAGTGGGCAGGTACACGTGGCTGTGGTTCTTCAGTAAGAACACCGGCTATTGCCTGCTGAGTTTCTTCTTCGGGGCGGCCACGCTGGGCATGGGCTCTATCGGGCTGGCGATAGCCTCAGGGGGCGATGTTGGATGGATAGTCGGCCTGAACAGCGGAATGGCGAGGCAGGCGTCGGGGGCTGGCCTCGCAGGAACTGCGGTGGGCATTCTGCTGCCGCACGGCGTGCTGGAGCTGCCGGCAATCTGGCTTGCCCTCGCGCTGGGTCTGCGCGCGGGGCTGGCATGGGTGCGCCCACTTCGGAGCCTGCGGCGGTGGGCGAGCGTCAAGCGTCTCGTCCGCGACTACTGCGTTGCGCTGCTGGCGATAGTGCCGCTGCTCCTGATAGCCGCCTTCCTCGAAGCGTACGCCACCCCGATCCTCTTCGACCGTTACGTGATGGGGATCGGCGCTTATCCGGCGATGTCGCAGGAGAGGCGGATTGGTCGCCGCTTCCTGGCTTCCAACTCCGCCTGGTCGCCGGACGGCAAGCGGCTTGCCACTCTGGGGCTGCTCGAGAGTTCGGTTGAAGTCGTCTCGGTTGATGGTGGCGGCCGGCTTGTGGTGCTGGCAGAAGAGGAAGAGAGCAAGCAGTTCTCGGTTCCTTCCTGGTCGCCCGATGGCGATCGCCTCGTCCTCGCGCACCGCTTCATGGAGTACGAGCGGAGAGGCGAGGGTGGATTGGTGATTGTGGACGTGGCGACGCGCCGAGTGGAGCGAGTCGAAGGCGGGCCGACGGGGCGGTACTACGGTGCAGCATGGTCGCCGGACGGGGAGTCCATAGCAGCGACCATATCCGATCCCCTGGGCGAGCGTGACCGCGGCACGAACCTGTGGGTTCTCCATCTGGGCACTGGGCAGTGGGAGCAGATCACGCACTTGGCCCTGCCCGTTCGAATTGCTCCACTGACCTACCCGTCCTGGAGCCCGGATGGAGAAGAGATCGCTTTCATCAGGTTGACCGGTCCGGAGAGCGCCGATAGAGAGGATGAGGCGGAAGGCGCGGAGCGATACTCCTTCGACTTGTGCGCGGTGAGGCGCGATGGCTCTCGGGTGCGAACGATAACGCCCGTTGGGCCGCATTCTGTTGCCTCGTGGTCGCCAACCGGAGAATGGATCGCATTCCACGCCGGCGCAGAGTGGACGGATCGTCTTGCGGATGCAGAGAAGGCGATGTCCGAGCAGGTGATACTCGAGGACGTCGGGCTGGTGCGCCCGGACGGGAGCGAGCGGATAGATGGACTCACGCGAGCCGACCTTCACTCCTCGCTCTCATGGTCACCGGATGGCACGCAGCTTCTGTATCATCGCATCTC
>CP070816.1:203251-211206 GCA_020344235.1 Armatimonadota bacterium
GAAGGCCGGGGGCGATCCGGACCAGCAGTTCCTTGAGGCCCCGGGCGGGAGTCTTCTCCAATCGCGCGTACGCGGCGCGCATGAGGGCGGTGAGGGCGTTCCTCCAACCCCCACCCGGCGGCTGAAACCGCAGCAGGCCGATGCTCTCGAGCCAGGGGTTCAACTGACGAGCGGCCAGGTGGCGCGGCCCGGCGCCGTGGTCGGACATGACTATCAGGGTGGTGTCGTCCGGCATCTCGGCCCTAAGCTCGGCTATGGCGTCGTCGGCGAGGTGGTAGAAGTGTGATATGGCATCGCCGAAGCGGCTGCGTTCCTCTTCGGTGGGGCCGGCGAAGTCGGGATCCATGTACTTCCAGAAGCAGTGCTGGACCGAGTCAACGGCGTTGAACACCACCATGAAGAAGTCCCACTCTCTGGTGCGTATGAGGTGCTTGGCCGCGGCCAGCCGCCGCACGAGGCACTCTTCGAGCCGGTCCAGACCTTCTTGCTCTCTGCCGGCGAGCATGTATCCCACCATGCCCGGCAGGAGGATGTAGCGGCCCACCTCGCGCCTCAACTCCTGCATGATCTCGGGGGGATGAGCGAAGCCCGGGCTCTTGATCCCGGGCGCGTCGAGGCCGCCGATGAGGAACCCGTTGACCGCCTCGGCGGGGAAGGTCATGGGGACGTTGATGACTCCGACCTTCCTTCCCTCACGCGTGAGCAGGCTCCAGAGGCTCTCGCCGTCCCGATCAGCGCCGTTTAGAAAGCGGATGCGGTAGCTGTTGGGCACCTGCTGGTAGAAATCGAACAGGCGGTGTCTGCCGGGGTTCGTTCCGGTGAGGAAAGAGGTCCACGCCGCGGCGCTGTTGAGGCTCGGCACGGTGAGGAGCGGGCCTGACGCGCCCTCCTCCATGATGCGGGAGAGGGCCGGGAGCTTGCCTGAGGCCGCAAGCGGACGCATGAGGTCGAAGGTGGCGCCGTCTATTCCGATCACACAGACTTTGGGCAAGTTACAGGTCCCCGCCGGGCAACACGCTGCGCGTCGCCCTCACAGCGTGCGGTAGAGTTCCAGAAGCTTGGGAGTCAACAGGTCCCAGTTGTACTTTTCGCGAATGGCGGCCATGCCGTTCTCCGACATTTCCTGAAGCAGCGCCGGTTGACTGATGAGTTCTTCCACAGCCTGAGCGATGGCCTCTGCACTCGGCGCGGGCAGGACGCGGCCGCAGCGTGCCTGGCGGATCATGTCGCCGATGCCTCCGATGTCGGTGGCAATAACGGGCACGCCGTGGGCTATGGATTCGAAGAACTTGACGGGAGTGATATGGCGGAACCAGGGGCTGGGCCGGTAGGCGGGGATGGAGATGTGGCAGTGGCGGTAGAGGTCAGGGAGGTCCTTGTGGGTGAAGGCGCCCCGCAGCTCCACTCTATCGGTGAGCGGGCGCATGAGGTTCGCCAGGCGCTCGCGGTAGCTGTCAACGAGGCGTCCGGCGAGGAACAGCCTCACCCTCCTTCCGCGTGCGAGGAGGAGCTGAACGGCCTCGACGATCTCCTCGATGCCGCAGTCCTCGTAGATTGCACCAATGCGGCCCACAGTGACCTCGCCATCGGCGCGAAGGGCAGGAGCGGAGGCGCTCACCATTGACAGCGGGGGGTAGTTGGCGATGATGGTGACGCGACGCACGCCCATGCGGCCGTACTTGCCTACCTGGTAGGGATTGCAGACGATCACGTGGTCGCACTGGCGGGAGAGGAAGCGCTCCATGAGCCGGACGGCCAGCAGCGCGGGGTACTGATAGGTCGGCCAGTAAGCATAGTAGTTGGGCTCTCGGGCATCGAAGATGACCTTGGCTCGTGTGAGCTTGGCGGCCAGCCATCCGACCGGCAGCGTGTCGAGGTCGTTGGCGTGGATGATGTCGTACTTGCGCCGGAATAGGGTCAGGCCGAGCCAGAGCCAGAAGCGGAGCCAGCGGTGGAGCTGTGCGAGGCCTTTGCCCAAGAGGGCGGGGAGCTGAAGTCGCTCGACGGTGAAACCATCGAGCGTCTCACACGTCGGCAGGCGGCATTCCCGGTCCCAGGCGAGGACGGTGACTGCGTAGCCGGCCCGCACCAGGTCGAGGGCCTCTTTGTGTCCCCGGAAGTCGGGGAAGAAGCCCCGGGAGAAGAGCATGGCAACGCGCTTGGCCTCTGGCGTCGGCAGATGGGTCATTGAGGAAGCACCTGCGGGCGGTGTCCTCGCATTGTGCGAGCGGCCCTCAAGATGGGCTCCCGCTGCTAGATGTCGCCGGAGGGCGCGAGCCCACTGGAGGTGATGGTGGCTCCGAGTTCAGACTGCGCCAGCCGGGCATCAGCGGTGAGGCCCTCCGCATGGCGGTCCGCGCTGGCGGTTGGGCCGGGCAGACTTGCCGACCGGCGCCCGAGAGCGGTGCGCTTGACGAAGATCGGGGTGGAGGAGAGTTGAACCTCGATCTCTTTGCCTTGGGTCTCCTTCGTGCTCTGGTTGCCGAGAGCATCCACGATCTCCAGGCGGCAGGGGCCGATGGGCAGCCGGACGGTCTTCCCCTGGTCGCACCACAGAACATAGATTGATCCCTGAGGCCTCGTGAACTCGAAGGCCTGAACGGCACTCCCGATGTTCAGCGTGCGCACTGAACGGGCGCCCTTTAGCATCTGGGTCATGAGACGGTAGCTGTGGTATGCGGGTCGCTTGGAGAGATCGCGGCGAAGCAGTCCCGTGCGGGACCACTCCCCGGTGTCCTGATGCTTGGGCGCGACCAGCACGTACCAGAAGACCCGCTCGACGCCGCAGCCGAGGGCCAGCACATAGCGCTTGACGACCTCTTCGGCCTGCCGGCGCTCCCCCACCTTCTCGTTGGGCCACAGCTCGGGGTAGTTTGGCCCGGAGGTTTCGGTGAGCCAGATGGGCTTCGAGTATCCCTCTCTGGCCATGGTGGCCTGGGCCCACTCGACTATATCCGGGATGAGTTCGCATGGGTGGTAGATGTGGATGTCGAGGACGTCGTAGTACTGAGCGGTGTCTTTGTCGAGCAGGCGTCGGATGAAGTCGGACTGATGCTTGCCCATGGTTGCGGCTTTCCCCTGGGAGAACATGCGCTGCAGGTCGGCCGCACTGGAGGGGGTGGGTGCGCGCTTCGCCTCATCATTGTTCTCCGCCCATGCCCGGTACACGTCGAGCGCCCGCTGGTCTCGTCCCGCGGCAATCTCATCCTCGATCATCGGCCGCCGCCAGAGTTGGATGCCGGGGGCGACGACGACAGCCTGAGGATCTGCGTCCTTGATGGCGCGGTGGGCGGTGCGGAGGAGCTGCACATACTCCTCCGCGGAGCCCTGCCAGAAGAACGGGCTGTCTACCTCGTTGTCAACTTGCCAGTATCGGACTCGGCCGCGGGCGCGCTTCACCGTGGCGTGGACGAAGCGATAGTAGTCCTGCAGGTCAGAGGGGGGGACTGATGCTTCACGCACCTTGACGGGGGCGCGGGCGGCAGCCCATGGCGAAATGGTGCGGAAGGTGGACAGCACGTTGATGGGGCGGCCTGCTCGCGCGGCCGCGTCGACCATGGATACGGCCCCGTCAACTGTCCCCCATTTGAACTGGTTGCGCTGGGGTTCGACTCCCTTCCAGGGGAGGGTCTGGCGCGTCCAGTCGGCGCCTAGCTCCACCATGTACTGAGTACTTGGGCGGGAACGGTAGGTGGTGAGCCCATAGAATACTCCGAAGGGCGAACCCTGGAGCGCGACTTCCCGCGTGGCCTTGGGGGCGATGGGTGCAGCCTGAGGGGTCTCGCGGGGCGCGCCAGTTGCGGGGCCCTGCGCGCCGCCGCGGGCCTTGGACGGAAGTTCGCGGCAGCCGATCAAGAGTGAAGCCGCAGCGATCACGACGATAGTACGCGAGATTGCGCGCGCGACGGTTGCCATTGTGGTGAACTCCTTCTCCGCACCCGAGCCGACGTTGCGACCGGTCCCGGGCGCGTTGTGCGGTTGAGATCATCGGGGCCTTCTGTGCCCTGATGCCCCTCACCTCCCGCGCGGGCATGGTTCGAGCGTTCCGGACGACGCCAGAGCAACCTGCGAGATGAGGTGCGAGATCACTGCCGTGCGTCAGAGTCATCGGGCATCAGAGGGATACTGGGAGACAGCATACCGGAGAAGGGCGCCGATCGCGGCTTCTGTCATCACTCTGGGCCGCCAGGCGCGGGGCGGTGGGCAAGGGCCGCTGATATCAGCTACTGCTGTAGGCTCTCCTCCTCCGAGTCTTCCCGCCAGTATTCGAGGAAGAAGGCGAGCGCCAGAGAGAGCACCGCGCCGGCGATAATGCCGGCTGCCAGGTTGATGAGCGTACTTGGGCTGTGCTTGTGCTCTTCGTCGGGTATGGTGGAGCGCTCGATGACGCGAATCCTGGTGCCGGCAAGGCCGACATGGGTGTGGCGAAGAGCGTCGAGCTGCTGCGCCGCAACGCGAAGTTCGCCAGCGACCTGAGCGGCCGCCGACACATCGTTATTGAGGCGGTCGAACTCCGTGGACTTCTGGGCAAGTACGTCCAGGTCGTGGCGGGCATCAGCAATGGCTTCCACTTGTGCCTGTTCGCTTGCCTCCAGCCCTTGTCTCTGCGCGTCGAGTGTCAAGGACTGGAGGAGCAGCTGCTGGTGAACCGGGTTGATGCCTACCGTCTCGGTGGATACGATACGCTCGATCTCGGAGCGAAGGCGCTTCTCGTTCTGCTCGATCTGCGCGCGCAATCTCTCGACATCAGGGTGGGCCTCTCGCTTGTGCTGGAGCTGGCCGGCTAGGGCAAGCTCGAGCCTCACGAGTTCGGACCGGAGTTGCTCGACCACGGGGTTGGTGGCGACGACTTGGGCGGCGACGACCGTCTCCTGCTGTTCTGTCAGCTGGACGCGAGTCTCATCGAGGCGTGCGTTGGCGGCGGCGAGTTCGGATCGCGTCCTGTCGAGGTTGGTCCGCGCCTGCTCCATGCGGGACATGGTGGCAGCGAAGTCCTGCTGGGGATCCGAGAAGTCCTCGCCCTCCCTGAAGTCCTTGAGGGCGACGCGGGCGGCGTCCAGGCGGACGTCAGCGCGCTCCAGCTCTTGCACGGCGAAGAGATAGGAGCGCTCCGCCTCCTGCCGGCTGGCGGCGCTGTCCGCGTCAATGACCGACTCGGCCAGGGCGTTGGCCAGGGAGTTCGCAAGCTGCGGGCTGTCCGCCCACACGCCCACGTTCACGATGTTGGTGTCCGTCTCACTCCTGATGTCCTCGAGATCGTCGAGCAGGGTCTTTACGGCCTCGTCCACAGGGCTGAGTTCAGCCGGCTTGCCGGGGGTAATGATCCCGATGATGGCTCCCGGCGCTCCAACAATCCCCGCACCGATGGCCTGGAGAACGCCGCGCAGGCCTCCCGGGCCCTTCTTCTCGTGCAGGCCGAAATGCTCGACCAGGCGAACAGCCGCCTCCCTGCTGCCCAGCATCTCGACAACATCCAGGGTGGAGACAGAGGGCTCGCGATCGGTTATCTGCCTGCCGACGGGATCAAAAGGGGCCAGGCCGTGGAAGGGCCCTGGCATCACCATGATGCGTGCCTCGCCGAGCCAGAGCGGCGTCATGGCGTATGTGCCCACGATGTCGGCGAGCAGAATGAGCGCGAAGGATACAACAATAAGCTTCTTGCGTCGACGGATCGTATGACGGATCCTTGGCAAGGTACTACTCTGGGATCCTGGCGGGTGCACGCGATTCTCCCTGGTAGCCTGTGGTCGCAGGCATATCTAGCTAGCCTAAAATAGTAGCACGCTCTTGCGGATAGTGTCAAGCAGAGGGGGTGGCTGGTAGTGTCCCAGTTTGGCGCTCCATGTAGATCGTCAGCGTTGACGGAAGAAATCCGGGCCAGCTTGCGCGACGACGACCGGGCCGCGCGAAGCTAGCTGGCCCAACCGGTGCCGCTCGCACGGGCGGGGAACTCCACGTCCGAGGGCTGGAGGCGAGCGGTGGCCGTCTTGTCGGCCGCCTCTGCAGTAGCCAGACCCCGGACTTCCAGCTCGCGGACTGCCTGCTCCAATCGGTCGTCGGGCTGCTGGCCGGCAAGCCAGGAGGCGAGATCGGCAAACCCCTGCTCGAGTTCCACGGTAGCTGTGAAGCCGAGGAGGGTGCGAGCGCGCGTGACATCCGCAATGCAGTGCCTGATGTCTCCGGCCCGGTACCTGCCGGAGATCGTGGGCTCTGCCTTGGAGTCGAGCACCCCGGCCAGCACATCGGCCACCTGGCGGACGGTAGCACGCCGGCCCGTTCCGACGTTGATGGAATGGTAGACGGCATTGGGGGCGCTCAAGGCGAGCACATTCGCCCGCGCGACGTCCGATACGTGGACGAAGTCGCGTGACTGCATTCCATCTTCGAAGATCACCGGGGAGCGGCCGTTGAGGATTCGGGAGGAGAATATCGCGGCGAGGCCGGTATACGGATTGGAGAGCGCCTGCCGGGGACCGTAGACGTTGAAGTAGCGAAGAGCGATGGTGGGGAGCTTATACGCCTCCCCCACAGAGAGGCACAGCTCCTCCTGATCCCGCTTCGATACGGCATATGGGGAGCGCGGCCGGAGTGGCTTCGACTCCCGCGTTGGGCGCGGCGCCAGCACACGGCTGCACATGGGGCAGGTGTGCTCCCAGTCGCTGTGTGCCAGCCGGTTGACGCGCCGCAGCTCAGGGTAGGAGGGCCCGCACGTGGAGCACGCGTACTCCCCTTCTCCGTAGATGGACATCGAGGAGGCCACTACCAGCAGATCAATATTTGTCCGCGCGCTGAGGATGACCTCGAGCAGGTTGGCGGTGCCCACGCAGTTGGCGTCTACGTAGCGACGCACCTCGTACATTGACTGCGCGACACCGACTGCGGCCGCCTGGTGATAGACCACGCTGACATCGCGCAGCACGTGGCCCAGTAGGTCGGCGTCTCGCACGTCCCCGCGGACGAACTCGACCTCCGTGCTGAGGTAGCTGGGGGCGGTATCCACCCCACCGTGCACCTGGGGGTCCAGGCTGTCCAGGACTCTGACCTGGTGGCCTGCTGAGAGCAGGGCATCGGCAATGTGAGAACCGATGAACCCTGCTCCCCCCGTGACCAGGGCTCTCACTTCTAATGCCTCCACCTGGGAGACAGGGCCGGCAGTCCCGGCTTTGCAGGTGTGAAGCCTGAGCTTGCCGCAGCGCCGATATGCGCTGGCGCCCCTGTCATCCCCGCCCCGATAGATTCGTCCCCTTCGGGGTAGGTGCTCTTTTCGCCGCTGAGGAGCGCATTTCCTTCCAAATGGGACTGATTCAGTATGCCCAAACCCAGAATATGCAAAACTCATGTTTGCACGACGGCCGCCGCGAACGCTGAATCCGGGGGGTCCGGCTCGGCCCGCGGGCCGGCGCCGGATCACTCGTACTCGGAATTGGATGCGGGGAGCGGCTGCTCGGCGCCTGCCGCTGCCTCTGCGGGGCGAACCGCGAGCGCTGCGCGAAGTGTGCGGAGGGACTCCCGCGGCCGCACGCGGAGAAGGACCAAAAGGAACGCGAAGGCGGCGAGGCCGGTGAGAGCGCCCAGCACCGGTTGGTGCGGCCCCGCCATCCAGACCGCCAGCGCCATAGCCGCTCCCGCGGCCACGGGCTTTCCGATGAACTGCCAGAACGAGGATATGCGAAGTGTGCGATGCACGAGCAGCAGGGCCAATGCGAAGTAGGTCCATTCGGCGCCGATGGTGCCGAGGCAGGCCCCCGGCACACCCATGATCGGGATCAGAATGATGTCGAGTATTATGTTGGTGACAACCGTGGCGACAAGGCAGATGGTGGCCGCCACTTCCCTGCCGAGCGCCACCAGCACGAAGAACAGGAGCGCGTCCGGAAGAGCGGTCACGCATACCACCGCCACGATCCGCAGCGCGGTGATGGATTCCTCGAACTGGGGGCCGACGACGAGCGTGA
>CP070816.1:211306-215521 GCA_020344235.1 Armatimonadota bacterium
GAGCACCCCGGAGGCAGGTCGCCGTTGTGAGAGACGACAACATGAGTGCGGAGACAAGACAACTTTATCTTGATCTCATGAAGAAGACCCTCACCTACACCCTATGGCCAGAGCCGCCTATTCCTCTCATGCAATCCGACTATGGAAGGCATGCGATTTCACGCGCGATGGTTTCCATTCTCTCAAAGGTCTTTGGGGCCATGGGAATAGAACTCTGTCGAGAAAGCAACTTCACCGAGCGCCAGAGGGCTGAGGGGCACATATGGCCGGCATATGCCCACACCATGATTGGCATCAGGCGTTTGGAGAACCTGCAGCAGTGTATCGAGGTTGTTCTCGATGAACACATCGAGGGTGATCTCATCGAGGCTGGGGTCTGGAGAGGCGGAGCATGTATCTTCATGCGAGCGGTTCTTGCGGCTTTCCAGGTATCGGATCGCCGTGTATTCGTTGCCGATTCCTTTGAAGGCCTACCCAAACCTGATGCGGGGAAGCATCCGGCCGACGAGGGCGACAGATTACATGTCCACTCCTTTCTTTCAGTGAGCGAGGAAGAGGTGGCTGACAATTTCAGGAAGTACGGTCTGCTCGACGATCAGGTCATATTCCTCAAGGGATGGTTCAAGAATACGCTCTATAGCACCTCTATTAATCAGTTGTCGCTCATGCGCCTCGACGGTGATATGTACGGCTCAACCATGGATGCTCTTGAAGCTCTTTATCCGAAACTATCCACCGGGGGATTCTGTGTTGTTGATGACTACGCGCTTCCGGGATGCCGAGCGGCCGTGGATGATTACCGGGAGAGTCATGGCATGAAGTCAGAGATGAGGGAGATAGACTGGACAGGCAGGTACTGGAGGAAAGACTGATCTCATTGTGAGCAATCCATGAAAGCGCGGTGCCGGACATATCCCGCCGCTGCGTCTGGCTGTAGCTGTTCGGGGTCTACTCTGGGCGTGAGATGTACTAGCGCTTCCCCCCATGGCGACGAAGTCCACAACGTGACGGCTGTCTACCTCTGTCGCGACTTCTCGGGCACAACTCAGGTGGACAAGGCGAAGGGCAAGGAGGCAGCCTTCTTCGCCATTGAGGACATCCCGATCGCGATCAGTCCGCCGATACGCCTCATCATTGACTATCTCCGCCGCAGGTATGACGAGATCGTGGCCGGAGGGTGAGGCCCCGCTTTGCTGGTGATGCTATTGTCTGCACCAGGACGGGAGTTCAGTAATCGTCTCGTTGCCTTGGGACTAGTCTTTCTCGGGCAGCCTTTCCGCTAGCTCGGCCACCTGCACCTGGAGCGCTTTGATCTCGGTAAGGACGCCGTACTTGGTGTTGAGCACCCAGTACCAGATCTTCATCACATGCAGCGTGGTGCCGCCGATGAAGGCGATGACACCACCGACCACCTTCCCCGACTCCATAGGGCTATGGAACAGCATCCAGAGCCCCCAGAG
This sequence comes from Armatimonadota bacterium, assembly GCA_020344235.1. GTDB lineage: Bacteria > Armatimonadota > Hebobacteria > Hebobacterales > Hebobacteraceae. The sequence continues at coordinate 212,767 of CP070816.1, forward strand.
CAGCAGGCCCGTGAGCACTAGGTGAGCCAGCCAGGTCACGGTTCTCACTGTCCCCATGCGGTGTTCGTACATGCTTCTGATCTCCTTCATCATGGTCTCCTCATGCGCGGGATCCAGGCTTTGGGCCGCGACCGCGCGGCGAAGGTCTTTCTCGAAATCAGTCATCGCTTTGCACCTTCAGCAACTGTCGCAGTCTCACGCGGAGACGATGTAGGCGGGACTTGACCGTACCCTCCGGCAAGCCCAGGATGATGGCGATCTCGGAGATGCTGAGATCGTCGGCGTAGCGCAAGGAGAGCACGGCGCGGGAAGACGGCGGGAGGGTGTGTACGGCTGCCAGCATGGTGTCGGCCTCGGGGGGCGGCGGGTTGAACTGCGGCTCGACCTCGTCAGTAATTTCAGTGAAGACCAGCTCGTAGCGTTTGCGCTTTCGGAGCCAGTCGGCGGCTTTGTGGGTGATGATGCGATAGGCCCAGGAGGGGAACGCAGCCGCCTCCTTGAGGGAGGGCAGGCTCTTGATGATCGCCAGCCACCCCTCCTGCAGCACCTCGCGGGCCGGCTCTTCTTCGCCCAGGAGCTGATAGGCATGCCGCCAGAGTCGGGGGTGGAATCGGTCCACTGGCTCTTCGAAGGTTCGAGCATCTCCCTGCTGGGACTTGAGCACCAGCAGCTCTTCGTGAAGCTGGTCGCGGGTCTTGCTCATCTCCAATAGATAGGTCGTTCGGGCCGCCCCGCGGGTTCCACCGAGGGGAGGGCGGGTCGGAGAAGGTGTCGCAACCTCCGAGGTGACCTCTTCGGTGTCAATTGTCCCAGGCGGCCGCCCCTCTGTTCCCGCAGTCACCTACCGTGGCTCGTCCTCGCCTCGCAGGTGCCAGCCAATGCCACCTCCACCAAGAAAAACAGCAATTCCCTACCTTCTTCCCGTCCCCTCCTTACACGGCATGGCATACTAGACCTGGCAGCCTCGTGGAGGCCCCCGCGCGCCCTACACCCTCCCCCCCGTCACCATCGCCACCGCCGCCCAAACGCCGCCGTTCAGCATATCACCCACGATCAACCCGATCGCCAGCGGCACCGTCGCCCGATACAGCCGCAGCCCACCATACCGGATCACCAGCGTCTTGCACGCCCACCCGATGAAGAACGGCATATAGTACCAGTGCAGCCCCCAGCACATCGCCGCCATGTATCCGACCGGATGGAAAGGCCACCACCAGAACCGAAGCCGCATCACTCCGAGAAATACGGCAAAGGCAGCCCCGGCCAGCATCGCCGCCAGACCGTTGACGTCCGTATTCTCCGGACTCGTCAGCGGCCACATAATGCGGTTTCCGTCATTGATGCTCTGGTGTCCGAGCCACCCCGTGGTGCCTGACTTCAGGCCGAAAAAGCCATACCGGTAGATCCCTGTCAGGAACACGAACAGCCCAACGGCTAACGCAATCATGAACCCCACCACCATCGCCGCGGTCAGGCGCCGCGAGTTGATCCGGGCCGCATCCGCGATCTTGAACGTCTCCAGCGCATTCCCCGTCACCACTTCGTACGAGTACCCGAATCCAGGGAAGAACGACCAGCGAGTGGAGATCATCGTGATCAGCTCGGTCGGCCGGAAGACCGCGGTCCCAAAGGGCACGACCACCGCGTTCTGTATCTCCAGCGGAAAAGGCAGAAAGCCGAGCCCCGTCTCCGCCCGCAGCCGCGCCCACATCATGTAGTACCCCACGATCAGGGCCACCAACAGGACCGCAACCACCAGCCGGCACTCGGCCAGCCAGCAGAAGCAAACCATCCCCGCGAACGACAGCGCCAGCCCGACCAGGGCCGCACGATACGACAGTGGCTCATCGGCGTCCCCTCTTCCCGACTGCCGGCTGAACGCAACCCGGATCGCGCGCGCCAGATGCCTGCGGCCGATCCACAGCACCCATATCCCCAGCGCGAGAATCGCGCCCCCTCCCTGGTAGCGTGGCGCGGGGAACGAACTGTCGAACCATTCCTCCGGCCTCTGCGGCTCCGACCCCGCAGAGATAGCGATGATGGTCAACCCGACATCAACCAGCCAGAAGAACCAGGCCGAGAAAGAAAGCTCCTTCGGGATCAGATAGGCGATGGCGATCATCCAGGGCCAGAGCACCAGGTCAATCTCCCCCAGCCCGGCCAGCGGCCCCACTCTCTGCCACTGCATGATCGCGACCGGCCCCAGCGGAATCGCCGGCACAGACGGGTACCTCTGCGACAGGCCGTTGACGAAGTTCACCGCAAGCGAAACTACCACCCCGATCCAGAAGAACCACGCCACCGGCAGCCTGCCCGCCCGCCCCTGACGGCTTCCGCCCGGCTCCCGAACTATCTCCAGCGGAACCTGCGCTATCGGGAAGCTCAGCCGCTCGTTGGTGACCCACTGCCGCTGCAGTATCGCGACCACGCTCACACTGGCGACGAACAGACAGACCGTGAAGAAAGACCACGCGCCCAGCGGCGCCCACCACAGCGACCAAGGCACCTCGGCGTGCCCCTCGAAGAATCCCTCCGCGGCGGCCGCGTCGGTCGGGGAAAACCACGTTGGCACCTGATCCAGGAAGGTCGTCTGCCAGATCACATTCGCGCGCGCCATGTAGTAGTAGGCGATGCTCTTCACGAGCATCCACGCCATTATGCTGTGGCTTACGACCGGGCCCGCAACCAGCAGTATCGAGTAGATGACCAGCAGCTCGCGGCGCGTTAGCCCGCTTCGGCGAAGCACGGGGGTGCC
>CP070816.1:215621-228395 GCA_020344235.1 Armatimonadota bacterium
CACCAGCCCCCAGGCGCCGTTGGTCTTCACAGCATTCCACGAGTGGTCCTGCGCGCTGTCCCTCCCCTGACCCGGCTGGTACCCGCGCCCCTTCCCATGCCCCGTGACAATCTCCGCCTCGACGCCCATGGCCTCCGCAAGCGCCTCGAACAGCACCGCGTACCCGTAACAGGCGGCCCGCCGCGCCGCGAGCACGCCCTCCGGACGGGCATTCTCACGGCGGAGCGACCCGTCGTAGGAGACATTGTGCGCGATCCAGGAGAAGGCCGCGCGCGCTCTTTCCCGCTCATCCCGGGTTCTCTGCCGGAGGTAGAGGGCCAGCGACTCGACCGAGGTCGCGGACGACGCCGGCGCCGCCCGCGCGTGCGCGTCGATGCCCGCGAATCCGCCCGAGGCAGCCGCCGGCGTCACCCCCAGAAGTGATAGCAAGAGAAGGAGCGCAAGCACCGGACTGGTTGAGACAAGTCCTGCGGTCTTGTCCGCCTTCGCTGCCGTCCTCGCCCGCATTACCGTCGTATCACCCCAGCCCAAACGCTGCCTCCGCGTTTCCCATCATTATCCCTGCTTTGTCCCGTGCTGAGAGTTCCGCTTCGTCCACCTTCAGCACGGCCGAGCGCGCGTAGAAGAACGGCCAACAGGTGGCGAACACCAGCCGGCGCGCGCCCACCGCGTCTCGCGCCTGCTTCACACATTCCAGCCCGTCCAGATGAGAGACATCCAACCATAGGTTCTTCAACTGACGGATATGTTCCGCATCTCCAAGCACTTCCCCCAACCGCGCGGCAGAGGCCACCACCCGCGCCCGCGGCGCTGCCGCCGCCAGCGCGACGACATCCCCCAGCGCCACCCCGGGCAGCTTGACGAACGGCGGATGGTGGCGCTCGTCCTCCACGCGCATCTGCACCACCACCGTCAATCCGTGCTTCGCAGCCAGCTCCGCCGCCTCCTGCGCCTTCGCCACCTTGTACCCGTGGAAGGCCGGGGCCAGCCGCACGGCCCGCACCTGGCGCTTCTCCGCCAGCGCCTGCAACTGCGCCCTCCAGTCCGCCATTCGCAGGCTGATTATCGGAGCTCCCCAGATCCTGCGTCGGCCGGCGAGCCGGCGCAGCAGTCTTCGGTTCGCGGGGCTCGGGTCGGCATAAAAGAATCCATCAAGCGGTGATACTACGGCCTGCCTGACGCGATTGGCCCGCATCACGCCCGCCAGATCGGCCACCGTCCCTTCGATAGGCCGGAACGGCCACGCGCCCACGTAGGCCGCGGCGTCGACGCTCATGCTCCCAGCCTCCCCGCCAGAAGGCGCCGGGCGTTCTCTCCGAGAATCAGGTTCCTCTGCCGCACCGTCAGCCTGGCCCCCATCACCTTGCCCACAGTGGCCCCGTAGCTCCGGATCGGGCTGTCCGTCCCGAACAATACTCGCCGCGCGCCCAGCCGCCTGACCGCCAGCTCGACCATGCCGGCCTCCGGCTCCCCGCCCGATATGTCAACGGACACGTTGGGATATGGCGCGACGTCCGCCAGGCCTCGCTCCCCCGCCCCCGTGAGGTGGGCCATTACTATGATGGTCTCGGGGTGCTTCGCGGCGAGCGCGGCGACGTTTGCAGGGGTGGATTCGTTGGCTCCGTTTCCGCCTGTCTTGTACCAGGCGTGCTGGAGGATGGGGACCTTGAGCTCCGCCGCCCGCTTGGCAATCGCCTCCACACGCGCGTCGTTCGCGGCGCAGGCCTGCCACAGCTTGATCCCCGCCATTCGCCTCTGCACTACGCAGCGCTCAATCTCCGCCAGCGCCTCGTCGGTCTGTCGCGGGTTCACATAGCAGAAGCCGATCACCTCCTCCGGGTGATCGGCCGCCAAGGCCAGCACCGCGTCATTGCCCTTCCGCACCTGCGCCGGTGCCGGTGATTCCTTCCAGTCGGCCAGGGAGCTCAGGCAGATCCAGTCCACCCCATGATGCTTGGCCGCGCGCAGGGCGGGACGGAACTCCGCCCGCAGCGCGTTGAGATTCTCGGAGTATCCGGGGTGCGCGTGGAAGTCAATAATCACGCTCGGACACTTCTCTGTGCCGCCCGCTCGCCCCTCCCCCCTCTCCAGCTTTTCCTCGGCCCCCGCCGGCCAGCGCCGCCCTCAACTACGGCCCGGCCATGGGGCGCCACCATGGAATAACCGGTTGGAGGCAACAGAACACCGCCGGGGAGGCATCCCGTTGAGAACCACCACCGCGCCTGCGCTGGTCGTGCTGCTATTGCTGTCGGCGGGGCCGCTGTCTGCTCAGTCTCTCTGTCGCTTTGGCATCGCCAGTCAGTACGACTATGAGGGGAACCGGGGATTCTATCTAGACTTCGAGGGCAGCGAGCTTCTGACACTACCCATCTTCCTCTCGGTGGCCGATGGCACGAGCTGGCGCTGGCCTTCCTATACGCCGGGGTTCCAGTTCGACCGCGACTACCGGATTCGCGCGGTCATCTCTGGCACCGGGGCCCAGCTCTTTCTCGACGGCGCCCTCGTCATTGACAGCCCCGGCGGCTGGCAGCCGGCCCCGGGGGAAGCGGAACTCAACTACCGCCCCTCTTGGGCCGACGAGCCCGGCGACTGGATCGCCATCGTTGACAGCATCAGCGTCGCGCTAACCCGCGACGGCCAGGAAATCGCCCGCCACGAGCAGACCGATATCGGCGTCCACGCGGCGCTAAAACTCTTCGAGCAGCAATCGCCCACGCGATTCTGGTTCGGCACTCAGCCCGGAGACACCGTCACCATTGATGCCACGTTCCGCTTCGCCGGCAGTGACCTCCACGCCTATGCCCCTTTCATAGACCAGTACGGCCAGTGTGTTTACGCCGACTTCTCCGAGAAGATCACCAGCGATGACGAGCTGGTGGCCGAGATCGCGTCGGAAGACGCCGCGCTGGCCCAGATGCCTCCGTCCTCGGAGTTCGACGAGTACGGGGGATACCTGCGGGCCGGCTGGCAAGAAGAAGCCACCGGCTTCTTCGGCGTCCTCAAACGCGACGGCCACTGGTGGCTCATCTCCCCGGATGGCAACCCGTGCTTCTACCTGGGGGTCTCCCTCGTTCCGGCCAGCCGCTGGCCCTTCACCTCGGTGACCGGCCGCGAGTATCTCTTCCAGTGGCTACCCCCGCGCGACGGGCCGTGGGAGGCCGCCTGGGACCGCGATGTCTGGGGGGAGGACGAGGAGGCCGAGTACGTCAACCTCTACCAGTGCAATCTGATCAGGAAGTACGGCTCGGACGACTGGAGCGAGCGGGCCAGGGAGCGCGCTCTCCGCCGGCTCGACGCCTGGGGCTTCAACGGCGGCGGCAAGTGGGGCGCCCCGGACGCGATTGTCTCCACGCCCGTGCTCTCGACCAGCATCACCCCGACCCTCGCCGGGCACCCCGACTTCTTCGATCCCGCCGTGCAGGACGGATTCCGACAGGAGTTGGCGAATCAGATCGGCCCGCGCCGAGACGACCCCAACGTTCTCGGTTGGTCCTTCCAGAGCGAGTACGAGGCCCTCATCCGGCGGGATGAAATCAGGGAGATCCTGACCAAGCCCGCCGATACCGCCTCCAAGCGCGCGCTCCTCGACCACGCTCTTGACGTGATGTACGGGGGGTCTGTTTCCGCCCTCGCCTCCGCCTGGGGCCTCTCCGTCACCACCCGTGAGGAGCTCTACGCCTCCAACCCCTCCCCGCCCGAAGGCGATGTCGAGACCATGCGCCGCTGGTACGCGGACCGCTGGTATGACTTCGTCTACACGACCATTAAGTCCATTGACCCGAATCACCTCGTGATCGCTCCCTGGATCGTCCCCCGGTGGTGGGAGGATGAGCAGGACTGGCACCTGCAGGCCCGCCACTGCGATGTCATGGGCTACGACCGTTACTTCATGCAGTACGAGGACAAGCTCCTCGCCCGGCTCCAGTCCGAGACCGACAAGCCGACCCTGTGCGGCGAGTTCTCCTTCCCCCAGTTCTACCGGGGCGAGCGCGGGTTCGGCCGCTACTGGAGTTCCCGCGTGGAGACCGAAGCGGAGGCCGGAGACCTCTATTATCAGACGATCCAGTCGGCTGCTGCCGATGCGTCCTGCGTGGGAATGATCTGGTTTCACTACCGCGACCAGCCGCTCACCGGCCGCGGCGCCGGCTTCGGCCCGGACCTGGTCTACGGAGAGCACTATGCCTTCGGCCTCGTCACCGAGACCGATCGCGTGAAATGGCCGCTTGTCACCCGCATGCGCGAGGCCAACCTGCAGGCCGCCCGCTGGAGGTGGGAGGCCTCAGGCCGCCCTTTTCGCGACATTCCCAGTGACCACTGGGCGAAGACGGAGATTACGGCCTGCGCAGCCGCGGGGATCGTATCCGGATACCCGGATGGCTACTACCGCCCCGAATGGATCGTCAGCCGCGACCAGATGGCCGTCTTCATCTCTCGCGCCCTCGCCGGCGCGACCATCCCCGCGGGGCCAGGAGAGCCCACCTTCCTCGATGTTCCCACTGACCATTGGGCCTACGATCATGTGGAGTACGCGGTCGCCGAAGGCATCGTGGAGGGCTATACGGCGGAGGCATACCATCCCGAGTACGATGTGAGCCGCGCGCAGATGGCTGTCTTCATCGCCCGCGCTATCGTGACGCCAACCGGCGAGGCGGGGCTCGAAAGCTACCAGCCGCCTGACACCCCGACGTTCCGAGACGTGCCAGCCGACTCCTGGTGCTACAAGCAGGTGGAGTACCTGGCAGCAAAGAACCTGGTCTCCGGCTACCCGGATGGCAACTACTACCCGGCCCGGCGGGTGAGCCGCGACCAGATGGCCGTCTTCATCTCACGTGCTTTCGAGCTGCCCGGGTAGCGGGAAGCCCCAGCGCAGGCCTGCCGGCGCCGAGAAGGAAGGCGAGAATGGCGAGGGGCGACTCGGCTTCGCGCGGACGCCTGGCGGCATCTCTGGCGGCAGCGGCGGCCCTCTTTCTCCTGCCCGGGGGCGCTGCCCACGCTTGGTCCGATAACTACCTGCTCAACCCCGGCTTCGAGGATGGCAACGACCACTGGGGCGCCTACGCCTACTGGGGCAACTCCAACCCCTATCCGGGCGCACTGGCCGTGCAGGAGTACCCGCACTCGGGAGTCTATGCCCTCAGGATAGACGCCGCTGCCGGCGGCCGAGCCCAGACCGTCGCCAAGCCCAGGCCCAACACTACCTACAGGCTGGCGGCCTGGGGAAAGGTCAGCATCCCCGGCAACGCCGGCTGGGTCGGCGTCGAGTACTACGACATCCACGGCAACCGCTACGCCCCGGCCGTCCAGTTCACCAGCACGACCTACCAGTACCTCGAAATGCAGTTCACGACTCCCGCCACCATAGACTGGATGCGCGTTTTCGCCTGGAAGGATGAGTCTACCGGCTACCTCTACGTGGACGACGTCTCCCTCGTCGGGCCCGACCTCCTCGTCTCCCCCGGAAGCACCATCTACTATGTTGACTCCATCCACGGAAACGACGCGCTGTCAGGCACCGTCCCGTTCGAACCCTGGCAAACTCTTGACAAGGTCAACACCGTTCTCTTCGCTCCCGGAGATCACATACTCCTCAAGGCCGGCTGCTCTTGGACCGGCCAGCTAGACCCCTGGGGCTCGGGCGAAGCCGGCAGCCCCATTGTCATTGACAGCTATACTGACGGCCCAAAGCCCCTCATAGATGGGCAGGGACTCGTGACGGCCCCCTTCCGCCTCTACAACCAGCAGCATTGGGAGGTCAGCAACCTAGAGCTCACCAACTATGATGGAACCAACGTGAGGGAGCGCTTCGGGGCCTGGGTCACGGCCGAGGACGCGGGCATCCTCACTCACATCCACGTCAAGAACCTGAACGTCCACGACGTCAACGGCCTCCTGGACGACGCACACAAGGGTAATGGCGGCATCATCTTTGACATCCGCGGCCTCAGCCGCGTGACCCGCTACGACGACATCCTCATTTCCGGCTGCAGGGTTCGCGCCGTGGACCGCTCCGGCATCTGGATCTGGTCTTACTGGTGGGATCGCAATCTCTCCGAAGCTGAGCCCCAACACTGGGTCGGCAGCACCAACGTCGTCGTCCGAAACAACTTCGTCGAGGACATCGGCGGCGACGGCATAGTCCCCTGCATCTGCTCCGGCCCCCTCGTGGAATACAACGTCGCCAAGGACTGCAACAAGCGGTCCGGGCGGTGGTGTGTCGGCATCTGGCCGTGGGCCTGCGACGATGCCGTCTTTCAGTACAACGAAGCCTACCTCACCAGAACCACCAGGGACGGCGAGGGCTTCGACAGCGATTGGTTCTCTCACAACACCATCATCCAGTACAACTACAGCCACGACAACGAGGGCGGCTTCTGTCTGATATGCGCCAACGGCACCTACAGCGGCTTCAACGACGGCACGGTGGTGCGCTACAACATCAGCCAGAACGACCAGACCCGCTCCTTTCACATCGCCGGCCCGTGCACTAACAGCTATGTCTACAACAACACCATCTACATAGGAGAGGGCATGAACGTCAGCCCCGTCGTCCACTCCGACTGGGGCGGCTATGCCGACAACACGCACTTCTACAACAATATCTTCTACAACCTGGGCACCGGCGACTATGACCTGTCATTGAGCACCAATAATGTCTTCGACTACAATGTTTTCCACGGCAACCATCCCCCGAACGAGCCGGCCGACGCGCACAAGCTCACCGAGGATCCGAAGCTCGCCGACCCCGGCGCCGCCGGCATCGGCCGAGATACCTGTGACGGGTACAAGCTGCTGCCGAGTTCTCCTTGCATTGATGCCGGCCTCGCCGTCCCCGAGAACGGCGGCCTCGACTACTGGGGCAATGTGGCGCCCGCCGGCACCGCGGCTGACATAGGCGCCCACGAGTACCGCCAGTTCCTCGATGTGGAGACCGACCACTGGGCCTTCGTGCAGATAGGGGCCTGTGTGGACGCGGGGCTCGTCGGCGGCTACCCCGATGGCTGCTATCATCCCGAGTGGGTTGTGAGCCGCGACCAGATGGCGGTCTTCGTCTCCCGCGCCCTCGTCGGCGGCGAGGAAGCGATTCCCGACGGCCCCCAAGAGCCCACCTTCCCCGACGTCCACACGGACCACTGGGCCTACGACAAGATCGAGTACGCGGCCGCCAACAACATCGTCGAGGGCTATCCCAACGGCACCTACCATCCCGAGTACGAGCTGGGCCGCGGCCAGATGGCGGTGTTTGTCGCCCGCGCCATCGTGACCCCCACGGGCGAAGCGGGGCTCGAGAGCTACCAGCCGCCCGAGACTCCGACCTTCGACGATGTCCCTGTCGACTACTGGTGCTACACGCACGTCGAGTACCTGGCCGCAGAAGACCTCGTCGCCGGCTACCCGGACGGCAACTACTACCCCATCCGGCGGGTGAGCCGCGACCAGACGGCGGTCTTCATCGCGCGCACCTTCGAGCTGCCCATGTAGTGTGAGCGTCAGGAGACGCAAATGAGCATCAGCCTCGGCATCGTCGGACTCGGAACCTTCGGCTCCTGCTTCGCCGACCTCTTCAAGAGCCACCCGCTGGTTGACCGCATCGCGCTCTGCGACCGCGAGCCGGAGCGCATCGAGGCCTTCGCCCGCAAGCAGTCCTGGCAGGACAAGTTCCGCGAGTCAGATGCCTACCACTCGTTGGACGAAATCTGCGATTCCGACCTCGACGCGCTCGCCATCATCACCCAGCCCTGGCTCCACGCGGCCCAGGCCGTGCAGGCGATGGAGTCGGGCAAGCATGTCTACAGCGCCGTCCCTGTGGTGTGGCTGCCCGACGGAGACGAGATGCTCGAATGGTGTGACCGCATCATCGAAACTTGCCGGCGCACGGGGATGCACTACATGCTGGGCGAGACGACGTACTATCGCCCGCAGGCGATGTACTGCCGGCGCCGCGCCGCGGAGGGCGCGTTCGGCGACTTCGTACATGCCGAGGGGGAGTACTTCCACGACGTGGACGACCCCGGCTGCAGCCTCCGCGAGGTCGAGCGCGCCCGCATGAACTCGAAGGCCGGAGGCGAGTGGGCCGAGACGAGCAAGGCCTACGCCCAGCGCGGGGCGGTCGGCGGCCCCATGCACTACCCCACACACTCCACCTCCGGCCCCATCTGCATCATGAGAGCCCACGCCACCAAGGTCTCCGCCTGGGCCTACTACAACCGAACTGGAGACAGCTATTTCGGCGGCGAGCCCAGCAATGAGACCGCTCTCTTCCTGATGAGCAACGGGGCCGCTGTCCGCATCTGCGAGCACCGGGAGATCGGCATCTCCGGGCGCGAGACGTTCCGCATCTACGGCACTCAGGGATCGTTCGAGAACGATCGGTGGTGCGACAAGCACGGCTCAACTGAGCTCTCGGCCGACGAAATGCGCGACCCCCTTCCCCCCGAGGTTTCCCGCGCTCTGGCCGCCGGCCTCGGCACCTCCGACTTCTACGGCGGCCACGGCGGCTCCCACGCCTACCTGGTGCACGAGTTCGTTGACGCCGTCGCCGCCGGCCGGATGCCCGCGATCAACGCCTGGGAGGCCGCCCGTTACATGGCGGCCGGCGTGATGGCCCACAAGTCCGCCATCCGCGACGGGGAACTCCTCGACATCCCCGACTGGGGCGAGGCCCCGGAATAGCGTACCCCGCCTTCATCGGCCGACCCCGGCCGCCGGGAACGGCCGGGAATGGCACTAGGAGATGTTGTCGGGTTCTCCCTCTCCTCTCCCCGGAGGAGTGCCCCGCCGCGCGGCGAACCACAGGGTCGGAAAGCACACTGGTGTTGAGCGGGCGCGCTGGGGCCGTTCCCGCCGCGATTGAGCGGCCGTGCTGCTGCTGGGAAAGCGGTGTTCCGGGTCGGACGAGACAAGGGAAGGAGAGAGGTCTATGCGTTGCGCTGGACGGAGTTGGCTCTTTCCCGTTGTTGTGCTGGCGATCAGCGGCCTTGCCGTGGGATGTGGGGCCAAGCAGGCGGCGCCGCCGGGCGGGGGCTTCATGACGGCGGAGGAGCGCGAGGCCGCCGCGGCGGCCGCGGCCAGAGAGCGAGAATTGGGCCGAGCTGAACCGAGGCCGCGTCGCGCCTCGGCGGGCGGCTGGTATGAGGAGGCAGAGGAGGAGGAGGGCGTCTCTGTTGTCCAGCGCGAGGTGGATGAGTACGTGCAGCGGGCCCGGGAGTACGAGCGCGAGGAAGCTCAGCGGCGCCAAGAAGAGATCGAAGCCATGCCCGAACCCGACATCTGGATCGCGCTGGAGCCGGGCGCCCCTCAGGAAGCACAGGCGGGGTACGTCGAGGGCCAAGCCGCGCTGGGGATCGCTCCCGCCGCGGGGTCAGTCGCGCTCAGCCAGTTCCCGCTCGATCTCCAGGTGGGCGAGACGATACGCATCATCAGAGCGGGTAGCGCGAGGACGCGCTATGAGGCCGGGCAGATAATGTCCATAGAGCTGCAGGGGTGGCGGCTGCAGGGCCTCGGCGGGCGGCCCCTCGCGACGCAGCAGAGCGGAACGGCGCGCATCTGGCAGGACCAGCCCTTCGAGGTCTACTACGGGGGCAGCCTGGTGCGCAGGTTCAGCAACACCGCAGAGTTCAGAGCCGCGGTTGCCGGGTACTAGGACGGCTCACCATTCCGTTGCATCGGCGCCAGTCGGCCCAATACGGCCAGCGCGAGAACCCAGCGATTCCTTGACCTGAGGCAGCAGGGCCGGGCCCCGGCCGGGGCCGGGACGAGGGCGGTATGGGGTACCGAGAGAGGACAGGAGGCCAGGGGTCTGCCGGCGAACTCGGCCTGCACGAGGGGGGTACTTCCCCCCGGAGTGGCCGCCGCGGCCCTCGCAAGCGTCGCAGCTACGCGGGCGGCCGCACAGATCAGGGCTCAAAGGAGGCGATAATGAGGACGCTCACGTTTCTGCTGCTCGGAGCAACCATCGCCATCGCGGGTCTCACTGCTTATGAGGCTCTTGCTGAGCCGCTGGGCACCCACTATCCCGGGTCGTATTACTTCTCCGATTGCTCACCCGAATCGCCGCACGACAGCGACATCGGCTACCTCTATGAGTCAGGGATCGCCAATGGCTTCACGCCAGACATCTATGGTCCGGAACTGCCGACCAGCAGGCAGGAGATGGCATCGTTCGTGGCGCGCACGGAGGCAGTCATCTACTGGCTGACGTTCATGAGCGTGGACTGGAACTTCTTCGACGGCTACTACACAGGCGAGTGGGCGTATAACGACGGGAGGATCACGTTGGAGGAGTACCAGACAGCGACCAGAGTCATGGAATGGTCCACAGCGGCAGTGAAGGCGGAGTTCGACAGCATGCGCGACACCGACATAGAGACCGTCTTCGACATTTACTTCTAACCGCTCCGCGCTCGGCACCTCCGCCCGGGCCCTGGCGCGGGCGGAGTTCGTTGCATTGGCAGCTTGCTGCCGATGCCGCGGCGCTTCATGCCCTGGTTTGCCCGGTGGCTGACTGCCGGCTGCGCGAACTTTCCCGCCCGGCGTCGCATCTAAGCAAGTGGATCGCACCGAGCTATCGTGCTGAGCCTGGTGGGGCAGGAATGCCCCCAACGCCGTTTTGCCCTGGAGGGATGGGCAAATGAAAAGCTCGCGATTGCTCCTCTGTCTTACATCACTGCTCTGTTTCCTGGCGACCCCGGCGCGCGCCAAACAGGTCATCGAAGTCTGGCGGAGCCCGTTCGGCCAACCGCGCTCGATCTCGGTCAACGCCTCGGACGGCTCCTGCTGGGCGGCAACAGGCTGCAGCGTCATGCACCTGGGGGCTGACGGAACGATCCTCAGCCAGAACAACCACTTCAGAGCCCCCCGGTGGATATCGGTGAACTCGACAGACGGCTCCTGCTGGGTTGCTGATGGGGGATACCGGGATGAAGAGTCCGGCACGACACTCCTAACCGTAGTCCACCTGGCCGAGGATGGGACGGAACTCCTGCGAGTGGAAGGATTCCGCGAGGGATGGGCGGGGGCCGGCTTCTCGGCGCCCCCCTCTGTCGCTGTCAACTCCACCGATGGCTCCTGTTGGGTGGCCGATACGGGTTCCAAAGAGTTAGTGCACCTCGCCCAGGATGGCGGCGAGCTGCTGCGAGTCGGAGGGTTTGACCAGCTTTCCGCCTTGGCAGTCAACCCCGCGGATGCTTCCTGCTGGGTGGGGCAGGGACACTACGAAATGGTCGGCATGTTACAAGCCGAGGCCGGCGGCACGTGGGACGGCGAAGTCGTGCATTTTGCGGAGGACGGCACGGAACTATGGCGGGGAGGGGAGAGCGGGCTGCCCGCGTCCCTGTCCGTCAATCCCACGGACGGCTCCTGCTGGATCGGCAAGAGGTCCGGCATAGTGCATGTGGCCGAGGATGGCAGAGTGCTGTGGCGGGGAGGCTGCGGGGGGGAGGTCTCCGTGAACCCAGCGGACAGCTCCTGCTGGGCAGCTTGCGGCCCTGATGTGGTCCACTTGGCGGAGGACGGGACTGAGCTGTGGCGGGGCGGCAATTTCGAGGAAGTGGTCAATGTTTCTGTCAACCTCATGGATGGCTCCTGCTGGGTCGGCAACAACTCCGGCCAGCGCCAGCTCGTGCATCTGGCCGAGGATGGAAGCGAGCTGTGGTCAGCGGCTGGTTTCTGGACGCCGGAATCTATCTCTGCCAATCCCGCAGATAGCTCCTGCTGGGTGGCTGATCACGCGAGCGGCAGGGTGGCACACCTCGCCGAGGATGGTACAGTCCTTTGGCAGAGACAGGACTTCAGCGATCCGAGGGAAGTCGCCGTCAACTTCGTTGACGGCTCCTGCTGGGTTATGGACGATGCGTCTGGCAGCACGGTGATGTTTCGCCTGGCCGAGGATGGGACGGAGCTGACGCGGGTGGAAGGATTTGGCTGGGGTGTCCACTTCTCGGTCAACCAGGCGGATGGTTCATTGTGGCTGGGCGACAGGCCGCACGATTACCGGGAGGACCCGTGCTACTCCGAAGCCGTGCGCCTTGCACAGGATGGCACGGAGCTGGTGCGAGTGGGAGGGTTCGAAGGGCCTCTCGGCCTGGCGGCCAGCCCCGTGGATGGCTCGTGTTGGGTGGGAGAGTGTTACAATGGGCGAGCGACCCATCTTGCCGTAGATGGTGTGGAGCTGCTGCGGGTGGGGGGATTCGACGCGCTTGGCGGCCCGTCGGTGAACCCGGCCGATGGTTCCTGCTGGATGGGTCAGTCACACTGGAGTCGTGACGGGTACCGCGGCGAAGTGGTGCACCTGGCCCGGGACGACACGGAGCTGCTGCGAGTGGGAGGATTCGAGAAGGTGGGCGCCCTGTCAGTGGACCCGGTGGATGGCTCTTGCTGGGTGTGTAACTCACACTACTCCCTGGGGGACTACCCGCACCAGCAGGAAGTCGTACACCTCGCCCAGGATGGCAGCGAGCTGGCGCGAGTGGGAGGGTTTCTTGCTGGCGCGTATATCAGTTTGTCGGTCAACCCTGTGGATGGGTCGTGCTGGGTGGGTCAGACACACCAGGCCGCGGGGTGGCACGGCGAAGTCGTTCGTCTGGCCGCGGACGGCACGGAGTTGTGGCGGGGAGCGGGATTCCAGGAGGCCTTTTGTCTCTCGGTCAACCCGGCGGACGGCTCCTGTTGGGTAGCTGACAGCGGCAGCGGCCAGGTGACCCACCTGGCAGTCTGCGAGCCGCTCGGCTTTCTGGATGTTCCTGCTCGCTTCTGGGCCCACAATGAGATCGAAGCCTG
>CP070816.1:228495-238992 GCA_020344235.1 Armatimonadota bacterium
CTTACATGTGCTGCGCGGCGCCCCCACACGGCGCCGCGCTATGTCTATCTCGCGATCGCCGTTGAAAGAGGAATCGCGCTGTCTCTCTTGAACCCTCCCAACAGCCTGAGAGCGCGTCAGCAGTTTGAAGCACAGAGATGGCCGCGCTCGCCGCCGGAAGGGGCTGCTGACCCGTCCCTTTTGAGACTCAGACCCGATATGTAGCTCGGCTTACAGGCCCACTCCCTTGTTTGCCTCTAGTGTAGGTCTCCAAGCGTTGCGGCGCCGGGAGAAAGGTATGCTGACTGCACCGCAGGTGAAAGAGTACGCTCGGCGGGCTGGCGCCGATCTCGTCGGCATTGCCTCCATGGACCGGTTCGAGGGCGCGCCGAAGCAGATGGACCCGCGCTACATCTTCCCCGACGCAAAGGCCATGGTAGTGTTCGGCTTTCGCATCTTGCGCGGCGCGCTGCGGGGAATTGAGGAGGGCACCTTCTTCACCGCCTATTCCGGCATGGGCTACGCGGGCATCAACCACGTGCTTCAGCCCATGGTGCTGTGGAATGTGTGCCGCTGGATCGAGGACCAGGGATACGAAGCAGTGCCTATGCCGAACGACTGGCCCTGGCCCGGGACCGACATACTGGGGAACGATCCGGCAATCGTCGGCCCGCCTCGGCCGGGGTTCAGCCGTCCCGTGTCGCCCGACAAGCCAGCGCCCGATGTCTTCGTGCACCTGCGCATCGCGGCCTTCTGCGCAGGCCTGGGTGAGATCGGCTACGGGAAGCTGCTGCTCACGCCCGAATACGGGCCGCGCCAGCGACTGGCCGCGGTGCTGACCGACGCGCCGCTGGAACCGGATCCGTTGTTCGAGGGGAAGCTGTGCGACCGCTGCCTCTTGTGCGTCGAGGACTGCTCCGGCGAGGCGATCAGCGGCACGGAGACAGTCAGGGTGACGGTGGCCGGCCGGGAATTGGAGTGGGGCCTGATCGACTACGAGAAGTGCAGCCGCGCCTTCTGCGGCGGAAGTCATGAAACGAACCCGTTCATGATGACGCCCGAAGATGAAGCCGGCTTCAACCAGCACGTGTGGACGGCGCAGACCTACAAGCTCCCCCCCACCTATGACTACGGCCGGGCGATCGAGGGGGCCGCGGGGTGCATGCGCGCGTGCATGGTGCACCTCGAAGAGCAAGGCAAGTTGAGGAACACCTTCCACGAACCTTTCCGCCGTCGCAAGCCGTGGAGGCTGGGACGGTGAAGTTCGCCGTTGGGTACCAAATCCCCGATGAGGATGAGGCGCCCTTCGCGGCGCTGGTAGAGGAGTTCCGCGAGCACGTCGCGGAGGTGTATTTCCCCTGGCTCGATCTCCCCTCCGGGCGGTCTCCCCTCGTGCGGCAGGACGATCCCGACCGGGAGACGGCGCGCGCGAGCCTGGAGAGCGACTTGCTGGAAATGCGCCGCCTAGGGGTGCGGCTCGATCTGCTGCTCAACGCCTCCTGCTACGGCCGGGATGCCTACTCTCTCGCCCTCGTCGAGCGCACTTCATCGGTGATCGCTCACCTTATGGACCTAGTGGGCCTGGATGTCGTCACGACGATGTCCCCGCTCCTTGCGGAGACGGTGAAGCGCCGGTTCCCCAGTGTCGAGGTGCGCGCAAGTGTCAACATGCGCCTGGGAACGGTGCGATCGCTGGAGTACGTGGCCCACCTCTTCGACAGCTATCACGTGCAGCGGGAGTGCAACCGCGACCTGGAGCGATTGAGCGAGCTGCGCGCCTGGGCGGAGGCGAACGGCAAACACCTCATCATGCTCGCCAATAGTGGCTGTCTCAGCTACTGCTCGGTGCAGACATTCCATGACAACCTCGTCTCGCACGAAGCAGAAGCGGCGGAGGTAGCTAACGTGCCGGCAGAGGCGCCCGCGCTCTGCTGGTCGTACTACCGGGAGCGACGGAATTGGGTGCGGTTCCTTCAGAACACCTGGGTGCGGCCCGAGGACCTCTGCCAGTACGAGGCACTCTTCCCGGTGGTGAAGCTGGCGACGCGCATGCACGCGAATCCGCGCCGGGTGATCCAAGCGTATGCCGCGGGGCGCTTCGCAGGCAACCTGCCGGACCTGTTCGAACCCGGCCACGGACCGCTTTTCGCGCCCTATGTCATAGACAACCAGCAGTTCCCGGAGGACTGGTTCGAGCGCACGACCACCTGCGGACAGCAGTGCGAACGCTGCCACTACTGCCAGGGCGTGCTGGAGCAGGTGCTGACGCCTGGCTCATACAGCCAGGGAGGCGACGGCGGGCGGAGAGCGGAACCCGAGGGAACTCCGCGTGTCGATCCTCAGCGTTCGTCCCGCACGTGTATGTCCTCGGCGATCCTGAGGCAAACGGGAAGCGACAGTCTGGGCTGAGTTGAGTGGCTGTCTGCCTGGGCGGCCATCCCGGACGGCCTCGTGCCTCTCGGGCGCGTCCCATTCCCATTTGACGCAGGCAATGTCTCCTGGGCCCCCGCACCCAGGATATCAGGGGGCCTCCCCACCGAAGCAAAGCCTCTCAGGGCGCCCGGATAGTGCTCTTCGGGGGGACAGCCCAGGGGTTTCTGAGGAAAACACCAGGCTTCCGCGGTCGCGAATGTTGTGAGGATCGGGCTGCTTCTATGGAACAAACCGACGAGTAGGCGAGAGCAAGGCGGGGCAGCGATAGCACAACAGTGTGTCAAGACGCTGCTGGGCGGAGTGACGAGCACGACTTCGGTCAGCTCGACCGCACGTCAGCGCAGCTTTCCCGGCTTACACGACCCTATCGGTGGCGGCCGCGCCGCAATGGCCCTGCCGGGGCGTACTGCATCGCCGGTTGATGTGGGCGCACGCCGCGCTTTGGGAGGAACGACTGACGGGTTGCCCGCGCGGATCCGCGCAGACGCAGATCCGTTCGCGAGACAACCACATAGTCGAGGGGATAGCGCCGATGAGCGCCTGGGGCGAGACTTACGACGGGCTTCATGGGTCTCTTGAGAGGCCGTCTGCTCCGCTGTCAGGCGGGGAGGCCTTTCTCGGCTATCCTCTATTGACTGCTGATCCCTGCGCGGGCGGCCTTCGGGGCCTTGCGCCATTTCCCCGATTGAGCAAGTACCCGGCACTGCCTCCCGCCATAGCCGGCCTTCACCCTTTGTGGGACGCGCGAGATCGGCTCTATGCGTCCGGCGAGTGCGAAGCTTTGCCTGGGCAGTTCGAGTCCGGTCCGCGGAAGGGGTAACCAATGCGATTCCTGACATCTATGTTCCTTGCAGCTCTCTTGCTGACAGCAGCCGGCCTCCCCGCGGCTGGAAGCGACTCCAATGCGACACTCGCGTGGGCCCCACTCTACACGGCGCCTCAGCGGCCACAGGTCTCAACTAGAGCGTACCGCATAGCCTCCGGCGACGTCTTGTCCATTACCGTATGGGGACACGACAACCTGAGCCAGGAGTGCCAGGTAAACGCCTCGGGAACCATCTCCTATCCTCTCCTCGGCGACGTCCCTGCCGCCGGAGCGACCTGCCTCGAACTCCAATCAGTGCTGCAGGCCCACCTCCGGCAGTACTTACAGGACCCCCAGGTGATGGTGCAGGTTATCCGGTACGGCAGCCTTGGGGCAAGCGTATTCATCCTGGGAGAGGTCAAGAGCCCTGGGGTCTACCCGCTGGGGAGCGGCGCGGGGCTGGTGCAGGCTGTCGCTGCAGCCGGCGGCGTGACGAGTCTGGCAAGCGGAGAGATCACCATTGTCAAGGCCCGAACCGGCGAGTTTCACACCACTGGGCTGGAACACTCCGTGACGAAAGATTCCCCCGCAGCCGAAGCAGCGGTCGAGCCCGGCGACGTAGTCATGGTGAACAGGAAGGCGGAGGCTGACCAGAATCGCCGCTATGCCGTGCTTGGCGAGGTGCCGCGACCCGGGATGTACGACATGCCGGTTGACGGGGAGGTCAGTGTGCTGGACGCCATGGAGAAGGCCGGTCTGCTGACCAACAGCGCGGGCAGCAACGGCGAACCGCGCGCGGGCGCGGCGGATGAACTGTCGCGCACGGCCGACTTGGAGTATGCTCTGCTGACCCGCGCAGGCGTCGTTGTGCCGCTGAACCTGATCTCCCTGCTCAAGGGCGACACTTCGCAGAACTTGCTACTGCAGGCAGGCGATGTGTTGACCGTGCCGCGGCGCTCGCTGATCACAGTCTACGCGCTCGGCGAGGTGCGCTCCCCGGGCCAGCAGACGCTTCCGCCCGGCTCCACTGTGATGAGTCTGCTGAACGCGACCGGGGGTGTGACCGCCGCTGCAAAGCTGGCTGAGGCCACAATTCTGCGAATGGTTGAGGGAGAGCCGACGCCGGTGCCCGTGCACTTGGGGGCGCTGTTGCGTGAGGCCGACTCCGAGCAGAACGTCGTCCTGCAAGAGGGAGATGTGTTGTTCGTGCCTGCGAAGGGAGAAAGAGGGCGCGACATGTGGAGCTTTCTTCCCCTGGTTCCTTACTTGCTGTACTGATCGAGCGAAAATGAAAGCGAATCTGCCTTGGTTTCTATGCCGCGGGTGGCCATCCGAACAGTGCAGATGCACTGTCCGTGTAAAGAATGGACCCCACGGCCATACGGCGGTCGGAGGAGGTCGCTGAAATGCTTATGAGCGCTCGTAGGACGGGCCTATTAGTAGGCGTATGTTTGATCACCCTTGCTCTGGCAGCAGGGATCGCCAGTGCCGCGGGCCGCCTCGCCCTGCTGGATCAGGGCTGGCGTCTTCTCGATGAGGACGGGAGGCGAACAGTCGAGCTGAACACCGTCGTCGTCAACGAGTGCGAGTCGCCGCAGGAATACGCGGTCGACTTCGTGCTCGAATGCAACGAACGGAGGCCTGGGGCCACCCCGGCTTCTTCGACCGAGCCGACCGGTGCCCCCGCAGATCAGCCCTGGGCGGCGGTCACGATCATCTCGGTGATGGGCGGCCCCCTCGCGCCGGGTGCCTCGACCGCAGTCACGGCCCGCCTCCCTTACGAGATGCTGGCGACGGGCAAGCTCTACCGCTTCCGCGCCGAGCTCCCTGCCTACTTGAGCGGCTTATTGCAGACCGCGCCGGGCATTGGGGGTCAGGTAAGCCCGTTGCTGTCGGGCGCCCAATTCGCCGCTCTTACGGGCGTATCACAGTCTCTGTCCAACGAGCATTCGGCGCGGGAAGTCAATGGGACTGGCGTCATGGCTGGTGAACACGAGGCCCATCGGACAGCGGGCGAGTGGGTGGAACGTGGTTCCGGCACCATTGATGCCACCACCCGGCAGGGCCGACTGGTCCTCGAGTACACCTACAGCTCACACGGCACCAGCCCGGCCACCTTGGTGGCCAGCGCCACCGCGACCGGTCAACTGATCCAGTCCGATGGCGAGGCGATTCCAGTTAAGATTAGCTCCGCCTCTGCGCAGATCACCTTCTCGGGCTCCCGGCAGGAAGTCGGCCCTATCGTTCGCCGGTCCGGAGCCACGGCAACCGGCACCTTCACCGGAACCGTGGGCGGCGAGATCTGGACCGGGCTGCTCACGATGAGGAATGGCACACACACATTGGACCCGACCACTGGTAGGGGTCAACACAGCTTTGACATCCAGTTCACCGCGAGCTAGCAGCATGCGCATAACAAGGCACATGCGCTTCCGGCACAGCTAGACCAAGGGGTAGCAGCAAATGCCAGACAACTGCGAAGATTCGTACCTTCCGGTACGCTACAGAGAGTCGCGCCCGCTGGTCGGCGCAGCCCAAAACCGATCGCTGGCTGCTTTCCACGCGCTGGATCCTTCCGTGTCTCCCTTCCGGGACTACGTCTGCCTTCTGCTGCGTCGGAAATGGACTGTGATAGCCGCGGCCTCGGCAATGTTCGGTGTCGCCTGTGTGGTCACCGCGAGCAGTCCACGCGTATATGAGGCCACCGCCACAATGCTGGTCAGCAAATCCGCTGATGCGAGTGGGGGGGGCTCAAGTGGTCAGGACCAGATGCCGCTGGTAATGGCCGCAATGACCGCCCCGGATATCGAGACCCACGCAACGCTCATCCAGAGCAGATCGACTGCTGACGCCACTGCCGCTTGGCTGAAAGAACACGGTGGTCCCAATCTCGGCGCGGCCGACCTCAGTGAAGCAGTTTATGCAGGCATCGTGCCCAAGACCCGTCTGCTTCGGATTAGCGCGCGCGCGGGTTCGGCCGATGACGCCCGCAAGATCGCCAACGCCGCCGCCTCCGCCTATGCCGAGATGAATCAGCGCAGGGCGCGCGGTTCCTCGGAGAGCGCCAGCCGGTATCTTACAAAACAGTTGACCATTGCCAAAGACAAGCTCGCCAACGCCGAAGATGCGCTCCGTGCTTTCAAGGAATCTACTCGTACCGTCGCGCCGGACGCGGCCGCTTCGAACTTGCTCCGCCGGGCCGCGTCTCTTCGCGCCAGTGCAGATGAGACAAGGGCAGACCTGGCGGCCGCCAGAGAGCGGCTGAGCGAAGTCGGCCAACAGCTCGCCCAGCAGAACAAGAGCATCGGAGCCGCCCGGGTGCGGGATAACGCGGTGGTCGAGCAACTCCGCTCCAAGCTCGTGGACCTGGAGGGCCAACGTTTGCTGTTGCAGTCCCAGTACACCAGCGCCTTCTCCGCGCCCCTCAATCAGATCGACGAACAGATTCGCATCACGAGGGAGCAGTTGAACTCCGAGATCCGCAACATCGTTCACAGCGACGGCGGCGATCTGGCCATGCAGCAAACCCTGGTCGGTCAGCTGATCCAAGGCGAGGCCGAAGTCGCCGCGCTGAAGGCCCGCGAGCGACAGTTACGGGGGGAACTGACCAAGTCCGACAGCGAGCTGGAGAAAATCCCCGCACGCCAAATCGCTCTGGCGCGGTTGGAGCGCCAGGTGCAGGTCGCCCAGGGCATCTACTCCGACTTGCTGAGACGCAGCCAGGAGATCGAAGTGGGGCGGGTGATGGCACTCGGCAATACCGACGTCGTCGAGCTTGCCGACACACCGCTCCTGCCGGTCAAGCCCAATATGCCCCTCAACTTGACTCTGGGCATGCTGCTTGGGTTGGTTGTGGGCATCGGCCTTGCCTTGCTCCAGGAGCAGCTCGACGACACGGTGCGTGACGAAGATGATGTCGTCCGTTTTGCGGGCGCGCCCGTGCTTGCCACAATCCCCATACTCACCCCTCAAGAATCTACGGCTGCGCTCCCCGGCCCCGGCCTCCGCGGCAGAGCCAACGATGCTTACCGGAGCCTGCTGGTCAACCTCAGCTTCGTAATGCCGGGCGCGGGAGGACACACGGTCTTCGTCACCAGTGCGGGGCCGCAGGAGGGAAAGACGACGACGGCCCTCAACCTCGCAATAGCCGCCTCACAAAGCGGGCGCCAGGTGGTGCTCGTGGATTCAGACCTGCGCAGACCTTCCATGCATCGGCTGTTGAGCCTGAAAGGGACGAAGGGCCTCTCCAATCTGCTGGCCGGACAAGCCAGGGTTTCGGACGTCCTGCGAAGATTCGAGGAGACGCGTCTGCGGTTCATAAGCTCCGGCACGCGCGTTCCCACCCCAACAGACTTGCTCGACTCCTCGGAGATGCGCAGTCTGGTGGAGAAGCTGCGCAGGGAGGCCGACCTGGTGATCTTCGACGGCCCCCCTATTCTCTTCGCCCCCGACGGTCTCGTGCTGGCGAATCTGAGCGACGCCGTAGTGATGGTGTGCGTGCCCGCCGCCTCCCATCGCCGCGCACTCCAGCGGGCGCGGCTGCTGCTCGATCAGATCGGCCAGAAGGTCTCCGGCGTGGTGCTGAACAAGGTCCGGCAGACCCCGAGCTACGGCTATCAGTCTCACTATCATTACTACTCGGATTACCCATACAGCGACGGCCGAGATTCCCCGGAGTCTGCCCGAACCCAAGCTCTTCCAGCAGACCAATCGGCGAGGACACCGTGAGCAGCGCCCCCACCTCATGCGTCGGCTCAACAGGCACTGCCTGCCGCGCCGCCGTCCGGCGAGGCCCGCAGCGCTTTGCGCCCTGCGCTGTCGGCGCCCCGTCGCGCCCTCTGGGCAGACCTCACTGGCGGAGCGGGGCTATATGAGCAGACGCAGATCGCTGGCTCTGCTCATCATAGCCGACGCCTGCTGGGTGGCGTTGTCCGTTCGACTGGCGCTTGCGGTTGACAGTTGGCGTCGGTCACTGCCCAGCATGAGTTTGGACGCGTGGTATCTTCTTCACTGGCTCACCATCGTCGGGATCTGGCTGGCCGCTCTCGCGCTATGTGGTGCGTATGATCGCAGGTACCTGGCGCTGAGGGGGCGGAACCTGAGCCTCACGATGTTCGGGAGCGCGGTGGCCACGGCGGCATCCGCGGTCAGCTTCTATCTTGTGCCGGCGTGGCACATGAGTCGTTCCGCGTTCGTGTCCCTGGCTCTGACAGCTCTGCTGGGGGTGGTGCTGATTCGCGCGGTTTGGCTCGCGCGTGAGCGCCGTGTCTACCTTCCCGAGTTCCTCGGCGTAGGTGACCCGGAACTGCTGGCCCATGTATGGCGGGACCTGGCCAGGGTGACCGGAGCGGCGTGTCCGCTTCCCGTAGTCTCCTCGAACGGCGATTCGCCGTCTCGCCTGCCGGCCGGTACCGTGTCCTGCACCCCAAGAAGCGCGCTCGAAACGCTCGAACGCCACGGACGAGAGCTGGCGGTGCTCAGCGACGGCACTATACCGTCCTCGCAGTCGGCCCGCATTCTCACACAGGCGAGCCTGAACGGCAGCATGGTGGCAGATGTCTTCACCTTCTACGAGAGCTACACAGGCCGCGCGCCGATCTTCAGAATCGAGGGGAAATGGATCTTCCGCGCCCAGCACCACGCGCCCGACCACACAGCCTACTTCACGAAAAGGTTGTTCGACGTGGTCGTCACCATGCTCTTGCTCCCGCTCACGATCCCAGTGGTGGCCATTGCTGCAGTCCTGATCAGGCTCACATCGCCGGGCCCTGCATTCTTCGTCCAGCGGCGCGTGGGCTACCGCGGGCATGAGTTCTCCCTCTTGAAGCTGCGCACCATGCGGCCGGAGGCGAGCACGGCCGAGGAGGGCATCTGGACAAGGCCGGATGATCCGCGGGTGACCCCACTGGGCCGTTTGCTGCGGGCCACCGGCATTGACGAACTTCCCCAGCTCTGGAACGTACTTCGCGGAGACCTGAGCCTCGTAGGGCCTCGGCCCGAACGGCCGGACGTCATCAGACAACTGGACTCCGTCTTGCTGCCCTATATGCAGCGCCACGTTGTGCCCTGTGGGATCACGGGTTGGGCACAGATTCACAGAGGGAGCGACGTTCACTTCGAAGACGTGCTGGACAAGACGCGGCTGGACCTCTACTACGCCCGGCACTTCTCCCTCTGGCTGGACGCCGTGATTCTCCTCCGCACTTTCCAGATGCTGCTCGCCCGCGCCAGGCCTGCCCCCTCGTCCTTGGTTACGCGGGAGACAGAGACCACCCCGGCGCAGCGCGCTGTGGTCTATGCCAACGGGAGGTCCACCGGCTAGCATGCCCTCCCGTTCCCTTGCTCCAATAGACGCTGATGCGATTCTCAGCACATATCCTCTTATCGGTCGCTTGCCCCATGTTGATCGCACATCGCAGCTGTCCGTCACCCTGCTGCTCGCCTGCGGGATCGCTGCTACAGCTCTATCAGTGGCGCTGGTCGCCGACAACGCGGCTCGTCTGCCCTTCCGACTCGACCGGTTCGGAGGACCGGTCCTGGGAGCGGCACTTGCCGCGGGCCTCAGTGTGGTGATCTGGCCGGAACTGACGCTCCCGGTGATAGTCATCGGAGCCGGGCTCCTGGACCTCCAGTTCGGGGGAGAACGAGTCAGGCATCTGGTGTTCGTGAAGTTGGCCCTGTTCGCCTGTGCCGGCATCGGCCTTGCTTGCTCCAGCCTCAGCCAGCGCCGGCGCTTCGTGCGAGTGCGAACCCCGGCGGACCTGCCCGCCCTCCTTCTCGTCTGCTACACCGCGGCCTCGGCCGCCTATAGCTACGCGGTGGCCGGTCGTGACTTGGACTCGGTCGCGGTAACCGGCTACCATCTGGCTCAACTGGCTTTGTATCACTTCGCCGTGACGACCACCCTCTGCCGGCCAGAGGCATTCCGCCGCTCCGGGATTATCGTGATCACGTGGTCTCTTGCATGGATCTTGCCGAGTCTCCTCATGACGGGCAGGGGCGGCGGCACCGCCACCACGTGGCTCATCATACTGCTCTGCTACGCGACCGTTTCCCGCGGACAGTGGCTCCCGCTCGTCTGGGCCGCGCTGCCCTTTGCACTGCTTGACACCTTGACCAGCGGATATCGCACACTGTGGGTGGGCATCGTAGGTCAGTTGGGCTGGCTGACCGCGACCGGCCTTTCAACCAACTTCCGGCGAGTCGGAGCCATCGCCATGCTTCTGCTCGTCGTGGCGGTCGCCGGCGGAGCCTTGGTTCTGTGCAGACCGTCGCTGCTC
>CP070816.1:239092-244647 GCA_020344235.1 Armatimonadota bacterium
GGGGATGCACGAGCTGAATCGCCAGTTTCAAGACTTCCAGAGAGAGCAGGACGAGCTGCTGGAGAAACGCTATAAGACGCGTGCGCTCCGCGATGATGAAAGGCAGGAATACCTGGATCGGTCGGACATGGGTCCGCCGACGGAGGAGAAGGCCAAGCGGCTGGCTGAGTTGGCGGACCTCTCTGATACGCGGGAGCGGAGGCTGCTGGCACTCAGACAGAAGGAAGAGCGCGCTCCGGCGGAGGAAGAAGAATACCAGCAGCTTAGAGCGGTATATGACGAGCGAATGAGCGAACTGGCGGCCCTGCAGGCCGACATTCAGCAGGCTCGGCTGGCTAAGCGTGACGAGCTGACAAGGGTGGTGACTGACAGCATTCACAGCGCGGTGAAGGCGGTGGCGGAAGAGAAGGGGCTCGCGGTCGTGCTGCGCAAAGAGATCGTGCTGCACGGGGGCACGGATATCACCGACGAGTTGCTGGTCAAGCTGAACGCGGAAGGGCCGACGGAGGCGACCCAGGAATAGCGGGGGCCTTGGGGGCGCAGTGGAATGAACCTGAGGGATTTGGCGGCAGCGCTGGGTGCGGAGCTGACCGGGAGCAGCGGCGAAGAAGAGGTGCTCGGCATCACGGGGCTGGGCAACGCGGCCGCGGGGCACGTGGCCTATGTGGAGGGTGAGGCGCGGCTCGGTCAAGCCGAAGCGGGTCCGGCGCTCGCGCTGATCGCTCCCCTGGCACTGAGAGAGTCGGCAAAGCCATTGCTGCGCGTGCGAAATGCGCGTCTTGCCTACGCTCGTGCCCTATCGCTGTTGGGGCCGGCCGGAGGACGGTTGCCGCCGGGTGTGCATCCAACGGCCCAGGTCGGCGCTGACGTTGTAAGCGAAAACGGGGCCGCAGTGGGAGCGTATGCGGTGATCGGGGACGGCGCGCGGATCGGCCGGGGGGCGCAGATTCATCCGCTGGTCGCGGTGGGCCGGGGGGTGGTGGTCGGTGAGGAGTCGGTGATCTACCCCAATGTGACTCTCTACGACGGTGTGCAATTGGGCGCGCGGGTGATAGTGCACTCCGGGAGTGTGATCGGCAGCGACGGATTCGGATATGCGCAGGACGGTGAGCGCCACGTCAAGATCCCGCACGTAGGAACGGTGATCATCGAGGATGACGTAGAGATCGGCGCGAACGTGAGCATAGACCGCGGGACGACTGGTGCAACGGTGATCGGACAGGGCACAAAGATTGACAACCTGGTGCAGGTGGCCCATAACGTGAAGGTGGGCCGGAACTGCATTCTGGCAGGGCAGGTAGGGATATCAGGCAGTGTGACGCTGGGAGACGGGGTGATGCTGGCCGGTCAGGCGGGGATCGCGGATCACACGAATGTGGGAGAGGGCGCGCGAGGAGCGGCGAGGGCCGGCATCATGTCGGATGTGCCGGCGGGCACCGTGGTCATGGGGATGCCGGCGCGGCCGCGCGGCGAGCAGCTGCGCATCGACGCGGCCGCACGGGGGCTGCCGGATCTGGTGCGACAGGTGCGAGAGCTGACGCGTCGAGTCGCCGAGCTGGAGAAACGCTTGAGCGACTCCTCGGACTAGGCTGGGTCGGGCTCCTGAACGTACTGGACGCGGCCGTACCACATCACCTTCGCCACTGCCCACAGTCCTCTCATGTCTCCGCGAGCGGTGAAGGGGAACCTCTCTTCCTGACCCGGATCAAGGCGGAATGGATGGAGGCGCGGCGTGACCGCGCTGAGAGCGAAGGTGTCCACACTCGCGCCCCAGGACTCCAAGGAAGTGATGAGCGCAATCTGGCCCTCCACGTAGTCGGCGTTCGGATTTGCCAGCCGGACCACGAAGCCGCCATCCTCCCGCTCCAGGGCTGCCTCCAGCGGCGCGATTTCGCCCACCGGCAGTACGTCCTGTAGCTCTCGGTCGCCGTCTCGAATGGCTGCCCGGAGAAAGCAGGGCGAAGCGTCGGGCGGAACCACCACCATGACCTCGTAAACGGACTGAGATGCCGCGGCGATGCGAAACGGCACCTGTCTCGGTATCAGCGTCCATTCTGGATGAGCAAGAATTTCCACAGTGCCGGAGATCTCGCGGTCGCGCGAATCATTGCTCACGCCCAGGGAGAATCGGGTGTTCTGGCCCAGCGGCAGCGTTCCCTCGAGCCACAGGGTTACCGGCTGGTTGCCGATGGGAGCTGCCCCGAGGTTGTGGTCCCAGTACCGGCAGTAGGTCGGCCGAGCAAGCTCTGCGGTGGGGCCTAGGTCTTCCCCCGTGGTTTGGGAGGTCCGCGACGCGTCTTGCCCGGGCAGTGGCGCTAGACGGGCCCCGAGGGTGACGATCCGACAAGCGGGCACCTCCAGCGCGACCTCTGCTGACCGCCTGCGGGAGCGGTTGGTGGTGGCCTCGCCCACATTCCGCTCGATGAGATCGGCCAGCCAGGCCTCCTGCAGCTCCGCGGCGAAGCGCAGGACGGCGCTGCCGGATGCTCCCTCTGATTCATAGGCGCGCACGACTAGGCCTTGGGTCGGGTCAGACCCCTTGGCAACATGATGGTCGGCGAGGGGATTGCCAATGGGCTTCACTGTCGTCACAACCACGTTGGGGGCTTCGATGGAGAGGAGGCTGAATTCGGTCGGCAGGGGTCCCGACTCGATGGCTGACTGTCTGGCAAGAAGTGGGTTGTTCACTTCGTATCCGGCGCGCACGACGCTCCCGCGACGCCAGTCGCCGGCGTGGGGAAGGAGGGCATGCTGGAAGCAGTGGGACTTGTGCTCCGGCACGAAGAAGCGATCGAGTTCGCCCTCTCCCCAGGGGTGCACGCTCCACGGCGCGGTGTGAAACAGGAGGCTGGCGATAGTTCCGTCCGTCTCTAGGCTGGCGGCGAGGGAGCCGCGATTGATCAGCGCGACGCCATAGTCGTCGGGCTCCTGGGCGAGGCCTGAGAAGTCGCAATTCTCTGCGATGTGCAGCCTGTCGGCCTCTATGTCCTCGGCGAGCATCTCGGCCAGTCGCGGCACGCTCCCGGGATCCGAAGTGTCGGCGACAAGGACGGGCACGTTGGGCCATTGTCCTTGTGGGTCGGGGCGGCTGAGGAGGACGCCTCCCCACCGGTCGTTTGCCATCACCTCGGTGAGCCTGACCGCGGCCTCGGGGGCCTCGGCCAGCACCTTCTGGGAGTAGGCGTTCTCGCGGCCGAGGCTGATGCGGAAGGCGCAGGGGGCGGCATCGGTCTCCGGGTCGTCTGTATCGAGCCAGTGGGTGCAGGTGATGCCGCGGCTCAGGAGTGCCTTTTCAATGGTGCGGACAGCCGCGCGGTGCTTGAGGTCCCGGGGGCTGATGATGGCGCACGGGCCCAGGGGGACGGCGCCGCTCCGGCGTCTGCCAGCGGTGATCGAGAGCGAGGGCGCGGGCCCGACGTCCACCCAATTCTGTGCGGCGCCTAGGCCGCAGCGCGACACGTTTTGCTCCCGCAGTGTGCGGAAGTCCAACCGGCCGGAGCTCGCCTTGCGCACGACCGCAGCGAAGCGGTCTTCGAAAGTAGCCGCGCCCGCGCGAATTGCCAGCGGGAAAGTGAGGGCCAGGAGATCGTGCCGGCCGCGATACTGATTGAGCGTCGTGCGCAGATCGATCCTACGCAGTCCCCGGTATAGGGTGACCTCCTGGACGGCCTGGCAGCGCTCCGGAAGCTCTGTTTCGATTCGGAGCTGACTGAAGACAGGACCGTGGAGAACAGAAACGGCCGCCGGGCGCTCGCCGGATCGAACCATTTCACCGGTGGTCCAGAGTTCCCACGGGGCCATCTCGCGCTCCGGCCGTTCTGCCAGCGCGACCAACTCGTTTGCCGGGCCCGACTCCGCGTTTACCAACTCCCTCCTGGCTCGTCTATCGTAGATGCTGGTCAGACCGCCCCCGGCGCTTGGGTCGGCCCGCAGGGCGAGATATTCGTTCTCTATGGTGACGTCCTCCGGATCGCCGGGCTCCGCCTCGGGGGGCAACTCGCGCGCCGACTTGAGATAGTAAGTCCGATATCCCAGCGAAGGCACCTCGGAGGCGACGAACACGATCTCCACCCAGGGTCTTTCGCCTTCGCTCGAGCGGGCGATGAGCTGACATGGCACCCCTCTGCCGCTCTCATGGGTCACGGCGAATCCCGACGCGAGGGGGCCGTCGAGCGAAACACGCGCGCGGCATATGTCGGTTCGCGACCAACTGAGCGAGTTGAAAACAATGAGAGCGGCACCGTGTCGCGGCGCGCGTCTTCCTCGCGCAGTGTTTATCTTGCTTGCGACATGATCCAGGGATTTGCTTTCGACTTCGGATGCCAGGTCGAGCGCGTCCCGGTAGCAGGCGAGAAGGTCGAGGAACGGCACATCGGATTCGATGCCGGAGATTGCACTGTAGTGCTGGCCGGAGAGAATCTGGCGCCATGCCTTGTCGAGGGCGAGGTCCGGGTAGCGAGCGCCGAGGAGCGCGGCCAGAGTGGCCCACTTCTCGGCGCTGAGGACCTTGTTCTCCGCGAGGCGATTGGCAATCTTCAGTTCGGCCCTGGTGACGAGCGTCCCCATGTGGTACCAGGCGAAGTCACGCCCGAGTACGGGTATCACCGCCCTTCGTAGTTGTGCCTCTGCTCTGACTCCGCCCAGATACTGCCGGGGGGTGCTCATCAGAATGATCGGGTCTCGCGCCGCGAGATCGCGGGAGCGACCGGTGAGCCACGGAGGGGGAGGAGTCATATCGCCGCCGAGGAGGCGGAGGTCATGGCGGAGGCCGAGCTGGGCCTGGTGCTCGAGGCCGTTGGCGACCGTATCGAGCAGCTCCGCAAAGTCTTGTGGTTGAAAATCGGAGGGTTCGTGTTTCTGCAGCAGAGCCGTACCATCGGGGGCAAGAGCGTAGCAGAGCGGGGGCGCGCCGAGGATCTTCTTTGACCACACGATCGCCCCAAACCCGGCCTGTGCCGCGATCTGAGGAAGCTGTATGCAGTGTCCGAATACATCAAGGGGAAGGTATACGCTCGGCTCAGCGCCGAGTGAACCTTCGTGATATATACGGCCGCAGAGCAGATTGCGGATGATGGCCTCGCCCTGGAGGCACATCTCGTTGGCTTGGCTGTATGAGCCGCCGGTGTCGAGCCGACCGTTGGCAACGAGGTCGCGCACGAACTGCCGGTGCTGGCTGCGGGCCGCAAGGAAGGGCTGCAAGTAGTCCAGGTCCGAAAGCAGGAGATGATAGCTGGCGTCCTCGCGGCAGGCTTCCAGGTGCTGCTGGATCAGATCGCAGGCGCAGCGCGTGTAGGTCCGCTGGTCCTTGATTCCCACAGGTCGGAACTGAAAATGTGGGACCAAGTGGATGGTTGCACGTTCCTCTGCCATGTCCTAACTCCGTCTGGATTGTGGGCGAGTCAGAGAAAGCGAATGCGGTCTCGGAAGCGAGCCAGTATCTCGCGATTGTGCTCGTCCCCGCCCGGGATGTTCGCGCTCACGTACACCGGCGGCTGCTCGCCGCGAGCGATGAGATTGGCCGCGGCTTCTACGACAAGTGCCTGGAGCACGGCCGA
>CP070816.1:244747-247356 GCA_020344235.1 Armatimonadota bacterium
GGGCAAACCTCGCATGCGAGTGACAGGCTAGCGCCCGAGCCCCTGCTGGAGACAGTGTCATCGTGGCTGGACGAGGGCCCGGCGACTCCCTTTCTCGCCTACGTGCACTTCATACCGCCCCACATGCCCTACCGCGCACCCGAGAGGATGGTCGAGCAATTCGCGAGCAGCAAACCGCCGAACGCGTGGCACGGGAGCTTTGCATTCGACGAGATCGAGCCCCATATGCGAAATGTGCAGCACCCCCCGCTTGAGGAGTGGGTCAACCAGTACGACGCCAATCTGCTCTGGGCCGACTGGGCGGTCGGCGAACTGGAGAGACTCCTCCGGGAAGCCGGTGCCCTCGACACCACCATCTTCGTGATCACTTCTGATCACGGCGAAGCCTTTGGCGAGCACGGCTACACCTATCACGGTCGCGGTGTATACGACGAGGTGGTGCGCATCCCGCTCATCGTCAGGCTGCCTGGCGAGGCCCCCGGCGTCCGCCGTGTCCGTGCGCTGACCCAGACCGTCGACGTGCTGCCGACACTCCTCGACCTTCTCCGAATGGCATACCCGCGCGAGGATGTACAGGGGCGGTCTCTGCTGCCCTTGCTTGCCGGCCAGGATGACCAGGTGCACGACTACGTCTACGCCCGCGCTGAAGGTGATCCCCCGAGCTATCTGGTGCGCGATCATCGCTGGGCACTTGTTCTCTACCAAGGAGGCGCCGCGAGAGCCCTCTATGACCTCGACGCCGACCCGCGGCAGACCCACAACGTCATCGCCGAGCATCCCGAGATCCTCCAGGAGATGCTCGCAGCCTTCGCGGACTTTTGCCGCGAGCAGGCGCTGCCTCCACTTGACTTCCTCCACCCGTCGGCGGAGGTGCCCCAGCCACGCCCAGCCCCATTCCCTCAGTTCTCTGAGGAAGAGCGTGAGGAGCTGCGCGCGCTGGGGTATCTGGAGTAGCACGCCCGCGGTTGTGCCGCGCGCAGCCCAAATGTCCGCCCGTGTCCAGAGTGACCGAACAACGGACATTCGGTCAATGGACGGACATGGTCATTCTTCGGTCAATTCGCGGTCACAACCCCGGCCCTCTCAGATGCCCCCTCGGGCAAATGGTCATTGCGGTCAATCAGCCATCTGGCCGCGAATTGTCCATTGTCCCACTCCCACAGGAGTGTTCCTGAGCCCCGCTCGCGCCCCGAAGAGGACGCGCAACCGCCGCGACGAACTCCCTCCTCAACAGCCTCGAACAGCGGCCGCACTGGGTTCCGCATGCAACCGGAGAACCTAATCCAGCTGCTCGCCAAGTCCTTCGCCGACCGGCAGCTCTTCCTCGTCGGCGGATGCTTGCGCGACCGGCTTCTCGGCCGCGAGGTGAGCGACCTCGACCTCGCAACAAATGCCCGCCCCGACGAGATCCGCCGCCGCGTCGAAGAGTGGGCCGATGCGGTCTGGCTCGTCGGCGAGAAGTTCGGCACCGTCGGCCTCCAGAAGAACGGCGCGAAGGTCGAGATCACCACCTTCCGGGCCGACACCTATGATGGCGTGTCGCGCAAGCCCGAGGTCGCCTTCGGCACCGATGTGCGCGCCGACCTCTCCCGGCGCGACTTCACCATCAACGCGATCGCCCGCAGCGTGCACACGGGAGAACTCCTCGACCCGTTCGGAGGGCAGCGCGACCTGGCGGCGCGGCTCGTCTCCTTCGTGGGAGATCCCGCCGAGCGCATCCGCGAGGACCCGCTCCGCATGCTGCGAGCCGTGCGCTTCTGCGCGCAGTTGGAGTTTGAACTCGACCCGGCCGCCGCGGTCGCCATTGCACGGGCGGCGGACGAGCTGCCCCGCATCTCCTTCGAGCGCATCCGCGAGGAGCTGGACGGCATTCTTCTCTCGCCGAAGCCGAGCGACGCGCTGAGGCTGATAATTGATCTCAACCTGGCTGCCCATGTGCTGCCAGAACTCCTCACCCTCCACCTCCCCGAGCCGGGCCGCCACCACATGAAGGATGTGCTGGAGCATACCCTCGACACGGTTGACCTAGTCCCCGCGGAGAACAGCTTGCGCTACGCCGCGCTTCTGCACGATGTCGCCAAGCCGGAGACTTTCAGCAGCGACGAGAACGGCGTCCACTTCTACCGCCACGAGAAGATCGGGGCCGACCGCGGACGCGCCATCTTATCGCGGCTGCGCCAGCCATCGGCGCTGATCGAGCGGGTGGCGCGGCTAGTGGAGCACCACCTTCGCATTCCCCAGTATCGCGCGGAGTGGTCGGACTCGGCCGTGCGGCGGTTGATGTTCGATCTGGGCGATCAACTGGAGGCGGCAATCGCGGTCGCGGAGGCCGACGTCAAAGCCAGCGATCCTTCCGACTACCCGGAGTTCAACCAGCGCCTCGAGGAACTGCGCGCACGGATTGCGGAGGTGGGCGAAGCGGCCGAGCTAGCGCGCATGAAACCCCTGCTGAACGGGGAGGAGGTGATGGAGCTGCTGGGCATCGCCCCCGGCCCGCGCGTCGGCGAAGTCCTCGACTTCCTCCTCGACCAGCAGATCGAGGGCAACATCACCAGTCGCGAGCAGGCCGTCACCGCCGTGCGGGAGCAGTTCAGCAGCCACTAGGGTAA
>CP070816.1:247456-253534 GCA_020344235.1 Armatimonadota bacterium
AGGGGCCATGGGCCGCCTGCTGGGCGAGTTGGGGCGCGGTTGCTGGCGAGGCCGCACTGGTGTGCTCAAGGGGCGTGATGGGGTGCTCACGGCGGCCGATTGGCATTCATGGGCGTGCCTCGGCAAGCTTGAGAGTATTGGAGAGACACCGTCAGATTGCACAAGAAATCCGGGGGTCTGTCCAGTGACATTGTGTCGTTTGAGTGTTAAGCTGCTAGGCAGCAAAATGGAGAAGAGCGCGGTAGCGCGGGGTGCTGGTTGCCGGCTGCCCGCGTCGGCTCCCGAGTTAGGAAGGAAAACCTTATATGGGGGGCCTGCAAGGGCTTGGGTGCGAGCCTTGAGGGAGGTGTTTCCATCCGGTCGGGTCCTGGCGGCAGCTCAGTCTCCTGCACCAACGAAGGGCGACCGCGTGTTTTGCCTCTCGGCCGACGGACTCAGGCATTGGGCCGAGGTCAGCGCGTAAGTGTGCGCTCAAGGCTACTGTGTCTGGGTTGCTCGATAACCCGCCGAGACGCGCAAGCGGGTAGTGCGGCGGAATGGAGGAGCGGCGAGCTGTGGCGGATGGCTGAGTCGATCTCGTGAGGGAACAGTTCTGCCGCCGACGAGACGGGCGACGCGAGCCGCGGAGGAAGGAGGTGAGAGCAGGCTGCGAGCGGCTGCCGCGTTGAGTACAGGCGTCGGACAAAGAAGCTTCGTAACTTCGAGGAGGTGGAGAAGCACGTGAGCAGGCAAAGAAGAAGGGGATTCACGCTGATTGAGCTGTTGGTGGTTATTGCGATCATCGGGATTCTAGCAGCGATGGTGTTCCCGGTCTTCGCACGGGCGCGCGAATCCGCGCGCAAGGCGGTGTGTCTGAACAACATTAAGAACATCGCCCTGGCCATCCAGATGTACCTGGCGGACAACAACGACACGTTCCCGCCGTCGGAGCACCGGCAGGAGGTTTTCGATTTCTTCGCAGATCGCGGCTGCGACGACGGCGATGCGGAGTGGTTTGCCAACCTGAGCAACCCGTATCTGCCATGGCCGGTCGTCTTGGACGAGTACATCAAGAACCGGGACGTCTGGCGCTGCCCCAGTGCCAAGCTGGAGAGCGCAGCCAGCTTCATCCTGCCGGGCCCGGACTGGCTCGGATATCTCAATGTCAACACTGGAAATTGGGGCACGGACTACCTCGGCCCTTGTGACCACAACACCTATCCGCCCGGATGGGGCGGGGAGATAACCGACTCCATCCTGCAGCAGCAGCTGGCCGGCATGGCCAGTCATCATTACCACGGTACGGGGGCGTACAAGACGTTCGTGTTTTCGTACGCTTCGGGCCAGGAGAACTTCTTTGACGCGAAGTTGGTGGCGTTCGAGGATGTTGCCCACGTGCCGGTCCTTTGCGACGGCGGGGTGACGCCAACTTGGCTCAGCGTCGGTAACATGGCTTATCCGGACATCTGCTGTGCGGAGTGCTCGGGCGTCCAGTCCATCGCGTGGGGAGGTACGCCCGAAGATCCCTGCAAGATGAATCAGTATGACTACTGCGATGAGGAGTGCTTCGCGCTGCACGCGAGCTACGACTGGGCTACCGACCCGGATATGAAGAGAATGAGTACGCGGCACCTCAACGGCAACAACATTGGATGGGCCGACGGGCATGCCACGTGGGTCGCGGCCCCTGCGCTCTGCGCCATGAGCGATGCTCTAGAGATCGAGGGAGTCGGCTGGACCTGCACCGGCCCGCCCGGCCAAGGTTGGGGCGGCACCAACCCGATCACTTATGCAGCGGAATGCGGAGACCTGGCAGGGGTGGTCTTCCTGCACAGTGAGCCGATCGACTGGTACGGCAACCGCTACAACTACTAATGCCAGTTGCTGAGACGACAGTCTAGATCTCGGTTGGACCGAGATAGGCGTGTGGAGAGTCGTGGACAAGGGGCGGAGCGCCCGCATGGGCGCTCCGCCTTTCTCAAGAAGGGCAGACAGGTCGCCCGCTTTGAAGATCGACTACCGCCGAAGCTGAGCTTAGAAGCCGTTTCAAGATTTCCAGGTGTGAGCGCAAGATTCTTTGCTGCGCTCAGAATGACGAAAAAGAGGCCGCCTGCAACTGGTGTCATTGTGACTGAAGCAACGAATCCGCACCGCGAAGGGTAGCACTGTTGAGACTATTCTTTGCCCTGTGGGGAGACCCGGAGGTCGTCCATCGCTTGGAGGCGCGGGCATGGTCGAGGGCAGGTTGGGGTGGCGGGGGCGAAGAGTTGAGGGTCTGCGCGTGTGATCAGGGACATGATGCCAGATCAGTCCAGTGGTCAGGCGGAGAGGGAACAGGAACAGAACCCCGGGAGCATGACGGTATGGGTCGCGGTGGTGGCGGTAGTGCTGCTGCTGGTGTTGGGGGTTTTGGGGTTCTGGCTCGAGATATACTATCGGGCGGCGGGGCGGTTCGGGGCTGGTATCCCGGCATCAGGTCCTTTCTTCCTGCTCTTCGTGCTGGCGGCAGCGGGGACCGCGCTCGGCTTGCGGCGCTTGGGATTGACTCGGAAGCAGTTGCTCTCGGTCTATGCCATTGTGCTGGTGGGCGCGCCTGTCACGTCTTACAAGGTGATGGGCAGCATGCTGGTTCACGCCACCATCCAGCGATACCTGGGTATGACGAGCAACGCGCAGTGGCAGGACACCTTCCTCGACATGATTCCCGGCTGGTTGGCGCCGTCGGAGTGGTATGCCGTGGAGGGATTCTACCACGGCCTCGGGGCAACGCCGTGGTCTGTCTGGTGGACGCCCCTCGCGGTGTGGTGTTCGTTCCTGGTGGCTCTGGCCGTTTGCTCCGTGTGCGTGGTGCTGCTCTTTCAGCGTCAGTGGATCACCCATGAGCGGCTGAGCTTCCCGCTGGCGCAGATCCCCCTGGAGATGGTTGTTGACTCAGAGCCCAGGAACGGGCGGCGCCACGGGCGGCTGGCGGGCGTTCCGCTGTTTTGGATTGGCCTGGCCGTTTCCTTCGGGTTGACGGCGCTGGAGACTCTGTCGCGATACGTGCCTGCGATCCCAGCCGTCCCGCTGGGGCCTGTCCGGTTGATGGAATGGCGGCGGGTCGGGCCCCTGGCCGGTCTGGACGAGATCAACCTGGTGCTCTGGCCGTGGTTGACCGCGATCGCCTATCTCATTCCCAAGGACCTGTCTTTCTCATGCTGGTTCTTCTGGTACGTGCGGCTCGGGCTTCATGTCATTGCGATCGCGGCCGGGGCCACGCCGCAGCGGCCCGCGTTCCACTGGGTGAGCGAGTTTCCGGCTCCCCTGTTCCAAGGGACTGGTGCGCTGATGGCCATCGCGGTGTTGGCCATTTGGTCAGCTCGGCCCCATCTGAAGCGTGCCGTCCGGATCGCCTTCAGCCGGGAGTCGGGGCGCGCGGACGCTGATGAGCCGATTCCCTACCGATGGACACTGATCGCACTGACGGTGTGCTTCGGGTGGATGGTGTACCTGTGCTGGCTGGAGGGATGCCGGGTGGGGGTGGGAGTCGTGCTGATCGCGCTCATTCTCACGTACTACATGACATGGGTGCGGCTGCGCGCGGAGACGGGATTGGGGTTTCTGCCATACCCACTGTTCCTGCACCAGTCGATCGTCGTGCCTCTCGGCGCGGGAGTATTCAAGCCGCGCGACCTGATCATGATTCACGCGGCTCACTGGGCCTACCATTCAGGGGGCGACACGCTCGACGTGGTTCCGGGGAACGCGCTCGAATCCATGAAGGTGGCGGATGTGGCCGGCATCAGGAAGCGGGGTCTGATGTTGGCGATGGCAGTCGGATTCATGCTCACCGTGGTGATAGGGGCCTATGTCACTCTGACGGGGGTCTACCGCTACGGGTTGTACAACATCGGAGCGGGGACGGCTGACACGCACGAGCTGAACGTCTACAGCACCGACCTGCATCAGCGCTTCATGAACCCGTCGAGCACAGACGCACCAGGCACCGTAGCCATGGGCATCGGGGCGCTGGTGACGTTCTTATTGGGAGCGATGAGGCTGCGGTTCTGGTGGTGGCCCTTCCACCCCATCGGCTATCTCGCGTCTAACACGTGGGTGATGTATATGTACTCCACGCCATTCATAGTCGGATGGCTGGCGAAGACGCTGGTTGTGCGCTATGGGGGCCTGCGGCTATTCCGGCGAACGGTGCCGTTGGCGATCGGCTTCATTGCGGGCGACCTGTTGAACGAGGTGCTATGGGGGGCAGTGACGCTCGTCACGGGAGTGCCGTTCAAGCCGGGGCGAACGTGGTGAGCCAAGGGCGGGTTGGAGTGGGGCCGGGGATTCAGTTGGCGATGATGATGGGGATTTCGACCGCGAGGCCCGTGGGCCCGGCGCGGTCCACGGCTTCGACTCGGAGGGTGTGAGGGCCGTTCGGGAAACGCGCGGTGTTGAGGAGGAGATGGAAGGGGGGGCCGGAGGCGCGGCGGAAGAACTCTCCGTCTACTGAGAAGTCGGCGCTCGATAGGTTGCCGGCGCCGGTGGCCTTGAGTTCGACCCGGCCGCGGAGGATCTCCTCGGGGCGGGGGGCGAGGAGGACGATGGAGTTGTAGATGTCGAGGAGGAAGTCGGCCGGAGGTGCAAAGCTGGAGTCGGCGCTGAAGATGACGGAGGCGTAGCGGGGGGCGGCGGCGGGCGGGGCCTCCGGGCGGTGCTCGGAGACGAGAGCGACAAGGTGGCGGCCGGCGTCGAGCCGGATGCGTCCGATTCGCTGCCAGCCGTCGGGGTGGCGGGGGTCCAGGGAGCCGACTTTGGTGTTGCGTACGTGGAGTGCGATGGATTGGCCGCGGCCGCCGGCGAGCATCCAGACGGTGTAAGTGCCGCCGGTCAGATTGACCGGGGCCGAGTCGCGGAGACCCGGGGCGGGGGCGAGACGGGCGGCGCCGTTCCAGTCAGGGGCGGAGGTCCAGTCGCCGTAGAAGTCGCGGCGGGAGAGGAGCGAGATGACTTCTCGTGCGTGGCCGCCGATGGGGAGGAAGGAGGAACTGGTGACAGTCTGGTTTCCATGTGAGTCGCGCGCGGTGATCCACCACTCGAGGCAGTCGCGGTTGTCGAGCGCGGGTATGCGGGCCTGGTAGTATTGTGATGCGTGCACTTGGCTCATGGGGAAAGTGATGGTGCCGCCGTCGTTGACGCGATAGGTGAGGTCGGCTCCAGAGATTCCGTCTGGGCTGAAAATGAGTGCAGAGATGGTGATGGGCTGCTCGGGGCCGGGCTGGCCCGGGGTGTGGGAGAGCCGGACGATGGAGGGGGATGCGGGGGGAGAGGTCACGGCGAGGCCGCGGACGATTAGGGGACTCTGGGCCTCAGCGGGGCACGCGATGCGGAGGAAGGCGCCGGTCCGCCGGGTTTCGGGAGGGAGGGGGTCGGTGTACCAGATGCCGGGCAGCTCGCCGGTGAATTGTCGGACGAGCAGGGAGGGGTCGGCGCCGAGGTCGAGAGCGGCGGGGCCGACCGCGTCGAGTGCGACGACGGCGGGAGCGGCGGGCGGGAGGCGGCCGAGAGGGAGCCAATAGAGGCAGCTCTGGCCGGGCTGGAGGTGGCGTCCGTGGGAGTCAGCGTGCGAGCCACCGGAATCGGGGAGATAGGTGAGGTCGCTGGGAGGGTAGATGGGGCCGCGGTAGGTGATGGAGACGCGGTCGAGGCGAAGGGGCGAGGGGTCGGCGGCGTCGCGCAGGCCGTCGGCATCGGTGTCGGGTGCGTCGGGGTCGGTGAGGAGGAAGCGCTCTTCGGCGTCGGAGAGGCCGTCGGCGTCCGCGTCGGAGCGCGGGATGTCGAGGGTCCAGTCGGCCAGCCAGGCGACGCGGCCGGCGCGGTCGCGGGCGCGGATGCGAAGCTCCATTTCGCCGCCGCACAGGAGGGGGGGTAGATTGGCGACATAGCCGTCATGTGTGGCGGACATTGGCTCCCAGAAGAGGAGCGAGTGGCCTTTCGGACGGTAGACCACGGAGGCGAAGAGGATGTGTCCGGGGGTGTCGAAGGTGGCTTTGATGGGAACGGGCAGATCGAGGGGCGCGGGGTCGGGATAGTTGACGGAATCGAGGCGGACGGTGGAGG
>CP070816.1:253634-257117 GCA_020344235.1 Armatimonadota bacterium
GCAAGAACAGCTCTCAAGAAGATACATGCTCCGCCTCTCCAGACCCCAGCCTCGATGAGATCACCCTCTAAGTGTTCATCGAGAACAACCTCGATACACTGCTGCAGGTTCTCCAAACGCCTGATGCCAATCATGGTGTGGGCATATGCCGGCCATATGTGCCCCTTAGCCCTATGGCGCTCGGTGAAGTTGCGTTCTCGACAGAGTTCTATTCCCATGACCCCAAAGACCTTTGAGAGAATGGAAACCATCGCGCGTGAAATCGCATGCCTTCCATAGTCGGATTGCATGAGAGGAATAGGCGGCTCTGGCCATAGGGTGTAGGTGAGTGCCTTCTTCATGAGATCAAGATAAAGCTGTCTTGTCTCCGCACTCATGTTGTCGTCTCTCACAACGGCGACCTGCCCCCGGGGTGCTCCCCGTTCTTGACTCGCTTGGAATGAGACCTTTTCATCTGAAGGGGCTGACTTCCTGCTCGTTCATGGGCGGAGCGGACGCCGTTGCCAGCAACCTTCGAGCGAACTCGTCAGGCGTCGCAATTCCCGCCCTTGCCCCGGCGCCGGATAGGAGCAGGCATCCGCGCACGAGGTAGTTACCGGCCAGGTCGGGTTCTCGCACAGCTTCTGCAGAGCAGAGGCGAAAAAGGTAGGGAATTGCTGGGTTCTTGTGGTAGGCGGAGGAAGACGAACTGGCATCGGAATTGCGAAGACACGGACGAGGTTGAGGAATTCGATGGAGGGCGCCTCGGACGAGAGAACGGGTCCGGCGTCGAAACTGCCAGACGTTTGACTCCGGGGCAAGACGGAGAGTCTTCCAGTGACGTGTTGGTGTCACTACTGCTAGTTGCATCAACTACCGCAGGAGGAGAAACGAGGGTAGGCCGCTCCCCACGCTGGCCGAGCATAGGGCTGCGCTGGCCTTGACGGCAGGCCGTTCGATATGCTAAGAGTGACTTGGCTTCGCAAGGACGCCTCCTGGTCTGCGGGAAGGGCCCAGCCCGCCTTGTTGTGACTGCTTCTGCGGATTGATGCACCTTCTTTCTACCTGATGCGCGCAGGCCCCAGGTGACAATGAAAGGAGGTAACCGTGCCCCGCCCACTTCCAGTAAGCCCGAACCTCGAGCACCTCAAGAACGAGGCGAAAGCTCTGCTGAAGGCCCATCGCCGCGGCGACGTCTCCGTCTGTTCTGCCCTTCGCCAGCTCCGTCGATGCAACTCCCTAAGCGACGAGGAGATCCTGTCCACCCCAGTGTCCCTCCAGGAAGTTCAGTTCGTCCTGGCAAGAACGTACGGCTTTGGAGGGTGGGGTGAACTGAAGCGCCACGTCCTGCTGAGCCGAACCAAAGACGGTTTCGCAGGCCGCGTGCCTTCTCGTGAAGACGTGATGGCTTTCTATCTCCGCGAAGATGTGTCCTACGTCCTGTGGGAAATCGCCCAACGCCGCACACTGCGGTTCTACTACCACACCGATGACGATATTCGCAAGCGCGGCGCGAAGGTTCGCCGGATTAGTTTCCACTGCATGGACAGTCCTGAAGAGATGCGTGGGCAGGCAACAGCCGCAGTTCGAACGGCGCCGTCTGTGCCGGACTCGTTCTTCCCGTTCTTCGGCCTGGCAACACGACCGGTGACGCGCCCCGGTGAGCGGCACAGAGTGGTTGGATGGGACATGCGGTTCGAGCTCGATTTCGAACTTGCCGCTTCGTTCCGGGCGGTGCTGCCGGTGGTGGCGCTGCTGCGCCATTTCGGCATCCCGGTATTGTCGAAGTTCTCCGGGCATCGAAGCCTTCACGTCATCATTCCGGCGGAAGCGTTTCCGGCAGCGATGCGGACGACACCTCGCCAGAGTGAATGGATGA
This sequence comes from Armatimonadota bacterium, assembly GCA_020344235.1. Classification (GTDB taxonomy): domain Bacteria; phylum Armatimonadota; class Hebobacteria; order Hebobacterales; family Hebobacteraceae. Next base: position 255,493 of record CP070816.1, read on the forward strand.
AGGCGTTCGACCAGATCGGGCGTCTGATCTGCCGATTGTCCCCCATGCTCGAGACCTCCGGCATCGGATGCGCGAAGAATCTCGCTCTCACGGCGCCGTATTCCTTCCATCGGTACAACGGTTTGCTGAGCATTCCGATCCCGTTCGAGGAGATCTGGGACTTCGATCCTGAACGAAGCCGGCACGACCTGTTCGAAGGCGTGACTTGGCGGCCGGCCGATTTCGACTCCGACGGGGAAGGCATGGTGCGCATGATCGCCGCCGCCGCCGAGGCCGAGACTCGGCCGGATTCCGTATTGCAGCTCGCGGAAGAGATCTTCGCGCACGAACAGTGGGATCGAATTGTAGAAGCGGAATCGCCTGGAGATTATCGGACCGATCCGGTCAGAGCCGCCCTGACCGCGGGGGCGATAGGTTACGCGTGGCTGGCTCGACGAGCGCCAGCCGAACACGATCTCCTGGATAAGGTCCGCCAGGCCGTGCAGGCGCTGGAGTCGCCGGAGACGAAGACACCAAAGGTGAGAGGGCTTGCCTCCAGCGCCATAGGCCACTCTTCGGGTGCCTCATTGGCCAGAAAGCCAACTGTGGAGGCCATGGCCGTGTGGATCAAAGAGGGTCTTGGGGGCCTGTTCTCCCACCTTGAGAGAACGGCCTCTTCCCGGGAGCTGGTGGCCCCGTCGGCATTTGCGGCTCGCATGCTTTGGTTGGCCCCTGAGCGAGAAGAAGAAGTCTTCTCTCTGCTACGAGAAGCCTGGGAATGGCCCCCGGAACCGTTTCCCAAGCACTTGTTCTACATCTTGGCATTGGGCGAAGTGCGGGGCCATCGAGAGGAATCTCTTCGCCTCTTTGGTCGCGACGAGGAGGGCAGCAGCAGTCTGAAGGCGATGCTGCTGCAGGCGGGAGACTGGCGGGTGGAACGTCGCCCCGATCTCACCGTGGCGCTGCTGGCTTTAGCGTTCGGCGCGGAGCGGGTACGTACGTGGGCGGAGGCCCCGGACTCAGGCGAGGCGCACTCTGTTGTACGGGCAGTCTTCGGCCCGACAACACCTCCGGAGGGCATGACGGAGTCTGGCGTGGTGCGCAAGTTCCGACACGCTGTCGCTCAAGTTCTTGGGCGCGTGGAAGTATCGTAGCACTCGGCAAGCTGCACGCTCCACATCGCTCGCAGGCGCTGATGGCGAGAACCTGGCGCCAACCAAAGCCATCATCATGCAGCTGTGAACCGCGATGTAGACGGCGTGTGATCGCTGACCGCCCCTGAACCCCGGCTCTCTGCGTGTGCGACGAAGTCCCGAAACACCACACCGAGGTGCGCCCGCTCTGCACGAGGCGCCTTGCGGCGCCTGCGCATGTTGAGAACCTGCGCTACCACTCCGGCGAGGCGTGGCAGTCTCACCCTATCCGCCTTCGGCAAAAGGAGGATGGGCGGCTGGCGTGGGGAGCAGGGTCCGGGTGCATGGTTTCGGGAGCAGGCTCCCGAAACACCGAAAACGGGACGATTGGGCATGGGCAGGAGACACGCTCCTGCCCTACGAGTTGGGGTCGGGGCAAGATCCTTCGTCGCGCGGCTCCTCAAGGATGACGTTAGCGATGGCGAGACGCCCGTCAGCAGCGGCCGCGCGGAC
>CP070816.1:257217-261412 GCA_020344235.1 Armatimonadota bacterium
GAGATTCGGAATGGGTCACGGGGGGCGCGGCATGGGCCGCGGGGTGGGCGGACCAGGCCAGCGTTGGCGGCTGCGGGAGGGCGTGCGCGACAAACTGTATGTCTTGCCCGAGGTCGTTGAGCCGGATGTCGCAATGGAAGAGGAATTCAGGGACTGAGCGGCCCAGAGGTCGCGGGTAGGTTCCGTTTGGAGAGAAGAACACGGGGCGCAGCCGAAGGGCTGCGCCCCGTGCGCGAGGGATCGAGGTGTGATGGTCGAAGGTGGGGACTCGAAGGCAATAGCGGTGAGCAGGAGAGAAGGATGGCCAAGAAGGTTTGGTATTCGGGGGAGGAGATCGTTGCCTGGCCGAGACGAGATGGGATAGAGGAGCGCTCGCACATACACTTTCATTTCATTCCGCCGCGTCCGGCCGATCTGTGCGTGACGCTGGATCCGGTTTCGGCGGAGGTAAACGCGATGGCCGGGACGGTCGGCCCCTTGACCTGGAACCCGTACACGATCTGCCTTCATGTAAGCAGGAATCACTCGATGGATTCCTATCGGAACCTCGCCGCCAATAGAGAGTGCGTGATTGCGTTTCCGACCAAGGAACAGATTCGCGAGACGTGGATTCTCAACATGCGGCTGCCGCGGGGGATCAATGAGCTGGAGGTGGCGCGATTGACGCCGCTGCCGTCGAAGCTGGTTGCGCCTCCGGGCATCGAGGAGTGTCCGGTGAATCTGGAGTGCAAGGTGGAGTTCTGGAGGGACTACTACACGCACGGGATCTTCTTCTGCAAGGTGGTGGGAGGGAGCGTGGATGAGGAGATGCTGGGCTGGCCGAGAGAGCGTGTGATGAACCACTACCCGACATATGAGGTGGACGATACGACGAACGAGTGGGGCGGGCGGGTGGAACGGCTGGGTGTGCTGGGGGAGCTGTACGACACTCCGCTGTTCCCGGTGGGAGCGAAGGAGGGATGGTGGGAGGGCGGGATCGAGACGTGGATCGCGCAGATGGAGGAGGAGGGCCATCTGAGCGAGGAAGAGGCGAGGAAGATGTCGGACTGGCAGATGGGGTTCGAGTCCGAGTTCGAGTCGCTCGACTCCCCGCGGCGCGCGGAGGCGGGGGGGAAGTTGACTAGGGCGTGTGAGCTGATCGCGTGGGAGGAGTGGGAGGCGCTGAAGGAGCATCTGAAGCAGCAGTGAGAAGAGGTTGGGGAGGTCATTGGCAGTGTGCGGCCGGTCCGTCCTTGGTGCTCCAGTAGTGCAGAGGGGCGCGAGGGATTGGCATTGCCGGGTCGAAGGTAGCACGCCGAGGCGTATTGTGAATGGTTGGCAATCTTTCGGGGCGGCCACTGGTGCTCGGAGTGTCGGGCAGCCCGCGCGTTAGCAGCAATACGCATCTGCTCTTGGAGAGGGTGGTGGCGGGAGCGGCTTTGGCCGGTGCGGAGACGAAGGTGGTACGGCTGCGGGACTTGAAGTACTCGTCGTGCCGTCACTGTGGTGGGTGTGACGGGACGGGGGAATGTGTTGTGCAGGACGATATGCAGGAGGTCTACCGGAAGCTGCGGGAGGCGCGGCACCTGGTGCTGGCGTCGCCGATTCATTTCTCCGCGGTTTCGGGCGAGATGAAGGCGATGATTGACCGTGCGCAGTGCTGCTGGATCGGGAAGTACCGCTTGAAGCAGCCTGTGTCGCAGGTCTCCGGGGAGCGGAGAGGGGTTTTCGCGGCGAGCTGCGGGGGCAAGGACACGCGGGTTTTCGAGTGGGCGAAGCACACGGTGAAGGCGTTCCTCAATTCGACGGGATTCAGGTATTGGGGGGAATTCTTCGAGGCGAACGCGGACGGTTCGCCACCGGTGCCGGAGAGGGAAGAGAGGCTGACGGAGGCAGAGGAGTTGGGGCGCAGGCTTGTGGCGGGATGACGGCCGGCCGGGTTCGCCGCGGGGGCCTGGCGAGGAATCAAGAACGAGGAGGAGACACGGTGAGGATTCTAGTGATGCAGGCTTCGCCGAATGAGGATGGGTTGACGGCGAGTATGGCCAAGGAGGCGATGGCCGGGGCGGAGGCGGCGGGAGCGGAGACGGAGCTGGTGCATTTGCGCAAGCTGAAGCTGGCCGCATGCGATCCGGAGGACGAGGATGGTTGGGGGAGGTGCAGGCGGGAGAGCCTGTGTATCATCGAGGACGATCTGGAGATGGTGCGGGGGAAGATCGCGGGGGCGGACGGGATCGTGCTGAGCACGCCGGTGTATTTCGGTGATGTGGCGGAGGTGGTGAAGAACTGCTTCGACCGGATGCGGCGGTGCGAGCGCGCGGGTCCGGCGGAGCCGAGGGTGGAGGGGCGATGGGTGTTGGGGATCGCGGCGGCCGGGGGCGGGGGAGGTGGAGGGCCGACGTGTCTGGTGGCGATGGAGAGATACTTCGCGCACCTCGGGATGCCGATCTTCGATCAGATGGTGGTGACGCGGCGGAGCCGGGAGTACATGCTGGCGGCGGCGAGGGGGGCGGGAGAGCGGTTTGTCAAGTATATCGAGGAGCAGCGCGCGGGATAGGAGCGGGAGAAGGCTTTCGGCCTGGGACGGAGCCGGTGGTTTCGCGACGGAATTGCCGAAACACGGAATCCATTTCCCAGGACAAGTCTTGAGTGCCGCGGAACTCTGATGTCGCAGAGTTATGTTATAGGCGCGCCCTAAGTCTGGGTCGCGAATCTTTCAGTAGCACTAGACTGGGGAAAGCAGGCCAAAGACCGCCCGAAAGACAGGCGCGAGGACGCACGTTGTAGTACAGGAGCAGAAAGGCAACGATATGGCCGACGAAGTGTTGCACCTGTTTCTTCTACTGGAGGTGCCCGCGAAGAAGTCTGGGAACATCGTCGAGTATTTGTTTCCACAGCCAGAACGTCCCAGGTCGCCTGTCGTTAGAGAAGCGGCAGCCGTGTACTCGGCGACGGATGTGATCACTCGCCTGGATGGGCCTCCTAGCGAAGTCTCGAACGTGCTGATCGACATAGTGAGGCAGCCGCAAGTACTGTCGACGGCGGCCTATTTGATCAGCGAGTTTTGCCGAGCAGAACAGGCGACGGAGAGAGGCGCGAGCGACGAGAAAGAAGTCGTTGCATTTTCGTTTGTCGAGGCGAGGCCAAGCGCCTCGCGTCCGCTCAGAGCTATAGCTTGGGAGACAACGCGAATCAGAGGTGTCTCTTACGTTGCTGTCGTTGAGAATCGTGGTCTTCTCATTGCTCGAATTGTAGCGCGGGACAAAGCTGCCTTCGACACATTCGTGATGGACACTAAGCCTGGTTTTGGGATTCAAGCCGATCCAGCTGTCAGCTCGACAAGAACATTCATCACGAATTCGCGATTCCACCGCGAAGCGTCCCAACAACGGCTGTCCTCCTGAGGGCTGTGTGGCGCGAGGTTACTGTGAATTGCGTATAGACGAGCTACGTGTTGCGACATGCTCTGCTCGGGAGCCGGTGTGGAGCGGTTGAGGCCTAGTTCGCTGGGGGGCTACCTGGCACGGCGGAGCAGCACCTACCTGGTCCGGATTGTCTGGCTGTGCGGACCAAGCCTGGCCAACTTGCAGTTGGACGAGCGGAGAAAGAGGACGAGCTACGCGAAGTGCTGATCATAGGGAGGCGACGGTACTGGTCACGGCAAGATGACACGCGAAGCGGGGGCGGCGGTAGCCGCCCCCGCTGCATCGTCTCCTGTCGCTGAGCGATGGGAGATTAGTACTCAGGGGGTCCGCCCGGGGCGGGCGGAGCCTTCTCGGGCTCGGGCTTCTCCGCGACGAGGGCCTCGGTGGTGAGGAGCATGCCGGCGATGGAGGCGGCATTCTCGAGCGCGGATCGGACGACCTTGGCGGGATCGACGATTCTGGCCTTGACCATGTCCTCGATCTGCTCGGTGAGGGCGTTGAAGCCGATGCCGGGGGCTTCTCCCCTGACTCTTTCGACAACCACGGAGCCTTCGTGGCCGGCGTTGTCAGCGATGGTGCGAACGGGCTCCTCGAGCGCGCGACGGACGATGTCCACGCCGATCTTCTCGTCGCCGCGGGCGTCCTTGCGGACCTTGTCGAGCACGCCGGAGACGTTCAGGTAGGTGACGCCGCCGCCGGGGACAGCCCCTTCCTCGACTCCGGCGCGGGCGGCGGAGAGGGCGTCCTCGAAGCGGTGCTTCTTCTCCTTGAGCTCGGTCTCGGTGGCGGCA
>CP070816.1:261512-268457 GCA_020344235.1 Armatimonadota bacterium
GGCCGCACCTGCACATCGGTGTTGATCAGGGCAAACAGCGGCGTTCCGCTGGCCGCGATGCCGGCCCTCACCGCGCCCGCGAAGCCGCGGTTTTGGCGCAGCTGGAGCACGGCAACCCGGGGATACCGCTTCCTCACATAGTCCGCCGTCCCGTCTGTGCCCGCGTCGTCCACCACCAGCACCTGGTGCCGATCCCCCGCCTCAGCCAGCAGCGGCGGCAGGCAGAAGTCCATCAGCTGCCGCTGGTTGTAGCTGGGCACGATGAATGTCACCTCGCGACCCTTCGGCGGGCCGGGGTCGCGGATGCCGGCACATTTCGGAACCAGGCCTCGCAGCGCATCAACCGCTGCGATCAGCATACCGGCCTTCTTGCAGGCGTCGCACACCATCGTTGCCAGTACCGCGCGCGCCCACCAGCGCAGGCTCGCGGGGCGGAATGGCGGCAGGTGCAACTGGTACCACTCCCCACCTCTGCCGTGCGCCAACACGACTCCCGCCCCTGACAGCAACCCGACCAGCTTCTCCCCGCGCCGGCCCTCGCCGGTCAGCATCAGGCACGCAACATCGTACCCCCGGCGCCGCACCGGCCGCATCCGGCAGACGGGGCAGTTGGCCCCGCCCGGCGCCTCCACCGCGACGTCGGGGATCACCTCGCGCAAGGCCGCGCCTGCCCGCGCCATTGCCGCCGGATTCGCCGACCCCACCAGCAGCGCTCGTCTCCACGCCTCCGCGCCGGGCACCTCGGTCAGTCTTACGGGGGTAAGGAAGACGTTGCCCGCGGCCCTGATTGCCTCAGCTAGGGCGCGCATCGCGAGCCCTCGCCTCCTCCAAAGACCGCTCCCAGGTCTCGACCGCTGCTCGGTACTTGGCGACGACTTCCTCGCTGTCCGTGTCCTTGATCACCCAGCCCCGGTCCAGCCAGATCGAGCGCTCGCAGAACTGCTTCACCGCATCCAGGTTGTGCGAGACGACGAAGATCGTCTTCCCCGCTCGCTTGAAGTCCAGCAGGCGCTGGAAGGATTTGCGCTGGAAGTGCTCGTCCCCCACGCTGAGCACTTCGTCTATCAGCAAGACATCCGGGTCCAGGTGGACCGCTATCGAGAACCCCAGACGAATCACCATCCCCGTCGAGTAGGTCTTCACCGGCGCGCCCATCACATCACCCAGCTCGGCGAAATCCACTATGTCCGGATATCGCCGGCTGGTCTCTCGATTGCCCAGGCCGAGCAGGCTGGCGTTCAGGTATACGTTCTCCCTGCCGGTGAGTTCGACGTGGAAGCCGGTCCCCAGCTCGAGAAGAGGACAGACTCTTCCCTCCACCTTGATCGCACCACTGGTCTGCTTGAGCACCCGCGCCATCAGTCCCAGCAGCGTGCTCTTGCCGGAACCGTTGGGACCCACCACCCCGATGGCCTCTCCCGGCTCCACCGAGAACGAGACGCCCTTCAGCGCCCAGAATTCCTCGTATCCGCTTTGTCCGCGCAGAAACGCAACCAGCCCCTCCTTCAGGCTATTGACTTCTTGGTGCGGGCGGCGGTACTTCTTCCAGACATCGCGGACTTCGATCACGCTCACAGTGGCACTCAACCTTGCTCCGCGAATTGGCCGGCCTTGCGTTGGTAGATCCAGTGCCCTATGATCGCCGCCGCCAGAGAGATGATCACGGCCCCGATGACGTAGGGCAGCATCGGGTACTCGGCGCGCAAAACGGCCTGCTTGATGAGCGCGTCTTGCTGCTCCAGCTTCGTCATGTTATCGGTGATGGTCACCACGATCGGCTGGCCGCCGTGCAGCAGCGCGCTGCGGTATCCCACGATGACGATGGTAACCGGATCCAGCAGGTAGAGGTGCTTGATGGTGGATAGGCTGTGGTGGATCAGTGTTTCGAGCCAGTTGCCGGCCGGCCGGTCCGCTCCCAGCGCCGTGTAGAGCGGATACAGAATCGGCACCAGGAAGAACCAGAGGCCGAGAAGGTTGCTGACTATGAACTTGACGTCCGCGTAGAACGCGCTCCACGCTGCCAGCATTGTCGACAGACCGTAGGCGAAGATCACTAGCAGCAGCGTGGAGGGGATGACCAGCAGATAGTGTATGTTGACATCCACTCGCCAGAAGATGAAGAGGCCTATCATCACGATGAAGGCAAAACCCAGGTGAATCAAGTTCGAGAGGAGCACCGAGAGCGGGAGGATGGTGCGCGGGAAGTAGGCCTTCTTGATCAGCGCCATCTCCTGCGTGACGCACGCCGTGCTGTCGAGGACGGTTTGGGAGAAGAACAGCCAGGGCAGAAACCCGGTGACGAGTATCGCCATGAAGTTGGCCTCGCCGCGCCCGGGAAGGATTACCTTGAACAGGAACCACCACACGCCGATCTGGAGCAGCGGGTTGAGCAGCGACCAGGCGAAGCCGAGGACGGAGTTCTTGTAGCGCACCTTTAGGTTGCGGCGCACGAGGTTCCAGAGAACCTCACGGTAGCGCAGGACTTCGGAGAACTCGCTCATGGTAGTGATTGGGGCAGCCGCTGCAAGCGGAGCTTCCGCCTCCGAGGCCGATTATATCACCGGCAGCGCGGGAGCGTCAATTTCGGTGGGGGTGGTTGGGAGTGTGCGGAGGACCGGCCGCGCCATCACACTGCGCGCTTCCACGCCCTATTCAGTCTCAACCAAACGCCAGGCGCAAAGGGCCCGCGTTGCACTCCCATAGGAGTGGGACAATGGACAATTCGCGGCCAATCAGCCAATTGACCGCAATGACCGTTTGCCGGAGAAGGCATCTGAGCGGGCCGAGGTCGTGACCGCGAATTGACCAAAGAATGTCCATGTCCGTCCATTGGCCGAATGGACGTTCTTTGGTCAGTTTGGACAAGTGCGGTCATTCTCTGTTCTGAATTGTAATAGATAGGTATTATCAAAGACGTGCGCTTGATTGTAGTTAAAGCAGACGTCTGATAGTTGAGCGGAACGGGGGCGGACCTAGGTTCACCGGTGTGCCGAGCGGATCGCTTTCCTCCGCCTCGACGTCCGTTGACGCGGTCATGGTGGGAGGCGCGGTGTGTGCGGTGACAGCTGCAGACATCTTTCGCGAGTTGTCGGGATTGCCGCGGGGGACAAGGCGCGCGTATGAGCTGAACGCCAACACCGGCACAGCGCGAGCACCGTGCCTCCCGTTACCTTTCCGATCCAGGCCACGGGCCGACAGTCTGACTCACTCTGTGTATGTAGAGCGACTCGGGGGCTATCCTGAGAGGCTACGCCTTAGAGGGAATCAACCACCGCGTATACGATGTTCCTCTTGGCGTCCCGTGAGGTGGTTATGTCTTCCCACTCGTCCCTGGCCTCATCGTAGCGGAGGATTGCCAGAGTCTCCTCATTGCCGCGCGCCACGTCTTCGTCGGCGTACTTCATGGCTATCCTGACCGGGCCCTCGTACTGCGCCGTTGTCCTGATGTCGTAGTAGTACTCGCAGAACCGATAGCCGCCAGGCTCTGCGGGCCGGTCGTCGTCGCGGATCACAGTAGTTAGGCCCTCTCCGGCGACCTCCGAGAACATGACGGTGGTGTTGCCGACCGTGACTTGAGGATTCTCGGGATACGTGTTGGGGCCGCGCCAATGTAGAACCGTCGGATACTCCCCCTCGTGTGTGAGCCTGGTGAGTATCCCTGTGGCAAGCTCGTAGATCCACACCTTGGCTTGCAACTTATAGTGCACGCCCTGTGGATCGAAGAATGGCAGCGCGGCCAGAAAGGCCACGCGGTCGCCCCTGGGCGACCACCTCACCTCTTTTGGGCCGACCCACGCCCGGACATCGACCAGCCACCGCTGGTCCTCCGGGTCGTCTTCTCCGAGGAGTCTCAGGTGCTCAACGACGTCACAGTCCTTCACGAAGTGCTGGATCAGAGTCTGCCAGCCGCTGCCATCGGAGTTGGCAAGGCGAAGCTGGCGCCATACGCCGGGCTCCCCCTCTGATGTGCCCGGCTCGATCCAGGTGTCCACGATCTTCGACCCATCTGGCGAGATGTTGCCCGAGAGGACGCGCAACTCCTGTCGATCCGTCCCATCGAGGTCACGGCTCATGACCAGCCCCTGGACACCGTATCTGTAGATGACACGGTCGCCATTGACCGACCACCAGTACTGGGGGAAGCGTTCCGACGGCGGCTGCTCACCCACTTCAAGTCCAGCATCTGCGACCCGGTGCGCTTCGGTGCCGTCCGCCCTCATCACCCATATGTCGAGGCCGGTCTCGCACGGTTTCTCTTCCGTGATAGGATCACAATGCAGGAAGGCTATCCAGCGGCCGTCAGGTGACCAGCGAGCATAGCAGTTGACCCCTCGAAGGCCGGCCAACTCGGTCAGGTTGACCTCGCTCTGGTCGCGCAGATCGCCCTTCCAGACCTCCAGGCGCTGTAGCCACGGCTTGTCTGCAGGATAAGGGTGCCACTCGCCATGGAGCACTTCGTCCGCGAGTGGTGAGAGGTCGGTGCTCCCACTGCGCCACTGCAGTGGGACCGCGATATCCGATCTGCCCTCGAGGAAATGACTGAACACGGGAGGTCCCGTCGTGGTCGCGGGGTCAAGTCCCCCTGCAATCAACAGTTTGCCCTCAATGGGACAGGGCGCGATCTTCACCAACACATGGTCTCCGGCGTCGCTCACGAATAGAGAGGAGTCGTCGCGGCTGAACTCGAGAGCAGTGATGTCCAGGCCCTGCTCCGCGTAGAGTTCGGGCCTGTCGCCTGGCTGCCAACCAGCAGGAAGCCGGTAGATAGCGAAACGGTAAGCGCCGAGGAGGTCACCTGTCGTCGGGTGCAGGGCGATGGGTCCCGCCACCGGCGGTCCAGGGTAGGTTGGCATACCGTTGGCCATGAAAGCCGTGGCCCCACCGTCGGGAGATATGGTCACGATGGTGAAGCCATCCCGCGTGTTCTTGTCGTCCTCGGCCGCGTACAGCGTGCCATCGGGCCCGAAGTCAGCCGACAGAAGTCCGTTCTGCAGCTCGTCGAGGCCGGTCAGGTGGCGAACGGCGCGTGTCACCGCGTCGACTGCGTACAGCCCAAAGGCGTCAGGGCCTGCAGGGGTGCCGGCGCAGACCAAGAAGTCACCCGGATCCACGTCGGGGCCGTCGAACTCCGGCGCCGCGATGAGGACGTCACACGGGCTCGGGATTTCGTTCGTGAGCACCTCGGCGGGAGCCCCGCGCGCAGGGATCACCCAGACGGTCGAGGCCCCGCTGTCGGCCACCACAACCCTCCCATCGGGATGCACGGCGATGCCACCGGGGGAGACGAAGGGCGCGCCTGGCTGGGTGTAGGCGTCGGTTGGATCCCAATCATCGCCTGGCTCAGCCACGTACACTCCGGGAGGGACTTCGTCAGCCTCCCCCGCCGTGACGAGCACAGTGCCGTCTGGTTTGACCGCGATGCCTCCTATGCGGCCCATACCCCCATAGTGATAGGTCGCCACCAGGCCGCCCTGAAGTGGCCTCAGAGTGGGCGGGAACCTGGGCACCACTGTGGGCTCTCCGGTGGGGCTGGGCCCGGGTCGAAGCAGTAACAGCGCAGCGCCGAGGGCCAGCACCGCCGCGGCCACCGCCAGCACAGGCCAGCGCGTCAGCGCACGCGGAAGCCAAGGCCGCCGACGAGGCCTCGCGGCCGCGCTTTCTGGTTGCTCCTCGGACATCACCGCGGTCGATCCGGTTGCCGTCTCTATCCCTGCGGCGCTCAGAGACGTAATCACCTCCCGCGTGCTCTGGAAACGCTCCTGGGGGTCCTTGCGCAGACACCTCTCTAGTGTCTGAGAAATCGGAGCCGGCAGGCCTGCAACCGGTGGCGGATCCTGCCTCAGGATCTGATGCATCACCGCCGCCCGCTCCGCCCCCCGGAAGGGCCGAGTCCCGGTCAGCATCTCATAGAAAGTCGCCCCGAGCGAGAAGATGTCAGACCGCGCGTCTACCCTCTCTCCCCGGACTTGCTCCGGCGACATATAGAAGACGGTTCCCATCGTCCTGTCGGTTGTGGTCAAGCTCGTCTCGTGCACCACGGAGGCCAGCCCGAAGTCCGTCAGCTTCACCTGCCCACTCCGCAGGATCATGATGTTGCCCGGCTTCACATCCCGGTGGACGATGCCCTGATCGTGAGCATGCCCTAGCGCCTCCCCCACATCGCACACAATCTCCACTGCACGCGCCACCTTGATCCCGCCTGCAAGAGCGATGAGGTCACTCAACGTTTCCCCATCGAGAAACTCCATCACGATGTAGAGGCTGTCCTCATCCGCCCCGAAGTCCAGCACCTGGCAGACGTTGGGATGATTGAGGGAGCGAGCGGCCCGCGCCTCCCGCTGGAAGCGCTCTATGGTTTCCCACCGCGCGCGGGGATCTACGGTCTCGGGCCACAGCACCGTCTTTACGGCCACCGTCGCGCCCTCGGGTGAGAGCGCCTGGTAGACCGTCCCCATACCCCCTTGCCCAAGCTTCCGGGTGATCGTGTAGTCGCCAATCTTACGCAGACTCACAGCAGGACCTCCCCTTGTGGAGATCCAGGCATCGTTGCACGATACCGAAAGCAGCCGCCTTATCTGCGGGATTCGCCGTCAGCGAGAACGCGCCTGCTCCCTTTGTCTCACCGGCCGCCAAACAACCCCTCTCGGCCGCTCGGCCCCCGCTCCGCACCACCCGCCGGCCCTCTCACTCCCCGGCCGAGGCCACGGGGAGCGATAGCCTGAGCGAGTTCCTCCCCTCCGACGCGTCCACCCAGATCCGGCCGCCCATTCTCTGCACCGCAACCTTGCAGAAGGCCAGGCCGATCCCTACCGAGCGATGTCCCAGATCCTTCCACAACCGGGCCTGTGGCGCCGGGTCGAAGATGTCATCCCGGTCTGCCTCCGGGACTGGGTGCCCGTCCCACTCCACGGAGTGGACCGGTGCCCCCTCCTGCATGCCAGAACC
>CP070816.1:268557-281013 GCA_020344235.1 Armatimonadota bacterium
ACCGGCCTCCCGAAGTAGTCGAGCTGGAAGAGGTCGCTGCCGCCCTCGGCCCCCGCGGACACGAGCTTGGGTGTATGGATGCGCGTGAATCCCTGTGCGGTGAGGAACTCGGCGAAGGACGTCGCGACTTCGTGCTGCACGCGGAAGATGGCGCGCATGCGAGGCGCGCGGAGGCTGAGGGCTCTGTGGTCCAACTGCGTCTCGAGACCGGATTTGAGTTCCGCCTTGTTGATCTGGAGGGGCAGGGCGTCGCGGACAGCGGCGATCACCTCGATCTCCTCGATCTTGATTTCGACGCCCGTCGGTGCGCGCGGCTCTCGCGCGACCGGGCCGGAGACCGCAACCACGGACTCCGAGCCCAGGCCGCGCAGCAGATCGGCGTCGGCTCCACCCTCCGTGACGGCCTGCACGAGGCCCGCTCGGTCGCGCACGACGGCGAACAGCACGCCGCCGAGCGAACGCAGGTTGTGGAGCCAGCCCTTGACGGTGACCGTCTCGCCGACCCGCTCTGCGACTTGACTGCTCAAAGTCCGCGGCATCGTCACACCTCCTTTCGTGGATTCGATCTGCCGCAAAGGCAAAGCCCCTCGTCCCTGAACAGGGACGAGGGGCCGATCCACCTCTCGCGGTGCCACCCTGATTGGGGCGCGCTGCCTGCGCGCTCCCGCTCATTCCGGCACGGGGTTTGCACCCGATGCCGTCCCCCGCTAACGGTGGGGCTCCGGCGAGGCCTACTCTCCGCTCAGCGGCGGATTTCGACCGGCGACTCCGGGGTGTCGTTCGGCGGACGCGGGGACCGGGATCTCAGCTTTTCCCGGCTCTCTGCGCCCCAGCGGTGCGCCTACTCTTCCCCTTCGCAGTCTTTGGCGGTGTTCAACTCCACCCATTACCGCACACGCGGCACACCGTGTCAAGCCCGCGTCTCACTCCTCCCACAGCAGTATGCAACCATCCCCCGGCGGAACGGTGAACCGTGTTCCGGTATCGCCTGTGAAGGAATCTCGGGCCGGACGCTCGACCTCGATCTCGTATGGCTCCTTCGCGCCGGGAAGGTTCATCACCACGAGGGCCTTCTCGTACTCACGCCGCCAGACGTGAGAACCCAGACGCTCCCCATCGCCCTTCGGCAGCCCGATCTTCACGTCGTACTCCGGGTACCAGTCGTGGCCGTGGAACGTGTTGTCCGAGAACAGGTAGTAGTAGTCTGCCACGATCAGGGCGTAACACATGCTCCAGCGACGCGTCTGCGGGTCGCGTGTCTCCGGCCGCCTCCGCTTCGGCAAGGGGCCGTCGCTCCTTCCCTCAATGTCCTCGAAACGTTCGATGCAGCTTATGGTGGGGGGCTTCAGGAGGGAGGCGGTATGCCGCATGGCGGCGATGGTGTCATCCCACTCGGTGCGGTGGTGACTGAAGCCGGATTCATACATGACGCCGTTGAGGTAGGGCGCGGCGAAGTCGTACTCGTCAATGGCGTAGCCGTAGTTGGAGAGGATGAGGAAGTCGTCTCCGCAGCGGTTCCTGACCTCTTTGAGGAGGGCGATCCAGGGCTCCGGCTCGTTGCGGAGGTTGTCGTAGTAGACGCCGTCCACGCCAGCTTGTTCGAGGGCCGCAGTCTGCTTGACGACGTGCTCGCGGTACTGCGGGTTGTACCAGTCCATGCGATGGGTGCCGGGCCAGAACTGCTCTTTCTCGCCGTCCACGCGAAGCCACCAGGGGTGGTCTTCGGGGAGCGCTCTGTCGTGGTACTCGTAGAAGTTCACCTCGCACAACACGATCACGTCCGGGTTCAGCTCCCGGAGCTGCGCCAGCCGCTTCCTGGCAGCCTGCACGGACTCCGGCGTGAATCCGTCCGCCAGACCCCGGGGCTCGCGATCGGGCTCCAGGCCCAACCACCCCTCTGAGGTCACAATCAAGTCGTGGCGGGCGTGTCCCCGCAGCGAACGATCCCCTCGCACCGGCGACCAGAACATTGCGATCCTCGGGTACTCGGTGTTAGTGAACACAGCCGCCTCCTTTCGGCGCGCAGTCTCAGCCACGGAGCCGAGCGTGGCCCGGTGCTCGCAAGCCATTGCCGTCGCGGCGAGCAGAAGCCCCGACAGGGGCCAGGCGGCCCGACGCGCCAGTGCGACGAGATGCAAAGATTGGCTTTGCGCCAGCGTCATCGCGCATCCTCAGTGTCCGGCAGAATCGCTGCCCATTGTACCACACTGGGTTGTCTGCAGGCCTGCGGTGATCCTGAGTCGGGCGCACAGGTTCGTGCCCGGCTGGGGAGAACCTCTTCATCGGGCGCGACAGGAGAGGCACTGAGTCGGCTGGGAGACAAGTAATGGAGATACGGAGACTAAGCAAAGGTGAAGAGCGAGCCGCCTGCGAAATCGCCGCCCTCTTCAGGTCGTCGCAGGTCGGCGCCGAGTACATGGCCGCGCTGCTCGCCGATGAGCGCAACCACTTGATCGCCGCACTCGTTGATGAGCGCCCCGTCGGCTACGCCCTCGGCTACGAGCTTCAGCGTGTAGACGGGCGAGGCCCCATGATGCTCCTGTACGAGATTGAGGTTGTTGAGAGCCATCGGCGGCGCGGCATCGGGCGCGCACTGGTCGAGCGACTCAAGCGCATCTGCAAAGACCGAGGATTCGCGAAGATGTTCGTCTTCACGGAGGAGTCCAACAGCGCAGCCACGGCGCTGTACGCGTGTACGGGCGGAGAGAGGGGAGCGCTGGACACCGTGACCTTCTGGTATCCGGGCGAGCGGCTCTGATCTCCCACAGCTCAGGGAGCGGAACACAATGGGTGCATCACAATGGACCAAAGACACATATGAGAGCAGGGTCAGCAGCGGATGGTGGCGTCATCTCGGATCGCGATGCTGGGGAGTAAAGGGAGGGTCAGCATGTTGAAGGAGTTCCGGGAGTTCGCAATGAAGGGCAATGTGGTGGACATGGCCGTGGGCATCATCATCGGGGCGGCCTTCGGCACGATCATCAAATCCCTCGTCGCCGATGTGATGATGCCGCCCATCGGTCTGCTGCTGGGCAGCGTTGACTTCGCCAACCTCTTCGTGGTGCTGAAGATGGGCGCAACGCCCGGGCCGTACGCGGCGCTCGCCGAGGCGCAGGAGGCGGGTGCCGTGACCATCAACTACGGCGTCTTCGTCATGGCGATCATCAGCTTCGTGATAGTGGCCTTCGCGGTCTTCCTGGTCGTCCGCCACATCAACAGGCTGAAGCGGGAAGAGGAAGCGCCGCCGCCCGAGCCGACGACCAGAGACTGCCCCTTCTGCCTGTCCACGATTCCGGTCAAGGCAACCCGTTGCGGACACTGCACCTCGGAGGTGACGCCGAGCGCACTGTGATCTGCGGTTTCACCGCGCGCTCAGTGGTGCGAGAACGCGCGCTCGCCGGTGAAGACCATCGAGATTGCCAGGTCGTTGCAGGCTGCGATAATGTCCCAATCGTTCCGGCTGCCGCCCGGCTGCACGATCGTCGTGATGCCAGCGCCGGCAGCGGCTTCCACGCAGTCGCGGAACGGAATGTACCCGTCGCTGGCGAGCACGGCTCCTTGGAGCGAATCCGGGCCGCGGTACTTGCGGCGGTGCTTGTCGATGGCCTGTTCGAGCGCGCCGATGCGATCCTGCTCGCCGGTTCCCACGGCGAGTGTCGCCCGATTCTTCACGATGACCATCGCGTTCGAGCGCACATTCAGCGCGACATGCCACGCGAAGACAAGGTCGGCGAGTTCCCGTTCGGTCGGCGGTCGCTCGATCTCGATTCGCCCTTTCGTACGGTGCACGGCCGCGGCCGGACTCAAGTCATCGCCGGTGCGGACGCGGGTCAACATGGGCTCTGCAACGACCAGCGCACCATCGTCGAGGGTTCGCAGGTCGAAAGCTCCATGTGTGTCATCTCCGAGGTACCGAGGGAGCAAGTGGAGGCCGTCCACGGCGACGACTCGCAGCTCGCGGTTGCGCTTGCGTTCCGCGCCGCTGCTCAGAATCGCGAGCGCTTTCTCCTCGAAGCCCGGGGCAACCACGCACTCGACGACAGTTGACATTATCTCCTCGGCCGTCTCCGCGTCCACGGCACGGTTGAAGCCAACGACCGAGCAGAAGGCCGCCTGCGCGTCACAGTCTCGCGCCCGGCGATACACGTCGCGCAGCGGCCCATCCTGCACCCCCTCGGCGGCGCCGCTCGGGTTGAGGTGCTTCATCACGGCGCAGGCCGGGCCCTCGCAGTACTTCACGATCCGGAGGGCACGGTCCATGTCCTCCAGGTTCGTCTGCGAGTGGCCGCGCTTGCCTGACTTCAGCAGGCGATAGCCTCGAAGCACAACCGGGCGCCGGCGCGGCCGGTAGAACGCGGCCGCCTGGTGGGGGTTGGTACCGTACCGCAGGTCCTCAACCTTGTCGTAGCTGACGCCGAGGAGCTCGAGCTGCTCAGGAAACCGCCCCTCGCGCCGCTCGAAGTACATGCGCCGGGAAACTGCTCTCATCGTCGCACCTCCTGTGACCTGGTGCGCCGCGGGTCTCCCCCCGGGCAAAAGCGAAAGCCCGGGCGCACGGATTGTGGCCCAGGCGTTCGGCCCGTTGCTCGGCCCCTCGCTCCCCGGTGGTGCTCCACCCAGTCGCCAGTCACGAAGGGCAGTTCAGTTGTGCGTGAATACTACATCAAGACTCCTCGTCTCGTCAACTGCCGAGCTGCATCAGTACACGCCGTGATCATCTATGGCGTCCATGATGGCGCGCATGCCGTCCTTGAAGAGGCGCTCGCTCTCATCGTCGGTGACGCCGTAGGAGCCCATCTCGGTCATGCCGATGACGAGGCGGCCGCTCGCCTTGTCCTGCTTGAGCAGGTCAACGGTGTAGTCGTATGTCGCCTGCTTTCCGAGCCAGAAAATGGTCTCGGGGAAGTTGACCCAGATCACGGTCTGCGGTCCCCAGGCCTGGCGCGCGTCTGCGAGGGACAGGTCTCCCACGGGCGGTGGAGTGAAGGCCTCGATGACGGGGACCCCGGTGCGCTTGACGTGGTCCACGAAGGCAGAAAGATTGGAGTTGTGGGCGTGTAGAGTGGGGATCTTTCCGGCGTCCACCAGCTCTGGCACATACTTCTGATAGAAGGGGAGCGCGTATTGCTGGTACTGCTTGGGCCCGTAGATGCCGCTCAAGGAGCCAAGGGATACGAGTTCGGCCGGCGCGGCGGCGACGAGTGGCATCACTCGCGCCACCTGTTTCTCCGCGGCCTGGAGCAGCCGGGCGAAGTCCTCCGGGCGCTCGTGCTGCATCTGGGCCCAGTCTGCGAGGGAGAAGTATGCGTCTGTCGAGTCATAGGGGGGCCCCGTCCCCTCGAAGCGAACGATGCCGTCGCTGCCCACATCCCGCACGTGCGCCAGGAACCCCTCGTGATCGGCGTGGTATGTGGTGTTCTCGATCATGAAGATCACGGGCTCGAAGTCGGCGACGTTCTTGATCATCCATTCGGCTTCGATGCTCTCGCCGTCGCTGATGCGGCCGACATGGGTGCGCCGGGCGCTGCGGACGGTTCCCTTCGGTGTGTGATGAAAGGTGTAGCTGATGTCTCCCTCGGTCTTGTACTCGGCTCCCACCTCCGGCATCTCGGACCAGATACCGGTGCGCCGGAGGCAAAGCCCCATCCCCCGGTTGCGAAGCTCGCGCTCGAAATCGCCCCGCGGCACCAGGATATCGTAGGGCACGTACGGGACTCGGTCCGGCCGCTCGCCGTGAAGAACGGCGTTGATTCGCTGCAGGAAATTCACTCGTGCGGGTTCCCTCAGCCGACAAGATTCCTCATGTACCGCTGGGCGAGCGCGACCTGCTCGGCCACTTCCTCCACGCCGAGCAGCTCGTGGTTTTCGCCGAGGCAGGGGTGGCAGAACTCGTAGCAGAGATAGCCCTGGTACCCGATTTCCTTCAGGGCTTTGATGAACGCGGGGTAGTTGATCAAGCTGCGACGGGCGAAGCGGATCTGCCGCTGGACGACCTCGCCATTCTGCTCCTCGAACTCGCCTCCGTAGTGCGAGTGGACTTGAAGGTCGCCGGTCACCCGCACCGCATTGGTTACATACTCGCCGTCTTGCTGTGTCAGGAGGGGACAATCGAGGCAGGCCTTGAGCGCCGGGGAGTCCACCTCTCGGATGAACTGCAGCATGTCGAGGTGGTCGCGGATCACCGGCTCGTGGTTCTGAAGAGCCAGGGTGACCCCCATGTCGCCCGCGAAGTCGGCCGTTTCCCGGAGGCAGTCCGTCACCCAGCGCCAGCGCTCCGCGCCAGTGACGTCCGGGTAGCCATGCTGCCAGTACTGCCGGGTGATGTCGTAGGTGCCGTGGCCGTCCCGCAGGGTGATTCCCCGCCAGGCCGCGAACAGACGCAGCACGGGCGCGCCCAGGTCGCGCGCGAGCTTGATCTGCTCTCGCACCATCAGCAGCTCGTTCTCGCGCTGCTCCAGGATCGGGCTGGCGAAGTTGTTGTAGCCGGCTACCGCGGGGATCTCGAGCCCGGCATCGGCGGCCTGTTTCCTGATCTTCTCCCTGGCATTTTCGTCCAGGTCCATGGGGCTGGCGTGGGGCCGGCGGGCCCCGATCTCCACGCCATCGAAGCCCATGCTTTTGGCGCGCTTGAAGATATCCCCCAGGGGCAGGGCCGGTCCGTCGTACCAGACTCCGGCGAAGCTGATCGTATATAGCCCTATCTTCATCACGGCCTCCTCGCAGTCAAGATGATGCGGGACCTGTTCCATGTGCCCGGTCGCCCTCCTCTCCGTCCAGCCGTGCCCAGCGCTGCAGACTCCTCAGCCCGGACACACTAGCCGCCCGTGACATGCCTGGCGAGGGGAGGCCCCGCCCCCCTTCCGGCCTGCCTGTCTCCGCCCATGTGCCTCGATTTGCGCGGCACCCGCTGGACTTCTATATCTTCAAGGGAATTCTACGAATTCTCAAGTTTGTGCTTGACAGAAGGCCTACATTGTGGTATTCTAACGATGTGGAGATGAATTATCATGCAATCAGAGGTTAACCGTTGTCCAGCCTGTCAGCAGCCGCTTCAGGTGACCGAACTCACGTGCCAGACGTGCGATCTGCGGCTTCAGGGACACTTCGCGCGGGGATGTCGCTTCTGCGCCCTGGACCCGGAGCAGCGCGGGCTGCTCGACGTGTTCCTGAAGTGCAGGGGAGTCATCCGAGACATGGAGAAGGCCCTCGACCTTTCCTACCCCACCGTGCGCGGTCGGGTCGACGCCCTGCTCGCCGCGCTCGGGTACGCCCCCTCTAAGGCCGAGGCCTTGTCCAGAGAACAGCTGGCCGAGCGACGCCGCGACATTCTGGATCGGTTGCAGGCCGGGGATCTGACCGCAGAAGAGGCCGCGCGCGAATTGAAAGGGCTCGCCACCTAGCATCGTGCGAGCCCCATGTCAAGGGAGGTGTGCAATGGAAGAGGAACGCAAGCGCATCTTGGAGATGCTGCAACAGGGCCAGGTCACCGTGGACCAGGCCGCCGAGCTGCTGAATGCCTTGGAGGCGAGCCGTCCGCCCGATAGGGAGGGACAGCGTGCTGGGGCTCAAGCTGAGAGACCAGCGGGCGGCGCGCCGAGAGGATTGGCGGAGTTGGGTCGCTCCATCGCGGACTCAGTGGGCCGGGCCTTCGGCGGCGGGGCTGGTCGCACGAACTTCAGCACTGCCCACCTCACGCAGGCCGGGCTCTCACGCATGCAGGACGGCACGAGCTACACCAACTTCGGCCACCTGGTGATCGCAGACGACGTGCCCGCGGACCTGTTAGGCCAGAAGATCGGCAGCATCACGAATTTCGGGTCTGTCACCGGCCCAGAGGATCTCCTCGCCGTGCTGGAGGCTCGGTGTGATGAGAACTTCGGATCCTTCGGCCGGGCCGAGGAGGAGGAAGAGGAGGAAGATGACGGGCGACCCAAGCTGCAGAACCTGGGCAAGACGATACTGACTCAGCAGCAGCTCGCAAATATGGCCGACGGAGTAAGGTACGCAAACCTTGGCAAGCTGATCGTGGCCGAGAACGTGTCGGAGGAGCTTCTCGCGCAGAAGATAGCCGTCTACGAGAATCTCGGAAATACCCAAGGACCGGCCAATCTCCTGGGCATTCTGCAGGCGCGCTGTCCCGAGAACTTGGGCAAGTTCGAGCTGTCCGCCGAGTCCGCGGAGGAGGACCAGTGAGCCAAGGCGGCAGCACCGCGCTCACCAAGCTCTCTGGATCGCCGACCGCGGGGGGCCGTTGACTCTCCCGGTCTCGGGCACGAGAAGGGAGAGTCCGCGAGGTCCGTGATGCAACCTTCTGCCGAGTTGTTGCGTCTAGTCTATTAGACTGAGTCGCGGCGGCCACGCCGGGCAAGGGGAGCCAAATGCAGCTTTTGAATGCAGGTAGGATCTTTTGCATTCTGCTAGCAAGCGTAGTAATGTTATGCTACTGGTCGCTTGGCTATGCATCGGAGGGGCTTGGGCGGCCGGAGAGCGACCCGCCTTGGATCGAGGCCGTGGTTTATGAGGGGCATTGGGTTGCGTCCGCTCAGAGGGAGCTCCAGGGCAGGAGCGTGTCTCCTGCCCTACCCACTTGTCATGCCAAGAACACATTTGTTCGATAATCCTTGACAATAGAACAGACGTTTGCTATAATGGGTCCACTTATGTGGGTACGAGGATGCTGGAGGTCATTGGAGAGCCGATTCGGGTGTGTGCGGTCTTCAGGAGAGGGCGGGTCTCGCCGCTGTGGTTCGAGTGGAAGGGGAGGTACTACCGAGTGGAGGAGATCAGGAATCGCTGGGTGACGAACGAGGGTGTCGGGAGGTGCTATCACTTCGCGGTGACGGTGGAGGAGCGGGCGGATCTTTATGAGGTTTTTCTGCGGTCGGAGACGATGGGTTGGCATCTGGGGAGGATTGATGTAAACGGATGAGCGGATTGACCCGCCTCCGCCAAGGCTACGGCGGGCAAGTGTGAGTGGGTGAGGAGGCGGGAATGCGCGCAGACGAGGGCAAGATTCTTCGCTTCGCTCAGAATGACAGGGGAGGGCGGCGGAGTGAGAATGACATGAAAGGCGTGAGGGTCGCGACAAGAATGTCGCTGCTACGGGGGTGCGAGGATGAGTGGAGGAACGGAAAGTGTGAAGCGAGTGTTTGCGCATGTGCGGGTGCATGGGCTGGGGGCTTCGGTGGAGGCGCGGGAGCACGGCGGCGGCCGCGCTGGCCGTGGTAAAGGGGCAGGAGGCAAGCTCCTGCCCAACCCGAGAGGGGCCTCGGTGGAGGCGCGGTCCTGCTCCGCTAAAGCTACGCAGGATAGGCCTGTAGTGTTGCTGGATGAGAGCGGGCAGCGGGTGGTGAGCGTGTCGCTTGGCGCGCGGCGATATGGGGTGCAGCCGGGCGCGTCGTTGTGGGAGGCGCAGCGGAGGTGCCCGGAGGTATTGGTGGCGGAGGCGGATTCGGAGAAGTACGAGTATTTCTGGGAGCGGGTGGTGGAGGTATGCGGGGATTATACGCCGCGCGTTCGGGAAGTGACTGAGGAGGGCGGTCGCGGGGATGGGGCCAAGATTCTTCGCTTCGCTCAGAATGACGATCTTGCTCATGCGCTCTCTCTGGATTTGACGGGGACGGAGCGGCTGTTCGGGCCGGCGAAGAGTATCGCGCAGGAGATTCGCAATCGGCTTCGAGTGGAGGTCGGGGTAACTGCGTCGGTGGGCATCGGGCCGAACCGGATGGTGGCGCGGCTGGCGTGCGAGTCGGCGCGGCCCGCCACAAGGCCGGCGGGCAGGCCTGGTGAAGTCGTCGAGGTAAGGCCCGAAGAGGCGGCCGGGTTCGTGGGCCGGCTGCCGCTCTCGGTCTTGCCCGGGGTTGATGAGGAGTGGGCGGGGCGGTTGAGGGAGATGGGAATCCGGCGGGCGAAGGACCTGGCCGCGCTGCCGGAGGAGGCAGTGCGGAGGGCGCTGGGGGAGTGGGGGAGGAGGTTGTGGGAGATCGCCCAGGGCGGTGATCCCCCGGAGGAGAACGAGATCGGCGCGGCCCCGGCGCGGTATTGGGAGAAGGGGGTCTTCTCGGTGCAGTTCGATCTTCGGCCTCCGACGGAGGAGAGGGAGCGGATTCGCGCGGCGCTGCGGGCGGTGACGGAGGAGGTGGGGAGAAGGCTGCGCGAGCGGGGGCAGGCGGCGGGGCAGGTGAAGCTCACGCTGGTGTTTCGGGATATGCGGAAGGTGGGGGCGCGGCGGACACTGCGCCAGCCGGCGGGGTCGGCGGAGGCGCTATTTCAGGCGGCGGGGGCGCTGCTCGAGCGGATGAAGCTGAACGGCCGGCTGGTGCGGCGGGTGAGGGTGACGGTCTCTCATCTTGCGGTAGGGCCGAACGGGGGACAGATGGGCCTGCCATTGCTGGACCAAGAGGCGCGGCGGGAACGGCTGGCGGAGCGGGTGGATCAGGTGAAGGACCGGTTTGGGGAGGGGGTGGTGAAGCGGGGGAGTGCGTTGGAGTTGGTGGGACGGTAGGGCGTAGAGCAGCGTGTAGTCCGCGCCTCTACATCCTGCAGGGGCAGGAGGCACGCTCCTGCCCTACGGACTTCGTCATCCTCGGGCGAAACAGAAGCTCGTTAGCTCTCCGGCGGGCTCTTCAGTTCCTTCAGCACTTCCTTCGCCCAGCGCACGTACTCAGGGCGCCGGGTTAGCTGGCCGGCGGAGAAGATCCGGAGGCCGTGCAGCTTGCCGGCGTTGATGTGCTTGATGTAAAGCTTCAGGATGGACTTGAACTCCTGCTCGGTCAGCCAGTAGCCGCGGCGCGGGCCGCTGCTTAGGTAGACGCCGCCCAGAATGGTCTTGCCCGCGTGCTGCTTCTCGGCCTGGGTCATGTATCGCTCGGCATCCGCCAGGTTCGCCGGATCCCAGACGTTGAAGATGACTCCCTGGTAGTCAATGTCGAACTTCTGCTCTTCGTTGCGGCGGTGGGGATAGTGGGGCACCCAGATCGCGAGGTTGGGGTTGACGGCCTTGGCGGCGGCGATGATCTCGCGCCACTGCTCCATGGTCCGGTGGCCTTCCTCGATCTCGTCATAGAAGTCGTTGAGATAGAGCCCGATGATTTCCTTGTGGGTGAGGGAAAGCTCGCCTATCCATTTCGCGTGCTTGACTGAGCCCTCGTGGGTCTGGCCCCATTGCAGGCGCTCGATCTTGGCGAAGACGTAGTCTACCCCCGGGACCTTAAGTGAGCGGCACATGTGGGTGTCTTCCCAGGGCTGGCCGTCGTAAGGCGGATCGCTCGTCCACACCGCGTTGAACCGGAGTTCCTTGACGAGGGGCGCGATGTCCACCTCCATTCGGTGCTGCCAGAGGCAGATCAGCGGCATGTCGGGATGCTTCGCGGTGTCACTCATTTCTGCGCTCTCCCCCCTGACATTGGCGCCGGCGCAGCCGAGCACTAGCATGAGGGATGCGGTCCAGATGACCTGAGGAAGGCGAGTCATGCGTTGTCGCTCCTTGACCGGCTGTGCTCGCGGGCCGGGTGCGAGGCTGGTGTGGTCTTCGTCGTTCACCGGCGGACCCCTCTGGAGAACGAAGGCGTTGCGCGCCCAAAGGCCGACGCTGGCGGGCGAAAGGGGGCGGGGCGGGGACGGGGGAAATGTTGGAGCGTAGGTCTGGGGGCTACGCGATGGCTTTGCAGGCGCGAGAGGTAGTTGACCGGTTCTTCTCGATTCGTCTGGGCGTTTCGCTCGCGGATCTGCGGCCGCGGGAGGTGGCGGCGGCGAGCTGTGACCGGCGAACCTATGCGGAGCGCGGGTACGGATTCGTTCGCTTGCTGTGGGTGTTGCACTTTGGGGATCGCGCGGCGGTGTCGGTTCATCCGGGGGCGTTGGCGGAGGTGGCTCGGCTGGCCTGGATACGGTCGCCGGAGCAGGTTCTCGCGGACGAGTTCGTGCTGCAAGCCAGGCAGGCGGTGCAGTCGGCGCTGGCGGGGTGTTCGCTGAAGCCGACAGAGGACGGCGTGATTCTCTACCATCCGGGCAGGGCGGGCCGCGTTAGGACGCAAGCGAGGGTTCGCGTGATCAGCCCGGAGGATGAGGACACGTGGGTCGGAGAGAGGCTGTTCATGAGAGCGGCAGAGCATGCATCGGCCCGGCGGGGCGAGGCCTTCGGGCTGTTCCTGGGCGAGCATATGGTTGCAGAGGTGGTGACGCAGGAGCCCTCCGTGAGCGAGATGGCCGGCCTGGTAGCAGAGGACGGTATCGAGGTATCGGAGGCGGACCGCGGGTGCGGGTACGGCAAGGCGCTGCTCGCCCACTGGACGCGGGAGATGCAGGCGAGAGGGCGGGTCTGCGTGCACTCGACGGCGGCGCGGAATGAGGCGTCGATCCGGCTTGCAGAATCGCTCGGATACATCGGGTATGCACGAGCGCGCAGCGTGGTGTGCAGTCCGCGAGAGGCCGACTGATGGAATTGGGCTGATTGTC
>CP070816.1:281113-289716 GCA_020344235.1 Armatimonadota bacterium
GGCCAGCGCGATGTTCTTCACGTTCGACAGACACACCGCCTTGCGGGCCGACTCACGCGCCCGCGCGAACACCGGGAAGACCATTGCTGCAAGGATACCGATGATCGCGATAACCACCAGCAGCTCAATCAGCGTGAATCCTCTTCTGCGTGCCTTCATCACGAAACCATTCACCTCCTAGTAATAGAGAAAGGCCCTTCCGACACATCGCGTCTGCGCGGATTCTCGGCTGGCGTGGATTCGCCTCATCGCCGACTCGCATCACCTCCTTCGTCTGCCCATGCTATGGTCGGCCGCCGGGCGAACGACGCTCGACGCCGCGCCCCGCCCATCGCAGTATCGACACCCGCGACCGAGCACGCTCACTGGCGTGGTACCGAACACCCGACGTGCCACACCCGCACGACGGATGCTCCTCAGCACGCTCAAAACCCCTTCTTCCTGGAGCTTCTGCGCGTCGCTCTCATGCCCTGGGCCGGACGCGGTCTGGATACTGCCTCCGATACCCAGCCTCTTGCCACCTATGATAATAATCTGGAACTGATCGGTCATTGAACAGGCATCTGCAAGTCTTGTATAATTGTCCGTATGGAGAGGCTGCCCGCAATATCCGGCCTGGGGATTGACCCCGTCACCCGCGCCAGGCGCTACGACTACAGTCTGACGGCGGGTGCGCCGCTCTACCCCAACAGCAATCTCTACCCTGAGAAGACCCCCCTGGAAATAGACGTGCACGAGGGCATCGAGGTAGGAGTCCTCCTAACGGGCGGCCAGCTCCGGCACTACGACGACTTCACTCTCCCGATGCAGCCCGGCGATATCTGGCTTTGCGCGGCCTGGGAGCCGCACGGATGGCAGATCACAGCCCCCAACTCAAGCGATGTGGTGCTCATCTTCCTGCCGGAGTTTCTGGGGGAGGAGACGCTGGGCGATCTCCCTTGGCTAAGCCTTTTCGCGGCGCCCGCGAGCCAGCGGCCGCGCGCGACGAGGCCGAGCGTACGAGAAAGGGCGCTCGCCATCGGCCACGAGATGCTGGCCGAACTCCAAGAGCAAGAACGCGCTTGGGAGAGCGCACTTCGCCTCGATCTGCTCCGCCTTCTGCTGATGCTGAGCCGCGAATGGCAGCCCCCGGCACCCCTTGAGGCGCAATCCCGTCCTCTTGTCGCCAACCTCCCTCGCATCATGCCGGCCCTCGTCCTCGTCCACTCTCGGCCCGCGCGCCGGGTGACGATAGCCGAGGCCGCGCAGAGCTGCGGCCTCAGCCGGGCTCAGTTCTGCCTCATCTTCCGCAACACCATCGGAATGAGCTTCGGAAAGTTCTGCCTGCAGTCTCGCCTTGGCTTTGTCGCCCAGATGCTGATCTCAACCGATCTCTCGACCGAGGCCATCGCCGAGCAGACCGGTTTCGCCGACGGCAGTCACCTGCACCGGACATTTGTCAGACACTACGGGTGCACGCCGGGGTTCTATAGATCGCGGCGCCAGCGACTGTAGGTGGCATCCTTCGACCAGCCTTAGCCGAGGACACTACCCGCCTTCTGAAAGGTGATCGCGATAGGTGGCAAGTCGCACGCCGTTCCGCTCTATGGCGGCGGCCACCCGAGGACTGGTGAGGGCCGCCAGTTCTTGCTCCCAGTGGTAACCCCAGTGAAGCTGCTCGTCCACGCCATCATCCGCGCCGGGATGGCAGCAGATCTCGGTGAGGCCCCCGTCCAGGTCGGCCACCGTCTGAGTTAGGGAATCCTCATCCCACGCGCCGGCCTCGCTGAAGCCGCGGAAATCGTCCGCCGTCAGCAATCCGTTCGCCTCCACCATCCGCCTGTCCATCCGACACATGAAGCGCAGAACGTATTCCTCGGCCCGCCGCCGGAGGCGCGCCGCGCTATTGCCTCGGCCGCCGCGGCTGCGTTTCTGATACGGATAGCGAAGCGCGCCGATGCCATATTCCGACCCAAGCCGCGCCACCATCGCCAGCACGCCGGGCAGCATGTGCACGTGCTGGTGGCTGTCCAGGTGAGAGCACTCCAGCCCCGCCTCCCGGGCCCGCTCGATCTGCGCGCGTAGCTCTCTCTCGATCTCCTGCTTGCGCACGCCTCCGCGCAGGTAACGCGCCGCGAAGCTCCGCCACCCCGGCAGGAACCGGCCCTCCCGGCCCACCAGCGAAGCGATTTCCTCCGGCGGCGAGACCGGTGCCATCTGAGTCAGCGCCAGATGGACGCCGAGGTCCAGTGCGGGCCGCGCGCGTGCCAGCGAGGCCGCCTGCCCGAAGGCGTCGCCGGTCGTCAGCACGCTCGCGCTGGTGACGACCCCGCGGTCGAACCCCTCCACCACCCCCCGGTTCACGGCCTCGCAAAGGCCGAAATCGTCGGCGCTGACGATCAGGCTGGCCGGCCCCGTAGCCCCGGCGCGCCGCCGGCGCGCATACCCCCACATCTCTCCGAGGATTCGCATCACCACCCGGCTGCTCGCGGCCGTGGACACGCCGGCGACGCGGGCGTGGTACCGCATTCCCACCTCCCGCACCCGCGCTCCCAGGCGCCGCGCCTCCAACAGCAGCTCCGCGTCAATGAACGACCCCTCGCTCCGCAGCCGCATCTGCTCCAGCAGAGACCGCCGAATCAGCTTGAAGGCAAAGTTCACGTCTCGCACGCGCAGGCCGAAGGCCCACCGGATGAGCCGGTTGTAGGTCCACGACATCAGCTCCCGCCGCGGGCCCTCGGCCCGCCCGACGCGGTGGCCGATCAGCACGTCAATCTCTGGAGTCCACTCGCTCAGCGCCGCGCGCGCCTCCTCCACAGCGACAGGGAAATCGGAGTCCATATACAGAACTAGATCCTTGGTCGCATGAGACAACCCGGTGGCTACGGCCGCGCCGAGGCCCCGGTTGCGGCCGTGATGGACCGCGCGGACCTTTTCGTGTTCGGCCGCCAGCCGATCTACGAAAGGGCCGCTCCCGTCCACACTGCCGTCGTCCACCAGGATCACTTCGTAGTCGGGAAAGAGGCCTTCTGCGATGCGCCGCGTCTCCGGCAGAAGCCGCGGCAGGTTGTCAATCTCATTGTATATAGGATAGACGAACGATAGGCCCATGATATCATCCACACCAACAACGCCGTCGCGCGGCCCGTCCCAGACCAATCACCACGACTGGCGTTCGCTTGTCTTCCCTCTAGTGCTGTTGGCCCTCTGTATCGTGATGTTCGGCTGGCGGCTCGGTGTCACTCCGCTCGAAGATTTCGACGAGGCCTACTACGCCGAAGGCGCCAGGGAGATGCTCGCCCGGGGCGACCTCCTCACCCCATACTACAATGGGCAGCCTTTCCTGCTGAAGCCAGTCCTCATCTACTGGCTGATAGCCGCTGCCTTCTCCGGCCTCGGTGTCACGGAGTTCGCCGCACGGGTATGCTCCGCCTTTTTGGGAACGCTTGTGGTCCTCATCACGTACTGGTTCGCAGCGCGCACGCTCAACCCGCGAGCCGGTCTCTTCGCAGGCCTCGCGCTCTCACTCAACTACATGTGGATTGATATCGCGCGCGATGCCTCCATAGACGTCCCGCTCACCGCGGCGCTCGCCCCCGCGCTCTTCCTCTTCTTCCTCGCCATGCAGGCCCAGCCCGCACACAAGCGATGGCTCTACCTGGCATGCTACCCCCTGTTCGGGCTCGCGCTCTTGGCGAAAGGGCCGGTTCCTGTTGCTGCCGCGCTCGTGGCGCTGGTCGCCTTTCTCCTCGCCGCAAAAGCCCTGCAGACAACCGCGGCCGAAGCGCGGGTCCTCCCCGGAATCGCGCTGGTGCTGCTGGTGGCGGCCCCCTGGTATGTCTACGAGGTCCTTCACCAGCCCGAGTTCGTGCAGATCTTCTTCCTGCGGGAGCACTTCGGCCACTTGCATGGAGATCTGGCCCGCAACGAGCCCTGGTGGGGACATCTCAAGAACGTGCTTCTCTACTTCCTTCCCTGGGCCGCCTTCCTGCCCGCCGCCTTAATCAAAGCCTTTCGCCAGTCCAATCCGGCCCATGTGCTTCGCCTCGCCGCCTGGTGGGTGATCGCCTTCGTCGTGCTGTTCTCGTTCGCCGGGGCGAAGCTCGCCCACTACCTCGCTCCCGCCTTCCCCGCGGCCGCCCTTCTGGTGGGCGGCTGGCTCGACGCCTGGATGAGCCGCGCGCGCGTCAGCCGAGCAGCCGTCATCTTCGCCGTCTCCTTACTTGGCGCAGTCGCTCTTGCCTGCCTGGCGGCGGCAGCGCTGCTCGCCGCCGCACATCCTGTGGTGATGGATCCGATACGCGATAAGTACGGCGACTGGACTCCGGGGCCCTCCGCGCTGGTGATCCTCGGCGCGCTCGCAGTGGGCTTCCTCGCGGCCTGTGCAGCGGCCGTCGCCCGGCGGCCCGGGAGCCTTCCGGCGCTCCTCTCAGGAGCTATGCTTGTTGCCGGGCTCGCCCACGCCGGGTGGTTCAAGCCCCGGCTGGCCCAGATCCAGGCCCAGCCCCGGAAGGAGCTGGCCCAGTTCGTCTCCGCGGCGCTGCCCGAGTCCGAGCCCCTGGGGGTCTACTACGCGAAGCGCAACTCCACCATCTTCTACGCGCGGCGGCCTATAGTCGACCTGGGGGAGCACGACCACGAGTTCGCGGGGGTGGTGGACTTCCTCTCCTCCCCCGCCCCAGCCACCCTCTTGACACACGAGAAGTTCGTCACTCAGCTCGAGGAATCGCTCCCGAAGGTGTTCGTGTGGACCCGCCGCGGCCACTACGTGCTCGTCTCCAACCATCGGCTCCACCGCCCCTGGCCTGCCTCTCCGCATCGGCCGGCTAGTACAGGTAGCCGAGCGCCCTGAGGTCGCGCCGAGTCTCGTCAGAGAGCTTCACCTCCGGCGGCCGCGGCACTTCCTCGGCCTTCGCATCAGCCTCGATGAAATGGAGCGGAGGCCGCCTCTGCGTCTCCGCGAAGGCCCTGAAAGCGGCCACCATCTCCGCCGCGCGCTCCGGCTGATCCTCGATCACATTGCGGGTCTGCCGCGGATTCCGCTCCAAATCGTAGAGCGCCCGAACCCGGCCGCCTTCGAAGAGGATGAGCGCAGAGCGCTGGTCCCGGATCAGGTAGCTATCGACGCGCCCCCCCGAGGCGGCATAGACATACTCTCTGACCCGGCTCGCCTCCCCCGAGATCAGCGGCAGGAGCGAATGGCCCTGCACCTCCTCCCGAGGATAGGGAATCCCAAACAGCTCGAACACCGTCGGCAGCAGGTCAACCGTCTGAGTCAGCGCGCTCACGCGACCGACCACCCGTTCCTCCCCGGGGAACCGAATGATCAGCGGAGCATGCAGCAGCTCATCATACAGGCCGCGGCTGTGGTACTTGTACCCGTGCTCCCTGAACGCTTCCCCGTGGTCCGAGGTCACGACGAGAATCGTGTTGTCCAGTACCCCTCGCTCTTGCAGCAAGCATCCCACTTGCCCCACAGCCCAGTCGGCCCACCTGAGATTCGCGTCATACAGGTTGACCCACTCATCCAGAGGCGGTGGCTCCCGGCCGCGCTCTCGCGGCTCCACCTCGGGGAACCGGAACCCGCCCTGCCAGGCGTTCGGCGGTTCCTGGCCGGCGAACAGCTCTTTCAGCACCGGCGGGGCGTCGTACGGCAGATGCGGCGGCACGAAGTGCAGATACGCGAAGAAGCGGGATCGATGCCCCTGCTCCAACCAGCGGGAGAAAACTCCGAGCAGCGCCTCCGGCGTGGAGTCCGCAAGCCGCTCGCGGCCCTGCCGCTGCGTGAAGACGGTCCGGAAGTCCTCCCCGATGCCCATCGCCGGTGAGGCCACGGGATTCGAGCTGAAGAGGACCGTCTCCAGCCCGCCTGATGCCAGCCCCCGGGCCATGGTGAACTGATCCGCCGGCATCATGCTGTTGCCGACCACGAGATGAGTATCGGGGTAGAGACCGGTGAACAGCGAAGCCGTGGACGGCTTGGTCTGGCAATACGGCGCGAAGTGCTGCTCGAAGACCATCGCGTCCCGGGCGAGCCGATCTATGTTCGGGGTCGTGTCGCGCGAATAGCCGTAGCATCCCACGTGGTCGGCGCGCGCCGCGTCGATGATGCAGATCACCAGGTTGGCCGACTTCGCAGCCGCCCTCAGCTTCTCCGCGGCCGCGCGGGATGGCGCCTCTATCCTGCGCGGAGCCGGCCCCGATTCTCTGTCGCTCCCAACCTGCAGGTATGTCTCGCCGGTCGTGAACTTGCCGCTCCCCTCGGCCGGCGGCGGCGCTATCGGCGCCGCCCGCTCCCGGCCGCACCCGCACGCCGCGATGGCCGTGCTTGCCCCCAAGAGGCAGGCGAGCAGCAGGCGCATTCTCAACCCGCGCCCGGCCGCTCCTCCGGGCGACACTGGAGTCGCGCGCGACATCTCGGCACCTGGACCACCAGATCTCCCTGTCACCTCAGATACCCCAGCGCTTCGAGTGACCTCCGCATTTCCTCGTTCACCTCGATCTTGTTCACCTCCGGAAGCTGCGGCCGCCGCGCGTCCGAGTCCACGAACTGCAGCGGAGGCGCAGTCTGGCTTCGGGCGAAAGCCCGGAAAGCCTCCACCATCCTGCCCGCCTCCTCGGGCCTCGACTCGATGACGTTCTGCAGCGCCCTCGGGTCCTCCTTGAGATCGTAGAGCGCGCGAAGTTGCCCGCCTCGATACAAGACGAGCATCCAGTCGTGACTCCGTATCACGTAGCTCGGCGGCTGTCCGGCCGCCCGGGCGAAGACATAATCATTCACCTCTCCGGCCTCTCCCGTCATCAGGGGAAGCAGTGAGCGCCCCTGCACTCCATCTCGCGGGTACGGCGCCTCGAACAGATCGAGCACAGTCGGCATTACGTCCACGCTCTGCGTGAGCGCCGATATGCGGCGACCCGCCACATTCAATCGAGGGAGCTTGATGATAAGGGGTATCCGAATCGTCTCGTCATACGCTGAGAAGGTGTGCCCCCGGTAGCCGTGCTCGCCAAAGGCCTCGCCGTGGTCGGAAGTGACTATCAACACAGTGCTCTCGAACGCCCCCGCCTCGCGGAGCAGCCGTTCCAGCTCGCCGACCGCCCAGTCCGCGTACCTGAGGTTGCCGTCGTAAAGATTGAGCATCCACCCCTGATGCTGCTCCGACCAGGGCCTCTCCTTCGCCCGCCGCTCGCGCTCGACTTCATCGAAGGCGTAGTCGGACAGCCACGCCTCCGGCGGCTGCTGTCCCGCGAAGTACCGCCTCGTCCCGGGCGGCGCGATATACGGATCGTGGGGCGGCATGAAGTGCACATAGGCGAAGAAGCGAGACCGCGGCCTCTTCTCCAGCCAGCATTCCACTTGTTCGAGCAGCGCCTCCGGCCTCCAGATGTCCGGGAGGTCTCGGCCCGCCTCCTTCAGGTGGGGCTCGTAGTAGGCCTCGTCAAACTCCTCCCCCAGCCCCCACATCGGCGAGGCGTATCCGTTCTGGCTGAAGAGCACCGTGTGCAGCCCGGCCGCGCGCAGCCCCTGCGCCAAAGTGAACGTGGACTCGGCCAGCCTACGATCGCCGTACGCGAGATGAGTGTCGGGATATTGCGAGGTGAAGAGACACGCGGTTGACATCTTGGTCTCGGGATACTGTGAGAAGTGCTGCTCGAATGCCGTGCCGCTGCCGGCGAGCCGATCTATGTTCGGAGTGGTGTCACGCGCATACCCATAGCAGCCAACGTGGTCGGCGCGCGCCGCGTCGATGACACAGACCACCACATTGGCCTCCCTCGCCACCGCCCGCAGATCATCCGCCGCGGGTAAATCCGCGCTGACCGCGGCCCGCCCGTAAGCCTCCCCAGCCGCCGGCGGCGGTGCCGCCCTGCCGCGGTGGCGCAGCACTAGGTACCCCGCCACCACCAGCACCGCAAGGATCAGCAGTGAGCCGAGCAGGCGAGCAGGCTTACCCGGATCGAGCATGAAACCTCACATCCTCAACTCTCGACGACAGTCTTTCCTGCCACACCGCCCTCCGGGCCTGCCGCGCTCAGTCCAGGTACCCCAAAGCCTTCAGTTCCCGCCGACTCTCCTCTGACATGCGCACCTCGGGAACCGGCGGCAGGTCTCTCGTCGCCGCCTCCGCGTCAACAAAGTGCAAGGGCGGGTTGCGCTGGGCCAATGCGAACCTCCGAAAAACCTCTATCAGCTCGGCCGCTCGCTCCGGCTGCTCTTCGATGACGTTGCGGGTCTGCCATGGGTCGGCGGTTAGGTCATATAGGGCGCGGAGCTTTCCGCCCTCGTACAGCAGAAGCGCCCAACGAAGGTCGTGCACCACGTAAGCCGGCAGAGTTCCTGTCGTCCGTGCGAAGATATAGTCATTGATCTTGTCGGCCTCGCCCGTCAGCAGAGGCAGCAGAGATCGGCCTTGCACTTCCTCCCTCGGATAGGGCGCCTGACAGAGATCCAGAATCGTAGGCAGCAGATCGATAGTCTGGGTGAGCGCGCGGACGCGCCCCACTGGGCCCTTATCCCCCGGAAACTTGATCAGCAGTGGGATGCGAATCACCTCATCGTATGGGCAAGGAGGATGCCACTTGTATCCGTGCTCCCCGAAGGTCTCGCCGTGATCCGCGGTGAC
>CP070816.1:289816-296178 GCA_020344235.1 Armatimonadota bacterium
CCAAAAGCCAGGAGGCCGGCAGTTCCCTGACGAAGTCCGTCCTTGTCTGCTTGGAGTACAAGCTGGTGACATACAACCGAAGGATTGGCAGCGATATGATCAAGAAATGGGCCGTGCCGGTTGTCGGCATTGCGTCTGCGACGGCGACAGGGCTCGTCCATGCGAGTGCAACTCCTGGAGCGCAGGATGCGGCAGCCGCCCCGCCGGCGCTGGAGGCGCTGGTGGCGGAGGCGCTGGAGAAGAGCGCGGAGCTGAGGGCGCTGGAGGAGCGGATCCGCGCGGCGGAGGCGTCGGTGGCGCCGGCGGGTGCGCTGCCCGATCCGACGGCCTCAGTCGTGATCTCCAACGTGCCGGTAGGCGGCATGGAGCTGGACCGGACGCCGATGAGCGGGGTGGAGCTGGGGCTGTCGCAGGGGGTGCCGGCGGGAAGGAAGAGGTGGCTGAGGCGGGAGGTGCGGAGGGAGGAAGTGGAGCTGTTGATGGCTCGCTATGAGGACCGGCGGAGCAACGTGATCCGCAAGGTGAAGCGGGCCTACTATGACTTACAGTATCTGGATGGGGCGCTGGTGATAGCGGAGGAGAACAAAGGCCTGGCGGAGGACCTGCTGGCGACGGCGGAGGCGCGCTATGCGACGGGAAGGGGACTGCAGCAGGATGTGTTCCGAGCGCAAGTGCGGCTGTCAAGAATGATTGACGCGCTGGTCGCGCTGCGGGGCAAGCGAGCAGCGGCCGCCGCGCGCCTGAACCGGCTGCTGTACCGGCCGCCCGAACAGGCGGTGCCCAAGCTGGCGGCCCTGGCGCGCACGACGGTGGCGCTGAAGGCGCATGAGCTGGCGCGGGAGGCGGAGGCGAGGAACCCGCGGCTCCGCGAGGCGGTGAAGCGGGTGGAGCAATCCGCAACCAAGCGACATCTGGCGGCGGCCGGGATTCGGCCGGACTTGAATCTGGGGCTGCGCTACCGCATTCGTGAGGACGTGCCCATGGACCCGGTGCGGGGAACGGACTTCTGGTCTGCCTCGGCGGGAGTGACCCTGCCCTGGGTGTACCGCAGGGACAAGGTGGACCAAGAAGTGAAGGCAGCGGAGGCGCAGCAGCAGGCGGCCGAGCAGGACCTGAAGGCGCTGCGCAACGAGATCCTCTCCCGAGTGGAGGAACTGACAATCGAGATCGAGAGGGCCGAGGAGCAGATCGCCTTAGTGGAGACGGGGTTGCTGCCGCAGGCAGAGGGGGCGCTGGCCTCCTCCAGAGCGGCCTACGCCACGGGGCAGGTCGAGTTCCTGACTCTGCTGGACAATCAGATGAACTTGTACAACCTGGAGCTTCACCGGCTCGCGCTGATCGCGGACCGCGAACGGAACTTGGCCGAACTCGACTACCTGGTGGGCGGGGCGCTCGCGCCCGCGTCCGCTGATTCGGAGGTGAAACCCAGTGTGGAGTAAGAGGCCGACAGAGGGCCGAGCCTTCGCCATCGCGCTGGTGGCGGTGTTGGTGGTCGCGGTTGCGCTCGGAGCCTACTTCGCCCTGACGCGGGGCGGAGGCCCGACGGCGACACAGAGGGAGCAGGTGTGGACATGTCCCATGCACCCGTCGGTGATTCGCTCGGAGCCGGGGAGCTGTCCGATCTGCGGGATGGATCTGGTTCCGGTGGAAGAGGAGGAGAAGGAAGGCGGCGGGATTGAGGGACACGGTGTGGTCGAGATCGATCCGGAGAAACGACAGTTGATCGGCGTGGTGACGACGGCGGTGGAGCGCCGGCCGCTGGAACGAGTGGTGCGGACGGTGGGAAGAGTGACGGTTGATGAGACGCGGCTGTCTCACATCCATGCGAAGGTGGAGGGGTGGATCGAGACGCTGTACGCGGAGGAGACGGGCAAGCTGGTCCGGCGAGGGGAGCCGCTGCTGACGATCTACAGCCCGGAGCTGGTGAGCACGCAGGAGGAGTACCTGCTGGCTGTGAGGTCACGGGACCGACTGGCAGACAGCCGTTTCCCGGAGGTGAGGCAGAGCGGAGAGTCGCTCCTGGAGGCCGCTCGGCAGCGGCTGCGGCTGTGGGATATCTCGGAGGAGCAGATGGGCCGGCTGGAGGAAACGGGTGAGGTGCAGAAGGCGCTGACCCTGTATGCGCCGTCAACAGGCTATGTCATGGAGAAGGGCAATGCGATCGAGGGGATGAGGGTGACGCCCGGGATGACGCTTTACACGCTCGCGGATCTATCGCGAGTGTGGGTGGAGGCGGACATCTATGAGTCGGAGGCCCCGCTGGTGGAGGTGGGTCAGGCGGCGAGTCTGACGCTGCCGGGGAGGGGAGGCGAGGGGTGCCCGGGGCGAGTGAGCTACGTGTATCCAACGGTGGAGGCGAAGACGCGGACGGTGAAGGCGCGGTTGGAGTGCGGGAATCCGGAGTTGAGGCTGAAGCCGGATATGTACGTTGATGTGGAGATCGCGGTGCCGAGGGCCGAGGTGTTGGCGATTCCACAGGAGGCGGTGCTGGACTCGGGGATCAGGAAGGTGGTGTTCGTGGAGGAAGAAGAGGGGCGGTTTGTGCCGCGTGAGGTGACGGTGGGGCCGCGGGCCGGGGTCTATTATCCGGTGCTCACAGGCCTTCAGGAGGGAGAGCTGGTGGTGAGCAGCCCGAACTTCCTGATCGACTCGGAGAGCAGATTCCAGGCCGCGATAGAGGCCATGAAGCACGGCGGGGAAGCTCAATGAAGCCCCACCCACTAGCCCGCACGGAGACCAGGGCGTGATCGAGCGGATTATCGACTTCTGCGCGCGGAACCAGGTCATAGTGCTGCTGGTGGTGGTCTTCGCAATCGGGTGGGGAGTGTGGGCGATACTGCATGTGCCGCTGGACGCCATTCCCGATCTCTCCGATGTGCAGGTAATCATCCTCACGAAGTGGATGGGCCGGAGCCCCGATCTGGTAGAGGATCAGATCACGTATCCCATTGTGACCAGTCTGCTCGGCGCGCCCCGCGTGAAGGTGGTGAGGGGTCAGTCTTTCTTCGGACTTTCCTTCGTGTACGTCATCTTCGAGGACGGCACTGACATGTACTGGGCGCGCAGCCGCGTGTTGGAGTACATGAGTGAGGTGCAGGGGAGCTTGCCGGAGGGGGCGACGCCGACGCTGGGGCCGGATGCGACGGGGGTGGGATGGGTGTACCAGTATGTGCTCGTGGAGAAGCCGCTCTGTCCGGTGGACGGGAAAGTGACCAGCCGCCAGTCCGACTTCGAGCAGGAGCATGAGGGGAAGCGGTTCTTCTTCGATTCGCACGAGTGCGCGGCGGCCTTTGCGGCCGATCCGGAGCGCTACGCGGACAACCCGACCCGAGCTGAATCGAAGCTTAATCTGGGCGAGCTGCGAAGCTTCCAGGACTGGTATCTGAAGTACTGGCTGGAGAGCGTGCCCGGCGTCTCCGAGGTGGCGAGCGTGGGGGGATTCGAGAAGCAGTATCAGGTGACGATGGATCCGAACAAGCTCTCGGCCTATGGGGTGCCGCTGAAGCATGTGATCATGGCGATCCGGGAGAGCAACAACGATGTCGGCGGTCGGACTCTGGAGTTCTCCGGCCGGGAGTACTTCGTGCGCGGCCGCGGCTACATAACATCGCTCGCGGACCTCGAGATGATCCCGCTGGGAACTGACGGACGAGGAACGCCGATTCTCCTGCGGGACGTCGCCACCATCCAAGAAGGCCCGGACATTCGCCGCGGCATCGCGGATCTCGATGGTGAGGGGGAGGTTGTCGGTGGCATCGTGGTGATGAGGTACGGGGAGAACGCGCTGAACGTCATCAACCGAGTGAAGGAGAAGATCGCGGAGATAGGCCCCGCGCTGCCGGAGGGGATCGAGATTCTGCCTGTCTACGACAGGTCGGATCTGATAGAGCGGTCCATCGGCACCTTGCGAAAGACCTTGTTGGAAGAGAGCATCATCGTCAGCGCGATCATCGTGCTCTTCCTGCTGCACCTGCCCAGCGCCGCCGTCGCAGTGATAATCCTTCCCATCGCGGTCGTCGTATCGTTCATCCCAATGTACTACATGGGATTGACGTCGAACATCATGTCTCTGGGCGGAATCGCCATCGCGGTGGGCGTGATGGTGGACGCGGCGGTCGTGCTCATCGAGAACGCCCACAAGCACTTGGAGCGGCTGAGGCCGGGGGACAGCCGTCTGGAGGCAATCATAGACGCCTCCAAGCAGGTCGGCAAGCCATTGTTCTTCTCGCTGCTGATCATCACGGTATCGTTCATGCCGATCTTCACGCTGGAGGCCCAAGAAGGGCGGCTCTTCAAGCCCCTGGCCTACACGAAGACCTTCTCCATGCTGTTTGCTGCCTTCCTCTCCATTACGTTGGCCCCAATGCTCATGGTTGCCTTCATCCGAGGCCGGGTCCGTCACGAGGACCAGCATCCGGTCAGCATCCGGCTCCAGCGGCTGTATCGCCCGTGGATGACCGCTCTGATGCGGCGGCGGGCTGTCAGCATCACGATTGCGGTGCTGGCGGTAGGATCGTGTGGCTTCATCATGCACCGGATCGGGTCCGAGTTCATGCCGGAGCTGAACGAGGGCGACATCCTCTACATGCCCGTCACGGTCCCCGGGATTTCGACGACGGAGGCGGGGAAGCTGCTCCAGTTGCAGGACAAGATCTTCCGGTCCTTCCCCGAGGTAGAGCGGGTGTTCGGCAAGATCGGGCGGGCGGAGACGGCGACGGATCCGGCCCCCCTGAGCATGGTGGAGACGACGGTGATGATGAAGCCGCAGTCCGAGTGGCGGGCGGGGATGACGTGGGAGAAGCTGCTGCGGCAGATGCAGCACGAGCTGTACTTGCCGGGCGTGACGAAGGGCGGGCTGCAGTGGCCGATCAAGACGCGGATTGACATGCTGACGACCGGAATTCGGTCGCCGGTGGGAATCAAGGTCTTCGGACCGGACCTGGAGACGATCGAGGGGATAGGTGAGCACATCGAGACCACACTGCGGGGAGTGCCGGGCACGGAGGATGTGTATGCGGAGCGAGTAACCGGAGGTTCGTTCGTGGACATCGTTCCGCGGCGTGCGGATGCGGCGCGCTATGGACTAGGAGTGGAAGATGTGCTGGCCCTGGTGCAGACCGCCATCGGAGGAATGAACATAGATCAGACTGTGGAGGCCCGAGAGCGCTACAGCATCAACGTGCGGTATGCGCCCGAGCTGCGGGATGATGTGGACGAGTTGATGCGGGTGTTGGTGGCGACGCCGAGCGGAGCGCAGGTGCCCATGGGGCAGCTTGCCGACATCCGGTTGACGACCGGGCCTCCGGTCATCCGGGATGAGAACGGCGCGTTGACCGGTTGGGTCTTTGTGTATGTGCGCGACCGGGACATGGGGAGCTATGTGGCCGACGCGCAGAAGGCGGTGGCTGGAGAGGTCACGCTGCCCCCCGGTTACTATCTGCAATGGACGGGACAGTACGAGTACATGGAGCGGATGCGCAAGCGCCTGATGCTGGTGGTTCCCCTCACTTTGTTCGTCATCATCATCATGCTCTATCTCAACTTCCGCTCCCTGGGGCAGACCGCGATCGTAATGCTCTCCCTGCCATTCGCAGCCACCGGCAGCCTCTGGGCGCTCTACCTGTTGGGCTACAACTACTCCGCAGCGGTGTGGGTGGGCATCATCGCTCTGGCCGGGCTGGCGGCGGAGACGGGCGTGGTCATGATCGTGTACCTCGATGAAGCATTTCATCGGTACCAGCGCGAGGGCCGGATGCATAACATGGAGGACCTCTTCGCGGCCATCACCGACGGCGCCGTGCAGCGAGTGCGGCCCAAGATCATGACCGTGACAACCACGTTGATAGGTCTGCTCCCGCTGATGTGGATTCACGGGTCGGGTGCGGACGTCATGCGCCGAATCGCCGCGCCGATGATCGGCGGCCTGATAACTTCGACAATACTGACGCTGGAGATCGTCCCCGCGATCTACTCGTTCTGGAGGCAGAGGCAGTTACCGCGGGGGCGGACCAACGAAACCGCGAACGAACGCAGGTAGACGCTGCATCAACAGTGGGCATGTGGTCACACGAAGACGGGTAGGGCAGGAGCTTGACTCCTGCCCCCAAGCCGCCACCTCACGAAGGCCCCTTCATCCGCGTTCGTCTGCGGTTCCCGCCAGCATCGAATCCTCCAGCCGGGCTGCCTCCTGTTCGAGGCGCTTCAGGTCCCGGCCGGCGTGCCGGCGGGGGTAGAGGCGAAGGTCGGCCCGGGCGCGGGTGACGCGCGCCTCGGCTTCGAGGCTCGCCTGGGCGAGGTCGAAGCGGGACATGGCCTCAGACTGGTAGTTCAGGGTGTCCCACCACTCGGGCTGGCGCATGAGC
>CP070816.1:296278-299261 GCA_020344235.1 Armatimonadota bacterium
AGATCCGGCGCCCGGGGCCCCGCCGCGTGGGAGCACGGCCGAAAGGAGCACAAGCCGTCTCCCGCGGGCGGCGACATCGCCCATTGAGTGAAGGACCGGCCGCTCCGCGCGCTGAAGTCCACGGGTAAGGCCGCGAAGGGGGTGGCGACGCGGAGCGCGGACCCTGCGATGCCCCGCGGACGCCGGAAGGGAGACGGGACTCCATGGCGCCGAGCAGTGGAAAGGGAAGCAAAGGAGTGCAGGCCTTCGTCCTCCTCGAGGCGAAGGCCGGCAAGGCCCTGACGGTGAGCCGTCAGATCGCCAAGATAAAGGGCGTACGGGCGAGCTATGCTGTGACCGGCCCGTTCGACATCATCGTCCACACCGAGGCCCCGGATTTCAAGTCCATCGCACAGCTCGTCGTCGCCAAGATCCAGGCCCTCGGCAGCGTCGCCCGCACCCTCACCTGCATCGTCGTCGAAGGAGGCGAGGGGTAGTCGTCCACCCTCCGCCGTCCGACCGCTCGTGCGGCCCGCCGGGGTGGGCGCCTACCTTCCTGCCGGCATCGCCATGAAGGCTCCCGCCACCAAGGCCGACCTGCTGGGGTTGCTGCCCGATGAACTCGTGCTCTTCCTGCGCGGCCTCGGACAGCCCCGCTACCGCGCCGGACAGCTCTTCTCCTGGCTGCACCGCGGCGCGGCCTTCGACGAAATGACCGATCTCCCCAAACTCCTGCGCTCGCGGCTGGCCGAACTTGCATCGGCCGGAACCCTGCGGGCCGAAGCGCAAGAGACCGCTCCCGACGGGGCCGCCAAACTCGCCCTCCGCGCCACCGACGAGCACCTCGTCGAGACCGTTCTCCTCCCCCACGGCCGGCGCACCACCGTCTGCGTCTCCAGCCAGATCGGCTGCGCCTACCAATGCCGCTTCTGCGCCACCGGGCGGCAGGGCCTGGTCCGCAGTCTCACGGCGGGGGAAATCGTGGAGCAAGTCGTGCGTGTCCAGCAGGCATGTCACCCGACACGAGTCACAAACGTGGTGTTCATGGGCATGGGCGAGCCGCTCGCAAACTACCATGCCGTCGTCAAGGCCGTGCGGCTGCTCAACCACTCCGGCGGCCTCCACATCGGCGCGCGCCACATCGCCGTCTCCACCTGCGGGCTGCCGGACGGCATCCGCCGTCTCGCCTCCGAAGGCCTGCAGGTCGCGCTGGCGATCTCGCTGCACGCGGCCACCGATGACGTCCGCAGCCAACTCGTCCCCGCCAACCGGAAGCACCCCATAGCCGAGGTCGTCTCGGCCGCCCGCGCGTACGCAGAGCGAACCGGGCGCAAGATCGCCTTCCAATACGTAGTCGTGCCGGGCCTCAATGACACGCCAGACCAAGCGCGCCGTCTGGCCGCGCTCACCCACGGCCTGCCATGCATAGTCAACCTTATACCCTGCAACCCCCTCTCCAACTCGGAGCCGACTGACCCGCGCTCTGCCGGCCGCTTCGCGCACCTCCTGCGGGCGCGGGGCATCGCCGTCGCGATTCGCCGCTCCCGCGGCGCCGAGGTTCTAGGCGCGTGCGGCCAGCTTCGCTCTCGCCTCATCGGCCAAAAGGACGCCGGGCGAGCCGAAGCTCGCCCGGCGAAAGCCCGGTGAAGATCTTCCCTGGCTAGAGGCTGATCAGATAGGCCATCCCGCCGCTGACCAGGAGTGTGAGCAGCATGTGTCCGCGCTTCTCTCGCGCTATCGCGGCATCCGCCTGTGCGCGGGTCCCGTTCTTGATCACGTGAACGGAGTCGCCCAGCATAATCGCCCCGGCCACGACGTCCTTGTCCGGATACACAATGCAATCTACATCCCGAACGGTCGTCACCGTGCCCTCGGCGACCACTTCGTCGTCGCGCACGAACTGCACGCGCGCCTGCACTCGCAGCCCAACCCTGCTACCTAGTGTCACCCATACCTCCGGGCGCCGGTCGTCATAGTAGTAAGCAGTGCCTGTATGGTTTCCACAGACACCGAGGTCCTTCTTGGCCTCGCAGGAGATCTCTACCTCCCCCGCGGCCTGTGCTATCTCGATGGCTTGCCCCGCGCCCGACTCGACTTCAGCCGCAGGCGCCTCTGCCCAGGCCAGTGTCCCCAACGCGAGGCAGAGCGCGGCGACGATCAGACCAATGCTCCGTATGTGCGTCCCCATAGTCTCCTCCTAGCGGGCCGGACCGACCATCCCTGCACGCCGCTGCTTTGACAGCCGACATCCGCGACAAGTATAATCCGGCGTATCAGCGTAGCTGAGGGAGGGCGTTGATTCCCCCGTCGGGAACCGGCCCCGACTCTGTGCAGTTTATACCATATCCCGCCCAGTTCTTGTAGGAGCCCTGCTCCCTTGCAGCCTCGCAAGCACCAGGCTGTAGTGCGCATCACACACTCGGCCGAAGGAACCCGTTCCGTGGGGCGAATGCTCGCCGCCGGCCTGCAGCCGCGTGACCTCCTTTGCCTGCGCGGCGACCTGGGCGCGGGCAAGACCACATTCATCCAGGGCCTGGCCCAGGGCTTGGGGGTTCGCGACCTGGTCACCAGTCCCAGCTTCACCCTCATCCACCAACACGCCGGCAGAATCCCCCTCTACCACATTGACCTCTATCGCGTCGGCGCCGCCGAAATCCCTGACATCGGCCTCCATGAGGTGCTTGACTGCGACGCGGTCGTCGCCATCGAGTGGGCGGACCACCTCCCCGCCGCTCTCTGTCCCGACGCCCTCGATATTGAAATCGCCTTCGATGATGCCGACGAGAATACGCGCCTGATCCGTGTCCGGGCGCGCGGCCGGCGCTCCTCTCAGATCATCTCACTCCTCGCGGACAACTCGGATGCTCGTACTCGCTCTTGACACCGCAGTCGAACATGCCAGCGCGGTGGTCGCCGACGGCGACCGCGAGCTGGCCGCGTGGCGCGCGGATGCCGGCCGAGATCTCTGCCGACGCCTGGCGCCCGAACTCACCCAAGTAGTGGG
>CP070816.1:299361-307798 GCA_020344235.1 Armatimonadota bacterium
CGACGACTTCAACCAGGTATTCACCGACATCGCCGACTTCTGGGGACACGACCGCACCCTCTACCTCCACCACCCCATGTACGTCCGCGAGTTCGGCAACACCGCCTATGTCATCAAAGACGGCGACACCGTCGCCGCCTACCTCTTCGGCTTCCTCTCCCAGACCCGGCCCGCCGCCTACGTCAAGTTCGTCGCCGTCCGCCCGGCCTACCGCAGGCGCGGCCTCGCCCGTCGCCTCTACGATCACTTCATCGCCTACGCGAAGACCCGCGGCTGCACCGAAATCCGCGCCATCACCACCCCCACCAACGCCGACTCCATCGCCTTCCACCGCGCCCTTGGCATGGAGTTCCTCGGCGAACCCAACGAAGACGGCCTCCCCGTCATCAAGGACTACGC
Source organism: Armatimonadota bacterium (assembly GCA_020344235.1). Lineage (GTDB taxonomy): Bacteria > Armatimonadota > Hebobacteria > Hebobacterales > Hebobacteraceae. The sequence goes on from CP070816.1 coordinate 299,761, forward strand.
CGGCCCCGGCCGCGACCGCATCCTCTTCCGCAAGGCCATCTGACCCCGCGCCGCCGCACGTCCGCAGCGCAGGACCACCGCCCCCACCTCCCCAACCTCCTCACCCCCAACCCAACCAACACCAACCCACCCACCGCCCTGCTGTAGCCTCGGCCTGCTCCGACTCGCTGTGCCGAACGCGGCAGGAGACAGGATTTCGCTCCCCGAACCCAGTCCTTCGCAGCGAACAGTCGCTCTGCCGTCTGCTCGCGCGGAGCGGGTGTGCTGACAGCCGTGTCATCTGCGAGCCCCAGCGGGCCCGCCGAACGGAAGGAGGTGAGGTCAAGCTAGCCTCACCCGCCATAACCTGTATCTCCACCTGTGTCTCGGAATCCTGCAGCCATACTTCTTGGGGAGGCGAAGCGCATGACGCTGATACGGAGACGCAAAGGGTTCACGCTTATCGAGCTGTTGGTGGTGATCGCGATCATCGGAATCCTGGCGGCAATGATCTTCCCGGTGTTCGCACGGGCCCGGGAGTCGGCCCGCAAGGTCGTGTGCCTGTCGAACGTAAAGAACATCGCCCTCGCCGTTCAGATGTATCTGGCCGACAACAACGACACCCTCCCGCCGATGGAGCACAGACAGGAGGTTCTCGACTACTTCGACACCGCCCCCGGAGGGGGCCAAAGACGAGACTTTGCCGGCCACTGCCAAGTCGGCCGGTTCTGGTGCAACCCCTACCTCCGCTGGCCTGTGATCTTCGACGAATACGTCAAGAATCGTGACGTCTGGCGCTGTCCGAGCGCGAAGATGGAGTCCGGCGCCCAGTTCATCGTCCCCCAGCAAGACTACTTGGCATACTGGCAGCAGTCGCAGGGCGCGTGGGGTCTGGGCTACGACGAGGCCCTCGGTTGGGGTGGTCCTTGCACGGTTCCCTATCCCCGCGGCTGGGGCGGGGATGTCACTGATTCCATCGTGCAGGGCCGCTTGGCTGCCGCGGGTATGTTCGGAATAGACCCCGCGCACAAGGCCTTCGTCCAGTCCATCGCGTGCAACGCACTCGAGTCCGCAGGGCTCAAGTTGGTCGAGGTCGAGGATCCAGTCAAGTACGTAGCCGTCGGCGACGGTGGCGGCATAGCGCTTCGTATGACCGTGGCCACCGCGGCCTATCCGGATATCTGCAAGCTCGGGTGCTCAATCGAGCTGTGCCCGGCTGCCGACTGGGAAAACTGCCCCTGGACGGTGGACTGTGGCGCTCCCTACGACGGCTCGTTCCTCCGCAACCCCAAGCTTCGCAAGCCCTACTCCCGCCACCTGGGTGGCGTAGACCTGGGCTACTTGGACGGCCACGCTGGCTGGATTCATTCTGAGGCGTTGATCGTGAAGGCCAGCGAAGATGAGATTGATGGCCTGTGGGCGGGTCCGGTCTCCGACTGCCGCCACTGGAGCGGCGAGCTGTTCGGGGACGTCTACCCTGACCTGCCGACCCTCTGGTAGTACCACCAACGTATTCATTGCTTCGGCTTGCGGGGCAGGACCTCCGCGTCCTGCCCCGTTCCCTCGCGCCACCGCCCGCCCTCACTCCCAACCCCAATCAAGACCAACTCAATCCCTAGGGGAGGCCTGCCCCGAGCTTGTCGAAGGGAGCGTGTCTCCTGCCCCTGCTCCCTCAACCATTCATGCGCCAGATGGCGAAGTTCAACACGCTGGCGAAGCTGACCCAAGCGAGGTACGGCAGCAGCAGCCACGCCGCGACTGGGTTGACCCGCCAGAACGCGATCACCGCGCAGAGGATCGCGGCCCACAACACCACGATCTCCCCGAACGCCCACCCGGGCATACGCAGGCCGAAGAAGATCGCAGACCACGCCGCATTCAGCGCCAACTGAAGCGCGAACACCACGAGCGCTACAGTCCGCGCGCTCGACCCCGCTTGCCGCCACACCAACCACGCGGCTATTCCCATCACCACATACAGCGCCGACCAGACCGGACCGAACACCCAGCTCGGCGGCGTCCACGCCGGCTTGCTGAGACTCACATACCAGTCGCCGACCGAGCGCGCCGTGAACAAGGACCCGATCAGTCCGGTCCCCAAGCAGAGCGCGACCGATACCACCAGGCCTATCACCGAGCGCGCTGTCGTCATGCTCTAACCTGCCACCGCGCCTACGCTTCGTGGGGCAGAGCCCCGCTCCTGCCGCCACACCCCCACATCCCCAACCTCCTCACCCCCAAGCCACACAAACCCACTCACCGTCGGCGCAGGGCGCTGGCCCGAGCACGAGAGAGCCCCTGGTCACGCGCTCCCCGAGTGTGGAGAACCATCAGCCACCCGAACGCGTCTAAGCAATAGAGGGCTCAACAACCGCAAAGGGGGGTAGCCGAGATGATACGATCCTCTGCGCTCACTCTGCTCTCTGTCACATTGATGGCCGTCACCGCCTTCACTCAGGGCTGTGGCGGCAACAGCGCCATAGAACTCGGCTCGAAGCCTGCCATCTACTCCGGCGAGAGAGCGGACCAAAGCCAGCTCGTGGACGACATGCGCGCCTGGCTCAAGACCCTCGGTCCGGAGGAGACGAAGAGCCTACAGGAAACCGGCAGAATCGTTTTCCCCTACGAAGAACTGAGGAAATCCGATCCTGTCCGCGCGCAGATGATAGAAACCTACCGGAAAGAGGCCGAGGCCCGGGTCGCCGAACGGATGAAGGCTCGAGGCGAGCTCGCGCCGATCTTCACTGTCGAGAGCGTCTCCTTCGTCCGTCTCGAGCGCGACGCCCGCGGCAGACCAATACGCGGCGTCTACGAATTCCGCATCAACTTAGCTGATGGAGGCATACTTAGCAACCCACAGCTCTCCGACCCACTCTAGCCCGCGGCCCCCCGCTTGCCCTCGGCGGGCCAAGCGCCGTTCGTAGGGGCTCCCCCTTGCCGGCGCCCAGTCCCCTTACATCCCCAACATCCTGACCCCCAAGCCAACCTACACCAACTCGGCCTCTCCCCCCAGGCCCTCTTGGGCGATTTTCTCTCGAGTTCGCTGAAGGAACCTCCCCGCTGCTACACGAACTGTCCAATCGCAGGCCTGTGTTCCCTGCCTGGGTGACTACCGAAATGCCCCTGACATCACCGAACGGAACGCCCATCACCGTCCGACCCATTGAGCCGGAACACCTCGATCGCATTGTTCTGCGGTGCTGGCCGGACCGTGACACTCTCGCCCGCCTGTTCGCCGAACAAGGCACCATTGGGATGGCGGCCTGGGAGGGCGACAAGAGCGTCGGCCTGCTGCACTGCTACCGAGTCACTCTACCCGATTGGACAACCGACCACTGGCCCCAATGGAGCCGGTGGTGCCCCGACCCCACCTGGTGGTCGGAGGCGGCGCGCAGCGCCAATCTCGCGCTGACCGGCCCGGCCTGGTGTCACGCCTGCTGTCATGTCGGAAGGACGCTCGAAAGCTCACAGGAGGAAGCCCTTCCTTCAGGCTGGGACAAGGGAATTTGTAAGGGCATTGATACGCGGTATCTCGGCCGCGGCATCGGCACCGCGCTCTGCAAGGCCTCGATCCAGTGGGCGCGTCAGCACGATTATGCTGCAGTGGTCGCGCCCGCGCCACCGAATGGTCTCTTCAAACTCCTGATCTGGTCCGGCGGCCTCCCGTGGACCAGTTACGCCAAGCTCGGATTCGACATCATCGGCTATCGCACCGAAGTCGGCTGGACCACTGAGCCAGGCGATGAGCTTCCCCGCTGGGCGCAGGGCGACTCCCCGCCGGAGGTGATGGCAGAGGCCCGCGCAGCACTCGCCGCAGGAAGGCCCGCCCGGGAGTTCCGCGCCCGGCTCATGGCCCTCGATCTGACGAAGACTCTCCACTAAGCCCTTCGCCCTCACCTCATCCCAAGCGCCCCCCGTCATCGCGGGCGCAGCGAAGGCCTGCCCCGAGCTTGTCGAAGGGAGGGTGTCTCCTGCCCCTTCGGATAGACTGCGCCATCTCCTCTACCAACCATGCCCCCCTCTGCACTAAGACAACCAGCCCTTCCGGCCCGGCCTCGACCGATCGCCCAAGAGGGCATCCGCCATCGCCCCTCCACCCACCTCCGAGCCATGCCACCGCTTGTTCGCTAAGCTGCCGTCGCGCGTCCTTGTCCTGACCTCGGACAAATGACCGCTATGTGTCCACCAGCGCTTGCTTGAATGTCCGCTCTGGACATTCTTCGGTCAATTCCCAATCGCCCCGGACAACTCCCTGTTCGGCCCGCTGCACAAAACCCGAAAGCGATTGCTTGCTAGGGCCGCCGCGCGCCCCCGGAAATGCGTGATCCTTGTCCCAAGGGGGATGACATGACGGTACAAGCAAGCGCTGTCGTGACCGCCCTTTCTCGGCATCTTTGACCGCGGGAATGTCAAGCCAGCGCGACAAGACGGGGCTCTCTGGCAGGGGCTCTCCGCGCACCCGGAGCGAACCGGCCGCGCCGGCCGGAGCGCGCGTCCCGCGCCCCCCCCTATATCCCCAACATCCTAACCCCCAACCCGATCAGCACGAGGCCGCCGAGAAGCTCGGCCTTCCGGCCCAGCCACTGCTCTGCCCGCACCCCCAGGCTCGCGCCCACGTACGTCAGCACCGCCGCCGTCACCCCGATCACGGGACACGCCACCCAGAGATTCGCGCCGGCCATCCGCATCCCCATCCCCGCCCCGAACGCATCAATGCTCGTCGCCACACTCAACCCCAGCAGCGGCAAACCGCACGACGGATCGAAGCTCGCGCCTTCGCTGCTCGCTGCCCCGTCCTTCCAGTGCCTCACTGCCTCGACCACCATATGCAACCCCACCACCTCCAGCAGCCCGAACGCGACCCAGTGGTCGAACTCACGCACATACACGTAGAAGAGCGACCCCACCAAGGCCCCGAGCAGCGGCATCCCCGCCTGGAACCCCCCGAACGACCCCGCCATCCGGAGCGCACCCCACCTTGGGCAGCACCGCGGCCCCACCGACGCGGCCACCGAAAACGCATCCATCGCCAGCGCCACCGCAATAATGACGACCTCTAGCGTGCTCAACCTACCAACTCTCCTGCCCCCGCGGATCATCCATCATAAGCGAACAGCATCCCTCAGGGCAACCTGCCCGCCCCTCCGGAAGGACCTGACCGTCGCCATACGAATTCTCGTAGGGCAGGAGCCCCCAGGTTCGCGGTACGCGGACCGGGGTGGCGGTCGGCGCAGGCGACCTAGCCACGTGTCTCCTGCCCCGCGTGCAGACAGGAGGACCTAATGCCTCGCAAACGCAAGCACGACCACCGCAGAAAGAAGGGCGGCAAATCGCGCCATCGTCCTCGCCGCCGCGCCATCTCCCCCTTCGAACTCATCCGCGAGGACTTCCAGCGCATGCTCTACACGATGCGCCTGCGCACCACGGAGCAGGCCGCGGAGAACATCCTAATGCAGTCCTGCGAGGGGCACGCCCAGATGGGCCATGGCGCCTTCGCCGGCCGCCGCTTCCCCAACACCGAGATGGACGACATCGTCCGCGCCCTCGGCCGCAATCCGCTTGTCGTCGCGGAGCAGCGCCAGAATCTCATTGACGAAGTTGTTGACTGGGTGGACCTCGCCCTCGAGGGCAAGTCTCCGACCACCCTCGTCAACCAAGACGGCGACGGCCTCATCGGCTGCGGGCTCCTCCGGCAGATCGAGGTTGATCCCTCCGATGTGCTGCGCGGCATCTACCTCGGCGGCCTCCGAGACGACTCCGAGATACGCGCCCAGGTCGAGCGCCAGCACGGCATCCGCATCGGCGGCGGCCGCATGCGCTTCATAAACCTCGACATCATGGAGCAGATGGACCTCGACGGCGACCAGCTCGCCACGGGCGAGCACGCCTCCCATATTGACGCCTACAAGAGAGAGGGCCTCATCGTCGAAGATCCCGGTCCCGGTCGACGCGACGACCACATCCGCTACATGTACGTCCGCGAGCGCCTGGGCGGCGGTGCCTCCGACGATGCCGCCCTCGTCGCCGCTGGCAAGCTCTACAATCTGAGTGTCGCCCTGGGGGCCTTCGTCGCCGACGCCATAGACACCCTCGAGAAGTTCGTCGTTGACTACGCCGACCAGGACGACGACCTCGCCCGCCACATCGAACGGAACTTCGACGACCTCAACCTCTCCATTGACGATGTCTACCGTCTGATCTGGCTCAACGCGGTCCCCCCCGAGCTGACCGACCGCGTGCCCGACTCCTCCCTCCGCCACCTCCTCCAAATCGACAAGGACACCGACCAGACCGCCCTCGAATCCCACCTCGCCTACCTCACCGGCCGCCCCTACTCTCCCATGGTCCTCGGCCACGAAGACATCCCCAACACCCAGTTCTACGAGTGGTTCGAGGGGCGCATGAAGGAGTGTCCGATATAGCCATCTAGGCGCTTTACGCGGGCGTGCCGGTCCCTCCGTTGCTCTTACGCAAAGCCGAGGAGCACGGAACCGTTCGCGGCGCATACGCATCTAAGACGTACGGGGATCCACAGGCCCAAAACCGGAGGGATGCGAGATGGCCCGACCCCAAGTGGTGAGCCTGGTAATCGCAGCTCTGTCGCTGGCCGAGGCCGCACTATCCGTCCCAGGCTGCGCTGACATTGAGAGCGACCCCGGCGGCCGTCGGCAGGTGGATCGAGTGGGGTATGCCGCAGCCGGTGGGGAGGCCGGTGTCCCGGCAGCAGAGGCGCTGGAATCACCGATAGCACTGGACGGCGGCGACGCCGAGGTTTGGACCTGGCAGAAGAAGGTGACGGGAACGTGCTCCTGCGGAGACGACCGCGCCAACGTGCTGCTCCGTGTGAACGACACCGAGGTTGAGGCGGAGCGACGGGGCGAGCGCTTCTCGGCAGTTGTGCCTCTGGACGAAGGCGAGAACCGCATCGTCGCGCACTGCCGCAGCGCTGACGGAACAGAGTACAGCTCAGAGGCCATCACTTTCTCGCAACGGCTGAAGCACAGGCCGACTGCGCGCATTCGCATCTTCCTCACAGTTAACGGCATCCTCCTCGCCGAAGCCACCGCGCGCGACCCCTGGTACTTCACCAACGGCTTCGACGCCGCCTACGACTGGACCGACGAGCTGGGACGATGGTCGATGGAGCACGCCTTCGACCTCCCCGACGAAATCGGCCCCCGACTCCGCGAGGCCCTGACCAACGCCGGTCGCGGCTTCGACGAAGATGCCCTCGTCTTCCACTTCCTCAACAACAACGACACCGGGGAGCGGTTCATCACCCGCCACGGCCGTGCGATGGAAATGGTCGCCGCCGGCATGCTCCTCACTCTCCCCGGCCTGCCCTGCATCTACACGGGACAGGAGGTGGGAGCAGAGTTTCGGCCCTACAGAACGCGCGGGCCCGTCTCCTGGGATGATAGGTACAACCTGCGCGACTACTACAAGAGGCTCATCCGGCTGCGCAGGCAGCACCCGAGCCTCTACTCCCGCCAATGGGAGATGCTGAGAGTGGAGCCCGAGCGGCAGGTGCTCGCCTACGCCCGCTATGGCGGCCCGGAAGATGCGCCGGTTCTCGTCGTGCTGAACTTCTCTCGCGAGCCGATAAGGGCGCAAGTGACGCTCACCGAGCGCTCCGCGTGCTTCGCCCGCACCTCCGATCCTCTCGACCTCCTGCTGGATGAGCGAGTGCACATAGGAAGGTCGGGACAGTCCGCCATCCGGGTGCCAATCCCCGGCCTCAGCGTGAGGATCCTGGTGGCGTCCAAGAGGTGACAGCCCCCACTGATCAGACTCGCCTTAAGTCCCAGCTAGCCTCCCAAGACATCCTCAACACCGACTTCCGCCCCTGATTCGAAACGCGCCTGATTGAATGCCCCAGCCAGCCTCCACACCGAAGTACGTGGCCCGGCCACCTCAAGCGGCCTCGTCACCCTCTTCCTGGCGCTCCCCAGGCAGGTGTATTGCTTCGGCCCGTCCAATAGCCAACGGCCCGTCGCGGCCGGTCCGGCCGCCGGGCGCTCAGCAGCGCACAGCCCGGTCTGAGGATTGAGTTCGGGCC
>CP070816.1:307898-325021 GCA_020344235.1 Armatimonadota bacterium
CGCCGGCGGAGGAGCGAATCCCTCGTCCCGACTCCCCTCTCGGCCATGCGGAGCCGCCCGGGCCCAGGCGCGTGCGACCAGAGGCCAGAAGGCGCATGGCCGGCAAGCGGGCCAGGAGCAAGAAGAAATGATGCCGTCATCTCCAAGAGAGGTCCGGGCGTGATCGCCGGCATTGCAGGCCGCGGCGAGCGCCGTGAGAGGCGCGGGTCCGCTCCGGCGCCGGACCTGTGGAATGTCGGGCCGCGGCCCGCCTATCTGTTCGTTCTCCTCGTGGTCTGCGCGCTGGCGGCGGGCTGCGGCGCTCCGAAGACCGCCCGGAGCCCGGAGGGGCCGCGCGTTGAACGCGGCGGTCTGCTGGAACTCCATCCGGGGCAGGCCTTCTACTTCGTCGAGCACTTCACCGGCGGAAAGGCTCCGCCCGAGGTCAGGCGGGGGGCCGATGGTGCAAACCGCGTCGCGTTCGGGGAGGCCCACCAGCCGGTCTTGTGCGCGCCCGCGCCCTACGTTTTCCGACAGCAGGTGCGGGTCCCCGCGGGGGCGGCGCTCCGCACAGGGTTTGGAGTGGTCCCGGGTGGTGACAGCGATGCCGGCGGGGGTGTCCGCTTCTCCGTGCGCCTCGGCCGCGCCGGCGGCGCCGCGGAGCTATTCTCCGCGGAGGTGAAAGCGCCGGCGGCGCGCGAGTCGCAGGCCCCCCAGACAGTTGTGATTGATCTCTCCGACGCGGCCGGCGAGGAGGTGGAGATAGAGCTGGCGACCGCGATCTCGGGGGCCGGCGAGGCCGCCGCATCCGAGAACGGGGTGGGAGCACGTGCCGTATGGATCGATCCGACTCTGGTGCCCCCCACTGACCGGCCGCCTCCCAATATCGTGCTGATAGTGGTCGACGCGCTGCGTCCGGACCACCTCGGCTGCTACGGGTACTCCCGTGAGACGAGCCCATTCCTCGATGGACTCGCCGATGAAGGCGTGCTCTTTGAGGATGCAACTGCGCAGGCTACGTGGACCTTTGCATCGGTTGCGAGCCTGCTCAGCTCAAGCTACAGAATCGCTCGTGGATCGCACCCGGATATCATGTCCCAGCTCTCGTCGGAGACCGAGGAGGAGCTGTCGGACTTGCGCCCCATAGCGATGCCGGTGTCAATTCAATCCGAGCTTCGTAGAGCAGGATACACGACGCTCGCCTGCGTGGGAGGGGGTTACCTGGATCCCATCCTCGGCTTCGACTCCGGATTCGGGTGGTACTGGTCGCCGCAGCGCCCGGGCGTGCTGGCCGATCAGTTGTCGGTGCTGAAGAGGCGCCTGACGACCGAGCCGCAGGCCCCCTTCTTCCTGCTGCTCCACACCTATGAGGTCCACAACTACTTCCAGGGATTGGGGCACTGCCTCGATCAGTTCGACCGCGGCTATCTCGGCCCTCTCACCGATCAGCGGAAACTGGAGGAAGCAGCGCTTCGCGGCACACCTGATGCCCTGGCGCCTGGCGACCTTCAGTATATCCACGACCTTTACGATGGTGAGATCCTGCACACCGACCGTTACCTCGGCACCTTCCTGGAGTGGCTGCTGGAACAGCCGTGGGGGAAGAACTCGATCATCGCGGTAACCGCGGACCATGGGGAGAGCCTGGGCGACAACGATGCCATGAGCCACGGGGGCACCCCTTACCAGTCGCAGGCGCGGGTTCCGCTCATCGTTCGACTTCCGGACGGCCGCCGGAGAGGCCGACATGTGGCGCAGCCCGTGGCCCTGGTGGACATGATGCCCACACTGCTCGAACTCGCCGGGTCGGCGCCGCCTGAGGGCCTGGCGGGCCGCTCGCTCGTGCCGCTCATGAACGGAAGCAGCGGTTCGGACACCCGCCCGGTCTTCTCGGAGAGTCGCGGCGCGGACTTACTGGCTCGCGAGGGGACTTGGTGCTACCTTGGCAAGCGAGGAGAGAGGGAAGAGGAACTCTATGACATCGAGCGCGACCCTGGGCAGACAGAGAATCTGTCCGCCTCGCAGCCAAGGCAGCTCGTCCGCATGCGGGGTGTGCTCGCGGCCCTCGCGGCAAGGGCCGCGCGCGGCTATCACCTGGCGGTCGGCGGGCCGAGATCCGAGGAGATTGTGATCGAGCTGCAATCAGACGGAGGATTCTCCTACTTGACTGTTCCCACACTCCAGCGGGCAGATGAACTTGCCGTTACCAAGCCGATAAGCGAGCGGTCGCGCGATTGCCGTGTTGAGATCAAGTTCTCGGCGGGCGATACGCCTCACGTGGTCCTCTTCGAGCCGGCGGACCCCAGAGCCAGGGTAACTGTTGCGGCTCACATGGGGGGAGAACCGGTCGGCGCGGGACGCTTCCACCTGGGGCCGCTCGGCACGCACCCTGACCGCACGCCGGTCACTGTATCCCCCTCATTGCGACCCATTCTCACGACCGACGAGCCGCCGCTCTCCGGCGTTTCCGAGCCCTGGGGAATCTGGCTGTGGCTGCCCGGGAGCGCGGCCCATGCGATGGCCGCCGCGCCGGCAGCACAGACGAAGGTGCCGGAGGGGCTTCGGGACACGCTGCGTGCGCTGGGTTACCTCAAGTAGAAGGTTGCCCGTGCAACCAGGAACGGAACCTACAGCGCCGGCTCGAGCACAACGATCTCGGTCGGTTCGGGTAGCGTCTCCTTCGCGACCTCGATCTCTGAGCCAGCCACGCGCCGGACCCGCGGCTTGTCGGCCAGGAATCCGTCCACCGCCGCGATGTTCAGGCTGACCTTGGGTGTGCGGTAGTGCATGGGAACGGCGATACGGGGTCGGAGGCGGTTGACGACCGTGGTGGCGCCCTGGGCATCAATGGTGAAAGTGCCTCCGACCGGGATCAGCAGCACGTCCACCGACCCGAGCGCGGTGGCGTCCTCTGCGCTCAAATCGTGACCCAAATCGCCGAGATGGCACACCGCCATTCCGTCCGCATCTATCACGCGCACGACGTTCCGGCCGCGCTCGGCGCCGCGGCTGGTGTCGTGGTGGGACGCGAGAGCGCGGAAGGTGATGCCGCGGTGAGTCTGCTCCCCCGGCCCCTGCACGACGACCGGATCGCCGGGAACCATCTTCACGTAGTTGTGATCGGCGTGGCCATGGCTTATGATCACAATATCGGCCGGCTCCTCCAGCGGTCCGTGGGCTATGGCGCCGCCGAACCCGCCCGGCTCATAGGGGTCGGTGACGATCCTGACGCCATCTGCTGTAGTGATCAGGAATGCTGCGTGGCCCAGAAACTTGATCTTCATCGCTGCCCTCCGCTCTCACGCCCTCGCCTGCTGCCCCGTTCCGAGACTGCCGGCCATCTCGCGCAGCACTTCGGCGCTCTTTGTCAGCCCCCTGCGCTCGTCTTCCGACAGATCGATGGGCATCAACTGGACGACCCCCGCTCGGCCGACGGAAGTCGGCAGGCTGAACGCCACTCCCTCGAACTCGCCGGGAGGCTGGAGCGTGGAGACCGGGAGCATTTCCCGAGTATCCCCCAGCACCGCGGCCACCACCTCCCGCACGGCCAGCCCCACCGCGTAGCCTGCGCCTCCCTTGAGCCGGAGGCACTCTGCGCCGGCCTTACGAGTGGACGCGAAGACTTCTCGCGCCACCCCCTCCGAGTATTGGGCGAGACGCGAGATCGGCTCTCCTTCGTACCGAACCCCGGAGAATACGGGCACCATTGAGTCACCGTGTTCTCCCAGGATCAGTGCCTCGAGGTGGAACGGATCCAGGTCTAGCTTCTCGCCCAGCAGAGAGCGAAACCGAAGGGTGTCCAGAACAGTTCCGAGGCCGATTGCCCGACGCGGAGCCCACCCAAGTTCGGTCGCCGCCAGATAGGTGAGCACGTCCACGGGGTTGGCCACGACCAGCAGGATCCCCTCGGGCGCGAGTTGGACTGCCCGCAGCGAGGCGACGATCTGGCGGAAGAGAGCAGCATTGCGCTCGATCAGCTGAAGGCGCGACTCGTCGGGCCGCCGTCGTAGGCCGGCCGTCACCACGACAATGTCGGACCCGGCGACGGCCTCATATCCCCCCGCGCGCACGCGAGGACCGCCCACTGCCGCGCGACCATGCGTCAGGTCCAGGGCTTCCCCCTCGGCGGCCTCCGCCGCGACGTCGACTAGGACAATGTCCTCGCAGGCGTCTCCCAACTGAAGCGCGTAGGCGGTGTTGGAGCCGACCCGGCCGGCTCCTCCGATTATGCTGATCTTGCCTTTCACGAACGGATCTCCGGCCCGGCCTGCCGGCTCCCGCCTCCTGCCGGCGGCGTCTCCCTGCTTTCCTCATGGAACGCGTAGACAGTGTGGTTGTGGATGGACTCGAGGCTCTCGCAGGAAACCTGGAACCAACCTACCTTCTGATCGTCGCGAAGCATGCTCACCACATCGCGCACGACATCCTCGACGAACTTGGGATTCTCGTAGGCCGCCTCGGTAACGAACTTCTCGTCTTCCCGCTTCAGCAGCGGGAATACCTCCGCGCTTCCCTGCCGCTCCAGCATGCTGACCAGATCCTCGATCCAGACCATGGAGTCTGGCTCACACCGAATTCGCACACTTATGATGGCCCGCTGATTGTGGGCGCCGCAGCGAGAGATTTCCTTGCTGCACGGGCAGAGGATGGTGACCGGAACCTCCACACCCATTGTCAGTTCATAGCTGCCGTCGTCCAGGACGCCCTCGAACCTGCAGTCGTAGTCGAGAGAGCTTTCGCTCTTGCTCGAGGGGGCGCTCTTGGTGATGAAGTACTTGAAGGCTACTTCGACGCGTGCGCTGTCCGCCTCCAGACGATGGCAAGCCTCTTCGAGCATCTGCCTTATCTCGGGCTTGCTGATGGGCTTCCGACTCCACTCAAAAAGGATGTCCACAAACCGGCTCATGTGGGTGCCGCGGAATTGATGCGAAAGCTCTACGCCGAGGTCTATGCGCGCGAGCACACTGTCAAACCCGCCGGCCTTCCGCATGACGCGGATCGGAAGGTGCACATCCTTGACGCCCACTCGCTCAACTGTGATGCCGCGCGTGTCGGCGCTGGCGGCCACGTCTTTCATCTCTCTGTTCTCCGATGCCTCCTTGACGCTTACGGCCTCCCTGCTTCTGCAGTCCGCAACCTGCTTCCTGTGCCCGCGCGGCAACTGCCCGCCCAGCGGGCGAGCAGCTCATTTCCGGCGTCTCCGCCTCAGCTCAATCCCCTTCTTGCTCCCAGTACAGAAGACGCCCACAGTTCTCACATGTTAGGTCCTGCCGGCCGGCCTTCAGTCCCTTCACCGTGTCTGAGGGAAGGGTAATCCTGCACCCCGGGCAGGTCGCCCCCGTGAGCTTCACCAGGCCAAGGTTGCCTTGCCGGGCGCGGATCCGCTCGTACCGCTTCAGGAGCTGCGCACCCACTTCGGAGGCCCGCGCTTTCCGCTCTTCCTCCAGCTCGGCAATCTCTTGCTGCAGTCGGCTGCCCGTCGTCTCGTGCTGCGCGCGCACTGATCCGAGACGCTCCTGCAGTTCCCTCAACCCGGCCTCTGCCGTCTGGGTCGCCGACCGCTCGTTTTCGAGGGTCTCCATCAACTCCAGGATGCGGTCCTCTATCTTGCTGATCTCCCGCGACAGCATCGCCACTTCGTCTTGGAGGTCAGTGAGCTGCCTTGGGTTCTGCACCGTGCCGCCGTAGAGCTGGCTCTCAAATCGCGCCTTCTTCTCCTCCAGCGCTTTCAGCTCGAGATCGCGATCAGTCGCCTCTTTCTCCGTTGCCCGATGCTCTGCGCTCAGCCGGGTTAGCTCCTCCTCCGCCTCTTCCACCTGCCTCGCAAGCTCGTCGCCTGTGTCCAGCCCGGCCAGCGCTTCCCGAAGCCGCGCCAGCTCCGTGTCGGCCCGCTGCACCTCGTAGAGAATTGCCAGCTCATTGCTCACCGCGGCTTCCCCCACGTTGATCAGTCGGAGGATTCGTCACCTCGGCAGTTCACTCCTGCCGCAGGGCAGGCGGCCCGGGGCGGAGAAGGCCAAGACAGCATGTGCTCTTTCCCCATCGGCATAGCCGCAGACGACCTGACCGGCGCGGCGGACACGGCCGCCGTCTTCGCGAGCCGCTGCGCGCCGGTGTCTGTCTCGCTCGACGGGCGGCCCCGCGCGTGGGAGGGGAGACGCGCCTTCGCCGTGACCACCGATTCCCGATCATGTCCGCCCGAAGAAGCATACGAGGTCACCCATGAGAGCGTGAAGGCGCTTATGGAGCACGGCGCCGGCTTGATATACAAGAAGATCGACTCCAACCTGCGCGGAAACGTCGGGGCCGAGCTGGCCGCAGCGCGGGATGCCGCCCAAGCCCCTGTCGTCTTCGCGCCGGCATTCCCTGCGCGAGGCCGCACTACCATCGAAGGCGTCGTGCTGGTCGAGGGCGTTCCTGTCGCTGAAACCGAGATGGCGGAAGACCCCGAAGCGCCAGTGCGCTGCTCTGAAATCGCGGAGGTGATTCGCTCCCAGCGGACCGATCTGCCGGTGTCTCACTGCTCTCTGGCGGCGGTCCGCGCCGGGCCTTCCGCTCTCGCGGAGCCCCTCCGGGACAGCGTGATCCTCGCCGCGGACGCCGAGACCGACGCTGATCTCGACGCCATCGCACAGGCCGCGCTGTCCATCTCGCCGCTTCCGATCCTGGCGGGCTCGGCCGGTCTCGCGGCCGCCCTTGCGCGCAGGCTCTGCCGATCGGTGCGGCCTCCGAGCTGGCCCGCAGAGCGTGCTGGTCCGATCCTGGCGGTCCTCGCTAGCTCCAGTCACGTCATGGCCGCTCAGGTGCTCGAGGCGGCATCGGATGAGGGCTCCGCGGAAGTTGAACTCCCGTGCCAGCGTCTCACTCGCCGCGACGAGCCCGTCCCTCAACTGGCAGAGGCCATGGATGAGGCCGGGCGGGCGCTCGCGGCCGGGCGTGACACCATCGTGTACGCAACAGGGCTGCTGCCTCCAGTCGAGCGGCCGGTGGAACTCGTCGTGGAGCACCTCGCGCACCTCGCCTTCGTGTTGGTCAAGCAGGCGCGGCCGCGGGGGCTCCTCGTTGGCGGCGGCTCCACGGCCAGCGGGGTACTCGCCGCGCTGGGAGCGCATGCCATTGACGTGGACGATCAGCCGCTGTCTGGCATCGCAGCCGGGGTGGTTGTTGGCGGAGAACTAGACGGACGGCCCATTGTGCTGAAGCCCGGGGCGGCCGGAGATGAGGAGGCAGTTGTGAGGCTGCTCGACCACCTCGGGCGGCGCGCTGCGGCATTGGAGCCCGCGAAATGACTTCCGACTCGAGACCTCTGTTGGCGATCACGATGGGAGATCCGGCCGGTGTGGGACCCGAGGTCATCGTTTCCGCACTGGCGAAGCGGCCCGCTCGTGCTGCCTGTCGGCCGCTCGTGGTGGGCGACGCCCGCGTGCTGCATCGGGCGGCCGGACTCCTCTGCCGCAAGTTCCCGGCGCGTGTGGTGGCCGGCGCATCGGAGGCCGAAGAACATCCGCGCCGAGTCTGCCTGCTCGATCTCGAGAACGCTGACCCGGCTGCCATCCCCTTCGGGGAGGTCAGCGCCGCGGCGGGGCGCGCGGCGGCGGATTGTATCACCCGAGCGGTGGCGCTCGCACAGGCGGGAGAAGTCGCCGGCATCGTCACCGCGCCGATCAACAAAGAGGCGCTGCGGCTCGCCGGCGTGCCCCACCCCGGCCACACCGAGATGCTGGCCGCGCTCTGTGGGGTGCGCGAGGTGGCCATGATGCTTGTTCACGGCGACATGCGGATCACGCACGTCACCACCCACGTGCCCTTGCGAGAGGCCTGCGATCTGATAACCCGGTCTCGCGTCCTGTCCGTCATTCGCCTGACCGATGCGGCGCTCCAGCGAATGGGCTTGCCGCGGCGGCGCATCGCAGTGGCGGGCCTGAACCCCCATGCAGGCGAGTCAGGGCTCTTCGGGAACGAGGAGGCGAAGGAGATCGCGCCGGCGGTCGCGGAGGCGAGGGAAGAGGGCATCAATGCTGCCGGGCCGCTGCCGCCCGACACCGTATTCACGCGCCACCGCTCGGGCGGATTCGACGCCGTTGTGGCGATGACCCACGATCAGGGCCATATCGCCGTGAAGACCACCGCGTTCCTAGCTCGGCCCGGGCAGCGACTGCGCTCCGCCGGAGTGAACGTCACCCTGGGCATTCCAATCGTCCGCACCTCCGTTGACCACGGCACCGCCTTCGACATCGCAGGGAAGGGCCTGGCCGACCCGATCAGCATGGTGGAGGCAATATGTATGGCAGGGCGGATGGCAAGGCAGCAGCCCGGCCGACCGGCCCGGCGCCGGTCTTGTGCCGCCGCGGGAACCTGAGGCCCGCATGGCGGGTCCGCCTGGGCAGGACGCGCTGGCGGTGCTGTCGAACGTTCACCTCCTAACCGGAGGTATCCCATGTCCAAGTACCGGCTGTTCGCCTCTGTCATGGCAGCCGATTACCGGAACCTCGAGAAGGACGTTCGCACGGTAATCGAGGCGGGTGTCGATGGGCTCCACTTCGACGTCATGGACGGCAACTTCGTGCCCAACATCACCTTCGGCAAGGACCTAGTCGCCGCCGTACGCCCGGTGACCGAACTGCCGTTCGATGTGCACCTTATGGTCACCAACCCGGACGTGATCGCTCCCCAGGTGATCGAGGCCGGGGCCAATCGAGTGGCCATCCACCCGGAGGCCGAGGGACACCTCCAGAGATCGCTGACCCATATCCGCGCGCTCGGCGCGCAGCCTGGCGTGGCCGTCGATCCGGCAGTACCTCTGGAGATGATTGAGTGGGTGCTGGACGACGTGGACTACGTCTTGCTGCTCTCGGTCAATCCAGGCTACTCCGGGCAGGAGTTCATTCCCTCTTCTCGCGGCAAGATTGCAGCGCTTGTCGAGCTGATCGCGAGCAGCGGGCGGAACACCACGATCACCGTGGACGGCGGGGTCGAGCCCGATAACATCGGCGGACTCGCTCAGCTCGGCGTGAACGACTTCGTATCGGGAGGCTCGATCTTCTACCATCGCCCGGCGGTGGATCGGGTGCGCGAGTTCCGCGAGGCCTTGCCGTGACCGCAGAACAGCTCGAGCGTCTGCTGCGCGATGTTCGCGCGGGCCGGCTCTCCATCGCCGATGCTGTGGAGCGCCTCCGCGCGCTTCCCTTCGAGGACCTCGGCTTCGCCAAGGTGGATACCCATCGCGCGCTTCGCACCGGCTTCCCTGAGGTGATCTACTGCCAGGGAAAGACTCCGGAGCAAATCGTAGAGATCGCCCGGCGTATCAGAGCCCGCCATCACGTCACGCTCGCCACGCGATGCAGCGCCGAGGCATACGAAGCAGCAAAGCAGTCGTTTGACGATGTCGCGTGGCACGAGACCCCGCGGATCATGGTGATCGGCAAGCCTCGCCGCGCTCCCCAGCGATCCCGGCCCGTGGCGGTGGTCACTGCCGGCACAGCTGACCTGCCGGTGGCGGAGGAGGCCGCTGTTACTGCGGAGACGATGGGCTCCCGCGTGGAGCGGATTTACGATGTCGGAGTTGCGGGCCTGCACCGTCTGCTGGGTCACCGCGTCAAGCTCCAGAGGGCTCGTGCCATCATCGTGGTCGCGGGCATGGAGGGCGCGCTGGCAAGTGTGGTGGGCGGGCTGGTGTCTGCTCCTGTGGTGGCAGTGCCGACCTCGGTCGGATACGGAGCAAGCTTCGAGGGGCTGTCCGCGCTGCTGACGATGCTGAACTCCTGCGCCGCCGGCGTTGTTGTGGTGAACATTGACAACGGCTTCGGCGCGGGGTACTTCGCGGCGCTGCTGGTTCGAGGGCAGAGAAAACGATGATCGGCTACCTGGACTGCTTCTCGGGCATCAGCGGGGATATGCTGCTGGGAGCCTTGGTCGACGCCGGCCTCGCGGTGGACGACCTGCGGAGTGATCTTGCCCGGCTGCCTGTCTCGGGGTACGAACTGACGGCTGAACGTGTCACGAAGTGCGGCCTCGGGGGGACGCAGGTGCGAGTCAAAGCCGAAGACACTCAGGCGCGGCGCGGCCTGAGCGATGTTCTCGATGTCATCAGTCGGGCCGGCCTGGACCCCGAGGTCAGCCGCTCGGCAGAGCGGACTTTCAGGCGCCTGGCCGAGGCGGAGGCCCGCGTCCACAGTACCAGCGTGGAGGACGTTCACTTCCACGAAATCGGTGCAGTCGACGCGATTGTGGACATCGTGGGCGCCTTCTGCGGCCTGCGCCGCCTCGGGATTCAAGAAATGCGCGCTTCTCCCCTCCCGCTCGGAGGGGGCTGGGTCGAATCCGCCCACGGTCCCTTGCCCGTCCCGGCTCCCGCGACCGTGGAGTTACTCAAGGGCGTGCCCGCCTACGGCGGGCCGGTGGAGGCGGAGCTGGTGACCCCGACGGGAGCGGCCATCCTGACCACCGCCTGCAAAACGTTCGGGCCGATGCCGGCGATGACGGTCAGGAAGGTCGGCCTGGGAGCGGGCCGCCTCGACCTCCCCCAGCCGAATCTCCTCCGCCTCTTTGTCGGCGAAGCAGCCCAGAGGCAGCGCGAGCAACACCTGGCGCTGATCGAGACGAACCTCGATAACATGAATCCGGAGCTGTTCGGGCACTTGATGGACCAGCTCTTCTCCGCAGGCGCCTTGGACGTGTTCTACACGCCGATTGTGATGAAGAAATCCCGGCCGGCCACGCTGGTCTCGGTGCTGGCCGAGCCCGCGCTTGCGGACTCGCTTTGCGAGATCATCTTCCGCGATACCACAACGCTCGGCATCCGTGTCACTGAGCTCGCTCGCCGGTGCCTCGACCGGGAATGGCGAGCGGTGGAAACCAAGTACGGGCGCCTCCGGGTGAAGGTCGGCAGCCTCGGCTCCGAGATCGTCAGCGCAGCCCCGGAGTATGAGGATTGTCGCCAGGCCGCAAAAGCACACGGCGTCCCCGTGAAGACAGTGTACGAGGCCGCCCAGTCCGCCTTCAGAGAAGCTGACGGAGAGCTTCCGCTGGCAGAGCCGCCCGGTTCTGACCCGTCACTGTAAGCAAGCGAACATCGCAGCGGGCCTTCAGGGCATCTGCAAAAGGATGGCTCCGCTGCATGATGGTCGCCAGGACGTGCGGCACCTCGGAGAATGCGCGCTCGACGGCGCGGCAAAAGCGCTCCGAGAACAGCTCCATCTTCCCGATCTCGTCTATCACCAGAACCACCGGCTCTCCCCTCTGAGCCTCTGCCAGAGCGGCCTCGACCTCGGCCACCCCCACCGACTCGAAGCCCTCGATATCGACCCCATAGCGGCCGACGCGGTGGGGGCTGCTGACCCCGACCCGGGCGAGTGTTCCGGTCGCGCCGGCGATGGTTTCGATGCGGAACCCGGTCCGCGCACCGCGCTCTCTCATCTCCTCCGTCCAGAATCCCCTCGGCCGAGCGCTCGATTGTCGGAGCTGTTCGACGACGGCGCGAACGATCGTCGTTTTTCCACAGCCCGGCGGACCGGTTATCAACAGGTGCTTTGTCATCCCATTATCATCCTCCCGGCCTCACTCCCTTGACACCAGTGACTTGGCCCTGTACCATTTCCCCGGGTGGAGGTCCTGCATGAAGAAGCGGCGGGTGCTGATCCTGGTGCTGATGGCTGCGGTCGTCGCAGCCGCCATCGTAGTCATCAACCTCCGCAGTCCGGACCAGCCGTCGTCGCCTCCCACCCCTCCTCGTCCGCCAACGCCTCAGCCACAGCCCCAGGCGAGCACCCCGAGCGAAGCCGTCGTTGCTTACCTCGAAGCGCTCTCCAACGCTGACTTCGGCGCGGCCTACGAGTACCTTTCCTCCGAATCCCGCGCCGCGCACCCATATGAGGAGTTCGCCGCGCTCTGCAAGGAAAGCAAGGGACCGAGCCTCGATATCGGGTCGGCCGCGGAGCACCGCGCTGACAGCGACCGCGTGACAGTGACCGTTTCCATGCTCTGGGATCCCGCCGAGGCCAGCTTCACCACCGTGCGTGAAGATGGCGCTTGGAGAGTTGTCTTCATCGAGGGCAAGCCTTGGTTTCCGTATCCCTAGCAGTCGATTGCTAGTACGGAGCGCAGCCACACCGTTCGGCGGCTTGGGGAAGGATATTGTCTGCCGCGAGCGAACATCGTTGGTCGATTCGCGGGCCTCGGCAGAGCCTACCTCAGCGCGGACGGAATGGCTGTCGCACAGACCGAAAAGGGCGCTGACGGACTCGGCGGAATCAAGGACCGGACCAGGGCTCGTACAGGGAGGCAGCGTCCATGAAAGTTATCCTAATGGAGGATGTGCGGGGGGTCGGCGAGGCCGGGTCAGTCGCCACCGTGGCCGACGGATATGCCCGCAACTTCCTCCTCCCGCGCAAGCTGGCCATCGAAGCCACGAATGGCAGCTTGAAGAATCTGGAGCAGCACCGGGGCACCATCCGGCGCAAGCAGGCACTGGAAACCAGCAACGCTTCCGCACAGGCTGAGCAGCTCTCTCAGATCACACTGCGGCTTACGGCCAAAGCGGGCGAAGCCGGCCGGCTTTTCGGTTCCATCACTAACAACATGGTGGCAGAGGCGCTCGCCGCAGAACACGGGATGACCATTGATCGCCGCGCCATCTCGTTCCCTCACCCTATCAAGACGCTTGGTCCCCATGAAGCACTAGTGCACCTGCACAAAGAGATAGAGACTGCCCTCCGCATAGAGGTCGAACCCGAGGCGGAAGGGGAGGCCTAGTGAGAGGAGAGTTTAGCGTGGACGCATCCCTGCTGGAGAGAGTTCCCCCTCAAAGCAAGGAGGCCGAGCAGGCTACCCTGGGCGCCATGCTGATGGAGCGAGAAGCCATTGCCCGGGTGGTGGACATCCTCGACCCGGAGGACTTCTACAGCCCCCAGCACCAAATGGTCTACCGTGCCATGATCGACCTATTCAATGACAGCGATCCGGTAGATCTGATTACTCTTCAGGCCAGACTGCAGGATCGCGACCAGTTGCAGGAGATCGGAGGCACCCCCTATTTGGCCACGCTGCAGGAGACTGCGTCTACCGCCGCGGCCATCAGTCACTATGCCAAGATCGTCCGAGAGAAGTCCATCTTGCGGGCGCTCATCCGGGCCGGGGGCGAGATTCGCAGTCTGGCCCACTCGGCTGCCGACGAAGATGTCGAGAGCGTGGTGGACCGCTGCGAGCAGGAGGTCTTCTCTGTCGGTGAGCGGACAATAACCCCTGCCTTTACGCCCATTCGCGACCTCCTGGGCGAGACGTATGATCGTATTGACGAGATGCAGGAATCCCACCGCCCGGGCACGGGCCTCCTCACCGGCTACGACGACTTAGACAGCTACCTCTCGGGGCTGCAGGCCTCGGACCTTGTCGTCGTCGCCGCCCGGCCCTCGATGGGCAAGACGGCTCTCGCACTCAACATCGCCTGCTACGTCGCGAAGACCCAGAACAAGACCGTTGCCGTCTTCAGCCTGGAGATGGCGAAGGAGCAGCTCGCGCTCAGGCTCCTCTGCTCGGAGGCGGGAGTCAACCAGCAGAGCGTCCGACAGGGATACATAGACCGGGGAGACATGGATCGCATCGCAATCGCGGCGAGCGAGCTCTACAAGACTCCGGTATACCTCGATGACACAGCCACGATGAGTGTCCTTCAGATACGCGGCAAAGCCCGTCGGCTCCGGGCGGAACACGGCCTCGATTTGATTATCGTTGACTACATCCAGCTCGTCTCCGGTTACGGTCGCTTCGAGAATCGCAACCAAGAGATCTCCCAAGTGGCACGCTCTCTCAAGGCCCTCGCCCGAGAGCTCCGCGTGCCCGTGGTGGCCTTGTCCCAGCTTAGCCGAGCAGTGGAGGCCAGGGGACACCCGCGCAGGCCTTTGCTCTCCGATCTGCGGGAGAGTGGTTCGATCGAGCAGGAGGCGGATGTCGTCGGCTTCATCTATCGCCCGATGTACTACGGGCCGGAGGAACTCCGCGCCGCGGGCTACCTCGAGACCGACCGCAACCTTGCAGAGATCATCATCGCGAAGCAGCGCAACGGGCCCACCGGCATCGTCCGTCTCGCCTGGGTTGACGAGTTCGTCCGCTTCGAGAATCTCGAAGAGCGATTCGCTGAACCAGAGGGGGAGTGAGCAAGCCATGTCCCCGCAGCTTGCCGCAGGCCTCACTGCTCTTGTCGGGCTGTGCATGGTGGCCGGCTGGGTAACTGCTTTTCGCAATCGCGCCTACCTGGGATTGCTCGGCCTCGCGTTCCTCGCCCTCTCCGGCTTCCTCTGGACTGGGGGCAGGGCTCGCGCAGCAGGAGAGCTGGAGTCGGTCGATCCCCAGATGCTGCTCCTCGCGCGGGCCCTGCTGGCCGCGTGTCTGGTCTTGTTCCTTCTCGCGGCCCTGGCCGCGGCTCGGGAGACCACTCGGCGCCTCCGCGAGATTCGCGCGGGCTACCGCGAGGCCGAAGGGGCCATGCTCGAGATGGTCAAGGCTTCACTGGAAAAGGAAAAGAAGGCTGAGGCAGAGCCATCGCATCCTGAAGATGCTTCAGAGGAGAAGCGCGAATAGCCGGCAAGCCCGCGCGCGTCCCCCGAGCGCGCACAACGGCTCGAACTTCCGTCGGGGGAGGTAAACTCGGGAATGAACTCGCGGCTTCGCATCTTTGTCGTAGGATCGGGCGGACGCGAGCATGCACTGGTCTGGAAGCTAGCGCAGAGCCCTCGCGCGGAACGGATCTTCTGCGCACCCGGAAACGCCGGAATCGCACAGCAGGCCGAGTGCGTGCCCATTTCATCCTCCGACCTCGTCGCGCTCGCGGACTTCGCAGAGCAGGAGAATATCGGACTCACCGTCGTTGGCCCGGAGTTGCCTCTGTCACAGGGCATCGTTGATGTCTTCCGCGAGCGCGGCCTCCGCATCTTCGGCCCCGACCGCGCGGCCGCCGTGCTGGAAAGCAGCAAGGTCTGGTGCAAGCAAACGTTGTCCAAGTATGACATCCCCACCGGGTATTTCGCCACCTTCGGCAACGTCGAGGACGCGCTCTCCTATCTCCAGACTCAGGAGCCGCCCGTCGTCGTAAAAGCCGACGGACTGGCCGCGGGCAAAGGCGTGACCGTATCCCGCACCCTCGAAGACGCGCAGGAGGCAGTCCGCTCCTCGATGATCGAGGGAGTGTTCGGCAGCGCTGGGCGGCGCGTCGTCATCGAGGAGTATCTGGAGGGTGACGAAGTCTCCGTGATGGCGCTCTCGGATGGGGAGAACCTGTTCCTGCTACCTCCTTCCCAGGATCACAAGCCCGTCTTCGACGGTGATCAGGGGCCGAACACAGGAGGCATGGGTTGCTACTCCCCTGTCCCGTTGCTCAGCGATGACCTAGCCGAGCAAGCCATGGAGCAGATCATGCGCCCGGCCGTGCGTGCCATGGCGCAAGAAGGTCGTCCCTATGTGGGCTGCCTCTATGGAGGGCTAATCCTCACCGATGAAGGCTTGAAGACCCTTGAATTCAACTGCCGCTTCGGGGACCCGGAGTCGCAGGTGGTGCTGCCCCGCCTCGGCGGCGACCTCGTAGACCTTCTGGACGCCGCCCTGGACCGCAACCTCCCGGACGCAGAGACTTCGCCGGATAAGGGGGCCGCGGTATGTGTGGTCATGGCCTCCGGCGGCTATCCCGGAGAGTACGATACGGGCAAGCTCATACACGGCCTCGACGAGGTGTCAAAGCGCGAGGACGTAGTGGTCTTCCACGCGGCCACGAAAGCGACGGACGAAGGCGTGGTGACCTCCGGCGGCCGGGTCCTCGGAGTGACCGGGCTCGGCGACTCGCTCCCCGACGCCATTGACACCGCCTACCGGGCCGCGGATCAGATAAGCTTCGACGGCGCGCACTGGCGTCGAGACATCGGCCGTCGTGCCGCCGGGAGGAACGAAGTTGCGTGACCAGATCAGGATATTCACCGGCACAGGCAACCCCGCGCTTGCGAAGGCGATCTGCGATCATCTCAAGATACCGGTGAGCAAGGCGGACATCTCTCGGTTCTCCAATGAGAACATCTTCGTTCAGGTCCGCGAGAATGTCCGCGAACGAGATGTCTTCGTCGTGCAGCCGCTGTCCAGCCCTGTGAGCGAGAATCTGCTGGAGCTTCTGATCATGTTGGACGCGCTCCGGTCGGCCTCGGCCCGCCGCATAACGGCCGTCATTCCTTACTACTCGTACGCACGCTCCGACAAGAAGGACATGCCTCGGATCTCCATTGCAGGTCGCCTCATTGCAGATCTGCTCGTGACAGCGGGAGCCAATCGCATCCTCACGATGACGCTGCACTCGGAGCAGGTGCAGGGCTTCTTCCGGTGTCAGGCCGACCACCTGGCGGCGACCCCGATACTCTGCGACTACTTCGGCTCTCTCGACCTGAAGAACTGCGTGGCGCTCGCAGGCGATGCCGGGTCGGCCCGCCGCGCCGGACCCTACGCGACGCGCCTCAATATCCCGCTGGCATTCGTTGACAAGCGCCGCGTCAGCGACGAGAAAGTGGAAATCCGGGCCATCGTCGGGGAAGTCGAGGGAAAGACAATCCTCTACTTCGATGACGAGATCGCGCGCGCCACGTCCCTCCTCAAGACCGTCGAGCTACTGAGGGATTTCGGCGTCGGCGATATCTACGTCGGAGTGACGCATGGTATCTTCACCGGCGACGCGATAGAGCGCATTGAGGACTCTCCCATCCGCCAGGTCGTGGTCACCGATACTGTGCCGATGCCTCCCCGGAAACGCTGCGACAAGGTTGTCCAGCTCTCCGTGGCTCCCCTGTTCGCGGAGGCGATCCGCCGCATTCACACGGGAGAGTCGGTCAGCGAGATCTTCGAGTGACCGCGGCCGCCGCTGCCCGCAGCCTATCTCCCATCTCTCCCATGGAGGATCCCGCCCGATGACAGATACAGCGCGGCCCCTCGTGGCCGTCGTGATGGGGAGCGAGTCCGACCTGCCTAAGGTGCAGCCCGCGACGGACATGCTCGCTAAGCTCGACATCCCGTACGAGATGCACATCGCCTCCGCCCACCGCACCCCCGACCGCGCCGTCGCCCTGGCGCGAGACGCTCGCCGCCGCCGCCTGCGGGTCATCATCGCTGCAGCCGGGAAG
>CP070816.1:325121-330319 GCA_020344235.1 Armatimonadota bacterium
TGGCGGGAAGATGTCGTCGTTGTCGGCGAAGTACATCTGGAGCGCCAGGGCTACGTTCTTCATGTTGTAGAGCACCCGCTCGGGCTCCTCCTTAGCCCGCGTGGTGGGCTCCAGATGTTCTCGGCTGATCGTGGCTGCCACCAGACACCCCTGGGGGTACTCCGTCTTCTGTGCTTCACGCCGAGACTCCAATGGCTCGGCAACCACGTACGCCAGCAGGTCGCAGCGAGACGACCATGACGGTGGGCCCGCCTGCGCATCAATGGGCGGCGCAGCTATGCCTGCCCTGCCCGGAGAATAGCCGCGGCGAAGCTCAGCGATGGGCCGAATTCCCTCTGGAATTGGCCGCGGCGCCACGGCAACCGGGAGATCCCTTTCGCCGAGCACCAACAGCAAGCGGCTGTCCGGCGACCATCCGAGAATCCGCTGCGGCATCGGCGACACAAGCACCCGCTCGCCGGTGGCGCCGCCCCGGGGGTAAATCACCAGCTCTTTGCCGCCTCCCGCTACGGTCGGGGCCAGGGTCGCACACAGGGCTCCGTCGGGAGACCAAATGGCACCCGCAGGGCGCGCCGGTCGGGGTCCGCCGGGAACGACCTGCCCATCCTCCACCCGCCAGATCATCTCCGTCCAATGCCCGTCGGCCGCCGCGCTTAGCCACCTCAGGCTGCCGCCGTCCAGCGACCAGCGCAGATCGAACCCGCCTTCACCCAGACGCCTGGCCTCGCCCGGCGGAGCCGACTGGACCCAGACCGCCCGGACGCCATCCTCTTCTATCACGTAGGCTATGCGCTTCGCCTGCGGGTGCCACACAAGGTTGGCCACTTTCATCTCGCGACACAGCGAGACGGCCTCGCCGCTTCCATAGTCCACCGCCAGCAGATCGCTCGACTCCTCCGTGTCTGCCCGCACCGCGATGCTGGAGCCGTCGGGCGCCCACCAGACCGGTCCGCGCAGCGTCCTTCCCTCCGGCGCCGTCCACAGCAGGCGTCGAGCCGCACTTGTCTTCGTAAAGGGATACTCCTGCGCCTCCGGTGGTGGCGGCGACGCGGCCACCACCCACAGGCCCCACTGCCCCTGCCGGCCGACGGGCGCGCAGTACGCCACTTCCGCTCTCCCAGGTCCGAATGCAAATCCCGTGATCGGACCCTCGTCGGCCAGCACGAGAACCGGCTGCTCATATGTAGCGAAGTTGTACGCCCACTCGCCCGTCACCAGCTTGTTGTCCCGGTAGCGGGCCAAAGGATGAGGCTGCCCGCTCGCCGCGGCGATCACTCCCACGACGAGCGCGGCCAATAGCAGGAGCATCCACCACCATCGTCTCATTCCCGACCTCCCCTCGTAGCGGTTCCCGAAGATTAGATGCTTTCGACGGCCGCTTTGTCTCACTCGCACAGACACTGTTACGCAGGACCCCGCCCGCACGCCGTGTGTGATTCGGGCCCCGCTTTCGCTCACATCTCAGGCAGGACCGAGATGAGCACCGTCCGAAGTATCGGTCAGGAGAATGAACCATGAAGGCAAAACTGCTGCTTGTCTTGATCGTCATCGCAGGCACCGTCTGTCTGCCAGGCGGCCTCGGCTGCGGTCAGCCCACGACGCCGCGCGGCGCGACTGAGCTGGCCCTACCGCCACCTTCAACCAGCGGCGAAGTGTCCGTCGAGCAGGCCCTCGGCAAGCGCCGCTCTATCCGTCAATTTCGCCGACAAGACCTGACCCTGGAGCAAATCGGCCAGCTCGCCTGGGCCGCCCAGGGAATCACCAAGCCCGACACCGGGTTCCGGACCGCCCCCTCCGCCGGTGCGCTCTACCCGCTCGAACTCTACCTGCTCACCCGCGACGGCGTCTTCCGCTATGTGCCGAAGGGACACAAGCTAGTCCAACTCGCTGAGGCAGATAAACGAGGTGACCTCGCCCGCGCCGCCCTCGGACAGCCGTGGGTCAGTGCTGCGCCCCTCGACTTCGTCATCAGTGGAGTGTACGCGCGCACCCGCGCCAAATATGGTGACCGCGCCGAGCGCTACGTCATCCTCGAGGCCGGTCACGTCGCCCAGAACATCCACCTCCAGGCCGTCGCGCTCGGCCTCGGCTCCGTCCCGGTGGGAGCGTACACAGACGAAGCAGTATCAAAGGTGCTGGACCTCTCTGCTGAAGAAACCCCACTGTACATCATACCGGTCGGCTACCCGGCAGGATAGCTCCGCGAAGTGCGACTGTTCTTGCTGGGCCGCTGTCTCGCCGAGAATGTCATCCTGAGTCCGCCCAAGGCGGACGAAGGATCTGTTTCAGAGGAAAGCGCCCGCCGCAGGCGGGCGCAAACCGCTCAGGAACAGATTCTTCGCCCTTGGCTCAGAATGACAACAATGACACCATATCCATGCCCACCATTTCACCTCCTTTGCCACCCCAGACTTCTCAGTCACACCCGCTCCGCGTGGTCCTGCCATCACTTCTGTCGGAGGCCCTCCCTTGCCCACCTTACCGCCTCCGGCCCGAACCGCCTCCTGATATAGGAGAGCGTCCGCTCCAACTGCCCCCGCCGCTGTGCCTGCTCGTCGAACAGCGAGAGCTGCGCCAAGGCCTGCTCTAGCCCCGCCCCGCGGACCCCGAGGAGCCGGATGCCTTGCCCCGCCCTATCCACGCCGTCCAGCAGGCGATATGCCGTCTGCCGCAGCACCTCCGCCTGGTCGGTCGCCTCCCCGAGAGTGGTCTGCCGCGTGATGGTCCGGAAGTCGCCGAACCTCACCTTGATGGCCACGGTGCGCGCCCTCACTCCCTCCCCCTGCAGCCGCCCCGCTACCTCCCGGCTCAGCTCCGCCAGCGCCTTCCTCATATCCCTCACATTATCGAGGTCCTCCGGGAAGGTCTGCTCCGCGCTGGCAGACTTGGCCTCCCGCACCGGCTCCACTGCACGCTCGTCTATCCCCCGCGCCAGCTCGTGAACCACATCCCCCCACGGTCCCAGCAGCTTCCGCAATTCCTCGACAGGGGTCCCCGCCACCTGGCCGATCGTCTTGAGCCCCCGCTCCTGCAGGCGCTTCTCGGTCTTCGGGCCGACGCCCCACAGCTTCCCGACCGGCAGCGGCGCCAGGAACCCTTCCGCCTCATGCGGCTCGATCACCACCAACCCGTCTGGCTTCTCCAGATCGGAGGCAAGCTTGGCCAGGAACTTGTTCGGCCCAACCCCCACAGACGCGGTGAGCTTCAGCTCGCCGCGAATCTCCCGCTTGATGCTCCTCGCAATCCGCGCCGCCGCCGCGAAATCCCGCGCCCGATCTGTCACCTCCAGAAAGGCCTCGTCAATGGAGACTTGCTCAATCACGCCGGCGTGGAGGCCCAGGATCGCCATGACCTCTTCTGACACGCGCCGGTACTTGCGCATATCAACCGGAAGAAACGCGCCCTGGGGACAGGCCCTCACCGCCTGCGCGGCGGGCATCGCCGAATGCACGCCGAACTCCCGCGCCTCGTACGAGGCCGCCGACACCACGCCCCTCCCCTCCGGCGTCCCCCCAACAATCACCGGCCGGCCCCTCAGCTCCGGCCGGTCTCGCTGCTCGACCGCGGCGTAGAACGCGTCCATGTCCACATGGATGATGATGCGGCTTGCCATCCCGGGGGAGTAGCTTTGCCTCGCCCGCTCGGTTTCCCTGCGCCGACCGCCTCTCACGCGGACCACGCTACCGCGACCGCGCCGCCAGTCGCCTCAGGGCTCCCGCAATGAAGATCAGCGCACCGGCGGCCAGAATCCCGAGGAGAAGGCACTCGGGCACTGTCAGCACATGATCCGGGGAGCGCGTTCCGCCGCCCGACGCGCTTCCGGGCATCCTGCCCGTCGTCGCGCCGCTCGCCGCCCCCCGCGTTTCCTCGCGAAATGGCTCATCTGTGTCAGCGCGCGCGAAGGTCACGTCCGCCTTTATCTCTTTCACCGCCATCTTCGCGCGCAGTTCGCTGAGGTAGTCGCGGCCCACGGTCACCAGCTTGGCCAGCTTCGGGGCCGCCGCGAGGGTGCTTCCATCCAGCGTCCCGGCGAAGGCCGTCGCGAAGCCTTTCGCCTCCGTACGGTGCTCAGACAGGAGGTACAACTGAATATCGGTTACCCCGCTCCCCAGGCTGGTGATGTACAGCGGATATACCAATGCACCCGCCTCGAACTCCATGCGCAGCGGAGCCAGCGTCCCCGCCGAGAGGGCGTCTTGGACGGCATCCACGGCGCCCTGCACCGCCTCCCGGGTGCCGTAGTAGAGAGCGCTGCGCGCGGCCAGGATATTGAGCAGATGCGTTCCCCGGCCGTGTCGCTCCTCCCATGCTCCCGCCATACGCGCCGCCACTTCCTCTCTGCCGGGGGGCGGCACCAGGCGGCACTCAGCAGCCAAAGCCGACGTCTCCCGGTACCACCGCGCCACCGCCGACAGGTCCTTGAAGCGCTTGGGGTCAACCTTGCGGACTGCTGAGTGCCACCGGCCGAACGCGGACTCTTGGTACGACAGCCCCGCCCATATGTCGCGGTCCACTTGCCTGCCAACCTCCCCCGCGATGTCCTCGGCTGATAACTCCCCCGGCAGTCCAAACTCCTCGGCAGCCCCCTCGAGCAGCCGGCGGCCGTGCATGGACTCACAGCCTTCGACGCAAGCGGCCGAGACGAGGATGCTCTGCTGCATCCTCTGCGAGGCGCGCTCCGCGCTGTCGTACACGCTCGCGAGCAGCCCCTGCCCCTCTGCTTCGTCTAAGCCCGAACCGGCCCCGGACACCACAGACCGCCTAACCGCAATGGCGTGTTGAATTGCTTCGAGCTTCTCGCGTCCGCGCCGGTCACGCGCGTCCGCGGAGCGCAGCACCAGGCCCGCCAACCGAGTCGGGGCCTGATCCAAAGTCGCTATGGCGGGGTCAATCTTGCTCAGCGCTGTCAGAAGGTCTGCTTGCAGTCGCGCGGTGTTGATTCGGAGCGCAACATAGTACCAGCCCCGGTCCACATAGGTCTCCAGCACCTCCCCCGCTCCCTCGGGCATCTTGTACCCGGCACTCCGCAGCCACCTCGCCAGCGCCTCCGGGTCCGACGCAGCCAGCACCGTCGCCTCGTAAGGCCCCACCTCCAGCTCCTCCACGACTGTCACGCCCGCCTCTGCCTGTGGGCCTTGGCGTATTCCCCCGCGGCCCCTGACAACAGACGTGCCGGAAGGCCGCGTAATCCGCGCCAA
>CP070816.1:330419-337163 GCA_020344235.1 Armatimonadota bacterium
CTGCTATCCGGCCCTGGCCGAGGCCCGGTGCCTGCAGGGTCTATGCCGCCAGTTCGAACGAGAGATCGAGGCCCAGTTCTTCCCGGACGGCACGTACCAGATGGCGTCACTGAACTATCAACGGTATGTCACCGAGTACTTGCTCACCTATCTGCAGCTTCGAGGCGACCTTCCTTCTGAGAGGAGAGGGCAGCTCGTCGACATTGCGCGGCGAAGCGTGGAGTATCTGGCTGAGTTCACGGACGAGAGGGGCGAATCGCTGCGGTTCGGCGACAACGACGGGGCCTATCTGCTCCGCTGGGGCGACGTACCGCGGGACAACTTCGGTCCTCTGTTCCTTTGGGCGCAGAGCAACTGCGGCGCGGAGATCGCCAAGCAGTATCTGCCCGGCGCTTTCGAGCTGATCGCATGGATGAACCAGTTTCCTCTCCCTGCAGCCGGGGAGACCCAAATGCCTGTCGAGGCCGAATTCAGGCGTGGAGGGTACTGGTCCTACAGCGACCGCAGAGTGCACGTCTCGGTTCGCTCCGGGCGTCGTCCTCCTCACGGCGCGGGGCAGGCGGATCTGCTGTCCTTCGGGCTGGCTGTGGACGGGAAGCCGGTCGTCGTCCAGCCCGGGACCGGCCTGTACAACGGGCCGCTGGAGCTGCGTGCGTACTTCCGCGGCGCGTTGAGTCACTCCGGTATCCGAGTGGATGGTCGCGAGCCAATGCGTTCCTGGGGCCGATTCCGCTACTTGCGGCCTGCCACCGGGTGGGGGAGAGTGGCGGCGCGGCGGGACGGCTGGCTGGCCTTCGTGGGTCGGCACACAGGCTTCGACGGTCTCGGTGTTACCTATCGCCGAGCGTTCCTGGTGTTGCGGGAGTCTGGCATCGCGGTCCTCGACTGCCTCAGCGGGAGAGGCCTTCATCACGTGGAACGCGGGCTTCATTTCAAGGATCCGCCGAATGGGCTGGTCGTTGCGGGCGTCGGGGATTTCGTGCCTCCTGAAGACAGCCACTTGCGCTACGGCCGGTCGCCCAGCTATGGAGAGATCGTGCAAAGCTATCTCTTGGTCGAGGAGGCGAGCCGCGAGCTTCCTTGGATGGGCCTCTACTACCTGGGGTGCGGCGGCGAGGAGGTGCTGGCGAAGAGTGACGGCCGCACGGCAGACCTCAGGGTCGAAGACAGAGAGTTCTGTTTCTTCTTCCGAGAGCACATGCCCGTGATGGCGGTCTCTGTGAACGGGGAGATTGAGCTGACGGAGGGGCCCTGATAGCATAGCCTCTGAGGCCTGTGCCGGCTGTCGCTCTGGGCGGCACTGCAAGCGGCCGGCAGAGGAACGATGCCGCTTGCTCTGGAAGGTGATACGAGCCATGAGTCAGCTTAGAGCGAGCGCCGAATTGGGATGACCATCGTTGTCGTGCACCAGCAGTTCCTGCGCCCTGACGAGGGGGGCGGTTCTAGGTTCAACGAGTTCTCGCGGCTGTGGACTGAGGCGGGTCACCGAGTTGTTATCATTGCGGGCCAGACGTCGTACGCGACCGGAGGGCGAGCGCCCGAGTATCGAGGGCACTGGGTCTACCGTGAGAAGCACGGCGGGGCGACGGTGCTTCGCGTCTACACCCCCGAAGCCCGGATGACCAACTTCCTGAGCCGCATCTGGAACTTCCTGTGTTTCATGTTGAGCGCAACCTGGGCAGTCCTTTTCGTGGCCCCCCACCCGCATATGATGATCGCCAGCTCGCCGCAACTCATCGTGGCGGTGCCCGGTGTGTTGGGATCCCTGGCGCGACGTTGTCCTCTTGTCTTCGAGGTGAGGGACCTATGGCCAGAGACGGGGATAACGATGGGTGCGATCCGACCCGACTCACTGTCTGCCAGGGCGCTCTACGCTCTGGAGGCATTGGCATATCGTCGGGCGGCCGCAGTGAACGTTCTCACGCCCGCGTTCAGAGACAGTATCGTGAGCCGCCAGCTCGCCCCGGCGGAGAAGGTCTGGCTGGTACCGAACGGAGCGGATCTGTCTCTTCTTCCCTCGCCTGGTGAACGCGAGAAGATCAGAGAAACGTACGGTTGGCAGGATCGGCTCGTTGTGTTGTACGCCGGCGCTCACGGGATCGCGAATGACCTCATGCAATTCGTGCTCGCGGCAGAGGCGCTGAGAGAGGAACAGGATATCGTGTTGGTGACCGTCGGCTCGGGCGCGGAGCTTCCCGACCTGAGAGACGCAGTCAAGCGACGGGGTCTGGACAACATACGGCTGCTCGGGCCGGTTCCCAAGCGACAGATGCCGGGCTTCCTGGCCGCGGCCGATGTGGGAGCAGCGATCCTGCGCAGGTGCCAGACCTTCAGGACCGTTTATCCCAACAAGATGTTCGACTACATGTCGGCTGGGCTTCCCGTTCTCCTGGCGATTGACGGCGTCGCGCGCGAGCTGGTCGAGAATGCCGGCGCGGGCGTCTACGTGGAGCCGGGCGACACTGACGCCATGCGCAGGGCGATCCTTTGGCTCAGAGGCCATCCAGCGAAGGCCGCCGAGATGGGGCGCCGCGGGGAGACCTATGTGCGTGAGCACTTCGACCGAGCCGTATTAGCGGAAAGGTACCTTGCGCACATGGAACAGCTTCGGGCGGCCCGACGTAGGCCCGTGAAGCCATGAGGCGTCTCGCCAGTCTGACCAACTCGGCGTTCTTGTTCGGCTCGGCCGAGACAATCAACCGGCTGATCAACCTCGTGGCAATGATGATTGCCTCCCGGCACTACGGCGTAGCAGAGTTCGGGCGCCTGGGCGCGGCCATCGCTCTGACCGGGATCCTCACAGTGTTGACCAACTTCATCGCCGCCGCCAGCCTCACCAGGGACCTCTGCCAGCGCCCCGAGCGCAAGGTGACCATATTGACGAGCTACCTCTGGCACCGCCTCATCGTGATGGTGGCGTCGGGCGCTCTGCTCGCCCTTGGGTTCCTGCTCGCAGAGCCCAAGTTGCTCGCCCTGAATCTCTTCTGCTACCTGTACCTCTACGGCATCCAGACGGTGATGTCGGCGCGGGCAGGCCTGATGGCGCAGGAGCGCTTCGGCGAGGCTTCGGTTTCCTCGGTAACTCACAGCCTGTTGATCCTCACGGGCGCCTACATGCCGGTCCGGTTCGGGCTTCCGCTGGAGATGATGGCGCTGGCGCTGGCGGCCGCGCAGGTGGTGTCGCTAGCCGTGGTGCTGATCCTGTCGGGCCTGCACGGCTATCCGCTGCGAGAGATGCTTCGTCAGCGCATTGATTGGCCATACATACTCTCGGACCTGAAGCGGAACATACCGCTCTGGTTGGCGCTTGTCTTCATCTCCGCCTACTGTCGCCTCAATGCCGTGCTTTGCCAGGCCATTCGGGGTGACTATGAGACCGGATTGTTCACCGCTGCGCATCGTCTCTTCCTGGGGTTCGGGTTGATCATCAGTGTCTATCAGCAGGTCACCTATCCCCGCATGGTGCGGGACGTTGCTAGCGAGGAGCCTACGGCTAGGTACATGGAGGGTTCCGGCCGAGTGGTGGTGACGATCGCTCAGTTCATCGCGTTGGTCACAACGCTGTGCGGCGTTAGGTTGATGGCAGCGCTGTGGGGGCGCGAGTTCGGAGCCAGCGGCGGCGTGGTGCAGATCTTGATCTGGGCGCTCGCACTCAGCTTCACGAACTTCATCCTGTTGAACGTGCTAGTGGCCCAAGGGCGACTCACGACGCTTATGTGGGTCACCTTCACGGGGCTGTGCTTCAACATTGCCGCTAACATTCCCATGATCATCAGGTTCGGTGCGGCGGGTGCCGCAGCTAGTACGATACTGACCGAGGCAGTGGTGCTGGGTGGGATGCTGGTGGCGCTGCGCCAATACCGCCGCGCCTGCCCGCTGTTGTCGGCGATCGTACGGTCCCTTGTCGCCGCGGGCGCGGCCGTCTTTGCCGCCATTGGCGCGCGCCAGGCCGGCGTGCCCGAGCTGACGACGCTAGCTATGGGCCCATTGCTCTACTTTGCGGGTGTGTGGGTACTCCGTGTCATCCGTCGGCGAGATCTGGCCGACATTTTCCGGCGACTGATGCCCGAAGCCGATCATGCCGCTCCGCGCCCGGCCGGCCGGTCGCAGGGAGGGCCCGATGGTGGGCCTTGAGCTGTCAGTCATCATAGTCTCCTGGAACACGCGGGACATCCTGCTTCGCTGCCTGGAGGCACTTCGGTCCGGCGGGCGGGCAAAGCTCGAGGTCATCGTCGTTGACAACGCCTCATCCGATGGCGGGCCCGATCTGGTCGAGTCGCAGTTCGGGGGAGGGTGGGAGCTAAAACTGGTCAGGAACACCTTGAATGTGGGATTCCCGAAGGCCGTCAACCAGGGGCTCGGCCTTGCCAGCGCTCCGTATGTCCTGCTGCTCAACCCGGACATCGTGCTGGCGCCCGGGGCCGCGG
This sequence comes from Armatimonadota bacterium, assembly GCA_020344235.1. Lineage (GTDB taxonomy): Bacteria > Armatimonadota > Hebobacteria > Hebobacterales > Hebobacteraceae. Next base: position 334,847 of record CP070816.1, read on the forward strand.
ATATGATGCTGAGTCTACTTCAAACCCGAGATGACGTCGGGGCCGTGGGGCCCAAGACCCGTATGCCTGAGGGCACGATACAGCTCCAGTGCGCGCGGCGGCTGCCCCGGCTCCTCGAATTCGCTGCCGAGCGGTTCGGCCTCTCCGGCCTGCTCCCTCGCTTCGGCCTCCCCAACCGGCTGATGAGCGACTGGGATCATGCCGACAGCCGCGCGATCGAGTGTCTGTCAGGCGCGTGTGTGATGATGCGCGCGGAAGAACTCCGCGCCATCGGCGGCCTTGTCGAGGAGATGTACCTGGAGGACAACGAGCTTTGCTGGCGCGTGCGGGAGTTGCTGAGGAAGGAGGTCTATTACCTCGCTGAGGCCGAAGCCGTGCATCATCACAGCCTTTCGTACCGGGCGATCACCGATCGCCGTCACTATACCTGGATCGTGGAGATGCTGGAGGCAGCATCCGTCAAGTTCTTCGTCCTGCACTCCGGGAAGGCGACGGTCGCTGCCGCACGCGCAATACAGGTTCTGTCAGGCCTCGTGAAGCTGCTGGGACTTGCCGTGGTTCTGCCGGTTGTAGCCTGGCGACCCGATCTGCGCAACCGCGTGGTGAATGCGCTCTGCCGGGCCTACGTCAGGGCGGCGGTGGGTCTCAGAGGCGCGAGATTCGAAAGTGATGTGCGAGGAGAGTAAAATGCCACGGAGATGGAACGGGCGCTCGACGGGTGGCGACAGGGAGACCGGCGAGGCCGAGCGAATCTCACGGAGCGTCGCGTCCCCCATGACTCGGCGAGAGTTCCTCTTGGCGTCCGCGACAGCGGCGGCAGGGCTGTTCCTGGGGTCCGGCGGCTGCGGGATGCTCAAGCGGCGCCGACTCAACCTGATCCTGATAGTCTCCGATGCCCTGCGTGCTGACCATCTCGGATGCTATGGATTCCCTCGGCCTGTGACTCCAAGCATGGACGCGTTCGCCCGACGCGGCGTCCTTTTCGAGAACATGGTGAGCTGCGCCCCGATCACGGGAGCTTCCCATGCATCAATGATGACGGGCGCCTATCAAACCCGGCACGGCGTCTTCGCCAACGGTGGAAGGATTGCCGACGACTTGGTGACACTCGCGCAGGCTTGCCGAGAGGCCGACTACCGGACGGCCGCGTTCGTCAGTAACCCTGCCCTTGCACCGGACTGGCTGATCGGGATAGACCGCGGCTTCGAGACGTACGACGCGCGTCTGCCGAGTATGGAGCGGAATAGACCGAGTGCCTACCGCGATGCGGCCGATACCAGCGCCGCCGTGCTTGAATGGCTGAATGCCGTCGAGGATCGCCCCTTCTTCCTATGGGTTCACTTCCAGGAGCCGCACGGTCCCTACGAGGTGCCGGACGCCTCACTGCTAGATAGGATCGGCGGATTGGCGCGGCTAGAAGGCGAACCATCTTCACTTCCTCTGCTTGCAGGGAACGCGGGGCCTGGCGGCATACCTCGGTACCAGGCGCTCGGCGAGGAGAGGGATCCAGTCGTGTATCGCTCTCGCTACGCGGCGCGCAGTTGCTATGTCGACGGGCAGATCGGCAAGGTGCTGGCGGCAGTGCGAGATCAGGAGCTCGAGAAGGGCACTGTAGTCGTCCTCATCTCCGATCACGGCGAACTCCTCGGCGAGCATGACTATTGGTTCCAGCACGGCGCCACCGTGTTGCAGGCTGGGCTTCACGTTCCGCTCATCATGGTAGGACCCGGGATAGAGGCGGGACGCAGGATCCCTTCGCTGGTCGGGAGCACCGACCTGATGCCCACCTTGCTGGAGGTTCTCGACCTTGATCTGGCGGAGGCGTCGGGACAGATCCAGGGCCGCAGCCTGCTCCCTCTGATCAGGGGTGGTACGGAGAGGGAAGTGGCGCCTCGCTACGCAATCTCCGCGGAGGGGCTGGAGTGGTGTGTCGCGCGGGGACGCTATAAGTATACGGCGGCCATCCGCGGGTCGAGGGTGGCCCCGCTACTGGTGGACCTTCAGGCTGACCCAGCAGAGGTGCGGGACATCGCCGACGAAGAACCAGGCGTGGTTGCCGAGCTACGCGATGCGCTTACCCACTTCCGAGAGAGCGCATCTGTTGTGGCCCCTGTTGGGTCGGGAGAGGTTCCGAGGATGACAGAGGAGCAGCGGCGCAGACTGAAGGCTCTCGGCTACCTCGAGTAACGCCACAGCGACTGGTCCTTCGGTACGCCCGAGACGGCCTTCTCGTGTTCCTTTCCGTGCAGCGCGCTGCGCCGGCGCGCTGGTGCTCAAGCAGCTGCATTCCGGGAGCAGTGTTGCTGCCGCCGTCGCC
>CP070816.1:337263-340878 GCA_020344235.1 Armatimonadota bacterium
GAACTGGGTCTGTTTGAAGACATCGTCGAGCTTGATGAGCTTGAGTTCGAAGCGCGTATCGGGCTTGTCCGAGCCGTAGCTCTCCATTGCTTCGCGATAGTTGAGGCGAGCGAAGGGGCTGGGGATTGCGATGTCGGCTGCGCCAAACACATGGCGAGTCAGGTCCTCGCTCAGGTCGAGGACCTCGTCCTGTTCGACGAAGGACATTTCGATGTCGATCTGGGTGAACTCGGGCTGGCGGTCGGCGCGCAGGTCTTCGTCGCGCAGGCAGCGGGCCAGCTGATAGTAGCGCTCCATTCCGCTCACCATGAGGATCTGCTTGAGGAGCTGGGGCGACTGGGGGAGAGCGTAGAAACTGCCGGGTCGGGCGCGGGCGGGTACCAAGTAATCGCGGGCCCCCTCCGGCGTGGAGCGCATGAGAAGCGGGGTCTCGATCTCGATGAAGCCGCCGCGGTCGAGAAACTCTCTGGTGGCCTGGGCCATGCGGTGGCGGAGGCGAAGGTTGCGGAGCATGCGCGGGGAGCGAAGATCGAGATAGCGGTATTTGAGGCGCAGCGCCTCGTCGACGCGGGATGTGTCGTCCACCTCGAAAGGCGGGGTGTTCGCCGGGTTGAGGACTTCGAGTTGGTTGGCGCGCACCTCGACCTCACCGGTCGGCAGGTTGGGGTTGATCGACGCGGGCGGCCGCGGAGTGACCTCTCCGGCGACGGCCACGACGTATTCCGCGCGGAGGCCCTTGGCGCGCGCATGGGCGTCCGGTGCGGCGGCCGGATCGAAGACGACCTGGGCAAGCCCCTCACGATCGCGCAGATCCACGAAGATGAGGCCGCCGTGGTCGCGGGTGGAGCCCACCCACCCGGCGAGGGTAACCTTCTGTCCCATATGTTCTGGGCGAAGCGCGCCGCAGGCGTGTGTGCGCTTCATCGCTTTGCCTCGCCTTGAGCGGCGCAGAGGGCGGCAAGATGTTCGACGATTTCGGGCCGAGGGACGCTGCGCTGCTCACCGTTGTTCATGTCCCGCGCCGTGACGGTATCGGCCTTGAGTTCGTCTTCGCCAAGCAGGGCGGCGAACCGCGCGCCGAGGCGCGCGGCCTCGCGCATCTGGGCGCGGAGGCTGCGCTGGGTGTAGTCGAGATCGGCAGGAACGCCCGCCCGCCGAAGCTCTATAGTCAAGGTGAAAGCGGCTTCGCGCGCCTCCGGCGATGCGGCCGCTACGTAGACTTCGAGGCCCCGAGGCGAGGCACCATCGCCGAGCGAGAGGAGGAGGCGCTCGAGGCCCGAGCCGAAACCGATGCCGGGCGTCGGGGAGCCGCCGAGCGTTTCTGCGAGGCCGTCGTAGCGCCCGCCGCCCATGATGACGTCCTTCGCTCCGAGCGACGGATGAATGACTTCGAAAGCGGTGCGGCTGTAGTAGTCGAGACCGCGCACGATGGTAGGGTCCACCTCGTAGGGAACGGCGAGCGCGTCAAGGGCGGCCCGCACGCCGGCGAAGTGATCGCGGCATTCCTCGCAGATGTGGTTCAGCGCGCTCGGCGCGCCCTGGCGGGCCTCGATATCCGCGGGCACCTTGCAGTCGAGGATGCGCAGCGGGTTCGTCTCGTACCGCGCCCGGCAGAAGTCGCAGAGGCCCTCCAGCTTGGGGCCGAAGAACTCGCGCAGGGCGGCGGACAGCGCGGGCCGGCAGTTGGCACAGCCAATGCTGCTGAGATGGGTGACGGCGCCCGACAGCCCGATAGCGCCGAGGAAGTCCTGGAAGAGGGCTATCACCTCCGCGTCAATGTCCGGCCCGGGAGCGCCGATCGCTTCGACGCCAAGCTGGGTGTGCTGACGGTAGCGGCCAGCCTGGGGACGCTCGTAGCGGAAGATGGGCGCGATGTAGTGGAACTTCCGGATTCCGCCGCCGGCGCCGAGCTCGTGTTCGAGGTATGCACGCATGACGGGTGGAGTTCCCTCGGGACGGAGGGTCAGGCTGCGGCCCCCGCGGTCCTCGAAGGTGTACATCTGCTTAGTGACGATCTCGGTCCCTTCCCCGGTGCCGTGCACGAAGAGTTCGGTATCCTCGAAGAGGGGGGTCCGGATCTCGCGGTAGGCGTAGCGCGCACAGGTGTCGCGAAATGCCGCCTCGACGCGCTGCCAGCGCCACGAGTCTTGCGGGAGTACGTCTTGCGTGCCGCGGGGGGCTCTATGTTTCGCCGCCATCTTCCCGGCCTGCCAAGAGACTAGAGATTCGGCAGGGAGAGACAGGTGTCCTTCTCGGGGTGGTATAGTGTGAAACACGTTGCGGGACCGGGCCGGCTTGACAGGGCCGCGACGGCGCCGATATACTGCGATTGAGGGCAGTGGATAGGGCAGGCATGTTCGATCGCGTGAGGGCGGACATACAGGCCGCGCTCGACCGAGATCCGGCCGCTCGGAACCGTCTGGAGGTGTTGGTCTGCTACCCGGGGCTGCATGCGGTGCTGCTCCATCGGCTGGCCCATTGGCTGTGGGGGCACGGGCTGCGGCTGATGGCCCGGTGCCTGTCCCAAACCAATCGCTTGCTGACCGGAATAGAGATTCACCCGGCGGCCCAGATCGGCCGCGGGCTGTTCATCGATCACGGGATGAGCACAGTGATCGGTGAGACCAGCGAGATAGGGGAGAACTGCACACTCTATCAAGGGGTGACTCTCGGGGGCACCGGCAAGGAGACTGGCAAACGCCATCCGACGCTGGGTGATAATGTAGTCATCGGGGTTGGTGCCAGTGTTCTGGGCTCTATCACGGTGGGAGACAACGCGCTGGTCGGGGCCGGCTCGGTCGTGCTGCAACCTGTTCCGGCGGAGACGACCGTGGTCGGGGTCCCGGCCCGGGTGGTGCGTCGCCAGGGCAGGCGGGTGCCGGCGGCGGCGATCTCAGGTGCCACTCAGGACGACCCGTGCGAGCAATGCCAGGAGGCCTTCAGGAAAGAGATCGAGCGACTAGAACAGAGGCTGGCGGAGCTGGAGCGGCGGCTTTCCGCGACTGCCAAGGTCGGCGAGGGGGAGTAGCTCGAAACCGGGCGACAGAGGTCGTGGTGCAGTTATGGTCAGGCGGGTGCTCCGCGCTGCCTTTCAGGCCCCCTGGCACCGTTTCTAGCCGACGAGGTGATAATGCCTATAAGGATCTACAACACGCTCGGCCGCCAGAAGGAGGAGTTTATACCGCGGGAGGCCGGGAAAGTCTCCATGTATGTGTGCGGTGTTACTCCCTACGCGCCGGCGCATGTGGGGCACGGGCGGGCGGCGGTGGCCATGGACGTGGTGCGGCGGTGGCTAACCTACCGCGGCTATGAAGTGACATACGTGGTGAACGTGACCGATGTGGAGGACAAGATCTTCGCGGCCTCACAGCAGGCGAGGCTGAGCTGGAGAGAGGTGGCGGATCACTACGCGGCTAGCTACCGGAGGGAACTCGACGAACTGGCAGTGCGGCCGCCCACGATAACACCTATGGCGAGCGAGCACATTGAGGATATTATCGCTCTAGTGCAGCGCTTGGTGGAGAAGCGCCATGCCTATGCGATTGACGGGGACGTGGCCTTCCACGTGCCGAGCTTCGCGGAATACGGCAAGCTCTCGCGACGGGACCTCGACTC
>CP070816.1:340978-346105 GCA_020344235.1 Armatimonadota bacterium
CGGGCCGGGTGATGGTGGTCAGCAGCGACCCCGCAGGGCTCGCGGCCGAGCTCGACCGGCATCTGGCAACCCCGACGCTGGGCGAAGAAATGCGAGAGCGCGGCGCGGCGCTGGCGGCAGAGCATACCTGGGGGCGAGTCGCCGACCTTTATCTCGACATGTACCGCGCGCGCAGCGTGATCTGACATGGCCCGCCGCACGGTTTCCCTCATCACCACGGTCTTCAACGAAGAAGACACGATTGGCCCTCTCCTCGATTCCATAAGCTCACAGACACGCCAGCCTGATGAAATCATCATCGTGGATGCCGGCTCGACCGACGGCACCCGGAAGACCATCTCCGACTACATTGCTCAAGGCCTGCCCGCGCGTATGCTCGTGGACCGGGGCGCCAATCGCTCCCGCGGGCGGAATCTGGCAATCCGCGAGGCCCACGGCGAGATCATCGCCTCTATAGATGCGGGCTGCATCGCCCCGAGGGACTGGCTCAGCTGTCTCGTCGCCCCTTTTGAATCCGACAATCCGCCGGACGTGGTGGCCGGCTACTATGAGCCGGACACGGCCAACACGCTGGAAGACGCCATCGCGATGGCGATCGTTCCCGACGCCTCGGAGGTTGATCCTGCGGCTTTCCTGCCCTCCGGCCGGTCGGTGGCATTCCGGCGAGAAGCGTGGGCGCGGGTGGGTGGATATCCGGAGCATGTGGACTACGCGGAGGACACTGCGTTTGATCTCCGCCTGAAGGAGGCTGGCTTTCGTTTCCTGTTCGTGCCGCAGGCGCGGGTCCGCTGGCGCATGCAGGCCGACCTGTGGCGGGCCCTCAAGCAGTTCTTCCGCTACGCGCGCAGCGACGGCGAGCTCGGCCACTGGTTCCGCCACTACACGAAGGCCATCGCTCTGATCGCGACGCTCGCGCTGGTGCTCTTCCTCGCACACGCCCACCACGGGCAGGTCTGGGGAGGCCTCTTCGCAGTGCTGCTCATCGCCTACTGGGTCCGCTACACGGCGCGCGCTCGCGGCCGAGGCGCGGAGTGGCCGGCCGCGCTCTTGTCGCCTGGGGCTTCCCTTGCTGTTGACGTCGGCAACTTCACGGGCTACATAGCGGGTTTCCTCCGGCATCGTCCCCAACCCGCGCCCCTACCGACAGGGCGGCCCCTCTCTATCGCTCAGATCACGTACACCTACAAGCCGATCGCGGGCGGGGCCGACGTCTACGCGTCTCAACTGGCCGAGCTGATCACCGGTGCCGGCCACAAGCACTGCGTATATCAGCGCGCCGCGCAGACCGAGGCGAAGGATGTCCGCTTCATTCCCAATCCCTGGCGCGGCCTGCCGTTCGAGTGGTGGACGCAGGCGCTCGCCCTATTCCGGCTGCGCCGTGAATTGCTGTCCCACGACGTCGTGATCTGCCACTACCCGCACTACTTGCTGGCCCTCGACCTGATGAGCCTCTTCCGCAGGCGCCCGGTGCGAGTCGCGGTCTCCCACGGCGTGTTCTGGGACGATGCCCCGGGCTCTCCCCGCAGCGCCGCCAAGGCGTGGATGGCGCGGCTGGCCTTCCGCCGCGCGCACCTCTACATCGCCAATGACACGCACTTCCTGAGAGCGATGGGCGTGCGCATCGGCCCGCGGCAGCGGATGTTCTCTCAGGTCGCCCCCGGCGCCTGGTTCGTCCCCAACGGCGTTGACACGGATGAGTTTCGCCCGGCGGCTCCGGTGCCGGAGATACAGCGGCGCAATGCCGTCCTCGTCCCCCGCAATCTCGTCCGCAACCGCGGCATTCACCTTGCCATCGAGGCCTTCGGCGAGTTCCACACGGAGCACCGCGACACCGCGCTCTTCATCGTCGGCGGCGGGGGGCAGCCGCGGTATGTCGCGGCCCTGAAAGAGCAAGTGCAACGTCTCGGCCTGCAGGATGCTGTAGTCTTCTACGGGTCGGTTCCCCATGACCGGCTTCCGGGAGTGTACTCCAGCGGACAGCTTACGCTGATTCCGTCGCTCTGCGGCGAGGGCACCTCGCTCTCCGCGCTGGAGAGCATGGCCTGCGGCATTCCGACCATCTGCACCGATGTCGCCGGCCTCAAGGACCTCCCCGGCCCCCACGCCCCTCCCACCGCGCTCGGCCTCGCCAGGATTATGCACCGCGTCTGCGCCGACCGGGAGAGGGTGGGGGAGGAGCAGCGGAGAGAGGTGCTCGCCCGCTACTCTCTGGACAAGTGGAGTGGAGCCTGGCGCGAGTCTCTCGCGGCACTGGGAGTCAGGACCGTCTCGTGACGCGGGATCCGAAGGCTGGCAGTTCACTCTCGCCCCGCGAGCGCGTCCGCCTTGCGCTCAGCCATCAGGCAACCGACCGCGTTCCGATGACCCTCGTCTGCGGCGAGCCGGAAGCGCTGGCGCGGGAGGCCCTGGCCCGTCACCTCGGCGTGGACTCGCAACAGGGCGTTGGCCGCTACCTCGACCAGTTCGTGGACCTGATCCCGGTGGGCCCCAACTTCCGAGGATGGGACCCCGAGTACCACGGGCCGGCCCTCGGTCGCTCGTCCGCCGGATATGACGACATCTGGGGCTGTCGCTGGGAGCCCATCGCACCCGGCCGCCCGCCCTACGACATCTCACGCCAGCCCCTAGCCGATGTAAAGGACATCGCTGACCTTGAGAATTGCCGCTGGCCGACTCTTGACTGGTGGGACTGGCCGGCCATTGCCGACCGCATCACTCACGCGCGGGACGACAGAGACTACGCGCTCATGATGCATAGCGGCAACCTCTTCGAGCGTGCTTGGTGGATGCGCGGGTTCGAGCGGACGCTCTTCGACATGATGGAGCAGCCAGAGTTCTTCCACGCCGTCATGAAGCGCGTCACAGACTTCTATGTTGAAGTGACCCGCCGCGTGCTCGAGCTGGCCGAGGGCCGCATCGACCTTGCCTTCACCGCCGACGACATCGCCGGGCAGGAGGGTCTGCTCATCTCCCTGCCGATGTGGGAAGAGCACATCATGCCCTACCACGTGCGCCTCAATCGGGTCGTCCAGGGCTTCGGCGCGAAGGTCGTCTACCACTCGGACGGCAACATCATGGACGCGGTCCCCGGCCTAATCGACATGGGCATCGACGTTCTTCAGGCGCTCCAGTTCAGCGCCCACGGCATGGACCCCGTCGCCCTGAAGAAACAATACGGCGACCGCCTCTGCTTCCAGGGTGGCATCAGCGTCCAGACGACGCTGCCCTTCGGCACCGTCGACGACGTCCGCAACGAGGTCAGAGAGCGCATCCGAGTTCTCGGCCGCAGCGGCGGCTACATCCTGAGCCCATCCCACACCATCATGCCCGGTACCCCGCCGGAAAACATTGTCGCAATGCTTGAGACCGCTTTCTCCACCCCGCCGCCCTGCCCATAAGGCGACCCCCGCGCTGGCGCGGGGGTCGCAGGCAAACGCCTCTGCGCGGTGCTCACATCTTCAGTATCTTGTCCATCGCCAGCGACGTATTCGCCAGCCGCGTCTCCGGCGCATGCGCGTAGTACGGGATCATCTCCGCGATCAGGAAGTCGTCGTACCCGACCTCCTTCAGCGCCTTCATCACCTCCGGCCAGTTCACATCCCCCTCCAGCAGGTCAACGAATCCGTCCAGCGTGCCCACCGTCCGCCGGAAATCCTTCACATGCACCTTCTTGATCCGCTTTCCGAGAATGCGAATCCACTGCTCCGGCATGCCCACCAGCAGGATGTTCCCAACATCGAAGAACCAGCCGAGGTACTCGCTGCCGATCTTGTCAATGAAGTCGCGCGCCTCCAGTGGGCTGAGGAACATCTTGTTCCAAACGTTCTCGATTCCGATCGCCACCTTGTTCTTTTCGGCCACGGGCACAAGCTCTCTCATCGCCTCCTCGACCCGCTGCACGGCAACGTCGTACTGCACCACCTCCATCGCCGGGTTGAAGAAGACCTCCACCGCCCCCGGCACGACCAGTATCCCCGTCGCGCCCAGCTTGTTGGCGACCTCCAAGCACTTGGTCACCACCTGCTTGCCCTTGTCTCGCGCGGCCGGGTCGCTGGAAGTCAACGGATGCTCCCACAGCGCGCCGCTCGTCACCGACGCCGCCTGCAGCCCCGCCGCGTCCAGCGTCTTGCCTAGCTTCGCAATATCCGCGTCGCTGATGTCGAGGCTCAGCGGCCCGTCGGGGAACAGGCAGACCTCCACCCCCTCATATCCCAACTTCTTCGCCTCTTTCACCGCCGCGGCGAAGTCCTTCTTCCCATCGAGCCCACCCGGAAATGACCAATAGTTGATGCCCTTTTTCACCGGCCGACCTCCTCTTGGTAGTCACGACTTGCCCGCTCTGCTATTCTGTGGCCGCCGCGCCGAACCTCCCACAGGAAGCACCGGATTGCGCGTCGAAGCCCGCGGGAAGGAGATCCCCCGATGTCCCAGCCGCAACTACAGCTCGGCCAACGCATCCACCTGAGGCTCGAGTCCCTCGCGGCCGGCGGCGAGGCTGTCGGCCGGCATGAGGGCATGGCCGTCTTCGCCCTCTGGGGCTGTCCCGGCGATGAGGCCGAGGTGGAGATCACGGAGGTCTCCCACCGCTTCGCCCGTGGCGTTGTTCGCGCTGTGATTTCCCCCTCGGCCGACCGCGTCGAGCCGCCCTGCCCTCACTTCGGCGACTGCGGCGGGTGCCAGATCCAGCACATCGCGTACGAGGCGCAGCTCCGCCACAAAGCAACCATCCTCCGCGACTCCCTCTCCCGCATCGGCGGGCTGCCGGATGTCGAGGTGGGAGACACTTGGGGCATGGACGATCCTTGGCGCTACCGCGGCCGCGCCGAATACCACGGGCAGCTCGACTCCTCGGGCCAACTCGTGCTCGGTTTCGCGCGCCATCACAGCCACGATATGCTCGCGCTCCAGGAGTGCCGCCTCCAGCATCCCCTCTCGGAGCAGGTCAGAGCGGCCGTGCTGGAGGCGATGGCGAGAGTGGCGCAGAGCGCGGACGAGCGCGGCGCGCTGCTCGAGATCGAGACCCTGGTCTCTTTCGCCTCCGGCCGCGGCCTCGCCACTCTCGTGTGCGAGGGAGAGCCGCCGTTCGTGAGATCGGCAGCGGAGGCGCTCATGGAGGAGGTTGGAGCA
>CP070816.1:346205-349485 GCA_020344235.1 Armatimonadota bacterium
GTGGGCGAGCCGGGGCGGGCGCGGCGCTGTGGGGCGAGGCCGGGAATGAGGGTGGGGCGGGGGCCCAGGCGCAGCGCGATTGGCCGGTCCGACCGAGCGGCTTTGCGCCGGCGGGCGAGGCCCGAGCCGGGTGGAGCGCCGAGCGGTGCGGCCCGCTCGAGAGCCTCGCGATCGGCGACGGGAGCGATGTCGGAGGCGGGGATTTCGATTTCCCGCGGGCTCCAGGCGAGGACTGCGGGACCCTGGGGGCCTTCGAAGTGAAGGGCCCATATGTCCGGGCCCAGGCGGAGGAAGCCGCGGTAGGTGAGCTCTGCGAGGGGCCGGAGCCAGTCCGAGCTTATTGCCTTGGGGGGCAGGTAGCAGCGGTCCACGCCGAAGGCGCAGGCGAGGAGGTAGTGGGCGATCAACTTGTCTTGGGGAATCCCTGGGTCGGCGCCGAGTATCCAGACGGGGGGTCTGCGGGAGAGGTCCGGGGAGCCGAGCACTTCGTGGGTGAGGGCCGCCCAGTGGAGGGCGACTCCGGAGAGGTTGGAGTCGGCGGGGGGCAGGTAGGCGCCGAGGATATCGAAGTGTTCGGCGGTGGCTGATTGGAGGAGTTGGTCGAAGGTTGCGAGGCCGAGGGTCCCGGGCTCGGGGACGATGATGCGGGCGGCGGGGTCGGCGGCGCGGGCCCGGCGGGCGGCGGCCGCCAGCAGGCGCAGGTACTCGCTGCGGGCGCCGCGGAAGTTGCGGGAGTTGGGCTGGTCGCGCACTTGCCAGAAGCGCACTCGGCCGCGGAAGTGGGATACGGATTGGCGGACGTATCGCTCCCAGAGCTCAATTGATTTGGGCAGGGAGCGGGAGCGCTGGTCGGGGGGGACCTGCCAGGCGGGATCAACGGCCCACTCGGCGCAGGGGCCGAGGATGAGGACGACTTCGAGGCCGCGGGCGCGGGCGGCGTTGACGAGGGCGTCGTAGGCGCGCCAAGTGAAGCGATTGGGCTGCGGCTCGACGCGGTTCCAGTCGAGGGTGAAGCGGACGGTGCGGACGCCGCTGTCGGCGAGGCGAGCGAGTTCGGCGTCCTGGGCGTCGGGGGCGGACAGGGCGGGCTCCAGATTCGCGCCGAGCAGGGGAGCGGCGGCAGGGAGGCTGGGTGCCGCGGCGAGCAACACAGATGCTGTGAGCACCATCACGCGCCGAAGCCGAGCCGGGAGGCTCGGCTTCGACCTTGCTGAAAGAAGACGCTGCTTCACGGCTGTGCGAGCTGCTCGGCAACTATACGCTTGGCCTCGAGCATAGAGAGCCAGACGCCCTGATCCTTGAAAGTCGTCCAGCGCAGGTACCCGGCGAGAGACATGTAGTTTGACTGGGCCGACCAGGGCTCGAGGCCGGCGACGTTGGTGTATTGTGCGGCGGCCGGCGGAGCGGCCCATGCCACCATGACTGCGACCACTGAAAGGATGAGGAGAAACGACGCCAACTTGCCCATTGCATTACCTCCCTTCCCGGCAGTGCTTGCACGGGCAGATGGAGGGAGCGTTCGGCATGGGGGGGCGGCGTCCTGCTGTGCGGTCACTGGTGTTTGGGGAATCTAGCGCGCACGGTGAGGCCGTGCTTCATCTCCAGATCGAGGCTGCCCCCGAGTTCCTTTTCAACGAGGCCGCGGACGACCTTGAGGCCGAGGCCGGACATAGTTTCGAGGTTGAAGCCTTCGGGCATGCCGACGCCGTTGTCACGGACTTGGACAACGATGTTGCCGCCGCCCTCGGCGAGGCTGACCGTTATGAGGCCGTCGTCGCGCTGGCGCAGGCCGTGCCGAACTGCGTTATCTATGAGTTCGCTGAGGATCATGGCGACGCTGGTGGCGCGCTGAGAGGGGAGCATGACGCGGGCGCCGGAGACGCGAGTCTGGATCCTGCGATCCGGGGCCGCCGCCTGGCAGGTGAGGTGAGCGATGCGGGAAGCGGCTCGCTTGATGTCGACAAACTGGAGTTCCTCGGCCGGCATGAGTTCGTGGACAACGGCGACGCTCTGGAGGCGCGCGATGCCGCGTCTGAGGGCGTCTTCGGTGGATCTAGGTTCAGGGTAGTCGAGGTCCATTCTGAGCAATCCGGCGACGGCCTGGAGGGTGTTGCGCATGCGGTGGTTGATCTCGCCCATCATGGCGGCGAGGAACTGGCCGCGCTCCTGGGCCTCCTGGTAGAGGCGGGCGTTATCGATGGCGACGGCGGCGCTGTTGGCGAGAAGCATGACGAGCTTCTTGTCATCTTCTGTGAACTTGTGGGAAGACTGGCGGTAGAGGTTGAGGACCCCTACGGTACGGCCGTGGGCGACAAGGGGAGCGGCCATGGCAGCACGGAGGCCGAGTTCGCGGGCGCGGGCTCGGTGTTTGAATCTGCCGTCGCGGGTGGCGTCGGCGCTGACGAGAGGGGTGCCGGACTGAGCGGCGCGTCCGGCGAGTCCCTCTCCCGGCTTCAGGGTCGAGTACAAGGCCTCGTCGGTGTTCAGGCCGCGGGCGGCCTTGATGACAAGGTCGCCGGTGTCGCGGTCCATCAGCATAAGCGAACAGAGGGGGGCTCCGAGGAGGTCGGAGGCCGAGTTGAGCACGCGATCCAAAGTCACGCCCAGGTCGAGGGAGGAGGCGAGGGTCTGGGAGACTTCAAAGAGACTGCTGAGGTGGTTGAGGTGGCGGACGACGTCCTGGTAGAGCAGTGCGCTCTGGAGGGCGAGAGCGGTCTGGTTCGCGTAGGCGGAGAGCAACGCGACCTCGTGGGCACGGAAGGTGCGGGGGCGCTCGTCGCCGACCGCCAGGAGGCCTCGGAGGCCCTGACGGGCCGTCATGGGGATGCAGAGCAAGGACCGCGCTCCCAGCCAGCGAACGAGGGGGTCGTCTTCCAGGCCTTCCTGCCGGGCGTCGGCGACGGTCTGGGGGGCACTGGTGATGACGGCTTCGGCGCCGAGGTGGTCGCGATCGGCGAGGAGGTCTTCCTTCTTCTCGGGGAGGCCGAGCTGGCCGCCGGGGATGGGTGCATAGCGGCCGTCGGATCGAGCGACAAAGAGGGCTACTCGGGGGACGTCGAGGGCCTTGGAGGCGGCATCGGCGACGGTGGCTACAATTCTCTCTGCGTCGAGGGTGGAGGTGACGCGCGTGCTGACCCAGGTGAGGTCGGCCATTTCGAGGAGCCGCCGCTGCATGTCCTCTACGAGCTGGAGGTTCTCGATGGCGACGGCGGACTGGGCGGTGTAGGAGACCATCATCTGACGCTGGATGGCCGTGAAGTCTTGGGGCTGGCGGCCGAAC
>CP070816.1:349585-359752 GCA_020344235.1 Armatimonadota bacterium
ATCTCCGATGGTTCCGCGGCCGATGTGCTCGTGCAGGTCTCGATGAGCGCCAGCTTCGCCGCGGCAGTCGTTGAGGTGAATCAGCCGAAGGCGCGCGGGGCCGAGGGCTCTCTTGAATTCCTCAATCGTGCGGGCCACGCAGCGCGCGCTGTCGAGGCGGTAGCCGGCGGCGTGTGCGTGACAGGTGTCGAAGCATATGCCCAGTCTCTCATCATCCCCCAACAGGTCGAGCAGTCGGGCGAAGTCTCCCCAGTCGCTGCCCAGCTCCGTGCCGCGCCCGGCGGTGTTCTCGAGGAGCAACTCCATGCCGTCAGGAGCGCCCGCGAGCAGCGAACGCGCAGCGCGCCCAAGGCGCCGCAGCCCTGCGGCCGCTCCCGCGCGCATGTGATGCCCCGGATGAAGCACGACGAAACGGGCCCCCAGCAGCGCGCCGCGCTCCATGTCCTCCGCAACGGCGCGAAGAGAGCGTCGCCAGAGCGCGCGGTCGGGCGAGGCGAGGTTGACGAGATACGAGGCGTGGATCACGAGAGGGCGAATGTCGTGCCGGTTCAGGAGTTCGCGGAATCGCGCGACCTCTTCGTGCGAGAGGGAGCGAGCGCGCCAGCCCCGCGGGTTGCGCGTGAAGATCTGGAGACACTCACACCGGAGAGAGCGGGCGCGCCGCGCGGCCCGGACAAGGCCGCCAGCCACAGGGACGTGGACCCCGAGTCGCATGTGGGCCGGCGCTCAGCCTAATCCGCCTTTGGTGAGCTGAAGGCGGCGAGAATCTCGGACGGCTGCGGGCTGTGGACCCCAACGAAGCGCGAAACCACCCCGCCGGCCGCGTCTGCAAGCTCGGCCGCCTCTCGGAAGGTGGCCCCGGCCGCCAGCGCGAGCGCGGAGGCGGCGCTCGCGGCGTCGCCGCAGCCGGTGCCATCCCCGACGGCCGTCACGCCCGGCCCCGCTGCGCTCGACAGTGTGGCAGACCCCCTTGCAGGCACCAATGAAACCGCTGCCTCGCGGGGGAAGACAGCGATTCCCCTATCGCCCATTGTCACGAAGACGGCCTCCGCCTCCAGCCGCTCCCGCAGTGCGCGGCCAGCCCGCATGGTAGCCGCGGCCGGCCCGTCCGGATAGGAGTTGCCTTCCTTATCGGACGCCACTTGCGCGTTCCCGGTGCCCGCGGCCTGGAGGGCCTCTGCCTCGTTCGGGCTGACGAGCCAGGCCCCTCGGAAGAGGTCCATGTTCTCCGGCTTGGGGTCCGCGCACAGAGGCACACCGGCATTCCGCGCGGCCGCCGCGACCTGCGGGGGAAAAGACACCTCAGAGAGCACGCCCTTGGCGTAATCCGCGATAAGGACGACGTCGGCATGGTCTATGCCCGACGTCGTTCGGGCCTGCACCTGGGCCGCCAATCCCTCGGCCAGCGGCTCTGCGCTCTCGGTGTCCACGCGCAGGAGCTGCTGCCGGCCGGCCAGTATTCGCATCTTGTGGCTGGTGGGCCGGGAGGAGTCTTGCAGCACCCCCGACACGTCGGCCCCCCTTCGCTCAAGGTCAGCCAACAGGCGCTCGCCCAGCTCATCGTCCCCGACAATTCCCACGGCCCGCACCCGCGCCCCCAGCTCAAGCAGGATCGCGGCAACGTTCCCCGCTCCCCCCGGCCTGTAAGCGCGCGCTTCCTTATGAAGCGGCATCGCCACCACCGGTATCGGGGCCTCTGGCGAGATCCGCTTGACGGTGCCCATCACCCACTCGTCCATCATCAGGTCGCCCACCAGCAGCACTCGCTTATCCCGAAAACTATCGAGCAGCTCCCGCGCCCGCTCCGGCGTCATCGGCTCCTCCTCGCCGCGACCTCCTGCACCCCAACCCGCGGACACAGCTCGGCAAGCGCGCATCGCTGGCACTTCGGCCGCCGCGGGTGGCACACCTCTCGCCCATGCCGCACCAAGCCCAAATGCAGCTCCAGCATCGCCCGGCGGTCCCATTTGCGAGGTGCGGCCGGGCCGCTCGAATCTAGCAGCGCGCCGTATACCTCGTGCGCCCTCTCCATGGTCGTCTTCGGGTCCAGAATCCCCAGTCGCTTCGAGACCCGCAGCACGTGGGTGTCCACGGGGAAAGCCGCCTTTGCGAGGGAGAACAGCACCACGCAGGCGGCCGTTTTCGGCCCCACGCCGGGCAGCCTCGTCAGGTAGTCCCGCGCCCTCCCCGCCGTTCGCCGCCGCAGGAAACTCAGGTCGAGCCGGCCGCGGTCCTCCTCGATCTCGCCGAGTATTCGCTTGATCCGCCGCGCTTTGATGTCACCCAGCCCTCCCGAGCGGATGGCGGCCGCAATCTGCTGCGGCCGCGCGGCCAGCACCTGCTGCCAAGTTGGGAAACGCGCCTTCAGCTCCGCAAACGCCCGATGGGAGTTCGCGTCCGTCGTGTTCTGCGACAGCACGGTGCCGATCAGGCTGTCCAGCGGATCCCCGCTCCGCGCGTGGGCGGGTCGCCCGTAGCTCCGGTTCAGCCGCCGCAAGATGAGCGGGAGCCTTTCCCTCGCCTGTGCCCTGGCCGAACTAGACGAGGATAGACTGGTCACGCTGTCGGCCCACGAGAACCTGTGATACAGGCGCGCCCACCAACTCCTCGATGCGCTTCAGATAGGCTTTAGCATTCTGCGGCAGATCGGCGAACTTCCTCACGTGTGAGATGTCGCTCTGCCAGCCGGGGAGTGTCTCGTACACCGGCTCGCACCGCATCAGCATCTCGATCTGGTTCGGGAAGTCCGACACGTCCTCCCCGTCACAGCGATACCCGACGCAAACCGGTATCTCCTCGAAAGGCCCGAGCACATCCAGGTGCGTGATGGCCAGCGACTCAATCCCGTTCAGTCGCACCGACTTCCTCACCACCATGGCGTCGAACCACCCAATTCGCCTCGCCCTCCCGGTCGTGCTCCCGAACTCCCCTCCCGGCTCCCGCATCTTCTGCGCCACCGACTCCTCCAGCTCCGTCGGAAACGGCCCCAACCCCACCCGGCTCGTATAGGCCTTTGCTGCCCCCACGACCCGGTCTATCGCCTTCGGCCCGATTCCCGCTCCCGCTACCACCTCCCCGGAGAGCGGATTCGAGCTTGTCACGTAGGGATACGTTCCCCAATCAATATCCAGCATCGTCCCGTGCGCTCCCTCGAACAGCACGTGCTGTCCACCCTCCACCGCCTCCTGCACGATCAGCGACGTATCACACACCGCCTCCCCGAAGTGATCCCACATCACGCGCAGGGCACGGTAGATCTCGTCCCGATCAACCGTCCGCGCCTTGTACACATTCTTCAAGAGCAGATTCTTGTAGTTCACAACCGCGTCCAGTTTCTCTGCCAGGGCGTCCGGATCACGCAGATCCCCCATCCGGATCCCCCGCCGCGCCGCCTTGTCCTCATACGCCGGGCCGATGCCGCGCCGGGTGGTGCCGATAGCGTGCTTCCCGCGCCTCTCCTCCTCGGCGGCCTCGATCAGCCTGTGATATGGGAGAATCAGGTGCGCGTTCTCACTGATGCGGATGTTGCCCCTCACGGGGATTCCCCGCGACCCCAGCTCCGACTCCTCCTCCAGAAGCACATTCAGGTCAATCACCATCCCCGCCCCCAGCAGGCTCAGCTTCCCTCGCAGGACCCCCATCGGAACCAGATGCACCGCATACTTCTGGTCGCCCACCCACACCGTGTGCCCGGCATTGCCCCCACCGTTATACCGCGCGACCACATCTGCCTCCGCCGCCAGCAGGTCAACGACCCTGCCCTTGCCTTCATCTCCCCACTGGCTGCCTACCACGACTGTTGCTGGCACAATACCCTCCCGTTTTCGGCCGCCACAGGCGCGAGGCGGCCGCTACCTATTAGGGGGGAACAAAAGAAGCTCAAATGGGGGGATTCCACTTGAGCCTGCCGGAACTCCAGACCGCTCACCGTCCGGATGTTCCTCGCACTACTATACCGAAACCGCCCTGCGTTGTCAACAGTCGGCCGGCACGATCCCCCGACCGGCCACAGGACCTAGTCCGCCCCCGCAGAACTGGCAGACCCGGCACTGAGGAGAAATGCTATGAGACCAACCAAGATCGTCGTCATCGGCGCAGCAAGTGCGGACTTCGGCCCCGGCGTTATTGCCGACGTGCTGACGAACCCCGAGATGAAGAGCTCCACGCTCGCCCTCGTCGACACGAACTCCGACGCCCTCCGCCTGATGACCGCCCTCGCTGAGCGCATGAACGACGAATGGGGCAGCGGCCTTACCATAGAGTCCGCCGTGGACCGTACCGAGGCGCTGCCCGGGGCGGAGTTCGTCATCGTAACCCTCGAAGTCGAGCGCGAGCAGCGCTGGCGCATGGACTACGAGATCCCCATCAAGCACGGCCTCCGCCAGCCGCTGGCCGAGAACGGCGGTCCCGGCGCTTTCGCTCACGCGGCCCGCAACATCCCCCCGGTCCTCGGGATCTGCGACGACATGCGCAACCTCTGCCCCGAGGCCTGGTTCTTCAACTTCACCAATCCCGTGCCGAGAATCACGCTCACCGCGCACAGGTACGGCGGCGTCAAGGCGGCCGGCTTCTGCCACGGGATAGGAATGGGGATGCACAGCTTCAGCAGGCTGCTCGACATCCCGTACGAAGACCTCGACATTAAGGCCGCCGGCATCAATCACTTCACCTGGGTGCTCGAACTCCGGCGCAAGTCCACCGCCGAGGATCTCTACCCGGCGGTCAGGGAGTTGCTCGACGACTGGCCCGCCGAGGGCGACCTGCTGACCCGCGATCTCCTGCGGCACTTCGACATCCTACCGGTGATCGGCGGCTCCCACACGGCCGAGTACTTGCCCTGGGTCTGCGATCCTCGCACGAAGCCCTGGGAGAAGTATCGCCTTCACCTCTACGACTGGGACCGCGCGGAATCATCGCGCGACACGAAGTGGCAGCACATCGAGCGCCAGATCGCCGGTGAGGAGCCGATAGACGAGTACCGACTCGGCTCGGGCGAGCGCGCGATCGCGGTGGTGGATGCCCTCGTGCGGAACGCCAATTCGTACGAGCTAGCGCTCAACATACCGAACGACGGCTGCATCGCTAACCTGCCGGAAGGCTCGATAGTCGAAGTGCCCGGTGTGGTCAGCGCCATGGGCATCCGCGGCCTCGCCATGGGGGACTTGCCCGAAACGCTGGCCGAACTCTGCCGGCGTCAGATCACCGCGGCCGAGCTGGCCGTGGAGGCCGCGGTAACCGGCGACAGGAAGATCGCCCTCCAGTCTCTGTTGCTCGATCCCATGATCACCGACATTTCCCAGGCGGAGGCGATCCTCGACGAGTACCTCACCGCGCACGCCGACCTGCTGCCGCAGTTCCACCCCTAGGGCGGGGATACCCTTGGGCGAGCGCCCGGGAGCACTCAGAGGGCTCACCGGCACCTACGACCTAGCTGGGCTTGCGCAGCACATACGCCATCTCCCGCCACTTGTCCCGTTCGTCAATGGGTACCAGATCGCCAGGGTGCAGTTTGCCTCGGCCCTTGTGCACCTCCCGTGCCCACTCGATCTCGAAGCCGAGGGCACGCCAGAAAGACTCCAGGCTGTCCTGTGAGGCGTTGATGCAGCCTTCATGCTCCAGCATCGCGGCGGTGCCCGACTCGGCGGCGAATAAGAGACACAGCTCGAAGATGCTCGCGCGGGCCTTCAGCGCGCGGTAGGCCCCCCGGTAGGCATGCCCGCATCGCGGTGGCTTGCTCCGCGCAGGGTCGTCCCACACACCGCCGAACCCGAAGCGAGACGTGATGCCGTCGAGCACACCGTCGCGGAATGGCATACGATTCGCATCCATCGCAATGAAGTCCATCACAGGTCGGGGCGCCTGGGTCGCCCAGGCCGCCTTCAACCGCGGCAACAGGTAGAGAGACGCATCGGCCAGGACCAGGTGCGTCTCCTCGGTCAGCAACGGCACAAGGGCACCAAGCAGTGAACTGCCAGGGCCGGTCGCGATGTCAACGACAGTCCCGCGCGTGCAGGCGGCAGCATCCACCCATTCCGCGAACGGACCGCCGGCTGCATACTCCGCCCTGCGCTGCTCGATGTTGGACAGGAGAGACTCGTGTGTCAGCCCCGCCGGCCAGCGATCCGCGTATCGTCCGAGCTCACGCCGCGATCCCAGAATCGCCACGCCGTCCTCTATGTCGCATGTGCTGCCACATGCCTTGCACCGCAGTTCCCCTTCACGGAGTTCAGTGACGACCACCGGGGCGGGGATCTCCAGCTCGCCTCGACAGATCGGGCAGACTAGCACAGAGAGTAGTGATGTTTGCACTACCGGTTCCTTCGGGTGGTGCTGCTGCTACCGGCACCGCGCCTGGTGTTGTTCGGCGATGAGAACGCCATTAGCATGGATGAAAGCAGGCGTGAAGCGTGAGCATCCTAGTGTGACTGCCGGCGGTTTCCCGCTCACTTGACAGTGGCCGGCTGAACTCCCCTCGGCCAGAAGGCGAGGATGAGCACGCCCGCGACCGCGCACGACACAGCATCCCCCAGGTACCACAGGGGCTGCATTCCGATTAGACAGCCGGCGACCAGGGCGAGGACGGCCACCGCGAAGCAGCCGCACACGGCGAGCGCGAGCATTGGGCGGTAGCGCAGGGGGTCGCTGGCCAGCACCAGGAAGAAAACACCGACTAGCGCAAAGGTGAGTGAACTCAGGCGCGTGCAATAGACGACCACCGGATGCCCCGGCGGGGCCTCCAACCCTATCACCGTGAGGCCGCGAACGATGCTGGACCACGGCGCAACCGTCCCAGGCGCGGACGACACCAAACAAAGGATGCCGATCACCACCAGCACCACCTTCAGACCTTTCACGCCGTGCTCCTCAGACGGGTCTGCGTGTCAGGTGCATCTTCGCGCAGGTGTGTTGGCCTTGCCGTGCCGCTCGCTCACAAGCCGTCAGGTCCCCGGCCGCCAGGCTCATGCCGGCCGCGACGCGATAGACCCCCTGGGTCTCGCCCTCACATTCCCTCGCGGGCTGTAGCGCGGCGCCTATTCCTCCGGGGCCGCCTGGGGCTGCCCGCCTCCCAGCCCGCTCGCCTCTTCACTCTGACTCTGCAGGCGAGCGGCGCGCTTGGCGTCCCTTGCGTGCCGCGCCCCCATGATCCGGTCCCGGGCCTCTTGCGCCTCTGGCGACAGGTTCGCTTCCGGATGAGCGCTCAGCGTTGTCGTCGGCGGCGCGGCTGTCTGCCGCATGAGGATGAATACTGCCGCCGCGATCGCGACCACAATGATGACTACTGCCGCCATCGGCGAGATGTTCCGGCTCACTGGCAGTCACCTCCCTTTGAAGTCACCCACCACCCTTTTCCGCCGCCGCAACCGATCTCCTGCCGCCCCGGGCTCGCCATAGGCTTGGCGAAGGAAAACGCAGGAGATCCGGCTTCAGGAGAGAAACCCTCTGGCCCAGGAGCAGTTTGGCGTTGACTGGCGGAGGTCCGCTGGGCAGCATGGGTGAGGACACTGACGTGAAAGCCAGGTTCACTGTCTGGAACTGCGTCATACTCGCGGCGGTTGCTGCGGCGCTCTCCCTCATCGCGGCCGGGTGTGGCGAAGGGCCGAAGGAGGACCCCGCCAAGTTCGTCGGCACCTGGGCACCATACTATGGAGAGGATGCGCCCCGGCCGCCCTATCCAGAGACTCTCGTGTTGCGCGCGGACGGCTCCGCCATCCGGGCTGGCGGCTACGATCCCCACTCCGAGAAGCTCGCCTGGTCGCTGTACCGGGGGAGGCTGGTGCTCACTCCGCGGGAGGGGACGCGGAGAACCGCTTACGATTTTCAGTTCAACGGGCCCGATGAACTCGTCGTCACCGTTGAAGGCCAAGACCAGGGTACCATTCTCCGCCGCGTGCAAGAGCCGCCTGAGGGATCGCCCGAGGACCAGTCGGAGTAAGCCCGACCTCTCTCGTCACACCGCCAAGCTTTCGTTGGGCCAGCATCACACCGCTTGTGGTTCATGGTGTTCTGGCAGAGCAGGGACGATGGTTCCTGCGGCGTAACCCATGCTAGAAGGCGTGCGCAGAGGAGTATGGGACGGAGAACGAGCGCACTTGGAGGCACAGCTATGTGGCGCAGGCGGCAGCCATGGCCGGGAGTCACGCTGATCGCACTCTGCGCGGGTGGTGCATGTTTGCTGGGGGCGGGTTTGGCGCACACAAACGGCATTGGCCCGCGGGAGATCTGTCTGGGGAATCTATCTCGCCTGGCGCAGGCGACGCGCATGTACGTCTCCGACAACGACGGCAGGTTCCCGCCCCACCAGACTCCAATGGAGCCCTATGAGTGCCAGTGGGGCGCGGATAACTCCAATCCCTGGCTCCGCTGGCCGGTGTTGCTGGAGCAGTACGTTCTGGATCGTCGTGTCTATCTGTGCCCGGCTCTGGACGTGCCCAAACTCGGATATGCCGTGATGACCCATCCCAACTGGATCAGCACCGAGCGGATAACTACCAAGGGATGGCCGAACAGCCCCTGTGGGTCGGTATGGCCGCCTGGGTGGGGCGGCTCGATCACAGACAGCGAGAAGCAAGGCCGATGCACTGATCCGGAGCGGTTTCGGGCTACCGTTGGCGCAGCGGTCGCGGCGTTGAACGGCAGAACGCTGTCGGAGATAGAGGACGCGAGGCAGCATGTACTATGGGCGGACTCCTCTCGTTTCTGGGTGAAGCTGGGGTCGGTACTGTATGCTAACGCCTGCCGAGTTGACTGCGCCGATCTGGACGAGCAGGCGGACTGGGAGAACTGCCCTTGGTCGCAGAAGTGCGGGGCCGGCGGCGACTTCGCGACTAGCCCAGAGGTGCGAAAGCAGTTCAGACGCCACGAGGGCGGCAGCAACATCGCGTTCGTTGACGGCCACGTGAAGTGGATGTCATCGGAACAGATTATGCAGGCATACAGAGATGACAAGCTGACCGGGATAGCCCCGCACGGCAAGACGAAGGGAGAGCCCTGGTACTTGAAGTGATGGTGGCGAGTATAGAGGGGGCCGCGGTTTAAGAGTCGGCCTCTACCTCCAATCGCTGTGCGAGGAGGTGGAGGGCTTGGCGCTCCCAGTTGAAGGCAGTTTTGTCGGGGAGCGCGTTGAGGGGGAACCACTCCAGGCCGACGGCATCGCTGCCGGCGCGCTCTTGCCCGCCGGTGACGCGGGCAAGGAGACAGATGTTTAGGGTGGGCTCCTCGTCCTCGCCGTAGATGTCCATGAAGAAGCCGAGCACCTCGGTGGGTTCGATGTGGAGGCCGGTTTCCTCGAGGAACTCTCTCTTGGCGCCGACGTATGGGTGCTCGTCCGATTCGAGGAAGCCGCCGGGGATGTCCCAGTAGCCTTTGAACGGCTCAACCGCCCTCTTCACGAGGAGCACCTTCCCCTGCTTGAGCGCGAGGACCCCGACGCAGGGGAGGGCGTTGTTGTAGTGCACGAAGCCGCAGCCGGGGCACGTCGGCCGGTCGCGGTCTTCGATTCGACGGGCCTCGAGGCGGGTGCCGCATTTGGGGCAGAAGGTGAAGGTCATTCGCTGTTCTCCAGAAGATGAGAGATTGGGAGAGGCGAGCTCTGAAAAGAGAAAGGCTACGGACCAGTGGTCGCCAAACGCCGGCCGCTGTATTATACCATCCACTGCCATGAGTGGCAGGAGCAAGCCGCCCGAGGCGGCCAAGGCTCGTGCCCAACGAGGTGGTCGGCGGCCGGAGTTGATCGCGGCGGTGCTGGCGCGGTATAATCGTGGACCGCGATTGTGGTGATCCGATGAGGCGTTCCCCGGAAGAGCAACTGGAGCTGATACGCGCGCAGACGGTGGACCTGATACCGGAGGAGGAGCTGCTGGAGAAGCTCCGGTCGGGGCGGCCGCTGCGCGTGAAGCTGGGCGTGGATGCCAGCGGCCCGGATATCCACCTGGGCCACGCGGTCGTGCTCCGCAAGCTGCGGCTGTTCCAGGACCTGGGACACACGGCGGTGATGATCGTGGGGGACTTCACGGGCATGATCGGCGATCCGTCCGGCCAGTCTGATACCCGGCGGCAGCTCACCCGGGAGCAGGTCGAGAAGAACATCGCCAACTATAAGGAGCAGGTCTTCAAGATACTCGATCCGGGGAAAACGGAGTTCCGCTATAACAGCGAGTGGCTAGGGAA
>CP070816.1:359852-362907 GCA_020344235.1 Armatimonadota bacterium
GGTGGCCCGATCCCGACTCCCACCCGGTACTTCCCCTCCGGACCGTTCGTCGGGATTATCAGCAGTCCTCGTTGCTCGTACACTGACCCCTTCGGCGAGACGCCTATGTCGTGCAGCCCGTACAGCACTGGGAATCCCTGAATGAATCTTCCCTCCGGCATCAGCCGGCGCGCGAAGTACTCGGCATCAACATCCTCCGGAATCAGCGCTATCCCCAAATGCCTCCGAGGCGGGGCACCCTTCAGCACCCACTCCGCCCGGAACCCCACTGTTTCCCCCGTCCCCGCCTGGCCCCGTTCCAACTCAAATCCGACCAGCTCCGCGCTCCCCGGAATACCAGTTAGAACCGGCCCGGCGACCTTCTTGCGCGCCAACTCCGGCTGTTCGGGCCGCAACTCCACCAAGTCTTCGCTCAAGCCCACGAAGTGCGGCGGCCCAGGAAACCGTGACTGCTGTTGTGACGGAGCCGCCGACGCAAAGGGCCATGGACCGTGCAGCGCATACACGGGTCGGCTCCCCCTCAGCCGTTCTGCAAGCTGGTAAACAAAGTGGGCCGTTCTGTCCCAAGCCATCTCGGGCCGATCCCGCGGCCCGACCTCACGCAGCCCCGCGGGGGTATCCTCCCATGCCGCGCGCACCGCCTCCCGCACAACGCGATCCTCGATAAGCTCGACATACCACTCGGTGCGCAGCGGGATCACCCGCACCAGCGTTACGTCGCGCCTGATCCCCTCCACATTCTGCAGATACATCGTGGCGAAGCTGGGCACATCATTGTCCGACACGAAGACCGCGTTCGGCTCTAGCTGCGACAGCATCGCCACCCACCGGTCTCGGTGCTGCCACAAGTCGCTGAGGTCTGAGCGTCCCCAGTTCACCCTGACAAACGTGCCACAGATCAGCACCCCGAGCAGCGCAACCGCCCCCTGTCGCGCCACCCGCGAGGAGAACCACGTCGCTACGCACGCCAGCCCCGCCGCGCCGTACAGCGCCAGCACCGCGCCCAGCGGCTGCAAGAAGACCTTCAGATCCGTCGTCTCGCCCCACTGGAGCACCCAGAAAACGAGCAGCCCTGCTCCCACGGCCAGCGACCCCGCGGCCCAGGGCTCGCGGCGCACCCACCACAGCCCGCCCCAGACGATCAACGGCAGGCCCACCGCCGCCAGCAGCAGCGACCATCCGGCCTCCGGCGCAAGCACCTCCGGCCCGAGCTTCACCGCCTCCCGCGCCATCTGCCCGGCGGTGTGCGAGAGCGCGAATCCCTGATACTGCGTCGCCAGCACGTGGTCCCAGAACCGCTCCCACGTGACCGGGTTGCTCCAGTTCACAGCCGGGCGCGCCGCCGCCCGAAGAGGAAGATAGGCGTAGCAGAGAAACGGCACAATCAGCAATAGCCCGGCGCCCGCATAGACACGCGCCCGGCGCGGCCGCGTCAGCGCGAGCGCAACCCCCAACGCCGGCAGCGCCGCCAGCATCGCCGTCCTGTGGTGCATCGCCACGAAACCGCAGGCCAGCGCGAGCCAGTATAGCCGGCGCGCCCCCCGGTCCCGGTCCCATCGCAAGAAAGCGGCCGCGGCGAGCGCGAACAGCAGCCCCGTGAGCCCATACACCTCGGCTCTCACCGCCTGGCTCCACGTCGGGAACCACAGCCCAAACGCCAGTCCCGCTATCATCGCGGGCAGCCATCGGCCCATCAGCCTCGCGGCCAGCACCGCGATCACCGCCCCCGCGCCCGCCGAGCAGACCGCCGAGAGCAGTCCCACCCGGAAAGCGCTGGTGCCGCCCACAGGGAGAAAGTCGAAGATGCGCCCCAGCAGCACCCAGAGGGGATAACCCGTCGGGTGTGCGATCCCCAGCACGTGGCACGCGGCAACCAGCTCGCCGCTGTCCTGGTCCACCACGGTCCGCAGCAGCGTCGCGCGGTAGATGAGAAGAAGCAGGACGAAGACACCGGTCCCGCTCAGCACGACGACGCGCGTCGGCAGCGCAGGGGCCCCAGTCTCCCGGGATGGTTGAGCTTGACGCGACATCGCGGGAACAGGGTTCGTGCCGGCCGGCCGGGGGTCCTCTCGGGCACGCGCTACACCCACGTGGAGCCGGCGGCAGGATTCGAACCCGCGACCAACTGATTACAAATCAGCCGCTCTTCCAACTGAGCTACGCCGGCTCAATCGTCCGTCTACTTCAGATTCCACGAGAACGGCGCACAACATGATTGTGAGACGCTCTACGCTTCGGCCCGCCACTCGCTCAATTCGGCCCGGATTCACGAGTTGTCCAGCTATGCGGAAGTCAGCTGTTCGCATCCGGCAGCCTGAGACCAGCCCAATTCTAGCACCTCAGAGCGGGGCTGTCAGCACTCGCGAGAGGGCGTCTACCCAGCCTCACCTGTGCCCATCCATCCTCGGCGAGCCCTAGCACCAGGGCGGCCTTGTCCACCTCGCCCCAGGGGCGATCGGAGATCGTGCCGTTGCCGATGCGAATCGCCATCTCCCGGTCTTCACAAAACGAAAAGCGGACGCCCCTGACAGTCGTGACAGAACACCACGGCTGCCGGCCGCGTGTGCGCGGCGTAGCCGGGTCGCATCTAGCCGATGCCACTGTGGCGGATTGTGCGCAGGCGTCAATACCGTCTTCAGGTGTGCAGCAGCATAGGGCACCAGCCCGACTACGCGTGGTCGGGGCTGGCTTCAGGCACGTCCCGTCAACAGGTCGTTTTGGTGCCTGCCAGTGGGTTGTAGTCCTCAATCGGCCTCGCACGACGCCAGAGGCCCTCGAAATGCTTCGCGTACGCCGTGTAGACGGGCGATCCCGCCTCCACTTCCAGAACGGGGGCGTTGCTGCCACGGCCGGCATAGTGGTACTGCTCCACATACAGATGGCTGCTGGTCATGACGACGAAGGAGACTGGGGCCTGCTGGTACAGCCGAGCGTCGAAGCGGTCGCCATGGTTCTGCCGAAGGTACTTCGTCTTCCTCGCACAGCCGTCCGTCTCGACGAAGGTAGTGCTGTCGTAGAAGAGGGGGTCCCGATAGAAGTCCTCGCCCGCTTCCCA
>CP070816.1:363007-366888 GCA_020344235.1 Armatimonadota bacterium
GAGCGAGTCAGCAGTGAATCCTCGAGTTTACGCAGGTAGCTTCGACGCCGGAAGCGGCCGAAGCTCCACTCCTCGTCGGCGCAGTCGTAGACCGTGAGAGCTTCGGGGAACCGGTCGAGGAGCGCCGCCGACTCGATGCGGTCTATCCACAGGACAGAGCACTGGTACCGGAGCGTGGAGAGGGCCGCTCGAATTGAGCGTGCCAGGCGTCTCTGGACAAACCCGTTGACCAGCGCAATCGCCCTCTCGCCGGGCACACCCTTGGGTGAGGGGAGAACGTGGCAGTCTTCTGCGGCCGTGTGCAGGCTGTGCGACTGAGGCGATGGCCGAGTTCCGTTGGCGGTGGGCGGCTCGACGTAGATGACCGGCATGAAAGCGCTCAGTCTCAGGGCCAGCTCCTGCTGGCGATTCCTGTGGAAGTGCCATGGAATTGAGGCGCACATCACGAGCGCGCCGGAATCACGCTCGGCGATAGGCGAGCCGGTGGTCGGGCGATGGGTGGTATCGGCGAGGGCGGAATGGGCCATGCTGTCACCCATGCACAATTTGCCGGAGCCTGGGGGCAAGGCTGCGGGCGACGGACATGAATGCCCCGGCCCCTCTCCAGAAGTGCTGCAGCCGAGGACAGCGCATCCCCAGACGCCGTCGCAGCAGATGAAGCCGGAGGTGATACCTCGATTCCAGATCGCGCATCCGCGCTCGCACGGCGGGCAGCTCGGTGGGCATTCCCAGGGCGACCAGCGTGCATTCCTTCTCGTGGTACAGATCCCAGATCCGCCTCGCCAGCAGCCGCCGCACCGAGAACGGCAGATCCCCCCAGGCGTCGAGATACTTCTCTTGGCCTTCGATCCAGATGGAGAGGCGCTTGAGCCGATCCTCTTTCCTTCCAACGCCGCGAGAAAGGCTCGACTCAAGCTCCCGAACCACCGCCAACGTTTCCGCTATTCCGATCATCGGCCACCGTTTCGCAATGCGCCACCACAGGTCTGTATCCTGGCCGCTCCACAGCTTCTCGTCGAAGCCGCCGACGGCGTCGAGGACGGCGCGCCTGATGGTGATGGTGTTGGTCTGGATCAGGTCGCCGCGGAGCAGGGCCGGCAGTATCCAGCCGGAGGCGACTCCGCCGAACCGGTTGATGCGGCTGTGCAGGAGCACGCTGCCGTTCGCCTCAACCGTTTGCGCATCGACATAGCTGGCCCCGGCTTGGGCGTCGCCCTCCAGGGCACTTACGCCAACCTCCAAACGGCGGGGGAGGTAGAGGTCGTCGGAGTCAAGAAAGGCGATGTATTCGCCGGTCGCAAGGCGGATTCCGGTGTTGCGGGCCGCAGGGGCCCCCGCGTTCTCTTGCCGGACGTACCTCACGCGCTTCCCATGATGGGAGGCGCATTGCTCGACCGCCGCAGGAGTCTCATCTGTCGAGCCATCGTCCACGATGATGATCTCGAAATCGCGGCAGGTCTGGGCGAGCACGCTCTCAATCGCGTCACCGACGACGCGCGCCCGGTTGTGCGTTGGAATGATGACGGAGACCTTGCACATGGCTACTTCCGGTATGGTGCGATTGTCAGTTTGCATGCTTGCGGCTGCAACTCAGGAACCCCCTGTAGGCATCAATGGTACGGGCGGCGACTCTGTCCCAGGTGAAGCTGTCCAGCACCCGGCGGTGGGCCAGCTGCCCCATGCGGGCCCTCCGGTCTCGGTCAGCCAGCAGATCGCAAACACGCGCCGCGATGTCTGCTTCATCACCCGGGCGGACAAGGTATCCCGTTCGGCCGTGCTCGACCAATGCCGGCAATCCACCAACCTTGCTTGCCACCACAGGTCGCCCGGTCGCCATCGCCTCCAGCACCGAGATGCTCGTGGCTTCGATGAGAGAGGGAACCACCACCACATCCGCGGCGGCGTAGAGGGCCGGCATCTCGGGATTCGGCACGTTCCCAGCAAAGATGGTTCGGCCCAAACATCCGGCCGCTCGGAGTTCCGCCTCGACGGATTCCCGCTCCGGGCCGTCTCCGGCGAAGAGCAGTCGCGCGGTTGGGTCTCTCTGGAGAATGGTCTGCATGGCGCGAGCGAGACGCACGCATCCGTTCTTCGGCACCAGCCTCCGAGGACAGAGAATCAGCCCGTCGTTCGGTCGGATACCATACCGATCATGGCACGGCCGCCCGGCTACTCGGGGGTGGAACGTGCGCGCGTCAACTCCGTTCGGAATGTAGCGGACGTGTCTCGACGGGCTGCTGAGAGCTGCAGTGAGCCCTGCCAGTTGCTCGCTGGTCGCGATGACGCCGTCCATGCGGGAGAAAAACCTGCGCCACGGCAGTGCGCGGCGCGGGTCGGCAGAGTCGGCCACAAACATCGAGGTGTGATTGGTGAGAATCCGGGGCCGGGTCCGCCATATCACCGAGAGCATCTGGGAGAGGGGATCCATGGTGTGGAAGTGCAACAGGTCGTAGTGCCTCAAGTCCTTGATCATGGGACGGGCCATGTTGATGAGGAACTGGAGGCGGCGGCCGCGCGCAACCGGAATCCCACGAACATGCTCGCTCACGCGCAACACAGGCGGCGTTCCGTTGCCCCCGTTGTCTTCCGAACCGGGGACGTTCGCCACCACCATTACCTGGTGTCCGGCCTCGCGGATGGCGCCTGCGAGCCCGGAAACGTGCGCTGACACGCCGCCGACGTTGGGCAAGTAGTCGGTGGTGAACATGAGTATCTTCATGGCAAGGCACTCGCGCGGGTCGCCACCACGGAGTACAGGTCTCCGAAGCGGCCTCCCAGCGTGACTCGCTGTAAGACCTGCGCGGGTCGGTGACTTAACCTCGCCACAACGGGCCACGGATTGCTCAACAGGTTACGTCTGACGGGCTTGAGGCCCGCATCCCGGAGAAGGCGATCGAACTCCCCCGCGGACCAGGCGTGCAGATGTGTCTCATCCCACCGGCGGCTCTGGTCGAGTCGGCTCATTCCCCTGAGACGGCGCTGCCATCGCTTCTGCAGCGAATCGCAGACGGGAACGTTGATATAGAGGCTTCCTCCCTCCGCCAAAGGGCCGCACAGGGCCTTCAGGCCGGCGAGCGGGGAGGTCAAGTGCTCGATCACATCCATCAGGAGGATCAAGTCGTACTGCGTGTCGCGCGGGAGGTCTTCGATTGCGCGCTTCTCAACCTCCAGGTTCTTTCTGCGGCATTCCTGCAGCCAGGGCTCTGACAGGTCTATGCCGCGAACACGCTGAAAGCCCAGGTCCCGAAGCACCTGCATGAAGAACCCGTTGCCGCACCCGGCGTCCAGCACCCGCAGGTCGGTAGGAAGGCCGCTGACATAGTCCACGAAAGCGTCGGTAACGAGGCGGTGGTGGAGATAGAGCCAGCGATTGCGGGCCGCCGACCGGCAAGCTGCGTATTGGCTCCACCTGTCGCAAGCACTCACGGTTAGGTCCTGACGGGGGCCATCGGCGCCCATTTGGGCTGGGCGGTCGAGGTTGGTCCGGCGATCAGTTGTGAGCATGGGGGCTCTCATGTCTGCGATCCGCTGCCCTTCATCGTTGCCGGACAGGCTTCTCACGCAGCCTGTCCCGGAAGCCCGAACGATCCTCTGGCGCCGCCACGGGGCGGGCGAGCATGAAACAGATTGATCCTTCGGCAGCGCGACCCGTGCGGGTTTCCAGCACCTCCCAGGGGTAGAGAAGCGCGCCCGCGGCGGCTCCGGCCAGCTCCGTGATGAAGCGGTTCCCCCCCTTTGCTGCACAGAAGGTGGCCGCAATTACGCCGCGTGTAATCACACCGCTGATCCCAGGCTGTCGCGTTCCGGAATGCATCACGGAAAGCTGGGGGAGGAGGTCTGTTAGCTCCATCTGCTGTTGGCGGAACGCGCTGCGCCACTCC
>CP070816.1:366988-369555 GCA_020344235.1 Armatimonadota bacterium
GCCACTTCGATTGCCTCTACTGCGCCAACCGCGCGCCGCGACCGTTTCGCCGTCACGCGTTCACCCCCGACGAGCTGGCTACCACCTTCATTGATCTCCGCGACCGCGACTTGGTGAGCGGACTCTTTCTCAGCTCCGGCATTCACGGCTCCCCGGCCGATTCCATGGCCGAGATGCTCACCGCGGTGGAGATACTGCGGGAGAAGCATCGCTTCCCGGGGTACATCCACCTGAAGGTGCTCCCGGGCGCGCCATACGACTGCGTCAAGCGCGCGGTCGAACTCGCCGATCGCGTGTCGGTGAACATGGAGGCCCCCACCCAGCACAACCTCGACCGGCTGGCGACCAGAAAGCGCCTATCCGAGGACATCATCCAGCGCATGCAGTGGATCCGACAGGCGGCCGAGCGCGCGGGCCCGAGCAAGCTCAAGTCGGGCCAGTCCACCCAGTTCGTCGTGGGCCCCGCGGGCGAATCGGATCGGGAGATCCTCAACTCTGTGGAGGCCCTTCGGCGCAGCGTGGGCCTGCGCCGCGCCTACTTCTCGGCCTTCAGCCCGGTATCAGATACGCCCCTCGACCGGGAGCCTCCCACCCCGCCGCTCCGCCAGCACCGCCTCTACCAGGCCGACTGGCTGCTGCGTGAGTACAACTTCGGCCTTTGCGATATCTGCTTCGATGAGACGGGCAAACTGCCGCTGGACATGGACCCCAAAGTCGCCTTCGCCCTTCGCAACCTCCACCTCTTCCCCATCGAGGTGAATCGCGCCACGCGGGAGGAGCTGCTGCGCGTGCCCGGCATCGGCCCTCGATCCACCTCCCGCATCCTGGCGGCGCGCCGCCGCGGTCGCATCGCTTCCCTGGAAGATCTCAAGGATCTGCGCGTCACGACTCGCCGCGCGGCGCCTTTCCTGCTCTGCGACGGCCACCAGGTGGGAAGGCTGAGCGACCTCTTCCGACAGACCCCCGTTCCCCGCGAGCAACTCGAACTTGCGCTCACGCCATCGTCACCGCCCGCGCTTCGGCGGTTGGACGCGAGCTGCGTCTAGCTCAGGTCCGTCACCCCCGGCCGCCAGTTGACCTCCTCCGCCAGTCGCAGGTAGTCCGCTTCCGTCATCTCCTCCGGCTGCTTCTCGGCCAGCGCGACCAGCACGCCCTCCATCACATTCGCCCCGAAGCTCTCGCCGCTGAAAGAAGGCGTCATCGTGATCAGCTTCGCCGCTCCGCGCTTGCGCAGCTCCTCCACATCTCCCGTCCGCGTTGTGTTCGTAACCACCACCTTGCCATTCATATCCTCCGGCATGTAGCGGCGAATGAACTGGAAATCCCCCGCAATGATGTCCGCCTCCTCGAAGTACCGCGCGTGCTTCGTCTTCGTGCTCTCCTGCTGCTTGCCGGTCGGATAGAGCACCGACATGGGCAGGCGACACAGCACCGGCAGAAAGATCGCCGCGACGGCCGCCACCTGCCGCAGCGTCCGCAGCGGAATCGGCACCCCGACCGCGTACAGCAGATCGCCGTACACCACCTTCCCCCCGAGCGACGGAAAAGTCTCCGCCATCCCGGGCCGGTCCACCGCCGACATCAACAGCACCCCCTTGCCCTCCACCTCCAGCTCGCCCTGCTCCACCAGCCGCCGCAGCAAGAGCGGCTCCAGCACCAACTTGATGCCACTGCCGTCAACCACCGGTGTCTTCTCCGCGTTGCTCGCCATCCGCGCTGCATCCCTCAATTCGTAACGCCGCCCGCCCGCTACGAGGTACCGGTCCACGCCCCCGAGCCCGATCGCGTCCACCTTGGCGTCGTAGGAGGCAATCAGCTCGCCGGCCTTGCGCACATCGCCATCTGTCCCGACGCGCTCTACACAGAATGGGACGCCTGCGAAACTTGTCTGCACCGATCTGTTGCGCTGCGATGATCCCAGGCTTACGCTGACCACGTGTTTCATCATTCCCCTCCCGCAGCTAGCGCGCCACCCCGGCCGCCTGCGCGAGCCGGGCCGCGTCCCGAGCCTCGGCGAGCACAGACTTGAGGCCTTGCGCGGTGGTCGCATGATTGACCTCGTCCCGCAGCGCCCTCGCCATCGGCATTCCCTTCAAGTACCAGGCGATGTGCTTCCTCATCTCCAGCACGCCCCGTTTGGGGCCGCGATCGGCAGCAGCCATCTCCAGATGCCGCGCCGCCAGAACCACTCGATCCTCCACACTTGGCGTCCCTGGAATCGCGTCACCGCACAGCGCCGCCGCCGTCTGCCCGAGGATCCACGGATTCCCGAGCGCGGCACGCCCGATCATCACTCCGTCGCATCCGGTCTGCTCCTGCATCCGGGCGGCGTCCGCGGCGCGCCGAATGTCGCCGTTTCCAATAACCGGGATGCCCACCGCATCCTTCACGCGCGCGATCACCGACCAATCGGCCTCGCCGCGAAAGCGCTGCCCGGCCCACCGCGGGTGCACGGTTACCACCGCGGCGCCCGCGCGCTCGCACCGCCGCGCGAGGGCCGTCGCGTCCTCTCCCCGATCTCGCCACCCGGTTCGCAGCTTCACGCCAACCGGCGCTTGCACCGCCCC
>CP070816.1:369655-374183 GCA_020344235.1 Armatimonadota bacterium
CGGACATTACTCCCGCTCTCGACCGGTCTTTCTTGGCGAAAGGCTTCGCTAAGACCTGCATGGCTGAGTACACCACGGGAGTCGCTCAGCCGCAGACACGCGCTGGCGAGGCAGCAGTGTGCCGGACCGACCTAGCAGGGCAAGATCTGTCAGCAGAAGCCAGTCGCGTCTTGGCCAAAGCGGTGATCCCACGATGCCCGCCTGGCGGCCTCTGACTTCGCGCAGGCATCTGCAGAGACGTCTGCAACACAGCTTGCGGTGCGCAGCCAGCAGTCCCTCCCACCGAGTGCCACGACCATCGGCGGCAGGGGGAAACGGCGCATCCACATAGAACTCGTATCTGCTCACGCCAGCGTGTAGCGAGGCGCGGCGCGCGCACTGTCAGTCCCGAATCAGGAGTTGCCAACATGGGAAAAGAAGAGCTCGCGAATTATGAGGAGCGAGTTTATGCAGGTGTCCTTGGGAAGGTCATAGGCGTCTACATGGGCCGTCCGTTCGAGGGATGGCGCAAAGCGGACCTCGTCGCGCACTGGGGCCTCGTGGACCGATACGTGGCGGCCGACCGCGGGATATCTCTGGTCGTCACCGATGACGACATAACCGGCACTTTCACCTTCATTCGCGCCCTCGAAGACTCGGGCCGTTACGCCGACACCCCCGCCGACTTCTTTGCGAAGACGTGGCTCAACTACCTGATCGAGGGCAAGACTATCCTCTGGTGGGGCGGCCTCGGAGTCTCCACCGAGCACACCGCCTACCTTCGCCTGAAGAGTGGCATCCCGGCCCCGCAGAGCGGCAGCATGGCAATCAACGGGCCGGTCGTCGCACAGCAGATCGGCGCGCAGATCTTCATCGACGGGTTCGGTATGGTCGCGCCTGGGGAGCCGGAGCTCGCCGCGCGACTCGCCGGCCACGCGGCTCGCGTGTCGCACGACGCGGAGGCGGTGAACGGCGCCAAAGTGGTCGCCGCTATGGTCTCCGCCGCCTTCGTCGAGAAGGACATGGGCAAGCTTCTGGACGTCGGCGTCGGCCTCATTTCCTCCGACAGTCTCATCGCGGAGGTGCACCGAGATGTACGCGCCTGGGCGATAGAAGATGGTGACTGGCACCAGACCTATGAGCGCATCTTCGAGAAGTACGGCCCTTGCATCTATGGCGGGCATTGTCACATGGTTCCCAATCACGCGCTGATGGTGATGGCTTGGGCGTATGCGCCCGACAGCTTCAGGCAATCCCAAGCGATTATCAACACGGCGGGGTTTGACACCGACTGCAACGCCGCCAACGTCGGCGCCGTCATGGGCCTCGTCGTCGGACTCGATGGCATCAACCGCGACTACGATTTCCAGTCTCCCTTTGCCGACCGCATGCTGCTACCGACCGCAGAGGGCGCGCGCCTCACGACTGACTGTCTTCAGGAGGCGTTGCGAATTGCTCGCATCGGCCGCACGGTCATGGGCTGGCCGCAACCGGAGGTGCCGAAGGGCGGCGCCTGGCACCACTGGTCGTTGTCGGGCGAACGTGAGACCGTCCTGAGACGGCCCAGAGCGATCTCCCCATTCTCACCTAGTATGCTTGATATATAATCAGACGCTTATTCGTTGGAGGTGAGACCAGAGGTCCTTGTTAGGCGCTCCCGAGACCAGCGTCCGCCCACTTCTGACCGCTCCTCTGCCGACTGCAACGCGGTCGGCAGCGAGGGCGCGGACCAGCAATCCCACATATGCCTACGGGCAGTGAGGATAACACCCGGTGTGGGGCAATGATCTCAAGTCTGGGGATGACCAGCCGAATGGCGAAGGCTTCGGGTCCCGCAGAACGGTCTCACGGCTGCCTAACAACGACCATTGGACTCGGACCAGCGACCTACGGATTAGGAATCACTAGTAGAAGTATCCTAAGCCTAATAGAATCAATGCCGCCTTGAATTGGCGATGTAAGTCTTGTGCAAGTTCGAACGTCGCGTTCAGGCGCGCTGTCAAGCGTCGCCTGGAAGGCTTAGTTGGGCAAGAATTAAATTCCCGCACCTGTGCTTCTCCACGATCCCCGCATAGAGGGTGAGCCACTTGTTCTCTCGTCGCCTGGTTCCACAGCGCAGATGGGCCCAGGGCACAGACTTCTCGAGCCGCAGCCTCCCGCGGCCGTCGGTCTTGCTCTGGAGAATCACCCACGCATCTGCTAACTCCGGGCATTGCCCATATCCCAGCAGTGACAATGCGTACAAGGGCTCCACCAACCCGGGATGATATGTGATCGGGAACGAGGGCTTGAGGTCCCGGATCACCGGCACGTCTGGCGCATCCGTCCGAAAAAGCAGGCGGCGCTTGAGGAAGTATTCGGCCAGCCGTCTGCATTCATCCGTCTTCGAGAGCTCACGGTCCTCTGAGAACGCGAGCAGCGACTTCAGGGAGCCCTTGATGCAGCTCTTGTGCGCCGTCGGCGCGTTTCGGCCACGGCGAGGGCGGAGGTCACAGTGGTAGCCACCGTCATGGCGGATCGATTCAAGAACAAGCCTCCTGAGACGGCAAGTCCTTTCATCACCCCCGAACCCCAAGCGATCGAGAGAGCGGAGAAGGAGTCCATTGTAACAAGAGTAGTGGCGGTGGAAATCGCCGTCAGCCTTCTGCATGCTGAACAGGTGTTCGACAGCTCGTGCAATGCGCTCGTCCGTGGCGTCCAGTCCGAGCTCCGCCGCGTAACTCAAGGTGGCCGACAGATACTTGAAGTACCTATTGACTTGTTCACGGTACTCGTACTGCCATGAGCCGTCTGGCTCCATCGCAGAGAACAGCAACTCGACCGCAGGGCTGGCCGGAATCCTCTCCCGCGCTCTGCGCACCCGCGTATCATCTGCACCCAGACCCAGCAACTCGGTCAACGTGCGGTACTGGGTGGACGGTTCATCGTCCTCAAGCAGCCATGTGAGGTTCTGTTCGTCGATGATCATCGCTGCGCCGGTCTCTTCTGCCGCCCAACGCTCACCGTCACCGTTTTCTGAAAGGCCGTTCGCGGCCTTTTGTGGTGGTCATTTGGCCTCGAACCGCCCTATCCTTGCTCTGACAGGCAGGCTGCTGTATCGTGGGCACTCCATTTGACTGGAGGTTGAACCCGCGGGTCCTTGTCGGGCGACCGTGAGACCGTTCTGCAGCCCTGAGTCCCCTCGCGGTTCGACTGGTTGGCCCCGGACCTAAGTCCGCCGACCCTGGTGCTGTCCAGGGACTCATCCGCTCGCCAGAGTGCCCTCACAGCGGTCTCACACACGCCTAACAAGGACCAGCGGATTCAGGAACTAGAGGCAGAGCGACAGGCGCTCTTCACCGCGGCTATGGTGGAAGATGAAGACGGGTTCTTCGACGCCTCATCTCGGGCGGCCAAACGTCTCCAGCTCGAGGCGGACTGCCAGGCGTCAGGCAAGTTGCTTGAGACGTCCCTCGGCTCGGGCGCTGCTCTGCAAGAGGCACTTCGAGAGCTGGATGACACGCCGCCTGAGGTCTTGGAGGTACAGGCCGAGCACCTGCGTGAGGAGATATCGGAGCTTGAGGAGTCAGCAAAGGAAGCCAGCAAAAGAGTCGGAGAACTACGAGGGGAGGCGAGACGACTAGAGACCGATGAGAGAGCCTCTCGCCTACGGTCAGAGGTCAAGTCGCTTGAAGAGGAAATGGTTGACGACGGGGAGCAATGGCCGACGCTAGTGATCGCGCGTTTCATTGTGCGTCGAACGCAGGACAGATATGAGCGGGAACGGCGCCCAAAGGTAGTTGACGAAGCCGAGAAGTTCTTCGGGGAGATCACAGAGAGCCGCTACCGACTGATCTCGCCACCCGGCGAAGCTCGGTTGGAACTCGAATCGAGCGACGGGAGCCGGAAGAAGATGGATGAGCTGAGCATGGGAACGGCGGACCAGCTGTACATGTCACTGCGCTTCGGGTACATCACCGAGCTGGCTCGGCAAGGGCAGGTCCTGCCAGTAATGATGGACGATGCGCTGGTGAACTGCGACCCCGAGAGGGCAAGGGGCGCGGCCAGGGGTATCGCCAAGCTTGCGGAGTCGCATCAAGTGCTGCTGTTCACCTGCCATCCGGAGACCGTTGCGCTTCTGAGAGAAGTCGCACCCGAGGTCCGGGTCTGCCAGTTGTAGCATGACGGCGCAACGTGTGTGCGCGTCATTGAGCGTGTAAGGGTCCAGCCCAGGCGAAAGGCCGGCACGGTAGGCAAAGCGGTGGGACAGAACGGGTGTTTCGGCGCCACAAACAACTGTGTGATTCCTAGCGCGGCCGTCTGGATTCCCTCGGCACCGTCGCATTGCCACATAGCAGGGACAGGGCGGTCCTACGGGCCCTCGACATAGGCAGACGGTTCTACTGGGCAAGCGGCCTACGGTTCCGGGCGCGGCCGGGTGCTGATGGTGATCTCGGCCGATCTGAGGCCATCGGCTTCGGCGCTCAGGCTGATCCCGCCGGCCTGCTCGCTCGGCCGCACGATGGCGAGGCAGCGGCCGCGAAAGAGGCGGTGTCGATCACCACGGTAG
>CP070816.1:374283-384730 GCA_020344235.1 Armatimonadota bacterium
GCACGGCGGGGGCGCCGCCGAATGTGGGCACGGGAATCGCGGTGGGAATCATTGATACGGGGATTGACTACACCCATCCCGACCTCGCGGACAATTATGTCCTCGGATACGATTTCGTGAACAATGACTGGGACCCGCTGGACGACAACGGGCACGGCACGCACGTGGCGGGGACCATCGCGGCGCTGGACGACGGGCCGAACTCGGGGGGCGCGAATACGGGCGACATCTCGGTGGTCGGAGTCGGTCCGGAGATATCGCTCTATGTTGCGAAGGTGCTGGACCGGGCGGGGACTGGGAAGACGAGCGATCTAGTGGCGGCGCTCGATGTTGCGGCCCGCTACGGGATTCGGGTGGTCAACATGAGCCTCGGCTCTCTGTTCTCGAGCAGCACGTTGAGGTCGGCCTGCGCGCGGGCCCATCAGTCCGGGGTGATGCTTGTGGCGGCGGCCGGGAACGAAGGCATGAACTGGCTGGACGTGCCGGCCCGTTATCCGAGCGTGGTATCTGTTGGGGCGACGAACGCGCTGGACCAGCGCGCTTCGTTCAGCAACAAGAGCTGGAACCTGGAGCTGTGCGCTCCCGGCGTGGGGGTGCTTTCGACGATGCCGACCTATTGGGTGCAGCTGAACGAGTATCCCTACGGATACCAGATGCACTACGATTACCTGGACGGCACTTCGATGGCCTGTCCTCATGTGGTGGGGGCGGCGGCACTTGTCTTCGCTGCGCATCCCGACTGGACGAGCATGCAGGTGCGGTACCGGCTGCTTGCGACCGCGATTGACCTCGGTCCGGCCGGCAGGGATAACCACTTCGGGTACGGGCTGGTGGACGCGGCGGCCGCTGCGCAGTAGAGCGGTGGGGGTCCCGGCGGGGGGCAACATGCTCGATCTCAAGGGGCGAAAAGCGCTCGTAATGGGAGTGGCCAACGAGAGCAGCATCGCCTGGGGGATCGCGCAGAGCCTGGCGGAAGGAGGCGCGGAGCTGGCGCTGAGCTTCCTGCCCGATGCCCGGGGGCGGTCGGAGCGCCGGGTAAGGCGACTGGCCGATACGCTGGGATGTGGGTTGTGCCTGCCCTGCGACGTGAGGGAGGATGGGGACATAGAAGCGCTGTTTGAGGCGCTGGGGCGGGAATGGGGCGGGCTTGACGCGCTGGTGCACTCGATCGCGGGGGCGAGGAGCGAGGACCTGGTGGGCGAATTCACGGGTGTTTCGCGCGAGGGGTTCGCCTTGGCGCACGACATCAGCGTCTACTCTCTGATCGCCGCCGCTCACGGCGGGCGCTCGCTGATGCAGGGGAGCGACGGCAGCATTGTGACCATCACTTACCTGGGGTCACAGCGCGCGATTCCGAACTACAATGTCATGGGTGTGGCGAAGGCGGCGCTGGAGTCGGCGGTTCGCTATCTGGCGGCGGAGTTGGGTCCGGCGGGCACCCGCGTGAACGCGGTCTCTCCGGGCCCGATCGAGACTCTGTCGTCATCGGTCATCGCCGGTTTCAGTGAGATTCTGGGAGCGACCGCGGAGCGGGCGCCGCTGCGGAGAAACGTGACGGCGAGGCAGGTGGGGAACGCGGTGGCCTTCTTGTGCAGCGATTTGGCGGCCGGCATCACCGGCCAGGTGCTGTACGTGGACGGCGGGTATCACATCACGGCCGGGATGTGAGAGGGCGTCGGCGTCAGGCGGGCGAGTCCTCCGCGGAGGGCGAAGGTGGTGGGAGGGAGCTGTCAGGTTGCTCGTGTGCGCGGGTGAAGGATATCTTGCGCAGGCTGAAGGCCTTCTGTCCGTTGATCTCCCCCACGGCTGCGACCTGGGCCTCGTCTGCTGAGAGGTCGAGGAGGCGCACGGTCAACACGAGCGCGTCTCCGGGGCGAACGTAGCGCTGGAATCTGATGCCCTGGAGCGCGGTCGGCTGCCAGAACCCACTGGCATCGTCGGTGCTGGCGTCCAGCAGTTTCCCGGCCACTTCGATGAGGCTCTGCACGGCCAGGGCTCCGGGCATTATCGGGAACCGCGGGAAGTGAGTCTCGAACACCGGATCGGCCATCACGACAGCTTTGTGAGCGACCGCGCGCTCACCAGGGACGCACTGCTCGAGGACATCGTATGGGAACCACTGTGGTGGGGAGACAGGCCCAATGGTCAGTGAGCCGCTCGGCACTGACTTCGCGGCAGTAGGAAGGCTCTCCCGGGGCTCCTGCCTGCAGAGCGAGTGGTAGTGCTGGCGAGTGTGAGCAGGATCCTCCAGCATGTCGGTATTGACCAAGAAGCAGAGTGCGCCTTCCACCTGGACCACCGGCTTGCCCGCGCCGGAGGCGTTGAAGGTGGACATGACGGCTTCGTTCGCCCGTGATGTGAACATCACCGCGTCCTCGGACCATGACTCGACCTCGGACACAAGATCCAGACGATGCCCCACAGGTGCGGGGCCGCTGATGAGTATGCGGCGAAAGCCGCCGAGGACGCCTCGCTGGGCGAAATCAGTTGTCGCCATAACTATCCAGGCGCTCGCCTGGGCGAGGGCTTCGACCACGAGCATAGGAGGCAAGCACGGCCCGGCGGAGGGGTGGTTCTCGATGACGGGGTCGAGAGGCGAGACAATCTTGACAGCGTCAATACGGCGGCCTTCTGCGAGGTTGAGGATGCGGTCAACGAGGTGGAATCTCATGCTCGCGACCTCCCTCGGAATGCCGCGCGGTGCGGGCAAGGAGCGCGAGTGCGATGACATTGGGGCCAGCCCATCCAACAGATCCAATCGGCCTGCAAGCGCCCAGCTTGCGAGCTGTCTGGGCGGCGACTCCTTTGAGTCGCACGCATGGCGTCAGAAGACGGCCGGCTACTTCTACGTCGGTCCACTGCGTTCCTGCGCCCCAACCGGTGCCGAGCGCCTTGAGGAAGGCCTCCTTGCAGGCCCATCGGGTGGCGAGATATAGGTCGCGAGAGTGATGCCGGTCGGCGGCGGCGAGTCCAGAGGGAGTGAATACCTCAGCCAAGCTGTCGCTGTGGCGGCTGGCGAAGGTGGAGAAGCGCGGCAGCGCGACGAGGTCGATGCCCAGCCCCACGATGTCCAGGGAATGCTGGGGCGTCGGTTTCACGGTGTCATCCCATCACCTTCATGGGCCGGGCAGAGGCCCGGCTCGCATGGGCCGGCAGTCGGCGGCGGGGTGCGCTCAAGCGGGGAGACGAGCGCTGACCCAGTTGGTCACATCCTGCACCGTGACTTTGTCGAAGAGTGCGTCGTTGAAGCCTTCTCCCCCCGAGTCGTCGGCTTCCCCGCCTCCGCTGTCAGGCAGCAACTCTCGCTGGACTTCGGCGAGAGTCAGCTCGATGGAGAACATCTTCTTCAACTGGAACAGAAGGTCAACGATGTCCAGGGAGGTTGCTTCGAGATCACCGACCACAGTTGCCTGCGGCGTGATCTCGGTCTCGTCAACGCCCAGGACCTCGCCCAGGGCATGTCTGACGTTCTGGTAGACTTCGTCTGCATTCATCGCGAGTTGCTCCATTCTATGCTGCCGAACATCCTCCGGCCGGAGTCATGCCCCGCACTTCCCGATCAGACCGCTCGCAGGCGAGGGAGACTGCAAGAGGGCATCAGTGAACAGCATACCCAGATTGGGTAAGTGATTTCGCTGTTTAGCACACCAAGAGTCATACAGAATCCATTCCATAATTGGGGGAGGAGTGCGCGGGCGTATATGGCACAGCCCGGTGATGCCGTCACACACGCGGTGTTGCCCGACGCGCTCGACATGGGGGCATTACGTGCATTGGGGGCCGGCCGAGTGCGAGCAGGCATAGAGCTGGGGGCGGGCACTCGACGCAGACGGCGCCGTCCCCACAATGCATTGCGACTCCTTAACGCTCCACGGATGGCACCGAACGACGGCCTGCAAAGGGACACGGTTCCTGTTCGCGCGGGACAACTGAGGAAGAGCTTCGCACAGACGCCCCGCCTCATCCAAGGGCCAGCGTAACAGTTAGGAAGGCGTCTGTCAACCCACAGGAGAGCCCTGCCGCTGCCGCGACAAGGCGCCATGGGAGCCTCCGGCTTCCGACAGGGGAGTCCTTCAGCTCTCGGCACACGATGCTTGCTGGGCGAGGCGGGCAATAGGGCATGAGAAGGAAGGGGAACGGAGCGGCTCGTGCGCCAGCGCATTCGGGGGTCGGAAATGGCTGTGGAGCTGATCTGCGTCTGATGTGTCGAAACGGCACATAGGGCGGCTCCTTGCGAGCACGGGGTCGGAGAAGTAAGCAGGAAAGAGGCAGGTCTGGGTCGAAAAAGATGATATTGGCAAAAGAGGACAGGCGCAGGTCGCAGAGTCCAACAGGAGCGATGGGCGGGACCTGGCGAGATGCGCCTGGAGCTGAGCCGGTCGCCCGTGGATCGAGATGTGGGCAGTGGCAGTACCAGCAGTTGTCGGCGATTCGGGACGACGTCTCCTCGCAGCAGTAGCCCACCATGTAGACTCCCGCCGATGGGAGCCGATGTGACGGAAGGGCGGGTGCCGGCCTGCGAGGAGGTGAAAGCAGCGGTGTTGAGTGCTGACGAGCTTGCCGATTGGCGAGAGACACTGCGCGCGTGGGAGCCGGTCGGGGAGGTGTCGGAGCTGGCCGAGATAATGGCGGCGCTCGAGCCCGAGGAGCGGGAACAGGTATTGCAGATGGTGCCGGGCTCCGTGGGTCTGCACGGCGAAGTGGAGGCACTGCTGCGCGGGTGCCCGTAGGAAGGCATCTCAGCGCCGGCCTGCAGTTCCGACGGTGGACGGGGGCATGGGGGCGCGGCCGGGGCAGGTGTGCTGAAGCCGCGCGGCGGGGTTAGTCTCCCTCCGGCCGCCGCATTACGAGAGCGGAGTTCTGTCCGCCGATTCCTCGACTGATGGTGACCGCGGTTGTGATGGCTGCGGGCCGCGCTTGGTGGGGGACGCAGTCGAAGTGGCACTCGGGGTCGGGCTCGTCGAGGTTGAGGGTCGGGGGGGCCACTTGGTGATGTAGGGCCAGCACGGCAGCGGCGAACTCGGCCGCTCCGGATGCCGCAAGCAGATGGCCGGTGGCGGCCTTGATCCCGCTGACGAGCGGCTTCTTGTGGGAGTCGCCGAAGACGGCGTGGAGGCCGCGCAGCTCGCTGAGGTCGCCGACGGTGGTGGCGCTGGCGTAGGCGTTGAGGTAGTCGACATCGGCGGGCTGGAGAGATGCGTTCCGCAGCGCGCCGGCGATGGCCGCCGCAAGGGCGGAGCCGTCGGCGGCAGGTTTGATCATGCCGGCGCCGTCGCAGGTGGCGGCGTAACCGACGATCTCCGCCCAGACGGAGGCGCCACGCGCCAGCGCCTGGCGACGCTCCTCCAGCACGACCATGGCGGCGCCCTCGCCGAGTGCGAATCCATCTCGGCGGCGGTCGAAGGGCCGCACTGCTCTCGTCGGCTCATGCGTGCGCGAGGAGAGCATTCCCAGCCGGTGGAAGTTGGCGCATGACCAGCGGTCCACGCCAGTGTCGTGTCCTCCCGCAATTGCCCAGTCTGCCTCGCCCTCGCGGACGGCCTGATAGGCCGCGCCTATGGCCACGAGGCCGGCGGTGCCGGAACCGAGGAAGCAGGTGTTGGCGCCGTTGATCGAATGGAGGACTGAGACCGCAAAGAGGCAACCGTTGGGAAGTCCGGCTACCAGGGTGAGAGGGGGGATGTGCGGGAGGCCTTGGGACCCCAGGAGCCTGGAGGTCATCGCGCCGCTGTCGTCTCTGGAGGCGCGCATTGCGTCGAAGAGGTTCTCGATCGGTCCGGCCTCTTTGCCGGTGGCGATGAAAGCGGCCTTGCGGGAGGAGTCGAGGTCGACCGGCCCAGCATCTGCTACGGCCATCTGGGCGGCGGCAAGGCCGAAGCGATCTGTGCGGCACATGACTCTGAGCAGCTTGCGGTCGGGTACGTAGGAGCGCATGTTGAAGGGGGGGACGGGGGCTGCGAGGTGCCGCGGTTCGCCGCCGTCACCGAGGAGGTCGAGCAGAGTGACGGCGCTGCGGCCGGCTACCAGCGAGGTCCAGGTGTCCTCCACTCCCACCCCGAGGGGAGTGACCAACCCCAGCCCTGTGACCACGACGCGCCGGCCGCTCACGGAGCTACCGCCTCGGGCTCGCGTGCCGAAGGGCCGGTGGCGCGGCGCAGGATGATGGTTCCGTTGCTGCCGCCGAAG
The DNA here is from genome assembly GCA_020344235.1 of Armatimonadota bacterium. GTDB lineage: Bacteria > Armatimonadota > Hebobacteria > Hebobacterales > Hebobacteraceae. Next base: position 380,470 of record CP070816.1, read on the forward strand.
CCGAAGGAGTTAGACATGGCTGTGGAGATTTGACGGGGGCGCGCTTTTCCGGGGACGTAGTCGAGGTCGCATTCAGGATCGGGCGTCTCCAGGTTGATGGTGGGGGGAAGGATGCCGTCTCTGAGCGCAAGCGCGGCGAAGGCCGCCTCGAGGCCGCCGGCGGCAGAGATCAGGTGGCCGGTCATGGATTTCGTGGAGCTGACGGGCATGCGGTAGGCATGGTCCCCGAAGACGGCCTTGATGGCGCGAGTTTCGGAGAGATCATTGTCTCTGGTGGAGGTTCCGTGGGCGTTGATGTAGTCGATGTGCTGCGGGGCGAGGCCGGCGTCGTCGAGAGCTCTTCGCATGGCCAAAGCGGCCCCTTGGCCGTCCGGCGGCGAGTCTGTGATGCGATAGGCGTCGAGCGAAGAGCCATAGCCGAGCAGCTCAGCGTAGATCGAAGCGCCGCGCGCTTGGGCATGTGATAGCTCCTCCAGCACGAGCACGCCTGCTCCCTCGCTCATGACGAATCCGTCGCGAGCTGTGTCGAAGGGACGGCTGGCGCGAGGCGGGTCGTCGTTGCGAGTCGAGAGGGCGTTGATCAGGGAGAACAGGATGATATACCATTCGCTGATCATGGAGTCGTACCCGCCGGTCAACACGACGTCGGCGTCACGCCGGCGGATGGCTCGCGCCGCCATGCCGATGGCCTGCGTGCCGGAAGCGCAGGCGACGTATACGCTCACAGTGGGCCCGTGGGCTCCGACCTCGGCCGCTATCTGGGAGGTGCCGGTGTGAGAGGCCCGCCGCACGAAGCCGAAAGGATCCTCCTGGGCGTTCTCGGGAGGGATCTTCTCGTCGTGGATGCGGCACCAGGCATTGGACTCCGGCAGTGTTGGCGCTGTGAGGCAACTGCCGAGGATCACGCCTACGCGGTCGCCGTCGGCATCGTCGCCGAGGCCGGCGTCGGCCCACGCCATCTTTGCCGCGCCGACGCCGAATCCGGCCGCGCGAGATAGGACGCGCCGGGCCTGGCGCGCCTGCACATGGTCAGCAGCCGAGTAGCCTTTGACTTCGGCTGCGAACCGGACCGGAAACGTGGAGGCGTCGAAGACGGTGATCGGCGCCACCGCGCTCTTTCCCGCGAGCACGGCCTGCCAGCTCTGCTCGGCATTGAGGCCGAGCGGCGAGACCGCCCCAATTCCGGTCACAACCACACGACGACGGTTGTTGTGGTCCTCTGTCATGGCAGGTTCATGAGTGGCTGTGGGCAGCGGATGGGGTGCGCGGCTGAATGAGGCATGGCAGAAGGATGATACCCACGCTAGCAGGCGAGTCCCATGCCGCCGGATGCACGGATGACCTCGCCCGTGATGTAAGCGGATCGGTCGGAGACGAGGAAGAGGACGACGTTGGCTATTTCGTCACCTTCGGCAAAGCGCCGCAGGGGAATGCGGCTCTGGAGGCGAGTGCGATGCTTGCCGAGCACGCGGTCCATGAGATGCGTTTCGACGACGCCCGGGGCAACGGCGTTGACACGGATGCCGAACCTGGCCAGCTCGAGGGCAGCGCTGCGCGTCAGGGAGTTGATGGCGCCCTTCGAGGCGGCATAGTTGGCGGCTCCGATGGAGCCGAGATCGGCGAGCACCGAGGAGATGTTGACAATCGCTCCTGAGCGCTGCTCGATCATATGAGGGGCGGCGGCGCGAATGCAGTTGAAGGCGCCCCGGGCGTTCACGGCGAGCACGCGATCCCAGGCCTGCTCGGACATCTCGAGCAGGAGAGCGTCGTCGGCGACGCCGGCGTTGCTGACCACAATGTCGAGTTGGCCGAAGCGCTCCTTGACCGTGTTCATCAGCTCTGTCGCCTGTGTCCCGTCGGAAACGTCCGCGGTGATGGCTTCGCACTGTCCGCCGGCGCTGCGGATCGCCTGCGTGGTCGCCTCCGGCGGGGTGCCGCCGGGCCGCGTGTTCACGACGACCGTGGCGCCGGCCTTGGCCAGGGTCACGCAGATGCGCTCGCCCAGGCCCCGGGCGCCCCCAGTTACTACCGCCACGCGACCATCCAGTTTCATCGCGGCCTCCTCAGCACTGGTGTGCGGACCCCTCCCCCCCAAACGCAGCGGAGCCGTATTCCCGTGCAATACTACCAGGCACGAGTCGCCTGTCAAGACGGGCGGCGCGCGGGCTGTTCTTCCTGAGAAGTCCAGCCCCAGGCTCGATACCGCCACCGGGCGCGAATCCTTTCACATCATTGTCTGACATGGGAGACGCCCGATCGCCGGTCCGGCAGTCGCGGCAGAGGTGAAGGCACATGCGGCGTCGAAGGGAGCCAAGACACCGGTTTTGTGAGTTCGCGGCGGGCCATGGGGGGCCGCGCGATCCTTGTCTCGCGTGGGCTCTGTGGCCGCGGTCTGTCACGGAACTGGCAGGTTGACACTCCCGGTGCACGCGAGGGGATGTTCCCGCGGAGCTGGGCCGGAGCGGAAGGAGGCCACTGTGGCTAGCAAGAGCTTGTATGTAGGGAACTTGAGCTACTCCACGACGGAGAGCTCACTGCGAGAGTTGTTCGCGGAGTTCGAGCCTACGGATGTGCGGCTGATCGGCGACAAAGGGTTCGGCTTTGTGGACATCCCGGAAGAGAGGATGGCCGATGCCATCGCGGCTCTGAACGGTCGCGAGGTGGATGGGCGCGCCTTGAGTGTGAGCGAAGCTCGCCCTCGGCGCGAGCGCGGTGGCGGCTCCGGCGGCGGGAGGCGGCGCTGGTGAGCCGTGCCTGACAGAGAGATCATCTGTCAATGGTGCGCTCGGCCGTTCGTTTATTCCGAGGCTGCGCAGGCTAAAGACGGGCGAGACGGTTTTCCGGCGCCTCGCGCTTGTGAGGAGTGTCTGAGGGAGCGCCACGCTGCCGGCGCGGCGAAGCGCGCGGCGCGGCGTCCCCGCAGGAGGCGGTTCCGCCGGTAGGCTGGAGGTGGTCCGCAAGCGCTCATGTGCGTCGGGGCGGGGATCTTACGCGCGTGGGTTGGGCCCTCCTTCTTGGGGTGAGGCGATCCCGCGGCCGCGCCGACCGAGGACCGGGGCAGTCCGCGCTAACATCGGGTGTGGCGCGGGACCATCGGGGTGGGGAAGCAGAAGTTCCACACTTGACCTTACTCACCACCGGCGATGGGTATCTGCGGGGTACATCAATCTGGTGCTTCTGGCACCGGATACTCAGGAGGGGATGCTCCATGTCATATGATCCTCAGGTTGTGCGAGACCTTTACGATGCGTGTGTGGAGAAAGAATGGGAACGTTTTGACTCCCCCCTGGGTCGCGTTCAGCTGACCCAGATCCAACGGTTCCTGGCTCGACACGTTTGCCCCAAGAGCAAAGTCCTTGATGCCGCCTCAGGTCCCGGGCGGTTTGCCATGTTCCTTGCGAAGATGGGATGCGAGGTCACCTTGGTGGACATCTCGGAGAAGATGATTGCAGAGGCACAGAGAAGGCTTGGGGAGGCAGACCTCTCCGACAGAATCGCAGGCGCGCATTGCAGCGACATTGTGAACATGGGCTTTCTTCCCGACAAGTCGTTCGATGTTGTCCTTTGCCTGGGCGGAGCGCTCTGCTACCTACGAGACCAGGTCCAGACGGCCTTAGGAGAACTCGTCCGCGTCTGCAAGCCAGACGGATTGCTTCTTGGGAGCGTCATGAGCCGCATCGGGACACTGAGAACACGTCTGGTCTATGGATGGGCTCGTTCTACGAATGTGGATGCAGAGGCACTAGGAATACTGTTGAGGACAGGCGATGTTCCCCCTGGCGGAGCGTTTTTCACGGAGCAGCCAGCCCATTTCTTCCGGAAGGATGAGTTGCTCAGGCTCCTGGATGGGGCCGCCGTGGATGTCGTGGAGGTGCGAAGCACCAACGCTCTGCTGACTCTCTCTCCAGAGAGGATCCTAGCCTTGCAGTCGGAGTCGAGCATCTGGCCCATGCTTGAGGATATCGAAGCCGAGGTCTGCTTGAGCGCGGCCGAGCTTGGCTCGCACATTCTCTTCGCCAGCAGGCCAGGGAAGCGATAGGACTGACTACCTCGGCCACCCAGGCCTGATCCTGTCCGTGGTGGGCTCACACGTCGGATTCCTGACCTGTGCGGCAATCAGTCTGGCCGTGTTGAGACGGGCATCATGCTTGGGTGACAAGGGCAACGATGTGTGCCTGTGGTCGGGGTTGACAACCAAGCGGCGAGTGGCTCCACGAACGTAACCTTCCTCGTAACCATTCTCAGTTCGCGGAGGGTTGCA
>CP070816.1:384830-388231 GCA_020344235.1 Armatimonadota bacterium
CGTTTCAGTCGAAGATGTGGCCGGCATCTTGCTGCGAGCCGCGAGGGAGCAATGGGACGACGAGATACTCAACATAGGCACCGGCCGCGGCTGGTCCGTCGCAGAGGTCGTCGCAGCCCTGTCTTGCGCAGCGGGTCGGGAGATACAGGTTACGTACACCAAGCCGGAAATGGGCTCAGACGATGTTGTGGTGGCCGATACCACGCGATTGCAGCGTCGCCTCGGAGACGCCTTCGCCTTCAGTGATCTGCACAGCACGCTTAGGGAGATGTGGAGCGCGCTGACAAGCAGCTAGGCCAACGCAAACCTCCCGCGGCCGGCGTCTTCGGGGCGCTGCGTCACGAACATGTAAGCCCTGCGCGCGATTACCGTACGATTCTAGGGTCGAGCCAGAGCGCCCAGTCTGCCGACACGTTCTTCCTCGGTCCGGGTCCGGTGATCAGCTTGATGGTCACTGTCTTCCCAGCATATGCCCGTAGGTCTACCTCACGCCGCTGAGCGGAACTTGAGTTTATGACCTCGCTGAACACCGTCTCGTCGCCGACCTTCACCACGAACTCGGCCCCGTCGCTCGGTCCCGGCGCCCGCGACAGGAAAGCCCCGAATAGCAGATAAGTGGGTTCCTCGGGCAGCGCGACGGGGAAGCGCAGGATCGTTTCCCCGACTTCCCCTTTTGCAGAGTAGGCCGGATGAGCCGAGATGAGGGGATCCCTCGCCTCGGCCGATAGACCCTCGGGGTAGAGCTTCGGAACCGGAGAGGGACAGCCCTCGACGCACTTCTCTACGCCCTTACCGTAGAACTGGTAGAGCTTCTCCACGTCGTCCCAGTTGTCCGCAACACTGTAGACGACGTCGGCTGTGGTGACAGCCCACCTCGACGGACTTGGTGCAGTCGCTCCACCGGTTTCTGCCGGTCCACCTGGCTTCCCGCACCCTGCCGCTGCAAGGAGCCCAGGAAGCAACAGCATCCAGAACGCGCGCGCTACTTTAGCCATTTTCGGCACCTCCTTGGCCTCTCTGGCCGCGGAGCCAGAGCAACCTGCTGTCGGCTGCTCCTCACCGTGGACCGCGGCCCCGGTCCGCCCGTGCTGCATGGTGTCTGTCCGGCCCAAGCGCTTCGACGACGAACCGGCCCTCTCCTCCAAAGCCTGCCAGGCAGCCCGATTGGCTCGGTGCGGGCGCCGTCGCTCGGCTGCCCACTGTATTACGCCTGGGTCAAGCGACAGCACCGGAGACCGCCTCCCGCGGAGTGCGGCTCGTTCTGTCCACAGGGTTCCTGGTGGGCATAATCCTGGCCATCCTGGTGGTTCTTGCCGTCGAGATCCCGGCATCGCGGCGTGAAGCGGTCGGCTCCTCCACCCGGGCCTCCGGCTCCGAGGGTGCATCGCCAGGACTTCTGGGTCGGGCCTTGCTGCACAGCCGTGCTGGCGGCGCTGGTAGCGGTCGAGTACCTGCGGCACATAGCCGGCGTGGCGGGGGCGCGGCACTTGCAGGCACTTCGAGAGCCCCGGTTCGGTCGCCATGGTCCGCTCCAGCAGCCAGCGTAGGGCGCCACCCTAACGCCCCGGTGCGTATTCGCGCACTACACCTGATGGCGCTGAAAACGGGGTTGCTGGCGGAGCGATAAGCGAAGATGAGCGCCGAGAGGTGGTGAAGTTGATCGACCATTCTCCCCACGCCATCGGAGCCGCCTGCAGAGAGATCGGCATCAGCCGCAGCGGCTACTACCGATGGCGGGAGCTGGTGCGCGGCCCGCCGCGAGCACTACCGTAGGACCGTGAGGAACACAGAGACAACCGGGACAGGAACACCTGAAGTGTTCCTTGACTCACCCCTCGATCCGCCTCAGCAACGCTGACGATCTGCAAGATATGAGGCGGCCAGCCCAAACCCGAACAATATCCACATCGGTTTGAAGCTGACAAGACTGCTGGTGCTCATGCACCCGACCATGAATCCCACGAGCGCTGCGAGAAGGCCGAGACACAAGGCGGCGAGTGCTTCGTCTTGGTTGCGGAGGCGCAGGTGGGCTAGCGCCAGATCGCGCAATAGCCTCACGTAGAAGAAGACGTAGAGAACGAATCCAATGACTCCCAGGTTCGCCAGTACCTCCAGCCACCAGTTGTGCATGTTCAGAATGCGAGTGGCGCGGCCGCCGCCCTCGGCGCGGAGCGCCTCAAGCCGAGCCTCGATGTTGCCGGCACCAACCCCCAGGCCGTAGGTGTGCTTCAGGAGTATGAGCGACTCTTGGGTCAGCTTCATACGGATGTCCTGGGAGGGTACACCTAAGGCCATCTCGTGTGCCAGCCGAACTACTGCTTGCCTGACGAAGTACCGGGGCATTGCGGGCATGAAGACAACAACCAGCACGGCCCCCGCGATCAGGACTGCCCACGCGCCGAAACGCCTCCTGACCGACAGCGCAAAGATCACCAGGAGGGCTGTTACGGCGGCGAGCGTATTGGCCCGCGAGAGCGACGCGACGATGAGGAACCCCACGATGCAGGACAGCCCCAGAGCGATGATGCGCGCCCACAGCCTGCGGCGGTGTAGATAGACCACCAGCAGGAGCGGCAGCCACATGGCAAGGAACGTGGCCAGATCGTTGACGTTGTGGAAGACTGATGTGAACAGGAAACGGAACCTCATGGTGAGCTCGGGGTCCCGCAAGTTGGAGGTCGGGAAACGGTAGCCGGTCTCTCGCTCGAACAGCGCTGCCGCCAACACGACCAGGAAGCTTCCCGCCGCGGCGCCCAGCATGACTGCAAGCCGCCGGCGATCGCGGCCATAGCCCGCGATCGCGCAGGTCAGCGTTGCTCCCGGAGCGGGGCACCCGACATATCGCACCCCGGCGCCGAGGCTAACAACCCAGACGAGCGAGATCGCCGCCCAAGCCGCGATGGCCATCCACGGCGCGGCCGGGTGACGGAGAGACGGCAACCGGAGGCGCCGCAGCAATGCCAGCCTGACGGCCTCCACCATGACGAAGAGGACGAAGAAGATGCGGTAGAGGAAGATGCTCGGGTGACCGGGGACATGGATGTTCGAACCGAAGGGCGCCGTGAAGACGGCAACCGTCAAGAACGCGAAGGCGAGGGCCTCGAGCCGGCAGGCCGCCCCCGTCCGTTCCCCTGGCATCGAAGTGCTGTGCCTGCTCATGTCGGGGGAGACACAAGAGGCCGGCATTCGCCGCGCCGAACAGGGTGGGCCCGGCCCGCGGGGCATTCCCGGCTGGGAGCGCAGAGCCAGCACGCGTTCTTGCTCAAACGAGTCCCTTCTCGGCGGTCAGGCAGCACGAGCTATGCTGACCGAGTCTGGCCGTCATCGGCTGCCGAGCGTGCGCTCGATGGCGGCCCTGGATGAGTTCGGGCAAACGTTGGGATGCGTTTGGCGATCCACTC
>CP070816.1:388331-391029 GCA_020344235.1 Armatimonadota bacterium
CCGCTGCGACGCTCTCATCCGCCAGCTCGATTACATTCCCGGCCAGCGCCTCCGCGGGCCATTCTACCAGCTCCACCCTTGACACCAAAGACGGAGCAGAGCGTCCGAAAACACGGATCTCCTCGAAGTCACTGCTCAGGGAGCCCACCGCATCCGGCAGTCGCGTCGCTGCCCCCAGCGCCGCCACGTGCAGCAACAGCGCCAGCCCAAACGCCCACCTCAAACGACTTTCCCCGTCGGCTTCCTTCACGGCCCCACGCTCGCTTCCTGCTCCTCGGTCGGCCGCGTCGGGATCACCATGTTCGCCGCGCCCGCCTGCTTGACCGCGTCCATAGCCGCGATCACCTCCCGGTGCCGCAGCTCCTCATCCGCGTTGATCACCACGATCAGCTCCGGCCGCATCGCCAGCCGCGCGCTCACCTGCTCCCTCAGACTTCCCCAGCCGACCGGGTCCTTATCGAGAAAGAGGTTTCCCTCCCGATCCAGCGTCACCACCAAGGCCCGATCTCCCCACGTCTGCGGCTCGGCCGACTCCGCGCGGGGCAGCTTCACTGGCAGCCCGGCCTGCCGGCTCATCGCCAGAGACGCGATCATGAAGAACACCAACAGGAACGCCATGGTGTCGATCATGGGGATCAACTCGATCCGCGCCCTCTCCACTGGCCGCCGCCTAATGCGCAACCGACGCCTCCTCCCGCTCCGCCTGCTTCTCCTGGTCCGTCCCCGGCGCGCCCGCCAGCAGGTTCTCGAGCTGGGTCGCCCGTAGCTCGATCTCCTCCGTCACCTGCCGCACCTTATCTCTGCACCAGTTGTAACCGATCAACGTGATGATTGCGATTCCCAAACCTGTCGCGGTCGCGATCAGCGCCTCCGCCACCCCGCCGGTGATCCCTGCCGGATGGCTGGTCCCGCTCACCGAGATAATGCCGAATGCTCGGATCATCCCGAGCACCGTGCCCAGCAGCCCCAACAGCGGCGCCAGCGTCACAATCGTATCCAGCACCACCAGCCGCCGGTTCAGCATGCGCTGATCGGCCAGCGCCCGCTCCTCCATCGCCTCCGCGGTCGGCACCTCCAGCAAGTGTGCCCGCAGACCTGCGGCAAGCACATTCGCTACCGGTCCCCCTATCTGCTCGCATCGCGACAGCCCCTCCGCCCCATCGCCGCTGCGATAGGCCCGTCGGATGGTCGCGATCAGCTCCTCCCCGCCCCGATCCGCCTTCCGGAGCGCAAGGTACCGCTCGATGATAACCGTCGCCGCCAGCAGCGAACACACCGCCAGCGGCACCATCACCGGCCCGCCCTGCGCGAGCGTATTCAGTATCTCCAGCACCTAATCTCCCTCCGCGCGATTCTCAACTCAAGCAGAGACGCGAAACTAGCGGCCCCGAAGCCCTTCGGCGCCGGCCGTTTCGCCCTCATCACAGCCGCCAACCTTATTCCACAGTTCCCGCCTCGGCTAATACCCCCTAGTCGCCCGCCCCCGCCCGGCAAGTCCCCCCTCAGCCGCCCATCAAGCAGGCGGCCACCCTTCCCCCGGCTCCTGATGCCTCGGCGCCACCAGAAACACATAGATCATCTCCAGCGCCCCAAACACCGGCGGAACCACGGCAAGCACGATATACCACCCCAGTTGATCCCGCCGCGCCGCCATCCAGAAAGCGATACACTTCCACATGTAACCCCAAAGCACGACCGCCCACAGTATCACCGACGCCAACAATGCCTGTCCCTCTGCCATTCCTTCCCTCCCGGACATCCGGACCGACTCCGCCTCCCTGCCTTGTTCTACCAAGTCCCGGCCCTGCTCTCTCCTTAGGTCTCTCCCGACTGCACACACTTTCTTCTCTCCCCAGCAGGCAAGCCAGCCCCGACGGGGAAACTTGCCCCTGGATACCATGTCCCTCACAGGAGGTGCGGCGATGACCCAACAGCCTGAGACGCCCGAAGAGAAGCCCATCGGCGAGGTCACCCACTACTTCGGCAAGATCGGCGTCATGGCCGTCGATCTCTCCGACAACCTCTCCGTGGGAGAAACAATCCACATCAAGGGCCACACCACCGACTTCATTGTCACCGTGGGCTCGATGCAGATCGAGCACCAGACCGTCGCCAAGGCCGGCCCCGGCGACTCCATCGGCATCAGAGTCGGAGAGAAAGTGCGCCCCGGCGATACGGTCTACCGCGCGCAGTGATCGCGCCGCTCACTCTCGCCGGGCCCGCCGCGGTTGACAGCCTGCTTGCCCTCTGATAAACTCGGACCTGGTAGGGGCTGCGGGGTGGTGCAATTGGCAGCACGCCTGATTCTGGGTCAGGAAGTTCTAGGTTCGAGTCCTAGCCCCGCAGCCAATTGGCGAACCGAATAGCGAAGTATGGCCCCGTCGTCTAGCGGCCTAGGATACGTGGTTCTCAGCCACGAGATCGCGGGTTCGAATCCCGCCGGGGCTACCAACGATCTTGAGTTCCGTGTGAGCCCGGCCTCAACGTGCTCCCTCTTACCCAAGGCCCGCCTGGCGTCCAGCGGCAGTGAAGGAGGCAGGTGGCCTAGCCCACCCTATTGTCTCCCTTGGGCTCCACCGACGCAACGATCACTCAATGTGCGTCGCATCTTCACAGAAACTTCCCAACCTGGTCGTTCTCTGCTCATATTTGTTTCCTACACTTAGAGTAAACCTGCCACCCAAACAGGAGAATGACG
>CP070816.1:391129-394912 GCA_020344235.1 Armatimonadota bacterium
ACTGGCTCGACGGAGTAGGGCCGGAGGAAAGGAGGCCGGTCCGGCCGGAGCTGGCCTGGAACACCATCGAGAGCAACCTCTTCGGCACAAACGAGTTCATCCAGTACTGCCGCGCGCTCGACACCGAGCCCTACATCTGCGCCAACCTCGGCTCCGGTACCATGGACGAGGCCGCCGCCTGGGTCGAGTACTGCAACCGCGAGATCGGCACCTCCCACGCCGACCTCCGCGCCGAGCACGGCTTCGAGAAGCCCCACAAGGTCATCTACTGGGGCCTCGGCAACGAGATGTACGGCGACTGGCAGATCGGCCACAAGAACGCCGACGACTACGCCAAGTTCGCCCGCCAGTGCGCCAAGGTCATGAAGGCGATGGACTCCGACATCAAGCTCGTCCTCTGCGGCGGCCAGCATGTCGACTGGGACCGCACCGCCCTCGAAAAATGCGCCGATGTCGTGGACTACATCTCCTACCACGTCTATTGGGGGCCGATCCAGGGCCAGGACGCGCATTACTCGACCCTCGCCCAGCCCTACCGCTCCGAGCAGTACCTACAGTTCCTCTGGCACCTCGTCGAGCAGGTTCGCCGCGACCGCGCGGTCAAGCATCCCATCAAGATCGCCCTCGATGAGTGGAATGTCTGGTACCGCGCCTACGAAGACGGCCTCGAAGAGCGCTACGACCTCAGCGACGCGCTCGCCGTCGCTATCTACCTCAACATGATGCGGCGCAACTGCCAGGCCATCGAGATCGCCAACCTCGCGCAGATGGTCAACGTCATCGCCCCCATCTTCACCTCCCCCGAGGGCATGTTCTTGCAGACCATCTACCACCCCCTCCGCCTAGCGGCCGAGAAGAGCGGCCCCATCGCGCTCGACGCGCATGTCGAATGCGACACCTACCCGGCCGACTACACCGGCGTGCCTCAAGCGCCGTATCTCGACGTCCTCGCCACTTTCGACGAGTCCGCCAAGAAGCTGTTCCTCTCCCTCGTCAACGCCAGCAAGGACGACTCCCTGAAGGTGGACATCCGCCTTCAGGACGCGAACCTCGCGCCATCCGGAACCGCGCACCTCGTCGCGGGCAGCGCGCCGGACATCGTCAACGACTTCGGCAAGGAGCGGATCGCCGTTCGCTCGAAGGCCTTCTCGAACGCATCCGCCTCGTTCACCTACAAGCTCCCGCCGCTCGCCCACGCGGTGCTGGAGCTGGAGCTGCAATAGCTCCGGGCCGGCATTCGCTTCGCCCCGTCACGTCTTCGTCAACAGGTAGAACGTCTCGCTCGGGTATGCAAGCTCGTCGGCGGACACCCCGAGTTCGTCCGCAATCTCCTTCATCTCCTTCGCGTAATGCTCGTGCATCCCCTTGTCCCTTCCGCCCAGCGACTGAGCGGGGAACGAGACGACCACGTGTCGCGCCCTTATCTCCCTCAGCACCCGCACCGCCGCGCTTTTCTCCTGGCGCTCCAGGCACGGCACGGTCTTCAGCAGGAACGCGACATCGGCGTCCACCTCCGGCGCCGACACCAGAACATCGCCCCAGACCGCGTCGTGGTCAACGCCCACGCGCACGAAGAACGCGTCCACCGCTAACATGATGCGGCTGTCTATGTCACATGCGTGGTACCTCACACTCTTGGACACCCCCATCCTGGGAAACGCGAACGGATTCAGCCCACAGGCGAGGTCCAGGATCACCTTCGGCCGACCCGTTCTGCGAAAAACCTCCGCGTAGGCCTGCTCCATGAACGCCATGCGCTCCCTGGTCGAGGCGTGACGGCCCAGAATCGTCAGGCAGGTCTCGCGGAGCGCGTCCGCCGGCGGGTCTGAGGGAAGCCCATCCACCAGTTCCCTGACCTCGGCCGGATCGAACCCCTCCAGGTACGCGCCGTACGCCTGGTGGAGCTTACGCTTTGCCGCCTTCACGATGTCCTTGGTTCTTGTGTGGCGCGCGGCGGCCCAGCCCGCAATCCGCCGGAGAGTATCCTCGCACACGAAGCGGTACTTCCGCGATTCCCTGAGTGCAGAGACAACTTCGCGCAGTTGATCTTCGCTCATCGCCGTGACTGGAGCCCCGCCATCAGCCGCGCGTAGAACCGCAGATTGTGGAGCGTCGCCAGCCTCCACCCCGCGGCATCCCCGATCTCGAAGAGGTGTCGCAGGTACGAGCGCGAGTAGCCTCGGCACGCGGGGCAGTCGCATCCTTCCTCGACCGGGCGCTCATCCCTCCGGTACCTGTCATCCTCAATGCGCACGTGCTCGTAGAAGGCCCCCGCCTCTTCGTCCAGAGTCGCGAACCCATCGGTCGAGACATACAGCCTCCCGTGCCGCGCGTCGCGCGTCGGCAGCGTGCAGTCGAAGAGATCATAGCCCATCCCGACACACCGAACGATGCTCTCCGGCTTCCCGATCCCGAGGCCGTGGAGCGGAAACTCCCGCGGCACCAGTTCCCTCACATACTCCACCGTCTCCACCAGGCCGCCCTCGGAACCCACCGGCCACCCCCCGTAGCCGTAACCGTCGAAGCCGATCTCCAACAGCTCCTCCGCGCAGCTCCGGCGGAGATCCCGGTCCGCCCCGCCCTGCACCACCGCGAACAGCATCGGCCTGGGCTCGCCCGGCTCAACACCCTCCAGCCGTCGCGCGAACTCCTCCTTGCACCGCCTCGCCCAGGCGACCGTGCGCTCCACGCTCTCCCGCTGCACTTCCTCGGGCGCCTCCGGGTGCGTGCAGTAGTCCAAGCAGAACATCAGGTCGGCGCCGATCTGGAACTGCCGCTCAATGCACTTCTCCGGAGTCAGCGTCTCCTTCGCTCTCCCCTGCCCGAGCCTATATGTGAAACCTCGCTCCGTGACACTTCCCAGGTTCGCCGAGCGCGCGATCAGCGAGTAGACCTGAAATCCCCCCGAGTCGCACGCCACCACCCCTTTCCATCCCATGAACCGGCCGATCCCTCCGAGGCTCGATATCACCGACGCGCCGGGGGCAGAGGAAAGATGAAGCACGTTCACAACGATCCCTTCCACCCCCACCCGCGCGAGGTCATCCGAATCCACCGCACGCACCACACCTCTCGTCGCGTCCGGCAGGAAGGCGGGGAGCTGAATGACCCCGTGTGCAGTGCGTAACTCCCTCATGATCTCCCGTCGCCCTCCGTCTCCTCCTCCCGCTTGATGAACTTGGGGTTGTTGCCGGCGATCACCACCGTCACCTCTCCCTTGAGCGCGGGCTCTCGGAAGTCCTCGGCGAGGTCTGAGAGGTAGCCGCGGGCGATCTGCTCGAACATCTTCGTCATCTCGATGCAGACCGCCGCCTTCCGGTCGCCCAGCGCCGCGAGGGCGTCGGCGAGCAGCGCCCCCAGCCTGCGAGGAGACTCGAATAGGATCAGCGTATGCGGCAGATCCTTCTCCATCTCCAGGAACTTCCGCCTCTTTCCCGCGCGTCTCGGCGCGAACCCCTTGAAGGTGAAGCTCGCCCCCGGCAGCCCCGATGCCGCCAACGCCGACTCCACCGCCCCCGCGCCCGGAAGAACCTCCACCCGGAATCCCCGCTCCGCCGCCCGCGAGATCGCGCGGTAGCCGGGATCGCTCACCCCCGGGTAGCCCGCCCTCGTCACCAGACCGACCGCCGTCCCCTCCGCGAGCAGCCTGAGAACGCGCGCGGCGGCCTCCCGCTCATTGTGCTCGTGATAGGAGAAGAACCTCTTCGGCCTGGGGATGTGATAGTGATCGAGCAGGATGCGCGTGCGGCGCGTGTCCTCACAGGCGAGCGCCTCAAGCTCCCC
>CP070816.1:395012-398233 GCA_020344235.1 Armatimonadota bacterium
CTTTCCGCAGGCCCAACCGCATTCTCTACCGGTTCGCAAACCAGGATACCAATGTCATCGCCTGCAACGGTCAGCGCCTCATAGTTTACTCCTCTGCGGACGGAGGCTACGTTGAGCAAGAGCCGCCCGAGAGCCTGGCCGCCTTCCTGCGCGACCATCACGCCGACGCCACCGGCGCGGACGAGTTGCTACTGCTCGCAGGCGGCGATCCCCTCGAAGTCCTTGACAACGTCACCCTCGCAGAGGGCGAGTCGCTCGACAACAAGTCCATGCAAGTCATCACGGCCAGCGTGAAGCAGCTCGCCGAGCGTGGCTCCGACGAACCGGCCACCGGCACCCAGTCCCTCTGGGTCGGCGAGGATGATGGGCTGCTTCACAAGACGGTGCTGGAGATCACACGCGGCCAGGCCACACTCCGCATAGAGGAGGTCATGGAAGCACCGGCCGCCGACCCCGACCTCTCAGACGGTGTCTTCGAATACCAGCCGCCCGAGGGCGCAAAGAACCTGACGCAGGAGTAATCCGCAGCAAGCGCGCGCGGTCGGAGTTCATCCGGGTCTTCGTTCGTACAGCGTCAAGTGCGTCACCAGCGGTGCCAGCTCGGCGTGCGGCGCGGTGAATCGCTTCGCCTCCCGGTACTGCCGGAAGAACAGCTCCCTATCCGCCTCGGCTTCGAACAGCTTCCCACCGTTGAAGTGGCGATTCTCGTCGACCTCGAACGACCGCAGCACGATGTAGTCCGGATCCAGCTCCGTCCAGATCCGCTTGAACAACTCCCCGTTCGACCCCGTGCTCGCCTTATACTCGACGACCTCTGGCGTCACGAGCCCATACATATCTATCACCCCGCGCTCCGAGAAGTACCCCTGGTACCCGATCGCCTCCATCGCAATACTAGCTTCCTCCGGTGTGTTCTCCCGCAGCCAGAGCCCCACCGCCCTCCGCAGCCCCACCTCGTTCTCCTGGAAAAGCCTGCTGTGCCTCGCCCGCCGCGGCAGCTCTCGGACCAACTCTGACCCAACGGGAACCACCACCGCCGCCGCGCACACCGCCAGCGCCGCCCGCCACCCCCAATTGACCCTTGCCCCCGCCACCCAGCAGACCACCTGCCCAATCCCCACTCCTCCCAGCAGCAGACAGCAAAACAGCATAGGCGCCACATACCACTCATACTTCGGCGCGCGCCCCACATACATCAGCACCGCGTACACGACCGGAAAGATGGGGAGCGCCAGCAGTTCGCGCCGCCGCGCGCGTACGACTGCATACACCCCCAGCCCCATCAGCACCAACCACACCGCGAACAGCGGGTGATCGGCCTCGAATCCCGTTCCCGAGAGGTAGAACCGCGACAGCCGGCTGAAGTGCAGCGGCTGCATCAGCAGGTCCTCCCGGCCGGGCCTCACAACTCCCTTGGCCAGCATTGAGTTCGGTATCGGGCTCTGGAAATACACGGTCGCGAAGATCAGCCACGGTATCACCACGCCACCGAAAGCCACTGCTTGCTTCAGCGGCCTGCGATACCTCGACAGCATCGTCGCGCCCAGGACCAGCGCTCCCCAGATCAGCCCATCCACCCGGCAGAGAGCGAGCAGCGCCACTGCCGCCGTCGCCCACACACTTCGCCTCTTTGAAAGGAAGTACAGGCCGAGTGCCATCAGCAGAAGCGCCAGTGGGGTTTCCATCCCCCCCAGCGATGTGCGCACAATCACCGGATGCAAGTAGAGCATCAGCATTCCCGCCGCCGCGCCCGCCCTCGGCACGTCAAACCTAACCAGCGCCTTGTAGGCCAGCAGCCCGCTGGCAATCCCGAACATCGGCATGACCACCGCTGCTATGCCCGGAATGCGCGCCGGCCCGAACACCACCCCCAGAACCGCCAGCAGCAGCGTCTGAAGAGGAGTTGTCGTCCCGAGCACCCGCTCGCCTACGTTGTAGACGAACCCGTTGCCCTCCGCGAGATTCCTCGCGTAACGGAACGTGATGAACGCGTCCTCCAGCGCGATCCTTGTGCTTAGCGCGAACCACAGCCACACCGCGCACCCAACCGCGCCGATGACCACCGGCAGCCACCTATCTCGCGCGCTCGCGCGACCTCGAACGTGTGGCGATACCTCCGGCTTCGCCGCCGTCATGATCGGCCCCGCCCCATCTGCCCAGGATTCCGCCCGGCCGACAGAGAACCTGACCCCCACCAATCACCCGTGCCCACAACGAGCACCACAGGACGACCAATCGTGACAACAGAGGACGCCGACATCTCCATCGAAATCATTGACGAAGCCTTCCAGCGCCTGCTCGCCCAAGACTCGGCTGTTCGCCTCATCGCCGATGGCTTCCAGTTTGCAGAGGGACCAACCTGGGTGGAGAACGGCCAGTTCCTCCTCTTCAGCGACATTCCTGCCGATACCATCTTCCGCTGGTCCGCCGACCGCGGCGTCGAAATCTGGCGTCGGCCCTCTCGCCATGCCAACGGAAACACTGTGGACCGCGAGGGGCGGGTGGTCACCTGCGAGCATCGCAGTAGATCCCTCACTCGCACCGAGAACGACGGCGCCGTCACCACTCTCGCCTCCACCTACCACGGCAGGAAGCTTAACTCCCCCAACGATGTCGTCGTCAAACGCGACGGCTCCATATGGTTCACCGATCCGCCCTACGGCATCAAGTCCGAGCAGGCCGAGCAGCCCGCCAACTACGTCTTCCGCCTCGACCCCGGCGCCCCCGAGCCGGTGCCTGTGGCCGACGACTTCTCTCGCCCAAACGGCCTCTGCTTCTCACCCGACGAGCACTTCCTCTACATCGCGGACAGCGACCACGAGACCCACCACCTCCGTCGCTTCGAAGTGCGACCGGACGGCTACCTCGATGGCGGAGACGTCTTCGCCACCATTAACCCGGGTATCCCCGACGGCATCCGCACTGATCGCACCGGCCGGCTCTACAGCGCTGCGGGTGACGGCGTCCACGTCTTCAGCCCCGACGGCGAGCTGCTGGGCAAGTTCAGGACGCCCCAGACTGCCTCCAACTGCGCCTTCGGCGGCCAGGCACACAGCACTCTCTTCATCACGGCCGTCAGCAGCCTCTGGGCCGTTGATCTCAACCCTTCCATCAACCAGCCCTGACAACCGCCGCTGCTACGAGTTCCCTCGTATGCTCGAAGTGAACTCCCTCGCCATTCGCTTCTTCCCACCTACCCCGCGCTTGCTCACAATACCTCC
>CP070816.1:398333-401569 GCA_020344235.1 Armatimonadota bacterium
GCCGGCGCACTTCCGGTTGACCGCGGCGAAGCCCGAGTAGTATTGCCCCGTCGCCGCCGGATCCCACAGCCGGGACGCGATGAGCCCCTCCTCCACCCAATGCGCCTCGATGTAGTTCCGGTAGTTGTCCCACGGCTTCATGTGCGGAGCCAGGTGCCACTCCACATACGGGAACAGCGTCAAGCGCCGCGCCTCCCGGCCCGTGTTCTTCACCCGCGCCGTCCAGATCTCGACCGGCCCCTCCCGCGGCACGAACACCCGCAAGCTCGTCTCGATCCCCTCCGCCAGCATCTCGAACACCGTGTACCCCACCCCGTGTCGGCACGCGAACCGCTCATACGCGCCCCCCACCGGCTGCCAGCTAAGGCTCCAATGCCTCCCCGAGTCCCGATCCCGAAGATAGAACACCTTCCCGAACGGCTCCCCCTCGGAGGCGAACGTAACGCGGTTGCCGGGAGCGACGGGCAGCAAGCTGTACCCGCCTCCCACGGCATCAATCTTCAGCCCATACCGCGAATTAGAGGCGAAGTTCTCCCACGCCCGCGGCGTCGGCACGCGCGTGATCACATACTCCCTGCCGTCCTCCGAGAAGTGTCCGTACTCCATCACTCTCCCACCAGTGCGGTCTCACTCCAAGCGCGCCCTTACTTCCGTGCAGCGCGGCTTCTGCCCTCCTTCGACACCACACTGCTGAGCCTCCGTGACCGCGCTCAGCCCCCACACGAACACCGCCAGCCCATCCACCAACTTCGCCTGATCGCCCGGCGAGAGCCGAACCAACAAGCACCGCGTGACGGCCCACATGTCGCCATGCCCCGGCAGGGAAACACCATCTGAAGGGCAATATGTTATGCGACCTGTCGATCTCGGCAGCCGAAAGGAACGAGTATGAGTGATGTCAGCTTCGATCAAGTGATTCGGTCCCGACGCACCACACGCGCCTACCGCGAAGAGCCGGTACCCGAGGCCACGCTGTCCGAACTCGTGGAACTGGCGACGCTCGCGCCCACGGCAGTGGGCCTGCAGCCCTGGCGCTTCAGCATCATCACCAACCGCGACGTGCTCGCGCGTGTCAACGCGGAGGTAAAGCAAGCCTGTCTCGCCATGATCGGGCAGGTGCCGGATCTGGAGCGCTTCCGCTCCGCTTTCGAGGACCCCGAGTACGACATCTTCTACGGAGCGCCCGCGTTGGTTGTGATTCAAGGCCCTCGCGGGAACCAGACAGCTCTCCTGGACTGTCTGCTGGCGGCCGAGAACCTGATCCTGGCCGCTCACGCCAGAGGCCTCGGCACCTGCTTCGTGGGCTTTCTGCTCCTGGCGAGGGACAGCCAAGAGATTCGCCGGGCACTGGCTGTGGAAGACGGCTACGAGATCGTGGCGCCCATCATAGTGGGGGCCTCCGACGCCATCCCCCAGACTCCGCCGGAGCGCGAACCCGCTCACATCGCATGGATGCGGTGAGGAGCGAACGACGCCGGGAGTGATGCGGGGGGAAACGGCATCACTGCCGCTGAGCGAGGTCTGTTTGCGTGATGCTGCCGCGGCTGGCTACTCAGTCATCGCGTCCAGCCTCGTCGGCGCCATTCGCGTAGGGCAGATTCTATGGTTTTCTGTCACGTGGTCGCGGCGCATAGACGCGGTTAGTCTCAGCAGTACCTGTCGAGCAGCATCGTCAGCTGCTTCAGCAGACCCCGGCGAGAGCCGGCGCGGTATTCCTCACAGGTATCCGAGTCTGCCCGCGCGAGCCCGAGGCCGAAGTCGAGGTTGGTGAGCCCAAAGACCCAGAGCAGGTGGCACTCTTCGAGGCACTCATCCAGCGCCGGAGGGCAGCCACCCCACCGGGCATACTTGCGCAGGTAGTGCTCGGCCAGGTCTCCCTGATCCTCCTCACGCGTCCAGAGGTCTTCCGGGCGGCCCAACCAGCCGCTGACGTCGCCGAAGCGAGGCCCCATGCTCATCAGCTCGGGGTCCATCACCACGCGCTCGCCGGTGACCCGCCGGCCCGTGTTCTCTGGGGAGAAGTCGTTGTGCAGCACCCCCATTTCCATCTCTCGCATTTGCTGATCGAGGCGCTGCGTGAAGGCCAGAAGACGGGGAAGATCGTCCTGCCGCGAGGTGCAGAACTGCTGCAGATCGTCGCCCAGGTCGCCCTTTTGGGCCTGCTCCCACAGGAGTTCTAGGGTGCTGACTTCCGTCGCCGGGTCATCCCGCCAGGAATGGAGGAAGGCGGTCTGCTCGGGGGTCGGCCGTATCGCGTTGACGCGCGCCATCAGGGACAGCAGCTCCAACACACCTTCAGTAGAGCGAACGGACTGAGCCTGCTCGCTTACGTCCAGGTATTCTAGGAAGAGGATCGGCCGATCCTCGGGGCTGCGCACCACGCCGTACACCCGGGGCAGGGGCACGCCGTGTGCGGCCAGGAAGCGGTATTTCTCGGCCTCCGGAGATTCGGGATTTTGGGAGTGCTTCGCGAAGACCGTGACTCGCCCGCGCCGGCCCTCAGGCGTCACGTAGCTGAAGGTCGGGATCAGCTTCTCCGCTGCGAACCCGTAGTACCCCTCGACCTGGTGCTCGATGCTGATGGCGAAGGATGCCACCGACTCCCCAGCAGCGGCCTCGACGATCGGGCGGAGCTGGGCCGTGGACAGGCCGAAGACAGAGATTGGACCGGATTGGGATCGTGTCTCGGACGTGCTCACCGGCGCTCCCCCTCGGGCGGACTCCTTGCAAGCCATTTCCTTCTGCAGGCAGCGAATCTGTCCTGCACTCCCTCTCGGCCTGCCCCTCCGACCCGCACTCCTGGCTGACCCGGTCCCCGAACCTCGTCCGCGCGAGCGCCCGAAGGACGTTTACACCACCACCTGAGCCTGCTATAATCCACACGAAGCGGGCGGTTAGCTCAGTTGGTTAGAGTGCTTGCTTGACATGCAAGAGGTCACTGGTTCAAGTCCAGTACCGCCCACCAGGTTCGCCATGATCCAAAGTCTCGCGGGAACAACCACTACTTAGACGACCTAACTCCCTCCGGGAGTGTCCGCGCTCGTCTACCGCCTCCCGGTGCAAACGCTCCGGGAGGCGTTCGCACAACTCAGGGCAGAGGTATAACGATGGCAAGCACAATCGACCTGAAACCCGAGAACCGAAGTGCCGACAGCATCCTTGCATGGCTGGAAGGCCGCGACGCCGATCTCGCCCGACAGGCCGTCGCCGCCCGCGCCGACGGCCGGCTCCTCGAC
>CP070816.1:401669-407769 GCA_020344235.1 Armatimonadota bacterium
GATCGGCGCGAGCCAGTGACCTGCCGCCCTGATCGCAAGCACTTGCGATGCCGTTCCCCCCGCGGCCGACGGCATGCGTCCGAGGCTCCGGGCCAAGATGGCCTCCGGAACCCGTGGCTGACGGCGCATCATCCCCCCAACCCAAACGCCCTCGCCACGTACACCGCCATCTGGTCGCGGGTGACGGCGAACTCGGGATGGTAGTAGCCGTCCTCGTAACCCGCCACTACTCCATTCCCGACGCAGTATTCCACGTGCGTGTAGGCCCAGAACTCGGAGCCCGCGTCGGGGAAGTTGCGCGGGTCGGCCGGTGTGTACCCGACCTGCCCCCCTCGACGTTACCACGTGCTATGTTAGTGCGCCCGCATACAACGGCGTAGGCTCGAGGCTCTGCCCCCGAGGCAGGAGAGCCTCTGGAGCCGGTGGCCGGTAGCCCAGAGAGCTGTGTGGTCGCACCTGGTTGTAGTGGCTTCGCCAGCGCCACTAGCACCTTCGCCTCCAGCAATGTGTCGAACACCTCCCGCGCCAGCAGCTCGTCTCTGAGCTTGCCGTTGAACGACTCCAGATACCCGTTCTCCCAGGGACTGCCGGGCTCTATGTAGAGCGTGCCCACGCCGATCTTCTCCAGCCACTCCCGCACCGCCTTCGCCACGAACTCCGGCCCATTGTCCGAGCGCAGGTAGACCGGAGTCTTTCGCTCCAGGAATAGCTGCGCCAGCCGTTCCAGCACTTGTTCGCTGGTCATCTTCCGCCCCACATCGATCGACACGTACTCCCGGCTGTACTCGTCGATGATGGTGAGCAGCTTCAGTGCCCGCCCATCACTGGTGCAATCCATCACGAAGTCGTACCTCCACACATGGTTGCGGCATCTGGGCCGCAGCCGGATACAGGAGCCGTCATTCAGCCACAGCCGCTTTCGCTTGGGCTGCTTCTGGGGCACCTTCAGCCCCTCTCGGCGCCACAGACACTCCACCCGCTTGTGATTCACCCGGAAGCCCTCTGCCCGCAGCATCGCCGTCACCCGCCGGTATCCGTACCGCCCATAGTCACTGGCCAGCTCCGACATCCGCTTCACCAGTCTCGGCTCGTCATTGGGCACGTGCCGCTCTCGTCGCTGGGTGGGCCGGGGCTGACCCAACACCCGACAGGCGCGCCGCTCCGATACCCGCTCCCGACTCAAGGCATCTCGTACATGCTCCACCACGACCCGGGGTTTCGCCGGGCTCAGAAGTTTCCCGAGGCGGCTTCTCTCAGGATATCGATGTCCAGAGCCTGCTCCGCCACCAGCTTCTTTGGCCGGGCATTCTCGGTCTCCAGCGCCTTCAACTGCTTCGCCTGATCCACCCGCATCCCACCGTAGGCAGCCCGCCACCGGTAATAGGTGTGCTCCGTCACCCCGATCCCTTTAGCCGCCTGGGCGACCGTAGCCCCCTTGCTGATCTTGATCTCCGCCTGCCGCAGCTTGTGGATGATCTGCTCCGGCCTGTGCCGCTTCTGACCCATCGGCCTCGCTCCTCTCTCTCCGTTCCAGGCTCCACTCCTATGAGATTACACCTGGATACGTTCTTGGGGGCAAGGCCACCGGGTGGGCGAAACATAGAGCGCCTTGTCGCTCACCCGCTGCATGAAGCCGAGAGAGGCGGCGATGACGTCCCCCGGGAGGCCCGGACCGTTGTCGCTGAGCGCGAACCAATCCCTTGTGACCTCGATGCCGATCTCGGGCGGCACATCAGCGGATTCGCAGGCATCGAGGGCATTGTCAGTCAGCTCCTTGATGAGGGCCACCGGCCACCAGTCGCGGCCGTGGCCGATCTGACGGGTGAGTTCCTTATCCGTGAAGTACTCAGTCTCGCGGCTGATGGTAAACGTCTGCCGCGCCAGTCGCGGTGTGCTCCCGATCGCTCTCACGTTCACCAGCGTCCCCTTCCTTGCGCTCTGACCGAGTGGGTCACGACCTCATGGGTGCGCCGGCCGGTGAGTTTCGCTGTGATGGTCGGGCGTTGCAGAATCTCCTGAAGCAGTTGTCGATCGGTCATGGCCGAGACGCCTCACCCTCTCTCGTCCGGCTCTTCCGTGCCCGCGTGCGCTTGAGCCGGGCGATCTCTCTGCGCTCGAAGAGCCAGAGTCGCCCCAGACGCCTGCTGCTGCCCAGCACCACTCGCCTCGACCCCGGCATCCATCTCCCTGCTCCTTTCTGGCCTCCCAGGCCTTCCCTCCCAGGAGCAGGAACACCCGCTCAACTCAAGCCAGACTCTCGCTTCCCGTTTGTCTCAAGATCGCTGACTACGTACAACAAAGCTATCCAGCCACACCACGAACGCGCGCAGGTTGTTCCCATCGAAGTCCTGCACGCTGGCGATACCTCGTTCTTCTGCAAAGGCAGCGATCCGATTAACCAGCTGCTCTCGGTAGTGCTCCAGAGTCGTTGGCCTGATCCCGGGATGATCCGCGGCCCAACCCTCCACGAACATTCGGATCGCGGCCTCCCAGCTCAAATCCTCGGGGGCCTCGCGGCGGAGCTCGACCGCCGGCCTTCGCGAGCCAGGGGGAGTCGGCTTTGCCAGCCTACGTTCAGCCATCACCATCGCTAAAAGACCTCCTGACGTGCTGTCCAGGTAGCATCCGTCAGGTGGTCATTCACGCTCTGGTCCCAATGGATGTCAAGACAATCTTCCGCCCCAAACGCAGGCAATGTGGGGCAACGTTGCCCACTACTACTGCAAAGCGCGCATCTACCAGGGTTGCAGCCAGAGGACCGGGCTCGAGGTCCGCAACGCCCGTGACCCGGAGAGCGCCGTGAGAGCACTGCGCAGGCTCGGCGTGCAGGCCATCTTCTTCCAGGACTCAGAGCAACCTTGGTATGCGCTCTTCAAGCCCGAGGCCGTGGCGCGCCACTTCCGCAACGTAGCCTCGGCCGGCGGTTGGCACTCTTGTGTCTGGGCCTCGCCGCAGGCGGCGACAGCCGGAAAGCCGCCGGCCAAGCAATGATGCGTGGTGAACGCGGCATGAGCCTCCATGAGGGCTCGCCTGTGGCCACGTGGGTTCCCGAAGGGGCTATTGAGCCCCCTCGCGGAGAGGATAAGCCGAGCGGGGAAGCGAATATCCTGCCTCAGGTAGGGCCGTGGGCCGCTGGGATTCTGGAGACGCAGAATGCTTTCCGCCCGGAGGGTAGATCCCTCACCGATCAGAACACATGAATATCCTCATCCTGCACGAGGTCGATTGGCTCCGCAAGGTCGTCTACGAGGTGCACGACTTTCCTGAAGTGCTCTCGCTGCGCGGCCACAACGTCACTGTCGTGGACCTCGAGGAGGAGTGGGAGCGAAATGGGTGGCGGGATATCGTCCGCTGGCGTACGGCAGTCGTTCCTGACGTGCATCGCTCCCGGCCGGGCGCACGCATCGAGCTCCGCCGCCCGGCTATCGTGAAGGTCCGATACATGGATCGCCTTTCCTCTCTCTTCACGCAGTACGCTGAGCTGCGCCACATCCTCGCCACCAGGGAGATCGACATCGTCTTCAGCTACGCCATGCCTAACTCGGGGCTCGGCGCCATTCATCTGGCGAGGCGACATAGCATTCCCATTGTCTTCCGGTCCATCGACGCGCTCCACCTCCTTAGGCCCGGCCCCTGGGCCAAGTATGTCCTGTGGTCGGAGCGCCGGGGCTATCCGCAAGTGGACTACATTCTCGCCCTGACCGGGAAGCTGAAGGAGTACGTCGTTGGCCTCGGGGCCGATCCCGAGAAGGTCGAAGTCCTCCTACCCGGCATGGACCGGGAGCTCTTCAAGCCCTCTGCACCCGACTCCGCACTCGCAGCCGAACTCGGCATCCGCCCCGACGACCAGGTGGCCGTGTTCGTGGGGACCATGTTTCCGTTCGCGGGGATCGACTTCCTGATCGAGCGCTTCCGCGACCTGGCCGCGATCGCGCCCCGCGCGCGCCTGCTACTCGTTGGTGGCGGTCTCAACTACGACAACTTTCGCCAGCAGGCCCGGCAGCTTGGGCTCGGGGATCGCGTCATCTTCACTGGCTTTGTCCCCTTTCAGGACGTCCCGCGCTACGTTAGTCTCGCGCGGATATGCGTGAACAGCTTCCATGTGAACGACGTGACGAAGGACGTGTTCCCGGGAAAGGTGCCCCAGTATCTCGCCTGCGGAAAGCCACTGGTCTGTACGCCCCTTCCGGGGACGATGGACGTTCTCGGGGGTGAGGAGAACGGTGTGCTTTTCCGCGACCTCGGCCCTGAGTTCATCAGGGCAGTGGGCGAGCTCTTGCAGAATGAGGCTCGGGCGAAGGAGCTTGGTGCGCACGGCAGAAGGTACGTAGAGGAGAACATGAACTGGGACAGAGCTGTGGATCGCGTGGAGGCGGTCTTCGAGGAGCAGATCGGCCGCAGGAGGAACCGGAGCAGGTGCGAGTCCTGATACTCGGCGCATCTGGAATGCTGGGCCACAAGCTGTGGCAAGCGTTCCGAGACGACTGTGAGACCTATGCTGCGCTTCGAGGCGACATCTCGCAATATCCCTGCCGAGACCTCTTCGATCCGCAGCGCACCATCGAGCGTCTTGAGGCGAGCAATCCTCTATCTCTTATCAAGGCCTTTGCCCGCGTACGCCCGGAGGTCGTCATCAACGACATCGGGATTGTCTAGCAGCGAGCCGAAGCCAAAGAAGCTCTTCCCTCGCTCATCATCAACGCCGTCCTGCCGCATCGGCTGGCCGAGCTGTGTGTTGCTTGCGGGGCTCGGCTGGTGCACCTGAGCACAGACTGTGTCTTCTCCGGGACCAGAGGCGGATATGTGGAGGAGGATCCTCCTGATCCGCCCGACCTGTATGGGCGGTCGAAGCTGTTGGGCGAGGTGAGCGAGCCGCCGGCGATAACCCTGCGAACCTCGATGATCGGCCGCGAGATCGGGAGCCGCCGGGGGCTCGTGGAGTGGTTCCTCTCCCAGAGGGGTGGCGAAGTACAGGGTTTCAGGAGAGCTATCTTCAGCGGCCTGACGACGCTAGAGCTGGCGCGGGTCATCAAACGCCTTGCACTGGAGTTTCCGGAGCTGACCGGCCTCTACCATCTCGCAGCCGAACCGATCAGCAAGTTCGATCTCCTCCGGCTCATCCGAGATGCCTACGATCTCGAGATCAGCATCGAGCCCGATGACAAGTTCGCATGCGACCGGAGCCTTGTTGGTGATCGGTTCCGTGCTGCGACCGACTATACGACGCTGGGTTGGCCGGATATGATCGCACAGATGCGCGATGACCCGACGCGATATGAGGAATGGGAGCGAGAGCGGTGAACGTCGAAGGCAAGAGAGTTCTCATCATCGGTGGAACGGGCTCTCTGGGGAAGGCCCTTCTGCGCCGACTGCTGACCGGCGAGGCAGGCCGCCCGGAGCAGATCGTCATCTTTTCCCGTGACGAAGCCAAGCAGCACTACATGCGCTCGGTTTATCTCAATCATCCGTCAGCGACTGATGACATCATCTACCATGATCGTGAGCGCATGGTTCAGTTCCGCATCGGGGACGTCCGGGACTACGCCCTGTCTGTGCGGCCCTCCGCAGCGCCGATATCGTGTTTCATGCTGCCGCGCTGAAGCAGGTCCCGACGTGCGAGTACCACCCGCGTGAGTCCGTGCACACGAACATCCTCGGCCCCGAGAACGTCGTGCGCGCCATCTTGGAGAACGACCTCCCGGTGGAGGCCGTGGTCGGCATCAGCACTGACAAGGCGTGCAAGCCCATCAACGTCATGGGCATGTGCAAAGCGATCCAGGAGCGCATCTTCACCTCGGCCAATCGTGAGTACCATCGAACGCGCTTCATCTGCGTGCGCTATGGCAACGTTCTTGCCTCGCGAGGCTCGGTGATTCCGCTATTCCATGAGCAGATCGCGCGGGGTGGTCCCATTACCATTACGGATCGCCGGATGACCCGCTTCCTGCTTAGCCTCGATCAGGCCGTCGACACGGTTTTCACGGCGGTGCAAGAGGCGAGACCCGGTGAGACGTACGTCCCAATTATTAAGAGCGCCCGAGTCACTGACATCGCCAAGGCCCTCGTGGCAGACCGCGGCATCGCCGTCGAGATCATCGGC
>CP070816.1:407869-410692 GCA_020344235.1 Armatimonadota bacterium
ATACCGCTGAGGACCCAAGGGGAGTGCTCGGGGCTGCTCCAGCTGAACAGCCGCACGCCTGGCAGATTCACCCGAGACATGATTGAGCAGTACGAGCGCGTGGCCGATATCATCGCAGAGGCCGTCACGCAGCGTCCCCTGATCAATGGCAGACAAAGCGATGATTGAGTTGACCCGAGGGAAACGAGTCCGAGGGTCCTATCCCTACTAGGGCAGCAGACGGATTATGCACTTCGACCCCGAACTGTCTTCATCCGAGCTGCACGCCGGCCTGAGGCGCTCGATAGCGTCGTCTCCCCACCCAGGTTCCCTGGTGTGCGCGAGTGCGCCCCATGTCGGCTGGAACGCATTCATGGCACACTCAAGGCCATATCTAGGTCTTGATCCAGTGGGCCTCTGAGGAACCGCATGCAGTGCACGCCGGCATGGCTTCGCCCTTCTTCACTGTCACGTGCTCGGGCTTCCCGGCCTTTTCACACTCCACGCACTTATAGGTGCCATCCTCCGGGGCTGCCTTCTTCGAAGTGAGACATCCGCATGTTGCACACACCTTGACCTCACCTCCTCTCGCGGCAGTTGCACCCCCTGTTGTCGCTGTTCGCCCGGGCTCGGCGCCCTGTCTGCGCCACAGAGAACGAAGGGCGGCTAACGGTCTGCTGCCGACACGTTCCCCGGAGCTGTCTGCGGCGCCATGCCACCGCCTGCTTTGGGGATCCAGACTAGGCCGGTACGAGCCAACGCCGTTGGATCGACCGCCATGTCAGGGCCTGATACGCCGCGCAGACCCCGACGAGGGTGTACACGATACGGCTCAACATGCTCGCCTGGCCGCCAAAGATGGCCGCGACGAGGTCGAACTGAAACAGCCCGACCAGACCCCAGTTGAGACCTCCCACTACCAGCAGGACAGCTACCACGACGTCAATGGCCTTCATCTTCATGGACCTCCCGGCGGCGCCGCCCGCGGCGGCTCTACTTGGGTGTAATGACGCTGTCAATCACGTGGATGACGCCATTGCTGCACTCAATGTCGGTCTGCACCACTCTCGCACCGTCCAGCATCACGGTGTCGCCTTCGCTGCGGATGGCGACGTCCTGACCGTTCACAGTAGTAGCCGACTCCAGCCCGATGACGTCCGCCGCCATTACCTTGCCGGGCACCACGTGGTAGGTGAGAATGGACGTCAGCTTCTCCTTGTTCTCAGGCTTCAACAGATCTTCCAGCGTGCCCTCAGGGAGCTTCGAGAAGGCGTCATCCGTGGGCGCAAACACTGTGAAGGGACCCTCGCCTTTTAGGATCTCCACCAGCCCCGCAGCCTGCAAAGCTGCCACCAGCGTTTCAAAGGACCCGGCGGCCACTGCCGTGTCAACGATGTCCTTGGGGGCATCGACTGCTGCCGGGCTCTCTCCGGGCTCAGCACTAGTGTAGGGCTCAGGAACCTCTGTTGACTGCTCCTCCCCACAGCCGCCCAGGGCGAGAACGAGCAGCAGCAGGGCCGCTCCAACGCATAGTCGTGATCTCGTCATGTCTGCAGATCTCCTGTCACGTGTCGCGCGTGCGCCTGCCGCACGTGCCCACGTAGAGCTTCATGGCTACACTGGCTACACTGCTACCTTTCGAACCTCGTGCTTTCCCTTGCCGCGGAGAGTACTTCGTGTCAGGTTTTCATACAGGGCTGCCTGGGTGTTGCTAGAATCTGACAAGGGTGCCCAAAACCGGAGTAGCGAGAGTATGGAAGGACGGGCTGGCCCGGTTCGCCAGGCATGGCCCTAGGAAGCACCACGGTGGACAGGGGTCGGAAAGGGCTTTGCTCTTCCCGGACGGGCATAGGCCGACCGCATGGGCGATTCCCGGGCACTGGAAGCGGCCCCCACTTGAGGATCGGACGTGGAATTAGTCGGGGGCTAACAGGAAGGGCCCGATCAGGTACTGTGCGGCGACATCCCCTATGGCGTCGGCGTGTCTGCTCGTAGTTGAAGTGCCCTCGCCGTCCTGGGCACAGATCAGCACATAGCCACGGACAGGAACAGGCAGTGGCAGGCAGCAGGTACCGGCGAATAGGGGAGGCATTGGAGGCCCCGGAAGGACGGCGTCAGTCTGGTCACGAACGGCTTTGCCTCTTCGCCTCGGCACGGTATGATCGGCCATGCACTCCTGCGGCAGCGACCTTGGTAGGATTAGCGAGGTGAGCTCCAGTAACAGCGCTCGCATGATTCGGTATTGGCGGTGCGTTCGCCCCCGTATCTCATGAAAGCATTCCTGCGCGCCCTCCATCGGTCGCAATGTGCTCCCAGCGGGCGCCGCTGGCTGTTCGTTCCGTACGACCAGTTGTCCAACCGCATCGGACCGTTGGCGGTGGATGAGCCGGAAGAGCTCGGCATAGTTCTGGTCGAGAACAGATGGCAGTTCGCGCGGCGGCCCTACCATAAGCAGAAGTTGGCGTACCTGATCGCCAACATGCGTCATTTCGCGCTAGAGCAGGCAACCCGCGGCGTGGCTGTGCGGTACGTGACGGTGGACTCGACCTATCGAGAAGCCCTGCAGCCCATCATCCCGGAGCTGGGACCACTGCGCGTAATGGCGCCCGCCGAGCGTGAGCTGCGCGTCGACCTTCAGCCACTTATCGAATCGGGTGGCCTAGTGGTTGTTCCGCACAGCGGCTGGCTTACGACTCACGAGCAGTTCTTGGCTGCCCATCGGAGCGGCCCGCCGTGGCGCATGGACTCCTTCTATAGGTTCGTGCGGAGGGCCAAGCGTGTGCTAATGGACGGAGATCGGCCCGAGGGCGGGCAGTTCAGCTTCGATCCCGAGAACAGGCTGCC
>CP070816.1:410792-416400 GCA_020344235.1 Armatimonadota bacterium
AGGGGCCAGCGATGATCATCGGCACGTGAACGACCTCTTGCCAGATGGTCTCCCCGTGGCCCAGGTTCCCCCTCTCCAGGAACTCCTCGCCGTGGTCAGCCACCATGATCGTCAGAGTACTCTTCTCCAGACCGGCCTGCCGCACATACCGCAACAGCCGGCCAACCTCGGCGTCCGTGTAGGCAATCTCCCCTTCGTAAAGGTCGCGAATGTACTTCAGTTCCTCCGGGTCCAGTAACTGCCGGCGGGGGCGCGGCCTAACCGTCCCCAGGTGCCGGGTGAACTCATCCTGCTTGAGCCGCTGGCTGATATCGCTGAGCCAGCCGTCGTACCAGCCGGCAAAACCGAACTCCTCGTGGTCGCGGTAGGCCCAATGTGGGTCGAAGTAATGGACAAAGAGAAAGAACGGCTCCCCTGAGCTTGCCTCCAGGAACTCTATTGCTTTGTCGGTTACTCTTGGGGAACTGATATTCCGCTGACCTCTTGCCTGCGACTCGTCAAAGCGCTCGAATCCCTGGCGCAGCCCGGAGGCATTCGTGACGTACAGGGCGCTCGAAACGCCGAGCGTGCGGTATCCGGCTTCGCGAAGGATCTCTGCAATCGTCAGCTGACCCGGAGGAAGGACGCTCGTTCGGTGCTCAGCCCCATGCTGCTTCGGATAAACCCCGGTGAATATGGAGGCGACAGAGGGCAGCGTCCACGGCGCCTGCGCGATCGCCTTCGAGAACACGGTTCCGCGCGCGGCCAGCAGCTCTCGCATGTTGGGAGTCAGGTCTCTCTCGCGCTCGTCCTCGGACAGAAGGCTGGCTCGATCCGCCCGCAGCGTATCAATACTTACAACCATAACGTTCAGCCCGCGCTCGAGTGCCTCTGCTCTTGCCCGATGTACTACAACACTCCCCGCTCCCCACAGCCCGACGGCAGCCAGCAGCACCAGTGCTCCTGCCGCGCGTCCAAATACCCCCGCGAACAGCTGGCTAGGGACTCTCCCGACCCACTTGGCCAGAAACTCGCCGAGAACCCCCAGGGCGGAGCACCTACCAGCAACCCACGGCCACAGCCGCAAGAGCAGGACCAGCACCAGTCCTGCCGCGGCGCCAAGGAGCAGCCCTGCCATCGCCGCGCGCCCTGTCATCTGCAGCGACGTCCGCATCAACCCCTGGGCCAGGTACTCCTGCTTGGCAATCTCCCGGCCCGCCACCGCCACACCGACGACAGCGCCGACCGCCGCGAGCTGCCACAGGCGCTCAAATGCCTGCCTCACAGCCAGTATCCTCCAGGGCATTCCCGCGCTCTCGCTTCGCCTTCCTTGCTCGCTTGTCCTGCGCGGCAACTTGGCCTCTCCCTCTGAAGGTCAGTGCCTCGCGACCGTTGAATGCTAACGGCCATGTCGGCCCCCGCGTCCCGACCGGTGACCAGAAAGGTCGCTCGCTCTCTCCTTGTTCTCGCATTCCTCATCTGCGGAGCCGCGCTGCTGGCGCCGCTGCTGACTTACCCTCTCGGTCGCGACCAGGCCGTGTTCGCCACTGCAGGCCGCATTATCGCAAACGGCGGCGTTCCCTATAAGGATGCCTGGGACATGAAACCGCCGGGCGTCTTCTACCTCTTCTGGCTCAGCTTCACCCTTTTCGGCCCCTCCGAATCAGCCCCCCGCCTGCTCGACTTGCTCTGGAGCTTGGCGACAGCAGCGGCCATATGGGCGCTGGCACGCCGCATCTTCTCCGAGTGGGCGGGCCTGGCAGCGGCGTTCCTTTTTCTCCTGCGCTACATCGGCCACGACTACTACTGGCACACCACCCAGTGTGACGGCTTCACTTCTCTGCCCCTCGCGCTGGCCGCGCTCGCACTTGTCGCCGCAGAGGAGAAGAAGAGCCCGTGGCGGGCGAGCGCTTGCGGGGCCCTTGTCGGAGTCGCCATTCTCTTCAAGTTTACGCTCGGCATCTTCCTGGCACTGCCTCTGGTCGCTCTGACCGCGGCCGCCCGGGAGCCGATCCGCCGCCGTGCCGCCCGTGCTGTTTTCTATCTCGGGGGCTGCGCTGCTGTTCTCGCAGTGGCGGCCGGGCTCATCTGGAAGGCCGGCGCGCTGCAACAGATGACGGATATCGTCTTCGTCTGGAACAGCAAGTACGCGCGGCTGCAGGCACCGGGCCTGCCCGGCCACAATGCAGTCGCGGAGCTGGCCAAGCTATTCGTAGGAAGCCCCAACCGACTGCTATTCCCTATCGGCCTCCTCGCCCTTGTCGGGGCCGCCGACCTCTGCCTGCAACCAAACTCCGGCCGTAACCGCTGGCTCGTGCCCACCTGGGCTATCGCAATCCTGGCCCAGGTATGGATCCAGGGCAGATACTACTCCTATCATTGGCTCCCGGCGCTCCCGCCATTGGCCTTGCTGGCCGCACAGGGGCTGCGCACCATTTCCCGCTCCCTTCAGGCGGCGGCCTCGCCCAGGGCCGCTCGGGCCCTATCTGCACTCGGTTTGGCAGTTCTCTTCGGCTTTCTATCCTTTGCCCACTGGAACTTCCTCAGGTGGCCGCTGCGTCACCTGGCTGGCCGAGTGCCGCGAGCAACCTACCTGCGCGGCTTCGACCTCCACACCCAAAGCGATTTCTCTCTGACCGCGGACCGCGCGGTGGCGTCTTGGGTCAGACAGCACACCACGAAGGACGCCAGTATCTTCATCTGGGGTTTCGAGCCGCTTGTCTACTTCCTGTCAGAGAGATCGCCTGCCAGCCGGTTTCTCTACAACATCCCCCTCAACGCCCCCTGGTCACCCCCCGAGTGGCGCGTCGAGCTTGTTCGCGATCTTCAAGCGGAGCGACCGCCATACGTCCTCGTGGTCCACAATGACGCGCAGCCGTGGATGGCAGGGCGCTGGGACGATTCAGCCTCGCAACTGGCAACATACCCGGAACTCGACACTCTCCTCCGCGAGCGCTACCGACTGCGGGAGCGGATTGAGGACTTCGACGTCTTCCAGCGGCGAGACCACGAATCCCCCCCCGACGATGCTCCAGACTCAGGAGGCGCGCCCGGAACGAAACCTCAATCTCCGATATAGCCCAGGGTCCTCAGCTTCTCCCGCGTTGCCCGGGAAAGGTCAATCCCCCGGAACTCCCGTTCGTGACTCACTTTCCACTGCTTCGCAGCCTCCTCCGCCGCCCGCGTGCGCATGACCAGTCGCCCCCGGAGGTCCATCGCGACATCGCTGCCCGCCAGGTCCGTCTTCTCCTCGCGGTCTCCTGCGCGCGCGTACACTTCCAGCCTTTCCTCTGCAAGTCGCGTCCCAGCGTGGTGAATAGCCTTATATTCGTCGGTGGTCAGCGCCGTCTGCTCCACCCCGTGAAGGATGCCCTCAGAGTATACCGCCTCCCCGGGCAGCCCGTCCCGCCTCGGCAGCGGCCCACCCTTCAGCCAGGCCGGCGGCCGGGATCCCACCAGCTCGAAGACGGTCGCCGGCAGGTCCGTCAACGCCACCGTCTGAGTGATGCACTTGTCCGCATTGAAACCTTCCGGCCACTTCACCAGCAGCGGGACCCACAGCAGTTCCTCGTGCATCGTGTGCCCGTGTTCGAATCCCTCGTGTTCGAACAGCTCCTCGCCGTGATCGGCGGTAATCACAATCAGCGAATCCTCCCACAGCCCGGCCTCCTTGATTCCATCGAGCAGCTTGCCAACCCACCGATCCGCGTACCGCACCTCCTCCGCGTACATCCTGCGGCAGAATTCCTGATAGCGCGCCTTCGTGTCTTCGTCCCGACGTCGCATAGACTCGTACCAGTACTCCCGTCGCGTCAGCCATTGTCTTGGATAGCGGGCGCGCAGTTCCGGTGGAGTCCCCGGAGCATTATACGGTACGTGAGGATCGAGGTAGTGAGCCCATAGGAAGAACGGCTCACGCCGGTTCAGCCTCAGCCAAGCCAGAGCATTCGCGGTCACCGTGGCCGCGCGAGTCAGAATCGTCCCCAATTCCGGGCCATCCTCGTTCCGGAAGTAGTCGAACCCGCGTCGCCATCCGCGCTCCGCGGTCAGGAAGCAGTTCGTCAGCTCGGCCGCTGTCGTGTAGCCTTCTCGTTGTAGCTGCTCGTGCAGCAGAGGAACGCTTTCCGGAAGCTTGGCTGAATAGAGGTACCAGTCGTGCATCCGCGGTGCCGCCAGCTTGAGCCCACACTCCGACGGCGCCAGCGAGGTGACAACAGCCGCGAGGGAGGTCAGCGTCCAGGGAGAGGCAACATAGGCCGCCTCGTATCGGGTCGCCTCCTCGGAGAAGTTGTCAATGTTGGGCGTCAGCCCATCTCGATTTCCATACTCCCCCACGTGGTCCGCCCGCAGCGCATCAATGCTGATCAGTATCAGGTTGGGTCGTGTGTCGCCAGGCCGCCGGTCGGCTCCCAGGGCATTCCGCATGAACCCATTGGGTAGGGCCATCGTGAGCCAAAGAACGCCCGGTACCATCGCCAAGACGGTGAGCGCAGTGCTCGCCGCCCGCCCCCATCTCTCCCCGCGACCGGTCCGGGCCCTCTTCGGCCGCCGCGATAGGCCCCATGCCAGCGCCGGCGAAACAGCTACTCCGACCAGCCACCCCAGCGCGCACGACGCAGCCGCGGCAGTCAAGCTCAGGCCCGGCCACGCCCAAGACCAGCGCAGAAGTCCCACTCCCGCGCCTGCAAGTGCACCCGCAATGCCGGCCATCCGCAGAGCGACAACGTAGGCTCGCATACCCGCCTCCCTTTCCACCACGTCATTCCACGTCCACTGAGGCCGGCGTCTCTCTGCCTCGCCTGCTCCGCTGCCGGCTTGCGGCAGTCCAGGCCATCCGACCAACTACCGCTGCCACTCGAGAAAGCGTGCGATGCCGGCCCCTCCTCAGCCAACCGTAGCGCAGATACTGCTGAGCCTGTTCCCGGTTGGAGGACAGTAGCTGCTGAAAGTCGAATACCTTATTTCGCGGTAGCGGTTCCCCTTACAGCAAAGCGGCAATACCTACCTAGGCAATCGGTCCTCGGACTCTCTGATGCCTCCTCCTGCCACCCGTCAGTAACGAGCAGGGCAGGCAAGACTTGACGAACGGGAGGGTTGAAGCTATCATTGCAGGGCCATGTTGTGCAACTTTGTTTCATGTAGCGCAACATCCCTTCCGCACCACAGAAGCTAGTTTGCAATCGCCTCCGGCCCCGGGGATCGTGCTGAGCTGAGTTACCATACTGCTACTGAGGACCGGGACCGGGGGCTTTCTTCTCCGCGTCGAGGTCGGGTCAGAGAAGCACGCGGTTCGTATTGAACCATTCCCACGCTTCGGCCTCCCGCAGCGCCCGCTCCAGGCGCGCGCACGACTCGCAGCACTCGCAGTGTTCCCGTCCTCCCAGGTAGCAGCTCCATATGCACGCGAGGGGTGCATGGATGCGAAGACCGAGCCGAACGATCTCGGCCTTCGCCAGGTCCTGCGTGTAGCTCAGTAGGCGCACCTCACGACGCGTGGAGAACCGCAGGGCCGCATTGCAGGCAGCGACGAACTCGGCGCTGTTATCCGGGAACGTCGCTGCTTCTTCCGCGTTGAAACCGGCGACGATGGTGTCGGCCTCCAGGCCCTCCGCGAAAGCGGCTCCAATGC
>CP070816.1:416500-430341 GCA_020344235.1 Armatimonadota bacterium
ATTCAGCGGCCGAGAGGGATACGCACTCGCCGAGCTGCTTGCCATCTCCGTGCGCCGAGACACGAAGGCCCGGACGCCTCCCGCGGCCCGGGCGCTCCTCGACGCGAATCTCAGCTTCGATCTCTGTGGGCAGCGGCACAACTGGGTCGTAGTCCGGCCAGTCCAGAAACGCCTCCCCGAAGGAGCGCCGATAGTCATTGAACGCCAGCAGTGCCTGAACATGGTCCAGATGGTCTGACAGGTAGGCGTTCTTGAAGTGGTAGAAGCGATAGCGCCAGTCGTGCGGGAAAGCGAAGGCCCGAGACATACCTCTGCCCCGCAGGTGATCCTCGGCCGCGGCCAGCAGCGACTGCCCGATCCGCCTCCGTCCGCGGGGGTACCAGAGGAAGCGGATCACACCCTGGTCCGCCTCGCCCTCCTCCTTCGGCCGCTCGACGCCCACGTGTGCGAATGCTATGATCCTCCCCGCTTCGCTCCCAACGAAGGCCGCCTCCGAGTGCAGACGCTCGTGGCTCGACTCGCCGCCGGCCGCGGCGGCAAGCTCAGCCGCGAATGCGTCCTCGCTCACGGGGTAGCAGTGGGGCACGTCACGGACTGCTTCGTCGTAGACAGAAGAAACCTCTCCGGCCATATCCGAACGGTAGCCTACTACTTCCATTTCATCTACGCTCCTGTCTGCTCACCGAACCTCACCACAGAGCATGCTGAGCTGCCGCTGCAACTCCTCGCAGTTCCAACGACGGTATTCCTCACTGTCTTCCTTGGTGCGATCCGTGGGGCCCTGCAACGCTTGGTTCACGTACCATCCGAGCATCATGAACGTATAGGTTAGCCAGAGGATGTGCGTCCCTTCCAGGAACTGATCGAGTGACACGCTTCCGCCGCCGCAGCGCGCATACTCTTCGAGGTAATACTGTGCCAGTTCCTCACGCGGCACACAGCGGGACTGAACGTGATCCGGGGCGCCTAGCCACGGGGCGATGTCGAAAAAGCGCGGCTCGAAGCCGACATGTTCGAGGTCGAAGATGAGCAGCTCTCCCGTCTCTCGACGGTAGCCGGTGCAGTGTGGATAGCAGTCGTTGTGCGTGAAGCCCGTCTCCATCTCTGAGACCGGTTCGACGAGCCCCATGGCAAGGTCTCTCAGCCGGCCGAGGCTTTCCTCTGAGCCGGCGCAAAGGTGCTTCAGCGCGGTGCCCAGGTCGCCCTCGGCGCCATGCTCCCAGATGCGATCCAGGTAGGCGCACACATCCTCCATCCGCTGCCGCCAGTCCCAGCCCGGCGGTCCAGGCCGCTGCGGGATGTCCCTGCGCAGCCGCGCCGCGTACTCCCCAGACGGCCGAATGGCGTTGAAGTGCGCGACCAAGCTGACGAACTTCGGGAATTGCTCCAGATCATTCAGGAAACGAGTGCACGGCTCGGGCTCGGTGACTACGTCGAGATACTCCAGAAACAGGATCTCCCTCTGCTGGTCATCGGCGAGAGCCCCGTACATATTGGGGATCGGCGCGCCTTGCTCCGCTAGATACCTGTAGTGATGCTCCTCGCCGTGCCCTGGCAACATCTGGTACGGCCGCTTCGCGAAAAGGGTCATCCGCCCCGTTCGCCCGGACCGCGTCGTATAGGCAAACGTCGGGATCACCTTCTCCGCAGTCACGCCGTACGGCCCCGCCACGCGGTGTTCCACACTGATGTCGAACGACTGCACCGGTTCGCCCGCTATCTCCTCGACGACCGGTCGGAGTTGCTCCTTGGTGAGCGCGAACACGGAGGTTGGATCGCTCTTCATTGTCTCGTTATCTCCGTTTATGGCGTGCTCGCCGCGCGTCGGCCGAGAACTCCGATCACTGCCAACCCTCATGCCGCTGCCGGGAACCATGCCAACTCGGCCCAGCTCGGCGGGCCCCAGGGGTGAGAAGAGCTCTTCGACGGTCAGCGATCCGATGACCGGCGAGATCGCCGCAGCCACGCGCGGTATCCCCGTCGCCAGCGCGCCGTTCCCGATACGGACTACCGAGAGGCGATTCTCTCGCTCATCGCTCCGCTTCGGCGACTCTCGCACCTCAACGCCGGCACACGGAGAAGAATCGAGCGGGAACGCCAACTCTCTCCCCAGATAGAAACGGACGCGTTGGTCAAGATCGACCGTCACCATCGTGCGCCTCCTCCGGTACGACGCCCGGCAGTCTGTTGCCGAATAGCTCCTTCAGCTTCGCCACCTCCCAGTCGGCGATCAACCCCAGGCAACGAGAGTTCGGATGGATGTTCGTGAAGAATGCCGGATCATCGGCAAAGAACTGGTCCAAGGAATCATCAAGGATCATGTGCTCGCGATCCGGCAGCCCCCGCACCCGCAGGTCCCAGTTCCCCCTTCTGGTCTCCGCCTCCATCTTCTCGTAGATGTCCAGCAGCGCATAGCCCTCGTCTTCGGCGAGCTTCCGCATCGCCTCGTATAAGGGTGCGAGGCGCGAGTTGCGGTCGAACATGTAGTGCTTCGGGTAGTCCACCCACATGCCGGTCTCGATGACGATGGTGACGTTGGCACACCTCCGCTGCAGAAGATCGCACAGCGTTCTCATATTCTCGATGCATCGCGGGATGCCGTCCCGCTTCCGGTCGTTGATCCCATAGCGCACGAACGCGATGTGCAGTCGCGGCATCTCGCTCAGAGCCTTCTCCAGATCTCCGCATCTCACGAACTCGCCCGCGGTCCCGCCGCTGTCCCCGAGGTTGCGGATCACGAATCGCTGCTCCGGGAAGGTCCGGCGCAGCCGCACCGCGAGGTGGTTCTCCGGGCGCATCGCAGGTGGCATATAGACATCCACCGTGCAATCGCCGAACAGGCCGACGCAGCACGACGTCTCCATGGGCGGCTCCTCCGCCCGCGCCTCATCGCTGTAGGGCGTGGACGGCCACTCCCTCGTATGCCCCTGCAGCGGGTCCGGCTTGTCACCCGTCGCTTTCACGTGACTCACCTCTATGCGATGCAGCTCGCCCGCGGCGACGTATTCTAGTCCATCGAATCTAACAGTGCAGTACTGCGCTTACTCGGCGGCCGCGTACATGCCCACCAGCCGCGCTCGGCGGTCGGGCCAGTCCCGCACGCACACGAGGTTGGTGAGTAGGTCCACAGAGCCGACGTAGCTCGGAAGGCGTTTGATCTCCTCGCTTGTGATCTTCTCGCATATCGCGCCGGCGAAATCGCCCTCGGGGACCAGGTAGGGGCGAGTGTAGAACCTGCCCACATTGGTGGGCAGGGGTCCGGTGATCCCCAGCGTGTTGTGCATCTCCGCGAGGTGCCCGTAGGCCTGTGACATGTGCTTCTCGCGCTCCTGCCAGGTTCGCGCGTCGAGAGCGGATTGGAGGATCGGCTTCAGGTGCGCCGCGCAGCGCAACTCGCAGAATGCCGTT
This sequence comes from Armatimonadota bacterium, assembly GCA_020344235.1. Taxonomy (GTDB): domain Bacteria; phylum Armatimonadota; class Hebobacteria; order Hebobacterales; family Hebobacteraceae. The sequence continues at coordinate 419,909 of CP070816.1, forward strand.
CCGAACCACTTGCTGTAGGGCGCGTACTGCCGCTCCATGAGGAAGCACAGGTCCATCATGTAGTGGATCAGTCGCGCGGCCAGCACTCGCGAGCCTAGCTCATCCCCGACGTCGCCGCACCGACCCATGAACGGGCTCTCCTGGCCTATGTGCTCCCACTGTGCCGACAGCAGGTAGTACCAGACTTCATCGGGGTAGTAGTGCAGCTTCTCTCGGATGGGCTTGAGTTCCTCCAGCCCATCGTGGAAGACCCGGCCCGAGCGAATCAGGCGCAGGTTTTGCTGGGGGATTGTCAGCCAGTCGAGCACCGTCATTCCGTCGTTGGGGTTGAAGCTCCGATAGCTGATGACGAAGGTGTCAATGTTGTGGCAGGCGACGCGGTGCTCGACCGGTCCGCGCTCCAGGCGCTTGGGCTTCGCCTCCTGGTGCGAGGTGGAATCGAAGTTGGTCGGCACGCCGGCGATCTCCCGAGGCAAGTTGTGGCGCATCACCTCCACGATCTCGTTCGCGTACTTCATGTAGTCGGCGGCCGACAGGTAGACCTCCACCACGGGTCCCCAGCCGTGGTCCATGGAGATAGGTGTATCATAGCCGAGGACATCGGACCCGCCGCGCAGCCGCGCGGCCGAGTAGCGCAGCTCGGGGAAGTGCTGCGCCATCGCCGGCTTCACCCCTTCGTGGTAGAGCCGCTCGGCCAGCACCATGCCTTTGACAAACTCATACCCCATACTCTCTCTCCCTCTGGAACGCGCGGCCGCGCCGGGCGCCTGTTCGCGTGCTGCCCCCATCGCTCATCTTCGGGCCCCCCTTCATCCCAAAACCGAAACGCGCCTGCCTCACGCCACCCAATTCTCCGGATGGCACAAAGCAGGCGCGCAAAGGGCTGAAGTGCGTTGCCCTGCCGGGTGAGTATCGTTTTGTCGCTGGTCAGCCGCAGGAATGCTATCACGACGGGAATCCTGCTGTCAAGCGGCGAATACCTCACGAGAGGAGTACCCGTGCTGCGGCGCAAGCCAAGGAAAGCGAAGACCAAGCAGGAGCTGGCACGTATCGGCGAGGATCATGCCGCGCGGTACCTGCGCTCACGCGGCTATCGGGTGCTCGAACGGAACTTCCGGGCGCGCTCGGGCGAGGTGGACATCATCGCCGAGCAAAAGGACTCGCTCGTCTTCGTCGAGGTGAAGGCGCGAAGCTCGAACGAGTTCGGGGAGCCGCGGGAGGCCGTGACCGGTTGGAAACAGCGCCGCATCGTGAACGCCGCGCGCGCCTACATCGCGCGAGGCGGCGACGAACGGAGCGTCCGCTTCGATGTGGTCGAGGTGTTCCTCACACCGGAGGGCGGAGTGGGGAGGATCGAGCTGATCCCACATGCGTTCGAGGGCGATTGAGCGCCCCTAGACCAGCCCCGAGCCGATCGCAATCGCCAGCGCCATCAGCATGACCCCCACAAGCACCCGCACGGCTCCCATGGTCATCTTTTTCATGTACCGCGAGCCGAGGAAAGCGCCCGTGAAGGCGGCCGCGATACCGGCTATGACCAGCCCCGTGGCTTTCCCCTCTCCCAGCTCCCCGAAGTGCCCCGCGGACAGCGCAATCCCGTAGACCGTCATCCGCGCGATATCCACCGTTGTGGAGCAAGCCACCGAGGTGCCGATGTAGGATTGAGCATCGAATCGCATCTTGGCGAGGAAGGCGGCCCTGAGCGCTCCCTGATGTCCGGACAGGCCGCCGAAGAAGCCACTCACCGCGCCCCCGACCGGGAGCCACTTGCGTTCAAACGGAATCCGCCCGAAGTAAGGATGAAGCTGAAACACTGAGAAGAAAGCGATCAGGGAGGCGATGACGATCTTCACGAGGCTGATCTCGTGTGATTTCCCGCCCAGCTCGTAGCTCGCGAAGGGAGCGATGTCCGCGATCTTTGTGAGCACAAACGCGCCCACAAACGCAAGCGCCGCGCCGGGCAGCGCGAAGAGCGCCCATACCCGCCAGACCGCGTACCTGCCCACCAGAGCCAGCTTGAAGAAGTTGTTCGCCATGTGCACCATCGCGGTCGCGGCAACAGCCACCTCGACCGGAAAGAACAGGGCGAACACCGGCATCAGCAGAGCCCCGAGGCCGAAGCCGGAGAAGAAAGTGAGAGCGGATACCAGCAGTGCCGCAGTGCAGACCAGGAAATATGCCACGGATTGGTCGCCTCCGCTCGGGCACAACTACGGCGCGGCGCGCCTTTCACCTTCAGGGCGAAGCTATCTCGCGCCGTCGCCTCCTCCCCCGCCGCGTCCACCTCCCGGGAGGCGGCCGGGATGCCAGGTCATCGTCCGCCGTCGGCAGGTCTGCTCTTCGCCCCCAGCGATACGAAGGCCCGACAGAACGGATCGCCTCCGAGAGAGAACGCCGAGCTGTACATGTCAGCAGAGGCGCCTATGTTCGCCCGCGTTGGATGCAGCAGGCGGAACCCGTCCACCACTCGGCCCGCCACACCGAGGCTTATCGCGTAGACCAGATACCGTTCCCACACAGCCACTGAGTGCGGCGGCGCATCGCTGAGCGAGGAGACCTCCGCCAAGTGCCGCCGGAACGCTTGCCAGCGCGCGAGCGCCTCCGCTCCCTCGGGGCTGCGTCTCCGGATCACGCCGCTCCCTGCGGTCAGAATGCCCGCAACACCCACCAGCGCGAGAATCGTCACGCTGGGGAAGAACGCGCCCAGGAGAAAGTAGCTTGCCAGCATGGCCGCGCCGAGAGCGGTGCCGCGGGCGCTCATCCGCTCGCTCACGGGATCCACGAACGGAAAAGGGGTAGGTTCTTCCCGCGCGATTTCGCCCCAGCGCTCGACCCGCCCACACGCCGCCCGGTGATCCCGCGCGCCCTCGACCATCGCCTCTCTGAGCGACGCGCTCTCCTTACCCTCCGCGTAGCGAAAGATGATTTCCTCTATCAGGTAGCGCTCCGCGGGTGTGGCCTCTCCCTCTTTCTCCCGCGCCCGCCGGACGAAGCACTCATACTCTTCACCGACCCCCGCCACCCCACCCAGCTCGAGCACCGACACGGGCTCGACCCGCAGCTCCAGCACGCCGCGCCGGACGAGATCGATGAGGCTGGCAACCATGTCCCTTAGCCCCAGCCTGCCCTGGTTCCACAGCAGGCCAACCTGAACCGGCGTCCACTCATAGGGCGGCTCACTGAGACGGTCGTGAGGGTTCGCGGGAACGGGCTCCCGGCCGTACCGGAAGTACAGCCGGAGCCAGATCCCCGCCCCGACCACCGTTACGAGCGTGGGGACGAGCCAGTTCAGGTTCTCCATGGCCGCACCCGGCTTCTACCGCGCCCCGCCGCCTCCTCCCCCCCCTCCGCCGCCCCCGCCTCCCGAGAAGCCCCCGCCGCTTCCCGAACTCGAGCTGAACGAACTGGTAGCGGTGGCCAGCGTGGAGTTGAAGGAAGATAGCACGCTGCCGATGGACTGCATGCCTGAGAGCGGCGTCCCGCCGGAGCCCAGCCAGTGGGGGAACGCCCCCCCCGTCGCTCCGGCCGCTTCGGCCTGCGGGTAAAGCTCCTTGAACTGCTCGATGACCTGGTCGGCGACCCCCAGTGTTATCGCGTACACCAGATAGTGCTCCCACAGCGTAACGGCCGGCGGCGGGTACTCCTTCAAGCGCGAGAAATCGGTCAGGTACCGCCGGAAGGCCTGCCACCGATGGAGCGCCTCGGCCGCTTCCGGTGTGCGCCTCAACATCGCATAGCTTCCGGGAAGGAGGCCGAATCCCACTATCCCCGATATTAGGAAAGCGGGGCTCTCGAAGATCCCGCAGAGCGCCACAGAGCCGGCGAACATGATGAACCCCAGAGCCGCGCTCACGCCCAGGGCGCCCTTGCTCGCGGGGTCAACCACGGTCATTCGCTTTGCTTCGCGCTTCGCCAGCTTTCGCCAGTTCTTGAACCGGGCCCGCGAGGCGGTCGGCTTGCTCTGAGCTTTCTTCTGGAACTCCTCCAGAGAGACCATGTCACCAGTAACATCGTGGAACACAACCCTCGATATCAGGTAGCGCTCGGAGTCGCTGAGTTCGCCGTCGTAGTCGTGCACTCGCTCCACGGTGTACTCCTGCTCCGTCGCCTCCCCCAGCAGGCCGCCGAGCCGCGGCCGCGTCTCCGTGGACACGATCAGTCTTAGCGCGCCCCGCCGCACGAGGTCCATCAGCGTGGCAGTCATGTCGTTCGGCGTGATTTGCCCCCAGTTCCAGACAAACGCCACCTGGTTGGGAGTCCAGTCATTGGGCAGCTCGCGCAGGTACTCGATCTCAGAGGTGGGCTTGTGCTCGCGCCCATACTTCAGGTACAGCACCAACCAGAGACCGATGGCGGCGACCGCGATGACGGATGGCAGCACCCACTTGAGGATCAGCACCACTTTCGCCTTCTTACGCGCGGCGTTGGCCTCCCGCGCCCACCGATCTTCCTCGGCCATCACAGATGGCAGCACATTCGCATCGTCTTGCCGGGCACTGGAAGTGATGACGGCGGTCGGAAAGACGATGCGCGCCTCCAGCATCTCGTGCGCCGGTAGTGGTTCGCAGGTGAAGACGACCCGCCCGTCTTCGATCTCGATATTGCCCCACGGCGGGCCGTGGGCCCAGGCCTTGATGTCGACGCGCGCCGCGCCGGGAGGCAGTGCGACAGTGACGCGGGCGACATCGGAGCGAACATCCCATTCCGTGCCGATGAACTTCCAGTAGAGTTCGGCCGCGTCAGCGTGCTTCTCCACCGCGCCGATGACATCGTAGTCGAGCAAGAAGGTTCGCCTCTCGTCGGTGGCCTGGTAGCCCCAGGTGATGCGGAATTCGTTTCCGCTCAGGAGCGTGTAGAAAGTGCCGGGCGCCTCACCCGGAGCTTGTCGGAAGGCGACTCCGCCCTCGGATACCGACACGTTCTTTATCCGAGTGCCGCGCGGCAGCTTGATGAAGCGGTCGAACGCGTGGAAGCTCCCCCGGAAGACGAACTCGCGAAGTTCGCTCACATGCATGGACCCATCGGGCCGAACCTCGGCCGCGATCTCCGTGCGGGCGAAGTGGTAGCTCTTCGCCTGAGCCGGAACAGGCATCAGCAGAGCGACCGACACAAAGAGCAGCAGGCGGACGCGCACGGTTCGCCTCCTCAGGTTCCAGAGTATCAATTATACCTCACCTACCTATACCATGAACCATCGGGCCTGCGCGCAGAGGAAGCAGGCGCCAGGGCGCAGAAGAGGGCGGCGATGCTCGCCCGCATAGATAGCTGCGCCGTGCTGGGGATTGACGCTCACCTGGTCCAGACACAGGTGGACGTCGGATCGGGCATGGCGAGCTTCACCGTGGTGGGGCTTCCCGATCTGGCCGTGCAGGAGTCGCGCGAGCGCGTCCGGTCCGCCATCCGGAACTCGCGATTCTCCTTTCCCGCGCATCGCGTAACCGTGAACCTCGCCCCCGCGGACATCCGCAAGGAGGGGCCCGCCTTCGACCTGCCCATCGCGCTGGCCGTGCTGGCGGCAACCGAGCAGATCGCAAGCGAGGACATGGCAAACCTGGTTGCGGCGGGCGAGCTGTCGCTCGACGGATCGGTGCGGCCGATCTCAGGAGTGCTTCCGATTGCGCTCGCGGCCAGGCAGGCGAAATGCGGGGGGCTGATTGTCCCCGCCGACAATGTCGCCGAAGCCACCGTCGTGGAGGGACTGGCGGTCTACCCGGTTCGGACCCTGTGGGAGGCCGCCGAGGTCATCGCGCGGCCCGACCAGCGCCAGCCGGCCCCCTCCAGTGCGGGCGAGTGGGAGCTTTCCGATCCCGACTATCCGATTGACTTCTCGGAGGTCAAAGGGCAGCCGCACGTCAAGCGCGCGCTCGAGGTCGCGGCCGCGGGCGGACATAATGTCGTAATGGTCGGGCCGCCCGGCGCCGGCAAGACCATGCTGGCGATGCGCCTGCCGACCATCCTCCCGCCTCTCCGCATGGAGGAGGCTCTCGAAGTCACCAAAGTCTACTCGATCAGCGGCAAGATTCCGGCAGGCGAGGGACTGATCACAACCCGGCCGTTCCGCTCCCCGCACCATACTATCTCTGCGGCGGGGCTGGCGGGCGGCGGCACGATACCGAAGCCCGGCGAGATCTCACTCGCGCACGACGGCGTGCTCTTCCTGGACGAGCTGCCGGAGTTCGGCCGCGACGCGCTGGAGGTGCTGCGCCAGCCGCTGGAGGAGGGGACGGTGAATGTCAGCCGCGTCGCGGGCACCGCAACCTTCCCGGCGCGCGTGATGCTGGTGGCAGCCCTCAACCCGTGCCCCTGCGGCTACTACATGGACGCGATGCATAGCTGCACCTGCTCGGTGACCAAGATCCGGCGCTACCTGCAGCGGATCTCGGGGCCACTGCTGGATCGGGTGGACATCCACATCGAGGTGCCGCGGCTGAAGCGGGACGAGATGCTCACCCCCGCCAACGGCGAGCCGTCGAAGTCCGTCCGAGAGCGGGTGCGACAGGCGCGGGAGGTGCAGGCGGCGCGCTTCGCGGGAAACGACATCCTCTGCAACGCCCACATGCGGCCGCGGGACATCAAGGCCTTCTGCCCGCTCAGCGACGAAGTGCGGTCCTTCCTCAGCAACGCCATAGACCAGCTCGGCCTCTCCGCACGCGCCTTCGACCGCGTCGTCAAGCTCAGCCGCACCACCGCCGACCTCGACGCCTCGGATGCCATCGAACTCCCGCACGTGGCCGAAGCCATTCAATACCGCGGCCTGGATCGGAAGCTCTGGGCCTAACGTAGTAGCACATGACAGGCTTGCCCGCCGTAGCCCTCAGCTCCCTAGCGACACTGCTCTGCGTAGCGTCGCCGGGAGGTCCTTCGCAGAGTGGCATTGGCGAAGGCGGGAAGCTCTCGCAATCCAGAAGGCAGGCTATGGGGGATCCCGGCGACAACAGGTGACCGCGGCAAGCAGGACGTCTTGGGTAGTCGGACCCGGGCGCGCGGTTGACGTCGCGGGTTCGGCCGAGGATCGATCGCGCGTGTTCTGGGCGGTTCGCCGAAGGCGTATCTGCCGTGCGGCGCCACGGCCGTTCGAGGAAATGGCGTTGGTTTCCTGCCGCTCGGTTCCCCCACCATAGGGTGTTCCTCGGACGACAATCCTCGCGACGTGTGGTATGGTGACGACCTACACATCTTCCCAAATCAGCGAAAAGGAAAGGCAAGTGGCCTCTACCCTGCAGGGATGGGATCCGGGCTTGGCGAACGGCACTTCGCGCCCATGCTCTCGCGGACCGACGAGAGCGCTGCCGGAGGACGCTGCGACGACAGGCAAAGGCCAAGTCAGAGACAGCAGAGGCCCGTTTCTGCGGGAGTGCCTTCGCCTCGCACGATCCGCTGAGGCTATATTGTTCACGTAAGCGCCCCGGGGGAGATCAATAGAAGAGGCCGAGCCGACCTGGTGGAATGCCCGCCCTGTTTCCAGCGGCGAGGCAAAGTAGCACAACAGAGGGGATACCCTCGGAGCGCGTCCGATTCCCGGGCGCTGTGGATCCACGCGCGGAGAGAGGACAGACCGACACATGCCTGAGAACGACAACTGGGACATGAACCAGGAACGCGTGTACCATGAGACCGTGCTTGCCACTAGACTCAACTACTTCTTCGTCTTCTTCTCATTGGTGCTGGCCGGTGGTTTCTCCGCCGAAGGGCAGTTGCAGGTACGGATCATCTTCTCTCTGGGCTTCGTCATCTCATGGCTTCTGACGGCAACCATCGTGCGCCTTCAGCAGAAGATCGACTACATCCTTCGCGAGATGTTCCGAGAGGATCCCGATATGCGTCATCCCGCGTCGCGTGTGCACCATGATGTTGGCGGTGTGAGTATGCGTTGGGTCACAGGGTATGCGATCCCCCTCCTATGTTCTCTAGTGCTTACCGTACTCGCCATACTGTCGTATGTGGGAGTGCTAGAGGCATGACGCTCGCCTCTGTGTAGTATAGGTGGCGCGACATGAGTGGCCTTCTGCGGAGAGCATGGGACAGGTTATCGAGCCGGCTACTCCTGCCGATCTCTGTCGCGCTCTGCGACCAACTCCTCTATCGTGAGAGCAAGAATACGCGAAGGTGGCGACAGATGAAGGCCCTTCGTGAGACTGGCGAGTACATCGAGAAGGTGATGCCCCGGCTACATTCCTTTGCTGATCGCTATGAGCTTCTCGCATTCGCACTAGCGCGGGCGAGGATGAAATCGGGAGTATGCTGTGAGTTCGGAGTGGGTGACGGGTCCACGGTCAACTTCCTCGCAAGCCTCCTGAAGGACGAAACGGTCTACGGCTTCGATTCCTTCGAGGGATTACCCGAGGACTGGCGTGACGGCTACAGGAAGGGCCACTTCCTGGCGCGCTGCCCACGCGTTAGGCCCAATGTTCAACTCGTCGTGGGCAGGTTCAAAGACACGGTGCCCGCCTTCGCCACACAGCATCCTCAACCTATCAAGTTCGTGCATATGGACTGCGATTTGTACTCATCGACGAGAGCGGTCCTCACAGGCCTGTCCGACAGTATCGTCCCGGGCACAGTGATAGTATTCGACGAGTACTTCAACTACCCAGGGTGGAAGGACGGAGAGTTCCGCGCCTTCCAGGAGTTCGTCCAGGCACGCGGGCTTCGGTATGAATACCTCGGCTACTGCCGCTACGCGGAGCAAGTGGCTCTCGTCGTGCAGCCTGACGAAGTGCAAAAGGGGTCCTGTTGACCACGCTGAACCTGTGCACATTCCGTACCTACGGAGCAGACCTTGACCGACACCAACCCAATCTTCAAGCCACCCAAGACCCGCCGCCTCGTCTCCGCGTGGGTCGTGCCCGAGCACGCCGACCATGCGCTGGAGCGGGTGAAGCAGTTCGAGGACATCTTCGATCAGGTGATCTTCATGTGCCAGCACGCCCAGACCGATGGGTCACTGCCGACTAGGTGGCCGGCGGCGGACCGCAGGAAGCTCACCGCGGAGTTCCGCGAGATGGACGTCTCCGTGCTCAACGACTACAGCGGTGTCGCCGAGACCTTTGCCGAACTGTTGCGCTCTCCCAAGACAATCCCGACTCTGATCGCGAACATGGCTGAGGAATGCGAAGAGACCGGCGCCGACGGCGTGGACATTGACTTCGAGCACCTGCCGCCCACGGACAGGTTCGCCTTCACCGACTTTATCGCTCAGCTCTCGGAGGCCCTGCACGCGCGCGGCAAGATGCTCAGCATCTGCACCGACGCGCCCTCGCGCACATCTCGGCCCCCGAGCGGGATCCGCTTCCTGGAGCTTCCCACGCTCGCGCACTACGCGGATCACCTGCGCCCGATGAACTACGACCTCTTCTGGCCCCCGGCAGATCCCGCGGTTGGGCCGACTTCAACCGCGCCCTGGGCCCGGGAGAGGATGTCCTACCTGGCACAAGAAGTGCCCAGGCACAAGCTCGTGATGGGGCTGCCGACCTACTCTGTTGACTGGGATGTCAACGACCCCACGAAATCGCGCCAGGTGTACGACTACCAGTGGATCGCCGAGCGCGAGAAGGAATCTCCGATTGGGCGCCACTGGTGCTCCCACTGGGATGTCAACCTGATCCGCTACACAGACGCAGACGGGCACGCCCACTTGCTGTGGCTGTCAGATGCCAAGAGCACCAAGAGCCACCTGGAGACCGCGGATTCGCTCGACCTGGCAGGGGTCTGCTTCTGGTGCCTGATGGGAGATGACCCGCAGATCTGGGAGGCCGTGCGGCAGCACTTCAGGCGGTGGTAGGCGCCGCTCAACCAAAGCGCAGTCGCCCGTCGCCCGCGGCGGCCCAAGCGCGCCGCACCCTCCTCATCGCGCGGGACAGGAGTAGGCCTCTGCTTTGAGAGCCAGCAGCGGCACTGCTCCTCCGATCAAGCCTGCCAGTGCAGGGCGCGGTGCCTTCTCGCTCATCGCGATCACCACAAACCGCCCCTGCCGCGCCGCGATCATGTCGTCGTAATAGGAGTCGCGCGCCGCGAAAGCTTCCTCCCCTACTCCCGAAACAGTCTTCGGCCCGCCGCCGGCCCGCTTCTGGAACTCGCGCAGCTTCGACCAGCCCGCTCCGGCCTTCTCGGGAGTCCCCAAGTCGGCGACATGCAGTGTCGCCGTCGCTTCCCCAACTTTGTAGTCGGCGCTGACGACCTCGACGAGGAACTTGTGCCCGAGCGCGCCGGTCTTCACATAGCGCTCGCTGTCGGCGATACGTCCTTCCGCCGGAATGAACCTCAACTCCACCGGCATCTCCGCCAAGCGGGGCAGCTTCTCGGCGACGGCCTTGGCCAGCGCGCGCGCGGCGGCCGCCTCCTTCCCCTCGATCAGCATCACCTTCACATAGTAACTGTCCTGCCAGAACGCGATCAGGCTCTCCGAGAGATAGCCCTGCGTGCCGGCCGCGAAG
>CP070816.1:430441-433708 GCA_020344235.1 Armatimonadota bacterium
CACGGTCCATGGCCCTTTGCGTCGGCGGCTCCGTCACAACAGCAGTCACGGTTTCCTGGGCCGCCGCACTTCGTGGGCTTGAGCGAAGACTTGGTGGAGTTGCGGCCCGAACAGCCGGAGTTGGCGCGCAAAAAGGTCGCCGGGCCGGTTCTAACTGGTATTCCGGGGAGCGCGGAGCTGGTCGGATTTGAGTTGGAACGGGGCCAGGCGGGGACGGGGGAAACAGTGGGGTTCCGGGCGGAGTGGGTGCTGAACGGTCCCCCGCCTCGGGCGCATTTCGGGATAGCGCTGGGTCCGGAGGCCGTTGACGCCGAGTACTTCGCGCGTAGGCTGGTGCCGGAGGGAAGATTCATTCAGGGATTCCCGGTGCTGTACGGGCTGCACGACATCGGCGTCTCGCCGAAGGGGACAGTGTACGAGCAACGAGGACAGCTGATAATCCCGACGAACGCGCCGGAGGGGAAGTACCGAGTGGGAGTCGGGATCGGGCCCCCTCACGCGGAGCAGTACGCGGGTTGGGTGGAAGTAGGAGATCTGCGGATAGAAGCGCGGCCGCAGCCGAGGAACGGGCCGTGAGGAGAGCCGGGATTGTATTGCTGCTGAGCGTGCTGTGCGCTGGCGTGGCTTGGGGTGAAGGAGCGACGGTGGCGCCGGAACGCGTCCCGGAACTCAAGATCGCGCTAGATGTGACGCTCACGACTGCCATTTCTGTGGAGGCGCTGAAACGGACGTTCAAGGACCCCCGGCCGGATGGGAGCGACTACGGGTTTCCGAGCGGGGACGCGGCGGTGGCGTTTGCGCTGGCGCGGGTGGCGAGCGAGTATCATCCAGAGCAGCGGACGCTGTGGTATCTGATCGCGGCCCGGGTGGCGTGGTCGCGGGTGAAAAGGGAAGCACATGACTGGGAGGATGTGATCGGGGGGGCGGTGCTGGGGTCCTGGACGGCGGAGAGTGGGGTCAGGAACGGTGGCATCGTGTTCAAGCAGTGGGAGTGGTAGGGCGCGCCGCGCAGCCGGTTGACCGTCGCCCCTAGGGCCGCGATTGCCCTGTGCCCCGTTGCACTTAAGTGGAATTCTTCCCTTACCAGGAGTAACCTGCGACTCGCGCCTGTCGGCCCTGACCGCACACATTGTCCCAAAAAACTCCCTCAGAATCCTTGACAAGGTGACCTTTGGCCCGTATCATATAAGTTCGTGCGGACAGGACTTGGGGGTGTTGCAGGTCTCCGGGGACAGGTGAACGAACCGCCTCGCCACCCATGTAATTCTCTCACCTAGCTCTTGTCAAGAGCCGGTTTCCTCGCGCCGCGGTCAGCATGCCGCGGCCCTGGGCCGGCCAAAACTCGCGTGCCGGCCTTGGGACGTGCCCAGGCCAAGGGGAGACACAGAGTATGGACGTTGTCACTGTTAACGGCCGAATGCCGGAGCATGCCCGCGTTGCGGCGGAGATTCCAGACCTGATCGAGCTCCAGCTCAATTCCTATCGCTGGTTCCAAGAACAGGGCCTGATGGAACTCTTCAAGAACTTCTCCCCTATCGAAGACTTCACAGGCAACCTGGCACTCTCGTTCTGCGATCCGGAGGACGGTGAGCCGAGGTACTATCTCGGCGAGCCCAAGTACGGCATCCGCGAGTGTCGAGACCGAGACACCACCTTTGAGGCACCTCTGAAGGCGCGTGTCTGGCTGCACCACCGGCGAACGGGCGAGATCAAGGAGTCCGAGGTTTATCTCGGAGAACTCCCCATCATGACCGAGAACGGGACCTTCGTTATCAACGGGCCCGAGCGCTGTGTCGTCAGCCAGCTCGCACGCTCCCCAGGGGCCTATTTCCGTGACACCATCGACCTCAGCGGCCGCATCCTGTACAGCGCCCAAGTTATCCCCAGTGAAGGTGCGTGGCTCGACATCGACTCCGACGCCAACGATGTGGTCTCTGTAAAGATCGGCCAGGCCCATAAGTTCCCCGTCACCACGCTGCTGCGGGCCCTCAACTCCATCAACCTTGCGCCCGACAGCGAGAAGATCAAGTGCGCCACGCAGGGCGATTTGGTTCGACTCTTCGGCGGACCCGAGAAGCCCCGCAAGCTCACCACCGAGACGCTGGTGGGCCGGCGGATCTGGAACCGGGTTACCGACCGCGCCACGGGCGAGGTCATCGCCGACGCGGGAGAACGCCTCGACGAGGCGGCTGCGGATCGTATCGCCCAACTCAAGCCCAGAGGGCTCAAGCTGGCTGTCGTCCACCCCCTCATTGATCAGACGATGGAGCGTGACCCGAGCCGCACCGAGGAAGAGGCGCTGATCGACATTTACCGGCGAGAGCGGCCCGGCGACCCAGTCACCCCTGAGATCGCACGCAAGCGCTTGGCGGGGCTTTTCGCCGACAATCGGCGCTACGATCTGGCGCGGGTCGGCCGCTACAAGCTCAACAAGAAGCTCGGGCTCGACCTCCCGGAGACCGTGCGCACCCTCACCAAGGAAGACCTGATCGCCATCCTGCGCTATCTCATCCGGCTCGGCGACGGCGACGAGACTGCCACCGTGGACGAGATTGACCACCTGATGAACAAACGGGTGCGCTGTGTCGGTGAGCTGCTGCAGAATCAGTTCCGGATTGGCTTCCTGCGAATGGAGCGAATCGCACGAGAGAGAATGACGAGCCTCGACCCGGAGCAAGTCACGCCGCAGGCCATCATCAGCACGAAGCCTATCTCCGCGGCCATCAAGAGCTTCTTCGGCTCCAGCCAGCTCAGCCAGTTCATGGATGAAGTCAACCCGCTCGCGGAGTTGACGCACAAGAGACGGCTGAGTGCACTCGGGCCCGGCGGCCTCAGCCGCCAGAGCGCCAAGCTGGAGGTGCGTGACGTCCACCATTCACACTACGGCAGGATCTGCCCGATCGAGACTCCGGAAGGCCCGAACATCGGACTCATCGGATCGCTGGCCATCTACGCGCGCCTGGATGAGTACGGATTCATCGAGACGCCCTATCGCCGGGTGAAGAAGGGAGTCGTTACCGACGAGATCGTCTATCTTACGGCCGACGAGGAAGACAGCTATCGCATCGCTCCCGCCTCGGCGCCGCTGGACGAGAAGGGGCGCATCACCGCAGAGAGCGTAAACGTTCGCTACCGCGAGTTGTATCCCGCGGTGTCGCCGAAGGAGATCGACTTCGTGGATCTCTCGCCGAAGCAGATCGTCTCCGTCGCCACCTCGCTCATTCCCTTCCTCGAGAACGACGACGCGAACCGGGCGCTCATGGGGTC
>CP070816.1:433808-436993 GCA_020344235.1 Armatimonadota bacterium
CGTCACGAACAGGTCATCCCCAACCAACTGAACCCGGCCGCCCAGCTTCTGCGTCAGCAGCGCCCATCCCTCCCAGTCGTCTTCCGCCAAACCGTCCTCGATGGAGACGATGGGATACTTGTCCGCCAGCGCTCCGTAGTAGTCCACCATCTCGGCCGGGCTCAGCACCTTCCCCTCGCCCGCGAGCTGATACTTGCCATCCTCGAAGAACTCGCTCGCCGCCGGGTCCAGCGCGATTGACGCGTCGCTCCCCGGAGCGTATCCGGCCGCCTCAATCGCGCGTATAATGGCCTGGATCGCGGACTCGTTGTTCGGCAGGTTCGGCGCGAAGCCGCCCTCATCGCCCACCGCCGTGCTCATGTCGTCGGCCGCAAGCACCTTCTTCAGCGCGTGGTAGACCTCCGTCCCCATCCGCAGCGCGCCCGCGAAGCTCTCGGCCCCCACCGGCATCACCATGAACTCCTGCAGGTCCACATTGTTGTCCGCGTGCTTGCCCCCGTTGAGGATGTTCAGCATCGGGACCGGCAGGCGCCGCGCGCTCGGGCCGCCCACATACCGGTATACCGGGAGGTCCGTCCAGCCCGCGGCGGCCTTCGCCACCGCAAGCGACACCGCCAGGATCGCGTTCGCCCCCAACTTCTCCTTATTGGGAGTCCCGTCGAGGTCAATCATCAGCCCGTCAATCAACGCCTGGTCAATGACGTGCATGCCGGTCACTTCATTCGCGATCACGTCGTTGACGTTCTCGACCGCGCGCTGCACCCCCTTGCCCCCGTAGCGCTCGGCATCACCGTCGCGAAGCTCCACCGCCTCGCGGGTCCCCGTCGAGGCCCCCGAGGGCACCGCCGCCCTCCCCATCGTCCCATCTTCGAGATACACGTCCACCTCGATCGTCGGATTCCCCCGGGAGTCCAGAATCTCTCTCGCCATTACCTCTTCGATGAACATCGCTCGCTCCTCTGGCGTGCTGGAGGGCCGCCCGCGCGCCCCGATTCTCCGCGGCTAGTTACGCCGAGACCCGCGCTCCTCCCTGCTCGCTTCGCAACTCCGGCTGCCGGCCCGTTGGCCGATCTCAGCGCGTGGCTTCGCGCCCACTTCGCGTTATACTATACGGAGGAGTTCCGCGGCGACCGAATCCAAGGGGGACTGGTAGTGGCGACTGAGGCAGCGCCAACACAATCCATCGCCTCTGCGGACGTGGACACCGATTTGGTCCGCCGCCTGCGCCTAGCGGATCAGGGCGCCTATGCTCACTTCTGCCGGCGCTTCGGCCCCGCCCTCCACGGCTTCGCCGCCTCCCGCCTCTCCGGCGACCATGACCTGGCCGAAGACATCATGATCCAGACCCTCGCCAGCGCGGTGAGGAACATCGGCCGCTTCAACCCCCGCAAGGCCACTCTCCTCGCCTGGCTTTATGGCATCGCCCGCCGCCAGATCCAGGCCGAGATCCGCCGACAGAAGAGGCGCAAGTCCGTGCCCGCCCACGCCCAGGTCCCCATCGACACCATCAACGAGGTCCCGTCTGCGGGTGACATGGCGGCCGATCTGGCCGCCCGCGTGGACGCGCAGCGCAAGATCGCCGACCTATCCCGATTCCTTTCCGACAGCGAGATGGAGGTGCTCACCCTTCATTGGGTGGACGAGTTCTCGGCCAGGGAGATCGCCCGCATAGTGGGCCGCTCCCACCGCGCGGTCGAGTCCCTGCTCCATCGGGCCAGGCAGAAAGCACTGGAAAGGTGGGGGGACCATGCTGGCTGATCCGAGAGAACAACACATCGCCGCCGCATTCAAGGCCGCCCGGCCCCTGCCGAGGGCGGGATGGGATGGCCGCGCCCTTGCGGCCCTCGCCGACATCCGACCGCGCCGCCACCCCAACCTCGTCCTCATCATCATCATCCTCCTCATCCTGCTCCCCCTCCTCGCCGGCGCCTTCGTCGCCCTCCGACACTTCCTCTACATCGAGGGCACGCTTCTGTTCGGGAACCTCGGCCATGTATCCGTCACCGATACCGAGCTCCCCCCGGTCTCTGACCACTACCTCAGCAGGTATTCGGAGCGGCTGGACGGGAACGAGCCCGATGCCCTCAGCATCCAGTCCATCACCCCTCCGTTCCGCGGCAATATGGAGATCCTGTACCTGGCCCGGCGGGCAGGCTTCCATCGCAGGGACCGCTGGCCCCCTACCACCTCCGACATCGTCACAATCAACTTCCAGGGCGGCGACGAGATCAACCTCACCCAGGCCGCTGGCATTGGCGGCGTCAACTGCTATCCCATGTGGTCGCCTGATGAAACCGAGGTCGCCTTCTCCCACAGCGACCCCGAGCCGGGCCAGCTTCCCTGTCTTGCCGGCTTCAGCCTCTGGCTCATGAACGCCGATGGCTCCAACCTCCAGAGGATCACAGGCGACGAGATGGGGTCAGTGATGCCCGTCTACGCGTGGCGCGAGACTGGCACGTACCTCCACTGCCGCCAGAGCCTCGACCCCGGCCCCGGTGAGCCGCCCGGCGTCGGCATGTTCGGTCGAACGGTAAGACTCGTGGATGTTGACCTCGCCACAGGAGAGATTGTGCGAGTCTACGAGCGCGGCGGGGTCGGCCCCTCGCCGGACAAGTCGATGGGCATACAGACTCGCACTGTCTGGGGACAACTTGATGGCCGCCCCGGAGTCTGGAACCAGCTCGTTCTCTACCGGCGCGGTGAGGCCCAGTGTGAGGTGCTGGTCGAGCAGTTCATCGCGGATGAAGATGTGGACGCGCATTACCCCACCGAAGAGCAGTTCCGGATCGCCCCCGACTTCGACTGGCGCTGGGATCTCTGGACCTGGGTCAGCCCGAGGGAGGAGAACTGGTCTCCCCGCGGCGACAGGATCGCCTTTGCCGCGGCCCTCCCCTGGGACCCCGACGGCCCCTTCTACAAGAACCAGATCGAGGTATGGGTCTACGATCTCACCACCGGTGACCTGATCAGGATCACCGACGACGACGCAATGCAGCACTCGGTGGGCTGGATCGACGAGTACGACGGGGAAGACGAGTAGCGCCCCGCCTCGGCACCCCACCACCAAGCCCAATACTCGATATCGCCGTCAAGCAAGCGGACGCTTTGGCATAGAAGAGAATAGCAATCGACCGTTTCATAAACTAGCGATATTTCGTTCTACTGTCGATAGCTCGTTCAAGAGA
>CP070816.1:437093-440044 GCA_020344235.1 Armatimonadota bacterium
GGTGCTTCCGTATAACACCTCCTCGAAGGCGAAGTATGAGTGGCTGGATCTTCCCTTTGAGATCGAGGGGGAGATGCAGAATCGAAAGCAATTGGCGTCGTTCTTGAACATGGCTGCCGATGCCGGGGTGAATGCGACAGTCGCTTGAGGGAGAAGAAGTGCAGCCAGGCCGCCGAGTGCAGCGTGAATGGCATACACGTATGTGACCTACTCAAGGAGGGGCTAAAGGCGATGTTCGGTTATGACCGGAGCGGAGTTGAGAAGCGGACGGGGCATGTGTCGCAGATCGGCGGGCTGAAGCCGTATACGCTGACCGATGGGCGCGCGGCCGGCATGCGAGCAGTGGACTTCCGCACCACGCGGGGGCTGGAGTTCACGGTGCTGCTCGACCGGGGGATGGACATCAGCGAGGCGCGCTACAAGGGGATGAGCCTGTGCTGGCGCTCGTGCGCGGGGGACGCGGCGCCGGCCTACTATGACCCGCGAGGTTTGGAGTGGCTTTGGACGTTCTTCGGCGGGCTGCTGACGACGTGCGGCCTGACGCAGGTGGGGGCGCCCACCACCGACGAGGGTGAGGAGCTTGGGCTGCACGGGCGGATCTCATGCGCGCCGGCCGAGAAGGTGAGCTACTTCGAGGAGTGGTCCGGCGATGGTCTCGAGATGAAGGTGAGCGGAGTGGTGCGGGAGGCGCGGCTGTTCGGGCCGCACCTGGAGATGTACCGGACGATCAGCGCGCGGGGAGACGGAGCGGGGCTCGTTCTGCGGGACCGGATTGTGAATGCTGGGGCGCGGCCGGCGCCGTGCATGCTGCTCTATCACATCAACGCGGGATTCCCACTGCTCAGTGAGTCGGCTGAGCTGATCCTTCCGACGACGAAGGCCGAGCCGCGAGACGCGGAGGCGGAGAAGGGCAAGGAGGACTTCGCGAAGATCCACGCGCCGGTGACAGGCTACCAGGAGAAGGTTTACTTCCACACGATGAAGGCCGGTAATGACGGGCGGGTAACCGCCGCTTTGATCAACCGCCGCCTAAACGGCGGCGTCGGGCTGAAGCTGCGCTATCAGTCTTCGGAGCTGCCGTGCTTCACGCAGTGGAAGATGCTGGGGGACAGGGAGTATGTGATGGGGATGGAGCCGGGCAACTGCCTGCCGATGGGGCGGGCGGTGGAGCGGGCGGACGGTCGGCTGGTTATACTCGAGGTGGAGCAAGAGATCAATGCCGGCTTTGAACTGGAAGTGGTCGAGGGAGAAGATGACTTGAACTCGCTCGCGCGGGAAGCAGCGGTTGGGGCGTAAGGGAGTAGGAGGTGTGAAGGGTGTTTTGCTATCAGTGTGAGCAGACGGCCAAGGGAACTGGCTGCACGGTGCGCGGGGTCTGCGGCAAGGAGCCGGAGACGGCCGCGCTGCAAGATCTGCTGCTATATGCAGTGAAGGGCCTGGCGATGTACGCGCACCGGGGGCGGGAGCTTGGCGTGAAGGACCGGGAGGTAGACGTCTTCGTGGTGGAAGCTCTCTTCGCCACGCTGACAAATGTCAACTTCGATCCCGAACGCATTCGCGAGATGATAGCGCGCGCCTGCGAGCTGCGCGACCGGGTCAGGGGCGCGTACGAGGAGGCCTGCCGGAAGGCCGGGCGCAGCCCGGAGACGCTCGACGAACCGGCCGCTTTCACGCCGGCCGGGAGCGCGGCGGGGCTGGTGGAGCAGGCCGAGGCCGTAACGATCACCAAGCGGAAGGAGGCTCTCGGGGAGGACATCGCGGGGCTTCAGGAGCTGCTGACCTACGGGCTCAAGGGAGCGGCTGCGTATGCAGACCATGCGCAGATCCTCGGCTTCGAGGAGGACGAAGTCTACGCCGCCTTCCACGAGCACTTGGACTTTCTGACCCGCGAGGGCCACACAGCGCAGGAGCTTGTCGCCAGATGCCTGAAGTGCGGCGAGCTGAACCTGCGCGTTATGGAGATGCTCGACGGGGCGCACACTTCAACGTACGGAGACCCGGAGCCCACACAGGTGCGGACAGAGCCGGTGAAGGGAAAGGCGATCCTGGTCTCCGGGCATGACTTGAAGGACCTCGAGGGTCTCCTCAAGCAGACGCAAGGCAAGGGGATCAACGTCTACACTCACGGAGAGATGCTCCCCGCCCATGCGTATCCGGGCCTGAAGAAGTACAAGCACCTGGTCGGCAACTACGGAGGCGCGTGGCAGCTTCAGCGGAAGGAGTTCGAGGAATTCCCGGGCGCCATCCTGATGACGACGAACTGCCTGCAAGGGCCGCAGGAGACATACAAGGATCGGGTATTCACGCGCTCAGTGGTGGGCTATCCCGGCGTGAAGCACCTCAGCGGCCGCAACTTCGCGCCGGTGATCGAGGCGGCGCTGGCGGCGGAGGGCTTCAAGGAAGATGGTCCGGACCAGACGATCACGGTCGGGTTTGGTCACAACGCGGTGATGAGCGTGGCCGGGAAAGTGGTCGAGGCCGTCAAGCAGGGCAAGATCCGGCACTTCTTCCTGATCGGGGGGTGTGATGGCGCGAAGCCGGGGCGGAGCTACTACACGGACTTCGCGAAGGCGGTTCCCGAGGACTGCGTGATTCTGACGCTGGCGTGTGGGAAGTACCGGTTCAACAAGCTGGAGTTCGGGGAGATTGACGGGATTCCGCGGTTGCTCGACATCGGTCAGTGCAATGACGCGTACTCGGCGATCCAGATCGCGGGCGCGCTGGCGGAGGCGTTCGAGACAGATGTGAACGAGCTGCCGCTCTCGTTTGTGCTCTCCTGGTTCGAGCAGAAGGCGGTGGCGATTCTGCTGACGCTGCTCCACCTGGGGATCAGGAACATGCGGATCGGGCCGAGCCTGCCGGCGTTCGTGACGCCGCCGGTGCTGAAGGTGCTGGTGGAGGAGTTCGGTCTGAAGCCGATCACGACGCCGGAGGAGGATCTGAAGGCGATA
>CP070816.1:440144-443089 GCA_020344235.1 Armatimonadota bacterium
AGCAATCGCTATTCTGCTGTTGGCGGTATTCCTCCTGGCGCTGCGCCTGGGCGTGTGGGGCGCGGTCCTGGCATCGTCTCTGGCCTCGCTGCTCGCTGCGGTGATCACTCTTGCCTGGCTTCGATCCGACGTTCACCTGTCCGCCATTATGCAGCAGATCCTCTGGCGATCATCCATCCGCTTCGGCCTGAAGCTGCACGGCGGGATGATCGCGCAGTGGGCCAACTACAGCCTCGATCGCTTCCTCATCAACATCTACCTTGGGCCCGGCGCCGTCGGCATATACGCCGTCGCGGCGACCCTGGCAGAGCGACTCTGGATGCTGCCGGGAGCGGCAGGCGCTTCTCTCTTCTCCCGGACCGGCGGAGATGCGCAGGATGACGCGGAGATCACGGCTCGCGCCTGCCGGAACACTGTTTGGCTGATGGTCGCAGCCTGCGGAGTCGTCGCCGCGCTCGTGCCGCCACTCATCCCGGCGATCTTCGGAGAGCGATTCACGGGGGCATCGCAGGTGCTGCTGCTGCTGCTCCCGGGAGTTCTCATCCTCACCGTAGGAAAGGTGCTCGCGCCTTACGTCTGTAACCGCGGGCGGCCCACCCTTGCAACCTGTATCTCCATCGGCGCACTGGCGCTCACCATAGTGCTGAACGTGCTGCTTATTCCCCTCATCGGCATCGCCGGATCGGCCGTGGCCTCGAGCATCTCGTATGGAGCCAACGGCATCGCATTCGCCGTCGTCTTCCTCCGGATGTCCGGCTTGCGCGGGCGCGAGTTGGTGCGCTTCCCGACCGGAGACCTCCGAATCGTCGGCGCACGCGGCGCGAAGTGGGTGTCGGTCGCTCTCGCGAGGCTTGCATCGTGACTGTTCTCGCGAACTGGAATGAATACGCGGCCTCCCGGTCTGCCGCCAGCAATCGGTGGCGGTACCTCCACCACCGGTTGGTGACGGAGGCCTTTGTAGATCACGTCAGCACTCTCCCCACCCACCTGCGCGTGCTGGACGCGGGCTGCGGGAACGGATTCTTCATGCAGGTGCTTCGGGACCTCGGCTTTCAGCGTGTTCGCGGCATAGACCTGTCAGAGCCCTGGCTGGAGGAATGCCGCAGGAGAAACCTGGAGGTCGAGAAACGCGCAATCGAAGACGTCCGGGGCGACACGCAGTACGACTTGATCCTCCTGATGGACGTGATCGAGCACTTGGCCTCTCCACTCGACGCCCTGAAAGCCCTGTGCGGCGCTTTGGCCGAGGGAGGAAGTCTCTATATCAACGTCCCTGTCTGCGATTCGCTGCAAAAGCGATGGCAGCGCCGTCTCAGGGGAATGAGCCGGCTCGAGCAAAGCCGCCGGTGGGACGAGACTCATCTCCATGCCTGGTCCGCGGGGGAGTTCGATCGCTTTCTCCGGGATGCGGGCCTCAAGCCGGTCAGACGTATCCTGTTGAGCAATCCGTGGCCCGTTGTGGCGAGGTTGAGTCACCGACCCGCGCAGGTGTTACAGAGAGTCACGCTGGGAGGCCGCTTCGGAGACCTGTACTCCGTGGTGGCGACCCGCGCGAGTGCCTCGCCATGAGGGTACTCATGTTCACCACCGACTACTTGCCCAACGTCGGCGGCGTGGCCACGCACGTCTTCGAACTCGCAGGGGCCATCCGCGAGGCCGGGCACGAAGTGTTGGTGGTGACGAACGTCCCCGGTTCGGAAGACGACGGGGGCAACGGAACGCCCCCGGTCTTGCGCGTGAGCGAGCATGTTCGGGGGATTCCGGTTGCGCGCGGCCGCCGCCTCCAGTTCCTGATCAACATGGCCCGTCCCATGATCAAGGACTTGAGGCACTACGATTTGGTGCACTTTCACACGGTGGATGCGCTCTCGCGAGCGCTGTGCTCCATCTGGCGCGGGCCGCCCATGGTAGCTACGAACCACACCTCGATGTTCGTAGCCGATGCCGGCCAGCCGCACCGCGCGCTGCGATGGCGGCGGTTCTTTGAGCACATGCACGGCATCATCGCCCCGAGCAAGGAGCTTGCGGATCTCACTATCGCGCTGGGCTGTGGAGCGCAGAAGGTGCGCTACATTCCAAACGGCGTGGATGCGCGCACATTCCACCCGGGCGTCCCCGGTGTGCTCTGCCGGGACAGCCACGGCATCGGACCCCATGAGCCGCTCCTGCTCTGTCCCCGCAGGCTGGTCGAGAAGAACGGCTGCGTCTACCTGGCCCGCGCCATGGGCGAGATCGTCCGACAGATTCCGAGCGCGCGGGTGCTCTTCGCCGGAGACGGGCCGGAGAGCGCGCCCATCGAGCAAGCGCTACGGGCGGCCGGCTGTCTGGATCGTGCGGTTTTTGCTCAGAGCGTTCCCAACGCAGAGATGCCGGCCTACTACGCGGCCGCGGATGTGGTGGTGGTTCCCTCTCTCGTCGAGGCGACGAGCATCTCGGTCCTGGAGGCGATGGCCACCGCTCGCCCCGTGGTCGCCACCCGCGTAGGCGGGCTGCCAGCACTGGTCGAGCATGGGCGCACGGGGTACCTTGTCAGGCCCAGGGACGAGGGCGAACTTGCTTCCCGGATCTGTGATCTGCTCGCGGACGGAGAGCGCAGGGCGCGCCTCGGCGAGTCCGCGCGGCAGCGGGTGTTGGAGAGCTTCACCTGGAACCGCGTCGCCGAATTGACCGTTGACGCATACCGAACATTCGGAGGCTGCCGCAAGCCGCGCGCAGCGTGAGGCGCTGATATGACCCGACCCCAAGCCACCCAGGCTACCAACGATCGCCACGCGCCGCCGGTGCGCGTGATGTATCTCACGGTTGGGCCCGCGATCTCCCAGCTCTATGGGGCCGAGCTGTCTCTGCTTCAACTCCTGGATCGGCTCGACACCTTACGCTTCCAAGTATGCTCGGTGATCGTGCAGGATGAGGGCGCAATGTCAGAGGCCGTGCGCGCGCGACGG
>CP070816.1:443189-467995 GCA_020344235.1 Armatimonadota bacterium
AGCGGGCCGGACGAGGATAACTTGAACTGACATGAGGACGCAACAGAACAAGACCTATTCCGCCAAACCAGGCGAAGTCGAGAACCGCTGGCTGCTGATCGACGCCAAGGGCCAGGCCGTCGGCCGCCTGGCCGCCGACGTCGCCGCCCTCCTGCGCGGCAAGCACAAGACAGACTTCACTCCCCACGTTGACACCGGGGACCACGTGGTCGTCACTAACGCCGCACACCTCGTCCTCACTGGCAATAAGGCCGACAGAACCATGCGGCACCGTCATTCCGGCTATCCCGGCGGTCTGAAGTCCGAGCCCTACGGTGCCCTATTTCAGAGTGATCCCGCGCGCGCCTTCCGCGCCGCCGTGCGCGGCATGCTCCCCCACACTTCCCTTGGCCGCAAGATGTTGCGCAAGCTCAAGGTCTATGCGGAGGCCGATCACCCTCACCAAGCACAGCAGCCTGTCCCTTATGAGCCCCCGCACGCCACAAAGAAATGAGGAGGTGACTACTCCCTTGGCTCAGGAATTCTATGCAACCGGACACCGGAAGAACGCCACCGCCAAGGTCTGGCTCTCCCAGGGCGATGGCCGGATCACCGTCAACGGTCTCTCCCTGCGAGACTACGTGAGGCGCCCGACCCTCGAACTCATCGTGCAAGAGCCGCTCCGACTGGCCCAGCAGCTTGGCACCTTCGAAGTCCGCGCCAAGTGCCTCGGCGGCGGCATCTCCGGCCAGGCCGGCGCCCTCCGCCACGGCATTGCTAAAGCCCTGGTCACCATGGACGCCAACCTCCGCACAGTAATGCGCAGAGCCGGTCTCCTAACACGTGACCCCAGGGCCAAGGAGCGCAAGAAGTACGGCCGTAAGCGCGCCCGCCGCGCCTTCCAGTTCAAGAAGCGCTGATACCTCCGGGCCAGCCAACCCCTCGCGGAAAGCGGCCCCACCTCCGGCCTGTGGAATAAATGCCTCGGCGAATGTTCAGCTCGTCCACCAACACTGCAACTGCCGCAAACTTACTTCCCGGCCAGCGCACAGCGCCCCGCGCGGCCGGAGGGACCCCTCTGTCACGCCTGGCGCTCATCGCTCTCTGCTGCGGCCTCTTCCTCGCCCTCGGCCCGGCTGCCTTCGCCTCCACCTCCTCGGAGCAAGCGCAGCAACTCGATACAGCCCTATGGGAGCAGGCCACCGGCCTATCCTACGAGATATACCGCGTCCGTCCCGGCGACACTGTCGAGAACATCGCCGCCCGCTTTGGAGTCGATCCCGAGCAAATCCGCCATCTCAACCGCCTCTCCCCATCCGCACAGCCGCAGCCCGCTCGCTCCCTCGCCGTCCCGTTACCTCTGAGACCCTCCTCAGCGCGCCGTCAGCGGAAACCAACCCCCGTTTCCCGCACCCTTCAGCCGTGCTACGCCGTAGTGACCCTTCCCAGCCCAATCACCGGCGAGCCCACTCAGTCGTCCGCAGTGCAAGTCTTCTACGAGCCCCAGCGCAGCGCCCGGCTCATCGTCACCGCCGAGCAAGGTGACTACTGGGGCATCGTCATGGCAGACGGCTCCACCGGATGGATCAGCAAATCATCCCTTCAATTGACCGACCAGACCCTCTCCACTGATACACTCGACACGATGCTCCGGGGCGGCCGTCCCGACATTGTCCAGGAGGCCTTTCGCTACCTCGGTACGCCCTACCGCTACGGCGGCCACCTCCCCTATGACATGGACTGCTCCCTCCTCGTCCAGACCGTCTTCGCCGCGCGCGGCCTCCAGCTCCCCCGCACGGCCCACGCCCAATACGACTTCGGCAAGCCCGTCAACCACGCCAACCTCCTCCCCGGCGACCGCCTATACTTCATCAGCAAGTCCGGCCGCATCAACCACACCGGCATCTACATTGGCAACCGCCGCTTCATCCACGCCTCCTCCCGCCGCGGCTGCGTCGCCGTGGACAAACTCTCCGACCCGGTCTATTGGCCCCGCTTCGCCGGCGCCCGCCGCTCCTAGCCCGCCCCCCCCCGCCCCCATGTCATTCCGACTCCGCCGCTCCATCTGTCATTCTAAGTCCGTAACCTACCCCTTGCCGACCCTCTGGAGGCAAGGGGTGGGACCCCTCCTGCCCCTTGCCTGTCATCCCGACTCCGCCGCAGGCGGACGAAGGCCTGCCCTGGGCATCTTGAAGCGAATCCCGCCGTTTGCCGTCTTCCCGGACGGCAAGCACCTCACCCCTCGAGGGTCAGAACTTCGCTGACAAGACACTAGTGCTCGTGTTGCTCACTTCCGTGAGCGTGCTCGGTGCCGGGCCAGTCGTCCGCAGATTGCGCCGCGGAGATGGGCGACATGGAGCGCAGCTTCTCGACTATGGGCGGGAAGACTTCCAGGAAGCGGTCCACTTCCTCGACGGTGTTGCCCCGGCCGACGCTTATGCGAAGTGAGCCGTGTGCCACATCGTGCGCCAATCCGATGGCGAGCAATACGTGAGAGGCCTCCAGCGACCCCGACGTGCAGGCCGACCCGGAGGAGACGGCGATGCCCTCAAAGTCGAGGTTGAGGAGCATGGATTCGCCCTCGATATAGCGAATGCAGAAACTGGCATTGTTCGGCAGCCGCTGAGTCGGGTGGCCGGTTAGCATGGAGTCCGGCACGCGGTCGAGCAGGCCCTCGATGAGGCGATCCCGCAGCCCTGAGTTGTGTTGGAGCTCCCATTCCATGTCTTCGGCTGCGAGCCGGGCCGCTTCACCGAGGCCCACGATGCCGGGAACGTTCTCCGTGCTGGATCGTCGGCCCCGCTCGTGCCCGCCGCCGTGAATGAGCGGGGAAACACGGACGCCCTTGCGGACGAATAGCGCTCCCACCCCCTTCGGACCGTAGAGCTTATGTGCGGAAAGGGAGAGAAGATCTGCGTTCATCTCTCTCACGTTGATGGGGAGGTGCCCCACAGTCTGCACGGCATCGGTGTGGAACAGCACCTCGCGCTCGCGGCAGATAGTACCGATATCCCGGACCGGTTGAAGGCTCCCAATCTCGTTGTTGGCGTGCATGATGGACACCAGGATAGTCTTGTCGGTGATCGCCTTGCGGACGGCATCGGGGTCAACCATACCGCTGGAATCGACGGGGAGGTAAGTCACCTTGATGCCGCGCTTCTCGAGGAACTGCGCCGTGTGCAGTATGGCGTGGTGCTCGATGGTGGAGGTTACTATGTGATCGCCCTTCTTCTCGTGGGCTATGCTGATCCCGATGAGTGCCTGATTGTCGGCCTCGGTCCCGCTGCCGGTGAACACGATTTCCTCTGGAAGGGCTCCCAGGAGCGCAGCAACCTGCTCGCGGCCGCGGTCCATAGCTTCCCGAGCTGCACGGCCCGACCAGTGCAGGCTGGACGGGTTGCCCCAGTGCTCCCGGTAGTAGGTGAGCATTGCCTCCACGACCTCCGGTCGCGGAGGGGTGGTGGCGGCGTGATCGAAGTAGATGGGTTCCACTCAGAGTCTCCTCGAACTGGTGCGCAATCGCTCTAACTATAGCGAGCCAGGACAGGGGGTGTCAAAGGGGGCGTGTAGCAGTAATCGCTGGCGTCTGGCGGGACCAATCGGCGAGAGAACCCAAGAACCGAATCGCCGGCTGGGTCTCGCCGTCTTATCGCACCAGAAGTCGCCGCCGCGAAACGGCATCAGCACTATTCCTCCTGTGTCCGGCCCCCAAGCATGTCTCATCACACTGGCAGGCACTCCCGTAAGTAGCGGATGCACCGCCGGGCGACGGTATCCACATCCGGAAGGAATTCGAAAGGTTCCACAGAGATGTAGCCATCGTAGCTCATCTCGCTAAGTGCCTTGAGGATGGAGTGGAAATCGGTGTCTCCGAAGCCCGGCCCCTGCCCGTTACGGTCATTAGCGTGCACGTGAGCGAGGACGTCTCGCTGTTGCCGGATGATGTCGGGGATCGGAACGTCTTCCGAGGACATCGCCTTGACATCCAATATCAGGCGGAAGCTAGGGTGCCCGATCTCATCCACCAGTCGGCGCGCGTCGGCTGCGGTGGTGACGAAATCGGTTTCGTCGGTGCCGAGCGCCTCGATGCACAGGGTGACGCCGCGCTCCGCGGCCGTGGGCAGCGCACCGCAGAAGGTCTCCGCAGCCCAGCGCCAGGTGTCGTCCGACGATGCATCATCCACCCGGCCCCGCTGGCGCGGGGATCCGAAGACCATTATCTCCCCGCCGAGGTCCGCACAGAAGTCGGCAAGATGGCACAAGTAGTCGCGGGTGCGGGCGCGAACTTTGGAGTCCGGGTGGCTGACATGCAGACCTTCGGGCTTCACGAGCAGCCAGTGAAGGCCCACTATCTCCAGGCCCGCGTCGTGCGCCGCGGCCCGGATGTCGGCCCGCTCCCGCGCTGGGATGTCCCGAACCGTCTCGGCCAGCGTGAAGGGAGCGATCTCCACACCGTCGTAGCCCGCTTTCGCGATGGCGGAACAGACAGCCGACCAGGGCCGGTCGCCGAATCCCTCATTGCAGAATGCGAATCGCATCTCCCTCTCACCGCCTCCCCAGCCGGTTGGTTCGCCATGGTGAAGGTCCGCCCTTGCAGGCCATGTCTCCGCGGGCGCCCACGCTCCGGAGACTGCCAGGTAACATGGCGAATCCGGCGAAGGCAAGGGCCAAATGCAGACGTTGAACGATATCCGTCTGTACGACGAGCAGAGCACACGCACCCTGGACACGGAAGAGGTTGCGGAATACCTCCAGGCGCGCACCGGCTGCCGTGCCGTCAGCAGGTACGGCCCCTTCTCGCTCGAGTACTCCACACCCGAGAAACAGAGCGTGCTGGGGGAGCAGATTGCACGTCTAAAGGTGCACGACGTGGATGCGCCCCCCGGCGAGTACGATCCGGCTTACGCCGAGGTCGAGTTCGAGCGCCGCCGTCTGACTAACCGGGACCGGGGACCATTCGGGATCCTTTACGACGGATTCGGCTTTCAGAGATTGCTCCGAGGGCTGTTGCCGCCGGATAGGGGCGGGCTGGACCGCGTCCACGTAGTGTTCACGAACCGAACGATTGGCACGTGGGACGAGGACGATAAGCGGTACCATCTGCGAGCGATCGTCCTCGGCATTCCGGCTATCATCTCTACAACGGGCCTTGTCGAGGCGCCGGCCAAGCCGCGGGAGTTCTACCTCGCGCGGCAGCAAATGGGATTGGCCGCGCGGCCGGAGTTGACTCATGCACTGCTCAAGCAGCAGTTCGGGGACCAATTCTTGGACCACGACGACCCGCGGCTCACACAGGTGGCCAAGGGGTACGCGATGCAGGCGGTGGTGTATCAGGTCACAGGAGAGGCCTTCTGCACGGCCCCGGACTGCCGGCTCTTCAACGCTCACTGGCAGCGTCAGCTGATCCGGGCTCAACTGGAGGGTCCGCGCGAGTACTGCGCTCGGCACGAGCAGCTGCTGGCGGCGATGCGGCGTCAGGCGCGCGGGGCCTGAAACATCACCCAGTCGGCGCAGGCGCTCAGCGGGTAGCCGAGCGGGTCAGAAGTAGAGGCCGGGCGGAAGGAGGCGTCCCACAATCGGGCTGACCAGAACACGCGTCAGGATGTCGAAGAGACCGGTGTATATGAGCAAGATGAGTGCTACGAACCCGAGTGGTGCCAGCCGATCGGCCAGGTGGGGGTTGTCGTAGCCGAGCAGACGGAACGCAACATGGGAGCCGTCGAGAGGGGGAATCGGCAGAAGGTTGAAGATCATCAGCAGCACGTTGATTGCGACCCCCCAGACGCAGATGATTACCAGAGCAACGTGCCCCAAGTGCAACACGAGGCGGAGCACGAAGGCCCAGGCAAAGGCCTGAAGCAGGTTGGCGGCCGGGCCGGCGAGCGTGACAAGTATCTCATCGCGCCGCGGGTTCCTCAGGCGCTCGATCACAACTGGCACGGGCTTCGCCCATCCGAAACCAAGCCCCGCTAGACTGGAGACGATGAAGAAGATCGTGCCGAACGGGTCGAGATGAGCAATGGGAGACAGCGTCAGGCGCCCAGCTCTCTTCGCCGTGTCGTCGCCCAGACGGTAAGCCACGTATCCGTGCGCTACTTCGTGCAGCACGATGGCGAGCAGGAAGCCGGGCAGCATGGCGGCGATGCGGGTCAACGGAGAATCGGGCATGCGGTTCTGGCTCTCAATCCGGACTCTTGACGCCAGGAGTCCGGTCCGTGCATCCGTTCAGTGCACTACAGGGACAGGTACCGTGTCGACTATCTCTGCCACGAGCTGAGCCGCGTCGGCCCGGCCTACGCGCGCCTCTGGCTTGAGGATGAGACGGTGGCAGAGGACCGCCGGCGCCAAGGCCTTGATGTCGTCGGGCAGAACGAACTCTCGTTCATGGAGCGCGGCTCGGGCCTGTCCGGTGCGCATGAGGCCCAGCGAGGCCCTGGGGCTCGCGCCGAGCGCCAGCATGGCATGGTTGCGTGTGGCGGAAACCAGCTCCACAAGATACTGCTTCAGGGAAGGATCAATGTGGACATCCTTGATTTGCTGCTGCATGCGCAGCACGTCCTCTTTTTCCACCACGGTCTTCACTGAGTGAATGGGATGCTCCTTGATCTGGCGGTCCAGCACGACGACTTCCTGTTCCGCGGTCGGATAGCCCATACTCACGCGCATGAGGAAGCGGTCGAGCTGGGCCTCGGGGAGGGGATAGGTGCCTCGATACTCGATCGGGTTCTCGGTGGCGATTACGAAGAAAGGCCTCTCGAGCACGTGCGTTGTGCCGTCCACCGTGACCTGAAACTCCTCCATGCACTCCAGCAGGCTGGACTGGGTTTTCGGAGTGGCGCGGTTGATCTCATCTGCCAGCAGGACATTTGCAAAAACGGGCCCTGGCCGAAAGGCGAACTCGCCGGTCTTCTGATTGAAGATCGAAGTGCCGGTGACGTCCGCGGGAAGAAGGTCGGGGGTGAACTGGATTCTCCGGTAGATGGCGCCCAAGGCCCCGGCGAGAGCCTTCGCCAGCATTGTCTTTCCGACCCCCGGGATATCCTCTATCAGTATGTGTCCGCTGCAGAGAAGCCCGATGACCGCCGTCTCAACCGCCTGGCGCTTGCCGACAATGACGCTCTCTATCTCGTCAATGATTGTCGCTCCGCGCTCAGCCGTCCATCTGATTTCACTCACCGCAGTCGTCCCTCTCAGTCTTGCTGTAGGGCATTATAGCACGGCTGCAGCGGCGGAAACAGACCCGATGCGCTGCCTGGATTGACTTTGAGGAGCCTCTGTGCTATGCTATCAGCAGTGACACAAGCCTATGGGAGAGGGCACTGATCGCTTCCCGCTCAAGGCGGGCGAAGGTCAGTGCCTGCGCATTGGTGGGGTCGGGCGGAATAGGCTTGGAGCTGTTCTGGGATCGCCGAGGACCGGAGGCTGAGGCCTCCCGTGAGGACCGGATTGGGAGTGGCCGAGATGGCGAAGCAAGAGATCGTCCTAACTTCCGAGGGACTGAAGAAACTGACTGCTGAGCTCGACGAGTTGAAGTCGGTGGCTCGAAAGAAAGTCGCCGACCGCATTCGCGCGGCGAAGCAATTCGGCGAGATCGGCGAGAACTCCGAGTATGAGGATGCGAAGGCCGAGCAGGCTCAGATCGAAGGCCGGATCGAGACCTTGCAGTACATTCTCCAGACCGCGGTCATTGTAGAGGCGCCTGAAAGGGACGGAAAGGTAGCTGTGGGGTCCCAAGTGCGGCTGAGGGACGCCACCACCAAAGAGGAGCTTGAGTATCACATTGTGGGGGCGCTGGAGGCCGATCCGGCGGAGCATCGCATCTCCAACCAGTCACCGCTTGGGGAAGCGCTGATTGGCCACACCGCGGGCCAGACGGTCAAAGTTCAGGCTCCCGGCGGTCTCCGTGCCTATGTCATCCTCGCGGTCACTGAGTGAGGTGAAGGGAGACCGGCGAGAAGGCGGTGTATTCCGGCAAGAAGGGGAGGTAGTGCGTCAGCGGCGCGCGAAGCTCGTCCGGCTGCGAGATGCCGGGCGTGATCCTTTCCGGATGACTCGCTTTGATCGGACCCATCTCGCCCGTGAGATCCGGGAGGCTTTTGACTCTCTGGAGGGGGACCAGGTTCGTGTCGCCGGGCGTCTAGTCGCGCAGCGCCGCCACGGGAAAGCCGCCTTCGCCGACCTGCAGGATCTTTCGGGAACGATCCAGTTGCTCTTCCGCGTCGATCAACTCGGCGAGGAGCGCTATGGTGACCTGCGCGACCTGGATGACGGCGACATAGTTGGCGTGGAGGGGAAAGTCTGTCGCACCCGGACGCAGGAGATTACCATAGCCGTCACCAACTTCGCTCTCCTCGCCAAAGCCCTGCGCCCGCCTCCGGAGAAGTGGCACGGCCTGCGGGATGTAGAGATCCGCTACCGCCAGCGCTATCTCGATCTGATTGCGAACGACGATTCTCGGCGCATCTTCATCGTGAGAAGCAGAGTCATCGGCTCGCTTCGCCGGTTTCTCGAGGAGCAGAGCTTTCTCGAAGTAGAGACTCCCATGATGCAGCCACTCCACGGCGGAGCCCTCGCGCGGCCTTTCGTGACACACCACAATGCACTGGACATTGACCTGTATCTCCGAATCGCGCCGGAACTCTACTTGAAGCGGCTCATTGTGGGGGGGCTGGAGAAGGTGTACGAGATCGGACGGGTCTTCCGGAACGAAGGCATCTCCACACGCCACAACCCCGAGTTCACCATGCTCGAGGCCTATCAGGCCTACGCCGATTACCGAACCATCATGGAGCTGATCGAAAGCATGGTGGCGCGGGCCGCCGCAGATTCCCTGGGAAGCACGCGGCTTGACCGCGACGGATGCGAGATCGAGCTGTCGCCGCCCTGGCGGCGCGTATCGCTCTATACGGCGATCGAAGAGAAGCTGGGAGTAACCCCGGAGCGGCTGGAGACGGCTGATAGCGCGAGGGAGGTATGCTCGGAGTTGGGGCTCCCAGCCGGCCCAGAGATCCTTCTGAGCACCATGATCGACAACATCTTCGGGCGCTTCGTACAGCCAACCCTCATTGAGCCTACCTTTGTCACCGACTACCCGACCGCGGTGTCGCCTCTGGCCAAGGCGCGAGCGGACAACCCGAAGCTCGCCGAACGGTTCGAGCCGTTCGTGGCCGGTCTGGAGCTGGGGAATGCCTTCTCGGAGCTGAACGACCCAGAGGAGCAACGCGGGCGGTTCGAGCAGCAGGCACGAGCGCGCGCAGCCGGAGACCAAGATGCCCACCCGATGGATGACGACTATGTGCTCGCACTCGAGTACGGGATGCCGCCCACTGGCGGGCTGGGACTGGGAGTTGAGAGACTGGTGATGGCGCTTACCGGCGCGCCCTCGATACGGGATGTGATTCTATTCCCCCAGATGAGGCCGCAAACCGAGTAGCTGAGCCGGTTAGCTCGGCTCGGAAGCCTGGAGGATGTGGGCTACGTCGCTGTAGAGAACGTCGCGCAGTTGTCCCTCGGTGGCTACGGTCAGGTGGAAATTGTCGTAGTAGCGCAGCCGGCCGATCAGAGTGGTCCCGGACTTCAGGTGAACGATGACCCTTAATTCCGGAGCCAGTTGCGACCGCTCGTGCAGCCTGTCCCAGAGCTGGTCCTCCGGGTCTGACGAGTGATCGTATATCAGGGTCGACGGAGCAGGCGGCTTGTTCATAGTGGCCCACATCCCCCTACTGGCTTTGCGCTAGCTCGCCTCGAGGATGATGGATGAATGAGGCAGAGGTTCGAACTGCTCGTTCTGTGCGCCGCATTCGAACCAGAGCTACACGGAGATCGTCGGCCAGTCTCGCCGCCAGCGGCCCCTGTCACCCTCGCCTTATTGTCCAGAATAGAAGTATAGCACAGAGCTCTCATTTCCACAAGGCTTACCCGGGCGAGCCAAAGCAGCCCCAGCAGATCGCGAATAGCACGCGACAGGGGCTGACAGGCCTCGTGGTGGGGAATTCCTGCCCAGGACGGAGCGATGCTTGACAGCCGGAAATGCCGCTGGCTATACTGGGTCGGTGGGTTGGCGGCGAGGCTAGTCCGGTGCGAGCCGAGAGGAATGCAGTCGTCTCGTGCCTCTCAGACAGACCTTGTGTGGCTCGGCGCAGAGGAAACCTCTTGCCATGGATGACTATCTAGAGCAGGTTGCGGGATTGATCCGTCAGGTCCCGCGTGGGGCGATTGAGGACGCCATAGAACGGCTCTGGCAGGCCTATCGTGCTGACGCACAGATCTTCGCCTGCGGCAACGGGGGCAGCAGCGCGACCGCCTCCCATTTCGCAGAGGACCTGGCGAAGGGGATTGACGTACCGGCCGGGTACCGCCGGTTCCGTATTATCTCACTGGTGGACAGTGTGCCTGTGCTCACTGCTTATGCCAATGACGTGGGCTACGAGCATGTATTCTCCGAGCCGTTGAAGAACCTGGTGCGTGCGGGAGATGTGCTGCTCGCGATGAGTGGCAGCGGGCAATCGGCAAACGTGCTGCGCGCCATGGAGGTGGCGCGGGAGGCCGGTGCTGGAGTAGTCGGACTTACGGGAGGCGACGGGGGGGCAATGCAGCGGCTAGCCGACGTGTGCATAGTCGTGCCCGCTCAGAGCATGCAGCAAATCGAGGACGCACATTTGGTGATCTCTCATGCTGTCTATCTGGAGTTGAAGAGGCGCGTGGAAGGGACCACTGCCCGATAGTCCGGGCGAACATGCTGGACTTCAGCCTCTGCGCTATCACTCGGCGAGTCGAGCGCTTGAGCCGCGGCCACCTGGAAGTGGCCCGTGCAGCCCTCCAGGGGGGAGTCCGCATGATTCAGTTCCGGGACAAGAGTCTGCTGGATCGCGAGCTGTACGAGGTCGCGCGCGAGATGAAGCGGCTCGCTCACGAGAGCAGGGCCGCCCTAATTGTGAACGACCGTCCGGACATAGCCCTTGCCACAGGAGCCGACGGAGTGCATCTTGGGCAGGAAGACGTTCCGATTGAGGCCGCACGCCGGATACTAGGAGGTGAGGCCGTCATCGGGGCCTCTGTTGCCGACCCCTCGCAGGCGCGCGAGGCAGAGGAGCAAGGCGCCAGCTACGTGAGCGTCGGTTCGGTGTTCGCCACGACTTCAAAGGCCGACGCGGGAGAACCTATTGGGATTGCGCCGATCATAGAGATCAAGCGCGCGACGCGGCTTCCCGTCATTGCCATCGGGGGCATCAGCCTCGACAACGTAGTCAGCGTCATCCGAGCGGGCGCCGATGGAGTGGCCGTCATCTCAGCAGTTGCGGAGGCCGAGGATATGGTTGTCGCTGCCTCCGAGTTCCGGCGCTTGATCGCCGAAGCACGGCGCTGGGCAGGGGGACAGGAGCAGTCGGATGACACAGCTTGAGACAGCGCGGAGTGGAAAGCTATCGCCCCAGATGGAGAGCGCGGCCGAACTCGACAGAGTCAAGCCGGAGCTCATACGTGACGGGCTGGCCGCCGGGACGGTCGTGCTCCCGGCCAATGGTAATCACCGCTCCCTGCGGCCTACTGCCATCGGCAGTGGGCTGCGGATCAAGGTGAACGCCAACATAGGAGTCTCCGGGGCGGCCCCCGACCCAGAGCAGGCGGTCGCAAGGGTGCGCTCGGCGGTTGATGCTGGGGCAGACACCGTCATGGACCTCAGTACGGCGGGCGATCTGGATGAGATTCGGCGGCAAGTGCTTGCCGCGTGCCCGGCGCCGGTGGGCACGGTGCCCATCTACCAGGCTGCGGTAGAAGCCGTAGCGCGGGACGGCAGCATAGCTGCAATGTCCGAGGAAGCGCTATTCGAGGTCATACGAAAGCACGCTGCCGACGGAGTCGATTTCATAACTGTGCACTGCGGCGTCACCAGAGCCACCGCCAACCTGGCGATGTCGGACGAGAGGCTGACCGGTGTCGTGAGCCGAGGAGGCGCCTTCACGATCTGCTGGATGCGCGCGAACGACCGGGAGAATCCTCTCTACCAGCGTTTCGATGATCTGTTGGATATCTGCCGGGAATGGGACGTAACCTTGAGCCTCGGAGACGGGCTGAGACCGGGTTGCCTCGCCGACGGGTCTGACCGAGCGCAGATTGCAGAGACCGGGGTGCTGGGAGAGTTGGTACTCCGTGCGCGCGAGGCCGGTGTCCAGGCAATGGTCGAAGGGCCGGGACATCTTCCCCTCGACCAAGTGGTCCCAAACGTCGTTCTCGAGAAGCGGCTCTGTCATGGCGCGCCATTCTACGTGCTGGGGCCGATTGTCACCGATATTGCGCCCGGCTATGACCACATCAGCGGGGCTATCGGAGGCGCCGTCGCCGGAATGGCCGGCGCTGACTTCCTCTGCTATGTGACTCCGGCTGAGCACCTGGGCCTGCCAGACATCGGAGACGTGCGCGAGGGAGTGATCGCCGCCCGCATAGCCGCGCACGCGGCGGACGTCGTTCGTCTCGGGAAGCGGGCACGGGATTGGGACGACGAGATGGCGACTGCCCGGAGAAGCCTCGACTGGGAGCAGCAGTTCCGCCTGGCCATGGATCCTGAAGCCGCGCGCTCCCGCCACCGGCCTGCTGGGGAAGGCGGCCGGGCCTGTTCTATGTGCAGCGAATACTGCGTCTTCTCTCTCTTGGGCCGACCCGCCGCGAGCCGCACATGAGGCCTGGCGAGAGTCCGGCAATCAGACAGTTGGGTGAGAACCGGATGGTCGCGCGCTTCCGCGAGCTGGCCTCCGCCGGACCAGGGAGCGGCGTGGTGATCGGGTCTGGAGACGATACCGCCGTCGTCACTGTGGCGGAAGACCGCTCCCTGCTGCTCACCTGCGACATGATGGTAGAGGATGTTCACTTTCGGCGCGAGTGGGCCCGGCCGGAGCAGATCGGCTGGAAGGCGATGGTACAGAATCTCAGCGACATCGCGGCCATGGGCGGCGCGCCCGCGTTTGCGGTTGCCTCCCTCGCCGCGCCTGGCGATCTTCCCGGGCAAGTCGCCGAACGCATTGCACAGGGGCTGGTTGCGGCGGCCTCCGAGCATGGGGCCACGCTCGTGGGCGGCGACTTGGTCGGCTCGCCCGGGCCGATAGTGATTGATGTCGCTCTGACCGGATGGGTCGAGAGGGAAGCGATGTTGCTGCGGGGGGGCGCACAGCCGGGGGATGCTGTCTGCGTCACCGGATCGCTCGGGGCTTCAGCCGCCGGACTGGCCGCGCGGCAGCAGAGCCTTGCCGACGACACGATGTCCGAGCTGGCGCTGGCCTTGAAGGCACACCACGAGCCGCGGCCGCGGCTCCTTGAGGGCCAGGCAATTGCCGCAACACGGCGCGCTACCGCCATGATGGATATCAGCGATGGGCTGGGCGAGGATCTGCCGCGGCTCTGCGCTGCAAGTGGAGTGCGTGCACGCATCTACGTGGACAAGATACCCGTTGACCCGGCGTGCGTCGCCGTGGCCGCCAAGCTCGGCCTCGACGCCATCTCCCTGGCCACCTCCGGAGGAGAGGACTACGAGCTGCTGTTTACGTGTCCGCAGGAGGCAGTGGAGGAGATCGCAGCCGTGGCCGCCCGCACCAGGACCGCGGTGACCGCAATAGGCGAGACTGCCCCCGGAGAGGGAGCAGTTCTGGTTGATCTCTGCGGGAAGGCCCGGGCCTTTCCATCGAGCTTTGATCACTTTGCCGATCCTTCTCCGTGCCCCCGAGGCGAGGAGCCGCAGTCGCCTGGGGATAGATAGTGCTGGGAGGTCAAGGACGGACATGACTGGACTGATTCTCAGGCGGGGCATCGCTGGCAGCGTTCTCACCCTTATCCTGGTCTTTCTGTGGGCCCATGACAGCGCAGGGCATGTCGCCCCAGCCTCCGTGCTGTCGCGGGAGATCCTGTCGGGCGGGGCGGCGCCGCGGTCGTCGCCTTGGGCCGAACTGGGACTGGGCCCGGCGGCACTGGTCGCCGTGCCCGTGAATCATGGGTCGTCAGGAGAGTTCGCAGAGGAGCAGAAGGCGCCGAGGCCGCGTATCCAGTTCGAGGAGGACACCTGGGACTTCGGCACGATCTATCAGAGCGCGGAAGTCTCGCACGCATTCGTGTTTCACAACACAGGAGATGCCGTGCTTGAGATCGGGAAGGTCCGAAGCACGTGCGGGTGCACTGCCGCACTGCTTGCAGAACGTGAGATTGCACCGGGCCAGAAGGGCGAGATAAAGCTCACTTTCCGATCCGGCACCATGCGCGGGCGCGTCGTCAAGCATGTCTACGTAGGAACCAACGACCCCCTCCGGCCCCGCGTGGACCTCAGGGTGACGGGAGAAGTGAAGGTCGAGGTGGAAGCCGTGCCTCATGGAATCTACATCGGGAAGCTGGAAGTGGGAGAGGCGATAGAGAGATCAATCGCTCTCTACTCACCCGAGGTCCCGAGCTTCAGGATTCTCGAAATCTATGCAAGCCACCCGGCGTTGCGAGTCGGCGACCCGGTCAAGCTCGCAGGACAGCAGGGCCGCTATCGTTTGAATGTGCAGTTCGGCCCCGTGGAGGAACCCGGACGGGTCAATGCAAAGATCACTCTGCATACCGATCTGCCGCATACCAAGAAGGTAGTCGTTCGCGTCTATGGCAAGGTCGTCGAGCGGGGCCGGCTGGGCGAGCCCGCCGAGACGCATTAGCTCGCACGCAAGACCAAGAGTACTCGGGAGGTGTTGATGGCTGAGCTTCTGATCGGGGTAGATGTGGGCACCACGGGCACAAAGGCGGTCCTTGTGGACCCTTCGGGCCGCGTAGCGGCGCGCGCGACGCATGAGTACCCTCTGCATACCCCGCGGCCCGGCTGGGCGGAGCAGGACCCGCATGACTGGTGGCGGGCAACGGTAGCGGCGATTCGGGACGTGCTTGCTGCCGCGGGGGCAAGTCCGGAAGAGGTGCATGGCCTCGGCCTCTCGGGGCAGCAGCACGGCTCGGTCTTCCTGGACAAGGACGGGAAAGTCCTGCGAGAGGCTCTGCTCTGGTGCGACCAGCGAACAGCCGCGCAGTGTGATTCGATACATCAGACGGTCGGCTTCGACAAGGTCGTCGAGGAGACGTTGAATCCTGTGCTGACCGGTTTCCAGGCTCCGAAGATCGTGTGGCTGAGCGATAACGAGCCGGAGGTCTACGAGCGGCTCCGCATGATCCTGCTGCCGAAGGACTATGTGCGGTACCGGCTGACCGGAGAGTTCGCGACCGAGGTCTCGGATGCCGCGGGGACGTCGCTGCTAAACGTGGGAAAGCGTCAGTGGTCGGAGGTGATGGTCAGGGGGCTGGGTCTGACGATGGACATGCTCCCCGAAGTATACGAGTCGCCGGAGGCCTCGGCCGCCATCTGCGAGACGGCCGCGCGCGAAACCGGACTGCGCGTCGGAATGCCCATCGCCGGCGGTGGCGGGGACAACGCCTGCAGTGCCGTCGGCAATGGCGTCATCGAAGAGGGAACCGTGCAAGTGTCGGTGGGCACCTCCGGTACGGTCTTCGCGCCGATGCTTGAGCCGAAGATGGACCCGAAGCTGCGCGTCCACACCTTCTGCCATGCGGTGCCGGGGCAGTGGCACGCCATGGGCGTCATGCTCATGGCCGGGGGGTCGCTGCGCTGGTTCAGGGATGAGCTGTGTGCAGAGGAGAAAGCGGAGGCCGAACGGCGCGGCGCGGACCCCTATGAGATCATCACCGCCAAAGCCGCTGCCGCTTCGATTGGGTCGGAGGGGCTCATCTTCCTGCCATACCTGACCGGCGAGCGGACCCCGCACGCAGACCCGAACGCGCGCGGAGTGTTCATGGGGATCGGCCTAAGGCACACCAAGGCGCACATGGCGCGGGCGATCATGGAGGGCGTGTGCTACGGGCTGCGCGACTCGCTGGAGATTCTGCGGGAGATGGACCTGCCCATTGAGGAGGTGCGCAACACCGGCGGCGGCTCGCGGAGCAAGTTCTGGCGCCAGATGCAGAGCGATGTCTTCAGGACCCCGCTCGTCGCCATGGAGATAGATGAGGGGGCCGCCTTCGGCGCCGCTCTCCTCGGCGGGGTGGCGGGGGGAGTGTGGCCGGACGTCCCCGCCGCCTGCGCGGCCACCGTACGCACTGAGGAGCCCGTGAAGCCCAATCGGAAAGCCTCGGCCATCTACAACAAGTACTATCCGACGTACCGCGGCCTTTATCGTTCTCTCAACCGCCACTTCGCTCGGGTGGCGGGCGTCGTGGGCAAGCTGACCTAGGCGGAGCTAGCAAGAGCGGCCCCGCAACGCCGGGGCCGCTCTTTCGATGAGACGACGGAAACGATCCCCGGGTTATTCCTCGCTCTCCGCCTGCTCTTCCTCCGCGGGCAGCTTCGTGCCGCAGTGCGGGCAGAACTTCCAGTGAAGCATCATCGCCTGATCACCGCACTGCGGACACAGCCTGAAGCCCAAGCTCCTCCTGCTCTCCCCCGTCTCTTGTTCCCACGCGCGGAGCGCCTCCGCGGCAGACGCACGCGCCCCCTGTGCTGCCATCCAAGCCTTAACAGCTTCCAAGCCAACTCCTGGGCCGGAGACGCGCAGTTCGGGCCTGGGGACGATGTGGATTTCGGCCTTGCCCTCTTTTGTCTCCCCAACGGTGTAAGTTAGGTTCGACTGGTCGGCGAGGAGAGACAGCAGGTCGCGAAGGGGCATCCGGTACACTTTGGCGGTCACCTTCAATTCCTTAGGCACGGAGTCGTGAACAGTGATGTTCACCGCTTCGCCTGCGGCTTGTGACAGCTTCGCCCCAACCTCAGCGATGGTGGTATCCTTCACGTCGAGATCAACCAAGATGTCTCCGATGCTGTCGGGTAGGCCGGGATGCTCGGAGGTCGAGACGGTGATACCACGGGTTGTGTAAGTGGGAGACTGACCTGCCGCGAGCGCGCTGAGCAATTCCCTCTGTGCCCGGTCCGCCGCCCGCTGGGCTGCCCCCTCGGCGCGCACGGCCCCGATGATAGGTACTCCGCGGCCGGCGATACTGACCACATCCTCGCGGGGGAAGACCACCCACAGTCCCTCATCTGTCTCATACTCCAGATCGTACATCCTGCAGAACGCCCGGACGGCGAACTCGAGGGGCACGTCCTTCAGGCTAATGGTCATCTTGTAAGGCAGTCGGCTGATAGCCGGATGCAGGACTATGGATTGGTCCGTATCCCTGAACAGCAACCTTAAGGCGTCTTCAATGGCAGTGTCTTTCACATCCAAGGACACCTTTTGGCCAGCACCGGCGTCGGCCGTGCCGCGGCGTCCGCCGCCTCCCCCTCCGCCGCCGGCCACTGCCGCGGCGGTGGGCAGGACGATGAGGACCGCTACGGCGAGGCACGCGAAGCGCAATCGTCCTCTCATTTCTCAACCTCCCTGGTTCGGCGCCCCTCTTTCGGGCGCGATTTGTGCGTATGAAATCTGGACCACGCGCGGCTCGCCGGCCGCGTCGCGCTCCACGGATTGGTCGAGTATGGACTTCGCACCATCCGGGAAGGATACCTCGAGGTAGCAGCTGAATGAGGGCAGGATGGGCTGCGGCTCCCCGAGGAGGAGAATGACGCCGAACCGCGGCATCTCGGCCGGCACACGGTGGGCCATGAAAGGCACCGTCTCATCTGTAGGCGGCGGCCCCGCCGCTTCGACGACCGAGGTTTGCTCGGAGAGACCGTGCATATTCTGAGCAACCTGTGGCGCGGCTTGACGGGGCTGCTGAGATGCCACGAATTCGGCATCTTCCTTTATGCGTGGTGGCGCCGCCACCTCCGGCCGCTCGACCGTGCCTCTCGGGGGAATGGGACGGCTCTCGACTGGGGCTGTCTGCGGCGAGGGTGCAGGATGGCTGAGCCAGAGCAGGCATGCAGCAACAGCAGCTGTGGCGACCAAAGGCGCGCCGATCCAGGCAAGTCGCAACCGAGGTGTGGCGCCTGCCGCCAGACGCTGGTCGAGATCGCGTACAAGGTCGGGCGGGTGCTCGACGACGGCAAGCGTCTCCAGCGCATCTTCGGCGCGGCGCAGGGCAGCCAGTTCTGCACGACAGCGCTCGCAGCCGTCGAGGTGGGCCGCTATCGCGGCCCGCTCGCCGGGGACAAGTTCGCCGGCGAGGTACTCCGTAAGCTTCTCCCTTACGCGTCGGCAGTTCATGGTTCGCAATCATCCAACTTGAGGTACGCGTCTTTGAAAGCGCGCTTGGCGCGGTGAAGAGTGACCTTCACGCGCGCCAACGACCAGTTCAGCACCTCCGCGATCTCCCGATATGAGAGCGACTGATGGTAGCGTAGGACAAGCACTACCCGGTGCTGTGGGCGCAGGCGCATCAGCGCGGCGCGCACGTTGTCTACCACCTCCGTGTTCGCGTCGGCAGCGACTGTCGGCGGATCGGCACGACGACGACTCCGGCGCGCGGTTTCATGGCAGAGGTTCACGGCGATGCGATGCAGCCACGTCGTGAACCGCGATCTCCCTCGGAAACCGGGCAGTGCCCGATATGCTCGCACAAACGTCTCCTGTAGCAGGTCTTCGGCCCGGTCTCGGTCTCCACATAGGTTCAGGCAGAGGGTATACACTCTGTCGCGATGCTTCACATAGAGTTGATCGAAGGCGGCCCTGTCGCCTCGCCGGGCGCGCGCCACCACTGCCGAGTCGGCGGCCTCCTGCGCTTGGATGGCCGTGTCGCCTCCCCTCAACGTGACTGTCTCCGCGGCGCCTTCACGGATCAGTTTGGCCCTCCCTGCTATTAGACGTCCGAACAACCTCAGAGGT
Source organism: Armatimonadota bacterium (assembly GCA_020344235.1). Lineage (GTDB taxonomy): Bacteria > Armatimonadota > Hebobacteria > Hebobacterales > Hebobacteraceae. The sequence goes on from CP070816.1 coordinate 461,945, forward strand.
TACAGAGCCGCCCGGCGATAGTGTCAGGAGTAGTGCGTAATCTCAGATAGGATTTCACTTCACTCCCTCAGGCGGCTGCGCTCTTGCCCCCAGTTTGCCCGTATGCTATAATCCTCTCGCTTCTGTGGCCCCGGCCGACTGCGGCCGGGCCACATTTACTTGGAAGCGATTCCTTGGAGGATGCTGTGAAGCGAACCTATCAGCCGAAGCGGCGAAAGCGTATGCGGACGCATGGCTTCCGCCGGCGCATGCGCACCGCGGCCGGACGCAACATCCTGCGGCGCCGACGCACCAAAGGCCGCGCCCGCCTCGTCGTTGGACTCTCCAGATAGGTTGTCCTGCATGCTGCGCCTGCGCCGGAAGCGTGACATCGAGAGGACCTTCCAGGAAGGCCGGCGGTTCTACTCCCCGTCGGCCATTCTTCACGCGCGCCGGCGTCACCCCCAAGAGGGGCTGGCGTCTGCACCGAGGCTCGCCGTCGTCGCAGGACGGCGCTTCCGGAGCGCTGTTGTGCGGAACCGCGCGCGACGCATTCTCCGTGAAGCCTGTCGCCTCGCCCTCGCGAACACTCAGGCGCCTTGGGACCTCCTCCTGGTGGCTCGACCTCACGTGCTGACCCTTCCTCCGCCGGCTCGCCTCCAGGCCGTAACTGAGCTGCTGCGCCAGGCTGACATCCCCGCAGAGAAGGCGGTCGTTCGCGTATGAGGCCTGCCGTCGGAACTGCTGCAGTATCGAAGCTTGTCGCCCGGGGCGCCATTGCGCTGGTCCGCGTATATCAGCGGTACCTCAGTGCCATGAAACCTCCTACCTGCCGCTACTATCCATCCTGCTCCGAATATGCGGCGCGCGCGATAGCCACCTGCGGCCTGCTGCGCGGACTATTCCTCACCGCCTGGCGCCTACTGCGCTGCAATCCCTTCTCACCTGGCGGCTACGATCCCGGCTTCTGGGCCGAGCAGCAAACCGCCGAGAAGTCGCGATGAAGAGGCTCTGGTTCCTGCTCCCAATCCTCCTCCTGCCTCTTCTCGCTGGTTGCTTCGGCGCGCAGGGCGTTCCTCTCTCACAAGACCGCCTGCGGGAATTGCGCTATGAGCAGCTCCCCGAGATCGACCGGTTAGCAACCGAAGACGACATCCAGGCCTACTTGGCATCTCTTGAGACGAGCCTTGCGCCGATCGCGGACAGCAAGGACCGACAGTTCCAAGCCAAGGCCGCGCGTATGCGCCTCCTCATCGGCTACTGCCGAGAGCGCCTCGACCACCTCAACGAGGCCATCGATTGGTATCAGGAGGCCGCCTCCAGTCAGTATGGCTCCGTCGCCTACATCCGAATCGCCCAGGTAGCCGAACACCTCGCCCAGCAAACCACGGGCAAGAGCCGGGAAAGCTGGGAGAAGGAGGCCATCCGCGCACTCGAACGCGCCGCCAACTATCCGATCCAGATTGACCCCGAAAGCGGGGGAAAGCGCGGCCCTCTCGTCCTCGTCCGGAGGCCCGCGGTCGGCCCTGCCCAGAGCGTCGAGTGGCTCTCCGTGGACGTCCGCCACTACGCATACAGAGAGCTCGACCAGTATTACAAGGAAAGGCTCTCCTACCGAATCTTCGATTATCTCGTGCGCTTCTGCGGCGGAGAGGACAAGAATCACAGCTACCTACTCGCCATCGCACTCATCGCCGTCCTCGCCAAACTCATCACAATCCCTCTTTCCGCCGCGCAGTTCCGCAGCATGCACGCCATGCAGGCCCTCCAGCCGGAAATCAAGAAGCTTCAGGAGAAGTACAAGAACGCCAAGCAGCAACTCGCCCGGGCCCAGATGGAGCTCTTCAAGGCCCACAAGGTCAACCCCGCCTCGAGCTGCCTCCCCATGCTCATCCAGATGCCCATTCTCATCTGGGTCTACTACGGCATTCGCCACTTCGTCTTCCGTTTCGAGGGTGTCAGCTTCCTCTACCTTGACAGCCTCGCCAATCCCGACGTCATTAGCATCGGCAACATGCTGTGGCCCGGACCTTTCCTCTTGATCTACGGGCTCAGCATGTACTTCTCCCAGAAGCTCATCGCAACCCCGGCTGCCACTCCAGAACAACAGCAACAGCAGAAGCTCATGACCTTCATGATGCCCGTGCTGCTCGTTTTCATCCTCAAGGGCCTTCCCGCCGCTTTCATCCTCTACTGGTTGCTCCAGAACATCCTCATGACTGGACATCAGTACCTCATCATGCGGCCTCAGCGCCTCGCAGCGGCGACCGCCGGTGTTCCTCCCTCCCCCTCGGAGCCCCTCCCGGCCCCTCCACCGGAGGCCCTGGACAAGCTCTCGCAGGGAACTCGGCCCCGGAAGAAGAAGAAAAAGCGGCGATGAGCTGGTTTGACTCTCGCCTCGAGTATTGGGGTGCTTGGAGGCAGGTTTCATGCAATCTGTCGAACAGTCGGGCCGGACCGTTGACGAGGCCGTTCAGGCGGCCCTCAAGGCCTTGGGAGTGTCCCGTGACGAAGTAGATGTGGAAGTCTTGGCCGAAGAGAGCCGCGGTATCCTCGGCATCCTCGGCTACTCCGAGGCCAAAGTCCGGGTATCCGTCAGGCCTGGCCTCGCTCAGCGTGCCCTCGACATCCTAACTCGGATAGTAGAGTTGATGGGAATTGATGCCGAGGCCGAGATCACTGCTGACGAGTCCGAAGGCGTCCACCTCGAGCTACACGGTAGCAGAGATCTAGGGTTGCTCATCGGCAAGCAGGGCCAGACACTCGCTGCACTCCAGCTGCTGGTGGCAATGATGGCCAATCGCGGCCAGCCGCCTGACAAGCGCAAGCGTATCGTCCTTGACGCAGAGGGGTATCGAGCCCGTCGTGAACGCATTCTCAGTGGCACGGCGCGCAGCGCCGCTGAGCGCGCCAAGCGCACCGGCCGACAAGTCACCCTCGATTCTCTTACTCCGCGGGAGCGGCGAATCGTTCACCTCGCACTCGCCGACGATCCCGGGGTCTCCACCCGCAGCGAAGGCGAAGACCCCCACCGCTCGGTCATCATTACCCCGCGCTCAACTCAGCGGCGTACCTAAGCTTCGGCGGCGTTGCCTCGGGCCACGCACAGTCGACGGGCGGCTCCGCCCCTGCGTCAATCGAACTGCCGGTAGTACTCCTCCACCGTTTCGTGATCCACTGTCGCGTCAGGCGTTAGCCCCGTCCGTTCGTAGGTCTCGCGTCGGCCCCGCATGTCGCTCAGCAGCACAGCGCGCGCATGTACGGCCACTTCCTCGGCGACCTCGATCGGAACCACCAGCACACCGTCGTCATCGCACCCCACTATATCGCCCGGACGCACCTGCACACCTCCGCACCCGATTCTGGCTTGCACTTCCGCCACCTCAATGCGTCCCGGTATGATCGTCCGGCCTCGCGCGCGGGCACAAACGGGAGTCTTCTGTAAGGCAAGCTCTGCTGTGTCTCGCACGTACCCGTCCGTCACAATGCCCACCGCCCCCGCGGCCGTCGCCGACATGCTATTGGCCGAGCCCCAGAAGCCTACCTCTTTCGCGCCACCCGTATCGGTGACGATCACATGCCCCGGTCGCAGCAAATCGTGGATGCCAATACTCCCCACCTCCTTAAACCATATCTCGTGGGCGCGGACTATTTCGTCGGTCGTGTCCAGCTTCCACATCGGGCGATTGGCGGGCACGCACCGCATTGTCAGCGCCACCCCCCAGAACTTCATCGCGACCCACACGGGCCGAATCTCGGGAGACATCAGCGTTAAGTCGAAGTACCCGATCCCGTCCAACGCATCACACACATCCACCACGCGCAAGTACTTGTACAGCCGTCGCACCGCAAACGGGTCCGCATTGCCCTCGACCGAACTCATAGCGTGGAGCCTCCTTACGGAACGGTTTCTCGCCCTCGTTCGCCGCAGGCGGATTCTTTCCCCCTGTTGCTCCGAGATCGGCTGCCGCTCCCGTTCCCTATCCCCGGCAGAGCCCAACGTCGGGCGTCAGAGCGCCAACTGGCGCTTCCGGTCGGGAGGCGCGCCATCGTAACGACGAACCTTACCGACAGGCGACTCGGGGTCCGTCTGCGCCACCAATCAAGGCGTGTGCCATGATCCTCCGACGCTCGACCCATTAACCTTGGTGGACCGAAGCAGGCGCGAACTGCGGCGACCCCGCGATGCATGTCGCTGCTAAGCCAGCATGCCTGCCGGCCTGTATCCTATTGCCTGATACGCGTTATGCAAAACCTTCCTCTCGGGTTGGCTGTGTCGAGTGGATCCAAGTCGTAGGCCCGTCAATAGCATCAACTCTACCGATGAAGGCAGAGCCACGACTATTGCACCAACGCGGTGATTGTTGTTCTCATGCCGAGTGCGCGCGTAGTCGATCAATAAACTTTCGCAATTTGTTTGTTCGAAAAACTGCGCGTAGTATGGCATATTCCTGTAGACTTGTCGCGCGGACGCGCGCGACCGTGGCCAAGAGGCGGTTCGGCCACTTATCAACGTGCCGCGCCAAGCGGGCCCGACCTCGGGTAAAGGCGATGCCAACTTCACGGCATCCGCGGCGCGCAGAAAGGGGGGTACGAGAGTTGCCAGTAAAGCGAAAGGCGGCTAAGAAGAAGGCTAAGAAGAAGGTCGCCAAGAAGAAGGTCGCTAAGAAGAAGGCTAAGAAGAAGGCTAAGAAGAAGGCGACCAAGAAGAAGGCCAAGAAGAGGAGAAGGGAAGATCTTCCACGGAGGACGCCGCGGTATCCTCTGTGGGACGTCAGTGGAGTCGGGCGAGGGCAGAACGTGTCCCCGCCCGACTCGCTTTACTGCCTGTCAGCGCTCCGGCAAGCTCATCCAAAAGAGCGGATCTACGGGCCTGTGATAGGCATATACCCCGAAGTGCAGGTGTGGCCCTGTCGCTACCCCTGTCGCCCCTACACGGCCGAGCATCTCTCCCCGCGTCACTGTTTGCCCTTCCGTGACGGCGATCTCCGATAGGTGGATGTACAGTGTCGAGACGCCGTGGCCGTGGTCCACCAGCACTGTCTGCCCATGAAGCACGAACGAGTCGTCCGCGAGGGACACTACGCCATCCGCCGCAACCTGCACGGGCGTGCCCTCTGGCGCCGCAATGTCTATCCCGCGGTGACGATATGCCAGACGCCCATTGATGTATCGCTGCATCCCAAATCCCGTGCTGACGCGCCCCTCCACTGGCATCACGAAGCTCCCCATCCACCACCTGTCGGACGTCACTCGGTCCAGCGCGGCGCCGATCAGCCTCTTCTCCCGCTTTGTCTCTGGCGCAGAGTAACATGCCTCCTGGCGTCGCGAAAGCCGCAGATGCTGCACCCCGAACTCCCGCGGCTCCACCTGAATCGGCACCATCCTCTTACCCATCCGGCCATCAATGTACTTCCAGTAGAGGGTGGCCCGGTATGCGCCGGGCTGCGTCGTCAGGGACACCGGAAGTACCAGTTCATACACATTCCCGCTCGCCAGAAACCGATAAGACTTGCCGCCCCACGAACAGGCCGCACGCAACAGCTCGGCCTCCGGCGAGAGAGCCATGAACACCACGTCTCCCACACGCGGTCGTTCGGGGACAACAGTGACATCAGGCGCGGCAGCCGCCGCTGTGGCGCACACTAAACAGATAAGGACGGCCGTCGCGCTGCGCAACCTGGCTTTCACTTCAGAGTGACGACGAACTTCTCTACCATATGCTCGGGGCGGTAGGACTCTTTCGCGCGCCGCAAGCCCGGTACACCTAGGTCCTGTTCTCGGTTCACGTAGCGCACTTCCAACCATGCTTCCTCCAGAAATCGCTGATTGACAACCTGGTACAGTCCGTGAAAGGCCGCATTGGCCTTCTCGATATGAAGTACCACAGTCTCTGGATTCAGTAACTCCCCCAGAGTGAATGCCTCAATTCTCCCCTCCACCTCGATACACCCTCCGCTGACTCCCAACCTATCGAACCTCTCCAGCACTTCCTTCACCGCTCGGGCTTCCGCCCGGAGCGTAGCCACCAGATCGCAATGCTTCTCATCACACCAGCGATCCTGCAGTCCC
>CP070816.1:468095-472730 GCA_020344235.1 Armatimonadota bacterium
AACCCCCGCCACGAACGTCCCGTGCCCCTCGTCATCCATATAATCATTGGGGTCAGTGTACTGAGGAAACTCCGGATCCCCGGCCAGGAAGTTGTATCCCCCGACAACCTTCTCCCCATCCAGGTCCGGGTGCGTGTAATCAATCCCCGTATCCACGACCGCGATCCCCACCCCATCTCCGTCGTGCTCCTCCGCCTCCACCGTCGGCTGGCCGATCAGCGGCCCGCTCTCCGCCAGTGCCGCCCGCAGCCGCCGGTCCGGGTACACCCCCTCCACAGACGCACACCCCGCAAGCTCTCGCAGCGCCGCCTCGTCCGCGCGCCCCGCCAGGAAGGGGAAGATCCGATACCGCTTGGTCACCCGGAAGCTCGGCGCCGCCGCAATCACTCGCCTCCCCAGCTCCGCAATCGCCGGCCCCCGGCGCCGCCAATCCTGCGCTCGCGCCTCCGCCAGCGAGGACTCCCCCATCACCACGATCACCCGCTGCTCACCCGTCTCCCGCACCCCGTCGAGCACGCGGCTGTGCACATACGCCTCGACCTTCTCGCTCCCCACCCTAACCGGCCCAGCCCCCTCCGCCGCATTCATCGCGCCCACACCGACAACTGCCCCCAATAGCAAACCAACCAAGACGCGGCCTGTGCTCATTTCACTCTCCTGGCTCTGCGTTCCATCGTGCTGGCCGGCCCGCCTCCCGAACGCCCTTGCCACCTGATAGCCGCGCGGCCAGAACCACCTTAGTATACCCTATTCCTTCCCCGCCCGCGTAGTCCACTCATCCCCCAACATGCCGTCTGCCTGGTCCCGTCACCGCACACCCCTTCTTGCAGGTTTGTCCTCTTTCAGACAGAATCCTCTTCCTATCGCCGATAGACCTCGAATGCGTCACACACAGCTGGCAACACCACTGACAGGGGACACGCCGTGCGCATCTCCGAACTCGATACTCCCGCGCTTCTCGTCGATCTCTACCGTCTCGAAGCCAACCTCGACCGCGTCGCCGGCTTCGCCCGCGCCGCCGACCTGAAGCTTCGCCCCCACACCAAAACCCACAAAACCATCCACATCGCGCAGCTCCAGCTCGCCCGCGGCGCCGCAGGCATCACCGTCGCCAAGATCGGCGAGGCCGAAGTCATGGCCGACGCCGGCATAGACGACATCTTCATCGCCCACCAGATCGTCGGCACCAAGAAGATCGAGCGCCTCCTCGCGCTCGCTCAACGTGTGACCATCGCCGTCGGCGTAGACAGCAGGGACGCCGCCGCACCGCTCTCCAGCGCCTTCGCCCAGCGCGGCCTTCGCCTCCCCGTCCTCATCGAGGTGGACGTCGGCCTCCACCGCTGCGGCGTCACCCCCGAGAAAGTCCTCGACTTCGCCCGCCAGATCAACACCCTTCCCGGCCTCAACCTCGTCGGCCTCTTCACCTACCCCGGCCACGTCTACGCCGCCAGAAGCCAGAACGAAGTCGCCGGCATCACCGCCTACGAATGCCGCATCATGAACGAACTCACCAACCAGCTCGCCCCCATCGCCGAAGTAACAGACCGCGTCAGCGGCGGCTCCACTCCCACCGCCCCACACTACACCGCCAAGTGCGGCCTCACCGAAATCCGTGCCGGCAGCTACGTCTTCAACGACCGCACCCAACTCGACCGCTGGTCCGCGCGCCCCGGCGATTGCGCCCTCACCGTCCTCGCCACCGTCGTCAGCACCCCCGAGCCCGGCCGCGCCGTCCTCGACGCGGGCAGCAAGTCCCTGGCCGCCGACCTCGCCCCCGATTCTCCCGGCCACGGCATGCTCAAGGAGGACAACGACGCCATCCTCGTCAAGCTCAACGAGGAGCATGGATTCCTCGACCTCTCCCGCGCGAGCATAAAGCTCAAAGTCGGCGACAAGGTCGAAGTTATTCCCAACCACTGCTGTGCCGTCTGCAATCTCTTCGACGAAATGGTCGCCGCCCGCAACGGCGAGGTGCTCGAAACCTGGCCCGTCGCCGCCCGCGGCAAACTGCGTTGACTCGTTCGGCAGGAGCTTCCCTGCTGCCTGACGAACAAACCCATCATGGCCAAACACATCATTGCCTCCCCCAACCTTCCCCCCGCCAAGGGCCCCTACTCTCAGGCCGTCCGCGCCGCCGGCCTCCTCTTCGTCTCCGGCCAGGGCCCCCTAGACCCCTCCTCCGGTGAACCCCACCGCGGCTCCATCCAGGAGCAGACACAGCTCGTCCTCAACAACATCAAGGCCATCCTCCAGGCCGCCGGCTCCTCCCTCGACCAAGTCGTCAAGACCACCGTATACCTCGACGACATCCAGAACTTCGCCGCCATGAACGAAGTCTACGCCACCTTCTTCCCCACCGACCCCCCCGCTCGCACCACCATCCAGGCTGCCAATCTCCCACTCGGCATCGCCGTCGAAATAGACGTCATCGCCCTCGCCGCCTGACCTCACACGCTCCCCACAGCCCCCGGCGAAAACGCCCCCCCTCCTCAGGGGCCCCCGCTGCCGCGCCTGCGGCGGCTCCACTCGCCCTCCCACCTACCCCATGAGTGTGGAATAACCATCTAGCGCAGGAGGTGGCGACCCCGCCGACGTGCCTCTCCGCAACCCCGGCGGGCCGACTCCCATCGCTGTCCCTGCCGAAACAGAGAAGATCGTCAGCACTTCGACATATGGCTAGAAAACCAGGACTCCTTCATCATCTCCCCATATTCAGCGGCACTCTCGAGCGCGCCGAAAAACGCCGCGCCCGCCTTGCCGCGGATCCCCTCAAGCAGGCCCAGCTCCGCGACGAGCGCCTCTGGCTCCTCGCCCTGCTCATCATCTTCCTCCTCGCCGTCAGCCTCTTCCTCATCACCGCCACCGGAGACGCGGTCGGACTCGTCCCCGAAATCGTCGCCCCTCTCACGATGGTCCTCGGCAGCGACATTACGACCTGTTTCCTGCTCGTCATGGTGCTCCTCATCGTCGCCTACATCCGCGAGCGCCTCGCCGACCACTGGGCCCAGAACCGCCGCCTCATCGAGGAACTCACCCGCAAAGAGAGCGCCCTCAAGAAGAAGGACGCCCAGCTCACCACCTGGGGCGAACTCAGCCATGCACTCATCGCTAACTTCGATCTCCCCCGCCTTCTCGACCTCATCGTCACCACTGCTATCGAAGTCACCAACGCAGACCGCGGCTCCGTCATGCTCCTCGACCCAGAGGAGGACGTCCTCACCATCAAAGCCGCCAAAGGTATAGACCAGAATCTCATGGCCTCCACTCGCCTCAAGCTGGGGGAGGGCATCGCCGGCCGCGTCGCAGTTACCGGAGAGCCACTACTCCTCAGCCGCTCAAACTATCAGTCCCACCTCAACTCCGACCGCCACCGCGATGAGGACATCTCCTCCGCCATCTCCGTTCCCCTCCGCATTGAGGAACGCATCGTCGGCACCCTCAACGTCAACGAATCCTCTCGCGCCACCGAGTTCCGAAACGAGGACCTCCGCGCCCTCACCCTCTTCGCCGATCAGGCCGCCCTCGCCCTCGAAAAGGCCCAGCTCTACCGCGATTCCCAGCGCCAGCTCGAAAAGCTCCTCTCCGTCCTCGATGAACTCGGCCGCACCCAGGCCCAGCTCGTTCACTCCGAGAAGCTCGCCTCCCTCGGCGTCCTCGCAGGCGGCGTCGCCCACGAAATCAACAACCCCCTCATGGTCATCCTCGGCCGCACCGAACTCATGCTCATGGACGACAACACCGACGACCCCGTCAAGCAGAACCTCGACACCATCCGCACCGAGACCGAGCGCATCGCCCACATCGTTCAGGGCCTCCTCACCTTCTCCCGCAAGAGCCGCCAGGACAAGATCGAGACTGTCAACCTGAACGAAATACTCGAGCGCACCCTCATGCTCAGCGAACACCAGCTCACCGTCGGCAACGTCCGCGTCGAGAAGGAACTCCAACCCGACCTACCAACCATCCAGGCCAACCCCGGCGAACTCCAGCAAGTCTTCATGAACCTCATCATCAACGCCCATCACGCCATGCCCGACGGCGGCAAACTTTCCATCCGCACCGGTGGCGTCCCCGATGGCCGCCTCTCCGTCGAAATCGCAGATACCGGCTGCGGCATCCCGCCCGAAGACATCAACCGCATCTTCGACCCCTTCTTCACCACCAAAGAGGAAGGCCAAGGCACCGGTCTCGGCCTCTCCGTCAGCCGCAACATCATTGAAAGCCACGGCGGGGAAATCGGCGTCCAGAGCATCATCAACCAGGGCACCCTCTTCCGCGTCATCGTCCCTATAGTCCCACCCACAGAGCCCAGCGACACCTCCCCCTTCAGCCTCGCCGGCCTCACCGATCCCGCTCGGGCCGTATCCTAGCCCTGGGGCCCCTCTCCCAAGAGGAACCCCGTCCCGCCTCGCCTAATCCCAACCCTCAACCTTGTCGTCCCCTCCACCGGCCGACAGGCCCAGCGCTCCTGCCGACAGAAAGGTCCACCATAGCACCCCAACATCCCCTCCGCATCGGAGTCGTCGGGACCGGCGGCTGGGCGCGGTCCTTTTGGGCCGAAGCCCAGCACTCCCCCGACGTCGAGCTCGTCGCCTGCTGGAACCGCACCCCCGAGCGCGCCCGCAAGTTCGCCGA
>CP070816.1:472830-478179 GCA_020344235.1 Armatimonadota bacterium
CCACGCGGTGATGGCACAGAGGAGAGCGCCGAGGAGAAGCGACACGGCCTGGGCGGCGCGGGCCGAGGCGGAGCCCGTGAGCGCGAAGGCGGCGGCGGTGACGATCGAGGCGCCGGGCATCCAGTATTCGTTGCTGGGGACAGGGAGAGAGGAGGGGAGGCCGGCGAGATAGTTCCAGACGTAGTCGCAGACGAGGCCTTGGCCATTGTGGATGTTCTCGGCGACTGCGAGGTAGTAGGCGGCGTCCAGCGTGAGCGGGACAGGTCGTGAGAACGCATACGGGAGACGCGCGGCAAGGGCGGAGAGGAAGATGAGGAGACAGACAAGGAGAAGTCGGGGCGTCTGCGCTCGCGCTGAGTCGGAGGGGATAGGCACTGGTCTAGATGACCCGGGCGACCGGCAGGACGAAGGCGCGGAGGCCGTGTCCCTTACGGTCACGCAGTGCCTCGAGGTCGGCGAGTATGCGCTTGATGGTTGGGGAGTCGGCCACCAGCAGTATGATGCGGTTGCGACGCCCGGACGAGTCGCCGGTTTCCTGCTCGCGCTCGGCCATGCGAGCGCCGATGACGTTGTCAATGCGCGTGTAGCGGGCCACCACCATATGGCGCTGAAAGATGGCAGTAGTCTCGGATTCGAGGGACTCGTGATAGATCACGAAGAGGGTTTCCATGTTGGGCGAGTTCCGTACTGTGCGAAAGGTGTCCTGCTTGGTCGCCAGGAGAGTATGCGCGGTCGGCAAACAAACGGCTGCGGGAGGGTGAGCGATGCGGGAGCTGTTCGAGGTCTGGCGTAACACTCGTTTGATCGTGCAGGTGGCGGTGACGGCGGCCCTCTATGCGGCGGCCCTGATACCGTTCAAACCGATTCCCCTTATTCCAGGGATAACCGAAGTGCGGCCGGCGAACGTGATACCGATTGTGTGCTCGCTGCTCTTCGGCCCGGCTGCGGCCTGGGGAACGGCGTTCGGGAATCTCATAGGTGACTTCTTCGGGACCCTGGGGCCGGGGAGCATCTTTGGGTTCGTCGGCAACTTTCTGTACGGCTACGTGCCGTATCGAATATGGGCCGAGACCGGCCTCTTGCGGCCGCAGCAGGGCTCCCGCTCCATCGGCGGGCGGTGGCTGGTGGAGTACCTCCTGGTGGCGCTGTTGGCGGGCCTCGTCTGCGCGGTGGTGATCGGGTGGGGGTGCGAACTCTTCGGATTGTGGCCGGGCTTTCTCGTTGCCACGATAATCTTCCTGAACAACTTCATTGTGGCGGCCGTCCTCGGGCCGGGGCTTCTGCTGGCTCTGTACCCGCGGGTGCGACGCTGGGGTCTGCTGTATTGGCAGGTGCTGGGCGAGGAGCCGGTGCGCGCTTCGCTGCGCGTGAGAGTTGGGAGGTTGCTGTGCTGGGCCGGCTGCGCGGCAGCGCTGGTTGTCGGCAACAGCATCGCGGTTCACCAACCGGTCGGGACGGAGGTGCTGATGGGGGTGGCACCCTTCCTCGGGGTTGTTCTGGTCGGCGTGCTGCTGATCTGAGCGCCGGCTCGGCCCCGATTTCACAAACCGGCCGCGAGGGAGCCTTCCACTTCTTCGGCGGGAACAACCTCCGCGATGTGGCCTATTAGGTCAGGGGTGGCCGGGCAGCGAAGCCTGACATAGTGCTCGGTGAGGCCGGTGAGGCGGCCGTCACTTTCCCGTTGCTCGAAGAGGACGGAAACCTTGCGGCCGAGCCAGGTTTGAGCGGCGGCGCGTGCGAGGTCATGGGCGAGAGAGAGCATGTGTTGGGTGCGGTCACGGCGGGTGTGGGCGGCGACGCGATTGGGCAGCTTCGCGGCCGGTGTGTCCGGACGGACGGAGAACGGGAAGACGTGGAGGCGTGAGAACGCGACGTCCCGCACGAAGTCCGCGGTGCGCTGGAACTGCTCGTCGGTCTCTCCCGGGAAGCCCACCATGACGTCCGTTGTGATGGCAGCGTTGGGCCAGGCGGCGCGGACGCGGCGGACGAGCTGTGCGAAGTCGCTCTGGGTGTAGCCGCGGTTCATGGCGGCGAGCACGGCGTCGTCGCCGGACTGGAGGGGCAGGTGGAGGTGGTGGCAGAGGGTGGGGTGGTCGGCGATCTCAGCGAGGAGGTCATCGCAGATGTCCATGGGTTCGAGGGAGCTGAGACGCAAGCGGGGAATGCCGAGGGCCCGCATGTCGTGCAGCAGAGCGGCGAGGCCGGCCTCGCCGCGATCATTCCCGTAGACCCCGAGGCGGATGCCGCATAGGACAAGTTCCTGCGCGCCGCGGTCGGCGGCTTTCTGAGCTTCCTCCACAACATGTGCCATGGGCTTGCTCACGGGGCGGCCGCGGGCGTCGGGTACTGCGCAGTAGGCGCAGCGGTGGTCACAGCCGTCCTGTATCTTGAGGAAGGCGCGGGTGCGGGGGCGCGGAGCAGGGGAGGAGGTGGCGGCGGGAGCGGGCCCCGAGGTCGCAATCATATCGGGGATCTCTGCCTTACGGGTGTTCGGGACGACCGCGTGCACCTCAGGGAGCGCGGCTATGGCTTCGGGGTTGCGCTGTGCCCAGCAGCCGGTGACGAGGATGCGTGCGTGGGGGTGGGCGCGTGCGAGCTTGCGGATGAGCTTGCGGGCTTTGGCGTCGGCGGTGGCGGTGACGGTGCAGGTGTTCACGAGGTGGATGTCGGCGGGGGCGCCGGGCGAGACGATCTCGCAGCCGCGGGCGGCGAGCGCCTGTGCGATCTCGTCGGCGTCGCACTGGTTGACTTTGCAGCCGAGGGTGGTGATGGATACGGCTGGGGGACTCATCTCGCGCCAATGATAGCACGAGCATGGAGTTGGGGACAGAGGATGGCAGAGGCCGGGATGTGGGCTAGGGCCCGCGCTGGGCGAACCAGGGGAGGAAGGAGCCGAGCCACTCATTGAGGAGGAACTGGACCCGGCCGATGAAGAGAGAGATGCGGGCCATGACGGTGTTGCCGAACATGGCGCCGAAGGCGATCATGAGGAACCAGCGGCCCAGCAGCGCAGACCGCCCGAGGGTGCGGCCGAAGCGGCCCTCGTGGGGGATGGAGAAGAAGAAGTAGCTCATGACCGTGAGCAGGATGATAGCGAAGAGCCAGTTGTGGAGTATCACATCGGCCCAGCCGATGGTGGCGTCCGCGCGGAGGGGCTTGAAGCAGGCGTAGACCTGAGGGGAGTAGATGGGGAAGAACTCTCGGAAGAAGTAGCCCGCTGCGGTGCCGAAGAAGAGGCCCATGACGAGGCGGGCCAGCCAGAGGAAGCGGCGGCTGTAGATGAAGTAGAAGAGCAGGCCGATGATGGGGGCGAAGACCCAGTACCACTTGCGCTCGTGGATCATGGGATTCCACCACTTGCCCTCGAGGTTCTGGGCCCAGATGAAGACGATGAGGTAGCCGGCGCTGAGCCCTACGAAGATGTGCTCGAAGAGCCGGGAGATGGGGTTCTCTCGGTAGAGGATGGTGTAGACGCCGAGGGTGGCTACAGCGGCCGCCCAGAGGATGGCAGTCTCGGGGTTCATGCCCGCTGCCTCCCTCTTGTCCGAGCGAAGAGATAGCCGAGGTTGCCCACTATGATGAGCACTATGATGAGCACGTGCGCCCACGACTGCACGTTCATGATAACGGTGGCCCTGGCCGGCCGATGGACGAGCACCTCCATCTCCGCCGCGCCTTTGGCTCCCACCAGCATTCCCTTCATCTGGTCAGAATCCAGGAACGGGTAGTAGCCGGGCGCCATTACGGCCGTATAGGCACTGGCGAACGGCGTGCCGTAGACGCCCTGGATGAGGCCGATCCAGTACTCCGTGATGGCGGCCAGCCCAGTGATCTCGATGACCAGCCCGATGCTGCTGATGTCCTGCACGCCCTTCATCATGGGGAGATCTGTCACGGGATCGCCGTAGAAGTCATCCCCGATGGTCTTGGGTATGTTCTTCGCCATTGCGATCAAGACGTTGTCGAAGCCGTACTTGTAGCCCCAGTTGCACCAGTCCACGCCGTACTCGGCCCCATACTCCGCGGCGACTCGCTCGGCGATGTCGTTGGCGAGCTTTACGCCCATAGGCGGCTGGAGGTTCATAATTGCGAACCGCTTGTGGTTCTGAAGACAGGCGTGGATGAGAGCCTCTGTCTGCGGGCCGGTCTCTGCCTGGGTGCTGGCGTCCCAGTCGGTGGAGATAAGAATCAGCTTGTCGTCGGGAACGGCTGCTATCGCATCGTAGACGCCCTGTGTCGCGCGGCTCGGCGCGATGGGCAGCGGCATCGGAAAGAGGATCTGCCAGATTACGACTGCGGCCAGAAGCAAGTAGATGTAGTACCGGGGTATCTGCTGGAAGCGCTCCCAGAAGCCAGTAGCTCGCTCCGTCATCAGCCTTGCTCCGAGAAGAAGGTGCCGCGCTCGAGGCTGAGCCAGATGCGCAGTGACATGGCGAGCGCGCCGATGGCGATGCCGAAGACGATGCCGCGTTGGGCGGGCGTATTGAGCCAGGACATGACCCACTCACCGAGCGCCTCGAGCCGGAAGAAGGCCACGGTGCCGGTGGTAGGTAAAGCACTCGTGAGCCAGGCGCCGATGGGGACCTGCCCGATCATGACGATAAAGGCGGCGGCCATCATCAGGGCAGCCTCTGCGGTGCGGATGCGGAAGGCGCGGTAGGCGGCGGAGGCGATGTAGAAGGCCAGCAGGGAGAAAGTGGCGGCCTGGAGCGGCATGAACAATCCGTTGAAGAGGAGCTCATATACGCTTTCGGCCCAGGGCTTCGTTTCCGACGGCGTGTCGAGCTTGGGTAGGTAGTGTGCCCACAGCCCGAAGATGAGCATGGCGAGCATGGCGAGGAAGAAGGCGAGGCTGTTGTGCCAGCCGGCGCGGCGCTGCGCGACGTTGCGCCCGTGGACCTGACAGAGGCTGTAGACACCCAGCCCGACGGTGAAGGCGCCGATGACGGAGAGCATGATTCCGACGGGCTCGATGCCGGGAGTGAGTAGGTTGGCTGCGCGCTCCGGGTTTGGGTTGGGGATGCCTGTCGGCCAGAGGATCTGCTTCCGGACGGGCAGGAAGTACTCGAGCCCGAGATAGAGACCGCCGATGAAGGTCACGAAGGCGATCAGCCACCGGCGGCCGCGCGGCCCGAGGAAGCGATGTAAGACGGCGAGGAGGAGCACGCTGCCTGCAACTGAGAGGATGAGGTTGCGCACGAGTGCGGCCGCGGTGGGCGCGGGCTGGAGCGCACTCTGGAGGGATGCCCACACCGTCAGGCTCCTGTTGCGAGGAGCTGCAACAGGAAGTTATGCTGCTCGTTGCCGGCAAGGCCGAACCAAGTCGCCAGACCCACCCCGAGCACGACG
>CP070816.1:478279-481984 GCA_020344235.1 Armatimonadota bacterium
GGAGACTGGCGCGGCAACGAGATGGCCACCAACATGCAGTCTTGGATCGAGAGCCCCACCTCCGGCAGCCCCGATTCCCTCTTCGCCATCGGCGCCGGCTTCGCCATCACCATGCTCCTCGCCGCCGCCCGCACCGCCTTCGTCGGCTGGCCCCTCCACCCCGTCGCCTACGGCCTCTCCGCCAGTTGGTCCATCCACATCGTCTGGATGCCCATGCTCATCGCCTGGCTTGTCAAGCTCGTCGTCCTCCGCTACGGCGGCCTCCGCCTCTACCGCAGCGCCTTGCCCCTCTTCTTCGGCCTCATCCTTGGCGAAGCCGTCGTCGGCTGCGCCTGGCCCCTCCTCGGCCTCATCTTCCACCTCCCCACCTACAGCTTCTGGGGCCTCTAGCCCGCCGACTCTCTCGCCACCTGTGCTCTACCTCACACCAACCATACAAGGAGCCCTGGGTGCCGTGGCGGCGACGCGCAGCAGCGCCGCCAGCTTAGCCAGCGGCTGCTTGCGCGCACAGGCCCGATCGTTCTCTGACGCCTGACAGGCCGTTCATGGCCCTGCCCAGAAGTGCTATCATTGGCAGGCAGCGCACCGGACAGGATTCTCAGTGAGCACTGCACACCAGCCTTACCAGTAACATCGGGACGTAGCTTGCCCGTAGTTCGCGCTGCACTCCCGAAAGGAGCCTGAGAGTGGGTTACCCAGAGCTGCCAGACTACCGGAGTATGATCGACGAGATTGAATCCCTCGTACAACTTCAGCACGATCACGGCGCCAAGGGCCTTTCCGTGCCGCTGGCACGCACAGAGGCAGCCTTGCGGCGGACTGTCAAGGCGATGGGCAAGCTTCCCATCGACAAAGAGTTGGCCGCCAAGGAGCCCAACGGTCTGGAGGAGATCCGCGCTCTGCGCCCCAGAGGTCCGCGGCGGCTGTGGGATAGGTTCGACTCGGAGTCATACGCGCAGAAGGTCGAAGGCGCTCTCATCGGGCGCATGGCAGGGTGCACGCTCGGAGCGCCCGTCGAGGGCTGGTCGGTCGAGGCGATGGCGGCCTGGGCAGAGGAGATAGGTGATTCCTTTCCGCCAACCGACTACTGGTCACGAGCCAAGACGCCGTCAGATCTCCGCTATGGCGTCAGCCGCTTCGACGCTTACACCCGGGACGGCATGGACGGTGTCCCGGCTGACGACGATATCATCTACACCGTGCTGGGGTTGATGATTCTGGAAAAGCATGGCCCGAGTTTCACCACTGAGGATGTGGGGCGCATGTGGCACTCCTACCTCAACTGGGTCTACAAGGACATGGAGTGGCCGCTGAACAGGCTCCTCGCCGGAACGCCTGCGACCAAGGCCGCAGACGAGAATCCCTACGCCGAGCTCATCTGCGCGTTCATCCGCTGCGATCCCTATGGCTACCTCGCACCCGGCCAGCCGGAACGAGCCGCGGCCTTGGACTACAGGGACGGCTTCATGAGCCATCGCAGAAACGGTCTCTACGGAGGGATGTTCTTCAGCGCCGCGATCTCGGCCGCCTTCGCCGTGGACCACCCGGCGGAGGCTCTCAGAATCGGCTTGACCGAGATCCCCAGACAGTGCCGTCTCGCGAAGGAAGTCCGATGGGCCTTGAGGGCAAGTGAGCGAATCCGAGACTACCGCGACGCCCGCCGGGCTGTCGACCGACGCTTCAAGGGCATGACCGGCGTGCACACCATCAACAACGCTTGCCTGGTCGTGTTCGGCCTGATGCTGGGCGGCACAGACTTCACGAAGGTGATCGCCGAGACTGTCGCCATGGGCCTGGACAACGATTGCACGGCGGCAACCGCCGGCAGCATCGCCGGAGCCATCGTGGGCAAGCGCGGAATCCCAGAGCACTGGCACCGCAGCTTCAACAACAGCATTCACACCTATATCAGAGGACATGACGCGGTCAACATCAGCCATCTTGTTAGGAGATACTCAAGGCAGACCGAGGCACTTCTTGCGGGCGGGTCGTCACTTGAGCAGTAGGTCGACCTGGCGTAGTCGCCACTGGCCTCGCCACATGGCGATGGCACATGCCTGAGAGCCGTCAGAACGCCCGGACAGGGTTTCTGGGGACGACAACTTTCTCCGACGGCACTTGACTTTCGCCCATGAAATCGTTATCATTGAATGCAGCGCTTCTTGATGTACCAAGCCAGAGTCCGACTAGACGGTCAAACTGCCCTTGGGGCAGGAGCCCGTATGGACAAGACCCGCCTGGGAGAGTCGATGCCGGAGGAGGAGGTGAGAAGAGGCGCAACGGCGTCCTGGAGTCTCGGACAGCTGGCGTCGCGTCGGTCTGATGAGGAACGACTCGAACGAGTGAAAGGAGACCGAACGTGAGTGGTGCTCGGGGACGTAGAGGTTTCACGCTGATTGAGTTGCTGGTGGTGATCGCTATCATCGGCATCCTGGCAGCGATGGTCTTTCCGGTATTCGCGAGGGCGCGCGAGTCCGCGCGCAAGGCGGTGTGTCTATCCAATGTGAAGAACATCGCCCTGGCCATCCAGATGTATCTGGCGGACAACAACGATACCCTGCCACCGGGTGAGCACAGGCAGGAGGTTACGGACTACTTCGAGACCCGAGGCGGCGCTGATCCTGCGACGGGGGACTGCGGGGGCCAGCACACGAACCATTACAATCCCTACCTACGCTGGCCGGTGATACTGGACGAGTACGTGAAAAACCGCGACGTCTGGATGTGTCCCAGCGCCCGCCTTCATCACGGCGCGAGCTTCATCCTGCCCATGCACGATTGGCTCGGCTATCTGCAGGCGAACGACGGTGCATGGGGGCCGGATACCCTCGGCCCCTGCGATGTCTCCTGGCCGCCCGGCTGGGGAGGCGCTGTGACCGACTCCATCCTCCAGCAGAGGCTCGCTATCGAGCTCGCCGAAAGTACCGCCAATAAGGCGTTCGTCTCGGGCTACTCAATCGTTGGCGCCCAATGGAATGGATCTTTTAATTGTGACCTGAAGCTCGTCGAAGTCGACGACCCCGTGAAGTGGGTGGTCCTCGCGGACGGCGGCCAAATGACTGAGTTTACCAGCGTGCAGACCATGGCCTTCCCCGACGTCTGTCCGCCCGGCTGCAGCATTGTAAACTGCTGGGGGGACCCCGACTTCAATGCGGAGGCGGAGTTCCCGTTTCTTCCCGACGAGGTGAGGTCCGACTTGCAGCAGATGAGGGCCTACACGCGCCACCTCGGCGGTACGAACATCGGTTTCCTCGACGGCCATGCCAAATGGCACAGCGTCGGCGACATCCTCGCCAACGGACCGCGCCCTAGCTGCGGCTGCTGGGGGGGGAGCCTTGTCGATGGTGACAACTTCCACGGCGTGTACCTGTCCGGTCCCAGGTTCTCGCCAACTGGCGACCAGGATGGGGACATCTGGATGCGAGAAGGGTGCGACTCCCAGCCGGCCACCGCCTACTAGGCACGGCCTAAGGACTTCTCGTCTCGACGAACTGCGGACGGAGCGCCTTCAAAGGCGCTCCGTCCTGCTTCTTCCGCGGGAAGACCTTCCGGGACCGGGCTCTCTCCGGTTCCATCTTGCGCTTGACGTGGAGCACACTGCCAAGGTACAACTCTGCCACGTAAATGGATGCTCCCAACAGCTTGCCCGGAGCCAGAGGAAGCTCCGCACAAACGCCTGACACATCCCATGGTCATCTGGTGCCC
>CP070816.1:482084-487040 GCA_020344235.1 Armatimonadota bacterium
GAGCTGCCTCTCGTGCATCACGCGGCATCTCAAACCTGGCGGCGGAGTCATAGTCGATCTGATCCCGGCTGACCGGATGGCGAACCAGACAGTCGGCGAGACTCAGGAGTTCCGGAGCAACGTGTCTCCCTTAACTGGACTGCTGACGCGGGAGCTCGGCAAGCTCTCCATCGACAGAGAGGCGCAGCGAGTGACTGTAGAGCATACCTACGTCGAGCAACTGCCCGACGAGAGCGAGAAGCGCTACGTCTTCGTTGATCACTACACGTGGTTGACTGAAGATCAGATGCGAGGCCTGCTCGCGGAGGCTGGCTTCGGGAAGGTCGAGGTGTTCGGCGGCTACGAGCGCGAGCCGTTCACCGATGCGTCCGAACGGATGATCTTCGTGGCGAGGAAGTGAGGCCGCTAGCCGCCGCAATCCGACCGTTGAGCAGGTGAGAGGAACGGCCGTCACGGCTGAGAAGCATGGCTTGGGGCTCGCCGGCTTCCGCAGCTTCGAGAGGCAGGTGACTCGAGAGCACGTGGAGTCGGTACGAAAGGCGGCGGGGAGGGCGTGACACGGGGGTTCGGTATAGGGACGCAGGAGCTCACCTCCTGCCACGTCCCACCTATTGTTGGCTTGCACTTCTTAGGAATGCCATGGCCCGTGCCTTCACTGCTCCGGGCTTGAGCCGAGCGATCTCCTTCAGTGACATCCCAGCCGCTTCCAGGCTCCGGATGAACTCGTAGCCCATGAAATAGCCTGTCATCGAGAGCCCGTCCGCCTGGTGCCACGAGGCAAAGAAGGGCCGCAGGTCGCCTTTCCCCCGGATCGCAGCCAGCAACCCGGCGGCCAGATCGCCCAGGCGTAGGCGGCACCCCTGGACCCAGCCAACGTCCGTAATGGGCTCCCACCTCCCCCCGCCGATCAACTCTCCCATACGCTGTGCGAAGCCCTCAGCGTGGAGCGTGTCTAGAGGAGTCCAGGACCATTCCGCTATTCTCGCCCGGCGGCGCCAGACATCCTGCACACAATGGCCCAGTTCATGGGCAACATGGTCTCGAAGGGGAGCCCGAGTCTGCCAGTTCATGTGGGCGGCCGACGTCAAGCCGAGCAGTATTGCAGGTCCACCCCTGTAACGCACGGGAATGCCGCCATGTCCCAGGTCCACCAGTATAACATAGCGCATCCTAGCCCGTCGGCCGACCACGGCGCGGTAGTCTGCGTCCAGCTTCGGGATCACGGCGAGCAGGCTGGCTCTCGCGCGCCGCATAGCTGGCAGCTTGTCGCTCACGATCGGGTGAACCCACCGCGCGCGTGTCTCTCGCCACTCCGCTCCCTCCGCCAGCAGTCTATCAACGACAATCCTGCGAAGCGACGGCCACCGCGAGAGGTAACGATCGTGCCAGGCGGCGAGGAACGCTGTGGGACTCTGTAGAGAGTCGGCCGCGGTTTCGAGGAAGTGCGGCCAGGTGTCCAGCACGCAGGGCTTGCTGCGTACATCGCGCCGCATAGGCAGATCCCCTTGCACAGCCTACCTGCACCAGAGCTGCCACCAATGGGGCAGTCCAATACCACCGAGAGCTTCCCAACTAGTCAACACCGAGATGCTCGCTGTCAACGCGCGGCCGGTCTGTCCACCCACCAGATGAGCCGGCCATCCACGGGCGCGACGGCCGAGGCGGGGGCCGCTCTGGGGTCGGGGCCGGCGGCGAGGGCGTGTTGGAGGGCTGGGGCTTTATCTTTGCCGGCCGCCACGAAGTAGATGTTCTTGGCGTGGTTGATGGCGGGGAGCGTGAGGGTGAGGCGGACCGGTGGATCGGCCTCCTCGGCGTCTACGGCGACCACCCAGCGCGATTTCTCGTCCAGCGCGGGGTTGTTCGGGAAGAGCGAGGCAGTATGGCCGTCGACGCCGAGGCCGAGGAGGATAAGGTCGAAGCGCGGCCACCGCCCGGGAAAATGGGCCCTCAAGGTCGCCTGGTAGGCCTCAGCAGCATGCTCGGGCCGCGGGAACAGCGTGGGCATGGGGTGCATGTTCCCTTCGGGGATCGGCACCCGGTCGAGCAGCATCTTCCGCGCCATGCGATAGTCGCTGCGCGGGTCGTCCGGCGGGACATATCGCTCATCTCCCCAGAAGACTTGCACCTTATCCCACGGAACCTGACGCCGGTGCTTCCTCGCCAGCAGCCCGTACAGCCTGCGGGGCGTCTTGCCGCCGGAGAGCGCGATGGTGAAGCGGCCGCTCTGCTCGACTGCGGCCTTCGCGAGTTCGACAACGCTTTCGGCCACAGCCTGGCTGAGGGCCTTGAGGTTCGGGTAGACGCGCAGGTCAGCCTTGTCGGGCCGGCTCATACCATTCCCCATCAGCTACCAAGTCGTCGGCCGCCGCCGGCCCCCATGTCCCGGCGGGATAGAACTCGAGCCGCGGCGGCTGCTGAAGCAGAGGAGTGTAGATTCGCCAGGCGAGTTCAACCTCATCTGCGCGCACGAAGAACGTCTGCTCGCCCCGCACTACGTCGAGCAGCAGCGTTTTGTAGGCATCCGGCAGCTCCCCGAAGGCCTCATCATAGCGGAATCGCAGGCGCTGGTGCTCCAGGCGGAAGGGCGAGCCCGGGGCCTTCACATTGAAGTAGAGGTCGAAGCCCTCGTTCGGCTGGAGCGTGATGACCATACTATTACACTCGAACTCACAGGTGAAGGGCTCGAAGCAGGTGAGCGCGGGGCAGCGGAAGTTGACCACTATCTCCGTGACCCGGCTGGGAAGGCGCTTTCCGGTGCGCAAGTAGAATGGTACCCCCTGCCAGCGCCAGTTGTTGATGTTGACCCTCGCCGCCGCGTACGTCTCCGTGCGAGAGTCAGCGGCCACCCCCTCCTCCGAGCGATAGCCCGGCACCCGCTCTCCGTCGAGGTCGCCGTCGGAGTACTGGCCGAATACCACCTCCCCGGGCATGATGGGGCTGACGGATCGCAGCACCTTGGCCTTCTCGTCGCGCACGAAGTTCGCCTCCAGCGCCGGCGGCAGCTCCATCGCCGTGACGCAGAGCAACTGCGTGAGGTGGTTTTGCACCATGTCGCGCACCGCGCCGACCTGATCGTAGAACGCGCCGCGGCCCTCCGCCCCCGCCGTTTCGGCGACGGTGATTCGCACGCTCTCCACCCGGTCGCGGTTCCACAGCGACTCGAAGATCGCGTTGGAGAACCGGAACGAGAGCAGGTTCTGCACCGTATCTTTCCCGAGGTAGTGGTCTATGCGGTAGGTCTGGGATTCGTCGAAGTAGTGGTGGATCAGCTCGTTCAGCTCGCAGGCGGTATCCAGGTCGCGCCCGAAGGGCTTCTCCACCACGATTCGCGTCCAGCCCCGGCCCTCGTTGAGCCCCGCCTCGCCGAGGCCGGTTATCGCCTGCGGGAAGGCGGCCGGCGGGAGTGCGAGGTTGAAGACGCGGTTGCCGGGGAGGCTCTGCTCCCGTTCGAGTGCCTCGACACGGGCGGCCAGAGCGCGGTAGTCACCGGGCTCACCCTTTCCTATCGAGTGGTAGTGGAGGCAATCGTCGCACCAGGCCGAGCCTGGATGGGCAAGGTGGAGGCCGGCCTCTGCCAGCGCCTCTCGTGCGGAAGATCGGTAGCGGACGTCGTCGAACTGTGCCCCGCGCGCCACCGCCAGCACATGGGAACGCCCGCGCAGCGGCCCTTTCGCGCTCAGGTGGTAGAGGGCCGGCAGCAGCTTGCGCCGCATCAGGTCCCCCGTCCCACCCATGACCACAAAGAGGTGGGGCTCGACCTCGGTCGCCCGCTCGCTCACCGGCAGTCGCTCTCCCCTGACGTCCGCCGCGCGCAGTCGAAGCGGTGCCGCGGCAGTCTTGCGGGACTACCACACGAGAGCACTTGCTCCCTGCTGCGGAAAGCGACGCGCGGTTCCCCAGGCCTCTTCGCCGGCAATGCGAAAGCGGATCGTCCCCCGAGCGCCAGCAATCGCCGGGAGGGGGCCGCTGTGCCCCGCGGACCCTCGCTTGTCAGTGGGACGAGGCTTTGCTATAATCGCCCAGCAGGGAGAGTGCTGGCATGGCGCAAGTGCTGCTCAATAACCTCAACAAGCACTTCCGGAGTGTTGTGGCGGTGGACGACCTGACACTCGAGGTCCAGGACAAGGAGTTCCTGGTTCTGGTCGGCCCCTCGGGATGCGGGAAGACCACCGTTCTCCGTTGCATCGCGGGGCTCGAGGAGGCGAGTTCGGGCGACATCTACATCGGGGATCGGCTGGTCAACGATGTTTCGCCCAAGGACCGGGACATCGCGATGGTCTTCCAGAACTACGCGCTCTACCCCCACATGAACGTGTACGACAACATGGCTTTCGGGCTGAAGCTGCGCAAGTTCCCGAAGGCCGAGATCCAGCGCCGCGTGAACGAGGCCGCGGGGATGCTCGGCATGCAGGCGCTGCTGAATCGGAAGCCGCGAGAGCTTTCCGGAGGTCAGCGCCAGCGTGTTGCGCTCGGGCGCGCGATCGTGCGGGAGCCGAAAGTCTTCCTCATGGACGAGCCCCTCTCCAACCTCGACGCCAAGCTCCGGGTGCAGACGCGGGCGGAGCTGATCAAGCTCCACCGGCGGCTGGGGATCACCACCATCTACGTCACCCACGACCAAATGGAAGCGATGACGATGGGGGATCGCATCGCGGTGCTGAACGAGGGCCGCATGCAGCAGGCGGACACCCCGCTGTCGCTGTTCAACCACCCCGCAAACATGTTCGTTGCCGGGTTCATCGGCAGTCCGGCGATGAACCTCATACCCGCCAAGCTGGAGGGGAAGGACGGGCAGGTCTACGTGAAGGCGGACCCGCTCCTCTTGCGGGTCGCGGAGAGATACGAGAGCAAGGTGCGGGATCGGGTGGGACGCAGCGTGTTCTTCGGGGTCCGGCCGGATGACATCTATGACCGCAGCTTGAACCCGCCCGTTCCGGCCTCCGACGGAAACAGCGC
>CP070816.1:487140-495111 GCA_020344235.1 Armatimonadota bacterium
GGCCGAGAGGTCGCTCCAGTTATATGTCTCGCCATCCAGAACGGTGGCGCGCTGATCGGCGTCAACAGCGAACCGCTCCTGCGCGGTCGGCCAGACTTGCCCGAGCGTCGCACCATCAAGATGGCGTATAGTCTCGCCAGCGCCGCCTCGGTGCTCGATCTTGCGCAGCGCCGCCTCGACCCATTCGTGTTGTCCGGAATCAGTGATGCCTACAATGCCCGCCACTCGATATCAGCTCCTCCCTGTGCGGCAAGAGACGAGAGCCTGATGAAGGCGCCTGGAATCGGCCCCCGCGGCCCGCGGAGCGCCACCCCTTCTGCGCGGCCGAACTGCTTCTGCGAAGGAATCGCGTGGAATGCAGCACATCCGAAACACGCGGCGGAGGGGCGCAACTGGATAAGTACTTGCACCGGCGAGCCCCACCTTACGGCTGGCGCCGTCGGCTTCTCTCGCTATTCAATACATTATGTTCCACGAAGTATAGCAAAGATGCCGGGCACAGGTCAAATGGAGAGAATGTCGCGCACTCCTATAGGAGTGTCACAACACTCCTGTGGGAGTGGGACAATGGACATATCGCGGCCAGATTGTTAATTGGCCGCAATGACCGTTTGCCCGAGGAGACATCTGAGAGGGCCGAGGTTGTGACCGCGCATTGACCGAAGAATGACGATGTCCGTCCGTTGGCCGAAGTATGACCATTGGGTCACTTTGGACAGGGATGGCCACTATGCGGCCCGCGGTCGAGGCCGGGCGCGTGTCCGCGGCCTATTGAGGCCTCTTCAGATCCTTCATCACTTCCTTGGCCCAGCGGCCGTACTCGGGCCGCTCGACGAACTGGCAGGCGCAGTAGATGCGGAGGCCGTTGAGCTTGCCGGCATTGACATGCTCGACGTAGAGCTTGAGGGTGCGCTTGAACTGCTCCTCGGTGAGCCAGTGGGCGCGGCGGGAGCCGCTGTTTATGTAGAGTCCGCCCAGGATGATCTTGCCGGCGTGCTGGGCCTCGGCGGTGGTGAGGTGGTTGTCGGCCGCATCCAGGTTGCGGGGGTCCCAGATGTTGAGGATGACGCCTTGGTAGTCGATGTCGTAGGCGCGCTTCTCGTTGCCGCGATGAGGATAGTGCGGCACCCAGAGATCGAGGTTGGGATTGACGGACTTGGCGGCGGCGATGATCTCGCGCCACTGCTCCATGGTCCGGTGGCCGTCCTCGATCTCGTCATAGAAGTCATTGAGATAGAGGCCGATGATCTCTTTGTGCTCGAGCGAGAGATCGGCGATCCACCGCGCGCTCACGAGCGACTCCTCGTGAGTCCAGCCCCAGGCGGCACGCTCGATCTTGGGGATAACATAGGCGATCCCGGGGACCTGGAGGGCCTGGTACATCTGTGTGTCCTCCCACCGCTGGCCGGTGTACTGAGGATCATCCGTCCAGACGGTGTTGAACCCCAAGTCCTTCACCAGTGGGGCGATGTCCACTTCCGGCTCGTGCTGCCAGAGGCAGATGAGCGGCATGCTCGAGGTCTTCGGAACTCCGGCCGCAGCTTCGCTCGCCTCGGAGGCAGGTGCGGGCGCGGCAGCCTGCTCGCCGACCGGGGACGCCCCCGCGGAGGTCGCGCCTGGGGTGCCCACATCGGCGCGGCACCCGCCGGGTAGTGCAGCACACGCGAACACCACCAGCGCACACGCGACGACCACAACAGCGCGGCATAATCCCATCATCTCGGCCTCCTCGGATCGTTAGTCATCAGCACTGTCGCCGCGTTCCCCCCAAAGGCACTATCCGCTGATTGCGGGAGCCATTCTAGCACAGCACTGACGTTCTGTGAGACGAGTCATCAGCTCAGCTCTGCCGGACTGCTGTCGTCGCCAGGAGCGCGGAGCCGTCGAAGGAGACCCAGGGCCGCTTCTGCGACATTGTGCAGTTGTCGAGCCCTGGGGCGGCCAGAGGCATGGTCCAAGGCCGCTTATGCTGTGCTCTGAAGTCGCCTCAACAGGAAGGAGTGAACTGTTCGAATATGGAAGGGGCGCTACATATGCAGGAGGTCGGCGCAGACAAGCGGTTCAGGCTTGCGTTCCTCGTCTTTGCCGCAATCATCCTCGTGGGTGCGGCTGGCCTGCGCTTCCGCGCGCTGGATCGCAGAAGCCTGTGGATGGACGAGCTTCGGCAGGTAGGCTACTACCGCGCCGACAGCATCGCCGAAGTGGCGCAGAACGCCGCGAAACAGATACAGCCCCCGCTTGACTATCTGATAGGACATGGTCTCTACCGGCTCGGCCTCGACCTCTCGGACTGGTGGGTTAGGTTCCCGGCGGCCACCTTCGGAGTGCTGACCGTACTGTGTATCATGATCTTGGGAACGAAGGCCGCCGGGCCGGCCGCTGGGCTCCTTGCCGGCCTTGTGGCCGCGTTGAGCCCACTGCATATCTACCTGTCGCAGGAAGCGCGGCCCTATACGATCTTCACGTTCTTGCTGGTGCTCACGCTCCTGCTGTTCGTCAGAGCCCGAGTGCGGCCCAAGGCAACCAATTGGTTCTGGTTCGGCCTCGCCCTCTACCTCTGCCTTATGTCCCGAGCAATCGAACCGGTGGTGCTCGCCGGCGTGTTGCTGCTCTATGTGCTGGGGCGGCTCGTTATTCCGATCGAGAGACGGCGGGAGCGAGCAGTCACTGCGGCTGCCGACAATACCGTCCGCGTGTGGGACTTGGGGACAGGCGAATGTATTAGGATCTTGGAGGGCCACACGGACGTGGTCACGCGGGTGGCCCTTACGGCTGACCGGAGGCGCGCCGTCTCCAGCAGCAGGGACGGCACAGCGCGACTCTGGGACCTCGACACGGGCAAGTGTGTCAGGGTGATGGGCGGTCATTCGGCGGAGGTGACTGACCTCTCGGTGCCGACCGGACGGAGCTGGATCGAACCAAGAGAGCTGCCCAGATTCTGGCCGGCGGTCTGCGCAATCCTGATGGCTTTAGCGCTGGCGCTTCCTACAGAACTGAACGTCAGGCGACAGGGGGCGGCATTCGTTCAGCTTTTCCAGACTCCATCATCTGTCCAGAGCGTCCGCTCCCTTGGCCAGATATCCGCAGACGCTGCTACGATGCTGGAGATGGCGTTCCGGTCAGTGACCGGCGGGCTGGGCACCTGGATGTTCCTATTGCTAGTGGTCGGCGCCGTGATCATGGCATGGCAGAGTATCGGGCGCAGGTCCGAGGCCAATCCGGTGACTAGAGAGTACGGGCTTGCAGTCCTCGTGGTACTCCCTGCAACCTGCGTGCTACACAGCCACCTGCATATCATCTGAGCGGCGAACGCGGCAGGCCTGGCGACGAAGTACCTGCTGTACGAGGTCGTCCCAGTGTCCATCATGAGCGCAGCGGGCTTCGCTGGCGTCCTTTCGCCTTTGTGGCGGAGATTTCGGCCCGCGGCAGCCGTTGTTCTGCTTGTTGGCATTGGCGCGTTCGTGTGGGGGAGTGAGCGGGCCGTCAGGCTCAGCTACCGCCTGCAGGCCAAGTTCGACCACCGGGGCTTGTGGCAGGAGATGACTCCATTCCTTCGTGACGGGGACGCGATTGTGGTGGCGAACACAACAGGCATTCTGCCCGGGACATGGCATCCGTCTCTCCCCGGCGGATACCGGTATGCGCCGGCCTTTGCGGGCGGGAACTGGCACACGAAGGACGTTGCGGAAGAACCCGATCGCTTGGCATCAGTCCATGGGAGGGTCATCCTCGTCGGCTTCCAGGACTACCGAGGCGGCCACCTGGAGCCGCCCACGGACCTTCCACCCGAGGTGGCGCTGATCAAGCGCGTGAACCTCTGGGCGATCTGGGTCAAGCATCCGACACGCCCGGCAGAACAGCAACTCTCGGAACTGATTGGTCTGGGATTGGCCAACATCCAGCCCAGGAACGGCGCCGTCTATCCTTTCCTGCTCCGGGCAGTGCTGCTGGCGCGAGCGGAGGATCGGGCAGGAGCGGCGGAGGCCCTCGAGCAGGCCTATGGGCAGTGCAGGTCAGATGTCGAGCGTGAGGCCCTGCTCACTGCAATGAAGGAACTTCTGCCGAGTGGAGTCTTGCAGCTGGCGACGGGGAGACAGGACAGCTAACTACGCTAAGGTCAACCGTGCCCAGGAATTCACGGGGAAGAAGCCATCAGTGGCGTTATCATAGTGACCGCGCCGTCGTTTGGGTAACCTAACATAGCGACGTCAGGTTGTGCGAGGAGTGGGGCATGTCTGACATGCGTATTGGCGTAGGATGCCTCTCGATTGGATCCAAGGAACGGCAGTACCTCCTCGATGTCCTGGATAGCAATCGTTTATCGTACGGACCTTACTCCAGAAAATTCGAGGCGCTATTTGGGGCACAGCATAGCTGCCAGTATGCGATCTTCTGCAACAGCGGAACCAGTGCTCTTCGGGTGGCGGTGGCATCTCTGAAAGAAACGGATGGATGGGAGGATGGAGATGAGGTGATCGTACCCGCGATCACTTTTGTATCCACTGCAAACGTGCTGCTGATGCAGGGCCTCAAACCTGTCTTTGTCGACCCCGATCCGCGGACGTACAATATCGATCCCTCGAAGATCGAAGAGGCGATTAGCGAACGGACACGGTGCATTGTGCCGGTGCACCTCTTCGGCCAACCATGTGAGATGGACCCAATAATGGGGATCGCGGCCGGCCGCAAAGTGCGCGTGATCGAAGATTCATGCGAAACTATGTTCGTCAGGTACAGGGGACGACCGGTTGGCTCCTTCGGTGACGTTTCCTGTTTCTCCACTTACGTAGCTCATCTGCTGGTTACAGGGGTGGGCGGTCTTGCCTGCACTTCTGACGCGGAACTGGCGGTAATACTTCGAAGTCTTATCAACCATGGGCGAGACGGAATCTACTTGAGCATTGACGATGATAAGGAAGCGAACGGCGAGGAGCTGTTTCAAATCGTCGCGCGACGGTTTCGCTTCGTGCGACTTGGCTACAGCTTTCGGGCGACCGAGATGGAAGCCGCGCTAGGCCTGGCCCAACTCGAGCGCTTGGAAGAGATCATCCGCAAACGACAGCAAAATGCCGCATTCCTCACGGAGCATCTCAGCCGCTTCAGCGAAGAACTGCAGTTGCCGTATTGTCCGCCACACAGCGAACATGCCTACATGATGTATCCCGTGGTGCTGCGCGACCGAAAGGGCAGCAAGACTGATTTGGTGAACTTTCTGGAGGACCAAGGTATTGAAACACGTGATATGCTCCCACTTATCAATCAGCCGGTCTATGTGCAGATGTTCGGCGAGATGTCGGAGCGCTATCCAGTAGCCGACTGGATCAACCGTTGCGGCTTTTACATAGGATGCCATCAGGAGTTGAGAGAAGAAGAGCTGCAGTACATCGTAGATGCTTTCTCTCGCTTCTTTCAAAGTAAGGCGAGGGCCTAGGAGGCCAGCGCATGGCAAAGAAAGCTCTGATTACAGGCGTCACGGGCCAAGATGGTTCCTACCTTGCAGAGCTTCTCTTGGAGAAGGGCTACGAGGTGCATGGCATTATCCGTCGGTCCAGCTCGTTCAACACGGGCCGGGTAATGCACATCTTCCAGGACATTCACGAAGAGAATCCGCAGTTTTCCCTTCGCTACGGCGACCTCACAGACTCCGCTGGCCTGGCCGCAATCTTACACGACGTAATGCCGGACGAGGTCTACAATCTTGGGGCCCAAAGCCACGTCCGCGTGAGCTTCGATATTCCGGAGTATACTGCCGACGTGGGTGCCTTGGGGACTATTCGCCTGCTCGAAGCGATACGCAGCATCGGACATGAGTGCAAGTTCTACCAGGCGTCTTCCAGCGAGATGTTCGGTGCGGCAGCGGAGATCCCGCAGAACGAGAGAACGCCATTTCACCCGAGGAGCCCCTACGCGGTGGCCAAGGTGGCTGCCTACTGGGCGGCAGTGAATTACCGCGAGGCCTATGGCATGTTCGCCTCCAACGGTATACTCTTCAACCACGAATCGCCTCGACGAGGTGAGACCTTTGTCACTCGCAAGATAACTCGGGCCCTGGCGCGAATCGTCAAGGGAGAGCAAGGCGAACTGTACCTTGGCAATCTGGATGCGAAGCGAGACTGGGGATATGCCAAGGACTATGTGGAGACCATGTGGCTTATGCTCCAGGCCGAAAAGCCTGATGACTACGTGGTTGCGACCGGAGAGGCGCGTTCCGTCAGGGAGTTTCTGGCCGAGGCATTTGGACTTGTCAACCTGCGCTGGGAGGATTACGTCCGGATCGACCCGCGCTATTTTCGGCCATCGGAAGTGGACGTATTGCAGGGGGATGCAGGCAAGGCCAGGCGCGTACTGAACTGGGAGCCGCGCGTGACATTCGAGGAGCTCGTCCGAATCGTGGTCGAGGCAGATCTCGGAGAAGTCGGCTTGTCTCTGAACAATGGGTGAGCGCGGTCGTGCCAGGTAGACGGATCGAGTCCCCGAAGGTCGTCGTAACTGGCGCGGCTGGATACATCGGGTCCGTACTGGTCAGCCATCTACTTGCTGAGGGCTACAGGGTAGAGGCGGTCGACAGCCTGATGTATGGTGGCGATGCGCTCGTTGCCCACCTCCGTCATCCACGCTTTCGACTTCACCACTGTGACATCCGAGATCTCTCAGCCTGTGGCAGTGTGCTGGCAGGAGCGGATGCAGTCGTGCATCTGGCGGCAATTGTCGGATTCCCGGCGTGCGCGAAGATGCCGAAGAGGGACATCTGGGAGATCAACTATCAGGCTTCTTTGAACCTAGTGAACGAGGCAGAGCGCAACCACGTGCGGCGTTTCGTCTTCGCCTCTTCGTACAGCAATTATGGGGTGGCCGATGAGAGTGGTATTGTCACCGAAGAGTCTCCCCTTAACCCCCAGTCGCTCTATGCCGAAACGAAGGTGGCGGCCGAAGTCAGCCTTCGCGAGCAGGCTCCTTCCTTGGGTGTGCAGCCCGTACTGCTTAGGTTTGCGACGGTTTTCGGCGTCTCCCCGCGCATGCGGTTCGACCTGATGGTCAACCAGTTTGTTTTCGAGGCGCACACGTCGCGGCGGATCGAGCTGTTTCAGCCCGACGCATCTCGAAGCTTCCTACACGTGTTCGACGCCGCGCGTGCCATAGAGATGGCGGTGGCCTGGGAAGGCGACGACGTCTCCGGGGAAACGTTCAACGTTGGCTCGGATGACGCAAATATGACGAAGCGAGAGCTTGCAGCTCTTGTCGCCCGCAACGTCCCGGGGACAGTGGTGGAAGTCGAGGAAATGGCCCTCGACGGCGATATTCGCAGCATTCGGCTCTCGTGTGAGAAGATCCGGCGCCGCTTATCTTTTCATCCGACAGTGTCGGTGGAACGCGGCGTCGTGGAGATTATCAAAGCGCTTGCCGCCCGATACTACCACGCGCCCGAGAGCGAATATCACCGGAACGCTAGGCTTGTCTGAGAGGCAAGTCAGAGAGACAGAGTGACATGTCATTCTGGAAAGAAAAGCGTGTCGTCGTCACCGGGGGGGCTGGCTTCATTGGCAGCCATCTGGTCGAGCTGCTTGTGAGCGCTGGCGCCCGAGTTACCGTCCCTGTGCTCGGATCTTCCAGCCGTGTCCCCTACCTAGATGCCGTGATCAACGATATCACGGTTACAGAAGCCGACCTATCGATCGAGGCGAACTGCCGGCGCGTAGTGGCGGGCCAGCAGATCGTAATGCACCTGGCGGCCGACGTTGGCGGCATCAAGTACAACATGGCCCATCCGGGGACGATCTTTCGCAATAATCTCCTGCCGTTCATGCACATGCTCGAGGCTGCCCGCTATGCGAAGGTCGAGCGTTTTCTGACTGTCAGCTCTGCGTGTGTCTATCCCCGGTTCTGTAGGATCCCAACGCCCGAGGAAGAGGGCTTCGTGGACCGGCCAGAACCGACCAATGAAGGCTATGGCTGGGCCAAGCGGATGGAGGA
>CP070816.1:495211-499021 GCA_020344235.1 Armatimonadota bacterium
CGCTCAAATCTCCAAGGCCGGTCATACAGCGCGCAGGCTGAACTATAGCCAGGAGCTGCGGCCCCCCTCTTCTCTCGAGGCTTATGGTTCTCTGCCCATCGTCAGCCGCGACGTCTAGTCCTCCTTCTGCGCGTATCAGGCACTTTTCTGGGCCCTTGACCCAGACTTCGCCCACTGGCTGCTGTCCAGTCCACACCACGAAGTGCGCGCTCTGCACGCTGGCCATGGCACGCGCCACATCGGCGAGCGCGACAGTGTGTCGCTTGGGAAGCAGCCAGAGTCCCGACGCCACCAGCACAACCACGAACGCGGCCGCCAGCACGGGGCGTCGCCAGGAGATCGAACTCCAGCGGCGAGAGCCGGCGGCCGTAGCCATGGCCGACACGGCCTTATGGCGGGCTCCCGCTCCGGGCAGCGCCCGGGCTGCTTTGAGCAGGTCTGCTAGCTCTTTATCGTGCCGCTCACTGGTCATCTGATGCCAGCCTTTCCCGCGCCTTCTCTTTGGCGCGATGGAGGAGTGAATCGGTGGCTCGCCACGACCGGCCGACAATCAGGGCAATCTCCCGCACCGAGAACTCATCCACGAAGTGCAGCACGAGCACTTCCATCTCTGCGGGCGAGAGGGTTGAGACGAGCAGCTGGACTTTGCGCTGCGCCTCCACCCTTGAGGGCAAGTCAGACTGCAAGTCCGATCCCACCACGAGATGTCTGTTCGCCTCCAAGGACACTTCGGCCGACGGCGGGACTGAGCGTCGCCTGCGCTGCTTGCGGAGCTCTCCCTGAATCACGCGCCGGGCGATGCCATAGATCCAGGTCGAGAAGCCGGCTCTGCGCGGGTTGAAGCTGTTGACCGATGCGACGGCGGCCGCCAGGCTCTGCGCGGTGACGTCTTCCGCCAGTTCCCTGTCTCCGCCGAGGCGCGTCGCCGCATAGGCAACCAGCCGGGGGCCAAATAGCTCCCAGAGTTCGCCGAACGCGGCGTGGTCGGCATTCCGCAGGCGCTGTGCCAACTGCTCTTCCTGGGCCTTTGCAGTGGCGAGCCCGCGCTCGCGAGCGGCTGCTGTGCCCATTAGCCGGTCCCTCTCGATGCCGGTGGTGATGAAGCCGTCTACCCCTTGTTACGCGCGCGGCATCCGAAACACCGCGGCGCGGGCGGCACTTTCTCCTCGCCAGGCCCACCGCGCGGCGGCTGCGGGCGGCCCGGGTCGGGCAGCGATATGCCACATGCTACTCCCCGCGGACCCGGCCCGCAAACGCCCCGATAGACTGCGGAATCCTCATCGGACGCCTGGAAGCGGCCTCGGAATAGACACTTCGCTCCGGTGAGGGTGACAACGGAGCCCAGCGGGCCACTGGTGTCATTATGAGCGAAGCAAGGAATCCGCAGCGCGAGGGGCAGCACTTCTGAAACTGCTTCCGGGGAAAGCGCCGGCGCAGCCATGCGGGAAAACCAGAGGGCAGGTTTCGTTGTTCCGTGCTCGGTCGGCTGTCGTCCTCTGGCTTCTCAGGGGCGGCGGGCCCAGGGGTGCCGCACAGCCGGTGTCCGACAGCGAGGCGACAGCCACAGCATATCTCTTTCCGGATCGAGGTCCGCACAGCGCACCACCATCCGGCCAGCGGCGCTAGTCGGTGTGGTGTGGAGGGTCGGAGTCGTCCCACGACGAACTGAGATGCGGCTGTGGTGCGGGACCCCCGGGTAGGTGGCCGGGGCGCGGTGCAGCAAGAGGCGCGAGGAGGAGAGGAAGCAGAGCTATGGCGAGTGCGAAGACGCCGGCGGTGCGAGGGTATCTGATTCACTTGACGCACTACGATCCGGTGTGGTTCAAGCGCAAGCGGCGGGAGAAGCCCTTCGATTTGGAGATTGGCCTGGAGGTGGTGGAGGCGCTGGCGGCGGAGGGGTTCAACCTGTTGGTGATCGACATCGCAGACGCCGTGAAGTACCGGTCTCATCCCGAGCTGGCGCGCGGGTACACGGCGCCGATGAAGCACCTGGAGCGGCTGGTGTCGGCGGCGGAGCGACATGGGCTGGAGGTGGCGCCGAAGCTGAACTTCTCGCGCAGCGGCTTCCATCATCACAACGATTGGATGTTGGGGCCGGAGGAGGTGTGGCACGAGCACTTCGACGACGAGCCGTACTGGGAGAAGGGATTCGAACTGATTGACGAACTCATCGCGGTCTGCAGGCCGAAGCGGTTCTTCCATGTGGGCATGGACGAGGACCACGATCGCGCGTACTCACAGTACATCGAGGCGATCAAGCGGCTTCATGCGGGACTGAAGGAGCGAAAGCTGCGGACGCTGATCTGGAATGACACGGGGATCGAGTACGACACGGGGCTGATCCACAGAGAGAAGTCGCTGGCGGCGGAGGCGGTGATTCCGCGGGACATCGTGCAGGTGCTGTGGAGGTACGACGCGGTGCCGTCGGCGTCCATCAAACGCATCCGGGAGCTGGGTTTCGAGCTGTGGGGGGCGCCGGGGTTGCGGGAGGGGGCCGGGGCGCCGGCCTTCCGGGATGCGGTGCTGCGGGCCGGAGGCAGCGGGCTGCTGATGACGATGTGGATTCCGTGCCGGCGGTCGAACCGCCGCCGGATGTTGGAAGCCATCCACCGGATGGGCCCGGTCTACCGCGGTGAGGCGTAGGTCTCGAAGCGAGCCGGGGGAGGAGGGGCCTCGGCTCGTCAGGCGGGAGGAACTGGATGACTTGGGCGACCTGGTCGCGGTGTCGTTCGGCGGGGCGATTCGCCCCCGCCGAGGGCGGCGCAGGCGCGACGGCTGGTGGGAGGCGCGACCCGGGAGCTGGGTGATTGCCCGCGACGGGAAGCCCGTCTCGCACATACGGGTGGTCTACAACGTGCTCTCGGTGTATGGGTGCCAGCTAAAGATCGCCAGCATCGGCGGGGTGTGCACCCACCCCGACTATCGCCGCCGGGGGATTGCGGGTGCGCTGCTGGACCACTGCATCGAGGTGGCAGCCGACGCGGGGGCCAGCCTGCTTCTCATCTCCGGGGAGCGGGGGCTCTACCGCCGGGCAATGGCGGTGGACGCCGGTCCGACGTACGAGGTGGAGGTGAGGCCGGGCTCGGTGAAGGCTTCGACGCGTACGCCACAAGCGCGAGCGCCACAAGCGCGAGCGCCGCGGGCGCGCCGGGCCGCGCCGGGGGACTGGGTGTCGTGCGCTCGACTGCACCAGCGGGAGCCGGTTCGTTTCGTGCGCTCGGCCGGCTTCTTCGCGCGGGCGTTTTCCGGGCACGGGGGCCGGGGGGCCTGGGTGATCGAGTGTGGAGGGGAGGTGGCGGCGTACGTGCTGCTCTCCCGCCCGTGGGGGACCCCCCGCGACCATCCGCGCCGCTTGGCGACAGAGTACGCGGGGTCGCGGGCGGCGCTGGTGGAGGGACTGCCATCGCTGTTCGAGTCGAGCGGCTTCGAGCGGATCACTTTTCGCGCGCCGCAGTGGGACCGGGAGATGGCCTATCTCTTTCGGCGCGCGGGGCTGGACGGGAAACCGGCAACGCTGCTGGACCATACGATTCGACTGCTCGACCTGCCGCGCCTGATGCGCCGACTTCGCCCGTATGTGGCGGCGCGGCTCTTGCGGGCCGAGAGCCGGCGGCTGACTTTCGAGCAGGAAGGACATCGTTGTGTCTTCGCGCTCGGTGATGAAATGGTTGAACTCGGGTTGAAAGAGGCCTGTGCGCTGGTGCTGGGGGGGCCGGAGGCGCCGCAGGTGGAGGGTGAGCTGGGACGGGTGCTGGCGGCGCTGTTCCCATTGCCGTGTCCGCTGCCCGGGATGAACTACGTGTGAGGGAA
>CP070816.1:499121-508594 GCA_020344235.1 Armatimonadota bacterium
ACGGGCCGAGGTTCGAGCATGGACATCATCGAGGCCTCTGCGAAGGCGTATCTCCAGGCGCTCAACAAAGTGGTGCTACGCTCGGAGGGACGACCGGCACGGCGGAGGGCGAAGCGGGTGAGGCCCAGGACCGAGCAAATCAAGGGGAGGTCCAGGCGGAAGAGCTAGCAGAGATGGGCGCGACGATTACGGAGAAGATTCTGGCGGCGCATTCCGGCCAGCAGACGGTGCGTCCGGGGCAATTCGTGATGGCCGAGCTGGACCTAATGCTGGGCAACGATGTCA
This sequence comes from Armatimonadota bacterium, assembly GCA_020344235.1. Classification (GTDB taxonomy): domain Bacteria; phylum Armatimonadota; class Hebobacteria; order Hebobacterales; family Hebobacteraceae. The sequence goes on from CP070816.1 coordinate 499,407, forward strand.
CGGCCCCGATTGCCATCGAGGAGTTCCGGAAGATCGGCGCGAAGAAGCTGGCCGGCGGCGCGCGCTTGGTGCTAGTTGCGGATCACGGGACCCCGAACAAGGACATCAAGACGGCGGAGCAGTGCCGGGTGATGCGGGAGTTCTCCCGGGAGCAGGGAGTGCAGCACTTCTACGATGTCGGGCGGGCCGGGATCGAGCACGCCCTGCTGCCGGAGGAAGGGCTGGTCGCTCCCGGTGAGTGCATCATCGGGGCCGACTCCCACACCTGCACCTACGGAGCGGTGGGCGCCTTCGCCACTGGAACAGGCAGCACGGATCTGGCGGTGGCGATGGCGACCGGGCAGTGCTGGCTGCGGGTGCCGGAGTCAATCAAGGTCGTCTACCGCGGTGAACGCAAGCCATGGGTGGGCGGCAAGGACCTGATTCTGTACACCATCGGGCGGATCAGTGTTTCGGGCGCGCTCTATCAGGCGCTCGAGTTCTGCGGGGAGGCGATTGAGGCCCTTCCCATGGCCGATCGCCTGACGATGTGCAACATGGCGATCGAGGCCGGGGCCAAGAATGGCATCATCGCGCCCGATGCGACGACGGCGTCGTTCATGGACTCGGTCACTTCGCGGGATTATCGGCCGATGGCGAGCGATGCGGACGCGGAGTACGCGCGCACGATCGAGATTGACTGCTCGGAGATAGAGCTGCAGGTCGCGCTGCCGGCGCTGCCGGAGAAGGCCAGGCCGGTGGGGGAGGTGGGCGAGGTCACGATTCAGCAGGCCGTGATCGGCTCCTGCACGAACGGCCGCATCGAGGACATGAGAGCGGCGGCGGAGATCCTGAGGGGCCGCAAGGTGCATCCGGAGGTGCGGCTGATCGTGATTCCGGCGACGCCGCGGGTGCAGCTCGAGATGGTGCGGGAGGGACTGGCGGAAACCTTCCTCGAGGCTGGCGGGGTGCTTTCGACGCCGACCTGCGGGCCATGCCTGGGGTATCACATGGGCGTGCTCGCGAAGGGGGAGAGAGCGGTGGCGACGACCAATCGGAACTTCGTCGGGCGCATGGGCCACCAGGAGAGCGAAGTTTACCTCGCAGGGCCCCCGGTGGCGGCGGCCTCTGCGGTGCTGGGGAGGATCGGGAGCCCGGAGGAACTGCCATGAGCGCGCTGCGCGGCCGGGCGCATCGCTACGGCGACAACGTGGACACGGACGGCATCATTCCCGCGCGCTACTTGAACACCTCGGAGGTTGCGGAGCTGGCCGCGCACTGCATGGAGGATTTGGACGCGGAGTTCGTTCGGAAGGTGCAGCCCGGCGATATCGTCGTGGGCGGGGAGAACTTCGGGTGCGGGAGCTCGCGGGAGCACGCGCCTCTCGCCATGGGGGGTGCCGGGGTGAGCTGCGTGATCGCGAAGAGCTTCGCGCGGATCTTCTTCCGGAACTCGATCAACGTCGGGCTGCCCGCGCTGGTGTGCCCGGAGGCGGCGGGCGAGATCGAGGACGGGGATGAGGTGGCGGTCGAGCTGCGGAGCGGGCGCATCGAGAATGTCACGCAGGGGCGGAGCTACCAGGCCGAGCCTTTTCCGGAGTTCTTGCAGCAGATCATTGCGGCCGGAGGGTTGGTTGCTTATACGCGGGAGCGGATCGCAAAGCGTTAGGTGGAGCGGTTTTGCTGGGGGTCTTCTTCGGCGGGGACGGGGCCGCCGGGCGGAGCGATCTTTCGCAGGGCGCGGAGGAATTGCGACCGGGGCATGAGGACGGCGCGGCCGCACTGCGTGCACTTGATGCGGATGTCGGCCCCGGTGCGGATGACGGTCCACTGGTTTGCCCCACAGGCGTGGGGCTTGCGCATTTCGACCACGTCTCCGAGGTGAATGGCCGGGGGCTCCCGCATGGGTCGGGTGTTCGGCATAGGGGGGCGGCGCTCCTACCGGGCGTCGGAGGAGAGGAAGACCGAGTGTCCCGCAGAATGGCCTAGCGTTCCGGCCTGCAGCGGTGGGGCCTGCGGGAACCAGCGGCGAGGCACGAGGAAAGGATGCTTACTATGACTACGCGATGTGTGGCGGCGATCGGGTTGCTGGCGTTGGTTGTCCTGGCTTCGGGGCCGGGGGTCCCCGCGGGCGCTGAGGAGCCGGCCGGGCGGGGCGTGATTCCGAAGACGCTCTCCCTCGAACGGGCGATCGCGATCGCCATTCAGTACAATCCTCAGGTGGAGGTGTCGAGGCAGGGCACGAAGGCCGCCGCGGGACAGGTGACGCAGGCAATCTCTAGGTTGCTGCCCCGGGTTGATGTGAGCGCGCGGCGCGTGACACCGGTTGACCTGCCGCCGTTCTCTTTTCAGAGCACCGACAGCACGTGGGAGACCGAGTTCTCTCTTTCTCAGCCGCTGTACACCGGGGGGGCGATCCCCAAGGGCGTGGAGGCGGCGGAGGGCTATCGGGCGGGCTCGGAGGGGGCGTATCGGCGGACCCGTCAGGAGATCGCGTTCGCCGTGCGCCAGGGCTACTATGGGGTGCTTACCGCGGAGCAGGGAGTGAAGGTCGCGCACGAGGCGCTCAGTTCGGCCAAGGAGCACCTGCGGGTCGCCCGGCTGCGCTACGAGGCCGGCGTCGCGCCGCAGTTCGACGTGCTGGCGGCGGAGGCGCGCGTGGCGCGCGTGGAGCAGGGGGCGATCTCGGCCGTCGCCGGCCGTGACATAGCGTGGGCCGGCCTCAGCACAGTCCTGGGGGTGCCGATCCCGGAGGACACGCAGCTCACGACCCCGCGGCCGGTCACCATCGAGGAAGCGGACCCGGAGGCCCTCAGGCTGGAGGCCCTTGCGAACCGGCCCGATCTTCTTGCGACGAAGTCGGGGACAGCCGCCGCCCTCGCGGTGCTGGAGGTGACACGGGCGGCCAGAAAGCCGACGATCACGGCCGGCCTGAGCTACACTCTGCGGGAGCAAACGACCATTGAGGGCGAACTCTTCGGCGCGCCCGGTCAGGAGATCGTCGTCTCTCAGAACAGTGGGTATCTCGTGTTGGCGGCGAACTACAGCCTCTTCAACGGCGGTCAGGTGGAGGGCGAGATACGCACCGCGGAGGCCCAGCACAAGCAGGCGGAAAAGGGCGCGGAAAGCCTCGAACAGCGGATCGAACTCGAGGTCAAGAGCGCGTACCTGTTGGTGGAGGCCGCCAAGGCCCAGGTGGAGGCCGCGCAGAAGGAAGTCGCGCAGGCCCAGGAGGCGCACCGCATCGCGACCCTTCGGTACCACGAAGGAGTGGGGACCAGCGTGGAGATTCTCGACGCGGAGGCCAACCTCGAGGGAGCGAAGACGCGCCTCAATGAGGCCATCTTCGGCCTCAATCTCGCCGTCGCCGAACTCGATCTGGCCGTCGGGCGCGACTGGCCGGAGCTGATGCCGGGCGAAGGTGGAACGGAGGCCGCGCGTGAGCAGTGAGGAAGAGCCCGGCTCGGTTGACACGGCCCAGGTGATCGAGGACTGCCGCCGGTACGTGAACGCGGGGGTGGCGACGCTCCACAAGTTCATGGGCGCGGAGGCGGTGGAGTGGCGGGCCGAGGGGTCAACCATCTGGGACAGCGAGGGGCGGGAATACCTCGACCTGCTGGCCGGGTTCGGCACGCTCGCGCTCGGGCACCGGCCGCCCGCGGTCGTTGCCGCCGTCAAGGATCAGCTCGGCCGCATGCCGCTCGCCTCGCGCGTTCTCTTCAACAAGCAGGTGACCGATCTGGCGGCCGCGCTTGCCGAACTGCTCCCGGGGGAGATCGAGAAGTCGTTCTTCTGCCACAGCGGCGCGGAGGCGGTCGAGGGGGCGATCAAGCTCGCCCGGATTCACACCGGGCGGCCGGGGATCATCGCCGCGCAGGGCGGGTACCACGGCAAGACCATGGGCGCGCTCAGCGCCTCGGGGAGGGATGTCTACAGCAAGCCGTTCGCTCCTTTGATGCCCGGCGTAACTCACGTGCCCTTCGGCGACGCGGAGGCGCTGGCGAGCGCGGCTGATGGCCAAACCGCCGCTGTGATCCTGGAGCCCATCCAGGGGGAAGCCGGAGTTATCGTGCCGCCGGATGATTACCTGCCGAAGGCGCGGGAGGTCTGCGACAAAGCGGGGGCCCTGCTGATCCTCGATGAAGTGCAGACCGGGTTTGGCCGCACGGGCGCCATGTTCGCCTGCGAGCGCTCGGGTGTCGCGCCCGATATCATCTGTCTGGCGAAGGCGTTGGGCGGGGGCGTAATGCCCTTGGGCGCGTTCGCGAGCACCCCGAAGATCTGGGCCGCGCTGGAGGAGAATCCGTACATACACTCCTCGACCCTCGGCGGCAATCCGCTCGCCTGCGCGGCGGGGCTTGCCGCGCTGAGCGAGATTCAGAGGTTGGACCTACCGGCGCGCGCAAAGCAGCTAGGAGAGCACGCGCTCGCGCGCCTGCGCGAGCTTCAAGGGGCGCACCCCGAGATCATCGCGGACGTGCGCGGCCGCGGCCTGCTCATCGGCATCCAGTTCGCCGACTCCGACATCGCCGGCCTCGTCATCGCCGGTCTCGTGCAGCGCAGAGTCATCGCCGCCTATACCCTCAACAACCCCGAAGTCATCCGCGTCGAGCCTGCATTGACCATTCCCGAAGACGCCCTCGACCGCGGCCTCGACGCGTTCGAGGAATCCGTCGCGCAGACGAAAGAACTGGTCGCGGGCCTGTCGGAGTAGGCCGCGTTATGGCAGGAGGGAAGTTCGCCAGAGGGGGGCAAGCTTCTGCCGAACGAGAGATAGATTCTGGGCAGGAGGCAAGCTACTGCCCGACCCGATAACAGTGACATGCGAGGGCTAGTTGTCATAGACGGCTCTGAGGGTGGGGGGCAGATGTTGCGTAACGCGGTGGCGCTCTCTGCGGTCTCCGGCCGGCCGGTGCGGGTGGAGAACATCCGGGGCGCGCGGCCGAAGCCCGGCCTGCGGCCCCAGCATCTGATGGCGGTGAAGGCTGCCGCCCACGCCTGTGGGGCGAACCTCATCGGCGCGGAGCTGGGCTCGCCAGAGATCGAATTTCAGCCCGGCGGCGCACCGACGTCGGACCAATGGACGCTGGACGTCGGCACCGCGGGAAGCGTGATGCTGGTGCTGCAATGCCTGCTGCCCGCGCTCGCCCGCGCGCCCACGGAATCGAGCATCACGTTGATCGGCGGCACGGATGTGCCCTTCGCGCCGCCGTTCGACTACTTCCAGGAAGTCTTCGTTCCCGCGCTCGCCGAACTCGGGCCGCGCGTCGAGGCGCGGCTGGTGCGCCGCGGCTTCTACCCGAAGGGCGGCGGGGAAGTGGCGGTGACGGTGCACCCGGCGGAGGCGATTCGGGCGATCGCCCGGCGCGAGCGCGGCGCGGTGGCGCGCATCGCGGGCCGCGCCTACAGCCTTGGCCTCCCGGGTCACATCGTGGAGCGGATGCGGGAGTCGGCGCTCACCCCGCTCTCTGCCGGGGGGCATGGGGACGCTCACATCGAAAGTGAGGTCGTCGCGCGCGGCCGAAGCGAGGGCTGCGGGATCGTGCTCTGGGCGGAATGCGAGGGCGGCGCGCGGATTGGCGCCAGCGCGCTCGGTCGGCGGGGCAAGCGCGCGGAGGAGGTAGGGGAGGAGGCCGCGCAAGAGTTAGTCTCAGAGCTGGAGTCGGGCGGCGCGGTTGACAGCCGCCTCGCCGACCAGATGATCGTCTGGATGGCGATGGCTGACGGCCCTTCCGAGGTGACGACCTCCCGCCTGACCGACCACATTCGCTCTGCCGCGGAGGTGGCGCAGATGATCGTCGGAGCCCGCTTCGCAATTGAGGAAGGACCACCCGCGCGGGTGACATGCTGTCCTGGCTGAGAGGCGCTTCTGTCGGGCGGCATGGCGGGCATGGGAATGCCCGCCCTACAGAACGGCCGGGCAGGAGGCAAGCTTCCTTCGGCGTACCTCAGGACAGGCCTGCCCAACGAATCTCAGGTGCAGCGATCGGTTCTGTATCCATCGGGGAGGGAGAGCGAAATTGAAGGTATCTCTGCTCGCGCACACTCCGGAGCCGGAGCGGCTGGTGGTGGCGGCGGCGCTGCTCTGCTACCAGAAGGGCGGGCCCGAGGCGGCTTATGAGAAGGCCGGGAAGGAGAAGCTGCGGGCGCGCCTTTTCGAGGAGCTGGTGCGCCAGGGGCACGGCTCGACACTGGAGCACCCGAGCTTCACCTTCGGGATCGAGGGCATCAGCCGCGCCTGCTCGCATCAGTTGGTGCGGCACCGGATCTGCGCCTACAACCAACAGTCACAGCGCTACGTGGACGTGGGCGACCCGCAGTACTTCGTCAAGCCGGAGTCGCTGGAGGGTGACGGCGGGCGCTTCGAGGAGGTCATCGCGGAGAGCGTCGGCTACTACCGCGACATCGTGGAGCAGTTCAGGGGAGAGGGGAAGACGGCCGAGCAGGCGCAGGAGGACGCGCGCTACGTCCTTCCCAACGCGACGATGACGAACCTGATCTGGACGACGAACCTGCGCAACCTCCTGCACGTTTGCCGGGTTCGAATGTGCAGCCGGGCGCAGTGGGAGATTCGGCGGCTGCTGCACGGATGCCGGCGGGCGATGGAGCCGAAGTTCCCCGTCATCGCCAAGTACATGGTGGTGAAGTGTCACCCGAATGCCATGGGATACTGTGATGAGGAGTTCCGAAGCTGCGGCTTCCGGCCGCTGAGAGAGAAGGTGGTGGCGGCGGATGCGGACTGCCCGCCGGGGCCGGGGTACTGGGAGGAGGTGACTGAGTGAGGCGCTGGAGACTGCTTGCGATCGGCGTGCTGCTGGCGCTGGCGGGGTGTGGGGGCCGACCATCCGGCGAAGTGGTGGAGCTTTCCCTGTTCACGTGGACGCGCACGGGAGAACTGGCGCTCAACCAGGACCTCTGCTCGCAGTTCGAGGCCGAGCACCCCGACATCCGCGTGGAGATCATCAACGAGCCGGGCGACCGTGCGATGGAGAAGCTCCAGACGATGATCGCCGCCGGCAACCCGCCCGATGTGATGTCCATCCACGGGGCGTTCTTCGTGCCGCTGGCCGCGAACGGCGCGCTGCTGGACTTGGACCCGCTAATCGCGGAGGACCCGGAGTTCGATCTGGAGGATTTCTATCCCGAGCTGGTCGAGCTGTGCCGCTACAGCGGTGGGCTGTATTCCCTGCCGCGCTACACCTCGGTGTACGTGCTCTTCTACAACAAGGACCTGTTCGACGCGGCCGGGCTGAGCTATCCCGATGATACGTGGACTTGGGACGACTACCTGGCGGCCGCTCGGAAGCTGACGGTTGACAGCCCGGATCCGGAGAAGCGGCGGTTCGGGTGTGTGATTGATTTCTGGGGGGCGCGGATCTATCCGTGGGTGTGGGCGGCGGGAGGCAGCATCCTCGACCCGACGCGGAAGCGTTGTTTGCTCGACGGCGCGGGGGCGCGGGAGGCGCTGCAGTTCTTGGTGGACCTGCGGCATAAGTGGCGCGTGTGCCCGCCGACGACGATGGCGGAGCGGCGGCAGAACATCGCGATGTTCACGAACGGGCAGGTGGGGATGTTCCAGACGGGTGCGTGGGATATCCAGCAGATGAAGGAGGCGGAGGCGCTGCGCTGGGACATCGCGCCGCTGCCGAAGAGGAAGCAGCACGCGACGCTCCTGGGAATGGAGAACTACGCCATTGCGTCCGGGACGAAGCATCCGAAGGAGGCGTGGGAGCTGTTCAAGTTCCTGCTCGGGCGCCATGCGCAGGAGACGATGGGGCGGGAGATGGAGAAGCAGCCCTCTCGGCAGTCGGTGGCCAACGGGCCGTACCTGGCCCAGGATGCCGGCTACACTCGCCGGGTGTTCGTCGAGGCGCTCGGATATGCGGAGCAGGCCCCGAACATCCCGGAGTGGGATCGCATCAGCCACTTCATCCAGGAGCAGCTCGACCTGATCTGGATCGGGGAGGTGTCGGTGGAGGAGGGGACGCGCAAGGCCGCGCGGCAGGTGACGGAGGGGCTGCAAGAGGCGAGGTGAATGGAGGACAGCGGTCTCCTTATTCGCCCGGCCGAAGCGCGCGATGTGCCCGCGCTCGCGGAACTGATGGGGGAGCTGGGCTACCCGATAACGGTCGAGGACATGCGCGACCGTCTCGATTTCGCAGCATCCAGCGGGGACGATGAGCTTTTCGTCGCGGAGTCGGACGGGCGCGCTGTCGGTCTGATCGGCATACAGGTGAGCGATTTCGTCCATCGGGTTGCGCGGTACGGGCGAATCACGGCGCTGGTGGTGGCCGCGGGATACAGGCGCCGGGGCGTAGCCGCCGCCCTGCTGAAGCATACGGAGGCGTTCCTCGCCGCGCGGGGCATCGCGGATGTGCGTGTGGATGCCGGTTCGCACCGCAAGGAGGAAGCGCACCGGTTCTACCAGGCCCAGGGGTATGCCGCGACCGGGGTCAGGTTCACGAAGAAGCTGAAGGCCGGCAACGGCGGCGGCTGACCTCCGGCTCGTCGTGCGCGGCAATGATGCGAGCCCGCGCGCCGCGCGCGGGCTCTGCACTTGCTTCGGCCGCGGCGGGGCTTTGCCGCCCATGCGGCTGTGTGGTAAACTCCGCAAGAAGGACGGTCACCGATGGACGCGCGAACGCTCCGAGTCCTGGAATACGATGCGGTCCGCAAGCTCCTGCGGGGGCATGCGGCTTCCTCCCTCGGCAAGGAGCTGGCCGGAGCCCTGGAGCCGGCGGAGGGGGCCGATGCAGCGCGCCGTCTGCAGGCGGAGACGGTGCAGGCGCGCGCGATACTGGAGGGCGCGGGCCGTCCGCCGCTGGGAGGTCTTCACGATGTCCGGGCCCAGGTGACGAACGCCGCCCGGGGCGGGGTGCTCGCTGAGCGCGATCTGCTGGACGTGGCGGACACCGTTTACGCCTCCCGGCGCATGCGGGGGTTCCTTCTGAACACTGACATCCAAGGGGCACTCGTCACGTCGCGCGCGGGCCAGTTGGGCGTCTTCCAAGATATAGAGCAGGCGATTGAAAGTAGTATAGACAACCGCGGGGAGGTGGTGGACGGCGCCAGCGAACAGCTCCGCGACATCAGGGGGCGCATCCGGCGGCTGCAGGAACAGGTCGAGCGGAGGCTCAACGCGATCCTGCACTCCTCTCAATACGCACGCATGATTCAGGAGCCCATCGTCACGGTCCGCAATGGCCGCT
>CP070816.1:508694-511351 GCA_020344235.1 Armatimonadota bacterium
ACGGACTCGTCCTGCTGTGCACCTCCGCCGCGACTGCGTCGTTCATGTAGGTGTACCGCTGCACCGTGCTCAACTTCCGCCAGCCGCCCAGGCGCATGACGGCCGGGAGCGGCGCGCCATTCAGCAGACTCTGTGTGGCGAAGGTGTGACGGAGCAGGTGGGGGTGTAGCTTGGGGATTCCCACTGTCTTCGCCAGGTTCCGGAAGGACTTCTCGGTGGTTCCGACCGAGCACGACCTGCCGTCCTCGGTGACGAACAGAGCGTCGGTGCTGCCTCGGCTGTCCAGCCGCTGGTTCCGCCGAAGAAGATAGTGCTGGAGATGCCTTCGCGCCGTCATAGAGAAGGGGACCACCCGAAACGTCCTCGTCTTGCTCTGCCGCACCACGCACTTGCACTCACGCAGACTGACGTCGCTGACTCGCAGGCTCAGCGCCTCGCCCAGTCGCATTCCCGTGTCCAGCAGAAGCAAGGCCAGCACGGCCGTCCTGTGGACACCGAATCGCTGCTTGCGGGCCTTGCCCGCCCAGCGCACTAGCTTGCGGCATTGCTCCTTTGAGAGCGATTCGACGGGCCGAGGCGGGACAGCCAGGAACTTCAACCGGCGCGCCGGATTGTCGCCGGCTTCGCTCACTTCTTCCTCTGCCAGCCATCGGAAGTAGACCCGCAGCGCACAGACACACAGATTCACCTGGTCGGGGGCGTAGCGCTTCCGCTGCTCGTTGATGAACGCTGCCAAGTCCTGTGCGGACGCGGTCTGAGCTGTCTTCCCGTCCTGGCCTGACAGCCAGCGGTCGAACTTCCTAAGCCCGGCCTTGTGGTTCCGCAGCGTCGCCTCCGCTCTGCCGGCTGCGCCCTGCCACAACAGGAACTCCTCGACATACGGCACTCTCTCCACTTGCTTGCCTCCTTCCAGCCTGGAGAGCAGGCAAGCGCGAAGGTAGAACCTAGTAACGCCATTTCCGGCGGCGTGCGAGAGGGGAGGAAGGGGCCAGAAAACCCACATACTAGCTGGCTTCTTTGCCCTTCGCATGGCTCCGCGGGCAGGACTCGAACCTGCAACCTAGTGGTTAACAGCCACCCGCTCTGCCAATTGAGCTACCGCGGAGCGCGTCTGTGCGGGAATCTTACCACAATACTGAGACCGGTCGCAACATGACGCGCCGGGATCACGCGAGCTTGGCGACCCATCTGTCTTCGATCTCTCGCAGCCGAGCGGATTCGTCGGGGCTGAGGCACGGCTCCTGCGGTTGGGCGAGGATGTCTTCAACTCTCTGCGCGGCCCTCTGGCCGAGTGTCGGGCTCCCCGCGGCCAGCCAGTCGTCTCGGCGCTGCGGGGAGGTGAGACCCGTTTCCACCTGCTCCGCGCGGAAGTGAGCGCGAGTATGGTCGTGGCCCAGGAAGTCGCCGCTGAGGCCGCACTCGCGGATGACGTCGAGGGCAATGGTCTCCGGTGTGACCTCGATGCCGCGCTGGGCGCGGAGGAAGATTCCGGCAAGGTTGTTGTCTACGAGGGCTTGCTCGGGCGAGAGCGTCATCTCCGTCTCGAGCTGTCCGATGCCCCAGATGATGTTGACTCCGGCGAGCGCGTGCAGCAGGCCGGTGGTGGATTTCTCGAGGGTGGACTGCTCGTCGCAGATCGAGTTGTCGCTGCTGATCCAGGAGGCCGAGGGAAGGCCGTGGCGGCGGGCGATCTGCGCGCCTGCGGCGGCGATGAGGGCGTCTTGAATGCGGCCGCTGGTGGCGAGCGCGGAGCGCATGTCGAGCATGTGTGCGAACCCGAGGTTGAAGACACACGGCCGGCCCGGTTCGAGCACCTGGAGGATGACGATTCCGGAGAGGGCCTCGGCATTGGCCTGTGCCAGCAGGCCCGCCAATGTCACGGGCGCGGTTCCGCCGCCCATCGGCTCGGCGTTGACCATGATCGGTAGGCCGCGGCCCGAGGTGCGGAGGAAGAGTTCGAGCGCGGCGCGGGTCCAGTGGAAGGGGCTGACAATCGAGTATCCGAAACTGACGAGGGGCCTCTCTCGCAGCGGCGCGCCGCCGGACAGCACCTCCGCCATTTCGAGAATGGCAAGCGGGCCGTCCGGCGAGAATATCACGGGGCGCAGATGCTTGCGGGAGTTCTCGGCGAGAATGCGAAGGCCGACGAAGTCTCTGACAATCGGTGGATAGTCGGCTATGCTGGTGCCGACGACGCCGTGGACGTGCTCGAGGGCGTCGAGCAGACGGGTGAACTGGGCCAGGTCGGCCGCGGTCATTTCTCTTCGTTCCCGCCCGCGCGAGAAACACAGTGCATTGCCGCCCCAAAACAGCGTGCCGCCGTCAGCGCCCACCTCCACGCAGTCGCCGCGGCGGTCCGCGAGGCGGATGTTTCGGGGGGCCTTCTCGATGCACTCCGCCACCAGGTCGCCGGCGAAACGCACTGTGACGCCATCTGCATCGCCTTCGGCACCCGCGTCGCAGAGCTTCTTGAAGACTGCCGGGTGATCGACCTTGACCCCGATTGTCTGTAACAGTTCGAGGCTGGCCTCGTGGATTTGCTCGATCTGCTCAGATGTGAGGAGGTTCACAGCAGCTCGACCTCTTCAAGCGATGTCGCCCAGGTGATTCTGGCCCGCGAACGCCAACCCCTCTCCGGGGGGAGCAGGAGAAGGGCG
>CP070816.1:511451-515878 GCA_020344235.1 Armatimonadota bacterium
GCGGCTCGGGGTCGCCCTGGGAGGCGGAGAGCCGGGCCCGGCACGTGAGGCCGGGCATCTGCTGCTCGATCCATGGGAGGTAGCAGTCATCCGAGAAGAGGGTCTGCTGAAGCTCTGCGATGTGGTCGAGGACGCCAGCGGGCGCGAGGCCGCGGGCGACGGCGAGCGCGGCCGCGGTGCCGACGGCCTGTCCCATTGATGAGCAGGTGCCCATGACGCGGGTGCTGGACAGGGCCGAATGGGTCGCGCTGTGGCAGCGGCCGGCGAACATGAGGTTGGCGAGCCTGTCGGAGTAGAGGGAGCGGTATGGGATGCCATAGGGGGAAGGAGTCGGGTGGTAGATGGTGGCCGGCGCGCCGAGCTTGGCGGAGTTGAAGCCGGCGGGGTGGTGGTCGTCCATGGTCCACCCGCCGTAGGCGACGAGGTCGTCGAAGCGGCCCTCTGATTCGAGGTCGTTCTGGGTGAGGACGTGGGCGCCGAGGTACCGGCGGCTCTCGCGCTTGGCGGGGAGGAACTGGATCCACTCGAGTGCCCAGTTGTCGGCGTCGTAGTCGCCGCGGTTCTTGATATGGTCCCAGACGCCGAGTGCGATGCGGAGAAGCTCTTCTCGGATGGTCTCGGTGTCGTGGATGGAGTGCTGCTCGCCGCCGAGTTCGACCCACCAGTAGCCAAGGCCGAAGGACCGACTCTCGATCTCGAAGCGGCCGTGCTGGTCGAAGGGGAGCTGCTGTGCGGAGTGATAGCGATAGGCCCACGAGGGCGGCTGGAAGGGCTGCGGGCTCTCGTGCTGCCGCGCCTGGATAAAGCAGGTCATGCCCATGGTGCGGTCGTCTGCGGCCTCGGGTGCGATGGACTCGCCGTGCTCGCGGCGGGCCTCGCGGCCCATGCGGAAGGGGTGGCCGGTGAGGGGGGCGAGGACGGCATCGCCGGAGCAGTCGGCGAAGATCTTGGCCGCGACGGTGTGGTAGGTGTGGGTGGTGAGCTGCCAGCCCGTGACGCTTTGGATGACATTGCGCGTCATCGCGGCGTCGAAGCAGGAGCAGTTGAGAAGGAGTGTGAGGTTGGGCTGGTACTGGACCTTCTCGTACAGGATTAGGTCCCAGATGGAGTAATCACGGTGCGGGTTGCGGCGGAGGTTGTCGAGGCGAAGCTCTTCGAGGATGCCGGTCTCGCGGAGGTAGGGGATCTGGCCGGCGCGGTCGGCGCCGCAGATGGGGACGCGGCACTCGCTGGAGGCGTTTCCGCCGAGGACGGGGCGGTCGTGCATGAGGACGACGCGCGCGCCGCGGCGTGCGGCGGCGAGGGCGGCGCAGATGCCTGCCATGCCACCGCCGATGATGCAGAAGTCCGCCTCGTGCTTCACGTGAGGGAAGCGGTCGGCCTGCTCGGGCATGCCTTGATCTCCTGTAGGGGGAGGTGTGCGGGCTGGTACGAGTGCATTGTAGACGCAGAGGTGGGCGGCGGCAAGGGGTGTTCGGCAAAGGAGATACGCGGGGGAACAGGGAGGCGGAGGCGTCGGGGGAATGAAGATGCCCAGGATGTGGCAGACCAGGGGGGAATGACAGAGGGGATTGAGTCGTCTGGATGAGTGAGGATCGTGACGAGGTGCGAGAGTTGGCTGCCCGGGCGCGTGCCGGAGAGGTGGGCGCGTTCGAGGCGCTGTATCAGATGCATCAAGCCGGGATCTATACGTTCATCCGGAGTCAGGTGAGGGAGGCGGAGCTGGCGGCGGACCTCACTCAGGATACGTTTGTCCGGGCGTGGGAATCGCTGCCGCGGCTGCGGAAGGTTGGCGCGTTTCGGGGGTGGCTGTATCAGATAGCGAGGAATCTGGTGAGGGATGAGGTGAAGTCGGGGCGGGCGAGGTTGGAGATGCTTGCGAGTGCCGTGGTGAGCGAGCAGGGCGCGGAACTGCCGGAGCCGGCCGCGGAGGGTGAGCGGCCGGAGGACCTGGTGGTGTCGGAGGAGGTGAAAGGGGAGATCTGGAGAGCGCTGGAGTCGCTGCCTGCGGAGCAGAGGGAGGCGGTGGTGATGCACCACATGGAGGGGATGGGGATGAAAGAGATCGCGGAGGTGATGAGGGTGAGGCCGGGGACGGTGATGTCGCGGCTGGCGCGCGCGAGAGAAGCGCTGCGGAAGCGGCTATCCGAGTATGTGGAGGGGAGCGATGAAGGCATGTGAACTTATACGAGGTAAGCTTGCGGAGTACGCGGTAGGCGGGCTGCGCCGGCGGGCGCGGGCGCGGGTGGAGGCGCACGTGGGCGAGTGCGAGCGGTGCCGCGCGGAGCTGGCGGCACTGAAGCGGACGGGCGCGCTGCTGGATGAGGTCGGCGCGGACGATGCTCCCGCGGGAACGTGGGAGGCGGTGCGGCAGCGAATGACAGAGCACCCGCGTGCGGGAGTGCGCGCGCGGCCGCGCTGGGCGTGGGCGATGGGCGGGGTGGCGCTGGTGTTGGTGGCGCTGGCCGTGTTGCTGATCGGGCCGCCTAGGGTGGAGGAGCCGGTGCTGGTGGCGGCCGCGGAGGCGGATGAGGAGATGCAGGCGACGATGGACGGTCATCTCTCGGCCGTGTGGGCGGCTCCGCTGTCGGATGTGGCGGGGGTGGGGCTGCGCATGGCGGCGTTGGAGAACGATGGATGAGAGCGCGACTGGGAATAGCGGCCGCGGCGCTGGCGCTATGTGCGGGGGCGGCGCTGGCACAGTCCTCTGTGTGGCAGGCGGTGTGGAGGAGCGAAGGGGCGACGGAGCGGACATCGGTGGTGGGACGGGCGCGGACGATGACGCTGGCGGGGCAGATGACAGCGACGGCGCGGGTGAGGGCGGCGAAGGGGAAGCTGCGGCTGGACTATGAGGCGGGGCGCCATAGCTGGTCGCTGATTGACAACGGACGGGAGCTGATCCGGGTGAACCCGCGGGCGCAGGAGGCGCTGGTGCACCCGCGCCCGGCACTGGCGGTGGACCGGAAGCTGGCGGAGCAGAACTATGAGGCAAGGGCGCTGGGGGAGGATCATATAGCGGGCCGGCCGGTGGAGATGATTGTGATCGTGCCGCGGGGCGGGGAGCAGGCCACGGTCAAGCTGTGGCTGGATCGGGAGACGGGGTTCGCGCTGAAGCGGGAGCGGTACAGCGCGGAGGGCAATCTCACGACGGGAACTGAGTACCTGGAGGTGGAGTTCGGTGCGCCCGTCTCGGGCGAGGTGTTCCTGGTGCCGGAGACATGGAGGCGAACGGCAAGGGGCGGCCAGGGGCCGCGGCTGAGTCTCGCCGAGCTGGGCCGGGTGATGGGGTTCGCGGTGCGGGAGCCGAGATATGTGCCGGCGGGGTATGTGCTGCTTGGGGGAGATGTACGGGAGTGGGGCCGCCGGAGGGCGCGCATGGCGGAGCTGAGGTATACGGATGGGCTGCGGGTGTTGAGCGTGTTCGAGCGAGAGAAGGGAGAAAGGATGGGTGAAAGAGGGGGGAGGCGCAGGCGCGGCGGAGGCAGAGGGGAACATCACCGCGGCGGGGGGAGGGGAGGTGGCCGCGGCCGGGGAGGGGGGTTTGGGTTCGGCCCGCCGGGGCGGGAGCAGATGACGCTGGTGGATCGGGGGACGGAGAAGGCGCTGCGCTACTTCGGGAGGGAGCTGGTGGTGGTGGTCGTTGGGGATCTAACGGCGGAAGAGCTGGTGCGGGTGGCGAGGAGTGTGGAGTAGACAAGCATCTCGGAATGATGGGTGGAGCTGGCTCGTCTGGACAAGTGGCTCCGGGGAAGGAGCTAGAACAGGAGGTCCAGATGAGATTCTACAAGTGGCTGCCGATGATGGTGATCGCGCTGCTGGCGTTCGGCGTGTCGGCTGCGATTGCTGAACGAACTGGAAGGCCGGCGTCCGCAGGGGAAGAGCTCGAACTGACAGCGGAGGAGCAAGCCTTTCTGGATCGGGCGAACGAGCTGCGGAAAGAGATCAAGATCACGAACCTGGAGCTGGCGCTGCTGGAGGCCAAGGATGCTCCGGAGGGTGAGATCGCCACGAAGGCCGAGCAGCTGTATCGCCTGCAGGGGCAGGCTTACGCGCTGCGGGCCAAGAACCGGGATCTGGCGCGGAAGCTTTGGAGGCATGAGCGCGGTGACCGGCACAGATGGGGCATGGGACGCGGCATGGGTCGCGGAATGCACCGAGGAATGGGCCGTGGCATGGGCCACGGGAGGCACCGGGGTATGGGGCAGTGGGGAGAACCTGGCAGGGGCCATGGCCGGCGCGGTACGAGATTCGGAATGGGTCACGGGGGGCGCGGCATGGGCCGCGGGGTCGGCGGACCAGGCCAGCGTTGGCGGCTGCGGGAGGGCGTGCGCGACATACTGTATGTCTTTCCCGAGGTGGTTGAGCCGGATGTCGCAATGGAAGAGGAATTCAGGGACTGAGCGGCCCAGAGGTCGCGGGTAGGTTCC
>CP070816.1:515978-521307 GCA_020344235.1 Armatimonadota bacterium
ATTGCGCTCGAGCACATCGTCGAGCGTGCCGTGTCTGCTTGACAAAGAGCGGGCTTGACAGGCATTCGGTGAGGGAAGGGGCAGGAGGCGAAGCTCCTGCCCCACGAACATGCCCATTGACGCAGGCGACAGCGCGCCACCCGGGCGCTCCTCGCGCCAAACTCAGTCCGTGCCTCGTATCCTCGCCATCATCTGTGCATCAACCACCACTGTGAATTCAGGGGTGTAGTCGGCGACGAACACCGGCACAGTATGGGCCTCCCGGCCCGGGATGTTGCTCCACGTCGTTCCGGGCGTCATCACATAGCGCACGACCACCTCTCTCGTTCCCGGGCGGGTGAACAGGAGCCGCGGATTGAGGTACGTCTCGAGGGCCGCGACCAAGCTGCGGCCATCAGTGGCGGCCGGGAAGCGGTTGTTGTGATCCGCGAGGTAGGCGCGCATGGCCAGCGCGAGGTGCTCCATGTTTACGAGGACCGCACTGAGCGCCCAGCCGCCGCCTCCCGATCCGCCCTCGCCGGAGCGCTTCCTCTCCACGTGCCCATCGGCATAGGCAACGACGCGCAGACCCGGGAGGGCCGCACATGTCGCCTCCGCGAAGGGAATCTCAGCGGCATTCTCCGGCGACACGGGTGCGCCCGAGCGGGCGACGTACCGCACCTCGAGGGGATCGCCGATGGTGGCGTGGACCAGGATGCTCTCCGGCGCCAGGTATGGCCCGAGCCTCCTCAGCATCTCATTGACGCTGTCTGCCTTGGGGAATATCTCCGCGTGCTCCAGGAGGTAGCTTCGCATCGCGAGTCCCAGCCGCTGCATGTTGCTCTGCACGTGGAGCGCCTCCGGCATGAAGTCCGCATCGGCCGCCACGACTCTCCGGCCTCCGCCGCCACCGGTTGCCCGCACCTCGACGGCCGCGAAAGCAACCGCCGCAACAATCACAAGTGCCGCGAGGACAACCCAGACAACACGACTGATACCGTTGACTCTGTCTGCTCTCATGATCGCCTCCACTCGTCTGAGTAGTGTGAACTTCCCTTCCGCCACTCCCACCGAGGCCACGGCGAGCCGAGCCTGTGTCCTCTCTGCCGCCGCCAGCAGGGAGAGCGCATAGCTCTTCGCATCGACATGGGGACTCAGTGCGGCCGCGTCGCACAGCTCCTCTCTCGCCAACATGATCCGCCGGCCGGCCAGCCAGGCGGCCGGATGGAAGAAGAGGGGGACCTCGATGAAGCGCTGGAGGAGATTGGCGAGGAAATCCCGCCGCTTGATGTGCGCCACCTCGTGTGCCAGCAGCGCTCGGAGGTCGTCCGGCGACAGCGATTCCACCCAGCCCTCCGGGAGCAGGACCGTGGGTCGGCTCAGCCCATAGAGCACAGGCGCACCGCCCGAAGGGCTCACCCGTAGGTGCACCTCCCGCTTCACCCCGGTTTGGGCACACAGCTCCGCCAGGGCACCCAAGGCCTCGCCGTCGGTCACCGCGTGGCTCTGCCCCACCAGCCGACGCGCCCGCGCGTGCCCCACAGCCAGCCGCGCTACCAGCATCAGACATCCCAAGACCCAGGCCAGCGCCAACACATCAACCGGCCGCACCCTCGACCACCACGAGGTATCCGCCACTGGTGAAGCGGCTGCTGCAGGGCCCGCCATCGGGTTGTGAACAGGTGACGTTGCAGGTATCCGAACCCGCGCGACCGCGCGCTCCACCGCCGCCGGCGCGGCCACCCGGACTACCGCCTCGCGCCGCTCCAGGGCTATCCGTCCCGGCGCCAGCACCAACGGCGCCACCAGCACAAACCACCACAGCCCATGCCGCGCCCGCGGGTGTCGCAGCTTCAGGACACGCTCACATAGCCAGGCGAGCGCGGCGAGTGCGGCAAGCTGCCACGTGAGCGCAAGCGCCAGCGATGCCCAACCGTCTACCAGAGAGCTGAGAATGATCATGGCTTCTCTCCTCGCTCTTTCTCTGCGATCAGCCGTCTGACGCGATCCAGCTCTTCCCGCGAGAGCTTCTCATCCTCCAGCAGACGCACCAACAGGGCCTCCGCCGAGCCCCGAAAAGCGCCGTCGATCATCTCTCGCAGCAGCCCTCGCTTCACGTGCCGCTCCCGCAGGCGCGTCTGATACACATGGGCGCGCCCTCGCGCGCGGCGGTCGAGATAGCCCTTCTCGTGCATCAACCGCATCATGGTCAGCACTGTCGTGTAGGCCGGCTTTGGCTCCACAGGAAGCGCTTCGAGCACCTGACGCACCGTGGAGGGTCCTGCCTCCCAGAGGACGTTCAGGATCTGGAGTTCGAGGTCGCCGAGTTTTCTCTCCGTTCGTCTGCGCATGGTTGCCGCTCCCACCTGCTATCTACTAATGCGTTGTTAGTAGTATATCGCATTAGGCATGGGATGTCAAGGCCTTCTTGGAGAGTTTTTCGCGGGGCGGGAGGAAGCGGAGAGAAGGGCCTGGGGCCCGGGTGGGATCAGGGCATTCCCATACCGTGGCGACATCGGGGATGCGCAAGGGCCGGCGGTAGTTGGCGTCGCGGAATTGGAAGGCGGCCTGGATGATCCACTATGTTCGAGGGTCTGCGGAGATGGTGGGCGACTCGTGGGTTCGCAGAGCGGTATCGCCTGACCGAAAGCGCTCGAGTCAGTCCTGCGAGGCCGTGGTCCGCTCCCAGGAACTCGCCTATTGAGGCAGAAAACGGGAACGAGAGCGCTCTGGGCAAGACGCCGTCAGATACGGGAGAGGAACTGAGATGGACATTAGCGAGATGGCGGGCCTGTCGATCATCGATTGCCACACGCACTTCGGGGGAGAGGACCTGGACGCGATAGACGCGATGCTGGAGCAGGAGGCGGCCTCGGGGATTGAGCAGATGACCGTTCTGATCAGCAGCTTCCCCGGGCGGGTGAATGCCAATCCGGAGGGGCTGTATGCGAAGGCGCGGCATCCGGAGAGGATCTATCTGTTCGCCGGCCTCGACTACTCGGCGATCGCAAAAGACGTAGACCACCGCTGGACCTACTCTCTGGCCCAGCAGATTGACCGGCTGGCCGCCATGGGATGTGACGGCATAAAGATGCTCAACGGGAAGCCGAACTACCGGCAATCGTCGGGGCTGGCGCTGGACTGTGTGATCTATGACGACTACTTCGCCCGCCTGGAGGAACGGGGCTTTCCCGTGCTATGGCACGTCAACGATCCGGAGGAGTTCTGGAATCCAGAAGAGGCCCCTGAGTGGGCCAAGGGCCCTGGCTGGCTGTACGACGAAACCTCTCCTTCAAAGGAGTCTATCTATCAGGAGTGCGAGCGCGTGCTCGCGAAACACCCCAAGCTGAAGATCATATTCGCTCACTTCTACTTCCTGTCGGACGATTTGCCGCGGGCGGCGGCGCTTCTGGATCGGTATTCGAACGTGAGCTTCGACCTCGCGCCCGGTATCGAGATGCTGCACAATTTCGCCAAGCGAGTGGAGGAGGCGCGGGATTTCTTCGTGAAGTATCAGGACCGCATTGCGTTCGGGACGGACTTCGGCCCGGGAGGGCTCGACTCTCGGCTTTGGGTCGTGCGCAACTTCCTGGAAACGGATGAGGAGTTCCACGTGCCGACCGACGAGCGACTCTTCTGGCCGGATCACCGGGCGATGATCCGCGGCATCGCGCTGCCGGAAGAGGTGCTGAGGAAGATCTACGCGGAGAACTTCCGGCGGCAGGTGTCCCCGGCTCCGCGGCCGCTCAACCGGGAGCTGGTGCTGGCGGAACTCGACCGCCTCACTGTGCTGCAGGATGCGTTGGGAGCGAAGCCGAATGCTGCGCGCCGGGTGGCTGTACGTCTGGCCGGCGAGAGCAACTCCGAAGGCGATTGGAGCACCCCTTACCTGGGCCGAGCCCTGTGAGACAGGCATGAGTGCTGTCGCTGGTGGGTTGCTGAGGGTGGGCGCGGTGAAAAGACGCAGCCAGACATGATCGGTTCAGGAGAGAGGAGTTCCGGCACCGGGGATCGTGCTTGGTAGACGCTGGGGGCGTCTGAGGCCGGGGCCGGGACTCCTCCACAAGTTGGCGGCTGCAGAGAGCCGACACGTGGCGCGATGTACCGGCAAGTCGCAATCCAAAACCAATCCGCCTTGCGTTGGCCCTGCCGAACAGCCGCTGGCGGTCCTTGAGTGTCGGTGAATTGTATCAGACTTCGCCCTCCTCTGCATTGCATGATTCACTCAAGCTGGTGTATATTTGCATCATGAAATCGGGGGGGCAGCCAGCTTACACCAGTCCGGATTGGGCTATCCGGGCAAGCGCCTTCGACTTCGAACTGTCGCGGGCGCGTCCATTCGCCGCTCGCTACGCGGCCTACGCAAGCCCTACGCCGATGCGGATTGGGATACACGACGGCCTGGAGGTCGCCATCGTGCTGGCCGGCGGCAGGGAAGTACATTTCGAGGACCACAGCGTATTGCAGGAGGCGGGAGACGTTTCCTTCATCGCGATGTGGGAGCCGCACCGATGGCGAGTCAGAGCCCCCGGCACTGAGGACCTCTCCGTTGTCTTTCTCGTAGACTTCATAGGAGAGGACATCCTGCGCGACAGTGGATGGTTGAATATCTTCTCGTGCCCGCCACAGCAAAGACCCGACTGCGGCGATCCTGTGATGCGAAAGAGGGCGTTGGCGATAGGTCTGGAGCTGCGGAGTGAGATCGAGAAGAAACGGCCCGGGTGGGAAACCGCGGTGCGGCTCGGGCTCACGCGGCTGCTTTTCGCCGCCAGCCGGGAGTGGAAGATTGCCGGGCGGGGCAGGCAGCGACGCCAGCCTGGTTGCCCCCGCCTGGCGCGCATTATGCCCGCACTGGGGGCGGTCCATGCTCGTCCGGCAGAGCGGGTCACAGCCGCCGCGGCGGCCGCGCTCTGCGGCCTAAGCCCGGCTCAGTTCAGCCGGGTGTTCCGACAAACCATGGGCCTGAGCTTCGGGAAGTTCCGCCGGAGGGCGCATCTCGCGTACGCCGCTCACCTGCTGTTGACGACGAATCACACGATGAATGTTATAGCCACTGAGGCCGGTTTCGTAGATGGGAGCCATCTGCACCGGCACTTCGTGGAGCGCTACGGAACCACGCCCGGGGAATATCGCGCGAATTGGCGCTAGCGCGCGGAGGCGGGGCTAAGCCGGGGTCGAAGGCTTTCGCTTGGAGACAAGCTAGTCCGTTTCCAGCACGCCGGTGCGGGCGACTTCCGCGTACCACTCGCCGCTACGCTTGATGGTGCGTTCGAGGGTGTCGTAGTTCACGCGAACGATGCCGAACCGCTTGCTGTATCCGTAGGCCCACTCGAAGTTGTCGAGCAGCGAC
>CP070816.1:521407-526718 GCA_020344235.1 Armatimonadota bacterium
CCGCGACCTCGGTCGAGTCGCTGGCCCTCTACCTCCGGCAGAGAACCCGGGATGAGCGGGAAAGAGCGCGCGCGGCCTTCTCCTGGATCGCGCACAATGTCTCCTACGACGGGTCGCTCCGCGGTGAGAACGCCCGTCCGGAGGGCGTGCTCGCGGCCCGCCGCGCCGCCTGTTACGGGTACGCGGTGCTCTTCGAGGCGCTTGCGGAGGCCATGGGCATCGAGGCGGAGATTGTCACGGGGCATGGGAAGGGGCGCGGGTACCAGCCGGGTCAGGGGAGGGACAGCGCGCAGGACCACTCGTGGAATGCTGTGAAGACCAACGGCGCCTGGGGGCTGGTGGACTGCACCTGGGGCGCGGGCCACTTCAACGAGCAGGGCCGCTTCGTGCAGCGCTTCACCGACCACTATTTCCTGACCCCGCCCGAGGAGTTCGCCTACGACCATCTCCCCGACGATCCCAAGTGGCAGCTCCTGGCGACGCCGATCTCGGAGACAGAATATCTGAACCGCGTGCACCTCAAGTCCCTCTTCTTCGAGCGCGGCCTGTGGCTGGTGAGCCACCGCGCGGCGGGCATCCAGGCTGGGAGTTCCTTGCAGGTGACGATCGGCGCGCCCCCGGACACCGCGCTCACAGCCGCGGTGCTTGCGGCCGCGCCGCGGAAGGACGGCAAGCAGCTTGCAAAGCAGTACGTATTCACACAGCGGGAGGGCGACGGGTTTGTGGTGCGGGCCGTGTTCCCGTCGCCGGGGAGCTACCTCCTGCGGGTGTTCGCGCGCCCACGGGCTGCCATCGGTGAGGAGTTCGAGACGGCGTTGAACTACGCGGTCCGGGCCCTCTCCGGGGCGGGCGCCGGGGCAGGATTCCCCGAGGTTTATGATTCCTTCCTGGCGCGTGAGTGCTGGCTCCAATATCCTCTCACGCGCGAGATTCCCGCGGGGCAGAAGGTCGGATTCGCGCTCAGCGTACCGAGGGCGGAGGAGGTGGTGGTGCTGAGGAGTGACGACGAATGGTCGGCGCTCGAAAAGCATGGCGACCGGTTCTGGGGAGAGGTCCTGACAGAGACAGAGAACGGCAAGGTCACCGTGTTCGCCAAGTTCCCGGGAAAGAAGCGGTACGAGGGGCTGCTGAGGTACGTGGTGCGGTAGTCGCCGCGGCGTGCTGCGGGGTGCGCTAAGTCGAGGAGATGTCCTCGGCCTGCAGGCGCCGGGTCTCCGATTCGTGGTAGCGCTGGCCGACGACCATGAGCGCGCCACTGAACATCACAGAGCCCGACACCCCGACGAGGAGCCACGTAAGGCAGACTTCTGCGACGCGCCCGGCCATGAACAGAGCCACTCCTCCGACCAGGGCCACGCCGGAGGCGGCCAACAGCAGCGCGCCGAGGCCCAGGACGGACCTGCGCGCCCGGGCCCGGTGCGCCAGCCGCAGGGCGATGGCATAGTAGATGAAAGCGGCCGCTGCTGGTGTGCCGACCAGTAAGAGCTCTTGCTGAACGGATTCGGGCACCCCCGTCCCCCACAGGTAGTGACCCCGGAAGAGGACACCGATGAAAACGAGGAAGATGATTCCCCTCGCGAGAGGCCAGATCACGTCTGACCCAAGATAGACGTCGCGGGCCTGCACGCGTAGCATTTCTGCCCCCTCATAGCCGCGGCGGAGACGCCAGAGCGCCCAGGCGAAGACGTAGGAGCCGACCGCTCCCGGCACAAGCCAGGGCCAGCAGTACTCGTAGGGGCGGCCGGCTAGGAACATGACAAGGGCCGCCACCACCATGCCGACCGAGGCCAGGAATAGCACCGCGCCGGCCGCCATCACAGGCCTGCGGGCGGAGCCTTTCCGCGCAAGCCTCCACGCGATGTCTCCATACATGCCGCCCACCACGCCCGCGAGCGCGCTCGGCAGCCACGCCCACCGCACGATCTCGGGACCCGCCTTCTTTTCCCAAAGGATGGCGCTCCCTATGAAGAGCCATATGGCGACAGCAAGCACGAGCCCCGGCACAGCGCTGGCCTTCATACGCAGGCCGTCCACACGCGATGGGTCGGGGGCGGCGAGGCGCTGGCTCTCGGCCTTGTCGTAGCGGCGGCGGAGGTCCCAGAGCAACGGCGCGAAGATCAGCCCGGCGAGGCCGCCGACTATGAGCCACGGAACGGCGAACATCCAAGGTCGGCCCATCAGGAAGGTGGTCACTCCGCCCACGGCCATGCCCAGACAAGCCGCCAAGAAGAACAGGCCGATGGCCATCACCGGCCGGCGGGCGCGGCCTCTGCGGAGCAGACTCCCCGCAATACCTCCGTAGATGCCGATCATCACTCCCAGCAGTGGACCGACAATGCAGACCCACAGGTTGAGACGGGGCAAATCTCCTCCTGCAGTCCAGACCACCAGGGTCGCCGTGAGGGCGACGGCGATCCCGAACAGGAAACTAGTCTTTCTGTTCATCTGAACGGCCTTTGCTTTCTCCTTCATCCATGGCCTGGCGGTATGCGTCGAGGAGCTGGCGCGCCACTTCGACACCCAGTATTCCGTCGGCGAGGAAGAGCTGGAGCTGTCTGCGGAAGGGGTCGGTGACAGAGTTATCGTCGGCGACCTTCACCTTCGCGATGAGCCGGTCGAGACGGGCGCGCACGGTGGGGTAGGAGACTCCGTAGTGCTCGGCGAGGGCCTTGAGGGAGCCGGAGACCAGGAGGAAGCGTTGGAGGAAGTGGAGATCCTCTTCGTTCAGTTCGGCCAGCCAGCGGGGGATGTCTGTGGTCATGGTTGGCGCAGTGCCTCAGGCAGCTCAATAATATTCAACTCGTGTTGAGTATACCTCAAGACTCTCGGGCTGTCAACATTATTGATCTCTTCTTGAATAAAATATATGGAGGCGCAACAGAGGGAGCTGAGACCCGTTTTCAGCGGCTCGCAGACCGGCGAGGGCCGACCTGGGCGAGGAGGATGCCGGCGAGGATCAGCACACCGCCGAGCACGCCGGCGCTCCCAAGCACTTCGTGCTGGATGAAGCGCGCGAAGACGGCGGCGAAGACCGGCTCGGCGGTGAAGATGACGGCGACGTGCGTGGCGCTCGTGCGCCGCTGTGCCCACATCTGGGTGGCGAAGGCGACGGCGGTGGCGAACACGCCCGTGATGGCAAGGGCGGCGACGGTCCAGGCGGTGAGGGGGAGGCGAGGGGTCTCCACGAAGCCCATGAGCAGAGCGCAGGCGGCTCCCGTGGTTACGATCTGCCAGAAGGCCAGAGGAAGGGGGTCGTGTCGGGGGGCGGCGCGCTCGGTGGTGACGATGTGAAGGGCGAAGGCGGCGGCGCAGCCGAGGGTGAGGAGGTCGCCCCTGTTGAGGCCCATCGCGCCGGGAGAGGTGAGCAGGTAGAGGCCTCCGGCGGCGAGGAGGACGGCGAGAAGGGAGCTGTGCCTAGGCAGCGCGCCGGAGACGACGAGTGATAGCACCGGAACGAGCACGACGCTAAGGCCGGTGATGAAGGCGGACTTCGAGGCGGTGGTGTGGAGCAGGCCGACCGTCTGGAGGGCGTAGCCGGCGGTGAGCCAGCAGCCGAGCAGCGCCGCGATGGTCACCACTCGCCAACTGATGCGAAAGACCCGGCGGGGGAAGAACAGCCCGAGCACGACTGCCGCGAGCGCGAAGCGCGCGGCGAGGAACGACATCGGCGCCGCCGCGTCCAGCGCGCGCTGCACCGCGCTAAAGGTTAAGCCCCAGACGGCAGCAACCGCGAGCAGAGCGAGATCGGCGCCGATGGAGGCGGGGCGTTCAGGGCGCATGGATACGGGTCTTTACCGCCAGACACCACGACTCCTGCGAGAGAGGGGCTGGCAACCAAGGAGGAGAAAGAGGTGGAGATGACCTCGTCTCACCAGCTTCACCGACGCCGGCGGCACCTCTACCATCGAGCACTACCCGAGCACCTGGGTGAAGAGCTTCACGAACCGCGACGCGAAGAAGGTCGAGTACGAGTATAATGGGGTCGGAGACGTCTGGAAAATGTGGTCGCCCAACCACGCCACGCCCTTCACCTACGCATATAATGCCAACAACCAGGTGACGTCGGTGACGAACCCGAACGGGTACACGATCACCTTCGCCTACGACGGCGGCGGCCGGCGGACGCGGATGTGTCGGCCGGGGAGCGAGCACCAATACGGCTACGATGCGCGCAACCATCTCAGGTATGCCACCACCTGGAAGAATGGAGGCGGGCATATCTACCGCTCATACTACTACCCGCACTCCTGGGACCAGACCCTGTGGGACCACACGGGGAATCCTCTCCTTAAGAACGAGTACTTCCCTGACAGCCAGTACGCCTACAATACCCACTTGCGCTACGACGCGCTCTACCGGCTGATCCGAGAACGAGTCTGTGACCCCTACGGGCAGGTAGTATTCGACGTGACCTACACCTATGACCAAGTGGGCAATCGGCTGAGCGAGACGCGGGATGGCGTGACGACGACCTACACCTATGATGACAACGACCGCCTGACTTCGATGACGCGGGGCGGTCAGAGCGCCACCTTCGGCTATGACGGGGAAGGGAACCTGCTCAGCGTCTCGGGGAGCCTGTTTGGGAGCTGGACGCTCAGCCAGAGTGATGAGAACCGGCTGCAGTGGGTGACGTACCCGAGCGGGGGCGGGAGCGAGACGGACCTGTACTGGACCAGTGCGCTGGGTCAGGTATACCGATCCAGGCTGCAAGGGAGTTACTACCGCTACATCTACGATGGTAACCGGGTGCTGGAGCAGACCGACGATAGCGGCGGGACGGTGGCTCGGTACACGCCGGAGAGCGGGAGCTACTACGCCCCGCTGCTGCACCGCAGGCGCAGCGACGGCACCAGCAGATGGCCCTCCTACGACGGCGTGGGGACGATACGGGCGCTTTCGGACGACACGGGCACGCGCACGGACGCGTACGATCTGGATGCATTCGGCCGGGATCTCGGCGGCACCGGCACCACCCCCAACCCGTACCGCTTCGGCGGCGCCTGGGGCTACGTGACCGAGCCCTCGGGGCTGCTGCACTTGGGCCAGCGCTTCTACTGGCCCGAGATCGGCAGGTTCATTGAGAAAGACCCCTCAAGAGATGGGATGAACTGGTACGCATACGCCGCCAACAACCCGGTGGTCTTCATCGATCCGGAGGGGTTGTGGAGTGCGACTGTTGGCGGCTACATCGGCATCGGCGGTGAAGTGACCTTCGGCGTCAACCCCGACGGCGGGTGGTTCTGGGGCGTCCAGGACATTTCGACTTTACCTCAAAGCCAGAGGGGCGGGGTGAGGTCACGGGTCTGTC
>CP070816.1:526818-530020 GCA_020344235.1 Armatimonadota bacterium
AGGTGAACGTGCCGTGGCTGCACGATGGGCTGTGGCCGTGGACCGGCCTGATCGAGGACCAGTACCGGCGGGCGGGGGTGACGAGCACCTCGAACCCGCGGCTGAACTTCCTGCTGACGGTGTCGCTGGAAACGCCGGGGTTTGGCGTTTACTGGTACCGGCGGCAGCCCTACCTGCGGCAGAAGGCGCAGTACCGGAGGACGAAGGACACGAAGTATCTGGTGCGGGTGCCGTGCATCCACACGGAGGAGTTCCGGGGGCCGGTTGCGCGGACGATCAGGAAGAACATGCCCCGGGTGCTGAAGTACAACCCGCTGGCGTACTACCTGGCGGATGAGTCCTCGATCACGTGCTATGAGGATGCTCTCGACCTGTGCTGGAGCGAGGCGACACTGGCGGAGTTTCGGAAGTGGCTCGGGCGGCAGTATGGGAACGTGGAGAAGCTGAACGCGGAGTGGGGGACGCGGTATCGGAGCTGGGCGAAGGTGATGCCGGTGACGTGGGAGGAGGCGCAGAAGCGCGGGAATCCGGCGCCGTGGGTTGATCACCGGCTGTTTATGAACAGGACGCTGGCGGACGGATTCAGGTATGCATGCAGCATCGCTCGCAGGATCGACGCCGAGTCGGTGCTGACAATTTCCGGCACACAGGCGCCGGGCTCGCACAATGGATGTGACTGGTGGCAGTTGGACCGGATCATTGACTATCTGCAGCCGTACTCGGGCGGGGGGCAGGATGAGATGCACCGGTCGTTCAACCCGGACCTGATCCTGACGGGGTTCACGGGCTATGCGCTGTCGGGGATGCCACTGGAGTACGAGGTGTGGCACCGATTCTTCCACGGGCAGCGAGGCGCCTCCATCTTCTGGGGCTACACGATCGTTGATCCCGACCTGACGCTGAGCCCCCAGGGGAAGTCGCTGGAGAAGGTGTTCGGGGAGATGCGGGGAGAGGGGATCTCGCGGACGGTGAACGCGCTGCGGAGGGAGCACGACAAGATCGCCATACACTTCTCCATGGCCAGCGGCCACGTGTGGTGGATCCAGGATGGGAAGCTGACGCACAAGGACCTGGAGTATGGGAAACGGACCTCAAAGAGCTTCGCGCGGTTCATGGACAATCGCACGAGCTGGGGCCAGCTTCTGGAGGACCTGGGATACCAGTACAACTACGTTTCATATGAGCAGATCGAGAAGGGCGAGCTGGCGAAGGCCGGGTTCCGGGCGCTCGTCCTTCCCGCTTCGATTGCGCTTTCGGAGAAGGAAGCGCGGGCGATCCGAGTCTTCGTCAAGGGCGGAGGGCTGGTGATCGCGGACGTCGAGCCGGGAACGACGGACGGGCACGGGAAGCGGCTGGAGGAGGGGGCGCTGGCGGATGTGTTCGCGGGGCCTCGCTGCGGGCGAGTGCGCGCGGTGTGTCTGAATCGGTGGTTGGAGGACTACTCGCGGGTCCGCGTGTCGAGGGCGGGGGAGGCGCTTCGGGATAAGGTGAGGGAGGCGCTGGAGAAGGCGCGCGTGAGGCCGCGGGCGAGGGTGGCGGGAGGCGGTGGGAGGCATCCGGTGGGAGTGGAGCGGGTGAGCTGGCGGGGCGGGGGAGTGGAGGTTGTGGGGCTGCTGAAGGAGATGAAGGCGGCGTTCCGCGAGAGCGCGGACGGGACGTCGGGGTTTGTGGTGAAGAAGGGTATGGCGGGGGCGGAGCGGGCGCGGGTGGAGCTGCCCGCGGAGGGGCACTGGTATGACCTGCGCGCCCACAAGTACCTGGGAGAGAAGGCCGAGGTAAGGACTACGCTGCGCGAAGCGGAGCCGAAGCTGTATGCGCGTCTGCCGTACCGGGTGCGGGGCATGTCGCTGTCGGCGAGCGGCGGCCGCGCGGCGGGAGAAGTAGTGCGGTATGAGGCGAAGGTAAAGGCCGGTGCGGTGCGGCCGGTGCGACACGTGTTGAAGTTGGAGGTGTTCGGGCCGGGCGGGAAGAAGCGGCCTCTGTATTCGCGGAACGTAGATGCGCGAGGCGGCGCGGCGAAGGGCGAGTTCAGGCTTGCGCTGAACGACGCGGCCGGCAAGTGGCGGCTGGTGGTGACGGATGTGTTCTCAGGTGAGAAGGCCGAGAAGAGCTGGACGGTGCGGTGAGGGAGGCAGCGGAGGGGGTAACACGATGAGGAGTGTGTGTCAATGAAGATCGGTGCGATGACGACTTCGTTTCGCAAGCCATTCTACGAGGCGCTGGAGGCCTCGGCGGCGCTGAAGGTTGACGGGGTGCAGATCTGGGCGACGAATCTCACGTACTATGATCCGGACCATCCGGTGGGTGAGCTGGATCCGGAGCTGACGACAGAGGAGGACAAGCGCAAGCTCAAGGAGACCCTGAAGCGGCTCGGGATGGGAATCTCGGCCCTGTGCGGGGATCTGGGGCGCGGGTTCGTGGGCGGGGACCATATCAGTGAGGATGTGGAGAAGACGAAGCGGATGATGGACCTGGCCAGATCGCTCGGGGTGAAGGTGCTCACATCGCACATTGGGCGGATTCCGGAGGATAAGGGCGATCCGGCTTACCGAGTGGCGACGGAGGCGCTGGAGGAGATAGGGGCGCATGGGGACGCGATTGGGGTGACGTTCGCGAGCGAGACGGGGCCGGAGTCGGGCGCGGCACTGGCGGAGTTCCTGAAAGGTCTGAAGGCGAAATCCATCAGGGCGAACTACGATCCCGCGAACATGGTGATGACGGGGTTCGATCCGGTGCAGGGCGTGCGCGATCTCGAGGACCTGATCGTGCACACGCACGCTAAGGATGGGATGGGGCCGGGGCCGAATCGGGGCGAGGTGCCCTTGGGCGAGGGCGAGGTGCCGTGGCCCGAGTACCTGCGGGCGCTCAAGGAGATCGGGTATGACGGCTATCTCACTATCGAGCGCGAGGTGGGGGAGGACCCGGCGGCCGATATCGTGACCGCGGCGGGGTTCCTAAGGGAGCAACTGGCGAGGCTGTAGGCTGTGTCAACACCGGCCGAACTCAGCGGCGGCTTCGAGCATGGCGACGACATTCTGGGGTGGCACTTCGGGCTGGATGTTGTGAACCTGATTGAAGACAAAGCCACCGCCGGGGACGAAGTCGGCGATGCGGCGCTGCACTTCATCCCTGACCTGCTGCTCAGTCCCGCGGTTGAGGACTTGTTGAGTGTCGCAGCCGCCTCCCCAGAAGGTGATGTCGC
>CP070816.1:530120-535262 GCA_020344235.1 Armatimonadota bacterium
CTATCACATCCGCGTAGCGCGGGTTCTTCTGCATGTCCCGCGGCGTGCCCTGAATGTGCATCACCACCACCGCCGCTCCCGCCTGCGCCGCGACCCCCGCCATGTCCTCATCGGCGTGGAGGCCGCTGATGTCGTTGACTATCGAGGCGCCCTTCGCCAGCGCCTCCTTCGCCACCCGCGACTTGTAGGTGTCAATGGAGACCGGGACCGCGACCTCCGCCGCCAAGGCTTCGACCACCGGCAGCACCCGCGCCAGCTCGTCCTCCACAGCCACAGCCTCCGCGCCCGGCCTCGTTGATTCCCCGCCGACATCGAGGATGTCCGCGCCGTCGGCCGCCATTTGCTTGCCCTGTGCGATCGCCCCGGCCGCGTCCACGCCCAGGCCGTCGCCGGAGAACGAGTCGGGGGTGACGTTGATGATCCCCATGACGAGCGTTCGCTCGCCGAGCGTGAGCTCCCGGTCTCCGCAGCGGAGCGTGCTCTGCGAGGAAAGGGCGAACCCCCGCCGCG
Source organism: Armatimonadota bacterium (assembly GCA_020344235.1). GTDB lineage: Bacteria > Armatimonadota > Hebobacteria > Hebobacterales > Hebobacteraceae. The sequence goes on from CP070816.1 coordinate 530,631, forward strand.
CGGCCTCGATGCGCGCGCCCAGCTCGCCGCCCATTTGCTTCGCGGCGGCCGCCAACTGCCCCATCGAGCCCATGAGTATGACCTCGGCGCGACTCGGGTCGGCGCGGCCGGCCGGCTTCGCCAGCGCCGCGGCGGCGGCCGCCTCTTTGGCGGCCCTGCGAAGGGCCTGCGCCTGCTCCAGAGGCAGCGGCCCCACCAGCATCGCTCGCCCGAGCCCGCGCCCCACCACCGCCTCCACCACATCGCTGTCGGCGCCGCGCGCATGCAGCTCCGCTACCACTTCATCCCGCGCGACGGAGTCCAACACTCGCGCCCGCACGATCTTGCTCGCCTTCATTCACTCACTCCGACCAGCGCGGCTTGCCCCGTCAGCTTTCGCACGCGGCCCCGCGCGCGATAGCCCCAGGCCCACCACTTCGGCGGACGAAGCTTCACCGTCACTGCTCCGTCCTCGTCGGTCCTCATAATCTTCGCCCCCACCCGCTGCAGCTCCCGCAACATGTCCTCTGACGGATGTCCGTAGGGGTTGTCGGCGCCCACGCTCACGACAGCCAGCTCCGGCCTCACGGCCTCCAGAAAGGCGGGAACCGCAGACCCCGCGGACCCGTGGTGAGGCACCTTCAGTATATTCGACTGGATCGCCTCGCGGTGGCGCGCCATGCGCATCACGCCCACGGCGTCTATGTCCGCCGCGAGCAGCACAGTCATGTCATCGTACACCAGCCTCAGCACCACCGAGTTGTTGTTGTCATCGGAGCCCGTCCCCCAGAGCCGGGGGTCAGGCGGGTTCAGCACCTCCGCGGAGACGCCGTCACCGAACTCGATGCGCTGCCCCTCGGTCGCCCGGTGAGCCGTGATCTTCCGCTCCCGGATCTCCTCACAGAGCCGCTGGTAGCTGTCGTTCTCGGTCTGCAGCATGGGGTCGAGCACCATCCCCACCGGCACCGCCTCGACGACGGCCGGCAGGCCGCCCACATGGTCCTCATCCGGGTGCGTTACCACAAGCACGTCTATCTTCTTCACCCGCCGCGCCAGCAGCGCGGGCACCACCACCTCCCTGCCAATATCGTATCCGCCGGCGTGCTGCCCGGGCAGCCCACCGCCGTCTATCAGCATCGTCCGCCCGCTCGGCGCCTGCACGAGAATGCAGTCCCCCTGTCCGACGTCGAGGAAGGTAATCGTCAGGCCCGCTGACAGCTCTCCCCACGCGAACCACCAGACCGCGACCACCGCGGCCAGCAATACCAGCAGCAAGACTCGTTCGCGGCTCAGGTTCACTGCATGAGAACCTTGCTCCATCTACATTTGCGGGCCCAGGGATGGAGCATTCCTCGTTACGAGATACACGATCACGGTGAGAACGCCGTACAGTATCAGTATGCCCGCTGGCACTACCCACCACCAGCGGGGCGGATACTGGTCGCGGGCCTCCCGTTCGAGCCTGCGGGATCGGCTGGGCAGAGCGCACGCCACCAGCGCCATGATGGGAATCAATCCATAGCCCCTGAGCAGCCAAGCCATCACGGCAGCGCTGAACAGACCCGTGAGGAGCACGCCCGCGATGATGCCTCTTGCGATGGCAGGCACATCGCCCCCATGACCGGTCCCGAGGAAGAGTGGTTTCGTGACTGTGACACCGATAGTGATCAGCAGAGGTCCCACCCAGGAACTCATCAGACCCTCGCGCCGCCGGGGAAAATCCCTCCGTCGGAGAAGCAGCAGCGTGCAGACGCCGACCGCGGCAATCGCGACGGAGTCGATAGTGCCGAGGCTGCGGTACGTGAATGCCGCGGCCACCACGGTGAGGACCCATCCCCCTCCTGATATGGCCGCCACTGCTGCGCGCGATCGATGGTTCACGCCTGCCTCCTCCCCGCCCGCTCCCCTAGCCTCCACCCAACGCCACCATCCCAGCATACCATATGATAGTCGCAGCCACCGGAAGCCTCGCTTCTCCCCCTATTCCGGCCCCCACCGAAGCGCGGCCTCCTCCTGCGACAGCAGTCGCTGGCGGTTGCACCATGCCGCGTGCCGATCCGCGAATCCAAGGTTGTCCCCCCGAAGATGCCTTGGCTCCTCCGCGAGAAGTTCCCGCCCGCCTGCTGCGTTCCAGCCAGCGTCGCTCTCGAATATCGCAACCGTATCGGCAGGAGCGACGAACCGCTCCAGCGGCACTCCGGCCACCGATGTGTTATATGCGTAGGCGCACGCCAGGTCCCTGACCTTCGCGGCCGGACATCGGAATACATCCTCGTTCTGGATGTACGGCTCGACGCTCTCGCACCAACCGGCGCTCGGCGGAAAGACATCGCCGCTGTCCTCCAGGTACATCTGCAGCGCCAGCGTGAGATTCTTCACATTGGAGAGGCAGACCGCCTTGTGCGCCGAGACGTTCTCCCTGAGCAGCACTGGATACGCCATCAGGACGACATAGCCCACGAGGAACGACACTGCTATCCCGGAGACAGCCAGCGCCCTGCCGCGCCCGGCGGCACCTCTCAACTCCCCCAGAACAAGAGCGACGATGCTTACGGTCAGAGACACGACCGGAAATGCAGAAAGTATCCTGGCGGCCCAGGTCGCTCCTCCTGGGTGCAGCCGCGACGCAACAGCGTACAGCATCCCAGCGATTGAGATTGGCAGCCCCAGCACGGCCAGTGTCAGCCCTAGCGCAGGGAGCCGGCTCGCCCTCCGCGGCAGCTCCGCTTCATCGGTACTCGCGTCCGGCCCGCGCGCCACTCTCCTCCGACTCATTCGTATGCCAAGCCAGACGAATGCGAGAATCACGGCCACGGGGGCCAGCACGATAAGGGACCACGCCAGGAGCCATACTTCTGCCGCTGCTCCCCCGACCATACCAACAACCGCGTATCCCAGGCCTCTGTATTGGTCAGGCCTTCGCCCGATCTGGATAACGGCCACGATTCCCAGAGCTATGCCGGCCATACCAAGCAACCGGCCAGCGATGCCTGCCAGACTCGCCGACAACCCACCGTACTCCCGCCAATCCGCGACGAACGCCAGACTGAGGGTCGCCAGTAGTACGCCGGAAAGGCCGAGACAGCACGCCAGGACCGCCAGCCGGTTTATCGGGGGGAGAGTCTCAGCAGCCTCCGTCTCGCCACTTTCGAGCAACTGCTCCTTCCGGGCGCCGGCCGGCTCTTGTCGTACGCGCCGGGTGAGCACGATGATCCCGAGGGCCAAGCCCCCTGATGCCACTGCAACCGGAAGCGCGACGAAGAGGAAACCAATCGAGAGTGGACTCCCAAGGGCAGCGATGACAATCCCTGCAATCGCGAGGCCCATACCCGTGAAGCGCTGCGGTCGCCGGCGTATTCGCACGATGGCGATGAGCCCCATACCCAGCGCGCCCAGCCCCAGAGCAAGGCCTACGGGTAAGCCCAACGACAGCCATTCCAGGTACTCGGCCCCCTCCTCGGGGCCAAGTGCCAGCGTGGGCAGCCAGCCGACCGCGGCTCCGACCAGGGCGAGTACGACCGATGCTACTGCCAGGCCGCTCAACCGCGGCGTGGCCGCCGCGCCCACACTCTCGCCTCCGCATTCGGGACAGCACACGGACCTTCCGCCTCCCCTTGTCAGACGCGGCAGTCAACGCGAAGGTTCCCGCGCGGCCGACACCGTCATATCTCCCTATCAAGCCTTCGCCGACTTCCCCCCACCCACCAGCCCAACGCTACCATCCCAGCATACCATAGGACAATGGCAGCCACCGAGGGCCTGGCGACCTCCGGCGATGCCCCCGGCAGGCACCCGAACGCCGCACTGACCCACACCATGCAGCGCGCGCCTGCCCCCGTCACCCACCCCGCGACCGGCGCCAGCCATGGGGCTGCCACGCCCAGGCCGCATGTCAACATGCCAGCCACCAACACAATCCCCGCGAGCGGCACCGCGAGCAGGTTCGCGCCGAAGCCCGCAATCGGAGCCTGCCCGTAGTGCCAGGCGAGAATTGGAAAGGTCGCTAGCTGCGCAGCAACGGTTGCTACCGCCGCCCAACCGAGCCACTTCGGGAGCCAAGCCACTAGAGGCGCCGCCTTCGGTGTCAGGTAGATGATCGCCCACACGGCCGCAAACGAGAGCTGGAACCCCGCCTGGAAGAGCGACGACGGGTTCACCGTGAGGATCCCCAGCGCGGCCGCCGCCAGCAGAGTGTAGCGGTCCACATTCAGCCCGTGCTCCCGCGCCACCGCCGGAACGCGCCGCAGCGCGAGCGCCGTACCGACGAGCAGACCCATGATCGCCGCCCGCACCACCGCCTGCCCTCCCTCCGTAAGCACCGCGTAGTACGTGACGGCCAGCATGCCGACCACGGCCGCCCCCAACCCCGGGTAGAGCCTGATCCGGCCCCTTCCACTGGCCGGCCACCCGAACTGCCGCTCCACCCTTATGCGCCGCCACCCGGCGCCAATCGCCCCCGGCAGGAATACCATCCCGAACACCATGGAAACCATCGCCCCCGACACCACCAGCAAGTGTATCGTGCCCGCCCGACGAAACGCGTCTGTGATCTCCGCAGGTGGCGGCGCGGCGTGCACGCCAAAGATGACGCTCGCTGCAACCGCGGCCGAGAGGTCCCGGTAGGGCCCGGACATATGTCGCTCCAACAAATGC
>CP070816.1:535362-542806 GCA_020344235.1 Armatimonadota bacterium
CGCGCGTGTACGTGGCCGGGGATACGGAGAACGTGCCGGAGAGGAAGGAACTGGGGGAGATCGAGATCGCTTTCCTGCCGATGAACCTGCCGTACACGATGACGCCGGAGATGGCGGCGGAGGCGGCGAGGGCGGTGCGGCCGAAGGTCCTGTATCCCTATCACTTCGGGGAGAGCGATACCTCCGAAGTCGTCCGCCTCCTGGCAGACGAAGAAGACATCGAAGTGCGGGTGAGGAGGATGGAGTAAGGGCGCGGGGCGGGGGTCCTTGTTGTGGCGGCGCGGGCGGGGGCAGGAGGCAAGCTCCTGCCCTACCCGAGTAAACGGGCGGCGGGCATGGGAATGCCCGCCCTACAGAACGGCGGGATTCTTGGCTTTCGCCTTCTTCGGCCCTCGGCGTACTGCGGCGGAGAAGTTGCTCAGACGGGGTGGGTGCGTCGGTCAGTGGAAGGAGACGGCGAGCTTGCCGAACTGGAAGTCGTCGTAGGTCTTGAGATCGGGGAGCCAGATGGACTCGATGGAGATGTGGTTGGGGCCGACGCGGAAGAGGCGTGACGGCAAGGGAAGGAGGAGATTGCGCCAGACAGGCGGACAGGCGACCCTCGGGCTGTGCCCCACGGGGATTGCGAGGCGATGGCCGTTGATCACCAGGTCGGCGGCGTTGATGTTCTCAACTTGGAGGGAGAGGTAGGCCGTGCCAGCTGGGACGCGGTCGAGGGAGAACTGCTTCGACCACGTGATTCCCTCCGGGTCGGGATTGTGGGCGGTTGGGGAACGGTTGTCGCCGAGATGGTGGTAGTCCGACTCGATGACGACGGCTTGGATGCCGGCGGCGGCCAGATCAAGGGGGGAGGTTGCCTGCTGTTGCTGGGGAGTGCTCTCCTGCTGTGAGCCTTGTGCATCCGACACGTCAGGCGCCGCGGGCAGGACCGTGAACTCGACGTGCTCCTCGTTGACTTGGGTTCCGTCGATGGCCTTGAACTCCACGTAGTACCGATAGCGTCCTGGCTGGAGACGCGTGCGAATGGTGCGGCCCGGGTGGAGCTCCGCCCCGGGCTCGAGGTGGTCGAGGCCGCGGCTCATGGGGAAGATGGCGCCTCCCGCGGCATAGCGCGGACCTCGTCTGCCGGCGCGGCCAAAGTCCGTGGTCTTGGCGCCGTCGTCAAGGGGTTCGATCCATGTTTGGACTGTCCCGATGCGGTGCACGGGCCGAGTGAACTGGGTGCTCAGGGGCACGGTGAGGCGTTGGTCGGAGGTGTTCACGATGTCGTAGCGGACGTTAATGTGCTCTCCTTGGAGGTAGGTGTTCTTGTCCGTCCGCAGGTTCCTGACGCGGACGTACTGCTTGAGCATCTGTTCGTCGTCGGCGCGCTGCGTGAACCCTTCCTCAAGCTCCGCGCGTTCGGTGGGGGAGAGGGCGGTGGCCGGCTCGAGTCGGAAGTCGTCCACATCCATGAACACGGTTTCGCGGTCCTCGGGAAGGCGAGCGAAGGTGGTGATTGCCAAGGATTGGGTGGTGACTCCTTCGCTAGAACGGGTGAGCTTGTCTATGAGGGGCAGGCACATCTGTGTCCACTCTGCGCTCTCAGGGAGATCGAGGAACCACCGGAGGGACTGGTTTGTTAGCTTGAGTCCCAGCCTCAGGTCGGAGATGCCGTCGCTCCGGTAGCGGAAGACCAAGATGGAATTGAGACGGACGGGGACGCTGGCCGTGCCGACCGAGTAGCCGGAATGGGGGATCATGTGTGATGGAAGATTGGCAGAGTCGGCTTTCGAATAGAGGAAGCGGAAGTAGCGGCTTCCCTCAGGGCCTTCGATTCTGCCAGCGCGCGTGGGGCCATAGACTTTGCGCGGCGCGGGCTCGCCGGCCTCGAAGCTGACGATGGTCTGGCCTTCTTGTGAGGAGAGGGTGTCGGGGCGTGCAGCGGTGGGGGCTGGCGGCTCACCTGCGGCGCAGGGGGCGACGGCGAGGGAGCACGAAGCGAGCGCGGCCAGAATGCTGAGGCAGAAGCAGACAGTGCAGCGGTTCATCGTGGCCTCCTTCGACTTTGCGGTGTTCTACGGTGTCACTATAACACAGGCCAATTTGGGGCAGGAGGGCCAAAGGACCCAGGTTACGGGCGGCAGAGGTCTCGTTTTCCTGGGCCCTGCGGGGGTGAGGAGATGCTCTGAAGGAGGGTGTGCATTCGCCGGAGTGGGAGACACAGAGGCAGCTGGTTTTGGCGGCCACGGGCGGAGAGCAGTTTACGCTGCGGATCGGGGATGGGGTGCCGATGGCGGCGCCTCGGGGTGTGGGGCGGTCGGCGGTGGCGCCGCGGGTGGTGTGTGGGCAGAAGACACGCTCTGCCCTACGCGACTTGCGAGAAGCGGGGCGTGAGGGAGCGGCTTCGGCAGTGATGCTACTCTGCGAAGTAGCTTCGCCACGCAGCACGAGAGTGCCGAAGCAGCAGACGACCCCACGCCGAGAGACCACAGCAAACACGACGCCGAGCGGAATCGACCGGGGGCTAGCTACAGCATACGCGTCCTCTGCGCGGCTTGGGGGAGAAGGCGTAGACGGAGCCCGAGCTGGTGGCGATGTAGACTGTGCTGCCGCCAACGGTGGGAGAGGACACTGTGGACGCGTCGAGCTGGGCCGACCATTTTTCGGCGCCGGTGCTCAGCTCGGTGGCCACCAGTCGGTTGCCACCCTCGACATGGAAAGCGTAGTCGCCGTAGATCGCCGGCCGCGGGGTCTGGCGCGAGGTCGGGTCGGTCATGTTGGAGTCATGATGCTTCCGCCACAGGATACTGCCTGTCCGCGGGTGGAGCGCGTAGAGGTCTGCGTCCTGGGAAACGACGAGGAAGTTGGAGTCGCGCTCCTGGGTCAGCGCGATGCCGGTGACGGGCCCTTGTCCGGGCAGTGTGGTTTCCCAAATGGACTGGCCGCTCATGGCGGATACTGCTCTCACGTGAGAGTTACGGGTGCTGAAGTACATGCGGATCGGGGTGTTCATCTCGACGTTCATGTCGACTGTGCCGCTGGTCCAGGAGGCGGCCTGCGGGCCGGAGTCAGATATGGTCCAGTTCACTTGTCCGCTGACCGGGTTGAAGGTTCGGACCACGGTGCCGCCCTGGGTCAGGCCTTGGACGAGCATGCCGGCGCCGTGCATGGGGGTGGCCGTGGTGACATTGAAGGAACCGCTCTCCCAGCTGACGTTGCCGGTGGAGCCGCTGACGACGCGGAGCTTGGAACTCACTCCGGTGTCCATGTAGGTGTGGACGATCATGCCCCCAACGTAGTTGGTGGCAGAGGTGAAGGTGCCGACTCCGCCGGGGAGCTTCCAGCGTTCCGAGCCATCACTGGTATCAAGGGAGTAGAGTTGTCCGCTCTCATCCGTGAACCAGAGGAAGTTGTACTGGCCCTTGCCCTCGGCGACGGCGGTGGCGCTGGAATGGATCTTGGCTTCGGCCTGGTAGGTCCAGGTGACGGAGCCGTCTTGTGGGCTCAGGGCATACATCAGCTTGTCGTCGGCACCCAGGAAGAGCATGTCAAAGGCGCCGATCACGGAGGATCGGACGGGGCCGCCGAGCTTGACGTGCCAGCGCTGGGCCATCGGCAGGGCGACGTGTTCGTTGTTGCTCGCTATGTGGCCGAGGTTGCAGCGGTCGGTGAACCAGTCGGGAGCGTGGTAGACTTGGTCGGAGCGGGCGGCGACACAGAGGAGGAGGACGAGCAGCAAACCGAGTATGCGCGTCTTCATCGGAATCCCCCCTTCTATTTGAGTGCGGTATTCTATCGGGGTCCCGGCAGCCGGTCAACAGAGGTGGACGGCTGGTTGTTTGATAGAAGAGCCAAAGCCCGAGGGAAGGGGATGGGTGGGGTGCTGCGGGGGTTGTGATTTTTCGCGCGAACGGGCAGGGAAGAGTGGGGCTGGAGACGAAGTAGTGGGGTCGAGCTGGGATGTGCCGAGGAACAGCCCGGCCTTGGGGCCGGGCGGATTGGCGTAAGCTTCGAGGGAGCGACCACGCAGATCGGCTTCCGCCGCAGTGACCGTTTCCGCCATTGGCCGCGATGATAGTCGGGACGGCCGGGCGCGGGTGCGGAGAGAACATGTGCGAGTCGAAGGTCTTTCTTGTTGGCCCGGAAGGTGAGGAGCTGGTGCTGGAGGAGGTGACCTCCATCAGGCCGGAGGGTGAGGGGTATCGGCTGGTGAACCTGTTCGGAGAAGAGAGACACGTGCGGGGGCGGATCAAGGATATTGACTTGCTGAAGCATCGAGTGGTGTTCGATCCCTTGCCATGATTACATGTCACTCAGGCGTAAAGGCAGCCTGAGCGGGGTAGGAAATTAGTGAGATCTAACACGAAGCCACGCGGGGCGTGGGCGCGCCTGGGGATCAGGCGCGTTTCTGTGGCCCGGGGGAGTGAGAGGCAGTAAGCGGTCCGAGGAGCAAGAGAGCATGGGTGATAACGAGAAGCGGATGCGGGATGAGGCAAGCCAGGAGGCACTGGGCGCGGCGGAGGCGCGCGGGGTGGTTACGGCCTTGGACCGGTATGAGTCGCAGCAGCCGCAGTGCCGATTTGGGAAGCAAGGGATATGCTGCCGTCTCTGCAGCATGGGGCCGTGCCGGGCGATCACCACGGCAAAGGGGGAGAAGATCGGGGTGTGCGGTGCGACGGCAGATACCATCGTTGCGCGGAATCTGCTGCGGATGATCGCCGGAGGGGCGGCGGCGCACTCGGATCATGGGCGGGATGTGGCGCACACGTTTCTGTTGATGGCGCGGGGGGAGGCGAAGGACTACGGGGTCAAGGACGAGGTGAAGCTCCGGCAGATGGCGGCGGAGTATGGAGTGGAGACAGAGGGGAGGTCCTCGCAGGAGATTGCGCTTTCGTTGGCCGAGACGGCGCTTGCGGAGTTCGGGCAGCAGGAAGGGGAGCTGAAGCTGGCGGCGCGCGCGCCGGAGCGGCGGCAAGAGGTATGGCGGAAGCTGAAGGTGATGCCGCGAGGGATAGACCGGGAGATCGTGGAGTGCATGCACCGGACTCACATGGGGGTGGACATGGACTACCGGAACATCCTGCGGCACGGGGTCCGGACGGCGTTGAGCGACGGCTGGGGTGGATCCATGATCGCCACCGATCTTCAGGATGTGATGCTTGGCTCTCCGCTTCCGATCCGTGCGAAGGTGAACCTGGGGGTGCTGAGCGAGGAAAAGGTCAACATCGTGGTGCACGGGCATGAGCCGATTCTCTCTGAGATGATCGTGGAGGCGTCGCGCGAGCCCGAGCTACTGAAGCTGGCGGAGGAGAGGGGAGCGAAGGGGATACAGTTGAGCGGGATCTGCTGCACGGCGAACGAGGTGCTGATGCGGCAGGGGATACCGTCGGCGGGGACGTTCCTTCAGCAGGAGCTGGCGATTGCGACGGGAGCGGTGGAGGCGATGGTGGTGGATGTGCAGTGCCTGATGCCGTCGCTGCCGGAGGCGGCGCGATGTTTCCACACGGAGCTGATCACGACTTCGCCGAAGGCGCGGATGCCGGGGGTGCGCCACATCGAGTTCGATGAGGCGGAGGGGTTTGATGTGGCGCGGGAGATCGTACGGGCGGCGATCGAGAAGTTCCCGGAGCGAGATAAGGAGACGGTGAACATCCCGAAGCACACTATGGACCTGGTGGCTGGGTTCACGGCGGAGTATGTGTTCCGGATGCTGGGGGGGAGCTTCCGGCCGTCTTATCGGCCGCTGAACAATGGGATCATCGAGGGGCGGCTGCGGGGAGTGGCAGGGGTGGTGGGGTGCTGCAACCCTAACATGCAGCCGGTGGACTATGGACACGTGGAGATGGTGAAGGAGCTGATCCGGAACGACGTGCTGGTGGTGCAGACAGGATGCTCGGCGATCGCCTGCGCGAAGGAGGGCCTGCTGGCGCCGGAGGCGGCCTTCCAGTATGCGGGGCGGGGGCTGCAGGAGATCTGCGAGGCGGTGGGGATTCCGCCGGTGCTGCATGTGGGATCATGTGTGGACAACAGCCGGATTCTGGCTGCCTGCTGTGAGATGGTGAAGGAAGGGGGGCTGGGAGAGGATATCAGCGAGCTTCCCGTTGCTGGCGCGGCGCCAGAGTGGATGTCGGAGAAGGCGGTGTCTATCGGCATGTACGTGGTGGGCTCGGGCATCTTCACCGTGTTTGGGACGCCGCTGCCGGTGGAGGGGTCGCCGGCGGTGAACGAGTATCTGACGAAGGGGATGGCGGCAGAGTTGGGGGCAACGTGGGCGTTCGAGAAGGACCCGATTGCGGCGGCGCAGATGATGATCGAGCACATGAACGAGAAGCGGACGGCGTTGAACCTGCGGCCGATGATGTATGAGGAGAGAGAGGCGGCTGCGGCGACGTAAGGTGTTGTGGGAGGAGGCACTGCTTCGCCAAGGCTTTGGAGGACAGGCGGGCGGCGTTTGTCCGCCCGAGGCGGACTGCGGCACCAAGGCTCGTGCGGAAGAGGGGGCGATTTCGGGCCTGAAGGCCCGAAACGCCGGACAAGGTGGTAGGAGCAAGCTCCTGCCCAACGAGAAAGCGGCGGGCACGGGCTGGCCCGGGGGCTCGCGCAAGGGAATGCCCGTGGGGCAGCCGGGGCAGGACAGGTGGCAAGCATGCGGAGACATGGGCGCCCTAGAGAGTAAGGAGAATGTGAGGGATGAAGAGCGACCTTGAGATCGCCCAAGCGGCGAAGATGAAGCCGATTCTGGAGATCGCGGAGAGCGTCGGGATCGAGGAAGAGGAGCTGGATCTGTACGGGAAGTGGAAGGCGAAGGTTCATCTGGAGGCATTGGAGCGACTCAAGAACAACCCGGACGGGAAGTACATAGACGTGACGGCGATCACACCGACGCCGCTGGGGGAAGGGAAGACGGTGACGACGATTGGGGTGTCGCAGGCGCTGGGGGTGCTGGGCAAGAATGTGATGACGTGTATTCGACAGCCGAGCCTGGGTCCGGTGTTCGGGATCAAGGGCGGGGCGGCCGGCGGGGGATACTCGCAAGTGGTGCCGATGGAGGACTTCAATCTCCATTTGACGGGGGACGTGCACGCGGTGAGCATTGCGAACAACTTGCTGGCGGCGATGGTGGACGCGCACCTGAAGCACGGGAATCAACTGAATATTGATCCGCAGACGATCTCGTGGCGGCGGGTGATAGACTTGAACGATAAGTGGGGGGTTTACAACATCGTTTCGGGGCTGGGGGGAGAGAAGCGGGTGCCGCGGGAGACGGGGTTCGACATCTCGGTGGCGAGCGAGGTGATGGCGATCCTGGCGCTGGCGACGAGCGTGCAGGATCTGCGGGAGCGGCTGGGGCGGATCATCGTTGCCGAGACATATGATGGGGAGCCGGTGACGGCGGAGGATCTGAAGGCGGCGGGGGCGATGTGCGTGCTGATGAAGGACGCGCTGATGCCGAACCTGATGC
>CP070816.1:542906-547521 GCA_020344235.1 Armatimonadota bacterium
GCAACGACCCGGCCGCGTCGCCGGGCGTCTTCCCCGCACTGTCGTCTGTCACTTTGCGAGCTGTCCCTCCAGACAGCCCCCCTATCACTTGATGGAGACTTGACCATTTTCATCATACCGTGTTCCGGGCGCCGATACCTAGCGTACTGGGGATATGAAGGTGGCAATAATGGGCCAAAGGCGAGATTTCGGCGCTCAGGGCAGGACGCGGTCGCTTATGGCTGCGAAGCGCTTGGGGCCGATTCCGGGGACGTTGAGCAGCTCGTCCACGCTCTGGAAGCCGTGCCCCTCGGCGCGCATCTTCCGCTCGCGATAGGCTATGATGTTCTGGGCGTAGACGGGGCCGATGCCCGGGAGGGATTCCAGCTCTTGCTGGGTGGCTTGGTTGAGGGAGATGCGGGGCGGGGTGCTCGGGGCGTGGGGAACCTGCGCGCCGGGCTGGGATGAGGTTGCCGCCGGGGCAGGGCCCGATTCGGGCCGGTCGACGTGTGCGCCCGGCGCGGGTAGGAAGATGGGTTGGTGTGGGGCGGCGCGAGTGGCGCGCTTGCCGCGCGCGTAGGTGAGGACGCCGGCTCCGGCCAGCAGCAATGCCAGCAGGGCGAAGAGTGCGATCTGCTCTGATCGCGAGAGGTAGAACACGATGTCTCACATCTCGGCAGGCGCGAGCTTCAGCGCGCCACGATGTTCACGAGACGATCCGGGACGACAATCACCTTCTGAATGGACTTGCCCTCGAGGTGTGCCTGGATGCGGGGTGAGGCGAGGGCTTGAGACTCCAGGTCGTGTTCGGCCGTACCGGGGGCGACTGTGAGCCGATCGCGCAGCTTGCCGTTGACCTGGACGACGAGGGTGATTTGCTCCTCTTGCGCGATGGCGTCGTCCCAGGCCGGCCACTCGGCGAGGTGAACACTCTCCCGGTTGCCCAGGCGGGCCCAGAGTTCCTCTGCGAGGTGGGGTGCGAAGGGGGCGAGCAGGAGGGCGAGGTGTTCGCAGGCCTCGGAGTATGCGAGGCGGAGGTCGGGTTCTGAGGCGCGGTCGCCGAGCTCGGTCATGGCGTTGACGAGCTCCATCATGGCGCTGACGGCGGTGTTGAAGTGCCAGCGTTCGATGTCGTTGGTGACGCGGCGGATGGTCTGGTGGGTGCTTCTGCGGAGTGCCGCGGCGGTGTCGTCGCTGGTGTCGGCGATGCGGCCGCGCCAGTCGGGGGCGAAGGCGTCGGCGCGGCCTGCGACCGCGCGCCAGGCGCGGTTGAGGAAGCGGGAGATGCCCTCGATGCCGCCCTCCTGCCAGTCGGCTTCCTGGCCCGGCGGTGCAATGAACAGGATGTAGGTGCGCAGGGCATCGGCGCCATGGCGGGCGATGATATCGTCGGGCGCCACCCCGCCCCGCGACTTGCTCATCGCGGCGCCGTCCTGCAGCAGCATCCCGTGGGTGAAGAGCCGCGTGAAGGGCTCTTGGAAGCCGATCAGCCCGAGGTCGTAGAGGACTTTAGTGAAGAAGCGGGAGTACAGCAGGTGGAGCACTGCGTGCTCGATCCCGCCGATGTACTGGTCCACCGGCAGCCACCGGTCGGCCGCCTCGCGGGAGAAGGGCATTTCGTTGTTCTTCGGATCTGTGTAGCGAAGGATGTACCAGCAGGATTCGATCCATTGTGCGAGCGTATCTGTCTCGCGGCGCGCGGACGCTCCGCACCTCGGGCAGGCCGTCTTCACAAACGACTCGGCCTGCGGCAGGATGGAACCGGTGGCCGCGTAGGGCAGGTCAGGAGGCAGCACGACGGGGAGGTCGGACTCAGGCACCGGCACCGTGCCACAGGTTTCGCAGTAGATGATCGGGATGGGCGTCCCCCAGTACCGCTGGCGGGAGACGAGCCAGTCGCGCAGCCGGTAGTTTATGCGCCGCCGACCGACTCCCCGCTCCTCCAGCCACTCGGCCAGCTTGACCTGGGCCTCCGTGTTGGGCAGCCCATCGAACTGCCCGGAGTTCACTTGGACCCCCTCGCCGATGTGGGCGGAGTCCATCGTGGCCGGGTCGAGCGCCTCGCCCTCGGGCTGGATCACCACTCGGATGGGGAGGCCGTGCGCGTGGGCGAACTCGAAGTCACGCTGGTCATGGGCCGGCACCGCCATGATGGCGCCGGTGCCGTACCCGAGCAGCACGTAGTCGGCGATGAAGATCGGCACCTGCTCTCCGTTCGCGGGATTGATGGCCTCGACGTCCAGGCGCAGCCCGGCCTTCGCCTCCTCGGAGAGGCGCTCGACGTTCGTCTTCGCGTCTACCTCGGCGCGGTAGGCCTCCACCTTCCGGCGCATCTCGCCATCGGTGACGAGCCGGTCCACCAACTCGTGCTCCGGCGCGAGCACGACATAGGTCACGCCGAAGATGGTGTCTATGCGGGTGGTGAAGACGGGAATCTTCTGGTCGCTGCCGACCACGTCGAAGGCGAACTCCACCCCGTCGCTGCGGCCGATCCAGTTCGCCTGCATGGTCCGCACGCGCTCCGGCCAGTGTTCGAGCTGCTGGAGATCGCCCAGCAGCCGGTCGGCGTAGTCGGTGATCTTGAAGAACCACTGCTCGCGGTCCTCCTTCGTGACAGGGCCGTCACACCGCCAGCACTTCCCGCCCTGGGCCTCCTCGTCTGAGAGCACGAACTCGCACTTGGGGCACCAGTTCACCGGCGCGTGGGAGCGATAGGCGAGCCCCTGCTCGAGGAACTTGAGGAAGAGCCACTGGTTCCAGCGGTAGTACTCGGGATCACAGGTGACGACTTCCCGGTCCCAGTCGTAGCTGTTCCCGAGCCGCCGGAACTGCCCCCGCATCCGCTCAATGCACTGGTAGGTCCAGGTGGCAGGGTGGGCGTTGTGCCTGACCGCTGCTGCCTCGGCCGGCTGACCGAAAGCGTCAAATCCCATCGGGTAGAGCACGTTGTACCCCCGCATCCGATGCCAGCGCGCGACGGCGTCGCCAATGGTGTAGTTGCGAACGTGACCGACGTGCACGTCGCCGCTGGGATAGGGGAACATTTCGAGGCAGTAGAACTTGGGGCGGGAGTCGTCCTCGGGGGTGCGGTAGAGCTGCTGTTCCGCCCAGCGGAATTGCCACTTGGGTTCGATCTCTTGCGGGTTGTAGTGTTCCTCCACGGTCTATGTGCCTCCATGCGTCAGGCCGGACTCACTTGCGCAGGAGCGTCCATATGCCAACGGTCGCGGCCGCCACCAAGGCTCCTGCGAAGGCCAGGGCGCGCTTCTCCTCGCGGGTGAACTTGAGGTGTCGCCAGTTGGCCCAGAGCACGGCCGCGGCGATGAAGGGGAGTCCGGGAACGTATTCCGCGGGGAAGAGAAGGAAGGTCAACGGGGCGAGGAGCATGATTGCGAAAGCCGCCCACATGGTCTTCACTGCGGGCATGGAGTGACGCAACGCGGCCGCCAGGAAGACGGCGAGGAAGAGGAAGTCGCCGATGCCGACGGCGGCTAGGATGGGGGTGGCCACCTCGGGGGGGGCGGCCACCGGAGCGGAGGCGCTGAAGGTCTGCGCGACTTCGGGAGCGACTTCGGTGACGGTCTTCACGGGCCCCCAGAAGACGGTGACGATGTCGGCGATGGAAGCTACGAGGGCGACGGGAAGGAAGAGTTTTCCCTCGCGGACCACGCGGGAGACGAGCTTCCCAAGGAAGGCGGCCCAGATGATGAGGGCGGCGTTGCCCAGCAGCTCCTGGCCGGGGAGAATGGTGAAGAGGTCTGCTAGTGTCTTGCCGGCAGCGGGGTGGCCGAGGAGCCTTGCGACGATGGTGAGAGCGACGGGCCTGGCGAGACAGAAGATGATCATCATGGCGAAGATCCAGGCGACTTCGGCGCCGGGCCGCGTGGGAAAGCGGCAGATGCTGAGGAGGAGGAGGAGGGACAACGCTAAGGCCGCGGCTGCGGAGACGACTACCACGGCAACCTTGACCGCGAGCGAAGGTGCAACCGCGGCGAGCGAACCGCCGATGACGGCAATCAGCAGATAGCTGAGGATGTAGGCGGCGGCCGCGAGTTTGGGGCGGCGGCGCGACCAAGGGACGGGCCTGGCGTCGTCGAGTTGGGTTGTCTCGCGCTCCGGGGTCACCCACGGCTCCTGGATACCTGCATGAATCTTACCAGTCTTGCTCGGACATCTCCTGCCGCCGGCGACGGCGGAGATAGTGGCGCACGAGTGCGGCGAGGAAAAGAAGGAGCATGAGGGTGAGGAGGGGCGCGCCCGATTGGAGGAAGAGGGGCCAGCGCCAGCGGCGAGCCAGTGATTCTCGCCAGGCCGACTGCAGTTCGGGAGGACTGAAGCCCGCGGCTTGCTGAAGGGCAGTGTCGAAATTGCGGGTCACTTGAAGGGCGCGCAAGAGGTCGGCGATGACCGGCTGGCCGCGCTCGGCGACAAGGAAGTTGACGAGGGATGCGGACTGGGCGTAGGCGAGCGCGGTGCGGTCATCGGGGGAGCGAAAGGCGGCATCCAGCTCGGTGATGTCCAGGGATGAGCCCCGGCCTATGGCGCGAAGGGCGACGGGGTCGACTTGTGAGGCGCGCTTTCCTGCGACGTACTCTGCGATGCCCTCGTTGGTCCAGCGCGGGAGAGCGGGGAGCGC
>CP070816.1:547621-551783 GCA_020344235.1 Armatimonadota bacterium
GCGAAACTAATCTGGACCCTTGAGGAAGCCAGGAATCATCTGGATTCCTGACGGCGTCCCAGTGCTAGACGTGTTCGAGGGCACTCGGAGACCTGTGATTGGGCACGGACGTGCCGTTCTGGGCCGACCGACGAATGTACTCAATCGGGTCCGCTGTCATAGACCCAACGACAGGCCTGGGGATACCAACACCTTCGGGCACTCACCGTTCCCCCTCCGGGTAGTTCGGGCTGTAGATTCCCTGCTGCGGCCGCGGCACCAGCTGGCCGTCCTTGACCCAGGCGGGCCCCCGCTCGTGCAGATGCTCCACCAGTCTCCCGCGCCATCGCGCCAGGGCGACGGCGTGGGACGGGTTGCTGGCCAGATCATGCAGCTCGCCCCGGTCGGCAGTCAGGTGAAAGAGCATCTCCTCCCCGGAGTAGGCATGGTAGATGTACTTCCAACGGCCGTCGGTGAGTGCATTCCAGTTGTTGCGCTCGCTGTAGCACTGGGCGTGCTCCAGGTCGATCCAGGGCCGCCAGCCGGAGGTCTGCCCGCGCACCAGCCTGAGCAGGCTGTCGCCGTCCACTCCCTCTGGCACTGGCTCACCGGCTGCGTCCAGGAATGTGGGCAGCAGGTCTCGCAGTTCCACCGGCTGGGGCAGCCGCTGCCCGCGCCGCTCCTCCATCCCCGAGCTCTCCGGCCAGCGCAGCAGCAGGGGGATGTGGGCGGAAGCCTCGTAGGGATAGGACTTCCGCCACAGATGGTGATCCCCCGTCATGTCCCCGTGGTCGGTGGTGAAGAGCACGAGCGTGTTTTCGAGCATCTCGCGGGCGGCCAGGGCGGACATGATCTGGCCGACCTGTTCATCTATGAAGCTGATTGAGCCATAGTAGCCACGACGGGACCGCCTGACCTGCGCCGCTCCCAGCTCTCCGTGCCACAGGTCGTCCCGGCCGCTCGACCGGGGCGCATACCGGGCCGCCCAATTCCCTACGTGCTGCGCAGGCATGTCCTCGTCACGATACATGTCCCAGAATCGCTGCGGCGGATCGTAGGGGCTGTGCGGTCGCACGAACGATACCTTTAGGAAGAGGGGATCTTGCCGCTGGTATCCCTCGATGAACCGTACCGCAGTCTGCCCCGTCCAGTGGGTGGGGTGCAGCTCCTCCGGCAGGACGTAGACGCGTGAGCGGTGGTCGTTCGGTCCGATGCCGGTGGCATCCGGGTCGAGATCCGGCGCTCGCTCCCAGAAGTACTGCCGGTAGTCGCTCACGAAGCCCTCGGCCACCCCGCGGCTGGCTTCATCGAGCATAGCGCCGTGGAAGCCGTGTAGGTTTCGCTGCGGATAGTAATGCAGCTTGCCGATGGCATAGGTGTAGTAGCCGGCCGCCGCCAAGAGACGCGGCAGCTCGATGGGGTAGCGCGTCGCCAGCCGGCCCATGGCAAGCTGCCCGTGGTGCCACGGGTTCTGGCCGGTGAGGATGGCGGCTCGAGCGGGGCAGCAGGTGGGAGTGGATGTGTAGGCGTGCTCAAAAGTCACACCCTCCTGCGCGATCCGGTCGATGTGCGGGGTGCGGATTGCCTTGTTCCCGTAACACCCCAGACAGTCGAAGCGGTGCTGATCCGTCATCAGGAAAACAATGTGGGGCCTAGTCATACTGCTCTCCATGACAAAGGCTTCCCCCACGAGCGGCGCGGCGCCGGAGGGCACTCTGCCGCGGCCGCAGAGCATGGGGCCAAGGTCCATCTGTGCCCGTCAAGGCCCCTTGATACCGGCCTTGATACCGGCCTGACTGGGCTCATATCGCTCCGTATGGTCCCAGCGCTGTGGCGTCACGAACGCTTAACGGGGACAATGGGCGTCAGAGCGCCGGACAGTACTTATCGGGGGTACACCCACCCCAGTCCCGTCCCCGCGGCCACCCCCACTGTCTTGCCATCATCCTTCGGGTGCAGGAGATTATCTGCATCACCCGAGCGGTGTCCCAAGCCTACTTAACACGTACAGTCTGTCCCAATTCAGCCGCCGCGCCCCCTGCCCCGGCCTCTTCCCCTGGAGCCACCCCGGCCCGGAGGCTCTTTGTCGCCGGCTCGCTTCGCCTTCCCCGAATACACGCGCCCGGGCGGGGCGGGGGCGACTTCGACCTCCCAAGTCTGTTTCGGGCTCTTCAGCTTGAGCACCTTATCCGCGTGCCCGACCTCCACACCCAGCTCCCGCTCACAGAACTCTGTGGGTACGAAGACAATGTTGCCGACTATGACCGGGGGCGCCGACAGGTGGATTCCGTGCGGGCCATGCTGGACTGTTCGGCTTCCGATCACCAGCCCGAACTCGCGGCCACTGTAGGTGAGCGCCGCGCGCCCGTTCACGCTGTCCCACAAGAGGGCCGCGCCGAGGAAGGAGGCGACATCCCTCAGCGGCACGTAAGTGACGCCGGAGTGGACGAAGGCGGTGGGCGCGTAGACCGTCGGGTAGGAGCGCGCCTTGCGTCGGTACCCATGCGCGGGCGCCCAGGGAGGCGGGCCGTGGCCGCGCAGGAACGGGACAACATGCGACGGTGGGTGAGATAGCACTTCGTAGTAGCCCCAGCCGCGTTCCCTCCGGATCAGCACACGACGGTGAACGCCATCCCACTGCACCGGGACCTCGAGATAGCGATCTAACACGGTCGTGGGTATGAGCATCCGGCCATCGATGAGCAGAGGCGGCGCCGGCAGCACTACCGGCCGCCCGCCGTAGTACGCGGTCGTGCTCCCCAGGACCAGCCCCAGCTCATGGGAGCCATAGGTGACGACGGCGCGGTCCTCCACACTGTCCCAGAGCAGCGCAGCGCCCAGGAAGTCGGTCGCGCTCCGGAGCGGCACGTAGCTGTAGCCCCCGAAGAGGAAGGGAGTCACCCCGCCAGTGCTGATGGCCATGGTCCTCTCGGCCACCGCCTGGGGCCCAGCCAGTCCTCCCAGGATCAAAGCCAAGACCACCCACGAACTGCCTTTCCTCATCTTCCACACTCCTTCCGGACGGCCCGCTCCTGAAGACCGGGCGTGGACCGATCTACTTGCTGGGTTCCCCAGACTGCGTTCACGTCCTGTGGCAAGATGTCACACTGGCGGCAGACGGCCCTGTCCCCCGGTACCTGTACTCTACCAGAACTCATCCCGGCCTCGCTATACCCAGGGATTTCCCGGTATTTCGGCGTCTTTGCCACGCATTGACTTCCGGCCGTCCCCGCGGCATCCTGCCTGCATGTTCTGGCATCTGGCTCTGCTTCCACTGTCTCTCCTGCGCTTACTAGGAACTCTATCCGAGCATTCCCGCAAGTCCCGGTTCGGTCCAGAAGGAGCGGTATACGCCCAGGGCAACGGTTTCACGCACGCCCAACAAGGACCAACGGTCTCACCACTGACAGATCCCGCATGCTCCGCGAGCTAGGCTGACCGCCGAGAGCGGCTTTGGAGCGGTTCTACGCCTACCTGACTATCATAGGTGGAACAACCGAAGCGGAGGCAGTCGTTCCGGCGGCGGCGTGCCGGCCGATGATGGGCGCGGGCAGGTGACGAGGCCGCGTTGCGGCAGGGCCCATTGCCATAACGTGAGTTGGTCGGGGGAGAGCCGAGGGGAGTGCGAGCTTGGGCTGCGAGAGAGGTGGTGATGCTCGATGAAGTTCGGCTCAGGAGGCGATGCTATGCCAATGCCCACTTCGGCGCCGAGAGGGGACTACGAAGGCCGCGGGCCTCGCAGGATAGGCAGGCCGCTGCTATGGCTGGCAGCTGCCGGGGTCGTGCTCTGTGTGGGTGAGGTCGCCCTGTGGGCCAAGGTAGAGCAGACGCGGATTCCCACCCTCAGGACCCCACGGCTTCCGGCACTGAAGAGGGAGATCCCCACGCCGCGCCATCTCGTGGCTCACCTGCCGCTGCGAGGGAACGCCAATGATGTGAGTGGGAACGGCAATCACGGCATGGTCCTCGGTGGGAGCCTGACGGCCGACAGGTTCGGGCAGGCCGACTGCGCCTATGGCTTCGATGGGGTGAACGACTACGTGGAGCTGGCGAACGAGCGTAACTTCGACCTGCACAACTTCACGATCGCGATGCACGTGAAAGTCAGCGCCTTACGGGTGGGCCCGGCGCCGGTGGGCTCGATGGGCGAGAACAAGTACACTCTGATCTCCAAGGGCGAGAA
>CP070816.1:551883-561935 GCA_020344235.1 Armatimonadota bacterium
ACCCGAAGAAGTGCACGCCGGAGCAGATCAAGGAGTGCCACGGCGAGGCCGCCGAGCATTCCTGCTGCAAGAAGGCGAAGTAGCCCGGACCATCGAGCCTGCACTGCGCCCGCCCTCGGCGGGCGCAGTGCTTTCTCTGGGCAGGGCGCGTTGGAGGAATCGCGCCGCGCCGGTGGAACTCTCTACGGGACTGACCGACGCCGTGTGTCCTGCATCCCGAGGAGGAACCAATGGGTGACTTTAAGATCAAGCCGGCCGGCAAGGGCACTGACGCCGTCGCTCTCGGCGAAGTGATGATGCGGATCGACCCCGGCGACGTGCCGACCGCCCGCGCGCTCGTCGCGAGAATCTGGCACGGCGGCGGAGAGACCAACGTCGCGGAGGGCCTGAGCGCCTGCTTCGGCCTCAGAACCGCCGTCGTCACTGCGCTCGTGGACGACGGCATGGGGCGCAACATCGAGAATCAGCTCCGCGAGACCGGCGTCGATACGTCGCACATCATCTGGTTCTCCACCGGCGGCAAGGGCCCGTTCTCGACCGATGCCAAGGGAACGCTCCATAACGGCGTCAACTTCACCTGGAGCGGGAAGGGCGTGCTCCCCTCCGTCACCGAGTACTACCGGGCTCACACGCCGGTGCGGGAGCTCAAGCCCGGCGATGTGGACTGGGACTCCCTCTTCGGCAAGGGTGTCCGCTGGTTCCACACCGGCGGCATCTACACTCTGATCTCACCGACGTCTTCTCAACTCGCGCTGGAGGCAATGCAGGCGGCAGGCAAGCATGGAGTCTTTCGCTCGTTCGACCTAAACTATCGCGCCAAGGTCGAGCCGGATAAGGAGAGAGCGCGGGACATCAACCGCCACATCGTCCCGCACACCGATTTCCTGGTCGGGAACCAGGGAGACTTCTTCGACGCTCTCGGCTACGAGACCAAGAAGGTGGATCCCAAGGAGGAGTTTGGCGTCTGGCTCGAAGCTTATCAGGAGATGCTGCGACAGGTCGCCAAGGACTATCCCAACCTGAAGCTCATCGGCACCCAACTGCGAGCCGCCATCACGGCCGATCGCATCCACTGGGGCGCGGTGCTCTACGACGTCGCCGACGACAAGGTCCATCAGGCCGTCATCCGCGAGAATGTCGAGATCGCAGACCGCACCGGCGGTGGAGATTCGTTCATGTCGGGCGTCGCGGCCGCCCTCATGAAGGGGAACGACGCTGCCGCTGCCGTCCAGTGGGGGGCCGCTCACGGCATACTCGTCCAGGAGACGCCGGGGGACACCACGATGGTGACCCAGAAGGAAGTCGAGAAGGAGGTGCAGCGCGCGCTCAAGGGCGGGGGCGTCAGCGCGCTGCGCTAGCAAACGTTGGGCAGGAGGGCTCCGCCGCCACAGCTGTGGGGCCTTGGGGACTTGCCTTTTGCTACCATCTAGAGGAGAACCAGTGATGTCCGATTACCATCGGGATCGCTCCCGCGTCGAGAAGGCCCTTCGGTCGTCTGGGGTCGTGGTTGTCATGAACCGCGATCACGTCAAGAAGGCCGAAGATCTGGTGACGACGATGTGGGAGGTGTACGAGGCCGGGTTGGTCGCGGAGTGCACGTTCCGCATTGATACCGCTTTGATTGAGGAGGCGATGCAGGAGTTGACCCAGCGCCGGGCGCACGCGCCGGCCGAGAAGCCGTTCGTGCTGGGAGTGGGCAGTGTCATCAACCCGAAGGAGCTGGAGGCGGCCGTCGAGATGGGGTTCGACATGGTGGTCGCTCCGGCGAACGTGATGGGCGGCTACGGCGAGGGCAAGGAGTTCGTGCGAATCACGAGAGAGGCGAACGTCTTCTCGGCGCCGGCCGTCTTGTCGCCCACGGAGCTGCAGTACTTCATCGAGCGGGATGACGGGCTGGAGCCGGATGCCGTCAAGATCTTCCCCGCGGGTGTGCACGGGCCCAAGGGCGTGGGCGATCTGCTCGCTCCGTATGTTCGGGATCGCCACAATGGGCGCATGATCATGCCCACCGGGGGCGTTAACGCCGAGACGGGTCCGCAGTTCCAGGAGAGCATCACCAAGCGCGGCTATACGCCGATCCTGGGCATGTCCGCTCCGCTCGCCCTAGTCGGCAAGCGGAAGAAGCCGGGCGATGTGGACACGATACGGGAGTCTCTGACGGACTTCAGGGCCAAGTTCAAGCCGTACGCGCCGTCCTAGCGCGCAGCACCCGCGCCCAGAAAGGCTCAGCATGGCGGGAAAGCAAGACGCAACCTTCGACATTTCGGGCAAGGTCGTTGCTGTCACCGGCGCGGCCGGCGTGATCTACGGTACCATTGCGAAGGGTCTCGCGGCGCGGGGCGCGAAGGTGGCTTTGCTGGATCTGCTGGGCGACAAGGCCGCTGAGATCGCCGACGAGATCAAGTCGGAGGGCGGCGAGGCGGTCGGCCTGACCTGCGATGTCCTCGACCCGACGAGCATATCGGGCGCCCTCGACGGGATCCTGAAGAGGTACGGGCGCGTCGATGTCCTCATCAACGGCGCGGGCGGCAACCGACCCGGCGCCACCGTCCAGCGGGACGCGGTCTTCACCGATCTCGCCTTGGACGAAGTGGACAAGGTGTTTGCGCTGAACTACAGGGGCACGTTCCTTCCTACCCAGGTCTTCTGCAAGTACTTCGCCCAGCAGGGCAGGGGCGTGGTCGTCAATACCTCCTCGATGTGCTCCTTCGCGCCGCTCACGAACGTGCCGGGGTATTCCAACGCCAAGGCCGCGGTCACGAACTTCACCCAATGGCTCGCGGTACAGGTGAAGGTGGATTACCCGGACGCTGAGATTCGCGTCAACGAGGTCGCGCCCGGCTTCCTCGACACGACCCAGAACCACCGCCTGCTCTTCGAGGAAGACGATAAGACCCTCACCCCGCGCGGCCGCTCCATCATTTCGAACACCCCCCTGGGGCGCTTCGGCGATCCCCTAGAGCTCCTTGGCCCGATCGTCCTGCTGATCTCCGATGCCGGCAGCTTCCTCCACGGCACCACCATCGCGGTGGACGGAGGCTTCGCCATCTACTCCGGCGTCGGTCCCCTGGACGAGAAGAGAAGCGTCTGAGCGGGCGAAAGGGGGAGCCGCGTGGGAGGAGCGGGGCTGTCCCAGGGCCGCCCTCCGCTCTGTTGCTCGGAGGCACCACCGGCGCGCAGGAACCCGCCATCGCGGGACAATCGCAGGAGGACCGCGCAGAACTCCTGTCGAACCCAGCCTATTCCGCCGAAATCCAGTCTGCGGCCGGCTTGCGGCCGCCCGGGCCAGATTTGCCCAGAGGAGAAGTCCCGATCATGTCGGCAGCATCCGGCCTGTCGGTTCCCTCGGCTGACGAAGTCCGCAAGGAATATGGGTCCCGCGGCCAGTTCGATTTCGTCGTTCCGGGCGGAGGTCACGGGGCTGCGGCTGTCTGCCGAGCCCTGCTGGAGGAAGGTTACGCGGTGGCCGGCGTGGCCAACCCCATTGACGAAGGGGGACACTCGGCTCGCATCCGCTGGGACCTCTACCGCCACCTTGGGTATTGGCCCATCATACCCGGAGATACCATGAACCTCCTGGGCGGGGGCTTCGCCCATCCCGCCATTTACTCCGTCACCAACAGCCGCCTCCCGAAGGACCTGGGCGACAGGCCTGCCGACGTCGCCTTCGCGGAGGCGGTTGATGCGGCCATCGAGAAGCGCCCGGAGTCCGACCGTGCCGCTCTGGAAGACTTCAAGTCGTTTCTCGTGGAGATGGGGGCAGCGATTCAGAAGGAACTGGTCGAGCCGGGCCTCGCTTCTCTGCCGGGTGCCAGTCTCCAGAACATCCTCCACGTGGGAGTCATGGTCTGCGCTGGCGCCTACCGCCAGGGCATTCCGGCCCTCGACCAAGAGAGGTACTTGTCGGGATCGTACCTGCTCGAGCGCGAGATGAAGGCCGATCGGCGCGGGCTCGTCGTCCCCATGAGCTTCGACAAGGTTACCCTGGTAACGAAGCACGCGGGGGGCCGCACCGTCGTCGGCGGCATCAACCGCGTGCTCCTCGCCAAGGGCGGCGGCCCGAACGGCCTGGAGTATGGCGACATGGTTCCCAATTCCATGCTGCCCGACGCGCCCCGCGAGTCGTCCGAGGAGGAGGCCAAGAAGCTCGCCAGCGCCAAAGTGGTTGACTGGTATCCCGCCGAGGTCGAGCACGGTCCCACCACGGAGTCGTTCGACAACGACTGGGTGTTCAAGGAACTTCACCCCTTCACACCGCGCATCAACCCATTCCTGGCGGAGATCGTGCGCTCGCTCAAGCCGGGCGGCTCCATCGTCATCCCGCCGGGCAACGCCCACGAGAGCACCTACACCTTCTTCATCATGTCCGGCCTCTGGGAGGAACTCCGGGCCGCTAAGTTGCGCGGCGTGCGTGTGACTCTGGTGTGCAATCCCGTAAACCTGCTGCTAACCGCCGGCTACACCGTGGACGACTACCTCCGCGCTATCGAGCAGGGCATCGCCCGCGCGTCGGGAGACGCGGAGATCAAGATCGAGCAAGTCATCGACCGCGTCGTGGTTAACGACCCATCCACCACCTCCGAGAAGGTCCAGAAGATGATGCAGGGGGAGGGCATCCCCCTGGAGGTCAAGAGGGTCCTTCTCCACCGCACACCCACCGGGCCGGTCACCGTGACCTCCGACGACATCGCACGCCTTGGGGGCAGGAGCCTGGAGGTTATATACAAGCCCATGCTCTCCGTGGAGACTGTCTCCATCCGCGGCATCGAGACCGAGGCGATATCCTACGAGAAAGAGAAGCTGCTGGAGTCCATCGCGTAGCGTACACAGCAGCACCGAGTTGCTCACGGCTGCAATGAGAAAGGATCATCGAATGCGCACTGCAGTAAGGGGCGGAAGAGTTGTCACGCCACTCGACGTCTTCGATCAGGCTGACATCATTATCGAGGATGGGAGGATACTGGCAATCGGTCCGGGCATCGCGGACGCCGACGTCTCCGAGACGATTGACGCTGAAGGCCAGATCGTCGCGCCCGGCTACATAGACGTCCACGTCCACGGCAGCGCGGGGCACGACACCATGGACGGCACGCGAGAGGCGATAGAGGGCATGGCGAAGTTCTTCGCCGGTCACGGCGTGACTTCGTTCTGCCCGACCACGCTCACCGCCCCGCCCGAGGCGCTCATGGCCTCGGTGCGAGCTGTCCACGAGTGCCAGCAGAATGCCGTCGAGGGCGCTCAGCCCTTGGGGGTCCACCTGGAAGGCCCTTACATTGAGGCCGGAAAGAAAGGCGCGCAGCCTGAGGAGCACGTCAGAGCGGCTGCCGCAGGCGACTACAAGGAGCTGTTCTCCTGCGGCAACATCAGGCTCATAACCTTCGCGCCGGAGATTGAGGAGAACAAGGAGCTCATCGCTTTCGCGCGCAGCCGCGGCGCCGCCGCCGTCGTCGGCCACTCCGACGCCACCTACGAGCAGATGGTGGAGGCCGTCAAGCTCGGCTTAAACCACGCCACCCACACCTTCAACCAGATGACCGGAATTCACCATCGCAAACCAGGGACTGTCAGCGGCGTGCTGCTGCTCGACGAGATCTATGCCGAGTTCATCGCCGATGGTATCCACCTCCACCCCGCCATCGTTGACATGATCGTCCGTCTCAAGGGCCCCGGAAAGGCGCTGCTAATCACCGATGCCATCAGCGGCGCGGGCATGCCGGAGGGTGACTATGAACTCGGCGGACAGAGGATCGTGGTCAAGGAAGGCGCTGTGCGCCTTGAGGACGGCACGCTGGCCGGCAGCGCGCTCACGATGGACCAGGCCGTGCGGAATGTTCGGCGGTTCACAAGACGTCCGCTGAGGGAATGCATCCAGATGGCTACGCTGACGCCGGCGCGGTCAATCGGGGCGGCCGACCGGAAGGGGAGTCTGGAGCAGGGGAAGGACGCAGATGTAGTTATTCTTGACCCTGACCTAGACGTGCTCACTACCATCGTCGCCGGCAAGGTCGTCCCGCGCGCCTGACGCCACCCGTCCCTGCCGAGAGGGCAACATGACCACACTCCGCGGCAACTGCCTCATGGGCCAGTCCGGCGGCCCCACGGCCGTCATCAACGCCAGCATCTGCGGTGTCATCCAGGAGGCGATGAAGCACTCCGAGATCCAGGAGATCTACGGCGCCCAGCACGGCATCCTCGGCGTGCTTCAGGAGGACCTGATAGACCTCCGCCGAGAGGACGCGGAAGAGATCGAGCTGCTCAAATGCACCCCGGCTGCCGCCCTCGGCTCGATCCGCCACAAGCTTCCCGACCCGGACCAGGACGCCTCCGAGTACGAGCGCATCTTCCAGGTCTTCGAGGCTCACAACATCCGTTACTTCTTCTACGCCGGCGGCAACGACTCCATGGATACCATCAACAAGATATGCGCCTATGCCGAGCAGGTGGGCTACGACCTCCGCGCCGTCGGAATCCCCAAGACGGTTGACAACGACCTCGCCGGGATAGACCACTGCCCCGGCTATGGCAGTGTCGCCAAGCACATCGCCGCCATTACTCTCGGCGTCGGCCTCGACATGCAGTCCGTCCACCTAACCGATCCGGTCGTCATCATGGAGGTGATGGGCCGCAACGCCGGGTGGATGACGGCCTCTTCGGCCCTCGCACGCAGCTTCGAGGGCGACGCCCCCAACCTCATCTATGTGCCGGAGGCCCCGTGGAACCGCGACCGGTTCCTCGACGATGTCCGCCGCAGTCAGGGCAAGCACGGGTGGTGCTTCATCGCCGTTTCCGTCGGCACGAAGGATGAGTCCGGCGGGTACTTGGCCACTCAGAAGGGCGAGTACGCGAAGGACGCCTTCGGGCACGTCCAGCTTGGCGGGGCGGGGCCGTTTCTGGAGGACCTAGTGCGGGGCGAGCTTGGACTCAAGACTCGCCTGATACGCATGGGTCCGGCCGAGCGTATCGCTATGCACTTCGCCTCCCTCACCGACAGGGACGAGGCCTACGGGCTTGGCGCTTTCGCCGTTCAGTCCGGCATAAACGGCATAACGGCCAAGATGGTCAGCCTGGAGCGCAAGACCAACGAGCCCTACCAGTGCGAGCTGACCCTCAGTGATCTCGAAATCGTCGCCAACGAGGAGAAGCTGATCCCGCGGGAGTGGCTTAACGAAGCCGGCAACGACGTCACCCAGGACTTCGTAGCCTACGCACGGCCGCTCATTGAGGGGGAAGTTCCCACGCCGATCGAGAACGGTCTCCCGCGGTATGCGAGGCTGCGTGAAGTGCGGGTCGAGCAAAGGCTGCTAGCCTGGCCGAAGTAAGAATGGAGCCCACACCCGGATTCGAACCGGGGACCTTGTCCTTACCAAGGACACGCTCTGCCACCTGAGCTATGTGGGCCTCTGGCCTGCCAGCCGAAGCCTTGGCGAAGGCTGGTGGACGGGGGAGGATTTGAACCTCCGTAGGCGTACGCCGGCAGATTTACAGTCTGCTCCCTTTGGCCAGCTCGGGCACCCGTCCGCCTGAGACAACTGCAGCCGCGAGCCATCACTCGCGACTGTCTCGATGGTAGCACGGCCCCCGAGCCCAGTCAAGCTGAACCGCGCCCCCGGGAGTGTATGATGAAGTGCGTGAAGGGGGATTCGCCGGGCGGAGGTCGGGAAGGCGCTGGCCGGGCGTCAACACGGCGCAAGTGGCGGAGAGGCCGGGATTCGAACCCGGGACAGGGCTTTTGACCCTGTAACCGCTTAGCAGGCGGCTGCCTTCAGCCACTCGGCCACCTCTCCAAGCCGCCAAGCCGTATGGTACCACAATCTGCAGGGCCGGACAAGGAAGTCGGCGAGCCGGAGGCGCAACGGTCGAGTTCGGGGGGCTCGGCGGCAGAGAGGGCCGCGGCCAGATTCGAGGATCGGTCGCGATGAGGTCGGCCGATACCGCCTGGGCTGTGCTAGGGAGCCGGTTGGCCCGCCCGGTGTCTGAGGCCGAGCCGGGGGCGGCGCGACCTGCGGGCCGTGGCGAGGGCACCGACGGCGGCGAGGATGCCAAGCATCCCAGTCGCTCCCCAGAAGGACATACTCGCACACCACCAGCAGAGCATTTCTCGGGCTCCTCGATTCTCCGTCAGGTCAGCTTGCAGGCTGAAGCTTCAGGTTCTTGCTCTCGCGTGTTGAGTGAAGCGTTCGGCGTCGCCGATCAACGTGATCAATTACTTCTTCGTGATGAGCGCACCAGTCCCACACGTCGCGATGACGCATGCGAACAGAATGCCATCGACCGGTTCTGCCTACCTGATGCCGATGAAATCGCATATCAGGCTCCTCCGCAGCAGATACAGTTCCAGCATGGGTTGTCGGTGACCCTATTCCATAAACCTGGAGGATTCCGGCGACGGAAACCGGGAGGGGTTGTGAGGAGGAGATGAGAAGCCATAAGAAGACAGGAGGAGAGCATCATGCGGATCGACGCGCACGTTCACTACAGCACGGAAGAGGGGTATGTTGATAGGCTGGTCGAGGAGGAAAGACGCCTGGGCTTCGACAGGGTGTGCTTGAACGGGGCGGTGTGGTCTGAGCACCGGGATGCGAACGATGAGGTGGCTCGCGCTAGGGAGAGGTATCCAGACGTGATCGTGGGGTTCGGATACTTCCCGCTCGGCGAGTGGGGTGTGGAAACAGTTCGGGAGCTGCGCGAGCAGGGGTTCCAGGGGCTGAAATTCATTCGTCCTCCGGCCCGCTACGACGATAAGGTATTCTATCCGGTGTACGAGGCTGCAGAGGAGCTGGGAATGGTCTGCCTGTTCCATCTTGGAATCGTGGCGCGGACGCCGCAGGACAGGGAGCACGATGTCAACAACGAACGGCACCGACCCATCTATCTGGACACGATCGCACGCAGCTTCCCGTCTCTCAAGATCGTCGGGGCGCACTTGGGCAATCCCTGGTACGACGAGGCCGGCATGGCCTGTCGCTGGAACCCAAACCTGTACTTCGACCTCAGCGGATCGAGCCTGAAGAAGCGGCCTCCGGAATTCTTCAAGTTGATTCTGTGGTGGACGGAGACAGGCCAGTACCGAGACCCCGAGGGCCGGCACGCGTGGGAGAAGATCGTGTTCGGGTCGGACGTCGGGATCGAGCAGATAGAGGATGTCATGAACGACTACCAGCGCACCATGGAGGCAATCGGTTTGCGCCAGGAACTACAGCAGGCGGTTCTGGGGAATACCATGGCCAAGCTGCTGGGACTGGCAGGCTGAATCCCCGCCGCGGAGGGGTGCCAGACGGACGAGATCGCTCGCACCTACGAGTGGGGCCGCCGCGGGGGCGACCAGGACAGGCAGAGGGAGTAGCTGTGGCTCTCTGACTCTCTGTCGTGTGTTGTGCTCCTTCTTGGACACCTTTCCCACCGATGGGCCTCAAGTACGGGCCTTGGCTGTGGAACGACCCGATTAGAGCGACTGAGGACCGCTGAGGTGCGGACCCCGGTCGCCGTTCTTTTGAAAACTTGGATCATCCCGAAAGGGCAAACCCGCCGAAAGGCGGGGACGCAAAGCTGTGGGTCTAAGGTCCGCCTCTGAGGACTAGGATAGCCAGGCTGCCGAAGGAGTATTCTCTGGTGGCTGCCCCGACGATCCGGGGCATCAATGGCAAAGAGCTGAGTGGCTTTGGCCACAGCTTGCGGCACGGTTTGAGAACTTCCACAGACCCGTTCTGAGAGACCGCAAGGGCTCTTCGGGACGGGTCTTGTTACTTCTGCCCGATCGTCAGTGTAAGCGCCGGAGAGGTGTTCAGGAGAGCATGAGCCGACGAGCGGGAGGCAGTACGATGAAAATACATAACGCGAATACGACGGAAAGGCACGCGAATACGGTAGAAAGAGGGATAGGCGAGAGGGGATTGTGTGGCTCTCACGTAGCCGCGCGGTCCTCTCTTCGTTCTGGGGCCGACTGGAGCTTGCTGTCCACCAGTGGCGCACTGGAGAAGCCTCTGAGGCAGCAGACATACAGCCTGCAAGACAGGGATCGGCCCAACGTCGTACGAACCCGGGCGAGTGCCTGC
>CP070816.1:562035-575822 GCA_020344235.1 Armatimonadota bacterium
GAGTGCCGTTGGGGGATTCGATGACACAGCCGCCGGGGCCGACGCGGCGGTCCTCTATGATCTCGAGCTTGCGGACGCCGTCTACGGCGGCGATGAGGTCGTCGCGGGCGTGCTTGACGTTGTCGAGGTCGCGCGGGTTGACGGAGACGCGGATGGTCTCACGGTCGCGGAGGCGCTTCATGGCACTGCGAACGAGGTCGAGGACGGCATCGGGGCGGAGTTCGAGTTCGCGCTGGATGACCTTCTCGGCGATTGCGATGGAGAGGCGGACGAGTTCGGGCTCGACGCGGGAGAAGAACTCGGCGCGCTCTTGCTGGAGCGCGGCGGAGAGAGAGTCGAGTCTGGCGGCCTTGGCGCGGTAGGATTCTTCTGCGGCGCGTATGCCCTGTGCGAGGCCCTGCTGGTGGGCCGCTTCGTGGATGGCCTGCAGGTCCGGCTGATCGGACGGCTGGGGAGGACCGGGTGGGTGGTCCGCAGGGGAGCTGGATGAAGTGGGCGACTGCTTGGCCGGCCCGGCCGCCTGGGGCAAGCCGGGCTGCCAGGGTGTTGGGCGAGAGGTGAGTTGGTGGGCTTTGATGATGCGCTGCATGGCGGAGGAGCCTAGGCGGAGCTTGAAGGCTGGTCCTGACCGTCACCTCCGGGCGAGGGGGGCCTGCCGGAGGGGTGATCGGCGGAGAGCCAGGTCTTCAGCACTGCGGCGGCGCGGTCCGGGTCCACTTCGACATCAGGGCCCGAGGCCTGTGTGGCTATGGCGGGAACGGGCGCCGCCGCGGGCCGCGCGGCCGAGGACCGTGAAGCCTGAGCTGATTCGGGGAGTTGGGTCTCGGCGCGGCGGCGGAGGAGTTCGCGCAGGAGCGGGCCGAGGGCGAATCGGAGGAAGAGAACCATGAGGACGATGGCAGCGAAGTCGCGGCCGACACGGTAGTAGAAGTCGCGGATGGCGAAGGCTTTGCTGCCCTGTTCTTCGGAGGGGGGCGGCTGGAATGGGACGCGGGTGATGACAACAGTGTCGCCGCGATCGGGGTCGAGGCCGGCGGCGGCGGCGACGGCGGCGCTGAGGTCGTCCACCTCGCCGAGGTCGGCTTTTTTGTCAATGAAGACAGAGAGGGAGAGCTGTTTGAGCTGGCCGGGGGGCTGGATGACGCGCTCACGCTGACGGGAGACGCGATACTGAGAGGTGACTTCGGTGTGGTCGTAGTGGTCGGCTTCGGCGGGGGCGCCGGTGAGCGTGCCGGATGCCGCCGCGGTCGGGACGGGCGCGACACCGGTATTGGCGGTGACGCCGGGGACACCCGCGGCCGGCGGCTCGGAGAGGCCGCGGTAGGTTTCGCTTGTTTCGCGGCGCGATTCGAGGACGCCGGTTCCGTCGCCGGCGGGCTGGAAGGTCTCGCTCTCCTTCTCTATGCTGTCGAAGCTGAGGACGGCGCTGGCGCGCACCACTGCTTTGCGGGGGCCGAGCACGCCGTCGAGCATGGACTGTACGGCATCCTCGACCTGACGCTCGTAGTCGCGTCGGAGCTGGAGCTGGCTGGAGGCGGCTGCCAGGCCGGCGCCGTGGGGCCCGGAGTCCTCGGGGTTGGACAATAGTCGGCTCTCGGTATCCAGCAGTGCGACGGATTCGGGAGAGAGGCCCTCGACGGCGCCGGAGACCAGGTGGACGATGCTTCTCACCTGGGCGGGAGAAAGGCGGCGGGAGCCGCGCAGCTTGAGGACGACGGAGGCGGTGGGCTGCTGCTGCTCGCTGGCGTAGAGGCGCTCGGGGGGGAGTGCGATGTGGACGCGCGCCTGCTCCACGGCGTCGAGATGGGTGATGGTGCGAGCGAGTTCACCCTGCAGGGCGCGCTGGAAGTTGAGCTTCTCGCCGAAGTCGGAGATGCCGAGCCGGGTGCGGTCGAAGAGCTCGAAGCCGGTCTGGCCGCCTGCCGGGACGCCCTCGGCCGCGAGATCCAGGCGAAGCTCGTGAATACGGTCGGAGGGGGCCTCGACGGTCCCACGGGCGGTGACGCGATAGGGCACTTTGAGGTCGCGCAGGTGCTGGACCACCTCTCCGGCGTCGTCTTGGTCCAGGTTGGCGTAGAGGACGGCGTAGGCGGGGTGTCGCGCGAGGCTGGCGGCAAGCCCTATCAGGCCGACGCAGATGAGCAGGAAGGCGCCGAGGCCGATGCGCTGGGCCGAAGTCGCGCTGCGCCAGAGCCGGCCGATATCTGACGGCGGCTCGCCTCCATGGGGAGGGGCGGCGCCGGGCGGTAGGGGCCTTCCTTCGCTCACGGCTGCATCTCCAGGCTACACCTGAGTGCGCAGGAGTTCTTGAACGCCGTCGAGCAGGTGGTTGCGCACTGTCATGACGAGTTCGAGGGTGAGGCTCGCCCTCTGCATGGTGATGATCGCGTTGTGGAGCTGGGCGAGATCCCCGACGGCGATGGACTGCGCGGCCTGGTCGGCCGCGGCCTGGAGTTCGGCCAGGTTGGAGACGCCCCGGCGGAGAATTTCGGCGAAGTCCCCGTTAGACGCGGGCAGGGAACGACCGGCCGACAATGCCGGGGCGCCGCTGGTGGTCAGCGCATCTATCCGCATGGTTCTGGCTCACTCTCTCCGATGCGAGAGGTCATGTCTGCATCGCTCATGCTCGCCCGAGGTCCAGGGCGCGCTGGGCCATGGACTTGGCGGCATTGTAGGCGGCGGCGTTGGCCTGGTAGCTGCGAGTGGCGGAGACCAGGTCCACCATCTCCTCCACGATGTTGACATTGGGGTAGGCGACGAAGCCATCCGCGTCGGCGTCGGGGTGGCCGGGCTGGTAGACGCGCCGCGGATCTCTGGGGTCGACGGCGATGCCGATCATCTCAACACCGCCGGGGTTCTTTGCGCGGGAGGCGAAGACCGGCAGCAGCCTGCGGTAGGGGCCGCCGGCCGGGGTTCTGGTGGTCTCGACATTGGCGATGTTGCTGGCGAGGATGTCGAGACGGGCGCGCTGGGCCGATAGTCCGGAAGCGCTGATGTCGAAGGAATCCATGTGGCACCCCCTATCTTCGTCCTTCCTGGATGACATTTCGGAGCGCGCGGATGCGCCCGGCGAGGGCCTCAGTGACGGCCTGGTAGCGCAGGGCGTTGCGCGAGAGAAGGACCATCTCACGGTCTATGTCCACGTTGTTGCCGTCGGCGCGGGCCGGGGCAAGACGGTCCGGGCGCGGCCGGAGTGACAGCGCGGCGATGAAGTCGGCAGCGCGGTGGGGCGCCCGCCGCGCGCCTTCGAGAGCGAGCGCGAGCGCCTCCTCGAATTCGACGTCGGTGCGGGTGAAGCCGGGAGTGTCTACGTTCGCCAGGTTATGGGCGATTGCACCCTGGCGCGCGGCTGCGCCCTCGAGGGCGGCCGCCAGGGCCCGGCTGGTAGCGTCCGAAAGCAGGTTCCAGTCCACGGGAGCAGTCCCCCCTTCTTCATCTGCTTCCCGGAAGGCCTGGGGGCGGCGAGGCCGGCGATGCGACCTGCCACCTGCGGGCCCGCCCACGGCGGGCCCGCGTTCTGCTATGCGAACTGCTTGCAGAGCAGAGTGCGGATTACCAACGAACTCAGCCTGTGACCAGCGACCATTCCTCCAATGGCTGGGAGGTGATGGACGTTCTGCTGGGACAACAGGCGGCGTCCCGATGTCCGCTTCCGGCGGATCGGGACGCGGCTGGGCATGGTGACAGACTTCCCCCCTTCATGCCTGGTTTCGCCTCTGGCAACCCGTGCCTTCCTGGTCGGGGCTCAACTGGACACGCTTGTCGCGCCCTGTCGCGCCCTGTCGAGCGATATTCCACAGATTGCAGAGAGTTTGAGATGGCCTGCGAAATGCCCCGTTCTTGGGCGGAGATTCGCCAGGTGTTTGAGGCTGGCACAGAGCCCCGCATGGGAGCAGTGGAGAGAGGCGGCGGGAAGAGGAAGATGGTCAATGACTTGGTGGGCGGCCGGTGGCGCGCGCGGGTGTGCGCGCTCCGCGTGGGGCAGGGCCGCTGCCGGGGAGAGGGGCGGTGATGGGGATCTCGCACGCGGGCAGCACGGGTCTGGCGGCCATCGCATGGATGGTGGCGGGGGCGCTGGCGGCAGCGGTGGGTGGGATAGCCTTCGGCATAGCAGCCCACCGACGGGGCCGAGAGGCGGAAGCGCGGCTGCGACAACTCGAGGTGGCGGTGGGGGAGTTCTGTGAGGCCCTCCGGCAGCGACTGACGCTGACAAGCGGACGAGGCCACGCGCTGGAGGCGGCTTACGAGGCCTCGCAGGAGCGCGATGGTGATGACCTAGCCGGGGGGAGCGGTCCAGCGGGGCGGGTCGAGGCCGCGGGAGAGCCCGTCGAGGGCGGCCCGGTCGGCGGCCAGGCGCTCTGCGGCGAGGCCCTCGAGGAGCAAAGAGGCGGATTCCTCTAGCGAGGCGCCGGGGCCGCAGCACAGGCCCAGCAGGTAGTACAGCTTTGGATCATCCGGCCGCAGGGCGAGGGCGCGGCGGAGCGCGGCTCTTGCCTCTGTCAGGCGGCCGGTTTTCCACAGGACCAGCGCGATGAAGTATCGAGTGTCGCAGTGGTTGGGGCTGAGTTCCGCCGCTCGCTCGAGGACGCGCAGGGCAGTGTGAACGGCACCGGTATTGAAGAGGAGATGGCCGAGCTGTCGGTGGAGGCAGGGGGCGTCCGGAAGCCGGCGCAGGGCTCGGCGACATACGTCGAGGGCGGCGCGGGGGGCGCCCATGAGGTCGTAGACAGAGGCGAGGCGGGTGTGGGCGCGGGAGTTGTAGGGTTCGAGCTTCACCAGGGTGCGGTAGCAGAGGGCCGTTTGATCGAGACGCCCGGCCCGCATTGCCGCGGCGGCCTGACGGCGCCACAGGCGCGGATTGGCCGGGTCCAGGCGGGTGGCTTTGTTGTATAGGGCGAGCGCCCAAACCGGCCTGCTCCAGCGGACCAGAACCCGGGCCAACCCATCCCACACGCGGCTGCGGGATTGCGGAGAGAGCACACGCGCGGCGGCTGCAAGGGCCTGTGGGAAGCGGCTGGTGGCGAATCGTCCAGATCTTGCTTGAACTCCCATGTCCTGGTTCTCCACAATGGCGCCGGACATGGGGGGAATCCGGCGGTGTTTGCGCAGCTGTAGGTCTCAGGTCCTCCGGCGCGCCTGCCGAGGCCGGGGGAGCTTTGGGAAGGCCGTGATTAGGGGTGGAGGCTGCCCAGCGTGGTGGACACCTCCTTGCGAAGGGATGTCATGGCGTGGTTTATGGCATCGAAACACTTTTGCAGAGAGCGGGCACGGGCAGCACACGATTCGCTTTCCTCGATTAGGTCGCGGCCGCGCGCCTGCACGGCAGATTGGTCGGTGATGGCTTGTTCCAGGTCGCTTATAAGCGCCGCGGCAGCAATAGTGAAAGAGTCGAGGGTTCCGTTGCGCATGGCGCTACCGGAGCGGACTGAGAGCTGAAGACGGTCGGCATCCTGCTGGGCTGCTGCGAGCTGGTTGGCGAGATCCTGATGCTCGTGCTCAAGGGAGGAGAGACGGCCACAGGTTTGGGTGGCGCGCGCCTGGGCCTGTTGGACGCGTTTGGCGGCTTCGGTGAGCTGGCGAGAGCGAGTCTCCAACGCTTGGGCGCACAGGCGAAGCTCGGATTCGGCGCGGCGCAGTTGGCCCCTAAGCGCGCGCATACGGTCGGATGCTATGGCCAGCTCTTTTTCCGCGGCGGATTTCAGGCGGCGCCGCAGCTCCAGCACGAGCCGCAGATTAACGGCCTCGCGGGCGGGCGAGGTCGTGTTCGCCGGACCTTCCTGCTGCGGTCTGTCGTGCAGTGAGGTCTGCTCGGAGACTGTATCAGTGTGCATTTCGTCCCTCCTCGCCGTCTACACCGGAAATGCAGAGGCCCCCGAGATACCTCCCGAGGGCCATCTTGGGCCTTATGTAGATTAGCAGCGGCCACGGTTGGCCGCCTCTCTTTGAAACTACCAAGCCGAGAGAGGGAAAGCAATATCATTCTTCTGAGGTGAGGGCGGAGCGCGGGACAAGGGATATCTGATGTGCGTCGGGCTGGACAATGATCTTCAAGGCGCCCGGGGCAGACAAGCCCCGACGAGGGCGAGGCCCGCGTGCCGGCCTAGGTCGGCCGCCGGGCGAAAGTCGCCTGCTGGCGGAAGATTGGTGTCGTTTCTGCACAGGGACGTGCAGGTTGACCTCCAAGATGAGGTATTAGTTTGAGGTGGCCTAACTGCGGGCAGGACCACTGAGGCGACTTCCGGGAGCCGGCGCTGGAACAGCTGGGACAGTTGAGGCCCGCGCGGGATGTGAGATGGAACTGGGCAACGAAGTGCGCACGTGTGTTTCACTGCCGGGGGTGCCTGCGGGAACGATCGGCACGGTAGAGGAGATCGGACAGCTATTCGTGGTGGTGAAATTCGGCGACGGCAGGGTGGGGTACTACGCGCCGCAGCAGTTGGAGCCCGTGCCAACTGCCGATGCAGCCGGAGAGTACGCTTCCCTCGGGTTCGGGGAGGAGCGCGTGCCCTACGGCAGCCACCTTTGTCTGCTGCCCTCCTCCAAGAACGATCTGATGGGGACCATGGCGCGGTATACGGCCGCGGGGTTCGAGGAACGAGAGAAGTGCTTCTGCATTTTCCCTGAGGAGTGGATGCCGTCGGTGCAGGAGGCAATGGGTGAAGGTGGGGTCGACCTGAAGGATGCCGTCGCGTCAGGGCAATTGATCGTCAGGAGTTCCGCGGAGGTGTATCTGAAACCAAGTGAGTTCACGGCCGAGAAGCAACTGGCGAGGGCGAGAAAGGTGCTTGCTTCTTTGCTGCCGGGGGGAAGGAGCAGGGCGCGGGTCTTTGGCTTTGCGGGGGCGGAGCTGTTCGATGTCGCAGAATGGTGGGAATATGAACTGCGCGCCACGGCGGTGCTAAAGGCGAGCGGGGTGCTGGGTATGTGTGCATATCAGCCAAGTGGGTGGCGAACCGACCAGTGGGCTCGCGCGGAGGCGGTTCACCCATATGTGGTGAAGGGTGGGGAAGTTCTCCCGGGCGGAGCGGCGGCCGGCTGAGCTTCCTGGTCTCAGAGTGACGCCGCCGCTGCGCTCAGTGATTTGCGGCCGTTGAAGCGGGCCAATCGCGCCGCCGGAACAGCAGCAATCCCTTGCTCCCAAAGGTGTCGGTGTGATATGGGGGCATGGCCAGGGTGTAGTTTGCGTCGAACCACTCGTTGGGCAAGAGGCTGTGGCGGATGAAGATCTCGAGTGCGAGCACCATCTCGGGCTTGAGATCGCGGACCAGGTCGGGGGAAATGGCGTAGTTGCATTCGGGGCAGAGCGCGGGGTCTATCGGGTAGTACGCGATCGCCTCTGGGGACACGAGGCCGGTGGTGTCGAGAATGCGCGCGCGGCTGTGGTAGCCAAAGGCCCCTATCTCGGGCGTCGCGATGGTGGTGT
Organism: Armatimonadota bacterium; assembly: GCA_020344235.1. Classification (GTDB taxonomy): domain Bacteria; phylum Armatimonadota; class Hebobacteria; order Hebobacterales; family Hebobacteraceae. The sequence goes on from CP070816.1 coordinate 569,459, forward strand.
GAGGGTCAATCGGGAAGGAGCGGTTGATATCGGCGGCGACGCGGGCATAGAGCTGCTCTCTGTCGAGCTGGACGCGCTTCGGCGTGAGCCAGGCGCGGCCGGGGTCGGGCAGTAGGTTCAGCGACAGAGCGCGGGCACAGAGCACCGCGGCGACGATCACCACCAGGCCTGCATGGGCCATCCTTCGTCTGGATATCGCGCTCGGCAGACCGAGGAGTCTGTGGAGTGCAGCGCCCAGCCCAAGGAGGTAGAAGGGTTCGAGGGGGACGACGTACCAGCGGAACATGGGCTTGTTTGCGAGAGCGAAGGCGGTGAGGTAGAGAACGGGAAAGAGGAAGACCGTCGCGGTGCGGGCTCCCCTTCGGAGCGTGGTCGCCAGGCCCCAGAGCCAAAGCGCGAAGAGCACGAGGGCTACCAAGTAGGCGGGTCGGCCGTAGAGGTTGAGCCCGATGAGGGTGGTCCAGTGGTGGGCGAATTGGCGCACGGCCTCCGCCGGCGGGATCAGGTAGACCACGTTCTTCGCGAGCACTGAGGTGGCGATGGGACTGCCGAAGTAGAGCAGGCTGAAGACGAGCCAAGGGGCGAAGGCCGCGAGGCCGGCGGCGAGTGGAAGCAGCAGTCTCCGCCTCTCTCGCAGCGACAGGTATCCAACCAAGGCCAGGGCGAGCAGGAGGCCGTCGGGGCGAGTGAGGACGGCCAGCGAACAGGTCAGGGCGGCAGCGACAGTGCGGCCCGCGAGGAAGAGCAGGATGGTGCTGAGGATCAGGAAGACGTAGAGGGGCGTTTCCATCCCGCTCAGGCTGACGGCGATGCTGACATCGGAGAGGGCCCAGACGGCGGCGCAAAGAAGTCCGACCGCGCGGGAGCCGGTGAGGCGCGCGCCCAGGCGGGCAAGCAGGAGGGCGTTGGCGCCGTCGAGGAGGGCGTTCAGCACGCAGCTAATGGTGATGACGGAGGCGCCGAAGCGACCGAGCAGGAGGAAGAGGGCGGTGAGGAGGAGGGTGTAGAGGGGAGTGGTTGTTCCCAGCACGCGCTCCCCGGGGTTGTAAGTGAAACCCAAGCCGGAGGCGAGGTTGCGGACGTATTTGAAGGTGATGTAGGCATCGTCGCCGATGTGCGGCCCGGGTATCAGACGAAGCGCAACTGCAAGGACGACGAGGGCCGCGGCCGCGCACACGGCGGCGCGAGGCCAGCGCTCGGCGTGGGTCGGCACCGACGTCTTTGGTATGGGATCGGCCATGTGAACTCCTGCCCCCTGCCTTCGGGGGATCCTCCCCTACTCTCCGATTGCCTTGATGACCACGCGCTTGCGTCGCCGGCCGTCGAACTCCGCGTAGTAGATTTGCTGCCAGGGGCCCAGGTCGAGGTCGCCTTCGGTGATGGGCACGATCACTTGATGGTGGATGAGCAGGCTCTTGAGGTGGGCGTCGCCGTTCGTCTCGCCGGTGTGGTGATGGTGGTAGTCGGGACCCTGTGGGGCGACGCGGTCGGCCCACTCGTCTATGTCTTGAATGATGCCGGGTTCGGCGTCGTTGACGTACACGCCGGCGGTGATATGCATGGCGGATACCAGGACCATTCCTTCTCGGATGCCACTCTGGCCGACCACCCGCGCGACGTCGTCGGTTATGTTGATGTACTCGCGGGGGCGGTCGGTGCTGAACCACAGGTATTCGGTGGTGGATTTCATGGTCGGTCCTCCATGCTGTCTGAGGTGGCGCCGCGCGGGAAGCGCGGTGCAGCAGACCGACATCTCAAGAGAGCGGTCCGCTATCACCGAGAGTTCTCCTCGGTTACGCAAAACGCCTCTCTTCGAGCAGGTCGGAAACCATCGGCCAGAGAAGGCCGAGAGCAGTGTGAGTCCCAGTGCGGGAGGCGACGATGCGGGTCATTGATGTGCACTCGCACATCTATCGGGAGAACGGGCATGACCCGGGGTGGGAGATACCTCAGGCCGCCCCCGGCCCCATCGGACCGGAGTCGTACGTCGATGCGGTGGGCCGGTCGCGCTTGGCGCAGGGAGGGCGGATGGTAGTCTACGCGGGGAGCGGGATAGAGAAGTTCCGGGAGGACGCGACGGCCGTGCGTGGGGCGAATGAGGCGGCGGCGGAGCTGGTGGCGATGGCCCCGGAGTTGTTCATTCTGGGATTCACGCCGGACCCGTTTCATCTGCAGGAGACGCTGTGCATGATGGAGGAATGGGTGAAGGAGCGAGGAGCGAAGATCGTGGGGGAGATCGTTCCCTATATCGCGGGGCACGAACGGGAAGGGCCGGAGATCGACGCGGTCTACGAGAAGGCGGCGGAGCTGGGGGTTCCGCTTAATAACCACTCTTCGACGACCGAGGACTCGGCCGCCATCGGTCGGCTGGCAGAGAAGCACCCCGAGGCCCGGATCATCATGGCCCACATCGGGGGAACCTGGGCGTTCAGGGATGGGATCAAGGTGGCGAGGGCACATGAAAACATATGGGCTGATACCTCCGGATGGCCCATGGTCGCCGGCGGAATCATGGAAATAGCACTGCGGGAACTCGGAGCGTCGAAGCTGGTGTTCGGGACTGACTATCCCCTGTGTGACATAGACTCGTGGGTTAGCCGCCTGGAGCGACTGCCGGTCTCCGATGAAGACCGAGAACGGATCGCCTGGCGGAATGCGGCGGATCTGATGGGGATAGGGCTCTAGCGGGGGGTAGGGCCGGAGCCGGAGAGGAGCAACGTGGCCGAAGACGAGGTCGTGATAGCGAGGATTGTGGGCGACGAGCTGCGCATCGAGCGTTACCAATGTCGGCAGCGGTCGGTGAGCAGCATCACCTGCCCCGAGGCCAGGCTTGAGAGTCGGGTGCGGCAGCTGCGGCCGCATTTGGTGGTTTGGACTGCGCCCGACGCGCGCGGCCGGCGGCTGGCGGCGGCTCTGAAGGAGAGCGATCCGCAGGGGGAGCAGCGGCCGGGCTGTATAGAGCTCCCCGCGTGGACCGACCTGGAGGTGTCAGAGCTGCTCCGCATGACCTGGCAGCCGGAGACGGAAGAGAGTGAGCAGCGGCCTCAGGAGGAGATGGAGGCTGAGTCTGTTGAGGGCCCGCTGTCCGAATCCGGCGCGGGCCCGGCGGCGCCTGCGGAGGAGGTCGGACCGGCGAAAGACGAACGGGACGAGCTTGGCGAGCGGCTGGACCTGGTTCTTGCAGTGAGGGCGAAGCGCCCGGCAGCGCCGAGGCGCAAGGGCGAGGAAACCGGAGGCTAGCGCGGCGTTCTCACCCTGGGGTGGGCGGCCTGGCGTCGGGGAAAAGGGGAAACGGCGCGAGGCCTAGGAAGCGGCGGAGGGGCGCTCGGCGGGGAGCAAGGCGGCCTCACGGACCCGGGGGTCGGGGTCGGTTTCGGCCGCATTCCTCAAGGCCTCCTGAGCAACAGGGTCATCCCACTGGGAGAGAATCTCAGCGGCCCTGGTTCGGATCTCGCCTGAGGGGTCAACGGCGAGGACGCGCGCTACTGCCCGTACCGCCTCCGGGCTGGCGACCAGGGCGATCCCTTCCAGGCCGGCCACACGGACTTTGGGGTCGAGGGAATCAAGCTCCTGCCGAAAATCCTTGGCAGTCCATCGTTTGCTGAGAAGGTAAGACAGGGTTTCCATTGCTGCGCGGCGGACGTCGGTTGGGGCCTCCTGCGCGGTCTGGAGAAGTGCCCGCAGTTTGGCCTCGTCGGCTCCATGCAGCAGTTGAAGGGCTTCCGGGCGCCGGGAAGGGTCGCCGAGCAACTCCAGGAGTGGGCCGTACAATCCCCGCTCTGCGAACCCCAGCAGAGAGCCGGCAACGGCCTCGCGCACGCTCGGGTCGGGATCGGACACGAGAGGGAGCATCTCCCGGGCGGCCTGTTCGCTGGTTGGGGCCATGGCGCTGAGGGCTTCGGCGGCGCGGGCTCGAACGAAGGCGTCTGCATCGGCAAGCCTTTCGATCAGCAGGGGCAGGTAGTCGGCGGCGGCCTCTCCCAGGCTGCGGAAGGCGTTGATGATGCTCGCGCGGACGAAGGGGTCGGGGTCAGCGGCCGCCTCCGCCAGGGAGGCGGCATGCTCTGCGGCTTCGCTCTTTCCTATGACGCCTGCGATGGCCGAGCGCACCTTGGGATCCGGGCTCTTGAGGTAGGGAACCAGAGTCTCGACGTGGCCGCGGGTGGCGATGTCCCACAGCGCCCGCCCGGCGGTCTCCCTGACGTTGACATCTTCATCGTGGAGGGCATTTACGAGCACCTCCGCGACCATGGGATCACCGGCGCGGCCGAATATCTCAATGGCCCGACAGCGGAGGTCGGAGTCGGGGTCGTTGACCACGTCCATGAGGAGAGGGAGCACTTCCTGGGCTTTCATTTCACCCAGGGCGACTACGGCGGCGGTCCTCGCGGACAGCTCCTGATCGCGCAGCGCCATGTCTATTAGAGCGGGAACCGCCTCGTCGGCCCTCAGTGCGGCGAGGGCGCCGGCTGCTGCTGCGCGAACTTCAGCGGCTGGATCACGGAGAGCTTTGGCCAGCGCGGCACAAGCTGCGGTGTGGTTGGCGTCACCCTCAGCGGCAGCCTCCTCGCCGGTCTCGGCCGGGGCGAGGGACTGGCCGAAGGCTGAGGTGGCGGCCGTTCGCACTGCCGCGGCAGGATCCTCGAGTGCGGGGAGGAGCACCGCGGCGGCATCCGATCCACCGATCTGGCCCAGCGCCCGCGCGGCCGCGATTCTGACCGACTCGTGGGAGACGGAGAGCAGGTGTGAAAGCGGCTGAATCGCTTCTCGCTCTTTTGCCTCCCCGAGTAATAGGGCGGAGGCCTCCTGGGCCTTCGGCTCGGGGAGTTCGAGCCCGCGGAGAACCGGGCCGGGTACTCCGCCCGTGGCCGCGGCACGGAGGACGGAAAGCATCAGCTCGCGCTCTTGTGGCTCGGCGCGAGCAAACTGCTGCACCCACTCGTCGAGGCGGCCCTCCCGCTCCAATGCTTGCAGGAGGCCGGTGGCGAAGGCGCGGTTGAGGCTCGATGTAGCACTTGCGAGTTCGGCGGACGGGCTCGCGCAGCGGGCAGCGATGGCCTCCACAAGAACATCCGCGACGGGGAGATCAGGCTGCTCGGAGATGCGGCGGTCGAGCGCGGTGAGCAGTTCGCTCAGGTCCTCGCCGCCCATGCGCGCGAGGGAAAGGGCGGCGGCCTGCTGGACGGCGGGAGAGGAATCCTCCAGGGCGGCCAGCAGCGGCTCGCGGAAGCTGGAGTTCGCCTGGAGAAGGCCGAGCGCGCGCGCCGCCCGGGCGCGCACCTGGGGCACGGGGTCGGAGAGCCGCGAGGAGATCGCTCTTGCGCTGCCCTCCGAGGCGATCAGAAGAAGCCCCTCGATGGCGCCGCAACGAATGAGTTCGTCTGTATCGTCGAGAGCGGCTTTGAGCGGTTGTGCACCGCGTGAGCCAGCGGCGCGAAAGATATCGGCGGCGAGGGCCCCGGCGGCCTCGTCGTCTTCGACCAGGGCACGTATGAGGGGCGGGAGAGGGGCCGACTGCGCGAGCTTGGCGAGCGCGTCGGAGGCCGCCTGGCGCCCTGGAGCAGGCCCGGAAAGAGCGGCCCGAAGGAGGGGCTCAGCGACCACATCGGGGTTGTGCACCACGAGCAACGCGGCGGCGTCGGCGCGGCCGCGCCCGGTGCCTCGCTCAAGCTGTGACATCAGCGGCTCCGCGGGGAACGCGGCCCGCAGGAGATGAACGGCCTGCTGGGCCACGCTCGATGAGGCGTCGTGGACTGCCCCCAGCAGCATGTCGCGAACCGAGCCGATCTCCCTGGGCGACCATTGGTTCAGGTCGCGAAGGGCTGTCGCGCGGTGAGCGAGATTCTCTGAATCGAGTGCGTGGCGAACGTAGGATCGGCGGCGGCGTATTAGGATGCGGTCGCGGAGATAGACGGCGGCGACCGCTGCCACGAGTGCGGCGAAGACCCCGATCAGGATCTGAGGGAGCAGCGTGGGGCCCGGCCCGCCGGCAGGAGCGCGAGCCGGGGCCTCGGGTGCGGAGACTGACGGCTCAGGCGCGGGAGGAGGTGTCGGCGGGGCCGGCTCCGGCGTATCCGGCACAACCGCCTCCGGCAGGAGCGGCGGCGCGGCTTCAGGGAGGGAGGGTGCCGGCGGCGCCGGTTCAGGAACCGGCGTTGGCTCGACCGGCGCGGGCTGCGGAGCCGGAGCGGGTGCAGGGCTGGGTGCGGGTGGCGGCGCGGAGGCGACCGCGGGCGCGGCTCCGGGTGCCAAGAAGTTGAGCTGCAGATCCCCGACACCGGGCTGGGAGAGGGTATCGTAGCGGACCTGATCGGGGGCGACCGACAGGTCAAAGACCATGCGCGTTATCGGCGGATCGCTCGCA
>CP070816.1:575922-582170 GCA_020344235.1 Armatimonadota bacterium
ATCCCCAGGGGGCCGCACCCCAAGCCGATCTCCGAAACTCGCAGCCCGGTTTTCCCGAAGTCTCTGTGCTCCATGCTTGCTCCTCTCTCCCCCGCAGTCCGCGCACAGCGCCGCCGCGTCAGCGTCCTGCTCCCGACAGCTCGCGCGGGTCGAAGTCCAGCCCCAGCAGCCCCCGCGCGAAGGCGTGCGCGGCCTCCTCCGCCTCCGCCGCGGCCAGCGGCCCGAGCCGCTCCGCACGCTCCAGATGATGGAACAGCTCGTGCGCGATGTGCACCTCATACAGGTCGCACTCTGCTGTGCTGAGTCGCTCGCGCGCGCTCGCAGCCTCCGCCAACTCGTCAATGGGATTGCGATACAGAATGATCCGCGGCGGGTCCGGCTGGTACTGGCTGCGGAGTCTCGGCTGGGCGGGCGGCGGGACCTGGCGCTCCACAACCTCCACCCCCGCCTGCGCGGCCAGTGCCCTGACGTCCGGCCGCTCGCCCGTTGGCCTAAGCCGTCGCGCCGCTCGCAGCCCCAGGACCTCGGGGTCGCGCACGGTCTCCCCTAGATCACCCTGTCCTGCCAGCTGAGCCGCCTTGTGCGCACCTCGCGTAGGAACTGCAGCCCTCGCACGATGAGCAGCGCGAGCGCGACGAATACGGCAAGATCTGCAAGGTTGTAGACGAACGCGCTCGCCCGGCCGAATTCGAGGAAATCCACGACGAATCCCAATCGCATGCGGTCCAGCAGGATTCCCAGGTAGCCCCCGATCATCAGCGCGCACCCGAGTTCGGCCAGCACTGACATGCGGTACTTGACCTTAGCCAGGCGGCCGTAAAGGAAGAAGAGCGCGGCCACGCAGACGGCGGTGGTGAGGAAGAGATAGGAGAAAGTGCCGCCGAAGCCCTGCTCCCAGTTCTCCGCGTAGGTGATCCGCAGCCAGCCCCCGAAGAGCGAGACATGGTGCTGCCCGACGTGGGGGGGGATCAGCGCCTTTGCCGCTTGGTCGAGCACGCACACCCCGAGGGCGACTCCGACCCACCGCCATGGCGGGGCGAAGCGCCGCAGGTACAGCACCAGCATGGCGACCAGCAGAATCGCCGAAACCACCGCCTGCGCGATAGCGGAAGAAGTCATCCCCGTCATGAGGGCGAGCCGCCTTTGTGCCAAGGCTTGCTGATCGCGCCTGCTATGGTCCTCTCCTTACCTGGCAGAGCGCGTCCGGCAGCGCCGCCAGCAGATCACCGGCAACCAGACTCTCTTCGCCGACGCGCTGGGCCGCCAAGTCGCCGGCGAGGCCGTGCAGATACGCGCCAGCAGCCGCCGCCTCGAACGGAAGCAGTCCCTGCACTATCAGCCCGGCCACCATGCCTGTCAGCACATCTCCCGTGCCCCCGCTCGCCATGCCCGGGTTGCCCGTTGGGTTGACGGTCAGCGGCCGGCCGGACTCGGCCACGAGGGCGCACGCTCCCTTTAGTATTATCACACAATTGCACCGATTTGCTGCGGCTTCCGCAAAATGGGCCCGCTTGGCCTGTACCGCCTCCGTGGAGACACCCATCAGGCGGGCCATTTCCCCCGGATGCGGGGTCAGCACCGCCGGGGCATGTTCGCCTTCGAGAATGACCGCGGCATCGGCGAGCGCGTTGAGTGCATCGGCGTCTATTACCATCGGCTTGTCAACACGCGCGACCAGGCGGCGGACGAGAACCGCGGTCTCTGGGTGCCGCGAGAGCCCAGGGCCGATCGCGAGCACGCCGGCCTGCTCGGCCAGCTCCAATATGGGAGCCAACGCACGGGTATCGAGGCTCCGATCGTAGGTCTCGGGAAGCGGAACCGTCATCGCCTCGGTGAGCTTTGTTTCGAGGATGTCGTTGATGCTGGCGGGGCACCCCACGGTCACGAGTCCGGCGCCCACGCGCAGGGCCGCGTCGGCGCAGAGGCAGGCGGCGCCCGTCATGCCCACGGACCCGGCGATGACGAGCACGCGGCCGAAGTCTCCTTTGTGCGCGCTCCGGGTCCGGCGCGGCAGCAGCACTCGCACCCATTCCGGGCCGATCAGCTCGGCCACGCCGGTCGCCTCGCGGATGATGTCAGACGGGAATCCGATGTCGGCCACGGTCACGCGGCCGGCATAGTCCATCCCCGGGTGGAGAAAGAGGCCGAGCTTGGGCAGGCCCATGGTCACTGTTTCGGCGGCACGCACTGCGATGCCGAGGGGCTTGCCCCAGTCGGCGTCGAGGCCGGAGGGAACGTCAACCGCGAGCACGGGCGGGCCGCCTTGGTTCACGGCCTCTATCAACTCGGCGGCAAGGCCGCGCACGTTTCCGGAGAGGCCAGTGCCGAGGAGCGCGTCCACGACGAGCGCCGCGCGCGCGCAGGCGCGGGCAACCGGTTCGGCGGTCGCCACCTCGGTGACGGGAAGACCCGCTTCGTCGAGCAGATGGAGGTTGGCCTCCGCGTCGCCGGAGAGCTGGGCGCGGGGCGCGGCGAGGAAGACCTGGATTCTGCGTTCCATCTGCGCGAGGTGACGCGCGGCGACAAACCCGTCGCCGCCGTTGTTGCCGCGGCCGCAGATGATGACGATCGGCCGGTCGGGGCCGCCGTGGGCCATGCGTGCCGCGCTCTCGGCCACCGCGCGGCCGGCGTTCTCCATGAGGGTGAGGCCGGGGATGCCGCGCTCTTCGATGGCCTTGCGATCCAGCTCCCGCATCTGCTCGGCGGTGACGATCTTCACGTGACCACTTCCCGAGTAAGTAAGTTCTAGGCGGGACCTTTGGCTTCCTGCGGCGGCGCCAGGAACACGCAGGCGACGGCATAGTCGTGGCTGTGGGAAAGAGAGACGAGCAGCCGGCCGCCTCCGGCGATCCGCGCGAGTTCGGCCGCCTCGCCGGAGAGGGAAATCCTGGGGCGGCCCGACTGGTCCACGGTGATCTCAACCTCGTGCCAGCGGAGCCACCGGCCGAGGGCCTTGGCGACTGCCTCTTTCGCGGCGAAGCGGGCGGCGTAGCGGGGAGCGGGATCGGCCTTGCTCTCGCAATAGGCGCGTTCGGCCGCCGTGAACAGGCGCTCCGCGAAGCGCGGCCTACGACGCAGGGCCTGCCGCATGCGTTCTATCTCGATGATGTCTATGCCGATGGAAGAGAGCACGGGAGGCGGGTTCTGCGCGCGGGGGGGCGAACCTGCTTGTGTGGGGCGGCATCTACTGATACCGCCGGGTGCAGACGGGGATGATGCCCGACAGGGGACGAAAGCGGCATTCCTCGCGTCGCGCGCCGCGCTCGCTCAGAATGGCAGAACGAGATTCGGGTCAGCGGCCTCGCTGCGGCCGCGCGGCGACGCAGGCGGCCCAGCCTTCTTCGCCCAGTGTTTCTACGATGTCGAGTCCGGCGCGGGCGAGGGCGTCCTCGACTCTCGGAACGGCCGTGCTGAAGAAACCGGAGCCGACGAAGCGGCCCCCTCGGGAGAGGAGCGCGCGGAGGCGTTCTGCGAGGCGGATCACTTCCTCGGCCACGATGTTGCAGACGATGAAGTCAAAGGGCTCGGAGGGATCGGGCAGCAGGTCGGCTTCGACGAACCGTATCTGGCCCAGTACGCCGTTCCGCCGCGCGTTCGTCTGTGCGACGGGGAGCGCGCTCTGATCATTGTCGATGGCCACCACCTCGCTCGCTCCGAGCATCACGGCCGTGATGCCGAGGATGCCGCTGCCGCAGCCGACGTCCGCCACCCGGTCGCCGGGCCGGAGATGGGAGAGCAAGCCGCGGAGGCACAGGCGGGTGGTGGCGTGGCCGCCGGTCCCGAAGGCCGCTCCCGGATCGAGGATGACGACCGACTCGCCGGGCTGCGGCTGGTAGTCCTCCCAGCTCGGCGCCACGACCAGGCCGGGCGCGATGTTGAGAACCTGGAAGTGATCCTGCCAGGCATCGCTCCAAGCCTGGCCCCCGAGGGTGCGGACTCCGACGGTGCCGTGGCCGATTCGCAGGCCCTCCTTCTCGAGGGCGGTCAGCCGGGCGCGGATCGCGCGCATGTGCTCTTCGAGCTTGTCGTCTGAAGGCAGATAGGCGAAGAGACGCACGCCCACCGGACGGCGTTCTTCGGCGACGCCCTTTGCGCCGAGGGAAAAGAGCACATCCGATAGCCCCTCGGCTGCCTCTGAATGGGTGAGGATCGTTATTTCAGCGAACTCAGACTCTTGTGATGGCATGGGGAGCAGAGTTTCTGTGTGAGTCGCGCGCGCTCCTGCGACGAATATGCTGCAGAGCGGCGCGCCGGGCGCGCACGCGAGGCCGCGAGAGGCGCGGGCCCATCGCTATGGCAGCTTCGGGGTCCACTGCCAGGTATAGTCCTGCTTCTCGCCCCGGAGGCCCTTGCGGTACTGGACCTTCTGCTTCTCATAGGCCGCGCGAGGATCGGCGAGACCGCCGGCCGGATAGGCCTCGAGCGCCGGGGGATTCGGGTCGAGGAGGGGACCGTAAGCATGGGCGCGCCGCAGCTTGAGGTGACGCTCGCGATGGTCCCTGATGCCGGAGTAGATGTACTCCCAGTGGTCGGCATCACAGACGGAGGCGTCGGCGAGATTCACGTCAGCAGCGGCGACAGGTTCGCTCCGCTCTTCGGTATCGGCAAGGATATGCGCGCTGGGGGAGACGATACGGGAGCGCCTGGTGGTGGCGCTTATGTAGAAGACCTGCGCGTCTGCGGCGCGGGTGCGGAGCCGCCAGTCGGTTGGCGTGGCGGCGGATGGATGGCAGATGATGCGGGCGCCGTTGAGCGCGCAGGCGGCCGTTGACTCGGGCCACATGTCGTCGTAGCAGATGAGCATGCCGACGAGGCCGAGGCCGGTCTCGAAGGCGGGGAAGGAATCGCCGGGGGTGATGAGCCAGGTCTCGACGGCCGGCAGGTGCACCTTTCGGTAGCGGCCGATGACTTCACCGTCCCCTCCCCAGAGCACCGCCACATTGAAGATCTGATCCCCCTCCGGCTCGAAGAAACTGGCGACGAGGTGCGCTCCGCGGCGGCGCGCCACTTCCCCCAGAATCTCGTGCACCTGAGCGGCCGTCTCCGAGGCGAGCGTGCGGAAGATAGAGGGGTCGTCGAGGTAGGACATGGCGTAGCCGAGGTAGGCAATATCCTCGCCGGCGACGGCCAGGTCGGCTCCGCCCTCGCCCGCCTGATCCAGGAGGCCGGCAAAGGCCTCGATCTGTTCCCGCGACCACCGGCGGGCCGCGTCGAGAGAGAAGACGTCGCTGTAGGGATTGGCCTCCGGGGGACAGTCGTGCCATCCGCGACAAACCGCCGCCAGTCTGATATCACTATCGCCCATTGCGTGCTCCTTCGCCGCAGCATATGCGGGCACCGGTCGCCCGGCGCGTGTCGTATGGATAGCGGGGTTCCCCGCGCCCGCCTTGCGTCCCTCGCGGGGGGGCGCTAAGATAGTCGCCGACCATGGCGGAGGGTACCCTCGAAGCGACGCCAGTCGTCACCGCTTTTCTCTGCCGCAGAGGAAGAGTGCTTCTACTGCGGCGGAGCGAGCGGGTAGGAAGTTATCCCGGGAGGTGGGCGGGTGTCAGCGGGTACGTCGAGCGCCCGCCGCTGGCGCAGGCGCGGGTAGAGCTGCGAGAGGAGGCCGGCCTTTCGTGCCGAGACGCCGCTTTGCGCGGGATCGGGCTTCCCCTGTTGGTGCGCGATGAGGAGGTGGAGCGGCCGTGGCTCGTGTTTACCTTCCTATTCCGCCTGCGGGATGGGGCGCGGGTGCGCACCGATTGGGAGTCGGTCGGCTCCTCATGGGTGCGGCCGGAGAGGCTGGGGTCCCTCGACACCGTGCCGGGCCTGGCCGCGGGGCTGGCACGCGTGTGGCCGGCGTGGGGAGGCCCGCGATTCTGGGGGGAGATGGAGGAGGTGGCGTGCGATACCGTCCGCGGCGCCACCGATCTGGCGCTGCGCGGGCTGAGAGCGGTAGCACGCGTGCGAGGGGCAAATCGCCGGCGGGCGCTTTGCGCCTTCGCTTCGCTCCACCCCTCGATGGGCGTCTTCCCGCACCTAGCATCGCGCGCCGCGCGCCGCCCTACTAGGCCGGCGCGGCTGGCGGAGGAACTGGAGAGGGCGACGCGCAGCTCCGCGCGCCATGCGGCGAGAGCCTTGCGAGATTGCAGGCGGGTGCTTACGCACAGCGCAAGCCGCGCCTGTCGGGAGGCGCTGCTGATGTGGGGCCGAGGAGGAGGGGAGGCGGTGATCGCCGAGTCGCGGCCCAAGCGGGAAGGAGTCAC
>CP070816.1:582270-588693 GCA_020344235.1 Armatimonadota bacterium
GCCCTGCCGACAGGCGTAGCAGCGGCCACATGACAGCGCGGGATCCACAGCCGCGCGAGTGCCGATGGGAGCTCCCTCCCAGGCCGAACCCGCGGCCACCACTTCGCCCGAGAATTCATGCCCCGGAAGACGCGGGTAATTGGGGAGAGGATGCTTTCCCGCGAAACATTCGGCGTCCGAACCGCATACGCCGACTGCGTGGACTTTCACCACCGCCTCGTTCGGCCCCGGCTCCGGGTCCGGAACTGCTCGCAGTTCGAGTTCGCCGGGGCCGCTGAGGAACCATGCCTTCATGCAGAGGCTATTCGCTGTCGGCGCCGGCCCATCCTCGGCTCACATCCGGCCTACAGGTAACTCGACCTCTCGGAGAGAAGACGCTGGGCGGGGCAAAGCCAACGCAGATGGGGCAGCATTCGGTCAGCCTGGTCAAGCGCATTGAAGGCTTCTTTCCCCGGCTGCTCGCCGACCCGGAGCGGGCGCGGCGTCTCTACCCGGCGCTCCTCCTCCTCTTCACGCTCATAGTGTGGTTCCCGGCCCTCTTCGCCGGTCTCGATCAGCCCAGCCAAGACGCCTTCTATCACATAACCCATGCCGCGCTGCACCACACACCGGAAGATGTCACGAGCTGGTTCGTCCGCGGCTATTGGGCCTACACGCACTACGAATACCGGCCCCTGACGCGCCTCTCGCTCCTTGCAGACTACCTGATTTGGGGTCCGAGACCGCTTGGGTTTCATCTCACGAACGTCCTTCTGCATTTTGCTTGCGTGTTTCTGCTCGGGGCAGTCATGGTGCGAGCGGGATCGCCGGTCTGGGCGGCGCGACTTGCCGGAGCAGTGGCCGCCGTCTTTCCGCCAGGACAGATGGCCGTCTCCTGGATGAACGGACGCCAAGACGTGCTGTGCGCCGCGCTCTTGCTGGCCGGAGTGCTTTTCTTCGTGAACTGGCTTGTCGGGAGGTCCTGGCCGCACCTGCTCGCAGCGGCCGTCTTCACTCTTCTGTCGGCCCTCGCCAAGGAGCCGGGGGCCGCCGCGCCGCTGTTCATGCTGGCTGCCGCCTTCCTCGTTCCCACCCGACGCAGGCTGTGGCAGCGGATCGGAGCGACGGCGCTTATCGCCGCCCTGCTCATCCCCTATGTCTGGCTGCGCCTGCGCGCCTGGCCGCTGGATCAATACGCGCAGCAGAATGCCAACCAGCTTCGGCCCCTGAACACAGCTCTGCGCTGGTTCGTCAGTGACCTCCTCGCGCCCCGGCCTTACGACTTAGCCACAACCTGGCGGCGGCAGGGGCTCTACCTACTCTTCTCGCGTGATCTCCTGTCTCTACTGATCGAGCAACTCGCCTTCTGGGCCGCGCTGATTGTCCTCCTCGCCCGCCAGCGCCGACTGCTCGGGTTGGGGGTAATCTGGAAGCTGGTCTTCTTCCTACCCGTCTACAACCTCTACTGGAACCCGGCCTTCACCCACTACCGTTATCTGCCACACCTCGGGACGGCCTGGCTCGTTGGACTCGCCGCATGGGAGTTGACCAGGTACGCCGCCACCAACCTGCGGAGGCCGGGCCGGGCGTTGATACGAGAGGCCTTGATCGCCGCCGCGCTGCTGATCCTGATCGCCCACTACGTAGTTCAGCTCCCCCTCCGCTGGCCGACATGGTCGGTGATAGCGCAGGGAGGCCCCGAGCCGCACCCCTCTTTCTGCCGCGCTCTCGACGGGCACGATGTCCCGTTTCGGCTCGATGAGCCCCGGCAGCCTCCCGAACCCTGACCGACCCTATCCCCCGTGTTCGGGGTGCAGCGGGCAGCCCGCACCCAGGCACTCGCGGTTGAGGGCCGTCTGATCACAGGGCGGCAGGGGCCCTGCCACCAGCGCGTGGGGCAGATACCGACTCGACAGCTCACATCCGGCCTGCAGCGCCAAGTAGCTCTCCCGCCGGCAGCAGCGCGGGCTGTCAAACTTCCCGAGGTGAGAGAGGATCTCGCTGACGACGGTCTGGACCGCGCCGCGCTCTTCATGGGAGAGCGGTGTGGCGCGCAGAATCGCAGAGTATGCGATCCCGATCCCAAGCGCGGCGGCGCATCCGCCCCAGTAGGCGCAGGTTCCCCCCGGCATGACCGCCCCGCGATCTACGGCGGCTTCGATCCGGGCCTGCGGGGGCTCCCCGAAGCAGTTGCGATAAGACGTCAGGAACGCTGCTGGCACTAGCGCGTGATGCTCCGGACCGTGCAACGGAAATAGGTGTGACTGCCGCATCTGCGAGAAGAGCGCGAAGGGGTCCACCTCCGAACTATACCGGCAGAAGGTCTTGATGAACTCTATGTGGTTTCCTGTGTGGCACTCGTCGCAGACGAAGTGCCCCGCCTGGCAGTGCGCATTGGCCTGTTTCGACTGCCCGCAGTAGTGGCACCGGAGCGCGACTTCGCGGTCCAGATACACCAGCGAGGCGCCGCACACCATGCAGTCTCGAAGGCGCACCCGGCTCTCCCCCGCCGAACTGCGCGCCTGAGCGCCGCGGCTCCCATTCGTGACCGGAGGAATGAGCGCGGACGGAATCTCTGTCGGCACGCCTCGAAGCACTTCCGTCCCCGATTCGAGGACAACCGAGCGGAACGGCCCCGGATAGCTGTAGAGCACCCGCGAACTCGGGGCCGGTTTCCACGCGCGGACCGTAACGGTGTCGAACGGGACCTCATCCACACTGCGCCACAGGCTCTTCTGTGCCACCTCCAGCCCCACAAACCCCAGTTTGCTCAGAGTCGTCAGCAGTTTCTTCTCCGTCAGCGCCCCCGCGATGCATTCCCCTTTCAGCCGCGGGTTGAACCGGATCTCTGGCGGCAGCGGAGATCGGCTGACGATGTCGCTGAGCACCAAGCGGCCGCCCGGCCTCAGCACCCGCCTCATCTCCCCGAATACTTTCAGCTTCTCCGGGGAGAGGTTTATCACACAGTTGGAAATCACCGCGTCGAAGCTCTCGTCCGCAAGCGGGAGGACCTCCAGGATGCCCTGCTGGAAGAAGACATTCTCGTAGCCCAGCCGCTCGGCCACTCGGCTCCGCGCGTCGGCGGCAAAGCGCAGCATGTCATCGGTCATGTCTACGCCGATGACGCGGCCTTTCGGTCCGACCAGGCGAGAGGCGATGAAGCACTCCATGCCCGCGCCCGACCCCAGGTCCAGCACGGTCTCGCCCTCCCTCAGCTCCGCGGTCAAGACGGGGCTGCCGCATCCGTAGGAGCGTGCGATCACGTCGTCTGGTATGTGAGACACGAGCCGCGGGTCAAGAGCGATGGGCTGGCAGATCTCGGTCTTCGGCTCGCGCGCTGCCTGCCCATAGTAGTCGCGGATCTGCGCGCGGGACTTGGCGATCACATCCTGGATGAGCACGCAGTTGGAGTGCACGAAGTCCACCTTGTGCGCGCCCCCATTGTGCACCCCCGCTTCAATCGGGCAGCCGTATCCGTCATCCCCCATCAGGTGATAGACGACCGGCCCGCGCGGGTGCGAGCTGATGAGACGACGCCGCTCGGCGACCGTGTCGTCTATGATCTGCCGCGCGATGGCCCTGTGGAGCGGCAGGTACGGATCGGCGGCCTGGTCGCCGTCACCGTTCGAGGCGAAGTAAGCCTGCTCTGGGTCACCCCCGCCGTGCAGGAACACCCAGGGGTCGCCGTTGATCGCGTCGCTGTCCATCACAGTGCGGGCGCGGTGGGCGGCGAACACCTCGGAGTTGAGCCAGATGCCCTCCAGGGAGGACTCGAAGAGCGACCCGGCGGCCTCGGACTCAATCCCCACGAGACAGGCCGATGGGAAGACACGGCCGTCGCGGTAGATGGCGAGGCTGTCCCAGCAGGCGTTCGACAAGTCGTACTTGATATTGGGATCGCCGTTGACCACGCGTCGGGAGTTCTCGATGTTGTCTATTACCAGGCCGATGGAACGTGCGTGGTGATGAAGGTCGGATACGGCCGCAGTGAGCCGGCGCATTCGGGCGCGGGGTATGGAGCCGCCCCGCTCGCGCACGTGCTGCCACATCAGGTGGAGCTGTTGCACCCCGAGGCCGCGCACCAGGTCTGCCAGCGGAACGAGATCGTCGAGGTTCTGACGGAGCACTACGGCGGCGACGGTGATGTTCAACCCGGCAGCGTGCGCGGCCCTGATGCCGCGCACAGCCCCATCGAAGCTGCCGGCCGATCGTACCGCGTCGTTGCGCTCGGCGCAGGAGCCATCCAGGCTCACCTGAAGATGCAGCCGCTCGCGCGGCAGCCGCGCCAGGAGCGCCGCCAGCTCCTCATCTATCAAGGTACCATTGGTGAGGACGACCGCGGTGGCCCCGTAGTTGCACGTCACCTCTCGCAGCAAGCCTGGCATGTCTGCGCGGAGGAGCGGCTCGCCCCCGGTGAAGTAGAAGGTCTCGGCACCCAGGTCACAGGCCTGACGCAGGATGCCGAGGAGCTTGTCTGAGGCCACACCCTCGCGTCCCCGCGGCCCGGAGGACACCAAGCAGTGCCGGCACGTCAGGTTGCAGCGGTCGCTCACATGGAGCCAGACCTCCCTCAGCCGCGCTGCCTCTAGGTAACTGGCTCTTCCCCGATAGGGAGGCCGATTGGGAGGGGAGGTGAAATCGTCAACCTCGTCCGCAAATCCCCCGACCAGGGCGAGGCCGCGCCGCAGACTCACCCCCGCCCGCCTGGCGTAGCGATAGCCAGCCTCGTCCCGCGATCGGCCCGCCCTCAGTTGATGAAGAATCCAGGCCCCGTCTTCATTCGTGGCCAGCCAATTCGGGACTTGCGGATCGAGCACCAGATGGTATCCTTCACGCTTCTCGACATGCAGTTGATCGCTTGGTGCCATAGACATATCCCGTCGTTGATAGTGGATCCGACGCACCCCGGCGGAGCCATGGGCTTTGTCGCGCCCCGAGACACCGCCGGCCCGTCGTGGGGGTGTTTGCCTCCACATCAACTGATTCCTGTTCGGGCCAACGCCCAAGTGCGCGGCCCAACTGCCCCAAATGCCCAGCCGCCATCATCAGGCATTCGGTTCTGCCGAATCCAGCGAGGGTTGACAGTGGCCGAGCCGCGGCTAAAATGGGGCGACTTCACGGGAGGAGAACCGTACCATCTCGGCGCCAACGCTGAGCCTCGTTCCCTTGGATGACCGGCCGTGCAATCGCCTCTTTCCGGCCCAACTCGCGCCGGCCGCGGGATGGCAGGTGAGCCTCCCGCCCCACGAGTCTTTGGGCTGGTTCACCGAGCCGGGAGACTGCGACGCGGTCGCGGACTGGCTGGGCGGCTCTACGAACGAGCGCCTGGTAGTGTCCCTTGACATGCTGTGCTTCGGCGGCCTGGTGGCCTCGCGCTCTCCGTCCGTGCAACTGGACCTAGCGATGCGCCGGCTCGAGTCACTGCGCAGCCTTCGGAGAGACCGGCCTGGCGCGGTGATATACGCTTTCAGCCTGATCACGAGGCTCGGAACCACTGTGGCATCCACGGCCGACCTGGAGGTGCATCAGCTTCTGCGGGCATATTCACAGCTCGTAGACAGGGTGGAGCGGCTCGGGGAGCAGAGAGCGCGCGCCGAGCTGGAAACCATCTCGGCGCGCCTTGATCCATCCATCCTTGCCGGCTACCTCGAAGTCCGCAGGCGGAACCACGCGATCAACCGCGCCGCGATCCGGCTCGTGGCCGAAGATGTCGTGGACTACCTGGTGCTCGCTCAAGAGGATGCCGCTACGGTTGGTGTCCACGTACCAGAGCAGCTCGCGCTCCGCGACCAGGCTGCGGAATTCAGGGTGGCCGACCGAGTGTCCATCCATCCCGGTGCTGACGAGGTCGGGCTGGTCCTCATGGCGCGTCACTGCCTCACGGCCAGCGACAGGCCGCTGGGAATCGCCGTTGATTACGCGACCGGTGCGGGTGCCGAGGTCGTCCCCCAGTTCCAGAACCATTCCCTGCGCGAAACGGTCGAGAGCCAGATAGTGGCCGCCGGCGCTTGCCCAGTCGTGCCCCGGGAGGCCGACGCCATTCTCTTCGTACACACCCCTCGGGAGCATCAAGGCGATATCACTGAGGCGCCGCCGTTGGGAGGAGCGCCGGCCCTGGCGCTTCAGGCGGAGAGCATGTCAGAGCGCATCCCGGCGGCAAAGGCTGCCGGGCCCCTGGTTGGCCTCGCGGACGCGGCCTACTGCAACGGCGCCGACCCAGAGCTGATCGCTGCTCTCGCGAGAACCGGAGCGGCGCGCGATCTCGACGCTTTCGCCGCCTGGAACACCGCCGCGAACACCGTGGGTGCCGTCGTGAGCCAGCTCTGCCTGCTGGCCGGTGCTGACCCGGCAGGGCCGTCTCCCGCGCACGCTGCCTCCGCGCGATTCCTCGCCTGCCGCCTGGCAGACGACTACGGATACCAGTCCCAGGTTCGCCAGCAGGCC
>CP070816.1:588793-596961 GCA_020344235.1 Armatimonadota bacterium
GGTATTGCTCTTCAGCTTCTCCCTCAGGTGGGAGTACTCGCGCAGCGCGCGGCGGTCTCCCCGTGCGGCCTCCGCGGCGAGGCGCTGCAAACGCGCCTCATCCTGCCCGGCCGGGTTCGAGGGATTGGTGTTCGTGAGCCCGCGCGGCAGCGGCCGCGCCAGCTTCTCCGCGATCGGCTTTAGCTTCTCGAGGTACGCGGTGACCGTATCGGGGTAGCCTTCGGGGACAAGATCAACCAGCTCCGACGGCAGGCCCGCCTCGTCGATTAGTGAGAGGCGCTTGGCGCGCCACTCCGCCTCGGCCGCTCGTGCCGCCGCCTCATCCCGATCGCGGGACAGGCGATTCAGCTCAGCCTCGCGCTCCGCGCGCAGGGCCGCCAGCTCCTTCTCGACCTTCTCCGCCTGCCGCCGCCAGTAGAACTCCTGCTTCTCCTGCGGCGACTGTTGAGAAGGCTGAGGCGCCGCCTGCTCAGGCGGCGCCTCGTCTGTTCCGGTCTCCTGCTTCGCTCCTTGTGAGCGATCAGGGTTCTGAGACATGGATCACTCCTTAGAAGAGACTGCGCGGACGCCAGCGGCGCCCGCGGTACACTTTCGTTCAGTCGTTCCGAACGGCGTCTATTCCTTCTTCCTACGCTTCCTCCGCAGTGACTCCAGCACGTGCACATCCTCACCCCAGTGCTCGCGCACCACCTCCGGCGGAACTTTCCCCAATACGTAGCTGGCGACGAAGCCGATCAAAAGCACATCATCCAGATACCCCGCTCCCGGTATCCAGTCCGGGATGATGTCAATCGGGCACGCAAGATAAGCCGCCAACCCCGCCAGCGCCGCCTTCACCGTCCACGGCACCCGCGGATCGCGCGCCAAGTGATACACAAACTTGGCAAGGCGCGGGATGAGAGACAGGATCGACTGGCCCTCTCGCCCTCGCGGGCTCTCGTCCCGACTGCTCACGATCACGAACTCCCGGACGGTTTCTCAACTCGATCACCATTCGGCGAGGTATCTGCGTCCGCCTTCCGCAGCTCCGTCTCTACTTCCTCCACTCCCCGCTCCGCCGCGACGGTGGCGCGGGACTTGATGCGCAGCACCTGGTTCTCCATCTGGAGAACGCGGAGCTGGCGCTCGTCGTCCACCGGCAGCACCGGATCGCCGATGATGCGGTGCGACATATCCGCGAACTCCCCCTTCCCCTGCATCTCCAGAATCCGCAGTGCCATCCCGTTCGCACCCTCCAGGGCCGTGAAGTAGTTCCCCCGCATCTCCTCGATCTTGCGCACCAGCTCGATCAAGTGCAGCGAGATCGAATAGCCGCTGACGTCCTTCCGATCCTGAAGCCCGGAGAGCGTCAGCTCAGGCGTGCTGCGCTCGATCACCGCCTGGATGCGGTCCAGAAAGGCGAGCACATCCGGCAGGTTGCCGCGCCACTCCAGGAACTCGAACGACCCCTCTGGCGTCGGCACCCACCACACCGTTGCCACGGGCCTCCCCTGCTCGTCCACCGTCTGCTTGCGCAGCGACCCCCGCTCCATGCCGCGGCCTATAATCACCGGGTCTGCGTAGAGCTTCACGATCTCCATCATGAAAGAAGCCAGCTCGTTGAGCGCGTCCACCGTGGGCAGCAAGTTGTGGAACGAGCAGAGCCCGAACTCCTCCCCGATATCCAGATTGCGGATATGCACGATGGGGATAAACCCCAGGGGGTTAGGATATGTGGCAACAACGCGGTCCGGGTCGCGCTCATCGTAGAGCAGGATCTCCTCCGGTGTGATGACCTCTTTGTGGATATCCCGCCCGTGCACGTACTCGATCTTGCACGCCAGCATGCGCTTGCGGTCGTGGGGATCATACCGCGGCGCCACCGCGTCCGGGGGCAGCACGTTCAGGCGCACCGGCACCTCCGGATCGGGGTCGGGATTCAGCTCCCAGGGCCGGTTGTCCACGACCTTGACGAAGGCATCGCCGCAGCACGCGCCATAGCGCGAAAGCAGGTACTTCTCCTGCTGGAAACCGCTCCACTCCCACAGCCGGTTGATCGCGCCCTCCACCTCCGGCTCGGCCTGCACCTGAAGCCGCTCGCCCATCGCGAACCGCGCGTCCGTGTCCACGATCTTCGTAATCTGGTTGAAGATCGCGCGCATCTTCGCGTACAGGCCTGGGCGCGGCTCCGTGTAGGGAATGTTCTGGTAGTAGCGCCAGTTGCGCCGATAGCGCATGTTGCGCGTGTAGTCCGTCTCCCGCAGCGACAGAATCGCCTGCTCGACAACAGTGGGCTGAAGCATCAATGACCTCGCAGATTGGTCTAGGGCAAGACGAGCGGCTCCGTTTCGGCCGCGCCCCGCCAGTGGTTCACCACGAAGTACCGCAGCGCGTCGGGCCCGTGGTCGCTCTGATCTTTCTCGACCTGGTCGAACCCCTCGCGGTACGCGTAGGTGCTCATCTCGGCGATCAGGCGTACGCACCGGCGGTCTATGTGCAGCCGGGGGCGTCCCCCTCCCGGCGGGCGCAGCAGCTTGCGCACCGCCAGCACCCCCTCCTCGATGGTCGAGCGCCTGCCGACCGCGGGAATCCCCGCCGCCCGCAGCTCCGCCATCTCAGACCGGCCGGAGGGATCGCAGTGCCAGGCCTGGACGCGATACTTCTGGCACACCGGCAGGTAGACGCTCCGCGCCAGGTCCGACACCGCGCGATTCGTGTGATAGTCCTCCCCGATAACGAACACGTCCTCCGACGGGCTCACCTGGATCACCAGCGCCACCGAAGGATTGACGTACCCGAAGTCCTGTCCCACATACGTCGGCCAGTCAGGGTTGTACTCGAAGCGGCCGACGTGCAGCTCGGGATCGAACTCCCGGTACACCAGCGCGGCCGAGCCCACGAAATCGCATTCGTATTCCTGCGCCCACTGGTCATCCGTGAACCGAGGCCGCTGAGCTTGCCACCAGGCCCCTTTTTCTCCCACGCGCCGCCGTTCGTTCGGATCGTCCAGCGAATGGCCCTCGGGGTTGTACTCCGGACACTCCGACCAGTGGACGCGGAGCCGGGCGAAGGCTCGCGTTCCCAGTCCACTCTTTTGCCAGAGCCGGTAGAACGCGTTGGCCTTGCCGTATGGTGTGGAGATCACCGTCAGCCGGCCGCCCCGCGCCGCGCAGGGCGCCACCGCCTGGTAGATCCGGTCGGCCCACGGCATGTGGGCGAACTCATCCAGGTAGACCGCGGTGGCCGCGAAGGTCCGCCCTGTGTCCTCCGTTGCGGGAAGGCTGCGGATCACCGAGTTGTTGCCGAACGCCAGTTCGGCCTCGTTACGACGAACGACGGGCGGCAGATTCCGGTCGGACTCCATCAGCCGGTAGACCATCCGCTGCAAGTGCTGGGCCGCCGGAAGATTGCGGCTGACGAACAGCACCGTAACCCCATCGAGATGCTTCGCGAGAAAGAGTGCCTCGCCGGCGATGAGCTGAGAGACCCCTACCTGGCGGGCCTTCACGACGATCCGCTGCGCCGCGCGAGACTCCGCTAGGCGCCGCTGGTATGGATAAAGGTCAAACGGAACCCTCCCCCTCGTCGGGTGAATGATCCTCCGCCTGCCAAGGTAGGCGCACACGTCGCCGCTCTCCGCAGCCCGCTGCCGCGACCCGGCCGCCACCTCTGCTTGCTGCCTCTGACTCAGCCTCCGCCAGCAGGCCCACAATCTCGGAAGCGATCTCGGAAGGGAGGGAGCTGAGCTCGCGCTCGAGGTCCGAGAGCGCAGCGTCGGAGTCGCCGTCATCCCTTTCCTCCGCAGACGTCAGAGTGTTCCCCAAGAGCTTCACCACCAGCGCCGCCGCCCGCACGTCCCCGCCCTTTGCGAGATCAAGTATCACCCGGGCCACCCCCGCACTCTCCGCCTGCAGCATCTCCGCCAAAGCCTCCGCGTCCGCCTTGCGGCTGCGCCGCCCCGCTTTTGTGCTGCCTCGTCGCCACCGGCGCACCGTGCGAGCGGACACCCCCAACTCCTCCCCAACCGCCTTGACCTTCGCGCCCTGCTTTAGCAGCGAGAAGGCCCTCTGCTGAAGTCTCCGCAATTCGCTCTGAGATCGGCCGGCCATGGGCATCTCCGGAGAGTCTTGTCTGGCGTAGGGAAAGCGCGTGGAGCCCCCCCCGCAAAAAAGCATGGCAGCGCCGATCTCCAAACGCTGCCAACTCGATTATACCATGCGCTGTCAAGGGTTCAGCCCCAAAAGCCAGGAAATTGCTGACTTTTCATGGTGACCAAAATGGTCCATTTCGCGCCATTTCCGTTGCACCGGCACTTTGATGCGCGCGGCGGGCCTGCATCCCTAACTCCGCCTCAAAGCGGCCCGCGATGGCGTAGGCTGGTACCTGTTGGGCAGGACCTTGGTCCTATCACAGGGCTCAAGTATGACGCTGCCGCCCCACCGTTTCTGACCCCGCAGAGCAGGAGCGTGTCTCCTGCCCACGACGCCGCCGGCGCCTCAGCGCCGACGTCCAGTCCGTGCTGCGGTGATCACCACAACGTCAACTCCACAAGGTCGTACTCAATCTTGTCGCAGCACAGAGCCTTCAGCCCGAAACTAAAGGCCCACTCACCGTCCCTCTTATACCAGAAGTCATCCGGTGCTTGTCCTGCGGGTATCTCCCAGTAAACGTCGTTCCAGCCCGCGACGCTCACATGAGGGATCGGGACGAAGTTGCCGTTCTTGTCTGAGACGCCCACTGCAACGGCACAGTCGCCGCCGTCGCGCCAGTAGCGGACATGAAGAATCATGTCCTTTATCGCCTTCTTGAAGGCCCGGGACAGGACCCAGTCAAAGCTGTCCCAGTATCCATCCTTGTCCCCCTTACCGGTCGTCAATACGCCGTCAAGGGATTTCAGGTCCTCCAGGCCGCCGCCCACGACCACCCTCTCCTTGCCGGCCGTGGCCTCCCCTTCGACTGTGGGCAGCCACTCGTGGTGGATCTCAGGATAGATACGCAGCTCGGCCGTGCCTGCCCAGCACCAAAGCCGCGCATGGACTTCATGCGTCTCACCCATCGGGTCTTCGACGATGACGACGGGCCAGTAGACGCCATCTGGCACAGTTGGAGCCGGCGCGAATAGCACATAGTATGCATCACCTGACGACGACGCGGCCGTCTTCGCAGCGGCAATCTGGGCGGCGGTTATCGTAAACGATTTTGCTGCCACCACGTTGGTCGGCACGAGCACTTCGCGGCACTCAAACCTTACGTCCCACAGTTCGTTCGGGCCGGCCGCCAGGTTCTCGCCCAGGCGGAGCGCATCGAAGACTACGTAGGCATAGCTGGGATCAGTGTGCTGGTGTGACCACCCGTAGTAATCGGCGTCTCCCGGTAGCAGGATTCCGTCGCTGTCGGTGTCCCAGGCAGCAAGGTCGACGTCCGTCACGTCAGGGCCGCCAAGCACGACCGGCTGGCCGGTCGGCACGATGAACGCGCGATCCACGAACACCGCCATCTGGTCGCGCGACAGGATCACCGTCGGCCGGTAATAACCGTCGGGATAGCCGTTGATCACACCGGCGTCCACGCCGGCCTGGATCTCCGGGCCAGCCCAGAAGTCCCACGGAACGTCGAGGAACGGGTCCTCTGTCAGTGTTGAATTGCCGTCTTCGTCCCGAGCCAACTCGTAGTCCAGCGTGCGTGCCCCGAAGACCGCCTGCTGGGCTCGGGTTACCGCGCTGCTCGGCGCATACGTAGTCGGATTGTAGCCTTCCACGATCCCCGCAGCAGCAAGAGACTCGATCGCCGTGTAGGCCCAGTGGTCCGTCGGCACGTCATCGAACGTTGCTTCCGCCGGGGTAGTCGCTGCGATCTTCGCCGCCCGGAACATGAAGACCGCCATGATGTCGCGGCTCACCGTGACCTGCGGCCCAAAGCTCCCGTCCGGGTATCCCTTGACAATGAACGGCACCCGGCCAGCGCACATCTCGATGGAGTGGCGCGCCCAGCCGCCCGGAGAGCCGGGCTGATCATCCGTGAACCGGCTGATGACGATGTCCTTCTCCACGATGTCCGTAGTGATGTAATCGCCGGCATCATGCATCACCCAGTTGCACTCGAGGGTGTCATAGGCAGAGGTCACCTGTGCTGCTTCCAGGTACTCGAGGGTCGTGATCGGGGGAGCAGCGATGGTGAACTCGAACGTTGTGCTCGCGTCAATCGCGACCGGCGGCGTGATGCCCGCCGCGGGCGTCTGTTCCAGCCCCCACCGGTCGACGGGTGTCGTCATCCCCGCGACCGACCACAACGCGTAGTCGGTGTCCCAGTGAGTGTCGCCGTCATTAGTTGCGTCAATCGTGACATCCGCGGTCTCATCCCAGACCATAGAGGTTGGGAAGCCGCTGTCGGCTGTCGCATCCCAGCTCTGAGCGAGGGCCGCGCTCGACACCGCCGTCACACACAGCGCGATCTGCGCTGCCGTCCAAAGGCACTCAAGCTTTGACATGCCCTCTGCTCCTTCCCAGGAAAGAAAATGAACAGCAGGACTTGGACCATCTGCCCGCGGGCACGCCCCAGAAACCAACCGAGCGCACCCGGATCACACTCCGTTTGTTCTCGCCGGCCACCTAATCTCCCCCTCGCACCGCATCGCGGGCGACCTGTCCCTGCGCCCGCGACCTGCCCCGCTACTGTCCGGCCCCACAACTCCACCAGGGGCCGGCCGCCGGTCATGTGAACGGCTAGCCGTGGAATGATCACAGCACATGCGTGTCTTGACCACGCGACAAGGTTGTGCTAGCCTTGAGCGTGTTCCGGGTCTTGGCGGGGAGACAGGGCTTTGGTGGGGAGTTCCCAGCAGCAAAGGAGACAAGGATGGCGGATACCTCGCACGAGTGGGCCCGTACGTCAGTTCGCCCCGTCGATTTCAGCAAACTGCTGGAACGACTCGAACTGGGAATCGGACAGGCAGCTCGGCTCTGCGGCGTCTCCATCCGCCAGCTCTCCTACTGGACCGATAAGGGCATCGTCAACCCCATCGCGCGCGGCAGCAGCCGCACCTATGACTACCCTGCCATCATCAAGGTCTGTCTCATAAAACAAGGGCTCGACCAAGGCTACAGCCTGGAAGGAGCCGTGGCGGAGGCCGAGGCGTTCCTGGAGCGGCGAGAGCAGCACCAGTTGGCGGCGATGCCGGAATCGGAGCTTCGCAAGCTTCTACTGACCCGAGGCGACCGAGTCCGCGAGTTCGCCGGTCGCATCCGCCGGGGCCTGCGGACCTACCGCGTCAGCGGGGACCTCGGGCGGCTAGTCGCCTCCGTCAGCGGCCTCGAGAAGCTGATTGCCTTTCTGGAGGCCAACCCGTACATCGTGAATACCGCGCGTCAGATCGCCCTCCGCGTCGGCCGCGAGGCCGACGCGGTCCAACGAGAGCTGGACCTCCTTGAACAAAGACGTTTCGTCCAGAAGATCACCTATCCCGGCGCGGATGTCTACCGTTACCTACCCCCGCGGCGGCGCTGACTCGCCGTCGGAGATACCGGCGGGGCGTAGCATCCGACCCAATCCTGAGGAGATTCGCATGGATCAAGCTAGAACGGGTATCGAGGGCCTTGACAAACTTCTCTTCGGCGGCCTCCAGCGGGGCGACGCGACCCTGGTGGCAGGCGCACCCGGCACCGGCAAGACCAGTCTCGGCATGCAGTTCCTCTACAACGGCATCACCCGCTACCGTGAACCGGGCATCTTCATCACCTTCGAGGAGTTCCCCCAGCGCATATACCGGGACGCCGACAACTTCGGCTGGGACTTTCGCGCGCTCGAGGACCAGGGCAAACTCAAGGTGCTGTTCACCTCCCCCGAAGTGCTCCAGCAGGACATCGTACGAGACCAGGGCCTCGTCAGCGAGATGATCCACGAAATCGGCGCTATGCGCGTCGTCGTAGACAGCATCAGCCATCTCCACGACGCAGGCCAAGATCCGCGACACTTCCGCGAGGCCGTCTATAGACTGGTGAACGCCCTCAAGCGAGAATCACTCACGGCCGTGCTCCTGCGAGAGCTGCGGGAGCAGGAGGAGATCGGCGGCGGCCCGGAGGACTTTGTCGCCGACGGACTCATCATGCTGACGCGCTCCTACGTGGGCGGCCACCACATGCGGTTCATTGAAGTCATCAAGAGCCGCGGCTCCCCTCACATCGCCATCCCTA
>CP070816.1:597061-599667 GCA_020344235.1 Armatimonadota bacterium
GGACGAGTTCCAGAGCACGCCCGGCGAAGTGCTCTCGCTCATTCGCGGCACTCAGGTACACGAGGAAATGCAGCTCGTGCGACGCACCGACCCCCAGACCGGAGAAGAGACAGTCACCGTGACCGGCACCACCGCCGGCCCCCTCGGCCGATTCCAGCACAGCGCAGCCACCGGCCACGGCAGCAGCGGGGGCCCCGTCCTCGACGGCCGCGGCCGCGTCGTCGGCGTCGCCTACGCCCTGCTTGCCCAGCGAATGCCCACGCCCGAGAATGACTCATCGTCGGGCGAACTCAACCTGGCAATTGCCTCAAATGTCCTCAAGCGATTCCTTTCCTACAACGCCATCCCGTTCACGGAGGCCGAGAAGTGACGGTGCGTCTCGTCATGCTCCTAGGCCTTGCCCTCTTGATACCGGTCGACGCGCGGGCGGAATCGGCCCCCGCCCAAATCCCTGACCGCGCGGCCGAGCTTGCCCGCGACCCCTACGCCTACTCGACCCGCCAGCGCCTCGTCGCCGAAGCTCGAGCCGCCGGCGATTACCCCGTCGCCTACTACCACGCTGCCTGGCTCGCTTGGCTGGCCCCGCGGCGCAGCGCCGATTCAGATGCCGGCCTGCCCCTCCTCCGCGATAAGGACGCCCGCAAGCGCGCAGCCTACAATCAGACGGGCCCCATCGACGCGATAATCGCCGCGGTGGAGGCGAAACAGCTTCTCGCCAACACCTGCCTCAACGGAGCCGTCGCTCAACAGGCCGGCCGCCTTCGCGCTAACATCGCCGACCTGCTCGCGCGCGCAGAAGAAGCCGAGGCCCAGGCCCGGCATGCCGACCCCGCCGCCCGCATCGCCCTCGCCCAGCTTTGCCTCTCCCTGGACGATGCGCTTACCTTCGAGGGCGCCGCGGCCAACCACCGCCTCCGCCTGAGGGTCCTCCAGCAGGCCGCCTCCCGTGCCTCCGCAGTGGCCGCCTGGCTACCCGAATGCCCGGGCCCCCGCCGCACCCTGGCCGCCATCCGCGCCCGCCTGGCCGAACTCGACAACCGCTCCGACCTCTGGGGGCTGGCGATTGCAGACGCCGAGCGCGCCTTCCAGCTCGACCCGGACGACAGGAGCCTTCTCGAACTCCTGTGGGTCCTCAACCTCCGGGCCGGCCGCTGGACCGAGGCGGCAAGCTGGCAGGCCCGTGTGGAGCCCCCGGCCCACTGAGGAATGTGCGGATAACCGAACAGTCTTCTCACGCCGAAGGCAGAAAAGCTGCTCGCAGGGACCCAGACCGAAACAATTGCTCCACGGCTGAGTGTGGTGCTCTCTTCCCACAACCGGCATACCTATCCTGCCCTCCGTCAGAAGGGAGGTGGCCAGAAGTGGAGATCAAGTGCCCCAACTGCGGGGCCGAGAACTGGCTCGAGAATCAGAGCCGATGCTTCCAGTGCAACGCCGTCCTCCGCCGCTGCATAGACTGCACCAACTACGACCGCAGAGCCGCAACCTGCACGACCACGAACGCCGACATAGACCTCCGCGAAGCCGAGCACCCCTCCGTGCTCTCCTGCAGCACCAATTGCACCAACTATAGCTACCTCGGACAGGCGGCCTGAGGAGCTTCGCCTCCCGGCTTGCGTCGGCGGCGCCCGCCCCCGCCGGCGCCTTCACCGCGCGCGATCCACCCGCACCACGTCGCTCAGCGCGGCGATTCTATCCATGATGCCTTTGAGGTGGTCGAGATCCTTCACCTCGAGCGTCAGACTGAAGCGCGCCATCTTCGGCTTTCCGCCGGTCCGCACCTGCGCCTGGAGTATGTTCGTTTTCCGCTCACTGATGATTGACGTAATGTCGCTCATCAACCCAACTCTATCCAGCGCATAGACATCCACCTCCACCGGGAAGTAAGCGTCCTCCGTTAGCGTCCACTCCAGTGGCACCAGACGGCTTGGCTCTCGCCGTGAGTAGTAGGGCACATTCCTGCAATCCGCGCGGTGGACCGTCACTCCCCGGCCGCGCGTTACGAATCCCACGATGGCGTCGCCCGGCACCGGCGCGCAGCACCGCGACAGCCGAAACAACACATCCGTCACGCCCCCGGCGCTAATCGCCATCCGCAGGCTTCCCTGCTCCTGCCGCGCGGCCCGCCTCTTCCGCTTTGGCTTCGTCGGCTCCCCGCGGAGCCGGCGGATAACTGTCTCGCCCGCCAGATCCCCATACCCCACCGCCGCGTACAGGTCCTCGGCCGTGCTGTAGCTCAGTCTATGCGCCAGCTCTTCCAGCTTCTTCTCCGCCAACAACTCTCCCGGGTCCACCCCCAGTCGCTGGCACTCCTCCTCTAGGCGCTCCCGCCCCCGCCCGATGCTCTCCTCCCGCTGGGCCCGGCGATACCACGCCTTGATTCTGCTCTTCGCCTGCGAGCTCGCCGCGAACGCCAGCCAATCCAGGCTCGGCCGCGCGTCAGGCCGCGAAGAGGTCAGAATCTCCGTCACATCTCCGTTCCTGAACACGTAGTTCAGCGGCACTATGCGGCCGTTGACCTTGGCCCCCACGCACTGATTCCCCACCTCCGTGTGAATCCGGTACGCAAAGTCCACCGGCGTCGAGCCCGCCGGCAGATCAATCAC
>CP070816.1:599767-603188 GCA_020344235.1 Armatimonadota bacterium
AGAATGGTGGTACAGGGGAGCATCCATGGCCGGCAAAGTCAGCGTTGGCGTTATCGGGGTAGGGCGCATAGGCCGGTTGCACGCGCGGAACCTGGCCCATCATATTGCGGGGGTCAGCCTTCGCGGGCTTTCCGACGTCAACCGGGAAGCGCTGGGGGCGTGCGCGGAGGAACTCGGCGTATCCTTCGCAGTTGAGAACTATCGGGCGGTTGTGGAGGAGGCGGGGGTAGATGCAGTCGTCATCTGCTCGAGCACGAACGCGCATTCGCGGATAATCGCGGATGCGGCCGCGGCGGGAAAGCACGTCTTCTGCGAAAAGCCGATTGATCTCGATTTGGGCAAGATTGATGAGGCGCTTGCGGCGGTCGAGGAGGCGGAAGTGAAGCTGCAGGTTGGCTTCAACCGGCGCTTCGATCCGAGCTTCCGGCGGGCACGGGAGGCGGTGGCGGGAGGGAGGATCGGGGAGCCGCACTTGCTGCGTATAACGAGTCGGGACCCGCAGCCGCCGCCGCTGGAATACGTCAGAGTATCCGGGGGTATGTTTCTCGATATGAGCATCCACGACTTCGACATGGCGCGATACCTCGTCGGGAGTGAAGTGGAGGAGGTATTCGCGGTCGGCGGGGTGAGGGTTGATCCGAAGATCGGAGAGGCCGGCGACATTGATACCGCGGTCACGACACTTCGTTTCAGGAACGGCGCCGTCGGGGCCATTGATAACAGCCGGCGGGCGGTGTACGGGTACGACCAGCGCGCGGAGGTCTTCGGGCCGGGCGGCATGGTGGTGGTATCGAATGTCCAGCCGGACTCGGCGTTGGTCAGCGACGGAGAGGGTGTTCACGGATCGCCGCCGCTCTTCTTCTTCCTGGAGCGGTATGGGGAATCGTACCTCGCGGAGATGCAGGAGTTTGTAGAATGCATCCGGGAGGACAGGACGCCGGAGGTGAGTGGCGCTGACGGACGGATCGCGGTGGTAATGGGTTATGCGGCGCGCAAGTCCTACGAAGAGAACCGCCCGGTGAAGCTCAGCGAGATAGCGCCGGTCTGAGGGCGATGTTTCGTCCGGGATCGTGCCTGTATATCGGCTGAAGATGACTTGAGGAGATCATTGGGATGAAGGGCTTGGTATTGGATGCGAAGTGGGATCCCCGGCCGGGTTACGCGCTCTCAGAATGGGAGCAGGAGACCGGGAAGGCGATCGCGGGCAACAGCATCTGGCGCAACCCCGAGCTGGGGGTTCGAGAGTGGCCGGATCCGGAGGTCGGGCCGCAAGAGGTGCTGATCGAGGTGAGGGCTTGCGGGGTGTGCGGCTCAGACATGCATTTCTACGAGACGGACGAGGAGAACTACATTCTATATCCGGGGCTGACTAAGTTCCCCTGCGTGCTGGGGCACGAGTTCTCTGGAGAGGTGGTGGAGACGGGCAAGGAAGTGAGGACCCTGGCCAAGGGCGACATGGTGACGGCGGAGGAGATGATCTGGTGCGGGCGGTGCTTCCCCTGCCGGAACGGATATCCGAACCAGTGCACCAACCTGGAGGAAATCGGCTTCACGGTGCCCGGTGCGTTCGCGAACTACATAGCGATGGACGAGAAGTTCTGCTGGAAGATCGACGCCATTGCGGAGCGCCTGGGAGACAGGGAGAAGGCCTTCGAGGTGGGCGCGCTGACAGAGCCGACTTCCGTTTCCTACAACGCGATGTTCTCCCGGGCGGAGGGCTTCAAGCCGGGGCACTATGTCAGCGTCTTCGGGGCCGGGCCCATCGGGCTGGCGGCAATCGGGCTGGCCCGGGCTGCGGGCGCGTCGCTCATCGCGGCGTTCGAGATCTCTGAGCCGAGGCGACAGCTGGCGGAGAAGGTCGGCGCGGACTATGTCTATGACCCGCGAGAGGTGGAGGCGGCCGAGGTGATGATGGAGTTGAGCAAGGGGGAGGGGTTCAACTTTCACGTGGAGGCAGCGGGAGCCCCGCAAGTGGTGGTGCCGGAGATGGAGAAGGCGCTGGCGGTCAATGCAAAGATCGTCCAGGTGGGGCGTGCGGCGGAGCGCGTGCCGATGTACCTGGAGGCGTTTCAGGTGCGCCATTCGCAGGCGTACGGCGCGCAGGGACACTCGGGGTATGAGAACTTCCCGAACGTCATTCGCATGGTCGCGTCCGGTGGGCTGGACCTCAGCTCGATCATCACCGCGCGCTATGGGCTGAGCGAGACAGTGGACGCCATCGCGCGCTCGACGACGCGGAGTGATGGGAAGATCCTGGTGAAGCCGAACTGAAGGCACCCGCGAGAGCCCAACTAAGGGCAGGTGCTAGAGCGTAAGTGAAGGAGCGCTGAAATGCCGCGAGAGAAGGTTCCCTCTGGTTTCCTGACGACCAATGAGCCGGACTTGTTGTTCGAAGACAACCCGGTGGGCCGGCTGAAGAAAGAAGTGTGGGACGCCAGTGACGAGGAGATAGACGCGGTGCTGGCCGAGTACGGCATCCCGAGCCCGGTCGAGTGGGCGAAGCCCGGCTCGTACATACAGACGACCATCCGCCATCATGTCGAGGCCAACCGCAGGAAGAACGACATCGTGTTGATACCGGTGGGCTGCACCGAACTGCACGGCAGGCATACGGTCAGCGCGATGGACACTATGTTCGTGAGCGCGATTGCGGAGGGCGTTCGCCGCTACACTGCGAAGCGAGGTGCGGCGGTGAATCTGGCGCTGCCCCCGCTGATGTACGGGGGACACCCGTATCACCATATGGGGATGCCCGGGACGGTGGTGCTGCGGGAGCACGTGGTGCGGGAGCTGATGATTGATGTGATGTTGGGGCTGTGGAACGACGGCTTCCGCAAGCAGATCATAATCAACAACCACGGGCAGCTTTGGATGCTGGAGTCGGCGGTTCAGGAGTTTCAGAAGCGGTACCAGTTGCCCGGCATCTTCCGGGTGATTGACTGGCACCGGGCGGTGCGGGAGTTCTTCCGCACCCGTGAGCGGGGAGGCAAATGGGAGACCAACTTCGTGCACGCCGACGAGTCGGAAACCTCCCTGGGCCTGCTGCTGTTTCCGGAGATGGTGGATATGAGCCACGCCGTGGACACGGAGGGAAAAAGCTACCTGCCCGAGGGACACTTCGACAAGTCGGTGGACCCGTTCGGACGGCCGAGCCGATGGTCGGAAGGGGAAGGGCATTTTGCGATCGAGATTGCGGCAACACCCGAGGGTGTGGTCGGCCGTGCCAAGTCGGCCAGCCCGGACAAGGCGAAGCGGCCGGTTGCGGCCATCGTTCGCTATCTGACGTTGCTGAACGATCAGATACTGGAGGCATTCCCTCCGGGGAAAGTGCCGCCGGTGGAGGAGGTCACTCTTCGCCGCGCGGAGGAGATGGAGCCGTATCTGCGAGAGCCGCTCAGTGAGGGATGGAAACCCGTCTACG
>CP070816.1:603288-616248 GCA_020344235.1 Armatimonadota bacterium
CACCGCGGCGGCGCGGCCGGCCCGGCGCGCCTCGTTGGCAAGGATTGCGGCGAGAGTGCTTTTCCCGGAATCAATGCCTCCCAGCAGAACGAAGGTGCCTCCGGCGCGCGCCGCGTCCAGCGCCGGCTGCCAGCTAGGTGGAACATCCCAGGGGCTTTGAGGGCAGGCCATGCAATGCCTCTGTGCGGCCAGCGGGATATGTTCTGTTTTGCCGGAAGCAGGGCGGATACCTGCTGTGCAGTCTGCGGGGCGGGTGCGAAGGCCGGCGAGCCCCTGGTCGGGAGGAACAGGGTTGCGCGCTACCTTCCCCAAATGTAGAATACATGTGTAATGGCCGGCCCGAGCTGGAATCGCGTGTTCAGAATAGCGTTCCTTGTCGTGCTTGGGGCAGTAGCGGGTTGGTGGGTGGTGCATCCGCGGCCCA
This sequence comes from Armatimonadota bacterium, assembly GCA_020344235.1. Taxonomy (GTDB): domain Bacteria; phylum Armatimonadota; class Hebobacteria; order Hebobacterales; family Hebobacteraceae. Next base: position 603,713 of record CP070816.1, read on the forward strand.
GCGACGAAGACTTGATCGCCGAGCTGGTCGCGAAGGCCGAGCACGGTGTGGAGACGAAATCGGTGGATGAGATAATGAGCTGTGTGTCGCGCGATTACAGCGGACAGGGGGAGATGTCGAGAGAGGATGTATGGCGCTCAGCTCAGCAGTGGGTTCGGAGTCCGGTACAGGCCGACGTGGTCATCCAGGACTATCAGTTGGCGCTGAAGGACGCGGAGGCTGTGGGCCAGTTTCAGGTGGATGTCAGGCTGCAGGAAGAGGGAGGGCTGGTGCAGACCCTGAACCTATTCCTGACGGTGGGCTTCGAGCGGCAGCGGCGGGGGCTGCGCAAGGTCTGGCTGGTGAAATCAGTGCGGGGTTTCGACCCTGACGAGCTTATAGAGGAGATGCTCTAAGAGACCGGAGTGCCGAAACGTGCTGGAGTTCGAGGCGAAAGACCGATACGAGCGGGAGCGAGCGGCTCGGCACAGCGCGAGCATGAGGGCCGAGGACGAGCAGCGCCGCCACGAAGATATGGAGCTGCAAGCCCGGACTGCCTATCTGCGCATGCGGCTGGGGGATTACTACGTTCGGTCGGGAAAGATCAACCGCGCCATCGCCGAGTACAAGCGCGCAGTGAAGATGGATCAGAGCAATGCACTCTTTCGCACGCGTCTGGGGGACGCTTACCTTCTCAAGGACATGGTCGAGCAGGCGATGGCGCAGTATCGGCGGGCGATCAAGAGCGATCCGGAGCTTGCAGACCCACGCGTCAGCCTGGGCGACGTATATCGCCGCTTCGGGATGAATGTGGAGGCCCTCGACCAGTATCGCATCGCGGCTCGGGTGGAGCCGGCGCGGGCGTACTACCGATTCAAGCTGGCGGACACGTTGGCGGCAGTGGATCACCTGGCGGACGCGATCAACGAGATGAGGACTGTGGTCTCCCTAGCGCCGAATGACGCGTTCTATCGCTTCCGGATGGGAGACTTGTATCTGAGGACGGGCGAGGTCGAGGCTGCCGTCTCCGAACTCCTGAGGGCCACCAAGCTCGCGCCTTACGACAGCTACTACATGATACGCTACGCCGTCGCTTCCCTCGCCATAGGCCAGTTCGTCAGGGCGATTGATGCGCTCCGTTCTGCGATTCGCATGGAGCCCCGCAATCGGTGCTATCGAGTTCTGCTCGCCGATGCCTACGCGAACGCCGGCCTCGAGGAGGAGGCCGCCCAGATGCTCGCCGACACGGGCGAGCTGGACAGCTACGACCTGGAGTTTGTTGGCCGACGTAGGCTGGAACTCAACCGAGCCGAGCACGATGCTGCCGGGGGCTGCGGGCGCCGCGGACGATCTTCGACCGCGGGAACGGACAGAAGCTCCGCCACAAAATGAACGTAGCCACGCTCACGCTCGGCGCCCTCGCGACGAACTGCTATCTCGTATGGGAGGAAGGGTGCGCGTCGGCCTTGCTGATAGACGCCGCCGGCGACGCGCGGGAGATCGTTGGTGCCGCGCGGCAGCGTGCTCTGGAAATCGGTCTCCTCGTCAACACCCACGGGCACACCGATCACACTGAGGCGCTGGCCGCTCTGAAGGACAGCACGGGCGCGGAGCTTGCAATCCACGAACTCGACGCGCCGATGCTGGCCGACGCCATGTTGAGCGGAGCGGCGATGTGGGGGTTCTCTCACGAAGAGACGGCGGCAGACCGCCTGCTCCGCGAGGGAGACACGATAGCGGTGCCGGCCTCAGACATCGAGCTGTCGGTGCTGCACACGCCCGGCCACACTCCGGGGAGCATCTGCTTGCTCGGGGAGGGGGCTCTGTTCTCGGGCGATTGTCTGTTCGCAGGAGGAATGGGCCGCGTCGATCTGCCCGGCGGTGATGAAAGCAAGATGATGATATCTCTATCCCGACTCGCGCAGCTCGACCCCACCCTCGTCGTCTACCCCGGGCACGGACCCGCCACGACAATCGGGGACGAGGTGAGGGGCAACCCCTGGTTGGCTCACCGGTAGCCCCGCCGAGGCCTTGGGCCGTGGTATAATGCCCAGACGGGCCCGTAGCTCAGCGGCAGAGCAGGCGGCTCATAACCGCTCGGTCGCAGGTTCGAATCCTGCCGGGCCCATTCTGCGTCGCTCGCCCGCGGCGAGCTATGCAGAATGCCCCGCGCAGCCGAAGGGCAGCGACGAAGCAGGGCAGCGGGCTTGCTTTCGCCAGGTGGCAGGAGAGGCGCTCCTGCACTCCGTGGCTCTCCGAAGGCCCTCACAATGAGGTGCAAACAGCGACCTTCGAGGTGAGCGCTATGCGCAGCTCAATGCTTCTGATGATGCTCACGCTTCTGCTGGCATGTGGGTGTGCCCAGCAGACCCCCGGGCAGCAAGGCGGTGAGTCCGGGGCGGCCCGCACGCCGGCGGCGGAGGACAACGCCGGCGCCGAGCGGATCGAGGGAAAGACGGTCGTGATGATCGTCGCCCACCGGAACTTCCGAGATGAGGAACTCTTCAAGCCCCGAAGCATTCTCGAAGAGGCCGGCGCGCGGGTGACCGTCGCCTCCTCCTCGCTCGATCCGGCCAAGGGCACGCTGGGTGGCACCGTGAAGCCGGACACGCTCGTAAGGCATGTTGACGCGAGGGATTACGACGCGGTGGTCTTCGTCGGCGGGCCCGGCGCGAAGGAGTACTGGGAAGACGAGAAGACGCACGGGATCGCCCGCCAGGCCGCTGAGGAAGGCAAGGTTCTCGCCGCGATTTGCATCGCTCCGGTGACCCTGGCCAACGCCGGACTGCTGAAAGGTAAGAAGGCGACCGTCTGGAAGTCGGAGGCCGAGCGGCTCAAGGCCAAGGGTGCGCTCTACACCGGCAGCGACGTGGAGACCGACGGCCGCATCGTCACCGCCGACGGGCCGGAGGCGGCAGAGAAGTTCGGGCGCGCCCTGGTGAAGGCGCTGAGCGGATAGCAAGCCGTCGGGGAGAGCGCAGGCGCTGGGTTCGACGCTACGGCGGCCGCTCGCCACAGAGCAGCCGCATTGCCGATAGGCGGATCACGGCCCGGCGGCGAAATACCGCGGCCGGGCCGTTCGCTTTTCACGCCTCAGGTGAGGTCAATAGAATGCGTCTTCTCACCCTCATTTTCAGCGCCGTGTTACTTGTCGCGATGGGGCCCGCCAATGCTGAGGCCGGCGCGCCGCCGGCGGACCTGGGCCTCGTATACGCGATAACCGAGACAGCCGAGGGGGCGTGGAGAACCAGCATCTACCTCCGCGGGGCCGGCCCCGGCCCGGCTCGCCTCCTATATCGCGATACAGGTGAGAAGGACCAGATTCTCACCAAGATCGCGGGGAGCGACCTCGTGGGCAGCGCTCACACAGTGCCCCCCAGAGATATCTATGTGATGATGGGCGAGGCGACGGCGGCCGATCTGACCACGTGCGCGGATGCCCTCTGCCGGCTACGGATCGCCGACAAGGCAGAAGAACAGGATGAGCCCGAACCCCTGCTAGTGATTCCGCTGTGTTTCAGCGATGCCTCTCCCTACGGGCTTCGGAACCGGGCTCCCATCTTCGCCGTCAGCGCAGACGGCGAGCGAATCGCCCTCCAGGCGCTGCGGGCCGGGGATGTTAGGTTCACGCGCCCGGCAATCCGCGTGCTGGCCTCGGGTGGAAGAGAGGAGTGGCGGATCGCGCTGGAGGAGCAGGACCTATATGTGGCCGACCTTGCCTGGTCTCCCGACGGCAAGTCGCTCGCCTACCTGGTAATGCCGCAGGGGGATGTACACACCCTCGACGAAGCGCTGCTGCCGAGGGCGGGCCTGTACCTGGCGGACCTGGAGGCCCGCACGACCCGGCTGGTGTATCGCTGTTACGGCCGCGCGCTTGCGTGGGGCCCGCGACCCGATCTCATCACTGTCGCGGCGCGCGCCCGCGACATATGGGACGAAGTCTATCTCGCGCAGGTCGTCGTGCGCTCCGGCAAGAAGGTGGAGGAGTTCTCGCTGCCCCCGCGGGCTGTCGCACTCTCCTACTCGGACGACGGCCGCTGGCTCGCGGTGCAGAGCGCACAAGGCGACCGCCAGCAGATCTGGCTCTATCCATCCCCCGAGGGCTGGGGGCGTCTCTTCCACCAGGTGCCGCAGCAGGAGGGACGTATGTCTCTTCTCGGCTGGGTGCGGAGTAGCGGCCCTGGGACTGAGCCATGAGCGCGCCAGCAGCAGGGGTCCTTTTTGCCGGGGCGGCCGCGCTGGCCAACGTGGCCGGCGGAGGGCTAGTGTTGCTGCGGCGAAACTGGTCGCACCGATGGCTGAAGGCCACTCTCGCCTTCGGGGGCGGGTTCATGCTGGCGGCTGCGGTGTTGGGGATGGTGCCGGAGAGCCTGGAGAGGGTCCCGCGGTGGGGCGCGGAGCTGATACTGGTCGGCTATGTGATCATTCACTTCCTGGAACACGTGGTTGGTGTGCACTACCACTTCGCAGGTGACGAACACGGCGGCCGGCAAGTGCTCAGCACTACGGTCAGCGGCGCCGCGCTGTTCGCCATGCTGGTCCATACCTTCTTCGACGGAGTGGCCATCGGCTCGGCGTTTCTCGTGGGCAGCGATCTCGGAGTGATGGTGCTGGCCGCCATGATCCTCCACAAGCTGCCTGCCGGATTCGCCGTGAGCGCGGTAGTGCTCGCAGCCGGTGCCACGCGAGTACGTGCCTTCGGCGCCGCGGTGCTGCTCGGAGCGGGCACTGTTGTGGGAAGCATTGCGCTCTCCGCCGCGGGATCGCTGGCCGACTATGCCGTGCCCATCTCCGCGGGGACTTTGATCCACGTCGCGGCCTCAGATCTCATCCCCGAGGTAAACGAAGGCGAGCGCTGGCCCATTACAGCTATGGTAATCGGCGGATGCCTGGTCTTCCTGGTCGCGAAAGTACTCATGGGGAATGCCCTTCATTGAGAATAGGGCGACCGATGTCATCCTCCCACGATACCGATGACGGCCTGACTCCTTCTGACGTTCAGCCGGCCCGCGGAAGGCTGGCATTCGCGGTAGTCCTGACCGCGGCGATTCTCATCGCAGAGGTGACCGGGGGAATCTGGTTCCACAGCGTGGCGCTGCTCAGCGACGCGGCCCATGTTCTCACGGATCTGGTCTCGCTGGCGCTGAGTCTGGGGGCGATCATCATCGCCACGCGGCCGGTCAGCAAGGAGCACACTTTCGGCTGGCATCGAGCCGAGGTGCTTGCCGCGCTGCTCAACGGCGTTGTTCTCCTGCTGGTGGCCGGCGGCCTGCTGAGAGAGTCCTATCTACGTCTGCAGAATCCCCCTGAAGTGCAGGTCGTGGGAATGTTCTGGGTGGCGGCCGCCGGACTCATCGCGAACGGCATCATCGCCTTTCGGCTGCGGGGGCACGCTCATCGGGACTTGAACATCCGGAGCGCCTATCTGCACGTGCTGGCGGACCTGGGAGGCAGCGTGGGTGTCGTGCTCGCCGCCATCATCATGCTGCCGACCGGCTGGTACATGGCGGACCCGATCCTGGGGATGGCCATCTCGGTGGCGGTGCTGTTCGGGTCGGCTCGCCTGCTGCGCGATACCGCTCATATTCTCTTGGAGGGCGTCCCGCGGGGCGTTGACCTCAACGCAGTGGCCGAGGTGGTCAAGTCCACCCCGGGGGTCGAGGACATCCACGACCTGCACATTTGGACGATCTGCTCGAACATCCTCGCACTCAGCGTACACGTCACTGTTGGCGACCGTTCCGCGGCGGCGAGGGATGAGATCGTCCGCGCCATAAACGACGAGCTGCGACTTCGTTTCCAGATTGCCGAGACCACCGTTCAGACCGAACGCACCCCCTGTCGGACGGATGAGCTGATACACGTCGTCCCACATAGCCACTGACGCTGACACCGGCACGGCCGATGAGCGTTCCCCAGGAAAGGACGCCGCGCCGGGACCGCCGAGCTAGACAACACTCCGCAGAGCATCTTCCTTCCGACTCTGCAGGCCGGTTCGGGTCGCGAACCCAGACCCCGCTGTCTCCGTTATGGTGAAGAAGCGACAAGGGTGCAGACTCGAATCCGCAGAACTGTGAGGGCGGATGGTGGACGCAGCGGCGAGCGGTTCCAAGCCGCAGAGGAGAGAAATATCTCACAACTGTCGCGCTTGACTCGGCCGGGAGACCAACGGGGCCGTCCAGCATCGGCCCGCGGCGCGGCAGCAGCCTGCCAGCGTGACGCCGGGCGCTCCACGAGGGTCGTAGATCCGGATCACCAGGAGGTGGTCGAACGATGAAGACTGGCTGTTGGGCGATCGCGCTTGTTGTGCTGGCCATTGGTGTTGCGTGGGCCGCGGAGCCTGCCGTACAGTCGGATGAAGAGCAGCCGGCTGCCGGACTATCGGGCACGACACGCGACTTGGAGCGCAATGTCGCACTGGGCGCGGCTTTGACCATGCGGGCCGGAACGCCGGCGGAGTTCGAAGAGGTCAGCCTGCTGGCCGAACGGGGGCTCGCGGCCGCCCGGGCCGCCGTCGCCGAACATCCCGACTCGGCTGAGGCGCACTACCTCCTGGGAAGCTGGCTGCTCTACGGGTACCGAGTAGTCGAGGTGCGGAGCATCAGCTTCGACCCCCGGCAGGGCGAGCGAGCGGAGCTATTGCCGAAGGTGGTCCTGGGGCTTTCTGAGGACCTGGAGGAAGGACTCGCCGCCCTCTTGCGGGCGACTGAGCTGGCCCCGCAGAACGGGCAGTATTTGCTGGATCGTGCCGCCGCCCTCCTGGACTGCGAACGTCCGCTGCAAGCGATGGCGATACTGAAGGCAGCATGGGCGGGGGAGCCGGAGTTGAGCCCGCTGGACAAGATGGAGGCGGGCCTATTGCTGAGCGATATTCACGCCTATGAAGGCCAGCTGCGGCAGGCACGAGAATGGATCTACGCGGCCCTCGCCCTGGACGCTGCCGCCGCCAGGGCCGTCTCCCGTCTCCGCCACCTCGATGCTGCCCAAGCAGCAGCAATAGCCGTGGAGGAAGAGGCGTTGGAGGAGATCCTGGAAACCGAGGACGAGGTCATAATCTACGACACTGAAGGCGAGGCCAAGTTTCGGACAGAGGAAGAGACAGGGGGCGAGGAAGGGCACCTGTAGGAAGAGAACCGGGAGGTATTGCAGTAGCATCGCGTTGAGTGAGGAAGTGACGTGGTAATCACTCTGTCCCGACAAGCCGAATGCGGCGCCGAGGAGATCGCCCGGCGCGTCGCCGAGCGCCTGAGCGTCCAGATTGCCGACCGAGACATCCTGGAGCGAATGGCTGACCGGGAGGGCCTTCCGATCGCTCACCTCGCTGTGTTCGACGAAGCGGTGCCCGGGGCGATCGAGACGGTCATCGCGGAGTGGCGCACCTCGATGAGCCATGCTGTCTACCTGCGCCGTCTCGTGCATACTCTCTTGGTGCTGGAGCGAGAGGACAACCTACTGATCATGGGCCGGGGCGCGGCTTTCGTCCTGACTGATCCGGGGACATTGCACGTGCGCGTCATCGCGCCCACCCCATGCCGCGTTGCCCGATTGGTGCAGCTGCGGGGCATAGCTCGCTCCGAGGCAGAGCGCGTGCTGGCAAGAAGTGATGCCGCGCGCGCGCGGTTCGTCCGGCAGGCGTTCGACGCCGACATTAACGCGTCTTGCCACTACGACCTCACGGTCAACACGGCCGAGCTAACAGTCGAGGATGGGGCGGAGATCATTGTGCTCGCGGCGCAGAGAAAGGCTGCGCGGCGGGTGGTTGCAGCCGAGACGCCGGATGACTTCCTGAGCAACGTGCTCAGCTTCCGCCGCCGCCCCCGATTCCCCAGAGTGAACGAGATAATCTGGCAGCGCTGCAAGCGCCGCGCGTCGTAATCCAGAAGCTAGCGTTCCATCGGCAGGCCGGTCGAGCTTCCCGCCAGGTATTCCTGGCGAGCGTTCTCCAGTGCCGCTTTGAGCATCTCCTCGCCGTCGATAATCTCATCCACCACGCCGGCCGAGATTCGAATCTCCACCGGCAGGTCGCCCGAGGCGTTCAGATCCTCGACGCGCCCTTTCAGCCGCGCCAGCGCTATCATCGCCTCGTGGCGCGCAGTCTCCGGAAGCAGAACAGCGAACTCATCGCCTCCCACGCGGGCCACCAAGTCGGTCTCCCGAATATCCGAGACCAGGCAATCAGCCGTTGCCCGCAGCGCAGAGTCGCCTACGTCGTATCCGAATTCCTCGTTCATTCGCCGGAAGCCTTGAATGTCGAGCACAGCGACGGACAGATTCCTGCCATATCGCCGGGCGCGCGCGATCTCTCCCGCCAGGACCTGGCAGAAGCGACGTCGATTCGCGACACCTGTCACGGGGTCGGTTACCGCTTGCTCCTGTATGACCCTTCGGTGCTCCCGCACCCGTTCCGCCAGGCGGAGATTCCGATGGCGGGCAGCGGCGAGGGCGCCGAGCATCCAGGCCGTCGCCGAAAGGCCGGCCCCCACGGCCTCCAGTTCGGCGCGCGATTTCTTCGGCAGCCGCGAAACAAGGGCGGCGCATTCATCCACCTCGCCTGCAATTGGGCCGGCGGAGACGCTTGGGGCGTCCCCACCCTGTTGCACGTTCAGCTGGGCGGTCACCAGATAGCCGAGGACCTCTCCGGCAGAGAGGATCGGGAGGGCGATATCGAGCAGCCCCAGTGGGCACACGTGAACCAGCGGGCGAAACTTCATCGCCGCCACTTCCTCCGCCGCCACTTGCTCCACTCCCCTGGCGCGGCCGCAGTCCAGACAGGGACGAGACATAGGGATGGCGCGTGTGAAGCGGCGGCAGAATTCGGACAGGTCCTCACAGGCGGTCAGCGGCCGGCCGGCCGTGTCCACGAACAAGATCGGCATGCCGTATGAGCGGCCCAGCGCGTCTTGAAGGTCCTGCAGCCTGTCGGGCCAGAGCCTCTCGGCCAAATCCGCGCGTCCGCGCCCCATTGCGCATCACCTCGCCGGGGATTTGGCCTGCTCACCCTACTGGAAGTATTCCACGTTTTCGCCCGGTCTCGCCGGCCCTTTAATAGCCGGGAGATGGGGCCGGGAATGTAAAGAAGAAGCACCAGGCGTTGATCCCCGCGCACAGAACCACTTCGCGGGAGGTCCGGCAGGGTGCTCGACGCAACCGCCTTTGGCTATCACGACTTCGGGTTCTCCTGGGGCGACCACATCTGCGCCGTCTTCGACGACCGCGCACAGCAGATGGAGATCATGGGAGCCTTCGTCGCCACCGGCCTCCGCGCCGTGCAGCGCTGTGTCTGGGTCGCACCACAAGAGTCGAGCGACGCGCTCCGGGATGCCCTCGCCGACATTGGCGGCGACCTGGCCACACTCGAATCTTCCGGCCAGTTGCTCATCATCTCCGAGGTGGAGTTCTACCTGCACGAAGGGATCTTCGAGCCCGGCCGTACAATGGAGCTATTGAGCACCATCCTAGAGGATAACCGTCGGGAGGGCTACTCGACCATGCGGGTAGCCAGCGATGTCTCTTGGCTGGGAGACCGGAGCCCCAGCCCTGAGCTGTGGGAAAGGTTCGAGGCGCGCTTGACGCGGGAGGTCTCCAACCGACCTCTCGTGATGGTCTGCCAGTACAGTCGGCGACAAGTTTCGGGGTCTATCCTCGTCGCCGCACTACACACCCACCCGATCATGATCCTGGGCGACAAATTCCGCCAGAACCCCTTCTACCTCTCTGATCCCCTCGACGCCCCCGGCCCTCGGGAAATCCTGTAGGCCGCCCTTCGCCTGAACGATCTTTCTGTAAGCAGCTACCCCGCGGTCCTCTCCGGGACGCGCTCTTCCGGCGACAGGGCGCGGCGCAGCATCTCCGTCAGGTGCACTACCTGAACCGGCACTTCGAACTTCGCAGCTCCGTAGCGGAGCTGCATGATGCAGGCCGGGCAGGGTGTCACCACGACCTCCGCGCCCGTGGACCGGATGTTCTCCATCTTGCGCTCCAGCACACGCATGGAGAGGTCGTGATGGGACATCGCGTAGCTGCCGGCCCCGCCGCAGCACCAGTCGGCCTCAGGCAGCTCACGGTACTCGATCCCGGGGATGCGGCGCAGAAGCTCTCGCGGCTCCCGAACGATCTTGTTGTAGCGGCTCAGGTGACAGGGGTCGTGATAGGTTACCACCGCCTCGACGCGCTGCAGATCATCGGGCAGCTCGATCGCGGCCAGGAATTCCGACACATCGCGCGCCTGCGAGGCGACCGCCTCCGCCTCCGCCCGCATCGGGTCGCCCTCTTCGAAGAGTTCTGGATAGTCCTTCAGGAATGAAGAGCAGCTCGCGCAGTCGGTGACGATGGCATCCGCGCCGAACTCCCGCAGAACCTCGATGTTCTTCTGCGCCAGCGCGCGGGCGGACTCCAGGTCGCCGTAGGAATAGGGCGGCAGCCCGCAGCAGACATTCTGCGCCACCGTTACCTCGTATCCCGCTGCCTCCAGGAGGTCCAAACTGGCCTCTCCGACCTCCGGGAAACAGTAGTCTATGGCGCAGCCCAGGAAGTAGACGACCCGCTTCACCTGAGAACGCCGCTGCTCGCGCCGCGCCAGCCGGTCCCTCAGGAAGGTCTTCGGCGCCGGCATCATCGCCGGTCCCTCGGACAGCCCGCGGTCGAACCACGGGAGCAGGCGAAGGAGCTTGGCGAAGACCGTGAGGCGAGTGCGCTTCAGCCAGCCGAGGGCGCGGACACCGGCCCGTAGCAGGGCCGGGCTCGCGAGCAGGCGGCGGAAGATGAACCGCTGAATCCTCGACTGGCGCTCGGAGAGATAGCTGGCCCGCGCAGCCACTACCGCACGGTCCGTTTCGATGGCCGGCGGGCACTCGGCAGTGCAGGCGCGGCACATGAGGCATTCGAACAGCGAAGAGCGAATCTCATCATCGAAGGGCAGTGATCCCTCCAACGCCGCCTGCAGGCGGGCCACATGCCCGCGAGCAACCGAGGACTCCAGACCGGTGGCGCGATAGATGGGACAGCGAGTCTGACAGAAGCCGCAGCGATTACACTTGTACAGCTCGTCAGCGACTGCCTTTACCAGGGGCGGTGCCTCCGGAGGCGATACCTCGGCCAAAGAGCGTCTCCTGAGCTAATCTAACACGCGACGGGGGGAGCGCCCACACGCTCCCCACATGCATTATACCACCCGTGTCAAGTCCGCAACCACAAGCGCCGTCGCGGGTCGCGTTTTTCACATTGGGGCTTCGCTCCGTGCCGACTACTGCGGCGGTACGAACCAGAGGCCGCTGACCTTGCCATCACCATCGAAGACGACCTTGACGTCCACGGCGTCTCTCTCGAACTCGCACGTCACGTACACGCAGTCGAATCCCTGCTCTTTCGTCGTCCTCACGCCCACCTGCTGCTTGAACGCGCCGGCCTGCGCGAGCAGCGAGTGCCAGGCCTCCTCGAGCTTCTGGGGCGGCATCCCCTGCTTCATCCTGGCGTCAAAGCCCTTGGTGGCCCCCGTGAAGTCGCCCGTCGCCAGGAGCTCGACAAACTCCTTCGCGGCCCGCGTCGAGCCGGCTCCCGATGCGGCCGGACGGGCCTCCTGCCTCGCACACGAGGCCAACACGATCGCACCGACGGTTACGCACAACACAATCGCCGCATGGCGTCCATGCATGGTCTTGCCCTTTCTTTGTGTTTGCCGCGCCTCTCCCCCCGGACCGCGTCACAAGATGTTCCAGACCTTGGCGATCGCAAGCTTCGAGATCGCCTCGGCCAAGATCAGTCCGGCGATGAAGCTCCCTATCGCCCTCCCACCCCGCAGGTTGCAGCAGACCGCGTACGACCGGTACATCAGGGCCACCATCCAGACGGCCGCCAGGATCATCACGAGCACGACGAGCCCGAACACGATCACGTCGCTGCTCACCAGCGCGTCCGAGCTCGGGCTGCGCATCCAGCCTTCCAAGCGCGAGAGCTTGTATCCCACATAGTCTGAGTACCGCTGGTACGGGGGCGCGAGCGTGGCCAGAGTGACGATCACCATCGGCCACCGAGCCATCGCCTGGGTCCCGAAGAGATCTACTGCTCGGAACGCCGTCCGCGACACGACCTTGCCCACCACGAACAGCACGACCGCGAGCGCGGCCCAGTCAATGAGGCCCTCGGCCGGGTACAGCCAGATCGTTGGACTGGGCCGGCCTGTGTGGACGTCCAACACTCCATCGAAATGGGTCTTACTGAGGGCCCCGAGCAGCCCCGCGACCACGATTGCCCCCAGCCCGAGTGCCAGCGACGTGCCCCCGGCCACATAGCGGAACGGGGTGAAGAGCCACTCGCTCGGCCGCACCTGGGTCCCACAGTCCCTGCTGTTCAGCGCTCGGTCAGCCATGGTGAACCTCCTCCTCCCCGCGCGTCAGGTTCTCGATGATCTCGTCGAGCCGGCCGCGCACAGTTGGGTAGCTCACTCCCAGCAGGCTCGCCATCTCCTTCAGGCTGCCGCTCGCCTTGACGAAAGCGACGACGAACTCCTGGTCCCGCCTGCTGATCCTCGCCAGAGGCGGTAGCTGAAACGATCCCTCCAC
>CP070816.1:616348-619619 GCA_020344235.1 Armatimonadota bacterium
GCGAGGGCTTGAACTGCTAGGGAACCCCCTCAGCCCCGAACGCCACTAGGCGACGTCCGGGTCATTCACCTCCCCCCGGCACCCCTGAGCCGCTGGTATACCATCCCATTGGGGGGCCGAACTTGCCCCGGTTGTCGAAGACGAAGACCTTCAAGAGCAGTACCATCAGCAGGACGGCGAGCAACAAACAGAGAAGCCTCCCCGCTCTCTCCAGCCAGTCGAAGCAGACCGTGAGCCATCGGCACACTGTTCTCTTCACTGGGGTTGCCCTCAGGCTGCCCTCCACACGTCTATGGCTTGCACACCTTACACGGCGTGAGGCCTTTGGCTTCGGCCTCGGTGCGGGTCATGGGAATGTCGGACTTGGCAAGGTAGCGGCAGCCGGCGCGGTGATACTTGCTCCCGGTTCTTGTCACATGGACTATGTCGCTGGCCGCGGCTGTGCCCGCATCGCGTGTCGCGGTGCTGTAAGTGTCAGGTTCGGGAGCAGGGGCGGGTGCTGGTTGCGTCGCGGCACTGTAAGTAAGGGCCTGGCCAGCGCGCGTAATATGCACCGATTTGGTCGCGCTGTCCCACTCGACCGTGCAACCGAGCGCCTCGCCCACGGCACGAACAGGCAGGTAGGTCCGTCCGTCGATGACAACAGCCTTCGCTGGGACTACACGGCCGTCCACATAGACCATGATGCCAGCTGTGGCTGCCAACAGGGCGGCCGCCGAAGCGAGAGCCAGGACCAGCACAAGCGGGATGGTAAGAGATGTGCGGCATAAGGCGGCTTTCATGTCGAGCCTCCCCAGAGCCTATGTTCTCTGTCTCCTCACCAGCGCAAGGAGCAGCAACTAGCGGGGACGCCTCAGGGGGATAGCTCAGCGGGAATGCGTAGTCTGGGGAGTAGTTCGGCGCGGGGGGCGGGAGGTCCTGCCGATGCCGGCGAGACGTAGGGGCGGGGAGGCTCAGCGAGGAGGCGGCGCGCCGGACCAGCGTCGGTCAATCATGGCCGCCTTGACCTTGGGGCTCCCCAGTACACACAAGATGAGGATGCACAGGACGCAAAGAACCGACCCGGCGGCGAAGGCCGCTCCCAGCCACACCAGCACGCCGGTGCTGTCGGCACCGCGGGACAGAAGCACGAGACCAACGAAAGCTAGAGGAACGACCAGAAGCACGAGTCTGCTGGCGAGTTGCAGTGCGACTCTTCCCCGTTCGCGCCGTCGGTAGAACTGAACGGCCGCTACTCCAATGCCTGCAATCCACAGGATGGCGAAGTATGGGTGCCAGAGGATGTAGTAGAACCACGCGATAGGAACGCCGGGGCCCTCGGCACCGTGCGAATAGGCGAACTCCCAGACAGAAAGCGGGAACTCGCGAGGCCGGAGTACGAACGTGAGCACGACATACACCGCGGCAGCTACGAGGAACAGGAAGGTGAGCAGGTCGGCCGTGAAGGTTCTGTTGGCTCGCGTTTCCATGTCAGTCACTCCCAGACTCCCTCCTCGCTCAGTATCCGTCTCTCCACGACCAGCGCCGGTTGCGTCGTCCAGCTGCACCGGTGAGCCGCAGTTGAAGCATCCCTCTCGCAAAGAGGCGTCGGGGGCGCGGGATGCTTCGGCTGGGGTGTTTCTGTCTTCTGCCACCGGCGTCGTGCATCAGCACTTCCTCCCTACTGCGTCCTGTCTATCACCAAGATGATGCCACCGACTGCATATCTCGCGGGAGAGCCGACAGTCCCAAGAAGTGGAGGGAGATGGTCCTGATTGCCTGGGACCCTCCACGGAACCTAGAGGCGGCAGGGCGCCTCAGGGGGGTAGCTCAGCGGGAGTGCGTCATCCGGGGGGAGTAGTTCGGCGGGATGGGGGCGTGAGGTGGTGTCAGGACATCCGCTTCTAGCCGGAGGTCTTCTCAGGTTGCGGTACCGCGCCTGCGCAGACCGGCGGCGTGCAGCGTCGGCACCTCGGCAACTGGGGCCGGCACTGATGACCTAAGCTTCCTTCGCCATGCCATCGCACTGCCTTCTCACTCAATTGGGAGCCGGAACTCCCCACCGGCCGCGAACAGGGCCCAGAGCGCTGCGTATGCGGCCGCGACCGCAAGTAGGACGAGCATGATGATGCTCACCAACTTGAGAAGCCAATCCGCGGGAGAGTAATCGCGCCTGCCTCGCTGGTCAATACGCCCACACGGCACTTGCTCGCCGCTCCTAGGTCGGTCAACCATGGCGGCCCTGACTTTGGGGCTGCGCAGCATGCGGATGACGATGATAGGTGCGGCGCCAGGAAGTGAGATGAATGTGAAGATTGCCAGGGAGGCAAACCAGTCTAGGCGGGGGCTCTGCGCGGCAATGAGGGCGGCTACCGCGATGAACAACAGCACCATCCAGCTCGCCAATTCCAGTGCGGCCCTTCCCCGTTCGCGCAAGAGGCGGAACTGAACAGCCGCGGCGGCAATGAACCCAGCCCAGAGGATGGCGAAGCACGGATGTGTGAGGACATAGGAGGCCCACAGGATAGGACGCGCCGACGCGCGCCGATAGGCGAACTCCCACGGAGATAGCGGGAACCCGTGCGGACGTGACACAAACGTGAGCACGACATACACCGCGGCAGCTGCGAGGAACAGGAAGGTGAGCAGGTTGACCTTGAAGCTTCTGTTGGCTCCGCCGCTCATGCCGTACTCCCCTCAGGGCGAAGGAGACCCATGACGCGGGGTTGCTCAGCGGGAATGCGTTGGCTGGCGGGAGTGATTCGGCGGGGAGGGCGGGAGGTCCTGCCAGGCGCCGGCAGTGTGGGACTGGGAGTGGAACGGGCCACGGAATGGGCGGTGCCGGAAGCATGGAGGGCTCTCTCTGCTGCCGCAGCAAGGATCCCTCGGGGTTCCGGCGGTCTCTAGCCTCCCCGCGGCTGCCACCCCTCGATCAGCGCCTTCAGACGGTGGTACGACTCCTTCGGGCGAAGGTTCTCGTCAACCAGGCCCCCGTGCGGGACGAAGGCCGGATCGCAGAAATCCCACCAGGTGATTGCCTGAATCTCCGGCTTTGAGTAGCACATCGTATAGTAAGCCTCGATCCAATCCGCCTGCTCGCTCTCCGACCACGGAGTTCCGTGCCACTGCCGCCGGAAGTGTATGTCCACAATCGGGTCGTGCTTCACCGGCTCGGCGGAGGAGCTGACCCCCAGCTCCGTTATCTGGACCGGTTTCCCAAACTGGCAGAATCGGTCGAGCTGTCGGTCTATCTCGAACAAGTCGCGGGCCGGATAGTACATCTGAACACCTA
>CP070816.1:619719-625183 GCA_020344235.1 Armatimonadota bacterium
GAGCGAGCACATTGAGGATATTATCGCTCTAGTGCAGCGCTTGGTGGAGAAGCGCCATGCCTATGCGATTGACGGGGACGTGGCCTTCCACGTGCCGAGCTTCGCGGAATACGGCAAGCTCTCGCGACGGGACCTCGACTCACAGATCGCCGGCGCGCGGGTGGAGGAGGACCGGCGGAAGCGAGATCCGCGAGATTTCTTCCTGTGGAAGGCGGCGAAGCCGGGCGAGCCGAGTTGGGAGAGTCCGTGGGGAGCGGGACGCCCGGGCTGGCACATCGAATGCTCGGCGATGAGCGTGAAGTATCTGGGGGAGGGATTCGACATCCACGCCGGTGGGAGCGACCTGATCTTCCCGCACCACGAGAATGAGATCGCGCAGTCGGAGGCGGCCTCGGGCAAGGCCTTCGCGCGCGTCTGGATGCACAACGGCATGATGAACGTGGCGCGGGGAGATGGGGAAGACGAGGAGAAGATGGCTAAGTCGTTGGGGAATGTGGTGGGTCTGCGGGAGATGCTGGATCGAGTCGGAGGGCCGGCGCTGCGCTATCTCTATATAGCGGCCCACTATCGCTCGGACCTGCTCTACAGCGAGGGCTCGGTTGAGCAGGCGCGGGGAGCCCTGGACCGACTGCAGATCGGAAGGCAAACTATTGACCGACTGATGGGGAAGACGACGAAGACCGGAGGATCCGACTTGGCGGAGCTGGAGGAGGCCCGAAGGGTGGCCAAGGAGGAGTTCCACGATGCCATGGACGACGATTTCAGCACCCCCCGCGCGCTGGCGGCGCTGCACGGGTTGGTCGGGGCGGTGAACCGATTGGGGGCTGAAGCGAGCGCCAGCTTTGCGCCATCCGAGGAAGGGCGCACGCGACTGTCGGCGGCGCGGGATACATTGGTGGGGCTGGCCGGCGTGCTGGGGCTGGGCTTGGAGGAGGCAAGCATCCCGCGAGGCCTGACGACAGATCTGATACAGCTGCTGGTTGAGCTGCGCCAGAAGGCCAGGGAAGCCGGGCAGTACGAGATCGCGGATGAGGTCCGGTCGCGGCTGGCGGGGCTGGGGATCGTCCTGGAGGATCGCCAAGACGAGACGACTTGGCGGCTGAGGTGATGTGGTGGGAGGCCGGGTTTGCGCGAGCGGCAATAGCCGGGGTCGGGTGCGTAGGCGAAATAAGTTAGGGAATTGGCGCATTTTCCTGAGGTGGATGGGGGGCGCTGGTATTGACGCAGGGCGGGGTGTGTCCTATAATAGCTTAGGTAGCCTGGAGGACGCGTCGGGCCGAGGACGGATAGGCGGCGCCCGCGCGGGTGGGAACCTGAGCCGGAAGGAGGTGAGTCACCGAGGAGTGGCGGCGGGAGATAACTTGGCGTTACCTTTGATAAGCAGTGCGACTATCGATGGTGGAGGCAGCAGTAATGCCTGACACGGGCATGCGGGACACTTCGTTGAGTTTCCATGGCATGCTGGACGAGGAAGTAGTACGGTACGCGAAAGGCGGCAGCATTCGAGCCACAGAACACCTACTCACCAAATATCGCAGCATAGTCGAAGGAAAAGCTCGTTCCTACTTTCTCATCGGGGCCGATCACGAAGACATCGTGCAGGAGGGAATGATCGGTCTGTATAAAGCGATCCGGGATTTTCGCAACGACAAGTTGCTGCCCTTTCGCGCGTTTGCCGAACTCTGTATCAGCCGACAGATATTCACCGCGATCAAAGCGGCCACGCGACAGAAGCACATTCCCCTCAACTCATACGTTTCGCTCCATGCCAGCTTGTTTGACTCCGATTCGGACCGGACCCTGTTGGACACGCTTGCGGAGAATGAGAAAGCAGACCCGGAGCAGTTGGTGATCACGCAGCAATTCTCGGATGATCTCAGGCATCGAATCAGGCGAGATCTGAGTGATCTGGAGTCCGCGGTGCTGCGGGGACACCTGGAGGGGAAGTCCTACCAGGAAATCGCGCAGGAGCTGCGCCGTCGCGTGAAGTCGGTGGACAATGCTCTGCAGCGGGCGAAGCGGAAGATCGGGAAGAGCATTCGTAAGATGATGCTGGCTGCTTAGGGACAGGCCGCAGGACTGGCAGGCGCCTGCGGCGTGTTCTTGTGGGCTATCCACGAGCAGGGCGGGGCCTACTCGCTCTGCTCGCTCTTCATGGGGATGCCGGCCGGCGAATATCCCGGCGCGGGTGGGCCGGGGCAGGGAGCAGCGGAGATCGTGGGCAGCGGGATTCCAGAGGGGCATCCGCTGCGGGTGCTCTTCAGAGAAGCTACCGCGTGGGCATTTCGGCATGGGGAGTTCCCTGAGCCGCGGGCGAGCGACGCGCGGCTGAGGCGGTACTTGTCGGAGGATCTGCTGACCCGTTTCCTTCACATGGACCAGCTCCACCGGCTCAGGGACGCCCGGGGCCGGGCGCTGGCCGATGTAGCGGAGATGTTGATCTCGGGCGAGGCGTCCGGAGTATCACCTGAGCTGCGCGCGCTGACGGTGCAGCGGCACATCGGAGATTACACGCTCTTCATCACCGGCCTCTTTCCCGAGAGTCTCGAGCGGATCAGACGGGACTGGACCCGCAAGGACTCGGTGATGGTGAAGCTGGGAGACCTGGTGGTGCCCTTCCGGGATCCGGGCGAGTACTACGAGGAGGCCGGGCGGCGAGCGTACTGGCGGGCCTCGGAGATCGGCCGCCAGGCCGGCCTCACGGAAGCGGAACTGTTCGAGAGGCTGTCGGAGTTCTTCCGCGTCTATGTCCACCTGATGAATCTCATCCGGATCTACCTGGACGCGAGTCCGGTGTTCGAGGAGCACAAGCGGCTGGTTATCTAACTTGTGCAACGTAACGTCGTGTACTAGGGGCGGCCGCCAGAGCGGCCGCCCTTCCCATTCGTCGAGGAGGAGGACTGGGTCGAAAGAGGGGTTGACGGCAGGGTAGGGAACGTGATGGCGACCGCTTAGCCGAGGAGAGTTAGATGAGCAAAGACGAGAAGCTTCTCCTCCGATTGGAGCCCGAGAAGATGCTGGGCGGGCTGGTGCGAGAGGATGGCGAGACACCGATCCCGGATGCAAGCTGGTATGTGGCAGAGGCGGTCGGGGACGGGGTAGCTTATCGGATCGCGCCGGGCGCGCTGGCAGCAGCGGAGTACCTTACGGCCGATCTGTTGGTGGATGGGGATCGAACCGTCACCTTCGTCTTGGCGCTACAAGAGGGTGAAGGCGGCCCGACCTTCGGGCTGTCTTTCTCCGCGCTCAATCAGTGTCAGGCGCGGCTTCGCATCCCGCTGACTGCGGTGGACCAGAACCGGTGGGCCTATGCCAGAGAGGGGGCCTGGCTGAAGCCGCGCTGCATGGGGGATCGCGTGGACTTGACCAAGGTGGACCGCATGACGATCACTGTGAGCATGATCAGCGATCGGCCGGGGCGATTCTGCCTGACGCCGGTCGCGGCGACGGCGGAGGAGCCGGAACGGCTCAGGGAGCCGATTCTGCCGAAGGGTCCGCTGATCGACGAGCTTGGGCAGAGCACGCTGCACGAGTGGCCGGGAAAGAGCCGGAGCGCAGGGGAAGTCACGGAGCGGCTCAAGGCCCAGGCGGCCGAGGCCAGGACTCATAAGCTTCGGAAGAGCTTCTCGCGGTGGGGCGGCTACAAAGGACTTCGCTTCGAGGGAACGGGGTTCTTTCGCACTCACCACGATGGAGACCGCTGGTGGTTGGTGCACCCGGAGGGGTACGCCTTCTGGTCAACCGGCATGGACTGCGTGCGAATGAACACGGACGCGGCCTACGGGGGCCTGGAGAGCGCGCTGGCGTGGCTGCCGGAGCAAGACGGAGATTACGGGGGGATCTACTGGCGCACGGAGAGCGAGGCGCGCCAGATCAACTACCTAACGGCGAACTTCATCCGGGCCTTCGGGCCGGACGGGCATTACGCGAAGTGGAGCGAGATCGCGCTGGGGATGCTGCGGAGGCTCGGGTTCAATACGGTGGGCAACTGGTCGGACTGGCAGATTGCTAAGGAGGCGGGGTTCCCGTACGTGCGGCCGCTGGATTCCTCGTTCAGGGGAGTGCCGGCGGTGTTCCGCGATTTTCCGGACGTCTTCCACACGAGCTTTCAGGAAGATGCGGGGGAGTTCGCGAAGCAGCTGGAGGAGACGAAGGACGATCCGGGGTTCATCGGGTACTTCCTCATGAACGAGCCGAACTGGGGGTTCGCGCAGGAGGCGGCCGCGGTGGGGATGCTCTTCAACACGCCTGCGTGTGAGGCGCGCCGGGCCCTGCGGAACTTCCTGAAGGAGAAGTACGGAAGTGACGCCGGCCTGGCCGCGGGGTGGGGCATGGATGTGACGCTGGCGGCGGTCGGGCAGGGGGAATGGAGTCGGGCGCTGACGGAGGCTGCGAAGGCGGACCTCGAGGCGTTCAGCACTATCATGGTCGAGAAGCTGGTCGGGACGCTGAGTGCTGCCTGCAAGGAAGTTGACCCGAATCACCTGAATCTAGGCGCCCGGTACTACACGGTGCCGCCGCGGTGGGCGCTGGAGGGGATGAAGTGCTTCGATGTTTTCAGCGTGAACGGATACCAGCAGCGGGTCCGCCCTGAGTTGGAGGCCGTGAGCAAGCAAGTGAGCTGTCCAGTGATGATCGGGGAGTGGCATTTCGGTGCGCTGGATATGGGCCTGCCGGCCAGCGGAATCGGCCACGTCCGGGACCAGAAGGCGCGAGGGCAAGCCTACCGCGTATACCTTGAGGACGCGGCGGCGAAGCCCTGGTGTGTGGGGGCCCACTGGTTCACGCTGTACGACGAGTCGGCTCTGGGGCGCTTCGACGGAGAGAACTGGAATATCGGGTTTCTTGATGTGTGCAATCGTCCCTACGAAGAGATCTGTGAAGCGGCGAGTGCGAGCCACGAGCGGCTGTATGAGGTAGCGCGCGGCGAGGCCGAACCCTACCACGAGGTGCCGGAGTATCTGCCGCTGCTGTTCTTCTGAAGGCGCCCAACACTGCGCCGGAGAACGGCCTCGAATCGGAAACCATGTCCGCAGAGTGGCGCTGGCCGGAGAGGAAGCCAGGCAAACCGAGCGCGCAGAGGTCTTCGCGCGGTTGCGCCCCAGAGGCCTCGCGACAGATAACAAAGGCCGGAGGAGGTGCGCGAAATGGCGAAGGTGCTGATCACGTACTACAGTCGAAGCGGCAACACGGAGAAGATGGCACAGGCGGTGGCGGCGGGGGCGAAAGAGGTGTCAGGGATGGAAGTTGAGACCCGGCCGGTGGGGGAAGTGAGCCCCGACGACCTGCTGGCGGCCGATGGTATCATTATGGGGTCGCCGGTGTACTTCGGGACGATGGCCGCCGAGCTGAAGAGCTTGATTGATGAGAGTGTGAAGCACTATGGGAAGTTCACGGGGAAGGTCGGTGGCGCGTTCGCGAGCTCGGGCGTGATCGGGGGCGGCACCGAGACGACGGTTCTGGA
>CP070816.1:625283-630311 GCA_020344235.1 Armatimonadota bacterium
AACAGAACTCGAAGTCACCGTCTTCGGCTTCGGCTGCATCAAGTTCCCCCACATCCCCGCCGACCAGGCCGCCGCCGCGCTCGACCATGCTATAGACCTCGGCGTCAACTTCATAGACACCGCCCGCGGCTACGGCGACAGCGAGGTCAAGATCGGACCCGTCCTCAAGCGCCGCCGCGACCAGGTCTACATCGCCACCAAGAGCGGCCAGCGCAAGGCCGAAGGCATGATGCGAGAGCTGGAAACCAGCCTCAAGAACTTACAGACCGACTACCTTGACCTCTACCAGGCCCACTGGGTATGCGACGACGACGTGCTCGACGAAGTGCTCGCCCCCGGCGGCGCGCTCGAGGCGCTCAGAAAGGCCAAGGAGCAAGGCAAGGTCCGCCACTACGGCATCACCATGCACCGCCACCACAAGGCCATCCGCCGCGCCATCGAGTCGGGCCTCTTCGAGACTATCATGCTCGCCTACAATGCCCTCGACGAAGAGGGCGTCGGCCCTGACCTCATTCCCCTCGCTGCGGAGCGCGATATGGGTGTCATCATCATGAAGCCCCTCTCCGGCGGGCGCCTCGTCTCCCCACCCGGCTCAGCCAAGCCCGACGGCCTGGATCCCGTCGTCGCCGGAACTCTCCGCGAGATCACCACCAACCCCAGCATCACCACCGTCATCCCCGGCATGGTCAGCACCGAGGAAGTAGACCAGAACTACAGGGCCGTCACCACCGCCCACGCCTTCGACGATGCCGCGCGGCGGCGGCTCTTCGAGACCATCGCCTCGCTGAAGAAGGAGCTGCGCTATGGCCAGCTCTGCCTCGGCTGCGGGTATTGCCTGCCGTGCACAGAGGAGATCGAGATACCGAAGGTCTTCCGCGCCCTCTACATGCACCAGAGCTACCCGGAGGACCAGCGGTCCATGGGGCGGGAGCTGTACGATTCCCTGGGCATGCCGGCCGACGCCTGTGTCGAGTGCAAGGAGTGTATGGAACGCTGCCCCGCCGGCATTGACATACCGGAGCGGATGAAGGAGGCGGTGGCGGCGTTCGGCCGGCGCGCTGCCTGAGAAGATAGCTGCTTGTGTCGCCAGCGGCAACGATGTCTTGCCACCATTCAGGGCTTACCCAGGCGCCGCGCAGTGGAACAACTCCTCCGACTGTCGCCGCAGTCCACGGTAGTACGCGGCACCCCACAGCGGTGTAGACTTGTAGAAGAGGAGACTTCCTGAGCTACAATCAACGACCACCGGGAACTCGATGGAGGCCCAGTGCCTGGGGCAGTAGCGCTCGGCAAACTGACGCACTGTATCCGGAACAGCGTCGGCCACCAGTACTGGGTAGGCGACGGCAGTTCCCCCAAAGCCTCTCGGAATCCATATCTTGTGCTTCAGCGCAAACGCGAAGCTTGCCCTGCTGAACGCTTCGACTGAAACCGGTGTCAACGGCTCGCTCGCACGCCTGATCAAGCAGAAGGTGTCTACGATCCCGAACTTGGTCAGCGAGAATTCTCGTCGCTGGAACATCCTATCCACTCGCAGGTCGGTTGGTGGTTGGGGCATCAAGCTGAACCCGCGTGACCCCATCCGTTGATCAAGCAGTGCCAAGTACTGCTCAGGCGTCATGGCCAATACTCTCCTTAGCACAGAGTTGGAGGACTCTCGCCGGTATTCTAGGCTACAAGACATCCCTTGTCAACAGAAGAACCGGGCAGAAGACGCGCTTCTGCCCTACGAGTCGCCCGGAGAGGATGCACTCCTACATCCTGCTCGCACTGGCGTCGCGATACCAGACGAACGCCGCAGCCACGAAGAACGCGGACAGGCACGCGAGCAGGCCGCGCTGGGGCAGATTCACCGCCAGAGAACGCCAGGAGACGCTGCCGGGCGTGGTCGGCCAGCTTTGAACGAAGTCGGAACTCCGCAGCAAGTCGAACGGCCACGACATGAGTTCCTGCGCTACCATGATTCCCCCAACCAACATCACTGCAACGCCGATGTTCCGGCCCACGGTGACGACCCCTCTCTTCACCGCTGTCAGCACTGGCGCGTCATCGGCGACGATCACGAAAGGTGTGAGGACGAGCATCAATACGGCAACTCGGTGAAACCACTTACAGACCACCCATACAGCATAGTCGCTGCCGGTCAGCAGAATGCCGATAAGAGCGGAGAAGATGAGTCCGACCGCAGCCGCGAACACCCACAAGCGGAAAGAGAACCGCCTTGCAGACAGGCCGAAATCGCCCCATCGCAGGATCCCGGTCGCCACGGCCTGTCGCGCGACGCCGTAGTAGCCGGCCTGCACGACAGCGCTCACCGCGGCTACCACGGAGAAGCTGAACAGAAGCGCCACCCACGACGCGCGCGGGTCGAGTGCGAAGTCGGCCTGCGCTCTCCTTCGCTGAGCGATTCCTTGCACCGCTGCTGTCAGAATGCTCCGCGTGCCACTCAGTTCGACGCTGGGAGCGGGCGGCCCCACGCTGTATCTCACTGTCACACGCGCGCCCCGCGGCCGGGGCGAGGGCGCGTTGCGCAGCATCTCGGCCCACTCTCGCCCCATCGCGGTGTGACCGAACATGATGTAGCTGCCGACGGCCGATTCGGCTTCGTTGAACACCGCCACCGCCAGCGGCAGCAGCAACAGCGACGGGTGTCGCCGCAGGACCCGCGCTGCCTCCACCGCGTAGCCGAGCGCGCGTTTCACCTCGTCCCAGCGTCGCAGGAGGAATGGGGCGAAACGTTCCTGCCGGCGCGGCCGCGGCACCCCCTGGTCAACCATAGGCCGACTGCAGCTGGGGCAGTCCTGCACCCCTTCCCGATACTCAGCGCCGCACTTGGGACACCACGCCATCACTCCACCTCAAAGCTCGGGACCTACTCTCGTTCGGCAGGAGCTTGCCTCCTGTCCCTGAGCACTATCTCTGCCCCCAGGAACCGATCACTCCACCTCAAAGCTCGGCACCCGACTTGCGTGCACCCACTCCACGTGCCCATCCGCGAACGCAAAGTCATTCCCGCCCATATGCCGCGGCGGCGCCACATCCTCCGGCCCCCCAACCGGATTCTCCCCCGGATTCGCCGTTTCATAGAACACCACCAGCTCCGACGGGTCCTCGACGTCCTGCATCGTCTTCCCGATCACCGCCCGGTTCATCCCATAGCTGCACTTCGCGTCCGACTCGTCGGCCGGACACTTCAGCACCCCCTCGTTCTTCAGGTACGGCATCAGCTCATCAACCCATCGCTCGGTCTTCGGAAACTCATCGTTGTGGTCCGTCAGGAACATCTGCATCGCCAGCGCAAGGTTCTTGGTATTAGACAGACACACCGCCTTCTGCGCGCTCTCCCTCGACCGCGCGAACACCGGGTATATCATCGCCGCCTGCATCGCAATCGGCGCGTCTATCAGATACGGCACCGTGTTCAGATCGGCCGTGGCGTAGAAGGTCACCATCCGCCCCTCGCCCTTCCTCTCCACACGCACCCCCATCGCCACCCCCAGCGGCTCCTCGCTCTCGTAGGAGAACTCCGTCGAGGGAACGATCATCTTCACCATCCCCACCATTCGCTGCACCGACTCCGCACTGATGTACTCCGTCAGCACGGCGTCCCGCGGCAGCCGCTCCAGCACCCTCTGATATCCGGCATCGTCCGCCAGCGATCCCTCCTTCACCTTCCCTGTGGCCCGATCCGCCGCCGCCTTCATCACGTCTGCCGGGAATCCCAGCGCCAGCCAATCCTCCCCTCGCCCCAGCGCCACCGCTCCGTCCACAAGTTCCATCACCTTCGCCCCTTCGTACGGGCTCACACGGCGGGCCGGTATCTCCAACCGACTCACAATCTGCGCGATCAGCTCCTCCAGACGCTCCGCGTCCCGCACATCCGCGACCACCAGCACCTTCGGCATCTCAGGCATCTCGCCCGGCATGACCGTGCCGGGCGCGATCATCATGCCGCCCATTATCTCGCTCATCATTGCCCCCGGGTCGGGCATCCACACCGCCCATCCAACGTGGGGCCCGACCGCCTCCGACAGCCCCTCCAGCACCTCCATCACCTCGTCGAAGCCCTCCGCCAGTTCCTCGTTCTGGGCCACCATGCCGCGGATGGCCTTCAGGCTCTGCATGTTCCCGAAGGCCTCGGCCAGTGCCGCCGTCTCCGGCGTCTTCCCCAGCATGCGGTCCAGATTCAGCTCCGAGTAGCTGCCCACATCCGCCGGCACCAGCGACGCCAGCGGCCACTCCGCCGCGTCCACCCGGCGCCCGCAGCCCAGCAGACTCACTGCACACGCCGCAAGAACCAAACTCGCCATCACTGGTCTGTAGCGCATCCCCGCGCTCCTTTCTCCCGCCGCCGTCACGCACCCACAAACAAACACACAGGCCACCCGTACGACCCTGATCGGCTCCTCCCTCTTGGGGCTCCGCTGCTGACGGAATCCTGCCCTCCCTCCGCCTATTTGACGCGTCAGCTCCCTGCGCGGTTCGCGCCAGTGCTGCAAGACTTCATCCGGCTGGCCCGCTTCCGAAGGCACATCCCCTCTCACCGCAGAACCTCCTCCCACCGTGTCCCTAACCGACCGCGACAACTACCTCCGCACTGCAAACTTCGAAGGCGGGGAGTGGATCCCTTGCTCCCTCCACATCTCCCCCGCCTCCTGGACCTCCCTTCGCGAAGACCTGGAGGAGGTCCTCGTCCGTCACCCCACTCTCTTCCCCGACTTCCAGAAGGGCCGACACAACTACAGCAACTGGGACTTTGGCCCCGTCTACCGCGCTGGCGAGCGCTTCACCGACTCCTGGGGATGCGTCTGGGATAACGTCTGGGGAGGCCTCGAGGGACAGGTCGTCGAGCACCCCCTCGCCGACTGGTCCGCGCTCGGCGCCTATCGTGTCCCCGACCCGCTCGTCACCGCCGACCGCGGCCCGGCGGACTGGGATGCGGAACGCAAGCGCATCTCCGATGACAAGAAAGTCGGCCGCCTCACCTCAGGCGACATCCCCCACGGCTTCCTGCTCATGCGCCTGTGG
>CP070816.1:630411-639878 GCA_020344235.1 Armatimonadota bacterium
ACCAGCGGGTGGCCCTTCACCGTTATCCCATCGCGCGTCGTCCACTTCAGGATCTTCTCCACACGCGAGAAATCCCGCACGCCCTCTTCCGCCTCCGTTCTCGCGCGGTAGAAGGGAAGGGTCGCGAAGTTCAGCAGGCACCCGAACAGCTCTGCATACTTCTCGCCCAGCTCCGCGTACCTGAACCCATTGCAGCCGAACAGGAACCCCTCTCGCCTCGGGGCCGCGGCGATGCGAGCGCGCGCGTGCTCCACGACCAGCATCTCGCCCGCATGCAGCGACTCGGCGAGCGACCGCATCGCAAGCTTCGCGCACGCGACCTCCTCCGCCGTCTTGGCGCGCGCGTCTTCAACCAGCGTCTTCGCCCTCGACATGCGCTCCTCATAATCAGAGGAGGGGCGCGTGCCCGCCTCCCGGAAGCGCTCCTCAGCGCTGGCCACCGCGGCGACACGGCTCTCGGCCGCCTCCAGGGAGAAGTTGAGCCTGCGACCGGCGACCTCCGCCGCGCCATACCCCCGGCCGCCGTTGTCGGCGTACACATAGACGTCGCCGAAGCCTTCGACCTCCAGCGGCATGCAAACCGCGAAGCGATCGTGCGGCGCTGGCAGAGACACTTTCCCGGCGACAGCTTCGCCGCTGTGAGCGAACGGAGGCATGTACTCCAGGTCCAGCACCATCGCCTCTGCCAACGCGCGCGCGGGCATCGGATCCCCGCCGCCTGTAAACGCCACCATCTCGAAGCTCTCGCCGGACAGTTGCATGTTGGCTCGCCCTCGCACCTACTTGATTTCAACGCGAAATTCGACTGGATGACCCGCGCCCATTCGCGCGAACCTTCAGATGGGAGGAAATGAACCGGCCCGCCTCCGCATCCAGCGCAGCGCCCGGGAGGCCGCGCCTCCAGTGTGCCCGAGAGCCGCTTGCCGCCCCGCGGCTTGCCGCAGAGCGGCCCGTCAAGTCTGCTGGCTCTGCGCCGGCGGGGTTTCGTAGTCCTCGGGGCCCAGAGTCTCGATTTCAGTGTATCCCGGGGCCTCAGGAAGACGCTGGCCGTCGGTCCGATAGCGCGCGGGTGTAGACCCGTAGGTCTGAGCGAACGCGTGGTGGAGGTGACTGGCGTCCGCGAATCCGGTTTCCTGTGCGATCGCCTCAACCGACAGATTAGTACCCAACAGCAGTTGGGCTACATACGCCAGCCGCGCTCTCATGCAGAACTTCCCAAAGCTCATGCCCATGACGTTTCGGAAGACATACCCGAACTGCGACACGCTGAGCCCGCATGTTGCCGCCGCCTCCGCCAAGCTCAGCCGGCGCGTCGGGTGGGACTGAACCAACCTGACTGCGGGCATAACCTTCGCCAGGTTGCTCATCCGCACCGCGTATCCCTGACTCCCCTGCTCCGGCGGCTCCCACTCCCTGCTCAGCATCAGGAGGAGCCGCAGTATCCCCAGCCTAACTGCTGCCAGCCACCCCCGGTGTCGGTCCCGCATCTCTCGGCGCAGCTCATGCGCGATCGCGAGTGCTTGCTGGCGCGTCTCATCGCTCGTCGCCCTCGGACGCTCCGCGGGAGGAGCGGAGAACATGCTCAGCCATGACACCCCCTCGAACGTCTCCTCCCCGAGAAAATCGGGGAGAAACTGCAGCACCAGCTCCTGCGTCGTGCTCTCTTTTGCGCGCCACCCATGCGGCTCCCAGGCGCAGCAGAGCCACATGTCCCCGGTGTCCAGATGAAGCACGAGATCCTCGAAGTGCCTCTCTTCCTGCCCGCTCAGCAGCACTCCCACCTCGAAGGCTTGGTGCACATCCGTGCCCAGGGGCGCCGGATGCAGGTGCTCCACTACCCCGCCGTGAAACGGCCTTGCTGCCGTTAGGTGATAATCCTCCACTCTGGCAAGCATACGCAGTCCTCCCCGCCGAACTTGAAACTATCGCAGATACTCCGTTAGATCATACAAGAAATGCGGGTGTCTGTCCAGTGACTGCTTGTACGGTCAGTAGTAACATTACCCTGACGAAATGATGGTGGCATCTCCCCCGTGTGTGTCTGGCATCGAGCAGGTTCGGCAGAGACTGACGGCTGTGCGAATCTTGACGGCCGTCTGTTCACGCGAGAAGCCCGGCATTGTGCAAGCGCACTGGGCCGCACCCAATCGGAAAGGGGGTAATCGGATAGAGATCGTCGGCGGCTCTCGCAGTGACTCCGGTTCTCCTGCGTGGACAGCATCATGAGATGGAGGTGAAGCACTGAATGATGGCGCGACAGCGGAAGGGATTCACCCTCATTGAGCTGTTGGTGGTCATCGCGATCATCGGGATACTGGCAGCGATGGTCTTCCCGGTCTTCGCGCGGGCGCGCGAGTCCGCCCGCAAGGCGGTGTGTCTCTCCAATGTGAAGAACATCGCCTTAGCGATTCAGATGTACCTGGCGGACAATAACGACCACTTCTGGCCGACGGAGCACCGGCCGGAGGTTATCGAGTACTTCAACATGTCGCCCGGCCACTCAGGTGACTGGAGGGGACCGAGGACCGACGACTGCCACGTGGGCACCATGCACGCGAACCCGTACCTAAGGGAGCCATTGGTTCTCGACGAGTACGTGAAGAACCGGGACGTGTGGAACTGCCCGAGCGCCAAGATGATCACGGGCCCGGAGTTCATCTATCCAGTGCCGGACTGGTTTGGACACTTGAGGGCCAACGAGGAAGCGTGGGGCAAGGACAACCCGGTGGCCGGCGTCACGTACTGCCTCGACAATGGCTACCCCAAGGGATGGGGCGGCGAGGTTACTGACACGATCCTCCAGCAGCGCAGGCCAGTTCCCTGGGACCCCGGGGCGCGGGATGTTGCCAACAAGGCGTTCGTCCAGAGCATCGGCGTCAACTCGAGCGCGATGGGCTTCAAGCTGGTCAGCATCGAGGACCCCGTGAAGTGGGTCGTGTGTGGCGACTCGGGGGCCAACTGTTGGCTGAGTCCTGGTCTGCTGGCCTATCCCGACATCTGTGCGATGGAGTGCGGCCAGTGCTGGAGTTGGACCGACTGGGAAACCTGCACCTGGGCCGCCGACTGCGGCATGTACCAAATCGCTCCGAACACTGGGGCTTTGCTGCGGAATCCAGACCTTCGCAGGCCGTACACGCGCCACCTGGGAGGCGTGAACATCGGCTTTGCAGACGGGCACGCGGCCTGGTGGAACTCGGAGCGGTTCATCGCGGCCTACTCCCAGGAGCCTACGGCCGACGACGGCTTCGCTTTCGGTCTGTGGATGTGGGGGCCCTACTCCACGTACGAGTGCGGCTGGGGCACCAACTTCGCTGACAACAGCGGCGGAGAGCCGACATTGTACTGATCACCCGCCCATACGCTGCAGACTGTTGCGGATGTCGGACCTCCAAGGGCGGAGCGGCCGGCTGGGTGCTGGGCCCTCTCTCAACGTGAGACCTGGGCCGCTACGGGGAGCACTTCAGACATACCGCTCGAATGAGTTCTTACACTGCCGGTTGACCCGAAGCCGAACTTGCCCACCACACCGGCGCGGGGTCATCCTCGCAGCCGTGCGAAGTGCATGCGGGACAGCGTCCCGCGGAAGAGAGGAAGAGGATGTACGTGGGAGCTGACTACTATCCGGAGCACTGGCCCCGGGATCGCTGGAGGGTTGACGCCAAGCTCATGCAGGAGGCCGGGTTCAACGTCGTGCGCCTCGCGGAGTTCGCATGGGTGAACATGGAGCCAATCGAGGGTTCGTTCGAGTTCGACTGGCTCGATGAGGCGCTGGCAGTTCTTCGCAAGCATGACATCTCAGCGATTCTATGCACCCCCACCGCGGTCATGCCTGCCTGGGTCGCCCGCAAATACCCTGGAACTCTTGCTATGACGCCTAACGGCCAGCGCATAGTCTGGGGGGTCCGCAAGAACAACTGCTTCACCTCCGGCGCTTACCGCCTGCTCAGCGAGCGCATCACGCGCGCCATGGCCTCCCACTTCGCCGATACCCCCAACGTCATCGGCTGGCAAACCGACAACGAGTTCGGCGGCCCCGTCTGCGTGTGCGACACATGCCGCGCCGACTTCCAGGACTGGCTCCGCGACAAGTACGGCACCCTCGACGAACTCAACCGCCGCCTCGGCACGCACTTCTGGGGCCACAAGTACACCACCTGGGGGGAAATTCAGATCCCCGTCGCCCCCGGCAACGGCTGGCGCCTCGCCGGCCGGGGCCGACTTAGCACCCACAACCCCAGCCTCTGCCTGGACTGGCAGCGCTACTACTCTCACCTCAACGTTCGCTTTCAGCGCGACCAAGTGCGCATCCTGCGAGAGCTGTGCCCCAACCATTTCTGCACTCACAACTTCATGGGGATCTTCAGCGACCTCAACTACTACCACCTCGCCGAAGACCTCGATCATGTGAGCTGGGACAACTACCCCGTCTGGCATAAGCCCAGCATCTCCTACGGTTCGGCCGCAGCAGCAGATGTCATGCGAGGCCTCAAGCGCAAGAATTTCTGGATTATCGAGCAGACGGCCGGACCGGGCGGCTGGTCCTCCTTCGGTCGTAACCCGCGGCCCGGGGAGATCCGAAAGATCGCCTATCAGCAGCTCGCCCACGGGGCCGACGGGCAAGTCTGGTTCCGCTGGCGCACCTGCACCGCCGGCCGAGAGCAGTACTGGCACGGTCTCCTCGGCCACGACGGCAAGCCCCTGCGTCGCTATCGCGAGGCAGCTCAGACCGCCAAGGAATATCGCAAGCTTGCCAGCGACCTCGCAGGAACGACCATCAAGGCCGACGTCGCCATGATCTACGACTATGAGAGCATCTGGGCCGTGCGCATCCAGCCCGGTTTTCCTGACAACGACTATCACGAAGCTATGCGCCGCTACTACGACGCGCTGTTCCGCGCCGGTGTGAGCGTGGACATGGTCAAGCCCACCGAAGATCTCTCCCAGTACCGCCTGGTCGTTGCCCCCGACCTCAACATCCTGCCCGACGAGGTGGCGAAGAGACTGAGCGATTATGTCTCCAGCGGGGGCGTTCTGCTCACCGACTGCCGCACCGGCGTCAAAGACGAAACCAATCTCTGCCACGACCGGACTCTGCCGGGGCTGCTGACCGATGTCCTCGGCATCGTCATCGAGGAGTATGAGTCCCTGGACGACGAGACGGAGCACCGCATCGTCGGCAAGCAGGATATCGAGGGCGACTACACGGCGGTCAAGTACGTGGACTGGACGACTCCCCAGACTGCCGAGGTGCTGGCCGCCTTCGACCAGTGGCATCTCCAGACCTTTGCCGCCGCCACCCGCAATCGCTTTGGCAAGGGCACGGCTTACTACGTGGGCGTCATTGCGAAGGAGCCGGCATTCTACGATCAGCTCATCGCCGACGGCCTCAACACTGCCGGTGTCTCGCCCATCCTCGCGCCGCCCGAGGGCGTGGAGGTTTCCGTGCGTCAAGGCGCCAACAAGAAGCTCCTCTTCCTCGTCAACCACACGGAGCAGCAGCAGACGGTCCCCGTGCCGTCCGGCAAGCGGGAGCTGCTGACCGGAGAGACAACAACCGATAGCATCGCACTCGACACCTACGGCGTGGCCGTAATCAAGCTCTAGCGGCGTTCCCGAATCCGGCCCGCAGAAAAGAGGGGTATGCCTCCAGTGATCGTTTACGTAGATGCCATGGCCGGCGACGATGCCAACACCGGCACCGCCCCCGATCAGGCCTGGGCGAGCCTGGCTCGCGTCGGCCAGATAGGCCTCGCTCCGGGCTCCCAGGTGCTCCTCAAGCGGGGCTCCGTCTGGAACGAGCCCTTCCAGCTCCAGAGCCGCGCTTCAGCCGACGACCTGATTGTGCTCGGCGCCTATGGAAGCGGCCCGCGTCCTCGCATAAACGGCGGCCCAACCCACGCCATCACGGCCGACCAGCCCATCTCGGGATGGCGCATCTCCGGCCTCGAGCTGACCAGCACCAACGACCTCAACCCCACCCATAAGATAACCGGCGGCACCTGCGGCATCTTCCTCAGTCAGGAGCAGCCCTGTGAGCGATTGGTCATCGAGGACTGCGTGATCCACGACACCAGCGGCCCCGGCATCTACCTGCTCGCCGAAGGCAAGCCCAAGCCCGTCTTCCAGAACGTCCTGATCGAGCACTGCCAGGTGTACAACGCCTCCTGCGGCATCCAATTCCTGGCCCCGCCCGAGTACGGAACCGAGTCCTTCACGAACTTCCGCATCGCCCACTGCCTCGTCCACGACATCGACGGAGACGGCATCGTGCCCTTCTGCGGCCGCGACGGCGTCATCGAGCACTGCACCGCCTACCGCACCGGCCTCGGCTGCGACCCTCAGGATCACAGCCCGGTCGCGATTTGGTACGCGTGGGCAAAGAACTGCATCATCCAGTTCTGCGAGGCCTACGACAACCACACCGGCGGCCGCGGCGCGGACGGCGGCGGCTTCGACTTCGACGGCGGCTGCGTGGACTGTACCCTTCAGTACAACTACTCGCACGACAACGACGGCGCCGGCTACCTCATCTGCTCCTTCGACCCCGAGAAGTGGCCCTGCACCGGCAACGTATGCCGCTACAACGTCTCCGTGAACGACGGACTGGCCAACGACTACGCCAGCATACATTTCTGGCAGGCAGTGGATAACCGAATCTACAACAACACATGCATCACCCGCAGCTCCTCCCCCCTCAAGTTCATGACCAGCTCCGAGGGCAACCTGATAGCCAACAACATCTTCTACATAGACTCACCCGAGGACATCCCGATCCTCAAGGCCGACTTTCACATTGGTCAGAACCGGTTCCGCAATAACCTCTACCACCGGCTGCGCGAGAACCTGCACTTCCGGATCCAGGACCAGCATCTTCAAACGCTCGACGAATTCGTAAGCTTCGTCAATGGCGAGGGCGAGATCGCCGGCGATCCGCTGCTGGCAGACGTCGCCGCCGGGAACTTCCACCTGCGTCCCGGCTCGCCTTGCCGCGGCGCCGGTCTGAGACTGAAGAGCATGGGGCCGCGCGATTACTATGGCACGCCGCCGTCAACAGACGGCTCTCCAGACATCGGCTGCGCCGCCGTCGGTCGAAGCCCAACTCCCGGGTAGATACTGCCCGCGCCGCCGCAAATCCACCAGCCAGGAGCGCACATGTCCAGCCCAACAGTCGAAGTTGACGTCACCGAAGTGATAAGAGAGGTCGAGCCGCGCGTCATCGGAATCAACGTGGACTACCTCGTGGATCACGACGCGAACCGGCCCGCGGGCGCGCGGCCCCTCGAAGCCGCGCTCAGGGAGATGGGCGTTCGCTCTCTCCGCTTCCCCGGTGGTGACAAGTCCGACAACCATCTCTGGTCAGTCCCGCCCTTCGACAAGCCCCAACCCACCCTCGCCTGCGGGCCCCGCCAGGGACGGGAGGAGCGCCTCATGGACGCCGACGGCAATAGGTGGAACGTCCGACTTCTCGACTTCGACGACTTCATGAGCCTGTGCCGTCGGCTCGATGCCGAGCCCACAGTGGTTGTCTGCTACGACGCGCTCTTCACGCCCGGCTGCACCGTCACCAAAGAACGCCTCCTCGAAACCGCGGCCGCCTGGGTCCAGTACGCAAACGTCAAGCGGCACTACGGTGTCAAGTACTGGGAGATCGGCAACGAGGCCTACATAGACGCCACCGTCAGTCCCTACGACTACGCGCGTGACCTCATCGAGTTCGCCGAGGCCATGAAGGCCGTTGATCCCTCCATCAAGATCGGGGCCAACGGTCCGCCCCGCGTCGAAGGCCCCGGCCGACACGAGCCGACGAAAGACACCCCCTGGTGGAAAATCATATTCGAGACCGCGGCCGACCACATTGACTTCATCCCGGTTCACGTCTACTCGTGTTGGGAGTGGGGCAGCTATGAAGCTTACCGCGACCACGGCCCCGGCTACCCCGAGGCCCACCGCGACGCCCTCAGCCCCATCGAGGCCGCGCGGAAATGGGGGCCGCCCGGTTTCGCTGACCGCCTGCGGCTCACCGTCACCGAGACCAATGCAGCCGACTGGTCGGAGAACGGCTGGGCCAAGGTCAACGACCTCGGCCACGGCCTCGTGGTCTTCGACATCTTCGGCACACTGCTCGAGATCGAGCAAGTGGACATGGCCCAGCTCTGGAACACTCGTTGGGTCTCCCACAATCCGAAAGAGCCCAGCCTTTGGGACGCCGTGGATGACAACAACCGGCTCCAGCCAACCGGCCAGGCGCTGGCCATCTGGAGCCAGTTCCTCGAAGATCAGATGGTGCGCGTAAGCGAGGTCGAACGCCTGCGCACCTTCGCCAGCTACTCACCCGCCTCCCAGCGACTCACCCTGTTTCTTATCAACAAAGATGCCGCGGCGCGCGACATCACTGTCGAGCTGAAGGGATACCCCGGCCCGCCTTCCGCTCAGCAGTGGCTTTGGCATGGACGGGGCCCCGAGGACCAACAGCCGGTGTGGTTCGGGCCCGACACGATCGCCGTCGGCGGCGACCGCATCAACTTGGCGCTGCGGCCGGACTCCCTGACTGTGCTTGCGTTGGGAGGAGGGGGCGGAGGCTTCGGTTAGCCCGGGAGGTCGCGACGCCAGGCAACCTATTGCCCTCCGTGCGCCCGCCGCCAATGCTGGGCGCACCACGTTCGGGGAGAGCCACCCTGGCGCCTCTCACAGAACCCAGACGCCCCTTCCACTCATGTGTGGCAGATAGCCCACGAACGGCCCTGCCGCCGCTCTTGCCCACTTGTCTCCCCCCATCGCCGGTGCTATCCTCCTCAGGGGGGCGGTTGTGCCGGGCCGGCTGCCGCGAACGGCTATCTCATATCTCGCGCAGGTTATGGAACAAGCGGTTGAACCACACTCGGGACCTGCGGAGGACCGCGTCGCACCATCCCGAAGCCCGGATTCCGGGCCCACAGCCCGAGCTGGCGCGGGGGTTACCGAATGCGCGGGACACAAAAGGCGACCCGGTCGCGCGGCCCTGGGCCGCGCGACTGTCGGCTAACCCGGGGCCTTTGGCCGCGGCCCGAGTTGGTGGCCCTCTGCGTTGCTCTCTTCCTCGGCGCGCTGACAGCAGAGCTAATGCCGGCAGCCGAGCAGCCGCTCGTCGAGCGCGTCAAAGCCGCGCCCAGTGCCGACGGGCTCACCGTCACCATTACCACCAATGCCCCTGAGCCGCCGACCTTCAAGACCTTCACGCTTCGCAACCCGGACCGCTTGGTCTTCGAGTTCCGCGGCTTTCGATGGGAGCCTCGTTTCGCCGCCCGGCTGTCAGCCGGCCGCGCCGGAGTGCAGCGCATTCGCGTCGCACAGTATGCGAGCGATCCGCCGATAACGCGCATGGTCTTTGACCTGTCGGTCGCCCCCGATCAGGTCCGCTACGATACCCTCTCCCAGCCCGGTGTCGGGGATCTGCAGCTCAACTTCTTGGCACCCGGAGCCGCGCCCGC
>CP070816.1:639978-648364 GCA_020344235.1 Armatimonadota bacterium
ACCACTTCGAGGGCGCGCTTTACGCCGAAGCAGAAACCGGCGTTCTCGGCGACGACGATCTCCACGGGCGGCCGCACTCAGCCCCTCACGCGCTCCACGAAAGAAGCCATCCGGCCGAGGGCCTCTTCGAGAAGCGGCATGGAAGTCGCGTACGAGCATCGCACGAACCCCTCCCCGCAGGCCCCGAATGCGGTCCCCGGAACGACGGCGACCTTCTCTTCCTGCAGCAAGCGCTCAGCGAACTGTTCGCATGTCATTCCGGCGCCGGCGATGGCGGGGAAAGCATAGAATGCCCCCCGCGGCTCGAAGCACTCGAGCCCCATGGCATTGAGGCGCTTCACGACGACCCGGCGCCGCTGGTTGTACTCCCGGTGCATCCGAGCCACCTCTTCGTCACATCCCTCCAGCGCCTCGACGGCCGCCTCTTGGGCGACTGTGGGCGGACACATGACCGTGTAGCTGTGCACCTTCGCCATGGCCTCGATGATCTCCGCGTCGGCCGCCGCGAACCCCAGCCGCCACCCCGTCATGGCCCAGGCCTTGGAGAACCCACCTATCAGAATCGTGCGCTCTTTGCCCCCAGGCACCGCGGCCGCCGACACGTGGGGACCATCGTATGTGAGTTCTGCGTAGATTTCATCCGAGATAACGAGCAGGTCGTGTTCTTGTGCGTACCCAACCAGCGACTCCATATCGGCCCGCGAGAGAATCGCGCCGGTCGGGTTGTTCGGATAGCTTATCAGCAGGGCCCGCGCCTCGCCGTCGTTGGCGCGGTCGAGATCTGTCACTTGCACCCGGAATTCGTGCTGAACCGAGGTGGGAACCGCAATGGTGCGGCCGCCGGCGAGCACCGCGCAGGGAGCATAGGAGACAAAGCACGGCTGAGGGACCAGCACCCCATCCTCCGGCTCCAGCACCGCCCGCAGCGCCACATCAATGGCTTCGCTCGCGCCAATGGTGATGAGCAGCTCCTCATCGGGGTCGTAGAGGACCCCAAACCTTCTCTCCAGATAGGAGGCGAGCTTCTCCCGCAGCTCCTGGATGCCGCGGTTGGGGGTGTAGTGAGTATGGCCGCGCTCCAGCGAGTAGATCGCGCTCTCGCGGATCCTCCAGGGGGTGACGAAGTCCGGCTCCCCAATGCCGAGCGATATCGCTTCCGGCATTTGCTCCACCAACTCGAAGAAGCGGCGGATCCCGGACGGCGGCAGGCTCTCGACGCGGCGGGCAATGCGCGACCTGGTCTCTGTCATGGATGGCTTTCTCCGCTACGGCGTAACTGGAAGGCGCTTGTTCTCTGAACGCTCCTCCATCACGTCGCCGTCCACCTTGTAGCGTTTCAGCACGAAGTGAGTGGCCGTGCTCAGCACGTGGTCCAGGGGCGCCAGCCTCTCCGCGACGAAGTAGGCAACTTCCCTCATCGTCTTTCCCTGGACCACGACGAGGAGGTCATAGGTCCCGGACATTAGATACAGAGAGTGCACCTCGGGGAATCCAACGATCCGCTCGGCCACCGAGTCGAACCCCACGCCCCGTTCGGGCGAAACCCGGACTTCGATGAACCCGAAGACGTGCTCGACGCCTGCCTTGTCCCAGTCGACGACCGTCTTGTACCGGCGGATCACGCCGTCTTTCTCCAGCTTGGCGACGGCCGTTTTCACCTCGGCCTCAGGTCGGCCCGTGCGCTCCGCGATTTGAGCCGGAGTCAAGCGCGCGTCATCGGCCAGCAGTTGCAGAATCTCCTCCATTACTTGCCTCTCCCTCTCACTTGTGGATCGCCCGCCCGAGCGCGTCCTCAGCCGCCTCCATGATCGGCTCCATCAGCGTCGGGTGGGCGTGCACCATGTCGCCCACCTGCTGCGCCGTGGCGCCCACGGACACGGCCAGCACTATCTCGTGGATCAGATCGGTCGCGTGCGGCCCACAGATCTGGCCGCCCAGAATCTTCCCTGATGCAGCATCCACCACAATCTTCACGAGGCCCTCGCGCTCTCCCTCAGCCGTCGCCTTGCCCGAGCCGCGGAAGTGGAACTTGCCCACCTTGACATCAACACCTTTCGCCTGTGCCTGCGCCTCAGTGAGGCCGGTCGAGCCGATCTCGGGGTGGGTGTATATGACTGAGGGAATCGCCGAGTAGGCCATCTCGATCTGCTGGCCGAGCGCGTTGGCCGCGGCCACCTTGCCTTCGGCGGATGCAACATGCGCGAGCATTATGCCGCCGACCGCATCCCCACACCCGTAGACCCCCGGCAGGCTGGTCTCCATGCGGACGCCGACCTTGATGCTGCGTCCGTCCATCTCGATGCCGGCTTCCTGCAGCCCAACGTCCTCCGTGTTCGGCCAGCGTCCCACCGCCGAGAGCACGACCTCGGCCTCCACCTCGTACTCCTTTTCGTCCTTGCTGAAGCGAACGAGGCGTCTCCCGTCCTTTTCCACGATCTCCATCACGCGCGCGTTCACGTGCGTCGCGATCCCCCGCCTGCGGAAGGCCCGCGCCAACTCCGCGGCTATCTCCTCGTCCTCAGTCGGGACGATTCGAGACAACATCTCAATGATCGTGACCTTGGACCCGGCCGCACTGAAGATATCAGCGAACTCCACCCCCACGTAGCCCCCGCCGATGATCGTCAGGCTCTCGGGGATCCGCTCGATGTCCAGCAGCTCGGCGCTGGTCACCACGCCCGGCCCGTCGAACCCCGGCAGTGGGAGACGGGCGGACACGGATCCCGTCGCCAGCACCACTTTGTCCGCGGTGATCGTCTCCTCGCGGCCTCCGGTGTCAACTACGATAGTCCTCGCGTCCGCCAGCCGGCCGCGGCCCTCCATCACGCGTATCCCGTTCTGGTTCATCAGATACTCGATGCCCTTGACCACGTGGCTGACGACCTGGTTCTTGCGCTGAATCACCTGCGGCCAGTTGACGTGTTTGAACTCGGCCTCCACGCCGAATTCATCAAGGTGCTGGGCAAGTCGGATAAGCTCCGCCGACCTCAGTAAGGCCTTGCTTGGAATGCAGCCGCGGTTGAGACACGTGCCCCCAAGCGCGTCCATCTCCACCAGTGTCACGTCGGCCCCCAACTGGCGCGCGCGCACGGCCGCTACATACCCCCCTGGCCCGCCTCCCAGGATCGCAACATGGGCCATTTCTTGGTCCTCCGAGTAGCCCCACAGACCCTCAGGCCCCACCGCAAAACGCCAGAGCCGCCCCGGGGCTACTGCTCCTCTTCGACCTGTTCTCCCAGCGCTTCGATATGCCGCTTCGGAATGGGATCCTCGGGGAATCGCTTCAAGAGTGCCCGCCACTCCGCCAGCGCCTCCTCCCTCTTGCCGGCTCGCTCCAGCGTATTGGGGAGCATGTGCTGGAAGTACATCGGCGCCCCGCGCTCGACCGACTTGCGGAACTGAGCGATGGCCTGGTCCCACTTCTGGCGGTGGCGGTAGTACATCCCGAAGTCGTGGTGGATCTCGTAGCGATCGGGATTGGCTGAGATGCCCTCACGGTATAGCTCAATCGCCTCGTCGTCCCGGTCCATGCTCCACAGCATCCAGGCCGCGCCGTTGTAAGCCTCTACGAAATGCGGATCAAGCTGGACCACGCGTCGACAGAGGTTGATTGCCTCGTCCCACTCGCCCACGTGCCAGTGGACCTCTGTGTGCTCCCAGAGCAGATCACCCAGGAAGTCTCTGGTCTCGGCGACCCGGCGCTCCGCCTCGGAGGCGGAGACGGGCTTCATCTCCTCGTTGGCAGGCTGGGTCGCCCACGAGGCGGTGACGCCCAGGACTAGAAAGATCAGCGCCAGTAGCTGCTTCATAGTGGAGTCGCTCCCGCGGCCGTGCTCGTCCCCGCATTCTACTCGATTTCCGCGCCGGGAACAAGCTGACGACGATCAGTCGAAAGACAGGCGGCTGCGCAAGGTGGGAGCCAGAGCGGCAGCCAGGCCGGCCTTCGGCACGTCTACGGCAATGAACGGGACAACCGATTGCCCTGCGATTGCGGCTATCTCCACGCCAGCTCCGGTGGCCGCGCACCACAGGGCGTACCAGGCACCCCCGAAGATGTAGATGACCGCCACCCCGCAAAGGCAAGCAGCCATCCTTCCGCCGGCGCCGCGGCCCCGGCGGCCGCGCAGAAGTGCACCCACCACCAGCGCGGCGATCGGGAACCCCACGAGGTAGCCTCCCGTCGGCCCCAGCAGAGCAGTGGGGCCGCCGCCGAAGGCGAAGACCGGCAGCCCGGCCGCGCCGGCCGCCAGATACTCGACCTGGCTGACGAAGCCCAGCCGTGCCCCCAGCACGCACCCGGCCAGCAGCACGCAGAACACCTGGCCCGTCACAGGAACCGGGGTGAACGGCAGATGAAACTGAACGCGGGCGCCAAGGGCCGTCAGCGCGGCGAAAGCGGTCGCCGCCGCGAGCCCCACCGCCGCGCGCCGGCGAACCATCGCCGCCGACGGAACGGAACCAATGAGAGCAACGATTCGCTGCTTCATTTCTCCACACTACTTCTGCGCATGGCCGGCTGCACCCTCTCTCTGCCGCGGAGCAGCTGTCGGGCCAAGGACGGCCGCCTGCGGCTCTACCGCACCATCGTCCCCTTCGCCATCGGCCTCATCGTCGGAGACATGCTGAATGCCGGCATCTGGACCGTAGTCGCCCTGGCGACGGGCGGCGGAGCCTGACAGTTTCGGCTGGCTCAGAGGAGGTCAGAGTCCATGCCTCCGGGAATATCCCCTAGAAAGACGCGGGTACACGGGTGAGCGTCACGGACTTCGCAAACCAGTGAGCATATCAGCAGAGGAAAAGATGTACCTGAAGGTACTGGAAGACGCGCAGATTGCAAAGCTCCATGATGCGTCGCTGCGTATCCTGAAGGAAGTCGGCGTGCAGGTCCCCCATGCTGACATTCGCAGCCGCTTCCGCGAGGCCGGGGCCTCCGTTGATGACGACTCGGATCTCGTCAGAATACCCCAGGCGCTGGTGGAGCACAGCCTTGAGCAGGCGGGTAAGTCGTTCACGATCTACGGCAGGGACAGGCAGCGCCAGGCCGTCTTCGGCAAGGGACAACGCAACTACAACTCCATCTCCGGCGAAGCGCTGTGGATTGACGATGATACCGGCGAACGGCGCTATGCCACACTCGCCGATGTCGCCACCGCCGCGCGGCTGGGGGACGGCCTGCCCGATCTCACCATCGTCGGCGCTATGTCCGACCCCCACGAGCTGCCGCCCTCCTACAGAGTGGTCGAGGTGGCGGCGGCGCTCCTCCGCAACACAACCAAGCCCATCGGACTCTGGTTTCACGACCGCGCGTCTTCGCGCTTTCTGGTCGAACTGCTGACTGCGATTGCGGGAAGTGAGGAAGGCGCCCGGCAGTACCCCGTGATCTATCCCTTCCTCGAACCGATCAGCCCCCTCCGGTTTCCGAATAACGGAGTTGATCTTCTCTACGAGACCGCCCGCCTCAACCTGCCGGTGCCGATCGGCCCCATGGCGCAAACGGGGATGTCGGCGCCGGGCACACT
Source organism: Armatimonadota bacterium (assembly GCA_020344235.1). Taxonomy (GTDB): domain Bacteria; phylum Armatimonadota; class Hebobacteria; order Hebobacterales; family Hebobacteraceae. Next base: position 645,498 of record CP070816.1, read on the forward strand.
CGCCGGCACTCTCGCGCAGGAAAACGCAGAGATCTTGGCGGGAGTCTGCATTACGCAGCTCATCCGGCCGGGCATGCCGGTATGCTACGGCGGCATACCACACGCCTTCGACATGCGGACGACGCAGATGATCTTCGCCGGTCCCGAGCAGGCCCTGATGGCGATCGCCATGACCCAGGTGGGCAAGCACTACGGGCTGCCGGTCTACATCAACGTGGGCCTGACTGATAGCAAGACGGTGGACGCGCAGGCGGGCATGGAGACCGGCGTCACACTGATATGCGGCGCCCTGGCCGGAGCCGATATCTTCGGTCACCTGGGCATCTGCGGCGTGGATCAGGCATCATCCCTCGACATGCTCCTCATGCAGCACGAACTCATCGGCTTCGTGGAGCGCATCATGCGCGGGCTGCGCTTCGACGACGAAACCTTGGGGGTGGACGTCGTCAAGGAGGTGGGCCCGGGCGGCACTTTCATTGACCAGGAGCACACCCTTCGGCACTTCCGGGAGGAGCTGTGGTTTCCGCGGCTGCTCGACCGTCAGTTCTACGACGCCTGGGTGGATAGCGGCTCAACGGCAACGGCCGAGCGGTGCCGACAGGAGAAAGAGCGAATCCTATCCGAGCACGAGCCTCAGCCCCTGCCGGACGAGCTGGAGCGTGAGGTGCGGCGCATCACTGACTCGGCCCGCAGACACCTGGGCGAGGGGCAATAGCCAAGCTGGACCTGATGGGGCCCCCGAGAGTCTATGCCTTCGTCTTCAGGAGCGCGCGGGCTGCGCCGGCGATGCCCTCAACCGTAAGCCCATGCTTTGCCAGCAGTTCGTCCGCGGTCCCCGATTCGCCGAAGGTGTCCGCCACCCCGAGCCTGCGCAGCGGGATATGACTGTCGGCGTCCTCCCCCAGCACCTCGGCGACCGCGCTCCCCAGGCCCCCGATGATGCTGTGCTCTTCGATGGTCACAACCGCTCCGGTCTTCCCACAGGAGGTCAGGACCGCTGACGCGTCCAGAGGCTTGACCGTGTGAACGTTGAGCACCTCTGCCGATATCCCTTCGCCCCCCAGCGCCTCCGCCGCCTCCAGCGCTCGCCCCAAGATGACCCCGCAGGCGGCCAGCGTGACATCGTTGCCGGCCCGCCGGACTTCCGCCTTCCCGATCTCGAAGGGCCGGTTCGCCTCCCGCCGGACCGGGGTCGGATACCGGCTGAGGCGCAGGTAGACCGGCCCGTCTCCCTCCGCGGCCGCGCGGGTTGCGAGCCGCGCTTCTTCTGGGTCCGACGGCACCACGACACACATGTTGGGCAGGCTGCGCATCAGGGATACATCCAGCACCGACTGGTGCGTGGCGCCGTCCGGCCCCTGGGTTATCCCCGCGCTCGAACCGGCGAGCTTGACGTTGGCGGCCGGCAGGGCCACCTGCTGTCGCACCTGATCGAACGCGCGCCCGGTCAGAAACACCGCGAAGGAGTTGGCGAACGGAATCAGGCCACCGAGCGACAGCCCGACAGCCGTGCTCACCATATCTTGCTCTGCAATCCCCATCTCGAAGAAGCGATCCGGGAACGCTTCCGCGAACCGATCGGTCCGCGTTGAGTGGAATAGGTCCGCGTCCACGACTGCGATCCGCGGCTCCTCCTTCCCCAACTGGAGCAGGGCATCGCCGTAGCCATCTCGTGTCTCCTTCAGTTCGGCCATGCCCTAGCCTCCCAGCGCCGCGATCTTGGCTTCCAGCCCGGATGCGGCCTCGCGGAACTGCTCCTCGCTGATCATCACGTTGTGGAACCCGGGCTTCCCCTCCATAAACGAGATCCCTTTGCCCTTCACAGTGTGCGCGATGATCGCGGCCGGCCTCCCCTTGACCTCAGCGGCCGCCTCCAGCGCGTCGCATATTTCTCCCATGTCGTGCCCGTCAATCTCCCAGGTCTGCCACCCGAAGCCCTGCCACTTCGCCGCCAGGGGCTCGATGCTCATCTGCTCTTCCGTCCGCCCCATGGCCTGCAGCTCGTTTCGATCCACAATTGCCGTGAGTGTATCCAGCTTGTAGTGCGCGGACGTCATCGCCGCCTCCCAGACCTGGCCCTCCTGGCACTCGCCATCTCCGAGCAGCGCGTACACGCGGTAATCGAGCCCCGCCACTCGTCCCGCCAGGGCCATGCCGTTCGCCACAGAGAGTCCCATTCCGAGAGACCCCGTGTTGGCCTCCAACCCGCAGGTCTTGCGCATATCCGGGTGGCCCTGGAGGTTGCTGCCGAGCTGCTTCAAAGTCGCCAGCTCCGAGACGGGGAAGAACCCGCACATCGCCAGGCATACGTACACGGCGGGCACCGCGTGCCCCTTGCTCAGCACCAGGCGATCTCGCTCCGGCCAGTCCGGCTGGTCGGCCCGGTAGCGCAGCTTGTGGTAGTACAGCGCGACCAGCACGTCAGTCGCGGAAAGCGAACCGCCGAAGTGATGGAACCGCCCCGGACCCATCGCTTTCACGATCTGCAGGCGCACCTCGGTCGCGCGCTTCTCCAATTCTCGAAGGTCGGGCTCGGTCACAGGCAAACTTGCTCCTCCACAGTGCCCACTTTGCTAGACAACGGAGACGCCCGATATCTGCGCGGCGGGCCACATGACGATATCACTGACCACCACCCGGGCCGGGCGCGTCACCACATAACAGACCGCTTCCGCCACGTCGGCCGCCCGCAGCATGCCGGCGCGCCGCTCCTCGCTCGGCCGCTCCGGCCGCTTGTCCACGAACGGCGTATCCACCTCCCCCGGACTGATGGCGCAGGCACGAATCCCGTGCCTCCCCTGCTCGATGTTTATTGACTCGGTCAGCGACAGCAATGCCCTCTTGGCCGCGCAGTAGTGCGTTCCGGC
>CP070816.1:648464-653120 GCA_020344235.1 Armatimonadota bacterium
ACAGCTGCCGCGGCTTGTCGGTATTCCACGCGTAGGTCAAGCCGCCCGCGGCCTCCTCCGCTCCCTTCGGCCTCGGCCCCGGCCAGCGATCGGCCGAACGCGCGTACTGTCTTGCCGCCACCATGAGCTGCACGGCCCAGTCGTTCTCCGCGCGACAGAAGATCCGATACGTGCGGCCGCTCCGGTCCGGAGTGTCAACGCCCATCATCTCGTAGACTTGCCACGGATCGTAGTTGAAATGGAGCAGACCGGCCCGGTAGTCCACCAGGAAACGACTGCGACGCTCGTATGCATTGGTCGGCCATTCCGCGCCCTCGTGATCCACCAGAACGTCTCCGGTCTGGAGGTCAACCGCCACCACGTAGCCCCACGTGCTGCGGGGGTCCGATGGCGCTATCTCGAGGCCGTTCCAGTCGTAGAACTTCCTTATGTTTCGAGCGATCTCCTGAGGCCGCGCCTGCCGAGGCGGGTTGCTGAAGGCCGACCCCTTGATATGCTGCACGGGAAGCCGCGTCACCCCGCCGGGCGGCACTTCGACATCGAACACCAGAATGCCCCAGTCATAGACCCGGTAGTTCACCTTCACCAGCTTGATGTCGTCATCCCTAGGGTCGAGTTGCAGCGCGGGCGAGAATTGTATCTCCCCTGTGATCGTGGTCTTCGTGTCCACGTAGTACGCGTTGCGGGGCCACAACAGCCACTCCCCCTCGACGTACTCCTTGTATTCGCTGTACGACAATGCATGCAGGCGCTCGTGAATCTGGATCGTCGTGGGGTCCACCAAGGTGGAAAGCGCCGTATCTCCCTTCGTCGAACTCGCCGGCACCCTCACGGTGAACCCGAGCACTCGCAGGTTCGTCACCGGCTCAGTATAGTCCACCATGAACTCACGGAACTGGGCCGGGGGAGAGTCAGAGGGCCCAAAGTGCAGATCTCCAGTGCCGGGATCGAAGTAGAACTCCCGCTCCCCCAGGTTGGTAGGGCTCAGGTCGGGCCGGTATTGCCACGGCTCGGCGTCATACACGTCCACATACACGGTGAGCCAATCGCCGGGGACGAGCGGGTTCTCCTCGTAGCGCAGCACATCCAGCGGCGCCCGGTAGAGCAAGTGAAACGGGATGCCCTGGCGGGTCAGACCCAGCCCCCGGATGTCAATCCGCTCCCCTCTCACCGTGCGCGGCAGGTATAGGCTGTTCGGCTGCCAGTTGGGGTGCGTCGTGCTGGGACGCGGCAGCCCTTCATCCTCCCAAACCGCGAGGGCGGCATCGAACTGGCTCGGCGTTACATCCAGCGGGTTATATATGAATGGCCGCGCGAAGAAATCGAGGTTACCGACATTCACCTCCGGCTTCGGCAATTCCAGCGCCCGGTAGTCCGTGCTGCCCGGTATCTTCGCCGCCATCTCGCCGTACACGAGGAGGCTCTTCAGCGTCTCCGCGTTGTTTACAAGAGTGGCTTCTACCAGCTTCCCCTCATAGTCGGTTGCGACGATGGCGTCCGGCAGCGACTCGGGCTGCAACCGCCAGCGCTCCAGCTCCAATTCCGCGATTTGGGCCGCGGTCGTCCTCTGGCGGCTCACCTCGATCGCGGAGAAGCCCCGGGGGAAGATGCGCAGCATCGCGTAGATGCCGATCAGCAGCACCACCAGGGCCACCAGCAGCTCGACCAACGTGAAACCGCGCGCGCCTGCCACCGCGCGAGCGCCGGCTGTCTTTGCTCTCGGCACGGACGCTCCTCTACCCGACGCTCCCGTCAGCGCCGTCCCATCTTCCTACCGCAGCTACAGTATCGGTCCCTGCGGCCACCCGGCCCCTGGGGTCGGCTCCTCGTACATCTTGTTCGACGCCTGGGTGGTCATCCGGCGCACGCTCCCGTCCGCGAACAGAACGATATCCTGGTCCCCGGCCACCGGGGTCGCCGCCACACCCGGGAAGGCCGGCACGCTGGACTTCCGGTGATAGGGACACCACGTGACCACCGTGTCCGCCGGTGGATATGCCTGCATCAAGTGTCGGCTGTCGTATACGTCCTGGCCGCTGTCATCCTGGTACCTGGGCGGGAGCAGACGAGTGCCCGGGTTCCAGAAGTTCCGCCGGTAGTACATATCATAATTGTTCCAGCCCCCCAGGTAGGGAAGCTGGCCCCGAATCCCCAGACCGCCCTCATTCAACTCGGTATCGTTGGCCGGGCAGTGGAAAGTGGAAAGCTCGTCTATATAGCCAGCACCACGGAACCAGAGCAACCCGTTCAGCCCCTGCCTCTCGGCCGAGAGTTGCGTTCGCAGATCATTGCCGATGCGCGGTTCCACGCTATACGGCGGCAGCACCGCCGAGTACGCGCCCAGATAGTAGAGCGTGTAGAGCCCCAGCCCGCGCACCCCCGTTTCCACGGGATAGCCTGCTGAATTGTACATCGCGGTGACAGGGTCGCCGGGGTTCTGCTCCGGATCATCCGGGTTAGACGGCATGACCAGGAACTCAGTCGCATCCGGCGGGAAGCACTGGTAGTCCTCTCGGAACAGCGCCAGCGCCTGCCCGATCGCCTTCAGGTTCGCGGCGCATGTGGCCCGCCGGTTCTGCGCCGCCAACACCTGGTAGCTGGGCACGATGATCGCCATCAGCGCGATAAGTATCGCGACCACCACCAGCATCTCGACCAGCGTGAAGCCGGCGGGACACCCGCGCCGCCGGCGCACAGTCGAACCCATGTTCCAGATTGGCTCGCATTTCGATTCTGTCATGCTCTCAAATCGCTCGCGCTCCGACCTCTGCGTCCGGAATGCCGCTCTCGCGGCAGAGGGAACGCCACTTCCGCGCTCCAGGCCGCGCGGAGCGACTCACTGGGTCTGGCGCGGCTGGACGGCCCAGTTGTAGCTTAGTCCAGGAACCAACTTGCAGCTCCCGTCCAGTCTCAGCACTATGTCGCGGGCCGATTCTTTATCCTCCACGATCTCTGTCGTGTAGGCTGGCGGCCCACGCCTGCCACCCCGCCCCGCGCTGGGCGGCTCCGTCCGTGGGACCGGAACGCGCACGACCGTATAGGGCCGGTGGTGTATGCAGCGGGTAATGATAGTGTTATCGGGAGCATTACGATTGATCAGCCCGGGGAAGGCCGCGCTTGGCATGCCATAGAGCATGTAGGCAGGATTCGCGGGATCCCACAGCGGGCGGCGCAGGTTGTCCACCAGGCGGGTCGGCTGTGTGCTCGCATACCTTTCGTCATCATAGTAGTGCCAGTACACCTGCTGTGCCAGACAGTACGCCAAATCCTTGTTCAGTTCGTCGTAGACGTCCGGGTTGCCGTCCCACACGCCCAGCTCCTCAGTGGGATCCCACAGGTGCCAGGCGTACCAGAAGGCCAGGTTATCTCCGGGGTATAGGTTCTGGTTGCCGTAGTCGCACAGGCTGTACCCATCCTCGCGCTCCTCGCGCACGTATCCGATCCAGTTGTACAGCGTATTGTAGCTCGAGTACCACTCGACGAAATAGCCGGGGTCTTCCCATTTGTACATCGTGCCGGCGCGCTCGAGGAGCGTGGCATACGAGATCTCCGTGCCGTTCACCATGACCTTCTGATTGATGTAATCCTCATTACTGACGATCCGGTCGTCGGGGCAAATCAACGCCGCCCGGTTGTCGAGGTGGGTGGGATAGAGAGCGTTCAAACCCCCCTGCCCCGTGGCCGGATCATAGGGGCCGGGGAAGCCGCCGAAATCAAGAGCATACATGCGCACGCTTACGGCCAACTGATGCATATTCGCCATGCATGCGCTCTGGCGCGCTTTCTCGCGCGCGCGTGTATAGACCGGCAGCGCGATGGCGATGAGCACGGTGATGATGGCAATCACCACCAGCAGCTCGACCAGAGTGAACCCCGTCCGCCGGGCGCGGTGATGCTTCATCCTTTCACCTTTCACATCAACTCGTGCCGCACCAACAGCAGCCGCCCCCCCTGGCGCTTCGCCAGGCACTATTCTCATACCCGATGTCCACCACCCCCCAAACCGCTCTCAAGGCGTGAGCATCCCCAGCCAGCGAAAGTAGATGCCCTCCGCCGCCCCCATCAGCCGGCCGGGGGCCAGCAATGCCACCAGGGCGGCAGCCGCCAGGAACGGCCCGAATGGCAGGTACTCCATACGGCGGCGCAGCCGCACCACCAGCAGCAGCACCCCCAACACCGCCCCGGCCGCAATCGCCAGCCCGAAGCTAACCAGCGCCAGCGCCGGACCCAACATCGCCCCAATGGCGCCCGCCAGCTTCACGTCTCCCAGCCCCATGCCCTCCCGCCGAAAGAGCACTTGGCTGAATCCCCGAATGAACGCGAACACCGCCAGCCCCACCAGCCCACCGGCCGCGAACCGGGGCAGCGCCAGCGCCGTGCCCGGCACGGGAACGGACAGCGGGCGCGCATGCCCTCCGGCCACCAGCAGCCCCTCACTCAGCAGCGCCGCCGCCAGCCCCGCCACCACCAGCTTGTCCGGTATGATCATATGGTCCAAGTCCGTGAACACAACCGCTATCACAACAGACGCGAAAACCCAGCCTGGCACTACCTGTGGTCCCGGGCCGCACGCCCTCCAAACGCCCAGGAAGACCAGGCCGGTAATGAGCTCCACCGCAAAATAACGCCACGCAATGGCACTGCCGCAGAAGCGGC
>CP070816.1:653220-661472 GCA_020344235.1 Armatimonadota bacterium
CGGGCGCGCGGGGGGGGCATTGGGTTTTGTCCCAACGGCCCGGGGCGGGGGGTTTTCGGCCGGCTGGCTTTGGCCGGCCAAACGGGGGGCATTGGGGGGGGGGGGGTGGGGTTGCGCCGGCGCGGGGGAGGGTGTATAATGTGCCACTCACAACGTGGGCTCCCTCCGGGCTTTGGAGAACCGAGGAGTACCGGAGGAGCGGATGCAAGCAGAGCTGCTATCGGTTGGTACCGAGCTGCTCCTGGGAGAGATTGTCGATACCAATGCCGCTTATCTGGCAGAGAAGCTATCTGAGCTGGGGATCAGCGTCTATCACAAGACGACGGTCGGGGACAATACCGAACGACTGGTCGCCGCACTGCGAATCAGCCTGGCGCGGGCAGATGTGGTGCTCGCCACCGGAGGACTGGGGCCCACGGAAGATGATGTTACCGCGGCGGCCATTGCGCAGGTAGCAGGGGTTGACCTCGTCGAGGACGAGGCGACCGCGGAGAGAATCCGATCGTTCGCCAGGAAGGCGAGCTTCGCCAGGCAGGCGAGCCTCGCCCGGCAGCACGGGCGGGGACTGCTCGATAAGCTTCTGAAGCAAGCTCGGGTGCCCAGGGGGGCCGAGGTGGTCCCCAACCCGGTCGGCACGGCCCCCGGGCTCATCCTCACGTGTGACTCCAAGACGGTCATCGCGCTTCCGGGCGTGCCCACAGAGATGAAGGCGATGGCCGAGCAGACGGTCCTCCCCTATCTCGTCCGCCGCGCAGCCCCTGAAGGATCGGCAGTGATCGTCTCGCGCGTGCTCCGCCTGGCCGGGATGGGGGAATCTCAGGCGGAGGCCGAGATCGCGGATCTGATCCGAGCGCAGACGAACCCCACGATCGCGCCGCTTGCGAAGATGCAGGAGGTGCATCTGCGGATCGCGGCGCGCGCCGCGGACCGCGCAGGTGCCGAGGAGCTGATTGCTCCGGTGGAATCGGAAATCCGCCGGCGTCTGGGGGATCACGTCTACGGGGCCGATGAGGAGACGCTGGAGGTGGTGCTGGGGCGGCTGCTGCGAGCAGGGCGGCTGACGCTGGCGGCGGCGGAATCGTGCACCGGGGGGCTGATCGGGCACCGGCTGACGAATGTGCCGGGAAGCTCGGAGTACTTCCTGGGCTCGCTGGTTACGTACAGCAACGAGGCCAAGGTCGCGCTGCTGAGGGTGCCGGAGGAGATGATACAGAGGCACGGGGCGGTGAGCGCGGAGACGGCGCGGGCGATGGCGGAGGGGGCGAGGGAGGCGTGTGGGGCCGACCTGGGGCTGTCGGTGACGGGGATCGCGGGCCCGACGGGTGGCACGGCGGCGAAGCCGGTGGGGCTCACGTATGTCGGTCTGGCGGGGGCGGGCGAAACGGCCGGGGAGGAGTATCGGCTGCGGGGAAACCGCGCGATGGTAAAGGAGCGGGCCGCGCAGGCGGCGCTGTATGTGCTTTACCGGGCGCTGAAGAGCCGCGCGCCGGCCGAGGTCGCGAGGTGAGCGAGCGTATTCGCAGCTTCATAGCGGTCGAGGTGCCGCCGGAGTCGGCGGAAAAGATCCGCGCGGCCCAGCAGCGGCTGCGGGCGACGGACGCGAGTGTGAAGTGGGTGGACCCGGACAACTTCCATATCACTCTGAAGTTCCTGGGGAACATCGAGCAGGAGCGCCTGACCGACGTGTGGCGCTCGACGGCGGCGGCGCTGGATGGAAGCGAGCCGTTCACGATGCGATTTCGCGGGGTCGGGGCGTTTCCGAACGCGAGCCGGCCCCGGGTGGTGTGGGCTGGAATCACGGAGGGGGCGGATGAGCTGGCCGAACTGGCGGCGAGAGTGGAGGAGGCGTGCGAGAAGCACGGGTTCGAGCGAGAGCGGCGGCCGTTCCGGGCGCATCTCACGTTGGGTCGGGTTCGGCGACCGGGGCCGAACGCGGCGCTGGCGGAGGCGTTGGCGGAGCAGGGGGAGAGAGACCTGGGAGAGACCCGTGTGGAGCGCGCGCTGCTGATGAGGAGCGACTTGACGCGCGCGGGCGCGGTATACCGGATACTGGAGGAAGTGCCGCTGGGCCGGAGGGAGAGGTAGATGCCAAGCAAGAAGAAGGAGGAGAAGGGGACGGCGATTGATCTGGCCATGACGCAGATCGAGCGCCAACATGGGAAGGGCGCGATCATGCGGCTGGGGTCGTCTGAGCGGCTCGCGGTTGACGTGATCCCGACCGGCGCCCTCGCCCTCGACATCGCGCTGGGTGTGGGCGGTGTGCCGAGAGGTCTGATCACGGAGATCTACGGCAATGAGGGCTCTGGGAAGACCACGCTCGCCTACCATCTGATCGCGGAGGCGCAGCGAGAGGGAGGGACGGCGGCGTACATTGACGCCGAGCAGCGGATGGACCCTTCCTACGCGCAGGTTGTGGGGGTGGACCTGGATGGGCTGCTGATCTCGCAGCCGCAGACCGGCGAGCAGGCGCTGGACATCGCCGACATCCTGGTGCGAAGCGGGGGGCTCGACATCTTCGTGGTGGACTCGGTGGCGGCGCTGGTGCCGCGGGCGGAGCTGGAGGGGGAGATGGGGGACTCGCACGTGGGCTTGCAGGCGCGGCTGATGTCGAAGGCGCTGCGCAAGGTGGCCCATTCGATCCGGCAATCGAACACCGCCGGTGTCTTTCTGAATCAGATTCGAGAGAAGATCGGAGTGATGTTCGGGAACCCGGAGGTGACGCCAGGCGGGCGGGCGCTGAAATTCTGGTCGTCGGTGAGAATCGAGCTGCGGCGAGTGGAATCTCTGAAGAGAGGAACGGAGATCATCGGCGGGCGGAGCCGCGCCAGGCTGACGAAGAACAGTGTGGCCCCACCGTTCCGACGGGCGGAATTCGACATCATGTACGGCCGCGGGATTTCGCGCGCGGGGAATCTGCTCGACAAGGGTCTGGAGCTGGAAGTGATATCGAAGTCGGGCGCTTTTCTGAGCTATGGCGATACCCGCCTGGGCCAGGGCCGGGAGAACGCGCGAAGTTTCCTGGAGGAGAACGCGGACGTTGCAGATGAGATCGAGGCCGAGGTGCGGCAGCGCGCGGGCCTTGCAGGTAAGCCAGCGAAGGCCGAGGACGATGAGAAGAAGGAAGACCAGGGCTAGTCTGCCCGAGGGAGAGGATGCTGCGCGCGAGAGATGTCTGCGGCTGCTCGGGCTGCGGGCGCGCTCGGCCGGGGAGCTGCGCGAGCGTCTGAAGAGCGCCGGCTTTGCCGATGAGGTCATCGCATCGGTGCTGTCGGACCTGGGGGAGGCGAAGCTGGTGGATGACGAGGAATTCGCGCGCTCCTGGGTGGCCGGGCGGCAGGCCGCGGGAGGGGCGGGGCGGCGCAAGCTTAGATGGGAGCTTCGACGGAAGGGAATCTCGAACGAGATCATTGCGCGAGTGGTGGATGAAGGAATTGACGATGAGACGGAGCTGCGCCAGGCGATGGCAGTGGTGCAAGGCCGGCTGCGGGGGCAAGGGGTAGAGGGAAAGGCGCGGGCGCGGCTGCAAAGGCTACTGCTCGGGAGGGGATTCGAACATACAACAGTGGATACTGTGCTGCGACGCATTCCGGAGGAAGCAGAGCACTCATAAACGACTGGCCGCTGTAGCCATCGCCGCGCCCGGAGAAGCGATGACGGGCCCGCGCCGGGGCGGCCTGGCACAGCATGTCGGGATGGAAAACACTATCGCGGTCCGATCGGACGCACGGCCGAAACGCACGGCCGGGTGATAGGCAACAGGGCCCGAGTTGCAGTTCCGGGAGGGACCGCGTTACAGGAAGGGAGTGAGTGAGGGTTGTCTGACCAACTACGGTTCATACTGGTTGGATTCTTCGGCGGAGTGATCCTGCTGTTCGTCGGGTACTACTTCTTGCTAGTGCCGCGGTACTGGCGCCGCATGCGGGAGGTCACGGAGGCGGAAAGAGAGGTCGAGGAGACCCGGAAGGAACTGCAAGCGCGACGGAAAGAGATCGCGGTTGAAGCTAAGGAGGAGGCTCATCAGCTCCGGAAGGAGGTCGAGCGAGAGAATCGCGAGCGGCGGCAAGAACTGCAACGCACAGAGCGAAGGCTAAACCAGCGAGAGGAGAATCTGGAGCGGCGGACGGAGGCGCTGGAGAAGCGAGACCGTGCGGTGCAGGACAAGGAGGCGGATCTGACGCGGCTGCGGGATATGGCGCAGAGAGAGCGCGCGATGTGGCGACAGGAGCTTGAATCGGTCGCCGCGCTGACGATGGAAGAGGCGCGCCGGGTGGTGCTGGCAGAGGCAGAGAAGGAGGCGCGCCACGAAGCGGCCATGCTGCTCGAACAGATCGAAGAGGAGACCAAGCGGGAGGCGGACCGCAAAGCACGCGAGGTGATTACCCTGGCGATTCAGAGGTGCGCGGTGGACCAGGTGGCCGAGACCACGGTTGCTGCGGTGGCGCTTCCCTCTGACGAGATGAAGGGCCGGATCATCGGCCGGGAGGGGCGCAATATTCGCGCCTTCGAGCAGTTGACGGGCGTGGACCTCATCATTGATGACACGCCGGAGGCGGTGGTGATATCGGCGTTCGACCCCATTCGGCGCGAGACTGCCCGGATCGCCCTGGAAGCGCTGATCAGCGACGGCCGCATCCACCCGGGCCGGATTGAGGACGCGGTGAAGAAGGCGCAGGCGCAGATGGATGAGCGCATCCAGCAGGCGGGAGATCACGCCACCTTCGAGACCGGCGTCACCGGCCTGCATCCCGCGCTGGTGCGCCTGCTTGGAAAGATGAAGTTCCGCACGAGCCTGGGCCAGAACGCGCTGGACCATTCGATCGAGGTGGCGAACATCGCCGGCGTGATGGCGGCCGAATTGGAGGCGAATGAGGCGGTTGCACGACGGGCGGGCCTGCTCCACGATATCGGCAAGGCCGTGGACTACGAGGTGGAGGGGACGCACACTGCGATCGGGGTCGAGCTGGCCCGGCGCCACCGAGAGAGCGCGGAGGTGGTGCACGCCATCGCGGCGCATCACGAGGATGAACCGTTCCGCTCCATCGAGGCGGTGCTGGTTTACTCGGCGGACGGCATCTCGGCGGCCCGGCCCGGCGCGCGGCGGGAGACGCTGGAAAGCTACATCAAGCGACTGGACCGGCTGGAGGAGATCGCGCAGGCCTGCGATGGGGTGGAGCGCTGCTTCGCCATCCAGGCGGGGCGAGAGGTGCGGATTCTGGTCAAGCCCAACGAGGTGGACGACGCGATGGCGGCTGCGCTGGCGAAGGAGGTTGCGGACAAGATCGAGGAGTCCGACCTCGAGTACCCGGGTCAGATCAGGGTGACCGTCATCAGGGAGACGCGCGCGGTGGAGTACGCCAAGTAGGCCGAAAGAAGAGGGAAGTCACTTGAATCTGCTGTTCGTGGGCGATGTGGTGGGCCGGCCGGGGCGGGGGGCCGTGCGGGCCTGCCTGGGAGAGCTGGTCAACCGCCACGAGATTGATTTCACGGTTGCCAACGCGGAGAATGCGGCGGGAGGTATGGGCCTCACTGCCAGCACCGCGGAGGAGCTGCTGGATGCCGGCGTGGACGTGCTGACGAGTGGAAACCACGTCTGGCGGCATCGGGAGCTGGCCGGTTTTATCGAGAGGGAGCGGCGGGTGCTGCGGCCGGCCAACTTCCCACCAGGCGCGCCTGGGCGCGGGAGCGAGGTGTTCGTGACTGCTCAGAGCGGCGCTGTCGGGGTGCTGTGCCTAGTCGGACGAGTGTTCATGGAACCTCTCGATTGCCCGTTCCGCGCGGCGGACAGGGAAATCCAGGAGCTTCGTGGAAAGACCAGGGTGATCGTGGTAGATGTGCACGCAGAAGCCACGAGCGAGAAGATAGCCATGGGGCGGTATCTGGACGGGCGGGTGAGCGCGGTGATCGGCACCCACACCCATGTGCAGACGGCGGACGAAACTACGCTGGCAGGAGGCACCGCGTACATTACGGATGTGGGGATGACTGGGCCGGTGGAGTCCATTCTCGGGGTGGCTCCCGAGCCGGTCATCGAGCGCTTTCTGAGCGGCATGCCGAGCCGTTTCGAGGTGGGCAAGGGGCCCGTGCGCCTGAACGCAGTGGTCGTGAATATTGATGCGGAGACAGGAACTGCACGCTCCATCATGCGTGTGATAGAATCCATTCCAGCAGAATCGTGATCGCCAGGCCGAGGCGAGGACCTGGCTTCCAGTGAGCTAAGCAGGTAGTGTTGAAAGAACAGTCGCAGGAGGGCTTCGACCATGGAGATCCTACGGGTCTCGACGAAGTCGAATCCGAACGCAGTCGCGGGCGCGCTGGCGGGAGTGATCAGGGAAAAGGGCGCAGCGGAGCTTCAAACTATTGGGGCGGGGGCGCTCAACCAGGCGGTGAAGGCGGTCGCTATCGCCAGGGGATTCATGGCCCCCAGTGGCGTTGACTTGGTCTGCCGCCCCGCGTTCGCCGATATCACAGTTGACGGCCAGGAACGCACCGCCATTCGGCTCATGGTCGAGCCGAAGTAGGCGGCATGGTGGGGCTGGGCGGGAGAGAGGCTCCTGCTCGAGGAGTAGAAGTGTGAATCGCGGGCCCGGAGGTGGGCCCGCGATTCCCTATTTCGCCGTTGAGCCTGCTCTGCTCATCCTACGGTCCAATGTCGAATGCGCGTGTGATGTACACGGCCATCTGAGCACGCGTGACGACCTGCGTGGGCCGGTAGAAGCCGTCAGGGTAGCCTGATACGATGGCATGCTCCACCAGGTACGCAATGTGCTTGAAGCACCAGTAGCCCAGAGAGACATCGCTAAAGGATGTTTCCGCTGGCGGAGTATAGCTCTCCAGTCCGGCCTCTCCGGTTGGGCGAACCACCGAGCGTGCGATGAATACGGCCATCTGACCTCGGGTAACTTGCCATTCAGGGTGGTAGTTCCCATCGTTGTAGCCGCCGACAATGGCGTTCCTGTAGGCATACTCGACATGCTTGAAGGCCCAGTGATCAGCGGTAGTGTCGGGGAATGTGGGCTCTTCGGGGCCCGCCGACACCTGATCGTCACCGCCGGCTAGCGCGCGAGAGATGTACACTGCCATGGCCCCTCGATCGACCGGAGCTTCAGGCCGATACTGACCGTCCGGGTATCCTTTTACAAGACCCGCATCCGTCAGCGCGTCGATCGCGTCGCCGGCCCAATAGTCTTCGGGCACGTCGCTGAAGGCGATGCCGAATTCTGCTGTGAGGGCCATGTCGCTTTCCACGACGACGTCAATGGGATTCTGCTCCAGGGCTACATCTCCACCCCAGCGTCTGAATCTCCACGATTCAGCGGGTACCGCCTCTAGGTTGAGCGCGGTGCCGTGATCGTATGCGCCCGAATACGGGAGCTGCTTGGCGACCCCGTTGACGAGAACTGACCCGGATCCGGTGCCCGACAGCGCCACCGTGTGCTGGACGAGGGAGAACTGGGCAGTCACCGCCTTCTCACCGTCCATCGTGATGGTGGTCGGGTTGGTGCTCCCCGTAAGGTCGCCCGACCAGCCGGAGAACTCCTTACCCGAGTCGGCGACCGCCGCGAGCGTCACCGTGCTGCCGCAAATGAAGTTGCCAGTCCAAGGCAGCATGCGCGCGACGCCGTCCACAATCACCGATCCGCCCATGCCCGATATGGCAAGGGCATATTCGATCTGAGCGAAGTTGAGTGTGACCGCTTTGGCCCCATCCATGGTGATGCTAGTCGGGTTCACTGAACCGGAGAGGTCTCCCGCCCATCCGCTGAATTCGTAGCCTGAGCCAGGAACGGCCTGAAGCGTGACCGCGCTGTCGCATACGAATGCACCAGACCACGGAAGGGACTGAGGGGCGCCGTTGACGAGCACGGATCCATCGCCCGCACCCGTCAAGGTGAGATTGTATTCGATCAGAGTGAAGTTGATCGTGACCGCCTTCGCCCCATCCATCGTGATCGTCGTCGGGTTGGCCAAGCCGGATAGATCGCCCGACCAGCCGGTGAACTGATAGCAGAAGTCGGGAACTGCCTGCAGACTCACTGTGCTGCTGCACGCGACCGACCCGGACCAGGGCAGAGACTCGGGCGAACCGTCGACAACCACGGAGCCCTCGCCGACGCCAGTCAGGCTGAGAGTGTACTCGATGAGGGCGAAGTTGGCGGTGACGGACTTCGCACTGTCCATGGTAATGGTCGTGGGATTGGTGGTGCCGGTCAGGTCACCGGACCAATTGGCGAACTCATAGCAGGCACCGGCGA
>CP070816.1:661572-670974 GCA_020344235.1 Armatimonadota bacterium
CGCCGTCAGGAACCGCATCGAGAACCATGTCGAAACCGCGGTTCACCGAGAGGTCGCGGTCGAGGACTGACTCCGCGGCCGATCCGGGCACGCTTCTCGCCCGCGGAGACGAGACTCCGGCCTCCACACACCCGCCGCACGCGCCTCGCTACCCGGCTAAAGTGTCCTCTCTCTCCGTGGCCTTGCGGGCCCTCCGCTCCATCACCTTCACGACCCCAATCGTCCCCGTGTACAGCA
This sequence comes from Armatimonadota bacterium, assembly GCA_020344235.1. Taxonomy (GTDB): domain Bacteria; phylum Armatimonadota; class Hebobacteria; order Hebobacterales; family Hebobacteraceae. The sequence continues at coordinate 661,810 of CP070816.1, forward strand.
CCACCATCGGCAACGCGCAAAGCGTCAGCGTGATGGGGTCCCAAGTCGGAGTTATGATCGCCGCGGCCACGAAGATCACGATCACCGCCTCCCGCCACCTCCTGGTCAACATGTGAGAGTCAACGATGCCGATCTTGGCCAGCAGCACGATCACAATCGGAAGCTGAAACCCCAGCCCGAAGGCGAGATAGAACTTCACCAGCAGCAGCACCGTGCGGTTGAGGCTGAGTCGTATCTCGGTCTCGGGCAGATTGAACCTCAATAGGGCCTGCACCGCACTTCCCGTCATCAGGTACCCCATCGCCACTCCCATCAGGAAGAGCAGCCCGGAGACCGGCACCAGCGGGCGAGCCGCCCGTCGCTCGCCGCTCGTCAGCCCCGGCGCAACGAAAGCCCACACCTCGTAGAAGACCAACGGCAGCGCCAGTATGAGCCCTCCCACAAGCGCAATGCTCAACCTCACCATCAGGGGCTCCAGCAGCTCGTACACCATCATCTCGCCGCCCATCTTCTCCAGCGGCTTGCGGATCGGTCCCACCAGAAAGCGATACAGCGGGTCGAGGAAGAACCACACCGCCGTCATGCCGATGACGAGATATACCAGCGCGCGTATCAGGCGCGCGCGCAGTTCCGAAAGATGACCGATCAGATCGGCGCGCCCTTCTCCTCTCACCTCGCCATCTCACCCCCAATCATTCAATCCAATTCACCACGCGCCTCCGCGCCCCCTGTGTTCCCTCTCCGCCTCGAAGGAGAACGGCCCTTCCACCAGGAAGAAACCGTCCAGAAGCGAGGAGACCGTGGCGGAACCCACCGGCGCCTACCTCATCCGCGTAAATGGAATCGAGCGCCGCTTGCACACACCAGGTTCTCGAAGCCTGCTGAGCGTGCTCCGAGACGACCTGGCCCTCACCGGCGCTAAGTACGGCTGCGGAAAGGGCCACTGTGGGGCCTGCACCGTGCTCGTGGACGACCAAGCCGTTAGATCCTGCACTCTTCCCCTCGCTCTCGCCCACGGGCGCTCTGTCACCACAATCGAGGGACTGGCCCCCTCCGGCGGCCTCCATCCCGTGCAGCAGGCCTTCCTCGACGCTCAGGCCTTTCAGTGCGGCTACTGCACGCCGGGCTTCATCATGGGCGTGATCGCTCTGCTCAAGACCACCTCAAACCCCACTGAACTCGAAATCCGCGAAGGCCTGGCCGGCCACCTCTGCCGTTGCGGCTCCTATCCTCGCATCATTCGCGCAGTCCAGCTCGCCGCCGCACGTATGCGCGAGTGAGGAACCAACCTTGTCCTCCGACTTCCGTGATCGAGGAAACACAGACCTTCCAATCCCCGGGAGCATGACCCGGCGAGAGTTCCTCCGGCTCACCACCGGCGTCATCGTGGTCTTTGCTCTCGGTGTCGAAGCCGAAGGACAGGGGCAGGGCGCTGCCTCTGCCGTCTCCGATGACCTCGACGCCTGGCTCCATATCGCACCCGACAGCCGCGTCACAGTCTTCACGCCCACCCCCGAGGTCGGCCAGGGAGTGCGCACCTCCCTGGCTCAGATGGTCGCCGAGGAACTCTCCGTTCCCGTCTCCTCTCTCGACATGATCATGGGCGATACAGACCGTGTGCCTGCCGATCTCGCGCCCGGTTCCACCATCGCCACTATCGGACTTCGCCTCCGCGCCGCCGCGGCCCAGGCGCGCGCGATCCTCGTTGAGCTGGCAACCGAAGTATGGCGGGTGGACCCGCACGCGGTCCGGATCCGGGACGGCCAGGCCTTTCTCGCCGACGATCCCACAACCGCGACGCCCATCGGCGAGCTGACCCGCGGGCGTCGCCTGGTACGCGCGCTGAAGGAACCTCCCTCACCCAAGCCCGCGGAGAGCTACCGCCTCGTCGGGAACTCGATCCCAAGCGTCGACGGCCCCTCAGTCGTCACAGGTAGCGCCCGCTTTGTCGCAGATGTGCGCCTGCCCAGGATGGTCTACGCGAAGCTGCTTCATCCCCCCTGTCTCGGCGCGCAGCTCATCAACGCCAACGCTCGCGCAGCAGCCGAGCAGCCGGGCGTCATCGCGGTGGTCGAGCAGCGCGACTTCATCGCCGTTGTCGCCATCCGGCCCGACCTGGCGGAGAAAGCTCTTCGCCACGTCCGAGCAACCTGGGAGGAGTCCGAACATCCCGACTTCGCCTCCCTCTACGAGGATCTCAGGACGACCGCAAAGCTCGCGCAGTCGGTCACAGAAGAAGGAGACGTCGAGACCGCTCTCGCCCACGCGCAGTACGGGTTCAGCGCATGCTATCGCACCGCTTTCGTCGCCCACGCGCCGATCGAGCCCCACGGAGCCGCCGCCGCACAGGACGGTGACAGAGTCACCATCTACGTCGGCACCCAGCGTCCTTTCGCCCACCGTGACGCAGTAGCCCGCGCCCTGAGACTCTCCCCCGACCGAGTCCGCGTCATCACCACCTCGGTCGGCGGGGCCTTCGGCGGCAAAGACGAAGCCGACCTTTCCATTGCCGCGGCCCGCCTGGCGCGCGCCACCGGACGCCCAGTCATGGTGACGCACACCCGCGAGGAGGAACTCGCCTGGAACTACTTTCGGCCCGCCGCCCTGATCGACGTGCAGTGCGGCGTCAGCGAGGCCGGAAATATCACGGCCTGGGTCTCCGATGCCTTCAACTGCGGCTCCCGCGGGGCAGCCTCCCCTTATGCCTTCCCCAACCAGAGAGTCAACTCCTATGATTGTGACTCGCCCCTGCGCCAGGGCCATTGGCGAGGCAACGGCGGTTCGGCCAACACGCTCGCCCGCGAAGTTCATCTCGACCATGTGGCCAGCGAGTTGGGCCAAGACCCTGTCGAGTTCCGTCTGCGCCATCTCGCTCCGGACTCCCGCCTGGCGAGTGTCGTTCGCGCCGCAGCCGAGAGCTACCGCTGGCAGCGGCGCCCTGCGCCCACGGGCCTCGGGATAGGTTTCGCCTGTGCCACCGATTCCGGAACCTCCGTCGCGCAGATCGCCGAGGTTGAAGTCGCTCGCTTCACCGGAGAAGTCAGAGTCCGTCGCGTCTTGACCGCGTATGAGACCGGCCTCATCATAAATCCGGACGGCCTTCGAAATCAGATTGAGGGAGCCGTGATAATGGGCCTTGGCTTCGCTCTGCGCGAGGCGGTCCGATACGAGCAGGGCCGCATCTTGACTGACACCTTCGCCTCCTATCCTATCCCGACCATCCGCGACGCCCCCGCCCTCGACACCGTCCTCATCCCCAACCCGGAACAGCCCCCGCGTGCTGGCGGCACTCCGGCCATCTTCCCCATCGCCGCCGCGATAGCGAATGCCATATTCGACGCCACGGGAGAGCGGATTCGCGAACTTCCCCTCTCTCCCGGACGCGTCCGGGCCGCTCTGAGATCACAGGCGTGAAGCTCCTCCCCATGCCGAGCCCCGGGCGTGCTGCTGGACGCGCGCCGGCGGCGGGCCGAAAAAAAACGGGAGGGCGCCTTCAGCGCCCTCCCCGCTTTCATCCACTTAGCCTCATCGCCAGTTACCTTTTCGCGTCGGCCATCCGCTTCGCCACATCCTCCCAGTTAACAAGGTGATCCATGAACGCCTGCGTCCAGTCCGGCCGCTTGTTCTGGTACCTCAAGTAGTACGCGTGCTCCCAGACATCCAGTGCCAGGATCGGCGCCAGGCCCCACGCCGCTAGGTTCTCGTGCTTTTCGGCCTGGAGAACGGCGAGCATGTGGGTCACGGGACATAGAGCCAGTATCCCCCAGCCCGACCCCTCCACCGCATTGCTCGTCGCCAGGAACAGACCCTTGAACGCCTCGAAGCTGCCAAACTGACTCTTTATCGCGTCCGCCAGCTCTTCGCTCGGCTCCCCGCCTCCCCCGGGCTTCATATTAGTCCAGAAGATCGAGTGCAGCATGTGCCCCGACCCGTGGAAGGCCATCGCCTTGGCAGCCGCCTTGGCGCCCGCGAAGTCTCCCGACTTCGCCATCGCCGCGACTTGCTCCTGGGCCGCATTCAGTCCCTTCACATATCCCGCGTGGTGTTTGTCGTGGTGCAGGCGCACCGTCTCCTCGTCGTAGTGCGGCTCCAGGGCACCATACGCATACGGCAGGGGCGGCAGCTCGAATGCCATCTCGCGTCCTCCTTTCTCTCCATCTCTGTCCGGCTCTGCAAAACCCAGCCCAATCACGGACCCGCCGAGAGCCCCCATTCCCGCCAACCACAAGAACTCTCGACGATCCAGCTTCACCGGCCTGAAGCCTCTTGCAAGCGATGGTCCCACATCACGACGTATGGCCTTCGAATCCGGGATGTTTTTCCCTCGCGCGCGATATGACAAGGCGCGAGTTCACTGTGCACCTGGTGGGACAGAAACTGGAGGAGCGGAACTCGACGCGGCCGGCTCGCCCCGGCCACACTTAGGCCGCGGAAAGGGTGGAGGCCGGCTTCCCGCGGCCCACGGCGAAAGGGATTCACCTGCATTCACTAGCTACCACGAATCCAGCTTCCTGTACAACAAAGGCCACAATAGCTATGCGCTGCGGGTACAGCACGCTAACCCGAGGGCGCCCGAGCCGGCGCGACACGGCGGCTTCTCGGCACCCAGAGCGGGGAGGCCCGTCTCGTGCCCTGAGACAGCACGCAGAGCCACCAGGGGCAGCACTGCCTTCGGAACATGGAATACCATCATTAGGGATTATCCCGGAGTCTCCCTCTCTGACTACCGGCGTCGTGCCCATCACTGTCCGGGGAAACCAGGAGGCGGATCAACCGGGCATGGGAAAACGCGTGCTGGTCGTTGACGACCATCAGCCTACGGTCAAGCTCATCGAGGATGCTCTGACGAGAGCGGGGTTCTCGGTCCTCACTGCCGGCAATGGCCTTGAATGCTTGCGCAAGGCTGAGGCGGAACCCCCGGACCTCGTGATACTCGACGTCATAATGCCCCGCATGAACGGCATCCAGGCCCTGCGCAAACTGCGAGAGCGGCCGCAAACGCGCGACGTTCCCGTTATCATACTCACCGTCCGCCAGGAGCGCGGAGACGTGCTCGCCGGCTGGTCGGCCGGCGCGAACATCTACATCAGCAAACCCTGCAAGATGGAACTGCTGGTGGCGACGGTGAAACGACTGCTCGGGGTCCCCGCACAGTTCTAGCCCCCCGCCCCGGCCGCCCCGCGCAGGCCCTTCCAAAACATGGTGGAGGCTAGGGGATTCGAACCCCTGACCTCCTGCGTGCAAAGCAGGCGCTCTCCCAGCTGAGCTAAGCCCCCAACGCGGTCAGCAGACTAACATGTTTGCAGCTCGACAATAGTCGAAAAGGCAACCGCAGTCAAGTGGCCGCCGCGCCCGGGCCCATCACCGCAGATACCCGAGTGCCCGCAGCTCTTCTCTCATCTCGTCGGTGAACTCGCTCAAGGGCGCGGCTGTGGCATTCATATCGCCTGCGACGCGCTGCGGGGCGGCGAGCCACTCAGCTATGAGCTGTTCCTCATAGGCGCCTCGCACCGGCATGCTCTCTGTCAGATCACTTTCCTCCCCCGCATCTGACCGCGTGTCCCACAGCCCAAGCCACGCGTAGTCCTCTGTGCCTGCCTCGGCCTCAGCGGCAATGACGCGTTTGTAGCCGTCCTCATCAATAACGCCGAGCAGATCGGGCACTTCCCACAGCGGCGGCGAGAGCTGACAGTGAACAGCCCTGTTGCGCGAGTCATCTATTCCAGTTGCTGGAGATAGATCGTGCCCAGTACGACCACTGCCCGGGATCCCCTCCAACCCAACGCGCGCCGCCACCGTGGCGAACACATCGACGAGGCTTACCCGCCGCTCGACTCGGAGACCTTCGAACTCCCCGTCTGGGAATCTCACTATGAGAGGAACGCGCAGCACTTCCCGAGAGAGTGTTATCCCGTGCGTCAGCGTCCCATGTTCTCCGAATGCCTCCCCGTGGTCGGACAAGAAGAATGTCAATGCCCGTTCGGATCGGCCGAACTGCTTCAGCAACGAAAGGAACTCCCCAAAGCCCTGATCCGCCTCATAAATCTCAGCATCGTACCGGTCAATCAAGTGCTCCAGGTCCGCTTCGGAAATGTCGAGAGATATGAGATTGAGCCTCTGCAGCGCGTCAAGTGAACCGTCGCAGGCACCGTCAAACCCGCGGTCGAATCGGGCGAGACTGTTGGGGCTCGGGGAGTACGGTGAGTGCGGTTCCATTGTGTGTACGTAGAGGAAGAGCGGCCTGTCGTCATCCTGCTGGGACAGGATGCGGTGAACTTGGTCGTTGACCCACTGCGCGCTGCCCATGGACTTCGCCAGGAATCCGTCGTATCCCTGATCGAACCCGGACACCTGCATGACATTCGGGTTCGTCACCACGCACCACGTCCTGTAGCCGGCCTCCTTCAGAACCTCCGACAGAAGCACCGGCCACTCGGCAAGCTGGTGACACTTGTCGAGCGCTCCGTGAATAGGCGGGTCGAGTCCCGTCAGCAGGCTCGCGACTGCCGGCCGCGTCCAAGAGCAGACCGTTTGTGCATCCTCGTACAACACGGCATCCGCCGCGAACGCGTCGATGTTCGGCGACGTATCTCGCTGGTACCCATAGCAACCGAGATGGTCTGCGCGGAGCGCGTCTACAAGGTAGATGAACACATCTGGTGGATCGTCGCCCGCCTCTCTGGCGCGTGCTTTAGCCTCCTCGACCACTGGTTCCGGCTGCAGTGCGACGGCTTCCATATCTCCTGACTCTCCCCCCAATGCCACCGGCCGAACATGGAGCAGCAACGAAGCCTCTTCCGGAACCCGAAAGACACGCCAGATCGGCCCCCGCACCGCGTAGCAGAACACCCGACCCGAGTCGTCCCTGAGCCCGTACGCCAGCGGCCCGATGGTCCGCGAGCAGGACGGCGAGTCGCCCCGATGATTCCACCCGCCAAGCGGAACTGGCTCCACATGATCGCCGCCCACGAGTTCCGCGACGAACGCTGCAGGTCCACTGTTGGCCCCCTCGACCCACCGCCCGCCAACCTTCCCGTACGCCTGGAGGAGAGCCAACTCCCCCGACAGTGACGCTAGATCGAACTCGAGGCACATTTCTGGAAGCTGGCGGCAATCGCTGCTGAAGAAACGCGTCGCTGTCCGCTTCGCCACCACATCGCCGGAGTCTGTGATAATCGCTACTTCTACCGTACACACAGAATCAGCCCACGGCCGCAGCCAGACGAGAACGGCGCCAGCCAGACAGAGCACGCCCGCCGCGACGAAGACCCACCGTACAGAACGCGGTCTCCGTCCTATGTCGCCCATGGGACCCTACGCGGCCGACCGATGGGCCTCGTCACATCCCCGCGCTTCCCGCTTCGCAAGTGCGCTGACAATGCGACATCCAGGGCGCACAGCATCGGCTTGGTTGCTCCCTCTCGAAGACCTAGTGGACCTCCCTGGATACGAACCAGACACTTCCACCTTATCGGAGCGGCGCTCTCCCAACTGAGCTGAGCTCCCAGCGCCACGAGTGAATCTTGCTTCTTCGAATCGACGATAGCCAAGAACGCATCAAGAGTCAACGGCCGCCTGACCTCCGGCCTGCCGCGCTCAGACCCACGTCTGCACCTCCTCCCGACAGGCCCCCGCCTCCCGGATGCCGAAGCCGTGCCTTGGGCCGGCGTGCTCAGTCCAGATAGCCGAGCGCTCGCAGAGTCTTCTTGACCTCAGGTCCCACTCGCTTCTCATCTGCCAGGGGCAGCTTCGGCTCCTTCGCGTTCGGGTCGAGGAAATTGAGCGGCGGGGCCCTCTGCTGATCGGCCAGCTCTTTGAAGGCGGCCGCCATTGCGTCGGCGATCTCTGGCTGCTCATCTATCACATTCCGCTTTTGTTTTGGATCAGTTCGCAGGTCGTATAGGGTCCGCCATTCCCCGTTCCCCCACAGCAAGAGAGCGTGTTGCGACCCGCGCACCATGTACTTGTCACCATGTTCGGCCGCCCGCGTGAAGACGTAGTCGTGCACTCCCTTCTCACTCCCGGCGATGCAGCCGAGCAGAGACCGGCCCTGCACCCGATCCCGCGGATACGGCAATCGGAACAGCTCGAAGACGGTGGGCAGCAAGTCCACGGTCTCGGTGAGACAATACAGACGCCTCGCAACCGAGCCGTCCGGAAACCGGATCAAGAGCGGGATATGGGACAGCTCGTCGTGCACCCCGGTACCGTGCCACACGAAGCCGTGCTCTCCGAATCCCTCTCCATGGTCTGATGTGACAATGAGCACTGTGCTGTCGAGCAAGCCTGCCTCGCGCAATGACTCCTCGATCTTCCCCACCGCCCAGTCCCCGTAGCGCAGATGGCTGTCGTACAGGTTGATCCACTCTGGAAGCGCGAAGATCTCGATGTGGGGGATCGGCCCTATCGGAAAATCGAACTCGTCGGGGTGGTAGTCCTCGGCCGAGAAGCCCGGCGGCGTGCGATCCGCGAACGGGGCCGCCATCTCCGCAGGGAACTCGTAGGGCATGTGCGGTGGCATCAGATGAACGTACGCGAAGAAGCGGGATTCGCGGGTGGCTCCCAGCCACCGGTCGAACAGGCGGAGCAGAGGTGCTGGCGCCCAACGCGACTCACCCTCCCTGATCTCCTCACAGATCTGCACGTCGTAGTAGGCATCCTCGAAGTGAAGCCCCAACTCCGCCGTCGGCGCGGCATTGGGGTTTGAGCTGAAGAGGCCCGTTCGGAAGCCAGCCTCCGTCAGACCCCTGGCCATCGTGAACGCAGACTTCTCCAGGGGGCGGGCGCGGTATGCACAGTGCGTATCGGGATACTGCGAGGTGAACAGAGAGGCGGTCGATTCCTTAGTTCTCGTGAACTGAACGAAGTGGTTCTCGAAGACGACCGATTCCTCGGCGAGCCGGTCAATGTTCGGCGTAGTGTTCCGAGGATAACCGTAGCACCCGACGTGATCGGCTCGCATCGCGTCGAGCACAACTATCACAACGCTTGCCCCGTCCGCGGCCTTCCGAAGAGGAGCAACGGCACGGGCCGAGGGCGACAGCCCCGCGCGCACGACGTCGAAGAGGCAGACGCTCTGCTTCGCTGAATGCACCCCTGCCACAGCCAGAATGGCCACGACGGCCGCAGGCACCGGCCATCTGAGCCGGAGCAGCCTCCTCACCA
>CP070816.1:671074-674375 GCA_020344235.1 Armatimonadota bacterium
CCGTGGAGTAGACGAGACTGTCCCCGGCCTGCAGCAGCTCGCCCTTGTCCCCGATATCGACGACCATTCGCAGATGCTCTCGGGGCGCCGCCGCCCAGATGTGATCGCCTCTAGCCGTGAGCTGCTCGCGATAGAGCGGCTCCTGCTGCCCGCCCAAGATGTAGCCCGCGCTTGCCCCGTCCGGGTAGGTGAGCATCGCAAGCGGCTGTGAGACATCGGCCGGCCTCGTGCCGTTGTTGGTGAAGGTGAGTCGGCAGAAGCACGCGATCGGCGCATCGGCCGCGATGGGACCGGCGAGAAGGCTCGGCCCGAGCGGGGCGGCGAAGACCTCCTGCTGCACGTCGAGGCCGCCGCGCGAGAACCACTGGGTGAGCACTGGGAGGTAGTTTCGTGCCACCCGGCGGCCGATGGGCAGCCATTCATCCCAACCCAGGTGAAGCCCGAACCCGCCGCCCTCCCATCCAAGCCGCGCGGTGTCTGGGCCCGGCACGCGACGAACGAAGCCCACCAACGCGAAGATCTCCCCACTGGCTGCCACGCCGAACTTCTGGCGTCCACCCTCGCAGCCTACGACGAAGTGCATCGGTTCCTTCGGCGGCTGCTCGCGCATCGCCCGCGCCAAGCTCTGCTCCGGCTGCTGCGCGATGGCATCGTAGCGAGTTACACCCGTTGGGCGCGAGGCGAATTCGTGGTACGCGAGCCGCCACCCGGTCTCGCTCACCAGGACACCGAAGTCCGGTATCCAGATGGGCTCCCCGCCATCCAGATCCTCCGGCCGGAAGGGCACGGTGAAGGTCGAACTCCGAAGGGTGACCACGGTGTGATCCTCGGACAGCGGCCCGGGGGTCGCGCAGGCCACTCGCAGGTGAAGCCGGGGGTCGTTGGGCTCTGCGGGAGCCATGCTCTCAAGCACCCCGCTGTAAACCTCCACCGTGCCGTCCCACCGGGGCGCGGCGGCCTGCCCACAGCCAAGCTCCACGGTGATCGCCCGCCTTCGCAGCGAGGTGTCCGTGAAGATCGCTGTCTGGGCAACCGGAGGGCTGCCCTCGGGAAGGCGAATCTGAAGCTGCATCGTCTGGCGGAAGCGCACGTCGTACTCGCCCCGCAGCTCAGGGTGCTCGCGGCGGCCGAGAGGAGCGAAGGTCACGGTGATGGCCCGCCCCTTCGCCCGCGCCGCGACATGGGCCTCGCGCCACTCCCCGTTGAACCAATCGTCCCGCGGCTTCCAGCCGAACCAGCCGATGCGGCCCTCGCCGAGGTCGGCGAGCGTCAGGCGTTCCTCCGGCCAGTGGTTTTTCCAGTAGTGGATTCCGATACCACGGCGCTGCGGGAGCGGCGCTCCCTCGGCAAAGCGCAGCTCGATCCGGTGTATCTCCCGGGGTTCCTCCCACCGAAAGGTGAGAGTGCCGTCTTCGTGCTCTTCGCGGTAGGCAAAGGGAGCGATGTCGAGTTTCATGCGAAACGTTCTCCAGAACGAGATCAGGCCTCTTGCCAGTCGAGCATCGGATGAGTCAGCGCCCACTCCTGGGCGGCCTTGGCGATCCGGTCCACCTCCGCCTCCTGCTCCGGCGAGAGGGGCCTCGGATCGTGCGTCGCCAGGATCTCTCGCGCCCGCTCGTTCGCCCTCCGGCGCATGTCCTTTCCACCCGCGGCCATCCACCCGAGGTAGGTTTCGCGGTTGGTGATCTTCGGGAACCAGAACTCCTTCCGCAGGTGCTTTGCGGTGTGGTCGTGGCCCAGGAAGTTGCCGCCAGGTCCCACCTCCCGTAACACCTCCAGCGCGAGCGTGTCCTCGTTCACCTCCACGCCGCGCGTGACGCGGAAGGCGGCGCCCAGAATCTCGTCGTCAATCACGCACTGCTCGTAGGAGGCGAGCAACATCTGCTCCATCATCCCCACCGAGAGATGGATCAAGTTCGTGCCGGCGAGCGCATTGGTGAGGACCTGAAGGGCGCGCTCGTAGCCCGCTTGCGCGTCGGGAATGGTGGCCTCTATCCCGGTGCCCCCCTGGAACGGCAGGCCGTAGAAGCGCGCCATCTGCGCGGTGGCGGCGTGGAGCAGATTCGCCTCCGGGGCGGCCCCCGCGTACTGTCCATTGGCCATGTTGAAGATGCCGGAGGCGATGGAGAAGATGCAGGGGCAGCCCGGGTTCACGAGTTGGGCGAGGGTGACTCCGCAGAGGACGTTCGCACACTCCTCGACCAGGGCGCCGGCGATGGTGACCGGCGCGGTAGCCCCCACCATCGTGTCCACCTCAACGTAGATGGGGATCCCGAACCTGGCCGCCTCCATCAGCTCCTCGACGCGCTCCGCCGTCTGCACGAGCGGGCTGATGAGGCAGCAGACGATGGTGAATGTGGGCCGCCGCCTCGCCTCCTCCGTGCTTCCCTGGATGACCGCAGCCATCTCCACCTGGTCGCGGATGCTGCGGCCGCCCTGTCCCTGCGAGTAGAAGTTGCGCGTCGTATGGGAGACGACGTTCGCGAACATGATCCTCTCGAAGCCCGGCTGCGGGATGTCCTGGGGCACCACCAGCGAGTGCATGATGTGGAGGTTCTCCAGCGCGTCCTGGAGCCGGGTCAGCTCCACCAGGTCCACAAGGGCGGCCTTCCGTCTCACGCCGTCCAGGTCGAGCACCTCCAGCGCACACGATCCCCCGATCGTGTAGATGCCCTCCAGATCGACGTTCACGTCCCATTCGGGCGACCTGCCGAACAGCGTGAACTCGCTCGGGGCGGTGGCGAGCGCCCGCTGCAGCACGTTCTCCGGGATGAAGACGGTGCGCCTGTCGAAGTCAACCGAGCAACCTTCGTCGCGGAAGAGCGCCAGCGCAGGTGGATACTCCACCCTCACGCCCACCTCCGCCAAGGCCGTCAAGGTGGCAGAGTGCACCTTGTCGATGTCGTCCTCAGAGAGCAGCCTGAGCTGTCCTCCGGTCAAGCGTTGGACTGGCACTGGAGCCACCTCCTCGTCGCGGGATCAACCGCTCTTCACCTACTTTCATCAAGGGCGAGATGTCCCGGGCGAGGGACGACCCGGGGGATCACCGCTTCACGAGCGCCTCTGTGACTCTCTCGGGTGTCATGGGCAGTTGCATGAGCCGCGCGCCCGTGGCATCAGAGATGGCATTGGCGATGGCGCCGCCCATCGTGATGATCGCCGGCTCGCCGCCGCCCTGCGAGGCCTCGTTCTTGTCCTCCACGAACACCGTCTCGATCTGCGGCAGCCAGGAGAAGCGCGGAATCTCATAGGTGTCGAAGTTGCGGTCGAGGATCTCACCGCCTCTGAAGCGGACTTCCTC
>CP070816.1:674475-685261 GCA_020344235.1 Armatimonadota bacterium
AGTTCCAGAAGCTCATCCTCGAGGGCGGCAGCCGCGGGGTCCTCATTGCGGCCGTCGAGCGGGCACAGCAGGGCGCGCTTGGCGAGGAGGGCGCACTGCTCGAAGCTGCCGCCGAGGCCGACTCCGATCACGACGGGGGGACAGGCGCTTGCGCCGGCGCTCTCCACAGTCTCGACGACGAAGGGCTTCACGGCCTCGATTCCCTCGGCCGGGGTCATCATGCGGAGGCGGCTCATGTTCTCGGAGCCGGCGCCCTTGGCTGCGACGGTGATTCTGAGGGAATCGCCGGGGAGGACCGCGGTGTGGATGACCGGCGGCGTGTTGTCGCCGGTGTTGCGGCGGTCCAGGGGACTGTGAACCACCGACTTGCGCAGATAGCCTTTCTCATAGCCCTGGCGGACGCCGTCGGCGATGGCGGATTCCAGATGGCCGCCGGTGACCCGCACCTCCTCGCCCAGTTCGACGAAGATGACGGCGAGGCCGGTGTCCTGGCACATGGGGATCTGCTGCTCGGCCGCGAGGGAGGCGTTTTCGAGGAGGCGGGACAGCACCTCGCGGCCGATGGAGGACTCCTCCCGATCGCGCGCGGCTTCCATGGCCGAGACTACGTCGGGAGGAAGTATCGTGCAGGCCCGCATGCAGAGTTCAGCCACACGGGCCGAAATGTCAGGTGCTGCGACTTCCTTCACACGCGTGCCTCTTCCCCACCCACCGCTTCATTATAGCACGCGGCGTCGAAAGGGCAGGAGGCAAGCTCCTGCCCAACGGAGAGCTACCCCGGCCGAAATGTCAGGTGCTGCGACTTCCTTCACACGCGTGCCTCTTCCCCACCCCACCATTGGGGCAGGAGACTCGCTCCTGCCCTACGCAGTCCACATTATAGCACGCGGTGTCAAGCGACGCAGCTAGCGCTCGCAGCGGAAGGGGAGGTCGTAGTCCTGCTCCGCCTCCTCGTACTCCTCAGTTGTTGCGAATTCCCGCGCGTCAAACGCCGCCTGGTCGAACGGCCGGCCCCCGTCATCGTCCATATCCTGGCCGGTGCTCCACACGACGAAGCCGTCTCCGTCGCGGCGGTAGTGGAAGGGCTCGCCAACGAAGGGGTCGGTGGGCAGCCGCCATCCGGCCGCCTCAAGTTCGGCCAGGGAATCGGGATAGCGGGCGTGCTCGGCGTGATAGGCCTTGAGGGCGAGGGAGATCTGGGCGGCGCGCATCTGTGCCGTCAACCGCTCGCGTCTCCAGATAGCGCGGCCGTAGACGGGGAAGATCATCTTCGTCAGGACGGCGCGGTACGTCGGAAGCCGGTCCACGGCCCATCCGATGGCATCCGCCTGTTCGGTGGAACGGGGCCAGGGGAGGGCGAACGCGCGGTCGTACCTCCTCCAAGTAGACAAGTAGGTCAGCTGGTCGAGGTTGAGCAAGGGCCGGCCCACAGTGCGGTAGAGCGCCGTAGCTGCGACCTCCCACGGCGCGGGCGTCTCGTAGTGGATGAGCCAAGCCACCTTGGCCAGTGGCGCGCGGCGGACATAGCTGAAGCCGTAGAGCCCGAAGGTGCGCTCTCCCTGGATACTCCGGGAAAATGTCTCCACCTGATCTATGGCGGCAAGCTGATCGAATAGCTGCCGAGCGGCCTGGGGCGAGGGAGCCCCCTTCGAAAGGGCGTGCTCCAGCGCGGGGACGACGGTTTCTTGGATGGCGTAGGAGACGAGCTGGGCGATGAGTGTTGGCTCCTGCTTGGCGTGTTCGGCCATGCGGAACGCAGACGAGCAAGAGGCGACGCCGGCGTCTAGGTCCCCGGCGGCGGCGAGGACCTCGGCTCGCAGACCGAGCATCCTCGCTGCCTGGCGCATCTTTGCGAGGTGCGGGAATGTCATGTCGAATCCCGCGTCCCAATCAACGGGGAAGGCGCAGGCGGGGATGCGCGAGGCCTCGTCGAGCAGCGAGAAGTAGTCGGCGTTGGCCGAGACTACCTCGCGGGCGAGCGTAAGCCGGTCGGGGTCTGACAGGTCGAGGTCGGGGAAGAGTATCTCCTCGTCGTCTCCTGAAAGGCGAAGCGCCTGGAATGCCTGCTGGTACAGATCGGCTGCATTCCTCTGGCCGGGCGGGACAGTGGGGGCAAGCTCCCTGGTGGTGAGCGCCTCTCCGGCGGCCTTGATCCGGGAGAGTTCCTTCCTCAGCATCAGGCCGGTGACTATAGTTGCAACGATATGAACCAGCAGGAGGGCGAGCAAGAGGTACAGGAGCGGGCGTGCAAGCTTCTTGAGGCCGCGCCCAATGCACCGCAGCGCGCGCCCGAAGGCGGGGAACAATCCCGCCAGGGCAGGTCCTACGGTTGAGAATAGGTCAGGCATACATCAGCCTCCATTGGCAGTCTGGAGAAGCTCGGCGGTGAGTTCGTAGTAGGTGGGCGGGTTCGGGAGGCGCTCGGTAACCATCTGTGCGATGCGCGGGCCGAGTTCCTCGGCTCCCATCTCGCTCAGCCAGGCGGGCCGGTCGCTCTCTACGACGGAGGTGTGAGCGCGAGCGATTGCGGCTGGGGCTGCGCTCACTCCCAGGCCAGCGTTCTGAGATACGATTACGATGAGGTCGGCGAGAAAGAGGACTAGCAGGGCCGCCAGGGCGAGGGCCGGACGCGGGAGCGAGAGCCGGCGCGCCCTGCGCTGGTCCGCATGTGAGAGGATGCGGCGACGAAGGGCCGCGGAAGGCTGTCGTGCGGGCAGGCCGCTGATCAGGCTCTCCAGTTGGTCGTCGGACAGGTCGTCATAGCGCGGGCGGTCAGTCATGATCATCACCACCTTCCAAGAGGCATCGCAGGCGGGCGAGGGCGAGGCGGTAGCGGCTGGCGGCGGTGGAGAGGGAAACGCCGCAGAGTTTCGCTATCTCCCGAAAGGTGAGCCCCTCGCTCAGCTTGAGCGCGATGACCTCACGCTGCTCCGGCGGCAGTTGCTGGAGCGCGCGGGCGATGTCAATGGCGATCTCGCGCTGCTCCGGAGCACACGCCTCCGGGTCAATCCAGGAGAGGGCCGCGGCGGCCTGCTCCTTCTGGTGCCTGCGTCTCCGTCTCAATGCCAGCAACGCCTGATTGCGGGCCGCGCGAAAGAGGTAGGCGTGCAAGTTGGCGACGCGAGTGCGTTCGCCCCGGCGCGCCACTGCCAGGAAGATCTCCTGGAGAGTATCCTCGGCGTCCTGGGCGTCAGAGAGGAGCGCAAGCAAGTAGCGATAGAGTGCCGCGGAGTAGGCATCGTAGGCCGCGGCGAGGTTTATGCCCACTTCCTCGGCGTACCGCTCGTTGGCTTTGGCGCGCGCTCGCCCGAGCAAGCGAATGTTCTCCATTTGAGGAGCGCTCTCCCGATTGTTTAGACGCGTTCCGGTCGCCATTTTATCATGCGTGCCCCGCTTTTCTTCGGAAAGGCGGCTCGGCGGAGGGTCCTCCCCTGCTCTATCCGGCGTCCGTTTGACCGTACGCCCGCTGTGTGCTATATTGCAGACGAGATGGCTACCGTCACGCGCGATCACTGGCTGCGATGTGTGCGCCTTGGCGCTCATGCCGAGCCGATGCGCGCGCCTGTTGGTACCCCCGGATAGTCCAGCCACGAGCTGAGCACGCACCGCAGCGGCGAGACCACAGGCAGAAGACCAGCCTGTGGTCAGCGATTTTGGGAGAGGCGAATGTCGGAAGGGACAGGGCCGGCAATCAAGATCCCTGGAATCAGTGAGTTCCTGGTTCAGGTGTACGGTGAGCAGCGGGAGGCGCTGCTCGACTACGCGGTCGCACGCGGGCACGGCGTGGAGGTGGCGGACTTCATCTCGCCGGAGTTGCTCGACGAGGCAGACGGCAGAGCGAAACTCGTCGCCTGGTACCGCGCGAGATTGCCGGAGGTGCGCGGAACGCTGGGCTTCCACGGGGCCCTGCACGACTTGCTGCCCAGCGCGTTCGATCCGAAGGTGCGCGCGGTGGCGCGGGACCGGATCGCGCGGTGTCTGGATATCGCCGCAGAGCTGAGCGCCGGCTCCATCGTCTTCCACTCCGACTTCAACCCAGTGAAACGCAGCCCGGAATACCACGAGAACTGGGCGGCCCGGCAGCGCGATTTCTGGCAGGAGATGATGCGCGGGCGGCGGATCGCGCTGCTGATCGAGAATGTCTGGGACCCGACGCCGGAAACTATCGCCCGGTGGATGGCGGAGATCGGCCTGGAATCGGCGGGCGTGTGCTTCGATGCCGCGCACGCACACCTCTGGGGCAGTACACCACCGGCGGAGTGGGTGAAGGCGCTCGCGCAAAGCATCAGATACCTGCACATATCGGACAACGACCGCACGTGGGACCAGCACTTGACGGCCGGGCAGGGGACCGTTGACTGGGCCGCGTTCCTGGGCGCGCTGGAGGCGGAGGGCCTAACGCTTCCGGCCGTTATCGAGGTTGACGGAGTGGAGGGCGCAGAGGGTACGGAGCAGTACCTCCGTCGCATCTCGGAGCCGCGAGCGAAGACCACCTCGGGAGGCGGGGAATGAGCGGAGGAAGGGCCGACTACTCCGACATTGCACAGGTATACGATGCCGCGCGGCCGAGCGATTCGCCCCACCTGGAGTGGTGGTTCGAGAAGATCGCGGAGGCGGGGCAACTCGGGCCGGGGAAGCGGCTGATTGACCTGGGATGCGGGACGGGACGGTGGACGCTCCCGCTGGCGGAGCGGACGGGATGTGAGGCGGTTGGTGTGGACAACTCGGTGGAGATGCTGGGGAAGGCGCGGGAGAAGGACGCCGAAAACCGGGTGACGTGGATCGAGGGAGATGTCGAGTATCTCGACGTGGTCGAGAAAGAGAACTTCGACTGCGCGCTGATGTCGCTGATGATGCACCACGTGTACGATCACCTCACGACATTCCGCGGGGTGTATCGCATATTGCGGTTCGGCGGGGTCTTTCTGATCAGACAGGGGACGCTGGAGCAGATCCTGAACGATGCAGCGCACCGGTTCTTCCCGGAGACGGTGAGCATAGACCTCGCGCGAACCCCACTTCGATGCCAGATAGAGGGCTGGCTGCGGCGGGCCGGGTTCGAGGAAGTGCGAGCGGAGCTGGTTAGACAGACGAGCTATCCGTCGAACGAGAGACTTCTGACGGAACTGCGACTGCGGGTGTGCTCGGCGCTGCGGATGATCAGCGACGAGGCGTTTGAGGCGGGGCTGCAGCGCGCGGAGGAGTACGTGGCGGAGCACCCCGAGGACGAGTCGCTCCGGCAGGACCTATTCACCTTGTTCTCTGCGAGGAAGCCGGCATGACTGCTGAGCTGGTTGACACGATCAAATCTCTCGCCGGGGCGAGCACGGCCGATCTGGTCGGAATCGCGCCGGGGAGCGAGTTCGGTGCTGAGGAGCTGGGGGAGCTGGGTGCTCAGTTCGGCGGGATTGAGGCGATAATCGTGCTTGCTCAACATATCATCGATCCGGTGCAGATGGTCCGGTTCGAGTCGGGCCGGGGACCCCGGATCGACACCTGCCTTGCCGATGCCACGTTGCTGGACGCGTGCTGGCGCGCCGTGTGGATCATCAGGAATGCCGGGTACAAGGCGGCGATTCCCCGGGGGCTGCGGTATGCTCCCTCGGATCCTCTGCACAGTGTGTCGTTCAAGAAGGCGGGGGTGCTCGCGGGACTGGGCGCGTTCGGCAAGAGCCAACTCTTGATCCATCCGCAGTGGGGGCCGTGGATGAGGATGAGGGCGGTGGTCACGAATGCGCCGCTTCGTGCGGATGAGCCGGTGACGTTTCGGCCGTGTGACGGGTGCAGCCGGTGTATCGAGGCGTGCCCGCCCGGGGCGCTGTCGGAAGACGGAATAGATAGGGATGTGTGCGGCGGGGTGCTCGGGAATGTGGAGGCACCGGCCGTGATCAGACTTTCGGCGCTCGGCAAGGTGAACTGTGAAGAGTGCTTGCGCGCCTGTCCGGTCGGCAAGGCGCCGCCGCGACTAGATCTCTGAGGGAGTCCGAGATGAGTTACCGCGCTGTGTTGTTCGACCTGTTCTACACGCTGCTGTACGATGAGGGCACTGGCACTCGTGAGAAGGCGATGGAAGTCGCGCGGGCCGCCGGCATCGCGCCGGAGAATTGGCTGCGGGGATGGCAGGCCGGGCGCGAGGAGTCCGACCGCGGCGCGATTCCATCGCTCCTGGGACGAGTCAGCAGGGCGCTCTCTGAAGTGGGGTACGAGGACCGGGACGGCCTTGTGGCCGACCGCCTGACAGGGCTGCTGCTGGCCCGCTATAGCCCTGCGCTGTACCCGGACACTCGCGACACTGTGGTGGAGGTGCGGCGGCGGGGCTACAAGCTGGGATTGGTGAGCAACCTGTCCCGGAGCGATACGCTGTGGCTGCGCGAGTTCGAGCTGGACTCGCATTTCGACGCGCTGGTGCTGTCCTGTGAGGTCGGCACGGCCAAGCCGGAGCCTGAGATATACCGCGTGGCGGCAGACCGCCTGGGAGTGGCGCCGGAGGAGTGCGTGTTCGTGGACGACATGCCGTCCTACCTCGCGGGGGCGAAGAGCGTCGGCATGACGTGCGTGCGCATCAACCGGTTCGGGTCGGAGGAGCCGTACGCGGAGGACGAGCATACCGAGGTGGTTCCCGATCTCTCCATCGCGGAGTTGAGAGAGCTGCTGGATTGGCTGCCGGAGACGGCCGGAGGGGCCTGATGGGGGGAGACGCTGTGAGATTCCGCGGCGTGCTGTTCGACCTCGGGCAGACGCTGCTGGAGTATCCGGGAAACACGCATGAGTTCTGGCGGGGGTTCCTCGCCGAGCGGCTGACGGATATGCAGCCGCTGTTCCGCGACATCTCGGCTGAGGTGGGAGACGATGCCGACGCCTTCGTCGAGCGCGCCATGGATGTCATGTGGCCCGAGCGGAAGGTGAACATGTCCGGCCGGTCATGGCGCTTTCGCGAGCGGCTGGAGGCGCTCATGGAGAGCTACGGGCACGGCCGCTGCGACGACAGTGAGTGCGAGCGGCTGACCGAGGAGTTCTACCGGCCGATCGGTGAGGGGACGAGACCGTATCCGGAGACGCTGGAGGTGTTGACGACACTGCGGGCGCGCGGGATTCGGATGGCGATCATCTCGAACGCGCCCTGGGACGTGCCGGGCCGACTGCTGCGGGCGGATATGAGGAAGTGGGAGATCGAGAAGTTCTTCGACGCGTTCGTGATGTCCGGCGATGTGGCATGGCGGAAGCCGAATCCGGAGTTCATGCTGGCCGCGGCGAGGGAGCTGGAGGTGGGGCCCGAGGAGTGCCTGGTCGTGGGGGATTCGCTGAAGGCGGATATCGCGGGGGCGAGGGCGGCGGGAATGCGGTCTGTATGGATCAACCGCGAGGGCCTGCCTCTGCCGGCGGGCGGGCCGCGACCCGATTGGTCGGGCGAGGGACTGAGGAAGGTGGTGCGAATCGTCGTGGGGGACGACAGGGATGATCGGGAGCCTGTGCCAGGGGCTCCTTAGGGTCCCGGCGAGTTGCGATACAGCCGCATCACTGCTTCCTGGTGACAAACGTGCAGCTATGGAAGGTGCCGTATCTCCGCTCGTCGTCGTACCGGGAGATCTCGAGCGAAACTTCGAAGCCCATGGCGCTCAGTTGGTCGAAGAGGTCGTAGCCGAACGAAGTGAAGACACGGATTTGCCCCCGGACCGGGTCGCCGTGATGTTCTACGGGCAGCACCGGGACTTCCTGGCCACCCTTGATGGCGAACCGGGCAAGGGTTGGGTGCGTGAAGCCGAGGGGCACCGAGAAGATGTGATATCCGCCAGGTTTGAGGACCCGGCGAATCTCGGCGAGGCCCCTGTGGTAATCTCTCACGTGTTCAAACACGTCCTCTGAGATCACCAGATCAAACGACTCGTCCGCGAAACTGAGTCCTTCCACGTTCTGACATAGGACCCCGTCTCGATACTCGCCGCTCTCACATCCGTCGAAGTACTCGGAGTAGGTTATCTGTGAGCGCTGGCCCCAGATCTCAGCAAGACATCCCGTGGCGGACATGTTGTACACGCTGAGGTGCTCGACCAAGGCGAGGTCCCTGATACACCTGAGGCGGTATTGCGAGAAGGCCCTCAGAACGCACCTCGCGATGTGCCTGTTGCGAGAAACACTTTTGCACCAGATACACCAGGCATTCTCTCTGATGGTCCTCGGATCAACGACGACGAACAAGGAGCGTCTCCCACACACAGGACAGCGGCCGCATCTACTCTGCAAGAGGTAGCGGAGTCGAGCATATTCAAGCAGGGTCTTGAGCCTCATTTGCGAAAAGGGCCGCCCATGAGCGGCCCTTGCGAACCTGATTCGGATCGGAAACAGCGCTACGGCAGATCGTCCCCGTAGTCAGCTATCCCGCTCGCGCTCTCTCCCGCGTCCACCAGTCCACAGCCCGTCCATGCCGCGGCCAGCGGATCGGCGCCGGCGCAGGGGTCAGCAGACGGTGTCAGCGCGAGCACCAGGGCGAGGGTCCCGCTGACGTGCGGAGCGGCCATGCTGGTGCCGCTGGCTGTATCGTATGCGGCGTCCTTCCACGTGGAGTAGACGGCTACGCCCGGCGCGGCGACTTCGACCTCGGGGCCGGGGCTGCTCCACGACGGGCGATTGTCGTTGATGTCCGTGGCGGCTACGGCGATCACCGAGTCGTAGGCGCCCGGATAGTCAACATGAATGCCGTCGTTGCCCGCCGCGGCGACCAACCGCAGACCGGACGAGGCAGCCGCATTGCAGGCATCGCGAAAAGACTGGATATCGGCGTCGGTGCCGAGGCTCATGTTCGCGACGTCAATACCGTTGGTCACACACCATTCGATTCCGCTGATGACATCGCTCAGATAACCTGAACCCGTCCGATCCAGCACCTTCACCGCATAGAGCGAGGCCTCGGGGGCCACTCCCACCACCCCGATTTCGTTGTCCAAGGCGGCGATGATCCCGGCAACGTGGGTCCCGTGTCCGCTATCATCATCCCACTTGTTCGGGTCGGCCGGCTTCCACGCCGGCTTGCTGACGTAGTTCACGCCGCCGGAGACGGCGAGATCGGGATGGTTTCCATCAATGCCGGTATCTATCACGGCCACTGTAACACCGGACCCGAGAGAGTAGTCCCAGGCCGCGTCTGCATCTATGCGGTCCACGCCCCAGGGAAGCTGCTGCGGGGGCTGTTTGTCGTCCTTCTTATCCTGTCCCGGCGGAGTCGCGGGCCTGCCCAGGGCGTGCACCTCGACATCCATGTCTATGCGCTCGACCTCGGCCCGCCGCGCAAGCTGGTTGGCAATCCCCGGCGGGAGCGCAACCGCCATGCCGTTCACAATGGGCAGGTCACGGATCGCCGCTCCTCCGAAGGCCCTCACCAGAGCGGTTTGCGCGGCCGCCCCGGGAAAAGACTCCCGGAAGATGACGATGTGCCGCCCCCAAGCCTCCGACGGCTCCGCGGCAACTGCTAAAGGCGCGGCCGTCGCCACCAGAAGGACAGCGAGCAGAGAGGCCAACAGCACGGTACCGCCAACATGATCCCTGGTCATCGCCCACCTACTCCTTTCCCAACTTCTGTATCATCGTGCATGGGCCCCGAGGATACCACAGGCTCCCGCGAGAGACAACCAGGCCGCTGGAAGCCCAAAGAGCGGGACCAGCGGGCATCCGCTGGTCCCGAGATGTACACTCTCTGCGTCAGATCGGACTCAGGCGGCGGGCTCCTGAATTTCCGGCAGGTCCTTGAGCGCGGCCTCGATCTTCTCCCGCGGGTACTCGTAGTCCGTAAGCTCATCGGCCAGGTATCTCTCATACGCTCCGAGGTCGAAGAATCCGTGACCGCTGTAAGCGATCAGGATGCACTTCTCCTCGCCGGTCTGCTTGCACTTGAGCGCCTCATCTATCCCCGCGCGGAGGCAGTGTGCCGTCTCTGGCGCCGGCAGGAAGCCCTCAGTGCGAGCGAAAGTCATAGCCGCTTCGAACGTGGTTAGCTGGTGGAAGGCGCGCGCCTCGATAATGCCCTGATTCACCAGCAGACACATCTGCGGAGCGTCCCCATGATAGCGGAGCCCGCCCGCGTGAATGGGTGCCGGCACGAACGTGTGTCCGAGCGTGTACATCTTGAGAAGCGGCGTGAGCTGGGCGGTATCTCCGAAGTCGTAGCGGTAGAGCCCCCGCGTCAGTGTGGGGCAAGACTCCGGCTCGCAGGCGATTATCTCTATGTTCTCACCGTTCAACTTGTCCTTGACGAAGGGGAAGGCGGCGCCGGCGAAGTTCGACCCTCCGCCCACGCAACCGACAATCACATCTGGCTTCTCGTCCGCGAGCTTGAGCTGCGCCTTTGCCTCCTGCCCGACGATCGTTTGGTGCAAGAGCACGTGGTTCAGCACCGACCCGAGGGAGTACTTCGTGTCATCGTGGGTGGCCGCATCCTCCACCGCCTCCGAGATCGCGATCCCGAGGCTGCCCGGGGAATTGGGATCTTTCTCCAAGATGGACTGACCGGCCTTGGTCAGCTTGGTCGGGGAGGGGTGGACGGTGGCGCCCCATGTCTCCATGAGGATCCTTCTATAGGGCTTCTGCTCGTAGCTCACCTTCACCATGTAGACCGTGCATTCCAGGCCGAACAGGCAGCAGCCAAAGGAGAGCGCGCTTCCCCACTGCCCGGCACCGGTCTCGGTGGCGATGCGTGTGACTCCCTCCTGCTGGTTGGAGTAGGCCTGCGCGACGGCGGTGGTCGGCTTGTGGCTTCCGGGGGGGCTGAAGCTCTCGTTCTTGTAGTAGATGCGAG
>CP070816.1:685361-688726 GCA_020344235.1 Armatimonadota bacterium
CGGGGGATTCGCGCCTTCGACATCACGGGCTCGGTGGGGGCGGGAAAGACCTCGCTGATCGCGCAGATGGTCGGGCGGCTGAGTGAGAAGCATGGAGTGGCCGTGATCGCCGGTGATGTGGCGACCACGCGGGACGCGGAGAGGGTGACGGGGAAGGGCGCGCGCAAGGTGCTGCAAATCAACACCGGCGGCATGTGTCATCTCGACGCGAGCCTGGTGCACCGGGCCGTGGAGCAGATGCCGGAGACGGGCATTGACGTGCTGTTCATCGAGAATGTGGGGAATCTGATTTGCCCGTCCTACTTCTCGCTCGGCGTCGAGAAGCGCGTGGCCGTGGTGTCGGCGAGCGAGGGGACACATGTGATCGAGAAGCATCCCGCGATGTTCGAGTCGGCCAACCTGGTGGTGCTCAACAAGATAGATATCGCGGAGGCGGTGCACGTTGACCTGACACAGCCGGTCGCCGACCTGCGCGCGACGCGACCGGATTTGAGGGTGGTGAAGACGAACTGCCTGGCGGGGGAGGGAATTGAAGAGGTCCTCGGCGCGCTGAAGCTCGCGTAGTACTTCTACAAGCGGCGAAGGCCTGCTCATGCACGAGTTCTCGATTGCATCACAAATATGGGAGAGCGTTGCCCGGGCGGCGCGGGAGCACGGGGGTGGGCGCGTGCTGTCCGTCACTTTGGAGGTGGGGGAGCTCAATCTCCTGGAAGACGAGCAGCTCAGGTTCTGGATCGCGGAGCTGGGGGCGAGGGATGGATCGCCCAACATCAATCTGAGCATCACGAAACTCCCCGGGCGGGTAAGATGCCGCGACTGTGGGGAGGAGGCGGAGCCGGGGCTGCCAGTTGGCGAGCTGGACCATTTCCTGCCGTTGCTCATAAGCTGTAGGGCGTGCGGGTCGCGCAGTGTTGCCGTCATCGGGGGGCGAGAGCTGCGGGTCGTCAGCGCGGAGATCCAAAAGGAGGGAGGCGGTGGAGGCAAGGGATAAGCTGGCGCACTTGATCCCACATTGGGTCGAGCACAACCAGTCGCACATCGCACAGTTCGAAGAGTGGGCTGCGAAGGCGCGGCAGGCGGGGCTGTCGGTGGCGGCCGAACATGTCGCCGCCGCGGCCGAGGCGATGAAGGAAGCCAATCGCAGGCTGGAGCGGGCGGGCGAGGGGCTGAGGTAGGGGTCTCCCGCCCTACGGGCCGGGGAAGAAGCGGTCGTGGACCTCTTCGAGGTCGAGGCGGAGGGCGGTGTTGTCTGACAGCGCGTTGTTCTGCTCGACCTCCCCGGCGCGGCGCATGCCGATGATGGCAACGTCAACGAGGGGGTTGGAGAGCACGTAGTTGAGCAGGAAGGCGTTTAGGTCCGCGCTGGCGACCTCGGGGAAGGCGCGGGCCATCAGGCGCTGGAAGATGCCGCTGGTGAGGGGGCGCATGATGACGATCCCCATGTTCTGGTCCTCGGCCTCGCGCATCACTCCCCTGGGATTGATGAAGTCACAGGCGCATTGATATGTGTAGTTATAGCGGATCTGCATGACGTCGAAGGCCCCGGTGGCGATGAGGGTGGAGACGCCCCCGGAGGGAAGCTCTGCGGTGAAGCCGAGGAAGCGTATCTTGCCCTGGTCGCGGAGCTTTCGCAGCGCCTTCAGGCCTCCATTGAGGATGGTGTTTAGGTCGTCGCTTTCATAGATTCCGCCGTGGAATTGCAGCACGTCTATGACGTCGGTCTGGAGGCGGCGGAGGCTCTGCTCGACACTGGCGATCACGCTGTCGTGGTCATAGTCGCTGAGCTTTGTGGCGAGGACAATCTCGTCGCGGCGCTTGCCGACGACGCGGCCGATGACCTCCTCGCTGGTGCCGTCGCCATAAGAGGGCGCGGTGTCCACATAGTTGAGGCCGAGGTCGAGTGCGCGGTTGAGAGCATCCACGATGGTCTGCTGCTCTCGCTCGCCGCGCGGGTCCCAGGTCTCCATGTAGTTGGGAATGCCGACCTGCGCGCCGCCGAAGCCGATCTCGGAGACGCGGAGCCCGGTGCGGCCGAGGATGCGGTATTGCATTGGGTGCTTCCTCTCTGACGCGTGGTTGGATGGTTCCGGAGGCAGGAGACGCGCTCCTGCCCACGCGCTTGTGAGGTAGTGAAGCAAGAGGAAGCTCCGGAGAAGTAACGAAGAAGCAGGGAGTCAACAAGGGCAGTGAGGGAGAAGAGGTCATGGGACGAGGGGGGACGAGACGGAGCAGTGGGAGAGCAGGAGCGGCGACTCGACGCGGCGGCGCGCGCTGGCTGGTGGTGTGGGCGCTGGCGGCGGTGGTCACAGCCCTGGGGGGCTGTCGGGCTTCGGGGGCGGGAGGGGGGGAGGAGTCGGCCCGCGGCGCGCGGGTGATCTACGAGTCAGAGGGAACGGTTTGCGCTGTGAAGCCGTCCGGGGCGGATGGGCGGGATCAGGTGCTGGTGTGGGAGTGGTTTTCACCTGAGGTGCTTTCTGTAGACGAGCGCTACGGACACCTCATACCGGGAGATGGGGGGGTGCTTCGCGTCGTCCACCTCGACCTCGCGCGCGGGAAGGCGCGGGCGAAAAGGCAGTGGCCTTCGCACTCCCCGGGGGAGATGCTGCCCCTTGGCCTCGCAGTCTCTCGGGACGGCCGGAGGACGGCGATGCTGGGAGGGGATGGGGAGGATCCATGCTCGTTGGCAGGGAGCGTTTTCGTGTTGGATGGGGGGTGGCGCTGGGTTCCAGTGATCCGCTTCGAGGAGCGATGGCGTTTCGGTCTCGAGTGGAGCCCCGACGGGAGCGCCCTGGCTTACATCTCAATCGCTGCAGAACACACAGAGCGGGGGGGTCTGGCGCTTGATGCGGTCGCACTTCCCGTCCCGCGCCCCGCGGGGCCTGCCGAGGAGACGATGTTGACTGCCGGGGAAGCCGGGTCACACGAGGTGGAGTGGGCGGCGGACGGCCAAGCCGTGTACCACGTTGTGCAAGATGCGAGCGGGTTCAGTTTGGAGGCCGTCGCGTGGCCGTCTCTGGAGCGGCGGACGGTGAAGAGGGCGGACGCGTCGCTGCTTCAACTGAGCGTGGCCCGCAGCAGCGGGGATGTCGTGTTCCTGGAGAAGGTGACGGGCGAGCCCAAGCCTGAGGGTGAGGGCCCGAGCGAGGGGGAGTCGGAGTTCGTCGTGTGGCGAATCCCGCCGGGAGGGGAGGCCGACGGAACGGGCGTGAGGCTAAGCAGCGCGCCCAGGGCCGCGGCGGTATCGCCTGACGGGAAGCGGCTTCTGGTGATCCCTAGGGCCGAAACGGAGCAGCGCTTTCCCATGCACGGGACCGGGCTTGCCTTGCACTCGCTCGCTGACGGGGGCTCGCGCTCGTTCCGCGAGC
>CP070816.1:688826-705015 GCA_020344235.1 Armatimonadota bacterium
GAACCTCCTCCACATGCACCATCTGCCCGGCATAGCCGGGAGCAGACGTGATTTCATCCAGGAACTCTGAGAAGTCCGTGCTCACACTCACCCGCCCTTCGCAGACGTCCGCGGAGTATAGCACAGATGTTCGCTATTCGCAAGAGCCCTGGCTGTGTGCTAAGGCTTGCGGGAAAGACGCTGCCTGCCGACACGCTGCACGAGACTCGATGGCTACCCCGCGTGCCCCAGCGCGGCCTTCACGAACTCCCGGAACAGCGGATGCGCGCGGGTGGGCCGGGACTTGAACTCGGGGTGGAACTGGCTGCCGAGGAAGAAGGGATGGTCGGGAAGCTCGATGAGTTCGACCAGCTTGCCGTCCGGGCTGACCCCGGCGGTCACGAGGCCGCGGTCCTCAAGCTCCGGCCGGAACTTGTTGTTCACCTCATACCGGTGCCGATGGCGCTCGCTCCCTCGCGCGCTGCCATAGACCTTGCGCCCATTGGTGCCCGGCATGATCCGCATCGGATAGGCCCCCAGCCGTTGCGTCGCGCCCCTATCCGTCACTCCCTCCTGCTCCGGCAGCAAGTCCAGCACCGGGTGCTCCGTGTCGGGATCGAACTCCGCGCTGTTGGCATCCTTCCACCCGCACACATTGCGCGCGAACTCGATCACCGCGCACTGCATCCCCAGGCACAGCCCGAGGAAAGGCAGCCCGGCCTCACGCGCATGCTGGATCGCCATGATCTTCCCCTCCACCCCGCGGTCCCCGTACCCTCCCGGAACCACTATCCCGTGCACGCCCTCCAGCAGCTTCTTCGCGCCGTGCGTCTCGATATCCTCGGCATCGACGCGCTGGATATCAACCTGGGTGCCGTTCGCAATGCCCCCGTGCTTGATCGCTTCGGTGATGCTTATGTACGCGTCCTGCAGCGCCATGTACTTGCCCACCATGGCAACGGCCACGTGGTGCTTCGGATTCTTCACCCGCTGCACGACCTTCTTCCACTCCGTGTGATCCGGCTTCCCGTTGACCCCCAACCGCTCTGCCACCAGGCTGCCGAACCCCTGATCCTCGAAGATCAGCGGCAGCTCGTAGATGGACTCGGTGTCCAGTCCCTCGATCACGGCCTCCGGCGCCACATCGCAGAACAGGCTCAGCTTCTCTCGCATCTCCTTCGAGAGCTGCCGGCGCGATCGGCAGAGCAGGATATCCGGCTGGATTCCGATGTTGCGCAGCTCTCGCACGCTGTGCTGGGTTGGCTTGGTCTTGCTCTCGCCGGAGGGTCCTACATAGGGAATCAGCGTCACGTGAATGAAGAGCGTGTTCTCCGCCCCCAACTCCCGCCGCATCTGGCGGATCGCCTCCAGGAACGGCTGCCCCTCGATGTCGCCCACCGTTCCCCCGATCTCGGTTATCAGGACGTCGGTCTCCCCTTGCTCCGCCAGTTCGTAAACGCGGGACTTGATCTCATCGGTGAGGTGAGGAATTACCTGCACTGTCTGGCCGAGGTATTCGCCTGCGCGCTCCTTGCGAATGACCGCGCCGTATACCTGGCCGGTCGTGACATTGCTGAGCTGCGTCAGGTTGATGTCCACGAACCGCTCGTAGTGGCCGAGGTCGAGGTCCGTCTCCGCGCCATCGTCCGTGACGAAGACCTCCCCGTGCTGGAACGGGCTCATGGTCCCTGCGTCCACGTTCAAGTACGGGTCGATCTTCTGCATCGCGACCTCGAGCCCGCGGTCCTTCAGCAGACGTCCCAGGCACGCGGTCGTGATGCCCTTTCCCACTGATGAGACAACCCCGCCAGTTACGAAGATGAACTTGGTCATTGCTGGTTTCCCTTGCTTGGACTGTAGGACTGTGGATGGAGCACCCGCGCGCCGCCGCCCAGCGTGCGCGCGTCTCGCAGCAGATGTTGCAGAAACTCTCTTGCATCATGAACGGCCTCGGGGAGCCGACGGCCGCGCGCGAGAAAGGCCGCAATGGCGGCCGAAAACGCGCACCCGGTTCCGTGGAAAGGCCCGCCGGGGAGTCGGGGTGACGACAGCTCGTGCTCGTGATCCGGCCCCAGGAGCAGATCGGTGACCTCCCGCCCTTGCAGATGCCCGCCCTTCACAAGCACCCAACTGCACCCAAGGCCCCGGAGCTTCTCCGCCGCCCGGGCCGCGTCCTCTCTGGTCTTGATCGCCATTCCCGCCAGCGCCTCGGCCTCTGGTATGTTCGGCGTCGCGATCGTCGCCAGCGGCAGCAGCCGGTCGCGCACAACTTCGATCCCGGCATCCGAGAGGAGATGCGTGCCGTCTTTCGCGACCACGACTGGATCGACAACCAGCGGCGGGAACTCCCGTCTCCCGATCACCTGCACCACCGCCCGCGCCACCGCCTCCGAGGAGAGCATCCCCGTCTTCGCGGCCTTGACTGGAAGGTCGTCCAACACGGCCTCGATCTGAGCCGCCACAAAATCGGGCGGCGCCTCCCAGGCGCCGCGCACTCCGACCGTATTCTGCGCCGTCAGGGCGGTGACGGCGCAGGTCCCGAATACCCCGAGTGCAGCGAACACTTTTAGATCCATCTGCACCCCCGCGCCGCCGCCGGAATCCGATCCGGCTATGGTCAGGACGACCGGAAGATCGCCGCTCATAGGCCTCCGCCGTCCTTCCCCGCCTCGCCCGACGGCAGCGAAGCGAGCAGCTCGGGGAGCTGCCCAATACCCTCCACGATCCAGTGCGGCCGATGCTCCTCCGGCAGCGCCGGCACCTCCTCAGCGCGGCTGATGCCGCTCAGCACCAGGCAGGTCCAGAGCCCCGCGCGGCGGCCCATCTCGATGTCGGTCTCCAGCCTATCTCCGACCATCAACGCCTGGTTGGGCGCGACTCCGGCGTGGTGAGTGATCAGCTCCCCGGCGCGCGCGGAGGGCTTGCCGATGAGCAGCGGCTCCTGCTGTGCCGCGGTGGCGACCGCGACGACGATGCTGCCCCCGCCGGGGATGACGTTGTCCTCCACGGGGTAGGTGGCATCGAGATTGGTGGCGATGAACTTCGCGCCGGACCGGATGGCCTGCTGGGCCTCGTGCAGCTTGCGGTAGGTGAACTTCCGGTCCATGCCGACGACGACGAAGTCAATGGGGCGCTTCCCCCGCTGCCGCACCACTCGCACGCCGATGCCGCGAAGCTCCTCGGCCAAGCCGCCCTCTCCAACCACCAGCGCGGTTGCCGGCAGCAGCCCATTCTCTGAGAAATGGTGTGCGGTGAGAGAGGCCGAGGTGACGATGTGCTCGACGTCGGCAGCGATGCCGTAGCCCGCGAGCAGCTCGACATAGCTCTCCCGCGTCTTGGTCGAGTTGTTGGTGAAGTAGTAGACCTGGTAGGAGTTCTGAGTGAGCCACGCGGCCGTCTCCCGGGCGCCGGGGATGGCGGTCTGGCCCCGGTAGATGACTCCGTCGAGGTCGAGGATGACGGCCTTGATGTCTGCGTTCCGCTTCTCCATCACACCAGGGGGGCCACACTGCGCCCTTGGCGGGGCGCGACTGGGGAAAAAAGTAGAACCCGCCGATGCTTCAGCGGGCCGTTCCTACCGGCCCCCTGACTCTATCACGCTGACGGGGGAGTGTCAAGAAGGCAAGGGCCCGGCCGCGGTTGCATCGGTATACGGCTACTCTGAACACGAGGTGTCGAACGGTCTGTCCGCGGCGGGAGAGAAGCCGCCGGCCCACTCCCACAGGAGTGTGCGGACACTCTCATAGGAGTGGGACAATGGACAATTCGCGGCCAGATGGCCGATTGACCGGAATGACCGTTTGCCCGAGAGGGCATCTAAAAGGGCCGAGGTTGTGACCGCGAATTGACCAAAGAATGACCATGTCCGTCCATTGACCGAATGGTCGTTGTTCGGTCAATGCGGACACTCGGCGCGGGCCCCAGGCGTCACGGCGGCCTCGCCGGGGTCAGGCGGCCGGCTGAGGGAGAGGTGGTGGGGAGATCTTGGTCAGGTCGAGGTAGGCCAAGGTCCAGTACGAGGACTGGAAGGCGCCGGAGATTCCGGTCATCAACAGGACGGCCGCAAGAAGCACGAGGGCGGGGATCAGGGCGAAGGCGAGAGTGGGGATGAGCCCCAGACTCGTGTATATGAGCGCGCCGAGTGCGACGCTTGGTAGAGCGATCAGGATGATGACGAGTACGCTGGCGAACGAAATGCCTATTCCCAGCGCGATTGCGATGAGCCAGACGAGCAGCACCTCCTTCTTGAAGCTGAAGAGAAGGTGATGCGCGCTCGTCAGGCTCGCTATCACCCCGGCGGCCTGCACTACGGCGAATCTCTGCGCATAGATGAGGACGAGCCCGAGGTAGATGGCGACGACGATAATGATGGGCAGCAGGATGAGGCCCACCGCGACGGCCGCCAGGTAGTGTTCCGCCAGGACTAAGGCGACGATCGGCAGGGCGGAGAATACAATTGGCGACATGATTCCGAGGACGATGAGGATACCTAGGCCCACGAGTCGCCAGAACACGTGGTAGCCGGCCTTCATGGCCGCCATGAATGAGACGGGCTGCCGCCTCTCGATTTCGGCTACGGAGGCGATGAGGCCACCGTTGGCCATGATCGAGATGACGATGAAGAAGATGACGACTAGGAAGAAGATGACGGCGAGCAGGATAGCTACATACAGATGTGCCGAGAACCAGTCCAGGGCCTGCCGCAGAACCTCTGGGAGCGGTTCGGCGTAGTCCCCCCCGGAATCCCCGCTGTAGCCGAAATTGAGGCCGGAGCCGCTGGCCAGGATCCCGAGAAGCCATAGGAATCGGTGGCGAATGGTTATGCGGGCGGCCCTCGAGATCAGCTTGCCGTAGTCCATGTCTGCCCCTCCGGGCGGGGATGGCACTCGGACCGCGCGTGCGGTTCCTCAGGTGAGGCCTTATCGGCGGCGCTTAGGGCTCGGGGCGCTCAGGGTCGTGCAATGGTGCGGAGAGCCGTGGGGGGGAGCTCTCCCGAAGAAGAGGTGAATGCGTCGAGCTTGCCCTCTGTGGGCCTGCGCCCTTACCCCTTGTATTATACCATGTGCTGTCAAGGGCATTGGGCGAAAAGCCAGGGAATTGCTGGGTTCTTATGGTGGCGGAAATGGCCCTTCGGGGACTGAAGTTTCGAAACGCCGAGAAAGTGTTTACAGGTTATTGGGCTCGGCCGCCCCCTTCTCGCCCCGAGTCAACCGGGGAGTTCACCAGTCGTTTGGCGGCCCCCCGATTGAGTGGTTACTCTCGAATGTTTCCTTGAGGAAGTTTTCGAGGTGACCGCAACGCAGACAGTACATGTACCGCTGCCCGGAGAACGTGCCAACACCTGAGCCTTTGGGCATGAGGTGGTACTTGTCTATGCCACAGAATCTGCAGGGCATGTTGTCCGTGATGGGGTATCGGCCCTCCTCAACAAGTCTCAGCACTATGCGGATCATGCGGCCACAGTCCTCGACTGTGGCCCACCTCTCCGACACGCTCTCCGCAATCATGTGATCAAGAAGCCTGCTCACATACTCAAGCTGGCAACTCACCACGCTGACGAGACTGCCACCCGTCAGCTTCTCCCTCAGCTCATACTCATCTTCACGGTGCCGTTCTCGCGGCAACAAAGTGCCACCGCTGACGATGTAGTACAGCAGCTTCCCTAGACTGTAGACATCGTTGTGAGGGCCTACCTGATCCGACCTGCCACCCTCCAACTCAGGAGCCATAAAGTAGCGTGGGCCAACAGCCTCACTACTGGCCGTCAGACGCTCCGCCTCCCTCCAGAAGCAGATGCCGAAGTCGGCCACGACCAGGGCGTCCGTCTCGTCGCGGAAGAGTATGTTCTCGGGCTTCAGGTCGCGGTGGTAGATGCTCTTCTCCTGTGCCGTCTGCACCGCGTCGCAGATCAAAAGCAGAAGCTTGAGCGACCTCTGGATGTCACCCTTGAAGCTACCAGCCCGCTCTGCAAGATTGCCTTTCATCAACTCCATGACGTAGTAGTGGCTTTCTTCGTGCATGCCGCTGTCAAAGATGGGCATAATACTAGGGTGATCGAAACTCTGCAGGGCCTCAATCTCTCGCTCGAATCTGCTCAGTCTCTTCGGGTTCTTCAGCAGTTTCATGGCGTAGTACTTACCTTGCTCCTCGGTGTCTTCCACGCGGTGAACCCACGCCTGTCCTGCCTCTGCTATCAAGCCACAGCCTTTCCACCGCCCCCCGTAGGTAGTAGCCATGGTCCCCTCCTTGCCCTCGCCTTGCCGCGATAGACTAGGGGAGAAGATCCCCTCGGTGACGTTTCCCGCCGAAGAGGTTGTTACCTGCCCGCCGTCAAAGGGCCATGCACCACCTCAGAGGGAGGGACCACAATGACACTTGCAGCGGCTATCGTGGCGATAGTGGCCGCCCTTGTGGGCGCAGTCGTAGGTGGTTTGCTGGGGCTTCGTGCTGTGCATACCGCAGACCATCTCCAACAGGCTCGTGAGGAGCGCCAGCGCGTCGAGGAGAGGGGACACCTGGCCAGGTCCCTAGTGGCAGAAATCCGCGGCTTGCTCGCCCGATGGGATGAGATCAAAGCCGACTTTGAGAAGCAGAGCGGATGGACGGCGGCGCGATGGTCGCTTGAAGAGTCTTACTTCTCGGTCTTCGAGAGCGTCGGCAACCGGCTATCCCTGTTGCCGCCTGACCTGGCTGAGAGAACCGTGTCCTGTTACGTGAAGATGAAAGTAGTACTAGACAACCTCCGTCTAGCGACGCAGGCAGCAGGCAACCGGCCCCTGGTCCAGCCAATACTAAGTGGCAAGGTCGACGCGTTTGTGAGAGCCGCAACCGAGCGCGCCGTGAAGTATGCCGACGATACTGCCAGTTTCGCACAGGAGCTCGTACGGGAGCTAGAGGCGGTAGCCGAAGGCTGCTAGCCGTCCCATCGCTCACCGCACCACCATTGACTCCTCCACCAGCAGGGGGTTGAGTTCACCACTTCTTGGCTTCGGCTGCCCTTATCGCAAGAGCATTCGGCGAAACGCCAGGGAATTGCTGGGTTTTTATGGTGGGCGAGTGCGGGTGATTTGCGCGGGGTCCGGGGCGGAGTGGAGGGAGAGACAGAGAGCCAGGAGGCTTCGGCAGGAAGCTACCGAAGCAGCCGAACGGTGACGGCCGGCGGGGATAGGTATCCCCGCCCTACAGCAACGGAAATACCGAATGGATTCCCTTCGGCGTTGCTCAGGGCAGGCTCTGGCTTGGCTCGGAATGACAGGGAGCGGTCGGGGCCGGCTAGTCTTCCGCGAGTTCGGGGATGGTGCGGAAGTAGGCGGCGTGCTCTCGGATGAGTTCGGGGATGGGGAGGTTGTAGGGGCACTTGGGGAGGCATTCCCCGCACTCGGTGCAGAGGTCCACGCTCGCGATAATATCGAGCGCGCCCCACTCTTTCCAGCGCTCGACACCCATGCGCCGGACGACGGAGCGGCCGTGGAGGAGGGAGCTGATCTGGACGCCCTGGGGGCAGGGCTCGCAGTAGCGGCAGCGGCGGCAGGTGCGCTGGTCGAGTTCGGAGCGCATCTGCTCCAGCAGGGCCTGCTCGCCGGCTGTCAGGCCCATCTCGCGCGCGACGGGGACGTCCTGCTCGACTTCCTCGGCAGTGGCCATGCCGGGGATGGCGACGGTGATGGGCTGGTTGATGCACCACTTGATGGCGAGGGGGGCGTTGGTGAAGTTGCCGCCGCCGACGGGCTTCATGGCGATGACGCCGACGTCGCGCTCCTGGCAGAGGGGGATGAGGGTGTCGCGAATGTCGCTTTCGACGAGGTTGAAGGGCACCTGGACGGTGGTGAGATCATCGCACTGCTTTACGGCGTTCATGAGTGTTTCGCGGCGGTGCCCGGTGATGCCGATGTGGGCTATCTTGCCCTCGCCGCGGGCGCGGCGGAGGCCTGCGAGCGCGCCGTAGGGTGCGAGGACCTGCGCCAGCTGGTCGTCGTCGTTGACGCCGTGAAACTGGAAGAGGTCTATCCGGTCGCGGCGGAGGTTGGCGAGAGAAGTGGCGACGTCCTCATAGATGCCTTCGGCCTCGCGGTTGCCCGATTTGGTGGCGACTATGTAGTCTTGGCCCGCGAGGGCCTTTCCGATGCGCTCCTCGGAGTTGGTGTAGCCGCGGGCGGTGTCGAAGAAGTTGACGCCGAGGTCGAAGGTGCGGCGGACGGCGGCGATGGCGTCTTGCTCGGGGACTATCTGTATGGGGATGCCACCGAAGCCGATGACGGTGACCTCGAGGTCGGTCTTGCCGAGGCGGCGAGTGGGCAACATGGGGCGAGTGGATGGCATGAACTGTAACCTCCTTGGCAGGACCCTTCGGCGCTCGGCCGCGGGGTCCTTGTTGCAGGGAGGAGACTAGAAGTGGTCCATCTGCCAGTAGTGTGAGTGGAGGTGAGGGAAGAGGATGTCGAGAAGTTCGAAGGTGGCGGGCGCGGCCTCGATGTCGCCAGCCACCGAGAGATCCGCGGCGGAGCGATAGCCGAGGAGGAGGGAGCCGAGGCCGGCGGGGGTGAAGTCGGCGCGGGACGCGTCGGGGGAGTCGTTGATGGAGACCTCGCCGCGTTTGGCGGAGATAGCGGCCGAGCCGACGGGGGATTCGAGTCGCACGCGCGCCGGTCCGGAGACGTGGGCGGATCGCTGCTCGATCTCGGATTGAAGCGCGTGGAGAAGGCCGGGGAGGTCCACGACGCGGACCATGGCGTTTCGGTTGAGGGTGCGCTCCGCGAGGGGGGCGAGTTTGGAGACGAAGAGGTGGTCGGAGGGGAGGTTGAGTTCGATAGGGTCGCCGCCGGCCTGGCGGCAGCGGGCGATCAAAGCGTCGTGGAGGTCGAGGAGGGCGTCTTCGCGGCCGGGCAGGCAGCAGGCCTCGACGATGGCGAGGGAGCCGTCGCGCCTGAGCGAGCGCTGGATGCCCCCGTAGGCGACGATTCGGTTGTCTTCGCAAGCGGCGGTCCAGAGATCGTCGAGCAGGCCGAACCAGAGGTTGCCCGCAGCCCAGCGGGGCCAGCTCCGCCAATAGGCGGGGGTGCGGAGGAGGGAGATGGGGTGCCGGCCGCAGCTCTCCTCGAAGATGCGGGCGAGGGAGTCGGGGGCTTCCGCAATCGGTATGTGAGTGATGGGGAAGCGGCCCGGGCCGAGCTTGGGAACGGAGCCGGCGGGAACGTAGTAGAAGTCCTCCGCGAGACAGCCCCATCGGACTCCGGCGTAGAAGTCAGGGACATCGGTATAGAGAACAGCGAAGTGCTGGCCGGCGGATTGCATCCAGTCAATCGCCGCGCGCAAGACGCGATGGCCGAGGCCGCGGCGGCGGTAGTCCGGATGGGTGACGACCTCGCAGACGCCGATCATGTTGAGGCTGGCCCGGCCGATGCGAACGGGGCGGTGGTGGAAACGGGCGTGAGCGACGAGGCGGTTGTCGAGGAAAACTCCGAAGGCGCGCTGCTGATCGGCCCAGGGGTCCTGACGGATCATCCGCTCCTGGCAGACGCGCGGAATGTCGGGCCACTGGGCGGTGATGAGATCGAGTGCGGCCGAGATATCGCTCTCGGTGAGCGCGCGGACGACGGGATAGGCAGCGGCCACGGTGGGCCTCAAGCTCCCGCGATGCGCTTGGGGTGGCAGAGGGCCTCCGCCTTAGCGGCGAGGCGGCCGCAGTGGGTGCACTGGTAGCTGAG
Organism: Armatimonadota bacterium; assembly: GCA_020344235.1. Lineage (GTDB taxonomy): Bacteria > Armatimonadota > Hebobacteria > Hebobacterales > Hebobacteraceae. The sequence continues at coordinate 698,510 of CP070816.1, forward strand.
ATGCTCCACCTGCGGGTAGCACATGTGGCGCGGGTCGTCGGTCTCCGCGCCGCAGTACTCACAGACATACGGGTTCACAGGCTTGAAGGGCCGGCAGAGATGGCCGGTGGGGGTGGTGGCGGCGCCACAGGTCGGGCACACCTGCGTCGCGGCGGCTTCCTCAGACATAGCATACTCCTGGTGTGGCGATTCGGATCACGGCAGCGGTCGCTCGGCGGTTGTGCGACCGGGCCTCGCGCTCCGCGCAGGGGGGTGATCTCCTCGGAACAGGTGCGTATTCGGGCCTCGCTTCGGCGTCTCCTGCCCGGGGTGTGCTGGCATGTCGGGGAGCGCGGCAGGGCTTTGGAGCGCCGGGCCGGTTAGCCCTCGACGCTGTCGCCCCAGGAGATCCTCCAGTTGTCGGATTCTGCCGTCATCTCGGCGGGCACCTCGCCGCTCACCGTGGACACTACGATCTGCCGGCCTGGACGCGGCCGCGAGACAAATCCCATGTCCTTCATCGCGCTCCACCGCGGATCGGAGTCAAAGATCCATGCGGCGGCCAGCTCGACGCTCTGCTCGCGGAAGCGATGGAGGGCATGGGAGAGGAGCGCCTGTGTGATGGCACGATCGTTCTCGGCGGCGATCAGCTCTAGGATGCGGCCCCGCGCGCCCCGGCCCATCGGGACTCGCCGGAGCACGCTGAAGCCCAACACCTCTCCCTGACGCTCCATCCCATAGGCCTCATAGCCTTCCTCGGGAACGTCCAGATAGCGCCAATTCAGGTAGGCGGAGTCTCGCCACACGGCCAGGGGATAGTTTTTCGCCTGCGCGCTCCAGAAGCGGTCGTACCGCTCGTCGAAGCGAAGGACGGGTTCGATGACGGCACCGCGAGGTGGTGGTACATAGCGCAGTGGTCTCACCAGCCGGAAGATGGGATCGGCGGCGCGCGCCAGCCCTCGCCAGCGCGGTGGCACGCCCGGCTGCAGCGACAGGGGGTTGACAACGCGGGGGGTAGCCCCGACCACCACGAAGCCCATCAGGGCTGTCGAGACCTTGACGGTGTCGGCCTCACCGAAGGCGAAGGTGAAGGCCCAGTCTCCGCTCTTCTGGCGTATGGCCATCTCGAGGTGCACGAGGTAGCGGCGATACTCCTCCAGCACAGCTATGTCCAGTGACTGGCATGCGATCACCTGCTCGCCATGCACGCCGACCCGGATGGGGACCAGCCCGTTCATGCCCACGATTTTGTGGGTCTCGGTGTCCTCTGCCACCCAAGTCATGTCGTTCCCGGCGGGATTGGCGCGGTACTTCCAGTGCCAGTACTCCGGCACTCGGGGGACGCCGAACACGGCGGCCTGCAAGTGGCACAGTCTCTCCGCGTCTTCCGGCTGGTAGGGTCGGTAGCTCAGCTTCGGCACTTACGCTCCTCGTTTCATACCGCAAATCTTAGTATTCAAGCTGGATACGCTCTTGGGGGCAAGGCCAGGTCCGCTACTGAGAGGGCTTGGTCGCGCGTGCTGCCACTATCAGTTGGTAATCCGGGTCGAAATGCGCGAACTCCTCCTGCTGCAGCTCCTCTGCGGCAAGCCCGTGAAGGAAGGCGACCGCGGCGAGAACGTTCCCATAGCCCTTCACCGTGACAGCGGAGGCCGGGAACACCTCCTCCAGCAGGCGCTGCACCGATTGCGTCGTGAAGTGCCAGTACTCCCCCCACCGGTCCTTCTCGATGCGACAGATGGGGCTGATGCCGGGGACCGTGAGCAGCAGCACGCCATCGGGCTTCAGCGCCCGGTGCAGCGTAGCGACGGCCGGCGACACCTCGTAGATATACTGCAGCGTATGGGTACAGATGATGCAATCGAACGCGTCCGAAGGAATGCCCTTGCCGTCTACCAGGTTGGCGACGATGGTCGCCTCCGGTCTCCCTTCCTTCGGATAGAGAACGTCGCTGCCCTCGACACCCCCGAGGCCGAATCGGCGAGTGTACCTGTCGTCTCCGAACTCCAGTACGCGTCCTCTAATGCAGTCGGCGTGTTCCTGAAGGAACCCGTCGATCCAGTGGCGGTCGATGGGCAGGCCTCGATCCGCGCCGAAGTTACGACTGATCGGTGTCACCCGCCGCATGTTGGCGAAGGGGCCACCCGGCGCGCCGGCGCGGCGTCTGACGATCCGCAGAGCGGCACCGAGCCATCTCCGAAGACCCCGAGGAAGGGCAGCCTTTGCACGGGCTCTCATCCCACCCGTCATGGCTGCCGCCAAGAAGGCTGAAGTGGCGCGGAGAGCGCCTGTGGCCATCCGCCCGCGATGATGCGAATCCCTGAGCTGCGGCCGCCGCTGACAGAAGTGGTGGGTATGGCGGCCGGAGCGGGAGCGCCAGCGGCGACAATCAATGACCTATGTGGGAGCGTTCGCGCCATCGCAAACCATCCCCGCTTACTGGTTGCGGCATCCGCGCGCCCGGTACAGCGCGGCACACAACGCCGACGGTGGGGTCTGCTCAGAGGAGGATCGGCAAGGATGGATAGGCCCCACATCGGGCACGAATTCTACCACAAAGGATGTGGCGCGGCAATGGTGCGTTCGGCCGAAGGCGCTTCAGGGCAGCTGTTACGTGCGAGGAAATCGGGCCCGCGAAGCGAATCGGCAAACACATGAGCCTATGCAAGCAGGCACGCGACATCCTCGCCCGCTGCCGCCCTCTTGTGGACGCGGAAATCGGCCGGGTGCTGGCCGACCGGGACGACATCGCGCTCTATGAGATGCTTCGCTATCATCTTGGGTCCGCGGAGGCCGGTGAGGGCCATGGTACGGGATCGGCCGGCAAACGGGTTCGGGGCACTGTCTGCCTGCTCTCCTGTGAGGCCGCAGGCGCGACTGCGCAGTCGGCCGGCCCCGCAGCGGCCGCAATCGAGCTGCTGCACAGCTTCACGCTTCTGCATGATGACATCGCCGATCGGGACGAGGTCCGCCGCGGCAGGCAGACGGTCTGGCGGCGCTGGGGAATCGGCCAGGCCATTACCGCTGGCGATGCGCTGTTCGCCCTCGCGAACCTGGCGATGAGCCGGCCGCAGAGTGCAGGCGTTTCCGCGGAGACTGTCTCGGGCGCACTGCGAGAACTCAATGAGGCAACTCTGGCTGTGTGCGAAGGTCAGCAGCTAGACCTTTCCTACGAGGGCCGGGCGGATATAGGGATTGAAGACTATCTCGCAATGATCGAACGAAAGACGGCCGCTCTTTTCGCCGCGGCCGCGGTGATTGGGGCGCAGGTCGCGGAGGCGCCGACAGACAAGCAGGAGGGCCTGCGAGCTTTTGGCCATCATCTGGGGCTGGGGTACCAGATCAGGGACGACATGTTGGGGATTTGGGGGGACCCAAAGGAGATGGGCAAGCCGGCCGGCAGCGACCTGCGTCGCAACAAGCGGTCGCTGCCGATAGTACACGCGCTCGGCGCAGGCTCTGTTGAGGAAGGCAAGGCATTCGCGGTTCGCCTATCGCGAGGCATCGCCACAGACGAGGAGGCAGCAGCAGTTGCTGGGGAGATGGAGGAGATGGGTTCGAGGACATTCTGCGAGCAAATGGCGGCGGAATCCCTGGAGCGCGCTTTCCATGCCCTCGAGGACGCGGGTCTATGCGAAGAGCGGGTGGCTCCTCTGCGCACGCTGGCGAGTTATCTGATGGAGAGGACAGAGTAGATGTTGGTGAGAGTGCTCGTGACGTACGATATGTCAGAGGCCGATCTGGAGAAGATCCGGTCGGTGTCTGATTCGGTCGAGGTCGAGAAGGCGATAAGCATGGAGGAAGCGCTGGCCAAGGTCGCAGAGGCGGAGGTGGTTCACGCGGGACGGTGGTCAGACGAGCTTTGGAGGGCTTCGCCGCGGCTGAAGTGGGTGCAGTCCACCGGCGCAGGTGTGAGGCGATTCCTCACCTCAGATTTCATCGCCGCCGCGATCGTGTTGACAAACGCGCGCGGCGTCTATGCCGTTCCCATCGCCGACCATGTGATGGCCTTCGTGCTGCACTTCTCCCGGCTGTTCAACGTATTGATGCGAAGGCAGATGAAGCGGGAGTGGACAGAGTGGGGAGAATGCGATCCAGATGAGCTTTCCCACAAGACGCTCGGCATCATAGGGCTGGGCGGGATCGGGTCCGAGGTCGCGAAGCGTGCGAAGGGATTCGGCATGAAGGTGATCGCAACCCGGCAGAGGCCTGAGCTTCCGTCTGAGCACGCCGACGAGGTGCGGGGGGTAGACCAGCTTCCTTGGCTGCTCGAGCAGTCTGACTATGTGGCCCTCTGCGCGGCCCTCACTCCCAAGACGCGACACCTGATCGGGGAGGAGCAGCTAAAGCTCATGAAGCCCACTGCCTATCTCATGAACATCGGCCGCGGCGGGCTCATTGACGAGCAGGCGCTGATCGCGGCGCTGAGGGAGGGCGAGATCGCCGGCGCCGGCCTCGATGTGTTCGAGGAGGAGCCGCTTCCCGCCGAGAGCCCGCTCTGGGACATGCCGAACGTCCTCATCACCCCCCACAACTCTGGCAGCTCCCCCCGCTCACACGAGCGGCTGATGGAGCTTTTCCGTGAGAACCTGCGGCGCTACGTCGCCAGCGAGCCGCTGCTCAACGTTGTGGACAAGCAGGAGGGCTACTAGGTCATACGGGGGCGGCCCTGCCGCCCTCCAAGACCGTTACCCGTTGGGCAGGAGCTTGCTCCTGCCCGTGCGCACCAGCCGACGATGCTGGGGCTCGGCACGCGCGGCCCGTAGCAGCGACATTTCCTTCGCTTCGCTCAGGGCAGGCCTGTCGCGATGGGAGATCGGCACAAGAATGTGCCTCCTGCGCCGCCGGAGACATCTGGGGCAGAACGCGAGGTGCTGCCCTACCCGCGCGCGCGGCGCACAAGATAGCTACTCGATCAGCACGAGGCCGTAGTAGTTCTGCGGACAGGTGTGGTCTCTGACGACTTCGATGGGGAAGCCGTTGCCGCGGGCGGTGGCGAAGACGTCTATGCCAGCGGCTTCCATCGAGGGCCGGGCCTGCGCTGGATATTCGCAGTGGTCGAAGTTGCACTCGTCGCAGAGGTCGCAGGGGCCGGAGCCGAAGGCGAAGGCCTTGTAGTGGCCGGCCAGGAAGACCTCTCGCTCCAGGTCGGCGACGATCCTCGTGATTGAGCGCCAGTTGCCTTCTCCGGGGCAGTGCGCGAGCACCGCTGTCTGGTAGCAGTCCAACACCGCGCGAGTCTGCTCCGGGGTGGGGGAGTGGGGCGGGCAGGTGAGCCGGCCGCCCCATCCTCCGCAGCCGTACTGGCACTTGAGCCGCACCCAGGGCGCGGTGATAACGCTGTCCGCGGATATAATCTTCGCGTCCTTCGCGCCGAGCCGCTTGGCCTCCTCGGCCCACTGAGCGGCGTGTTCGATCTCTTCGGAGGTGAGTGACATGGGCGGCGCTCCTGGGGAGGCAGATTTCTGGGGGCAGGACCTTGGTCCTGCCGGACGCAGAGCCAGGGTGTTTACTGTAGGGCGGGCGTTCCCTTCGGCTTCGCTCAGAGCAGGCCTGTCGCGACCAGGGAGCAATCGGCACAGGAACGTGCCTCCTACGAGGGCGGAGGGATCTAGGGCAGGAGGCGCGCTCCTGCCCTACGAACAGGAATGCACGATGATCACCTACCGGATGATGGATGATACCTGCCTACTGCCGGCGTGCCTGCACAGGGGACCGATCCCTCTGGCGTCTCTGCACAACGTGGAGACTACGGCGACAGCCATTGAGGAGCAGGAGGGGATAGCTCCGGGCACGCTGGCGCGCTTCCTTCGCGCGCTGTGCGAGCGCTACGGCTCCTGTGCGGTGCTGGCGGTCGACGGTCACTTAGTGGTAGGCAAACTCCGCTTCGCCCCCGCTCAGGTCGAAGAAATGCTGTCCGGGATCTGCCTGCAAGTCGCTGAGGCCGCCCGGCGCATCGCCGACCTGGATCTGGCAGCACTGCCTGCCCGCGACGACCTCGCGAACCAAGCACTGCGGCTGGACTGCTATCAAGTGGCGGAAGGATACCGCGGTCAGCGCATTGCGAAACAGATGCTTGAAACGGTTATCCACTGGGCGCGGGCGGCGGGGTGGCAGGCGCTCAGCTCGACAGCCATTCGCCATATCCCCCCACTGCTCAACTGGTCAGGGCAGGCCAGCCTGAAAGCACTGCAGCAGCATGGATTCACCATCATCAGCCAGCATGTCAATCCGGACTTGCGCGAGGGCGTCGTCTCGCAACGGCTGGGGTACCACGGTGATAAGGTCAAGCACCAGTGGGAGGCCTTCGCCGACATCTCCGACGAAGAAGCGGCTGTGCTTTACCAACTGCTGCTCGCTCTGAAGGGGCGAGCAGAGGAGCGTTGAGACGCGCAGAACCCGCATCCATCGCTCGAATGCGGGTTCATGAGCCCATTGCCAACAGCGAGATCCTTCGTCCGCCTTCGCTCAAGCTACGGCAGACTCAGGATGACAGAGCAGGGCCGGGGTGTGCGCGCGAAGCGCGC
>CP070816.1:705115-710781 GCA_020344235.1 Armatimonadota bacterium
CCGCTTCCCCATCCACCTCGAGATCGCTCGCCGTGCTCCCCAGCAGCGCCGCCAGCTCCTCCCGGACAATCTTCACCACCTGCTGCCCAGGGGTCAGGCTCGCCATCACCTCCTGGCCCACCGCCTTCTCTCTTACGCGATTGACAAACTCCCGAACCACACGGAAGTTGACATCCGCTTCCAGCAGGGCCAACCGTATCTCGCGGCAAGCGGCGGCCACCTCCTCCTCGGAGAGCCGCCCCTTCCCGCGCAGACCTCGCAGAATATCTTGTAGTTTGCTCGCTAGTCCGTCAAACATGCGCGCACGCTCGACCCCTCGGGGCCTCGTCACGTGCCGCGTGCACCGGGGTATGAGTATATCAGCCCATGGCCCCGCTTGTCAAATGTGGCCCACACGGTCTTGATCCCGCCGCCCAGGGTGTGCTACGCTCTTCTCGCAGGAATTTGGCGCCGAGGAGAAGGAGTTTGGCCGGCCGTCGTAGTAGCCAACACTCGGCGAGTAACTGGCAGTTCGACCCCGAGACTGCCGGCTCCCGCACATGGAGGCGAGGGGATGAGCGCGCCCGCAACGGCGTCCTGGCTGGCGGTCATTGGCATTGTCGTCACCGGGCTTGGTATCTTGGTCAGTTCCCTCGGACTGGGAAAGCTGGCCGAAGCCGGCCTGGGACAGCACTTATGGCAGCTCAACCGTATGCGGGAGAAAGAGGAGTTCGTCGCGCGCCACCTCACGCAGACCGTTCATGCGGGCGTCGATCATATCGAGGAGATGGTGCTGCGGTGCACAACTCTCTTGGTCCATGCTCTCTAGCAATGTGACTCTGGCGAGTAGAGGAAAGTGATGCCGTTCGGCCTGCCGGAATCGTACTGGGTCCTCTTCGTCGCAGCTCTCGTGGTCACCCTGGCGCTCCTGCTACTCCTTTCGGTCCGGCGGACGAGGACTGTCGCGTCCGCCCTCGTTCGAGCGGACGATGAGATGACCGAGTGGATGACCCGGCTAGATGACACACTGCGGCAGGAAGATCAGCAACGCGCGGCCGAGCGCGAACGGAGACTGAACGAGTGGATGGGCGTGCTCCAGCACGCGGCCGAGGAGCGGGAAGAGCGACGCCAGGCCGAGAACCATGGGTTCATGATGGACCAGTTCAACATGCTTCAGAGCCGCGTCCGGCCCTTCTTCGAAGGAGCACAGCGCACCTGGCACCAAATGGCAGGCGACCTAGCGGTACTTCGCGAAGAGACGCAGCAACTAAGGCAAGCGGCGATCGGGCTTCGCACCCAAGGCATCCAAGTCCCGACGCTCCCAGAGGACCCGTTCGCAGACGCAGCCTGGGCCCGGCGAAGATTCAGGCACCTGCTGAGGCTGGAGAGGTGCACCATAAGCCAGCGGGCCGGCATACGTCGCGCCGAGGCCACCGCGCTCGCGGCGAATCTGAAGAAAGCCGTGAACCGGAGAGTCCCTGCGCAGATGCAATGGTTCTTCATTGACCTGGTGACCGAGCTCTATCGTCCGTTCCGGGAACCACCCCGGCCCAACTTGACCCCCACCATGGCCGAAACCGCCGTTTTCCTCTGGGCGAGCCCGAACTCCCATCCCCAGCCATCCTTGCGGCTTTACACCCGCAGCAATAACCAACCCGGGGTGCAGGTCACGGACCTGCGCGAGCAAGCAGAGCTGGTCGCGGAGCTGCTGGGGGCGGATTAGATCATGGCCAAGCTCGCCGCCGTACCACATTGCGATGGCCTGAGAGCTCTTCTCCCCCGCATCCCCTACAGCGAGACCCAAGGACCTATGATGGTCGTCCGCGGGCAGGCGGGAACGGGCAAGACGATCTTCGTGGCAGACTTCGTTCTCGGCACTCTCTGGCAGGATAATCACTGTCATGTTGCCGTCTTCGATATCGAGCAAGGAGAAGAGCAAGCCCGCGGGCTCGTGCAAGCACTCGGACACCTCGAATTGCCCCCGCACAGCAAGCTCACAGGCGAGACCGGAGAAGAACCCAACGCCGAGCTAACCGAGCAAGGGCTCTGGTACCACGACCTGTGGGCCTGCGACTGGGACAAGCTGCGCGAGACGGTCTACGAGCTGATCGGCGTCTGGCGCTCCGAGAAGAACGGCAAGCGAAAGGTATCCCCCGGCCAGGGCGTGATCGTGATAGACAGCCTGAACGCACTGGGCCCCAGCCCCGTTGACAGAGCAGAACTCCGCAGCCTGCGTGTGAGCATCAACCGGGACGAAGGCTGGTGGCTCGTGGTAGTCTGTGAGGCCGACCCTGGCGAAGATCGCAACTACGGCTACCTCGATTACGAAACCGATATCCTCCTCTGGCTCACGGCCGAGCGGCCGGGACCGAAGGAACACTCCCGCCGAATGCTCGAGATCGTCAAATGCCGCAACGCGGCCCACATACGCGGCAGGCATCACTTCGCCATCTCTTCTCCTGATACGCGCGCAACGCACCCCCCCCCGGAGCCTGGTGAGCCCCCCGGCCCGCTGCAGTTCCGGGTCTTCCCCTCACTGGCCTCAAATTTGAACAAGTTCGCCGTCACGATACGCGCGCAAGAGGAGGAGGCAAGAGAACGGCGCCCCCGTGGACCCGAGGAGCCGCCCCGTGAGCGAAGTGGCATCTCCGGCCTGACCGAGATGCTGGGGGACGGTCTCCCCGTCGCCTCCGCGACGGCCTATGTCGGCCCCCCGGGCAGCCGAAAGGGGCCCTGCGCCTTCCACTTTGCACTCCAGGACGACGGGGAGCTCAAGCTCGGCCGAACGCTAATCATGTCCCTCGGCTCGGACGAGCCCGCGGTGGCCGCCCTTGCGTCAGACTACAAGCCCCTCAGGCAGAAATTGCTGCAGCCCGACGACAAACGTCGCTTCCGCAGCGATGAGCGCGTCGTCTTCCGCATGCTCCCACCCGGCTACGCCAGCGCCGCCGCTTGCGTGTCTGACATAGTGAACTGGCTCGACCGACTCAACCCGGATCGTGTCATCATAACCGATCTCAGCCAGCTCAAACAGCAGTTCCCCGTTGTGGAAACAGAGGCCGACCCGTTTCTGAGCACATTGGTTCAGCTCTTCCGAGCGAAGCGCGTCACCGCGCTCTTCGTTGAGACAACGCCGGAGGAACCCGAGCCGCGGACCCGAGCATCGGTGTGGAGCAGGGTCGGCGGCCTGGTGGACAACCTGGTGGAGTTCAGACACCTCTTCTTCTACGGCGCCATGCACCTGGGAGTGAGCGTCACGCGACGCGACGGTGCAGCAGCCGAGAAGGGGTTCTGGGAGCTGCGAACCCGCGAAGGTGCCAGGCCAGAGGAGGGACGTACGCTCGAGGCCGCCGATAACCTTCACGGCTTCACTGACCTTCTCACTCGTGAGCCCAGACACGCACCCTTGAACATCTATGTCTACGCGGACACTGAACTCCAGCGCACCTTCAACAAGAGGCTAGCTGCCATGATTGGCCGAGCCCTCCCAGGCGTGCCTCACACGCAGCGCCTGGTGCGCACCTTCGGTGCCGGTGACGCATGCTACACCTTCCGCGCGCTGGAACACGCGACCGACAGGCCCCAGCCCGACATCCGCATCGCCACCATTGACGAGTTCTGGGTGAGGCGCCTCCTCACCGACGGGCCTTCAAAGCTATCCAAATGCCCGAAGGAACTCTACAAACAGATGGTCAACCGCTGGATCGTGCAGGAACCAACCCACGTACCCTGGTACCTGAATGTCGGCCTGATCGCCGCGCTCGGGCTCTGCGACGATGCCATGGAGCGTTTCGACAAGGAGTACGACGAGCGCGCAGGGACAAGCTGGGCCGACTTCTGGAACATCGCCAAGCAAGAACTCAAGCGCATCGGCCAGGAGCACACGTGCGCGTTCGACTTCGGGAAGGACGCGAGTGAGAGTTGGAGCTGCCTACTCCTCGAGGTTCTGTCGTCGGCTGGGACGTTTGTGACCTGTCCGGAGAGCGGAGACGTCCAGCGCTTCCAACTCTCCCCCAAGGAGGCGGTTGAGGAACTCAGCGCCTTCTGCGAGCTGTTCTGGCTGGGCCGCGACCAGCACCCTGAAGCCGAGCTGCAGTGCCTGCGCGCGCAGTACCTTAGCACGATACGACCGACAGACACCACAGACATCGGCGATGAGCAGGGGCAAAATGCCGACGGGGAACGGACCGCGGCGAGCGAAGAGCGCTTGCAGGCAGGACATGCCGACGCAAGAACTGCTAGCGCGCCAGCACAGGACAAGCTGCGGGAAAGCCCACTCTCGCCGCTGTTCCGCAGGCTCTGGTACGCGGAGCTGACCCAGTTGCTCGATACCTGCCCCGAACTGAGGCATGGAGCCGCCATCCTTCGCCCGCCCGGCAAAGGCGACCGCGGACAAGCAATGCGCGGGGAGTGGTACTGGTGTGTGATTAGTGGTGGAGCCAGCGATCGGACCGGCTGGGAAATAGTTAATTGGCTGACAGCTGAGGCCATCGCCACCCGCCAGTATGTGGCGGGGATCGGCCTGCCGGCCCATAGCTTCTTCTACAAGACTCGCAAGCAGAGCGAGGGACGAAGCAAGGATGCAGAAGGTGTGTTCCCGGCGGCCGACGGAAAGCGCAATCTCACTTGGGTGACGGATAAGCTGTGGAAGCCCGGCCTCAGGCGGGCGCGGATAGCAGAATACCCGTGGATCGCTCCCCTCCTCGCCAACCTGCTCTTTCAGATCCTCTGCCTTGGCGCCGAGCAAACGGGCAAGCAACTGCGCCAGACCGTGGCCCAGCTACTGTGCCGCGCGGAACACCAGATCAACGCCATCTCCACCAAGATCCTTCGAGGCCGGCCCGCAAGCTAGCGCGGCCGCTCTGTCTGCTCCCCATCTCACCCGCGCGCTTCTCGCACCGCCCGCCTCAGCAGCCGCCGCTGATTGGCGTGGCTGAGTACAGACATCGCCTCCTCGGCCCTGAACCATCCGCAGTCCAGGATTTCCTCCTCGGGATCGAGCCGCATCACGGACCGCGGCCCCGCCTCGTACAGAAACCAGTACACGCGGTTCCGGAAGCGCTTCCCCTCTCGCTCGAACTCGTGCTGCGTCCACCCCAGCGCTTCGCGCAGACGCAGCCGCCGCAGACCCGTCTCTTCACCCAGCTCCCGCCGCGCCGCCTCCTCCGGCTCTTCTCCTTCCTCTATCAGCCCCTTCGGAAACACCCACGTCTCATACTGCGACTGCACCACTGCCACCCGGCGCGTCTCCCCTTTCCCCTTCACCACCACGCCCCCGGCCGACCGCAGCGTCACGACCTCCGCGCCCGGCCGGTCCTGCGTCTTCCCGCGGTCGCTCACTGCGGCGCCTCCCACTCCGCCGGCCTTCTCTCCTCCCATGGCCCAGGCTCCGGAATCCCAAACGTCTCCCGCTTGAGCGCCAGGTAGTAGCGGTAGCTCTCCAGCGTCACATCCGCCGGCACGCGGTGATCTACATGAGGAATCCACCCCCCATACTTGACATAACGCGCGATCCGCTTCACCTCTTTCCGAATCGCCTCCTTGCCGGCGATCAGCGCGCGCTTGTTCACCCCGCCCAGCAGCAGTATGTCCTTCCCGTGCCTGTCCCGCAGCGCAATTGGATCGCTCCCCGCCGCCACCTCCACCGGAAACATGCAGTTGATCCCCGCCTCCAGCCACAAGGAAAC
>CP070816.1:710881-716597 GCA_020344235.1 Armatimonadota bacterium
CCCATTCTTGGCCTAGCCGGGAACTAGAGCTGCCGTGACCCTCCGGGGGGTGCAGGGAATCAGAGACCCCCGTGAAGGCGAGGCGACAGCGCGGGGAGGCCCGCGGTGAGTTTCACGGCGCGGGCCGAGCGATATGGACTGGCTTGCCGCCGCGCTACCAGCCGCGGGTCTGCAGTAGTTCTTTCTCCTCCAGCTTGGCGACATCGATGCCCGGCATCGCCTCGCCGATTCCCTCCGAAACCCGGGCTACCACTTCTGGCTTGTCGTAGTAGGTGGTCGCTTCGACGATGGCCCTGGCGCGAGCGGCTGGGTCCTTGGACTTGAAGATGCCGGAGCCGACGAAGACGGCTTCGGCCCCAAGCTGCATGATGAGGGCGGCGTCGGCCGGCGTGGCTATGCCACCGGCGGCGAAGTTGGGCACGGGCAGCTTGCCAGCGCTGGAGACCTGACAGACGAGTTCATACGGGGCGCCGAGCTCTTTTGCGGCGGCCATGAGTTCGTCTGAGCGCAGGGTTGTGAGGCGGCGGGTCTCGGACTGCACCGCTCGCATGTGCCGGACCGCCTCGACTATGTTGCCGCTGCCGGCCTCTCCTTTGGTGCGGATCAGGGCTGCGCCCTCGCCGATGCGGCGAAGGGCCTCACCGAGGTTGCGGCAGCCGCACACGAAGGGGGCCTTGAACTGGTGCTTGTCAATGTGGAACTGCTCGTCGGCGGGGGTGAGGACCTCGCTTTCGTCAATGAAGTCAACGCCGAGGGCCTCCAGCACCTGGGCCTCGGCGAAGTGGCCGATTCGCGCTTTTGCCATGACGGGGATGGTGACTGCAGCCATGATCTCCTTGATCTTGACCGGGTCGGCCATGCGGGCGACTCCGCCCTGGGCGCGGATGTCCGCTGGCACCCGCTCCAGCGCCATCACAGAGACGGCGCCTGCTGCCTCAGCGGTTTTGGCCTGCTCGGCGGTGGTGACGTCCATTATCACCCCGCCCTTCAGCATCTCAGCAAGACCCACTTTATTGCGCCAGGTAGACTGCTCAGCCATTGGTGACCTCCGCAAACTGCGATACCGCCGGTGCGCCCACTGATGCCAGCCGGAGGACGCTATCGCCTTCCTAATCTTAGTACGACGCGGCGGCGCGTGGCAAGGCCCCCGTCAAGCCCAGCAGGGTTGACGACAAGGCTATGTGTGGGCTATACTCCATGTGAGCGTCCGCCTTTGGCGGGCGCGACGCCCTTTCTGATGAGGAGTTTGGTCATGATCGTGGAGGCGACCACGCCCACGCGGATTGATCTCTCCGGGGGCACCCTCGACCTCTATCCGCTGTACTTGTTCCTGGACGGGGGTGTGACGAACAACGCGGCGATCGATCTTTTGAGTAAAGTGCGGATCGAACCTCGGGACGATCGCCAGGTGCACCTGAGGTCGGTAGACACTGACGCCGAGCTTGTGGCGCCCTCGATAGAGGAATTGCCGGTGGACAGGGAGCTGAGCTTGGTGGCTCGGGTGGTGCGCTTCTACCGTCCCAAGACCGGAGTGAACGTGATCACGGACAACACTCCTCCGCACGGCTCAGGGCTTGGGGCGTCCTCCTCGCTCCTGATCGCCCTCTCAGGGGCACTGGATCGAATCAACGGGACGAACATGGACCCGTATCTGTTTGTGGAGTACGGGGCGAATGTGGAGGCCCAGGCGATCGCCATACCGACGGGAAAACAGGACTACCTGGCGGCCCTATATGGAGGGGTGAACGCCTTCCGATTCGACGTGAAAGGGTGGGGGAGGGAGCCGCTGATCGTCGAGGAGGACAAGCTGCGGGCCTTTGAGGAGCGAATCGTCCTCACGTTTACCGGCGAGACGCATTTTTCGGGGACGAACAACTGGAACATGATGAAACGCTTCATTGACGATCAGCCCGGCTCGCGCGAAAGCATGAGGACGATCCAGAGAATGGCCGGAGAGATGCGGGAAGCGCTGCTGGCCTTCGATGTGGAGAGGTTTGCGGAGCTGCTGGACAGAGAGTGGGAGTCGCGCAAGCGCCTGGCCGAGGGAGTGACGACGCCGGCGATTGACCGAATGGTGGAGGCGGCCAAGGAGGCCGGGGCACTAGCCTCCAAGATCTGCGGGGCCGGGGGCGGGGGATGCATGATTACGTTCGTGGAAGAAGGAAAGCGCGAGGCGGTGGAGACCGCTCTGGAGAGCGTCGGGGCGCAAGTGATGCCATTCCGCATCGCGCGCGAAGGACTGACAATCAAGGAGGTCTAGCTACGATTGCGTGGGACGGGGTCCGGCCCCATCGGGCCCTCGCACGCAACCCAGGATCACTATGCCTGTTTACGAATACGCTTGTGTTGAGTGCGGACATCACTTTGAGCAGTATCACAAGGTCACAGACCGGCCGCCCAGGCGTTGCCCGAAATGTCCGGGGCGGGTGAGAAAAGTGTTCCGGCCGGTGGGGATTATCTTCAAGGGGTCAGGTTTCCACACCACCGACTACCGAAAGCCCGAGAAGAAGGCGGTCGGCGAGCCGAAGAAGCAGCCGACGGGCACCACCTCGACAAAGAGCGAGGGCCCGGACTGAAGCGCCACGGGGTCAGTGGTCTGAGCCCTTGGGACCGGGTTTGGTACCGGGTTCGCCTGCCACATCTCGGAGAAAGATATCAGTCAGGTCAGGGTCCAGCTCCCTGCCGGCGGCCCTCCTGAGTTCACGCGCAGCGTCCTGAACAGACAGTCCAGCGCGACCGGGCGCGGCTGTGCGAAGGTTGTCGTACACGTTGGCCACAGCAAGAACACGCGCTTGCAGGGGTATACCCTTGCGGGCCAGCCCCTGAGGGTAGCCTGTTCCATCCCATCGCTCATGGTGGTAACGCACCGCATCGAGAGCGGGGGCAAGGAACTCCACCGGCTGGAGAATGGTGATCCCGATCAGGGGATGCATGCGGAGGACTACCTCATCGGTCATGTCGAGGTGGCCGGAGCGGGAGAGAGAGGCCTCGGTCAAGCCGATCTTGCCGACGTCGTGGAGGGTGGCGGCAAAGCGCAGCGTCTCCAGCTCGTCGGCGCCGAAGTCGAGAGCTCTCCCGAATTGCAGGGCGTAGTCCGTGACCCGTTCGGAATGGCCGAGCGTGTGGGGATCTTTGGCCTCGATCGCACGGGCGAGTGCATTGACGGTCTCCCAGTAGTTACGGCGCAGATCCTCGTGGAGGCGGGCGTTGTGGATGGCGATGGAGGCCTGGTCGGCGAAGGCCTGCAGCA
Source organism: Armatimonadota bacterium (assembly GCA_020344235.1). Taxonomy (GTDB): domain Bacteria; phylum Armatimonadota; class Hebobacteria; order Hebobacterales; family Hebobacteraceae. The sequence goes on from CP070816.1 coordinate 714,132, forward strand.
ACCTGCGCTCGCGCCGAGACCACTGATGTCGAGAGCCGGCGTAGACGCGCAGCACGCCGAACGTTTCCCCGCGGCGCCGAAGGGGGAGAGAGAACAGAGAGACCAGCCCTTCGGCACGGGCCTCGTCACGATAGCGGAAGCGGGGATCCTCACCAACGTCAAGGATGGCGACCGCACGACCGGCGACAATCTCTCTGTCAATGGGGCTCTCGGCCAGCAGCACCGGCCCCTTGGCCAGATAGTCGAGGCTCAGCCCGTAGCTGGCTGCTGCTGTCAGTTCATCGCGGCGGCGGTTGAGGAGACGGATGGAGGACGCCCTGGCCGCGGTGATGCCGACCGCGGTTTCTGTGATGGTGCGCAGCACCTCGGTGACCCGGAGAGAGGCGTTGACCGACCGGGATACCTCCAGCAGGCTGGCGGCGTCCTCTCGGCGCTCTTGCAGCTTGTTGAAGAGCCGTGAGGTCATAAGGCCGACGAAGTAGAATAGCAGGCCGCGGACCGCCATATCCGTGGGGGTCTCCCGGGTGCCCATTTGCACGGATAGCAGGGCGGCCAGGAGCGCAGCGGCAAAAGCAGCGACGATTCCTCCCAGATCGCCGAGCAGGTAGCTGGCGGCGACGATTGGGATATAGTAGAAGTGAACGTAGCTACTGCGACTGCCGCCGTCGAGGGACGCCAGCCAGGTTACCAGCACGAGCATCAGGCCGATGGCGATACCTGTGGATATGGCGCCTTTATGTAGCCAGATACGCTTCATGGATGAGCGGGCCTCTACCTACTCACTGCCGTGCGGGCCGCGACAAAGGGTCCCGCTGCGGAAGCTACTTGCCAAGCTCTGGTTCGATAGATGCTCCCGCCAACCTGCCCCGCGCGATGAGCAACGGGAGAGGGCGCGAAGCACACCGGCGCCAGGAACAGCTCGGCGGCTTCGCGATCTCTGGGGAGCAGCCGGCGGGTCGGAGATTGCGAACCGGCCCGCATCCCTATCTCCGTGGGGCGCTGACTTGCCCTGGCTGGACTTCGGAGTACCTGACAACCATGCGGGGGCTGATGGCTGGAGAGGCGTGTGCGGGGGAGAGGAGTTGTTTGCTGCGCCGATGGCCCACATGGGTCCCCGCAGGCAGTGCCGGGGCCGTTCCCCAGTGGAGGAAGATGGCTGCGGAAGGACAGTGCCCTCTTCAGTGGGACCGATTTCTGGTGCAATAAGGCGGCAAAACCTAGCTTGTCCGTTGACTATTGCGCTGTCTCGCCCGATTCCTGCCGCCAGGGGCTGGGGATTACGGAGAGAATCAGGTCTTGACGCGAAATGCCTGTTGTGCTAGACTGCAGGACGCCGAATGAGGCGTACCTCGTGGAGGTGAGCCAAGAGGCTACAGGCGGGCCCGGAGGTCGTCGCAGTTTGTCTTGTGGCCGGCTGAGCGTCGGTAGGCACTATTCTTCTGAGGTGGTCACTGCAATATCCGCAGATCGCTGAGCGGCAAGGGCTGTTCCTCCAGAGACAGGGGCGCGTCAAAGATCTGCCCGGCCGGTGAGAGCACCGGGTAGCACGGCGGCGAGCGCAGGGACCGTGAAGAGAGTCGGTCGGATCTAGTTTATCCGTCATTAGTTTCTCGATCTTCACGGCTGCAAGGGCCAGATGGTCCGTCGGACCGGGCCCAACCCGCCGGTGTGACCGGGCCGGGGCGCGCCGAGGTCGCTCGCGACGCTGTCGCGAGAGCGAGAGGAGGTGGTCAGCAGAAAGGCGGAGATTGCGTGATCCAGCCGCGTGTCCTTCGCCTCTGGAGCGCGGTCTGGCCTCGAGAAGAGACTCAAAACTCTATTTGCTGTTTGTAACTGATGTTCCACCCTGTCAAGGAGGCGAGGCATGTCGAAAATGAAGTACCTTTGGACGACAGCGCTGATAGCGCTGTGTGTCACCGTGGTGTCGACCGCGGCCTTCGCTCAGAGCTGGGATGCGACAGCCGACAGCGGCTTCCCGGAGGCTATGGTCTGGGATCAGGCCGTGGATGTCACGATTGACGCAACCAATGACGGCGCCACCACCTGGGACACCAACTACAAGTTGTGGTCGATCGAGGGGACAACGACTACGCCAGTACCGATAGACCGTTGGGGGCTGGACGCGGTGCCCGAGGCGGGCATCACGCCCTCCGTAGCGGCTACCGAGAGCATGACGTTCGAGTTCACCATCACTGCACCCCCGATCACGACCCTGGAGTACATCGAAGCAGCAGAGGTGACCTCCACGTATGACACCCTGGAGTGCGACTGGCTGATGTATACCGGCGCGACGAAGATTGACACCGACATCGTGGAGAAGGAGATCATCATCAGCCGGTTCCCGGACGTTAACCCGGACCGCTTGGGAGAGTGGGCACGCCACTCCATCGAGATGTGCGCGGGGCGTGTGCCGCTGGTGGTGCAGGGATACCCGGACGGGAGCTATGGGCCGCAGGTCACGGTGAG
>CP070816.1:716697-719292 GCA_020344235.1 Armatimonadota bacterium
CCGACGTGTTTCTCCCCAGCTTCGACGAGACCCTGTTCATGCTGGACCGTCCCCGGTTCGATCGCATGGCCCAGCAAGGCCGATCCGGCGATCTCAACGCACAAGCCGACGCGGCCCTGCTCGCCGACCTTGCGGATGAACTGCTCCACATGGGAGCCGCCATCGTCGGCCTCAAGCTGGGCACCCAAGGACTCTACCTGCGCACCTCACCCGAGCGAGAGAAGATCGCCGCCACCGGCCCCTGCGCTCCGGCCGACGCCGCCGCCTGGGCCGACAGAGAGCTTCTCGCCCCCTGCTTCGAGGTGCGAGTCGTCGGCGCCACCGGCTCTGGAGACTGCACCATCGCTGGATTCCTCGCCGGTCTGCTGCACGGGCTGTCGCCGGAGCGCGTTATGACGGCCGCAGTTGCAGTGGGAGCCTGCAGCGTCGAGCGGGCCGATGCCACCAGCGGCCTCCCCACCTGGCCGGCCGTCCAGCAGCGAATCCAGTCCGGCTGGACGCGCCGCCCCGTGACCATATCCCTGCCAGGATGGCGCTGGGACGACGGGGAAGACCTATGGACGGGACCGGCCGACGGCACTCGCTGACCGCAACCCCAACTGCGCAGGGCAGGCCTGTCCCGAGCCTGACGAAGGAAGCTTGCCCGCCTCCGGCAGGCGTGTCTCCTGCCCTGTCTTCCCGAAGCACCCCGGCGCTCATGCTGGCCAGAAAGGAGCGGACTCCACATGATCAAGCGAAGCGAAGTCAGGCAGGCGCAGCAGCGCGCCGCGCAGATGCTCGCGCAGGCCGGCATCGTGCTCACACCTGAGGAGCAGCAGAGCATAGAAGTGGCCGAACTCGGCCTGGGAGAGCTGGAGAAGACCGGCCTCGAGCTGGTCGTCTACATCAACACCGACCGCTACTGCGCCAAGGAGTTGGTGCTGTTCCCGCGCCAGACTTGCCCTGAGCACCGACATCCCCCCGTCGCGGGACAGTCCGGCAAGATGGAAACCTTCCGCTGCCGCTGGGGCAAGGTCTGGCTCTGCGTCGAGGGCGACCCTACCCCGAACCGAAAGGCACGGCCCCCCGCAGGAAGCGAGGACTACTACACCGTCTTCCGCGAGATAGAGCTCAATCCCGGCGACCAGTACACCATCGCTCAGGACACCCTCCACTGGTTCCAGGCCGGAGACGAGGGCGCCATCGTTTCCGAGTTCTCCAGCACCAGCCGTGACGAGACCGACGTCTTCACCGATCCCCGCATCGAGCGCATCCCCAACATCGTCGAAGACTGAGAGCAGCCAACAAAACCATTTCCGGGGAACATCCCAGTTAGATGCCCTACCCCTTCTCGATTCGTGTCGGGGAGGGGCGGGGCAGTGAGAGAGGCGCGGCGAACCAGTCCGCAGGCAGTCGGCTGTCTAAGGCCAGGGGTGTCAAGGCCCGGTGTTGGGCCCCCCGGGGGGAGGAACGCGGCACAGCAAGGAATGACATTTCTTTCCTATCGCTTTGCATTGACCCTCGTGACACACTCTTGCTAACCTGCTCTCTGGTTGCGAGCGCGTTCGCCCCACACAACCGCACAGGGGAGCGCCGAGCTCAAGAGAGGAGGTGAACCCAGCATTCCGCCCGCGGGTCGCCGCGTGTTCAGGGATCGTGCATTTGGACTTTTCCCGGAGGAGGTGAACCGTCTGTGATGACGCGAAAGCGAAGGGGATTCACCCTGATTGAGCTGTTGGTAGTGATCGCCATCATCGGGATCCTCGCATCCATGGTGTTTCCGGTCTTCGCGCGGGCGCGCGAGTCGGCCCGCAAGGCCGTCTGTCTGTCCAACGTGAAGAACATCGCCCTCGCTATCCAGATGTACCTCGCGGATAACAACGACGTCCTCCCACCCCACGAGCATCGCCCCGAGGTTCTCGAGTACTTCGATCTAATGCCCGGCGACCCCGGCCGCACCGAGTGGTGCGGCGGTGAGTCCGAGTGGGGTCACTGTGTCACCGGCATCAAGCAGTGTAACCCCTATCTGCGATGGCCGGTCGTCCTCGATGAGTACATAAAGAACCGCGAGGTTTGGATGTGCCCGAGCGCCAAGGTAACGGCCGGCGCTGGGTACATCGTTCCCGTCCAGGATTACTTCAACTTCTGGGTCAGCACTCAGGGAGCCTGGGGAAACGACGCCGATGTCAAGCTCTGCACCTACGCTTGGCCCGTCGGATGGGGCGGCGAAGTGACTGACTCCTACTCCCAGGAGAGGACCGCCGAGGGCGCGATCGGGGCGTTTCAACAAGGCATCGGCACCAACTCCAACGAGATGGGAACCAAGCTCGCGGCGGTCTCGGATCCCGTCGGCTTCCCGGTCTGCGGCGACGCCGGCGTGAAGTCCGACGCCATGGCCACTTCAATCATAGCCTACCCTGACCTCTGCAACCTAGAGTGCAGTTCCGTCCCGTGGTGCGGCTGGTACGACTGGGACTACTGCACCTGGGCCGCCGACTGCGGACTCTACTATGGCGCACCCAACGATGGCAGCTTCCTCGCCAACCCGGAGTTCCGGAAGCCTTACGCTCGCCACTTGGGCGGCGTGAACATCGGCTACTTGGATGGTCACGCCTC
>CP070816.1:719392-724569 GCA_020344235.1 Armatimonadota bacterium
CAAGGGAGGCAAGGAGCGCGTCGTGCCCCTCGCCGAGCAGGCCGTGGAGGCGATCCAGGCTTATCTGCCACACCGCACCAAGACCCAGAGCCGGCATCTGTTCGTGAGCGCCTGGAAGGGCCACCCCATTCACGGCCGGTGCATCAACCGCATGCTGAAGATCGTCATCGGCAAGGCTGGCCTGGAGGGCCAGGGCATCACGCCCCACAAGCTGCGGCACACCTTCGCCACCCACCTCATCCGCAACGGGGTGGATGTGCGCACCGTCCAGGAACTCCTCGGCCACGCCGACCTGGAGACCACGGCGAAGTACCTGCACTCGGATACGAGGACAAAACAGAGCGCGGTGGGGAAGCTGACGGCACTTCTTGGGGCCGCGACGGACGTAGCGGGCGTGTCCCCTGAGCAAGCGACCGCCACCGCCGAGGCTGGCAACGTTGACGGCACCCCAAGCCCCGACGGCGGCTAGCCACTCAGCACGAGGCTCCCGGCGCGTCGTCCAGACTTCCACTCCAGACACCGTGAGCTTCGGTCGCCAGTAGGCCACGTCCTTTCTGCTCTGCTTCCGCCTTGCGTCTTTCCCTGCACGGTCGTGATAGGCCGATGCTGGTTCGGCGCCCTGCTGATGTCGTTGCCTGTCCCCGTTGTGGATGATAGAATCCCCGCGCAAGTGCCCAGGCAGACATGAGGGCGAGGGATCAGGCATGCCCACTGAGTGCAACAAGGAACCAGTGCGACCCACTCCCACCTGCTGTGCATGCGTCCTACACAAAGGCCGCCTCCTGCTGATCCAGCGCGGCACAGAGCCGAACAAAGGCCTCTGGACCTTCCCGGGCGGACGCATTGAGCTCGGAGAGACGCTCTTCGAGGCCGTGAAGCGGGAGGCGGGAGAGGAAACGGGGATCGAAGTCGAACCCCTGGAGCTGTTCCAGACACACGACTGGATCGCTCGCGATGATGCCGGCCGGGTGTGCTTCCACTACCTTGAGAACCTCGTGCGCGCTCGCTATCTCGCGGGCAAGGCGCGGTCTGGGGATGACGCGGTGCAGGCCCGATGGGTGACCGAGGCCCAGATCACGAAGCTGCCCATGGATCCGTTCGAGCATGAGATTGCTCTGCGCATCCTGAGAGGGACCTGGCGAGTGCCGTCACAACACAGCGTAATCATCCGAGTCTCGGCAACGCCGACCGATCCAGAGCCCAAGGCGACTGGCCGGCGGCGAGAGGGGACGCGGTGACCGTCGACTATGAGTCGGCGAGCCGCTTCTATGATGCGAGCCGGTCCGCGGGCCCCCTGACGGTAAGGATGCTCGCTAGACTGCTGAACGTCGGCCCCAGCTGTGGGGTACTGGATATCGGGTGTGGAACTGGCAACTTCATGATGGCACTGGGGAAGAGAGCTGCCAGCGTGGTGGGGGTAGACACATCACCCGGCATGCTCTCCCAGGCAGCCGGCAAAGGGCTCGAAGGTCAGCTCGTACGCGGTGACGCGCTTGCTCTCCCATTCGCTGACGGGGCCTTCGATGCGGCCTATGGCGTTCAGGTGCTGCACCACTTACGGGACAAGGCGGCCGCGGTGCGCGAGGCCTACCGGGTTCTGAAGCGGGGCGGGGTCCTCGCCCTCCAGTACTGCTCGCGCGCACAGCTCCAGACCTTCTGCTGCTACCACTACTTCCCGGCGGCTCTGCCGATCGACCAAGAGCGCATCCCGGATACGCCTGCTGTGCTGGAGTTGCTCGCAGGAGCCGGCTTCATAGATTGCCGCGTAGAGGCCTGCCCGATGGAGGGGCGGTCAACAGGTCGCTTCTACATCGAGAATCCAGAGGACTACCTGAGCGAGGAATACAGAGCGGGGAACTCGACCTTCGCGCTCATGGCAGAGCGCGACATCGAAGAAGGCTGCAGGCGGATTCGAGCCGATTTGCAGTCTGGAGATGCGGACAAGATAGCCGCGGAGTTCGAGAGAAGAGCCCGAGCAGGCATCGGACGAGTCTCGTTCGCGTACGCAAGGAAGGCTGCGTCAACGGGCGCGCTGCACGGCTGACATACATCTCAAGGCGAACTCCGTGGGTCCCGAACGGCACGTCTGAGCCCACCGATGAGTTCTGGAACACTACGAGTTCTCTCTGCTCATCCGCGACATTTCGGCTCAATCTGCAGTATTATCTATGGGACGGCTGTATCGGATCTCGGATCGATGAGGGAGATGCCCGATGGCTGAGAGCGAAGCGGCGCAGGCCGGCCAGCGCAACGGCGAAGCCGCGGAGACGCGGTTCCTCGCCGGACTACGGGACGGTTTGCCCGAGGCCTTCGCCGAGCTGCACGACCGCTTCGCGTCGGGGCTTCACCGGTTCGCTGCCTCTCGTCTTCCGGAAGACATGCAGCTCGCCGAGGACATGGTCGTGCAGACCCTGGCTAAGGCGGTCAGGAACATCACTGACTACGATCCCCGGCGCGCCACCCTCGCCGCCTGGCTCTATGGGATCGCCCGCTGGCAGATTTGGGAGGAGATCCGCCGCCGGAAGAGAGGCAAGTCCGTCCCGAAGGCGGCCGTCGTCCCCATCAATGAGGTCGCCGAAGACCAGGGCGATCGCGACCTGGCCGCCGAGGCGGCGGCCAGGCTCGACGCGCAGCGGCAGGTGCGCGAGCTGGCCGGCCTCCTGTCGCACACAGAGATGGAAGTGCTCGTGCTTCAGTGCGTTGACGAGCTTTCGGTGAAGGACATCAGCCACATCGTTCGCAGATCCGAGCGAGCCGTCCACTCGCTTCTCCATCGGGCCAGACAGAAGGCCCGGGAAGGGCTGGTGCAAGATGCGGAGTGATAAGACCGACGAGATGGTGGCCGAGTTTCTTGACAAGGCCCGGCCTCCATATACTGACACCTCACGAGAGCGGGCGCTGTCCGAGATGAGTCGCGCCCACGGGGAACGGCCCGTACGATCGGCGGCCCGGAAAGGACGGTGGGTTCTCCGGACGGCGACGGCCACAGCAGTCGTTGCGCTGGGCCTCGGCCTCTTGTTCCTCCCCCGAGTTAGACCTGTGTCCGCCGAGGCTGCCCTGCGTCGCGTTGTTGCCGCCTCCGAAGGCGTCCACACGAGTCACCTCGTATTCTGGATGGAGCTGCCAGGCGGGATACGAGAGACCAACACCTTCTGGTATGCTGAAGGCAAGTGGCATCTGGAGGACTGGCGCGGGTCCGATCTCGTCCGCGTGCAGGTTCACGACGGGGAGCGGTCTCACTTCTACAATGCCGACGACAACACCGTTCACCTCAACGCCTCCGACTCGCCCTTCGGCACTCCTTTCCGCGGGTTCACAGTCGCGGCGATGCTCGAGAGCATAGGGGATGACCTGGACGTTACCATGGAGAAAACGCGCGCCGAGGACGGTCGCCCCGTCAATCGCATTGTCATCACGACATGGAACCAGCACACGCCAACAGAACGAACGCCTCGTGAGCGGTTCATCCTGCTCGCGGACCCGCAGACAGATCTCCCTCTCTCATGGGAAGTCCTCGTGTCGATCGGAGATGAGTGGCAACTCGTCGGGGGAACGGAGACTGTCGAATACAATCTGGCGGTGGACCCGACACTCTTCGTGCTCGACTACCCGCCCGACGCCCGCGTCATCGACAGGGACAAGCTCTCCCAGGAGTGGCAGCAGCGCTATGACCGAGGCCTGGACCGGATCCAGACGGTCGAAGGGGATATCATCCTCCGCGACTTCCAGGTGACTGCTCTCGGTGACGTCGCCGCCATCTGGACGGGCACTTCATCCTCGGCTGAGGCCAGACTGACCGACAGCATTGGGACATCGTACCTCCGCGTCAGAAGGGAGTTCCAGGCACGCAGCGACCCGTGTGCCTGGTTCATCCCCGTCTCTCCTCCTTCGTCCCAGCCAGCATGGTACGCGCTCGTGATCGGCGATCATGAGTTCCGGGTCCCGGAGCCGGCCATCGTCGATGGCCCCGACCCCATGTATCCGCCCTGCCAGCACGTGCGCGGCGAGGTGGCCTTCATCTCGCCGGGCGGAGCCGGCGCTGAGATGAGCCGGGCACGCGTCCGCGCCGAGTACTGGCGGAGCCACGGGGATCCGGAACGGGCTGTGGGCTACTACGAGAAGATGGTTGGCATCGCCGAGGCCGAGTACCACGCGACCTACGTGAACGCCGATACGTGGATCGCGATCGGCGAGCTCTACGAGGAGATGGGTCGCGGGGAGCAGGCCCTGTCAGCCTACGAACGCGGACTTCAGGCGCTCGAGGTAAGCCCGAACCGCAACACGCCCCCGGAGCGCGAGCTGGCCGACGAGCTTCACGCGAAGGTCCAACGGCTCCGCTGACGGCAGCATCACGTTCTTAGAGGGGAGTTGCGCCCGGACTCACTCCGGGCGCAACTCTCTCCTGTCCCGCAACCCCGGGCGAGAGTTAGCCTCATCCCTCTACTGCCCCAAACTCCGCCACCAGCTCCTTCATTCTCTCCGGAATATCGATCCCCGCGGGGCAGCGCGTCACGCACTCCCCACACCCCGCGCAGGCGTCCGCCGGCATCCCGAGGTCGTCGTCCAGTACCTCGTTCCGCTTGGAGTCAAGTGGATGGAGTTATAGGATTTCCCGGGGACGCCGATCGCGGTGGCCGACTAGCACCCCGACTTCGCCGTCTTCGCCTATGCGGACGGGCACGTCGAGGCAGCGGACAAGACGGACCCGGCTTATCAGGACAAGTGGTGGGAGGGCTGGTGGCGGGAGTACGAGGCGAACCCCTGAAGTCCTACTGACAAACGCACAGAGAGAGGGCCGCCCCAACCCATCGGGGCGGCCCCACTCATGTAGTGCGCAAACACACGTCGGCACCGCTGACGGGCTCCAGAGGGCCAGTTCGGCTTTCCCGTAGCTCAGTCCCGTTCCGAGATGAAGCGTGCCTGAACCAGTTGGGCTGGGCTTGTACCGCTCCTTCTGATGCCAGCCCGAACGGTCTCAGGGTCGCCTAACAAGGACCTATGGTTGCATATCCCGTTTCAAAGATTGAGTGCGGGGAATCCCTCAAATCGAGGTGCGAAATCCGTGAACCCGGACCCCAAGCCAATCATATACTCGGCATCACCCGATTACGACTTGACCCGTGACCCCGACGTTACAGTTCTCGGGCGTCTCGTAGTGTACCGAAACTGATCCGAGG
>CP070816.1:724669-731509 GCA_020344235.1 Armatimonadota bacterium
GCGCCGAAGGACTGGTGGTCGCCGGCGATGCACAGACAGTTACGCACGCCCAAAGCCGCGGCTCCCAGGATATCGGCCTGGATCGCAATCCGGTTGCGATCGCGACAGGTCATCTGAACCACTGGTTCCAGCCCCTCACGCATCACCATCACTGCCGAGGCGATGCTCGACATCCTGACCACTGCCGTCTGACAATCGGTGATATTGAAGGCGTCGGCGCGCCCCTCGAGGATGCGCGCCTTCTCGAGCACCACCTCGCCGTTGCAGTCCATCGGCGGCCCGATCTCCGCGGTCACGGCGAAGTGGCCGGCCTCCAGCACGCGCTCCAGGTTGCTGTCGCTCTTCATGTCGAGGTGACGCTCTTCTCTTCGCTCTCGGCGGCGAGCTGACGCAGGTCCTCGCGCACCACCCGCCGCGGGCCGCCGTGAGGAGAACTCGACCAATCCCGGGGAGGCGTGATCTCCACCAGGCGTTCGAGCGTCCCCAGCTTCTTCATGCGTTCTATAATCAACTCCCAGCCGCAATCCACATCGGGGCTGATCTCGCACTTCCCGTTGTTGCTTCCCCCGCACGGGCCGTTGAGTATGGACTTGGAGCAGCGAGCAACAGGACAGATCCCGCCCGTCAGATGCAGCACACAGTTCCCGCAGCCGGCGCACATCTCGACCCACACCCCGGGCTCCGCAGTGGCCCCGAGGAACTTCGTGTTGAGACCCGGGAAGACCGGGACACTGCCCAGCCTTTCGGCCAAAAAGTTGACGCCTACGCCGCAGGCGAGCGAGAGCACCGCATCGACTCTGTCCGTATCCACGCGCTGGAGCACCGCCTCCACGAACTCCGGCTCGCACTGGCGCGTCACGCAGTCTTCGAGCACCTCCTGATGCCGTCCCTCTCCGCGCGCCGCGATGCGGAGCGCCGACCCAACGATCTTGACCTCGGTCTCACCGCCGGCCAGGCAGACTGTCGCGCACCCGCCGCAGCCCACGACTAGCACTCTTCCGAACCCCTCCACGAACCCCTTTATCTCGTCAAGCGGCTTTCTTTCCGCTACGATCATCCTGTCTCACCTTGCTGCTCGTCTTTCATTAGCGCGAGCTTTCGCCGGGAGATCTCCCAGAACGCGGTCCACGACACCTCCGCGGAATCCTTGGTGCGCCACAGGTCAATCCTCTCGCCGCTCATTCCTATCTCTTCCAACACGCGCTTGGCCTCCTCCACCCTGGCCCCGAGCCGCTCCTCGCCCGTCGGATAGAGGCATTCGCCCTCCGCGCAGGCGATGATGGACACCCCATCGGCCCCATGCTCGAACGGGGACAGTATGTCCGCCACGCTCAGTCTGCCCACGCACGGGACCAATACCCTGGCGACCCCCGTGCTCCCCACGTGCTCCGGGGTCTCGTCGAGGAACTTACGACTGGTGGCCTCGAAGAGGCAGCAGAAAGAGACGATCAGCACAGGCGGAGAGGTCTTCTCCGCCCCGGACAGCAGCCGCCTCAGATCGTCCTCGATTCGCTCGGCGCCAAACCGCTTGAGAGCGATTGCGGCCGCGGGACAGACCGCAGCACACAGACCGCAAGCCTGGCACTTCTCCTGCGGGATGCTGGCGGTGCTCGTCACCGTCGCCACCTCAAACGGGCATATCCGCACACAGGTCAGACAGCCGACGCAGCGCTCTTCGTCAACGAAGGCCCCCGTCGTGCAGGCCAAGCACCGCTGCGCCTCCGCACGCGCCTCGGCCTCGGTGAAGCCGCGCTCGATCTCTGAGAAATCGCGGACTCGCGTTTCCCCCGGCGCGCGTTCCACCTCCACCCTCGCGCGCTCTTTCACGCGCTCCACGGTCTCGTCCGGCAGGTCGCCAATCGTGGGCAGGTCCTCTCTGGGCTGCTGCCTCAGAAGCTGTCCGGTGTCGAGGAAGCGCTCGATCGCGCGCGCCGCGCGATGGCCGTCGGCAACCGCCTCCACTGCCGAGCCGGGACCGGTGCTGACCTCCCCGCAGGCGAATACGCCGCGCTCGGAGGTCGCCATCGTCTCCGCGTCATAGTCCAATCGGCCGCCCCGGCAGACCTTCACCTCGGAGTCCTGCAGGCAGGTCGAATCCGCCGCCTGCCCGATGGCGAGTACAATGGTGTCGGCAACCAACGTGGTCGTCTCGCTCTCGTCGAAAGTGGGGGCGAAGCTGCCGTCCTCATCGAACACGCGCAGGCACCGCTTCAGCTCAATGCCGGTGACCTTCCCCTCCTCCGCAAGGACCTGCCTCGGTCCCCACGACGGGGCCAGCTCTATCCGTTCCTCCAGGGCCTCTTCGATCTCCCAGTCCCAGGCCGGAAGCTCTTCCCGCGATTCGAGGCAAACCATTGTGACCTCCGCTGCGCCCAGCCGCCGCGCGCAGCGCGCCACATCTATCGCAACATTGCCGCCGCCGATCACCACCACGCGCTCGCCGAGCGGCGGAGGGTCGCCGGCACATGTCGCGCGCAGCAGCGGCAGGGCCAGCAGGACCCCGCGGCTGTCTATTCCCGGAACCCCCAGCATGCGACTCTCGCTGAGGCCGGTCGCAATCAGAATTGCCCGAAACTCCCGCTGCAACTCGGGCAGACTGATATCCCGGCCCACAGCGCAGTCGGTGCGGAGTTCCACGCCCAACGCCAGGATGTCGTCAATGTCCTCCCGCACCACCTCATAGGGCAGGCGGTAGCGTGGGATGGTGGTCCCGAGCATGCCCCCCGCCTCGGGCCCGGCCTCGAACACGGTGACGCCGAAGCCCGCGCGCGCCAGGTCGTGGGCGGCCGTCAACCCGGCGGGACCGGCGCCGACGATCGCGATGGTCTCCTTGCGAGTGCGTGTGACCGGAGCCCGGCGACGCAGGCGGTACTCTTTGGTCGCTTCGACAACGAACCGCTTCAGTTGGCGCAGCCCGACGGGAGCATCAACCTTGCTGCGCCTGCAGCTCTGCTCGCAGGGATGATGGCAGATGCGCCCACAGACCGAGGTGAACGGATTCGCCGCCAAGAGCAGGTCCAGCGCATCCTTGTATCGTCCCTCCAGGATGTGCTCGACCATCAGGCGAGTGTCTGTATGCACGGGGCATGCGACTAGGCAAGGTGCTTCCCGCTCAACCTGATTGTCCATCCGCACCTTCAGCTCGCCGGTCTCCATCCCACCCCCGGCCAGATTCTGCCATTGTTCTCCCGCGGTGTCAAGCAGCCCCGATCGCGTCCGACCCGCGTCGAGGCGGTGACCGGCTGGGCGTCGTCAGGGAATGACGGCGTCTGTGCTCGGACGCCGTCTTCGAGCAGCGCCAATGCGCGATCGGCCGTCTCGGCCGGGGAGGGTGGACCTACATTCCCAGCTCGAAGGCGCGCGTGACGAAGACCGCCATCTGGTCGCGGGAGCAAGTGCGCTCTGGATGATAGAGGCCATCGGGGTAGCCGCCGGCCAGACCCTCGGAGGCGATGTACTCGACATGCCTGTAGGCCCAAGAATCCGAGGGCACATCCTCGAACGTGGGATCTCCGAGATGGTCGGGCACACTCGCGTCGTCGCCCGCGAGGGCGCGGGAGATGAAGACCGCCATCTGGCCCCGGTCAAGCGCTGCCTGAGGGGCGTAGCTGCCATCGGGATAGCCCTCGACGACGTTGTGCTCCGCGGCGTACTCGACGTACTTGTAGGCCCAGTGGCCGGGCGGCACATCCGAGAAAGACGGCGCTTCCGGAGGGTTGTAGTCCGCGAGCCCGGCCTCTCCCGTGGGGCTGCAGATCGAACGAGAGATGAACACGGCCATCTGATCGCGGGAAACCGCCAACGCGGGCTCATAGGCACGTTCTGTGTATCCGGACACTATACCATTGCTGGCGCAGCGCTCCACCGCGTCCGCCGCCCAGTGGTCAACCGGAACGTCGCCAAACGTGCTCGTCAGCTCGAACACATACACGCCCCAGCCATAGTCAGCGACATACACGTGCCCGCCTGACACTGCGATCCCGGTTGCTCCCAGGTACCATCCAAGCCCAGACGTCTGAGGCCCGTCAGGCAGCGCGCAGTTCCTCACTTCCACCGGATGCTGCGGGTCGGATATCCCGATCACTCTCAGACCATAGGCGCCGTCGGCCAGGTACAGGTAGCTCCCGACTATCTCGAGGTCAACCGAGTCCAGATCCTCGCACCTCCATACCGCCACCAACACCGGAGACGTCGGATCGCTGATGTCGAACACGAGGAGGCTCTCCCCGTCAGCCACGTAAGCGTGGTTGTCGCTCACCTCGACCGCCTCGGCCCACACCGGCGTGTCAACCAGCACGACCTCCTCCGGCTGCTCGGGGTCGGTGACATCCACGACCCGGAGGCCGAAGACCCCCGAGGCCAGGAAGACATGCGTGCCCTCTTCGTTCAAAGCAATGTCGCACTGCCCCTCAATAACCCCAAGGCTGCCGATCACAGTGGGCTCTGCCGGGTTCGAGACATCCAGAACGACCAGCCTCCGCGCGACCGCCGCGTAGACATGATCGCCCTTGGGCACCAGCGCATAGGTATCTCCCAGCCCTCCCGGAACGTCAACATAGCCGACTAGCGCCGGGAGGGTCCCAGAGCCCGAGAGGTCGTACACGAGTGTGCCTGGAGACGCCCCTATCGTCCCGAGGTATGCGTAGTCACCCGCAACTGCGACGGCGCTTCCGAAGGAGTCGCCGCCATCGCACACCCCGCCAGTCACGCGAGGCGCCGCAGGCTCCGAGATGTCGGCCACTACCATCTGGTAGTCATGCCAACTCGCCCCGAATAGTCGGCCGTTCGCAGCCGTCAGCGAATGCACGAAGGCAGGCGCGCCCGAGCCCCCAACCTCCCGAGGGGCCGCCGGGTCCAGCAGGTCGAACACTCGCAGCCCCCCTTCGTAATCCGCGACGTACGCACGTCCTTCGGCAGGAGCGATCCCCAGTGCGTGGCCCGCCGTGCTGCAGGAGCCGGCAGTTGTTGGGTTCGTCGGGGAGGAGATATCTACCGCGGTGATCCCGCAGCTCTCCGCCGTGAGGTAAGCGTAGCTTCCCCAGACTGCCAGATGAATGCTCACGCCGTATGGCACTGACAGCTCGTACTCGGCCGCGATCGTGGGGACAGTGGGATCCGATACGTCAATTACAGTGAATCCCCCGTCTACAGTGAATCCTTCCTCCCTCGCAAGGAACGCGAAGCCTCCGGATACTGAGATCTCGGAGCCGGTGTCAGTTGCGACTCTTCCGATCTCCGCCGGCAGCTCCGGATTTGAGACGTCCAGCACCAGCAGCTTGTCGCCGCCGGCCACGTATGCCAAGTCGCCCACCACAGTGATGGCGTGAGCCATGGTGGGGAAGGCGCCCACTTCGAGGGGCGAGGCCGGGGAGGAGATGTCGAAGATGTGCACACCGGTGTCAACATCCGCGGTGTACAGATAGGACCCCGACGCACAGATGCCAGTGCCGGCGCCCGAAATGACGCGCACCTCGCTCGGCATTGCTGGATCAGAGACGTCGACGACCCTGAGGTCGCCGCTGGCGAGATACACATGTCCGGCGGTCACGGCCAGGTCGCCGATGATCGCATCCACACCGAGAACCCCGACAACCTGCGGGTCGCCGGTGCCGCGCACGTCGTAGATCTCGAGCGCCGAGAAAGCGGCTTGGTGCTTGTTGTTGTCGAAGCCGTCCAGCCTGTCCGCAGCGCAGTAGGCGTAGTCGCCCTCAAGCGCCACTGCATATGGGGGAAGTCCGACCGAAGAGCCCGCTGGCTGCAGGTCCATGCCGAGCGCGGCCGCGGGGGCAATCAGGAAACCTACTACCACCGACCAGAGGACACCTACGTGACAGCTCGCACGCATCTCTGTCCACCCCCTCCGACGCGGGCGAAAGCAGCGCGGTCACACAGCGGTGCCCGCCGGATTCTAACTTCATTATACCCAGTATTAGACCGCGTCGACCAGCAAGTAGTTCTCAAACGAGGACTACACGCGGCCTATCGGGGCAGCTGAGGGACCAGATCGAGATCACGTCCCTTTTTGCGGGAAGGGAGCGCCACTATCACCGCACCAGAGCGGTCGCTGAGCGGCGCCGGGGGCAGCAATCGCCCTCACCTCATCCCCGCACGTAGCGGCATCGCCCATCCTCCCGGAGCCGACCGCAGCCCCCGCCCAGCTTTGCGCCGGGGATGTAGTGGCGGCAGCCTGCCCTCACCTTGGCGCCGCGTGCGGTGCATTTTCCCTCACGATCGACATGGAACGGCTTGTACAAGCGGCCGCCGAAGTAGATCGCAAGCCCAAGGATCAGCACAATTGCCAGCGGGATGGAGAACTTGCCGGGAACGTGCAGGACACTCGTCAACACGTAGTAAATCCCTGCCACGGCTACCAGTGGCCCCAGCGTCACGAGGGCCGTCATGACCCACGGCGGCAGTAGCGGCTCTTCGGGTTTCCCTTGGCTCATGGTGGTACTCGCTTCCTCGACCCGCGTTACGGAACTATCCACCACTTAGATACTACCCAAGTGTCCGGAATCCTGTAAAGATTCTGAGGTCCTCGCCGACACCCGCCGGGGCGGGGAGATTCGCGGGGCTCCATAGGGCATCTTGCTTGCTCTGAAGGGGCGGCCGTGCTGCAAGCGGAAACTTGGACAAGGTAATGTGTGACGATTCGAGTCCTTGATGGCTAGAGCTTGGCTGCGAGCCCCGGGGTGGCCTTGGCGACGCCTGCGAGAGGGATACAGGTGGCATGACCTACCCTCTCTTGCGGCCGCGCGGCTGCGCGGCCAGTCGCCCGAGGGGTGGGAGGAGGACCTGAACGCGCGGGAGGCCGCGGCCCAGGTGGAAGTCATGCGCACC
>CP070816.1:731609-734446 GCA_020344235.1 Armatimonadota bacterium
CCGCCTGCAAGCTGAGGGAGCTGACTGGAGATCAAGGGGTCATGATCCCCCGCCAGAACGTGAAGAACCTCATGTTGAAGCCCGAGGTCGCGCAGGCCGTGAGAGAGGGGAAGTTCCACGTCTGGGCCGTCTCCCATGTGGACGAGGGCATCGAGGTGCTCACAGGCGTGCCGGCCGGCGCGCCCGACAAGGCGAAGACAATTCACGGCCTCGTTGCCAAGCGTCTGCGGAAGTTCACAGACGCGCTGCGCGGCGCGCGCGAAGAGCGAACCACTCACATCATAGAGGTCCCTCCCGGCGTCGGCGAGCCCAGGCCGCCCGCGCCGCCTCCCACCGGGCCTCCCATACCCCCGCGGTAAGCACCGGGCTGATCGGAGGGGCCTGGCGCGGGCCCACTAGGGTAGCGTGGAGAGGAAGCTATGCGACTGCTGCGCGTAGCGAAATGGGGGCTCTTCCTGCTCGGTTGCGCGCTCGCACTCTGGCCCCTGGCGATGGCGGTGGCCGCATGGCGGGCGGAGGCGCGCCTCGAAGAAGCTGTCCAGGAGCTGGTCCGCGGCGGGGAGCCGGTTGAAGCTTCTCAGTTGGCCAAATCGCCGATTCCGGACGGTGAGAACGCGGCCCTCGTCTACCAGCAGGCCTTCGACGCGATCGAGCTGTCGGAGGAGGATGAGGCCGCCGTCAAGGACCTCACGGGAGAGAGGGCTAGTCTCGACGACCCCGAGACCGGTGCTCAGGCGCGGGAGATCCTAGCGCGCAACGCGAAGGCGCTCGACCTGATCCATCGCGCCGCCACTATGCCGCGCTGCGACTTCCGCGTTGACTGGAGCAAGGGGTTCGACGTCGAGTTCCCGCACCTTTCTAAGCTCCGCACCTCCGCTCGGCTGCTGGCGTTCGAGAGCCTGATGCTGGTGGATGCGGGCCGGGTGGACGAAGCGATTGAGGTTTGCGGCTCGATCTTCGCCCTCTCGAATGCCGCTGACGAGCCATGTCTGATTGGCATCTTGGTGCGCTATGCGATCATCGGCATGGGGACCACCGCCCTTCAGGCTGCCCTGCGCGACACACACCCCGCGCCCGAGATATGCCAGAAACTCGCCTCCGAGATTGACCGTATTGACCTGCGGCCCTTTTTCGTTGAGGCGCTGAAGGGCGAGCGCGCCTTTGCGCGAGTAGCCTTCGCCGCAATGAGGTCTGCGCCTGACTTCGTAGAGGCGATAGAGCAACTGCAATCTGGACGCGAGGAGGAACCGTCGGAATCCGACGTCAGCCGCGGGCCTCGGCACAGGAAACGCCAGACGTACATGGTGCGGTGGATGCTGGCATGTGATGAGCTGGAATACCTCAGCCGCATGGGGCAAGTCATCGAACTGGGCCCACGGCCGTACCGGGACGCGCGGACTGCCCTCAAGGAGCTGGATAACGTCGAGGTCACCTACCTGCCGCCGCGTGGCGTCCTCACCTGCATGCTCCTGCCCGTCTTCGACAGGGCTTTTGCAGGCCGCGACCGCGCGATTGCGCGTCTCCACATGGCAGAGGTCGCGCTGCTGCTCAAGGCATACAGGATCAGACACGATGCCTATCCGGAATCGCTGGCGGTACTGAAGGACTTCGCGGGGCGTGAACTCCCTGATGACCCCTTCTCAGGCGCGCCCTTGGCATATCGAAGAGACGGCGATGGGTTCGTTCTCTATAGCTGGGGAGTCAACCTGCAAGACGACGGTGGGACCGCCCCGGCCCCCGATAGCTGGGATGAGGGCGACATCGTGGTTCGCTGCCTGAGGTAGAAGGACGAGGCTCATGTCTGAAGCCACGGCGATTGAAGCAGGCACCGCCCGCGATCTGGACAGAGAAACGGCCGGCATCGCGCGGCGCGGGACGGCCGCAGCTCTCGATATTGTTGTGCTGCTCGTACTGATAACGCCTCTGGCTCTGCCGCAGCTCGAGCAGCTGATGGTTGCCGTGATGGCCTCGGACGCGGATCTGTTCTTTGAGACACTGTTCGAATACGATCTCGCTTGGTGGCGCGACGCAGGCGTCTATGCTGTTTCGTTTGCATACGGCGTCCTGATGCTTGCTCGCTATGGGCGGACAGTGGGTATGATGGCACTTCGCATCCGCGTCACTGATCTGAGTAGCGAGAGCATCTCATTTTGGAGAGCCGTGCTGCGGACGGGGGCGTATCTTCTGCCGCACGTTGCGGCGGTCGCGACGTACGACTGGAGTGAGCTAGCCTTCCTCTTGATCTCGGCTATGCAGACCATCGGCCTGCTGTGGATCATGGTGGACAGGGCACATCAGGGATACCACGACAAGATCGCCCGCACACTCGTCATGCACGAGCGGCGCTACCTGGAGCAGAGGCCCACGGATGTCCCTGAAACGGAAGGCATTGCTACATCACGCTCCAGCCCACCGATGTGAGACCGTCTCGGCCCCTCAAGCGGTGCTACCAGGCCCCTCCCACCCCGGATAGCAAGCCCGGCAGAAGGCCGGGTTCTCGCCTCGGCGAATTCGCTCCCTCAGTTCCCCCATCGCGGGCCCGTTCCAGATCTCCGCGAAGCTCTGTGTTGGCTCTCCGTCCGAAGACAGAAGGCGTCCGAGGACCGTGCCCTCGGGGCCGCCACCGTAGGGACACGGCAGCACTTCGCTCCTCACAGTGACGACTGTCCGACCCCACGGCCAGCGGCAGGGCCTGCCTTCGGCCGGCTTGCGCGGGGCCGGCGGCCCCGCCGGGCAGCGGAACTCTAAGTCCGCGGCCGCCGCGCGCGCGTGGGCCTCGGGAAGCACCCGGCGCAGTTCATCTGCCAGGCCGCGCCGCTCCCGCACGTACTCCTCCA
>CP070816.1:734546-738349 GCA_020344235.1 Armatimonadota bacterium
GTAGATGGCGGCTGAGGGGCCCAGGCCGCTGGTATGAGAGTATGATCCGGGGGGTGAATCCAATGCGACATCGAGCACTGTGAGAGCTGCGATCAGCAGGTAGAAGAGTACGGCCATGGGCTTGGCATATGGGGGGGCGAGTTCATCGCGCATCTTTCGGGCGGCCGCGATCAGCAGGAAGACGAGCAGAAGGCCTTGGTGGAGCAGTGAGAACAGCAGGACCGAGAGAAGCTGACCGAGGAAGGACACGTCCACGAAGGTGTGGGGGCCAGTGGGGTCAATCGCCGCGGCAGTTGTAGGGATTATCGTGAGGTAGGCCAGAGGGAGGCCGCCAAACATGGCTGGGCCGAAGGCCATGTGCAGGATGACCAAGAGCACTACGATGCTGGCACCGCCGCCGCGGAAGTCGGGGAGCGTGAGGGCGGCAACGAGAGCAGCAGCGTGGTAGAGGAGGGCGGCAGCGAGGATCGCAAGCACAATAGCCAGCCACCGGAGCGGGCCAAGGCCTGCGATGAGCCCCAGGAACAGCGAGAACGGGAGGGTGCAGGCGAAGAGGATGTACTCGCGGATGGGGCCGCCCAGGAGGAAGCCGACGGTGAGAGCGGCGGGGCGCTGAGGCGAGATACGGTGGAAGTCAAGCATGCCGCTCGACCTTGCCTCGCCGACGGAGGCGGCCACTCTGGAGGTGCCAACCAGCAACAGGATGATCGCCTTCAGCACCACAACAAGAACCAGCATGCCGGTGACTTCATCGCTGCTGATGCCAGCATTGACGGCAGCACTCCAGACAATGGCGCCGCAGACCATGATGACCATGGCAACGAAGGGAAGCAGGTGCTGACGGCGCAGGCGGGCGCGGACGTGCTTGACGAGCACCGGGTTATCCAGCAGCAGCGACTGCAACATCAGGAGACCTCCTTGGCGCCGACTTTGAGGAAGATTTGCTCGAGGTCTTCTTTCTTGCGGCCAAAGGATGCGAGGCGCACACCGGCCGAGACGAGGGCGGAGAGGAGGTCGCTGGTTTCCTCTCTGCCGCCCGTGAAGGCGAAGAAGAAGAAACTGCCCTCGCGGCGGATATCGGTTACGCGCGGATCTGCCGCGAGCAGGCCGGCGCAGGCCTCTTCTCCCGCGATCACCTCCGCCCACATATCCACGCGGCCGAGCACGCTGGCCGCGACCTCGTCGACGCGGCCGCTGAGGACGAGGCGTCCTTTCTCCATGATACCGACCGAGGTGCAGAACTCGGAGAGATCAGAGAGGATGTGGGAGGAGATGAGGATGGCCTTGGCCTCCGCTCCGAGCCGGCGGACGATATCCTTGAGGAGGGCGCGGCCGTAGGGGTCCATGCCACTGGTGGGCTCGTCGAGCAAGAGGATCTGGGGATCGGAGAGCAAGGTCTTGGCGAGCAGTAGTCGCTGTCTCATGCCGCGAGAGAGCCCGGCGGTCATGGTGTCGCTCTTCTCCGTGAGGTCCACGAGTTCCAGATACTTTTCAATGGCGCCGCTGCGCCGGGCGGGTGGGATCAGGTAGCTAGCGGCAAAGAGGTCGAGGTACTCCCGCAAGGTCAGATCGGGGTAGATGGGGACTGAGTCGGGCATGAACCCGACGACGGCAACGGCCTCCTCGCGGTGGGTGGCCAGATCCACGCCGTTGACCAGGATGTCGCCGTAGGTGGAGTCCTTCAACCCCACTATGGTTCGAAGCGTAGTTGTTTTTCCCGCGCCGTTCGGCCCGATGAGGCCGTAGATGTCCCCCGGCGGGACATCGAGCGTGAGATCGCTTACGGCGCAGACGTCGTCGTAGTCCACCCGGAGATCGCGCACCTGGATCATCAAGCCGCCTCCTCTGCCGGCTTCACTCCGTCTCAGCCGCAGCGCTTCACTGACACACGACGATGAAGGCCCTTGCCCGACCACCTGTTCGGCTGCGCCAGTTCGTCCACCTGCCGGGACGCCGAGTAGATCGCGCAGGCCGGCGGATGACATGCGAGCAGTGACCGCGGGGCGGCTACAGTGGCTGTTTGACCTCCAGCGTTCGGAGCCGGTTCAGCGCGGCGGCGAGTTCGTGGCGGCGGGGGCGGGCGAAGTCGGGGGCAAGGTTGGGGAGCATGGCCTCGAGGCCTTTGTCGTCGAGTTCCTGCTCGATGAGATCGAGGATTTCGGGTAGGGTGCGCTTGCCGTCGAAGAGGCGCTCGGCGGCCCGATGGATCATCCATCCACAGGCGCGGACCTGGGACTGCTCTACGATCTGCTCGACGGCGGAGAGATCAATCTGCTCGTCACCGAAGGAGATGCCGTCTTCGCCGCGCGCGCGGATCTTGACGCGGCCCCGGCGGCCGCGCTGGGCCTGGACGCCGCGGGCAAGGGGGATGCGCGTGCGCAAGTCGGTGAAGTGGCCCTCGAACTCCACGCGCCGAGAGGTCGGGTGGTCGCGCGCGATCTGCTTGGCCTGCTCAGTGACGTCGCGCGGGCGGTAGTGGTCGAGCATGATGACGGTGTCGGCGACGTCGAAGTAGTCGCCGGAGCCGCCCATGACGAGGATGGAGGAGATGCCGCGCTCGTCGTAGAGGGCGCGGATGGTGTCAATGAGCGGGGTAATCGGCTCCTTATCCTTGGCGACGAGGGACTGCATGCGCTGGTCGCGGATCATGAAGTTCGTGGCCGAGGTGTCCTCGTCGAGAAGGAGGACCTCGGCTCCGGCCTCGAGCGCCTCGATGATGTTGGCGGCCTGGGAGGTGGAGCCGGAGGCGTTTGGGGTGGAGAAGGCGCGGGTGTCTCGGCCGAAGGGGAGGTTGGAGATGAAGGGGCTGATGTCAACCTTCTCGATGAAACGGCCGTCCTCGGCGCGAATCTTGACCGTGTCTGCACGCGCCACCACGTACTCGCGGCCGTCGTCGGGGATGTGGTCGTAGACGCCGTGGGCGATGGCGCTGAGGAGCGTGGACTTGCCGTGGTAGCCGCCGCCGACGATGAGGGTGACGCCCTCGGGGATGCCCATGCCGGGGAGCTGGCCGCAGTTGGGTCCTTCGAGGTCGACGCGGAGGGAGCGCGGGGATTCGAAGGGGACGACATCGCTCTGGAGCGGCCGGTCGCTGACACCGCTCTCACGCGGCAGGAGCGCGCTGTCGGTGATGAAGGCGACAAGCTTGCGATCGGCGAGGCCGCCGCGTAGCGCGACGGCATCCTCAACAGTCTCGACGTGGCGGCGGACCTCGGGGGCGGGCAGGCTGGGATAGAGGAGCGAGGATTCGACGATTGCGGGCAGGTCCTGGAAGAACATCTCCTCCGCCTGGCGGCCGGCGATGCGCCGACCGAAGGCGGGGAGGCCGAGGAAGAAGCGGATCTCGACGTGGTCGGGAGTGACGCGGGCGGAGGTGCGCTCGAGCACCTCCTGGGAGCAGGCCGCGGTCAAGATTCGGCCGCTCTTGCCGGAGCCGCGGTTGGGCCGTCCGCGGGCATGACAAGCGGCACCGAAGGCGCGGGTGAGGTAGTCTTCGATGCCTATACGGCGAGGACGAGTGGAGAAGAGATCGGTCGGAAACTGAGCGACGCGCTGGGGGAGGCGGAGGCGGAGGAGGCTGGGGGCGGCGAACGGGTCTCCCTGGACATGGTCTATGAAGAGCGCATAGCGGGGGAACTCGTACCCGCCGCGGAGGTCCTTGTAGGCGCCGTAGCCCTTGCCGTCGAGGCGCCGGAGATCGTCGCGGAGCCGGTTCTGTGGGGTCAGGCGGGTCATGCTGCGGATATCCTCAAGGTAGAAGAGTCATTCATTGGCCAGGGAGCAGGGCCGGGGAGATGAGCCAA
>CP070816.1:738449-752008 GCA_020344235.1 Armatimonadota bacterium
CGGGGTGTCAAACTAACCCCGGACTGCCTTCTCCCTCCGCGGTTTCCCGAATCAGGGCGCGCGGAACTGGGTGAGCGTTGGCATCTCAGGGGATACCACAGTCGCGGAGACGCGGTTCGTCGAGCCGCCTGGGTGCGCCGCCCTGCTCCAAGGAGGACTGACACGCGGTCAACACGCGCAGCACGCGGATGGCATCCTCGGCATCCGTCAGCGGAGTTCGGCCGGACTCGACGCATTCCAGGAAATGCCGGCACTCGGCCTTCAGCGGCTCGATGGTTTCATAGGCAATGGGCTGCCCCTGTGCTCTATTGGTAACGGGCCGGCGGTCAACCCACTCGACCCTCGCGTCGTAGAGATGCAGCTTGTTCTCTTGCGCCACGTCGTCGAAGACGGCCATTGCCTCTGACCCGACGACGACCAGCTTCTGCTCTTTCTGGGGGTACAGCCAGCTCACCGAGATGCTGGCGTGTGCGCCGCCGCCGAAGCTGAGCGCGGCGAAGGCGGTTTCGGCCACCCCCTGATTGAGAAAGGAGCCGCCGCAGCAAGTGACCGATTCGGGGGCCTTGCCCATGAGGCGCAGAATCATCGCGACATCGTGGACGGCCAGGTCCCAGAGCACGTTCTCCACCTGGCGCACTTTACCGAAGTTCAGGCGTGTGCAGTGCAGGAAGTGAACCCTCCCAAGCGCCCCCCGCTCAATAAGCTCCCCGAGCTTCTGCACCGCCGGGTGGTGCTCCAGGAGATGGCCCACCATCAGGGTCAGCTTTCGCTCAGCGGCGAGGTCGCGCAGCCGTAGAGCATCGGCCAGCTCCAGCACCAGCGGCTTCTCGACGAGACAATGCTTGTCGGCACGCAGCGCGGCGCTCGCGCTCTCGTAATGCAGCGCTGCCGGCACCGCGATGGCAACTGCACCGACCTCAGGATCCTCACATACCTCCGCCGTGGTCTGGTAGATGCGGGCCCCGTAAGCTCCTGCGGCCTCGCGCGCGCGCGCCTCATCTACATCGCAGATGCCGTGCAGCGCGCCGAGTTCGGCGAAGTTTCGCACGAGATTACTGCCCCAATCCCCCACACCGATGACGACTACCTTTGCCATGAACGGTCTCCAGGCGCGGCCGCGCGAGAACGAACGGGACGCGAGAGGTCGGGGAGCACTTCCACAGAAGCGCGGCCCTACCTGCACCGCGGCCGGGCAAGTCTCTCCCCGTCGGCGAGCCCCACTCGCCGCGTTCAGTGCCGCTCACGTCGGCTCGGCTGCTCCGCGCCTCGCCTCAGCGGCTCGTTCATGCTGCCGGTCCGGTACCCCGCGAGGTCGAGCGTCACATAGAGGTACCCAATCTTGCGGAGCGCCTCGACAATCGAAGAGCGGTTCTCGGGGCGAATGATGGTTGAGAACTCGTCGGGTTCGAGTTCGACGCGTGCTACCTCTCCGTGGTGGCGAACGCGAACCTGTGTGAACCCCAGGCCCCGCAGCACCTGCTCCGCCGCGGCCACCTGTCGCAGCTTCTCGCTGGTGATGTGGTCGCCATAGGGGAACCGCGATGCCAGGCAGGCAAAAGAGGGCTTGTTCCACGTCGGAAGCCCCAGATGCTTGGACAGCTCTCTTACGTCGGCCTTGCCCAAGCCCGCCTCTCGCAGGGGGCTGCGAATGCCGAGTTCCGCACCGGCCCTCATGCCCGGCCGGTAATCCCCCATGTCGTCAACATTGCTGCCATCCGCCACCGCCGGCAGCCCCTGCTCCTCCGCGATGGCCAGCAGCTTCTGGAATAGCTCCGTCTTGCAGTAGTAGCAGCGCTCCGGCGGGTTATTGGCGAACCCGTCTATGTGCAGCTCGTCGGTGTCCACCGTCTCGTGGCGCGCCCCCAGCTCCTGGGCGAGCTGGATTGCCTCCTCGAGTTCGGCGGGCGGATAGGTCTCCGACGTCGCGGTTACCGCCAGCACGCGGTCGCCGAGCACCTCCACCGCTACCTTGAGCAGCAGCGTGCTATCTACCCCGCCGGAGTAGGCGACCACGAGCCCGCCCATCTCTGCAAGGATCGCCTTCAGTTGCTCGTGCTTCCTCCTCAGATCGTCTTCCATCCAACCATCCTCACTTGCGGCGCGGCCGCGAGTGTTGGAGCGGCCCTCGAAATATGTCTACCCAATTGGCATCCGCCCCACCGCGCGATCTTCCCCCATATGCCGGCATTTCCTGCGTCGGCCGGCCCTGCCCTCCTTCGCTGGGTCTCATAGGGCCCGTGTGCCAGATCCTGGCACGCCGACAGCAAACGGAGAAAATGAGGTGCAACCCAATCCCTCCGCCTTGCGTATATCCCTGTATACTAAACCATAGACCCCACGAAGAGAGGGGAAGAGGAGCTGACGATGACCTACAGGATGCAATGGGCGGGCGTTGTTCTCGCGAGTGTGCTGCTCGCCGCCTCCGCGGCCGCGGGAGCGGCGACGTCGGGTGAGGCGCTGGCAGCGGACGTGCCCGCAGGCGGGCCGCTCGTCACTGAGCAGCTCATCTATCAGGGCGCAGCCATCAAGGTGCAAGTGGATGTGGACGGCGAGGCCGCGGTGGAACTCATCGGTGGGGTGCTCGACGGCGCCGCCGATATCGCCCGCGAGCAAGCCGCGACCATGACGGAGGCGGGCGCCGGTCCCGTCCCCCCGCACGTTGCCACTATGGCCGAGCCGCTGATTGACCCGGCAAGAGACGTTATCAAGAGCATAACCCGGGTGACGCTGCTGGTGATGCGTCCGGACGAATCCGTCAACCCAGAGGAGGCCATGCGCTACTATCACGAGCTGATGACCTCCCGCGGCTGGAGGTCCATGGTCACCGTTCGCGCCGAGCAGGATGTGCGCATCCTCTTCCTCTTGGCTCCCGGTGGCAAGGGCGTCTTCGGGGCCATCATCCCCAACGGCGACGAGATGGTCGTCGCCATCATCACCACCACCGAGCCGCTCGGAGAGCTGCTCGCCCAGATCGTCCGCGCCGGCGGTGGGCCCGCTCTCCAGCAGGTCTTCGCTCGAACCGGACGGCCGGCCAAGCCGGCCTCAGAGCCAGCAACCGCGGTTGCACCTTGTGCGCCGGAGGAATCTCCGGAGAGCGCTTCCGCCGAATAGCCCCGCCGCCGGTCCCCGGCGTGACCACCCTCAGGGCGGGATCCCTCGATCCCGCCCTGGTTCTTCGCGACACATCCGTGTCAGCACCAGGCAGCGAACCTTCGCCTCGTTGCCGGGACCGCGAACCTCCCGCCGCGAAACTCTATTTGCCACTCCGGCAGGGCAGGAGCGCGTCTCCTGCTCAAGGTGAACCGCCTCTTTTCCCGAGAGACCGCGAACCGCCACCGCCGAAGTCGCATCTGTATAGGTGAGCCGCTTCTCTCCGGCCGGGAGAGCAAATGAGCAGTAAGGTGAGGGAACACGCCATCCTCTGCTGTCTTGGCCGGCGCGGACCAGAGCGCCGCACGGGCAGGAAACCGCCTGCGCCTGCTGTCACCCTGAGGGGAGCGAAGGATCTTGTGTCTGAACACTCTTGAAACAGCTCCCAGATACTCTGGCAGATCGGCCGCCCGCACCGCACCGTGTTCGACGGCGGAGCCGGTGCGTCGCTTGAGTTCGTGCGCGACCACGCCGGGCGCGCCCAACTGGGAGAGGATCAGCCGCCGGCGGCCGACCGCGTCAGCCAGTCCCGCTCGACATGCAGGTCCATTGCCGCGAAGCGGCGCTTTCACTCCGTCTCCGTAGGAACTGGTTCGTGTGCTCTGCGGCCGTACACCCGCTCGTAGGCCTTGCAGTACGGGCAGAGGCCTCCCTCCACCAGCCTTACGAACCAGAAAGCAAATCCCTTCTGCTTGCGCCGGGCGCCCACACACATGGGGCACTCGACACAGCGCTCAGCCATCTTCCGGTCTTTGTCGCTAATAGGTGGACTGCTCATCATCAACTCCCAACTCGGTATCCGCCGTCGCAACATCGGCCCCGGGCTCCTTTCGTCCGCAGTCGGAACACTCCCACTGCCACACGTCGAGGCCTTGCTCCGTGCCGGCGGCCGAGAACTCGATTCACCCGCGCCCCTTGGCCTGCTCTTCCAGCAGTTGAATGATGCGCTCGTTCTGCTCGCGGATGGCCCTGATGTTCAGGTACATCCACTTGGGCGGAAACTCGTCCGGCATCTTATCGAAGATGCACCCACATACTTCCCCCATCTCCGGACCAAACCGACGAACGAGCAGCACCGCGCCGGCAACGACAGGCAGCCATCGAAGCACTTTCATCTCACACACCTCCGGTTGTGGGCCCCGGAAAACCGGGGTCCCTTGCGTGGTTCCAGATCACCGGCATTCCCCAGCTTCTCTATCTTACACCCCCTCACGCGGGCGTCTCACAACAACAAGCGCACATGACGGGCCGGCCGTTCGACGAGGGCGCGACCTCATCAACCGCGGCCGCACCGCCAGGAGCCTCCCTTCGGGAACAGGATGATGGCCAGCCCGATCAGGAGGAACAGGACTGGGAAGAACGGGAAGTCCATCCCGTAGAAGCCGGAAAGGCCGTAGGCCAGCGCGAGCACACCCAAGATGATAGCGCCGCCTCTTGGTCTGATGCCAGCGAGATAGCGAATGACGTTCTGGCCCAGTAGGATTACCCCTACCCCGACGGCCATCCCCAACAGCCATTTGTCCTCAGGGAGCACCTTATCGGGAAGGAGCCAGAGCACCCCCAGCATCAGGAAGAACAGCCCCCATCCGATGCCATCCAATCGTCGGTCGAACGCTCTCTTCTCCACGGCCTCGTCAGGTACAGGCATATCGTCCTGCATCGTCATCGTGTCCTTTCTCCTTCCTATCCTACCCAGACAGCGAATCGGCCGCCTGCGACAACACGGCCCCTCGCCGCCCAATCCTCGCACAGCGGACATGTCTTGTCGGTTTCCTCTATTGCTATGGTTTCGTATCTACCGCCCTCCTCATCATCTCCGCCGATCCTGGCCCATTCACTACCGGTCATTCTTCCCAGCGTCCTGTCAGCGTGCTGCACATCGGCTCAAGTTCTCACCGCCGGTCAGCACGATCAATGAAGAAAGCATACCCAATAAGTGAGCAAGCTCACTACCTTTGTGGGAATCCCCCGCTCCTGCCGCCATAACCCGTCTCGCCCTGCATATCGCGGCACCCTCCAGAAAACTCTCGGAGCCCCCTTGACAGGCTGGGTTCTCCTGCTATAATACTATGCACATAGTAGCACCCGAGGAGATGGCAGAGTGCGGAAAGCTAGGAGCAACAGGCTGACCGACCTGGGAGAGCTGCAGCTGGACGTTCTGGACCGGCTCTCCCGCCTGGGGAAAGCTACCGTCTATGACGTTCTCGACCAGTTCCCAAAGCGCCGCCGGCCCCGCTACACGACCGTGCTCACTGTGCTTCGCAGCCTGGAGCAGAAGCGCCTGGTGACTCATGAGGAGCGCGACCGCGCTTACGTCTTCCGCCCCACTGTGGATTCCACGCACGTGCGGCGTACGCTCCTGCGGGATCTCCTCGACCGCGCCTTCGACGGCTCGCCCAAAGACTTGGTGGCCGCCCTGGTGGACGTCGAAGGTGTCACCCCCGACGTCCTTGCCGAACTCAAGGCCTTGATCGCCGCCAAGGAGGCCCCCGATGGCGGCAAGTAGGATACTGCTTGATATAGTTACTGCCACCACCTTGGTCGCGCTTCTCGCCTGGGTGGTCGGCATCACCCTCCGCCGCGCCTCCCCCACACTCAGGCATTCCCTCTGGAGGGCCGCGCTTCTCGCCTTCTGGATCGTGCCTCTCGCAGTCGTCTCCGTGGACGCGCTCCACCTCTCCGTCTGCCCGATTCCCGTCCGAACCGGAGCCCCGCGCACCCCCCCCGCGCTCACCGGCCGCATCGGCGGCAGGTACGGGGAGCGCTCCCCAGCATCCACGTCTTCGGAAGCCGCGGCCTCCGCCTCTCGGCCTGCCCCCGGCCCCCGCCTGCTCCCGGTTCCTCCGCTCCAGACCGCGCTCGCCCTCTGGGCGGCCGGCATCGCCTTGGCCGGCATTGCCCTCGCGCGCAAGCTCCGCGGCCTCAATCGTCTCCTCCGGACAGCTTCCTCTCTCGACGATCCGGCTCTATCGCAGAGCGTCCTCCGCTGGTGCGCTCAGATGGCCATTCGCCGGCCGCCGCTCCTTGCCGAATCCTCCAGCCTCAGCGTGCCGACCGTTGCCGGCTGGCGACCGGCCGTTCTGCTGCTCCCACCCGGCTTCTCAGCGCGAGACGCCGGCTGCGACGCCGTCCTCGTCCACGAGCTCGCCCACATCAGACGCCGCGACCTCGCCGTCCAGGCGATCGCCCGCGCCACCCGCGCCCTCTGGTGGTGGCATCCCCTCTCCTGGATCGCCGCCAAAGAGCTGTCCGTCACCGCAGAGGAGGCCTGCGACGACTGGGCGGTCTCCCTCACCGAAGTCCCCCAGCGCTACGCCGACCACATCGTTCGCTGGAGTGAAGCCGCCCACGCCTCCGGCACCCTCGCCTGCGCCTGCCGGGGCAGGGACCTGGCGCGACGTGTGCGCCGCCTCCTGGCGCAGAGCGGCGCGCCCGAGCCCCGCCCGTCATCGCGCGCGCGGGCCGGCCTCATCCTCTGCGCACTTATCGCCATCTCCGGTGCCGCGGTCATCCGCGCGCAGCCAGCCGACACGAAGCTCGAAACCAACAAGGAGGATGGTACCGTGACCGCCTCAGCCTCAGGCCTAACCTATGGCTTCCGTTATGACCCGATGACCTTCGTCGCGAACGATGACTCGCGCCAGGGCGCTCTCGTGCGCACCTTCGTCTTCCAGCAGCCGCACGAAGGCGACGCCGACATCATCCAGAAGTGGTTTGAGGAGATCCTCGCCGAGCAGCGCGGAGACGGCAGCTTCGCCGACACCGCCAAGGACACCGGCGCAAAGCTCCTGAATCTCCTCCGGATCGGGTTCCCACACGACCGCCCAGAAGTCTCGCGCGCGGTCGAGGCCATCATCCAACAGAAGCGCGCGGCCAAGGAGACCAAAGTGGACTTCCTCACCGGTTCTCCCCTCGCCGTCTACCCTCTCGAGGCCCTCTGCCTCCTCGGCCGCACCGACATCCCGGAGGTCAAGGATTCCCTCACCTGGTACGTCGAACACCCAGAGGAGTGGAACGACCCCTGGAAGGGCTGCCCCTGGACCCCCGAGGTCTTCTGGACCGCGCTCTGGGCCGGCCGCGACCTCGTTGACACGGTGCCCATTATCAACCAGGGCCTACAGCGCGTGATGGATGACATGAACGACGCCGGGTGCTCCGCCTACAACTTCCCCTACGGTTTCGTGGATGCGGCCGGCCAGATTGCTCTGCCCGCCGCGCGCTCCCTCGTCGAGAAGCAAATCCCCATGATCCTCCGCGGCCAGCGCCCCGACGGCGGCTGGGGCAACGAGAGCTTCATCGTCTTCCGCGCCCTCAAAGCCCATGGCTTCCTCGACAAGCTCCGCAGCCTCCCGCCGCTCCCGCCCGACTGGAAGATCGTCCGCTCGATCCCCGCCCCCGGTGCGGACCTGTGGACCATGGCCTGGGACGGCGAGCGCCTCTGGGTCTACGATCGCACGGACAACTCCGCCACCGCCATCTCCCCGGAGGACGGCAAGGTGCTGAAGAAGCTCACCCTGCCGGTGGACAATGTCTACGGCATCGGCTGGTGGGATGGCTTCCTCGCCGTCACCCAGGAAGACCCGAAGATGCTGCTCCAGGTGGACGCGGACACCGCGGAGATCAACCAGGACATCACCATCGACAAAGGCGACTGGGTCTGGGTCGGGGCCGCCAATCAGGTCAACGGCAAAGTTTGGGTCGCCGACCGGTTCTCCCCCGGCATCATTGTCATGGACAAAGCCGATACGGACAAGCGCGAGTTCAAGATCCTCGCCGGCCCCGGCCCGGAGACCTTCGCGGCGACACCCAATGGCGTCTGGCACGCTGACTTCTGGACCCCGGCCATCATCAAGACGAGCTACGATGGCAAGCTCCTCGACTGGGGCGATCAGGTCTTCGACCGGGGCACCGCCGGCCTCGCCTTCGACGGCGAAAACCTCTGGGCCCTCGACGGCGTCAACCGCCGCATCTGCATCATCGAGAAGTCGCACCAGCAGCCAGCAAGCTGACCAACCGCGCCGGCCCAAACGCCGCCGCCAGCCCAGGGTTGCCTCGAGAAAAAGAAGCCCCGCCGCTCCGCGACACCGCGGACAGCAGGGGCACGACTCCCGGCAAATCAATGCCGCGCGCTGCTCCGTTAGCTCGGCGGGTCCGACTCCCGCAGGTATCTCGCCGCATCCTCCGGCGCGACGACATTGATGTAGATATCGCTCCCCAGCTCGAATCCTCCCAGCGTTGTGATCCGCGGGAAGATCTCGATGTGCCAGTGGTAGGCCCGCACGTTATGCTCCGCGGTCGGCGCGCTGTGAATCGCGAAATTATAGGACGGCCGCCCTAGACACCCCGCCAGCCGGCCCAACACATCCTTGAGAACCCGTGCCAGGTCCTCCGCCTCCGCCTCGTTCATCGCCGGAAATCGGATCGCATGCCGCTTCGGCAGAATCCAAGTCTCGAACGGATACTTTCCCGCGAAGGCCGTCACCGCCAGGAAGTGCTCCGTCTCCATCACCACCCGTTCCCCCGACCGCTTCTCATCATCAATCAGCGCACAATACACACACCGGCCCAGGTACTCCCAATAGGCCGCACCCCCTTGCAGCTCCACCTGCAGTTGGTGCGGCATCACCGGCCCCGCGATCAACTGCGAGTGCGGATGCACCAGCGACGTCCCTGCCTGCCGTCCCTGGTTCCGAAACAGCAGCACGTGTTGCAGGGTCTCCCGCGCCTCATAGGCCAGATACCGCTGCCAGTAACACTCCACCACCGCCTCGATCTGGGTCAACTCCATCTCCCACAGATCCTTGTTGTGATCGGGCGACTCGATAATCACCTCGTGTGCCCCAAACCCATCCCGCGCGGAATGCAGTCCCACTCTCCTGACCTGATCCGAACCGCTCGCGCGCAGTGCCGCAAACTTGTTCGGCACCACCCGCACTGTCCATCCCGACGAGTTGGGCCTGCCCCCATCCCGTATCGCGAACACCTCCGGCGGCGTTTTGGCCTCGTTCCCCGGGCAGAACGGACACTTGTCATCGTGCACCCGCATCACCTCGGATTCCCCTTCCCTCACAAAATCGGCCGGCCGCCTCCCCCGCCCCTTCGCGATGATCACCCACTCCCGCGTCACCAGATTCTTCCGAAGCTCGGGCTGAAAATCAGCCTCTCGCCTCGCTCTTTCCGGCATTTCTACCCCCTTCTACGCAGAACGCCCGCAGCGCGCGGGCGTTTCCTGGCACACGCGATTGTAGGGGGCGCCATCCGCCCCTGTCAACCGCTCCCGAGTCGAACATTGTCAAAAGGCAGCCCCACCTCACTCGCGCGCGAACACATGTGCCGACGAAGACGCGAAAAACACCTCCCCCTCGTCCCCCACACCCATACCGCTCTCCTGAAAAGCACGCCGCCCCACCAGCGCCATCAGTCCGACCCTCGCGTCATCCTCCAGCGCCACCTCCACCTTCATCAGCGCCCCCTTGTCCACCACTCCCACGATCCGCCCGGCAACACGGTTCGGCCCATTCCCGTCCCCCGGCCGCACCAACTCGACCTCCTCCGGCCGCACTGCAAGGAACACCTCGCCCTCCGGGCCCTCCGCCGCCTCAAACTCGAGGGTTCCCACCCGAACTCTCAGCCCGCCCTCGACCCTCCGCGCGGTTCCCCCCAGCACGTTGTCACACCGCACGAACCGGGCCACGAACTCTGAGTTGGGATGGCGAAACACCTCCTCCGGCGTGCCCACCTGCCGAATCCTCCCCTGGTGGATCACCCCGATCTTGTCCGCCACCGCCAGCGTCTCCTCGAAGTTGTGCGACACGTGCATCGTCGTCGTCCCCAACTCCTCGTGCACCCGCCGCAGCTCCCCACACAACCCTTCCCGCGTCTGCTCGTCCAGCGCACTCAAGGGTTCGTCCAACAGCAGCACGTTGGGCTCGATTGCCAGCGCCCGCGCCAGCGCCACACGCTGCTGCTCCCCTCCGCTCAGCTTTGCCGGGCTCCGGTGCAGCAGGTACGTGATCCGCAGAAGCTCCGCAAGTTCACGCACCTTCCGCTCCACCTCCCGCCTCGGCCTACGCCTCAGCCGCATCCCAAAGCCGATGTTCCGTGCCACGCTAAGATGCGGGAACAGCGCATAGTCTTGCGGCAGATACCCCAGGCCCCTCCGCTCCGGCGCCACATCGTTCACCGCCTCCCCCGACACACGGACCTCCCCCCGCTCCGGCCGGTGCAGCCCCGCAACACACTCCAGCAGCACCGTCTTCCCCGCACCCGTCGGCCCCAGCAGCACGAAATACTCCCCCTCCGCCACCGACACGTGCGCGTCCTGCACCGCAAACTCCCCAAGCCGCAGCGATACCCCTCGAACCTCGATCGCCGGAACCGGCATGACGCCGCTACCCTCCCGCGGTCGGCAGTAGCACCGCCACCGTATCTCCAGACTTTACGCGCGTAGCCGCACCCTGCTCCGCCGCCTCACCGTTCACAAGCAGCAGCACGCTCGGCCACAGCTCCCCCTCCTTGTTGAATAGCACCTCCCGCGCGACCTCCCCAAACCGGGCCGCCAGCTTCTCCAGCGCCTCCTTTATCGAGATCCCATCCCCCTCAACCTCCACTTCCTTCGCCCCCGCGATATCCCGCAGCTTCGAGAACAGCCTCAACTTCACCATTCTTTCGTCCTCCCTGTCTGATACCTCAGCGTAAGTTTCCTGCTACCAGAGATAGCCCTTCCCACCGAGCTTCTTGAAGGCCAGCAGCGTCACCGTAGAGATCAGAATCATGATGATCACCAGCGCCACTGCCTTCTCGATCTCCGCCGACGAGTACATCAGGAACATCCCGATTGGCATCACCTCCGTCTTCCACCGCGTCGAGCCGGCAAAGAAGAGCACCGGCCCGAATTCGGCAATCGCCCGCGCCCACGTCATCACCGCGCCCGCCACCAACCCGCTCGCCGCCATCGGCAGCACCACCTTGTAGAACGCCTGCCAGCGCGTGCACCCCAGCGTCCGCGCCACGTTCTCATGCCTCACCCCGATCGTGTCGAAGCTCGCCTTGATCGCCCGCACGCCGAACGCGCACGCCACGAAGAACTGAGCCATCACGATCCCCCGCGTCGTGTACACCCAGCTCGAACCATCGTCCGCGATGGGGTGGCCGGTCGCCAGCGATAGCAGCGCGTTGAGCGCGATCACGAGCGGCTGCGGCGTAAGCCGGTTCACCAGCTCTCCCGCCGGCGTGGAGAAGAACATCAGCAGACTCATCCCCATCACCGGAGGCGGCACCACGATCGGAAGGTCGAGAACGGTATCTACGAGCTTCTCACCCCGGAAGTGGTGGCGGGAGAGAAGGTACGCCGCCGGAATCGCGAACACCAGCGAGACGATCATCGTCAGCAGCGCCGTCGTCACGCTCAGCCGTATCGCGAAATGAACCTCTGGATCCCGCAGCGATCCAACGAAGATATCCCACCCGCTCTGGCCTTCGGTCGCCTCGGCCTGTGCCAGGTACCACACGTTGCTCAGCAGCACCATGAGACAGGCGGCCAAGAAGACGACCAGCACCGCGCACAGCAAGGCGGCGAAGAGCCTGTTGCCTACCTCCCCACCCGAGCCCGTTCTCGCCGCCCCTGCTGTCACCTCTCGCCCGTCTTGCAAGCCTTGTCGGTCTTCATCGGCGGCCCAAACCCATGCTTTAAGAAGATCTTCAGGGCCTCGGGGCTGGCCAGAAACTCAACGTACGCCTGCGCATCCCTTGGGCTCTTCGAGAACTTCAACGCACCGGCCGGCACGGGCGAGCACACCGCATGCGCCGGGTCAATGGTGATCGTCACCATCTCTTTCTCGTTGTAGAGCGCCGCCGTCGCGTCCCATACGATGGAGGCGTCGATGTGCTTCATCTTCACCGAGTTGCTCAGCTCCGTCACATTCTGCGCCGACATCACCAAGTTCTTCTCGGCCTGCTTCCACACCCCCGCCTTCACCAGGCACTCCCGCGCCGCGCGCCCGATCGCCACCGCCTGCGGATCCCCCAACCCAAGCCGGATCCCCGGCTTCCCCAGGTCGCGCACCGACTCGATCTGCTTCGGGTTCCCCGCCTGCACGATCAACACCGTGGTCATCGACGCGACCACCTTGTACCCTGACTTCACGAGTTCGCGGTCCACTGCCTGCTGCATGAAGTACAGCTCCCCCGGTATGTACGCATCGCCTTTCTTCGACACACAGACATCCGGCAGCAGGCACGCCGATCCCTTGTAGTTGTAGTCCACCCGCGTGCCCGTCTCCTTCTGGAACAGCGCCCCCAGCTCGTCCAGCGCCGGCCGTATCCCCGCTCCCGCGTGCACCAGCAGCGTCGTCGCTGCCTGGCCCCCACTCACCACTATCACCACCGCCGCCGTCACCAGCGCACACACCACCGTAACTATGATTATTCTCTTGACTTCCATCGTCATCTTGCCCGCCTTACCAGCCATTGCCATCCGCTCCCGCGCTAGCGATATGTCTTAACCGCCGTCGCCTTCAGGGTTGCATAAACCGTGTCCCCTTCCCTCAACCCCAGCTCCACCAGCGAGTCCGCCGTGATCTCAGCGCACATCGACAGCGACCCGTTCAGCGCCAGCCGCACCCTATCTCCCAGATGAACGATCTCCTGAATCTGCGAGCGAAACACGTTCCTGGCCGAGCCGCTTGGCGCATTCCGGCTGATCCCCACCTCGCTCGGGAAGAACGCCACCAGCGTGTCCCCCATCTCGTCTTGATCGTTCGCAGCATAAAGACACGTATCTCCCACCCAGACCTCCGCCAGCCCCCCGCGATGCTCTGAGCTGATCGTCCCCTCGAAAAAGTTTACCCCCGTCAGCTCCGCCACGAACCTCGACTTCGGATGCCGCAGCAGCTCCTCCCGCTTCCCCACCTGCAGCACCTTCCCCCGGTCCAGCACGCAGATCCTGTCCCCG
Source organism: Armatimonadota bacterium (assembly GCA_020344235.1). Taxonomy (GTDB): domain Bacteria; phylum Armatimonadota; class Hebobacteria; order Hebobacterales; family Hebobacteraceae. The sequence continues at coordinate 751,552 of CP070816.1, forward strand.
AACGTCAGCGCATCCACGTAATCGTGCGTCACCATAATCGCAATTCGCCCCACCATTCCCAGCAGCGCCTTCAGCTCCCCCCGCACCTGATTCCGCGTCTGCGCATCCAGTGACCCCAGCGGTTCGTCCAGCAGCAGAATCTCCGCATCACACGCACTCGCACGCGCCAGCGCCACCCGCTGCCTCTCCCCCCCCGACAGCGCCGACGGCGGATGCTTTTCCAGGTGCGCGATCCCGAACAGGTCCAGGGTCTCGCGGACGCGTTTGCGGACCTCGCCCGCGGCGGCGCGCCGCGCTCGCAGCCCGTAGCCCACGTTCTCGCCGATCGAGAGATGGGGGAACAGGGCAAAATCCTGGAACACGTAGCCGACATGCCGCCTCTCCGCCGACACGTCGATCTCGCTCGCATGATCGAAGAGAACCGTGTCGCCCACCGCGATGCGACCCCGGTCCGGGC
>CP070816.1:752108-760138 GCA_020344235.1 Armatimonadota bacterium
AAGATCAGGCTCGCGTACTTGCCGCCAACCGCGATTGCCCCCGCGCTGTGGGGATACTCTGCTTCCGGCTTGTGCAAACGCTCCACCACGACCGCGGCAGGTTCCTTGTCCTCCGCAGGCTCGACCACCTCGTACGGCACCCCCGCGTGCTCCCCCCGGCCGCTCCGCAGCCCGGTCAAATCCCACCCCTCTCCCCGCAGCGGTGCGTTGCACGCCTCCCGAATCGAGATCACGTGCTTCCTTTCCCCCGCGGCCGCCACACTCCACAGCCTCGGCTCCTCCCACCCCCGCCGCATTCTGTCCCGTAGCTTCGTCAGCTCCCGCGCAGCCGCAGCATGGTCCGCCGCGCCCCTCGGCGGCCGATTGGACCAGAGCATGTTGGCAACATGCGGCATCTGAGGGTAGTGCGCCAGCCCGAGTTCGTAGTCGTTCCAGGCGCACCACGACGACACCTCCGCCCCCAGCACGCTGGCCTCCGCGCTCCGCCCCTCCCAGTCCTCGAACCTATCGAGCTGGTAATAGCCGAAGTTCCCATAGATCTGCTTGAAGCCCAGGTCGGCCAAGACCCGGTCGGAGTCCTCCCGGCCCAGCCACCACGACCAGTTCAGCATCGTGATCCCCGGCGCGCCCTCCGCGATTATCCTCGCCGCCGCCTCCGTGTCCGGGTGGTCGTACCACACCTTCCCGCTGTCGTGACTTCGCCGCCGCGCGTTGTGCTTCGGCACCAGGTGATCGCCCCACATCCACACCCCCAGCCCGCGCTCTCCCAGCCACGATGAGATCTTCACAACGTCCTCGCCGAACAGCTCCCCCGTATCCCGTCCCCGGCACTTCGGGCACAGCCCCGCGGCCCGCCACTCATCGTGCCCGATGTGCACGCTCCCGCACTTCGTCAGCTCGATATAGGCCGACATCACATCGAACAGGATCTCGTACGACCGCGGATTGCACGGGCAGTACGTATCCGGGAAATCGGCCTCCGCGAGTTCCGCAATCTCCGGATGCGCGCATGCCAGGTAGTAGGCGTGCGCCAGCGACTGCACCTCCGGCACCAGATCGAGATTCAGGCCGCGCGCCCACTCCGCCAGCCGTGTCAGATCGTCCGGCTCGATATATCCACCGTCCGCCAAGTGCGTGTGCACTGACGCTGCGAACCGCCTCTTCGGCCCCAGCGGAGTATGTTCCCCGTAGATCGGAACCGTGTCCCCAATCGCGCGCAGCTCCTCCACAAACCGCCGCCACCCCAGCGCTATCTCCGGCCGGTTCGGAAGCCGCACTCCGCCCCCCAGCTCCACGAACAAACCGTTGAACTTATAGCGCACCAGCGCCTCCCGGAGGTACCGCCGCGCATAGCCCAGGTGATCCACCCCGGGCAGGTACAGGTGCGCCATCCGTACCGGCTTGTATGGCCAGTCGCGGACCTCCACCCCCCGCACCACCACCTCCTCCCCCCTCCGCTCCGCCAACTGCACCAGTGTCGCCACCCCGTGCTGCGCGCCCCGCGCGTCCCGCCCCACCAACTCCCCTCCCTCCGCCGTCACCCGCAGCAGATACCCCTCTTCACCCGGCAGATCGCGCGCCGTCCTTCCACTCCCGCGCTGCCCCGCAATCCGAAGCCGAATCGGGATCTTCCCCTCCGGCGTCTCCCCCCGCGCCACCGGCGCCGCCAACCCGAACTCGTCCATGACCATGTCCGCGAACAGCCGCGCCACACCCACCAGCTCCTCTTTCGCCTGCGCCGGAACCACCAGCGCAGCCCGGCTCAGCGCGAGCACGTCCTCCCGCCATCTCAGCTCCTGCGGAACCGGCCAAAGCGTCTTCACAGCAGTGCTCATTCACTCAACCTCCTGCTATCACCACGGCAATCAGACCCTCGCATCCGCGCCACTCCCCCCCAGCACATCAGTTCGAAGTACCGCCGGCCGTCCCTGCCGGCTCCCGCGCTCTCCCAGCAGGCCTGCAATCAACCCACACGAAGATAGCAGCAGCGCTCAGTTCTTCGTGCCGACCCTCTAGTGCCCGTCTCGGGTTGACTGTGCGTGCGCGAGCTTCTCGCTCCCACCCGCGCCTCCGCCCACGACGGCCCTCAGGCCTGCGTCGAGCACAAGGGTTTCACCGCCTCGCGTCGAACCCCAATCCCATGCCCAGAGTCTGGCTCGACACCGACATCGGAACAGACATAGACGACGCTGTCGCCCTCCTCTGCGCCGCCCGCCATCCGGGCATAGACCTCCTCAGTGTCTCCACTGTCTGGAGCCGCCTGGAGGCTAGAACCTGGCTCGCCCGCGAGATGCTCCGTCGCGCCGGGCTTCCCGACATTCCCGTGCTGCCCGGAGCGGCGCACGCTGCAGCCGACGATCCGACCCAGGATATTCCCTCCTACGGCCGCCTTGCCCCAGACCTCCCCCGCCTGAGCACTGCCGACGACAACGAGCGTATCGCCGCCATAGCAGACGCCATGATGGCCCTTCCTCAACCGTTTCATATTGTCCCTGTGGGCCCTCTCACCAACGTCGCCCGGCTGCTCGAGCGCCACCCCGAAGTCAGCTCCAAGTGGGAGGGCATAACCTGCATGGCCGGCCGGCTCGAGGAGTCTGCTGAGTACAATGTGCAGTGCGACCCCAGCGCCGCTCGCGTCGTCTTCGACCGCCTCGGCCCGCGCTTGGTGGGCCTCGAAGCCTCCAGCAACACCCTCACCCGCGAGGAGGCCGAAGCCGCGCTCGACCCCTCAGACCCGGCCTCCGCATTCCTGCTCGAATGCTACCGCCACTACCGCCAGCACGCCGGATGGCACGACGACCCCCAGAACGCTCCCCTCACCCTCTTCGATCCGATTGCCCTGCTCTCCCTCGTGCAGCCCAAGGCCTTCAACCTCCACGCCGTTCGCGTGCTGGTGGAGAGCGACGGCCGGATGCGCCTCACAGATGATGGCTCCAACGTCTTCTACGCCTTCTCCAGCGACTGGGACACCCTTAAGCCCCTCATCCTCGAGCTCCTTCGCGGCTCGACCTCCCTCGGCGAACCCTCCTAGCCCGCTGGCGCCGGCTCCGCCGCGGGCACGGCCTCACGCCGCTCCGGCGCCAGATACCGATCCAGCAGCGCCCTTACCGCCCGGTCTTCGGGGAGCGACTTGCCAATCGGGATCAGTTCGCCCTTCGCCTCCGTCAGCCGCCACCCCGCCGCGCGGCGCTCGAAAGTGAGATCCATCTTGCCGAGTGTCACCCCGCTCTCGCCGGCCTGCACAATCGGCACCTTCTCCCCGGCCGGGTTGGCCGCCATCACGGGCTGCGAGAGGAACGTGTGCGAATCCCCCCCCACAATCGCGTCGATTCCCGCCACCTCCGCCGCCAGCCGCTTGTCGGTGTTCGCCCCCAGATGAGTCACTGCGATCAGAATGTCGCATTCCTTCCGGGCAATCGGAACCCACCGCTTTGCCGCCTCGAAGGGATCGCTGATCGTCCATCCCTCCAGGTGCGGATACTCGGCCGCCCTTGGCGCGGTAAGCCCCAGGAAGCCGACGCGTACACCGTCGAACGTGCGCACCACGAAGGGGTGGATCCCCTCGATCGGCGGCGCCTCTTCCACCTCCGCCGACGGACAGCCGCCCCACGTGACATTCGCCGCCAGCCAGGGGAACCGGCTTCGCCGCATCAGTGTCAGCATCATCTCCTTCGAAGCCGCATCATCCCAGATGGCCTTGAATTCGTTGTTCCCCACGCACAGCATATCGTAGCCCATCATATTCAGCGCCTCAATCTCCGGCTCCCCGAACCATCGCTCGTGCCAGGGCCCCTTCGTGAACAGGTCGCCGGCCTCCACCACCACTACCGGGTTGCCGGCGGCTTTCCGGAGCTGCCGCAGCCCGGCTGCGCGCCTGGCCAGCCCGCCCAGCTCCCGCGGCTCGTCCGCGAACGGCGAATCCTCTCTCTGGTACTCATGCGGTTCCATCATCCCGTGCAGGTCGTTGCTGTGCACGATGGTGAGGCGAAATGTGTCCCCGGCCCATGCTGGCGCCGCCACCGCGGCAAGCAAGACCACCAAGCTCAGTCGCTTCAGAAAGCGCGGCATAACGCCCAGTCTCCTTGAGTGGGATAGGGTAACTTTAGACAATGCCCCGGGCGATACCTCTGGCGGACGTCGAGGATTACCTCTGCTGCCGCCAGGCACGAGCGGCCCCCCGGAAGACGGGCTCCCCCCCTCTGTCTTCAGAGATGCAGCTCGGCCAGCCTTCGGCTTCTCCGATCGAGCGCGTTCAAGTTCTCGATCAGATACCGATTCCCGTCCGCATCCCGGATGACCACTCGGCTTCGCCCCACAAACCACACCGACTCCGACCGCGACACCACATCGAAGCTGCTCCACCCGCGGTCCGTCTCCACCTCCCACCGCGCAATCCCCATCCGTTCCTCCACCCGCGCAATGCGAGTGATCCGCGGCATGAAATAAGCCTGGTCGGTCTGGGCCTCCACTATCTCGCGCGACTCTCGATCCAGCCGCTTGGGATCGATGAGGAGACCCAACTCCTTGCCCTCCTCATCGCGGAAGTAGACAAACCGGTTCGGTCGCGAGATCGGGAACGCGGGGACAATGAGCACCCCCCTGCGCACCGTGTCATCCGGCAGGCGCAGCTCCACTTGGCCCTGCTCGTTCAGCCGAACCCGCACCTCGGCCGGATCGAGCACCGGCACCTTCTCCCCCACGAAGTCCCCCGACGCCCTCGCGCTAGACTTCATCTTCCTCCTCGAACTCCCCGTTATCGCCGGTCTCTTCGTCTCCGTCGCCCTCCGCCGCAATCGCCTGCACGCCCATTTGCGTCTGCGCTGCCACCAGCCGCGCGTAGATTCCGTCCTTCGCCATCAGTTCGTCGTGGCTTCCGATCTCCGCGATCCTTCCCTCCTCCAGCACCACGATCCGGTTCGCGTGCCGCAGCGTCGACAGCCGATGCGCAATCGCAAACGTCGTCCTCCCCGACACCAGGCGCTGTATCGCATCCTGAATCAGCATCTCGGTCTCCGTATCCACCGATGACGTCGCTTCATCGAAGATCAGCAGCCGTGGATTGTGCAGAATCGCGCGCGCGATAGATACCCGCTGTCGCTCCCCGCCCGACAGCCGCACCCCTCGCTCCCCCACCTGGCTGTCATAGGCGTCCGGCAGCGCCATGATGAATTCGTGCGCATTCGCCGCCCTGGCGGCCGCGATGATCTCCTGCTCCGACGCCTCCGCCCTCCCGTACGATATGTTCTCCGCAATGCTCCCGTGGAACAGGAACGGCTCCTGCAGCACCATCCCGATCTGGCTCCGCCACGACCGCAGGTCATACTCCCGCAGCTCGTGCCCGTCCACATAGATAGCCCCCCGATTCGGATCGTAGAACCGGCACACCAAGTTGACGATCGTCGTCTTCCCCACGCCCGTCCGCCCCACCAGCCCGATCATCTCCCCCGGCGCTACCTCGAGTTCGATGTCATACAACACCGGGGCTCCATCTTCATAGCTGAAGAAGACGTGGCTGAACGTCACCCCGCCCCCGATCCCGGCGGCCGATCTCCGCTCCCGCGTCCGATCCACCTCCGGCTCCGTGTCCAGCACCTCGAACACCCGCTCCCCGGCCGTGGCCGCAAACTGGAATCGCTCATACAGCCTGCTGATCGCTCCGATCGGCCCGTAGAACTGCCACAAGTACTGAGTGAACATCACCAGCGTTCCCAGTTCAATCGTATCGGCCAGCACTCCCTTCGCCCCGAAGTACCACACCAGCAAGTATCCCAGCCCTACGATCCCCGCGATAGAACTCATGAACGCGCTTCGCAGCCGCGCCGCACTGATGCTCGTCTGCGTATATCCTTCATTCCGGAGATCGAAACGCTCGATCTCCCGCTCCTCCTGCGCGAACGCCTTCACCACCCGGACCCCGGGGATCGCGTCCGCCAGCACCGCGTGAATCCCCCCCATGCGGCGACGCGCACTCCGGTAGTACCGCCGCACGCGCGTTCGCACCATCGTGGTCGTGAAGATGATCATCGGAACTGGTATCAGCGTCAGCACTGCGAGCCTGGGCTCGTAGTAGAACATGATCCCCAGGATGATGATCACGGTGAAAGACTGGACGACGATCTCCTGCAGATAGTCCGCCACGAAGTCCTGGATGTGGCCCGTGTCGTGGGTCAGGCGAGACATCAACTGTCCCGTCTGCCGGCGTTCGTAGAAGCCAACCGCCAACTGCTGCAGATGGCGATACGTTCTGGACCGGACGTCTGCCACCACTCGCTGCCCGAGCCAGGCCAGGAGATACGCCCGAACATACGTCAGTCCTGACCCCGCGGCGAAGAGCAGCGCGAGCACCGCGATGATCCTCCCCAGCAGATCGAACCGGCCGCCCAGTATCACATCGTCGACAATCAGCTTGGACAGAATCGGCCTGACCATTTGCACCACGGTCGCCACCCCCGCGAGCCCCAGACCCAGCGCCGCCAGCCACGCATACGGCCGCACGAACCCCAGCATCCGCCAGGCGAGCTGCTTCCGGTCCATGCACTCGGGACACACCCCATGTCGGGAAAGCACCCGGCCGCAGATCGCGCACCGTGCCGCGCCCGTGTCCCCCACATCGCCCGTCAGCTCCACCGCGGCCGCGCCGATGCTGGCCCGCTGCTCGGTGGCCAGCCGCGCGAACTCCCGCGCCGTCTCCTCCACATCCCGCGCTAGCGACCGCGTGAAGCGCGCCAGCGCCTGGGTCGTGCCGTTGGAGATCACGTCGAGGCGGCCGTTCCCCACGAACTCCCGCATCTCCAGCCGGTTCACTTCCGCCAGCGGTACTCGCGCCTGGCACTTCAGCCCGTCCGCGTCCATCCGCAGCACCACTAGCGATCGGTCGGTTGCGATCATCCACGCATCGCCGAAGTGCCCGGGGCCGTGCAAGTCCGCATACTGGCTGAGCTGGACCTTCTCCGCCGCCGCGTGCTCCCGCAGCCAATCCTCCACATCTGGCGGCAGCAGACTCGCCTGATCCTCTAGCTCTTCGGTTTCCTCAACAGAACGACCCATTCGAGCACCTACACCTCATAATGCCATACTGCCGCACCCTCGCGCAACCTTCCCTGGCGCAACTTCGCCCCACCACCCTCATCTCTCTTTGACTTCCCCCGGCAGGAGCCTGCCCCTGCCGCTCTGAATACTCTCCTTGCGCGGCCCTGCTTGCTCGCGCCACGTCAACCAACAGCTTCGCCGCAAAGGAGCCCCCTCATGGTCAACTGGGAGAACAGCTTTCACGAAATCGAGCGCGCCAAGCCCGAAATCGCCATCCTCCCCATCGGCGCCATCGAGCAGCACAGCTACCACCTCCCCCTCGCCACCGACTACCTCGCCGCCCAGGCGCTCGCCGAGCGGGTCGCCGACGAGCTGGACAACTGCTACCTCCTGCCGGCGCTCCCGTTTAGCTGCTCCCGGGAGCACGGCGACTTCTTCGGCACCGTCTGGCTGCGGCCCGCCACTCTCGCCGCCGTCATCCAGGACCTCGTCGGCGCCCTCCACCACCACGGCATCAGCAAGGTCGCGCTGCTCGTCGCCCACGGCGGCAACTGGATCGTCAAGCCCACCGTGCGCGAGATCGATCTCGACCGCAAGGGGGCCCATGTCATCTTCACCACCCCCGACGCCTTCACCGTCGAGCAAGGCGAGTTCGCCGACCTCCACGCCGGCCGCGGCGAGACCTCCCTCATCATGCACCTGCGTCCCGACCTCGTGAAAATGGATAAGGTGAAGCCCGACTTCTCACCCGCCCAAGGCCGCGAGTTCTTCGACTACACCGGCATCGGCGCCGTCAGCCCGACCGGCCTCTGGGGCGCGCCGAGCGGGGCCTCGCCCGAGGAGGGCGAGCGCAACCTGAAAGAAGCGGCCCAGCGCGCGGCCGCCTACATCAAGCAGACCTTCGCCGAGATAGACCGCCTCGAAGCCGAGCGCGGCCCGCGCAGGAACTAGCGGTCACTTTACTACCAGGCGCTCACCTCGCCGGCTCTGCACATCCCCCG
>CP070816.1:760238-763867 GCA_020344235.1 Armatimonadota bacterium
GAAGCTGTTGAAGGACCTGGGCATCGGGCAACTAGCCGACACAATCGAAGGCCTCGGGTTCGGCGGCTTTGACCTGGCAGTGCGTCCGGGCTATCCAATCAACCCGGAGAACGTGGCAACCGCCCTCCCCGAGGCAGCCAAGGAGTGGGCCGCGCGCGGTCTGACGATCGGTCTGGTGACCACCAACTTCGACTTCGTGGATCCCGGGAAGCCGGAGGTGGAGCCGCTGCTGGGGGCCTGCGCCGAGGTGGGGTGCCGCCGGATCAAGCTTGGCTACTGGGTCTACCAGGGGGAGCCGTATTGGGAAGGGGTGGACAGGATTCGCAAGGCCCTTGGCGGGTTCGAGAGGCTGTGTCGCAAGCACGATGTGTGCGTCGCCGTGCACACTCACTCGGGGCCTTACTACGGCTCGAACTGCGCCGGGGCGATGCACCTGGTCCGCGACTTCGACCCTCGCTACGTCGGGGTCTACATTGACCCCGGCCACCTGTCCATAGATGGTGAGGACCTTCCGATGGCGATCAGCATGGTGCGCGAGCACCTGGTGCTGGTGGCGGCCAAGAGCCTCGCTTGGTTCCGGTCCGAGGAGAAGGGTGCGGTCAAGTGGGAGCACCGTCTGGTGCCGATGAGAGAGGGCCTGGTGGACTGGCTCGAGGTGCTGGAACTGCTGGGCTCCGTCAACTATGAGGGCCCGATCAGCCTCCACAGCGAGTACGAGGACCTGTCGCGGGAGGAGCTGCTCAGCGTCACCCGCGACGACCTGGCCTATCTCAAGTCCCTGCTGCCCGAAGCCTAGAGGTGGTTTGTGGACCCGCAAATGTGAGGGCAAGATCCTTCGTCGCTGCGCTTCTCAGGATGACGTTGGGGGTTGGCGCGCGGGGGTGGCGCGTTTGACCGGCCTCCGGCGCGGTGGCTATAATCGTCCACCCCCTGCACCGGCGGGCGGAGGTCCCTATGCTCGACATTCGGCTCATTCGCAGCGATCCAGAACTTGTTCGGCAGAGCATCGAGCGACGGGGCGGAGATTCGGCGCCTTTGGATGGCCTGCTGAAGGCCGACGAAAGGCGCCGCGCCTTGCTGCGTGATGTAGAGGCACTCAGGGCCGAGCGCAACCAGGTGAGTGAGGAGATTGCGAAGATCAAGCGCGGCGGCGGCGATGCAGCGGACATGATCGCCGAGATGCGTAAGGTGGGGGACCGGATCAAGGAGCTGGAGGCCGACCTGCGGGAAGTGGAGGCCGAGCAGGACCGACTGGCCCTGGAAATCCCCAATCTGGTGTCCGAAGATACGCCGGAGGGGACGACGGAGGAGGAGAACGTCGTCGTGCGGGAGTGGGGGGAGCCGCGGGAGTTCGATTTCGAGCCGAGGCCGCACTGGGAGATCGCTGTCAATCTCGACATCGTGGATTTCGAGCGGGCCACCAACATCGCCGGGGCGAACTTCGAGGTCTTCAAGGGCGATGGCGCGCGGCTCAGGCGGGCCCTCATTGGCTTTATGGTCGACGTCCACACGCAGGAGCACGGATACACCGAGGTCGCGCCCCCCATCATCGCCCGGCGGGATTCTCTCGTCGCCTCGGGACATTTGCCGAAGTTCGAGGACGATCAGTTTCATGTCCGTGAGAACGACATGTTCCTCATTCCCACCGCGGAGGCGTCCCTGGTCAACATCCACCGGGACGAGGTGCTCGACGCCCAGACGCTGCCCGTGAGCTACGTCGCCTATACTCCCTGCTTTCGCTTCGAGAAGTTCAGCGGGGGCAAGGAGTCTCGGGCGCTTATCCGGCAGTACCAGTTCGACAAGGTGGAGATGTTCAAGTTCGTCTTGCCAGAGACGTCCATGGATGAGCTGGAGTCTCTTGTCCGAAACGCAGAGGCGGTCTACCAGCGGCTGGGCATTCCCTACAAGCTGGCACTGCTGTGCGCCGGCGAGATGGGCATCCAGGCGGTGAAGGCCTACGACCCGATGGCATGGTTCCCCGGGATGGGAAGCTGGCTGGAACTCAGCTCCTGCTCGAACTGCCTGGACTATCAGGCGCGCCGAGCGAACATTCGCTTTCGACGGGAACGGGGCGCGAGGCCGGAGTTCGTCCATACGCTGAATGGGTCGGGGCTGGCGGTGGGGCGGACGTTTGCGGCCGTGCTCGAGAACTACCAGCAGGAGGATGGTTCGGTGGTGGTGCCGGAGGTGTTGGTGCCATATATGGGGGGCACCAGGGTCATCGGGAGGAACTGAACGGACCGGCGCGCATGCAGAAACATGCGCGCGCTACAGTGTGAACCGCTCCCCTGGGGCCAGTAGGTGGAATCGGTTCTCGGCACCCTTGATGTTGGCCGCCACCTCCGCAGGATCGCCGTTGTAGGCTGGGTGGTCGGGTGCGTCGTAGGTTCCCCAGTGGTAGGGGATGATGTGCGGGACGTCCAGGATGTTCGCCAGGCGGGCGGCGTTGTCCACCCCCAGGTGGTATTCGGAGCGGGAGATGTCCAGCAGGAGCAGGTCCACACCCTTCATCTGCACGTGATGGTCCATGAGACGGGTGTCGCCCGGGCACCAGATGCGGCCGTCAGGGGTATCAATGACGTAGCCACAGCAGTCCTCGGGTTTCCAGGGCACACCGAAGCGCTCGGGGTCGCGAAGCTGCCAAGGATGGTCGGCGGGGGTGGGGGTGATCTTCGCCTTCCCCACCTCGAAGGACTCGTCCACGGCGGCCGCGCGGAGGCGGTCTCCGGTGACGCCCATCGAGGCCAGCTCGCTGGCGACCGGAGGCGGGGATACGAAGAGCGCCTTCGTCTGAGAGAGCGTTTCAGCGGTCCTGCGGGCGAAATGGTCGTCGTCGCCGTGGGTGTAGAGGACGGCGTCGAGGCGGGGGATGTCCTTGGCCTCTATGGGCAGGGGGACGAGCAGCCGCAGGCCGGTTTCGCTTCGGTCGGGGAAGTCGGGCTCGACGGAGATCGCGGGATCAATCATCAGGATGGTGCCGCGGGCATTGATGAGGAACCCGGCATTCGTAAGCCACCACACGGCAGTCTCCTGGGACCGCCCGAAGGCCTCGGAGCCGATGCGGCGGGCGGGCGCGGCGCTTACCTGGCGGGCCCGTGAAGGCATGTTACCGCTCTCCCCTTGGTCGCCAATCCGCGGAGTTGGGAATCATCGCTTGGCCGTTCTCCTCGCGTCCGCCGATAGTGATTCTCGCCTCTTCGGGGTGACTTCCTGCCCGAGCCTACTCACAATCATCGGAGCGCCGGGCGGCAGATGATTTGGACGAGCAGGAGGCGGAGGGGATCGCGCGGAAGAGGCAGAAGGGTGAAGGGGGATGGGGGCGGGAAGCGCGGCGCAGCGCAGACCAGGAGGCAAAGCGATGGCCAGAGCGCGGGTGATTATCACTCTGAAGAAGACTATCATGGACGCGCAGGGGCAGACGGTGGAACGGGCCCTTCACGACCTCGGCTACAGTGGAGTCCAGAATCTCCGGATCGGCAAGCTGGGAGACATGGAGGTGGACGGCGCGCCCAGGGAGCAATTGTCATCCCAGCTCGACGAGATGTGCCGCAAGCTGCTGGCCAATCCGATTATCGAGGACTTCCGGTTCGAGATCGAGGAGTAGGAAATGGCCACGGCAACGAAGCTGC
>CP070816.1:763967-766825 GCA_020344235.1 Armatimonadota bacterium
CTCGACTATGCCCGGCGGCGCGGCCGAACCTTGCTGGTGGTCACCGCCGACCACGAGACCGGCGGACTGTCCATCGAGAAGCCGGGGAGGACGGCCCTTCTGGGCAAAGTCAAACTCTCCTCGGAGGCGCTGGCGGGGAAGCTCAACCCGGATCGCACGAACATCGCGGAAGTCCTGTCGGCCCACGCCGGAGTGGACGACCTGGCCCCTTCCGAAGCGGAAGATATCAAGCAAGCGAAAGATGCGGTTGCGGCCATTGCCCACCTCCTTAGCGACCGGGCCGGAGTGGCCTGGAGCACCACCGGCCACACGGCCACCCGCGTGCGCGTCTTCGCCTACGGACCCGGCGCGGAACTCTTCACCGGCGAGATGGACAACACCGATATCCCGAAGCGAATCGCGGAGGTGCTCGGCATAGGCCCGTTCCCGCGGTAGCGCGCAGCCATTTCCTGGGAGGGACATCTTCGTGAAGGTATTGGTCCTCGGCGGCACCGGATTCCTGGGGCCGTTCGTGATAGACGAGCTGCTGGCGCGCGGCCACGAAGCGGCGGTGCTGGGCCGAGGGGAGGCGACGTTCGGGGGGCCGGTGAAGCGCTACCAGGGCAATGCTTCCGACGCGGCCGCGCTGCGGCGAGCAGTGAAGGCCTGGCGGCCCGAGGCCCTGGTTGATATGCTCCACTGCGACGCCGAGCACGCTCGGTCGGTCGCGGGCGTCTGCGGCGGCAAGCTGGGGCGCTGCGTCCATCTGAGCTGCGCGGCCGTGTATGGTCCGAGCCCAATCTGCCCGGTGGACGAAGAGACCGAGGTCATGAGAGCCGAAGACGCGCCGCCGCGCGTCGCCGATCAGATCGCCGCCGATCAAGTAGTGCTGGAGGCGGCCGCGGAAGAGAAGCTGCCGGCCGTGGTGATTCGCCTGCCCGAGCTTTACGGGCCGCGCGACCCGAAGTGCGCCGAGTGGTTCTTCGCCCGGCGGATGCTGGACGGGCGGAAGCGCATCGCCCTGCCCGACCGCGGCCTGCACATCGCCCATCGCGGGTTCGTCCAGAACATGGCCTGGGGAATAGCGCAAGCACTGTCGGCGCGGCGCGCTGTCGGTCAGGTATACAACCTGGGCGAGGAGAAGCTCTACACGCTGGCGCAGTTGGCGCGAGGCGTTGCGCGCGCGCTGCACCATGAGATCGAACTCTGGTCGGTGCCCGGCCGTCTCTGGACCGCGCCCTACGCGCACACATCTTTCTTCGACCTGCGCAAGGCGAGAGCGCAGTTGCGCTACAAGGACAGGATGATCCCCCGGGACGGACTGGAGCTGACCATGGCCTGGCTCTGCCAGCACCCCCGGGGCGACGACTGGGCCTGGCCCGGCATCGCCGCACCCTTCGACTACGCCCGCGAGGATGCCCTTATCGAAGAGCACGGTGAGAGGCTGGAGGGCTAGTTCAGGTCTCTCCGGGCCTCTGCCAAGATCTCCATCAGGCTGCGCAGACAGAGGTCGCTGGCATACTCGCCGGCCTCAGAGAATCCCTCCCCGCCGGGCTGGTTGAGCACGTGCTCCGGCAGAGCGCGCGGCCGCCAGTGAGTCTCCAGGGAGGCATACCCGGCGTATGCCTTCGACAGCAGATCCCGGAGCTGGCCTTTCCAATCAATGATGCCGTCCCCGACCGGCGTCATCCCCGGTTCGCCGGTGTCGGCATCCTTCTTCGCGTCCTTGACGTGTACGTGGGCAACGGCGGACTCGACCACGCGGTATCCGTCAGGATAGGGTGTGACCCCTCGTTCCGCGAACACCTCGTTACATGGGTCCCACACAATCTTGACGGCGGGGGAGTCCATCTCAGCCGCGAAGCGCTGCGTTTCGGCGGCGGTCGCGCAATAGGTGGAATGCTCGTTCTCGATCCCGAGAGTCACACCCGCGTCCTCGGCGATCGGTATCGCGGGCCGGAACTGCCTCTTTATTCGCTCCCAGACAAGCTCGGACGGGCCTCTCTTCCAGAAGGTGAATACTCTTATGATATCGGTTCCGAGCGCCTTCCCCAGGCGGATGCAGCTCTGAAGATAATCGAGATGGTCGCGCTGCGCGGCCTCGTCATCCAGCTCACACTTGAACACCGGCGAGGCAATCGCCGCCACCTCCAGTTCCCGCGTCTCGAGCATATGCCGCACGCGCGCGACGTCCTGGAGAGAGAGGTGCTGCACCGGTTTGTCCCAAACAGTGCGCAGCTCCACTCCGTCCAGATCGTAGCGAACCGCCAGCTTCAGCGCCGTATCCAGATCCTGCGACACCTCATCCGTGAACACTGCCAGCTTCATTGCCCCGCGCTCCTTCTCTCGAATTCCCCCGGCCGTTTCTACCTCCCAGACGCCCCACCTGCCGGCTGAGCGCTCAGCGACGCCACAGGGAAACGTACACTCCGGCCACCATCAACATCAGGACAGATGGAATCAGCATCGCAGTGCGCAGTCCCGACGCCCCGCCGACAAACCCCATCACGGCGGGAACAAAGAGAGCGCCCACCCCGACGCCAGCTATCACGAGCCCGAACACGGCCCCGGTGCGCTGCGGAAACCATCGCGCGGCGTCGGTGACCACCAGCCCGAAGATCCCTGACATGAACAGCCCGCTTGCCGCGGAGCCCACCAGACAGGAAAACACACTGGGGGCGCGCGCCACCAACACCCCCGATAGGGCGCTCCCGACGGCGAGCGCCACGATCATGGGGGCCGGCCGGCACCGAATGGCGAGAAAGCTCACGCCCAGTCGGCCCACCACCATGAACGCCCAGAAGAACGAAACGGCCATGCCCGCCGAGGCGCGAGGCGAGCCGAGAACTTCTTCCATCAGCGGGCTCACCCAAACCGTC
>CP070816.1:766925-776798 GCA_020344235.1 Armatimonadota bacterium
AGTCCTGCCAGTCGCGCACAGTCCGACACTAGTGTCAGGCGGATTGCGGAGTTTCGGTCCAAGCTCGGGGGGCGGTCGGTCTTACGGGATTGGCAGCGTGGGGTCCCGCCTGGTGTCGTGGCGCTGCCACTCCCCTGCCCCCACCTTCACCGCCCACCGGTGATGGCAGTGGCCGGGCTGCGCGGGCTCGCAGGTGAGCTGAACCTCGATCGGCATGCCCGCTTCGACCTCAACGCCCGCGTTCAGCGGAAAAGCGGAGCGACCCCAGTGCGTCTCCGGCGCATCCGGCGCGTTGGTAAGCGCGCTCCCGTCGGAGAAGCGAGCGACGAACCACGCCGCGAGCGCGGCGAGCCGTCCCTGGCGGCTCGCGGAGAACCGCAGGGAGGCGCTGAACGGCGACCGTGCATCCTCCAGTCTGATCGTCCGCACATCTGTCGCCCACAGCTCCTGCGGCTCGGCAAGTAGCTTATCCGCCGTGCTCTCGTGGTGCCCCATGCGCACCTCGTTGGCGCTCGCCTCCGCCAGCGGCCCGAAGTCGAGGTCATAGGGCCGCCCGCGCCAGGAATCAATACCCTCCGCAAGCCCGTCGTCTTCGACCGGTGCGAGCCATGCTGTCACGACCTCCGGCACCACCGCGCCGCTCGGCTTGAGCCACCGATCGCGAGCAGCGACCATGGACGGCAGCAGGTTCTCGTCCACCCCGTAGCAGCCCATCCACTCGCCAACGACTACATCCACCCGCTCGGGAAGCTCGACCGATTCGATATCTGATTCGATCAGGTGTATCCGATCCGCCATGCCGTTCCGCTCGATGAGCTGCCGCGCAAGCCTTGCGATGCCGGCCTTCTCAACCGCGTATACCTTCCCTGCCCCCGCCTGCACCGCGAGCATTCCCATGATGCCGGTCCCGGCGCCGACATCCAGAACCACGTCGCCCGCCTTCACCGCCGACAAAAGCGCCCGGCGATAGCTCTCCGTCCGCACTCGGTCGGAGAGCATCAAACGATGAATCGAAAGCTGCGCGTAATCGCCGACGAACATGGCAATCCCTTTCCTCCTGAGGATAGGCGAGATCCCCGCGACAACAGCGCAGGGTCTCACGATCGGCCGGGGTGCAACGCGGCCGTCTGCCCTGCGGCTTTCTTCACCCCACCAGCCCGTGTGCGACGAAGGGGGCCACCAAGCTTCCGTCGCGCCCTCTGAGCCATCCGAACACGATCCCGATGACGAAGAAAAGGACGAAGTATGGCCACGACGGTGCCCACCCGATGTGGGCCACCGAGAAGAGCGCCGCCTGCGTCAACATGCCAGGCCAGAGACCCCATCTCTCAATGAACAGCGGCTGCAGGTAGCCGCGGAAGAGGCACTCCTCCTGCCATGACGCGATGAAGAAGCCGAAAAGGACCGACATGGCTATGCTGACCAAGGTAAACCCCGGTTGGGTAGCATCCGTCGGCGGCGGCTTCAAGCCTAAGAACCGGCCGGCAACAACCGCAAACATGGCGGCGATGACGCCGAGCACCACCACGGCAAGCAGGCCGCGCAGGATCTCCCAGCCCAGGCGGTCGCGGCGCCAGCCCAGCCTCTCCCACGAAACACCGGCCAGGCCGAACAGTCCGCCGCCGATGAGCCCCACCGACCCGAGCACGAAAACGACGAGCAGGAAGAGCGCCCCGCGCAGCGAGGGCTCGAAGTCGATGTCGCCCCACAGCTTGCGCATAACCGCGGCGCCGCCGGCTCGCATGACGCTGAGGCCCACCACGAGCACCAGACCGAGCGTGATCGGATGCCAGCCAATTCGCGTTCGCTCACTCTGCGCCATGTCGGATGTCATCGATTGCTCTCCAGTACTTCTCCAGGCTGGATCTGCCGTTCCGAGTCAGCGAGTACGCCGTATTCGGAATCTTCCCATCGAAGCTCTTAGTAACCTCGACATAGCCGGCCTCTTCGAGGCGGCTCATGTGCGACGACAGATTCCCCTTCGTCAGGCCGAGCGTATTCACGAGGAAGGTGAAGTCGGCCAAATCCACGCCGGAGAGAAGCATCAATATGCGCAGCCGTGTGGGCTGGTGGATATGTGGGTCGAGTTCGGCCATTGCGCTATTCTGCCGTCTCTTGGGGCACCTCTGGACTGGCAGCCAGCCGCCGTAACCGCCGCAGCGCGACGCGGCTGTAGATGTGGCCCGCCAGCGCAGCTATGAGGCCGTAGCCGACCGTCGGCACGAACATATCGAGCATGGGACCCATCCCGATCGGTACGCCCGTCACAAGCAGGACTGCGTGGATTGCGTACAGCGCCGGCCAGAGGAACATGAAGGGGCTGCCGCCACGGCACACCTTCAGCCCGATGTAGCAGAGAAACGGCACAACATACACCGCCGAGATGGGCTGCATATAGCGAGTCGGCAGAAACCCGAGCAATCCCAGCCCTACGCTTGCAAGCACACAGAACATGAATACAAAGCCGATGAGCGTCGGTGGATGACTCATCGCCCCTGGCCCTAGTGGCGGTCCAACCGACGCGCTCCCCTCCCCGCGATACAGCTGCTTCGTGATCTGGCGCATGATCCGAGTTCCGCCCACGAAGCTGAACCACACCCACGACACGGCAAATGCGCACAGGACCAGCATGGATGCACCTGCCAGCACTCGCTTGTCATTGACATAGGCCCACGCAGTGAGATAGGACAAGCCCCCGAACATGCATGACGCCACAGCGAATATGACGAGGGACACCACCACTGGCAGCGTCAGGTTCTGCGCGTACCGCCGCGCCCACGTGGGGATCTCCCGGACACCGTCATCTGCCTCTCCTGCGGAGTCATCAGTGCGCTTCATTGTCTGCATCCCTCCTGGTTCGCGAGCGGCTTTCGACAAGCGGTCCTCTCTCCAGACTAGTTTGTAGCACAAACCGCTCCCCGTGTCAAGACCCTCAGCAACGATTCCCAGGACGTTCCCCCGCCCCTCCAGCGAAGGTGCTCACTCCTTGGTAGCCCAGTACCGGTAGCTCATCCAGCCCCCTCCCGCGCTCGTATCCGCCTGCACGTCCAGCACCCGCGCCCCGCTCCCCACCAGGAACGCCACCATCTCCTCCCGAGGGATCCCGTACATGTCGATCAGATGTCCATACCTGATCCTGCGGCACAGCCTGATCACGCCCTCCGGTATCAACCGGCGAACGCAGCGCCTGAGGGTCCTCACGGGACCCCGCCTTCTAACAGTCGGTTCTCCGGCCATCTGGAATACCAACAGACCTCCCGGTGCCAACACGCGGATGAACTCTTTGATATAGCCGTTGGCCAATTGGGGATGCAGGTGCTGGAGAGTGAGGTGTGAATGCACGAAATCGAACGTGTCGTCGGCGAACAGGCCCAGGTCATCTGAATCGTTCACGCGGTACTTGCACCGATCGCCGTACCGGTTGTACTTGCCGGCCAGCTCGATCATCGAGGGAGCAATGTCAACTCCCCATACCTCCTGGAAGTGCTCGGCCAGCGGTTGGGTCAGTCTTCCGACGCCACAGCCGAAGTCCAGTGCCTTTCCCTTCTGAATCCCTACGGGCAGTGACTCGATACATCTGATGAGGGATTCGATCTCGGCTGCACCCACCGCGAAGAACTCCTGTGGATCCCAACGCTTCCCGCGCTTGCCAGGCCAGGTCAGGACCGCCCACAGGGGGTCGGTACGGCCGAGGTGATCCCAGTTGCGCTGGAGGTGTTTCAGGTCCATCGTCACACGGTCACGCCTGCCGCGCGGCCCACGCTATCGCCTCCGCAATGCCTCCCTCAGCGTCATCCAAACCAGCCGCGGCAGCACCCACAGCCGCGGCAGTCGGCTCGGCTCCCGTACCGCGCGATAGAGCCACTCGAGGCCTGCTCGCTGCATCCACCGCGGGGCCCGTCGCACTCGGCCGGCGAGAACGTCGAAGCTCCCCCCCACTCCGATAGCCACGGGCACCCGGAGTTCCGCCAAGTGTTGACGGATCCACTTCTCCTGCTTCGGCGCCCCGAAGGCGACGAACAGAATATCCGGCGCCGCCTCCGCCACCGCCCGCACCACTCCCTGTTCTTCCTCCGGAGTGAAGTACCCGTGCTGGGCGCCCACTACGCGCAGCCCCGGGCACCGTGACTCCAGCACGCGGGCCGCCTCCTCTGCCACCCCCGGCCGTGCTCCCAGCAGATACACGCTGTACATGCGCTCCCCCGCCCTCTTGCATATGCTCTCCATCAGATCCAGGCCGGACACCCGCTCGGTCACCGGCAGCCCGAGAACCCGCGCCATCCACACCACCCCGCGTCCATCCGCGGTGACCATATCCGCCCCGCGCACGATCTCCTGATACTCCTGGTCATTGCGCGCTCGCACAATGCTGGGGCTGTCCGAAGTCACCACCATGTGGGGCGACCGTTCGGCCACGAACTGGTCGACGCGGGCCAGCGCCCCTTCCATGTCAATGCGCGCGAGAGGCACCCCCAGCATGTCCATTCGCTCCTCCGCTTCCTCTCGCGGCTGCGACCAAATCCGCGCAAGCATGAAGAAGACCGCAAAGCCTACGCTCAGCGCCACGGCCAGGATGCCCAACTTCGCCAGGAACGTCACGCGCACCACGAGTACCAGCGCCAGCGCCACCGCACACAGGTAAGCCGTCGCCAGGTAGAAGAGAAGCACCGCCCGCGGCGGAGTCAGCCCCGTCCGGATCAGTGCTTCGTGCAGCAGCTCGCGCCGCTGACCGAGCGCCAATCGCGGCCTCCCCTTTCCGGCGCCGTATATGATGGCATAGGTCGTCTCTCCCACAGGGACGCCCAGCGCAAGCAGAGGCACGCCGAGCACCAGGAAGGCGGTGTTCTTCAGCATGCCGATCATGGTGATCGCCCCCAGCGCAAAGCCCATCGCCCAGTGAGCCGAACTCCCCAGCTCCGGGTAATCGGCGCGCAATGCGCCCGCCGCAACGCCCACCATCGTGAGTCCCAGCACACCGGCCGCGGGCGCCGATCGCGACGGCCCGACGATCAGCGCGGCAGCGGCAAAGGTAAGGGAAATAATGGCCACCAGGCCAGCAGTCAGCCGGGGGAGACGACGACACAGCACCACCGCATAGGCGATCGCCAGCAGCCAGGCCATGCTGGCTGGAACGGACCAACTGCCAAGCTCGATCATGCGCGTGGTGAAAGGAGGCTTGATCTCGCCCATCGCGATCCCCAAGCTCACCGCCACCCAGGCGATTGCGACGGCCAGCACAATCTGGACCAGACGGGGCAGGCCGAGGAGATCGTTGGCCATCCCCACAACTCCGCCCAGGAGCGCGACCAGCACAGCCGCGCTTATGGCGCGCTCTTCGCCGCCAAATACGAGAAGCGGGACCGCGAGAGCAATCATGGTGCTCAAGCCCGATAGCACCCATTGACCCCGGGGTCTCAGGCCCGGCTGCGCACCCTGCCTGGCCGCGCGGCGAATGCGGGGACCGACCAGATTTGGGGTCACGAAGGCGATGAGGAAAGCCAGGCCGACCACGGCCGCAGTCCCGATCGGCCGGATGTGTCCGGTTGACGCATCCAGCACATCCATGTCCCTCACCCCCGGGACGGGGATGCCGCTAAGTCCCCGCCTGATAGTCGGCTAGGTAGCGCTCCTGCTCCGGCGTGAGAGTGTCGATCTCGATCTCCATCGCGGCGAGCTTCAGCCGCGCCACCTCGGCGTCAATCTCGGGAGGCACCGGATGGACTCTATTCTCCAGCGCCCGTCCGTTCTTCGCAAGATAGATCGCGCACAGCGCCTGATTGGCGAAGCTCATGTCCATCACGCTCGCGGGATGTCCCTCCGCCGCAGCCAGGTTGACCAGTCGCCCCTCGCCAAGCAGATAGAGCCGCCTTCCATCCGGCAAGAGGAACTCATCGGCCATCGGCCTGACACGCCGCTCCGAGCGCGCCATCTCTCGCAGCGCCGGAATGTCAATCTCCACATCGAAGTGCCCCGAGTTACACAACACGGCGCCGTCCTTCATCACCTCGAAGTGCTCCCGCCGCAGCACCGAATAGTCCCCGGTGAGAGTGACGAAGACTTCGCCCCAGCGCGCCGCCTCCATGATCGGCATGACCAGATAACCGTCCATCGCCGCCTCCAGCGCGCGCACTGGGTCCACCTCGCAGATTGCCACCACCGCACCCATGCCCCGCGCCCGCATTGCCACTCCGCGGCCGCACCACCCGTACCCGCACACCACGAATCTGCAGCCCGCGAGCAGTATGTTGGTTGCACGCACTATGCCATCAATAGTGCTCTGTCCCGTTCCATAGCGGTTATCGAAGAAATGCTTGGTGTCGGCGTCATTGACCGCAATCACCGGATATCGAAGCGCGCCCATCTTTTCCATCGCCCGCAGTCGGATGACGCCGGTCGTAGTCTCCTCCGACCCGCCTAGCATGTCGGGAAGCGCCTCCTGGTGCTTGTCGTGAATTGTAAATACCAGGTCACACCCATCGTCCATAGTGATCTGTGGCTTGGCCGCAATGACCGCCTCGATGTGCTGGTAGTACCTTTCGTTGTCTTCACCGCGCACGGCGAACGTCGGGACGCCGAGGTCGGATGCGAGCCACGCCGCCACATCATTTTGAGTGCTGAGAGGGTTCGAGCCGCAGAGCGCCACTTCCGCCCCGCCGGCCTTCAGCACTTGCATCAGATTGGCGGTCTCCGTCGTCACATGCAAGCAGGCGCCCATGCGTATGCCCGATAGCGGCTTCTCTTTCGCAAATCGCTCCTTCAGCCCTCGCAGCACCGGCATGTGCTGACCGGCGTACTCAATGCGGAGGCCGCCGGCCTCGGCCAGGTTGACATCTTTCACGTCATAGCTAATGCCCAACTGCTTCCTCCGTCTTTGCCTCAGCGCGGCTGTGAATGAACTCCAAGATGGCGTCTGCCACGCTATCAACTTGCTCCGGGGTCAGCTCCGGATACACAGGAATGGAGAGCGCCCGCTTGCACAGTGTCTCCGACACGGGCAGATCTCCCTCCCGGTAGCCAAGATCTCGATATGCCTCCTGCAAGTGCAGAGGAAGCGGGTAGTAGATCTCGGTTCCAACCCCGCATTCCCACAGATGTTGCCTGAGTTCATCTCTCTGCGCGCAGCGCAGGGTGAAGAGGCAGTACACGTGCGAGCCGTCCCGGCTTCGAGCCGGCAACCCCAGGCCTGAATCCCTGAGCCGCGCGCGGTATCGCCGTGCATGCTTCTGCCGGAACCGGTTCCATGACTCCAGGTGAGGGAGCTTCACCCGCAGGACCGCTGCCTGAAGCTCGTCCAATCGGCTGTTGTATCCCACGGCCGGGTGAACGTATTTCTGTCCACCTACCATGGAGGCGTCGGCCTGTTGTCTAAGCAGCCGGACGCGCTCGGCCACCGTGTCGTCGTTCGTTATGACCATGCCCCCGTCCCCGCAGCCGGCCAGGTTCTTCGTGGGATAGAAGCTGAAGCAGCCCGCATGCCCGAGCGAGCCCAGCAGCTTTCCGTCCCACCGGCCGCCCGCTGCTTGAGCGACGTCCTCCACCACGTAGAGGCCGTGGGCCTCCGCCAGCTCCAGGATCTCTTTCATGGGCGCGGCTTCGCCGTACAGATGCACAGGAATGATCGCGCGCGTGCGCGGCGTAATCCGGCGCTCTGCATCCCCGGGGTCCAGGTTGAACCCATCGGGCAGAGAGTCCACGAACACCGGCCGCGCGCCCAGATGGCAGACGCCCGCCGCCGTGGCCGCATACGTGAAGGATGGCACCAGCACCTCGTCGCCCGGCTGGATTCCGAACGCTGCCAGCGAGAGGGTAAGCGCGTCCGTGCCCGAGGCCACGCCCACTGCGTGCTTCACCTCGAAGAAGCAGGCCATCTCTTCTTCGAAGGCGCGCACATTCGGCCCCATCACGAAGACGGAACTGTCGAAGACCTGCCTCAGGGCAGCGAATAACCTGGGCTGCAGCGCGCGATGCTGGCTGCGCAGATCAATGAGCGGGATCTCGACCCCCGAACAGCTCCGAGCGCGACCCGCCTTCACTTCTTTCATGCCCCGCCTGTCCTCCTAATCGGCTCTCTCCTGGCGCAATGCTCGATCAAGCACTATGGCCACCTGACCGGATGTTCGGTGTGCTTAGTCGGGCATCAGGGACTAGCCGGCGGTCGGACTCGAACCGACGACCGGCGGTTTACGAAACCGCTGCTCTGCCGCTGAGCTACGCCGGCGCACGTCCGACAATATCACACCATCCGGGCCCCTGTCAACGCGACCCCTCTGCCGTCAGGTCGAGGGGGGAATTGCAGACGCGGCGTGGTAAATGCATGCCAGACTGTGCTCTCTGGTATGCCGCGATGCCCGACGACCGACCCAAGCTGAGGCCTCTCGACCTGATCCCCGTGGGCGGACATGGCGCGCAGCAGTTCCTGCTGCGCGACCCGCGGCGCCTTTCGGCCCAGGAGATTGTCGTCCCGGCCGACCTCGCTTACCTGCTCACTCAGTTTGATGGCACCCGGACCGTGCGCGAGGCACAGGTGAACTACGTCCGCCGCTTCGGGTCGCTCCTGACGAGCGACAAGATCAATGATCTGCTGGCGCGCCTCGACGAGGCCCTCTTCTTGGACAGCGAGCGCTTTCGCCAGTTCGCCGCTGAGATCGAGGCGGATTTCCGCGCCCGGCCGACTCGCCCCGCGTCACATGCGGGGCAGTCCTACGAGGAGGGCGCCGGCGCCTTCGTGACCGTCTGGCAGCCTCGCCTCGCCGCTGCAAACCCACCCCAGGACTTCGCGCTCGACGCGCAGCGGCCGGCGCTCATTGCCCCGCACTACGACATGAACGCGGCGGCCGAATGCTATGCGGCCGCCTATGCGCTCCTCGCGGAGACGGAACGCCCCGAGGTCGTCATCATCCTTGGCATAGCTCATTCGGGCGGGGCCGCTCCATTCACGCTGACGCGCAAACCGTTCGAGACTCCGTTCGGCGCCTTGGAAACAGACTCGCAGATGATCGAGTCGCTGGCCGGGGCCGCGCCATTCGATCTCTTCGCGGATGAGTTCCTTCACCGCGACGAGCATTCGATCGAGTTCCAGGCCGTGCTGCTGCATTTCCTCTACCACGAGGGAGAGCCGCCCAAGATCGTTCCCATCCTGTGTGCCAGCTATCACCGCAGCAACGGCGAGTTCGCGGATCCCGCACAGCCCGGCCCCACAAACGACTTCCTCGACGCGCTCCGCCAGACTCTGGCAGGGGATGCTCGCCGCGTAGGTGTTGTCGCATCGGCCGACCTGAGCCACATCGGCGCGCGCTTCGGCCAGCCTCCTCCGCTCGCCCAGGCCCACCTCGATATGGCGCGGCGACACGACACGGCGCTGCTCGAGAAAGCGCAGGCGGGAGACGCGGAGGGCCTGTGTGAGGTGCTGGCTGGGGAACAGGATCGGTACAATGTCTGCGGGTTCCCGGCGATCTATGCGCTGCTGCGAGCGCTGCCTGTGAAGGAAGGCCGGGTGCTGAGCTACCGGCAGGCGACGCAGCCGCAGACGCAGTCGTGTGTGAGCTTCGCGAGCGTGGGGCTGCGCCCAATACAGACAACCGCTTGACTTATTATGCCGGCCCGGGGGTCTGTCGAACACTCCTATAGGAGTGGGACAATGGACAATTCGCGGTCAATCGGCCGATTGACCGGATTGACCATTTGCTGTGAGAGGCTCTGAGCTGGCTCAGAAAATGACCGTTCATTGACCGAAGAATGTCCATGTCCGTCCATTGACCGAATGGACGTTTTTCGGACGTGTTGGACAGTTCGGACATTGCGCTCGAGCACATCGTCGAGCGTGCCGTGTCTGCTTGACAAAGAGCGGGCTTGACAGGCATTCGGTGAGAGAAG
>CP070816.1:776898-779682 GCA_020344235.1 Armatimonadota bacterium
ATCATGCCGTTCGGCTGCACGATGATGGACTCCAGCTCCGCCTGCGTCTCCGCGAACATCCCGAGCTTGTTGAGTCCGATCAACACGCTGCTCTGGTCGAGAATTCTCATTACCACCTTCTCGCCGAACACCGTGGGGAGGCTCGAGACGCGCAGGTCGTAATCCTTGCCCTCGTGCCTGACGTGGATGCGTCCATCCTGCGGGAGCCGCCGCTCCGCGATGTTCATGTCGCCCATGATCTTGATACGTGAGACCAGCGGCGCGTGAACATACTTCGGCACCCGCATCACCTCATGGAGAACTCCGTCAACCCGGTACCGGATGCGCACCCCGCGCCGATCGGGCTCCACGTGGATGTCGCTTGCCCGGTCCTTGATCGCCTGCTGGATGATGACGTTGACCACCCGAATGATGGGGGCCTCATCCTCCATCGCCTGCGCCCGATCGACGTCCTCCTCCACTCCCGCCGCCGCGAGGTCCAGCTCCTCGCCCAGCGCGGGTCCGAAACCCCCGTCCAACGCCTGCAGCGCGGTTTGCAGTTCCTCCTGTGTCGCCCCCCCGTCGTCCGCGCCGCCGCTACTGCTCAGCAAACCGCTGATGTCATCGGGGGCGGCCAGCATGGGGTCGATCTCGTATCCGGTTATCAGCCGGATATCGTCCAGCGCAAAGACATTCGTGGGGTCGGCCATGGCCACCGTGAGCCGGTTGCCGCTGCGCCGAATGGGGATCGCGTTGTACCGCTGCACAACGGTCTGGGGAATCGCCTTCGCGACGTCTTCGTCTACGCTTACGCGGTCTAGCTCGAGGAACGGTATGCCGAGCTGCTCGGCATGGGCTCTGAGCACATCCCGCTCCACCACATAGCCCAGGTCCACAAGGATGCGCCCGATCTGCTCACTCGTATTCTTCTGGACTTTGAGGCCTTCGTCCAGCTGCTCTTGGGTAATCAGACCCTTCTCCAGCAGGATCTGCCCGAGCGGCTTCTTAGGTCCATGTGGCGTCGCCATACAGCCTTCCCTCTCGCAGTCACGCCCGAAGGCGAGCTGAAGAGCTATTATCGATGAGTGCGGCGGGGCACCCCACTGGACCTCTCTCGCTTATATGATACCACAACTCACTTGCCCCTACAACCTATCTGAACCAACAAACACCGTATCCGGCCGAGACACGCCAGGTCACACTGACAGCCTCAGGGGCGTGCTCACCCGGATCACTGATCACTATGGGTCGCGTGGTGACGTACAGATCGCTGCCCTGCCCTCTTCCTCCCCCTCCCTTGCCTTGCGTCAACGTCCGCCTCACCCATTATACCCTATACGGTGCCTCGTGTGTCACCCCCGGTCCCGAGGTCCTACAGACCCCTGCCCTGCGCGCCCGACGGACCCGCATTTCAGCGCCCTTCCTGCGCCATCTCCCGCGCCCACCGCCGCCGCATTGGCCGCTCGATCACGCGAATCAGGCGTGTGTGCGGAGACTCTCGGCTGCTCAGAGGCTCCACGAGGACGGTCGCCATCCCCAACCAGTTCGCCCCCAGCATATCCGTGAATAACTGATCCCCGATCGCGCACGTGGCATCTGCCGTTGTCCCCAGCGCCGCCATTGCCCGCCGGAAAGCCACTGGAAACGGCTTCCCCGCGTGCACCACCACCTCCAGCCCCAGCTCCCGCGCCACTCGTCCCACCCGCCCCCCGCGCAGCGCGTTGCTCGCCACACACAGCGCGAATCCCTTCGCGCGCGCCTCCTCCACCCACGCACGCACTTCCGGGCGCACTCTCGTGTCGTTCCAGTCAACCAGCGTGTTGTCCAGATCCAGAATCAGGCCCCGTATCCCGCGGCTGCTGAGCCAATCCAGATTGATCCTCCAGACTGCCTCCGCAAGCCGCGTTGGCCTGAGCAAGCTACGCACTGTGGAACCGCCGTCCCCGTCGCCTGGCAGCAGCCCTGCTACCACACACTGCCGTCCCTCCAAGATCACATCGTCGGCCAGAGGCCATCCCCCAGCCCTCGCCCCATCATCAGAAGCCGCATGGTTCGCTCCGCGGCCCCTTGCAGCAGATCCCCGGCGCGCGCCATTGCCTCCTGCTCCTCCATCGGTCCCAGGCAGATCGGAACAACTCCCCCGATCCCCCGATCGGCCAGCTTCTCCGGCTCCTCCTCCAGATTCCCGGCAAACGCAATCACCGGCACGCCGTGCTTCCCGGCCAGCAGAGACACTCCGCTGATCGCCTTCCCAAACTCGACCTGACGGTCCACCTTCCCCTCGCCCGTGAATACCAGATCGGCCGACTCCAGATATCCCTCAAAGTCGAGCATTTCCAGCACCAGATTCGGGCCCGAGCGGATCTCCGCCCCACAGAACGCCACCAGCCCCGCCCCCAGCCCGCCCGCGGCCCCCGCCCCGGCCAAGTCGCGCACGCTCACTCCCAGGTCCTGCTCGATCACCGTCGCCAGCTTCCCCAGCGCCTTGTCCAGCATCCCCACCATCTTCTCGTCCGCGCCCTTCTGCGGACTGTACACCGCTGCCGCCCCCTTGGGGCCGCACAGCGGATTAGTCACGTCCGAGGCAGCATAGATCTTCGCACTCGCCACCCGCGGGTCCCGCTTCGCCATATCAATGTGCTCCAGACTCATCAGCGCCGCAGCCCCCCGCCTCAGCTCACCCCCGTCTTCCCCGAGCAGCTTCACCCCCAGCGCCTGCGCCATCCCCCCTCCCCCGTCGCTCGTCGCGCTTCCCCCCAGCCCCACGCTCAGCCCCGTGCACCCCGCCTCCCGAGCCCCCAGCAT
>CP070816.1:779782-783682 GCA_020344235.1 Armatimonadota bacterium
AGCGCGGCCTGGTCAAGGACCCCGCCGACCTCTACCTCCTCGACAAAGAGCAGCTCCTCACTCTCGAACGCATGGGCGAGAAGCTCGCGCAGAACATCCTGGACGCCATCGCGGCGACCAAGCACCCGCCACTCGCGCGGCTCATCTACGCCCTCGGCGTCCGCCATGTCGGCGACCATGTCTCCGAGGTCCTCGCCGAACGGTTTGGCTCTCTCGGGCGACTGGCGAGCGCCACAGAAGAGGAACTTGCCGAGACTCCGGAGATCGGCCCGGTTATCGCCGAATCCGTCGCCGTTTTCTTCCGCCAGCGGCAGACCAAGGAACTCCTCGACAAGCTCAAGAAGGCCGGCGTCTCCCCGGAGGCCGGGGAAGCGCCCCCGCCCGCCGAGGGTCCCTTCGCTGGCAGGACGGTCGTGTTCACGGGCGCCCTGAGCATGCCGCGGTCAGAGGCCGAGCGCATCGTCAAGTCCCAGGGCGGCCGCGCCACCTCCAGCGTGACCAAGAGCACCGACTACGTTGTGGCCGGCGAGGACCCCGGATCCAAGTACGAGAAGGCGCAGCAGCTCGGTATTTCGGTCCTCACCGAAGAGGAGTTCCGGCGGATGATCGAGCAACCTCCATAGGGGGACGGAAACATGCTGACCGCCCGGCAACACAAGGCCCTTCTACAAGTCGCGCGCGAGGCCGTCGAGGCCGCGGCCAAGAACATGCCCTACGCGCCCACCTCGGAGGACCCTGCCCTCCAAAAGCCCGGCGCCGCCTTCGTCACCCTGCGCAAGCGCGGCCAGCTCCGCGGCTGTATCGGAACAGTGGAGGCCAAAGAGCCGCTGCTCCAGAACGTCGCGAACATGGCACGAGCCGCCGCGCGAGAGGACTTCCGATTCGAGCCCATTCACCTCACGGAACTGCCCGATCTGGAAATCCAGATCTCCATCTTGACTCCCCCCAGCCGCGTCGCCGACGTCGCCGACATTGAGGTGGGCGTCCACGGCCTTATCATCCAGCAGGGCGGTCAGCGCGGCCTCCTGCTGCCCCAGGTGCCTGTCGAATGGGGATGGGACAGAGACGAGTTCCTCGATCAGACCTGCGTCAAGGCCGGGTTGCCCCCGGGCGCCTGGCGCCGCGGAGCTGACATATACGCCTTCGCCGCAGAAGTCTTTGGAGAGGAGGATTGAAGCCCGACACCATGGACCGAGACACCGCACTCGACCTGCTGAAGTCCAACGTCAAGAACAAGAACCTAGTCAAGCACTGCCTCGCCTGTGAGGCCGTGCTCGCCGCGCTCGCCAAGCGCCTGGGAGAAGACGAGGCGACCTGGCGTCTCGCCGGACTGCTCCACGATGTAGACTACGACCAAACCGCCGACTCGCCCCAGGAGCACGCACGCATTGGCGCCGAGATGCTCCGTGAGGCGGGCGTAGACTCTCAGATCGTCCATGCCGTGCTGGCTCACAATGACCACGTAGCCCGCGAGTCCGCCCTGGACAAGGCGCTCTGGTGTGTTGACCCTCTCACCGGGCTCATCGTAGCGGCCGCTCTCATCCGCTCCGAGAAGAAGCTCTCCGCCATCGACACCCAGTTCGTGCTCAACCGCATGAAGGAGAAGTCCTTCGCCAGGGGAGCTAATCGCGAGCAGATCCGCGCCTGCGAGCAGGAGCTCGACCTCACCCTCGAAGAGTTCGTCACCATCGGTCTCAAGGCCATGCAGGACATCAGCGACGACCTGGGGCTGTGACAGACGAAACGACCCTCGAGTGGACCATCCACCTCGCCCGGCGGCGGCCCCGACAGACAATGGCCGTTGTCGCCATCATACTCCTCGCCGGCGCGGCCGCCAGCTACGGATTCCGGTCACCACTGCTGGGCGTGCTCGCGGTCGTGCTGCTCATGGCGGGAGTCAGCGACTATCTCTTCCCGCTGCGCTGTTCCCTGGGGCCGGACGGCATCGCGGTCAGGGGGCTGCTGCACCGCCGCCGAATGGCCTGGTCTCGAGTTCGCAGAGTTGCGAGAGATGACCTCGGCGTCAAGCTCAGCCCTCTCGCGCGGCCTTCGCGTCTCGAAGCCTACCGTGGTATATATCTCTGGTTCGCGGACAATGCAGACCAGGTGATGGCGGTCATCGCCCACTACCGGGCGGCGGAGGCGGTTGGTGCAGACGATCACCCACCTGTTTAGCTTCTTCCGAGGTCGTCCTCAGGCGCCGGAGGAGCGCTCGCAGGAGCAGGCACGTAAGAAGGATGTCGTAGAGAAGCTCGCGCGTGCCGTCGTCGCGCGCCGGCTCGAAGCTCCGGCCGCGCTCTTCCTCGAGCTTAACCGCCCTATCGGCTTTCTCTTCAGCCAAGCTGCCTTCTTCGCCCGGCCCTTCCTCAGCTTCTTCCTCCGGCCGGAGGACGTCGAGGCCGCGGCGGAGGTTCTCGACGACCCGCGGGCCCTGGATCAACTACTCGATCGCATCGGGGAGCTGACTGCACAGGAGAACCACTGACAGTGGGGGGCCTCGAGCACGCCAACTGGTTCATGCGCGCCCTGTTCGGCTCCATGTGTCTGATCATCGTGATCAGCGTGCTCCTCGCCCAGCGCGGCCGCGCGATGTCCATCCGCCGCATCCCCGGCCTCACCGCCATCGAAGAGGCCGTCGGCCGGGCCACCGAGATGGGCCGACCCATCTTCTTCTCCCCCGGCCTCCGGGGCATTGATATCGCCACCCTCCAGGCGCTCTCCATTCTCGCCTATATCGTCCGCCTGGCCGCAGAGCGGGCCACCAGGATAATCGTGGGCGTCTGCGAGCCGCCCCTCTACCCCGTGGCGGAGGAAGCCGTCCGCGAGGCGTATGCGACGGCCGGACATCCAGCAGCCTTCCGCTCGGAGGACGTTCGCTTTATCTCAGACCAGCAGTTCGCCTACGCTCTCGGCTCAGTGGGCCTGATGGCGCGGGAGAAAGTCGCCACCAATTTCTTCTTCGGGATGTTCTATGCTGAGTCCCTGATCCTCGCGGAGAACGGACGCGCCCTCGGCGCCCTCCAGGTCGCGGGCTGCCCCGATCCGGTTCAGATTCCCTTCTTCATCGCCACCTGCGACTACGTCGTGATCGGCGACGAGTACTACGCCGCCAGCGCCTATCTCACGCGAGAGCCTACGCTCACTGGCAGCCTCGTAGGACAGGATATCGTCAAAGGCCTGCTGGTTGCTCTCGTCGTGCTCGGGGTGGGTCTGGCGACTTGGTTCGGCCTTGCCGGCAACGAGCAGCATAACTTCCTGTTGCAGCTCCTCGCAACAGGAGCCTGACGGTGTGGGTATCCCTCCAGAGTGCGCTCCAGCCCGCGCCGACCACGGCCGCACTCGTGCGCAACCTCATCCTCTCAGTTGCAGGCAGCGTGCTCCTCCTCGCCCTCTTGCACCGCTTCCTCGGGCCCCGCGGCCGCCGATGGCTGATCGCCTTCGTGACCTTCCTAGGCGGCCTCTATCTCGGCCTCGAGTACTTCCTGCCCGTCCGGAAACAGATCCTCTGGCCGACAGGCATCCCCAACCCAAACCCGGAGCGCGCAGCGAACCTGCTCACGCCCGGCATCGAGCCCGTCGGAATCACGCTCTCCGTCATCGGCGCCTTCACCGTCGGGCTGGGTGTCTACAGCCTCTGCCAGGTCCACGGGCGCAACGTCGCGCAGCGCCGTCCCGGCTGGCACAACAGCCTCGCCTTCTTCCTCGCCATGCTCGCCATGTTCATCTTCGGGCTGTGGGCACACTACCTACCCAAGCTCGACACGCCCTCGGAAACGAAGCCCTGGGTCGAAAGTGTGTACGAACTCCTCTTCAACGGATTGTTTATGCCGCTCCAGGCCGCCACTTTCTCCCTGCTGGCCTTCTACATCGCCTCCGCCGCCTACCGCGCCTTCCGCATCC
>CP070816.1:783782-800052 GCA_020344235.1 Armatimonadota bacterium
GAAGAGGTCACGGGGCTCAAGCTCGCTGTCCGCAGAGCATACTTCGAGGCCACCGGCCGGCGCGTTTCCGTGAAACATTTCAGCAGCGGAGAAATCGCGGGCTTCCTCGCGCGGCCGGATGCGAAGAAGCTCCTCGCCGCGGCGGCCCTGACGCCCGATGAATTCGCCTACGCGAACGGGCCGCCCCTGTGGCTGGAAGGCGGACGACTGAAACGCCGGATCGTCCGCGACGGACGGCCTGCGAGCAGCTTCCTGGCGCCGGGAATCGGGCTGTTCGTCGTCGGAACGGAGAAGATCATCGGGCTCGTCAGAGACGTCGTGGTCGCCTCTCTCTCCGTCCGGGCTGGCGCGGCCGAGTTCGGCGGGGTCAACCCCCTGACCCGGCGCCAGCGGGAGTTCATTGCCAACTGGGAGATGGAGGGCTACCGCAAGCACGTGGCAGGCATCACGGAAGGGGGCGAGCTAGGCGGACGGATTGCAGTCGTGACCGGAGCGGGGAGCGGGCTCGGCCGGAGCATTGCCGTGGGCCTCGCGCGGGCCGGGGCCGACGTCGCTCTCGCGGATCTCGACCTGGCGTCGGCCGAGAAGACAGGGGCGCTGATAGGGAAGGAAAGCCCGAACACATCCTGCGCCGCGGTGCGCTGTGACGTGACGAGCGAGAAGCAGGTGGAGCAGGCTTTCGCTCGCGTTCTGGACCGGTGGGGCGGACTGGACATCTTAGTCAACGCGGCCGGGATCGCGCCTCCCTATCCGCTGGTTGATCTTCCCCTGGACCAGTGGCGAAGGGCGCTCGCGGTGAACCTAACGGGCTACTTCCTCATGGCGAGGGCCGCCGCCCGGATCATGGTTCAGCAAGGGATGGGGGGCAGCATCATCAACGTCAGCTCCAAATCCGGCCTCGAGGCCAGCAAGAGCAACACCCCGTACAACGCCACCAAGGCCGGGGAAATGCACATGGCGCGGGGTTGGGCGCTCGAGCTGGGCGAGCATGGCATCAGAGTGAACTCCGTCGCCCCCGGCAATGTTTTCGAGGGCTCGAAGATCTGGAATCGCGAGTACATCGAGGCCTGCGCGAAGAAGCACGGCATCGAGCCGGAGGAGGTGATTCCCCACTACGTGAAGATGACGGCACTGAAGCGGGAAGTCAAGGGGCGAGACGTCGCCGACGCTGTGGTTTTTCTGTGCTCAGATCGGGCCCGCACGATCACCGGGCAGACACTGGTGCCGGACAGCGGACAAGTGATGGTGAGGTAGGGGCAAGCGATGGCGCAACATGCGCTGCTGGCATTTGACCTGGGCGCGGAGAGCGGGCGCACGATTCTCGGAACCCTGGATGGCCGGCAGCTCAACATCAGAGAGCTGAGCCGGTTCCCCAACGGCATGGCCGCCCTCCTGGGCCACCTTCACTGGGATGTGCTTCAGCTATTCCAGGAGATGAAGAAGGGCCTGCGCATGTGCGCCGCTGAGGTCACCGCGGAGCCCGAGAGCATCGGAGTGGACACCTGGGGGGTTGATTTCGCTCTGCTGGCCCCTGACGGCAGCCTGGTGGGCCTGCCCTACGGGTACCGCGACCCCCGGACCAACGGAGCGATGGAGGAGTTCTTCCGCCGCGTTCCGCGGGAGCGGGTCTACGAGCTGACCGGCATACAGTTCATCCAGTTCAACTCGCTCTTCCAGCTCTTCGCCATGGTCCGCGAGCGCTGCCCGCTGCTGCCGGTGGCGAGCGACATGTTGTTCATGCCGGATCTCTTCAACTATCTCCTCACAGGCGCCAGAAGAAATGAGTTCACCGTCGCCACCACCTCGCAGCTTTACAACCCCGTCACGGGCGACTGGGAGGAGGAGCTGTTCGCGGCCCTGGGCATCTCCCGCGACATCATGCAGGAGATCGTCCCGCCCGGCACCGTGCTGGGGAAGCTCGAAGGAGAGATCTGCCGGGAGACCGGCCTCAAAGAGGTTCCCGTTATCGCGACCGCCAGCCACGACACCGCGGCGGCGGTCGCCGCCGCGCCGGCGGAGGGAGAGGGCTGGGCATACATCAGCTCCGGCACCTGGTCGCTCATGGGCGTCGAGACCCCGAAGCCAATCATCACCGACCAGTCGCGAGAGCACAACTTCACCAATGAAGGCGGGGTGGAGAACACCTTTCGCGTGCTGAGGAATATCATGGGGCTCTGGCTGCTGCGCCAGTGCCGGGAGGCATGGGCGGCCGACCGGCGCTACCGCTACCAGGAGCTGAGTGAGATGGCGCTCTCGGCTCCGCCCTTCAAGGCCGTGATCGAGCCCGATCACCCGAGCTTTCTCAACCCGCCCGACATGCCGGAGGCAATCCGAAATCTCTGCCGAAAGACCAAGCAGCCCGCGCCCGAGTCACCGGCCGAGTTCGTGCGCTGCATTCTGGAGAGTCTCGCTCTGAAGTACCGACTAGTGCTGGATCAACTGCGGGAAATCCATGCTCGCCCCATCGAGACTATCCATATCATCGGCGGTGGCGCCCGGAACAACGTGCTGTGTCAGTTCACTGCAGATGCCACCGGCGTCGAGGTGGTCGCTGGGCCCGCGGAGGCAACCGCTGTCGGGAACCTGCTGGTGCAGGCACTGGGGCTCGGCTGCGTCGGGTCGCTTGCTGAGATCCGCGATATCGTGCGGCAGTCGTTCTCAGTGGTGCGCTACCAGCCGACGAAGACACCCGAGTGGCAGTCGGCCTACGACCGGTTTCGCGGGCTGCAGAGCTAAGTGCGAGGGAACACATTATGGCGGAGTTGACAGAGGCGGCGATCGAGAAGGGCTACGAGCTGGCCAGAGAGCGGTATGCCGAGTTCGGCGTCGACACCGAGAAAGCGCTGGGCGTGCTCTCGGCGGTGCCGATTTCGGTTCACGTCTGGCACGGCGATGACGTCGGCGGGTTCGAGAGACCGGATGCGTCTCTGAGCGGAGGCGGGATTCTGGTAACGGGCGCCCATCCGGGCAGGGCGCGGACGCTCGACGAGCTGCGGGCGGACTTGCACCAGGCCTTCTCTCTGATCCCCGGGCGGCATCGCGTCAACCTTCACGCCATGTACGGCGACTTCGCAGGAACGTTCGTCGAGCGGGACCGGATCGCCCCCGAGCACTTCCGGAGCTGGGTCCAGTGGGCTAAGGAGGAGGGCCTCAAGCTCGACTTCAACGCCACCTGCTTCTCGCATCCGAAAGCCGATTCCGGCTTCACCCTGAGCCACAAGGAGGGGGCGATACGCGCCTTTTGGATCGAGCACGTGAAGCGCTGCCGCGAGATCAGTGCCTTCATGGGCCGGGAGCTTGGGAGCCCGTGTATCCACGACCTCTGGATCCCCGACGGAACCAAGGACACCCCGGTGGATCGGTGGTCTCACCGCCGCCTCCTGAGCGATGCCTTAGACGAGATCTACGCCACCGAGTACGGCCCGGCCGAGATGAAGGATGCGCTGGAGAGCAAGCTCTTCGGCATAGGCAGCGAGTCCTTCGTGGTGGGATCGCACGACTTCTATCTGGGCTACGCTCTCCTGCACGGGAAGATGATCTGCCTGGACACGGGGCACTTCCATCCCACAGAGTCAATCGCCGACAAGCTTTCCGCTATTCTCCAGTTCTCTCAAGAGGTGTTGCTCCATGTCAGCCGCGGGGTGCGGTGGGACAGCGACCACGTTCCGATCTTGAACGACGAGATAAGGTCGCTGATGGCGGAGATAGTCCGCGGCGATGCGCTCGCCCGAGTGCATCTGGCGCTGGACTTCTTCGACGCGAGCATGAATCGCGTCGGCGCCTGGGCGGTTGGGGCGCGGGCCGTGCTTCAAGGTCTGTTGATCGCGCTGTTAGAGCCCCAGGAGAAGCTGAGGCAGATAGAAGATAGCGGAGACAACTTCGCGCGGCTGGCGATGTTCGAGGAGCTGAAGGCGCTGCCATTCGGCGCGGTGTGGGACTATCATTGTCTCCGCTGCGAGGTGCCTACAGGCTCTGCGTGGCTCGGCGAAGTGGCGCGATACGAGACTGAGGTGACCGCGAAACGCGATTAGGGTGAGGGCCCTGTGGAAGCCGTTGTCTCCACCATCAAAGGCGAGGCCGCTTCGAGAACGGCGAGGGTGCTGCTGCTCGCACCGCCTGCGCGCGGGGGTCTGGCGCGTCACGTCATCTCGCTGCTGTCGGGCCTGGACCGCGACGGCTACCAGGTGGGCGTCGCGTGCGAGTCCGGGGGGATTATCTCGGAAGCGGCGCGCGAACGCAACCTCCCGTTCTTCGAGATCCCGATCTCGGCGCGCGGCGGCCCCTCTCAGGCTGCGGTCGCCGCCGTCAGGATCTCCCGCGCTATAAATGACCTGCGAGCCCAGATCGTCCACACACACTCATTCAGCGCGGGGCTCGTCGGCGCGCTGGCGATGCTGTTCGGGTCTGGAAGTCGGCTGGTTGCCACTCTCCACACCTACCCGCCCGATGCCGAGGGTATGCATACCCGGCGCAGGCGCGACAGATGGGCGCTCGTACTACTGTGCCGCAGCGCCTCGCGGCTGATCACCGTCTCCGACGCGCTGCGCCGTGACCTGCTGGCTCTTCGGCCCGACGTTGCCTCCAAGACCGTGACCATTCACAACGGAGTGGACACGCGCGCCGCGCCCGCGAAAGAGGCGGCCGAGATCCGACGGTCGCTGGAGATGCCCGAGGCGGCACCGCTGGTTGGCATGGTTGCGCGCCTCGCCCGTCAAAAGGGAATCACCGACTTCATCCGCGCGGCGTCGGCCGTGCTCCGAAAGCTGCCCTCGGCCCGCTTCGTGCTCGCGGGGGACGGCCCCCTGCGGACAGAAGCCGAATCGCTCATTCGAGAGCTGCGGCTCGAGGGCCGCCTGCGCACCTTGGGCAAGGCTGACTCGCCCCGCGACCTCATCGCGGCCCTCGATTTGCTCGTCGTCGCTTCCACCTCAGAGGGTTCCTCCATCGTCGCCATGGAGGCCATGGCCGCCGGCAAGCCGGTGGTCGCCACCGCGGTCGGGGGCGTGCCCGAACTGGTCATTGACGGCGAGACCGGCGTCCTCGTGGAGCCGCGCCAGCCCGAGAAACTGGCCTCCGCCATCCTCTCTCTGCTCCGGCGCCCCGAACGTACGCAGGAACTCGGCGAGCGCGGCCGGCGCCGCGCGGCCGAGC
This sequence comes from Armatimonadota bacterium, assembly GCA_020344235.1. Taxonomy (GTDB): domain Bacteria; phylum Armatimonadota; class Hebobacteria; order Hebobacterales; family Hebobacteraceae. The sequence continues at coordinate 788,934 of CP070816.1, forward strand.
ACTTTGATGTGCGTCATATGCTGGCGAAGGTCGAGGCGGTCTACGCGGACCTCCTGCGGGAGGAAATCGAGGCCGGAGGTGCCCAGCAATGAGGCGCGCCTGGATCCTCGCCGCGGCGCTGTGCTGGATGCTCGGCGGGCTCTGCCCGGATTCCTGGGGCGCGGAGCGCAAGCTGCTGATCGCGGTCTTGGATTACGTCACCTGGCATGATCTTCTCTCCGGGGACGCGGACACCCCCACCTTGAGCCACCTCGCGGAGAACGGCGCGGTGGGCATGATGTGTGTGCGCACCGGGCGGGGTGGGGGAGGCGGCTACCTGACCATCGGCGGCGGCTCGCGCGCCTCCGTGTCCGGTCGCAGCACCCGGCGGAACCTCGAGGGCTATGCCTTCCAAGCATCTGAGAGGCGCGATACGATCCCGGCAAGTCGCGCCTTCAGGGCCTATACGGGATGGCCCACAGGCGATAACGCGATCGTGCACCTCGGCATCGGGGAGCTGCTCCGCCAGAACGCGGGCGTGCCGTATCCGCTCCGCCTGGGTTTGCTCGGCGGCACCCTCCGCCGCTCCGGCCTGCGAGTCGCCTGCATCGGGAATGCGGACACCCCCAGCGGGGTGCACCGCGAGGCCGTCTGCATCGGGATGGATGAGCAAGGCATGGTCGAGCTGGGCGATGTCGGCGCGGGGCTGCTGCGGCGGAATCACTCGCTGCCCTATCGGCTGACCACCGATGTCGAGCGCCTGCTCTCCGTCTTTCATCGGGCCGCCGATGTCGTCGTCCTCGAACTCGGGGAGACCTCGCGCGCTGAGGAGTACTCCCAATTGATGCCTCCCGGCGCCGCGCGCTCGGCGCGGCTTCGCGCCATCGAGAGGGCCGATCTGATGCTCGGCCGGGTGGTGGAGCGCCTCGCGATCGAAGACTGGGCCGTGCTGGTGATCACCCCCAACATCCGGCAGCCGGACCCCGGTGAAGTGCTCGCCGCGCTGACTCCTGTCGTTTTCTTCCGTCATGGGAAAGAGCCGGGCCTCCTCGCCTCGCCCTCCACCGGCGGCGGACACTTTGCACATCGTCTCGGCCTGGTGCTCAATACGGACATCGCGCCGACGGTACTCGACTATTTCGACCTCGAACCGCCCCCCGATGTCATCGGCCAGCCGGTCGCACGCCGGGCGCCTGCGGGGGATCACCTCGCGCGGCTGCACTTCGATGTGGTGCGCCACGACAGAGTGGAGTTCAGCCGGCGGCAGTTGTTCCGAGTCTTCCCCGTAGTCGCGGCGGTCGCGCTCTGGGCCTCTGCCTTCCTTCTGGTGATCCGCGACCACGCGCCGCCGTGGGCGCGGGCGGTGGCGCGCGGCCTGCTGCTGGCAGTGATTTCCATTCCTCCCGCGATGCTCTTGGTAGCCCTGCGTCCTCTCTCCGCCGTCGAGACGGCGGCCGCGGCAATAGCAGGCGCCCTCGCCATAGCTTTCATTGGGAGCTGGATCACCGGATGGCGTTCCGGGCACGTGCTGCCCGCCCTTGTCCTCGTCGGTCTGCTGGCCTACGACCTGCTGAGAGGCCAGGGAATGCTCGCGTGGTCTCCGCTCAGCTACTCCGTGGCCGGCGGCGCGCGCTTCTATGGGATCGGCAACGAGTACGCCGGCGCGCTTCTCGGGGCCGGTCTGATCGCCGCCTCGGGGTTGCTGTCGCGGCGCGAGCGCGCGGCCTGGGGGGAAGGCTTCGCAGCAGGGCTCGTGTTGGTTGGACTGGTGGCCGTGATCGGATGTCCCGCCTGGGGCGCCAATCTCGGCATGGCCCTCGGATGCGCGATCGGCTTCGCCGTCTTCGCCCTCTATCTCTGGCGAAGTCGGCCGACTGGACGCCAGTTGGTCGGAGCACTGGTGCTGGCGCTGGCGATCGCCGCGGCGGTGGTCGCAGTCGGCATGTTCTTGCAGGGGGGCGAGGGCTCGCACATCGGCCGGTGGTTCTCTCGTCTCCGCTCCCACGGATGGACGGCGCTCGCCGAGGTCGCCGTCCGGAAGCTCTCCATGAACTGGCTGCTGGTTCGGGTCTCCCTGTGGACAGAGGTCGCGGTGGCGGGGCTGGGTGTGCTGGCGGCCGCCGTGCTGGCGCGGCCGCGGAGCCTGCTCTCTGAGCTGAAGGATCGGATATGGCTCACGCCGGCGGTGCTGGCCTGCCTGGCGGGGGCCGCGGCCTCCTTTCTGCTCAACGACTCCGGTATTCTCGGCGCTGCGCTGACACTGCTCTACGGCGCCGGCTCGCTCGCCTACGTCGGCCTCGCGGAGCCGCCGGCGAAGCCCAAAGAGGCGCCGCGCTCATAGCTTGACGGACAGAACCGCGGACGCTTGCCTTCTCCGGCTTGGGGGGATAGAATGTCGTTGGGGGTAGACCCACATGGCCGAGGCCGGGCTCACGGAGGCACGCTATTGGGAGCAGGCAGAGGGGGGGAGAGTCCGCTGCTTGCTGTGCCCGCACGCGTGTCGCCTTGGGGAGAATCAAGTTGGGCTCTGCCGCGTCCGTCGCAACGTCGAGGGGAGGCTGCGAACGCTCAACTACAGTAGGATCTCCTCCGCCCACTGGGACCCCATCGAGAAGAAGCCGCTCTTTCACTTCCATCCCGGCTCGCCCACCCTCTCCCTCGGCACCATCGGCTGCAACCTCGCCTGTGCCTTCTGTCAAAACTGGTCCATTTCACAGGGCGCGGCCGGCACGCGGCGGTTGACTCCGCAAGAGGCGCTCCGCCTCGCCGCGGAAGAGGACAACAACCTCGGCGTGGCCTACACCTACAACGAGCCCTTCATCTGGTACGAGTTCGTCTTGGAGACTGCGAAGCTGATAAGGGAGGCCGGTCTGAAGAACGTTTTGGTCACCAACGGGTATGTCAACGAGGCGCCACTGCGGGAGCTGCTCCCCCACATCGACGCCATGAACGTAGACGTCAAGAGCATGTCCGAGAACTTCTACCGCGAACTCTGCCGGGGCCGCCCGGAGCCGCCGCGGCGCACCGTGGAGATCGCCAAGCAGGCCGGGTGTCACATCGAGATCACCAACCTCGTCATACCGAACTGGAATGACCGCGACGATGACTTCCAAGCCTTGATAGACTGGGTCTCCGGCCTCGGCAAGGACGTCCCGCTTCACTTCTCTCGCTATCATCCCGACTACAAGTTCACGGAGCCCCCCACCCCCGCAGAGACGCTCTTCAGGGCCAGGGACATGGCCCGGAAGAAGCTCGATTACGTCTATGTCGGCAACCTCGGCGCCGCCGCTGGAGAAGACACCACCTGTCCGTCTTGCGGCAAAGTGGTGGTGGCGCGCCGCGGCTTCTCCGTCTCGCAAGTCTCAGTGCAACAAGGCCGCTGCGAGTTCTGCGGCGGCGAAATATCCATCGTGGGCACGTGATGCCGCGCGATGTCGAAGGAGGAACATGAACCGTGACTGATAAGCCGAAGCCTGCTGCCTGGAGCGATCTGCTGGAGAAGACCGTGGAGCTTGGCCTCGGCGCCGCTCTCCTGACCAAAGAGGCCGCCACCAAGCTGATAGAGGACTTGGTCAAGCGGGGCGCGGTGAGGCGAGAGGATGCCGGCAAGCTGGTCTCGGAGATGATGGAGAAGGGGAAGACCCAGCGGCAGAAGATGGAGACCTTCGTGGCCGAAGTGGCCGAGCGCGTGCTCGCCAGAGCGGATGTCGCGCGACGCTCCAGACTAGACGATCTCGAAGAACGCCTCGCCGAGTTGGAGCGACGGCTGGACCAATAGAGCTAGTCCATATGCGTATCTGAGCCTCCATGAACCTGGCCATCGGGCTGCGTAACCTGCGCCGCGCGCGAGAGATCCTATCGGTTCTCGTCCTCGACTACGGATTCGGGTACGTCTTCGATCACCTCGGCGTCTCGGGGCTCCTCCCGCTGGGCCGTCGGCGAAGGGGCGCCCGAGAGCGCCCGGATCTGTCGGGGCCGCGCCGGCTCCGGTTGGCCCTTGCCGAGCTCGGGCCGGCGTTCATCAAGCTGGCCCAGACGCTCAGCACGCGCGCGGACTTGCTGCCGCCCGACATCGTCGCCGAGCTGCGCCATTTGCAGGACAGGGCCCCGGCGATCTCGTTGGATGAGATAAGGGGCGTGGTCGAGACTGAACTCGGCCGCCCCATCGAGCAGTGCTTCGCGGAGTTCGACCCCACCCCACTGGCCTCTGCGTCCCTGGGACAGGTGCACGGCGCTGCCCTGCGCGATGGTCGGGAGGTCACCGTCAAGGTATTGCGGCCCGGCCTCCGGAAGGTAATCGAGGAGGACCTCCAGATCCTCTCCGACGCGGCCTACCTTCTGCATCGTCAGGTGCTGAGCCTCCAGAGGTTCAACCTGCCGGCCTTCGTGAGACAGTTCGCCGGCCAGCTCGAGGACGAGCTGAACTACACTATCGAGGCGCACAACTCACACCGCCTCCGACGCGGCCTCTCGGAGGCCGGGATGAGCATACGCATCCCAGAGGTGGTGTGGGGATTCACCACCGGCAACGTGCTCACTACAGAACACCTCCGCGGCAGGCGCGTGGACCGCCTTTCCGACACCGCGAACATCGATCGCGCAGCGGCGGCCGGGGAACTCGGCCGGTACATGCTCCGCCAGATCTTCGTGGACGGGTTCTTCCATGCTGATCCCCACCAGGGCAACGTGCTCATCGCCGACGACGGCGCGGTTATCCTGCTCGACTTCGGCATCGTCGGATATCTCGATCCCCGCACTCGCGACCTGCTGGCGGAGGCAGTCCGGCGCGCCTACGATGAAGATGTTGACGGACTTCTGAGCACCATGTGCGAGCTGGGCACAGTCGGACACGACACTGACTTCGGTTCCCTCCGAAGTGAGTTGGCGCGCGCGATCAGTCGCTTTGTCGTTCTGCCGCGGCGAGAGTTCTCAGTCGGGAAGCTGCTTAGCGGCATGGTCAGGGCGCTCTGGCTCAACGACATCCGAGTGCCGGCGGAGCTGTCTCTCGCCGCCAAAACGCTGCTGATGACCGAGGCCATCGCCTCCGAACTCGACCCTGACTTCGACTTTCGCGATCTCGCGCAGCCGGTGATGGAGGAGGCGCGGGCCAGACTCCTCGCCCCGAATGTGCTGGCCGAACGGGTGGTGCGATCCATCGAGTCCACCGCGCGCCGCCTGGCCAGGCTTCCGGCGCGCATTGACAATGTCCTCTCCTTGATCGAGCACGGCAGCCTGCGCCTGCGGACGGAGGACGCGCGGGCCGACGAACGCTGGAGCAGGCTGGGGCGGGGCCTCAATCGCCTCGGCTTGAGCCTGCTCGCGGCGGCTCTGCTGGCAGCGAGCACGGTCTATCTCGTGAGCGCCGAGCATCCCCTTCATACCGCGCTGGGTGTCGCGGCCATGGTCGGCGGCGTGTCGCTCGGACTGGTCGTCGTGCTCGCCATCCTGCGGCCCGGTCAGGTGTAGCGATGTTGACGCTCGTCTCCCGCTCACCACGACGCCGGGAGCTATTGGCATCCGCCGGAATTGCCTTTCGCGTGGTCGCCCCAAGAGTGGAGGAGTCGCGCGCAGCAGCGACCGCCGTCTCCGCGGCCGCCCGGCCGCGATACGCCGACATGGTGCGTCGCGCAGCGCTGGCCAAGGCGCGCTCCGCTGCGGGCCGCACCAGCGGGCTGCTTCTGGGCGCCGACACCATCGTCGTCTGCGATGGAAGCATCCTCGGCAAGCCGGCGGACGCAGACGACGCGCGCCGCATGCTCAGGCGGCTGAGCGGGCGCTGGCACCGGGTCTACACCGGGCTGGCGCTCGTGTCCGGCGCCCGGCACATGGTGGGCTACGAGTGCACGAAGGTGCGCTTCCGCCCCCTGGCGAAGAAAGTGATTGACTGGTATATTGGCACCGGGGAACCCACGGATAAGGCCGGCGCCTACGCTATTCAGGGCCGCGGCGCGGTCTTTGTTCGCGCCGTCGAGGGCTGCTACACGAACGTGATTGGACTCCCGCTGCCCAAGCTGATGGAGATGCTGGCCGCATTCAAACAGGGTGCGCGCGCCTCCCGCCGCTCCCGGCGAGGTGCATCCTGATGGGGATCTGGCGACAGCTCTGGTCGAGGCGTTCTCGCGAGATCGGCATTGATCTCGGCACTGCCAACACCCTTGTCCACGTGCGCGGCAAGGGCGTCGTTCTCAACGAGCCCTCGGTGGTGGTGGTGGATCAGAGCAATGGCGCGATCCTCGCCGTCGGTTCCGAAGCGAAGGCCATGCTCGGCCGGACGCCGGCCAATGTTCAGGCCGTTCGTCCCTTGAAGGATGGCGTCATCGCGGACTTCGACATCGCCGAGGCCATGCTGCGCTACTTCATGCAGCGCGTCCATCGTCGCCGCACCCTCGTGCATCCCATCGTAGTGATTGGCATCCCCTCCGGCGTCACCGAAGTCGAGTGCCGCGCGGTTAGGGACGCCATCTTGCGCGCCGGAGCCCGCGAGGTGTTCCTCATCGAGGAGCCGATGGCCGCCGCCATCGGCGCAGGTCTACCGGTTGCCGAGCCCACCGGCAGCATGGTAGTGGACATCGGCGGCGGCACCACGGAGGTAGCCGTCATTTCCCTCAACGGCGTCGTGGCGGGCCGGTCGGAGCGCGTCGGCGGAGACGAAATTGACGAGGCGATTGTCTCCTACCTCCACCACGAATTCAACCTCGCCATCGGTCTCCCCACCGCCGAGCAGCTCAAGCTCGACATCGGGTGCGCGTACCCCATGGATGGAAATCACCGGATCGCCGTCGCCCGCGGCCGCGACCTCCTCACCGGCCTGCCGAAATCCGTCGAGGTGACCTCCCCGCAGGTCCGAGAGGCCATCGCCGTCCCCGTCAATGGCATCGAGGAAGCGATTCGCGTGACCCTCGAGCAGACCCCTGCCGAGCTGGCGGCCGACATCATCGAGCGCGGTATCGTGCTCACCGGTGGGGGCGCCCTCCTTCGGGGGATAGATAGGCTGCTGGCGGAGCAGACCCAGATACCTGTGCAAGTCGCGGAGGATCCCCTGACCTGCGTCGTCATCGGCGCCGGCCGGGCACTGGAGGAGGCCGATAAATTTGCGGACGCCTTCGCCTCCTACTGAGAGCCAGCGTGCATGATCGCCCGGTTCGACAGCCCCCGAAGCCGGACAGCCCTGCTGCTCTCTGCGCTGCTTGTCGCGGCCCTGGTCCTGGACCTCTGGCAATACACCGCCCAGCGCGCCGGCCGCCACAGCTCGTTCGATAACGCCGTGTCCACCATCTCCTACCCGCTCGAACGGGGATTGGTGCAGACGAAAGCCAGCATCGAGCAAGCCTGGGCGTGGGTTGCGCGCGGACACCGGTTGGCTCGCGAGAACCAACGCCTGGCGGCCGAGGTCGCCGCCCTGGAGAGTAGACTCCTCGACCTACAGGAGGCCCGCGCCGAGTCCGAAAGACAGGACGCCCTGCTCTCCGCCTATCCCCAAAGGGCAGACCGCAAGTGCCTCGCCCATGTCATAGCAGTCGGCTCCGGGGGGTGGCTATCCTATCTGCTCGTGGACCGCGGAAGCGCGGACGGCATTGAGCAGAAAGACATCGCCGTCACCCGAGAGGGTGTGGTCGGTCAGGTCTATGCCGTCACCACGCACACCGCGCGTATTGTGCCCCTCTCCGATCCTTCGAGCGGCATCGCCGTGTTGGTGCAGAGATCGCGGGAAACCGGCATCCTCGCGGGCCTGGGCAACTGGCGCTGCGAGCTGCGCTACCTACACCCGGACGCCCCCGTGCGCCCGGGCGACCAAGTGATCACCGCCGGGACGGGGGGCATCTTCCCCAAAGGCCTGCGTGTCGGCACCGTCACTTCCGTGATGGCCGACCCGAACACGCCCGGCAAGCTGGCGGAGATTGATCCCGCCGCAGAGTTCCGGAAGGTGGAAGAAGTCCTGCTTCTGCGCTCGGCGGAATGACGGCTCACGCCGCGCGCGACGAGGCTCAGGGGGCGGCGACGATCACGTACCCGGGGCTCGGGCCTTCCGCATATCGGACGATGAACTCCCCCGTCCGTGGGCGGCCGTTGCGCAGACAAACTTCGTAGCTCACTCGGAGGTCACCGGAATTGGGCAGTTCCTCCGGCTCCCCCATAGCGGTGATTTCTATCGGAGGGTTGCCGCCAAAGATGTCTTGCAGGTGGTTGGACGCCTGCTTCCGGCTGCCGTAACGGTCCACCAACGCCGGATAGTAGACCGTGGCCGCCTCGTACTTGCCCGCGATCAGCGCACCCCAGAAGTCCACCACCGCCGCCTTCGGGGAAGACGCCGGCGGCGGCAGGGGCTCCGGGCGCATCTTCACAGCTCCGGCGACAATCGCCCCCACCAGCACAACAGCCAGGACGATCCATCTGATCGGTGACACCCGCGCCCGCGCCGGCCGCTGCGCCGCGGCCTCCTGCTGCTCGCGTCCGATCGCCTCCAGTGCCTCTTGAACTTCCTCCCGGGACTTCTGACGGCCCGCCTCCCGCTTCTCCTCGAACCTGCGTTTCGCCTCGCTGTCGCTCGCGCGCCGCTCCCCCTCCTCCTCCTCTCCCTCCGCGGGTTCCTGCCGAGCGGCCCCCTCGCGTTCCCCCAGCTGCCGCTCGAGGTCCCGCATGGCGTCCTCGAGAGAATCCTCCGAGCCGTCGTCGCCCAGGTCAATCTGGCGTCTCATGTCGGCCCTCACTGCTCCAAGGCCTTCTCTTCGTCGGCATGACCATTGCTCCTGCCCGCTCGGCGCGACGCCTTCCTTGACGCACGCCAGGAGGGCTGTTACACTCACCAGAGAGTCTCACGGAAGGCATCGCGCCCCCGTAGCTCAGGTGGATAGAGCAGGGCCCTCCTAAGGCCCGTGCCGCGCGTTCGACTCGCGCCGGGGGCTTTCCCAAAGCGGCCGTCTCTTCGGGCATCCGCGCAGGGAATAGCCGGTCCCTCGCCGAATCCATCCGCCGCCATGAAGATCATCGTCGGGCTCGGCAACCCAGGCCTTCGCTACCGCAGAACCCGCCATAACTTCGGTTTTGTGGTGGTCGGCGCGTTGGCCAAACAGCGCCGCCTCAGATTCCGCCGCGGGCGTTATCAGTGCACTCGGGCCCAAGGGCAAATCGGCAAGGAACGGGTCCTTCTCGTCCGGCCCCAGACCTACATGAACGCCAGCGGGCGCTGCCTGGGCCCCCTCTTCCGCCAGTCCGGGGGTTCGCTGAGGGATCTCATGGTCGTGTGCGACGACGTAAACCTCGACCTCGGGCGGATGCGCCTCCGGCGAAGCGGGACCGCGGGCGGCCACAAGGGCCTGGAATCCATCATCAAGCATCTCGGCACCAGCGCCTTCCCGCGGCTCCGGCTCGGCGTCGGCCAGCCCCCGGAGTGGATGGACATGATGAGCTATGTGCTCGGTGTGTTCCGGCGGGGCGAGCGACCCCTCGTTGACGAAGTACTAGCGCGTGCCGTGCAGGCCCTCGAAACGTGGGTCTACCATGGCGTTGAAGAGGCAATGAACCGCTTTAATTCCCCACTCGCGACAAGCGTTGACAAGCCCTGAGCGGTTCGGCAATAATGAGGACGCCCCGTTCTGCCGGGGCGCATACTGTTCGGAGGTAAGCAACTTTGAAAGACAAGCAGCTGCTGATGATCCCCGGCCCGACTCCCGTGCCCCAGTCGGTCTTGCTTGCCGGAGCCGCGCCAATGATCAACCACCGAGGGCCCGAGTTCGCAGAGGCCCTCGAGGAGGTTACCGAGGCGCTCAAGCGGGTCTTCCAGACCCGCCACGATGTCTTCATTCTCACCGGGTCCGGCACCGGCGGCCTCGAGGCCGCCGTCGTCAATGCCCTTTCGCCGGGGGACGCAGTGCTCTCGGTGAGCATTGGCGTCTTCGGGGATCGCTTCGCCGCCATCGCCAAGGCCTTCGGCGTGAAGGTCGAGCCGCTGGACTTCGAATGGGGCACGGCCGCCGATCCCGAGAAGATTCGCGCGCGGCTCGCCGCAGATAACAAGAAAGAGATCAAGGCCGTTATGGTCACCCATAACGAGACCTCCACCGGCGTCACCAACGACCTCGCCGAGATCGGTCCCATAGTCCGGGAGCACGGCGCGCTCCTGCTGGTGGACGGGATCAGCTCCCTGGTCGCTATGGACTGTCAGACAGATGCCTGGTGCCTCGACCTGGTTGTCGCAGGCTCCCAGAAGGCCTTCATGATTCCTCCCGGGCTCGTCTTCATTGCCATAAACGACCGCGCCTGGTCGGCGATGGAGAAGGCTTCGATCCCGCGCTTCTATTGGGACCTGGGCCAGGCAAAAGACTACCTCGCCCGCGGCCAGACGCCGTGGACTCCGGCCGTCCCCCAGGTCTTCCAGCTCCGGGCGGCATTGAGAATCCTCGAGGCGGAGGGATTGCAGGCCTGCTTCGCGCGCCACGCCCGGCAGGCCGGAGCTGTCCGCGCCGGCGTGAAGGCCCTCGGGCTCAAGATGTTCGCGGAGTCGAGCCACGCCAGCAATGCCGTCACCTCCATTCGCAAGCCAGATGGAGTTGCAGTCGCTGCCCTCCGCAAGCTGTTGCTCGACAAGTACGGCGTCGTCCTTGCAGGCGGCCAACAGACGCTCAAGGACGAGATCTTCCGCATCGGCCACCTGGGCCATGTGAGTGAGTCGGACATCGTCGCCACCCTGGGAGCGCTCGGCATGGCGCTCAAGGAGCTGGGCGGTTCTGTGAACCCGGCGGCCGGTGTCGCCGCGACCGTCGAGCATCTCGGAGGCCCATAGATGGGAGCGCAGGCAGCGAAATGGCGCGTCCTCGTCAGTGACAAGCTCGCTGAAGAGGGCCTCGCGCCCCTTCGGCAGAGCGCCGAGGTGGAGCTTGTCGTCAAGCCCGGCCTCAAGCCGGAGGAGCTGAAGGAGGCGATTGGGAGCGCCGATGCCCTCCTGGTCCGCAGCGCCACCAAGGTGACGGCCGAGATCATCGAGGCGGCGCCGAGGCTCACCGTCATCGGCCGTGCCGGCGTGGGGGTGGACAACATAGACGTCGAGGCCGCCACCCGCCGCGGCATCGTCGTCTGCAACTCTCCGGAGGGCAACACCGTGGCCGCCGCGGAGCACACAGTAGCCCTGATGCTCGCCCTTGCC
>CP070816.1:800152-804459 GCA_020344235.1 Armatimonadota bacterium
GCGCCAGTAGCGGACCGCCTTGTCCGACTTCTGCACCCGCTTCTGCAGGGAGGCCTTGTCCCGGCGAAGCTCCTCGATGGCGATGGCCTGGGCCTTCAGGTGGAGACGGAGCTCGTCCCCGTCCAGCTCTTTCTTCTGGTCGTCACTCACCGTCTCGTACCTCCCGTGTCCGGCCGAGTTCCTGCAGTCGAAGCACTCCTGCCCGTGGGCCTTCACCCACCGGAGCGAGAACGGCTTCCCCCCTTGACCCAGAGCAGCCTCCCCTGCACGTCCCAGCACTCCCATCCGAAGAGCCTCCACCAGAGACGGCGCAGCAGGCGCGGCCGGTCCCCGAGGATAGGGTGTACCCGGATCATCGATGCCTCCTGCACGGCCGCCCGCGGGACCGCTCGAAGTAGCGGCAGTCGTCGCAGTCGTACTCGCCGATGGGATCGAAGCGGTCGATGGCGGCGAGGGCGCGCTTGGCGAATATCTCATCGAGGGCGCGCGGGCCGCGGAAGTTCTCCGGTCCCTCCGACGGTGGGGTGTGGTCATCCGCCCCGAGCCGGTCGCTCTCGGGCATCTTGTCTGTCGGCGGGCGATGCTCCGGGCAGACCCGGTTGTCCTTGTCGTCCGGCGAGTGCGTCACGCAGCCGCAGGAGAACTGCATCGAGAAGCGGAGGTCGCCCATCTGGGTCTTGTCGGGGCCCTTCCACTCCACGGCCGCGAGGTCGTTGTAGAACTCCTTGACCTTCTCCGGGTCGGCCGTCCGCTCGCCCACGTCGTCCACGATGGTGACAGCAGGCTTGCCGCACTCCCCGGCGTGGGTGTGACCCTTCTCGCAGGTCCCCGGCGTCGGGCAGGACTTCAACGCGTGCCACTCCAGCGGGCACTCCTCGAGCAGCCGGTTGTGTTCCGGGCACCACGGCGGCGGGGTCTGATTGGTGAGGGCGGCGTACGCGTACCGCGCTGCCGTGGACAGGTTGATCTGGTGCTGGGCGCGCAGGGCCTCCAGGGTCTTGTCGGGCTTCTCCCTCTTCGGGCAGAGCTTCGCGTGCCCCTCCGGGATGCAGGGGTAGGCCTTCGCCGACCACTCGGCGCCGCAGTCGTCGCAGCGATAGGGCTCACCTTCGCGGGACATAGATCCCCTCCTTCTCCTTGAAGGCCTCGTCCGGCGACGTCGCCGCCTCCCGAAGCTCTTCCAGCTTCGCGTCGACCATCCTCTTGCGAGTATTCTCCAGGGCCTGCTGGCACATCGGGCAGCGGCCGACCTTCCGGCCGCGCTCCAGGATGCGAAGCGTCCGCTCCGCTCCGATCTGCTGCTGGCTCTTCTTCTTGGGAGGCTCGGCTCTTGGCGCCTTAGAAGGGAATCCCATCCTCGAACTCCATCTGGCTGCCGTCCCCCACGAAGACGTTCGACGCCGGTCGCGGGGGGTCGGGGGTGTAAGCGGGGGCGGGGCTCGGTGCGGGAAGCTCACGGACCCGCTCTGATCGGCCTGGATCACGTCGGCCCACCACCGCCCCCACAGTTGCTCGGACCGGGTCCTTCGGCCACTCGATGCCGAAGTCCCGGATGCCGCCGAAGACCTTCTTTCCGTCCTCGAGGTCGAGGCAGTCCAGCACCAGCTGGTCGAGACGCTGGCGCCACGTATGGGTGCCGAGCGTCAGGTTGCCCCGCCGGAAGTCCTCCACGACCATCTTGCCCTGCACGGGGTCGATCTCGACCGCCCGCTTGCAGAGGGTCTCGGCCTTCTGCTGCTCGGGTGTCAGCTCGACCGGGGTGTCTTCCCTCTCGGCCCTACGCCGCGCCCCCCCACTCCTTCTCGTCATCGTCGTACCTCTCCTGGTTGTACCACGTCGCCGGATGGGGACGATAGTCCCTTTCCCCGGCGGCAGGCTTCTGGGCTCGCTTGGAGGCGGCGTACTTCTTCGTGCGAAGCAGCAGCCAGACATGGGGCTCCTGCCCGTCGGGCGGGTCCTTGGCGATCCGGAACAGGGCCCGCTCGATCGCCTTCAGGGCAGCCCCCCTTCCGACCTTCCTCGGGTAGGCCTCGTAGATCGCCACGACGGCCCCCCTGGGGGGACTATAGGGGGGATGTTCTCTTCCCTTCCCTTCCTTCCCTTCTAGGCAAGGTTCCTGCGCAGCCAGCGCAAGAAACTGCGCCTCGTCCAAAGGCTCCAGCCAGCCTATACTTACGAAGCGGTTCCACGCATCGGTGACCACATCGTTCGGAAGGCGAGCGATGCGAGCGATCGATGCGGGTCGATGCGGCTCCTGATGCTTGCGCACCAGGACCCCCCTCGGGTGGCACCGGCTGGCGATGCAGACCGTGGCGATCCACACCCCGTAGTGGGCCGCACCCTGCTCGTGGTCCACCAGTTCCGTGTAGCCGTCGCCGTTCAGGTCGTTCGGCACAGGGACCCAGCGGAGCTTCCGCAGTGGACTGGTACGGTGGTTCTCGAAGACCTCTTCCCACTTCCGGATGCGATAGATCGTCGTCGGGTCCACGGAGACCCCCCACGTAAAGAGAGAGACGCGACCTAGCTAGACCCGTGAGCGGATGGAGTGCCCGGTGGGTATGGCCGCGTCTCTCTGTGTGTCGGTGTGTGCCATTAGGCACTCCATCTAGGGTCTAGCTTCGCCGACCCTACCATCCAGACCCGACACCTGCAACGATTTCCGCTGGACAAAGCCCGTGCCATCCGGGTATGCTCTCGGGCCAGAAAAGGAGGCTGCGCACATGAACGGTCAAGGACCCCCCTGGGTGGTGCCTGGCGAGATCCCCGAGGGACTCGAGGGCTCCATCATCGGCGAGATGTGGAAGTCCGGCGTCGAGAAGATCGTCCGGATCACCTTCGGCAAGTTCGGCAACGAGTGGATGCTCTGCATCGTCCTCTACCGAAAGGAGCCGCGGGAGAAGGAGTTCCGCTTCCCCGTGCCGAAGAAGCCACAGGATCTCTGGGACTCCCTCCTCTCGGCCTTCATGCAGATGCGTGACATCGCTCCTCTCATGGGCCCCCCGCCGAACATCCCCTCCGGGCCGAAGGACATGGACACCGACATGGGCGCCGTCGTCGGCCCTGCGATCAAGCAGGCGTCCGAGCAGCTCCGTCGACAGGGAGGGCCGGTCGGGTGAGTTTCACCTGCGACGCCTGCGGAAGCGTCGATAGCACAGCGAGGCACGTCGGCACCCAGGTGTCGAAAGGTCCGGATGGGAGGAAGGTGATCACACCTCTCCACGCCTGCGCCCGGAACCGTCGCTGCCGCCAGAAGATCGCGGAGCAGGCCAGAATGAAGGCAGGTCGCTGATGGTGGTCTCTCCCGAAGAGCTGCAGGTACGACTCAACCTCAACCGCTGGCCGTGCCAGGGATCCGGCCAGATGTACCCCGAGCCCGAGTTCCTGAAGCACGTCGGCGAGTGCGGCGACTGCAAGAACCAGGGCCGCTTCTACCGCATCCTCATGACGGCGGACGACCCCCTCGAGCGGAGTCGGCTGCTGAACAACATGGCCGAGGAGCTTCTCGCACAGCAGAAGACGGTCGTCCCCTTCGACAAGGAGACGGCCGCCGAGGAGCCGAAGCCCGCCAAGAAGGGCCGGGGAGGGAAGAAGTCGAATGCCAAGGCCAAGGGTAAGTAACGACCGGCTCCAGGACATGTTCCGCGAGATCCGTCTCGCACAGCGGTTCCACGCCGAGTCGATCATCGAGGGCTGGCAGAACATCTCCTACCTCGAGGGGCGGCCCGAGATCCCCGGCCGTCGCATGGGGCGAGCCCATCGCCCCGGCACCCCGCCCACCCGTGTGCCGATCAACATCTTCAGCCCGTACTTCAAGTCGAGCATCCAGCGGCTCTACCCCCGGCGCTTCCGGGCCCGGTGCGAGCCCGAGGACCAGGCGTACTACCCCGGCGCCATCCAGCTCGAGGCCCTGCTCAACCGCAACCTGCAGGTGACCGGCTTCCAGAAGGAGGCCCGCTTCGCCATCGCCAACTGCGGCGTCTACGGATGGGGCATTCTCGGGCACGGCTTCGACCTCCCCCACGGGGGCATCCCCGAGCGGGCCGAGGCAGCCCTCGCCGAGGCGGCGATGGTCGAGGACACCCAGGAGATGCAGCAGCGGCTCGGCGTCCAGGTCTCCCAGGTCGCCGCCTCCATGACCATGCAGGCCAACGGGGTGTCGAAGTCGCAGGCCGAGACCGCCTCGCTGCGGCGCCCGCGGGCGTACCACCACGCCAACATCCAGGCCAACCGCCCGTGGACCGTCTCGATAGCACCGGAGGATCTCCTCTTCGACTGGTCCGCCGACGTCTACGCCGACCAGCGGTACA
>CP070816.1:804559-809248 GCA_020344235.1 Armatimonadota bacterium
CGACCCAGGTGTCGAACGCGCGCCGCTGCTTCGGCGTCAGGGACTGCATCGGGATCAGGATCTTCTTCTCCTCCTCCCTACTGCTCAAGAACCGCTGGATCTGCTCGTCGCTCAGCGTTCCGAAGAACTCATAGGCTGCAGGCCACATCAGACGATGTCGCAGCGCCTGCGCCTCCGCCGCCGGACCGCTGCCTCCGCCCCGCGTCAACTCCTCGAGCGGGATCGGCTTGAGCACACTTAACGCCCGGAGGAACTCCGGTGAGGGGTTCTTCGGAGCCCAGTCGGGCAGCGGCACGTCGGCCGTCTGTGCCGGCCTCTCAGCCGGTCCCTGCTGCGCCTGGGGCTGGCCGCAGCCGGGCGCGAGGTCCAGCGCGATGGTGAGAAGCAGGAGGCTGCACCACCGCGAGGCCGGGCCGACAAGCCATGCATGCCCATAAGAGGTCGTCGCGCTGTCAGGCATCTGCTTGCTCCTCTGTGTCAGACGGTTCGAGTCTGATGGTCACATCCGCCGTCATCCGCAGGGTCCTCTCATTCGTAGCGGAGCGCTTCGACGGGATGAACGTGTGCGCCGATGAAGGCCGGGATGAGCGAGACGGCGGCTCCGGCGAGAACTGTGGCAACGGCCCCCGCGGCGGCCCAGAAGGCCGAGACGGAGATGGGCAGACCTCCCCAATTCCGCGTGGCCCAGCAGATCAGGCCTGCGACGGCGAGGCCAGCGGCCGCGCCGAGCGCGCTCAGCAGCACCCCTTCGGAAAGGAAGTGCAGGACCACATCGGCCCGCTGTGCCCCGAAGGCCCGGCGCACACCGATCTCCGTCACCTGCTCGTGAACAGAGACCAGCAGCATGTTCGCCAGCCCAATGAGAGCAACGAGCAAGACGGCCAGCGCCCCCACCGCGCCGCGCACTGCCACGGCCTTGTGCTGGAAGATGAACTGCTTGGTGGTCTCAGGTATCTCCTCGCTGAACTTGATGCCCTTACGGTACTCCTCCGGCAACAGCGGCAGGAGGGCATCTCGAAGCTGAGTCAGTGCTGGCAGATACTGCCGGGAGTCGAGAGGCCGGGCGTATACGCGTGGCGCTTCATACCTGCTGACAAGGTCCCTGGCAACAGCACGGTGCTTGAGCTGAGTATGGAAAGCGACGGGCACAAGTGCGCTGCCCCATTCGAATGATCCCGGCGGAGGCTCAACCGCGACAACTGTGAACGGCCTTCCCGCGATGTCCACTGTCGTACCTACGGGGTCGTCATCGCCGAAGAGATGCTCCTTGGTATCCAGACCGATGATGGCCGCTGCCTCGCCTGCGCGGAACGCGCGGACAGCGCGGCGAAGATCATCCCCCACCAGTTGGGGGCTATACTCGAACCACTCAGCACTGGTGAAGACTACGCGCGCTTGATCTATCACCTGCCCCCCTCCCGACACCGAGAGCACCAGACTGAGGTGGGGAGCTACTGCGCTCAGCAGCGGTGTGCTCTCCCCCAGGTGTGCCAAGTTGGCAGGCGACGACAGAGCTCGGCAAAGAGCCTCCCGACACCCGTCCTCATACGCGCGATCCACGGGCTCGCGTAAAGCCGCTACAGGGTCGGCGGTCGCTGACACCCGATCCTGGCCGAGCAGGTGCCGGGCCTCGGCCGTCTCTTCGCTCTGGAGCACGCGGAAGTAAGATGTCAGCACCACCAGCACCAACACGCCGAAGGCCACCTGGAGGCAGGTCAGGATCTTGCGTGTCCCCCGGCGCGTCCCGGCGCGCAGGCCGATCGCGAGCGCCGGGTCCACGGCGGCCGCCTCAGAGGCCGGCGCGAGCGCCGCTGTAGCGCCTGTCACCAGGGCGAGGACAACGGCAATCGCAACGGCCTCCCACGACACCGCGAGCGTGATGTCGGAGATGTTAGGCACGTCTGCTGCCCCCTGCATGAGTGTCTGCTTTGTCAGCGGGTCAAGCACGGGCTGCCAGCGCGTCGTGAAAGCCCCCGCGGCGGCCGCCGGTATGCCTCCAAGCGCTCCCAGCAATGCCCCGCCCGAGGAGAGGATGATGGAGGCCGCCAGGTACTCTCCGTAGACATGTCTCTGGGAAGCTCCGAGCGCGCGGTGAACGCCGATCTCACGCGATCGCTCTGAGACCGACACAAACAGCAGCGCGGCGATGCCTATGCCAGCGGCCAGCAGAGCGCACAGACCGGCGAGTCCGCTGTACAGGGTGGCGCGAGTGCGCGCGTTCAGTGCTGCCTCCCGAACTTGCCATAGGGACTCCGTGAAGCCGCGGGGGACGTCCCCTCCGACGCGAAGCCGCATCAGCTCCTCTATCTGCGACGCGGCGCTCCTTGGACTTCGAGTCCGAGCGAAGATCTCTGTTTTGGGCTCGCGCCACCCGTGCTCGGGTCTCAGGACGCGTGACCAAGTAGAGGGCACGTAGACGGCGCGTGGGTGGATCCTGGGATGCCGGTCTCCCGCGATCACCCCGACAACCTCGAAGGCGTGCCCGCCAAGGCGGACCCGCCGTCCTACAGCCGCCTCTTCCGTGCCGAACAGCCAGAGCCGGGCCTCGCCGGACAGCACGCACACGGCGGCCCTCGCGGCCGTCTCCTCGCCGGTGAAGAGCCGTCCTTCGCGGACATCGTCCGGAAGCGACTTCACGAAGTCAGCGTCCACCATCCGCACCGTCAGGCGTAGGAAGGAGTCCTCGGTTTCCGCCCCCATCTGCGCCCACGTTACCACAAAAGTGGCCGAGTCGACCGCGGGGCAGTGGTCGAGGATCGCTTCCACGTCTTCGGGTTCGAGTGCTGGCTTCGAGAACCCGCGCTGGCGCCAATCGTCGAATGCCGGATGCCCCGGAACAGCAACCCGTACCGTTTGCAAGTCCATGGGCGCGAAGAAGTCTGCCACCGCCTTGCGCCATGACTTCTCAACCGACATGATGGAGGTGAGCGCGCAGACCCCCACGGCCACCCCCGCCATCGCCAGCAGCGAGCGCAGCCGGTGGCGTGTAATTGATAGCCACGCAGAGGCGAACGTGTCCCGCATCGCGACGGCCTGCTCCTTGCTAGATTGTGGCGAAGGTGGTGTTACCCCCTGTGAACTCGCTGCCGTCCGGCCGTCTCACCGCGAATCCTATGTTGACAGCGTGCCCACTGATGCGGAAGCGAAGAGCGGCGTTGGAGAGGTCCTTCTCAGCCCCTTGCCTGTAGAGCAAGACCAGCCGATCGGGGGAAGCGCCCACGGCAGGCGAGCCCCCCATTATGCGCTCTGCTTCCCGCCCGGCTTCGAACCAGTTGTCGACCGTGGCCCGCTGCCTGTCTGACATGGTCTTCACCGGAATCCTGATCTCCTTTGCCGCAAGGAGATGCTCCATCTGCTCATCACTGAGGGTCCCGAAAACCTCGTATGCTGCCGCATAGACCAGGTGATTGGCGGCCGCTCGCGCGGCGCTGATTGGATCGCTGGCCTCACCCACCGGCAAGGGCTTCAGCACCTTAGCCGCGCGCAGAAAAGCCGCTGATGGATGTTCCGGAGCCCACTCGGGGAGCACTACGCCCTCCGTGTCCACGCCAGCGTCGCCAGACGTCGGCCCGGCCTTCTGTCCGCAGCCGACACCGAGAACGACCGCTACACTGAGAATCAACAGGCTCAACCACGCGAAGGCCAATCTGAGGCGGGCTCCGCGCTTACGGCAAGTCTTGAGTGTATCAGCCATGCTCTCCCTCCGCTTCCGATGGTGCGAGTCTGATCGTCACATCGGCCGTCATCCGCATTGTCCTCTCATTCGTATCGGAGCGCTTCGACGGGATGGACGTGTGCGCCGATGAAGGCCGGGATGAACGAGACGGCGGCTCCGGCGAGAACCGTGGCAACGGCCCCCGCGGCGGCCCAGAAGATGGAGACCGATATGGGCAGGCCCGCCCAGGTTCTGGTGGCCCAACAGATGAGGGCTCCAGTGACGAGTCCCGCGGCGGCGCCCGCGGCGCTCAGCCAGACGCCCTCAGAGAGGAAGTGCAGAAGGATATCAGGTCGCCGCGCTCCGAGGGCTCGGCGGACGCCGATCTCCCGGGTCTGGTCGTTGACGGACACCAGCAGCATGTTGGTGAGTCCGATCAGCGCGACGAGCAGCACGGCCAGCGCGCCCACTGCGCCTCGCGCGGCAGCCGCCTTGTGCTGGAAGAGGAACTCTCTCAGGCTGATGGGGATGTGCTCGCTCAGCCAGATGCCCTTGCGGTACTGCTCCGGGAGCATGGGCAGGAGAGCGTCCCGGAGCTGAGCCATTGCGGCCACGTACTGGCGCTCGTCATGGGGGCGGCCTCGGAGGCAGGTCTTCTCGAGGTAGAACTCGGCCTGCGAGTCACGGACGCGCCGGTGCTTCAGGTCGTGATAGTAGGGCAGCGGCAGCCAGACTATCCCGTTGGGGTGGTAGTAGTGACCGGAGGAGACGGCCATTAGGGTGAACTTCTTACCAGCGACGCTCAGGGTGCGGCCCAAAGGGTCACGATCGGAGAAGAGGCGTTCCTGCAGCTTCGCGTCAATGACCGCAACGGGGGCGCCATCCCGAAAGGCCGAGGCCGTTGCCTCCCGGTCCCCTTCATCGAGCCTCCAATGATAGCTGAGGAAGTCGGAGGTGGCGAATACGACCTGGGCTGCCTTGGCGGTCTGCCCGCCCTCCGCCACGTCGAAGATCGTCGGAAGGAGCGGGGAAAG
>CP070816.1:809348-817725 GCA_020344235.1 Armatimonadota bacterium
CCTCGGCGCGCCCCGGCCCGGTCACACCGGCGGGTTGGGCCCGGTCCGACGGACCATCTGGCCCTTGCAGCCGTGAAGATCGAGAAACTAATGACGGATAAACTAGATCCGACCGACTCTCTTCACGGTTCCTGCGCTCGCCGCCGTGCTACCCGGTGCTCTCACCGGCCGGGATCCGCTTGCCAAGCAGCCCCCCCATAGTTGGTCTTCTATCCTTGCCTAGATCTACCTTCCTGCCAGCAGCTTCTCTTCCTGAACAGGCCGGAATACTCCCAGATACCGCTGTAAGGCGCCCCTGGCACACGCCCCCCATCTCGAACAGGCCTGACTCGGACGGCCCACGCGAACCCCCCTGAGCAAGCCCAGAACGGCTTCAGAGCCAGATGACCCCTCAACCACCTGTGCTGAGTTGGGGAGGGCAACCGGCTGCCGTCCGTTTCCTCCCTGATCGTTACGATCTCACACACTCTCCAACACCCTCCAGCGGCCTTCACCCAACCCCCGATCCCCGCGAAAGTCGCACCCCCGGCCGTTCGCGCGGCCTACCCTTCATCATCAGTTTGTGCGACCGCGCGGCGAGCGGCAGAACGCCAAGTGCCCACCAAACACACTGTACATGCATCGTAAGCTGGCAGGACCCGGCTTCCGCGGAGCCGAATCGGACCATCGAAGCTGGTACCGCGACGCGCCTTCCACCGAGGGTTTCCGCCCTCGGAGACTGGGGGAAGTGTCAACATGCTGCGTCTTACTGTGCTGGAAGGCCCAGACAAAGGAAAGCTCATTGAGTTTAGCGAGCACACTCTGTCTCTCGGTTCCGCCCCTGACAGCTACCTCCAGCTATCAGATCCCTACGTCTCCCACCACCACGGACAGATCACCCTCGCCGGCGATCGGTGGACCTACCGCGATCTTGGGAGCACAAATGGATCGGTCGTCGAGAAGGACGGGAATCGGACTGAGCTGGAGCCCGGCGGCCCCGGCGCCCACTTGGCCTCCGGGGACCTGATCCTGATCGGCCAGACGGTCCTCCGGATCGAGGTGGTCGAGGAACCTCAACCCGCCATCCCGGAGCACACCGTTGTTGCCGCTCGCACTCTCGGCGACTTGACTGCCTCGCGGCAGCAGCAGCTCGAGAGCCCCGACGATCTCTCAGTCGGCTATCAGCTCGAGCAGGGCATCAGTCTCGCTTTCGACCCCGAGGAGATGCTCGACGCTGTCCTCGACTCGGTGCTGACGGCTTTCCCCGCTGCCACCCACGTCATCCTGCTGCTGGTCGACAAGAAGACTCTGCAGCCGAGAAGGCAGGTCGCCCGGGTGAGAGGCGAGGAGGGCCGCGTCGAAGAAGAGCTGCCGGTCAGCATGTCCGTGGCGAATCGCGTGCTGCGAGAGGGAAGATCCCTGCTCTTTCAGGATGTCCCCGCCGAGTTCCAGGACTCCAAGAGCGTGTTGGCGGCCGGCATCAGGTCAAGCCTGTGCGCCCCCTTGTGGACGGGCGAAGAGACGGTCGGACTGATTCAGGTGGAAAGCAGAGGCGGCAGGGCCGGCTTCTCGGAGCGCGACCTCGACCGGCTTACCCTCTTTGCCAACCGCGCCGCGCTCGCCATCATCGGCAGTGAACTCTGCGAAGCCGAGCGCCGCAGCCAGCTTATGCGCGACCTGTCAGACATGATAACCCACGACTTGAAGGGGCCGCTCACGAGCATTCTCGGCTTTCTGCAACTGCTCGAGACGGAGAACCTGGTGGATGACCAGAGGGAATACGTACAGTTCGCGCTCGGCGCTGCCAAGTGGCTCTCTGTTCTCATCGCGGGGATTCTGGATGTGGCAAAGATGGAAGCCAGCGAAATCCAGATGGAGCGCGAGCCGCTCGACATCAGAGCCGAGTGCGAAGAGGCGCTCTCGCTCATTAGCTGCAAGCTCGCCGAAAAGGAAATGGTTCCCGAGATCACATGCCCTCCCGACCTGCCGCGTCCGCCCGCCAGCCGTGATCTCTTCCGCCGGATAATCATTAACCTCGCGGGCAACGCCGCAGAGCTGTCCCCCACGGGCAGCAAGCTCACCATCTCGGGGGCGCTCAGCCGCGACTCCGACTCCGTTGTGGTGAGCGTACAAGACGAAGGGCCCGGCATACCGCCGGAGCACCAAGCCCGCATCTTCGACAAGTTCTTTCAGGCGGGCTCGAGGAGGACCTCCGGAAGGAAAATGTCAGTCGGGCTCGGGCTCGCGTTCTGCAAGCTCGCAGTGGACGCCCACGGCGGCGACATCTGGGTCGAGAGCGAGCCCGGAGAAGGGGCCCGCTTCTCTTTCTCACTTCCGCTCGACGTCGCTCCTCACGCTCAGCGCGCCGCTTGAGCCTCGGACCGCCCGCTGCTGCGTCCCCCCGAAGTCATTCCCCCGCCCGCAAACGGGCGATGCCCTGACGCGCCCAGGGTCACCTCCGCCGCCCGAACCAGCCCCGCTTCTTTCTCTTCCGCTGCAAGTCCTGGAGAGCGCTCTGGATCGCCGTCCGCGACTCCTGAGACGACTTGCGCTGCGCGATCGCAGGATTGGGCGTTCCGCATCGCCAGCAAGAAGGAGCGTTGGCGGCAACCAGCTCCGAGCACTTAGAGCAGCGGAACCCCGAGGCGCTCCGCCCGGCCGCGGCCCCTGTCGGGCGAGCAGCGGAGGGCCGAGATTGAGCAGGAGAAATCGTCGGCCGAGTGCCTGATCCCCCGGCGCCCTCCGGCCCAGAGGCCGGCCGCTTTCCCGGCAGCACCATCGTGCCCCCGGCCGCGGGGGCGCTCCCTGTCATCCGCAGCATGTCAACGATCTCGCCGACGTTCTGGCAACGGTAAGCGGGGCCTTTGCGCAGACACTTCCGGAGCGTCCGGGCGAGGTGAGGTGGCAGGCCTGTCGGAATCTCCGGCTCCTTCGTCAGAATCTCGTTCAGAATGAGGCCCGGCGATTCGCCCTCAAAGGGTCGGCGGCCCGTCAACATCTCGTAGAAAGTAGCGCCAAGGGAGAAAATGTCGGACCTCGCATCAACCTTCTCTCCCCGCGCTTGCTCGGGGGACATGTAGAAGTAGGTCCCCATGGTCGTGCCGGTCTGCGTAACACTTGTTTCGTAAGCAATGGAGGCCAGCCCGAAGTCCATGAGCTTGATCTTCCCGTCGCGCAAGACCATGATGTTGTCGGGCTTGATATCGCGGTGAATGACCCCCCGCTCGTGAGCATACGCGAGCGCATCGCAAACGCTGAGCATGATCTCCACGGCCCGCTCCGCGCCCAGCGCTCCGGAACCAGCTATCAGCTCCGCGACGGTCTCCCCGTCGAGGAACTCCATGACAATGAAGAACGTGCTCTCGTCCGCCCCAATGTCCAGAACCCGGCAGATGTTCGGGTGGTCGAGGGATCGGGTCGCGCGCGCCTCCCGCTGGAACCGTTCGACAGTTTCCCACCGCGCGCGGGCATCCAGGCCCTCGGGCCAGATGACAGTCTTGACCGCCACCTGCTCACCGCTCTCCGACACGGCCTGGCAGACCTTACCCATTCCCCCCTGGCCCAGCTCGCGGGTGATGGTGTAATCCCCGACCTTGTTCAGAGCCATGCTGCCTATCACCTCCTGGCACGCCACAGACCGCCGCAGGCGAGCAATGGCACTACCGCCCTTCCCTCATATCATCATTTCCACATCAGCGGCACTCCGCCTGTCGCCCATTGCCGGCAATACTCGGCAAGAAAAGAGGACAGCCCCAGCCCTCCAGCCCCCGGCCGCTCAGGCAGCCACATCACTCGCGCACAAACGGCGCCTCCAGGCGCTCTTCGATCCGTTCCCGGTTGATCTCCAGCCCGTACTGATCGTGCCTCATAGATAGCCCCTCCGCTCCCTCCAGCGCCTTCCGGTAGGCCGCCAGTGCTTCCTCCCGCCGTCCCAGCAGATCGAGCACTTGCCCTTCCCACACATGAGCCAGTGAGATGTACGAGCTGGAAGCACTCGGCAGATCCGCCATCCGACCGAAGGCCTTCAGCGAGTCCTCATAGTACGCTCCGTCGTACAAGCACAGGCCAAGCTTCAGCCACGCTCGTGCCGATGTCAGGCCGGCCTCATCGGCGGCGCGAAGCAGCTCCTTGGCGCGATCGCCCGCTCCGACCGACCGCAGTTCATCAATCCGCCTGGCGATGTCCCCTCTGCCCAGCGGGATCGGCCTCCCGACCAGCGCCAACTCTCCTTCCGGGTCAAGCTCAACACTCCTCACTCGCGCTCCACTCCTGAACTCCAGGCTCTGCACCGGAAGCATGCGGTCGATCCTCCGAAGCTCGCTCGTCCCATCCTCGAAGGAGACCGCGACGGTGACAGGCGTCTCCAAGCTGCCCAGAGCCTTGACTTCAATCCGCGTCAAGTACCCGTCGCCCTCCCGCACGCACTCGTGCGAAGCGATCTCATAGGCCGGGAAGCGATTCGACCGCACCCACTGATCGAAGAACCAGCTCAGGTCTTGCCCGCTCTCCTCCTCGCACGCCGCCTGAAACTCAGGCCACCCCATTCGCCGCCCTCCGAACTTTGCGAGACACGCCCGATAGATCTGGTCGAAGGCCTCCTCCCCCAGCAGTTCCTCCAGCGCGCTGATGATCGCGTAGCCCTTCGCGTGAACCACGATGTTGTTGGCGAACCACGCGTCCCCCTGCATCAGCTCCTCCAACTGCTCCGGAGGCCGCACCACCGTGGCGTCCTTTCCCTCCCGCAGCGCCTCCGCATACCGCTCGAACCGCTCGCCGTGATTCTTCTCCAGCCCCCTCGCCCGCGTGTACTCTCTGTCCGCATATAACCCCAGCCCGATCATCAGCGCACCCAGATGGTGGTCGGGGAGCCACGTCGGGATCTCCCTCGCCATCACGTACTCAATCCAGTACTGATGCCCGATCTCATGCGCCGTGATCCACCTGAAGTCATCCGGGTCCGCCTCTGCCATCCGCTCCTGTCCGTGCACCCCGACCATACCAGTGGCGATGGGCCAGCCATCTCCCGGACTCTGGGAACCCGGTATTATCGCCAGGCTCCGGTATGGGTAGAACCCGAAGCGCTCCCGGTAGAACCCTATCGCGTCAACCGCCGTCTCCAGCACCAGGTCCGCACACTCGGCCCCCTTCTCCGTATGCATACACTTCACCACCACCTCCCCGGAGGATGCCTCCTTGATCCCAAGCCCTTTCCCCACAGCCAGCCCGAACAACCGGACTCCCTCGGCCTCATAGTAGCCCGTTTCGTCGTTCAGTCGCCCGCTCGTAAGCAGCGCCCACTCCGGCGGTGCCTCCACCTTTACCGCGAAGTCGTCATGACTCGGGAATCCCCAGTACAAGCGCGGATGCCAGTAGACGAGAGGAACTGCCCTCCGCACATCGAGCAGCTTGCCAATGGGAAACTCTGCGCTGAATGCTACCTGCACCTCCACCGTATCGCCCGGATCGAGTGCTTCCGGAAGCTCGAACACGACGGAGGTAAGCATCCCCTGCCGGCGCGGCGCGCCAAGGGCCGCCATCTCCTGTCCCCCGACACGGATCTTCACACTCTCGCAGAGGCCCGCGCGCCATGCCAGCGCCAGCCTTCTCATCGCCGGCTTCGCATTGTTCTCAAGCCGGATGACTTCCGTGCCGGCCAGCACTCCCTTGTCCGCGTCTATTCGGTAGTCAATAGTGTAATGAGCCCGCGGCGGAACCGGCGGGGCCCAGAACACTGCCTCCCACCCGGCCCCGCTCCACCACTCCGCCATCGCGGGCGAAGCCATAAGCCCCAGCAGTACGACGAATGTAGCGCGCGCCCTTCGAGCATACCGGTTAGTCATCGAACTCCCTCCTCTCCGTTCCCCGCCCGGCAACCGGCGCCAAGCCGGATTCCTACTACACCATACGTACCGACAGAGCGTCCGGTTTCGAGGCTGCCACCCTGACCATCGCTTGACGACGTCAGCCCCCTCGCCTTCACAACTCCAAGAACGCCGCAAGTACGGCCCCTCGCGTTCTAAGTCCGCGCCGCTAGTTCGATGACGAACCGGAAAGCTTTCTTCGCCTCCGCGTTGATCTCTTCTAAGCTCTCCCCACCTACGCATTCCACCCAGCACGGCCCCGCGAAGCCGGCTCCATCGAGGATCGAGAAGATACGCGCGAAGTCCACCACCCCCGTCCCCGGCGTGATCTCCACTTCGCCGTGCTTCCCTCCCCGCTCGTCCTTGATGCACATCGCGCGCACCTGCTCGGCCACCTTCGGCAAGTCCTCCTCGGCGCGCTGCCCTGTGTAGTAGTGAATGTTGCCCGGGTCATAGCAGATACCGAAGTTCGGGTGGGGCAGGCGCGCCGCCGCGCGCAGCAAGTCCTCCCCCAGCGCGCTCATCCCCCCGTGCGGCTTCAGCAGCAGCACCACCCCTTGCTCTCGCGCAAAGTCGAGACATTGCTCGACCGCTGTGAGCCACTTCCCGTGGAACCGCTCCTCTTCCGTCCCCAACAGCACCATGTATTGCATTCCCAGCCATCCCGCACGCTCGATCTCTCCCCGAAACCGCGACGCCGCCTCCTCCACCCCCAGCAAAAGATCGGGGTTCCCGAAGGCAACCTGCGCGGCCAGCCCGTGCCCCTCCACGCGCGCCTTCAGCCCCGCGACCTCCTCCTCGGTCGAGTCGGCCGAGAATACCGGCCCTTCCCCCAGCGCCGTCAGCCCCACCCTCTCGAACCCCGCACCAGCAACCCCGCTCAAGGCCTCCTCCAACGAGAACCTCCCCCACGGTCGTGTGAAACACCCAAGCTCGATCTCCATCCGACTGACTCCTTCCCTGACAGAACCTGCGGTCTCCTCCGCCCCGCCAGCTATTTCCGGTCCCGACACCACAACCTCCTCCTCACACGCAGGACCCCCCGCCTAACCGGCGAATCGTTCCCACCGAACTGCTAGGCGAGGCGGGAGCCCATGGGCACTGCGAGTGAGGGCCAAGTCCCCGATCTCAAGGGTCACCTCTTAACCCAAATCCTGCCTTTCTGGGAGCGCCACAGCATAGATCGCGAGCGAGGCGGCTTCATCACCCACCTGGCTCGCGACGGCTCCGTCACCGATCTCTCCCAGAAGTTCCTCGTCATGCAGACCCGCATGATCTACAGCTTCGCCACCGGCGCCGCCCTCGGCGGCCCCCAGGAGTGGCTCACCGCCGCCGACCAGGGCGTCCTCTTCTTCCTCCGCTACTTTCGCGACATCCAATACGACGGCTGGTTCCACTCAGTCACCAGCGGCGGCGCGCCCCGCGATTCATCCAAGCGCATGTACGGACACGCCTTCGCCGCCTATGCCTTAGCCGAATACGGCCGCATCGCACATGACGACCGCGCCCTCGCCGCCGCCACTCACACCTGGAGCCTCGCCGAGAACTACCTCTGGGACGCCGAGCACGAAGGCGTCATAGAGACCTCCAACCGCGCCTGGAAGCCCGCCGACCTTACCCACACCATGGGGACCCACCTCCACGCCCTCGAGGCGCTCCTCGCCCTCAGCGAAGTCACAAGCAAAGCTCGCTACTCGCCCCGCATCCGCGCCATCTGCGACCTCATCGTCACCCACATGGCCGATCCCGAGCGCCGCTGCGGCCTCGAGAAGTTCCGCCCAGACTGGACCCACGACGTCCAGCTCAGCCGCAACCTCGTCAACTATGGCCACAACCTCGAGGCCGCCTGGCTTCTCCTTCGCGTCCACCGCACCGACGACGTCCCCGCCTATCGCGACACCGCCCACGACTTCCTCAACTACGTCCTCCGCTTCGGACTCGACACCACCCACGGCGGCGTCTTCTCCCACGGCCCCCTCGACCAGCCCGCCACCCAGCGAGAGAAAATCTGGTGGGTCCAGACCGAGGCCCTCGTCGCCTTCCTACTGGCCTACCTCGTCTTCGAGGATCGTCGCTACTGGGACGCCTTCCAAGGCGTCTGGGACTTCTGCCTGCGCCACCTCCACGACCCCGAGCATGGCGAGTGGCACGCCTCCGCCGAAGAGGACGGCACACCCCGCGATACCGCCAAGGGCTCCGCCTGGAAAGCCGCCTACCACATCACCCAGGCCTGCGCTTACGGCCACCACTATCTCTCCGAAATCACCCCACCCTCTTGATCGTCTTTGCGACAAGGGTCCATCCCCTGCACATCCTTCCCTCCCCGCAAAGCAGGAAACCCCGGCCCACGCTTGGAATCGCACCCACATGCATGGCAAGACATCGGCGAAACACAACGCCTCCGGGAGGCGAAGAGCTATGCGACGCCTGCTCTGGGTGTTCCTCGGCCTCGTCGCTCTGGGAATCGGCATCCTGTATGCAAAGACCACTCCGTTGACACAGCGAACCGTCTGGATCGTACCCTACGACTGCCAGCA
>CP070816.1:817825-820860 GCA_020344235.1 Armatimonadota bacterium
ACGAGCCGCCGTCATCGGAGCCCACCGCCACAACATCATGCCCCTCCTCCCCCGTGGTCGGATGCGCGACCGGCGAGCGCCCACCTCCGACGAGCTGGAACAACTCCGCGCCCGCTGCGAGCGCTGGATCCCGCAGTTCCGGGGCTGCATTCAATGTCGCGCCGACGCCATCGTGCCTCCCCTCTACGCGAAAGGAGCAATCGCGTGTGGCGCCTGCGCCTGAATGACAAACCGCCCGACGCGCGCCAGGAAGAGGGCCTCTCCCGACGCGACTTCCTACGGCTGACCGCCGGCGGCGCGGCCGCGTCGCTCCTCGTTGGCTGCGGTCTCTCCTCTCGCGGGCGCCGCCCCGAGCTCCTCGTCTGGTCCTGCGGGGGCAACTACGACTTCCTGCTCGAGTTCAACCACCGCTTCGAGCAGCTCGCGGATTGCCGCATCACGTACTCCTCCGCGCCCGTTGAACACCTCATCTCCGTGCTCGCCTCCCGCCCCCGCGGCGTGGACGTCCTCGTCGGTCGCTCCGGCCCCGGCTGGTCCGATCTCCAGCAGCGCGGCCGCCTCGCCGGCAAGCCCGCGGTCTTCGCGCTCGACCCCTACGTCATCATCGTCTCCCCCGGCAACCCGGCCGGCATCCGCGGCCTCGCGGACCTGAAGCGGCCGGAGGTGAAGACCGTCTACGCACCCACCTCCTCCGGCCCCTCCGGCAAGGTGGTTCAGTTCATCCTCGAAGCGGCCGATGAAGTGGTCGAGCCGGGGATCTGGGATGGCTACCTCCAGAATGCCATCGAAGCTCATGATTGCGGCTGGAAAGTGTTCCCCCCCATCATCGAAGGCCGCGCCCATGCGAGCGTCACCCGTCTCAGCATGACCACCGTGCCGGAAATCAGAGGCAAGGTGGACATCATCCCCATCCCTGTCGAAGTCATGGCGGCCATGAAGGAGGGCCACGGCGCCATCCCTCAGCGCTGCGCCCTGCTCGCAGATGGTAAGAGCCCGGACCTTGCCGCTCGCTACATTCAAGATCTCCGGGGCGAGCTCGGGTCGAACCTCTGCACCAAGCACGGCTACGTCCACCGGCTTTCACCCCAGGCGAAGTCTCACCAGCCGCTGTTTCAGATGCGCGCCACGAAACGCCCCGGCCCGGCGCCATCGCCAGGAAGGAGCACAGACCAGTGATGACCTCGTCTACGAAACCGGCGCTCGTGTCCGCCGCGTTCGCCGGGCTCTTCCTCTTCTCGTGCTGCCACACCGCCTTCGCCGGGAAGCTGACGCCCAAATCCGTCCCCATCCAGATCCGCCTCGCCGAGGAGATGGCCGCCAACGAGGACTGGGAAGAGGCCACCAGACGATGGATAGACATTCTCTACTACTTCGGCCCCTCTGACCAAGAGGCGCGCGCCGAATTCGAGCTGGGAGTCGTCGCGCTCCGCCGCGGACGATCCGATCTCGCCATCTCCCAGTGGGAGAGGACTGTCATCCGCCACCCGGACAGCGAGTGGGCAGAACGCGCGCGGGAAGGGCTCGAGCTTCTCGGAAAAGAGCTGCCCGCCCCGGCTGCCGAGCCCGCAGAGCCCTACATCACCACCGACACACCTTCTGATGAGCGACAGTTTCTATGCGCTCAGTCCGACGCCGCGGCCGGCCTCTACGAGTTTGCGATACGCGACTACCTTAAGATCACCAACCTATACCCCGCCAGCCGCCGCGCGCCCGAGGCGCGCTTCCGCATCGGCACGTGTCAAGCACTGCTCGGCCGCCCAGAACTTGCGATGCAGCAGTGGAATCGCGTGATCCAGGACTACCCGGATTCCCGCGAAGCGCAGATGGCTCCTGCCGGCGCCGAGGCATGGCAAGCGGTGCTGAAGGTCGCAGGGACCGATGTATTGCAGCGGCGGCGCTCCGTGTTCGAAGGCCAATGGCGGCCGTTCCGACGCTACGCCACAGAGACCGACCGAGGTCTCAGCTACGCGGAGGACCTGTTCGAGAACGCCATCCTCGACTACGCGCTCCAGGAGTATGCCAAGGTCCTCTGCGATATCTACACCCCACAGGACGCGGAGAATCCACATAAGGCCTACGCGATATATCGCATGGGAGTCTGCGCCTACCGCATCGGGCAGAACGACGCGGCTGCCCGCCAGTGGCGTCGCCTTCTCGCTGACTATCCTGACACTCCGTGGGCGCCGCAGGCAAACCGCGCGCTCGCCGCCGTCGGCATGACTGACGCCTTCTCATCAGACGCCGGCCGACCAGCCCCCTCTCTTCCTCCCGACCTCCCATCCACACTCATCAAGCGCCACCACCTGGCCGAGCAGCTTGTTGACTGCGGCCTTCCACTCGTCGCCTCCAAGGAGTACCTGAAGGTGATCTTCGTCCTGACTGCCGGCAAGCCCAACCCGTTCCAGGCGGAAGCCTCCTACAAGCTGGGCCTCTGCCAGCACCTTCGCGGACGGCCGGACCTGGCGAGCAGGGCATGGGAGCAGACCATTGCCGGGTATCCAGATACCACCTGGGCCGACAAGGCCGGCACCGCGCTTTCCCAAGCCGACGAACGCGAGAAATCCCTTGCCATCAGCCTGGCGGAGCCCAGTCCATGAGTGAAGCGGCAACACGGGCCGCACGCATCGCGCCCGCGCGGCAGCTCATCCAGCTCGGCGCCCTCGCCCTCACCGGCGAGTGGCTCTTCATTGGCGCGCTTCGCTGTCCCTATGGCATCCCGTTTATGTCGTGCACGCATTGCCCCATGCGCGTCTGCCCGGGCACCTGGCTCCAGCCCTGGGTCATCGGCTTCATCGCAATCTCCAGCGTGGTCGCCGGCCGTGTCTTCTGCGGCTGGACCTGCCCGATGGGCACAGTTCAGGACTTGCTCGGCCGCATCCCGAAGCTCCGCGCCCTCCGCCGTCCGCGCTTCGGCCTCGCCGATCGGTGGCTCAAGGGGCTCAAGTATCTGGTCCTCGCCGCCACGATCCTCGGCTTCTACGCGCTCAATCAGCGCTTCGCCGTCCCCGTACGCGCCCATGCCGACTGGAGCCTCG
>CP070816.1:820960-823778 GCA_020344235.1 Armatimonadota bacterium
CGGCCGAGAGCAGGTCTTGGTAGGTGTGCTGGGTCATTGCCATGATGACGGCGTCGCAGATCTGGGCCTTGTGCTGCTCGACGGTCTCCTCGGGTTCCGGGCCCGTTATGACGAGGCCGACGGAGGCGCTGAGGTAGTGGGGCTTGTCTTGGTCGGCGAGGTTGACGGTGAGGTCGGTGAGTTCGTACTCAAAGGTTTCCTCGGGGGGGGGAGCCTTGGGCGGGGATGGGCGGAGGAAGAAGAAGAAATAGGCGGCTCCGCCGCCGAGGAGTAGCACCACCGGCAGGGCTATGAGCAGCACGCGGCCGCGCGCCGAGCAGGGGAATCCCACCCTCATGGGGCGTTCTCCAAAGGGGGATTTGGCAGATCCGCGTGCGGGTCACTGGCTGGGGCGCGCGCGTCTGGAAGCAGAGGGGACCTGCGGGAGGGAGGTCTCGTTTCGGGCGCGGCCGGCTCCTCGCCGGCGGACGGGTTGGCGGTGGGCAGGATGATGACCTCGACGCGGCGGTTGAAAGAGCGGCCCTCTTCGTCGTCGTTGGAGGCGACGGGGCGGCTGTCGGCGTAGCCGGTGGCGGCCAGTCGGAGGGAGTCTATCTGCCAGCGATCTATGAGATAGCGGACGACGGCACAGGCGCGGGCGGCGGAGAGCTCCCAGTTGGATGGATAGCGGGGGGTGCTAATGGGGAGGGAGCAGGTGTGGCCCTCGATGACGATGCGGTTGGGCATGGTGCGGAGGAGACCGGCAATCCGATTGAGGATGACGAGGGCCGGGGATCGCAGCTCGGCCGCGCCGACGGGAAAGAGCAGGTTGTCGCTGACGAGCGTGATGACGAGGCCGCGGGACTCGTGGCTGGTCTGGATGACGTCCTGTAGGTCGTTCTTCTTGATGTACTCCTCGAGCTGATCCTTGGCCAACTGGAGGGCTTCTTCGAGGGCAGGGAGGTCGGTGAGGGTGTCGCCGGGGCGGGCATATGGCAGCAGGCCGGAGCCCTGTGTAAGGCTCCTGCGGGCCTCGGCAGGGCCGAACTCGGCGCGGAGGCTGGAGGCGGCGCGCTTGAACTTGTCCGAGCTGATGACGGACATGGAGTACATCATTATGAAGAAGGCCATGAGGAGGGTGATCATATCGGCATAGGTGAGGAGCCAGCGCATCATGCCGGCGCCTTCGTTGTCGCCGCCCGCGGACTCCTGCTCTGGGATATCTATGCTCACGGGAAGGAAGGGGCCCTTTCATTTGGCGTCGAGGTCTTGCCGGGCGCGGGGCGGGAGGTAGGAGCGCATGCGGGTGGTTGCGACGCGCGGGGTTTCGCCGGCCTGGAGGGCGAGGATGGCTTCGACCGCGATCTTGTAGGCGGCCAGCTCTTCGTCGCTGTTGGCCTTGAGCTTGTTGCAGATGGGGAGGAAGATGAGATTGGCGATGGAGATGCCGTAGAGGGTGGCGACGAAGGCGGAGGCTATCAGGTGGCCCATGTCCTCGGGGCGTTCGAGGCAGCCGAGGGCGTGGATGAGGCCCATGACGGTGCCTACGATGCCGAGGGTGGGGGCGAAGCCGCCGAGGTTACCGAAGATGCTCTGTCCGATGGAATGTCTGGCCCTCATGGCGCGCACTTCGGTGTCGAGGATGTCACGGAGCAGCTCCTGGGAGGCGCCGTCGAGGACGAGCTGGAGGCCGGTGCGGAGGAATTCGTTGGAGACATTCTTTATGTCGTCCTCGAGGCCGAGAATGCCGTCACGCCGGGCGCGGCGGATGAAATCGGTGAAGAGGTTCATGACCTGGATGCTGTCCACGGGACGCGCGAAGAAGGCGCGCATGAGAACGTGGGGGACAGCCTTGGCCTGCCGCCAGGGGAGACCGACGACAGTCGCGCCGATGGTGCCGCCAAATACTATCACCGCGGCCGGGATATTGATGAACGCGCCGAGGCTGCCGCCTTCTAGAACGACGGAGACGGCGAGCGCGCTCCAGGCGAGAGCAAGGCCTAGCAGTGTCGTCAGGTCCATGAGATCTGGGACGGCACCTCATGTCTTTGGAGTTCATGTGGGTGTTCGAGCGCCGACGCTTAGGCGGGGTCCGGCGCGACTTCGACTTCGTGACGATATCGCAGCGCGAGGCTGGCCACCACCTCCACCGGTTCCTTGACCATGATCTTCTCGCCGGTGGTGAGGGAGATCAGGGTGTCAGGTGTGGATTCTATAAACTTTATTAGCTCCGCGTTGATGACGAGCGGGAGGCCGTTGAGCCGCGTGACCTGTATCACAGGCGTCTCCTTTCACAGAGCATGGCGGGGCGAAGGCACTCAGGCTATCTCTTTAGCGTCAGGACATCCTGGAGCATTTCGTCCGCGGTGGTGACGACGCGGGAGTTGGCCTGGAACGAACGCTGCGTCACGATGAGGTCGGCGAACTCCTGCGCGAGGTCCACGTTGGACATCTCCAGGAAGCCAGAGGCGAGGCCGCCGTTGGCGCCGACGTTCGGGGGCTTGATGATCGGATCGCCGGAGTTGGGCGAGGTCGTGTAGAGGTTGCCGCCGAGCTTGGAGAGACCGGCGGGGTTGGTGAAGCCAGCGAGGGCGATCTGCGCGAGTGACTCGGTCATGCCGTTGCTGTAGACGCCTGTCAGGACGCCGTTATCATCTATGCTGAAGCTCTGGAGCGTGCCGACCGGGAGGCCGTCCTGGGTGACGGCCTGGGCGGTGGTGGAGCCGACGAACTGGGTGACGGCGCTGAGGTCGGCGGTTATGGGGAGAAGGTAGACAAAGAAGGTATTGAATTAGGATAGAAGGGAGTCAAAAAAACCAAGAAAGCTGTAGAAGAAGCA
>CP070816.1:823878-827233 GCA_020344235.1 Armatimonadota bacterium
ACACGGTCACCCACGGATGAGGGTACTGCATCATGCCTCCTGTGTTGCTCGGGGCAATGTGAAGCATCCGCCCCTGCGCTATCCTACCACAGAGTCCCTGGCGCAGTCGCTTCGGCGCCAGATGGCCCTGGTAGTGCTGACCACTCCGACACTCCGAACTGCCGTCCGATGGATATCTGGGCATAGGCCCACCGGGAGCATGGCCGCGGATGATGCTGCTTCAGCCGGGAACGCTGTCCCAGACTCTGTCTGACGCGCCGAAGTCAGGGCGCTCCACCTTTCGACTCTCCCCCGCGATTATCTGGGCTATCGTCATGAGCTTGCCGAAGACGAAGTTCTGCATCCAGATCAACTTGACGAACTCTTCACGCAGAGGGTCCTGACAACCGTCGGGCCGTTTGGGAATACTCTTCAGATCCGTGTCATCGATACTGTCGAGGTACTGGTTCGTCCTCGCGCGGACGGCCTTGCAGTAGGAGAGCAGTTCCCGAGCGGAGATGTCGCCCTCTTTCAGCCGCCCAAGTTGGTCCGCACCAGCGCTACTGGCCAGTGAGGGACACCGGTCGAATATCTGAAATCTAGAGGGTATTCCCGGCCGCTCCCTTCGGAGGACGGATGCCACTCTGTTTTCCTCGTTGACCAAACAGGCCAGAATCCACCCGGGTGGGTCAACGTTGGGCGAGGGCTGTACCCAGAGGCGATCCGACGGGATATCGCTGACCAACGAAGCAATCAATGGGATGGTGTACGCCAGACTCCACTTGATGAACTCCCTCTCGTTCATGTCCGTGTACATTACTGCAGTCACGGTCTCCTCTGTGAACTCCGCTGGCAGCTTCTTCTTTTCGAAGGTATCCTCCACCATCGCCACAGCCTCCTTCCTCAAGTGTTGCCGGGCACGAGCGAGTCGAGTCTTCACGGTCTCCGGCCGAACGCCCAGGAAGCTCCCAATCTCAGCGTGCGAGTAGCCGTTGATGTAGTGGAGCGTAAGGGCAAGTCGTTCGGGCTCGCGCAGCCTGCCCAGAGCGTCTCGCACCACAACCTCAATCTCGGACGGGTGCCGGACGTCGGGCACTGTCGCGGCTTCATCCAGGGTCACGGTCGCCACCTCCCTGCGACGCTGGTGGGCGCGGTGCACATTTGTGGCGATCTGCCGCAGCCAGCCCGGGAACTTGTCGGGGTCTCGGAGCTGGCCGAGCTTCAGATAAGCCTGAACAAACGCCTCCTGGGCCAGGTCTCGGGCCGCCTCGAAGTCATGGGTCAGGTGGTATCCAAGCCCATAGACCATGTCGCGGTAACGGCCAACAAGGTCCCCGAATGCGTCGCGGTCACCGCTTCGCACGCGTTCGACGAGTTGTCCATCCGTCAGCGTCATCTACTCCTCACTCGTCCCCCACTTACAGCGATGCGGATTCGGAGGCCAAGGTAACATCTCTCTTCGGCGTTCGAAGAGATCCTTCCGCCTGGTCGTGACCGATAACTGGTAGGCACTCCGACACTTCGAACCTCCGTCCGGTAAGTATCTACTGGGCGAAGGCGGCCTGCCCGCCTATGGCGCGGTAAGCAGACCCCCCTCGCACCACCAAGTCTGAGTCGTGATGACTGGCGAGGAGCGGGAAGATGTCGAGCCCACTGGGCCCCGAGATGATGTCCTCGGTCGAGCGGCCACCATAGGGGTTCTGCGCCAATGCACAGAATGAGATGAGAACGACTGTGTACCTGATCGGCGACGCGCTTCAGTGTTTGAACGGCGCGCACACGTGATGAACTGGAGAAAGACATGAAACCGAAGGTGATCCTCGATCCGCATTTCCGCCGACTGAACCTGGTCTTCTCGGAGGAGGAGCAGGAGCGTATGCACTCCCTCGCGGAGATCGTCTGGGGTCACGACGAGCCGATGCCCGCGGACGAGCTGGCTAAGCATCGCGAGGACGCGGTCGCGATCATTTCCGGCTCTTGGCGCCATGGCGATGTGGTGGACTTCCCCAACCTGAGGGTCATCATGGAGATCGGCGGCACCTTCCCATCGCCCGACTCTCTCGACTACGACACCTGCTTCGCTCGCGGTATCCGCGTGCTGAGCTGCGCTCCCGCCTTCGGCCCGGCGGTGGCGGAGATGGGCCTGGCGATGGCGCTCGCCTCCGCGCGCCGGCTGGTGGAGTCGGACCGGAACCTCCGTACGGGGGATGCGAACTGGAGCCACACGGAGTTCGGGGACCCCTTCCTGCTCTTCGACAAGCCCGTGGGCTTTATCGGCTTCGGCGGCCTGGCGCGAGCGCTCAAGCCCCTGCTCGCCCCCTTCCGCTGTCCCATCGCGGCCTACGACCCCTGGCTCACCGACGCCTATCTCGCGACCCAGGGCGTGACCCCCACGGACGTGGACACGCTTCTCTCGACCTCCCGCGTCATATTCGCCCTGGCACTCCCCACCGCCAGCAACCGCGCGTTCCTCAGCCGTGAGAAGCTGGAGCTCATCCGCCCGGACGCCGTCTTCGTGCTGCTGAGTCGGGCTCACGTGGTGGACTTCGACGCGCTCACCGATCTGGTGCTCCGGGGGCGGTTCCGAGCGGCCATCGACGTCTTCCCGAAGGAGCCCTTGCCGTCGGACCATCCAATCCGCCAGGCACCCCTGGCGATTCTCTCGCCGCACCGCGCCGGCGGACACCCGGAGGCCATCTTCAATATCGGCCGGTTCGTCGTCCGAGACCTGGAGGCGATTCTGCGCGGCCTTCCGCCCCACGACATGCAGGTCGCTGAGCCGGAGTTCATCCGGATGCGCGGGTAGGAGGAGTGAGACGATCGGTCGGCTCGTGCGCGCCAGATAGGTTCCCGTCGTCTAGAGCACAATCCTGACCGGCGCCCTCTCACCCTTTGTGTGGCACTGCTCCACCGTCGCCTCGGCGGCTCCGCGCCGCGCACTGATCGCATAGTCGCCATAGAAGGCGCGCACCGAACATCGCCCCTTCCCGTTCGTCTCCGCCGCGGCATCTGTCCACCATTCTCCCTTGATAAGCCCGTGCAGCTTCTCATAGGCGGGCTTGGGCGAGAGATCTTCTGCATGCAGCAAGCCGCCCGGAGCCCCCAGCCAGCCGTAATCCACCAAATCAAACCAGCTTATCGCTTGCGTCGCCGGATGCGAGAAGATCACCGTATAGAGTTCGGCCGCAATCTTCGCCTGCCGCGCTTGCCCGGCCTTGGTGGACTTCCAGATGGGATCGTGATAGGCCCATCGGATGCGCTTGCCTTGCCGGCCGCGGCCCGAAATCTGGGTGTTCTCGGTGAAGTGCAGGGGCTTACTGAATCTGGCGAAACGCTCGCACACCTCCCAGAGCTTCTCGGCCCCCCAGTAGCGGTA
>CP070816.1:827333-831233 GCA_020344235.1 Armatimonadota bacterium
CGTACCAAAGGGCACCCCGGCTGGCGATTACAAGGGGGGTCTCGGAATTCAGCTCGTAACCAAGGCCGGCGAGAAGCACCGCTTCCAGGTGCCGATCAGCTTAACCGTCTGGCCTTTCACCCTCCCTGACAAGTCCCGCCTTCACCATACCGAGTGGTTCTCGCCTAAAGTGCTCGCCGACTATTACCATATAGCGCCGTGGTCGGAAAAGCACTGGAAGTGGCTTGAGAGATTCGCCGAGGACATGGCCCGCCATAGACAGGACATGGTCCTCACGCCGTTCAGCGCCCTTGTGAAGGTGACGCGGACCAAGTCAGGACGCTTCAGCTATGACTTCTCGAAGCTCGACCGATGGGCCAAGACCTTCAAGAAAGCGGGGGTGGACTGGATTGAGGGAGGGCATGTCGCCGGTCGGGCTGGGGACTTCGAGAGCGACTTCGTCTGGGGTCGCTTCCCTGTCTACACTTCGGACGGAAAGCAGCTCGATGTCTCGCGTGCGAAAGTCCCTGAAGAAGAGTTCGAGCCCTACGTCGAGCAGTTCCTCAAGGCCGTCCACGCGCATCTTAGGAAGCGCGGCTGGGCGAAGCACTACGTCCAGCACATCGCAGACGAACCGGTGCCGCAGAACGAGCAGTCCTGGTGTCACCGCGCGGGGAGGGTGCGCGAGTGGCTGCCGGGCGTGCCGATCATTGACGCCGTGATGAGCCACGGCCTGGAGGGGTTCGTTGATTGGCGGGTGCCGCAGATACAGCACACCGGACCGGACGTGCCCCGCAACCCGAACGAAGTGCTCTGGAGCTACGTTTGCCTGGCGCCTCAGGGGCAGTACCCCAATCGCTTCCTGGACTATCCCTCGATACGGAACCGCATCATTTTCTGGCTTT
Organism: Armatimonadota bacterium; assembly: GCA_020344235.1. Taxonomy (GTDB): domain Bacteria; phylum Armatimonadota; class Hebobacteria; order Hebobacterales; family Hebobacteraceae. The sequence continues at coordinate 828,218 of CP070816.1, forward strand.
CGTGGAGCCTCGGCCTGAAGGGGTTCCTCCATTGGGGATACGCCTTCTGGATTCGGTGGCAGGGGGTGCCGGTGAATGTCCCCGTCTCTCCCTGGCTCGACGCGACCGGCGCCAGCATATACTGCGCGGATCGCACCCCACTCCCGGCCGGTGACCCACACATCGTGTATCCGGGCAGAAACCGCGTCTGCTCCAGCATCCGCTGGGAGGTCATAAGGAAAGGCCTGGAGGATTTCGAGTACCTCTACCTGTTGGAGCAAGCTGTGGCGGGCACAGGCAAGAAGGGCCGCAGCCGGGCGTTGTCGGCAGCGAGAAAGCTATTGGAGCGCGTAAAGGCCGAGATTGCACCAGATCCCCTGAATCACACTCGAAGCGACGAGGTGCTCCTGGGCTGTCGCGAGGAAGCCGGGCAACTCCTCGCGGCGCTTGCCAGCGAAGAATAGGGCACGCGTTCCGCGGGGGTTGCATGCGGCCGTCCCCGGCCGGCGATTGAGCAACGCGGGCCGGCGCGCAACCGCCGGCGCGAGTTTCCTGGCCGAGAAGACTGAAAGCCCCGCACTTGCTCCCGCCCGCTCATCAGGGCGGTATTCGTCTGCGGCTCCGGTGAGGGGGGAGAGCCCGCCGCGCCGACGCAATCAGTGTCCCCCGACAGGCAGAACCAAGCCAGAGCAGAAATGAAACCCGAGGCCGGAGGCAGAACAAGGGAGCGAATGATGGTTCGAGCTAGCAGTGCAGTTGAGGAGAAGATACGGCACCGATGCCAGGACCAGTGTAAGGCTCGGTGCTGTCGCTACATCACAGTGATGCTGCCCGCGCCGAAACAGAAGGCGGACTTCGACGAGTTGAGCTGGTTTCTGGCGCACGAGAATATGAGCGTGTATGTCGAGGGCCGGCGCTGGCACCTTGAGGTGCGCAACCGCTGCAAGTATCTCACAAGCCATAACCTCTGCCGAATCTACGAGACCCGCCCCGACGTGTGCCGTGGCTACGAGCCCGACTCGTGCGAGTATCCGAACCGCCCGGCCCACGCCCTTCACTTCGATACGAAAGATAAATTCGACGCTTGGTGGGCGAGGAAGCGGGAACGCGAGCGGCGTCGCCGCAAACGTTCGACCCGGCGCAAGAGAAAGTAAGGGAAGAGCGGGGCCGGTTCTCACAACTGCGCCCACCGAGAAGAGGAGAGCATGGCCAAACCGAGCGTCCTTGTCGTCCCTGGCGGAAAGCTTCAGGAGCAGTTGTTCACTGCACGCGTACGGAAAGGCCTGGCGGAAGTCGCCGTTCCCGTCTACAACGAGCCCGAGGAGCCGCTCTCATCTGAGGAGCTGGCCGGCCTCGTTCAGGGCTATGAGGCAATCATCACCGGCTGGGGCTCCCCGCAGCTCACCCTCGAAGTGCTTGACGCCGCAACGGAGCTGCGCATCGTCGCCCACGCGGCCGGCAGCGCTCGTTTTCTCCTCCCAGAGCCTGCCGAGGGCTTCTTTCAGCGCGGCCTGCGGATGACCAGCGCCACCCCCACTATGTCTCGCTATGTGGCCGAGCACACTCTTTGCCTCACCATCGCCTGCCTGCGGCGCATCTCCCGGTTCCGGGAGGAAATAAAGCAATCTGACCTGTGGTGGGGGACGTACAGTGAACTCGATCCGGACAGCCTAATCGAGCAGCGCGTGGGCATGGTCGGACTGGGCAGCATCGCCTGGGCGTTCGTCCGGCTGCTGAAGCCGTTCCAGTGTGAAGTTTGGGCCTACAGCAGGCACGCCGATCTGGACCGCGCGGCTCGGGAGAAGGTGAAGCTGGTGGGGCTCGAGGAGCTGCTCACCAACTGCCCTGTCATCTGTCTATTCGCGGCCGTTCGCCCCGACACAGTCAACATGATCAGCCGGGAGCGCTTGAAGCTTATTGCCGATGGCTCGGTTATTGTGAACACCGCCCGCGGTGCACTTGTAGACGAGGAAGCGCTCATCGAGGAGCTGCGGGCCGGCCGGCTCTGGGCTGGGCTCGACGTCACGGATCCCGAGCCGCCGGCGCTCGGATCTCCCTTGCGCGACTTGCCCAACGCGCTGCTGACGCCGCACGTCGGGGGCCCGGTCCCCAGCCGATACTGGGAGATGGCCATGTTCGTCGTCCAGGAGCTGGGACGGTTCTTCCGCGGGGAGCCACTGGAGGCCGAGATCACCGAGGAGCGGCTGCGCGGGATGGCTTAGGCCTGGCAGCGGCAAGCGCACCCTGGTGTGCGGGGGCAGCCTTCACCCGCAACCTCAGATGACCGAGATTGACCTGGCCGGATGATTCGGGTATGCTCGTACTGACAGAGCCGTGTGGATGAATTCCCCTGAGAACGACTCCGGAGCATCACAGAACCGCGCGCCCCTTGGCGATTTTGGGCGCCGCGGGAGGGCCGAGAGTCCGGCGCGCCAGGTTCACAGCAGCGGAGAAACCTCGCGGCAGGTGAGCGATCAAGACCACGCAACGCGCGGCGGCCCGAAGATCAAGGCCTGCCTAGTCACACTCTACCTCAGCGAATCTCTCGGCGGGCGACAGATCGCCTCCGTACTGAAGGCCAACGGCCACCAGTGCTCCCTGATCTTCTTCAAAGAGTTCCGGTGGGGCGAATTCCGTCGTATCACCTCCCGTGAAGAGGATTTGCTGTTCGGCCTGCTGGGCGACATTCGCCCGGACTTGGTTGGACTGAGTCTGACCTCATCTCTCGTCGCCGATGTCGCTCTGGACCTATCCGCCAAGATCAGGAGACGGCTCGACGTTCCGGTCATTCTGGGAGGCGCCCACCCCTCGGTCGCTCCTGAGGAAAGCCTCGAACACGCCGACATTGTGTGCGTCGGAGAGGGAGAGGAGGCGATCGCCGATCTTGCCGATGCACTGGCCGGCGGCAGGGCCTATGAGGATATCCCGAACCTCTGGACCAAAGTCAACGGCAAGATACACCGCAACGATGTCCGGCCGCTCTCCGACGACCTCGATTCGCTCCCGTTCGTCTCCTACGGGGATCCTGACTCGCATC
>CP070816.1:831333-835619 GCA_020344235.1 Armatimonadota bacterium
AGCTGGTATAACCTCAGGACGGTGCTGTGGGCGGTCTTTGGCGTGACCTGTGCGGCTGCCGTCTTTGGCCTTCTCCAATATGCCTGCTGCTTCACCATCCCTGGTATTCACACTTGGTACGTCCTAGACGCAATGCGCGCCACCGGCACAACCATCGGGCCCCACTTCTTCGCCTTCATTCTGGTCACCGCTGCCGGCTACGGGATCGCTCTCGCCACTTCTTCCGCGAGCTGGCGCGCGCGCCTGGCAGCCGCGGCCGGCACCGCGCTGATCGCTGGCGCTCTGCTGACCACCATGACTCGCTCTAGCCTCGTGTTCGGCCTGGGAGTGCTCCTTGTAGCAGCTTCCTACAATATGAGCCTCGGCGGGCGACGGCGAACCGCATTCCTGGTTGCTTGCTCGCTGCTTGCGCTCTCGGCCGCCGCCTGTGTGCTGGCCCCTCCGATCCGCACCCGCTTCGCGCATCTAACTGCCGAAAGCAGTCTATCCGTCGCGTCCCGACTGCGCACCAATCGCACGGGGATAGCCATTGCTCTTCACCATCCGCTCGGGGTGGGAGTGGGCAATGCAGAGCACCAGTACGATCTCTTTCGCGCTGGCGACGATCTCGGCACGAAGCGGTCAAGCCACAACATGTATCTCGAGCTGGCCGGAACTGTTGGGTGGCCGGGCCTGGCCTGCTTCCTGCTTTTCCTGTGGACCCTACATGCCGGGGCCGCGAGGGCGGAGGCCCGGCTGCGCCGAGCCGGCGAGAGACGGCAGTCGCTCTTGCTGGCCGGACTGCGAGCGGTTCTCTACGCCTTTGCCGTCCAAGGGCTGTTTTGGCATCAGATACTGACCAGCAAGCTTATCTGGGTCACCATGGGCATGATCGGCGCGGGGACAGCTATCGCCCTCGATTCGAAGGGCCCGGGCGCCGGTGACTGTGCTGGTCGCGGCGACGGCGGCGCGCAGGCCTCTGTCTGAGGCGTACCGGGCTCCTAGCCGACCTCCGCGCCAGCGCTTGCGGGAGCCAACACCGCGCTCAACCGAGGGGTGCTCCGCTTGGCAGCCGGCAAACGCGCGCCCTACCCACCACTCATGGGCCCAGAACCGAAGTCGCTCTGGGCTCCAGCGCGGGCACGTTCCCAGCCGCCAAGGAGCGTGTTGAGCCAGGATCTCACAAAAAGCCGCAGATCGAGCAGTAGGCTGCGCTGGCGGATGTACTGCAGGTCGTAGGCCAGCTTCCTGCCGATATCGCTATAGTCGCCGCCGTACACCTGCGCCATGCCGGTTAGGCCCGGCCGCACTTGATGGCGCAGGTCATACCTCGGGACCTCTCTCCGGTACTGCGCTACCTCTTCGGGCCTCGCGGGACGCGGGCCAACCCAACTCATATCACCCTTGAAGATGTTGATTAGCTGGGGTATCTCGTCAATTGCAGTCTTGCGCATTATGCGTCCGACGGGCGTGACCCGGCGATCATTCTTCGGAGAGAACACCGGGCCGGTGTGCTTTTCCGCATGCTTGATCATAGACCGGAACTTGTAGATTCGAAACACGCGTCCCTGGCGGCCGACCCGCGTCTGGGCGTAGAGGAAGGGCCATCCGTCGCCGAGTCCGATCACCATCATCGCCCACAGCCAGAAAGGAACCGAGAGCGCAAGCGCGACCGCGGCGAGCACGATATCGGCCGCTCTCTTCAGAATATCGTCAAGCCGATACTGCATTTTCGTTTCCCGCTGAGGCGTTTGTGGCGGCGAGCTTACACTGCTGACTTGCCCGCGGTTTCACGACGCATGTACTCTATTGTCTTGGCGAGGCCGGCTTCCGGGCTCGTGCTGGGCACCCATCCCAGGAGATCACGGGACAGTGAGATGTCAGGCCTGCGGCGCCGGGGATCGTCGGCGGGAGCTGGCTGAAGAGCGATCGGGCTCTTGGAAGCGGTCAGTTCAACTACCATACGCGCCAGATCGGATATCGTCATCTCCTGAGGGTTCCCCAGGTTGATGGGACCTGGATGGTCTGCGTCGGCGAGCGCGATGAGGCCTCCGACCATATCCCCGACGTAACAGAAGCTGCGGGTCTGGTTCCCGTCACCGAACACAGTGAGCGGTTTGCCTTCCAGCGCCTGAGAGATGAAGGTGGGAACGACGCGCCCGTCGTCGCGACGCATACGTGGGCCGTAGCTATTGAAGATGCGTGCGATCCCTGTGCTCAGGCCATGCCGACGTCGGTAGGCCACGGTGAGCGCCTCCGCGAATCGTTTCGCCTCATCATACGCACTGCGAGGCCCCGTTGGGTTGACATTGCCCCAGTAAGTCTCTCGCTGTGGGTGTTCCAGGGGGTCCCCATAGACCTCCGAAGTAGAGGCCAGGACGAATCTTCCGTGGCTCCGCTCGGCCAGTGCCAGCGCGTTCCAAGTTCCCTGGGAATTCACCCGCAGAATCTCCAGAGGCAGACGAGAGAAATCCACCGGACTGGCAGGGCTGGCAAGGTGAAAGACCAGTCCGACCTCCGTGTCCAGTAGCAGGGGCTCACAGATGTCGTGCTCAAGGAGAGCAAATCCTGGCTGCCCAAGCAGATGAGCAACATTCTTGCGCCTGCCGGTCGAGAAGTTATCTACCGCGAGCACCTGCCGGCCATCGCGGAGCAGTACTTCGCAGAGGTGAGAGCCAATGAAACCGGCGCCCCCCGTGACGACCGTGCATTCCGAGCTCAAGACTGTCCCCTTCTTCGGTATGGAGCCACAGCGTCTATTCGGCGGCGACAGAACCTTCCCTCTCGTGATAGAATACGGGCTGGACTCGGGCAAATAGGATTGCACCCAAAGCACAAGTGGCCGTCTCTCGCGAGGACTGGCGCAAGCGGGCCGTCCTGCATGCGCGGGGAGGACACAGGAGACTGATCGTCGAAGCGACAAATCGCGTTGTGGCCTCTGGAAGAAGTCTTTGGGTGGCGCAACATGTAACTCGGTTGCGTTACAGTAAACCATGGCTGCAGCGATAGCGGACGCGGGCGAGGTATGGAGTGCCGAGCTCATGGACCATGGCGTGGTTGTTTCCGTGGTGGTGCCGGCGTACAACGCGGAGACGACAATCGAAGCATGCCTAGCTTCTTTGGGCCAGCAGACGCTACCACGGAAGAGCTATGAGATCATCATAGCCGATGATGGCTCGACCGACCAGACGGCCAGCTTAGCGACGCGGCACGATGGGGTGCGTGTCGTCTGTCAGGCCAACGCCGGGCCGGCTAAGGCTCGCAACACTGGCGCGAAGGCGGCCAAGGGACAGTATCTGGTATTCGTGGATGCGGATTGCGAGGTCGCCGATGATTTCCTTCGCGCGATCACCGCGCCCATGGAGGCGAATGCGGAGGTGGTAGGCGTCCAGGGCCGCTATCGAAGTCGTCAGCACGGCCTTGTCGCCCGCTTCGTCCAGATTGAAGTGGAGGAGCGCTACGCGCTCATGAGGCGCCGCGAGGACATTGATCACATCGGCACCTATGCGGCCGCCTTTCGGCGACAGGTGTTCCTCGAGCACGGTGGTTTCGATACAGTGTTTCCCGAAGCGTCCAACGAGGACATGGAGTTCTCCTACCGCCTGGTTGCAGCTGGGCACAAGCTGCGTCTGGCACCTGATGCCTTCTGCCATCATAGGCATGCGGACAGTCTGCCGCGGTATTTCCGGGCGAAGTTCCGACATGCATATTGGACGGCGATGCTCTATGGGCGCCACCGGGACAAGATCCTCAAGGACTCCTACCGGCCGAAATCTCTGCGGTTTGAGGTTCTCAGCCTGGTCGGGTTGCCGCTTGTGGCCGTGTTCGCTGGGCTGGTGTCTCGATCTATGGCACCCACCTTTCTCGTCTGTTTACTGTATCTGGCCGCTTTTCTCTTTGCGCCGATGATTCCGTTCACGCTCTTTGCCCTGCGGCGCGACGCCGCCGCAGGTCTCATTGCACCCCTCATGATCACGGCTCGGTCGGTCGCCGGAGCATCAGGTTTAGTGGTCGGTCTACTGCGAACCGGTGGACTGTCAAAGTCGAAGGCACATCGTGCTGTCCCCCGATAGCTTCATCGGCGCGTCCTGGGGAGTAGCATGCTCATGTTGATCGAGTCCGCTCGTGCGCAGTCTCGATGGTCGCCGCTGTGCCCGTATGTGCTGTTCGCTCTCTTGTGGTACTCGCTCGCATTCCTGTTCCCTCGCGACCCGCAGGGCATGCAGCCGGCGGAAGGCGCTTTCCCCATTTGGCTGAGCATGGCGCGCGACGGCGTCTGGGTCCTGCTCTGTGTCGGAGGTGCCGTC
>CP070816.1:835719-839207 GCA_020344235.1 Armatimonadota bacterium
CAGCCAAGACGGGATTGGATATCAGGAGGAGCCAGGCATCAGGACAGATCTCGAGCATATCCTGTGCGATGCCTTCGAAGAGCTGCAGTTGATAGTAGTTGAGCCAGAAGGGCTCGTCATAGAGGATGTGGTAGCTGCCGCCCCACTTCACGCCGTGCTTCTCCGCGATGAGCCACCCTTCTTTGAGCCGCCGCGCGCCATCCACCAGCGCGGTGTTGATGACGAAATCCGCGCGGCTGAGAGCTTCCCGACGGTCGAGGGTCTGCTCGAATGTGACGTCCACCCCGAGCTGCGCGGCCACGCGCTGGCAGATCACATGGGTGTCGCGGAGCCGATCCTCGTCGATGTCCATGAGGCTGACCAGGCTCCCGTGCAGATTGGGCGTGCGGCAGATGGCGCGAACCTGACTCAGCGTGAAGCTCCCGCTGCCCGCGCCGATGAAGGCGATCTTCACTCGTGCCACCCGCGTATCTCCTATTCGGTGAGTACCCGCCGCCACCAGTCGGGTCAAGCGGCTATTTCCCGTTCTCACGCACAACCGGCTATGGCCACTCGACTACGCGGCGGCCTCTTCTGCTTCTTCCCGGGCGATCTGAGTCCAGCGATGCACGCGGTATGGATCGCCCCTGATATTGTCCGCCGTGTCGATGATAAACTCCATGGCGCAGCCGTATTCCTTGCCCAGCGCAATCGTGTCGCGGATGCTCCCTCGAATTGCGTCCTCGTCGAACACGTCGGAGGCAAACACCATCGGGTCAGACTTGCATTCGAATACGTAGTTGGGGCCGAGTTCCTCCGCGCTGATGCGTTTGTCCGCCCAACGGCTGATGGAGACCTTGCGCAGGTTCGGTATCAGTCGCTTCAACAGGGGGATCTTCTGGTGCAGCGGCTCGCAGCAACCATAGTAGGTCAGTCCGAAACGCTTCATGATCGGGACCTGGTACCGCAGGACGAACTCCTCATGCATCGCGGGCGAAACCGGCGCCATGGTCTGGGAATCGGCGAACCCCCAGAGATCCTTAAGCCGCACGTGCCCGTTGAAATCCGGCGCGGGGAGTTCGTCAGTGAGCCCCGAGCCTCCCGAGCCCACGGAGCCGTCGGCGTTGTTCAGCGAGAGCAACCTCTGAGATTCCGCCGACTCCAGTTCCGCGATTCTGCCCTCCATCAGGCGCCGCATACCTTCGTGTACCATCTCAGGGTCCTCGGCCATGTCCAGAAAGGTCTGGTTGAGGCCCCGGAGGGCGGTCCACTCATCAATCAAACCAGCGTAAGAGTGGCAGCCACCGTGTACGCGCACCTGCAGGATGTCCCCGAAGAGATCCTGATAGAACTCGAACTCGTGCCGAGTGGCTTCCGCGTCATACTCGACGGTTGGGACTTTGATGAGGTCCAGATCTCTGCGAGCCTTTACCGGCGGGTCCCAGACGTATGAGCCTCTCGCCTCCTGTGGATGAATGTATTCCGGACCGATGCCCCAACCGCATGAGCGGATCACCCGGGGCACGGAGTAAGTGTGGTCGTTGACCTCATCGTCGGCGAAATGCTCCGCGGAGTAGATCCTCCTGCGCAAGGCATACTCGATCTCCCGCGCCTTCTCGTCTTCGCACTGCAACACGCTCTCCGGTACCAGAACATCCCATGCGCAGACGGGATGGCAAAACACCGTGGGCCGGATTGGTCTCAGCGCATTGACCGCATAGCATACCTTGCGCTTCTCCTCCTGGATCGGCCACGCCGCGATCTCAGCGATTCGCCTCGCAAGCTCCCGGATGATCTTGGCGTCGTGTGTGCTCATCGTTACTCCTGAAGTGAGCATTTCGCCCTAAAACCGCTCTGCCCTTGCCCTGATGTCGGTCGTCAGCGCTTGTGAGACAGATTGGGGATTGAGTTGAGCTACACTCGGATGTCTCTGTCCCAGTAGTGGCCCCTAGCCTGTCTGCGGTACTGTCACACCACTTCGGCTGAGCACGAATTGCACAAGACCTTGTACGGCGCGTGGCATACTATCACGTATGGGCACTGGCACCTGGCGAACCCAGGTTCTGGACTGCTCGCGCTACGACATCAAGTCCGAAGCACAACTTCCCGCGCACCGGCAGACCATCGGCGCTTCCAACGAAGCGAGGAAAGCTGGAAGACCGCTCAAGAAGACAACTGAACCCAGCGACAGGGGCTGCCCGCCCATCCAGACGTGTGGCATGACCGCCAGTTGTGGTCAAGTAGCCCAGTCCGTGATGCTTGCCCGGTTCTTGAGAGGGGCTAAGGGCTGGATCTGCCCAGGTTGGAAGTGTGAATCTTTCGGAACTACGACACGGACGCTTGATATGCAAACGGAAGTTCCGCGGGCAGGACTCCCTTCGCTGCGCTCAGGGCAAGCTCACCGGCAACCTTGGATAAGTTGCAGCTTCTTGTCCCGACGCCACCCCCTGATCTCACGCTCTCTGCGCGCTGCCTTGTGTCTGTCACGGTGGGGTTCGGAGTAGAGAAGCTCTGCCCGGTGCTGGCGCATGCGATTGTCGAGGTCTGTGGTGATGCCGGTATAGAGCCTTCCGCGACGTTCGCAGATGTAGACGTGCCGCATAACGATAGTTGATCGTGAGACCAAGGCAGTGGCTCCCCGAGTGTAACCCTCCTAGAACCGATTCTCAGTTCGCGGAGGGTCGCACTTGGGGGCGGCTGGAGGGATGGGAATGGATGCCTCGCGCAGCAGTTCCGCCGGTGGTTGCATTGAGCCTTGACATCCGCACACCGACCGCAAGATCGGGCAGATCAAGGTTCTGAGGGCTTTCACGCAAGCTCATCCTCCAGCGAAATGGAAGCCCACCATACAGGACAGATGTCCTCAGAACAAGCCTACAGCGGTTTCACGACGAAATGACCGCGGCAATAGGGGCCGGGTGTCTCATTGACACCTAACGCCCGCAACCTGTCCCATCCTGACGGCTACGCATGATTTGAGGTCGCCCGTCACGAGGAGCGCGAACAGCCTGAGCCGCCCAGGCGGTGTCCCAGTCCCACTTCACGCAGACATTCTGATCCGTGTGCAGGGGCCGTCGCTATCCATTGGCTATTAGAACGACTTTGCCGGCGTGTCCCCCGCGTTCGAGCAGCTCGTGAGCACGATCGGCCTCCATCAAGGGGATGCGCTCCGCGACCACCGGCTTGATCTTGCCTGTTGCCGCCGAATCTAGGAGCTCCGTCAGGGTTTCGCGGTACCATTCGTTGTGCGTGTGTGGGAACTTCATCATGTTCGGGGATAACGGTGCCCGCCTGCTGTCCGGAATGAGCTTGAGCAGCAGAACCATCAGCAGGCTGAGCGGGATGACCTTCATCCCTCCCTTGGATGTCGCGACACTGCCCAGCGGCACCAGCCGGCCGCCGCTGCGCAGCACTCGGTAAGAGCGCCAGAGCTGTCGTGCTCCCCCGATGGGATCGAAGACCGCATCCACCCCATCCCCGGTCAGGGCGCGGATGCGCTCGACGAAGTC
>CP070816.1:839307-848700 GCA_020344235.1 Armatimonadota bacterium
GATCTGACTATGCGCGCACGGCGTAGAGACGAAATGCGTCTGGCACACATCCTGAAGGCGATGGGGCACCCAACGCGTCTGCGGATTCTCCAGAGGATCGCGGAGGGGGAGTTCTGCGTGTCTGATCTGGAACGGGAGTTGGAGCAGAGTCAGCCCAACATCTCCCAGCACCTCGCCAAGCTGCGCGACTGTGGGTTGATCATCCCCGAGCGCAGAGGCGGCATGACCTGCTATCGCCTGGCTGACGAGCGGATCGCGGCCGTCATCCATCAAGCCAGAGACGTCCTCGGCTTGGCCCTGGACAAGGAGACCGTTCCATGAAGGAATCGGCGCGGCCTAAGGAACCGGAAAAGAAGGCCAATGGGCGCTTCGCGGAGCTACGACGCGAGCGTCTGGACGAGATTCAGGCGTTCGGAGAGTATCTGCAGCGCGCCCGCAAGGCCGGGGCTCTGTCGGCCGAGGTGAAGGAAGTGCTCAACCTGGAGAGAGCCCTGGCAGCTATCGGCAGTGGTCCTAAGCGATCTCTGCCTCGGATGCGGACAGTGCACGTCAGCCTGCCCCGCGGGCGCTATTTGTCTGAGCTCCGAGGGGAAGGCGGTCGTGGACGAATCGTTGTGCCGCGGGTGTGGCGCCTGCGTGCCTGTGTGCCCGACTGGCGCAGTGGGGATGAGTGAGCCGGTGGGCTCGGGCCGCCATGGAGAGGCGAGTGATGGCGAAGGCTCGATGCGGACCAAGCATCCGTGAGTTTCTGACCTACCATGTCCTGATGCTTCTGGCCGCAAAGAGGAGGACGATGCTGGAGCTGGTGGAGGAGATCGAGGCTCGCAGCGCGGAGAATCGGTCCGTTCGCAGCAATGGAGCATTGCGGGTGAATAGCAGAGAGATGGAGGGGACAGTCTATAGCCTGGCCGACCGCGGATGGGTGAGGCTGAGGCCGCCTGGCGCGAGCTGGGGCATCACCAGGGCAGGGAGGCGCGCTCGCCGCGAGATGGGGCGGGCATCCCGCGGCACTTCTGATTCCAAGGAGCGAGCGGCATCGAAACTGCTGGCGCGGCTGAAGGAGGCGCCCAAGGGTAGCTATGTGCTCGACGTGGGTACGGGCGAGGGATTTCTCGCCCGCCGGCTGGCGAAGCGGGGCTTTCGCGTGCTGGGAATAGACTCTGGTGCTTTCGACTACTCCAAGCACAGCATCGAGAAGGCACGGCGGGGCGTGGGCTCTGACAATGGCAGGCTGGAGTTTCGCAAGGCTGATGTCACCCGACTTCGTCGCCCCCCGGGCGGGTTCGACTTTGTGGTCGCCAGCCAGGCCGTTCACTGCATGAAGAATCAGCGCAAGTGCCTACGGGCGATCCACCGCCTGCTCAAGCCGGGAGGCAGGTTTCTGTGTCTGGACTTCCTGGTGGGCCTGGAGGGGTTCCTCGCTCATGGTTTCCACTGCTTCCTGGCTATCTCCCGGGAAGAATGGTCGCAGATGCTCCCGGCCATCGGCTTTGACGATATCTACACACAGAAGGTGAGGGATTACCTGATAGTGGATGCGAGCAAAGCCCACGGGCACCCCGAGCCGAGCCACGCCGCCGCCAAGGACGCCGAGACGGCCTGCGGACGCAAGCGCGATCAGTGCAGGAGGGATGGAGAATGCCGATCTACGAGTATGAGTGTGCAGGATGTGGGCAGCGATTCGAAAGGCTGGTTTCGCTGAGCAAGGCCCGCCAGAGCATGAAGTGTCCGAAGTGTGGGTCGAAGTCGGCCCGCAAGCTCATGTCGGTTTTCGCCACCGCAGGGGGCCAGTCCGGAGCGAGCGAATGCCCGACGTGCCCCACAGGGGTCTGCGATCTGCCCGGCAGCTAGTCTCTGCCCTTGCCGCCGACAGGAGCTGCGCACATGGCAGAAGCAGCGAGGCCCAAGATGAGTAGGCGATGCGCAAACCATCCCCAGAGAGAGGCTGCGTGGTTCTGCTTGAAGCACTCGGTGGCCTACTGTGACGAGTGCTGCCGCTGTCCGCACCCGGAAGGTTACTGCAAGTATCGCTCACAATGTGCGATCTGGCAGGTGTGCCTGGAGAGCGATAGAGTGGATGAAGTGCCGCTATTGCCTGCCAAGGCACCTTAGCGGGCTTTATGGCGATCTATACACCGAACTGCTAGAAGGAGCGCAACAATGAGAGAAGGCGAGCGAACGTGGAGGTCTTGATAGAATACGAGAATGGCACTCGCTTTACTGCAACTTGTGATGGCCACAAGGCAGTGACCGGCAAGGGCGATGACGGCGACAGCAGCCGAGACGGGATGTGGCCGGCGCAGCTCTTTGTGGGGTCCCTGGGCATGTGCATCGGCGGCTACGTCGCCAGCTACTGCAAGCATCACAAGATCCCTTGTGATGACCTGCGAGTGGAACTGAACAGAGATACGGCGCGCGCTCCCTCTCGCACGACGCGCGTGACGGCGAAGATCCATCTCGGGGCCAAGATTTCCCAGAAAGACGCCGAGGCGATCCTGCGGGTGGCCGACCAATGCCACATCACCAACAGCATCAGGCAGAGCATGGAGGTCGTCTGTCTCCTGGTTAGCCATGCGGGTGAGGAGAGGCATGCGATTTGACGGGTGCAGCATCGTGGCCTGCGGGACTCTTCGTCGGGAACTGGGCTATCTGCGTGAGAGCGGCTTCCTCAATGCAGAGCGGTTGCTCTACACCGGGGCCGGACTGCATGCCAGACCGGAGGAGTTGGAAAGACAACTGGTGCGACAACTCGGGCGCGCCAGGGAATCTTCGCCAAACGTCATCGTGGTGTATGGCAGCAAGTGCTACCTTGACCCGAACGAGCCCAGCAGGACGATTGACTCCATCGTTGACGGAACGGGCGTGTGTAGGGTCCAGGCCCAGGGCTGCATAGACATGCTGTGCGACGCGAAGTGCCAGCGGGATCTGTCGAACGATGAGAGCGTGCTCTGGCTCTCTCCCGGCTGGATCGAGAACTGGAGGCGAATCTGGCAGGAGTATCTAGGCTGGGACGCGGCCGATGCAAACATGAACTTCCCCGGTTTCTACCGCAGGGCCGTGTTCCTCGACCCCCAGCCATTGGGTGTGTTCGATGAGTGGGCTGCACGCAGCCCGGAGAAGATTCTGGAGTTCTCGGACTGGACGCGTCTGCCGGTCGAAAGCCGACCAGTCACGCTGGAGAGGCTGGGGAGCTTGCTGGTGCAGTGCCGCACGGAGAGTCGGAATGCAAGTAGCCGCTAGGGGACGCAGAGCGGCCGTCAGCGCCGCGACACCGGGCTGCAGCGGACGTGAGAGGGAAGCGACCGTCGCCAGCGCAAGGTCGGCGGCAGCCAAGCAGCGGGCGACCAGTCTTCGGGATGATTTCTACGAGAAGATCAAACCTCGACTCTACCAGCGGATTGGGGATGAGCTGCGCGAGGCCCGATGCGTGCTGGACCTCGGCTGCGGGGGATGCCAATTGGGCCGGTTCTTGGCCGAGACCTATAGTCAGCAAGTGATCGGGGTGGATATGAGTGATGGGTCGTTCCCCGAGCGCCACGAGTTGAGGAGCCGCACGCGCACACTACTCAGGTGTGTCAAGGCCGACGCGCGGCGACTTGGCTTCCTGGCTGCCGGGGCGGTTGACGCGGAGATCATGCTGTGGGCACTCCACGAAATCAGACAACCACGAGCGGTTCTCGTCGAAGCGAGACGAGTCCTACGCTTGGGTGGCAAGCTGCTGATAGCCGACTTCCCGCGCGGCTCGTTGGCGCAACACCTGTGCAATGAGGACTACTACACCCCTGACCAGGTGTCCGATCTGCTGGCCGCGACTGGATACGTGAATATCTCGGTGGGACTGGTTGAGCGCCGCCAAGTGCTGTGGGCAAAGGGTCTCCGATCAGCCAGGAAGGAGCTGACGGGGTGAAAGTGTCCGTTTGCGGCAAGGGAGGCAGCGGCAAGAGCACGGTCGTGGTGCTGCTGGCCCATGAGCTCCATCAGAGAGGCTGGCGAGTGCTGGTCGCGGACTCCGATGAGTCGAATGCCTGCCTGCACTGGATGCTAGGCTTCGAGAACCCTCCCCGCCCGCTGCTCGAATTGGTGGGTGGGAAGAAGAACGTGCAGCGGGAGATGCGCAGCGGCTTCGATTGGGGTGAAGACAAGCCGGAGATGTCTGTCTTGGCCTCCCCACAAGTGCGAGCGGCGGACCTCCCTCAGGAATACGTCAGCGAGCGCGACGGCCTGAGACTGGTTGCGGTAGGCAAGATCCACCAGGCGTTGGAGGGGTGCGCCTGTCCGATGGGTGTGCTGAGCCGAGAGTTCCTGAAGAAGTTGCGCTTGGAGGCGACCGAAGCAGCGGTGGTGGACATGGAGGCCGGCATCGAGCATTTCGGGCGTGGCGTGGAAACCAGTGTCGACGCCGTGGTCGGCGTGGTTGAGCCTTCGTTGGAGTCGGTCTTGCTAACTGAAAGGGTGAGACAGGTCGCCCTGGGTTCGGGGGCTAAGTTCGCAGGGGCAATTCTCAACAAGGTCGCGTCCAAGGACTTGGCTACCGGCCTGGCCGATCAACTGAAGGCCCGGCAGATCCCTGTCTTGGGAACCGTTCATCACCACGATGAGATCGTGAGATCCTGTCTTGCCGGGAACGTTCTTGATTCGACCACTGCCCAGAAGGAGATGAGCTCTATCCTGGATGCCCTTCTGGCTGGCGAGCCGACCCTGGCTCGAGTGGACATGTGACGGAGGAATGGCGTGTGCCTGGTAGCCGTCTATATCGAGCAACCGGACAGGTCCGGAGAGCGCAGGCTGGCCCTCTCCGATGTCGCCTTTGTAGAATGCGCGGACAACAGGGTGATGGTCAGCGATCTATTCGGCCGATCAGAAACGTTCGAGGCCCGGGTGCGCGCCATTGACCTGGTGAAGAATGAAATCGTTCTTGAGCAAGGAGAGTGAGATGATTGGCGCAAGGAACGAGGCCGGCCTGGGCTGCCCTGCGACGCTTATGCGAGACGCGCGGATAACTGCGTAGATTAGCCTCGCCGCCTATGCCACGCCGAGGAGAAACCCCACTATTCCTTACTACGATCGAGACTTCAAGGAGGAGATCCTGGAGCCGCTGCGGCTGGAGCAGCGGGCGCGGGAGATACTGGGTGTGCCGGGGGCCGGCGACCCCGCGGAGATCAAACGCGCATACTGGAAGTTGGCCAGGGCCTATCATCCTGATCTGGGGCCTGACGATGCCTCCCGGCACGAGAGGTTCATGGCGGTAGCGGAGGCATATGACATTCTCACGAAGCGGAGCAGTCCAGCCCGCCGTTACTCTCTTCGCCGAAAGACAGTACATCCGCCAAGAGTACTGGATGAACAGGGATACTGGCGCTGGTGGCTCCAGAGATATGGAGACTTCTTCTAGGGCGCTGGCTGCGCGCCAGGCAGCCGGCAGCTCAGCTCGACACAATGGGAGACCGACATGCCAAGGATAATGTTCCCCCAGCATAAGAGGGGCCGGGCCGGAATCGAGTGCTTCGAGGGGACAATTCTGGAACACGCTCGCAGGCTCGGGGTCCAGCTCCCATCCGAGTGTGGCGGCCGGGGACAATGCCGCCGCTGCGTCGTAAGAGTCGAGCACGGCGCAGAAGCGCTCAGCGAGAAAACATCCGCTGAGCGTGCCGCCGCCCTGGCCGAGGGAGAGCGCCTCGCTTGCCAAGCGCGCGTGCTCAGGTCAGCCGACATCCGCGTGTTCGTGAAGGCAGCCGGCCCCTATGCGATTCTCGCGACCTCCGAGTCCCGGCCGGTCGCGCTGGCCCCGCGGACCTACCGCAGCGGCGACTCAGTGATACTGAACACCCCGCATGGAGAGGAGACGCTCGGGCGCTACCGCGGCGGCATATTTGGGCTGGCCGTGGATGTGGGCACCACCACGGTAGTCTCGGCGCTTGTGGACCTGGAGTCCGGTGCCACCATTGCGACTCTGGCCGACCCGAACCCGCAGACCGCCTATGGAGACGATGTCATCTCTCGAATCGGCTACACGCGGGACCACGAGGGCGGGCTCGCGGAGCTCCAAGCAGCGGTGATCAACAGCCTCAACGACGCCCTAGTGGAATGGGAGCGCAGCAACCGGCAGGTGAGCAACCAGGTCTATGACGTTGTGGTGGTCGGCAATCCGACGATGCGCGATATCTTCTTCGGAGTGGACGTCTCGTCGCTGGGAGTCATTCCTTTTCAGCCGAAGTCAACGAAGGCGATCATGGCGAGTGCTGCCGCGCTCGAGCTCCGTGTCAACCAGGCCGCCCGCGTGTACGGGGGGCCGCTGATCGGGGGACACGCCGGCGCCGATGCAGTGGCGGATGTCCTGGCCAGCGGCATCCACACCTGCAGTGAACCCTCCATGGTCGTAGACATCGGCACGAACGGAGAGGTGGTCGTCGGCAACCAGGATCGAATGCTCGCCGCCTCCTGTGCCGCCGGCGGGGCCTACGAAGGAGCTGCCGTCGGCTGCGGAGTGGGTGCCCTTCAGGGCGCCATCAGCAACATCGCGATCAGAGATGGACACCTCAGATACCAGACGATCGGAGGCAAGGCACCCATCGGTCTCTGCGGATCCGGCCTCATTGACCTGCTTGCCGAGCTGCTGCGAACGGGCATGATGAACCGTGCGGGCAAGCTCGCGACCCCCAACAGGCAGTTCCCGATAGATGGAAACGCCGGCCTCGTCCTCACCCAGGAGGACGTCAACAATCTCATGGTCGCCCGGGCCGGCATGTCGCTCGACCAGGTTGCGCTCATCGCCCGTTGGGGTATTGCGCCGACTGATCTTCAGCATGTCTTCCTGGCAGGAGCGTTTGGGAACTATGTGAGCGCCGAGAATGCCGCTCGCATCGGGCTCTTGCCTGATCTTCCTGACCGCATCGTCAGGCTCGGCAACGGCGCGCTGGAGGGTGCTCGGCTGATGCTCCTCTCACAGGACAAGAAGCGGGAGGCCGAAACCGTCGCGCGGAAGATCCAGCACGTCCGCCCCAACGAGGACAGCGAGTTCTTCGATGCGCTCGTGGATCGGATGTGCTTCCAGGCGTGGGGGTGACGCGGGCGGGATGCGGGCTCTCTTGACGGCACTGACTGTAATCGTGACGTGTCTCTGCTGCGCGGGGTGCGCTACCCTGGCCAGTCGCCAACGCCGTGCGCCCAAACCCGTGGCTGAAGAAGAGCCGGCCTCGATGATGAGAATCACGATAGTCTGCGACAACAACGCCCATGATAGGCGCCTACAGACCCAGTGGGGATTCGCTTGCGTCGTTCAGCTCCAGGACACCACAATTCTCTTTGACACGGGTGGAGACGGCTCCATTCTGCTGTCGAACATGCAGCGGCTTGGCATTGAGCCCAGACAGATAGACATGGTGGTGCTGTCACACATACACACTGATCACGTCGGCGGCCTGCCAGCCTTTCTGGCAGAGAACCACGGTGTAATAGTGGTCGTGCCTGCGTCGTTTCCAAGAGCATTCAAGGAAGAGGTTGGCTCTGCCGGGGCGCAGGTGAAAGAGATCAGCCGGCCCGAGCAGCTGACCGCTCATATCTTCACAACAGGCGAGTTGGGCCGAACCGTAAAGGAGCAGTCGCTGGTGGTTGACACCCAGGCCGGTCTGGCCATCATCACGGGATGCGCTCACCCTGGTGTCATTCGCGTCATCGAGGAAGCGAAGCGACTCCTCGACGGGAAGGTTGCCTTGGTCCTCGGTGGGTTTCATCTGGCTGGAAAAAGCCAGCGCGAACTGGCCGAGATCGTCGAGCGGTTTGGAGAGCTCGGCGTAAGTCATGTAGCGCCCTGCCACTGCTCTGGAGATGCCGCGAGAGCAGCCTTTAGGCAGGCCTACCGCGAGAGATGCTTGACAGCGGGGGTCGGCTCCGTGGTTCATACGCGCGACCTGGAGATGGCAGCCCCCGGCAGACCGTGACCTCCTGGCGCTGCAATACAAGACCGGTTGCAGTCCTCGCCCGAATCGTCCCCACTAGCCCTTGATAGGAAGGTGGTTGCTATGTTAGAATAATTGCAAAAGTTTTGCAAGAGGGTTCCATGTGCGACAACAGCCTGAGTGTCAGATTCCGCCAAACAGGACTGAGGTTGACGGCCCCTCGCCGCGCTCTCATTGCGCTGCTGGAAGACAGACGAGGCGAGCACCTGAGCGCGGAAGAGATTCATAGCGCCCTGAGCGCCGAGGGCGTCACGGTAAACCTGAGCTCAGTGTATCGAACCCTGAACTTGTTGGTGGCCCTCGGGCTTGTGCACCGGATTGATCTTTCGGAGTCGCACGCTCACTTTGGGGTCGAACACGGGGAGCAAGCACACTTCAGATGTGAAGTGTGCGGTGAAGTGAGCGAAGTCTATGTCGCCGGGCATGCTGGCCTGGCGCGGCGCCTGCAGGGGCTAGCTCGGGAGCGGAGTTTCGAGCTGACCCGTTTCCGGGTCGAAGCCGAAGGCAAATGCAAGCGTTGCGCATTGAAAGAGAAAACACACAAGGAGGGACGATGTCCAGATGTCCAGATGATGTCGCCACTGAAACCGTGAGCCTCTGCCTGACTGCGAAGTGGCGACTGCGAGAAGAACAAGGCGGGCAACCCGCTCTGGGCCTCACGTGCGGAGTGTCGCCGCCTTGCGGCCCTGCCAGCCCCGTGCACGGCGAACACACGGCCTGGGGGATAGACCTCCTGGCGGCCAAGAGCTTCGGGCAGACCAGCCTCAACACTTCGCTCGGGGTAGCGCGTGATGGCAGCGCCGGGAATGCCTTGACGTGGGGGCTGGCCTGCGAGCGGTGTTTGAACAAGCGGTGGGGACTGGCGGCAGAGATCCGGGATGATCATACGGCCAACGAGGACGCGATTGAGGGGCTCGTGGGCCTCACCTGCCATCTCCAGGACAGCCTGACAGCCGACTTCGCGCTGCGGCGAGACCTGACCTTTGGTGGGACGGACAAAGGCTGCGCTATGGGGGTGACCCGAGAGTGGTAGCGCCATTTGCCCCAATTCCGTTGGCCCAGGTTCCCCCGGGCCAGCGCGTGAGGGTGGAAGCCGTTCAAGGTGGCCGGGGTCTGGTGAGCCGGATGGCCGCTCTGGGTATCGTCCCGGGCACGCTGATCGTGGTGCTGAGCAACGCCAGGCTTGGGCCGGTGATCCTGGATGTGCGAGCGAGCCGGCTGGCCCTCGGCCGCGGCCAGGCCGCGAGGATCATCGTAAGAGTTATCCCCGAAGGAGGTTAGTGCAACGAGATGACGACGCGTCCCGTCACAGCTCTGAAAACCCTCCGCGTGGCGCTTGCCGGCAGCCCCAACGTCGGCAAGAGCGCGATCTTCACCATCTGGACTGGCCTGCATCAGCACGTCGGCACCTGGCCGGGCAAGACAGTCGAGAGGAAGC
>CP070816.1:848800-851343 GCA_020344235.1 Armatimonadota bacterium
GGCCAGGCTATGATATGCCCTGGCGGCGATGGCGATGATGCCGGACTGCGCGTCCGCTGGAATGTCGCACTGGCCGTAGTCGTTGTCGCCCCAGGCGACGGCCGTGCCGTCGTATCTCAGCGCTAGGCTGTGTCCGTATCCGGCGGCGATGGCGATGACGTCGGCGAGGCCGGAGGGAGGGCTGGCCTGGTCGGAGCCGTTCCAGCCCCAGCCCACGGCCGTGCCGTCGGACTGCAGCGCCAGGCTGTGGTATGCGCCAGCGGCGATGGCGATGGAGTCGGTCGCGTCGCCCGGATGGGTGGCCTGGCAGAAGTCGTTCAGGCCCCAGCCGACCACCGGGCCCGGCAAAGGATCGGCCTCGGTGGAGTCGGAGGCGCCGAGCGCCTCCATGGTGGCCGCGTCGCTCTGCGGTGGGTCCTCGGCGACGTAGATGGCGACGGTGTCAGGGAGGCTGCAGTTGGTCCCGTCGGTGACCACGAGGGACAGGAGATAGTCGCCGGGGAGGTCGGGCAGGAAGAGCGGATCGGAGAGCACGAAGTCTGGGAGATCCGCCAGGCTGCCCTCGGGGGCCGAGTCTACAGCCCAATCCCAGCATACGATGGGATCGCCGTCCGCGTCGTCGGCCCAGCCCATGAGCATCACCGGTTCTCCGAGGCACACGGTCTGGTCGGGTCCAGCGTCCGCGATGGGTGGGGTGTTGGCGAAGGCGCCGCGGGCGGCCAGCGTGAACAGCAGCAGTCCGATGACCACGACGAGTGGTCCGCGCATGGGGGACGTCACGTGCCTTGTGGGAGAAAGCCCGTCCTTCATCATCGCCTCCTTATCATCCATCTGCTGAACCAGCTATCGACAGTAGAGCGAACTATCGTTATCTTACAAAACGGTCGGTTGCTATACTATTCTATGCCAAAGCGTTCGGTTGCTTGTGCGCGATGTCGAGTGTTGGGCTTGGTGGTGGTGCCTCAGCGCGGGCTACTTCCAGCTCAGCGAAGCCTGCTCAATCTCGTCGTTCGTGACGCGGATCAGCTCATCGGTGGTGAGGTCGTAGACCCACACTTCGATCTGCTTCAGGTAGTAGAGGCCATCCGGATCGAAAGGGAGCGCGGCGAGGAAGGCAATCCGGTCGCTCCCGGGAGACCACACGGGGCGCCTGGGGCCTGCGTTGTGAAGCACTGTGAGGAGCCAGTCCGCCTGCGGGTCCCTCTCGAGCATCGCGTCGGTCGGATACCGCGCCTCGAGCTCGGCACACACGATGAACTGGTCCACGAGCACGCGGAGATCGCCCCCATCGGCATTGGTGAGGAGAAGCCCGCGCCACACCCCTGCCTGCCCATCAACTTCTCCTTCTTCCCATTGGCAGCTTGCGATCATCGAGCCATCCGGAGACCAGGCCGCCTCACTGCCTACGTTGGGCAGCGGTTGAATGTCGGTGCCCCAGATGTCGGAGGTAATCGCCCTGCACTGCCACTCACCCGTGCCGGCGGCGCAGTTCATGAGCAGTCGAGAACCGTCTGGCGACCAGCTCGGACCGTCAGTGGCCGGGGTGCCTTCGGGTGTCACTCGATGAGCATCGGTCCCATCGGCATTCATCACCCAGACGTCGGGGGTGGCATGGAATGGATGGAACCCTTCGGCCGGATCGCTGTGCTCGAAGGCGATCATACTCTCATCCGGGGACCACTTGGCATTCCAGTTGTACCCGCCGACTCCAGCGATCTCCGTCAGGTTCACCTCCTCGGAACCGTCCAGCTTGGCTCTGAGGATATCGCGGCGATTGGCGCGAAAGGGGTCGTCCCTCCAGAACAGCACTTCACCAGTAGACGAGATGTCGAATGGGCCTATGTCAGGAGGTATCTCGCACTCCTGCCACTCCAATTCGCCACTCAGGACGCGCAGAGCATTGGCGGGAATGGGATCGAGCTCGGCTTCCTCGGGAGTGAGCCATGACACAGACTTGTCGCGGAACTGGAGCGTGCCCTCGACATAGAAGAAGTGGCGCACGGCGGCGAAGACGCCGGCGGCGAGCAGAAGCAGCAGCGCGACGACGATGATGAAGGTGAGCAGGCTGGGGTGGCGGCGCGGCCGGATGTCGGCCATTGCCGCGAGCGCGCGGGCATCCCATCCCCCCCTCGGCAGGGGCCGGGCGGCCTTGAAGGCGGCGGCGATGTGCTGTTCTCTCGGATCACTCAGCATGGTCACCCCACCTTTCCAGTGCTTTCTGCCTGGCCCGATGGAGCAGGGACTCGACCGCGCGGTGGGAGCGGCCCACTATGCGGCCGATCTCCCTGGCCGAGAACTCGTCCACCCAATGAAGGGTGAGCACCTCCATCTCACTGTCGGAAAGGAATCGGGATAGGTCGGCGATCTTGCGCTGCGCGTCAACGCGGGTGGCGAGATCGGCCGCCATGTCGCCCGCAGACGCAACCTCGTTGATGGCGTCAATAGGCACCTGGGCGTGGGCGGGCACGGATTTGCGCCTCTTCTGTCTGCGGATTTCGGCCTGGATCTGGCGGCGGGCAATGCCATAGAGCCAGGCGAGGAGA
>CP070816.1:851443-862609 GCA_020344235.1 Armatimonadota bacterium
CTTCTGCCCCGAGACCTCGATGGCCGTAGTGTACCAGGACTAATCTGAGGCCGCCAGGAAGCCCAGCAATACTGTGGGACTAGTTTGGATGAGCTAGGGTTGCGCCCTTCCTGGCGACCTCTTGGTCTTCTCTGCTTCCTTCATCTGGGGCCTGTGGGCGGTTTGACCTCGCTCTTGACGAACCTGATCCCCACGAATCCCGCGCCTGCCACGACTTCCCGTCGCCAGCGGGTGTCCGGCGGCTCACCTGGCGGCGAGAATAGGCATGATACAGCCCGGTTGAATTTGAACCCGGCGGCGACCGTCATGCGGATGACTTCGTCGCAATCGTAGAACCTCGCGACCGAATAGAACGGATGCCCCGTGCGGCCCCTGCGCTTGTAGAGTCTAGCCCAGGGGCTGTCCGCTGGCACAAGCCCCACCACCAGGTAACCGTCCTCCTTCAAGACGCGTGCGCACTCGCGCAGCGCGCTCGCTGGATCGGAAAGGAAACACAGGGTCACAACTAGCAGCACCCCTTGGAAAGAACCATCCGGGTAGGGGAGATTCTCGCCCCAGCCTCTCCTGGTGCGGACCCCGCGCTGGCGGGCGAACTGCAGCATCGAGACAGAGGGGTCTACTCCCTCCTTGACTCCCAGTGCCTGCGCAAACCGCCCAGTTCCCACGCGCATCTCCAGCCGCCGGCCCCCGCCTGTCGGCATCAAGTCCTGCAGGCAAGCGACTTCAGTCTCAAATATGGGCCGGCCATTCCATGAGTCAAACCATTGATCGTATCGCGCCGCAAGCTCGTCAAACGGCCGGACTGTCTTCCATTCGTCTGACTGGTGTCCGCTCACTGTCTGTCTATCACCGCTGCGCTGCCCTCGTACTGGAGCAAGCCCCTCAGGCGCCTCTCGCTCAGTCCGACTGTCAGCGACCGGAGGCGGCAGACACGCGGGAACGGTTATCCGCCTCGCCTGGGCGCTTCCAGCGGCCCTCTCAACTTCCTCCCTGCCGTCGGCGGCGTACTACCCTAACCAATTCATCATGAGTCATGGGGCGGGGCACGTTACCAGAGAAACGATTGGCAAAGTCCGGCATTTGAAACTTCTTTCCGTCTGGCAGTCAAGCGATCTCAGGAACGGACAATCGTCTCCCAGAGTTTCACAACCGCCTTTCTCGCGGGGCCGTTGGCGACGAACTCAACCAAAGGAACTCCTTCCGCCGTCGAGTCGGCCACCGCCTCATCGAAGGGAATGCGGCCCAACGGAGGGGCCGCCATCCCCTGCGCCGCTTGCTCAATCTCCTCGGTCAACTCGGGATTGATATCCCACTTGTTGACGCAGACCGCCGCGGGCACGCCAAAGTGCGCGGCCATCTGCAGCACCCGCTTGAGGTCATGCAATCCCGAAGGAGTAGGTTCGGTGACCGCCAGGGCTGCGTCCACCCCTGCGAGGGAGGCAATGACGGGGCAGCCGATGCCTGGCGAGCCGTCAATCAAGA
The DNA here is from genome assembly GCA_020344235.1 of Armatimonadota bacterium. Lineage (GTDB taxonomy): Bacteria > Armatimonadota > Hebobacteria > Hebobacterales > Hebobacteraceae. The sequence goes on from CP070816.1 coordinate 852,926, forward strand.
TGAGACCGCTTCCTAATCGCGCCGCCGCTTCCTTGGCCCGTTCGCGCACCTGGGTCACCAGTTTCCCGGAGGCCTCGGCTCCGGCCAGAAGGCGGGCATGCACCAATGGACCATGGCGGGTCTCGGAGAGATAGATCTTGCCGGTCACTTCGTCTCGCATGGTGATGGCCTCAGCCGGGCACACCAGGGCGCAAACGCCGCAACCCTCGCAGCGCGTCGGGTCAACCCGCAAATCGGTGATGGCGCCGAAACGACAGTGCTGTTCGCACACCCCGCACTCGGTGCACCGTTCATCATCCTTGACTGCCAGTTTTACGCCGATGTAGTCTTCTTCGCACAGGATCTTCGGCTGTAACAGGAGGTGGAGATTGGGTGCATCCACGTCCGCGTCAGCAAGCAACTTGTGCTGCGCCAGGACCGCGAAAGAGCCAAGCACTGTCGTCTTCCCGGTGCCGCCCTTTCCGCTGATTACAAGCAGTTGCTTCATCGGGCCACCCCCTGTTGGATGTGGTCAAACAGCTTCTGGAGGGCCTTCCGCCACTCCGGGAAGGCCTCCACCAGACACTTCCCCCGGGAGTAGGCTTCGGCGATCGTTCGCTGAAACGGTACTGTGAGCAGGACGGCGACACCGCGTTTCTCACACGCCTCGTCGATCAGGCGATCGCGCGCGCCGCTGCGGTTGATCACCACCCCGGCGGGGACTCCCAGCTCCGCCGCAACGTCCACGGCCATCATCAGGTCGTGCAGCCCGAAGGGCGTCGGCTCGGTCACGAGCAGGCAGAAATCGGCCTGGGAGATGGTCTCCACGACCCCGCAGGCCGTGCCGGGAGCAGCGTCAACGATCGTCGGCAGACCATCGCTGACATGCGCCATCTCCTCACGGATGATCCGAACGGCGGAAGGCTCAGCGGGTTTCAACCGGCCCTGGATGAAGCGCATTCCCTTGGCGGTCCCGATCTCCACCTCGCCGATCTTGCGCTGCTTCTCGCGCATCGCCCTTTCGGGACAGACCAGGACACAGCCGCCACAGCCGTGGCATAGTTCAGGGAAAACCAGAACTTTATCCTTGATCACGGCGAGCGCGTTGAACTGGCAGAACTCCGCGCACTTGCCGCAAAAGATACAGCTCTCGAGATCGACTTCCGGCGCCATCATCTCAACCGGGATGGTCTGCTCGATAGTGGGGTGAAAGAACAGGTGGGCGTTCGGCTCCTCCGCGTCGGCGTCCACGAACTGGGCGCGGGGCACCAAGAGGGCGAGGCTGGTGGCGATGGTGGTCTTGCCGGTACCCCCTTTTCCACTGGCGACGGTGATAATCATGTTCGCTCTCTTTTCTCCTACCGAGAAGATTAGATCTCCCTATAGCCCCAGGCCCATCAGAATGAGACCTATGATCAGCCCCACGACGGCGGCGAATACTTTCACATACACGGCGTCCTTGACCGAGTAGGCCAGCAGCGGCAGCACGCCGTGACCGTCCTGCGCGACGGAACTGGCTGCTAGCACGGAGAACGGAATCAATCCCTTGGCAAAAAGCAGGACGAAGGCCAGGTGCGGGCCGGACTCGGGGACCAGACCGACCAGGGCCGCCAGAACCACCAGTAACAACTGATTGGCTGGCAGTAAAGCCTCGAGGGTGATATGCTGGTCGGCGATGCGAAGGGCAAGCAGCGTCAGGAACAGCCAAAGGAATAGGCTCACCAGATGCTTGCGTAGGATGTGTCCATAGACGTGCTCGATCAGGAAGTGCCGCCATCCGAACCCCGCCTCATCGGCGGCATGGACCTGCGCGGGGCAACTCTCGCACAGGCGCAGCCGCAGCCTGCCCACCAGGCCATCAGCCACCGCCCCGCCGGCGATGCCCACCACGAGGCACAGGCCGAAGATCCACAGTGCTGTCCGGGGAATGGTAGCCAACATGACGAAGGCTTCGTCTCCAGCGGTAGAGAGCATCACCGCCGCCAGCGCACCGAATCCCACCAGGCCAGCCTTGTAGAAAGAGACCACCAGGAAGGCGTCCACGCATCCCGGGATCGCTCCCAGGGCAGAGGCGATCACGTATTGCAGACTACGGCGGGGAGTCAGAACTCGCCGAATGCCTCTGCCGCCCTTTAGCTCGGCGAGCTCGACTACCACCATAAGTCTGAAGACAATGGCGAGTATTCTGACCGTGTCCAGAAGCGGCGGCAGAAGTGGTCTCATTCTATCCCGACTTGATATCCAGCACCGGGCTTCCGTCGAAGGCGTCGAGGCCCTCGACCACCAGTTTGCTTCCTTCCCACCCCAGCAAGCGCACCCGGGTCATCCCGATCGGGTTGGGACGGCACGGACTGTGCAAGGCAAAGACGCCCGCCTTGGGTTGTGTGGTGTCGCCCCGTGGATGCACCTGCAGGATGGCGCGATCATCCTCCGTCAACTGGTGCATCCAGAAAAGCACCCAGAGGTGGTCGTGACTCTCCACACCATCAAGCCCGGAGACGAACTCCGACGCAATCTTGATCTCCTGATGTTGCGAGCCTTCACGCGACACCACGAGCCCGATCGGACGCACACCGATTCGCTGCGGGCGAGTCTGCCCGTTCGGGAGCCCGCCTTGCTTGTCAGCTCGGACCACGAATTTGCCCTCTCTCATCAGCAGGGTCATGCTGGACGGACCCTGCCGCTGCTTTCTATGCAGGCGACACGGCGTGCGCGCCGTGAACGCTCTTTCCCTCGTCGGCCGCGGGGCCGGACACTAGCGGACGATGCCACTGCCCAGGACCGTTTCCCCACCATCCCAGCGGCGATTGTCCTGCTGTTCTGCTACCAGTTTTCACAGCATCTCTTGGGGCTGGAACACCCTCCCTGCTCGCCGCAGCAGGGCAGGGCCTCTCTGCTCTCTGTAACGCGAACCCCGGCAGCGGGGGAGAGATAGACCCGCTCCAGGTCGCCGTCGCCGCAGTGCTCGCAGCGGACATCGTGAGCTTCCTGCCTGGTCCTGAGGAACGCTTCTGTGATCTGCCCGCAGCCCTTGCATCGGTACTCGTAGATTGGCATCCTGGAATCTCCTGTCGCCGACTCCTATCGCTGCCTGGTCATCTCCTGCCCGCACTTGGGGCACTTGATCTGATTGCAGGGGACACCGACCTGGTGCGCTACAGCATGGCCGCAACTTGGGCACACGCAGGCGCCGCCAGGTCCCATCGCGAAGCCACCCATGCGGCCCCCGCCTCCACGTGCACCGAGACCACGCCCCCGGCCTCGGCCGCGGCCGGTGCCAGGGCCTTGTCCGAGCGGGCCAGTTCCGTCACCTCGTGGCATTCCAACTCACCTCCTCCTTGCTACTGCCAGCGAGCCGCTTCTGCCCGGCCGCTATTGCCCCTCCAGTTCTTTGATGCGCTGGGTCATCTGCTCGAGTTGCTGCTTGAGGGCCTCCGCGCCATTCTTGAGTTGCTCAAGCTCCTCCTCCCGGCTGGGGGGCGGCGTTGGTCCCGGGATGGGGCCGGTGAAGCCGGCGGCCATGCCCGTGCCACGACCTCTACCCATACCCATCCCGCGGCCCATGCCCATGCCCCGACCTGCTCCGCGACCCATGCCGATGCCGAAGTGCCCGGGAACAGACGGTCCAGCTATGGGCTGAAGCTCGCCGCGCTTGAAAGCCTCCACAGCTTGACGGACGGGGCCGCTGAGGCCTACGTAGACCTGCATGCCCGCGGCGGAAAGCGTCTGATAGGCGTTGGGTCCGCAGTTGCCGGTGAGTACGGCCTCCGCGCCCTTGTTGGCGATCATCTGAGAAGTCTGAATCCCCGCCCCGCCGCCAGCGGCTATGTTGGGATTCTCAATGGCCTCGAACTGTAGAGTCTCAGTCTCCACGACCAACAGGTACTGGGCCCTCCCAAAGCGAGGGTCGATCTCCGCGTCGAGATCGGGCGCGGTGCTTGTGATGGCTATCTTCATGATGGTATCCTCCTCGGGACTCGAATCTTCGCTACTCCCCATCTCCCGCGTTGTGCTTCTGTGCGTACGTCACGGCGACGTATCCAAAGCAGAAGAACTGCGTGTGGGTCAGCCCAAGCTGCGGGGCCAGCTCGTGCCAGTCACCCTGCGCCAGCGCCCGGAAGGGATGAAAGGGCGTCCGGCCAACCCCCGACAGGTAGGCTGCGCAGTTCGGCGCGAAGTCCATGCAGGCCAGCCGACCGCCAGGCTCGAGGCACGACGAGATCGTGCGCAGGGCAGGGACCGGATCCTGGCACTCGTGTAGCAGATAGCTGGCGACGATCTTGGGCCAGCGCTGTCCGCGCTCGGCGAGAGCATGGATATCGGCCACTTGGAATCGCAGATGAGCGTTGGCACCGCATCCTGCGGCCGCACGTTCGATGGCGCTGGCGTCGATGTCTACGCCGAGCACGCGAAAGCCGGCGGCCGCCAGCTTCTTCGCCAGGAAACCGTCGCCAGTTCCGACATCGAGGACTTCGCTCTCATCGGCCGGTGATACCAGGGAGACAAGGTGATCGGGGGCTGCCTCCCGCGGGTCGGCGCCCACATCCTTGCTCCGCGCTGCCTCTAGGCGGCGTTCCAGCTCAAGGCGCCCTTCCGGCGACAAGGAAACAGGCTCGTCAGTGAAAGGGTGCTCAGAGTCGAGCCATCCGCGTTCCCAACACGCAATCTGAGCAGCACGCACATCGGCGTCTGCCGGCCGAAGGTCACCTTCGCTCCTGCGCACCACTTCCGGGCCGAGCCGGCCGGGTGGGAGTCCGTTGCTGGAGGCCTGTTCCAGCAGGTAGAAAGCCAGGAACTCCCGGATCTCAGGGCTCGCGTTATGTTTGATAGCCATATCAACAACTTCCAATCCTCGCGAAAGGGGGAGCGGCGGCCCCCAGGGGCGGGTGGATGCTGCTCAGGAACCCATGGGGCCGCCGTCCCAACCTCCGCTGACCGGGAGCGAGGCGAAGCGAGCCACCTGCCTCGCTGTCAATGTCCTGCACACGGCCTCCAACAGTCAGGGCAGGCGACGCCACGGCCTCAGTCTTGTTCCTTTTCCAGTTCCTGGATGCGCTCGTTCACCGCGTCCATCTGCCCCTTCAGCCAATCCGCCTGGCTGCGGAGCATCTCAGTTTCATCCTCGCGAGAAGGAGCGCTCCAGGCTGGCTGCCCATAGGTTGGCGGGCCGTAAGGAGCGGGAGCATAGGCTCCTGGCCAGAAGTCCGAGCCGCCGCGACCCCATCCGCGGCGCCAGGCCATGCCCATTCCCCAGCCACCGCCGCGGCCCCAGGCCATGCCCATCCCGCGGCCGCCGTAGGGGTTCATAAAGCCCGGGACGGAATAACCGGCGCAGTAGCCAGCAGCCCTACCAGTCATGGGGCCCATTCCTGCGGGCCCGGTTCCATCTCCACGTGGCATCGTAAGCCTCCTTTCTTATTGTGATACGTCACGCGTGGCTTACACCGTGCTGAGCAAGAGAACTACCGCGCCCAAGCCTGTCCTCGGCCTCGGCCCCAGCCGCCGCGACCCCTGCCGCGGCGCCAGGCCATGCCTATTCCCCAGCCACCGCCACGGCCCCAGGCCATGCCCATCCCGCGGCCGGCGAACGGCGCGTAGTAGGGATAAGTCCCCGGCGCTCCGGCCGCGTAGGGGCCGCTGTAAGGCGCGTAGCTACGCCCCAGCCAGGGACTCCCATAGGGGTTCATGAATCCCGGCATCGGGTAGCCGGCGCAGTAGCCGGCGGCCCGGCCGGTCATCGGCCCCAGTCCCATCGGACCGGTTCCGTCTCCCCGTGGCATCCTTTCTCACCTCCTTTCTTCTTGTTGCTCGCTGCAAATCTGCGCGTCCTGTCCTGTCCGCGCCTCACAGCACCGGTCTCCTTTGCAGAGTCTCCTCCATATCAAGAGGTCTGACCGCGGGCCGCTCGGCCTGATAGACCGACAGGGCGTTCAGCCCTCTGAATGCAGTCATCATTTCGGCCAAAGCCTCCGGCGGCAGCGGCTTGACTGCGCAAGGGCGGAGCGGCGTGTTCACCTCGACCTCGTCGGGCTCAATCTCGCGCGCCAACTGCGCCAGCGCCTCGGCCTGATCCTGGTTGTCCTTGAAGAGCATCATCTGCAGCGCCAGACAGCCCCGGTATTCGTCTCGCAAGGCCCTGATGCCGCTCAGGATCTCCTGAAGTGTTATCCCTTGGACCGGCCGGTTGATGGCCCTGAGCAGCTCCTCAGTCGGGGCATCCAGCTTGGCGACCACCTTGTCGGCGCGCGACAGGGCCGCCCGGACCTCCGGCTTCCACATGAGAGAGGAGTTGGTGAGCACCGCTACAGGGGCTTGTATCCTCCTCTTCACTTCGTCAATCGCTTCTCCCAGATTGCTGGCCAGCGCGGGCTCGGCCATTCCCGAGAACGTGACATAGTCCAAGTGGAGCGCAGGCAACTCCTCGAACTCCCCGACCAAACGAGCGAGGGGAACGAACTCGCGGCGTTCCGCTGTGTGATGGCGGGTGCGGCCCAGTTGGCAGTAGACGCAATCGAAACTGCAAGTCTTCTCCGCCCGCGACACGGGGTCCACTCCCAGCGAGCACCCCAGCCGCCAGGAGGCCACAGGTCCGTATATCACGCCGCGCATGCCGGTGCTCATGCTAGTTCTCCCGGGCGGATTTAACCACCAGTTCGCCCACTTCGACCCCGAGGTCGCGAGCGACGACCGGACACTTGGCCATCAACAGGAAGAAGATGTTGGCCTTTGCCTCACTCAGCCACTCGTAGTTGCCCTGTCCCTTGGCTATGATCACGTTGGCCCGTGTGAAAGCATCCAGGAAACTGGATGAGCAATTCCCGACCCCCGCTCCAGGCCACCCCGGGCCTGCAGTCACAAGGTCAGCCAATCGGTCAATTCCTGCAAACTCAGCGTCAGCCAGCAGGGCATCATTGAGCATCGGCTCGGCCCTCACCGCGAAGAACACCTTCTTGTGGTTCATCTGCTCGATCAGCAACCGGTCGAATACGATCTCACCCGCGTTGTCAGCCAGGCAGAGTACGGTCGAGGCCGTCGCCATCTCTTCACGCAATCGGTCGAAGTCATCGGTGGCAAAACCCCTCTCATTCGCGCGTTCAATCTCAGCCTCCAGGTCGAAGTGAAGGCCGACTCCAGAGTCTATGATGTTGCCGACAATGGCCAGTTTGACCGCGGTTTGCAGAGAGTCGTCCGATGCCGCGACCAGTTCCTTGGCCCTGGGATACAGCCCCATGGCGGCCTTGTTGCCGTCCTTCTTGACCTGGCAGTAAGGGTCGTCGCAGCCTGAGACGCGGCGCACCGTGCGGTGAACTCGCGCCGCAACTTGCGGTGGTCGGTCGCTGGCCGAAACCGCTGTCAGCAGGCGCAAGACTGCGTCCACCACTTCCCACTGCTTGAGAGGGTCTTCAGAGGCCATCTTCGCCGCCTCCACTGCCTGCCTCAGGAAACAGGGGAGACACTCGAGATAGGTCTTCATCTCTGCTGTTTCAGTGCTCGCACAGGCTCTCTCCGCTTTCCAGTTCGCCTTGCAGCAACGCCCGGAGCGTCTCCTCAATGGTGCCGGAGATGCCGACGATGGTTTGGATGCCATGCTGGTCGAAGAGCATCTGGGCACGCGGCCCCATGCCGCCGGTCACGATGTGGGTGACCCCTCGTTGCGCCAGATAGCCAGGCAGGAAACCAGGCTCGTGACCGGGGTTCGCGATGATCTCTCGGCTCCGGATCGCTCGCTCGGCTATCTCCACGATGGTATATGCCTGGCAGCGGCCGAAGTGAGCGGCAACCTCCTCGCCGTCAGTGGAGATGGCTACTCTGGCGGCTGTTTCTTGCGCTCTCGAAGTCGTCATCGTGTCTCCTCTCCTCATGGTACTCAGAACGTGAGGCTTAGGCCCACGGTCCCGTTCACGAATCGCTTCTTGAAAGCGGCTTGCAAGCGGATTCTGGCCGCGAAGCCGGAGCAGTGGCAGGCCACCACCTGCCCGACGTCCATCTGTCCCAGCGCCGCCACCGTCTGCTCGGTCCGTTCGAGACTGGCGCTCGCCAGGTGAAGCCCACCCAACACCGCCCGGATGCGCTCGTCTCCGGTCAGCTTCACTGCATGGCGCAGCGTATTGATCACCCCGGCGTGAGCGCAGCCCAGCATCACAACTAGGCCCTCCGCAGTACGAGCCACCAGTGCCTGGTCATCCTTGAAGTGATCAGGCTCCCAACTGCCGTCGGCCTTGACCCAGAAGTGCGGGTCGTCTTTCTCGAAGCCGGTGATTCGAGGAATGGAGCCGGTCGCGATGAGACCGCCGCTGATCTCGTGAGCATCCGGCTCCAGGCGGAACACGCCGCCTCGCTGGATCAGGTCGTGCGCGCTGTAAGCAAGGCCGATATGGCGGTCCTGTTGACCCCGGCGTCGGGCGTATTTGGAAGCAAAGCTGCCGGGATGAGCGATCACCTCCAGTCGGCCCAGCGCGTCCAGCAAAGCCGGTAGCCCCCCACCGTGGTCATAGTGTCCGTGGCTCAGCACCACCGCATTGACGTCGCCGAGATCAACTCCTAGTCGACGCGCGTTCCTCAGACAGACATCGGTCTGCCCGGTGTCGAGCAGCACCTCGCAGCCTCCCGCTTGCGCTAGCAGGCAGAGTCCATGCTCGGCGAGCAGCCCGTCGCCACGGTCAACCTGGTTATCTGTCAGCACTGTGATGGTCAGTTCCACCGTCTCAACTCAGCCTGGTCTGGCGGCCTCTGCCCACATCCTCTCCAGCATCTGCGCCTGCCCCACAAAAGGGTTCCGCTCGTAGGAGGCGATCTCTCCCCGGTCACACAGAGTCGAGAGCTCAGGATCAACGGGGATGCTAGCGAGCACTGGAATCCCGGCCGCCCGGGCCGCGTTCGGCCCCTGCTCCGACCCGAAGAGGTCAATCCGCTTGCCGCAGTGGGGGCAGACCAGGTGAGTCATGTTCTCGACCAGACCCAGCACCCGCACATTGAGCATTGACGCCATCCTGATCGCCTTGCGAACGATCATCGCCGCCAGTTCCTGGGGCGAGCAGACAATTATCAGGCCGCCGACAGGGAGGCTCTGCATTACCGTCAAGGGGACATCGGAGGTGCCAGGGGGCAGGTCAACGACGAGCGCGTCGAGATCCCCCCAGACCACTTCCTCCCACAACTGCTTGACTGTGTTGGATAGCAGAGGCCCGCGCCAGATGACTGGGTCGTCAGGATGGTCAAGCAATAGGTTGAGTGACATCACCCGTATCCCGGTCTCGGTGGTGACCGGAAACAGGCCCATCTCGCTCCCTTCAGGCCGGCCGTCCAAGCCAAACATCTTCGGGATGCTGGGGCCGGTAATGTCCGCGTCCAGCACTCCCACCGCACGCCCGCTTCGCCGCAGCGCGACGGCAAGCAGGGCCGTAACCAGGGACTTGCCGACTCCCCCTTTCCCGCTCATCACGCCGATGACTTGCTTGACGTGGCTCATCTGCTGGGCAAGGGGCGGCGCCCCTTGCTCCTTGGTCGCAGCGCGTGGCGAGTCACGATTGTTCAGATGCTTGTTGTCTCCATGATCCATTATAAACGCGCCCGTCCTCCAGGCATCCTGCTGCTAGCTGTAACTTACATATCGCCAAGCCGCTTTTCCAAATCCTCTCTAACTGTCAGGATCTTCTCAGGCGATCAGCCTGCCCCCATTCGGTTCCGGCTCGTGCTCACCCCAAC
>CP070816.1:862709-867072 GCA_020344235.1 Armatimonadota bacterium
CGGTCAGCTTGTCGAGGGGCTCAACGGCCTCTCCATAGGCGGCGATGGCGGGGGCGAGTGAGTCCGACACGTCGCGGTTGCGCGCTGACACGTGGGCGAGGAAGTCGCGGGCGAAGCGTCTCGCCTCCTCCCAGCAGCGCGCGTTGTAGCTGTTCCCGTGGGGCGCGGCCCGGCCAGCTTCGAGGCTCTCGATCCACCGGTCATAGGCCGCCTGGCCGTTGGCGTACTTCGCGTCGCCGTTGGTGTAGTTGAGCATCGTCACCGCGTGGCGCAGGGCCTCGCGGTCTCCCTGACGGCGAGGGATCTCGATCGCGGTCGGAAAGGCGAGCGCGTAGGCGCCCGAGGGGCAGACGAGTCCGTCGTAGGGGATGGGAGTCTGCGGCTCGTCGGTGCCGCGCCGGAAGGTTTCCACCAGGTAGGTGTCGTCCTCGACACCGACCGCGATGCCGAAGTCGGGATCGTACGTTCCCCAGATCACACAGGGACGCCCGGCCGCGATCTCTCTCTCCACCATCTCGTAGGCCGCCCGCATCTCCGCGCGGACGCGCTTGGCATCGGCCTCGGTCTTCATCTCACAGGGGCAGTGCGCGCCGTGGAAGGCCAAGGTGGACCTGCCCAGGAAAGAGACCCCGCGATGGAGCAGACCCCAATCGAACGCGGTCGGCCCGGAGGGGCACACCTCGTCGGCGACATTGAGCATGAACGCATATCCGGAGTAGCCGGCCACCTCCGCAGCGTCGCACTCGACGCCAAGGGCCTTCAGGCAGCCCGTCGCCGAGGACACCCAGGACAGCCAGACGAACTCGTATTCCACCGTCATCGGCACTCTCATAGCCTTCCCCTCCATCTGGTCGGCGCGCCTCGGGTCCTCTCCCGCGAGAGACCCGCTCGGCAGCGCGCCCATCGACAGCGCGGCCGCGCCGATCCCCATCATCTGCAGGAAGCTGCGCCTGGTGATTCGGCTCGTTGCTCCGCCATTCCCCACGTCCATCGGGCTAGCCAATGACGGGCAACTGCTCCAAGGCGCGCTCGATCTCCGCGATGGCCTTCTCTTCCAGCTCGATCGCCCGGCTCAACGTCTCTCGCTCCCGGCGGCGCACCTCCGCGGTCCATCCCGCGCCCGCGCCGCCGAAGACGTGCGGCTCCGCGGCGACGGCGTCGAAGAGCTTCACCTCCTCCGCGTAGATGTCGGCGGTGCGGCCCAGCCCTTTCGCGGCCTCGCCGCCGAGCGCCTCCGCGCCTTCCCCGAGAAAGGTAACAGCGGCCTTCCTCGCGTCGTGCATGGCGGCGAAGTTCCACCAGGTGACGCGACCGAGTTTCCCCCGGTCATCCTCCGGTAAGTCCTCCGCCTCCCCGATGTCAGCCAGCCAGTGTTCGAGCGCGGCCTTCCCGTACCAGTACTCGACAGGGATCGGCGCAAAGCGCTCACGCTGCCAGTTCCGCACCGCGATTCGGAGTGCCTCCGCCGCAGCAGCGCGCGGCGCGAGGGGCTCAATACGTTCGCTGAGGAAGATGATCAACCGATGGTGGGGCGCGCCCAGCTCGGAAGCGGGGAAACTCGGCGGCAAGTCGTCACTGGAGTAGCTGCGCACAAGCAGTCTCTCGCCACCCTCTTCATATCCGTATACCACGCCCATATTCAGCCACTTGTCGTAAGCGAGCACGGGTCGGTCTCCGTTGATAGACGCGGCGATATCGGGGGCCAGGCGGCCGACGTTCGTTGCGTCGTCGCCAAAGAGGACCTCTATGCGGAACTGCCAGCCGGTGGCCCTCTGAACGGCCTCTATCTCCTCGGGCATCTCGCCCACCGCGCAGGAGCCGCACCAGCGCGCTTCGTCGTTCTCGTGGTGCCAGCGGACGCGGAAGGCCAGGCCCGAGAACCCCATGATGTCCGTGTATGTGTATGGGTGCGCGGTGGGCGCCAGCGCCGCCTCCAGCGCGCCGGCGAAGGTGCATTCCCGGCCGGTTCCCCAACCCAGTGTCGGCACGTTCTCCAGCACCTTCCGCGCGAACTCCTCTGGCAGCTTGTGCTCGTTGAACACCTCTTGAACCACTGGGCCGAGCTCCGGCGCAGCGTAGGGGTACAGAGCTTCCTTTAGCTTCGCCCTGGCCCGGTGGATCAGGGACTTGGCCGTCCCCAGCGGGATGTCGAGGAAGTCCGCGACCTTCTGATAGGAGAGGCCATCCAGGTGGAACATCGTCAGCGGCACCCGGTACTTCGGCGGCAGTGAACCGACCGCGCTCAGCACCGCCTCCGCCAGCTCCCGTCTCTCCACCACCTCCGCCGGCCCCGGCCGGAAATCGGGGACCTCCAGCGTGTCCAGGTCCACCCGCCCCTCCAGTTGCCCGAAGACGTCCGGCCGATGCGCCTTCAGCCAGTTCATCGCCACACTGAAGGTCACCCGGCGAAGCCATGCCGCAAACCGCTCCGGCTCGCGAAGCTGGTCTAGGTTCACGTATGCGCGGACGAAGGCTTCCTGCGCGATGTCCTGCGCCTCCGCCCAGTTCCCCGCCAGGCTGTACGCCAGCCCGTAGACATGCCCCTGATACCGCGCCACCAGCGTGCCGAACGGCTCCCGAGCGCCGCCCCGCGTCAGCCCGACCAGCTCCCCATCCGTCGGGTCTGCCACTCGACTCTCCTCACTGCCCCGGTCCCCCAGGCCCCCGTCACCTCAATGACAGCCTCCGGGGCCGAAAGGTTGCATCGGCCCTGCGATTCCCCGGATGTCTGCCCTGAGAGTCTCCCCCTCCACCCAGGCTAGACCTCCAGGGTCCTCCGGGCGCGTTCTGTCCACCTCGCGTCCTCATACATCGCATTCCCAACCGCCGCGAAGTCGCAGTGCCCCTCCGCCACCGCACGCTCCGCATCCGCTGGGTCGCCGAGGCCCCCCGCCACGATCACCGGCAAGTTGCACAGCCCCTGCACCAACTGCCCGATGCTCTTTCCGGAATCGAAGTGCTCTTTGAACGTCCCGTCCGTGGAGATGTGAAGCATATCGATACCGGTCTCTTCGAGCCCCGGCGCCAGTTCCTGCAGCTCATCTCGGCCGAACCCCTCTTCGAGCTTGTTGAAGATGCTAATGCGACACCACACCAGCCCGCGGTCCCCGATCCGCTCCTTCGCCCGCCGGCACGTCTCCACCAGCATCCGCATTCGTCCTCTGATCGAGCCGCCGTACCCATCCTCGCGCACGTTATACTTCGCGGAGAGGAACGTGTCCAGCAAGTAGTTGTGCGCCCCGTGAATCTCCGCCCCATCGAACCCTACCTCTATCGCTCGCTCCGCCGCCTTCACGAAGCTCCCCTCGATAGCTTCTATCTCCTCCACCGCGAGTTCCCGAGGGATCGGGCCATCGTCAGGCGGCGTCACCGCAGACGGCCCCACCCTCTTCCCATCTGTCACCTCCACCGATGCCTGCGGCCCCCCGTGCACCAACTGAATCGCCGCCACTGCTCCTTCTCTGTGGATTCGCTCTGCCAGTCGCGCCAGCCCGGGCGCGTGTGTGCCCTCGAACGCAGCCAGCCCGCCCCTCCACACCGCCCCGCTCTCAACCGCAGTCGCCTCCACGATGACGAGCCCCGTGCCCGCCCGCGCTCTTGCCGCATAGTGCTCCACAATGACATCCGTCACACACCCCTCTGCATCCGCCTTCAGCGTCACCATCGGCGGCATCGCCACGCGATTCTTGAACCTGACTCCCTTCACCTCAATTGGCGAGAAGAGTGCACTCATTACTGCCTCCCGTGCATGGGCAGTCCGACCTCGGAGGTCTACTTCACCGACACCTCCAGCCCCTCTATATCCAAAATGATGTTCATACTCGCCCGGAAGTTCCTCTCATCCCGCACGAACTCCAGATACTGCTCTACCGCCGGCCCCCCGTTCAGGCTGTTATGTGCCAGCGCCAGCCCGCCTTGCGGTATCCGCGGGTACGCCGCCTCCAGGATATCGAGATAGATCCCCTTCCCGCTCCCGCTGTGCCCGTCCGCGTCCACGTAGAGCAGGTTGATCGGCTCCGCGAATTCGCTCACCACCTCCACCGCGTTGGTCCCCAACACGCGCGCCACCCCTGTCGGGTCAATGCGTCTTACATTGCGCTCCGCCCGCGCCGCCTCCTCCTCCCTGACCTCCACCCCGATCAGGTTTCTCGCGGTGTAACACGCGCCCGGACCCACCGCCGCCCCCGCGTTCGAGATGAACGTGTTCCCACAGAACACCCCCGCCGCGATCATGTTCTCCGGCTGAGCGATTGCATTGATAGCGTACAGCAGCCGCTGCATCCGCGGCGTGATCGCCGTCCAGGGAATCTCGAATTGCTCCTCTACCACCCTCCGATGTGCCAGCATGCGCTCGTGATCGTAG
>CP070816.1:867172-885182 GCA_020344235.1 Armatimonadota bacterium
ACTCCGTGGCAGAGCCCGACGTAGGAGACGTTCGAGGCCTCCCCCAGCGCGTAGCAGCACACCCCCATCGGGTTCGTGTAGTTCAGCAAGATCGCGTCCGGCTTGGCGATCTCCTCGATGTCCTTCGCCATGTCCACCAGCACCGGGATGCTGCGCGCCGCCCGCATCACCCCACCCGGCCCCAGAGTGTCGCCGATGCACTGATCCACCCCATACTTCAGTGGTATCTTGTAGTCTATGCCGAAGGCGTCCACCCCACCCACCTGGATCATGCAGATGACGTAGTCCGCGTCCTTGATCGCCTCCCGCCGGTCGAGCGTCGCCCAGACCTTCGCCTCCAGGCCGTTCTCCTTGACCATGCGCTTGGCAAAGGCTTCCATGCGGCGCAGCTTCGGCTCCGTCCGGCTCATGAGCGCGTACTCCGCATCCTGTAGGGCCGGCGTCGCCAGCATGTCGTTCAGCAGCGTCTTCGCGAACACAATGCTCCCCGCACCGATCATCGCAACCTTCATCGTCACCTCTCCTTTCGGATTCGAGTTGAGACACTAGGTCCAGCCGGCCCCGGTGCCCGAGAGACTTCCCGCCCCCGCTGCGCAACCGCGGGCTGGGTACATGCTAATCGGCCCGCGGATACTCCGAGAACAGCAGATGCCGCGGCTCCTCGTCCTCTTCTATCTCGGGGAACCGACCCACCTGCTCATAGAAGCGATTGTCGCTGGTGTCGTCGTTGACCGTCGAAACCTCCCCGAGCAGCACTCTCGCCTTCTCACCCCAGAACTTGTGATACATACCTTTCGGGAGGAATATGCTCTCCCCAGGAGACAGCCTGATGATGTCTCCGGCCTTCACGGTGCGGACCGTCCCATCGACCGAAACCATCACGTCGGAATCATCCAGCCCCTCATCCGGCGTGGAGTTGTAGACCTGCACCGCTAGGTCGCCGCCGCCTCGATTGATGATATCCTCCGACTTGCTCCAGTGGAAGTGCATCGGGGTCACTTGCTGCTCATCGCTAATCAGCATCTTCTCGCAGTACGGCTTGCGGTAGCGGGTGTCGGTCAGGTGCCCGTTCCGGATCGTGAACATGATGAGCCCGATCTTGGGGAAGTCACCCGACCCGAAGTCGGTGAGATCCCACCCCAACATGCAGTCGCGTATCTCCTGGGCTTCGGGCCCCTTCGATCTCCATTCCTCGGGAGACCAGAAAGCGAAGGGAGGCAGCAAGAAACCGCACGATTGCGCGAATTCGGCTGCGTTTTCGACGAGCAGGTTGATCTCAGAGCGCTTCACAGCATTCCTCCTCGCTTACAGTTCTCGTCCAGATCGCCGTCTCCCTTGCAGGATGGGCAGAGAGGCGCCTGGATTGCTAACATGCTGGTTTCCGGCCTGTCCCAGTCCAGCCCGGGCCCGGCCGCCAATTCCGTCTTGACAAAACGTCATGAAATCGTTATCATAGTACCCAGGTGCCGGGCTGATGTCAAGCATGAATGCTAGTTTCCGCCCCTGAGCACCTTCTCAGGTCATGTGGTCGCTCGTGGCAGTGGGCGTGGCTGTAATCGTTCTCCCACATGCGCGGTGTGGCGAGAGAGGGCCTCAAACGCCGTTGCCGATGGCACCTCATGCCCCGCGTGACTGCGCCGGCCTGAGAAGGTTGAGTTGCGCCGGCGGACGGTCGCCGTGCTGATTCGCGGCAACAGGCGTGGGCGACGGCATCGGCAGGCGGTCAGCGCATCGGCGCCGAAGAGGATCGTGCGTCAACAGAGACAGCACTCCGTCCGAGGGCTGTTGCACGCCCGAAAGGAGGTGTTCAACAGGAGAGCACAGCCGGACGCACTCCGTCGCCAACGGGGCGGCGGGAGCCTATCCCAGGGAGTTCAGTAAAGAGTAGGAGGTCGGAATTGAACGTCACTCGCCGACATAAGGGATTCACGCTGATTGAGCTGCTGGTGGTGATCGCGATCATCGGCATTCTTGCCGCAATGGTGTTTCCGGTATTCGCGCGGGCGCGCGAATCGGCCCGTAAGGCTGTATGCCTATCGAATGTGAAGAACCTAGCCCTGGCAATGCAGATGTATCTTGCGGACAACAACGATACCCTCCCGCCGGATGAGCACAGGGAGGAGGTAATTGAGTACTTCGAGGCAGCGCCGGGCGGCGCCGACCCGGACGAATGCGAACTTTACGCTTGGCGAGATGCCAATCCCTACCTGCGGTGGCCAGTGATTCTGGAC
Organism: Armatimonadota bacterium; assembly: GCA_020344235.1. Taxonomy (GTDB): domain Bacteria; phylum Armatimonadota; class Hebobacteria; order Hebobacterales; family Hebobacteraceae. The sequence continues at coordinate 869,404 of CP070816.1, forward strand.
GAGTACGTGAAGAACCGGGACGTCTGGAACTGCCCGAGTGCGAAGCGGCTTGCGGGCGCCAATTGGATCATCGGGTATCCGAACTGGTTTAGCTACACGCAATCTACGCTAGGACAGTGGGGATACTTCGGTGGGGACCAGTTTGGGCCCTGCCTTGGGGCCTGGCCCGCCGGCTGGGGCGGTGCCATAACCGACTCGGCTACGCAGGGCGCGTACGCGGTCGGTTGGCTTGAGTCGGGCACCGTAGCCGCCAAGGTCTTCACCAATGGCTATTCCTGGTGTGCAGACAATGTTGGGATGAAGTTGGCGGCAGTGGACGACCCAGTGAACTTCGTCGTGTTCTGCGACGGCAGCTTCCCTTCGGATTTCATCAACCCGGGGATATTGATCGCTCCGGACCTGTGTGCCTTGCCGTGCGGCAACCAGATGTGCGGCTGGGCCGACTGGGACTACTGCACGTGGGCAGCCGATTGCGGCCTGTACTTCATTGCCCCTAACGACGGTTCGTTCCTGCGCGATCCGGCTCTGCGCAAGCAGTACGCTCGTCACCTCGGAGGCAACAACTTGGGATTCCTGGACGGGCATGCGCAGTGGCTCCTCGCTGAGACGGCACTGGCGAAAGTCGTGGAAGGCGACATTAAGGGGATTACCATACCGTGGGGGCCCGGCACATACTGTGACTGGGATGAGGCGTACCCCGGGGTCGCCACGCTCTACTAGAGCCTGGGACGAGCCCCAAGGTCGACTTCTCGAGGGGCGGAGCGCTGAGCAGCCTCCGCCCCTCGCTTCATGGCCGCCAGGCCTCAGATCTCGACTCGGCCCGCTCCACCCTGTTTCTGCTTGGGACCGGGTCGGCACCTCAGGGGAGTCCGGAGCGGCGGATCGATAGGGGAGCAGTGGCTGCCCCTGGGGCGCTTCGCTCGCGTGTGCTCTCACTCGCCGCGCCTTGCGGCTGTTCGCGGGGACGCTGGCGCAAAGCAGCTACGGCAGCGGGGTGTCGAGCACGCAGGCCAGGAGTGTGCGCAGGGACGTGATCGTCGCGCCCCCGACGATCACACCGAGAAAGAACGTGAGTGCCTGTCGGTGTAGTCGCAGGCCTCCGTACCGCATGATGGCCGCCTTGATCAGCCAGGCGGTGAAGATGGCTGGGAGAAACCCGTCTGTGACCCAGGCACAGGCTATGGGAAGCGCGGCGGGATGCAGCGGCCAGCCGACGAAGCGCATCTTGAGCGCCATCAGCACCCCTGCGCTGACCACGCCCACCCCGACGGCTTCGAGCGCCGCATAGTCCGGACCAGTCGGATTCTGGAGGGCACTGGCCAGGAGCCAGGGCACGTCGAGCGCGTGGTCCCCCGCGCCCGGGTCTGCATTCGCTGCGACGCCAGCTCTGTACACGACATGGAGGGTGGCCCAGAAGACGCTCATGGCAGCGACCGGCGTGATAGCCACCATCAGCCAGGCCATTCTCCTACGTTCGATCTGCCCCGCGTCCGCGAGCTTGAACGCTTCCAGGGTCCAGGGCTGGGGGTTGCTGTTGAATTCGCGGGTAATCGGATAGGTGAGCCACATCATCCCCTGGGCCTGGTGCGACATCGACCTGGATCCGAGAACCATGGGGAGGAAGTGGTTGGGCCCTATCCACCAGAGCTCCAGGACGGGGGGGGCAAGCTGAGCGCGTATGCGGGTCGCCGCCAGCCCGAGCGACAGGAAGGCGGCCGCCCAGAAGAGCGTCAGCGCCGGGCCCATCCCGCCCCGAGAGAAGAAGTAGAGGAGGAAGCCCAGGGCCACAGCCAGACCCAGCACGGCACCTCGGTAGCTGAATGCTTCGCTCGAATCATCGAGTGGCGAGCTCAAGCCGATCACCTTGCGCGCGACCTGCACGAGGTAGTGGCGGCCGAGCCAGAACAGTGAAGCCAGCAGGGCGATGAAGCCGCCCAGTCCCTGGTTGTCTACATAGGGGAACCCCGTCCAGATGTTGGTGGTCCAGCCAAAGTGGCTCGCGATGATGGTCTGCGCCTTGAACATGAGGTTGAAGACCCAGAGCGAGAAGATGAGGTCGAGCGGCATCAAGTAGCACACCGCGACCCCGAGCGGCCGGAGCTCCATTCCGGTCTGTCGCATGGCGTTCCACGGGGGCAGGCCCTGGAGGTATGGCCCGATGTCGAAGTAGAACGGTATCGCCGGAACCGCGGGACGCAGCGCGTGGAGTATGTTGATGACCTCCAGTCCGGCGGCCAGCAGCAGGCCAATCCAGAAGACCTTGCTTCGGAACAGCCCATAGCGTCTCTCAGCAATCTGGACGGGTATGGCCGCGGCCGGGAACAGCAGCTTATCCTCATCGCACCAGCGACGGCGGAAGATGGAACTGAGACAGACAAACGCCAACATCAGGGCGGTGACCATCCCGCTCCACCATAGAGTCGGCCCGAGCCAGGCGGACACAACATGACCGCGGTAGAGGGTGGAGTATCCCTCATAGAATCCGCTGATGACGTTCGGATCAGATACAGTGAGCCACTCCGGCAGAAGGGGCAATACGATCGCATCCCACTGGTTCGAGGGCGTCGCAAACCAATAGGGATTCGAGATTGCCTCCGGCAGGTCGGTCAGGAAATCTACGCCACACCAAGCAGTCGCCAGCGACAGCACGAGGTAGACCGTGAGGAGTTCCCCCGCGGAGAAGACCCACGTGGGCCTCCAGCGGCGCAGCGCGGCATTGACCCCCACCAGCGCGATCAGGTAGAAGACGCAGTTATAGTAGATGATCCCTGGGCCGACATAGTAACCGAAGTGCCAGTAGGTGTAGGTTATCCAGTAGGCGTTGAGCGGGGTGGCCGCCAGGCCGAGAAGAACCGCCCGGGCGCTCACGCCCCGAAGACGCACTGGCTCGATGCGCGCTGTGTCAGCCTCTCCCATAGGCCCCTTTCTCGCATCAAGCGAGAACTTGAGACACTCAGCACGCTGCTGCACCAAGGTTAGCGGTTTCGAGGCGCGATGGAGACCACCTGGTGTACCTCGAAGGCGGGGATGGTCAGGCGGACCGCCGATCCCTCACTCACCGTCGGGAGCCGGTCGCCATTTGGCTCCACCTGAGCTACCACGGCCTCAGGCATCTCCGTCCTCAGCACCACGTCGAAGGGACCTGCGGCGACTTCCCCCTTTCGCGCCGGCAGATAGTCGGCGTGTCCGGCGTAGTGGTTGATCAGGTTGAGCACCAGCCGGTCCTCTTTGCGGTTCAGCACCACCTCGCAGCCCGGCGGCGCCTCCACCGAGAGCGACCGCTCTCCGTCGGGCAGCACCACCGACAGCAGCCTGCGGGCCAGCTCTTTCGCCCACCCACCGGCGATGCCGTCGAATGTCGTCGTTGTTGAGGCGAGAGCCGAGGCCGCGTAGACGCACACGCCCCTTCCGTTAGGTGTGCGTACGACATACGGATATGACCGGTCTTCATCTCCTGCCGGTTCGTGCCACAGGAGAGTCGTGTTCATCGTCGCCGGGGCCTCCGGAAGCTGCACGTTGGCGAGCACCTCGCCCGTCACTCCCGCCAGCAGCGCGATCGGCCCCGCAATCCGGATCGGGATATCGGGGATTCCCTCGAACAGGTCCTCGTCGCCCCGACGCACGAAGGCGTACGACCACGGCGCCCAATCGAGCTTCGAGAACCCCAGGAGGTTGGCCAGCGCTGGCACCTCGCGCCGACTTCCATCGGGACGGTGCGCCCCGCCCTCCCCCGTGACGAGCAGTCTGCCCCCGCGGGCCACGTACTGCTTGAGAGCGGCCGCATCCGCGTCCGAGATCACGTTCAGATTCGGCGCAACCAGCGCCGGGAAGCGCTCGATGCTCTCGGTCGAATAGAGCACCTCATATTGCACGTGGTCCTGCACCATTACGTTGTGGAACCCGTGCGCCTCCTTCAGGTGCGGAACCCCGAGGTGAGGGCAGCGCAGCGGCTCAATGAGCAGCAGCAAGCCGAAATCGCTCACCGGCTCAGTGTGCGTCAGATGGGGTTCGAGCCGCTCCAGGCGCACGAACGAGTCGCGAATCGCATCCAGGGCGCCGGGTTCCAGAGAGCCATCCGGCCTGCCAATGACCCCGACGGTCGCGGTGCCGCCATGGGCCGCCGGTATGGCACTCTCTAGTTGGATGAGGGGAGCCGGCTTCTGGTCGAAGCCATTCCAACCGCGGAGCGCCCCGGGCATGAGCACCTCGAAAGGCTTGCCGCGGGCGCGGCAAGAACGTGCAGCCCAGCTCTGGTTCTTGTAAAAGGGCGCGTGCGCCTCCACCGTGACCAGATCGGAAAGGAAGAGCGGGTCCTGCGGGACACCGGCATTGTTGTAGGTGACCACAGCCTCCGGCCGGTGCCGGCGGATAACCTCCGTCGCTTGCCTCAGGTAGCGCTCCACCCCCTCAACGCCGAAGCGGAAGACCGCCATCTGCTCTTCGTCGTCCGCGTCTCGCGGCAAGTCCCTGCCGAATTGCTCCAGAAAGCGCCGGTGACAGTGCAGACAATGGCAAGCATGGGAGATCTCTCCATGCCACCAGCCATACACAGGCCTCTCGTACTCCCGCCAGGCGACCGGCACGATGTCGAGCCACACCCCGTCCACAGGATAGGAGGACATCAGCTCGTCGAGCTGGCTCAGCGAGAACTCGCCATAGGGAGAGCCCAGGCACGCGAAGTAGAACGGGCCCATCCGCCACGACTCACCGTCCGCCTTCACATGTATCCAGTCCCGGTGGAGCCCAAGCGCGTAGTTGTCGAATCCAACGCTGAAGTAGGCCATGAACTTCACGCCCACCTCATGGCACGCCTCGACCAGCGGCCCGATGACGTCGAACTCATAGGCCAATCCCGTCGAGCACGGGTAGTAGCAGACCCCGTGATGGTCTTTACAGTAGAACTGTACGCAGTCGGCTCGCGCCTCGGCCAGCGAATCTGCTATCCGGCGTGCCTCGAAGCGCTCCCCCCGGCGCTTCGCCCAGTCCGGCGAGACGTAGAGGATGTGCACCTTGCGCGCATGGTCTGCGAACCAGTCTGACATCACATCTCCCCCGGAGACATTCTGTTCCCCTGCCGCTAGGAGACCACTATCAGTGCATAGGGATCAACGAACGGCACTGTGAAGGTCAGGCAGCCTCCGTCCTCGCTGAGCGCCAGCTCCTGCTCGCCATCGAGCGAAAGGCAGCGCACCACAGCTGGCGCCTCACCCCTCCACGGCAATCTCACCAGAACATCGCGCTTCGGCGCTATGGTGTCATCGGACTCCCGGTAATCGTAATTCAGCACATGGCAGATCATCTGCCCTTCCTTCTGATAGCGCACGACGTTGACCTGCGGGTCGGAGGTATGAATCCGCGTTTCCTCGAATTCCTCGAGAGGTGAGAGGATTCGCGAGCGGTCCCGATCTCTGTACTCGCGCCAGAACTCCAGCAGCGGGTCGTCTGTGACCGCGGTAACGCCGGGCACGCCATCCAGCGCAATTTTCGAGTAGGCGATCACCCGGCCCCCGCCCTCTGCGTATGCCTTCAGGGCTTCGAGCTGCTCCTCGGTCAGCCCGTCGGCCTCTGGCAAGAGCACCGCGCCACACCGCCCGAGTTCCTCGTGATTGATGGCGCCCGGTGTGAAGACGTCGTCTCCGCTGTAAATGACATCGTACTGGTAGCCCGACTCTGCCAGCGCCTGGCCAAGCGCTATGTACCTGAAGTGGCTCTTCGGATTCGCGAGGATCGCCGAGTTGGCGTACAGGACCGCCAGCCCGTTCTCCGTTCCACACCCTTCGTAGTATCGCCGGTGATCCAGGATGAAGCGAGTGTAGTCCTTCACGGCTTCCGGCACGGTCGCGTCGAGCCGCGTCTGGTCGTCCACCCCCGGCCACCAGTAGTAGCCCCAGCGTCCGTTGTTGGCGTAGCTTTCGAGGAACATCAGCAGATAGTAGTTCACGCTCTTCTTGCCCGCGAGCTGCTGGGGGACGTAGATCTGCGGACAGAGCCAGGCCGGTGCCTTGGACCGGAAAGACGAGGCAAGCCGATACCAGGACGTGAACTTCCCTCGCGGGAGGAGCTTGTGCTGGTGCCCAGCGTGGAACTCTCCGGGATCGATCAGGTAGACATTCTCCATCATCACGAAATCTATCAGCTCTCCCCACGTTGCACCCCACAGCCTTCCCTGTATCTCGAGGAAGGTGCCCAGGCCTGCTAGATTGGCCGTGACGGCCATCTGACAGTCACCCCCAACCTCTTCGGCCGCCGCGCACCGAATCTGGTCGAGAAACTCGCGCACCGTAGCGAATGCAGCCTCCTCGTGACACGCCGCATACTCCCGATACAGCGCGTCATCCTCCCGCAGACGCGCAAGCAGTGCGGCATAGTCCTGCTTCCTGAGTTCCCCCACGTCCGTGACCCCGGCACGCGCCCGGAGGTCGTCGTCATCCTCCAGATGCGTGCAGAACTTCTCCAGGCACCGAGGGCAGAAGCCCGAACCGCCTGGCTCACGCGACATCAGTCCGATGCTCGTGTTGATCTCGTCCACATTCAGCACATCCACCCCTGCCGAGGCCGCACTGCGGCACTTCCCAAGCAGGTAGTCTCGGAAGACTTCGCTGTACAGACACATCGAGTACACCGGCTTCGGGTCCCAGTAGTACCACTTCACCTCGGCACGATTGCCGAAGATGTCTCGGCACACCTCATTGAGCAGGTAGTGATTCTCGTCCTGTTCGTATACGCGCGCGGTCAGTGCAATCAGCGGCACAGAGGCCAGCACGCGCCGGCCCTCCGCATGCGCATCGGCAACTCGCCCTGCGTCCCACCGCGTCGGGCTGTCCCACATTCCGTTGACGGTCGTCCCGTACTCACGCGCCCATTCGATCGGCATGGGTACTGCTGCGATGAACTGCACCTCTCGATACCAGTCCATATCTGAGTGTCTCCATCCCTATTGGGTTTGGCAAGGGCCGCCTCGCAGTTCAGAACACACCGAGCGCGACGCTCTGCCTTATGGCCGGCCCCAGCTGCTCTCTCCCGGCCGCGCCTGAGAACGATTTCAGCCCCTTTCAGTTAGACGCCAGATGCCAAATGCCCTCTCACATCGGGCTCGTGACAGAGGAGGATTCGTCCTCTGCGCGCAGTACATATGATAACGTTTTCTTAGCGGCCCCGGTTCTGTAGCGCGCTGGCAGCGGGCCAGAACCCCGTGAGAAGCACAGGAGAGGCAGGTCTTGGGCGCAGCACAGAGCGGGAGACGGGCTGTCAGCCTGCGGGCGGTGCTGATCGGTAGCCTCGGGATACCGCTCAATACATACTGGATGACGCTTACCTACTGGCGCTTCGGCAACGACGCCGGCACTCCCTACCCCATCTACTACAACTGCGTCTTCTATTTGTTCGCACTTGCCGGACTCAACACCATCCTGCGGCGCCGGAAGCCTGAGTGGGCCTTCTCGCTCGGCGAGCTGCTCACGATATACGTGATGCTCTCGGTCGCGACCGCGTGGTGCGGGGTAGATCTGCTCATGCCGCTCCCGGAGGCTATCTGCAATGCCTTCTGGTTCGCCAGCCCTGGGAATCGCTGGGCTGACATCCTCTGGCCCAATCTGCCGGCATGGCTCATGGTCCCGGACCTAGACGTCATCGCCGGCTTCTTCGGGGGAGAATCGAATCCCTATCAGAAGAACGTTCTCCTCGCCTGGGCCGGCCCTGCCCTCTGGTGGACGGCGATAGCCACGGCGCTGATGCTCGCCTACGTTTCTCTCAGCTCCATCTTCCGCAGACGGTGGGCCGACGACGAGAAACTGCTGTTCCCGATCACCGTCGTGCCACTCCAGATCGCGGAAGAACGCCACGGCCTCTCGAAGAACAAAGTCATGTGGGCCGGGTTTGCGCTGGTATCCGTCTTCCAGTTGTTTGCCACCCTACACGGCTTCTTCCCGGCCGTCCCGGTCATCCCATTCTACTTCGACCTGGGCCCTTGGATAGACCAGTTCCCGCCTTGGAACGCCTATCGCTGGAAGGGCATCGGCCTGTGGCCCATCCTGATCAGCTTGAGCTACCTCATGCCGCTCGACTTGGGCTTCTCGCTCTGGTTCTTCAACCTGTTCTGGAAGGCTCAGCTCATCATCTCCAAGCAGTTTGCATGGACGACCAACACGGCCTCGGGCTTCCCCTACGTAGACATGCAATCCCTCGGCGGCCTCATGGCGCTGCTGGCGTCCGTTCTCTGGCTCGACCGTCGCTACCTTTCGCAGGTCCTCCGCAAGATCATCGGTCTCCGTTCCCCGCTCGATGATGCCAACGAGCCGATCAGCTACCGCGGAGCGGCCCTCGGCCTGACCGCGGCCGTCGGCTTCCTCTTGTACGCGTTTGGTCGCGCTGGCATGGCTGTCTGGCTCAGCCTGGGATGGATTGCGACCCTGCTGCTCATCGGTCTGGTGCTCACACGCATTCGGGCTCAGCTCGGCCCCCCGCACTTCGAGCAGGTGAGCATGGGTCCGAACCACTTACTCCCAGCGCTATTCGGCAGCGCTGGCATCAGCCCACCGGGGCAGGCCATGCTCTGGCTCTCCTACCCGCTCACCATGCACCATGCCCAGAACCCGCAGCCCTGGACGCTCGAGACCTACAAGCTGTCCGATGCGGGAAAGATGGAGCGTAGACGGCTCCCCTGGGTCCTCGTCTTGGCAACGGCCATCGTCGTGCCGAGTCTCTTCTGGGCGGCCTTGCATGTGCTGTATAACATTGGGGCGCGGGCCGGCGCCGATCCGTACGCCAGCGGCCACGCTCGCCAGGTTCCGCTGCAGCTCGCCAGCATGCTCGAGCACCCAACTGGCGCCGATACCTCCCTGCTCGGGGCGGTCGGGGTCGGCTTCGTGGGAACTGTGATCCTAATGTTTCTCAAGCTGCGGCTCTACGCCTGGCCGTTGCACCCTGTCGCCTTTCCCATCGCATCGGCCTGGGTCATGGACTCCGCCCTCCCAGCCATATTCATAGCGTGGTCCGTCAAAGCGATCATCATGCACTACGGCGGCCTGCGCCTGTACCGTGCCTCTCTCCCGTTCTTCCTGGGGATGATACTCAGCTCGTCACTGATAGGGTTCGTCCGCATGACCATCGGCGCGATCCTGGACATAGACATGCCGTTCCTATAGCCGTTGCAGGCCCGTAGCGGCCCTAGTGCTCCCTGGAGCGATCTCCGTTGACAGTGGTGCACGGTTCTGGTATGGTAGCGTATGTAATCGTTTTCGGCAGTGGCGGAGTCTCGGCTCGAAGCCGCCCATGGCGCGCGAGCAAGCAACAGACTGGAGGTAGTCTCGGATGAATGCCGGTCGGAAGAAGCTCTCGCTCTGGGGTACTGAAGGGGATGCAGTCATCGTTGAGACCGGCCGCCCATGGCGGCTCGTCCTGTGGGAGAAGGCGCAGTTCGTCCCCTGCTGGGACCTCGGCGGGGATGTGTGGTTCACCCCGGAATGGTTCGAGACAAGCTCCCCCGAGGATCCTCACTGCTACGAGGTCATCATGGATAAGGCCTGCCGGTACAGTGAGGCCTCCATCACTGAGTCAGGTCCCGCGCGAGTCACAGTGCACTGGAAGAACGCTCTCTGTGACAGCCTCTACCGCATCTTCCACGGCAACACGCGCTCCGAGGAGTACTACCGAGTGTTCCCCGACGGCATCGCCGTCCGCCAGCTTGTCGGCTGGCCCGGGGACGAGCGCCCGGATGGACTCAACCCGGGCATCTGGGAGGTCCAGGAGTTCATACTCATCAACGGCCCCGGTGTCCGTCCCCAGGACTGCGTAGAGCCGATCGGATTCACGCTCACCAACCTCGCAGGCGATACCCTCGATCTCCAGTGGCCTCATCCATTCGAAGAAGGACAGGCCCTCTGCAAGCTGAAGCCCGAGATCGCCGATTGGTCCGAGTATATCGGCCTCGTGCACCTGCGCGATCACCCCAGTCCCTTCGTCGCCTTCCCGCGGAATCCGCTGCTCTTCCCCTTCGCCGATTGCCACGCCTGTGGAAGGCCTCATCCCCAGATGAATGCCTTCGCCGGCGCCTCGAACTACTCCCACTGGCCGGCGAACGACTCGACCGAGTTCGTCGGGTGGACCCTGGCGACTGAAGAGGAAGTCCAGAACCAAGCTACTCACACCTCGTTCGTCAACTGTGGCTACCATTACGGCGGCAAGACGCCGCCGCGGCCCAGCTCGTGGCTATTCCTAACGGGAGCTGTCACCGAGGGAATTGAGAAGGCCAGGTCTCTGGCCGGCTCCTGGTTGAGTGTTGCCCGCGTTGACAGCTCCCATCCTTTCGAGGGCTACTCCTACAGTCAGAGGGCCTACTGCTTCCGAGTGAGAAAGCCCGGGCCCCTGAAGGTTCGCCTGACGCCAACCCGGCCGATCGTGAACCCTGTTCTGCGGCTCTACTTTGGCAGACCGCCGGTGAAGGTTGTCTGCAACGGCGAGGAGTTGAGCGATTCGGACTTCCGCGCCCAGGCTGTCGGCGATGACGTGGTCATATGGATCGACCGCGTGCTGAAGGACGAGACCGCGCTCGAAATCATACCGGCTTGAGCGGCCGATAGTGCAGACGCGAGACTGCCGCAGGCCCGCCATTTGGCGGCGGGTGCAGAGGCCGGGGTTGCCGGCCGCCGGTGTGGTGTGTCTCCGCCGATAGGGCTGTGCCGCTCCCGCGGCCGAGCCGACGAAGCCTGGCCGCGGTATAGGTAGGAGCTATTATGCTTGGAGTCGTATTCTCTGGTGACAGTAAAGTAGAGCTTAGGGAGTTTCCGGACCCCGACCCGAAGCCTGGAGAGGCCTTGGTCCGGATAGCAGTCTCGGCCCTCTGCGGCAGCGAGATGCACTCCTACAGAAGTCCCGAGGGCTCCGGCGGAGCGCTCGTGGGCCACGAGATGGTCGGTGAGGTCGTTGCCGTAAGCCAGACGTGCCACGTTCGCGTGGGCGACCGAGTCGCCATCCAGATCATGATCGGCTGCGGCCGCTGTTACCACTGCAGCCGCGGCGACTACGAGCACTGTGCCAACATGGACTATCTCATCGGCGGCCACGCCGAACTCATTGCCGCGCCCGAGATGTGCTGCCTTCGCCTTCCGGATGACGTAACCTGGGAGCGCGGGGTCATCCTTGGGGGCGACACTATCGGAACCACCTACCGGACGCTGAGGCGCCTGGGCGTGACGGCGTTCGATACTGTTGCGGTGCTTGGTTGCGGCCCAATAGGCATCGGCATGCTATCGCTGCTGCGTTTTGTGGGCGCCCGCGCGATTGCAGCCGATGTATCACCCTACCGGCGCGAGTTGGCCGGCAAGCTGGGCGCCTGGCGGGTGATTGACCCGAACGCTGAGGACATGGCCGAGGCGATTGTGCGCCTTACAGATGGCGTCGGCGTCGATATCGCCCTCGACTGCTCGCCGGTGCCGGCCACCCTCACGGCCGCTCTCGACTGCGTGCGCAAGTTCGGGAAGGTCGGCCTGGTCGGCGAGAAGGGGAACTCGACAATCCACCCCAGCGACCACTTCATCAGAAAAGAGATCACAGCAGTCGGATCGTGGTATTACAATCCGGGCGATTACTTCGATATCCTGCATCTCTATGCCCGAGGCCTTCAGGTGGACGACCTCGTGACTCACCGGTTTCCACTTCGGGACGCCGACGAGGCCTTCGCCACTTTCGCCTCCGGGGAATCGGGCAAAGTGCTGATCGTGCAGTAGTCACGACCGGTCTCCGCCGCCGGTCCACTTGCAGCGCGCCCGCGACAATCCGGGCGGGGGGATAGGTCTATGCGAGTTGCCAAGGAAAGCGGAAAGGCCACCATGGGAGATGTGGCCCGTCACGCTGGCGTCTCCGTAGCAACCGTCTCACGCGTCATCAACAGCACCGCACCCGTCAGTGATCCCACCGCCCGTCGGGTGCGCAGCGCCGTACGAGCGCTGGGCTACGAAATCAACCATGTTGCAAAGAGCCTGAGACAAGGCGCGACGCACACGGTCGCCATTATCGTGGCCGACATCGGCAATCCGTTCTACGCAGACTTCATCAAGGGCGTCGAGTCGGCGGCCCAGCGGGCGCGCTTCAGCATCATGGTTTGCACCGCGCCGGGCGGAGACGACATCGCACAGCGGCAGGTGCAGATGCTGTTGAGCAAGCGCGTAGACGGCGTCATCATGTGGGGTTGGTGCTTGGGCCCTAGCTACGTGGAGAGGCTGATATCTTCCGGCACCCGCCTTCTCGGTATCGAGTTGCAGCCGGAGCGTCTGGCCGGGGCCCGCAGCCTGTCAGTCGACTTCCGCACTGGGATGGGAGACGTCATCGCCCATTTGGCCTCCCTCGGACATCGCAACATCGCTTACCTCTGGGATCGCACCGACCGCCCCGCCACCCCCGAGAGCCGCTTCTTCTGCTTTAAGGAGGCCGTCTCTCAGCACGGACTAGAGTTTCGCGACGAGTGGGTCGCCGCCGCGACCGGCGGCCAGCGCCCCGAGATCGGGCAGGCCGCCGTCCTCGACCTCCTCCACCGGACGCGCGACATCACCGCCATCGTCTGCCACAACGATCTGCTGGCACTGGGCGCTCTTCAGGCCGCCAAACAGACAGGCCTCTCTGTCCCCGAGAGGCTGTCGGTCGTCGGCGTGGACGACATATTCACCGCGCGTTTCACCGATCCGGCGCTCACCACACTGGCCATCCCGCGAATGGAGGCCGGGAGCCTGGCGCTGCAGTGGTTGCTCCAAGATCAAGCAGAACATCTCCCTTCACCACAGGTCACGCCCAGGCTTGTTGTTAGGCAGTCGACCGGGCCCGTGCTTTCTTCCGTGGCTTCGCCGAAGTGACTCTGCGTCTCCCGAGTCGATGAGCCTGCGGCCAACCAGAGCATCCTCCCGTGCCGGGCCGCCGCTCTCCCCTTCCAAACTCGGGCTTCCCTCAGCCACCCACCTCCCCGCAGGTGCACTCAGCTACTAGGCGCGGTCGGCTCTAGACCTTCACCCAATGGCCCTTTGGAGCCCCACATGTTTCGCATGCGGGCATAGCCGCGCCCTTCTTGACCGTCACCTTCGCGGACTTCCCCGTCTTCTGACACTCCACGCACGTGTAGGTGCCATCCTCCGGTGCCGCCGTTTTGGTTGTCAGGCAGCCGCACGTAGCACACATGACAGATTCACCTCCTTCTGCAGCACACACTGCCTTCCCCCTGCGGTGCGTCGACCCCCGTGGTCCTTCCCCCGCGCACGCGCTGAAGGGGGCCACTTGTGCTCGCATCCGCACAAGAAGTATTCGTGCCTCCCGATCTACCCCCGACTCTCCAGGGCTTGATGCAGCGCCGCGGCAGCCAGGATGAACCACGAGCTGTTCGGCACCCAGGTCTCATTGGTCCACCAGTCGGCATCCACCCCCACCCATCCGGCGTCCTCGGCCGGCGACCGTATGTCCAGGTAGGGGAAGTCCCAGGGATAAGGCGGCCCGGGGCGCGTCGGGCCCGGCGCGCCCATAGACACGAATCCGTTCACCACCCCGCCCGGCTGCTCCCCGGTCCGATGCTCTTCATACCGCGAGAGTCCCGTGTGGTAGATACCGAGCTGCTTGTGGCCGACACCGCACACCAGACTCGTACGCCGCGGATTCCGCCCCAGCACCCACTGCATCTGCTGCTCCGCGAGCTGCAGCAATTCCGGCCGCTTCAGTTCCTCCGCCGCCCGGCAGGCGACGACCGCGAGCGAGAGCAGCGCGCAGTTGTACCCATGGAACATCTGCACGAAGTCCGCCGGATCGGGAGCAAAGGTCCATTCCGTCATCTGCCCGAAGGGCGTCCTCTCCGTCAGGGATATGGCCAGGTCCATGGCGCGGGAGAGCGCCCCTCTCGCCGCCGCGGCCCGCGCGCCCTTCGGGAAGAGCTGCAGGTAGTCCAGCAGCGCGTGCAAGTACGTGAACGGCGCGGGGATGTAGTCTATCCCGCAGGCCTCATTCGAGATCGCGTATGGGGCGCCCTCGGGCGACAGGTACGGCAGCCTCGCCCGCTGCTCGCGCGGCCTCCCCAATATCTGCTCCCGGTAGTCGCCGCACTCTCTCGGGAACGGAAACACTCCCTCCGGCTTCTGTTGCCCGATGATGCGCTCCACCCTCTCCTCCAGGTCTCGCCGCAGCTCCTCGTTCGCCTCGGCCCTGTAGAGGGCCGCGTCCAGCAGCGCGAAGGCCGCGTGCCACCGCAGATACTCCGCATCCGGAGGCTCCCCCGCATGGTGGTGCCGCCATGTCGCCAGCGCCGCCTCCCTGCAGGCCTCCGCCAGCTCATCGTCCCTCCCCCGCAGCGCCGCCCCGAGATCGGCGAGCGAGCTTGACACCAGCGCCGATGTGAAAACCGGCCCGTAGGTGGGAATATCGCAGATCCTCTCGCTCGGCGGCGGCAGCGCCCGCTCGTCCCCGGTGCCTCCGATGTTGTCGGTCTCCTCGTGGATGGGCACATCCACCCACCCAAACCTGGACACAAGCCCGAACGGGAAGAGCCCATCCTCGCTGACAGTCTTCAGCACGAACCGCGCCTCCCAGGCCGCCTCTGCCAGGGGATCGGGCAGCCGCTCTCCCAGTGTGTGCCCGTCAACCTCCTGGATGGCTTGCAGGCGAGCCAGCGCCCACAGCGCCACATAGCACCAGCAGATGTACTTGTGGTTATCTCCCGCGTCATGCCATCCCCCCGTCAGATCCGCCTCACCCGCTATCGTCCACTCGCCCCCCGGCCCCAGTGGGCGGTTTCGGCTGTGGCCCAGCAGCGCGTCGTCCATGTGGCAGGCGGGGTGCCACCCCGGCACCTCCACGCCGCACCGCTGTGTGTTGAACCATGTGGCAGTCAGGTTTGCGAGCCCCAGGTAGAAGTCTGTGGCGATCCGGAACTCGGGCGATGTCACCTGCCTGCCGTCATCGAACGTCACGCGCAGCCGATAGACGCCCACATCTCGCAAACCTGTGAAGTCGGCCTCCCAGTGCTCCCGCCCCCAGATGTACTCGCCCCAGCGCCGCAGGCTCCCCGACAGAACCGCCTCCTCGCCGGACAACACCTCGAAAGCGCCTCCGCCCGACCTCTCCCGAACCACCACTGCCGCGATCTTGCTGCTCGCCGGGTGATATCCCGGCGGCAGCGCGATCTCCGCCGGAACCGCGCCCAGCCCATCCAGGTAAGGCCAATCGAATGCCGTTTCGCCTTCCCCCAGAGACTCCAGCACCACCTGAACGCGGTTCCCAATCCTCGGGCTCACGCCGCTCACCGTCACCCGCTCCCAGTCGTCGTTCGCCGCCACCTCAGACCAGGCCGAGCCCAACTCCTCCAACTGGTCGAACTGAGGGGTGTCATCGGGCGAACTCCACACCTGCCGCCTCCGCGCCGCTCCATCGGGCAAGTCCTCCAGCGGCCTTCCCTCCCGCACCCACACCAGCCCGATCCGCCCCCGCCCCTTCAGGTCACACTCGAGCACATACGGGTGCTCGGGCTCCACATGGCGCGGCGCGCTCCGCCACCGGCCGGCGCGACTGAGCGTCAGCGTGAACGAGGAGTCCGCGCGGACTCCTGGCTTGTGAAATGCGCCTGCCCCCTGGCCGCTCTCCTCCATCTGCCAGAGCGATTCATCTCCGCCGCAGAGGTTGACGGCCGAGCCTCGCATCGCACCCATCCACTTGCCCCTTAGGTGGAGCTGACCGCGCGTTCGGTGTCACCCGCTCCCGGTCCTCTCGTTCCCGGCGTGTCCGCCTGCGGCTGTCCAGCCGACGCTTCGGGATCGAGC
>CP070816.1:885282-888467 GCA_020344235.1 Armatimonadota bacterium
CGGGTGAGGGTGCAGCGGGCCTCTCGGCCTTCGCGACGCGCTCCTTGAGAGAATCTTGCTCCTCGTCGGTTATCACGTCCTTCTCGGTTAACAGATCAATGAGTGACGAGAGCGAGTCTTGGTCAGACGATGCGGTTGTGTCCTCCGCCAGTCCAGCGCAGGCGAACAGACCGAGCGCCAGGGCGGTCAGCACCATTGTGCAGCAGCAACGGATCATGTCCTCTTCTCTCCTCTCTCAACCGGCCTCGTTCATGGGCTGGACGAACGAGGGGTCTATCACCTTGTCCCAGTCGGGCAGGGTCGATATCTTGCTCTGTGAGTGAAGGAAATCGGCGGTCTGCTTGAGACTGTTCACGGTGGCGTCGTCGAGGACGACCTCCCATTCGAGCGTGTCCATGATCCTACGCTCACGCGCCACCGGCACACCGGTCGCCTGTGCGATGAGCTCGGCGGCCTCATCTGGGCTGCGATGCATGAAGTCCACCGCCTTTTTCGTTGCTCGGAGAGTGGCGAGAACCGCTTCCGGGTGCTCCTGGGCATAGCGCTCAGTCACGAGCATGACCAGGGGGTAGTTGTTTCCGAGCCGGGAAAGCGTGGCGACCTCATAGCTGCCTTCGACGCGCTCCTCGATGTTGCTTGGCCAGGGCTCGCTGCCGACGCCCGCATCGATCTGATTGGTGAGCATGGCCTCTGGCATGTCGCTTGGATTCAGCGGGATGAGCTTCAGGTCGTCTGCGGACAGCCCATTCTTTTCGAGGAAGAGCAGGAGGCCGCCGTGGGTGCTGGACCCCATCTGGATGCCGACGCGCTTGCCCTTCAGGTCGGCCGCCGATCTGATGCCAGACTTGGGGGCCGCCACAATCCGGTGCATGTTCTCGCCGCCGCCATAGGCGGCGACAATCTTCACAGGCATTCCCGAGGCGGCCGCGATAATGCCGGGCGCATCGCCCATTACCGCAACATCGGCGCTGCCGGAGGTGAGGGCCTCGGCGGCCTGGATGCCGGCTTGAACGGCCTTCGCGTCGATGGCGAGTCCGGCGTCGGCGAAGTAGCCCTGCTTGAGCGCGATGATCTGCGGGGCGTAGTGGATCTTCTTGCCGTATGCGAGGCGCAGGGCCGTTGGCCGCTCGGCTGGGGTCTCACTCGGCTGGGCGCCTTCTCTCCCGCAGCCCCAGACACAGCCCAGGGCCGTCAGCGCGATCACGACCTTTGTCACTCTCATTGCCTTCGGAAGCAGTCTGAAGGCGGACGAGCTTCTGTCCATTGCATACCTCCTGGTTCGCGAGATGGGGATCTACCTGGCTTCTGGCAGGTATCTGTCGTCGACGGCGACAGGCAGCGAGGGCGGAGAGTCCAGCGTCTTCTGCGCGACGAGGAAGTCGGCTATCTTCTGCAGGCTGGCCATCGTGGTGTCGTCGAGCTGGAGCCCGTAGTAATGATGGGTCATGGCGCGTTCGGCGGTCGCCTGCGAGAGCCCGGTCTTCCTCGCGACTATGGCAGCGGCCTCTTCGGGGTTGTCGGCGATGAAGGCGGCGGCGCGGTCCATGGCGCGCATGAATCGCGTGGCAGCATCCTTGTGATTGGCCAGGAACTCATCCCTGGCGACGAGCAGAATGGGGTAGGTGTTGCCGAGCCCTCCCAGGGTGGCGAGTTCCCGGCCGCCGCGTTCCTCCACTAGCGACGGGGTAGGCTCGCTTGCGACGATGGCATCAATGGCGCCCGACAGCAGAGCATCGGCCATGTCTTGGGGCCGCATGTCGGTGACCTTGACCTTCGATAGGTCGAGGTGCAGGGAATCGGCCCAGGCCAGCAGCCCGCCGTAGGTAGACGTGCCCTTCTTCACGGCGATGCTTCTGCCCACGAGGTCAGCCGGAGAGCGGACGGGGCTGTCAGCGGCGACAATGATGCGGTGACGGTGTTCGCCCCCGCCGTGGCTGGCGACGATCTTCACGGGTGATCGCGCCGCTGCGATCACCGCGGTGGTGTCGCCCATCGTGCCGATGTCGGCACTCGCCGTCAGAAGCGCCTCTGAGCAAGCCGGTCCGCTGCTGAAGACAAAGGTCTTGACCGCCAGACCTTCCTCGGCGAAGAGCTGCTTCTCGACCGCAATGATGCTGGCCGCGTCGGCGATGCGATCCTGGTAGGCGAAGCCAATGGTGGGGCCGGTCGCTTCGCCGGCCGCTGGCTTCCTCTCGCCACACCCGCACGGGAGTGCCAAGAGGGCGGCGAGGCCCCCCAGAAGAAGAGATGATAGCAGGGGTCGGTGTTTCACACACTGCCTCCTTTCGTGCGCCGGGTCTAGGGTCCGCACGACTGCCAGGTCAACTGGCCCTAGCCCGGCATTGTTGTTGACGGCTCTCTCAGCGATACCTCGCCGAGGCCGCGGGAGGGCAGCACGCAGCAGGGCAGATCGGCGAGGACAGCCGTGAGAGCCATGGTAGCCTCTCTCATTTCGCTGGAGTATCGGTCCCGCGGACGAGGAATCAAGATCGGCACATCGGCCGTCACTCCGTCGGGCGCGGGGGCAAGGACGACCACGCGGTCGGCCAGATAGAGGGCCTCCTCGACATTGTGTGTCACGAAGAGGACAGTCTTGCGGTCTCGCTCCCATATCCCGAGCAACTCGTCCTGAAGACGGTCGCGGGTCTGCGCGTCGAGGGCGCCGAAGGGCTCGTCCATGAGGAGCGCGCGGGGGTCGAGGGCGAGAACGCGGGCGAGCTGGACGCGCTGCTTCATGCCACCGGAGAGCTGATGGGGCCGGGCGCGGGCGAACTCGGAGAGCCCGACGAGCGAGACGAAGCGCTGCACGATTGCCTTGCGAGCAGCGGATTCCAGGCCGATGTTCCGGAGCCCGAAATCGACGTTCTGCTCGACCGTGAGCCACGGGAAGAGGGTCGGCTCCTGGAAAACGACGCCGCGCTCGGGGCCCGCCGCCCGCACGGGCTTGCCCTCGAAGAGCACGCGGCCGGAGGTCGGGGGCTCGAAGCCGGCGACGAGATTGAGCAGAGTGCTCTTGCCACAGCCGCTGGGCCCGAGCAAGCACACGAATTCGTTCTGCTCGACGGCGAGGTTGATGTCCTGAAGGGCCTGGACTGCCTGTCCAGTTTCCTCGTTCGGGAACAGCTTGGTGACGCTGTCGAGATGGATCACGTCACGCGCTCCTGGCCAGCCCCCAGCGCTCTACG
>CP070816.1:888567-891208 GCA_020344235.1 Armatimonadota bacterium
GATGATCCGCGCCGGGTGCTGCGGAGGGCCTCGCAGTGGGTGTTCGGGCCGGAGGCTGAGTTCGAGCAGCGGGGGCTGGCGCCGGATGTGGTGTACACGTGCGGGACGGTCGAGAGGGGAGATGAGGTTTGGATGTACTATGGGGCCGCCGATACGTCGGTGGGTCTGGCGACGGCGAAGGAGGCGGATCTGCTGAGGTTTGTGCACGAGCATGATTATCTGGGGCAGGTGGGACGGGAGAAGGGTATGGCGGAGTAGGGGAGGGGAGGCTGGGCCTTGCGCTGTGAGGGGCGGTCGCTGCTGGGACGGCCGCGGAGGCCTCGCATTCGCGATGGGCGCGCAGGGTCGGCATCGGCGTGGTGGGCGGAGGGAGGTTGGCGCGCGATAGGAGTCCCCCGCGTGACAGTCGAAGATGTGTCGGGCTGGCCGTTGGTGGCTGGCAAGGGAAGTGCTGGAGAATGAGGAGGAGGTGTGATGCCCGAGTTTGCGGCGCTCTCGGAGGCGGTGGTGGCGGGGGAGGGTGAGAAGGTGAAGGCGGAGACGGAGGGGCTGCTGGGGGCGGGGGCTGCTCCGAGGGAGGTCATAGAGAAGGGGTTGATTGCGGGGATGGATATGGTGGGGGAGCGGTTTCGGAAGTGGGAGATCTTCATTCCGGATGTGCTGTTTGCGGCGCGCGCGATGCAGGAGGGAATGGCGGTGGTGCGGCCGCATCTGTCGGAGGGAGAGCTGGCGGAAGCGGGGCGAGTGGTGCTGGGGACGGTGAAAGGGGATGTGCACGACATCGGCAAGAAGCTGGTCGGGATGATGCTGGAGGGTGCGGGGTTCGAGGTGACGGACCTGGGGACGGATGTGGAGCCGGCGGCATTTGTGGAGGCGGTGAAAGATGGGAAGGCAAACATCATTGGGATGTCGGCCTTGCTGACGACGACGATGGTGAATATGAAGGAGACGGTGGAGGCGCTCAAGGAGAGCGGGCTGCGCGATAACGTGAAGGTGATGATCGGCGGGGCGGCGGTTTCCGAGGAGTACGCGGAGGAGATCGGGGCAGATGGGCATGGGGCGGACGCGGCGGCGGCGGTGGAACTGGCGCGCAGGTTCATTGCTGAGCGGTCAGGGTGAGGCCGGGGCGGCATGCGGAGGAGTTGCGCGAACGGCCCCACCGCTGCTTGGCAGGGGTAGGCTACAGGGTCGGGGGGAGAGAGGGGCCAGCTAACTGCTGCGAGTCATACCCGTACAGCGACGCGAGTTGAAGAGCGGCCGTGCCATGTGTATAATGTCGCCAGCACTTGCTGGATAGAGGGCTCCATATGGCCGGCCGTGTTCGGTTTCGCGTTTTCCTCTTCGCTGTTGTCATTCTCTTGCTCCTCGCAGTAGCCGCCCACCGTGTTCTTTACCGCTATGGGAGACCCCCGGCGACTCATCCTGTGCTGCCGGTCTCGGCGGAGCCGGTTTCGCTCACCACGTCCACTCCCACTGAGGGCGAACTGCGCAGCCTGGTGGCCGGTTCCAACATCGTGATCTGCGTGATAGATGGGGCGCGGGTGGATCATATCGGCTGCTACGGCTACTCGCGAGACACGACCCCCAACATGGACCGGCTGGCCGGCCAGTCGCTGGTCTTCGAGCAGCACTTCTGCCAGTATCCCCAGACCAAGCCCTCCACTGCCTCGCTCTTCACTTCCCTGTACCCTGACTCCCACCTGACCTTCGCCAGGCGGACCATGGCGGGCGCCGTGTTCACCATGGCGCAGGGGTTGAAGGCGGCAGGATTCCACAACGGCTTCTTCAGCTCGAATCACTGGGCGTCGCCCCAGATGGGCATAGGGGGGGATTTCGACTGGATCGGGCGTTTCGGGGGTATCGGGAACCGGTCTGCCGCGCAGGGCGACCGCGGTTCTCGTTCTTCTCCCGGGAAGCGTTCGTCAAAGAGGGTTCGCAGCCCCGAGGCACTGCTGGCGCTCATGCAGGAGTGGCTGGAGCAACCGCCTCCGCAGCCATTCTCCGCCTACTGTCATTTTCTGCCGCCCCACCATCCTTATAGCGCGCCGGACGAGTTCAAGGAAGTGTTCGCGGGGAAGCCTGTGCCGGGCTTCTGGCAGGGCAAGTATCCTTTCCGCGGGATAGTCGAGAAGGGGGGACCGGCCGAGCACAAGTCGCCCACTCAAGAACTGGTCAATCTGTATGACGCTAACCTTCTCTGGGCGGATTGGGCGGTCGGCGAGGTGGAAAGGCTGCTCCGCGAGGCGGGGGTCTTCGATGATACTCTCTTCATTGTCACCGCGGATCACGGCGAGACCTTCGGGGAGCACGGATACAAGTGGCATCCTCCTTGCCCATACGATGAGGTGATTCGCATCCCACTGCTGATCAAGCTTCCGGGGGATAAGGGCCCAGTGGGGCGCGTCCGCGCGCTCACCCAGACTATTGATCTGCTGCCTACGATTCTGGATCTCTGTCAGGCGCCCTATCCGAGGGAGGAAGTGCAAGGCCGATCTCTGGTGCCTCTGCTGACGGGCGAGTCCGACAAGATCAATGACTATAACTTCGCACGGACGACAGGAACTCTGCCGGCTTACGTGGTGCACGACCTTCGTTGGGCGCTTCTGCTGTACGAGGGCGGAAAGCTCCGCGCCCTATATGA
>CP070816.1:891308-893900 GCA_020344235.1 Armatimonadota bacterium
CGAGCACCTCCGCGATTCGCTTCGGGATATCGGTGTTGTCCATCTCGCCGGTGAAGAGTTCCGCGCCG
Organism: Armatimonadota bacterium; assembly: GCA_020344235.1. GTDB lineage: Bacteria > Armatimonadota > Hebobacteria > Hebobacterales > Hebobacteraceae. Next base: position 891,377 of record CP070816.1, read on the forward strand.
GGTCCGTAGGCGAAGACGCGCACGCGGGTGGCCGTGTGGCCGGTGGTGCTCCAGGCCAGACCGGCCCGCTCGCTAAGGAGGTGGGCAATGGCCGCGGCCGCATCTTTCGCTTGCTTGATATCTTCCGCTTCGGAGGGGGCCAGGTCGTCCACTCCGGCGTGGGCCGACAGGACCTCCGCGATGTTCGTGCGATCCGGGTTGAGCTTCCCCGCCAGCGCCTCCGAGGAGAGTTTGACTTTGCCCAGGAGGGCCGTCCTCCCCGGCTTCTCGATGGACAGTCCGCCGGTCTCGTGGTCGGCGGTGACCACCAGCAAGGTTCGGCCGCGCCGCCGGGCATAGTCGAGCGCGGTCGCGACGGCTTGGTCGAACTCCAGGGTGTCGAGCACGGCCCCGGCGGGGTCATTGCCGTGGCATTTCCAGTCTATCCTCGCGCCCTCCACCACCAGGAAGAAGCCGTCGGCATTGACGCCTACGCGCTGGAGCGCGGCCGTCACCATCTCGGAAAGGGCCGGCGCCTGCGCGCCGTCGTCGAAGAGCCCGAGCAGACGCTGCTCCTTTGCCTCCGCCAGCTCTTCCTTGGTGAAGACGACCTTGTAGCCGGCACGCCGCATTTCCGCGATCAGGTCCCGACCGTCGGTCCGGCTGCCGCCTGCCGACTCCGGCAGGAACCAGCCCTTCCAGAACCCCAGCATCACGGGGACGCGCGCCTGCGCGAGCTGCAGGGAGATCTCCAGTCGCATTCCTCGGCTGACCGCGTGAGCGGCGAAGCTTGCGGGCGTTGCGCCGTGCAGCGAGTCGGTGGTGACGATGCCGGCGCTCTTGTGACGCTTCCGGCAAAGTTCGAGAATCGTAGGCATTGGCTCTCCGTCGGGGGTGACGGAGATCATGCCATTGTTAGTCTTGCGGCCGGTCGCAAGGGCCGTGCCTGCGGCCGCGGAGTCGGTGACCTCCCGGTCCGCCGAGCGGGTAGTGACGAGGCCGGAGAACTGCATGCGATCCAGTGTCAGCGGCTCGCCTCCGGCTGTCTCTCGCGCGAGCCGGACCTGGACGGGTCCCATGCCGTCCCCGATGAAGAGGATCGCACTGTCGGCGAGCGGGGCGGCGTGTGCCAGGGCCGCGAGCACCAGGCCGATCAGCACGACGATGGGGAGAACCAGCGAGCGTCTCCAGCAGGTTGTCAGCATCGAATGTCCTCCATTCCGTTTCTGTCTGTGCGGCCCTTCGCCCAGCGCGGCTGTGAATCCTGCCGGCGGAGGCTCCGGAGAGGGAGCGGCTGTCGGGCGGACAGGGCGCCCAATGTGCGCAGGCGTTTCTGCTATAATCAGTATCCCAAACCGACGACAGAGCGAGGAATCATGGCTCACATTGTTACGCTTATTCCAGGCGATGGCGTTGGGCCCGAGTTGAGCGAGGCCGCGCGGCGGGTGCTCGACGCCAGCGGGGCGGAGATCGAATGGGAGGTACAGCAGGCCGGTCAGAACGTGATGGCGGCCGAAGGCACTCCTCTGCCGGAGCGAGTGCTCGCGTCAATACGGCGAAACAAGGTGGGGCTGAAGGGGCCCATCACTACTCCCCGGGGTGGTGGCATCCGGTCCGTCAATGTTGCGCTGCGCAAGGCGCTCGACCTCTATGCGTGTCTCAGACCGTGCAAGCACTATCCCGGGGTGCGCACGCGCTTCGAGGGCGTGGATGTCGTTGTGGTCCGCGAGAACACCGAGGACCTCTACGCGGGGGTGGAGTTCGAGGAGGGGAGCGCGGAGGCCAGACAGATTGTCTCGCTCGCCGAAGGCCGGATTCGCGAGGACGCGGCAATCTCCATCAAGCCCATTTCGCGATTCGCGTCGGAGCGTATCGTTGACTTTGCATTTCGTTACGCGGTCGAGAACGGACGGCGCAAAGTCACCGCGGTGGCCAAGGACAACATCATGAAGGCCACCGACGGGCTGTTCTACCGCGCGGCGCGGGATGTTGCGAAGCAGTATGAGGGCCAGGTGGAGTACGACGAGTGGCTGGTGGACGCCATGTGCATGCAGCTCGTGCAGAAGCCTGAACTCTACGATGTATTGGTGCTCCCGAATCTGTACGGCGACATTCTCTCGGACTTGTGCGCGGGGTTGGTCGGCGGGCTCGGCGTTGCTCCGGGCGCGAACATCGGGGATGAGTGCGCCGTGTTCGAGGCGATCCACGGCTCCGCGCCCAAGTACACGGGGCAGAACAAGGTCAACCCCACGGCGCTGATTCTGTCCGGGGCGCTGATGCTGCGGCACCTGGGAGAGGGACAAGCCGCCGGCCGGGTCGAGCAGGCCGTGTCGGCCGTGATCGCCGAGGGCAAGTCCGTCACCTATGACCTCAAGCCGAGCCGTGACGACCCGACGGCGGTGGGGACGCGGGAGATGGCGGAGGCGATTGTCGCGGCCATGGGGTGATGTGGCAGGAGGCAAGCTCCCCTCGGCGTCCCTCGGGACAGGCCTGCCGAACCGCGGTGTGAGCTGTGGCAGGATGGAAGCTCCTGCCGACCAGGTAG
>CP070816.1:894000-899656 GCA_020344235.1 Armatimonadota bacterium
GCGGGCGGCGGCCATTAGCATGCCGGGAGTGATTTTGTCGCAGTTGGTCAGAAGGACAATGCCGTCGAATTGGTGGGCCTCGACCATGGATTCGATGGAGTCGGCAATTAGCTCCCGGGAGGGGAGGGAGAAATGCATGCCGCGATGGCCCATGGCAATGCCGTCACAGATGCCCGGGAGGCCGAAGAAGAAGGCGACGCCGCCCGCGGCGAAGATGCCGCGCTCGATGTGGCGCTCCAGGTCGCGCATGCCTACATGCCCGGGGATGATGTCGTTCCAGGAGGTGGCGACGGCGATGAAGGGCCGGCCAAGGGCGCTCGGGTCGAGGCCGGAGCCGTAGAGCAGGGCGCGGTGGGGCGCCCGCTCGGGTCCGGATTTTATGACGTCGCTGCGCATGTTGTCTCCTCTTTCCGCGCTGCCAGAAGTTGGCGGGGCGGAGGCGGCGAGTGCCGGGAAATCCGCATAATTGCTACAAAAATATGCCCTCGCTGGGCGGCGAGAGGTAGCGCTACTGAGCTACAAGAAAACCTCTCGCCCGATTGGGACGAGAGGTGATGGGCTCTCGCGGTACCACCCAAGTTGGACGGAGCGATCGAAAGGGGCGATGGCTGCGTCCCGCTCTGTGCGCGGTAACGGGCGCTGACCGGCGCCGGTCTACTGGATGCGTTCGACCAGGCGGCTCCGGGGCGAGATTCGGCGGGGCTGCGAACGCCGGCTTTCAGCCGAGGCCGGCTCTCTGTTGCTCGAACCGCCGCCTACTGCTTCCCTTCAATGCCTTTGCAGGGTTGGAGTTCGAGGGATTATAGCAGAGCGGGCCGGGGGGAGTCAAGTGGTGCGAGGGGCGGGGCACGAGGGTGTATGATGGGCCAACCCGGCAGGTCGAGGACACTCCTGTGGGAGTGGGACAATGGTCAATGCGCGGTCAATGGCTATTTGACCGCTGATTGTCCGATTGTCCTCAGGTGCCATGGGGCCTCTCTGATGTGTCCGGAAGATTGACCGAAAGATGTCCATGTCCGTCCGTTGACCAGATGGACGTTGTTTTGTCAGGTTGGTCATTTGTGGACAATGGGGGCGAACGGCCGGCGAACAACTATGCCTGAGAAGCACGGCGCATACGCGCCGTGCAGCAGGGCGCACTAGGCGGGGGGACCGGCCGGCGATTGGTCCCCCCGCACCCCCCTCGCTCGCGTCTGATGTTAGTTGACAAGAGACGCGACGCACGACGCGCGGGCGGGAAAGAGGGCGCGTACGTGCCAGGCAATCGAAACGCAAAGCGGCGGAGGCAAGGAACTGCAGGAGGGAGAGCCCGGCAGATGCCTGCCGGGCAGGAAGGCCTTGTGGGGAGAGCGGGCCGGCGATCCGCCCTCCCCACACCCCTCCCCGCTCGCGTTTGGCGTCAGTTGACAATAAACGTGACGCGAGACGCGTGGCCGAGGAAGAGGGCGCGGGGGCGGGAGGCAATGGAAACGCGGAGCCGCGAAGGCAGGGGAACGGCGGGAGGGTGCGCAGATGGACGCGGAGGGAAGCCGGGCGGCCCGAGGGAGGGGAACGGGGGAGATGAGAGGCACGGCGCGTATGCGCCGTGCGGCACAGTCGTCGGGGAGGGCGGGGCGGGGTGGCGGCTTTGCGGCCTATCCTGGCCAAGCGGTATCGAAGCAACGAGAACAGAGAACGCGCGGGCGGGTGAAACGGTGCTAGCGGGGCTTGTGAGTGTCGCAGAGGTATGCGTGACGCGACTCGCCTGGCTTGTGCTCCCATTCGCGCAGTTCGGCCGGGTGGAAGCAGCGCTGGGCACTCGGATCGTTCAGCCCCCTCTCACACATCACCTTGAGCTCAGGCAGCGTGATGGCGCGATTGAGCCTGGCCTCGATGAGGGTCTTGCGATACTCAACCGACAAGCCGGCACAGCACTCGTCGGCGATGAACTCCTCCCTGCCCGCCAACTCCTCGCCGAGCTCGGCAATCAGAGTGAGCTTGGGCAAACTCTCTCTGTGCTGTAGTTGCCAGAGGAGCCCGAAGACGCCCTTTGTTCCGAGATGATCGGTTGCGAACTGATCGGGGCCGATGTCCTGTGGGTACATGCCGCCGAGGTGGAGGACGAGGAGGTCGGCACCCTCGCAGTGGTGACACAGGGAGTCTGTCCAGCCGCCGTCGCCAGGCATGGCAACACGACACAGAGATCCCTCTTCAGACTTGAGAATCAGGCGAAGGCCGAGGGCAGCACTCCGGCCACCGAGTTCGGCATGCTGGGTGTGAAAGGGCGCAATCTCAATCTCTGTGCCGGGCAGGCCGACGCGCTCATCCGGTCGCAGAGGCATGAAGTGCTTGATCCACCGAGCATGAGCGGCCAAGTCGGCGAACATGCTGAATGTGCTCGGAGAGCAGGCCATCGTCAACGTATGGCGCTCGTCCGGGTGGCGCTCATTGTACTCGTGAAGCAGCGTGAGGATGGGGATCACGTCGCCGACGTGATCGAGATGGTTGTGCGTGAGGACGATGGCGTTGATGTCGAGGAGTGAGCGTTTCGATTCGCGGAGGTTCCGTATGAAGTCCGGCCCGGGGTCGATCACGATCCCCTTGCCGCGCCACACGAGGAAGTATCCGCCGCCGCGGTTCTCATTCGTGCCTTGCCGGGCGTCTGTGCGGCCCGTGGCCAGAAGCGGGGTGAAGGAGTTCCACTGCTGGAGAACCCAGAGCGCGCCCGCACCTGCGGGGTCGAGGGTTGCAGGCTGGGCAAGCATGGCAGCCAGGTGCTCCTGCTGCTTCTGAGCCTCTGCAAGGTGTTCGCTGAGCTTAGTGATTCGGTCGCCTGCGGCGTAGGCTTTGACGATCTGGTCCCTCTCGGGAGGGGCGATCCTCTTTGGCTTTGGCTTCCGCAACTGCGTCGCCAGGGTCTCGGCGTACTCGGCGAGGTAGGACAGGCGGGCCGCCCGGTAGTGCTCGACAGCGGTCCGCAGCACCCGCGGGCCCTTCTTCGTCCACCGTTGCTGTTGCGCGATCCGCGCGAGCAAGCGCAGCGCCCTGCGGAGCTCGTCCGGGTGGAGGGCGCGGACATGTTGTGTGAGAGCGATTGCGGCGGTCCGATCCCATAGGTCCTGCCAGGTGAGGCCCACGGCAGCGCGATGATCGAGGCCGAGCAGGCCGAGGTTGTTCTGGGTCATCGCCCAGTCGGCTGGGGAGGCCTCCTCGGTGCGCACCCGCAGTGCCGCCTGGTAGCACTCGATCGCCTTGGCCAGGTTCTCCCCCTTGTCGCCCGTGGGCAGGTCGGAGTAGGCATTGCCGAGGTTGTTCTGGGTCATCGCCCACTGGGCTGGGGAGGCCTCCTCGGTGTACACCCGCAGTGCCGCCTGGTAGCACTCGATCGCCTTGGCCAGGTTCTCCCCCTTGTCGCCCGTGGGCAGGTTCCGGTAGGCGGCGCCGAGGTTGTTCTGGACGGCGGCCCAGTCTGTCGGATGGTCCTTCTCTGAGAAGAAGCCAAGGGCCGACAGGTACAGGGCGATGGCGTCTGGGTACCGGGCCTTCTGGCAGAGCGCATCGGCGTCGCGCCATGCGTTGCGAGCCTGCTGCTCGGTCATGAGCGTTGCGTACCCCCTCGCTTGGTTGAACGGCCGGCGGTAGTGCGGGCGCCATGCCGTCGCGCTAAGTGTCGCGCAGATGGAGTATCGTGGCAAGGCCTCGGCTACGGAGGGATGCGGGGGATGGCCCAGGCGGATTGCCGGGAAAAGCGGGCTCCCACGGGTGGGTAGTGGTTGGATGCTCTTGCGGGCGCGGGGGTGAGCGAGAGGGGGGCGTCCCGGTGTGCCGGTGGGGGCTGGGCCGAAGGTTCGCCCAAGGGTGCAGGTGGGTGAGGCGGTGAGGTGGTTTGAGGGAACTGGGCCCGTCTCCGCCCGAGTGAGGTGGCTTCACTTGGGGCAGGAGACACGCTCCTGCCCTACGATCGGAGGGTGGTTGGGTCTCCTTGCGGGCGCGCGGGGTGAGCGAGCGGTGGGGGTGTCGGTGTGGAGGTGGGGGGTAGGCGCGTGCTGCTTCGCCGAGCCTACTCCGCCGAAGGCTTCCGCCTACGCTGAAGCTACGGCGGACGAGCCGAAGGCTGGAGGCTTCCTGCTTCGCCAGAGGCTTCGCAGGACAGGACGCAGGGCGGGCGGTGCGCGGTGGAACGGTGGGGGGGGCGCGTGTTCGGAGGCAAGATCCTTCGTCGCTACGCGACTCAGGATGACGTATTGGGGCGGGAGGCCGGCGCGCATGCGGAGACAGCGCCCTTGCCGCCACGGCGCCCCTTCGGCAGTAGCGGCGGCGCGGCCGGCGGGGGTGGGCAATGCACTGTGGCAGGAGCAAGCCGCCCGAGGCGGCCAAGGCTCCTGCCCAACGGATAATAAGGCGGGGTGGCGGAGGGTGTTGGTGGGGCTGGGTTCAGCGCTCGGAGAGTGAGAGTTGCTTGCTGCGGGAGCGGGAGCGCTGGTAGTCGAGGGCCTTCTGGAGGTCGGTGCCGCTGATGAGGCCCATGTCGAGGAGTATCTCTCCGATGCGACGCTTGTTTCGCCCCTCTCTGCGCTGCTGCTCGAGGGCCCGTTCGAGCTGCTCCTCGCTGATGACTTGGTACTTGTAGACGAGGAGGGCTCCGAGCATGGGCATGGCCGGCTCGGCGCGGGAGGGGATGTCGTCGGGGATGATGACGTCTAGGGGCCGAGTGCGGGAGTAGAGGGAGTAGAGACCGGAGAGGCTGAGGATGGCGCCGAGGGCGACGGCGATGACGCCGACCCATAATGAAGGGCCGCTGGGGCCGGTGCGAGCCTGGGCGTAGAGGACGCCGCCCTCGCCCGCCAGGGCGAGGCCGACGAGCAATCGGCCCCAGGTGACGATGAGCCAGGCCAGGCTTGGGCCGGGCCTTGGTTGTTCGGCGGCGGAGTGGTTGTGTTCGGGGCTACTCTGGTTCATTGTGGTTTCCCTCTTGTGCGCCTTGGGCGTCGGCAGGTATGACAGGAACCCCTAACATCCTATACCACATTATGCGGGAGGTACTAATGCCGCTGTTGGATTGCGATGTGCGTGGGCGGGGGGGGCGCTGGGCGGCAGCCAGCAGGGTTGGGCGGGCTTGGGGGCGTCAGTCGGTGAGGCGGTACTTGAGGAGGGTCCAGAGGGCTACTACGCCGTCCCACCAGCGGATCTTCTTGCCGGCGCCGACGGAGCGGGCCTGGTAGGAGATGGGGATTTCGTGGATGGTGAGGCCGCGCTTTCGGACCTTGGCGGTGACCTCGGGGCAGAACTCGAAGCGCTGGCAGTTGAGGGGTATGGCGCGGAGGAGGTCGGTGCGGAAGACTTTGTAGCAGGTGGCCTCGTCGGTGATGGCGGCGCGGTAGAGGAGGTTGGCGAGGCGGGCGGCGAGCCAGTTGAAGAGGCGGTGGGGCCGGCGCATGCCGTGGAAGTCGGGGGCGCGGGTGCCGTAGACGACGTCGGCCTCGCCGGAGAGGATGGGGGCGATGAGGGCGGGGTAGTCGGCGGGGTCGTATTCGAGGTCGGCGTCCTGGGTGAGAACGACGTCGCCGGTGACCTCGGTGAGCGCGCGGCGGATGGCGGCGCCCTTGCCCTGGTTGGTGGGCTGGCGGATGAGCTTGAGGTCGGGGCCGAGGAGGGGTTCGACGAGGTCGGGAGTGCC
>CP070816.1:899756-908748 GCA_020344235.1 Armatimonadota bacterium
CTCCCCCAGAATATCAATCCCGGGCCGCTGCATATAGGCCAGGCTCGGCATCGCAGCCCCGCCCACCGGGATCTCCTGCTCGAATTCCTGCTCGCACAGCATATGGCCGGTGAGTTCCAGGCTGTTGCGCTCACACCATTCCCCCAACTGCTTGCAGTATGCCTCCGAGAACAGCTCCGTCACCGTCCGGTAATAATCGTGCCTGGTCTTGAAGCCCGCGGGGCTTGCCGAGAACAGCTCTGGCAGCCGCTCCAGCAGATCGTATCCTCGCCGTCTCAGAAACTCGGCCGGCAGCCGCCCGGTCCACGGAATCCGCTCCCCCGGTGGCATGTTATGCAGGCTGAAGATATTGGGCTCATCGGTGAAGATCCCCGGAATAGTCCCGCCGAACTCCTCCCCAAACCGCCTCCGGTACGGCGCGTAGCAGGCTTTGATGAATGCATTCACCGCGTCCGGATTCATGTTATCTGTGTAAGGGAGGTCGTTGAACCAGGCCGAGGCCGGCGCCGCACCCGCGCGGAACTCCTGAAGCTCCTCCGTCGGTCCGGGCTCCTCCTCCAGCGAGAGCCGCCGGTAAGACCTAACCTGCCCTCCCTCACGCTGCACCGCGAAGCGATGTTCCTGCCCGCTCCCGGGCGCAGCCAGCTCCAGATACTTCATCGCGAAATCGGGATCGCTCCCGACCACCAGCCCACCACCGAACCCGCTCGGCCAGCGATCCTCATCATACAGCCACGCCTGCATCCCCTGCTCTCGCGCCTCCTCCACCGCAGCCGCGATGCATTCCATCCACCCCCCACTCATGTAAGGCGTGACCAGGCCGATCCGGCTGTGCATGAAGAACCCACCCAGCCCGGCCCGCTTCATCTCGCGGACCTGCTCGCGAATCTCCTCTGGGTCCAGCTCATCGTTCCAGGACCAGAACGGGGCCCCCCGCCATTCACTGCCCGGATTGCGGAAGCTGCGCTTGACCGACTCTGCGCTCATATGTCCAGCTCCTCCTTGCGCGGCCTACGAGACTGCAAGCGTGAAGCGCTAGTTCGCCCGATAGAGGCCTGTCCCTCTGGCCCGCAGCTCGCCGGACTGCAACCCCTCGCCCGCGGAGCTTGCCTGATTCGCGCATAGCGGGTATCCTTGCAAACGAGAAGCCTGGTGAGCGATGTCAAGGCCCCGTGTCAGCGTAATCGTGCCGGTGTACAACCGCGCCCGCGCGGTTCAGGCAGCGGCTGCCAGCGTGCTCGATCAAAGCTACCAAGATTTCGAGCTGATCCTGGTGGACGACGGCTCCACCGACGACTCCGGCCGCGTGATCGACGAACTCGCTCGCCAGCAGCCTGAGCGGATTCGCTGCAGCCACCAGGAGAACGCCGGCGTCGCCGCCGCCCGCAACCAGGGCATCTCGCTCAGCCGGGGAGAGTACATCTGCTTCCTCGATTCCGACGACGAGTGGCTGCCCGAGAAGCTGGCGGTGCAAGTGGACTTCATGGACCGTCACAAGGAAATCGGGCTTTCCTATGTATGGGCCCTCGTGGTGGACGAGGCCGGCAAGGTGGTGGGGCGCGAGGGCCGCCGGGCGGGCCGAAACGCATACCGGAAGCTCTTCTACCTCAACCCCATCGCCCCCACATCGGGCACGATGCTGAGGCGGGAGGTGTTGGAGGAGGTCGGGCTGTTCGACCCTGACCTGCGCACGCGCCAGGATTGGGACCTCTGGTTTCGCATCGCGCGCCGCTACCCGGTGCGCGAGATCCCACAGTTCCTCGTGCGATACCAGAGCAGCGAATCGGGGATCAGCGCAGACCTGGGACAGACGGCCAACGACAACCGCACGGTGCTGGAGCGGGCGCTGCGGCGTGACGAGGAGACCGGCGGGCCGATGCACCGGCAGGAGAAGCGCGTGCTCGCGTTCCTCTCCCTGCGGCTCGCCTATAAGTATCTGCAGGCGGGGGAACGCGCCTCCTTCCGGCGCCACTTCCGCGAAGTCATCCGGCTCTGTCCCATGGTTCTCGCGCAGCACCCCCGGGTCAGCACGAAATGCCTGCTCGCCGCGATAAGCACTCGACGCTAGGCGGCTGCGCCGTCGAGCGCGCGTTCTACGACCAGATGGATTGGGAGCGTTACGCTGCCAATCCCCAGATCGCGCTCAAGATGCGGTTGACCGCCGCCCTGATCCCGTCCGACGCGAGCACCATCCTGGATGCTGGCTGCGGCAATGGTTCCCTGACGAATCCGCTGGTTGCTCCCGGCCGCCTGGTGATCGGCCTCGACAGCAGCCGGCAGCCGCTGCGCACCGTGACCGCGCATGCGGTGCGCGCCGCGGTGGAATCTCTGCCGCTGGCCGATCAGTCGGTGGACCTGGTGCTGCTCAGCGAGGTGCTCGAGCGCCCGCCCGATGCGATTCTCGAACAGTGTGTGGCCGAGGCGAAACGCGTCAGCCGCAAGTATCTTCTCATCGCCTCGCCCAACCGGGAGGCCGTGCGCACGCGATACCTCCGGTGCTCGCACTGCGGCCACGAGTTCAACGCGTATCTGCACGTGCAGAGCCTGGCCGGCAAGACCGATAGTGCACAGCGCAGGAAACCTACTGGAGCCTGCCTTCCCACTTGGTCACCAACAGAACTGACTCGGCAGCGGGCGCAATGAACTCCCCGCAAGTTGAGCCTGGACGATACCGCCTCCGCTCCAACGTGATTGCGAACGTCAGCTTCTTTGTGCTGAGCGTCGGCGTCGGCCTTTGGTTCACTCCCTACCTCATTGGACATCTTGGGGTTGCAGTCTACGGGTTGGTGCCCCTTGCTACCTCAGTCACTGCCTACATGAGCGTGCTCACAATCGCTCTCAGTGGATCAGTCGGCCGGTTCATCACCGTCGCGGTGGCCAGAGGCGACAGCAGCGACGCGAACAGGACGTTCAACACCGCCTTCTTCGCCACATTATGCCTCGTCCTCGTTCTGGCGCCGGTGGCCGCCGCGATCGCGTTCTTCGCCCCTGCCGTCATCAATATCCCTGTCGGGCAGGAGAACGGTACGCGTTGGCTCCTGATGGCTACCATGTCGGGTTTCTTGGCGACGGCTCTAGGGGCCAGCTTCGCAGCTTCCTCCTTTGCGCGCAGCCGCTTTGATGTTCGCAGCGGGATCAACGCGCTTGCGCTCGTGTCTCGAGTTGGAATCGTCGTCCTTCTCTTTACGGCAATCGCCCCTCGGCTATGGTACGTAGGGATTGCTGTCTTTTCCGCCAACCTGTGCTGGCTGGCCGGACATATCTGGGCATGGCGGCGGCTGACTCCGGAACTTCGACTTACCGGGTCAGATTTCGACCCCTCAAGGCTGCGCGTGCTGACCAGCACAGGGGCCTGGCTGGTCGTGAACCAGGCGGGCAGCCTGCTGTTCTTGGGCGTTGATCTGCTTCTGGTCAACATGCTGGCCGGTGCCACCGCGGCAGGATCCTATGCGCCCGTCCTGCAATGGTCCCGGGTGCTGCGTTCACTGGCCGCCGTGGTAGCCGGAGTTCTTGCGCCCACCATCGTGGCCTATCACGCCAGGGGCGACCGCGAGGGGCTGGCGCGCATAGCGAGTCTGGCGGTCAAGACGCTGGGGCTTGCGCTGGCGCTGCCAGTAGGACTCCTGTGCGGGCTGGGAAGGCCCTTGCTGGTTGCATGGCTCGGCCCCGAGTTTGGGAGGTTCACTCCGCTCATGTGGCTTCTCGTCGGTCCCCTGTGCGTGAACCTCGCAGTCATTCCTTTGTTCTCCGTGCAACTGGCATTGAACAAGGTGCGATGGCCAGGTATCATTACCTTGGCAATGGGGGCCGGAAGCGTCGGCCTCGCCATTACTCTAGCAGGCCCACTTGGCTGGGGCATGTACGGGGTTGCCGCTGCGAGCGCGATCATGCTGACCCTGAAAAACACTGTCTACACACCGCTTTACGCAGCCCACATCCTTGGGCAGCCGGTCAAGGCCTTTCTGATGCCGATCGTCGGCTCGCTAGCTGCTGTCGCGTTCGTGGCGTCGGCCGGTCTGCTACTGTGCTCTGCGTTCGGCCTGGACTCTTGGTGGGGTGTACTCAAGGCCGGAGCTGTAGTCTCTCTCGTGTACGGGGTGCTCGCCTTCTTTGGCTTGCTTAGTAGAAGGGAGCGAAACACGGTGCTCAGCATTGCGTTAGGAGCGCGAGGCCGCGCGCGGTGAGCATGCCTTCGGCACCGCACCAGGCCCACATACGCTCATGTGAAGGTCGGCCCCGCTCTGCGTACGGAGGAGCTGAGACTTCTCGCAGGCGCGCTTCCGCGCGTAGACTGGAACGCCAGGTCAAGACGACATGACTACCCCCCGGCGTCGTGCTGCAAGGGTCATCCGCACAGAAGGGCCCGGTGTCCTCGCGGGTGATGCTGCATCAGCTCTCCGGCGGCCTTCGAGGAGACGAACGTGCGTGTCTCCGTGATCCCGGCAATCAAGAAGGTCCTTTGCAGGCTCTTGCCGCGTGGATGGGCTCGGCTTCTCCCGATCCCGATACTGGCACCGCACGAATACCGCGAAATTGTTGGAGCTCTAGAGCGGGCCATAGCTGGTTCTACCGCTCCGCAGGAACTGTCTGAAGAGTACTGGGCAGCGATCCTCCGCAAGTGGGCTCACGTGATCGACAAGGGCGTGCAGCGCCATGACTATGAGACCGGGCACAGCGCCGCAGCGTACCGGAGAGCACAGGAAGCGCTTGCACGCATTCACTCCCCAACCATGTTGGGAGATCCGTCAGTTGTCTGGGCCCGAGGCAAGCTCCGCCAGTACGAAGCATGCCAGCGCAGCGACTGCGCGCCGCAGGGCCCGCCGGGGCCGAGCGCGACAACATACCGATACGAGACGCTTGTCGACGCTGTAAAGACCCGTCGCTCCATTCGGTCTTACTCGAACCGACCGGTACCCCGCGACGTCATAAACAAGATCGTAGAAGGCATAAACTGGTCGCCGTGCAGCTGTTGTAGACAGCCCGCCAAAGTATTTGTGACACACGATCCTGAACTGGCCAAAGCGTGCCTCGCCACGTGCAAGGGTGCAAGTGGCTTTGGCGAGTTCGTTCCTTGCTTCATGAGCTTCTGCGTCGATCTGAGGCCGTACGACCTGCCAAGGGAGGTCTTTCTTCCTGCCGTTGACCTCGGCCTCGGAATACAGAACTGCTGCCTGATTGCGCATAGCCTTGGGCTTAGCCTCACACTCCTCAGCTGGGCGCAGCACGACAAGGAAGAGGGAAACCAACTGCGTGCCCTCCTCGGGATTCCGACTTGCTATGAGATAATGGTGAACGGCGCCCTGGGCTACCCGGACAGCGGAGCTCCGGTACCGGACCGCAAGTCGCTGGCGTCAACACTGGTGCTTCGTGAGTCCCCGACTGGAGCGCACCAGCACCGAACGAAGTGCGGCACGACGGACACTACACAGCATGGCTAGGTGATCAGCCGTGAATGTTATGGTCATAAATCAGTGTGCCCACAATAAGGGAGACCGGGCTGTCCTTCACTTCGTCGCGCAGGAGTTGGCCCGTAACGGCGTCTCCCGCGTGACGGTCTCGACGAGCGACAGAACGCTGTGGCGTGGGGCGCACTTTGAGAGCAACATAGGGGTCGAATTCGCACCGTGGGGATGGAACGTGGAGAGCAACAGAGGGCTGGCGCGCGACAAGCAGTCCCGGATGAGGTCCGTTCTTTTCCGCAGAGTCGCCTACCCCGCCCTAAGAGCACTGCTCGCTGCGCCGGTTCGATTCTCGCCGCTTGCGAGGTGGCTGTGCAACCCAGAGTTCTACCGCGGTCTGAAGAGGGCAGATCTGGTCATCAGCACAGGCGGGCACCACGTTACCACGCTGCTTGCACCTGACGCCGTTTCTCCGCAACTGTTCGACATGGGAATTGCCCTGCTAGTCGCAGATAAGTTGGCCCTCTGGTCACAGTCCATAGGGCCATTGGATTTCACAGACAGGAAGAACGAGGACTTTGTTCGCGCAATCTTGCACCGCGCATGCTGGATATCGGTGAGGGACGAGCAGTCGCTGCACGAACTGCGGCAGATGGGCGTGCAACATGAGAGGATGCGACGGACGTTCGAGTCTGTGATAGGAATGCACGGCGCGGTGGGGCCGTACGTGCCACCCAGCAGCAGGCAGCCGATCCTCGGAATCGCAGTCTACACCGTGAAGAAGCGGTCACAAGGAGAGCACAGAGCATACGTGGGATCTCTTGCTGAGTTCGTGCGGCACGCCGCAGTAAAGGGTTACCGTCCTCACTTCTTCCCGATGCAAGTGAAGGGACATCCGGCTGATGATCGTCCGGTCATCCGAGACATTGTCCGAGCGACGGGAATCGGATCTCGCTGCCTCGTGCACGAGAAAGACGCCGGCTTCCTTGACCATCTCACCGAGATAGCGCGCTGTCGCGTGTTCCTAGGGCACAAGACGCACTCGATAGTCTTCGCGCTGACTACGGCCACGCCTGTGCTTGCCGTAGCGTACCACCCGAAGGCCTCTGACTTCATGACGAACTACGGCCTCGCACGGTACTGCATTCCAGACGACGTCCTTTCGGCCAAGCGGCTGATTTCTGCATTCGATGATGTCTGCCGAAACTTGGACGAGATCGGGCGTACGCAACATGAGAAGAGCCGCGCCTTCGCCGAGAGTGTGCGTAGCCACTTCGCAGAAATGCTGCTCGAAGCCGGGGCCCCCTCCCATGCGAAGCCTCCTGAAGTCCATCATACCTGATAGCATCCTCGCCCGGCTGCGTGACCTGCGCTATGAACTGCGTGCATTCCGGTATGCGTCATCAGGTTTCTTCTCCGCGCTAAGTGCACGCCAAAGGATTCGCTCGATTATCCAGCGGAATCCCGGCCGCAAAGGCATAGTCATCATGTTGATGACCGGCACCGCCCAGGCTTGGGACTTCAAACTATTCGGGCGTTTTCAGCAGCTTGCCCGCGCCTTTGCGCGCCAAGGCTATCTTGTGTTCTACTGCGGGCCAGACGGCCTCCGTGGTCCTGCCGAGTTGAGCGCGGTCGAACCTCTTCTTTACCTCTGTCGCACCCCCGCCGAGGTGGCGCACATCAAGGATGCTATCGTCTATGTTCACTGGCCGCCTCAGCGCCGACTCGTGTCTTACCGCTTCTCCCGCCAGAAGGTGATCTACGACCACGTCGATGAACTGGAGATCTGGAGCGGCCCGCCGGCTAGGATGAGAAACGATCACGAATGGCTGCTGAGACGCGCGACAGTCGTGAGTGTAACCGCACACCGACTATTGAGCCGGGTCGCGCGCACGCGGCCGGACGCGATCCTGTGTCCGAACGCAGCAGACTACACCTTCTTCCAGGAACAGCCTTCAGCACCAGCTCCGCCCGACTTGCAGCCGCTTCTCGATCAACCGATTGTCGGCTACTACGGGTTGCTTGGACCGTGGTTTGACTATGAACTGCTTCGGCACGCCGCCGCTCAGTGTTCGGACCTCAACTTTGTTCTCATCGGCCCCGAGAACGAGAATCGGCGGCAGCAGTACAGCTGGGGACACCTGCCTAATGTGCATTTCCTTGGGCCACGGCCCTACCACGCCCTGCCGTCGTATGCTGCCCGGTTTTCGGTCGCGACGATCCCCTTCTTGGTCTGCAACATCACATTGTCCACGTCGCCCGTTAAGCTGTTCGAATACATGGCTAGCGGGCTGCCTGTGGTCAGCACTGCTTTGCCGGAGTGTCGGAAATACCGCAGCGTGTATGTTGCTGAGGATCCGGACGATTTCGTGCGTGGTATTCGCCACGCCCTTGACGGCGCATATGACCGCGAGTCGATTCTCGCAGAGGCCCGCGAGAACGACTGGACGCAACGCGCGAGAGCCATACTGACAGCCCTTGGAGAAGAAGCCCCGACGCGCGTCGGTTCTGACACACCACTATGACACGCCGTTGCTGCCAGAGCGGAATCCCTTCGTGGACAACGGGCGCGGCATCCTCATCAGCCTGAACGTCGAGTGTAGGAAGCCCGGCTAGGATGGGCGCGCCTGACCCGCTGCCACTTCGGGCCGTCTCTCGCGGCGCTCGCGCGCCGCGCCTGCCTGCATCATGCCACAGCTTGTCGAGATGAGGGTCTTTGCCAAACTTGCCTAATCAGGCGTCCGTTCTTTCGGGGCCGGATCGCAAGGAGATAGCGTATGCCGAGTGAGGTCAAGCGTCGTTGTTCACGCCGGAAAAAACGCACCGGCAATTGCTCGCTTGGTCTCTGTCAATGGGGAAATCTCTCGCCGCGAGGCGTAGCGACCTCCCCCAATTGACCCGACAGCAAGAGCAGGAACTCAAGGCGCTCGGGTACCTTTGATCGAGGGCCTCCCTTCGGCCCCTTCTGGATGCAGCCCCTGCAACCGGGAGGTCATTGCCCGTCTCTCCCCAACAGCGGGCCGCGCCCATTCCCGCCGGATCCGACGGCTCTATTCCCTCCGGCGGCGCGATGTGCTATCATCGGGTAACTCCGCGCCTGCAGCTGGCGTTCACAAGCAACAGGAGGCCGGAACGTGGCCGCAAAGGCTCTGATCACAAGCATGACCGGGCAGGATGGCTCTCACCTGACCGACCTGCTGCTCGAGAAAGGCTATCAGGTCCACGGCATAATCCGGCGCTCGCGTTCCTTCAACACCGCCCGCATAGACCACATCTTCCGCGACTTCCATCTGCCAGACACGCGGCTGCTGCTCCACTACGGCGACTTGACCGATGCTACTTCCCTGCGGAGTCTCGTCGAGAAGGTTCAGCCCGACGAGATCCACAATCTCGCCGCTCAGTCCCACGTGCGCGTTTCCTTCGATCAACCCGAGTACACCGCCGACGTTGCCGCCATGGGGTCGCTCCGCGCTGTTTCCGTCCCACCGAGGTGGACCTGCTGGTCGGAGACGCTTCCAAGGCGCGCGCTGACCTGGGCTGGAATCCGACTGTGGGCTTCGAGGAGTTGATTGATACCATGATCCGCCAGAACC
>CP070816.1:908848-915239 GCA_020344235.1 Armatimonadota bacterium
TCCGCGACCAGAACCGTCTCGGTCGCGATGTCCTCCATGTCCACCATCTCCGCCGCCATGTCGAAGTTCATGACGTCTCCGCCATAGTTGCCGTAGATGAGCAGCACGCCCGCCCCGCCGTCGGCCGCCTGGATGGCATCCGCCATTTGGTCCACTGAAGGGGAGGCGAACACGTCCCCGATGGCACAGGCGTCGAGCAGGCCCTTGCCGACGTAGCCGGTGAACACAGGGAGATGTCCGGAGCCGCCGCCGGTGACGAGGCCGACCTTGCCGGAGACGGCTCCGCCGGCGCGGGCGATCACACGCCCGTGCGGCCCGCGCTGTTGGTAGTACTGCGGATGGGCCGCGCACAGCCCTTCCAGCATCTCATCCACATAGCGGAACGGGTCATTCAGAATCTTCTTCATCCTTCCCTTCCTCCTCACGATGTGATCGGCTTCCCGCCCTCTCACCTGGTCGTGTAGGGCACAAACAGTCCGGGGCTCCGTGTACCGGATTCGCTTCCTCCTCCCGTTCGCCCTGAACTGTGTTCTCCTTCGCCGGCTTCTTCTCATTCCCGACCGGTCAGCTTTCGAGAGGGAGATCTCGCCTGGAAGCGTCTTTGACAAGTGCAGATGAGACCGCTACCATCGGCCATCCGGCTTCACCAATGCCTGTCACGGCCGGAGACGTTTGGCTCTCGCATGCGGTCGGTCCGGCCGGCCTGAGGAGTGCCGGCTGGAGCAGCCTCAGCGGCGAGCGCCTGCTCGGCGCTTCGGTAGCTGCGCCGCCGAAGCCGAGACGCGAACATCCATGCTAACGCACCAGGTCTCACACCACAAACCATAGAACCAACGGAAGCGAGGAGGCAGTGATGGACGAACAGCTCTACTCGCGTGTCCTTGGGTGCATGGTGGGCAGCGCCCTGGGCGATGCCTGGGGGGCGGTGGTGGAGGGCGCGTCGGCGGAACGGGTGGCCGAGGTCACCGGCGGCAAGGACTGGGTGGGCGAGTTTCTTCCCTTCCCCCAGGACTTCGAGTCTCACCCGTGTGGTCTGTGGGAGCCCGCGCCGCCGCGGGGCACGGCGACCGACGACACCCGCTACAACCACGTGTTGATCGAGTGTGTGATCCGCAACGGCGGGCCCATCAACTCCCAGTTCCTGGCGATCGAATATATCGAGCGCTATCGAGACCGGGCGCGCTTCTACCCGGGACACGAGGAGATGGCGGAGCAGCAGTTCCGCTGGCTCTACGAGGCGGCCTGTGCCCATCTGGGGATGACAGAGCTTCCCTCGGGCATAGCCCCCTACGCGGTCCGGGGCCAGGGGCTCGGCTTCCCCTCCCTGCACACGCTCATCTCCCTGGGGCTCGCCGGTTTGCTCTACCAAGGAGAGCCGGAGAAGGCCTACGCCAAGGCCGTCGAGCTGTCTTTCGCGGAGATCGGGTATGGCCGCACGGCCACCGGCATGATGGCGGCGATGATCAGCGCCGCGATTGACGGCGGCCTCACCGCCAAGGAGATGATCAAGGTCGGCCTGGAGACCGATCCGCTCACCGGCCGGGGCGAGGCGGACTATCCCACACCCCTCTGGTACTACGGGCACGGTCACCAAGTCGCGGCGAATGGAATTCGCAAGCTGCTGGCGATCTCCGACGAGGAGCAGGACGACCGCGCGTTCGTGGACGCCCTCTCCCGGGCAGTCGCGCCGCTGCATTTCTGGGATCCGATCGACATCCTGGGAGTGCCCATGGCCGCCATCTCCTTCTCCGACGGCGACCCCGTCCGCAGCATCATGCTGTCCATCAACGAGCGCGAATACAACGCCGATGGCAGCTTCAAGCGCCTACGCGATGTTGACTGCAGCGGGGCTGTGGCCGGTGCCCTGGTGGGAGCGCTGCAAGGTGTGGAGGCCTTCCCGAGCGAGTGGGTGGCGGAGGTCATCGCGGCCAACAAGAAGGTGAACCATATAGACCTGGAGGCGAACGCCCGGCAGCTCTGCGAGACTCTGTTCCCGGAGGGCTGAGTCGATCACGCCGCGTCTTCTGATGTGGGTGTAGGTATTGTTGTTGAAGCTGTGGGGCCAGCGGCCCGGGGCTCCGCGTGTGCCGACGATCCTCTGGCGATGCTGCCGGCAGTTGACACTCGGCGAACGTCCGGGGCAGGGCGAAGAGAGGAGACCATCCCAGATGGAATGGTATCGAGCCGTGCAGTTCATCGCAGGAGTGCCGATGCCGGGCGAGTGGGCGAGGGAGTTCGGCGTCACCGTGAACGGCATGTGGGACGACCACGAACGGTGGGACAGGTCGGCGGTGGAACAGGCCCACCGGGAGGGACGCCGTGTCCTCATCGACCGGCGGCTGATGGCGCTCGAGGCCAAATACTACGAGCGCGAAGAGAACCGCCATCTTCTCGAGGAGACGTGTCGAGACGTCTTCGGGGGGAAGGCGGAGGTGGACTGGTACTTCTGGGACAGCAAGCCTGTCTACTCCATGTGCTTCTACAGTAGGCCCTTCCGAGACTACCTCTTGGCGGGCTATCGTCGGGCAGTTGACATCGGGGTAGACATCCTCAGCCTCGACGAACCCCAGACTCACATCGCCCTCATGACCCGCGAGCCAAAGGGGTCGGGCTTCTGTCCCCGGTGTCTAGACCTGTTCTGCCAGCACCTTGAGGGCGACGCGGCCGCCCGCGGCCGCGCCGGGGTCTCATCGGTGGCCGGTCTCCGCAACGGAGGCTACGAGCCCCTTCTCCGGCGCCTGCGCGACGATGACAGTCTGTACCATCAGTACGCCGCCTTCCATGCGGAGGCAGCCTTCAAGGTCGTGGAGGAGTTTGTAGGCGAGGTGCGCGGGCTGGGGGATGTGACAGTCACCTGCAATGTGGCAGGGCTGGGCTCTGGCACCAGGGGCAGCAAGCTCTGGGGCGCGCAGTGGGGCGAACTTGTCGACTTCGTCCTGGCGGAGGAGTACTACACGGTCCGGCCCCGCGGATCCGAGGGCCGGCCCGACCACAAGCTGCTCCCACGGGGTAAGTTCCTAGGATCCTACCGGCTTGCCTCCTCCTTCCGCTCCCACGCGCCGGCCTGGCTGACGCCGCAGATCTTCATTCCCGATCAGCTACGGGGAAGGAGGACGCTCAACTACTACTTGCTGATGTTCCTGGAGTCCTACGCGAACAACGGGCGCTTTGGCTTCTACTGGTGGCCCGGGGTAGACAAAGACACTCGTCGTGCGGCGACCGCGCCCGAGGAGATCAAGGACTACATACGCTTCATCAGTGCGAACCGGCAGTACTACGAGGGCTGCGCGACCGCGAACCAGCTACTGGTGATCTACGCCAACTCGGCGGTGCTTGAGAACCCGGAAGGGCACTACAAGTACTTGGCGCTCGCGCAGGCGCTGGCGGAGGCCGGCTATCAGTACGATGTCAGCTACTCCGGCGACGACATCTTCACCCCAAGCAAGCTCGACCCAGCCATGCTCACCAGGTATCAGGCTGTGCTGGTCGCCGAAGCGGCCGGGCTGACGGTGGACCAACGCGAGGCGTTGGCGGACTATGCCCAAGGGGGCGGGAGAGTGATCGCCTACTCGCCTAACCGCATTGGCGGTGGCTCAGGGATCGCGACGTTAGCCGACGACCGGCTGATGGACTTCTGGCGAGAGTACCGGGACGACCTGAGCGCGGCCGTCGTAGCCCCGTTGGCGGAGTTCGAAACAGCACGTGTGAGGACCTCACATCGCCTGGTCAACGTCGTCCACTACCGGAAGGGTGATGAGCACGTCTGCCACGTTCTCAACTACGACTACCGGGAGGCCGATGACACCATCGCCACCAAGCACAGGGTGGAGGTCAACCTGCCCTGGGCCGATCCCGGCGGGCCGGCGACCGTTCGCTGGATGTCTCTGGCGGGAGAAGAATTGCTGGACTGCCGCGTCGAGGGTGGTCGTCTTTCCTTCACCGTCCAGAAGCTCGACCCCTACGGGATCGCAGTGATCAAGTGACGGGCCGCTGTTCCTGCACCGCGCGGGTGGCCCGAGAGCGCCGCGATCCCCGAGCGCATGGCCCCCTGGAGACCGACCGACTCATAGCGGGACATCGAGAATGGCGGCGGCGATCGTGCGAAGGAAGGCCACGGCTGCCGACCCAGCGATCAGGCCCAGGAAGAACGGCAGCGCCAATCGGTGAAGCCGGAGGCCCCCGTATCGCATGATGGTGGCCTTGATCAGCCAGGCCATGAAGACCGCGGGGAGGTAGGCGTCCATGACCCACGCGGAGGCAATGGGGAAGGCCACCGGGTGCAGAGGCCAGCCGAGGAAACGCATCTTCATCACCATCAGCGCCACGGTGGTCGCCATGCCAGCCGCGACGGCCCCCATCGAGGCGTAATTCGGGCCGGTCGGGTTCTCAAGCGCGCTGGCGAGGTAATAGGGCACCGCGAGGACGTGGTCCCTGGCGCCGGGATCAGGGTTGCTGAAGACGCTCACCTTGTAAGTGACGTGGAGGATGGCCCAGAACGCGCTCAGGATGACCACGGGCGTGATGCCCACCAGCGCGTAGATCAACCTTCGCCGTTCTGTGCGTTCCGGTTCGATTAGCTTCAGCGCCTCTAGGCTCCAGGGCTGCGGATTGTCGCCGAACGCGAGAGTTACCGGGTAGGTGATCCACATCATGCCCTGCGCTTGTGGAGTCATCGCCTTCGTCCCGATGGCCATGGGAAGGACAACGTTTGGACCTGTGTTCCAGAGTTCGAAGGCCGGAGGAGCGAGCTGAGCGCGTATCCGGGTCACGGCGAGGCCGAGCAGGAGGAAGTCAGCCAGCCACCCCAGAGCGATCGACAGGGGCATGCCGCCTCTCCCGTTGAAGTAGACGAGGAAGCCTATGGCTGCGGCCAGCAGGAGCACGGCACCGCGGTAGCTCATGGCCTCGCTGGAGTCATCGAGGGGTGAGCGCAGACCCAGTGCCTTGCGCGCCACCTGGGCCAGATAGCGGCGATCGAGCCACAAGACCGAGGCGAGCAGGGCGAAGAAGCCCCCCATGGACTGGTTGTCGATGTAGGGGAATCCCATGATGGTGTCAGTCGTCCAGCCGAAGTGGCTGGCGAGGATGAGCTGAGCCTTGAACATGAGGTTGAATAACCAGAGCGAGAACGCGAGGTCGAGCGGCATGAGGTAGCAGATGCCGACGACCATCGGCCAGACACCGACTCCCGCCCAACGAATGGCGTTCCACGGAGGCAGTTCTTCGATGTAGGGCCTCAGGTCCCAGTAGAGTGGAATTTGAGGGAAAGCGGGCAAGGCACCGTGCACGAGGTTGATCGTCTCTATGCCACCGGCTAGTAGCACCCCAATCCACATGGTCCTGCTGCGGAAGAGCCCATGGCGCTCTTCCGCGATCTGCAGGGGAACCGTAGCGGCAGGGAACAGCAGCTTCTCTTCGTCGCACCAGCGACGGCGGAGTATAGAACTCAGCGAGACGTAGGCCAGCATCAGTGCGGTGGTCATCGCGGTCCACCATAGCGCGGGCCCGAGCCAGGCCAGCAGCACGTGTCTGCGGTAGAGCGATGAATCGCCCTCGAAGATACCGCTGATGACCTCGGGTTCTGACACGGTGAGCCACGTCGGCAGGTACGGGAGCACTAGGTTGTCCCACTGGTTCGACGGGGTGGCGAACCAGAAGGGATTCGCGATGGCCTCGGGCAGATTCGCCATGAAGGCCACCCCGCACCAGGCGGTCGAAACGGACAGCAGCAGGTAGACGGTGATCAGTTCACCGGCAGAGAAGCTCAATCGCGGCCGCCAGCGGCGCAACAGAGCGTTGACACCCACCAGCCCAACGAGGTAGCAGACGCAGTGGGAGTAGATGAGGCCTGGCCCAGGCAGATACCCGAAGTGAAAGTAGGCATAGGTCATCCAGTACGTGTTAAGGGGCGCGGCCGCGAGGCCGATGAGAACGGACCGGAGGCTGACGCCTCCACGGCCCGCCGGCTGGGAAAGCGATGTGTTAGCCATTCGTGCGGAGCTTCCTCTGGCTCCGGGCAGACTGCCGCAGGCTAGTCGTCCCGGCGAACGCGCTGCATCTCCATGGTACACCTCATGTCAGACTGGCACGGCGGTGGCGACTGCCCGCGCTGGCCGGTTTCTCCAGCAGAGAAACAGGACGGAGCGCCTTTTCGGAAGGCGCTCCGTCCGCAGTTCATCCAGAAGTCCTTAGGCCGTGCCTAGTAGGCGGTGGCCGGCTGGGAGTCGCACCCTTCTCGCATCCAGATGTCCCCAGGCTGGTCGTTAGTTGGCGAGAACCTGGGACCGGACAGGTACACGCCGTGGAAGTTGTCACCATCGACAAGGCCCCCTCCCCAGCAGCCGCAGGCAGGGCGCGGTCCGTTGGCGAGGATGTCGCCGACGCTGTGCCA
>CP070816.1:915339-918815 GCA_020344235.1 Armatimonadota bacterium
ACGCCACCCCACAGGACGTCGCTGAGGGCGTCGCGTTTCTGTGCTCCGAGGCCGGCAGATTCGTGACGGGCTGCCTCCTGCCGTTCACGCAGCCCTAGGTTCGGGCGCGAGATGTCCGCAGCACGAGCGGATGTCCGGGCTCGACGCGCGCGGGCAGGGCGAGGTGTAGCTTGCCTTGACCACTGCGGAACTCGAGCTTGGACGCGCCCAGGCTCACGGTCGTCACCTTTCGACCGCGTAGAAGGGGGAGGTCGAGGGTCTGGATCTTGAGGGATCCGTAGAGGACCCGAAGTTGGGTTTGGTGCGGCCGCATCTCGAAGACGCCCCACCCCGAATCGAGCGACCAGAAGCACCGGAACTTTCCGTTGTGTGCCTGGACGGGGTTGAAGCCGACGAGGCCTCTGGGCATGTCGAAGGTGAAGCCGCTGAAGGCGTGGAGGAGGGCGTAGCTGGCCATGGAGCGGGCGTAGTTGCTGCCGCACTCGAACTCGTTCCACGGGTTGCGCCTCTCGCCGTCGTAGCGCTGGCGGACCGCGGTGACTACTTGCATGCCCTGCTTGAGCATGCCGCGCTGAATCATGTGCGCAGCGGCCGCGTATTCGAAGCCGTTCATAGTCTCGCTAGCGTAGGGAACAGGGACCATCGGCTTGCGCGTTCTCTCAGGCCAGTCGCAGATGAGGAGGCCGGCTTCGTCGTTGAGGGAGTAGATGCGGCAGGTGTTGGGGAGGTCGCGCAGGGAGCGCTTGAAGTTGTGCTTGAAGATGGATCGGAGCGCTCTCTTCAAGCGCTTGGGGTCGAAGATGTCGCCGAGGCGATAGAGATCGGCGTGCCACTGGGCGAGGACCTGATCTATGCCGCAGCCCTCGCCGATCTGATGCTTGATCTCGCGGTGCTCGACGTCCCAGTAGGCATCGGTTGCCCCGAAGTCGTCGGTGATTGACTTGTCCGAGAGGTCGAGAAGCTGGTGGTAGTACTCGCCGTTGAAGAGGTGGTCCTCGACCCACTGCTTGCCTTCTTGGAAGAGCGCTCGGTAGTCGGCGGCTGTGTCGTAGTCGCCGAGGTGGTCGGCCATCTCGGCGCCGGCCTTGAGGGCGGCGAGGTAGAAGCCGGTGAGCCATGCGTTGGGGCCGAAAAGCTCCATGTCCAGGGTGTGGTGCTGGCGGCCGTGGAGGACGCCGGTCCTGTCGGGGTCCCAGCGGTCCTCATTGGTGTCCGACCAGGCGAACTCGATGGACTTCTTCACGGCGGGCCAGAGGGAGCGGAGCCAGTCGCTGTCGCCGGAGACCTTCCAGTCGCGGTATGCCTTGAGGATGCCGCCGAACTGGCCGTCGGCGCACGGGCGGAAGCTCGAGCGGCCGGACCCGATGGGGAGTCTCATGCGGAAGGACATGCCGCCGTCGGCGCGCTGGTTGTGCTTGAAGTCGGCCTCTCGCATGGACCGCTCGAGCTTGGGGAAGAGGAAGGGAAGGGCCTGCGCGTAGTTCCAGACGTGGGCGCAACTGCCCTCGCAGCATCCCGCGCCGGTATGGCATCCCTCCCAGCCGTAGAAGGTGCCGTCCTGGAGGCGCAGGACGGTGGGGCTCTTCAGAATCGAGAGGTTGGCCGAGACGGCATCGAGCGCGGCCGGGGGGAGGTCGGAGGAGAAGAGGGCGTCCCTGAATAGGAGCGTGTCGCGGTGGAGGCGGTCCCAGTTGCTCAGGCAGTAGCTCGCGGTCGCGACGGAGTCTTCGAAGAGGCTGGCGTAGTAGTTCCTCCAGTTGGGCGAGACGCCGGCCTCGGCGGCGTGCTGGCGGGCCTGATCGTCCCAGTAGTTCTCGCAGTTGGGGAAGCTCCAGGAGATGAGGAAGCGGACGCGCGCGGTCTTGCGGGGAGCGACGCGCAAGCGCGCGGCGATGGTTCCGTGGGTGCCCTTGCCGGCCTTGTCGGGAGGATAGGACCGGTCGTTGAGAGGGCCGGGCGAGGTGAAGTCGCGCCAGAAGACCTCGAGGTCGGCGAACCAGAGGGGATCGCTCTGGAACCAGTACTGCTGGTAACTGAGGTCGGCCGCGTCGGTGGCGAGAGCCATGTCGCCGTAGTCGATGTCGGCGGGGTCGAGGGAATCGGTGGTGAGGTGGAGGATGGTGAGCTTGCCGGCGCGGCGGAGAGTGTTGATGTTATTCGCTGGGTGGGGGTTGCGGAGGGTGCCAGCGATGGTGTAGGTGATGGTCTTCTTCGTGGTGTTCCTGACTTCGATCTCGAAGAAAGCGGCGGGGATGCCGGAGTCGTCGTCGTTGACGGGGATGAAGGGGTTGAAGGCGGTCATGCGAAGGCGCCCGGGGAAGCGCCGTTCCTTGAAGTCGACGGTTGCGATGGGGAACTCGCCGCGGAACTGGACGCTGCGGAAGTGGGGCATGCCGGAGAGGGCCTCGCGCACGGGGCCGAAGCCGAAGCCGGCGTACCGGCCGCCCTGGAGGGAGCCCTGGTAGGGAGGCGGGAGGTCGCCGTTGAGGATGCGCGCGTCGAGCACCTTGCCGCCCGCCTCGGCTTTGATGGCGAAGTGGGAGAAGCCGTTTGCGCTGCCCTTGTTCGGCCGGTTGAAGATCTCCCAATCAATGAGGCGGCCGTTGCCGGCGAGGCCGATGGAGCCGGTGCCGATGCCGCCGAGGGGGAAGGAGATTTGGGCGGTCTTTGCGGCGCGATAGATGAAGCGGGTCATGGGGGCCTCCAGTGCCGGTCGAGGAAGTTTCTCTGCTCGCGCGCTATGGGGCGGGTGTAATCTCGGCAGCGGTGCGGCGCACTACTCTCGTACATAGGAGGGCGAAGACGACGGCCGGCAGCAGGCTTGCCATGATAGCCGTCTTTGCTGTGAGGGACCACCCAAACCGGTACTGTTCGGAGAGAGCCAGTTGCACGCCGGCCAGGGGGCTCATAGCGAATAGTGGCTTGGTTGATCCACCGTCCGCCGCGTACACTGCGACCAGCATTCCAATAAGCAGTGGCAAGGCCCAGAGCACGAATAGGAGCAGCGTCAAGTAGGACCCGCTGTTCCTTGGGTATGCGAGGTCGAGGGACTGCTTGGCATAGCCGAAGTAGAGGAGAGTGAGAGTTGCAACGCCAGCGGCGGCTGTGACCCCTACGGGCACGTAAGGGCGCAGATTCACGAGGAGGGCAACTGCCAGGACGGCGGCGAGGAGAACAGCACCGAACGCGGCCAGGGGAGCCCAGTTGGCGGCGGCGTCGCCCCAGGCCGGGACGTACGAGAGGCCCAGCTTCCGGGAGTGTCTCACACCCTTGGCGAACTGCCCCCTGCCAGGGGTGACGGCGACGGAAAGGCCGAGCCCGACCGCAAGGAGGAGGTAGATGGCGGCTGAGGGGCCCAGGCCGCTGGTATGAGAGTATGATCCGGGGGGTGAATCCAATGCGACATCGAGCACTGTGAGAGCTGCGATCAGCAGGTAGAAGAGTACGGCCATGGGCTTGGCATATGGGGGGGCGAG
>CP070816.1:918915-921565 GCA_020344235.1 Armatimonadota bacterium
CGTGCCCACGCGGGCTGGTCTCAGGCGCGCCCCACATCTCCACGGGCGCACAAGGGCTCAGCTGCGGCAGTCCCGAAGCAGACCCCTGGAGCCTGTCAAGGGCACCGACGAGTGTTTGCGGAGTACACGCCGGTCTCAGGGATGCTCTACAAGGACCTGGAGGGGCGCGCGGACGCGAGCGCTGGCACGAGGCGGGAGAGATGATGCACGTGGCGTGTTCAAGCTGTGTGGAGGCGAACCGGGAGCTGCCGGAAGCGCTAGCACGCATCGCAGAGCTGGGATTCCGACATGTCGATCTCTTCGTCATCGAAGGCATGGAGCACCTCCATCCCTCCGACCTCGCGTGCGAGGATGGGAGCATCGCGGCCGTCGTGAGCGCTGTCGCCGCCTCCGGCTTGACAGTGTCGGCGCTGAACTGCGGCTTTAGCGTGCCGTTCGGAGAAGAGGCGTCGGCGCGGGCGCAGATCGAGCGAGAGTTCGCGGCGATGCTGAAGCTGGCGGTGGAAGTTGAGTGCTCGATGCTGACGATGCAGATCGGCGGCCGCGACAAGGCCGCGGGGCGAGAGGAGGCGTTGGGCCGGCTGCGCTCGTTCCTGTCGTGGCTGGCGGAGCTGAAGGGCGGTCACGACGTGCGCCTGACCTTCGAGCCACATGTGGGCTCGGCGGCGGAGAAGCCGGCCGATGCGCTCGACCTGGCGCAGCGCCTCTGGCCGGAGGTTGCGGTGACATATGACCCGAGCCACTTCGCGATGCAGCCGGAGCTTTCCTCTCTGGCCGAGACGGAGCCCCTGTTGGACTACACCGCGCACGTCCACGTGCGGAACGCCGCGCCGGGACGGATGCAGGCGCCGATGGCCGAAGGGAACGTGGACTTCGCCTGGTTGGTGACCGCCCTCGACAGACGCGGCTATGACGGGATCGTGGCCATCGAATACCTGGACGGAGAAGAGGCAGAGGCGCTGGCACTTCGCGATCTGCTCTCCGGCCTCGGGGTGGTGTAATCCGCATCTATGAAAGCGCCCCAGATGGGCCTCAGTGCGCCAATTCGGTTCTGCCCGGATTCAGTCTGGCTACACGGGTCGAGGGTGTCAGAATCAGCTCGGGTGGGCCTCGACCGCTCCTTCTGATGCCAATCCCAGCGGTCGCACGGTCGCCAACAAGGACCGACGGTCCAACGGGTGTCTGACACGTGTGCTCTGCTTCAAGAGCCATCCTCTCGCTGGGACGCGTTCGCACCCGCGTAGCCGGGCGTCGCTTCCTGATTGCCGGGGCTTGCTCCGGCCCGATGTTCGGCACGCCTGCTCCGGGCTGGTGAGTGTCTCCAGTCCCTGTTAATCAGTTGGCTTTCAAGCCTGTCGTGTTGGAGCTCCCTCATTGCGTTCTCGGACATGGCTGTGACGTAGTCGGTACCGACGGCGCGCCATCCGTCGCCTGTCAGAACCTGCGCGTGCCCCGTCGCGCGGTGGACGCGCGTGGCCAGGAACTGGTGGCTCAAGTACTGCCACGGCGTCGGCCACACGAAGTACGCGAAGAGAACAACTACCAGCGCGATCACCAACGCCGTGGTGCGCACAGACCAGCGTCTCTCTGTTCCTCGGGTTTCAGACCGCGCATTATCCATTCATATGACCTCCGCCGTGCATCGGCCGTCGGCGGGCTACTTCCAGATAAGGTTTTGTTGCGCCGCGTCGTCGTCGGTGACTCTGATCAGCTCATCAGCAGCTAGGTCGTAGACCCACACCTCGACCTGATTCATGTGGTAAGCCCCATCCGGATCGAAGGGTAGGGCCGCGAGGAAGGCGATCTTGTCGCCATTGGGAGACCATACAGGCCCTTTTGGGCCTGCGTGGTAGTACACCTCGTCCACCCAGTCATGGCGCGGGGCTCGCTCAAGCATCTCATCGGTGGGATAGTGGGCCTGCACCTGGGCACGCACGATGAACTGCTGCACGAGTACGCGGGGGTCACTGCCATCGGCGTTGGTGAGCAGGAGCCGGTTCCACTGTCCCGGTTCCCCGTTCGCTAGGTCGTCGTCCCATCGGATGCTAACAATCATCGAGCCATCAGGGGAACAGACGGCCTCACCCCCAACATTGGGCAGCAGTTGCATATCAGTGCCCCAGATGTCAGTGGTGATTGTCTCCCACGACCACCCATCTCCGTCACCCGGCACGTTGAGGAGCAGCGAACCATCTGGCAACCACCTTGCTTCTATGGTGGGCGTGCTGCCCTCAGGTGTGACGCGATGGGCATTGGTGCCATCGGCATTCATGACCCAGACGTGGAACCCCACCTGGCAGTGCTCCATGCCCTCGACGGGATCGCAGTGTTGAAAGGCTATCATGGTGCCGTCCGGGGACCACTTGGGTTGGCAGTTAAGGCCGCCGATGCCAGCTTGCTCCGTCAGGTTGACCTCCCCGGAACCGTCTGGGCTGTGTCTGAAGATATCGCCGCTGCCAGGGCCCATGAGCGCTTGTCCCACCGTCGCTGGCTCGGCGTTGCGCCAGTACACGATCTCCCCACTTACCGGCGAGATGTCGCCACCTTCGTAGGGGGGGGTATTCGTCTTCCACTCCAGCTCGCCGCTGAAGAAGCGGGCATAAGTACCATCCTCCGGCCAGTTGAGGCCGCTGTACCGGACGTCGTAGAA
>CP070816.1:921665-925292 GCA_020344235.1 Armatimonadota bacterium
GGGAAGAGGCCGGGGAAGAACTCCCCGACGTGGCCGTCTCCGACCGCGGGGAAGGCTCCGAAGATCTGGAAGAGGCGCGAGCAGAGATGCCCGGGCGGATTGCCGGCGGCGAGGGCCTCCCGCACGCGCTCGCGAAGCCGGGGCATGAGATCCTCGCCGTGGGAGCGCACTTCGGTGAACCAGGTCAGGTGGTTCATGCCGACGGCGGTGTAGCGAAACTCGGCCGGTTCGACGCCGAGGAACTGCGCCAGATTGTTGCCGACAGATGAGACGCCGCTGCAGAGGCCGACCATCTTGGCCGGCGTGACCTTGCGGACGGCGCGGCAGACGACACCCATTGGGTTGGCGTAGTTGAGGAAGAGGGCGTCGGGGGCCAACTCGACAACGTCGTTGGCGATGTCAACCATGGGAGGGACCATGCGGAGGGCGCGGGAGGTGCCTCCCGGCATGACGGAATCGCCGACGGGCTGGTAGATGCCGTACTTGCGGGGGATGAAGACATCCTGCTCCCAGGCCCGCCTGCCGCCGACGCCGATGGTGGTGATGATGACGGTCGCTCCGGGGAGCACGTCCCTTCTGTCCAGGGAGGCGGAGATCTTCAGCGGGGCTCGTTTCGCCTCGATGGTCTTCTTGGTGAGGCCTTCGGCGACGGCGAGGGCATCGGAGTCGGTGTCCACGAGGCCGAGTTCACCCTCCCAGCCTCGGCCCGCGATGTCAGCGACGAGCGCGCCGGTGAACATGGCGCTGCCAGCGCCAATAAGAACAACTTTCTCATGCATCACACCGCTCCTCAGAAGATGTCTTCGCACACGAAGCTGGGCCCTCGGGAGAGAGCAACTCGGTCTCCGTGGGTAACGCTCCATGCGGCGCAGCCGGAGAGCTGACCTGCTCCCCTGAACGTCGGCACGCGCTATGTCAGGCCGGAAGCACGGCGAACTGTGCGGCCGCGCGCCGGGGCAGTGTCTTCGCCAGCGCGCCACCAGCACCTTCGGCTCGAACAGCGTGTCGGATACCTCTTGGTCGGGCGGCTCGCCCCCGGGGCGAGCCCAGGATGACATGTTGGGGCAGGAGCAAGCTCCTGCCGAACCGGGGAGGGCCGGCGGGCGTCGCTGGCGTGGCGGAAAGGCGCAGTGGCCTTTGGCAGCAAGCTACCGAAAGCAACGAAAGGGGAACCCGGAGAGGGCATGGAAGGTGGAGGACAGTGGGAGGGCCGCCAGGATCACAGCAACGCCAATGGGGGCTAACCTGTGGTCACCTCAGGAAAGGGGTAGACACGAATGGGCCTGTTATCGTTCCTCAGACGCCTGGTGCCGCGTGCGGGCGGCATACGGTCGCAGCGCGAGAGGGCCGCCGGCCAGGGTCGCAGGCTGCGATGCCGCGCGTGCGGAGCCGAACAATGGGATGGGGAGTTCGCGGACGCCGCGATTGATCGGCTCCGGAAACAGCTCCCTGATATGGGAACAGTGATATGGTCGGAACCGGAACACTGTCTGAAGTGTGACTCAAAGGACCTGGCGCCTGTGTCGGAGCTGGGGGAGAAGCCGGGGGAGGGTGGCACCGGAACGCGGAGCTGAGCGCCCAAGCTAGGGTGCGGGCAGAGGAAGCTGAGGCGGGGGAACGGGGCGGCTTTGCGGGCGAATGGGGCGGGGTGGCCGCAGCTGTGGGCATCGCCGTTGCAGTAGCTCTAGGGATTCCCTGTATGATCGGCCTTCGCCTGCTGTGTCCATCAACTGGTCCCTCTCGATGCCGGTAGTGATGAAGCCGTCTACCCCTTGTTACGCGCGCTGCGGCTGAAACACCGCGGCAGGAGTGGCACTTTCTCCTCGGCAGGCCGACCGCGCGGCGGCTGAGGTCGGCTCGGGTCGGGCAGCTCCCACCGGGGCGGATCTGCTGGGAGGGTGGCGGGATGAATGCGGAGTGGGCCGAGCGTCAGCGTGTTGCCTGGTCCGCCGCGGGCGGTGCCTCGGTTGCCTGCAAGAAGAGGAGCAGCTTCCATCAGAGATATGCGCGGGGCGGGAGCCAAAGCTCCCGCCCCGCGCAGACACACGGTGCTGCTCGGCGTTGCGGAGGTAGATGACTGCTTACGGCAACCGTTCGGGCTCGCCCGGTGCCGGCACTTCGGCGTCTTCGACCACTTCCTCGAAGTCGGCCGCCCACACCAGGGCCTTGCCCATGACATAGTAGACGTTGCGGTCAGGGAAGTAATACAGCCGGAACCCGCTCTTGTCTGCGCTCCTGAAAAACATGCCGGGGTGATAGCCAGTACCGCAAGTCGCCATGCCGCCGTCCACCTTGGAGAGCGCGACGGCTCCGGCGGCTCGCAGTTGCTTCTCCCACGCATCCCGTTCCGCTATACTCTCCGGTGACAGGGCACTTTCGGCCTTGGCGATCATCTGGTCGGGAGTGGAGTCCGGCAGGGCCGGCGGGACGAACTCGTCATCCTCCACGACCTGCGAGAATCCGCTGCTGTCGCTCGTCAAGGCCAGCACTCGGCCGGCCACGCAGTACGTGTTCCGGTCTGGCAGGTAGTAGATGCTTGTCGCGTTCCGATCCAGAAACTGGAAGCGCAGGTTGGTGTGATACGAGGTCCCACATGAGCCGCCGTGCGAATGGTCTGGCCCGCCGTCGAAGATGACGTCGGCGCTCATTGCTTCCGCTTCCTTGGCAAGCGCCTGGCCCTTCGCCGTCAGCCCATCGGATGGCGGTGTCAACAGATCAACGACCACTGCGTCTGTGGGAATGTCAAGGCTGAAGAGCGAGTCAGGGACCTCGACGTCGTAGTCAATCCTGTCCACTCTCAGGCCGCCGTGCCCTTCGCCGGCTCGCTCCCAGGCTATGAACCGTTCCCAGGCGATCACAAGATCGGTGTCGGGGTCAACAGTGATCACCATCTTCTCCGGCGTCGGGCCGGAGGGGGTCGGAACGGCCAGAGTTACGTTGACTGCCCTTCGTCCATCGGGAAGCGCCACCTCCTCAGTCGAGATCATCTTCGCGCCACCAGTCTCCAGGACGCTGTGCGTCAGGCCGGGTCCGCTCAGCCAATCGAGGTAGGTCATCCCCTCGCTCAACTCTCCAAGGCCGGTCATACTGCGCGCAGGCTGAACTACAGCCAGGAGCTGCGGCCCCCCTCTTCTCTCGAGGCTTATGGTTCTCTGCCCATCGTCAGCCGCGTCTAGTCCTCCTTCTGCGCGTATCAGGCACTTTTCTGGGCCCTTGACCCAGAGTTCGCCCACTGGCTGCTGTCCAGTCCACACCACGAAGTGCGCGCTCTGCACGCTCGCCATGGCACGCGCCACATCGGCGAGCGCGACAGTGTGTCGCTTGGGAAGCAGCCAGAGCCCCGAGGCTAGCAGCAGAACCACGAACGCGGCCGCCAGCACGGGGCGTCGCCAGGAGATCGAACTCCAACGGCGAGAGCCGGCGGCCGTAGCCATGGCCGACACGGCCTTCTGGCGGGCTCCCGCTCGGGGCAGCGCCCGGGCTGCTTTGAGCAGATCTGCCAATTCCTTATCGTGCCGCTCACTGGTCATCTGATGCCAGCCTTTCCCGCGCCTTCTCTTTGGCGCGATGGAGGAGTGAATCGGTGGCTCGCCACGACCGGCCGACAATCAGGGCAATCTCCCGCAC
>CP070816.1:925392-933603 GCA_020344235.1 Armatimonadota bacterium
CGGCCGCCGCGTAGAGCGCGTAGCCGGGCGTGCCGCCGTCTATGGTGGCGCTGCGGGAATGGGCGCGGAGGCCGCGGTCGAAGCTCAGCCGGTTCCAGCTTGTCTGCAAGCCCGCGGATAGGTATGGGTCGGAGGCCGGAAGCACGCCGAGGATCGCGCCGCGGGCGAGGACGCCGGGGCAGAGCGAAACGTCGAGCGATCCATCGGCACCGCGGCCCGTAGCGTACCACTCGGCCTGGCCGGCGCGGGGCAGGAACCGGGCCAGGGCTCCGCGGGCTTGGGAGGCCAAGATACCGTAGCGGGCGGCGCGTTCGGCCTCGCCGGCGCGGCCGGCGAGTTCGGCTCCGTACTCGGCGGAGGCGATGAGGAGCCAGGAGTTGTCGAGCAGGTCGTCGAGCTCGCGGACGGGGGCGGCGAGCAGCCAGGTCTCGTCGCCGTTCATGGGCTGGAGGCCGTTCGGGGGCACGGCGGCCTGATCGAGACAGCCCTGCACCATGTCCCAGTAGGGGAGGCCGTCGAGGCCGCCCATGCGCTCGGCGTCGCGGACCATCAGCACGAGATAGTGGGGAAGCTCGACGCCGTGATACCCGTATCCGGCTCCGCCGCCGGAGGGAATCTCGTAGTAGGAGGCGATACCGGATGCGCGCCAGGCACGGCGAAAGAAATCGAGGTTGATGGGAGCTTCGTCGAGGCGGCCGAGTTCGAGGAGGGCGCGCTGGACCCAGTAGCTGTCGCGCACATAGGCGCGGCTGTGGCGATAACGCAGAGACCCGGTGTGGATGGCTTCGGGGCCGATGTGAGCGCGCACGAGACAGAGGAGGGAATCGAGGAGGTCGTCGGTGCGCTGATCGCCGGTGATGAGGGGGGTCTGGGAGCACCAGTTTCCCCAATCGGCCTTGGTGGCTTCGAGAGTACCGAGTAGGTTCGGCAGCGCGGCCTGGGCGCGGGCGATGTGATTGGGAAGATCGTCAGGCTTCCCGGTGGCTACGAGGAGGATGGCCGCCGATGCCCGCCGGCCGGGGCGCACCGAGCCAATGTCGAGTTCGAGATCGTCGCCCGGAGCGCGCAGCGTTGCGTCGGAGATAAGGGCGAAGCGATCCCCGCGCCGCCACGTGTGAGAGTCAACGCGGGACCATTCGTCGGGCGCCATGAACTTGACGGCCAGATCGAGCCCAATGCTGGACTCCCCCGTGTTCTCGAACAGGAACCAGCGGGCAAGGAAGTTCTGGTCCGGGGCCACGGGGGCGAAGTCAACGCAGGTAAGCTGGAGATTCTCCAGCTTGCTTTGGGAGACCGCGACGGCAGTGTGACGAATGCGGCGGAGGGTCTGCTCGGGGAAGTCGGCGAGCGGGACCGGCTCGCGGGCCGCCGACCTGGGTCGCCCGCGGCCTTTCATGCGCAGCGCCAGGGTGAGAGGCTTGGCGAAGGGGCGAGAAGTCCGGCGGTCGGCCCAG
This sequence comes from Armatimonadota bacterium, assembly GCA_020344235.1. Taxonomy (GTDB): domain Bacteria; phylum Armatimonadota; class Hebobacteria; order Hebobacterales; family Hebobacteraceae. The sequence continues at coordinate 926,847 of CP070816.1, forward strand.
GCAACGTCGAGGGAGGTGAGGTCATCCGGGTTGCAGCCGACGGCGGCGAAGATGTTGGGGCTGCCGAGTGTTAGGCCGTCCGGGCTGGCCGGTGCCTCCGGGTGACCCCCTTCGCGCTTGAAGGTTGACCATGTGGAGTAGGATTGGGCGTCGAGCCAGGCGGATAGCTTCTCGGCCTGTTGGGCGCCGGTCGGGCCGCGCCCCAGGCAGCCGGAGAGAGAAGCGAGCGCGATCAGAAGGAAACCTGGTGTGAGAAGGCGTCTCATTCGGAGGCCAATAGTTCCTCGTTTATCTCGGCTCCCAGGCCAGGACCTTCAGGGACGGCGAGGTGACCGTCCCTTACTTTCAGCGCCGGCCCGCGGAAGAGGGACTGCATGAGAGGATTGGGCTCGATGTTGTATTCCTGGGAATAGCGGACGTTGGGTGTGGCGGCGGCGAAGTGGAGATTGGCGAGGGTGCCCAACGGCTGGGTTTGGTGCGGGGTGCACACACGGCCGAAGGCCTCCGCCAGGTGGGCAACCTTCTTGCAGACAGAGAATCCGCCGGCCTTGATGAGATCCGGCTGGACGACGTCCACGGCCTCCTGTTCGAGCATCTCGCGGAAGCGGTGGAGGCCCCAGTCTTGCTCACCTCCTGCGATAGGCAGGTCGAGGGCCTTTGCGACTTTGGCGGTCGAATCCAGATCCCAGTATGGGCACGGTTCCTCGAAGTGGAAGACGCGGTATTCCTGGAGGCGGCGGCCGAGTTCGATGGCGCGAGGGGCGGTGAAGCAGCTATTGCCGTCCACCATGATTTCGATGTCGTCGCCGAGCGCGGCGCGCACTTCCCTGACGAGCTTGAGGGAGCGGCCGGGCGCCGCGTCTTCGTCGAAGCCGAAGGTGCTGCCGACCCGCACTTTGACGGCCGAGAAGCCGTGCTTCTCCACGAGGTCGGCAAGGCGCTTCGCCTCATCGGCGGGGGAGATGTCGCGGCGCATGCTGGAGGCATACATGCGGATCTGCTTGCGGTAGGCGCCGCCCAGGAGCTTGTAGATCGGCTGGCCGAGTGCCTTGCCCATGATGTCCCAGAGGGCGATCTCGATGCCGCTCACGGCCATCGCCATGCTCTGCCCGGCGAGCTTGTAGGTGGAGACGAAGAGCTTCTCGACAATGGCCTCCACATCGAAGGGGTCGGAGCCGACGGCGAGAGGGACCAAGGCGTGGTCGAGGTGGGCCTCGACCAGCCGGTTGTTCATGGGGCTGCACTCGCCGTATCCGACGACTCCCTCGTCTGTGTGGACGCCGACCAGGAGGTTGTGACCGACGTGGATGGGCTCGATGCGCGTGATCTTCATGGCTTGTCGTCCCGCGGAAGTTCTGCGCTAAGTGCTTCCGAGGAAGAGCGTGGGATTCCTGCTGAGGGTGGGCTCACGCGCGTCGCTGCGGCCGAGGGCGGCTTCACCGCTCATCCGGCCGCAGCGATGTGTATCGCTTGCTGAAACTTACCGATCGCGCAGTTGGGTGGTGAGCTCGGCGCTCAGCCGCCCGGAACGACGGAGACCTCGCCCCAACCCGCGAATTCCTGACCGTCGTAAGTGGCGCCGGTGAGAACCGCGAGGCCTTCGGTCAGCTCGGCCGGATCGAGAGCCTGCACCGGGAACTGGAACGTCATGTCGAGCAATCCGTCCCCGTCAACGTCCTCGATGTGGGCCATGAGCTTGTCGTGCTTGCCCTTGACGGCAACCGGGGCGCCGGCGAGGGTCACGGTTGCGGGGTCGATCTGAGTGGCGTCGAAGCTTTCGGTGGAGAGGACCGCAACCGACAGCATGCCCTTCGACCGGAGGTTGACGTAGGTGCGAGAGCTGCCGGCCCCGAGGGCGATGTCCACCTCGACGGTTGTCGAAGACTGCCACACCGAAAGATCATCGAAGTAGACAACGTTGGTGAGGTTCCACCATTGGTATTCCATGTAGGTGCCGGCGGATACGCCCCACTGCGTCAGCACCATGTCCCCGATGCCGGGCTCGTAGAACTCCCTTGGGGCGATCGCAACGTCCTCAGCGAGAAGGTTGCCGTCAACCCAGAGGTCGGCCGTGAGCGCGTTGTAGTCCAGATCAGCGCGAACGGTGCACCAGGTGCCGGCAGTGTAGTCTGCGAGATCCACGGCGTTCTCGCCGAAGAACGAGACTTTGCTGACCCCGGCATCTACGCGGAAGCAGTTCCACATGGCATAGTAGCCGCTGTGAGTCATGAAGCCGACCAAGCCGACCCAGCCTTGCGTAGGATCCACGTACACGGAGGCCTGGTAGCTCAACTGATCGGGGACTTCATCCAGCTGCACGCGGTCCATACGCGCCAACCACGGCCAAGTGTCGAGACAGAATGAGTTGCTGTGGGGAGGAGCCAGGTCGGACACGGACGCGCTCTTCCCGGAAGACAGCGGGAACCAGCCACTGTCATAGGGATAAGAGCCCACGGCCACGTTCTCGAAGCCGTCTTCGAAGGGCAAGGGTGCTGACCAGGCGGTGCCGCCGACCGCTAATGCCAACACAAGCAGCATACAGCAGAGGAACCTTGGATCGCCTCTATCCATAGGATATCGCCTCCATTAGCATTATTCCATGGGAGGCGTATTAGGCGGGAGAATTCCTCTTGGCGGGGCTATGGGTTCAGGGAGATGGGCGGCGCCTGGGCTCGACGGCGGTGCTGCGGGCGGTCTGGAGCGGCGGTATGGAGGGGTGAGGAGAGGCGGTGCCGGGATGGCACAGCCCTCGGCGGCCTTCGGGTTGACAGGCGTCCTTCGGCCCTCATATACTCGCACGACAAGACAGTCGTCCGCAGTTCCGGAGGGTATGCGGAGATTCTCTTGACGGACCTCTCAAGTGTGAGTGTGATTGTGCCGACGCGCGACCGGCCCGAGTATCTGCTTGCGGCTGCGAAGAGCGTCCTGGCGCAGCGGCTGCTTCCAGCAGAGGTGCTGATCATTGATGACGGGTCCGGAGGCGGGGCCGCGGAAGTTCTGAAGCTGCTGCCGCGGCAGACGAGAGTGCCGATTCGCCGAATCGAGGGGCCGCGCCGCGGACCCTCGGCGGCGCGAAATGTGGGGCTGCGGGAGGCGGCGGGCGCGTTGGTGGCATTTCTGGACGATGACGACCTGTGGCTTGCGCAGAAGCTGGAATGGCAGGTGCGCTGGCTGGCGGAGGGCAGTAAGCTGGGTTTGGTGGGGACGGACTGCGTTCGGACGCGGGAGCCGGCCGGGCGGTATCCTGATGTGAAGCAAGGAGAGGGGCGGCTGAGGCGAGTGTCGCCGGGAGCGCTGCTGCGAGGGAATCGGCTGGTGATGTCGAGCGTGGTGGCGCGACGGGAGTGTTTCGAGGAATGTGGGCGCTTCGACGAGTCTCTCAGTCTGGCGCAGGACTGGGACATGTGGCTGAGGATTGCAGGGGGATGGGAGGTGGGTATCGTGCCGGCCCCACTCACCATCTACCGCATGCATTCTGAGCAGAGGAGCGCAGACCAGAGGGCAATGCGGGTGTGGGAGGTCGAGGTGGTTGGGCGAGCTCTGAAGCGACGCGACCGCGGCGGGCGGTGGCTGCGAGGGGTCGCGTGGCGACGAGTGGCGCGGCGGCGGCTGGCCTGGGCGCACTGCCGGTTGGGTCGCCTGCTGGCGCGGGAGGGGGAGAGAGACGAAGCGGTGCAGGAGTTGAAGCGGGCAATGCGCATCTTCCCATATCATCCGGTGGTATGGGGGACATTGACGCGGTTTCTGTTGGCCGGACGAGCGCCAGCGCGGGCGAGGCAGGGGTGAACAAGCGCATTCCGCCATGGCTGATCCCGGCCCACCGGAAGCGGCCGCAACTGGCCGGCCTGGGCGAGGAGCTGGCGCGGATGAGGGTGCACACCGTGTGCCAGAGCGCGCGCTGCCCGAATGTTGGGGAGTGTTTCGGCCGGCGCACTGCTGCCTTCATGATACTGGGAGATGTGTGCACGCGGAACTGCCGGTTCTGCGCGGTGGCCCACGGGACGCCGGAGCCGGTGGATGTGGATGAGCCGCGCCGAGTGGCGGAGGCGGCGGTCACGCTGGGGCTGCGGCACGTAGTCGTTACGTCGGTGACGCGGGACGACCTTGCGGACGGAGGCGCGGGGCAGTTTGCGGCGACGGTGGCGGCGATAAGAGAGCGACTGCCCGAGGCGACGGTGGAGGTGCTGACGCCGGATCTTCAGGGGGACCGAGAGGCGCTGAAGACCGTGCTGGAGGCGCAGCCGGACGTGTTCAATCACAATGTGGAGACAGTGCCGAGGCTGTATCATGAGGTGAGGCCGCAGGCCGACTACGAACGATCTCTGCGGCTGCTGGCGTGGGCGCGGGAGATGGCGTCGGGGGCGGTGACGAAAAGCGGGTTTATGGTGGGCCTGGGTGAGCATCGGGAAGAGGTGCTCCGAGTGCTGCGGGAACTGCGTAACGCCCGCGTGGGGGCGGTGACAATCGGACAGTATCTGCGGCCCTCTCCCGAACACTTGCCGGTGGCGGGATACCTCGAACCAGAGATGTTCGGGGAGTACGAGCGGGCGGGGCAGGCGATGGGGTTCGCGCAGGTGCTGAGCGGACCTCTGGTACGCAGCTCATATCACGCGGAGGAGCTGCTCGGCATCTGAGGACGACAAGGAAGAGTAGGGTATACTCTCCTTGAGGCGCGGTGACGGTCATCAGGGGAGAGCAAGCGCGCGGCGCGGGAACCTATGCGGAAACTAGCGAGAATGCTGCCATATCTGGCCGTGCTGCTCTTGCCTCTTATCGCGCTGGCAGTTGTCTTGCGGGCGGGGCCGCTTGCGGAGCACGTGCGGCGGGTGATCGAGAGTGAGTTCTCGCGCCAGCTCGATCGAGAGGTTAGTATCGCTGACGCGTCGGTCGCTCTCTCCGGCCGGGTAATGCTGCGTGAAGTAGTGGTGGAAGACCGGGACGGCTCGCCTCTGCTGGAGGTCCCGGAAGTGACCGCGCGGGTGGGACGCGAGGGAAGCTGGCTGCCCATTCTCTCGGGGCCGGCGGATGTGCGAGAAATCAAGCTGGTAAGGCCCGAGCTGTCCCTGCGGCGCGATGCGAACGGTAGGCTGAGCATCGAGGACCTGCTCGCCCGTGAGGCGGAGAAGCCTTCGCGGTTCCGGGCACATGTCGTGGTGCAGGACGGCCGGCTGGTGTTCATGGATGAAAGCCGCGGGCACCTCGCGACCGTCGTCGAGAGCGCTGACTTCACGCTTCGGTACCCGGAGCCGACGCGCAGTGTATTCTCATTGAAGGCAAAGGGAGTGAAGGGGGCCTTCGCGTCTCTGGAGATGCAGGGGGAGACAGATGGGGAAACGGGGGAGACGAGCATCTCTGGGGCCATCTCCGATGTGGACCTCGCCTACGCGCTGGCGCGCCTTCCCGAGATGGGAGTGGTGAGCGTCTCGGCGGGCCGCGCGGACGTGCAGGGAAGGCTCGTTCTCGGGGGGTCGGGTCCCAGCGACGAGGCCGAGTACGAGGTTGCGGCAACGGTGAGGGGTGGCGAGGTGCGGTTCCCGTGGCTGCGCGAACCGGCCAAGGAGGTAAACGGGGAGGTGCGTCTTGCCGACGGGGAGGTGCATCTGGCGGGCGTTGTCGGCAGGGTGGGATCGACGCGCGTTTCTGTGGAGGGTGTGATCGCGAACTTGCAGGCTCCCCGCCTCGGCCTGGAGGTGTCCGCCTACGGGATCAGCCATTCACAACTGCGGACCTTGGTGCCGACGCTGGCGCTTCCACCGGGGCTGCATCTGTCGAGTCCCTTGCACATCACCGCGCGCGTCGAGGGGCCGGTCTCTGACCTGGGGGTCAGCGGAAGCGGAAGAGCGCCGGTGATCGAGTTTCGCGGGGTCCTCTGGAACGACGTTGCTGCGAGCTTCGAGTACTCGAACGGGCGCCTCAGACTCAGAAACCTCCGGGCTCATGGCAGCCCGCGGCAGGTGGCGGGCGATCTGGTGGTGGATTGGCGGACAGGCCGAAGTAGGCTCCAGGGCAACATAGAGCTGATTGATGTTCCACTGCCGATGCTGGCCCAGATGGCCGGCATAGATGGGACTGGTTTGAGCGGCAGGGCATCGGTGAAGGCAACCGCGAAGTCGGACGGAGAGCACTTGCTGGCGGGCGAGTTCCAAGTCCATGAGGCAGTCGTGAAAGGATTGCCGCTGGGATCGGCAGAGGGGGAGTTCGAGCTTGCCGGGGAGCGCCTGAGCATCCACCGCGGCGTCGTCACAGGGTCAATGGGGACAGGGTCCGTTTCGGGCGCGGCCTCGCTCGGCGGGGATTTCGAGGTAGAGGCGCGGTTCTCGTCGCTCGATCTTGGAATCATCGGGGCCGCGATCGGCCGGCCGGAGATCAGCGGAGGATCTGCGGCGGAACTGCGGGCCTCGGGGAACTCACGAGCCCTGAGCGGCTCGGGATGGCTCGACCTGGGACCGGGGGAGATCGCGGGGAAGGCATTCCGAAGTCTCCGAGCGAGGGTAGACGTATCGCCGGCGAGGCTGCAGGTCTCGGACCTGGTTCTGCTGATAGGTGAAGGCGAGTATCGAAGTGAGTCATTGAAGCTGACGAACTGGCTGACTGGGTGGGAGCGAGCGCGGATGGAGGGGGGACTGGAAGTCAAGGGGGCGGCCGTGGCGGATTGGCTGCCCCGGGAGTATGCGGCGGGAGCGCCGGAGGGGCGGGTTGACGGCGGGATTGCGGTGTCGGGGACGCCGATTGATCCGCGTTTGAGATTGAATCTCAC
>CP070816.1:933703-937082 GCA_020344235.1 Armatimonadota bacterium
CGCGCCCTGATCGTCCAGCTCCAGCGGCCTCATCTCTGGCAGATCGGGGATCTCAGCGGCCATCGCACCCCCCGCCAACCACAAGAACGCCCAGAAAGGGTCTTGACAACCTTATCATGTATGGTATAATTTTATCATAGATAAGCGATGATAACATGAGTCAGAGCCCGAAAGGAGCTCCGCCATGAGCGCAAAGCCTCCTGCTGCACCGCCCGTGCCCGACATCATCTGGCTTTGCCGCCGCCTCGCCTCAGCCCTGCAGGTTGATCAGCCTATCCTGTCCGCCCTCGACTCGGTCGCCGAAGACGCTCCCTCCGCGCTTGCCAGGCCCCTCCAGACCATGCGGGCATCTGTCCGCTCCGGCCGCCGCATCTCCGACGCACTGGTACAGCTTCACTGGCCCTCCTTTGTGTGGGGAATGGTGCGCAACGGCGAGAATAGAGGCGACCCGGCTCCGGCGCTGGCTCTCATCGCCGACCGGCTCGAAGCAGAGCAAGCGGCGTCGCCTCCCAAGAACCGCGGGCTCCACGCCTATGCCCTCGGCTTCGGCCGTCTCGGAGTCATGCTCGGGGTGGGCCTTCCCATCCTCACCGCTCTCGAAACCGCGGCCGCCGCGGCCCCCCGATCCCAGGCCCATGATGTCCTGATGGCCGCCCGCACTGCCGTTCGGGGTGGCGCCGAGCTCTCCGATGCCCTTGAGCCCCTTGCCGCCGACCTCCCGGATATGACCCTTGACATGATCCGCGACGCCGAACGGGAGGGGAGACTCGCCCAAGCCCTTCCCATCGTCGCCGACTACCTGCTGGACGAGGCCGCACAAACGCCCCACCGCGCCCGCAAACAGGAGGTGTGAGATGCGCAAGAAGAAGGCCGGAGCCGCGACGAAGCGCGCCGCGAGGACCGCCGCGAAGCCGACGCCGAAGAAGCAGGATGCCCCACCCGCCGGCGAAGTGCTCGACCTCAAGTCGGCCGCCGGCTTCCTCAAGGTCAGCAAGCCCACCTTCTACCGCTGGCTCGCCCAGGGCAAGATCAAGGGCCACAAGGCCGGCAACCAGTGGCGCTTCTACCGCGCCGACCTCGAGCACTTCCTCCGCGCCGAAGAGCCCTCAGCTCTCCAGGTGGACTCCGACGCGCTCAGGCAGGCCGTCGAGAAGGCCCGCAAGGCCCGCAAGCTCCCGCCTATCGAGTGGCCCGAGGCAGAGACCCCCGAAGAGAGCACCGTCATCGGCACTGTCAACATGCTGATCCGCGACGCCATTGATGCCCGGGCCAGCGACATCCACCTCGACAACAATGCCGATGAGATGCTCGTCCGCTATCGCGTCGACGGCGTGCTTTCCGAGGTCATGTCCCTTCCCCGCGACTTCGCCAAACCACTCGTTTCGCGGCTCAAGCTCATGGGCGACATGAACATCTCCGAGCGCCGCCTCCCCCAGAACGGCCGCATCTTCGTCGAACATCGGGACCTAGAGTTCGATGTGCGCGTCGTCACGCTCCCTGCCCAATTCGGCGAGAGCGCCATCTGCCGCATCCTCGACCAGAGCAGCATCCTCATCGGCCTCGACAAGCTCGGGCTCTTGCAGCCCATGCAGAAGGCGTTTGAGAAGAGCCTGCACACTCCCAACGGGATGATCGTCGTCACTGGCCCGGCCGGATCAGGCAGAACGACCACCCTCTACTCGGCCCTCAACTTGGTCAACTCCCGCCGCATCAAGATCGTGAGCATTGAGGACCCGGTCGAATACCGCCTCCGCGACACGATGCAGGTCCACGTCAACCGCAAGGCGGGCCTAACGCCCGCTTTCGCAATGCGCATGTTCATGCACTCCGATCCCGACATCATCCTCGTCGGCGATCTCCGCGACCTCGAAACGGCCGCGGGCTGTGTCAATGCCGCCATGACCGGCCACCTCGTCCTCACCGCAATGCTGCCGATCGAAGCGCCCTCCGTCATCACGCGGCTCATCGAAATGGGCATCGGGCCCTTCATCGTCAGCGCCTCCGTGATCACCGTCCTCGCCCAGCGCCTCGTCCGCAGGGTCTGCCCTCACTGCAAGGCCGATGACAGGCCCAACCCCGACCTCCTCCAGCGCCTGGAAGCCCAGACCGGGCTCGATCTCTCCAACGCCAAGTTCCAGCGCGGCAAGGGCTGCAAGGAGTGCCGCCAGACCGGCTACCGCGGCCGCACCGCCATCTTCGAGCTATTGGAGGTGGACGACAAGCTGCGCGAGCTCATCGCCCGCCCAGTCACGACGGCCGACTTCCGCGCCGCCGCGATCGACGCCGGCATGACACCCATGCTACGCGACGGCATCGAGAAGGCCGCCCAGGGCATCACCACCGTCGAGGAAGTCCTCCGCGTCCTCGCCGGGGAGCAGAACGAACATGCCTGAGCATGACACTAAACGCAGGGCCCGACCGCCGCCGTGCAGGAACCAGGGGGCTTGTCGCCTCCGCCCGATCCCTGCCGCCAGGAGCCTGCCCCCTCTACCCTGATGCTACCTGCCAACTACGTCCTCTAGTTTCCTCAGTGTCCGCTCCAACCCAAACGCCCGATAGTACTTCCCTATCACCTGCGCGATCCGCCGCAGCACCACCTCTTCCCCCTTCTCGCCGGCCGCCTCCATGTTCGCGTACAACTTCCCCCGTGCCGCCACCACCTTCGGCTTTGCCCACACATACCGGCACCCCGTCCGCACCAGCCACCCCTGCCTCTCTTGCGACAGCTCCTCGAACCCCTTCCCCTCCTCCTCCGGCTGCCGCCATTTCTCCCATCGCCCACTCGCCACCACCGCTTGCCGCAGGGCCTTCATCATCCCCGACACCTCTCCCACCTTCCCCGCGGCAGCCAGCTCCTTCTCCCGCGCGACTAGCTCCTCCAACCCCTCGTACTCCGCCTCCGTGAACTCCGGCCCCACGTTCGCCCCCCCCATCCCCGCCTCCGGATACGCCGCCGGGTTCGACACCGAATCCGTGTAGTGCCCTTTTATCACCGACCCGTACGGCGCGGCGGTCTCCGCAAGCCTTCTCGCGACCTCCGGATCGAACTCCGTGGTGTGCAAGTCCGTCCCTACCTTCCCCACCACAAAGCACGGCCACACATCCTCCAGGCCCCGGGCCCGCAGCCCATCCTTCAGACCCTCCAGGAATCGCCGGAATACCGAAAGATCGGCGAGCCCCCCGTGCACCTCCTCCGTCCCCACCTCATAGCTCACCGGCGGCATCCGCTTCTGACGCCGGTGCTTCTCCGCAAACGTGATCAGCTCCAGCGTCCGCTCGATCACCAGCTCGATCGCCATCGGCCGATCCCTCGGCAGCGTCCGGTCCACCGTCGGGTCCACGTGCAGCAGATCGTATCCCGCGTCCAGACAGGCCGCCA
>CP070816.1:937182-941200 GCA_020344235.1 Armatimonadota bacterium
GAGAGCGCAGTCCAGCCCGCGCTCGCAGCTCCTCGATGATCTGCCAGCCCACGCGGTCCAAGGCCACCGGGTCTGTGCCTATTAGCAGTGCCCCGTATGGCTCGGCCGTGCTGGGGCGGTAAGTGGGCCCCCCGTCGTAGATTACCTCCAGCGCATCGCAGATGATCAGGCGATGCTTTCTGCGGATCTGGGGCGCGAGATTCAGATCGGCCACGTACGGGCTGCAGCCGTTGAGGTGCAGCTTGTTGGGGTTGTGGATGCACCCAAAGTGGTTCTTCAGGCTGATGCTGACGCCCGCCACGTCATGATCCTTCAGCATCGGCACATTGAGCAGAGCCGTGCACTCCTCTGACACGATCCGGCTGAAGCACGATCCCACCTCGCGCACCACCGTGGGTTGCCGGTCATAACCCAGTGAGTCAGTCCCAAAGCAGCGAAAACCATCGCCGGTGTTCACCGGGAAGCCGGCCCGATCGAGTTCATCCGTGAGGCGGTCGAAGATGATCACATTCCTCTTCGGAACGCCTGCAGCGTGGAGCCCCGCCGCCGCCGCCGTGGCCACCTCAGTGTGCGTGTGTGTCCCCGGCGCTCCCAGGCAATTCACCTTCATGCCTATCACATCCGAGGGCGAGAAGAAGCACCGCCACGCCTCTCCCGGGTCGGAAGCGCCGGTGAGGCGAGTGAGTCCCACCTCGATCATTCGCGCCACGGCCCGCGCGTCAACTTGTCTCTTCTCGCCTACCACACCCCGATGTCGAACCACGACGACCACTCCGTCGCGTTGCAGCACATTCCCGCCGGCCCGCGCGCTTCGACTCGCTTCGTCTGCTCCGGAGCGGCCGCACGACCCAAGCAGCCCGCTCCCCGCGAGCAGGGTTCCTGCCGCGATTGCTTTCAGCAACTCCCGGCGGGTGGGGCCTGGATCGCGCGCTCCCGCCTCCTCCGGATTCTTCTTGTCTTTCCGCTCACTGCTCGACATCAGATTGCCGGCCCGGCGCGGGAGAGCTGAACGCCTCCACCGTGAACACGTAGAGCGCGGCCCCCTTCTTCCAGGCGTCGGCGGGTAGTCCCGCCTTGTCCCGGCATAGGTGCGACAGCAGCACCTCTCGGCTCCACCCCCTCTCCTGGGCCACCTGCGGCAGGAACACGCCGCGCCGCCGGCCCGATGCCACAATCACGCCGTGCCTGGTGATGTCTATCTCGTTCGCACTGCTCACGCGGCGCGTCGGCGAAAGCACAGAGATCTCGATCTCGAGCTCGGGAAGTTCCGACTCCCGAACCGGCTTGAAGCGCCGATCATGGGTGGCCGCGTCTATGGCACGGTTCCTCACCGTTTCGACCAGTGGCGCGTCGGCCTCCAGACTTCCGATGCACCCTCGCAGAGCCCCATCCTTCTTCAAGGTCACGAATGCCGCGCCGGGACGTACTAGTGCAGGTTCGGTCTCGTCCAGATTCAGCCTGCGCCCGCCCTTCACATGTTCTTCGACAGCAAGCCGGGCCACGGAGAGAAGCCGCTGCCGCTGCTCCGCACTAAGCTCCTGCTCGCCGGTCGCGGCGGTCTGGCCGGCTTTGCCTTCTGTTCGGTAGATCGCGACTGCGCAGTATCCGACCACCCCTTTGCGAGAGCCTTGGGGGACGTCGCCCGAGTTCGCGTAGCGGAGCACTTGAACCTGGTCGGCTCCCAGCAGGCGGGCCGCAGTGAGCACAGTCCTCACGGGGCCTTCCCCGCAGAGGCAAGTGGACAGCCCCGGAACGCCCTGCGACATCAACTCTCTGGTGGTCGCCGCAACCCTGTCGGCATCCAGAGTCTTGATGGCTTCGAGCGTCTCCCCATCGACGCGCACAGCGTCCTTGTAGGCCGGGTAGTGCGACATATCGCTGCTGGCCACCAGCAGCGCCGACCGGCCCCGGCACCACTCGGCCAGGGCCGCGCCCAGGGCATTGCAGTTCTCCTTCGAGAAGTCGGCCATGAGCAGCGGAAGCAGCTTGAAGTCGCCGAGAACGGTCTGAAGAAAAGGCAGTTGCACCTCAATCGAGTGTTCCTGCCGGTGGGCCGACTCGAGGAATCGCGCACCCGGGTAGGCCTTCGCTATAGCATCGCAGGCAGCGCGGTCTATATCGACGCGGCCCAGCGGGGTGGACCACTGCTCGACCTCGCTCAGCGCCGCGCCACGGAACGAGACCCGGTGGCTCGGCCCCACCACCACGACCGTATCGTACTCTCGACCCTCCAGGGCGCGAAAGGCGTACCCGGCGACCGGCCCGCTGAACACATATCCTGCATGGGGGACGATCAGCGCCACCAGTTCCGCGGATGACGGCACAGCACTTGCCTCGCCCAGATACCGTCGCACCTCCGCCCGAAGGGCATCGGCCTCCGGAGGATAGAAGGTTCCGGCTACCGCCGCGCGCCTGATGGCCGGCGCCCTGCGGCCCGGGGTCGTGCCGGCTGAGCTCTCTCGAGGGATAGTGCGCACGAGGACTATGGCGGCCCCGGCAACAGCCCCCATCACAAGCAGCGCGAGCCGCGAAGGCCGCTTCATCTCCACACCTCCACGCAGATACATTACCGCACCCCAGGCCCGAATCCTGCGCCCCCACCGGCCGCCCGGCCCCCAAAGGTAGGTCTTGGGGCCCGTGTGGGAGAAACACTCGTCTCAGTCCAACGACACAGAAAGGGGCAGGAAATGGCCAAGCTGACATTCCCCGACGGCTTCCTTTGGGGAGCGGCCACCGCCGCCTACCAGATTGAAGGTGCCTGGGATGAGGACGGAAAGGGCCCGAGCATCTGGGACGAGTTCAGCCACACACCGGGCAATGTCGCTGGCGGAGATACGGGCGATGTCGCCTGCGATCACTACCACCGGTATCGGGAAGACGTCGCCCTGATGAAATCGCTGAACCTCGGCGCCTATCGGTTCTCGGTCTCCTGGCCCCGGGTGCTGCCCGAGGGCGAGGGAGCCGTCAACGAGGCAGGCCTGGATTTCTACAGCCGACTCGTGGACCAACTGCTGGCCGCAGGAATTGCCCCCTGTGTGACCCTCTACCATTGGGACTTGCCCCTCGCCATCGAGCGCCTGGGCGGGTGGCCCAACATAGAAACCGCCCGCAAGTTCGCCGACTATGCGGAGCTCATGTTTCGCCGCCTGGGCGACCGCGTGAAGATGTGGATCACCATAAACGAGCCCCAGGTGGTCTGCAACGCCGGCCATCTCTCGGGCGACCACGCTCCAGGTCATCGGGACCGCGGGGAGAGCCTGCGCGCGGGACACACCCTGCTGCTCTCCCACGGGATGGCCGTCGAGAGGCTTCGCGCCGTACGCCCCGACGCGCGAATCGGGATCACAGTTGATCTTTGGCCGCAGCATCCAGCCACCGATTCCGATGATGACCGCGCAGCCGCCGCACGGATGTCTGAGCTGAACGGCTGGTTCTTGGACCCTATCTACTCCGGCGACTACCCGCCTCTGATGCGAGAACTCTTCGGCGACCTGCTTCCCAGATTCACCGACGACCAGCGCCGCGCCGTCCAGTCACCGACTGACTTCCTGGGGATCAACAACTACTCCCGCGCGCTGATCGCTCACGATCCCGAAGCTCCGCCTCCTCACGTATCCTGGCAGCAGCCGCCCGGCCCCGTGACGGCGATGGGCTGGGAGATCTACCCTCCCGCCCTGAGAGACATTCTCTGCTGGGCACATGAGCGATGCTCGCCTGCCGCAATCTACGTCACCGAGAACGGAGCCGGCCTTGATGATACGCCGGACCCCTCGGGCCGGGTGGAGGACGAGAATCGCCGCACCTTCATCCGAGACTACTTGAGGGAGGCCCACGGCGCAATCCAGGCCAGTGTGCCGCTCCGCGGCTACTTCGTCTGGTCGCTGCTCGACAACTTCGAGTGGGCCTACGGATACAGCAAGCGGTTCGGCATCGTTCGCGTGAACTACGACACCCTCGAACGCACCATCAAGCGTAGCGGCGAGTGGTACGCGGAAGTCGCCCGCACCGGCGTGCTGGA
>CP070816.1:941300-946267 GCA_020344235.1 Armatimonadota bacterium
AAGCTCACTTGACAGCAATAGACTAAGCGGGTATCATGCAACTGACGCAAGATAAAGCCATATCACAAGGAGGTGACTTGGCATGTCGTCTCTACAGCGTTGGGACCCGTTTCGGGGCTTGGTGCGAGCGCAGAGGGACCTAGACCGCCTCTTCGACAGCTTCTTCGGGCGTCCGCTGTTGCGCTGGGAGCAGGAGGAGGGAGTCCGCGTCCCGGCGGTTGACCTTACCGAGACCGAGAACGAAGTGGTAGTCACCGCCGAACTGCCGGGCGTGGAGCGCAAGGATCTCGATGTCGAGGTGTTGCCTGAGGCCTTGACCCTCAAGGCTGAGATGTCGCAGGAGTCCGAGCAGAAGGAGGAGACCTACCACCGGCGAGAGCGTGTCTGGGGTCGGTTCGAGCGGACCCTCTCCCTGCCCGCCGAGGTAGTCGCCGATCAGGTCAAGGCTGTGTTCAAGGACGGGGTGCTGGAGGTGCGGCTTCCGAAGACCGAGCAGGCAAGAGCCGCGACTCCGAAGAAGGTGAACATCGAATAGGGGCAGGACGCGGATGAGTGCGGCCGGCGGGCGAGGCCGACCGGCCTCGCCCGCCGCAATGCGCGGCGCCGACTACCGTCCCTTCTCCTCGGTCAACTGCTGCACGTGCTGGACGTATTCCTGCGCCCTCATCAGTGACCGCACTTCGGCGGGATCCGAAAGATCGATCTTCGCAAGCCACCCCACGCCGTAGCAATCCTGATTGATCCTCTCCGGCTCATCGTCGAGACCGGTGTTGACCTCGATCACGCGGCCGCTGACCGGCGAGTTGACGTCGGCCACGGCCTTCACCGATTCCACGCTCCCCAAGGGCTCTCCCCGCTTCGCATCCTCGTCGGGGCGAGGCAACTCGACGTAAACGATATCCCCGAGCTGCTCCTGCGCGTAATGGGTGATACCGACCGTTGCCACACCGTCCTCCACGCGTGCCCACTGGTGGCTTTCGCTGTAATACAGGTCCCCGGGATACACGTTAGCTCTCCTTCCTGTCTGGCGCCGGCCGCGCCTCGTGCGCCCAACCCCTATTGCTCCGGCTGTGCCGTGTGCCGAGCTCACGCCGCCGGCTGCATCTTCACCCCGGTCTCCGGCTCCTTACGGCGCTCCCGCCCGGCGTACCTTCTTGCGCCCAGGCGACTCCATTCTCCTCTCGCGGCGACCCATGGTGCCGGTAGACTCGCCGGGATATTCGCGCCGCAGATAAGCCACCAGGCCGGACATCGCGGCAGGAGGCGGGGCTGAGAACCGGAGTTGCTGCCCGCTCACGGGGTGGGCGAAGCTGAGCATTAGCGCGTGCAACGCGTGTCCCGGCAGCGCCCTCACCTGAGCGAGCGTCTCTGCATCCAGCGCGACCTTTTCCTGCCGCGCCCTGCGAAGCCCGTAGACCCTATCGCCCACCACAGGATGACCCTGGTGGGCCAGGTGAACGCGTATCTGATGAGTCCGGCCGGTGGCCGGCCGCGCCTCGACGAGCGTCGCCGGCCCGAGTCGTTCCGATACACGGATATCGGTGGTCGCCGACCGCACTCGCCGTCCCGCCTCCGGTCGCGACACGGCCGCCATCCGCTTCCAGTCACCCAAGTGCCGGCCTATGGGGACATCAATCAGAAGGCGATCCTCGCGCAGCACCCCCCACACCAGCGCCAGGTACCTGCGCTCCACTTCCCGCTGCCGCATCCGGCGCGAGAGTTCGGCATAGGCGATATCGCTTTTCGCAATCACTATGAGCCCCGAGGTATCCTTGTCGAGGCGGTGAACTATCCCGGGCCGGTGCGGCCCGCTCCCCTGGGCCAGCGGCCCGGCCCGCGCCAGGAGCGCGTTCACCAGCGTCCCAGTTCGCCGCCCGGCCGCGGGGTGCACCACCATCCCCTGGGGCTTGTTGACGACCAGAATATGGTCATCGGCGAAGAGAATGTCGAGGGGTATCCCCTCGGGCTTGGGCAGCCCGTCGCCCGTATCAGGCGGCAGCCGGACCTCCACTCGCTCTCCCGCGGCAACTCGGTGGCCGGCGCGCGCGGCGCGGCCGTTGACATGTACTCGCCCCGACTTGGCCAGTCTCTCCGCCTGTGAGCGGGTGATCGTCGCACAGCGCCGCGCGACCAATACGTCGAGCCGCATGCCCGTCTCTTCGGGGCGCACTGTGAGCGATTCGCGTGGCTCGTTCACCGTGCGGCTTCGTTTTCGCGGTCCTTGCCCCTATTCCTGCCGGCGCGGCCCAGCCAAATGAACCCCAGAAGCGCCGCGACGAAGATGATAGCGCTCGCCACCTGGGCCTGGGTCAGCACGGAGCCGAGCACGATAGGCTGAGCGCTGACCCCTCTTCGAAGCACCTCGACGCCGGACCGCACGATCGAATAGAGCATCAGATAAAGGAGGAAGAGCTGACCCCGAACCGCGAGCCGCCCCCGCACCGAGAGCAGGAGGCCGAGGATGGCGAGGCTCCCCACCGCGGCGTATATCTGGGTCGGGTGGCTCGGACTGGTGGTGATCTGCGAGTCGGGAAAGAGCGGGAATCTGATGCCCCAGGGCAGATCTGTCGGCACCCCGTAGCAGCAGCCATTCAGCAGGCACCCAAGACGCGCGATGGCGTAGCCCAGTGCGATCCCCGGCGCCGCCATGTCGGCAACCGGCCAGAACGACACCTTCCGCCGCCGCGCAAAGAGCACCCCCGCCAGGACGCCCCCGAGGAGGCCTCCGTGGAACGACAGGCCGCCCTGGCGCCAGACGTACAGCGCCTCCACGGGCCGCGCTGCGTAATCCCCCCAGTTGAGCACGACGAACAGCCCCCGCGCGAACACCACCCCTGCCACCAGCACCCACACTCCCAGATCGAGCGGCAGATCGGCCGGCAATCCCACCCGACGCGCCTCTCTCCGGGCCAGCAGAATGGCGGCCACGAAGCCCAGCATGAGCAGCGTGCCGTAGCTATGAACGTCCACGGGCCCGATGCGAAACAGCGTCGGGAACACTCGCGCACCTCCCGATCAGCGTTTTCGCGCAATCCCTATCGCAAGCAGTGCAATCCCGACCGTGATGGCGATGTCGGCGAGATTGAACACCGGCCACACGCGCAGGTCCATGAAATCCGTCACCGCCCCGGTGCGAATGCGATCCAGCAGGTTCCCGAGCGATCCGCCCAGGACGAGCCCCAGGGGCAGCGCGCGCGCCGGAGCGGCGTCCAGTCCACGTCCCACGGTCACGTAAGCCAGGATGGCCAGGCAGACAGCGGCGCCGATTCCGATCAACAGCCATCCGGAGGAGATCAGCCCGAAGGCGGACTCGGTGTTGTGGACCAGCCTCAACTGAACCCAGTTGCGGACCAGAGGAACCGGCGTGCTGAGAGTGAGAGCGCCTCCGGCGGCGACCTTCGCAAGCTGGTCGGCCGCGAAGGTGAGGGTCGCCGCGGCGAGGAGAAGGACCTCAGGGCGTCCCCCTCTGGCGGACGCCCTCACGGCTACCGCTCCAGGCGGCCCTGGCAGTCGAGGCAGAGGGTGGCGAAAGGCAGCGCTTCCAGGCGCGCCTTCTTGATCGACCCCCCACAGACATCACAAGTACCATAGGTGCCGCGCTCGATCTTCTCCAGCGCGGTGATCACCTTGTTGAGCACACCCTCGACGCTCTCACCAATGGCGAGATCCTTCTCCCGCTCGAAGGTCTCGGAGGCGAGGTCGGCGGGGTGGTCCTCGTAGGCCGAGAGTTCATTCGCCCGGTCCGGCTCGTCGGTACGGGCGGTCCGGTGTTCTATTTCGTGCAGCTCCGCGGTGAGCCGCTCGCGCTCTGCGAGCAGCCACTCGCGGAATTTCTCCAGGCCCGCGGAAGACTTTCCCTTCGCTTTCCGCTTGCCCTTGCCGGCGGCCCGCGGCTTTGCCTTCGGCCGAGCCTTCTTCTTCGTCCTTGTCTTGACCGCAGCCTTTACGGCCATTGTTCTGTCTTCCTTTACCGATTGACGAGACTCTGCTCGTATGGATTATCGACGCCTGTTTATTGCTCTTTAGCGCCGATTGGTAAACCCCAGGCAATTCCTACTTAGTCACATATTCCACACAACGGGCGCACAGCCCGGGATGGTCTGCTCGCTCGCCCACAGAGTGCTGCCTTCGCCAGCAGCGCTCGCACTTCGCAGCCTGCGACCTGCGGCCCGCAATCCGCAGCGCCTGCTCGCCCTGCGCAGCATAGGCGTCCTCCGGCGCTTGCTCGGGAGCACCTCCGTAGCTCACCGCAGAAACGCCGCTCGCGGCCGCCAGATCGTCCTCTCCCAGCGCGCGCACCAGCGCTCGCCACCGCTCCTCCGGGCAGTAGAGGGCCAGCTCCGCCTCCATCGGCTGCCGTACCACGTCCCGCTGGCGAAGCTGCTCGACGGCCAGATCGGCCTCCCCGAAATAGGGAACGATCTCTCGCTCCCACCGCTGCCCCAACTCGTCGTCGCGCCACTCCCCGGGGTCCGGCCACTCACTGATCTGGATGGTCTGTTCTTTGCCCTCCCAGTCCGGCAGATGCTGCCAGACCTCTTCCGACGTGTGGCTCAGAATCGGGGCCAGCACTTTCGCCAAAGTTGTCGCCAGCACCCACAGCGCGGTCTGCGCGGACCGCCGGTCCCGGCTGATCGAGGGGTAAGTATACAACCTGTCCTTCAGCAGGTCAACATAGATCTGGCTCAGCTCCACGGCGCAGAATTCGTGCACCCGATGGTACACCTGGTGAAACTCAAATCCCTCGTACGCCTGCGTCAGCCGGTCTACAAGCCCCCCAAGCCGGTGGAGGATCCAGCGGTCCACCTCCCGCATCTCCCCCGGCGCCGGGGCTTCCCGGCCCGGGTCGAAATCGTACAGATTGGCCAACAGGAACCGCAGCGTGTTCCGCAGCCGCCGGTAGCCGTCCACCACTTGGTGGAAGATGTCCTCCCCGGTGGGCATATCCTCCTTGAAGTCCACATAGG
>CP070816.1:946367-951773 GCA_020344235.1 Armatimonadota bacterium
CGCCTCGCCCGACGAGCAGAACGTCACCCTCTCCATCCAGACCGACTGCGAGAAGATCGCCGTCCTCGCCGAAGCGCTCGAGGGCAAGGAGATAGACGCCTACCTCGAGATCGCCCAGGGCTCCGACGGCGTCATCCTCTCCGCCGCCCGCGGGAAGCTCCTCGGCTGCTGCGCCGCCTGCGCCGTCCCCGTCGGCATCTTCAAGGCACTTCAGGTCGCCGCCCGAGTGGCCCTCCCAAAGGGCCTGTCCATCACCCTCGCCACAGACTGACCTCCCTCTGCAATGAACACCAGACTCCGACAGTTCCTCCTGCTCCTCGGCATCTTCCTCGCCGCCTACTTCCTGCCCGTCCGCAGCGGCCGCGTCCAGGGCGCGCTCGTCGAAGCCTTCGCCATGCTCCACGAGTACGCCCGCGAGCACGTCCTCCTCTGCCTCGTCCCCGCCCTCTTCATCGCCGGCGCCATCGCCGTCTTCGTCAGCAAGGCATCGGTGATGAAGTACTTCGGCCCCACCGCCAACAAGCTCCTCTCCTACTCCGTCGCCTCCGTCTCCGGCACCATCCTCGCCGTCTGCTCCTGCACCGTCCTCCCCCTCTTCGCCGGCATCTACACCCGCGGCGCGGGCATCGGCCCTGCCACCGCCTTCCTCTACTCCGGCCCCGCCATTAACGTCCTCGCCATCATTCTCACCGCCCGCGTCCTCGGCTTCCAGATGGGCCTCGCCCGCGCCATCGGCGCCGTTGGCTTTGCCTTCCTCATCGGTATCGGCATGCACCTCGTCTTCCTCCGCGAAGAGCGCGAGAAAGCCAGAGAGGCGGAGGGTTTCATCCTCCCCGACACCCCCGATACCCGACCCCTCTGGAAGACCGCCCTCTACTTCGCCACCATGGTCGCCATCCTCGTTTTCGCCAACTGGGGGAAGCCCCTCACCAACCCCAGCCTCTGGGCGAGCATCTATGCTCTCAAGTGGTGGATCACCCTCGCCCTCCTCATCCTCCTCGCCCTCATGCTCCTTCGCTGGTTCCGCCGCCCCGAGCTAAAAGAGTGGACCTCCTCCACCTGGACCTTCGCCTGGCAGATTCTCCCGCTGCTATTCGCAGGCGTCCTCGTCGCCGGCTTCCTGCTCGGCCGCCCAGGCCACATGGCCCTTATCCCCGAGCACTGGGTCGCCCGCCTCGTCGGTGGCAACTCCCTCTGGGCGAATCTGTTCGCTTCCATCTCCGGCGCCCTCATGTACTTCGCGACCCTCACTGAGATACCAATCCTCCAGGGCCTCCTCGGCGCGGGCATGGGCAAGGGCCCCGCCCTCGCTCTCCTCCTTGCAGGCCCCTCCCTCAGCCTGCCGAATCTCCTTGTCATCGGAGGTATAATGGGGGGCCGGAAGACTGCTGTCTACGCGGGCCTCGTCGTCGTCCTCGCAACCGCACTCGGCTTCACTTACGGAAGCTTCGCAACATGATCAACAAAGCCCTTGCTGTGGGGCGGGCATTCCCATGCACGCCGGCCGTTCCCGTCCTGCAGGGCGGGTACTTCGCCGCAGGCGAATGCCCGCCGGCCGTTGTCGTTCTGTAGGGCGGACGTGCCGGAGTTTACCCTGAGAGAAGTCGAAGGGCCCGCCGCCTGCCACAACGTAAAGGAGAAATCAAGAATGAAGAAGGTCCAAGTGCTTGGCCCTGGCTGCCCCAGGTGTCAGGAAGTCGCCGCGAACGTCGAAGCGGCCGCAAGGGCCGCCGGCGTGGAAGTCGAGATCGAGAAGGTGTCCGACCCCACCGACATCGCCAAGTTTGGCGTCATGTTCACGCCCGGGCTCGTCGTGGACGGCGACGTCAAAGTCTGCGGCCGTATCCCCGAGGTGGATGAGATCAAGGCTTGGCTGACGGGCTGACGGAAACCCCTGAGTCGCCGCCCGGCTCTGAACCTTCTCTCACTCAAAGCCGAAACAACTCACTGCGAACCGAAGTCTAAAGGACGGAGCTACACGACATGAAGCGATCCGGCATACTCATCTTCGTGCTGATCCTCGCCGTGGCGGGAGTGCTTCTCGCCAAGCGCCTCACTAAGCGCCCGCCCGAGCGGCCCCCCGTGGTCGCCGCTCGCGCGCCTCAGGCGGAGAGCCCCGCCCCTCAGACATCTGCGCCTGAGGCGTCTGCGCCTGCGGCGTCCGCCCAGCCGACCGAACCCGAACACCAGCCGGCCCCGCCTTCACCAACTGATGAACCGAAGCGCCCCCAGACGGAGGCGCGTCCGGCCGAACAAGTCAAACCCGATCGGCCTGCCGCTCAATCTGCACCTCCTGCGCCGCCCGCCGCTCCCGCTCCACAGCCCGCGCCGGAGCCCGCTCATCCCCTCTCCGGCGCAGACCTCTCCGCCTGCCTCACCAGCGGCCGCCCCACCATGGCCGACTTCGGCGCAGGTTGGTGCCAGCCATGCAAGCAGATGGAGCCCGTCCTCGAACAAGCGGCCGCCAAGTATGCGGGCAAGGCGAATATCGTCTACATTGACACGGACGAATATGGCCGCACCGCCAGACAATACCAGATCCGGCTCATCCCCACTCAGATCTTCTTCGACTCCGAGGGCAAAGAAATCTTCCGCAACATTGGCCTCTTCCCCATCGAGAAGATAGACGAGCAGCTCGCCAAGCTCGGCGTCCAACAGTGATCGAGTTCATCACTGAGAGCATCCCGAGATTCATTGACTCTCTCGAGGACGCGCATCTTGCGGTCCCTGCCGACTCACCGCTGTTCCCCCCGCTCATCTTCCTCCTGGGTGTGCTCACCAGCCTCGGCCCCTGCAACCTCTCCATGGTCCCCGTCATCATCGGCTACGTCGGCGGCCAGCACAACCTCACCCGCGCCAAGGGCTTCTCCCTCTCCCTCTTCTTCATTCTCGGCAGCTCTGTCACATTCATGCTCCTCGGCATCATCGCCGCCACCATCGGCGGCCTCTTCGGCCCCGAGAGCACTATCCTCCACTGGATCGTTGCTCTCGTCTGCTTCCTCATCGGCCTCCATCTGCTCGGGGCATTCCGCCTCAGCTTCGACTTCATGGCCCGCCTCCAGCCAAAGCGCGTCGCAGTCACAGGCCTCATCGGCGCCTTCCTCCTCGGGCTCATCATCGGCCTCGTCGGCTCCCAGTGTGGCACGCCGGTTCTCGCCTTCGTCCTCGGCATCGCCATGGCCAAAGGCAAGCTCACCTATGGCGCCGTCCTCCTCTTCGTCTACGGCCTCGGCCGCGGCGTCCCCATCGTCCTCGCTGGCACCTTCACCGGCGTCGTCAAAGCGCTGCCCGCGCTCGAGCGCTGGACCAACTGGATGGAAAAGGCCGCCGGCGTCATCATCATCGCCATCGGCCTCTACTTCCTCTGGCTCGCCTGAAACGATGGACCTACCTTCGGCCTCGCCGGCCCCCCATGTCATCCTGAGCGCAGCGCAGGCTCCCGCGGTTCGTGTCCCCCCGACCCTGCACGCCCACCGCGTCATCCTGAGCGGAGCGAAGGATCTTGCCCCCGCGTCTGCACTCAGAAAGCCACCATGCCCAACACGCTAATCACCTCCATCGAGATCACCCATATCCTCCCGTGCCTAGCGGACCCGGCGAAGATCCGCTTCCACGCCGAGACCTCCGCCGACCTAGCAGGCGTCCTCCCCTACCTCAACACCATCATCCACGGCGCCATCTACAACCACGCCGTCCCCGCCCTCACCTTCAACAGAGAGCACCGCATCATCTGCCTCCACCCCCACCGCATCGCCGGCGCCAAGGTGGATGACCTCGACGACGCGCGCGCCATCCTCGACGACCTCAGCGCTCTCATCAACGACACCTGGGCACGCCGCGACGAAATCACCCCCTGCTACGAACGCCGCGAGCGCCTCACCCCAGTGGACATCTTCAAGCTCCTCCCCCGCACCAACTGCCGCCAGTGCGGCCTCCCCACCTGCCTCGCCTTCGCCGTCGACATCGCCAGCGAAAAGCGCAGCATCATCCAGTGCGCACCCCTCTTCGACGCCCCACTCAAGGATAAGCGCGACCTCCTCCTCACCCTCCTCACCGACGCCGGCTACCAAGTCCCATCCCCCTTCCGCCCCACCGACGACGCCCGCTAGCCCCGCGGCCCGTTCGCCTCCACCGCTGCAAGGGACTCCCTCTACCCGAGGCGAACCGATCCACACGCCAAGCGAACGCAGCGGATTGAACAACCGTGCCCGACCTCCCCATCCCCCCGGACTTCGCCCGCAGGATGACCGACCTCCATGGCGACGCCGGGCGCGAGTGGCTCCGCCGCCTGCCCGACATCGTTGCTGAATGTGTCGCTCGCTGGTCGCTCACCCTCACAGGGCCCGGCGATGCTCCTTCCTACAACTACATCGTGCCCGCCCTCCGCTCCGACGGCGACCCCGTCATCCTCAAGCTCGGCCACCCGCACCCCGAGCTTCGCTCCGAGACCGATGCCCTCGCTCACTATGACGGCCGCGGCGCCGCCCGCCTCCTCGAGGCCGACCGCGACCTGGGGGTGCTCCTCCTCGAGCGTCTCCTCCCAGGCGCCATGCTCGTCTCCATCTCGGACGAGGAGAGGACGACCGAGATCGCCGCCTCCGTCATGCGCGCCCTCTGGCGCCCGGCCCCGCCGCAGCACTCCTTCCGCTCTGTCGAGGACTGGGCCCACGGCATGACCAACCTCCGGCACGAGTTCGACGGCGGCCCCGGCCCCTTCCCCGCGCATCTCGTAGACAAAGCCGAAGGACTCTTCGCCGACCTCCTCCCCTCCCAGGCTGATCGCGTCCTGCTCCACGGCGACCTCCACCACTACAACATCCTGGCCGCCCAGCGCCACCCCTGGCTGGCCATCGACCCCAAAGGGGTCGTCGGCGAGCCGGCCTACGAAATCGGCGCTTTCCTGCGAAACCCCTTCGACCTGGCCGCCTGGCACGATCTCCCGGCCGTACAGGCGCGCCGTCTCACCCAGCTCTCCGACCTACTGGGGTTCGATCACCGACGCCTCCGCGCCTGGGCCATCGCCCAAGCCGTTCTCTCCGCCTGGTGGTCATACGAAGACCACGGCTCCGGCTGGGAAAGCGCCATCACCTGCGCCGAAGCCCTCTCCGCCGTCTCCATCTAGCCCCTCCCCACATACTCCTCTACACTCACCCCCGCGTCCCTCATCGCTCCCCTCCACGCCCCTAAGTTCGCTCCCCCCTCGTCCGCCTTCACGATCACCTCCCCCAGCCTCCGATCCCCCTGGCTCAGCACTCCCTCGATCACCGACCAGTTCGCGCTCTCCAGCGCCAGCCGCACCTTCTTTTCCCGCCTCAGCCCCTCCCGAATCGCCCGCAGCCGCCGCGACAGCTCCCTCGCCGGCAGCATCCCCTCCTCCTCGTACGGCGTCCCCCGCTTCGGCACGAA
>CP070816.1:951873-955037 GCA_020344235.1 Armatimonadota bacterium
ATACCGCGGTGCGCGTCGGCTGAGTCCGGCGCCAAGGAGAATCGGCGTTGGCGCGGTTCTTTAGGATAGCTAGCTGGGTCGCACTGGTGGCGGTCGCCGTAGTCGTTCTTCAGTTGGGCATGAAGAGCCAGCAGCCCAAGCAGGACTACGACTTCGGCACCTTCATCAGAAAGGTCGAGGCGGGGGAAATCGCGACTCTCGTCATCAGCCCGAAGAACATCGGCGAAGGGACCCTCACGGACAAGGCCGGCGGAGTGAGATACATGGTAAATCTCCCCGCCGACATGCAGACCTACATGGAGACAGTCCGGAAGAATGTCCCGACAGTTGAGATCAAGAAGCCATCCATCTCAGATGTCTGGGTCAGCGGCCTCTTCTACCTCTTGATCACGGGACTTCTCATTATCGGATTCTGGGTCTTCATCGTGCGGCAGACCCAAAGCAGCGGCAACCAGGCCCTTTCCTTCGGGCGCAGCCGCGCGCGCCGAAACCCGGAGACCGGCCCGAAGGTCACCTTCGACGACGTCGCCGGGGCCGATGAAGCGAAGGCCGAGTTGATGGAGGTGGTCGAGTTCCTCAAGAACCCGCGCAAGTTCCAGGCCCTCGGCGCGCGGATTCCAAAAGGCGTGCTGCTGGTGGGACCCCCGGGATCAGGCAAGACGCTGCTGGCCAGAGCCATCGCGGGCGAGGCGGGCGTCCCCTTCTTCCACATGAGCGGATCGGAATTCGTCGAGATGTTCGTCGGCGTCGGCGCCTCACGGGTGCGGGACCTCTTCGAGCAGGCAAAGGCCAACCGCCCCTGCATTGTCTTCATAGACGAGATAGACGCCGTGGGACGGCAGCGGTTCGCAGGTCTCGGCGGCGGACACGATGAGCGCGAGCAGACCCTCAACCAGCTCCTCGTCGAGATGGACGGCTTCGAGCCCAATTCGCGCGTCGTCCTCATCGCCGCTACCAACCGCCCCGACGTGCTCGACCCCGCGCTCCTCCGGCCCGGCCGCTTCGACCGCCGCATCCAGGTGGATAATCCGGACCTGAAGGGACGACAAGCAATCGTCCAGGTGCACCTGAAAGGGAAGCCGCTCTCCGAGGATATCAGCGTGGAAGTGCTGGCCCGGCGCACCCCGGGCTTCTCCGGAGCCGACCTAGCGAATATGGTCAATGAAGCCGCCTTGCTTGCCGCCCGCCGCGACCGAGAGAAGATCGCCATGGCCGACTGCGAGGATTCCATCGAGCGCGTGGTCGCGGGCCCCGAGCGGAAGAGTCGGATCATCTCTGAGCAAGAGAGGAAGGTCCTGGCCCATCATGAGGTCGGCCACGCCGTCCTCGCAGAACTCCTGCCGAAAGCGGATCCCGTTCATAAGGTCTCCATTCTTCAGCGCGGGCTCGCGCTCGGCTATACCCTCCAGCTCCCCTCTGAGGACCGCTACATAATGAGCCGGAGCGAACTGCTGGATCGCATCACCGTCTTCCTCGGCGGCCGCGTCTCGGAGGAGCTGGTCTTCCAGGAGATCAGCACCGGCGCAGCCGACGACTTGAAGAAGGCCACTGAACTCGCCAGGCGCATGGTGACCGACTTCGGCATGAGCGAGGCTTTGGGACCCATCAGCCTCGGGCGCAAGTCCGAGCAGCCGTTCCTCGGCCGCGATCTGATGGAGGACCGTAACTACTCCGAGCAGGTCGCCTCCGCCATAGACAAAGAGCTGGCTACGATCATCGAGGACTGCTACCAGCGGGCAAAGCAGTTGCTGACCGAGCACTCGGACAAAGTGCGCGCAGTAGTGGCCGTGGTGCTGGAGAGGGAGACGCTCAGCGGAGAAGACATCCGGGCCATCATGCGCGGGGAGAAGCTCCCTGAGCCGGAGACGCGAGAGCCCGAGCCGGTGTCCGAAGAGACCGTCACGCCCCCGGTGGCGGAAACCGAGAGCCCGCCCCCGGTCGCCGGCGAGCAGCCTCATCCGGCCTGACCCCTCCCCTTTCCCCGTTAGGCAGGCCTGCACTGAGCGAAGCCGAAGTGAGCTTGCCTACTGCCACTGCCTCTTCCTGGTACTTCCGCTCGGGCGAACGAACACGGATACGGGAGGCGTTCCCGCACCGGCCTTGGTCCGCCCCCATCCTCGCCTCGCCCAGCGCGGACAACCGGCCTGGATTACTTTCCTCCGTTCGAAGGCATCACTTCCTGCAAGTGGGAGATCGCCCTCCCCGCTGCCATCAACGCGTCCGGCATCGGAAGAAACTCTCCGCTCACATAGCCCGCGTATCCCAGCTCTTTCAGCAGACCCAAGATGCCCCGAAAATCCAGGTGCCCTGCCCCGGGATACCAGCGGTTCGAGTCGGCCACGTGGAAGTGGAACATGCGATCTCCGGCCAGCCGCATGCTCTCCTCTATCGAAGGCTCCTCGATGTTCATGTGGAAGGTGTCGAGCAGCAGGCCCAGGTTATCGGCGCCCACGCGCCGGATCAGCTCCAACCCTTCCCCCGCGGTGTTCACCAGCGCCGTCTCATACCGGTTCAGCGGCTCCACCACCAGCCGCACGCCGAGTGGCGCGGCCGCTTCGCAGCACTCCCCGAGGGCTTCCACCATCCAATCAATCGCTTGATCGCGGCCCACCCCCGGCTTCACTGTCCCGCGTATCAGTCCGATGATGATCATCGAACCGGCCTCGGCGGCAAGGGGCAGATGGGACTTGACCCTATCAATCGCCGTCCGCCTCACCCCCGCATCCCGGTCGCTGAAGGAAAGCCCCTCCTCCCCCCACGCCTGGCCCGTGCCGATTGCCGGCGCCTCCAGATCATACCTTCGAATGGCGGCCAGCAGGCCCTCCTGGTCCACGACACTCGGATCCCGGACGGCTGGCTCGACACCGTCATACCCCAGCTCCGCAATGCGCGCCAGGTTCTCCTCGAAGTCGCCCTTCAGGGTCGCCGCGCCGAACTTCGTCGGTTGGGCTGAAACCACGATAGAGAGCTTCATGCAATCGCACTCCGCCGCTACACCTCCGTGCCCTGGCCGATGCGCGGCAGCCCGTAGACGGGTTTCCATCCCTCACTGAGCGGCTCTCGCAGATACGGCTCCATCTCCTCCGCGCGGCGAAGAGTGACCTCCTCCACCGGCGGCACTTTCCCCGGAGGGAATGCCTCCAGTATCTGATCGTTCAGCAACG
>CP070816.1:955137-962291 GCA_020344235.1 Armatimonadota bacterium
CTGCCATCAGTAACTGTGGCGCGCGGGTCCCCACGTATCTGCCCCTTGCCCTGGTTGCTGTCCTCTTGCTAGGCGATCGCCCTACTACGGCTCCCTCGTGTGGATGTGAAGACACAGCGCCGGATGCCCGTGCATGGTCGCCGGGGCAGCTACTGCCCACGGTGAGCCGAGATCGCGGCTTCTCGCCCCAATCCTGTCCCTACCCTCCTCCAATCCGCTTTCTCAGCAGCTCATTCACCAACTGCGGGTTCGCGCGCCCCCTAGTCTTCCTCATCACCTGCCCCACCAGGAACTTCAGCGCCTGCTCCTTGCCCTTGTGGAAGTTCTCGACTGCGTCCGGGTGCTCTTCGATCACCCCGTCCACCACTCCGGCGATCTCCCCCTCGTCGCTGATCTGCGCAAGCCCGAGTTCCTTCACTATCTCCGACGGCGATCCGCCGCGCTCGAAGAGCTTTCCGAAAACCTGCTTCGCGGCCGGCGCGTTGATCGCTCCCTTCTCGACAAGCCCGATGAGTTCTGCGAGCCCCTTCGGCTCCAGCCTTGTCTGCTCTGCCGCCAGACCGCCCTCCTTCAGCAGCCGCAGGAACTCTCCCGTCAGCCAGTTCGCCGCCGCCTTCGCGGGTGCACCTTCCGCCGCCGTCGCCTTGAACAGATCGGCGAGCACCTTGTCTCCCGTCAGGATGCCCGCGTCATAATCCGACAGCCCATGCTGCTCCGTCAACCGCCTGCGCCGCGCCTCCGCCAGCTCCGGCAGCTCCGCCCGAATGCGGCCGATCCACTCATCATCAACCTCCAGCGGCGTCAGGTCCGGCTCCGGGAAATAGCGGTAGTCCATCGCGGTTTCCTTCGTCCGCATCGGCTCCGTCGCGCCGCGCTCATCGTCCCAGAGCCGCGTCTCCTGCACCAGCTCCTCGCCCGAATCCAGGGCCTGCGACTGGCGCCAGATCTCATACCCCACCGCGCCTATGACCGCCCGGAAGCTGTTCAGGTTCTTGATCTCCACCCGCGTCCCCAGCTCCGACTCCCCCTCCGGCCTCAGCGAAACGCTCGCCTCGAACCGCAGCTGCCCCTGCTCCATCCGGCACTCCGAGATCCCGAGGTACAGCAGCATATCCCTGACCGCGTTCATATAGGCCTCGGCCTCAGCCGCCGAGTTCATGTCCGGGTCGCTCACGATCTCCAGCAGCGGCACCCCCGAGCGGTTGAAGTCCACCAGCGAATGCCCCCGGTCATCCTCGGGGTGCAGCAGCTTGGCCGCGTCCTCCTCGATGTGAACATCGTATATCCCCACTCGCTTTGTCTCACCGTTGACCGTCACTTCCAAGTGGCCCTTGCGCCCCAGTGGGGCCCGCTTCTGCGAGATCTGGAAGTTCTTTGGCAGGTCCGGATAGTAATACCCCTTCCGCTCGAAGATGCTCGGCCTCACGATTTCGCAGTTCATCGCCAAGGCCGCGCGCAGCGCGAACTCCACCACTCTCCGGTTCAACACCGGCAGCACCCCCGGAAAGCCGAGACAAACTGGGCACACCTGTGTATTCGGTTGCGCGCCGACCGCCGTCGGACACCCGCAGAACACCTTCGTGCGAGTGTTCAGCTCCGCATGCACTTCCAGCCCAATGTTCGGTCGGTACTTCGCCAAGGTTCCCTCCGAGCTAGCCCTTGCGCCGCGAGCGCGTGATCTCCACCTCCGCAGCGCCCACAATCGCCCCCACCGGCGGATGCGGCTTGCGCACGC
Source organism: Armatimonadota bacterium (assembly GCA_020344235.1). Classification (GTDB taxonomy): domain Bacteria; phylum Armatimonadota; class Hebobacteria; order Hebobacterales; family Hebobacteraceae. Next base: position 956,873 of record CP070816.1, read on the forward strand.
GCACGGTCACTTCGTCCACGGGGAAGCTATCCACCACTTCTTTCGCTATCCGGCCCGCGAACGCCTCCAAGAGCAGATAGGGCCCTGCTTCATTCACTCGCTTCACCAGCTCGCAGATCGCGGCATAATCTACCGTCGCGCCCAGATCATCTGTCTCCGCCGCCGCCGACAGGTCGGCCCTCAATTCCACATCCACCTCGAACGGCCGGCCGACCTCCCGCTCCGCCGCAGTCACCCCGTGGCTCCCGTACACCGTGATGTTGCGCAAGCGAATCCTCTCTCCGGCCACGTTCATCCTCCTCCCGTCTCACTAGCTTCGCACTCTCCCGCCGACTTCTACTCGGGCCTCGCAGCGTGCGCGAACCGCCGCACCGCCGCGTCTGTCACCAGCACCTCCACCGGCAGATCGCGCTCCCCATGAGGCACCTCCGCAACCACCTGCACCTCCAGGCCCAGCCCCACGCGCCGCGCCCGCGGCAGTCGCGGCAGAAAGCGATCGTAGTATCCCCCCCCATACCCAAGCCGGTGCCCGTCTTCCCCCCATGCCGCGGCCGGCACCAGCACCACATCAATCTCGTCCAGCCCCACCGCCGGACAGTGTGCCTTCGGCTCCCTTATCTCATGGGCGCCGGGCGCCAGATCCCTCTCCGTGTCCGTGATCTCGCAGGGGGTCAGCTCGCGCGTCTCCGGGTCCGCCCTTGGAGCCGCCACTCGCTTGCCCTCGGCCAGGGCCTGCCGGATCATTGGCAGCGTGTCTATCTCACTGCCGAAAGACACGAAAAACATCACCAGGCCCGCCCCCTTGAGTTCTAGAAGCTCGAACAGCCGGGAACCCGCAGCGGCGCTTTGCAGTCTAATCTCTTGAGGAGACAGTGCGTTGCGCCGTGCCAGCACCGCTCGCCGTAGCTCTGACTTGCATTTCATGGCTGTTTCGCGCTATTCTAGCTAAGGGGAGAGGGCTGTGTAAAGCCCGGCTTGGGCGACCGACAGCCTGGGAAATGGCATCTTGTCAGAGGACAAGTTGGGGCCCATGCCGTATTCCGGGGGTCGGCATCCCAGTGCGGCGCCGTTCAGAGCAGGCGCGGCAACAGGAGGTCAGAGAGTGATGTCAGAGCTGTTAGGTCGCGGAGTGCGCGGTGCCGTCTGGCTCGCCATCTTGGCCCTTGTTGCGGCAGTGCTCATCGTCGGCTGCAAGCGCACAAAGCCCGATGCTGGCGCCGGCGAGACATCACGCGCGGGAGCTCCCGCGGCCGATCAAGGTGGCGCTTCCCAGGCTGGTGCTCCCGAAGCCGGCGGTCGTCGTGGTGGCCGCGGCGGACGTGGCGGCCGCGGTGGAGGTGGTGGTCGCGCTGGCGCGGGCGGTGAACGCAGGGGGCCGGGCGGGGCAGGTGCGCCCGCCGCCCCGGCTGAGGCTGAGGAAACCACAGAGAGCGAACAGCCGACTGAGGCCGAGGAGGCAACTGAGGCCGAGCAGGCGACCGAAGCCGAAGACGCGGCCGAGCAAGAAGAAGCCGTCGCGGCCGAACAAGCCGTGGCCGAGACGGGGATCCCCGAGGTGGACACCGCCAGGAAGGTACACGACTTCGCCTCCCTCTACGGCCCCATCTCTCGAATCGAGGAGCAGTACTGGAACGAGAAGACCACCGAGTGGCTGCTCTTCACATACACCGGCGAGAACACCAAGATCAAGGGCAGAAAGATCAAGCTTCCCCTCAGCATGGTTGCGGACACAGAGAACCAGTCCGTGATCGAGGGCTATTTCCCCATCTATGTTGTCACTGCTCTGCGGCCTACCGGCAAGATCATCTCCCGACAAGAGATCTCTGTGCCTCGCGTTCCGATGGAGGAATACAAGGCCAGGATGGCTGAGATCAGGGCAGCGTCCCGGCCCGTTGCCGCACCAGCCGCTGAGGCGGTGGCCGGCGGCCCTGCAGCCGGGGGCCCGGGCCGCGGGGGGCCCATGGGCGGCCGAGGGGGCCGAGGAGGCAGGGGCGGCCGAAGGGGCGGCGGGTGGTAGTTCCCGCCGGATTCTCCTGAACGATCGCGCAAAGGGCAGGAGGTGCGCTCCCTGCCCTTTGCCTTTCGCCCGGCTCGCCCCCGATCAACTCGAAACTACGGAGAACAACGATGGACGGCCCCAGGCCTCCTCATGCCTCGGAGATTGACGATCTGACAGCCCTTCTCTTAGAGGTCTTCAAGTTCTTCCGCGACCACTCCTCACACGAGCGCTTGCGCAGAGATCTCAGCCGACGCGCGCGCATGCGCACCACGCGCGTCATCGTCGAGGACGGCAAACCCGTCAGCCACATCTGCACCGTCTACGACCGCCTCTCCATCCTCGGCTGCCGCGTCAAGGTCGGCAGTGTCAGCAGCGTCTGCACCCACCCCGAGTACCGCGGCCGCGGTTTCGCCAGGACGATCCTCGCCCAGTCCTTCGCCGAGATGCGCGCCGCGGGAGCGAGAATCGTCATCGTCTCCGGCAACCGCGGCCTCTATCAGCGCGCCCACTGCGTTCCCGCCGGCTGGATGCTCGAAGGGCGGGTCCATCGCGACTCGTTCGCCGCCGGTTCCAGCGGCCTCACCGTTCGCCGAGGAGATCCCGACGATTGGCCCATCCTCAGCGCCCTTCACGGCGCCGAGCCGGTCCGCTTCCTCCGCACCGCCGACTCCTTCGCCCGTCTCGGCGCTTGGTGGGTCGGCTGTCCTCCTGAACTCTGGCTCGTCGAGTCGCACGACACCCCAGTCGCCTACCTGTGGCTCGGTCCCCTCTGGGAACTGCACCGCAATCCGTCGCGGGACATCTGCGAGTATGCCGGCTTCCGTGCCGCTCTGGTCGAAGCCATCCCGCAGATTCTCCACGCAGCCAACCTCGAGGAACTGGGAATGGCCGTCCTGGGGCATGATCGGGAGTTCGCCTATCTGCTCTCCAGCCGCGGCATCGAACTCAAGCCAGCGACGCTCGCGGGCACGCACGGGCTCCTGAATCTCCCGGGCCTCATGCGCGATATGCGTCCCTACCTAGCCGCCCGCCTGCCCCGTGCGGACCTGCGGCGTCTCTCCTTCGATCAGCACGGCGATACCTGCGCATTCGGCCTCGGCGAAGAGCGCCTCGCGCTCGACGCTTCCCAGGCGACCCGCCTGGTTCTAGGCGTCCCCGAGGCCCGCTCCATCAGTGGCGAACTCGGCCGGGTCCTTTCGAGCATCTTCCCCTTGCCCATCCCGATGGCCGGGTTCAACTCGGTCTAGAAGCCCTCGCAGCCGCTCGTCCCTCTTTGGGCGCCAGCGCGGGACCTGGCGCGCCGCCTACCTCTTCAACCAAGGCTCGACCGGCAGCTTCGCATCGGTCTCGAACGGCAGCGCCACCCGCCGCCCTGTTGCCGCCGACTCGTAGGCGGCCATGATGATCTCCAGCACCTCGCGCCCGTCCTCGCCGGTCTCCAGCGGCTTTGTGTCTTCCTTCACACAGGACACGAAGTGCTGCAGCTCCTGAGGGAATCCGTAGTTCCAGTCCTCCTCGAACGCAGTGAAAGTCCAGCCCTTCGTCTCCGGTGCTTTCTCGACCGCGTACCCATAGCCCCCCTCACTGAATGTCTCGAGCGCATTTCCGTGGAGCAGGTCCGCGTAGGTCACGCCCTTCGATCCGTAGATCTCCGCCCGGTCGTCCATCCCTCCCTGCCGCGCCCAGCTCTCCTCCGCCATCCCTATCGCGTCGCCCTCGAACTCGACAATCGCGATCGCGTTGTCATCGCCCTTCGTCTTGTCCCCGTGCACATACGTCCCCATCTGCGCGATCACCGACCGCGCCTTCGGCTTCCCCAGCACCCAGCGGAAGAACTCCAGCGCATGACACCCCATGTCCAGCATCACCCCGCCTCCCGACTGCTCCACATCCCAGAACCACTCCGCATGCGGCCCGAAGTGCTTCTCGCTCTGCTTCACGAGGTAGATTTTCCCCAGCGCCCCCTCATCGACGAGCTGCTTTGCCCGCACGTACTTCGGCGTGAAGCACAGTTCCTCCGCGTACATCAGCTTAACCTTCGCCCGCCTGCACGCCTCGATCATCTGATCCGCCTCTTGCAGGTTCAGGCAGAATGGCTTCTCGCAGATTACGTGCTTCCCCGAGGCGGCCGCGTCCACCGTCACCTGGCAGTGCATGTAGTTCGGCAGGCACACGTCCGCTATCTGCACTTCCGCGACCTCCAGCGCCTTCCGGTAGTCCGTGAACCAGCGCGGGATGCCGGCGCGCTCGGCGAACGCGCGCGTCTTCTCCTCGTTCCTTCCTACCACTGCCTCTATCCGCGCCTCCGGCACGAATCTCTCGTAGTTCCGAGCGTGAATCTCCGCGATGAAACCAGTCCCTAGAAGCGCAATCCCGACCGTGTCCATATCGACACCCTCCGGCCTTCTGTGTAGAGCCCGCCGATCCGGCGCCCGCGCCGAACTCTGCTCACGAGCCATATTGGTGGCGCGCCCGTCGAATCCTGCCTGTCGGGTACTGGGATCGCCGGAGCGCGGCTGCTGCCTCCTCCGGCTTTGACGTCTCGCGCCTGCGCAGGTAGAATCTTCACCACGCGGCGGCGCCGGTCGGAAAGCGCGGCCGCCTGGCACGCCGTTCCCATGGCATCCGTTCCGGAAAGGAGGCACCGACGTGACCAAACCCGTTATCGGCTTCATCGGCGTGGGGCGCATGGGCGCGCCCATGGCACAGAACCTCTTGGCGGCAGGCTACCGCGTGATAGCCTACGACATCGTGCCGGAGAAGACTGAGGCAATCGCGGCAAGCGGCGCCACCGCCGGCGCTTCGTGCCGGCACGTCGCCGGCGAAAGCCAGGTCATCATCAGCATCGTTCCCGACTCCCCCGACGTGGAGACAGCCGTGCTGGGTGTGGAAGGAGCGATCCACGGCGTCAGCGCAGGCGATGTGGTCATAGAGATGAGCACCATCGCTCCTGGCGTCGGCAGGCGCGTCGCCGCGGCTCTCTCCGAGAAGGGCGTTCCCATGTTGGACTGCCCGGTCAGCGGCGGTCCCCAGGGCGCCGAAACCGGCACCCTCTCCATCATGGCCGGCGGGCCCGAGGACACCTTCCAGCAGTGCCTCCCGATTCTTCAAGTGATGGGCGAGCGCATAGAGCACTTCGGCCCCAGCGGATCGGGCTACATGGTCAAGCTCTGCAACCAGGTCGGCTGTGTCGTCACCATCCAGGCCGTCTGCGAGGTGCTCGCGCTCGCCGCCAAGGCCGGGCTCGATGTTAGAAAGGTATGGCAGACCGTCGGCTCCGGCCTCGCGGCCTCCCGGATCATGGAGCTTCACGGCCCCAAGATGCTGGAGCGCGACTACGCCCCGGGTTTCACGCTGTCCCTTCAGGAGAAGGATCTCCGGCTGGTCGCCGCGGCCGCCGATGAACTCGAAATGCCTCTC
>CP070816.1:962391-966489 GCA_020344235.1 Armatimonadota bacterium
AGCTCGGCAGTGGCTTCAGCTGCGCCCGGTACGCCTCATAGCGAATACCGCGCTCCCCGGAATATAACCCTCGCTTGCCCGGCCCCGCACGTACTCGTCTATCACCGCCGCCTCTCACGTCGCGTCAGCCCTTTCCGCTCTTCCGACCTCGGGCCGCGCCAATCCACTTGGCGTGCTCTTCAGAAATGAGCGACTCCACTCGCTCCGCTAGCACCCCGTGGGGATCATCCACAGCCGCATACGGTCCGGCCTTCCCCAGGTACAGGAACTTCTCGTGCTTCAGCGCTTCAGACGTAGAGCGGTACGTGACCCAGGCCTGCTGAAACTGATAGAGCTGCTGGACGCCCTCGAGGATCACGACGAGTGCGCCGAGCGCGCCGAGTAGTATGGTTACATCACGCGCGATGCCTGCAAACACTGGGATTGCGGCGGCCAGCACTATCTGCGCCAGCTTGATTCCCTTGTACATCTGCTGATTCGCGCCGCTGCGCCGGTCGTACCAGTTGATCTGGTCTTCCAGCCGCTCCATTGTCGGATCAGCTTGACTCATATCACCGCCTCCCGATCAGACTGCGTTCCTCGGCAGAGCCCAACCGTACGGCCTCGGATCAGTTCTCGCCCCAGAGGATCACGCATATCCTTTCATCGATCTGCTGCCAATCCCTCTCCCTTCGCTGCCAGGGCCTTCCCCCATCAGCGTATCAGACAGCCGACAGCCCCTGTGTGCCCGATCAGGGACCCTTCGGCCCCTCCGTCCAACACCCTCCCATGGTCCCGAATCCCCCAATTTCGACCATCAGCGCTAGAGGAATCCGCAGACCCAGAGCCGAAACCCTCACGAACTTACAAAGGGGGGTTAGTCGATCGCATTCCTGCATCACCCATCGCCAACGATGCGGCCATTCATCCCGTAGAGGAAACGCCTCTAGAGACCATCGAGTATCGCTGACGCAAGAAAGCTCCCCGTTCGTGGCGGTGCCCAAGGCCGGCAGGGACGCCGCCGACAAGGAAAGTGGCACCTAGCGATGGCCCATGACGTCTTCATCAGCTACGCCACAGAAGACAAACGCGCTGCGAATGCAGTCTGCACTGCCCTCGAGGCAAGAGGCATACAATGCTGGATTGCGTCACGCGACGCGTCTCCCGGCGTGCCATACTCCCGAACGATTGTCGACGCTATCAGCGAGAGTCGCGTTCTCGTTCTCGTGCTTTCGTCGAGTTCGAATGAATCTAACCAGGTGCCCCGGGAAGTAGAGAGAGCAGCCAGCAGGGGCATTCCTATTCTCCCGTTCAGAATCGAGGATGTGGCACCCTCCAAGGAAATGGAGCTTTTCACCAGTGGTCCTAGCTGGCTCGACGCGTTCAGCCCTCCCCTGGAACAGCATCTCGTTCGGCTCTGGGGGTCGGTTGAGCGCTTGCTCGTCCGGAGTGGCGTGACTGTCTCGGAGTCCGTCTCAGAACCGGCTCCGCCGGCCGACCCGGAGCGTGTTGAGGGCCGAGCCGGTACATCGCGGCGCGCGAAGCGGCCATCACACCAGAAGCGCAAGGCAGTTCCATCTAGGGATAGAAAGGATGCGCGCGCCCCAGAGCCTATCTTCCGGAAGGTGCAAGCGCTGATAGCGGAACAGCTGGGAGTGGACAGGGCGTTTGTCCAACTTAGCTCGTCATTCGAAGAGGACCTGCGGGCAGATTCGCTCACGCTCGTTGAACTGGTGATGGCGCTCGAAGAGGTATTCAACCTGCCCGACATAACCGAAGAGGATGCAGAGCGAATCAAGACCGTGGGCGATGTCGTTAACTACATCTTGGATCGGCGATGAGGGGAGGGGGTAGGCTCTCAATGGCCGGCCACATATTCATCTGCTACGCGAACGAAGATGAACGCCACGCGGAGGCGGCGTGCGCTGCCCTCGAAGCGAGGGGCATGCAGTGCTGGATTGCTCCGCGTGATGTGCCCCCAGGCGTTCCGTACGCGGAGGCCATCATCGACGCCATCGCCGACAGCCGGGCTCTCGTCCTCATCTTCTCCTCGCATTCGAATGAGTCCACCCATGTGAGGCGAGAGGTGGAGAGAGCAGCCAGTAAGGGCATTCCGATACTCCCGTTCAGGATCGAGAATATCGCACCCTCCAAGGCGATGGAGTTCTTCATTGCTGGCCTTCACTGGCTCGATGCCTTCACACCGCCAGTCGAGCAGCATCTCGAGCCGCTTGGTCAAGCTGTAGAGGCCCTCTTACGAGAGGATGTCGCCGCCGCTCCGCCTCCCACTCAGCCTGAAGAGCAAGCACAGGTTAGCCCTCCAGAGCCGCCGCCCGGCGAGCCTGAACGGTTCGTCCCTCCGCGTATCCCACCCGCCAAGCCAGCCCTAAGTCCAAGAACACGCAGAATGCTCTTCATCGGCGGCGGGACCCTTGCTCTGATAGCAGTGGCGTTTGCCAGCTACATCATCGCGCGTCCTTCGCCAGACCCGGCTCCCGATCCGTTCGCAGAGTTCACACCGGCGGGCAGTCCCGCACCCGAACCGTATGGGGTGGAGCCGGCCCCTGCGCCGGAGCCACATCAGGTCGAGCTGCCGACACCTGAGCCGCCTCCCACGCAGGAACCGGATGAAGTGAAGCCCTCTCCCGCGCCAGAACCACATCAGGCGGAGCCGCCTCCTGCGCCAGAACCAGATCAGGTCGAGCCGCGGTTGGAGGCTCAGGCTCAGTTGTACACTGCACGCGGGAACAACTACTTCCATCGGGGCGAGTACGAGCAAGCGATGGACTACTACGATCGGGGTATCGAGCTGAAGCCTGATTATGCAGACGCGCACTACAGCAAAGGAGTGGCGCTCGGAAGGCTCGGCAGGTACGAGGAGGCGCTAGCGGCATATGACCGGGTGATCGAGCTTAATCCTAGCTTTGGAGAAGCACACTGCGGCAGGGGCTTCGCACTCTTGCGGCTGCGCAAGAACCACGAGTCGCTGGTCGCATCTGATCGTGCCATCCAGCTCAAACCCCATCTGGCCCCGGCGCACGACAACAGGGCAACCGCCCTCGTGCGCCTGGGCAGGTATCAAGACGCGCTCGTCGCATCCAATCGTGCCATCCAGCTCGCGCCCGATCTGGCCAACGCGCACGAGAGCAGAGGGGCAGCGCTCCTAGGGCTCAGAAGGGAGGAGGAGGCGCTCGCGGCGTTTGATCGCGCCATCCGGCTCAACCCCGATCTGGCTGAGGCGCATACCGACAGAGCGAGGGCGCTGATTTGCCTCGGTAGGCATGAGGAGGCGCTCGTAGCGTGCGATCGGGCGATCGAGCTGAAGCCGGACCATTCCCTCGCGTACTATAACCGGGCGACCGCGTGCTCGCGGCTGACCAATAGAGATCAAGCCCTGCGCGACCTGAGGAGTGCCGTTCAGCTGGATAGCAAGTACCGGAAGATCGCGATCGCGCGACGCGATGAGGATTTCAGGATCCTCCGCGACGACCCTGAGTTCAGGATGCTCGTAGGCCTGGATTGACCGGGTTCTGACTGCCGCCTGTTGAGCGCGTACACGTGCTGCCTTAGTACCCGTCCGTCGGCTCTCCGGCGATCCGCGGGGGCGTGCATTCCGCAGCTTCGCTACGTCCTCTCTCCCGCCACGCCGCGCTTCCGCTGTAAGTACTCGTGTATCGCCTTCGCCGCCCGCTTCCCATCCCCCATCGCCGCAATCACCGTCCCCGCGTCATTCGCGATATCTCCCCCCGCGAATACATCGGGTATGTTCGTCTGGCCCGTCTCCGGGTTCACAACCAGTCGCCCGTCCTTCCGCGTTTCGAGATCCGGCTCGCTCCGGGGAAGCAGCGGATTCGGCGACTGGCTCACCGCCACGATTACCGTATCCACGGGCACCTCGAACTCACTCCCCTCCACCGGCACCGGCCGCCGCCGCCCGCTCGCGTCGGGTTCGCCCAGCTCCGCGCGCAGGCATTCCATCGCGCGCACGTGCCCATCCTCATCCCCCAGCATCCGCACCGGAATCGTCAGCTCCCTCAATACCACCCCCTCTGCCAGCGCGTTCTCCACCTCCTCCGCCCGCGCCGGCATCTCCGCCCGCGTCCGCCGGTACAGGAGACT
>CP070816.1:966589-975237 GCA_020344235.1 Armatimonadota bacterium
CCTCACCCTGACCCCGCCGAAGCAACCACCCCCGCCGCCCGTTTCGCAGAATAGGGCAGGAGCGCTGGGCGCCGTAAGGGCTGGCCCCTGCCAAGACCCTGCCGTGTTCCGGGCCTTCCGGCCCGGAACCCACCACCGCCGTGCTCTCGCCAGGGTCAAGAATGTAGAGAATGTCTCGACACTGTACAGCGTGTCTTCAGCCCTACCCGGATGACGCGGCAGAGAGGGGCCCGCGGCGGGGCGTGGCAGCCCCGTCCTACAGTGGGGGGAGGGCTCGGGATAGAGCGGATCGGCCTCTTTCGGAATGGATTCCCCTCGGCGCTGCTCGGGGCAGGCTCTTCGCTGCGCTCAGGGTGACAGATGATGGAGAGGGAGCCTGCAGAGGGGCTCCCCTACTACTGGCAATGGATTCCCTTCGGCGTTGCTCAGGGCAGGCCCTCGCTGGCGGTCGGAATGACAATAGGCGGATAGCAACGGGCCCAGAGAGGGTTATCCGGGCCCGTTCTTGGGTTGCTATGTGTGGTCTGCTGTTGTTGCTAGGGTGTTAGGTTAGGGCATCACCTCGAGGATGGTGACGTCGTCCTCTGTTACGGGGATGTTGGAGATGATGGTGCCGTTGAGGTTGGCGGTGAAGTCCTCTGAGGTGCCATCTATGTTCCACTTGGTGCAGGTGGTGCCGGGGATGGTGAGGGTGGCCTCGCAGGTTAGGGTGTTGCGCTTGTCATAGATGACGAGAATCTGGCTGGTGGCTCCGCCGCCCTCATCGCGGTAGATCAGATAGTAGTACTCATCGCCGAAGCGGCCGCTGGTGGCCTCGAGTGTGACGTCGGCGTTGACCGGGGTGGTGATGGTGCGGTCATCGAGCAGGGACACCCACATCGCAACGGTGGGGAAGGCCAGCTTCTTGGTGCGATACTCGTCGCAGAGCCCGAGATAGCGGATGTCGTCGGGGCCGATGACAGGAGCGTCGGGCCCGAGGTCCTTTATCTCGTAGGCGTCGAAGTGGTCTATCTCGCCGAGGCTGGCGTCGGAGGCGAAGAGATAGGGGACGGCCCGCGCGAAGTAGGAGCGCTGGGCTTCCTCGCCCCTGTCCAGGGTGGAGAAGCCGACCTCGTTGCACCAGATGGATTCGCCCTCACCATTCTCATTGACGGTGGGGACGAACCAGTCGGTGTACTGGGCGTCGAGGTAGCTCTCCAGGGAATCTCTCGTGCCATACCACTCGCGGTAGCAGTGGAAGGGGACGATCTCGTAGGACTCCTCGACGGTGCCCTGGGTGCAGGCGTCTATGGCCTCCCAGTGCGGATAGACGAGGCCTCCCATGATGATGTCGGCATCGGTGTCTGTTGCTTTGAGAGCACTTGACCCGGTGGTGAGGAGTTGGACGTATTCAGTGAAGGTTCCGCTCCACCAGAGCTCGTCATTCCACTCGTTCCAGATCTCGTAGGAGACGATGTTGGAGTGGGTGCTCATAGCGGTGCCGAGTGCGTAGCAGAAGTTGTACCAATCCTGGTAGTCGGTGGGAGGCGAGTTCCACTCGCCGTTGCCCGCCCATTCCGGCGTGTAGCAGATGTATGGGCGGAGCTTGATGCCGTATGTGTCCGCCAGACTGGCGAAGTCGTGGAGCCAGGCGAAGTCGTAGTTGCCTTGGGATGGTTCGAAGTCGTCCCACCCGATGGACATTATCAACTCATCAACGCCGAGTTCGTTGACCAGGACGAAGTCGGGCTCGACCATAGTGGTTAAGTCGTCGCCCTTGTCCCAGTCTTCACGGGTGCTCATGGTGACGGTTCGGGTGATGGGTGTGGGTGGTGGCGGTGGTGGCTTGCCGGCTTCAAGCAATGCGGTCGCGACAAGCAGCAAGACCAGACAGAGTGAGACAGATACGGCGTACTTCAAGAGACCAGCTTTCATCCGTGTACCCCCCTTTCGGTGTGTTCCTTCCTTTCCGCCTTGCGGCCTTTCAGTTTGCCCCCCTTTCTGGCTGACGTGCGCAGCCAATACCCTCACCACTAACATCTTGGGGGAGCAGAGCACGTTGTCAAGGGCCCAATGAGGCTTCTTGCCCGCACTGGATTACAGCGCCAGGCGCGGGCCAGCCGGCGGGTGATCTGCTCGTCCTCGCGGGCCGGGACTATTGTCTCCGATATCCCCTGGAATTGTCGCTCGTTGACACCGGTTTCGGCAACCTGGTAAGATACGGCGGCTATCGCTGCTGAGCGAGGAGACGATGGCGCTGATTGGCGGGGGGCCGCCCAGGGCCGGCTATTGGCAGATTCTCGGGCCGGATGACTCGGAGCTGGAGTATATCGCGTTCGGGCTGCTCTCGCTTGGCGACGGCGAGTCCTGGGATGGCGGATTTCCGGGCCGCGAGGCGGTGCTGGTGGTACTGGGGGGCCGGTGCGATGTGGGGGCAGGCGAGCAGAGTTGGGCGGGCGTCGGCGAGCGGGCGGATGTGTTCGACGGGAAGGCAACGGCTGTATACCTGCCGGCTGGCTGCCGTTGTCGGGTGACCGGGCGGGGGGAGGTCGAGCTGGCGGTTGCCAGTGCTCCGGCAGTGGGGGGAGGGGAGGCGACGCTGATCGGTCCCGAGAGAGTGGGCGTGCGCGAGGTGGGCGAGGGAGCCTTTCAGCGAGAGGTTCACGACATTCTGGGCGTCGAGAACGCCGGTGCGGAGCGTCTGCTGGTGGGAGAGACATATAACCGGCCCGGCCTGTGGTCGGGCTATCCGCCGCACAAACACGACGCGCATCGGCCCGGCGAGGAATCGAAGCTGGAGGAGGTTTATCACTTTCGGGTAAGGCCGCCTGAGGGGTTCGGGCTGCAGCGGGTGTACGGGGAGGGATTCGACGAGGCCTATGCCGTGCAGGACCGGGATGCCGCGGTGATAAGGAGAGGTTACCATGCGGTCGCGGCGGCGCCGGGATATGAACTGTATTATCTGTGGGTGCTTGCGGGCGAGGAGCGGGGGATGCGTCTGCGGGAAGATCCGAAGCACTTCTGGGTGTCAGCTCAGAGCTAGAGCGAGGTAGACATGCAAGAATCCATAGCAGGGTACTGCCTGGTGGGAATCGTCCACCCGATGGTTTATCCGGAGGTGGTGAAGGGAGATGGCGGGGCGCTCGAGAGTCTGTCTCGGATCGCCGCCGATCCCTTCTTCTCGGCGGTTGAGGTGACGCGGATGAAGGGGGCGAAGGTGCGCGCGGAGGCGGCGCGGATGCTGGCGACGGCAGGGATGGATGTGATCTTCGCGGGGCAGCCGGTGTTGTTGGGGGAAGGGCTGAGCCTGTGCGAGCTGGATGAGGGGAAGCGGGGGAAGGCGGTTGAGGCGTGCAAGGAGATGATCGAGGAGGCGTACGAGCTGGGCGCGTCGATTCTGGTGGTGGTCAGCGGGCCCGATCCGGGGGAGTCGGCGCGGAGGCGGGCGACCGAGGTGCTGACCGATTCGCTGAAGCAGCTCTGTGCGTACTCGCAGGAGAAGACAGAGGAGCGGATGCTGGCGATTTCGCTGGAGAACTTCGATCGCGATGTTGATAAGCGGTGTCTGATCGGGCCGACGAAAGAGGGGGCGGCGATTGCGGACGCGATCAGGGGGGAATACAGCAACTTCGGCCTGACGATTGATGTGAGCCATCAGCCGCTGCTGCGCGAGAGTGTGGACGAGATGGTGCTGGCGGCAGTTGATCACCTGGTTCACGTTCACGTGGGGAACTGCGTGGTGAGCGACAGCAGCCATCCCGCGTACGGGGACCAGCACCCGCGCTTCGGCCTGCCCGGCGGGGCGATCGGCGTGGAGGAGCTGAAGAGGTTCCTGGAGGCGCTCATCTACGGGGGGTACTTCAAGCGCAACACGCCGACGACGATGCCGGTGGTGAGCTTTGAGGTTCGCCCGCGGGAGGGAGAGAGCCCCGAGTTGGTTATTGCCAACGCGAAGCGCGCGCTGACGCAGGCGTGGGCGCGGCTGTAGCTCAGACTGCCTGTATGCTCCAGGCCGTCCTGGAGGCAGGGTAAGTAGACGAGTCGGGATGTGATCGGCCTCTGCGGCAGCGGGGCCGATCAGTTGTCAGGAGGTCAATGGGGCGTGGCTGATGGAGAGTGAGTGCGGGCGCGGGACCGGCTCGCCGTGCTGATAGTCACGCGGTGAGTTTGTTGGGCGGTCTGGCGAGGGCGGACGAGGATTTCACTTTCAGTTGCAGAAGGGCCCAGTGCTGGGGGCGGGGGAAGCGGCCGTTACCGGCGACCTCCTGGCGGTTGCAGTTGGGAGGGCGTTTGTGCCTTAGCTGAGATGAGGCTGAGTAGAGTTGAGCAGAGTCTACGTGACGCGGGCAATTGCAGACGAAGCGCTGGCAAGTATTCGAGCGGAGGCGGAGGTGGAGCTGTGGCCGGACCCGGACGCCCCGCCACCCCGCGAGGTACTGCTGCGGGAGGTCCGCGCGGTGGACGGATTGCTGTGCCTGCTGACGGATGCTATTGATGCGGAGGTAATCGAGGCCGGAGAAGGCCTGCGCGTGATAAGCAACTACGCGGTGGGACACGATAACGTTGACGTGGCGTGCGCCACCGCGCGCGGCATTCTGGTCTGCAATACGCCGGGGGTGCTCACAGAGACCACCGCCGACCTCGCGTGGGCGTTGCTGATGGCGGCCGCGCGGCGGGTTGTGGAGGCAGACGGTTATCTGCGCGCGGGGCGGTGGCGAAGCTGGTCGCCGCAGCTCATGCTGGGGCAGGACGTGCAGGGCGCGACGCTGGGGATCGTGGGATTCGGGAGGATCGGTCAGGCGGTGGCGCGGCGCGCGCGGGGATTCGAGATGCGGATCCTGTACAGCGATATCGCGCGCAAGCCGGAGGCGGAGGAGGCGGTGGGCGCCGAGTTCGTTGATCTGCGGGCTCTGCTGCGCGCCTCTGACTTTGTGTCGGTGCACACGCCGCTGACAGAGGAGACGCACCACCTGATCGGGGCAGAGGAGTTGGCGCTGATGAAGCCGACGGCCGTGCTGATAAACACGGCGCGAGGGCCGGTGGTGGATGGAGGGGCGCTGGCAGAGGCCCTGCGGGAGAGGCGGATTTTCGGCGCGGGGCTGGATGTTTTCGAGTCAGAGCCACCGGCGCCTGACGATGCTCTTTTGAAGCTGGACAACATTGTGGTTCTGCCGCACATTGCTTCGGCGAGTGTGGCCACGCGCACGCGAATGGCGATGATGGCTGCGGAGAACTTGCTGGCGGGTCTGAGGGGCGAAAGTCCGCCCCATATTGTGAATCCGGAGGCGCTTTGAGAATGATTACATACAGTCTGGAAGACTATGTGTTCGACCTGGCCGCGTTCTTTCCGATATCCATGTTCGATCGCGTTACGGAGGTGAGGGTTCGGCGGCATCAGTTGATCCTGCAGGAGGCGGCGAGGCGGAAGCGGCGGACGGACCTGGCGCCGGAGGGGCGCTTGGTGCTGCTGGCTGCGGATCATCCCGCGCGCATGCTGACTGCGGTGGGGGAGAACCCTATTGCAATGGGGGACCGCCAGCAGTACCTGGGACGGATTCTGCGCATCATAACAGTCCCCGGCGTTGACGGCGTGATAGCGACCACTGACATCATCGAGGATCTGCTGATAGTGAATGCACTGGTGCGGGAGGCGGGGGGTCCGAGCTTCCTGGATCAGCGGGTGCTGATCGGGTCCATGAATCGGTCGGGGCTCGCGGGCTCAGTGTGGGAGACCGATGACCGGCTGACGTGCTTCACGCCGGATTCCTTGGATGATCTCAATCTGGATGGGGGCAAAGTGGTAGTCCGCATCTGCCCGGAGGAGCCGGAACTCACGAATCGCACTCTGGGATACTGTGCGAGTGCGATTTCGGGGTGTAATGAGCGCGGCCTTCCCGTTTTTGTGGAACCGGTGCCGGTCGCCAAAGTGAACGGCCGGCTGCGGCTGCGGCGCGCGGTCGCGGACATAGTGCGAGTGATGGGCGTTGCCTCCGCTCTCGGGGACTCCTCGCGGGGCCTGTGGCTGGAGGTTCCTTACTGCGAGGGGTTCGAGCGGGTGGCTCGGAGCACGAGCCTTCCACTGCTGGTGGTGGCGGCAGGGGCGGCGGACGATCCGACTCCGCTGCTGACTCAGCTTTCGGACGCGGTCCGTGCTCGGCCGAACGTTCGGGGGGCGCTTATGGGGCGGAGCGTGCTCTTCCCCGGAGATGATGATCCGATGTCATTTGCGCTGGCGGTGAGCGCGGTGGTGCGGGAGGGACGGGATACGGAGGATGCTCTGGACCGGCTGATGGCGAGCCGCAACCAGAACTTCGATTCGCTGACAAGGTGGCTCACGCGCTAGCAGCGCACGGGAGGAGATGTGAGATGGCGCTCAGGGGAAGCCTGCTGGTGGGACAGTCTGGGGGGCCGACAGCGGTCATCAACGCAAGCCTGGCAGGAGTGATCGAAGAGGCCAGGAAGCACTCGGAGATCGGCGAGGTGTACGGCGCGGTGAGGGGGGTCGAAGGCTTGCTCGAAGAGGAGATGGTGAATCTGGGGGCGGAGGGGGAGGAAGCGATCTCGCTGCTGCCCAATACGCCGTCGGCGGCACTGGGGTCGTGTCGCAGGAAGCTCACCGACGGCGACTACGCGCGGCTGCTGGCGGTTCTCAAGGCACACGATGTTCGCTATCTGTGCTACATCGGGGGCAATGACTCGGCGGACACGACCCATCGCATCGGGCGGTTCGCCGCGGAGGCGGGGTGGGAGATGCGGGTGGTCGGCATTCCGAAGACGGTGGACAACGACCTGGGGTATACAGACCACTGCCCGGGGTACGGGAGTGTGGCGCGGTTCAATGCCATGGCCGCGCGCGACGCAGGGCTGGACACGCTTGCTCTGCACACGGTTGACACGGTGAAGATAATAGAGACGATGGGGCGCAATAGTGGCTGGATAACGGCTGCCACGGCGCTGGCGCGGCAGGAGCCGGGCGATGCGCCGCATCTCATCTACCTGCCCGAGCGGCCCTTCGACGTTGATCGTTTCCTGGGCGATGTGAAGGGTGAGGTGGAGAAGGGGCGGGGGTGTGTGGTGGCGGTGTGCGAAGGGCTGAAGGACGCGGAGGGAAACGTGCTGGTTTCCTTCAAGTATGCGGTCGGGACGGACTCGTTCGGCCACAAGCAGCTCGGCGGGGTGGGCGATCATCTGGTGAGTCTCATCGCCGAACGGCTCGGGATCAAGGCGCGCTTCGACAAGGCGGGCACTATCCAGCGCGTTTTCGGGCTGGCGCAATCTGAGGTGGATGTGGCGGAGGCGAAGATGGTGGGAGCGGCGGCCGTGGCGCGGGCGTGCGAGGGGGTCAGCGACCAGATGATCACGCTGGAGCGAGTGAGCCAGAGCCCGTATCGCTGTGAGACGGGGCTGGCGGCGCTGGCGGAGGTGGCGAACGCGGAGCGGCCGGTGCCCGACGAGTTCATCAGCGAGGAGGGCAACGACGTGACCGCGGCCTTTCTGGAGTACGCGCGACCCCTCATCGGGGGTCCGCTTCCCGGCTACGCGCGCTTGAGGATGAAGCGCGTTCCGAAGCTGGTGGGAAGCTAGGGTCAACAAGCGAGGCGGGATACCGGCAGACCGGAGAGATGGCGATGCCAAGGGCCGACGGCCGCGCGAACGACGAAATCCGGCCGGTTACGATGAGCACCGGGTACAACAAGTACGCCGAGGGCTCGTGTCTGGTGGAGCTGGGTGACACGGTGGTGATATGCACCGCCTCAGTGCTCAATGAGGTGCCCAGGTTCATGCTGGGCACGCGCCGCGGGTGGGTCACAGCCGAGTACGGCATGCTGCCGCGGGCGGGCTCGGAGCGCAGCTCGCGCGGGCGGTTGATGGGGAGCGGCCGAACCCACGAGATCCAGCGCCTGGTGGGACGCAGCCTGCGGGCGGTGATGGATCTCGACGCGCTTGGGGAACGCACGATAACGCTGGACTGCGACGTGCTGCAGGCCGACGGTGGGACGCGGACGGCGGCCGTGACGGGCGGATATGTTGCGCTGAGGGAGGCGCTCCACCGGCTGCAGGCGGACGGTGTCTTTGCCAAGGCGCCGATCTTCGACTCTGTCGCCGCGACGAGCGTCGGCATCGTGTCGGGGGAGGCGGTGGTGGACCTGTGCTATGCCGAGGACAGCATGGCCTCGGTGGACATGAATGTGGTGATGACCGGCAGCGGCAAGTTCGTCGAGGTGCAGGGGACGGCGGAGGGAATGCCGTTCACGCGGGAGCGCATGGACGAAATGATCGGCCTCGCCGCAATTGGTGTGAAGCAGCTGGTCGCCGCGCAGAAGAGGGCACTGGAAGAGATCGGCTCGTGACGTCACCGCAACGCATGCCTGCCGGGGGCGAAGGCCGCCTGGTGGTCGCCAGTCTGAATCGCGCCAAAGCAAGAGAGATCTCCGGCATCATGCGCGAGGAGGAGCTGGGATTCGAGGTGGTGAGCCTCGCGGACTTCCCGGAGGCCGCCCTTCCGCCGGAGACGGGGGACACTTTTGCGGCGAACGCGCGCGACAAGGCCAGGGCCGCTGCTCGGGAGACGGGCCTCCCGGCCATCGCGGACGACTCCGGCCTGGAGGTGGACGCCCTCGGGGGGGAACCGGGCATTCGGTCGGCGCGCTTCGCGGGGGAGGGGGCGA
>CP070816.1:975337-978901 GCA_020344235.1 Armatimonadota bacterium
AGCTGCGTGTGGTTCGTAAGCGCGCGCGCCGCGGCCAGCGCGAACGGCCCGCCCGACCCGATGGCGGCGATGCCGTCGTCGGGCTCGATGAGATCCCCGTTGCCGGAGACGAGCAACAGGTGGTCCTTGTCGGCGACCACGAGCAGCGCTTCGAGGCGGCGCAACGAGCGGTCGGTGCGCCAGTCCTTCACCAACTCGTAGGCCGCGCGGGGGAGGTTTCCCGCGTGCTCCTCCAGCTTCGATTCAAACCGCTCGAAGAGCGCCAGCGCGTCGCCCGCGGCCCCTGCGAATCCGGCCAGCACGCGATCTTGAAACAGACGGCGCACCTTGCGCGCGCCCTGCTTCATGATGGTGTTCTGGATCGTCACCTGGCCGTCCCCGCCCATCGCGGTGCGGCCGTCCTTTCGCACGGCGAGGATCGTCGTTGCGTGAATCTTCATCTCACAGCACCCCCTTGGTGGAGGGCACGCCGCGCACCCGCGAGGAAACCTGCACGGCCTGGCCGAGAGCGCGGGCGAAGGCCTTGAAGGCGGCCTCGATGATGTGGTGCGTATTGCCGCCGGCGAGCTGTGCGAGGTGGAGGTTCATGGCGGCCGAGTTGGCGACGGCGCGGAGGAACTCCTCGATAAGCTCGGTCTCGAACTTCTTGATGCGCTTGGCGCGGAGCTTCAGGCCGTACGAGAGGTAGGGCCGGCCGCTGAGGTCAACCGCGCACAGCACGAGAGACTCGTCCATGGGGACGGCCGCCCAGCCGTAGCGCGCGATGCCCTCCTTCTTGCCGAGGCCCTTCTGGATGGCATCGCCGAGCACGATGCCCACGTCTTCGACCAGATGGTGATCGTCCACGTGCACGTCGCCGGCCGCCTTGACCGTCAGGTCGAACCCCGCGTGACGCGCGAGGAGCTCGAGCATGTGGTCGAGGAACCCGATGCCCGTGTCTATCCGGCCGGCACCCCTGCCGTCGAGGATCAGCCGCAGGGAGATGGAGGTCTCCTTGGTCTTGCGCTGCACGTCGGCTTTTCTCATATCGGCCTCCCCCCACCTAGTACTTCGGGCAGGAGGCAAGCTCCTGCCCTACCCGCTTACCCATCCTTCCTGCTCATGGGCAGGAGACACGCTCCTGCCCTACGAGCACGGCTGCCGAACGGCCGGCGGGCATCCGCCTGCGGCGCGATGCCCGCCCTACAGGATGGACAGCGCGTTTATGACTTGCGCAGGCGCGCGGTCATGGCGCGGATGTGCCCGTCGAGGCCCTCGAGAGCGGCGAGGGCGCGCACGATATCGGCGTGATCCTTCACGGCCTCCTTCGAAGTGTAGATGACGCTGGACCGGCGAAAGAAATCGGAGGTCGCCAGGCCGGACGAGAAGCGCGCGGTGCGGCCGGTCGGCAGCACGTGCGATGGCCCGATGACGTAGTCGCCGAGCGTGACGGGAGAGGTGGACCCGACGGAGATGCACCCGGCGTGGCGGATCTTGGGCAGCCAGGAGAAGGGGCTGTCGGTGCAGATCTGCACGTGCTCGGGGGCGAGTTCGTTGACGACATCGCAGGCCTCGTCGAGGTCCTTAGTTAGCACGATCGCGCCCCTATCGGTGATCGCCTGCCAGGCCGCAGCCTTGCGGTTGAGGCGCCTCACCTGACGCGCGAGCTCCTGCTTGACCGGATCCACTAGACTCCGCGCGGGGGTGACCAGCACGCAAGGCGAGTCGGGGCCGTGCTCGGCCTGGGCGAGCAGATCGGCGGCGATGAGACGCGGCTCGGCAGTCTCGTCCGCGAGCACCACTACCTCGGAGGGACCGTAGAGCCCGTCCACCCCAACCGTCCCATAGACGATCTTCTTGGCGAGCTGGACCCAGACGCTGCCGGGCCCGAAGATCTTGTCAGCCTTGGGGATGGTTTCGGTGCCATAGGCGAGGGCCGCGACGGCCTGCGGGCCGCCGACTTTGAAGGCGCGGTGGAGGCCCAGGAAGTCGGCAGTTGCGAGGGTCGCCGGGTGGACGTTGCCCTGTGAGTCGGCGGGGGTGCAGAGCACGATCTCGTCCACTCCGGCCACGAGCCCGGGCACCGCCGTCATAATGAGAGAAGAGGGATATACTGCCGTGAAACCGGGGACGTGTATGCCGACTCGCTCGATGGGGGTGAACTTCTGGCCGAGCACGGTGCCGAGTTCGCGGAGGTCGAACCAGTCGCGGGGCCGCTGCTTCTCGTGATAGGTGCGAACGTGCTCGACGGCGCCGGCCACCGCCTCCAAGAACACCTTGCCGGCCGCTTTCTTCGCGCGCTTGAACTCCTCCTCGGAGACCGGCATTCGCTCGGCCGTCATGTCGGGGCAGTCGAAGCGGCGCGTGTACTCGATGACCGCGTCGTCTCCGCGTGTGCGCACGGCCTCGACGATTTCGCGAACGGCCGCCTCCTGGTCGGCCACCTCGTCGAGGAGGCTCTGGGAGAGTTCGTCCGCGATCTGCTTGGCGGTTCTTCTTCGCGTTGTCAGTATGCGCATAGGTTCGCTTTCCGTTCCGTGCCGGTGGCAGGAGCAAGCTCGTGCCCAACCAACGACGGCTGGCGGGGCATCCTTCGCAGGTTCAGCGCAAGCTCCGACCCCGCCCTGCAGGAGCGGCGACGGCCACTCCCACTATAGACTACAGCAAGGCGAGGGGCAGGAGCAAGCTCCTGCCCAACCCGAGGTTGGCGGCGGGCACGGGAATGCCCGCCCTACAGAACGGCTACTCGACCCAGATGGCGCCCTCACCCAGCAGGCTCCGGACGGCCTCTGTGAACCGGTCGCCGCGCGCGACGAGGTATTCGGGACCGAGCCGGAGGCGGCGCTCCCGCTGTCCCGCGTGGATGTGCAGCAGCACCTCGGTGTCGCCGTGGAACTGGCCTATCATCTGCTTGAGCTGCCCCACAGTCTCGGGCGGGGCCTCGGCCGAGACGCGAATGTGGATGCGTTGGGAGGGCTGAGCCGGCGCGGCCGCGTCGGAGGAGGCAGGTGTGTTCGACTGGGACGAGGGACGCGGGGTGCGCCGCGAGGGCCGGGCATTGCGCTCGCGGCCATGGTTGGCGCTCTGGCGAAGGGCGGTGACGGCCTCCTGATCGTCGAGAGGGGCGATGGCCTCGGCGAGGAGGCGGAGCTGGCCGCTGGGCTCGCGATCCTCCCGCCAGCGGTCGTCGAGCTCGGCCCGTCCTCGGACGATGACGATCGCCTGATCCACGAGCGCCTCGCCGCACTTCTCATAGGAATCGGGCAGCAGGCTCGCCTCCATCTGCCCGGTCAGGTCCTCGAGTGTGAAGAAGGCCATCATGCGGCCGCTGCGGGTGATGATCTTGCGGTAGGCGGTAATGATGCCGGCCACGATCACGTCGCCGGGGGCGCCGCCCTCCGCGACCTCGGAAAGGCTGGAGGTGGTGATGTTGGCGAGCTGGTCCTGCACCGCGCTGAGCGGGTGGCCGGAGAGATAGGCGCCGAGCCGGTCCTTCTCCATCGCCAGCAGCTCGGTCGTGGGGAACTCGACGGCGGCGGGGAGCGGGGGCGAGTCCGGCTGAATGCCACCGTTCCCATCGGGAGC
>CP070816.1:979001-984355 GCA_020344235.1 Armatimonadota bacterium
CGAGCCGCTCCGGGTTCTTGCCACCGGCCTGCGCGAAATCCGGCCGCCCTCCTCCCCCACCGCCAGCTATCTTGGCCACCTCGCGGATGAGATTGCCCGCGTGGTAGCCGGTTGACACCAGGTCTTTCGTCACCGCGCCGACGAACTGGACGCGGCCCCTGCTCTCACACCCCAGCACGACGACGCCCGATTTCATCCGGGCGCACAGCTCGTCCGCGAGGGTGCGCAGGGCGTCCGGCCCCAGATTGTCCACACGCGCGGCGATGAGCTTCACGCCGTTGACCTCGGTCGCCTGACCGAGGAGGTCGTCCGCCAGCGCGCCCGCGCTGCGCTGCTGAGTGCGCGCGATTTCGCGACGGGCCTCGCGCAACTCCTGCTGGAGGCGCAGGATGGACTCATCTATCTCGAATGCCTGGCAGCCCAACTGCTCGGCCGCGTGTGCGAGGAGGTCGCGGTGCCGCCCGGCAAGCGCCTGCGCCTCCGCTCCCGTAACGGCCTCGATGCGCCGCAGCCCGGCGCCGATGCTGCCCTCACTCACAATCGCGAACCCGCCGATGGCGCCGGCGTGGGGCAAGTGTGTTCCCCCACACAGCTCCTTGCTGAAGCCCCCGATCCGGACCACCCGCACCCGCTCCCCATACTTCTCCCCGAAGAGCGCGATGGCCCCCATCTTGCGGGCCTCGGCGAGGCCCATTTCCTCGCTCACGAGGTCGTGATCCTGGAGCGCGAGCTGGAGCACGCCCTGCTCGATGCGGCTGCGCTGCTCCGCGGTGAGGGCTGCGAAGTGTGCGAAGTCGAAGCGCAGGCGGTCGGCGTCCACGAGCGAGCCGGACTGGACGGCATGCTCGCCGAGCACATCTCGGAGCACGTGGTGCAGGAGATGGGTGGCGGTGTGGGCGCGGGCGATCGCCTGCCGGCGCGCCTCGTCCACGCTTGCCGCGACCCGCTGCCCAACCTTCAGCACTCCCGCCTTCACCCGCACCTTGTGCGCGTGCGCTCCCTCTACGGGGTGGTAGGTGTCCAGCACCTCGACCTCTGTGCCTTTATCCTCGAGCGCTCCCCGGTCACCGACCTGGCCGCCGCTCTCCGCGTAGAACGGGCTTTGGTCCAGGAAGACCTCCCCCTCCTGACCGGCCGCGAGACTCTCAACCGGGCCGCCGTCTCCGATGATCGCGATGACGCTGGCTTCCGCCGAGCAGCTCCCGTAACCGAGGAAGGAAGTCTTGCCGACGAAGCTTTGGTAGCCGGAGCGCGCGGCGGAGGCGAAATCTTCCTCCGCCCGCGCCCGGGCGCGCTGCCGCTGCTCGGCCATCGCGCGCTCGAATCCCTGGTCATCCATGGCAAGGCCGCTTTCGGCGGCGATGTCGGCGGCCAGGTCCTTCGGCAGGCCGTAGGTGTCGTGGAGCTTGAAGGCGTCTTCCCCGGGAAGGACTTCGAGCCCGGCCGCCTGGGCGCGCTCGATGGCGGTCATCAGCGGCCCGAGGCTCCGCTCCAGCGTCTCCTCGAACTGCTTCTCCTCCTGATCGAGCCAGGTGGTGATGCGCTGGTCCGCTTCCCTGAGTTCCTGGTAGACGTCGCCCATAGTGTCCACGACGGCCGGGACCAGGTCGTGGAGGAACGGCTCCTCGATCCCCAGCCTTCGGCCGAACCGATAGGCGCGGCGCAGCACCCGGCGAAGCACGTAGCCAGCGCCCTCGTTCGAGGGTGTGAACCCGTCGGCCAGCAAGAACGCGAGGCCGCGAACGTGCTCGGCGATGACCCGCGCGGCCAGCTCCTGCCTGTCGTTCAGAACATCGGGCAAGTTGGGTTCGGCCTCCCGCGCGCGGGCGACCACAGCAGACACAATGGGGGCAAGCAAGTCGGTCTCGAAGATGGAGGGGGCGCCCTGCATCACCGCGGTCAGCCGCTCCATGCCCATTCCGGTGTCAATGCCCGGCTGCGGGAGGGGCTCCAGCTCGCCCGACTCGGTCCTGTTGTACATCTGGAAGACGAGGTTCCAGATCTCGTTGAACCGCGAGCACTCACACGTGGGATCGCACTCCGGCCGGCCGCACCCGCGCTCCTCGCCGGTGTCCACGTAGATCTCGGTGTCCGGCCCGCAGGGTCCACTGTCGCCCAAGGCCCACCAGTTCGTCTTGTCGTCCACGATGCGGCCCGCCGGGACCCCTATCGTGTCCCGCCAGATCCCCGGGGATTCGTCATCCTCGGGGTGCACCGTGATCCAGAGGCGCTCCTTCGGCAGCGCGAGGACCTTCGTCACGTATTCCCAGCCGTATTCGATGGCGCCGCGCTTGAAGTAATCGCCGAACGAGAAGTTCCCGAGCATTTCGAAGAAGGTGTTGTGCCAGGGCGTGCGGCCGACTTTCTCCACATCGTCGGCGCGGAAGCATTTCTGGCAGGTGACGACGCGGGGCGCGGCTGGAGGCACCAGTCCGCGGTACCAGGGGACGAACTGCTGCATTCCCGCGCTGGTGAAGAGGGTCGTTTGGTCAGTGGGCTTGAGGGGCGAGCTGGGCAGTATGCGATGGTCGCGCTCTGCGAAGAAGTCGAGAAAGCTCTGCCGCAGCTCCCGGCTCGTCATGGGGTCCTCATCCTCCCGAATAAGCGCTGGGCCTCTGCCGCGGGCAGAGGCCGCCGTGATCGCTGGACCCGCTTCGCCGAGCGGGACGCAGCATCGCCCCACATTATAGCAGACTCACGCGCCGGCTGCATCGGCCGGCTCCTGCCCGAAGACCTCCGGCCAGAAGTGCAGCAGCACCACCTTTATCGCTCCCGCCAGCGGCACCGCGAGCACGATGCCGACGAACTTGAACAACGTCGCGCCGGCCAGCACGGCGAAGATCACCACCAACGGGTGCAGGCCGACCCGCCGGCCGATGATCCGCGGGGTCACCCCATAGTCGAAGCAGATGTTCCCTGCCAGCAAGACGCCCAAGACGATGAGAATGCCGCCCAAGCCGCCGTTCGTCACCGCCATGGTGAGCGCGACCGCGGCCATCGCCGTGGGAAACCCGAGGTAGGGGATGACATACAGCACTCCGGTCATGATGCCGAGGAGGACGCTGAAGCGCACGCCGGCGACGGTCAGGACAATGGTGGCGAAGATACCCACAATGATGACCATCGTCGCCATGCCCAGGAGGTATCCCCCCGCCACGCGGTTGATGTCTCGCAGCACCATGACGGTTGCATCGCGCTGCCGCTCCGGGAGCGCGCGCAGCATCTGCCTTCCCAACCGGTAGTAATCCCGCAGCACCCAGAACGTTACCACCGGTGTGATGATCAGGAGTGACACGACGATCAGCGAACGATTCAGCCACCCCATGCTTCCACTCAGCAGGGAGAGCGCGTAGGCCTCCGCCTTCTCCCCGAACTTGCCAAATGCCGTGCGCACATCCGCCGGCAGTATCCCGACGAAAGTGCGCCATCCCTCCACCGTGTCCTGAGCCTGGCCCGCCAGCTGCCGGGCGTCGGCCACCAGGTCGTCATACTCCGCGATGACGTCGCGCGCCTGCGCGATCAGGGCCGGCACCAGGAGAAGGACGCCCACCGCGAAGAACAGGAGGAACACGCCGAACACAACCCAGATCGCCCGGCTGCGTGTCCAGCCTTTCCGTTCCAGGCGATCTATCATCGGGTTGAGCAGGTAGGCGATGACCGCGCCCAGGGCGAATGGCAGCAGGATGGCGCGCACGCGATAGAGGAGCCAGGCCACCAGCAGGATTCCCACCAGAGCCGAAAGCCACTTGGGCCAGGCGAGCAGCCGCTCCTCGGGCCGATAGCTCTCGGCCTTTCTGCCGAGCGTCCGCATGGTGGCAGTGTGGACCACAGTGACGATGTAGGCGATCACCGCCACCGCGATAACAGCGACGAGAGCAGTTGGTAGATCCAAGTTGAACCTCCCCAGCTTCCTTGGCCGTCGCCCGCGCCGCGCCGGGCGTGCGGCCGCTGCGCTCCCGCACAGCGTTTCACCGCGGGCCAGAGAAAGGCAATACCCCGCGGCCCACCCCGGCCGCGCTAGGCTGCGTCCTGGTCGCGGACCACTTCCCGCAGCCGCTGCAGTGCCCGATGCTGCAGGCGCGATACGTGCATCTGCGACATCCTCAAGCGGCGCGCCACCTCTGTCTGGGACAGACCCGCGAGGAACCGCAGTTCGATGATACTGCGTTCTCGCGGCGGCAGCGCGCTCAGCGCCTCCGCCAGACGGGCGCGGCTTTCGAACCGCTCCATCTCCTCGTCTATGCCGCCCACGTAGTCGGCGAGTATGCCGCGCGAGTCTTCGGACTCGTCCCGCAGCGCGGTGTCGAGCGATGGCAGTTCGTACAGATCGCCCAGCTCCATCGCCTCCAATGCCTCCTGCTCGCTTACCTCCAGCCGGGAGGCAATCTCGGCCACCGTCGGCGCTCGGTCCAGCTCCTGGGTGAGGCCATCTATCGCTTTGTTTGCCGCCAGGCTCAACTCCTGCAGCCGCCGGGGCACCTTCACGGCCCAGCCGCGATCCCGGAAGTGCCGCCTGATCTCTCCCATGATCGTGGGGGTGGCATAGGTTGCGAACCTGATCCCGCGGCTTGAGTCGAAACGGTCAATGGCGTTCATCAGGCCGATCATCCCGACCTGGATCAGGTCCTCCAGCGGCTCGCCCCGGTTCGCGAATTTGCGCGCCAGGTAACGCACGAGATTGGAGTGGGCAAGGATGAGCTGCTCCCGCAGCTCCGGATCACGCGTCCGGCCGTACTCCTCGAACAGCTCCGGGGTCGCGGCGTCGCGCGTGGAGGGCCGTTCCTCGGAAACGCTCTTCCCGCCCTCTTCCTCGAGCCCGACAGGTTCCGCGGTCTCCCGCGGTCTCATGGCTACTCCCTCACCCGGTGCTTGATCATGCGGACACAAGTGCCCGTCTCCGCGTCACACTTGATGTCCACTTCGTCCATGACCTGCTGGATGACAATCAATCCGAGCCCACCCATTGTCTCCCCGTCCACCACCATTGCCTCTGTCGCCGACGGGTCGAAGCCCTGGCCGCGATCGAATACCTCGACCGCCAACTGCTCGCCGTCTATCGTGAACCGCACGAGGATCTCGTCACAGGTTTCGTCTGCCACATGCTCGACCGCGTTCGTGCACGCCTCCCCGACAGCCAGCTCGATGTCCTTCATCACGTCGTAGGTGAAGTCGAGCTGCGCGGCCAGCGTGCAGGCCGCCATCCGGACGAGGCGGACGAACTCCGCTCGTCGGGGGATCCTAACTTCGACCCGCTCAGGCGCCGCAAGCTTCATCAGCGCACCTCCTTGAGAGCAGCCGTCATATCGTCGTAAAGCGAGAAGATCTGCTCCAGTCCCGTGATCTCGAACAGCCGC
>CP070816.1:984455-988893 GCA_020344235.1 Armatimonadota bacterium
CGGGAGGTGGGCGCAATCGGGTTTTTCTCCCGCAAGCGGATGGTTGATCTGGGAGGCACGATCGCGCAGAAGGGACTCCTCTATCTGAGTCGGCCCGGGGCGCCGGACACGAACCTGCTTGAGTTCCTGGAAGAGGAGCAGCCCTCCCACCTGGCTATCAGGCCGGGCGATTTCCCCGATCTCTCGCACCGTGAGGATCTGCTGATACCGGCCATGACGTGTGTGGTGACGGACCCGATCTCGGGCGGCATGATGACGATGATGCTGTACGAGACGCCGTGGCCGCCGCCGTCGGTGCGCGAGGCGCGCGTGGAGGGCGCGGGGCGCAGATAGGTCTGCCAAAGAGGCGAGGGTGCAGGTGGTCAGCACTGATACGACTACTCGCGCTTGTCCGGCACGAATCCGGTCACTATTGTGCTACCGAATTGGCGCCACACGAGCCCGAACTCGTCGAAGCCAGCTTCGCACATCGAGTTAAGGATGTCCTCGGCGGAGTGGGGGTACTCGACGTCTTTGCCTTCCTGCTTCATCTTCTGCTTGAATGCCCAGCGGGTGTCAATCTCCGCTTGCGTCACCGTGCCGGCGGAGATGGCGGCCGCGACGTGTTGCCGGTAGAGGCGCCGACTCTGAGCGCCGATGCGCTCGGCCCAGCGCGGGCCCACCTGCATGATGTCGAGTAGGATCAGACAGCCGCCAGGAGTGAGTGCGCCAGCAATGCGCGACAAGGTTTCGCTCAGCCTGTCCGGGGGCACGTGGTGGAACATGAACGAAGAGAGCACGAGGTCGCAGGCTGGGATATCGCAAGTGAGAACGTCGGCCTGTAGCACCTCGGCGCGATCTCCGTAAGGTGATAGCTTGGCCCGCGCGATGTGCAGCATGGCCGTTTCGCTGTCGATAGCAGCGGCGTTTGCAGAGCGGAATCTCTCCAGCAAGCTCTGGGTGAGGGCCGCAGTTCCACAGCCGAGTTAGACGAAAGTGAAGGCCTCGTCAGGCTCGTGAGGGACTAGCTCAAGGAGGAAGGCCAGCCCCTCCCGATAGCTCGGCCCGGCGATGATGGGTTGGAGTCGGTCGTAGCTGTCGGCGATGGCTGCGAAGTAGTCTCGGTCGGCGTCGAAGTGCGTGTCGCCGGTCATGGTTTCTTCCTCGCGACGAAGATGATCTTCAGGCTATCGGGTCGGACGGAACTACGGTCGTAATCGCCCCAGACCGGCTCCACGACGAACCCAGCACTCTCGAGGACTTCCTCGACGTCAGGCTGTGATAGCGCGCGTCCCGTGACACGCTCCGTGAACTTGCCGAGCCCCGGCGGCCGGTGGAACTCGTAGGTGATGTTGGCCGTCAGGACGCGCGTGGCCGGGTCGAACTCGAAGCTCCGCTCCTCTGTGAAGTCTATGCTGCCATCGGCCGAGGCACGGCGGCGGGGAGGCTCGCGGCTCACGCTAAGCCAGTCATCGAACAACCGAACGTCGAAGGCGAGGTGCCTATTGTCCATCAGGGAGGAGAGAACATTGGCGAGCGTGCGCTCCTGGTCTCGGCGAGTCAAGAGCACCGCGAAGGTGCTCGCGGGAATGATCGCGCAGGCCACTTGGCGGCGCAGATGAAAGTCTCGCATGTCCGCCTGCACAAGCCCCACCCGCGCTCTGACCTCTGGAGGCTCCGCCGCGAGCCGTTTGCGTGCGGCCGCGAGCATCGGCGCGGACACGTCAACGCCTACAACTTCGAGGCCGGCTCGTGCGAGCGGGATGGCGATGCGGCCCGTGCCGCAGCCAAGCTCCAGGACGGGGCCGCCGATCTGCGCGCACCACTCGACCCAGAAACCCACGTCCGGCGCGTCGGGCGGGAACTGTACATCGTAGACCAGCGGCGTGATATCGGTGGAGAAGCGCTCCGGCGGCGAATGTACCTTGGTGCGGCGTTTGTCAGGCATCGGGTTTCCTCGCAACGAAGATCATCTCGGGGCTGTCGGCGGCGAACTCGTTTCGGTCGAAGTTGCCGTAGAGGGCTTCGACGTGGAAGCCGCAGGCCTCGAGCATCCACTCCATCTCGAAGCGGAAGAAGTAGTGCAGCTCGAGCATGTGCTCGGAGACCGTAGTTTCCCCTCCAGAGGCAGTGCGTTCGTACCGGCACCGAGACCGAAGCCGCTGGTTGGCGATGTCATAGTCGGTGTGTCCGGACCATCTCACGGTCACTCCGTCCGGGCCGGGGAACTCGTCCGGCCCTTCCTCGACAGCTCCTTCGGCTGTCAGGCGAGAGAGCTTGGGATGGAAGACGTCTATTGCCAGACGCCCGCCCGGCTTCAGGTGTCTCGCACAGCATTCGAGGCAGCGCCTTTGATCCTCGCGTTCGAGCAGCACCTGGAAGGCGCTGAAAGGGATGATGATGAGCGGGAATCGCTGGTCGAGGGAGAAGTCGCGCATGTCTCCCTCGACGAGGCGAATGCGCGCCCGAACGTCCCGGCCCTCCTGGTCGAGCTTCCGCCGCGCGATCGCCAGCATGTTCGGCGACATATCGAGGCCGGTGACCTCGCGGCCCGGGCGGGCAAGAGGAATGGTGACTCGTGCGGTTCCACAGGCCAGCTCAAGCACCGGGCCGCCGGCCTCCTCGGCGAGCGCCAGCCAAAGCGGGACATCGGCGGTCCGGGCATTCCCTTCATGCTCGAAGTCGTAGACCTCCGCAGTCCATGGGTCTTCGTAGCGGTTCAGATCGGCTTTCATATACTGCCTCCTCCCTTGACTGCGCATGTGGCCAGTGCGGCCGGCCGCGGCAGCAGCGCTTTGCTGAAGATGCGGTCGGTAGGGCGTTCAATGAGGTCGGTGTCCACTGTGTGTCTCCTCTTCCCCATCAAGCCGTCGGCTCATGACGATGACCCGATCCCAGATCTCGTAGCCAAGGCTTTGGTACAGACCGACGGCTGCGGGGCTGTCGCGCCTCGCCAGCAGGACGACGCGATAGGCCCCCAGCGCGGCAAGGCGTCGCTCGGCCTCGCGCGTGAGCCGACGGCCGAGGCCCTGACGGCGGTGCTCGGGGTGGACGGCCAGCCGTTGCACCCACCCCCAGCGCCGATCCATGTGCCCCATGACGGTGGCGATGATCGTGCCATGCGCTTCCGCGACGAGGAGGAAACCCCGCGGGTCGGCGGAGCGCGCGGCCAGCACTGCTTCGGCATCGTTCAGGCTGACCTCGAAGCCGCATGCCTCCCAGAGGCGGAGAAAGCCCGCGTAGTCGGTTGGGCGGTAGCTTCGGATGGGAAGTTGCGCTTCCTGAGGTGCGCTCGCGACTCTCGCGCTCTCCCATTCCTCCCGGAGGATCGCCATGAGGACATCGTCCTGCCACTCGCCGTCAACCTGGAAGCTCTTGCGCAGAATGCCCTCAATGCGGAATCCCGCCTTTTCGTAGCACCGCCGCGCGCGGACGTTGTAGGCGGTGACCCGGAGATGGACGCGATGCAGTTCCAGCGTCTCGAAGGCGTAGCGCAGGATGAGCTGTGTGACTTCGGTACCGTAGCCTTTGCCCCAGTAGTGGAGATTCTCGATGCCGATGCGATAACTGCCGCTCTGCTCTACATCATTCACCCTGAGCCCCAACCAGCCGATGTAGTGGCCGTCGGCCTCCATGGCAAAGTGATGCTCGCCGCTGGCCGCGATTTGCTCGTGGTCGCGTTGGCGTGACTCGACCGCTGGCCTGCCCCCCGCAACGCGGCTGCCGCCGTACATGTAGCGCAGTTCCGGCGTCCACACCCGGGACGCTTCCTCCGCGTCACCTTCCTGGAATGGCCGGAGGATGACGCGGTCGCCCTGAATCGTCGTCACTCTTTGCTGCATTGCTGCGCCTCCCATTCTTCGCGCAGGATCCCCATGCACACGACATCGCACCACCTTCCCCGCTTCAGGTAGTGGCGGCGTCGCACTCCCTCTCGCTGGAAGCCGCACTTCTCGTAGCACCTCAGGCCGCGGGTGTTGCCTGCGAATGCAGTGAGATGGACGCGCTGAAGCCCCATCTCCTCGAAGCCGATTCGCAGGACCTCGCGCAGGGCAGCGGTGCCGTATCCCTTCCCCCACTGGGTCTTGTCGCCGATGATGATGCCGAACCCGGCAATCTCGCCGGACTCGTGCAGCATCAGGGCGCAGTTGCCGATATGCCGGCCGTTCGCCTCGATGGCCCAGTTGCGCGTGTGCGAGTCCGGAGCGGTGACGCGCTGGAACCACTCCCGCTCGCCTTCGAGCGTGCATGGACCCTCTACCTGCGTGAACTCCGTGACCTCCGGATCATTGAGCCACTCCACGTAATCCGGCAGATCGGCCTCCGTGATCGGCCGCAATCGCACGTGTGCTTGAGCCATCCTCGCCCTCCTCATGGAAAGCAGGAGACCACAGGCTTCTCTGGATTGCCTGTGGTCTCGGTGAATCTGAGTATTGGGTTGTGCAGTGAGGCTATGGGC
>CP070816.1:988993-997835 GCA_020344235.1 Armatimonadota bacterium
CGTAATAACTGCGCCGGTGTCTGGGCGGCGCGGCCGGACGCGGCCGCGCCTCGCCGCTTCCGTGTATGTTGAAGAAAGAAACCCGCCACATGGCTGAACTCCGCGTCATTCTCGACACTGACATCGGTGACGACGTAGACGATGCCTACGCGCTGGCATTGCTCGTGCGCTCGCCCGAAGTGCAACTGGAGGCGGTGACCATGAGCACTGGGCGATTGGCCGCCAAGGCGAACATCGCCCGGCGCCTCCTCGATCTGGGAGGGCTTGAGGATGTTCCGGTGTACCGCGGCTTGCCGGGCCCGGGTCCCATCACGGAACCCAAACAGGCTGAATGGGCACGCGATCATCACTCTCGCGGCGTGATCGGCGACGAGGCCGCAACAGAGCTCGTCCGACGCGCCTCGGCCTCTCCCGGTGAGATAGTGCTGCTTGCGATCGGCCCCTTGACGAACCTGGGCGCGGCCCTCGACCAGGATCCAGACTTCGGCCGCCGTCTGCGCCAATTGATCCTCATGGGTGGCTCGCTCGTGCACGGCTACGACTACGGCGCGAAGTCGGCCGAGCATAACATCGCGCACGATGCCTGCGCGTCGCAGAAGGTCTTCAAGTGCGGCGCCAACCTGGTGGTCGTGCCGCTTGACGCCACCAATGGGCTGCAGGTGACGCCGCGGCGGATGGCTCAGTTGGCGGTGGCGCGCAACCCGATCTGCGACGCGCTGATAGACTTGACTGCGCTCTGCGAGTTCGAGTATCCGACCCTGCATGACCCTCGCGCCTGCGGCGTACTCCTGCACGAGAAGCTCGGATTGGGGGTTGAGATGCGGTTGGAGGTCACGGAGGACGGGTTCACCGATCACGTGCCGGGAGACCCGAACTGCAAGGTGATACTATCTCCCGGAGCTGACCTGCTGTTCCAGCTTCTCTGGGAACGATACACTGCGGGCCAAGCCCCGGGGCAATCGAGATCGGCCTGAAGCGTCGAAGACAGTAGGGCCGAGGAGGTTTGAGGCGTCGGGGAGAATGTTTTCCGCGGAGGCCAGGCATGATTCGCCGCTGGGCTGAGGGGCGGATGTACCGCAGGACAGTTCAGATCGCGGTTGCCGAGCTGCGCCGAGCGGCCCGCGCCAGCAATGTGATAGAGAAGTTGCGCTCTCTGGAGCTTGCTGAGCAGAAGTTCAAGGATGCGCTGTGGCTGCGCCCCGAAGCCGGCGGCGACCGCTTCGCAGCGGGGCTTGGGGAGATCGAGCGGAGTCACCGTCGGACGCTGGTAGAGCAAGCCCTGCCCGCGGCAGAGCGACTTCTCGACGCGGCCGAAGAGCGACCGGCAGAGCGCGACGATATGCTGCGCGCGGCCGGAGAGCTGTTCTCGTTTCTGGATCACTATTTGCCGGAGGACGATCGGGTGGACGCACTCTCTGCTCGCTTTCGCCAGCTCGGCGGGACGCGTCCCCCGTATCGCCCGATCACTCCACTTTCCGAGATCTACCATCGCCCTTCGGGCGGGGCCGGTTGCGCGACACTGATCGGTGGCCTGCTGATGGTAGGGATCGTTCTCTGCGCTGCTGTGCTGATAGGACATTGGGGCATACTGGGAGACATTCCATGACGAATGCCGGTGAGGCCACAGGCGAGAAAGACGCATCGGGCGACAAGACCGTATTGATCGTGGACGACGAGGCCCCCGCGCGGGCCCTGCTGAGGACGGCGGTCAGGGGTTCGGACATACCGTGTCGGATATTGGAGGCCACAGACGGGGACACGGCCGTCGAAATTGCACATCAGACGCGGCCGGACTTGGTGCTGCTGGATATTGTGCTTCCTGGGTCCGATATGTCGGGGGTCCTGGTCTGCCAGGACTTATGCCGGGACTCGCGCACCAAGGTCGTGATCGTCAGCGGCCAGGCCGGGGGCTCGATCCTCAATGCCTGTCTCTCCGCAGGAGCAGTCGAGCACGTGAAGAAACCCTTCTCCGTCGCCGAGCTGAGGGACAAACTCGAGCGCTGGCTCGCCGATTGACCTATCGGGCTCGGCGCCATCCAAGACAGTGGCTTCGGAGGTGGCAGAGTGTCCAAGCTGCGAGCTGGCGCCGCCCGCGTCAAGATCACTCCGCTTCCGGGCGTGGATCTCTCCGGGTACGCCTTTCGCGAGGGACCGTCGGAAGGCGTGCATGACGATCTCTGGTGCCGCGCACTGATACTAGACGACGAGATAAGTCGTCTCGCACTGGTGGCGCTCGACCTGTTGGGCGTTGACTTTCCCCTTGATGCAGCCATTCGGAAGGCGGTGGCGCAGGTCGCCGATCTCCCCCCCGACCACGTGCTCGTGAACTGTAGCCATACTCACGCCGGCCCCGCAGTATCGCCGAGACTCACCGGGCTGGGTCTCCCGAATGAGAGCTATGTGCACGATCTGCCGGATCTCGCTTCAGATGCGGCCGCCGTCGCTGCATCCAAGCTGGCGCCAGCGACGCTCAGCTATGGCGAGGCGCCGTTGCGAGTCGGTATCAATCGTCGGGAGCGGACCGAGGACGGTCACATCAAGCTCGGCCGGTTTCCGGAGGGCCCGGCCGATGATGCTATACGGATCGTTCGGGTGGACGCGGGCAACGAAGAGCGGGCCGCCGTGATCTTTCACCACGCCTGCCACGGTACCACGCTCGGCAGCGAGAACCGCATGATCTCCTCCGAATGGATGGGTGTCGCCTGCGAGCGGGTGGCGACGCGCTTGCCCTCCCCCACGATTCCCATCTTCCTCCAGGGCTGCTGCGGACAGATCAACCCCGACGCCGGGGACAGCTCCTTTGAGGAGGTGGCCCGCCTGGGCGCAGAGGCAGGAGACGCCGCACTGGTCGCCCTCGACAGCGCGGAGCAACTGCGGGGGACGCCGCTCGCTGTTCGCCTGCGGCGTATCGAGCTTCCGCAGCAGGATCCGCCCCCACCGGACCAGGCGCGCGCTGGTCTCGAGAGCGCGAAGAAGACCCTGGAAGCCGCTCGACAGAAGGGCGCTCATTCGTATGTGCTGCGAGCCCACGAGACTCAGGTGGCCTATGCCGGAATGGTGCAGGACCTGGCGGAACGGGATGTCCAGGGACACAACCTTCCGTTTGTAGTCCATGCTATGCAGATCGGAGAGCTCGCGGTGTTGGCACTCTCCGGAGAGGTATTCCTGGAATTCGCTCGCCGGATTGAGGCCGGGTCGCCGTTTCGCCACACCTTGGTGCTCGGTTACTCCAACGGCTGCACGGGGTATGTGCCGACCGCGGAGGCGTTCCAGGAAGGTGGCTACGAAGTGGAGGATTCGTTTCGCTGGTACGGGACACTCCCTTTGTCCCCGGGGGCCGGGGAGATAGTGGCGGCCGCGGCACTGGAAACGCTGCGAGACCTGCCCGGGGCGAGGTCGTCGGCATGAGCAAACTTGCAGTCTTGGGAGGAGAGCCCATTCGCGCTGAACCGTGGCCTGCCTGGCCTGATGTCCGGGAGCAAGATGTCGAGGCTGTGGCCGCAGCGCTCCGCACCGGCCACTGGTGGCAGCACGAAGGCGAGGAAACCGGCAGGTTCGAGGAGGAGTTTGCCTCCTATCAGGATGCGTGCCGCGGGATAGCGGTCAACAGCGGCAGCACCGCGCTCCAGGTGGCCTTGGAAGCTCTCGGTGTGGGCCCGGGAGACGAGGTGATCGTGCCGGCCTATACCTTCCAGGCGACGGCCATGAGCGTCATACAGGTCAACGCTGTCCCCGTCTTCGCCGATGTCGAGCCGAAGACGATGAACATCTCTCCCGATTCCGTCGCGAGTCTGATCACCGATCGCACGCGATCGGTCATACCGGTGCACCTCGCCGGGCTGCCCGCCGACATTGACCGCCTCCGCGAGCTAGCCGGTGCCCATGGTGTCCCCATCCTCGAAGACGCTGCGCAGGCCCACGGCGGCGTCCGGCGTGGCCGGAAGGTGGGGGCTATCGGTGACGCGGGCGCCTTCAGCTTCCAAGCCAGCAAGAACCTCTGCGCGGGGGAGGGCGGCATCGTCCTCACTGACGATAACGGCATTGCGGCCCGCGCTGCTGCCCTGCGCAACTGCGGCAGAGTGGAAGGAGGGCCGTTTTACCAGCACCACACTCTCGGGTATAGCTTCCGCATGACTGAGATGCAAGGAGCCCTGCTGCGCTCGCGCCTCGCTCATCTGGAAGCGGAGACCCAGCGCCGGTGGGAGAACGGCCGGTTCCTCACACGAAGAATCTCGCCTTTGCCCGGCCTGGAGCCCCTGGACCCACCGCCGGCGGAAGAAGATCGCCGCGCCTATCATCTCTATCCGGTGCGTCTCCGCTCCGAGGAACTGGGCGGAATAACCAGAGAGCGGTTCATGGAGGCGCTTCGCGCAGAGGGGGTCCCTTGCATGGCCGGATACGAACGGCCGGTCTACCAAACTCCGGCCTTCCTGGAGCAGAGCTTCAAGCCGAGGGGGTGCCCGATCTCGTGTGCCCACTACCGGGGCGCGATTAACTACCGGGAGGTCTCCTGCCCGGCGGCGGAGGAGATGTGCAACCAGGTGATCTGGCTCTTCCACAGCCTGCTTCTTGCTTCGAAAGAGGAGATGAAAGACATTGCCAGGGCATTCGAAAAGGTGGCAATCGGGCACCGCGACCTCGTCGCGGCAACGACCTGATCGGAGACTGCAAGTCGGGCGCCCGATCGGCCGAACCCCATGGGCGCAGCCTTGACGGGCCGACGCGGATGTGCTACAGTGACCAGGCATCGTAGAGATGTCTGAGCCGAGCGGGACGGACGTAAGGCCGCCGGCTCGCTTTGTCTTGGCCCCTCGGGGCAGAAGGGAGTCCCTCCCGTGGCGCGGCAGGGACGCATGCATGATCGAGGGTTCTGGTGGGCGTGCACCGAGTGCCGCAACCGGAACTATACGAGCTACAAGAACAAGCGCAATGATCCAGACCGGATGAAGCTGCGCAAGTACTGTCCGGCTTGTCGCAAGCATACCGAGCACCGGGAAACGGGACTCACAGCGCGGGCCGGGCGGTAGGGCGCGCGCAGGAACGCAGGCCCGTAGCTCTAACTGGTAGAGCGCCGGTCTCCAAAACCGGAGGATGTGGGTTCGAATCCCGCCGGGCCTGCCATTGGCGTGGTCGGTGCGGTTCCCCCATGAGGACTGGACCGATCTAGAGCCGGAGCCATCAGCAGGTCGG
The DNA here is from genome assembly GCA_020344235.1 of Armatimonadota bacterium. GTDB lineage: Bacteria > Armatimonadota > Hebobacteria > Hebobacterales > Hebobacteraceae. The sequence continues at coordinate 994,184 of CP070816.1, forward strand.
AACGAGGATTGACAGGGTGAGAGCAGGCGCACAGGAACGAGGTGCAGGCGCGGGCAGGAGCGGCCGATGGGCCGCGCTCAAAGGGTTCTTCCGAGACGCCTGGCTCGAGCTGCAGAAGGTAAGCTGGCCCGCGCAGGAAGATGTAGCAAAGATGACCGGGCTGGTGGTGGCAGTTGTCGTGGTCGTCGGGATGTTCGTTTTCTTGTGGGATAGGATACTCGTTGTGATTACCACGCCGTTGTTCAGATAGCGGGCGTGCGGCTGAGAGAAGTATGGCTAAGCAGTGGTACGTGGTGCATACGTTCACAGGCCACGAAGATAAGGTCAAGGTCAGCATCGAACGACGCGCGGCATCCACGGGGCTGCAGGATCGGATCGGCCGTATCCTCGTGCCGACCGAGGAAGAGCTGCGCGGCACGCGGCGCGGCCGCCGCCAGGTGAGCAAACACAAGATCTTCCCCGGCTACGTCATCGTCGAGATGGAGCTGGACGACCAGACGCGCCACCTGGTGAGGGACACGACCGGAGTGACCGGATTTGTTGGTCCCGACCGACAGCCGGTGGCTCTCCAGCCGGACGAAGTGAAGCGGCTGCTGACGACGGTGAGCGAAGAGGCGCCCCCGCTACGGGCCGCCTGGCAGGAGAGCGAGACGGTGCGAATCACCTCCGAGCCCTTCGACGGCATTCATGGTAGGGTTGTGGAAGTTGATCTCAAACGCGAGAAGCTTCGGGTTCTAGTCTCCATCTTCGGGCGTGAGACGCCAGTGGAAGTGGATTTCGCGGACGTCGAGAAACTGGACTAACCGAGAAGGCGGGAAGCGATGGCCAAGAAGGTGCGAGCGGTCGTTAAACTGCAGATTGAGGCCGGCAAGGCTACCACGGGACCCCCGGTGGGGCCCTCGCTGGCTCCGCACGGCATCAACCTCATGGAGTTGATCAAGGCCTATAACGCCGCTACTGCTTCTCAGGTCGGATCAATCGTGCCGGTGGAGGTCACCATTTACGAGGATCGCTCTTTCACCTTCGATCTCAAAACCCCGCCGGCTTCCCAGTTGCTGCGCAAGGCCGCCGGGCTCGAAAAGGGAGCAGGCGAGGCGGGCCGCGAGTCGGTGGGCCAGGTCACCCCCGAGCAGGTCCGCGAGATCGCCGAGATAAAGATGCGCGACCTCAACGCCAACGACGTTGAGGCGGCAATGAAGATCATCGAAGGGACTGCGCGCAGCATGGGCATTCAAGTCGCTGAAGGATAGCATGATGGCACGGCACGGCAAACGATACCAGGCCGCGGCCGCCACCCTCGAGCGGGAGCAGCTCTGCTCGCCGGAGGAGGCAATGCGGCTGGTGAAGCAGACGGCCACCGCGAAGTTCGACGAGGCTGTCGAAGTCGCGGTGCGGCTCGGCGTGGACTCACGCGCCGGCGAGCAGATGGTGCGCGGCATCGTCAATCTGCCCCACGGAACGGGCAAATCGCCGCGAGTCGTCGCCTTCGCCAGAGGCGAGGCGGCCCAGCAGGCCGAGGCCGCGGGGGCCGACGTGGTCGGAGCTGAAGACCTGGTCGCCAAGATCGAGGGGGGCTGGAAGGACTTCGACCTGCTGGTTGCCGCTCGGGATATGATGCGTATAGTGGGCCGCCTCGGCAAGCGGCTCGGCCCGCGCATGCCCAATCCGAAGGCGGGAACCGTGGGAGAGGATATCGGCGCAATCATCCGCGATCTTAAAGGGGGACGGGTGCAATTCCGGATGGATAGGGCAGGGGTGGTCCAGCTTCCGATCGGCCGTGCCTCTTTCGAGGTCGAGCAGTTGACGGAGAACTTCGCCGTTCTGATGAGCGCCATACTCCGGGCTCGACCGGCCGCGGCAAAGGGGCAGTACCTGCGCCGGATCGCCGTCAGCTCCACCATGGGGCCTTCGGTGTTCGTGGATCCGTCCGCAGCCCAAGCGCTGGCAGAGGCGATGTAGACTCGGCCCCGGGCTACGCAGATTGCCGTAGACAGCAGGTGCAATAGCCTAAGGTCCGCCTCAGGCGGACGCCTGCCGAGGCAGGGAGAAGGAAGTCACCGGCCACTGGCCGCGCTGGACCGCTTCCCCCGCTTCGGCGGGGGAAGCATGTTTTTGCAGGGGAGGTGAGCTTATGCGGAAAGCGCAAAAGGAAGAACTCGTGGCAGAGTTCGAGGAGTTGCTGCGGGAAGCACGCCATTTCGTTATCTCGGGCTACCGCGGCCTTGACGTCAAGGACATGGTCCAACTCCGCCGCGCGATCAGGGGGTCCGGCGGGCAGTTGCGGGTAGTGAAGAAGTCCCTCTTTCGGCGCGCGTTGGGCGAGGGAGAGAGATCCGGCCTCTCCGATTACATGGAGGGACCGGTGGCGGTGACCTTCGTTTCTGACGACCCAATGCCGGTGCTGAAAGAGATGCAGACATTCGCGCGCACACATCAGCAGCTTGACTTCAAGGGCGGGTGGGTGGACGACGAGATGCTGGACGGCGATCAGGTAGCCGAGCTTGCTTCACTCCCACCCCGCGGAGACCTGCTGGCAAGGCTGCTGGCCTCTCTCTCGGGCCCGCTCACCGAACTCGTGGGAGTGCTCCAGGCTGTGCCGCGCGACTTTGTGCTCACGCTGGATGCTCTTGCCAAGCAGCGCGAAGAGACAGCCGAAGCTGCGCCACCTTCGTGAACCTGCTGGAGATGTCGGCATAATCATTCTGGAGGAGAACGATGGCAACTTTGAGCAATGAGGAAATCCTCGAGGCGATCAAGGAGAAGAGCGTTCGCGACCTGAACGAACTCGTGAAGATGATTCAGGACGAGTTCGGCGTCACCCCGATGGCGATGGCCGCGCCCGTCGCGGCCGCCGGGACCGCGGCCGGCGAGGCCGCGGAGGAAGAGCAGACCCAATTCGACGTGATCCTGACCAGCTTCGGAGAGAAGAAGATTCAAGTCATCAAGGCGGTGCGGGAGCTGACCAGCCTGGGTCTGAAGGAGGCTAAGGAGCTTGTCGAGGGCGTGCCCAAGCCAGTGAACGAGGGCCTGTCCAAGGAGGATGCCGAGGCCGCCAAGAAGACGTTGGAGGACGCCGGCGGAACCGCGGAGCTCAAGTAGCTCAGGATCCCCGAAGTGCGTGTCGCCAGAACTGCAGCGGCCCTCTCCTGTATCCGAGGAGAGGGTCGCTTGGATCGAGTATCCCCGCGGCGCCTCAGTCGAACGGTATATACGGCGCGGGGATGCCCCACATGGCATCGAGCAGCGTGAGCACCACCGCTATGCTCATCTCCCCGACGATCAGCCCCAGGAAGAACGGCCGCGCTCGCGTGTAGCCGGACAGCCCCCCGTAGCGCACGATTAGCGTCTTGAGCACCCAGGCGATGAAGATGGCGAACCAGTAGACAACCAGCGACCACGAGCCGCACATCACAAACCCGAGTGGGTGGAAGGGCCACCACCAGAACCGTAGACGCATCGCGGCAAGGAAGATCGTGAACGCAGCCCCGAGCGCAAAGCAGAGCGAAGCCGCCGGGTTGAAGCGCTCCTCCCCGTTCAGAAATGCCGCATGTTCCTGAAAGAAGAGATTGGCAAACCACTCCGTGTAGTGCAGATTCAGCAGCAGCGCGCCTTTCCGATGAGTAAGCCATAGCTGTATCACAAACCCGGCCGC
>CP070816.1:997935-1013552 GCA_020344235.1 Armatimonadota bacterium
ACTCCCCCGAGATCTTCGCCGCCGCCGCTTGCGCCGAGCAGATCGGCGACCGCATCGTCCTCATCCCCCTCCTCCCCCGGGGGAAGCAGGCCCGCAAGCTCGCCCTCACCTCAGACGATGACCTCCTCGGCACAACCGAAGACCCCGCACTCGATAACACACTCCGCCATCTCGCCCGACAGGCCCGCGCCGAGCAACGACCCGCCTTCATCGAAGACCCCATCCTCGCCCACTTGGACCCCCTCCTCCCCCACCCCTCCCTCCTCATCTTTGGCGCCGGCCACATCTCCCTCTCCCTCGCACACATGGCCGACCTCATCGGCTTCCGCGTCACCGTCACAGACGACCGCGAGGAATTCGCCAACCCCCAGCGCTTCCCCGGCGCCGACCGGATCCTCGTCACCTCCGTGCCCGAGGCCTTTGCTCAACTCTCCATCAACGACAACACCTACCTCGTCGCCGTCACCCGCGGGCACGAGATGGACGAGGAAGTCGTCGCCCACGCCCTCCACACACCCGCTCGCTACCTCGGCATGATCGGCAGCAAGCGCAAGGTGGCCCGCATCCTCGACCGCCTGCGCGCCCGCGGCTTCTCCGAGGACGACCTCGCCCGCCTCCACGCCCCCATCGGCCTCGACATCAACGCCGAAACCGTCGAGGAAATCGCCGTCAGCATCCTCGCCCAGCTCATCGCCGTCCGCCGCCGCGAACCCTGACTCCCCTCTGCCCCGCGCGCACCGCTCCCCCCCAAAAAGTATCGCCCGCCAACACCTCGGCGGGCGACACCTCCACTGCCTTGCTCCCGACCCCTCCTACTAGCTCCGCCCCTTCGGCACCATTATCGGGGCCACCTCCGCCTTCTTCATCCTCAACTCCGGCGCGCGCAGCGCTCGCGACCTACTTCCCCCGTAACCCTCCGTCAGCGACACGCCCCAGTAGAAATGACCCAGGATATCCTGGTACTTGTACCCCGCCTTCGCCATCCCCAGCGCCCCGTGCTGCGACATCCCAACTCCGTGCCCCCTCCCCCACCCCGTCAGCTCAAACCTTCCCCCTCCCCCGGCCACCTCGAAGTTCGCGCTCGGCGTCCTCACTGCCCGCTTCACCTCCGCTGGCGTCCCCAGCCTCGCCCGCCCCTTCGTCCCCACCACCTCCATCTCCCCCACCCGCCCCGTGCTCGTCCGCTTCCTCACCAGCAGCGCACGCACATCGCCCACCCGCTTGCCCCGCGCCCTTAGCCGCTCCTCGATCTCTCTACCCTTCACCCGCCGCTTCCACCGATAGCACCACTCATACCCCCGCAGCTTCCTCGCCTCCGCATCATACGGAGACGCCACCGCCCTCAGATACGGGAAATCCCTCCTTACACTCCCCGGCCACGCCTCATCAACCCACTGCGTCATCCCCCCCGCATTCGCATGATAGGCCGAGAAGATCGGCCTGCCCCCGTAGGTCAACACCTCTCCCTCCGTCGCCCGCACCGCCCGGTCAGACGATTCCATCTGCGAATCCACCCCCCGGTACACCTGGCAGTGCCCCGTGGTGCAGATATCGAACCCTTCCGCTTCGTGCTTCTTCTCTATGTCCCGAACATACAGCGCATACGTCCGCGCCACCACCGCCTGCACCTTGAATGCCTCCGAATGCGCAAACATCTCGTTCGGCACCACCCCCCGCACATAGTCCTCCACTCCCACCGTGTTGATCACCTTCAACCCCCCGCCGTCGGCCAGTTCCACCCTCAGCCTCCCCAGATACCTCCGACCGTCCAGCTTCAGCGCCTTCCGCTCGTCGGCCGCCCCAAACTCAATCCACGGCCCGACTCCCCCATGCCGATCCTCTATCTCCAGCACCAGCTCCCCCCTCCCCGCCGTTATCCGCGCCGTCCCGTCGAGCTTCTCTCTGAACTTCCGCGCCCGCCAGTCCCCTTTCCCTGAAATCGCCACCGACCCCGGCGCCTGGCCATAGGTCAGCCCCACCCGTATCACCTGATCACCCGCGCACTCCCCGACGCCGCTCACCCACATCCCCGCCACCCAACCTACCAGCACTCCCAGCTTGCGCAGCATCAACCCGGCTCTCATCATTTACCGCGTTACCTCCCGCCCGCCGCCCCGCTCGGCAGGCCGAACCAGTTTACCCACCCTCCAGCACTTCTCCCTCCCCAGCCTATTGCCACACCTTTCATCCTCTCACCCCACCCTTCCCCGGCCACACATTGATTACATTCCCCGCCGCCACCAATCCCGCCCCCTCCCAGAACCCCGGCCCGAACGGCTCACGAAGCAGCAGACATCCCAGAGCCACTGCCAGCGCCGGCGTCGCATAGGTCAGCGGCGGCAGCTTATGCTCCTGCCCCTCCCGCGCCGCCAGCTCCAGCGCCACCAGCCACAGCGTGAACCCCCCACAGTAAACTACCACCCCGCTGATCGCCATCAACACCCACGCCGCCACGCGAGCCGGCCCCCATCCTCCCAGGTAGATTGCCGCCTGGTACCCCGTCGGCGTTTCCGTCCCTCCCCGCGCCAGCAGCACCAGCCCCATCATCACCACCCCAAACGTCATTGCCAGCCAAGTCTGCACATCCCCCATCCCCCGCGCCTCACACCCCGGCCGCATAGCAACAAACCGCCCCAGATTCGAATACACCCCCCAAGCAACCGCCGCGAACAGCGCCACCGCCGCTCCCACCGTGGACCGCGCTCCCCCAAGCGCCACCAGCCTCCCCTCCGTCGCGATCACCGCTACCCCTAGCAGACACAGGCCCAGCCCCACTACGATCCGCACCAGGTTCCGCTCCCCCTTCACCTCCGGAGCCCGCTCCCACCCCGACACCAGCCGCACCACACTCCCGAACATCGCGCCCTGAAACACCACCACGAACACCGGATGCAGATAGTTGATCACGATCGCATCTGGCAGCGGCAGATGCGCGAACGCCACAATCAGCGCCACCTCATACCCCGACCACCCGAAAAACCCCATCAACACCAGCACCACCCACCCCCGTCCCGACACCTCCCGCACCCTCCCCAACCTCCCCCGCGCCGCGATCACCGCGCCGAGCGCCACCCACCCAAGCAGCACCGCCCAGAACGCCACCTCCAGAGGCGTCAACCGTCTCCCCTCCCCCTCCGCCTGCAGCAGCGCCTTCAAGATAGCCGGCGAAACCGCCCAGCAGACTACCATCAGCGTCATATACGCATAAGCCCGTCTCAACCCAACGCATCCTTTCCTCCACACCCAGCTCTCGCCCCTCTCCACATTCTCGCCCCATCCCTCCCCCACCTCTCCGCAACCCTACCGCCGACTCCTTGCCCCACGAAGCCTTGGCGTGGTAGCGACCTTCGGGGTAGGGGGAGGCGAACCATCCCGCCGTTCCGCTCATCTCGGAAAAGCCAGTCCACCCACTCACCAGCGACAAACGCTCATAGGCCGCTGAGGCCGAGAGGGGATAGTCCAGCTTTCTGCCTGCGGGGGGTGGTCGCCGCGTCCGCGCGGCGCTTCAGAGGACGGGCGGAGCGCCCAGAAGCGCCCAGATGGGCGCTCCGCCCGTAACCGAACGGCTATCTTGCTGCGCGCAAGATCTTAGACAGTTCGAATCCTAGAACAGATAGACGCCGCCTGCCGGATAGCAGGAGCCGTCCCACGGGTCTTGCGAGTTCGGACCCCACGCGTCGAGTCCTTCGATGTCGCCGTCAGCAACTTTCTTGATCAGCAGATCCGAATGGATCCACTGCGCGTGTCCGTCCAGGAACCCACAGTTGACGCCGCCGAGGTGGCGGGCAAACTCCTTTCGCAGCTCGGGGTTGGCCAGGAAGGAACCGTCGTTGGGGGCGTGCCAGTACAGGCCGCAGTCGGCCGCCCAGGTGCAGTAGTCCCAGTCGGCCCAACCACACGTGCTGCTGCACTCGAGCGCGCAGAGGTCAGGGTAGGTAGCAATACCCAGCCCGTTCACGTCGTTCTGCACGCCGGAGTCACCGCAGATGTAGTAGTTGACCGGGTCATCCACCGCCACGAGCTTGAGGCCCGGAATCCCACCGTTGATCCCTACGCTCTGGGCGAACACCTTGTTGACCGCGTCCCGACCCATGTCCTGAGCCAGCTTCTCCTGGGCGAAGGAGTCGGTCACAGCGCCGCCCCATCCCGGCGGAAAGGCCGGATAGCAGGGACCATCGGCGCGGTCGTCGCTGTTCTTGCCCCAGTCGCCCTGGTAGGCGACGTAGTAATCGAGGTAGTTGGGACCGGGACAGATCCAGGCTGCCCCGTTGAAGACCCTGGCGCTCGGACAAACATACACGTCGCGGTTCTTGGTATACTCATCCAAGATCACCGGCCAGCGCAAGTAAGGGTTGGCCTGTATGTCCCGGTTGCAGCGATCGGCTGGATCGTCCATGTCGTAGCTGCGGCTTGGGTGGCCGCCCGGCACCGTCTTGAAGTAGTTAATCGCCTCCCTGTTGCACTCGTCCGGCGGCAACACGTCGTTGTTGTCCGCCATATACATCTGAATAGCCAGGGCGATATTCTTCACATTGGACAGACAAACGGCCTTCCTGGCCGACTCTCGTGCCCGTGCGAAGACCGGGAACACCATCGCCGCGAGAATCCCGATGATCGCGATAACAACCAACAGCTCAATCAGCGTGAATCCCTTCCGTCCTCTCATCATATTGGGTGCTTCACCTCCTACATGAGATGGATGCTTCTTCTGCTTGATTCGCACGACACACGTCTCGGCGCTCAGCTATGAGTCCTGAGCCGCCGACAGCTCCGATACTTCACCTCCTTTCTTACCTGCCGTCTCGCGCCGGCTTGGGGACACAAGCCCTACTCCCGTCTAAGACCGCGTCCGCAAGCTCGGCGATTTCGCTATCCCTGCAGGCGCTGGGTTCATCCACCCGCTTGCTCCAGCGCCGTTCGCACCAGCATCAGCCATGTCAAGCCGCCAGCCAGGCCGGCCACCGGCTGTCCGACCTCCTCGTCGAGCGCCCGCACTCACCCTCACCAGAGTGAGTGCCCCGCGGGCCCTGCATCTCCCGTCGGCGGACCGGCTGCAACCATCCCTCGGTCAAATGGCTCTCGAAAGAAAGGCGAGCCCTGGTGCTTTCGCACCAAAGGGCTCGCCGCTCGTCCCTGAGTAGGCGAGAGTTTACAAGTTCAGACCGTCTCTACTCTTTCTCCGCCTTTCTCCGCCCAGCCTGATTGCCATCAAACCGGAGATGATTTGTGGCCTTGTCCGCTGACACTGGCAGCCCGTCGCGAATATCCAGCTTCTCCAGTCGGCAGAAGGGATTCGCCTTACAGAACGCGATCAGCCGGTGCCAGCTCGGATGCAAGTCCGTCCTGGTCCGCGGGGTAGTCGCTTCTCGGCGCGTCTTGCTGGTTTTGGGGCTTGCTCCGTTAGAACGAGACATTGGCAGACTCTTAGGTGGCGCGCATTGGTGTGCCCAGCTGGAGGTAAGAGAAAGCGCGCGCCGTCCGGTGTAGCAGGACGCCACACGATCCGGCGCAAGACAACACCCGGCAGGCCGGCTGACCGGGCGTAGCGAACGCGGGAGGGCCGCCTCGTCCCTCTGTCTCCCCTGAACTGTAGCGCACGTTCCCCACATCGTCGTTACACCCTGGGGCCGCTCCTCACGCCTCCAAGGGAAGCGCCACCTGTGCTCCTATCGGCCATTCTACCCCCATAGCGCCGCGAGTATAGCATATTGCTGCTCGTCTTGTCAATCCACACCCCCCCATATGACGCCGACGTACGGATAGTGTGGCTTGCCGCCTGTGGGCGGCTTGCCGCCTTTTCTCAGGCCTCGAAAGCGGGGCGGAACGCCCAGATGGGCGTTCCGCCCGTAACCGAACGGCTATCTTGCTGCGCGCAAGATCTTGAACAGTCAGACCTTACCTCAGTAGATCCATCTGCCGTCCGTCGGAAAGCAGGATTCGCTATACGGATCCTCCGAAGTCGGACCCCAGAAGTCGGCGCCCTCTAGATCGCCCTCTCCGGCCTTGTTGATCAGCATCTGAGAGTTGATCCACTGGGCGTGCCCGTCCAGGAATCCGAGGTTCGTGCCTCCAAGATGGCGAGCGAACGGCTTCCGCAGCTCAGGATTTGTGATGAACGAGCCGTCATTCGGCGCCGTGTAGTAAAGGCCGCAGTCGGCCGCCCACGTGCAGTACTCCCAGTCGGCCCAACCGCAGGCCGTGCTGCACTCCAGGCAGCACAGGTCCGGGTACGCGAGCATGCCCCAGGACGAGTCATCGGTCTGAACACCCATGTCACCGCAGATTACGTAGCTGACAGGATCATCAACCGATACCAGCTTGAGGCCCGCCCACGAGAGGGTGCCGATGCCCTGCTCGAAGGCCTTGATGCTCACGTCCATGCCCATCCAGTTGACCGCTAGCCTCTCCTGGGCGATGGAGTCGGTGACTGTCCCGCCCCAGCCACTTGGCCACGCCAGGTAACACGGGCCGCAGTCCATTCCTCTACCCCACTCGCCTTGGGTGGTCTGCCAGTAGGTCAGGTAGTCCGGCAAGGGAACCATGTGGCGGGCGCCACCCGTCACCTTCGCGCTCGGGCAGCGCCATACGTCACGATTCTTCACGTACTCGTCCAGGACGACCGGCCAGCGCAGGTACGGATTCGCCTGGCGAGCGCGGTTGCACGGAGAATCCTTCTCCCCCGTGAACCCGCCCGGCTTTAGGTCGAAGTACTCGATAGCAGCCTTCCCGTGCTCGTCGGGGGGCAGGGTGTCATTGTTGTCCGCCAGATACATCTGAATAGCCAGCGCAATGTTCTTCACATTCGACAGACATACGGCCTTGCGAGCCGACTCTCGTGCTCGTGCGAAGACCGGGAACACCATCGCCGCGAGAATCCCGATGATCGCGATAACAACCAACAGCTCAATCAGCGTGAATCCCTTCCGTCGTCTCATCATAATGGGCGCTTCACCTCCCAGACAGAATGGGCGATTCTTTATGCTTGATTGTCTCGACACAACGTCTCGGCGCTCAGCGGCCCTCTCGTCACCTCCTTTCCGCTCCCCGGTCGGCTCCCCGACCTCCAAGAGGTCGGACCTCCCGTCGGATTCCAGCCTTCAGGCCTCTCAGTTAGCTCATGAACTCCGAGCGTTGCACCGAACCCATGAATGGGCCCGATCTGAGCACACCTGAAACGATAAGAGGCGCCCCCCCCATGCGGGAGGAAACGCCTCTCCGAAATGTCGCCCAACAACCGAATCGCGGCACGCGCCCTCTCTGCTCGCCAGTGCACTCGAGAGCCGCCAGCATAGCGTCACCATGCTCCTGTCCCGCCATCTCAAACAAACGCTCAAGGCACCCTCACCGGGTCCTTGACAACACAGCATCTACATGTTAGCACCACTCTGCATGCCTGTCAACAGGGCCGGCTTCGCCTATCGGCTCCTAGGCATATCTAGAGAGGAAATCAAGCGAAATCCGCGCGGTCATCCCCGGCCCAGCCGCGATCAGGCCGATCCGCGCCATCGCGCGCGAGCGCCGACAACGAGAACGACTCCCGCGCTGGAAACGGGATTCGCCGAGGGGTTCGCCGCCGGCCGTCAGCGGCGAGGCGGTGAGTCGAGAGCGACGATGCGCCGCGCGACGTCGGCGAGCTTCTGATTGGAGCGGCTGCTGGTCAATCTCAGCCAGCGATACGCGTCCTGCTCGCCCACGCCCATGTCGCGCATGATGATCCCCTTCGCGCGCTCCACCAGCTTGCGCGATTCGAGGGCGTGCTGCAGATCTCCCACCTCATCCCTCAACACCTGCAGGTCCGAGAACCGCGCTTGCGCAGTGGCAATCGCCGCCGCCAGCCGCTCTTGCGTCACCGGCTTCACCAGGTAGCTGAAGGCCCCCACCTCGGAGGCCTGCTGGATGAGGCCCTGGTCCGTGTGCGCCGTGATGATGACAATCGGAAGCAGCTGGTCCTCGGTGATGGCCTTCGCCGCTTCCAGCCCGTCCATATGGGGCATGCGGATGTCGAGCAACAGCAGGTCCGGGGATCTGAGCCTCGCAAGCCGAACCGCCTCCCGGCCGTCGCACGCCTGGGCCACTACCTCATGTCCCAGAGATTCCAGCATATGGACGAGGGCCCTTCGCACCGCCTCGTCATCTTCGGCCACCAATAGCTGCAGCGACGCCACGGCCTTCCCTCCGCGCCCTTGGCGTTCGGCGTTTCTCCCCGCTTGCTTATTCCATATTCCCGGGCAGGCTCCCGAGGTTCGAACGGGATCGCCATCTCACCCAGCAGACGGCCTCACGCTTTGCGCCCAACTATGGAACAAAGCTCTTGGCATAAGCTGTGCTGCAGGGCCGCACCGGCTGCGCCTTGTGGATCCGCGCTGACATCTCAGAGAAGCCTTTCCGCTTGGGAGCGAGCCGAATTCACTTGTCATTTGGAGGGGTCGCCTAGATGACGAGACAGCCGGATCGGACCCGCCGGGCAGCACCGCCGGGCACCACCATGGACTCGCTCCGCCGGATCGAGCGAGCCCAACAGAGGTTGTGGCTGCTTGCCCTGCTCCTGCTCCTGCTCGTCACCCTCGCGCTGTTCGTGCTCGATGCCACATCGGTCACCGTCGAGCGCTTGCTGTCCGGCATGACCGCCAGGCTTGCCGGTCTGCTCGACAGCTACGGCGCCTCCGCCGCCTTGCTGGGAGTCGTCTTCCTGGTCTGCGCGTACTTCTACGAGAAGCTGGTGATGGTACGCAACCAGAACCGGGAGCTCGTCCGAGCCCTCGATACCAGCGCCCACATCCTGGCCCAGCGCAACCAGCAGCTCGACACCTGGTCCCAGCTCAGCCACAGCCTCATAACCGAGTTCAACCTTCCCCGCTTGCTCGACCTCATCGTACACACCGCCGCCGAAGTCACGCAGTCCGATTGCGCCGCAGTCATGCTGACAGAAGATAGGAGCCCCCACCTGCGACTGGCGGCTGTCCATCAAGGGGGCTTGCAGATGGAACTCACGCGGCGGGCCGCCGCGATGACCATTGACACTGGCAAACAGGTCTACCTCAGCCCGGAGGACCTCCCCCAGGAACTCGACCGCCCGGATCTTGCTTGGGAGAACCTGGCATCGCTGGCGGCGGCCCCGCTGGTCGCCGCCGATAACGTCGTCGGCGCCCTGCTGGTCGGCCGGCTGCGGCCTCATCAGCCATTCTCCCGCCAGATCGTGGAAGCTCTCGACTCGTTCGCCAACCAGGCCTCCATCGCCCTGGAGAAGGCCCACCGCTATGCCGAAAACCAAAAGCAGCTCGATCGGCTCGCAACCCTCCTCGAGGATCTCCGCGCCACCCAGTCTCAGCTAGTCCAGTCGGAGCGCCTGGCCAGCCTGGGCACGCTCGCAACCGGAGTCGCACATGTTATCAATAACCCTCTCGCCGCCGTCGTGGCCCGCACCAATTCCCTCTTGGAGAGCAAAGACCGGCCTGAGGAAGCTGTCCGCGAGGACCTGCAGGCGATCCGCCGGCGTGCGCTCGACATGGGAGAGACTCTCAAGGGTTTCCTCACTCTGTCCCGCCGCTCGGAAAACGAACCCCTGCAGTCGCTCGACCTAAACGAGATCGTCTGTCAGGCGCTCGATCTACTGCGGCAGGAGTTCCAAGCTTCCGGCCTCGATATCGCCGAATCCTACGGCGAACTGCCCCGCGCTCTCGGCCATTCTTTCGAACTGCAGCGAGTCTGCGTCAATCTGCTGGTCAACGCCTCCCAAGCGGTCAGGGGAGGCGGCCGGCTTGAAATCCGCACGGCCGCCCCCGAGGCCGGTTGGGTCAGCCTGCAGATCGAAGCCAGCAGCGCGGCGCCTATCTCCGGGGCTCCAGGGGACGAACTTGCAAACCTCGAACCGCCGGAGATAACGGCGTCCGAGGTAGGTCCGGGGCTGGCCGGCGTCGAGCGGATCATCCACAGCCGCGGCGGAAGGATCGAAGCAGTCTGCGAACCTGGCGCCGCCACCAGATTCGACGTTCGTCTCCCCGTTTCCGTGTCGCCCGGCGAGCAGGCAGCCACTGAGGATAAGCTCTTGGCGGTAGCGGGGGAGCCCGGCGTGGACTTCTAGGCCGGCTGCATCAGTCGGCCGGGTCGGGCGGGCGCGCTAACTGAAGGACAAAGCGGGCGGGCGGAACGGCAGAGCGCAATTGGGCTTCCGAACCGAAAGACCGCTCACGAAGGGGCCTCTCGCGAGAGCCCCTTTTTCGCGTGTCCCGGCGGTCGGGCGTCCGCGGCCCTCACGGACGCCCCCGCCGGGTCCCCTGTTCCTGGGCGCCCGCAAAGAACGCGCTTGCCTCACGCGGGCCACCCCGCGCGGTCAGCGGGAAAAGGATGCGAATCCGCCTCGCCTCCTCCAGCGCGTGGTGGGCCCAATCGGGCAGCGGCACGGTCGCATCGGGTGCCAGCCTCGGAGCCCACAGCGGCCGCCACCCGTACCCGAAGTCGGCCTCCACCAGAAATCGGGAGAGCAGCCGCTCCTTCCAGTCGGCCGCACGAAGGTCCCCGGCGCGGTAGTCCGGACGAATATGCTGGTAGAAGAGCGGCATCAACCCCTCCCACAGAGGAGAATCCTCGGCCACCGGGCCCACTATCATCCATTGTGTGAGACTCCATGCCGCCCCCATCTCCGGGCTGAGCGCATGCCCCACCGGGATAATCTGAAAGGCGCCGAGGAATCCAAGCGGCGAGGTGGAGACATCCACCACTCCCGCGTGTCCTGCGCGGATGCGCCCCATCGCCGCGTAGCGCGATCCGGCGAACCGGCCGATACCACGTGCCGGCCGGATAACCCACCCCAGAAGACGCTGTGAGCCGTCCCCGTATTCGAGGGTTACCGCTCCTCCCTCCGCGTTCTCGAAGCTCGCCGCAATGGGGTAACGCTCGGGCAAGGCAACCACGATCACCAGCGCGTCCCCCCGCGCCGGCACATACCCATCGGTCAGCGCGGACAGCGAACCATCTCCCTCTTCGAGAAAAACGCTGCTTCCCACCAGCGGCGCCTCCCCGCCGCCGAAGATCCGTTCGCCGGCCGCCAGGTCGGTGTAGATCGAGGAGTTGGGGCTGAGAAATGAATGGTAGGCCGCGGGGGGCGCCAAGAACTCCCGGGGGAGCACCGAGAAGACCACCCCGCGGTCCTCCTCGGGGTTGTACCCGACGCTCACGTGGATTGCGTTGACCGCCGCCGCCGCCACGCGGCCCGGGGAAACCCACTTGCTGGCCGTGAATCCCCTGCGGTTCACCTTCGTCGTGTAACGCAGCACTTGCCCCACTGCCTGCCACGATCTACCCGCGTCGCGGCTGACAGATACCTCACCCCCGTAGTCATTGACCAGCCGGATGCGGAAGATCTCCCGCAACCCACCCGCATCGGCGTATGCCCCCGCTGCCGGGCCCCGCGCAGACCCCAGCGCCGTCGCCGCGGCAATCGCAATGAGGAACACCACCCTGCTCGTCGGGCTCATCAGCTCCACCGATGCCGGCACCAACTGGTAAGTGCGCCGCTGGATTCTAGCAGAACGCCGGTAGCCGCGCCACCGGCGCCAGCGCGCGCGACGGGGGCGACGAGCGAAGTGGAGTAAGACGGAGGGAGAGGAGGTCGGCGCACGTCGAGAGGTCCAGCTGCGGGGTGCCCCGACTCTTTTCTTCTGCTCCTCTCCCTCAGGTCGCAGGGTCCTTGCAGTAATGCTTAGACGCGCAGCCGCGCCCAGGAGTTCTCCTCGGCGCGGTCTTTTTCCCGCTCCCCGTCGGGCCGCGGGGCCTCCTCAGTGGCGCGGTCCCCCTCCACCGCGGTCGTGGAGCAGCCCCAACGCCAGGTCAACATTCTCCTGAGCGGCCTCGCGAAGCCCCCTCGCCCGGGCATGGAGATCGGCGGAGACCTCCATACGCGCCTCCCACGCGTCACACACCGCGCGGGCTAGGGCATCTGCATCGAACCGGTTGGTCGACGTCGCCGGCTCCCCGCCGAGCTGCTCCATCAGCGCGTCCACCTTCGCATCGTAAGAGATCGCCACCGGCGGAATGCCGCAGATGGCCGCGAAGATCAGCGCGTGCAGCCGCATCGCGATCACCAGATCACAGCCCGCCGTCAGCGCCAGCAGCTCCCGGGCCGACATCCCCGGCGCAACCACGTCAGCTTCACAAGACATGCCCTCAGCAACGCGCTCTGCGAAAGCGCTATCGCGCGCCGGCTGCATTGCCACGAGCACCGGTCGCAGCCCAACCCGGTCGCATGCGCCGCCAATCGCCCCCGCGAGGTCCGGCGCCAGATCGCCCTCGCATGCTCCCACCGCCGGCGGCCGCAGCGCGAGAAGGGCCCTTGGCCGCTCATCCCACGCCAGCCCTGCCTTCCCCCGCGCCAGCTCCACCGCCTCCTCCGTCGGCCTCGGGAGCAGGAACGCTAGGTCCGCCGTCACCTCGACGTCCCGCGTCACCCCCAACTCCCTCAGCGTGCGCTCCGATACCCGGTCGCGTACCGCCAGCACGCCCACCTCCGACAGCGTGCGTTGAGTCAGGCTGCGTATGAGGGCGCGGCGCAGCGGACCGACGCCATGCCCCACACATGCCACGGGAATCCCTGCCGCGCCCGCCAGCCTTATCAGGCCCAGGTAATAGAGCGGCGACCGCCAGCTAGTGACATCCTGGAGCAGGCCGCCGCCCCCGCTTATCAGCAGGTCCCACTCCCGCGCCAAGCGATACGCACTCGCCAAACCGCGCGGCGCCGCGCGCACCCCATGCTCCAGCTCCGTCGCCGCGGGGTCCCCCGACAACACCGTCAGCTCGACCCCGGGCGCAGCCTCCCCGAACCCTTCCGCCAGGCCCGCCAGGATTGCCTCATCTCCCGCGTTGCCGAATCCGTAGTACCCGGATACCAACACGCGAGGAGTCGCGCTCATGGGCCTGCTTCGCGGGGGGGAGGGTCGAAGATGAGACGCCAGACGACAACCACCACCACCCCCACCAGCGCTCCGATCCACAGCCCGAGTCCAGTGCGCACCAGGCTGATGGCCAGCGGCGTGTGAAGGTGGCAATACGTGTTCACGAGAGAGACCTGTCCGACCCCTGCCAGC
This sequence comes from Armatimonadota bacterium, assembly GCA_020344235.1. Lineage (GTDB taxonomy): Bacteria > Armatimonadota > Hebobacteria > Hebobacterales > Hebobacteraceae. Next base: position 1,011,015 of record CP070816.1, read on the forward strand.
ACTGCTGCCAGAGGCAGCCACGTCCGGCGATTTCGCAGCGCCAGCGCCACTGCCGCCATCAGCGCCGGATGGCCCAGGAGCAGCTCCTTGGTGCGCGGCCGCACCGCGAGCAGTGATTCCAGCGCCCCGCGCAGCTTGATCTCGGTCCCGGACGGCGCGACCACCGGCTGATTGCCCGTGCGACTGAGTGCAAACGCAATCGCCACAAGGGCCGCCACCACTGCCAGCGCCTCAATAACCAGCACCGGCCGGGAGAAGAAATCGCCCAATCGCAGCCGGAGACGCGTCCACCAGAGCAACAGAGGCTCGACCCGGCCCGGCACATCTGCGATGATCGCCGCCGCGATCAGGGCCAGGGGCGCGAGGTAGGCCGCCTTCACGCCCGTGAAAAGGTAGATTCCTGAAAGGTAGGGCACGCGCGAATACAGGCCGACGATCATCATTGCGCCCGCGGCCGACGCGGCCGACGCGGATATCAGTCCCCAGAGCCCTCCTCCGATGACCCGCGACAGCGACGAACGCGCTCCCGACCCGCGGGCGGCCTGAAGCACCCACACCAGCCCGAGCGAAGGAAAGACCACGGCCGCCGCCAGGCCTCCGACAGCCACCATCACCCCGGGTGCAGCCGCCCGAAGCCCGGCCCCGCCGGCGATCACGATTGCCAACATCAGCCACGCCCACCCTGCGGAAACCGGGACGAACCTCCGCACCAGCAAGACCAGGCCGGCCGGCAGACCCAGCGCGACCACTATGCGAAGCAATCTCGGCGGCCAGTCCGTCGGCGCGCTCAGCGGGGCCGGCGGCCCGATCTCGAACCCGTCCCTGCGGAGCGCATTTGCGATGCCGCGGACATAGCTCGCATTTGTCGCAGCCGGATCGCGGCTGCCCCTGACCATCAGGCGCACGTAGCAGGCGCGGATGTTGCGCTCCCGCGCCGCCCGCGCGTAGCGGGCCGCGGCGACCTCGGGAGAGATGGTGAGCATGTCGGAATCGCTGATGCTGTGGACGCGGACGAGCCGGTCAGAGAGCCGCCGGGCAAGGCTCGTATCCCCTTGCTGGCCGGCCATCTCGACGAACCCGTAGAGCAGCGCGTGCCGCCGGAACGCCTCCGCCGTCTCCCTCAGCAGGCCGTCATACCCCAGCACCTCCTCCTCCCCGAACACCACCAGCCGCGCGCCGGCGGCCTGCGCCTCCGCCGCCGCGGCCGCGATGGCCTCAGCCGACACCGCGGGAAAGTTCAGCAGCCTGGCGACCACGCGCAGTTTAGCATCGCGCGCCGCCCGCAGATCCTCGGGCCGCAGCAGCACCGGCACCCCTTCGAGCTGCTCCATGGGCGCACCCACGGCGATCCCTATCGCGGCGGTCCGTACCTCCGCGTGCGGCAGACGCGCTTTCACAGCCGCGCCGAGAACCGGACCCAAGCTCGTGTCAGGGGCGAGAAGGCCAGTCTGTCCCAACCCGGAGATGGCATCCACCCGCCCCGCCCGGGCCAGCTCGCCGATGGTTACCTCTCGCACTGCCAGCGCGCCCGCCCCCGCATCCCGCAGCCGAGCCAGAACCTCCGGCAAAGGCGCCCCCGCCGCCAGCGCGACCTGGCGCGCGTCATCCCCATCCACGATGATATCCACCGTGCGGTTGCCCTGCTCGATCCGCGCTCTCCCCACGGCCAAGATGACAGCCGCCGTCACAGCCGCGACCACCACCAGGAATAGCACTCTGTCTGAGCGATCCGCCATCAGCCCCCTGCCCGGCATCGCACTCCTGCGAGCCAGCCCGCGCCAGGCGACCGGACCGGCACAGGCGGGCAGCATTCTATCACGGCCTCTCACGCGACGCAAATAACGAGCGTCCAGGGGCCGCAGGCGGCCGCGGCGAACAAAATCGGCGCGAGGACACCATGCCCGGATACGTCTTGGGAGTTGACGGCGGCCAAACCTCCACCACGGCCGCAGTGTGCGATCTCGCCGGCGTGCTGCTAGGTGTCGGCCGCGGCGGGCCCGCAAATCATGTCTGGGAGCCGGGCGGAGTGAAACGTGCCAGGCGCGCCGTCACCAAGAGCGTATCCGGGGCCCTGCGCACCGCGAGCTTGAAGGACGTCACCTTCGACGCGGCTTTCCTGGGCATGACCGGCGCGAACCAGCAGACCCTCCGCGCCGTGCAAGACTGCATTTCTGCCAGGCGATTCCGAATGGAGAATGACAAAGTCAACGCCCTTGCTTCCGTCACCGCAGGCCGGCCGGGAGTGGTGGTGATCGCAGGAACCGGCACCATCACCTACGGAGAGAACGCGCGGGGCCGGCGCGCCGAGGCCAGCGGCTGGGCCTACCTGCTCGGTGATGAGGGCGGCGGCTTCTGGATTGCTCGCCGCGCCATCGCCGCCGCTTGTCGTCATTGGGACGGCCGCGGCGGGCCGACCGCGCTGACCGACAAGCTGCTTGCCAAGCTGGGCATCACCGACCTGTGGCAGCTCTACCTGCTGGTCTACTCCGAGCAGCTTCCTCGCGCCGATATCGCGGCCCTCGCCTCGCTCGTGGACGA
>CP070816.1:1013652-1016598 GCA_020344235.1 Armatimonadota bacterium
CCCCGAGTAGGTCAAGCGCGTCTGTCGCTTTTCAGAAGACAGCGTTGGTGTTCTTGGGTCGCGCCCTCACACGCCGAGGGATTTGAGGTACTCCCGGCTGATCCGGGACGACACGGCGGGGTCGCCCCTGGTCGAGTCTTGCTCGACGACGATCCATTCCGGGCGGACGCTCAGCGCGGCGTCGAGCGCGGCCTTTAGGTCCATGCAGCCGCGGCCCAACTCTCGGAACTCGCGCATCTGGTCTCCGCCGAGGCCGTCCTTGAAATGGAAGTAAGGGCAGCGATCCCGGTGGCGGGATATGAAGTCGGCCGGGTCATCGCCACCCACGTGCACCCAGTATACGTCCGGACAGAAGCCCACCATGTCCGGATCGGTCTCCGCGATCAACAGGTCAATCGGCCGCCTGCCGTCGGTTTGGCTGAACTCCCAGGCGTGGTTGTGATAGCAGAGGCGGACGCCCGCCTCCTGGCAGCGCGCCCCGGCCCGGTTCAGAGTCTCGGCCCCGGCCCGGTATTCATCCAGAGTATTGAAGCGCCCGGAGACCAGCACGAACCGGCCTCCGAGGGAAGCGACCGAGTTGGCGAGCGACTCGACCGCCGCGACGTCGGCCAGCTGCTGGATGCCCGAATGGCCGCCAGCGTAGAGCAGATCTGTTCCCTGAAGCGCGCTCCGGATCTGCTCCAGCCGCTCGGGGGTCGCGGGAGCATCGGCCTCGATGCCGGCGTACCCGGCTTCGGCGACTTCTGCAACCACGGCTGACAAGTCCCTTTGCGCCCGCTCGCCGAAGATAATCAGTTGCACTCCCACGCTTGGTCGGGCCATCGCCTTCCTCCGATACCTGTATGAGCCGGGCTCCGCCGGGAGCGGAGCCCGAGGTGGAACATCACTGTTCTGTGGGGGGCGCCAAGGTGCCTGCATGTCCACGAGAGGCCTCCTGGGGGCATCCGCGCCGCCCAGGGGTGGGGCCGACGGGACGCGAGGGGCAGGGGCGCCGCGGGCCTGTGTGACGGCAAGCGGGGCCTTCGAAAGCGGGCAATTCTGTGGAACATAGGGGGTGGCCGAGTTTTCATGCTGGTTAAATGAGGGGTTCTAGCACCGAGCGGAGGCAATTTCGGCGCGTCATCCGCAGCTTGCACCCCGAACCTTGGAGGCATTCATAGCTATGGCAGCTAAGCCGCTGGCCGGCGCTGCGGGGGGCGAGTCGCCCTATGGCAGCACGCCTGTCATCGCCTTTGTCAACGAAAAGGGCGGCGTCGCGAAGACGACCTCTTGTGTCAATCTGTCAGCCGCTCTGGCGCAGCGTCAGCACCGGACGCTGTGCATCGACCTCGACCCACAGAGCAATGCGACTACCGCATTCGGCATCTCCACGGAGGAAGCCATAGGGCGTGAGGCCCACTGCTTGCTGACGATGCCGCGGTTTCCGCTGGAGCGTGCCGTCATGCCGACCGAGATCGCCAATCTGGACATTGTTCCCGGAACTGCGCGACTGGCGGACTGTGACAAGGCCCTGGTGATGGAGGTCGGGCGTGAGGGTCGGCTGCGGAGCAAGCTGCGGGAGTTCTATCGCAGCGTGCTCTCGGACAACTACGATGCGATACTCGTTGACTGTCCGCCTTCGCTGGACCTTCTCACCGTCACCGCGCTCACTGCGGCCACGCACATGATCGTTCCGGTGACCACGAAGTTCTACGCACTCAAGGGGATGGCCCTGCTGGGGGACATAGTGGCTACGCTGCACGAGCAGCTCGGGGCCTCCATCAGGCTGTTGGGGATTCTGGTCACGATGTTCGACAAGAAGACAGCTTTGGACACCACGATATATCGCCTGCTCAAGGATAAGGTGGAGCGGGAGTTCGGCGACTACATCTTCTCCACTATCATCACTAAGAGTGTTGTCGTGAGTGAGGCCGAGGCCGGAGGCCTGCCGGTGTTGCTCCGGGAGCCGGAGTCATCGGCAGCGGAGGCCTATCGCGCACTGGCCGATGAAGTCATGGGCCGTCTTGGCGCCGATGTCGGCGGCGCAGCCGCTCCGGCGCCGGAGCTGACCGGGGCGACGGTCAGCTAGGGACGGGAACGGAGACCATAACATGACAAGCGAGTCAACTGATACCGCCACGCTCCGAGAAGCAGGAACAAGAACTTCCGTGCTGATCACCATCAGCACTCCGGGGGAGGATACCCCCATCTGCCGCCTGGGCAACTCGGAGGAGATCCTCGGCGACGCCACGGTTCGGGAGCTGATCCAGAGAGTCATCAGCCCGAATTCCCTCTTCTCTGTGGGAGTGCCGATGAGCCAACTGCAGGCCGAAACTCCGACTGCGCTGGCCATCGGCGAGCTGCTGTCCGCCGATTGTTGTGAGGTCGTCAGCGGGGCCAGCGGCGAAGCTCAAGGCCATCCCGTAAGCCTCGACGAGCCGGTGCGAGCCGTCGCTCGCGAACAGGTGGGGACCCAGGGCAGCAGGTTCCTGAATGTCACGCTCAGCGTTTGCTCGGCGCCGGAGGCGTCCACGCCCTCAGGCGAGGACCGCCGCGAGGTTCGAGTTCCGGTGGGCAGAGCAATCGAGGAGCCTGCCGCACAGCCACCTGCCGCGGAGGCGGTTGCCGCGGAGGCCCCTCTCGCGGAGCTGCCCGCCCCAGAGCCGGTTACCGCGGAGCCGCCTGCCGGGGAGCGGCCTGCCCCAGAGCCGGTTGCCGCGGAGCCGCCTGCCGGGGAGCTACCTGTCGCGGAGCTGCCTGCCCCAGAGCCGGTTGCCGCGGAGCCCTCTGAGACGTTGGCCGAGACGTCAGCAGTGGCGGCTTCCGCTGCGGCAGAATCAGAGCCCGTGGAGGCGCCTGTTCCGGCCCCTTCGCAGGGCGGAAACGGCATCGTCGCCATCGTGGCCGACCAGATCAAAGAGGAGCCCAAGCCCGCGAAGCCTGAGCCTGAGCGCAGCGAGTACGTGC
>CP070816.1:1016698-1019218 GCA_020344235.1 Armatimonadota bacterium
CAGGATCCCCGCTACCTGTGTACGACTCATAGCCCCCTCCATTGCCTCTGATCCCAATCCACTGAATTCCCACCTCGCCCCCAACACCCCTGCCGCCGAGGCATCACAAGACATGTTAGCTATTGATTAAGTATTGTTCGAGCACTTGTCTTGCCTATAAGGTGGCACGGGGTCCGGCCGACCACGATTGTAGGGGAGGAGGTGGGGGACGAGAGGGGCCATGTCATCTCCTCCGGGGGACGGCGCAGTTGTCGGGTTTCCGCGACGAAGTGCGGCCATAAAGGCGGTCATATAGGCGGGCGGAAATGGTCAAATGGCAAGCTGAGACCACGCGGATGGGGGAGCTAAGCAACAAGAATCAGGGACTTCGGCGCTCTGCTCGTCTGCTCGCCTAGCAGGCATTTTGGGAGATTGTCGCCAGCCGTCCACAAAAGATTGACCGGCCTCCTCTCCTCGGACAAATAATGGCCATTGCCGAGGGGAAAGAATGGCCGAAACCGACATAGATTCGGCCGGATCCGGGCCGTTGTGCCGGTTTCTGAACGCGGACAGGCGCAACGGGCCGAGGGGGGTTGCACTTATGTGGAGGTGGGGCTATGCTAGTGCCGGCCGGCCGGCGGGCGGGATGGTTCTCGATCAACCGCATGATGACTTAAATACCTTTCTGTAGCAAGCTATGCAAGAGGGGAGGCGAGGCGGGATGGAGGCGACCGCGAGTCTGGCGGAGGATCACCGGATTATCGAGCTGATGCTGCCGGGGCTGGAGCGGATGGCGGGGCAGTTCGAGGCCGGTGAGTTCGTGCGCGGGTACGATGTTGGGCGGGTGCTGGAGTTCGTGCGTGAGTTCATAGACGGGTACCACCACGGGAAGGAGGAGCGAGTGCTGTTCCCGGCGCTGGCGGCGCGGGGAGTGCCGCAAGATAGCGGGTTGCTGATGGAGCTGGTGCGAGAGCACGGCGAGGCGCGCAGGTGTGTGGCGATAATGACGGCGGGGATGTCGGAGGCGATTGGCGAGGACCCCGGTGCGGAGGCGGACTTCGCGGAGTACGGGCGGGAGTATGTCGCGCTGCTCAGGCGGCATATCGAAAAGGAAGATCGGGAGCTGCGGCAGGTTGCGGAGGCCGCGCTGACTGAGGAAGATGACGCGCGGCTGGCCCAGAGTTACGCGGAGATCGAGCGGGAGATGATTGGGGAAGGTGGGCGGGAGAAGTTTCGGGAGGTGGCGGAGGGGGTCGGGGGTAGCTGAGGGATTGGGCAGGAGGGGAGCGCCTGGCCTGGGAAGTGTGCTGGTGTCAATCTGGGCGAGGGACCTCGTGATGGGAAGATCCAGGGGCTGTGTGCAGTCAACGGTCGAGCTGAGCGGTGATGACTTGGATCGGCTGGTGGAGTTCTTGTCGTGCGATGCGAGGGGGAATGCGCTGATACTGGCCGACATGCTTACCCTGCCTGAGGTGTGCGATGTGCGTGCTCTCTGCGGGGGGGAATCGTGGACCGTGGGCGCCTTCCGCGAAGACCTACCCTTCAGGAATATTGCGCTCTCAAGTGGGAACGAGGAAGAGTATCGGAGGATGATCGAGGATTTCTCCGACCGCTTTCGCCCGGGTGACCTGATCTACTCCCTGATTCCGGGGCCTCAGACTGAGGTGTTGGGGAGGATAGTTGAGATTGGCTCGAAGACACCGGAGATCCAGCTCTTCAGGGAACTCTCGACACGTCTTCCCCGACCCGAAGGCCTGGAATCGCTGAAGGCTAAGGGTTTCAGGTTTCGAGTTCTGGGCCGATCCGACCTCGACGCGGTGCGGCGGGTGATGGAAGTGGGGGAGAGGTTCGCCTTTGCGGAGGGTTCGTTTCGCAAGGGGGTGTACTGGGGTGCTTTCAGGGGCCGACGCCTGGTGTGTGTAGTGGGCACTCATTCGCTTGGGCGACATGCGGCTGAGATAGGCAATCTGGTGACGCTGCCGGAGTATCGGCGCCAAGGGCTTGCGAAGGCGTGTTTGTCTTTGCTGTTGTGCGATCTTTCGAAGCACACGAGTTGCGCATATCTGTCGTTCTTCGCCCAGTTCGGGTTTCTGGAGCGGCTTTTCGGCTCTGTTGGCTTCGTGGAGCCGCGGCCTTTCGATCTCGTAGCCTGGCATTATCCGAATGGATGATTGTGACAAGGGCGGGGATGGGTATCGCCGCCCTACAGGAGGGGGCCGGACGGGGCCCGCGCGGTCGGTGGTGGCAAGATCCTTCGCTTCCGCCTACGCTGAAGCTACGGCGGACAAGCCGCTCAGGATGACGGTTGATGGGGCGTGCTGGGTGGTGGCAAGATCTTTCGCTTCCGCCTCCGCTGAAGCTACGGCGGACAAGGCGCGCAGGATGACGGTTGAGGGGGCGGTGCTGGGCGGATACGCGCTAGGTACGGGGGAGGGAAGGGGTCTGGGATTGAGAGAGTCCGAGTTCGGCGGCGATTTGCTCTACGAGCCGGTTGAGGAGGGAAGCGGTCTCCGCCCACGCGGGTCCTGTGATCCAGTCGCC
>CP070816.1:1019318-1022709 GCA_020344235.1 Armatimonadota bacterium
CATCAGGTGCTCGGCGTAGCGAGCCTGCTGGAGGGTCAGGTGCTCCACGCCCTCGAGCCTGTGATGCGCTACGGTGCCGCCGGGCGATGCGAGCGGGGGAGGGTCTGTGACATACTCTCCGAGCAGAGGACGCAGCTCATCGAACAGGGTGGGGGGGTGTGTGAAGCGAGGCGCGGTGCCGGGGGTTATGAAGTCCGAGATGGCGAAGGAGGCGCGCTCCGGCGGCGGATAGCTGACGGGGACGTTGATCAGTCCTGTGGGGATGCCGGCATCGGCGAGCACGTTCCAGATGGGTGGAACGAGCATGTCTCGGACGCTGACTATGCGGGGGCGGAGCGTGCCGGGCTCGCGCTTCCAGAAGTCGAAGACGCCGTGCCTGCCGGGCCTGGCACCGGTGGCGAAAGAGGTCCAGGCCGGGGCGGTTACCGGAGGCATGACCGACTGAAGGGTGGCCCGCGTCCCCTCGGTCGCCAGCCGCTTGAGGTTGGGCATTATGCCGCGCTCCATCCAGTCATCCAGCAGGCGGAAGGTGGCCCCATCCAGCCCTATGACCAGCACGCGCCGCTGGTCCTCGCGCTCGGCGCCAGCCGGGCGAGGCTCAGGCTGCTGGTCCGGTTGGGTGAGGCTACCCATGGTTCGCCTCCACTGGGTGTCCATTACCGCGAGCTTGCCTCCCACGAGTGGGGAGCGCGGCTATCTGATGCTAGAGATACCCCAGATCGCGCAGGCGTTCCGCCACGCGGCGCGCTTCTTCCTCGCTGTAGGGCCGATCGGGGGGTGCGGCAGGCTTCTCGCCCGCAGAGGAGGGCGGCAGGGCTGTGGGCGTGATGTCGGCGGCTTCGGGGACGAGCATCTCGTGGAGTGGGCGTCCGTCCATGTGCTCCGGCGGGGCGAAGCCGAAGAGATGGAGCACGGTGGGCGTAACATCAATGATGCGGACGTCGTCCAGGCGTTGACCGCGTTTCACCCGCGGGCCGCAGCCTATCAGCACGCCCTCGAACCGGTGGGTGCCGGTGCCTGAGTCCCAAGAGGCCTTTTCGAGAAGGGGCCCCTCCAGGCGCACATCCACGGTACAAGCGATGTTGTCCAGTATCAAGATGACATCCGGCGCTCCCTCGACGTGGGGGCCGTCCATGAAGTCTTCGCGGCGTCCGGCGGAGGTGACCAGGGGATTGCCGGTATCGGGGTCGGTTACTTGGCGCAGTTGGTGGAGCACCTCTTCTCTCACCTGCTCGTACTCGGCGCCGGGGGCGACGATTCCCTCGGCCTCACGTCCCTTCAGGTTGACATATACGCCGGCCTCGGTCCACGAGGGGGAGTAGGCGCGGGTGCGGGACCAGTCTATCCAACGCCAGAAGGGGGGGCCGGTGGAAGGCCGCATATGGCGAAACAGCCGCCCGAGATGGCGGCGCAGGCGGAAGACGTCGGCGGCGGCGAGAAGTCGGCCGGCTCGACCTTTGCGCAGCGAGGGTGCCAGCAGTCCCCTTCGCATGAGCCACTGATTCAGCCGGAACCGGCGGCGGAGAGGGCCGAAGCCGTGGTCTGATACTATGAGCACGTCGGTGTCTTGCGGGCAGGCTGAGAGCACTTGACCGACGGCTCGATCGAGGAGGGAGATGTATTTCTCGGCGCGATCACGAACTCGCAGCATCTCCGGGGTTTGCGGGTGGACGGAGAACTCGCCGGTCAGCACGTCCCAGAGCACATGCTGGAGGCGGTCGAGGCCCATGAAGACGACCATGGCGGCGTCCCAGGGGCGGTTCGCGAGGAGGTGCTCGGCGTATCGCGCTCTCTGGCGAGTACAGTTCTCGAGGGCGTCGAGGAAGGGAAGCAGGGCCTTTCTGCTGCGGAGACGGAAGGAGGGCGCGTCGAGAACGTAGTCGCCGAGGAGCGGCCGCAATTCGTCGTAGAGGGAGGGCGGATTGGTGAAGCAGGCCTCCATGCCTGGGGTAAGCATGCCCGAGATGGCGAAGCTGGTCTGCGAGGAAAGTGGATAGGTGCCAGGCACGCTGATGAGGCCAACCTGAGCCCCGGCACGGGCGAGCATCTCCCAGAGGGTCGGGACCCGGAGGTCTCTGCTGCTCACAGGCTGGTGTTCGAGCTTGCCGGGGACGCGCTTCCGGAAGTCGAACAAGCCGTGCTTGCCGGGATTGACGCCGGTGATGCAGGAAGTCCAGGCGGGCACGGTGACCGGCGGCATCACGGAGCGCAAGACGGCGCGCGTGCCGTCTTCGGCGAGCCGCCGCAGGTTGGGCATGAGGCCGCGCTCGGTCCAGACGTCGAGCAGGTCGAAGGTGGCGCCGTCCAGGCCGATAACGAGAACGCGCGGTGGGCTGCCAGTGCGGCCGGAGGAGTCGCCGCCGCGAGCGCTCAACCGATTCATGCTCTCCGTACCTCCGCCTTCCATCGAGAGTGCTTCGCTTTTCGGTTCCGCTCGCGCGCCGCTGGGACAGAGGCCGTCGGCCGGCGCGAGGTGGTGACGGGGCAGCGCCCCCCGGTACCACACCCCGTCCACGCTGCGGACAGCACGTTCTGTTCGCCGGAAAGGTGCGGAGAACCTGCCGGCTGCGGGGTGAGCGTGCGGCATGCCACCAGCGAGAGGGGACACGAGCAGGCGGCGGGCAGGCGATGCCACAGGGCACGATCCGCGACCGAGGAGGGCAGGATAATCGGCGCTGGTGAGGAATTGTAATGCCGGCACGGGCGGGGCCCAGCGCCCGCGAGAACGCGTGTCAGGAGATAGATCCATGTACCGACTGGAGAGAAGATACGCACGATGCCTTGCTGTGATATGCACGGCGGCCTTTGCCTCGGTGTTGTTGCTGTCGGTCCCCGCAGCCGCGATCAAGAGCGAAAGCGTCTTGATAGGGTTCAGGGGAAAGCCGAACATAGGGGCGGTGGCTTCTCTGGGGGCCCGGGTGGTTCACGCTTACGAGCTGGTGCCTGCGATCGCAGCGGAGGTGCCATCCTCGAAGATCCCCGCCATCAGGCGTCTGTCAGGTGTTGTGTATGTGGAGCCGGACTACCCTATCTATGCAACCGGCGGCGCGGGAACATCGGTGGTGTTGTACAGCGGTGTGCCGGGTGGTCTGGGCACTCTTTTCAATCCCTCGACTGAGGTGCTGCCGTGGGGCATAGAGCGGATCGGAGCGCCGCAGGTGTGGCTCGGCACGGCGGGGGCGCCGCCGAATGTGGGCACGGGAATCGCGGTGGGAATCATTGATACGGGGATTGACTATACCCATCCCGACCTCGCGGACAACTATGTCCTCGGATACGATTTCGTGAACAACGACTGGGACCCGCTGGACGACAACGGGCACGGCACGCACGTGGCGGGGACCATCGCGGCGCTGGACGACGGGCCGAACTCGGGGGGCGCGAATACGGG
>CP070816.1:1022809-1031545 GCA_020344235.1 Armatimonadota bacterium
CTCATCTGCGCCTGTCGAACACCTTATCGCAGTGCTCGCTTCCCGTCCCCGCGGCGTCGACGTCCTCGTCGGCCGCTCCGGCCCCGGGTGGGCCGATCTCCAGCAGCGCGGCCGTCTCGCAAGCAAGCCCGAGGTTTTTGCCCTCGACCCCTACGTCATTATCGTCCCGCCCGGCAATCCGGCCCGCATCCGGGGCCTCGCCGACCTGAAGCGGCCGGATGTGAAGACCGTCTACTCACCCACCTCCTCCGGCCCCTCCGGCAAGGTGGTTCAGTTCATCCTCAAAGCGGCCAACGAAGTGGTCGAACCGGGGATCTGGGAGGGGTATGTCCAGAATGCCATCGAAGCACACGATTGCGGCTGGAAATTGTTCCCTCCCATCATCGAAGGCCGCGCCCATGCCAGCGTCACCCGTCTCAGCATGACCACCGCGCCGGAAACCAAAGGCAAGGTCGACTTCATCCCCATCCCCGTCGAAGTCATGGCGGCCATGAAGGAAGGCCACGGTGCCATCCCTCAGCGCTGCGCCCTGATCGCGGATGGCAAGAGCCCGAAGCTCGCCGACCGCTACACTCAGGGTCTCCGGGGGGAGCTCGGCCTTGACCTATCTGCCAAGCATGGGTACATCCACCGGCTTTCCGCAGAAGCGAAATCTTGTCAGCCGCTGTTTCAGATGCGCGCCACGAAAGGCCCCGGCCCCGCGCCACCACCACGAAGGAGCGCAGACCAGTGATTACCTCGTGCACGAAACCGGCACTCGTATCCGCCGCGTTCACCGGGCTCTTCCTCTTCTCGTGCTGCCAGACTGCCTTCGCCGAGAAGCTGACGCCCAAATCCGTTCCCATCCAGATCCGCCTAGCCGAGGAGATGACCGCCAACGAGGACTGGGAGGAGGCCGCCCGCCGGTGGATAGAAATCCTATTCTACTTCGGGCCTTCTGATCAGGAAGCGCGAGGCGACTTCGAGCTCGGCGCAATTGCGCTTCATCGCGGCCGTTCCAACCTCGCCGTCGCCCAGTGGAATAAGGTCGTGACCCGCGATCCCGAGAGTGAATGGGCAGAGCGAGCGAGGAAGGGCCTCGCGCTACTGGGCAAGGAGCCCCCTGCAGCGCCCGAGACGCCCTTTCCCCCTTGTATCACAGAGGAGACACTTTCAGATGAGCGCCAGTTCCTCGTGGCTACGGAGGAGATGGCGCACGGGCTGCATATCTTCGCCATCAGGGACTTCCTGAAGATCACCAATCTGCATCCCACGAGCGATCACGCGGCCGAGGCGCGCTTCCGCGTTGGCACCTCCCAGGCGTTGCTTGGCCACCCGGAGCGCGCCATGCGGCAATGGGACCGGGTGACCCGGGACTATCCGGACTCTCCCGAAGCGCAGATGGCCCGCGCCGGCGCCGCGGCCTGGCACGCGGCATTGAGGGCCGCGGGGACAGATGCGTTGGCGGCAAGGGGTACCGTCTCTGAAAGCGCATGGCGGCCATTCCGGCGCTACGCCACCGAGACGGATCGAGGTATCAGCTACGCGGATGACCTGTTCGAGAACGGCATCTTCGACTATGCTCTGCAGGAGTATGCCAAGGTCCTCTGCGACATCTACACCGCGAAAGGCGCGGACAACCCCCACAAGGCCTATGCGAGGTACCGCATGGGCGTCTGCGCCTATCGCCTCGGCGAGCGCGACGCCGCCTCCCGCCAGTGGCGTCGCCTCCTCGCCGAGTACCCCGAGAGTCCGTGGGCGCACCACGCAACCCAGGCCCTAACCGACGTCGGCACAACTGACCCTTTCTCATCGGACGCCGGGAGACCGGCCCCTGCTTTGCCTCCCGACCTGCCCTCTGCCGTCGTCCAGCGCTATCATCTGGGCGAGCAGCTTGTTGACTGCGGCCTCCCGCTCGTCGCTTCCAAGGAGTATCTCAAGATCATCTTCGTCCTGACTGCTGGTAAGCCGAATCCCTTGCAAGCGGAAGCTTTCTACAAGCTCGGCCTGTGCCAGCACCTTCGCGGACGGCCGGATCTGGCACGAACCGTCTGGGAGCGCACCATCGCCGAGTACGCCGATACACCGTGGGCCGAGAAGGCCGGCACGGCGCTTTCCCAAGCAGACCGGAGAGAGACAGCCCTCGCGGCGAGCCTCACGGAGCCGACGCGATGACCGAGGCGCGAGGACAGCGCAAGGTCATCGCGCCCATGCGGCAGGTGGCGCAGTTCGGCGCCCTCGCTCTCACTGGCGAATGGCTCTTCATCGGCGCGCTCCGCTGTCCCTACGGCGTGCCGTTGATGTCCTGCACTCACTGCCCCATGCGCGTATGCCCGGGGACGTGGCTTCAGCCCTGGGTCATCGGGTTCATCGCGGTATCGAGTGTGCTTGCCGGACGCGTGTTCTGCGGCTGGACCTGCCCCATGGGCACGGTCCAGGATCTCCTGGGTCGCATTCCCAAGCTGCGAGCTCTTCGACTCCCAGGTTTCGGCCGCGCTGATCGCTGGCTAAAGGGACTCAAGTACGTGGTGCTCGCAGTCACGGTCCTCGCTTTCTACGCCCTCAACCAGCGGTTCGCCATCCCCGTGCGCGGGCATGCCGACTGGAGCCTCGACGCGGTCCGCGTGAGCTGGCTCACCTATGACATCTACTCCCAGATTCGCGTGGTCGTTATCCTCGCAGGCCTTGCCCTCGCGGTCGTGCTCTCTCGTGCCTGGTGCCGCTACCTCTGCCCCTTGGGGGCTCTGTTGAGTGTCGCGAACCGGTTCAGCTTCCTTCGGATTGGCCGCGACCGCTCCAAATGTCGTGGCTGCAGCAAGTACCCCCGCGACTGCCGGACTTACACCACCCCCGGCACCGCCGACTGCGTTCTCTGCGGCGACTGCATCGAAGGGTGTCCGGTCGGCGCCATTTCATTCAGCTCGCGCTACGGTCGCCCGGAGGAAGAGGCTCCGTCGAGCGCGGCGCATAGGCCCCAGATGACGTGATCTAGGGCGCGCGAGAGGGTTGACAGCCCCTGTATTTGTGGTATACTGTATATGCAACATACAGGTAGCGACCATGCAACAAAGGCACCGACACGGGAGGAATCACCGGGACGAACTGGGGGGCAAACCGTGCAGCTGCGAAATGGGCAACCTCTACCGCTTCACCGAGCCCATCGTGCTGCTGGTTCTAGCCCGCCTCGGCACCGCGCACGGCTACCAGATCGCCGCCGAAGCAGCACCCATGACCGTCACCCACGCCGGCCTCGATGGGGCCGCCATCTACCGCGCCCTCCGCCGTCTGGAGGCAACGGCCTGCGTGACGTCTGGCTGGGATACGAGCGGCGGGGGACCCGCAAGAAGGCTCTACACCCTTACCGACCGCGGGCTGGAGCACTTGGGGGAGTGGGTCGAGGTGATGGAGGGCATCGCCTCCGCGGTCAATGTCCTCATCAGGGAGAGCCGCAAGGTCAGCAAGACGGCGAAGCCGACCAGACGCGCGGCCCGCCCGGCCTAGGAAGTCGCTGGACCCATTGTGAACTGCACTGGATAGGTGCTGCTCGTCCCGTAATGTGCAAGCTACATGTAGAGGGTATATGCATCCAGAGAGTTCCAAGAAAGGATCAGGCGCATGAGAGTCGCCATCTCAACCGACGGAGATCAGGTCGCCCCTCACTTCGGGCGATGTGAGGCCTACACCCTCGTCGACCTGAAGGAAGGCGAGATCGCCAAGCAAGAGCGCATCCCAAACCCTGGCCACGAACCCGGGTTCTTGCCCGGCTACCTCGCCGAGTGCGGCGTCAACTGCATCGTCGCTGGCGGTATGGGTCCGCGCGCGAAGATGCTCTTCGACGAGAAGCAGATCGAGGCCATCGTCGGAGTCTCCTGCTCGGTCCGGGAAGCCATCGAGGGACTCCTCCAAGGCGCCCTCACAGGCGGCGCGAGTCTCTGTGACTACCAACCCAAATGAGGACGCTATCTCTGGCGCCGCCGAACGGCCGCGCCAGTTCGAGCATAGCAGTGAAAGGAGGACAGCCAGATGCCACGCGGTGATGGAACTGGTCCGATGAGCATGGGCCCGGGGACTGGACGTGCTGCCGGCTACTGCGCCGGCTATCCAGTGCCGGGCTTCATGAACCCGACCCTCGGTCGCGGCCTGGGCATGGCCTGGGGCCGCGGCGGGGGAGGGGGCCTGGGCATGGCTTGGCGACGTGGCTGGGGACGCGGTCCGGGAGGCGGCTGGGGATTCGCACCCAGCCCCCCTCCCACACCATATGCGGCACCCGAGCCCACGGCCGAGCAGCAGCTCACGTCGCTCCGTGAGCAGGCCGCCTGGATAGAAAGGCAACTCAGCGCTGTGAACGAGCGCCTTCAGGCGCTGCAGGACACCAAGGACTGACCTGGCACTCGCACGCCTGCACCGGGGAGCGGCTATTCTCAGCTCCGAGACGCCCAATCACATTCCCACCAGTGGATCCTTAGCCTCCTTGACAGGAAGCGCCCGCCGCTCCCCGGTTCCTCGTGCTGGAAGAACGGAGAGAAATACCGTGAAGGTAGCCGTCACCAGTTCCGGCCCGACGCTCGACTCGGAGGTCGACCCTCGGTTCGGCCGCGCACAGTACCTTCTGATCGTCAACACGGAGACCCTGGACGTCGAACCAGTCCAGAACCCCAACGTCGCCGCCGGCGGAGGCGCTGGCGTTCAGGCCGCGCAGATGGTGGTCAGCAAGGGTGCCGAAGCGGTCCTTACAGGGGGCTGCGGACCAAACGCCTATCGCACCCTGCACGCAGCAAACGTGAAGGTCTACGCCGGAGTCACGGGCTCTGTGAGCGACGCCGTCGAGGCCTTCAAGCGAGGCCAGTTCAGTCCGCTGAGTAACCCTTCTGTCCCCGGCGACTTCGGAACCCGTCAGGCAAGCGACGGCGATGCCGACGGCGCGGCCTGACCTGTGGCCCGCACAGCCCATCGAAGGAGGCGAGCCGGCGTGCCAATAGGAGATGGCCCGGGCCCCAGAGGACAAGACCCGGGAACTGGCCGGCGCAGCGGCCGAGGACGCGGCGGCCGCCAGGGCAGCTCCGCTATGGTCCCCGGCGGCCACTGCATCTGCCCCAGCTGTGGGCACGCGCTGGCGCATCAGCCCGGTGTTCCATGCAGCCGGGTCAAGTGCCCGAAGTGCGGTCAGTAGATGGCCCGCCGAAGGCGACCCCACCTCGCGAGGCGGCAGCCGGGGTGAGAAATCAAACCACGCGAACTCGCTTGCGGACGTTCCGGTCGAGCCTGGAGTTCAGGCTCATGGCTGTTGAGTTCAGCATCCGCGACCTGCTGTGGCCGCGGCGCACCATACTGAACGAGGTCGGGATAGGCCCGGGCATGCGCGTGCTCGACTATGGGTGCGGGCCCGGCTCATACGTGCTGCCAGCGGCGCAGATGGTGGGAGAGACAGGCCGAGTGTACGCCCTGGACATGCACCCGCTCGCCCTTGCGAGTGTCCGCAGGCTGTGCGCGCGGAAGAGGTTGACGAACGTGACGACGATCCTTTCAGACTGCAATACCGGACTGGGTGAGAGCGAAGTGGATGTCGCGCTCCTATACGACGTGCTGCACGACGTTGAAAACCGGGGCCCCTTGCTGCGGGAACTCCATCGCGTGCTAAAGCCCCAGGGCCTTCTGTCGGCCAGCGATCACCACCTAAAGGGGCAGCGGCTCGCGACCCTCCTAACAGAGCAGTGCCTGTTCAGACTGCTGCGAAAGGGCAGATGGGCATATGACTTCGTGCCAGTCGACATCTGATGCAGCCGCCCCGCTTCAGTTCTCGCTCAGCGGAAGCAGCGGCCGATGGTCGTAGCAGTCGCAAGCGGCAAGGGCGGCACCGGCAAGACCACCGTCGCGGTCAGCCTGGCGCTCTCGGTAACACGCGCACAGCTCGTAGATGCCGACGCCGAAGAGCCGAACGCCCATCTCTTCCTCTCGCCAGGCATCCGTGAGACCGTTCCGGTCGCCATGGCGGTGCCCGAGGTGCACCTCCAGTCCTGCACCTTCTGCGGTCGGTGTGCGGCGTTCTGCCGCTTCAATGCACTTGCCGTCGTCAAGGAGCAGGTCCTGGTCTTTCCCGAGCTCTGCCATGGCTGCGGCGGCTGCATCCACGCATGCCCTGAAGGGGCCATCGAGCGCGCAGAGCGTCGCATCGGCGAAGTGGAGGTTGGTGAGGCGCGCGGACGCCGCTTCATCCAGGGACGGCTCAGGCCCGGGGCACCCTCCGCCGTCCGCATCGTCCGCGAGGAGATGACCCATCTCGACCGGGACGTCCCCGCCATCATCGACGCGCCGCCAGGCACCGCCTGCGCGGTACAAGAGGTGATGGCCGCCGCCGACTTCTGCCTCCTCGTCACCGAACCCACGCCCTTCGGGCTCCATGACCTCCGCATGGCGATCGATCTGGCGGCTCAACTCGAGATCCTCGCCGCAGTGGTAATCAACCGGAGCGGCCGCTGGGACTCGCCCATCGAGGATGAGTGCCGCCGCCGCGGCGTTCCGGTGCTCCTCAAGATCCCATTCGAACGCCAGATCGCTGAGGCCTACTCGCGCGGCGAGGCCCTCACCGATGCTTTCCCGGAGTATAGCGATAAGCTGCGCAGAGTATATGCCGAGATCGAAAGTGGGGTTCGCGCGTGAAGGAGCTTCTTGTAATCAGCGGCAAGGGCGGTACCGGCAAGACCACAGTCGTCGCGTCGTTCGCCGCGGTGGCGCCCTCCAAGGTTCTCGCCGACGCCGACGTCGACGCGCCCAACCTGCACCTGCTTCTCGACCCCGATCAACTCGAAGAGCGCCCCTACTGCGGGGCCGACCTCGCCTCCGTTGACCGGCATGCCTGCACCGAGTGCGACCGTTGCACCGACCTCTGCGAGTTCGAGGCCATACGGAATGGAGTGGTCGACGCTCGGCGGTGCGAAGGCTGCGGCACCTGCGCGCTCGTCTGTCCCGCGGATGCCATCACGATGATCCCCCAGACCACCGGCCGTGTCTATCTCAGCGACACGCGCTTCGGCCCCCTAGTGCACGCCCAACTCGTAGCCGGCGCCGAGGCCTCCGGCAAGCTCGTCACTCAAGTCCGACAGAGGGCGCGGGCTGCCGCCGAGCAGCGACACGTCGACCTGATCCTCACCGATGGCTCCCCCGGCATCGGCTGCCCCGTCATCGCTTCGCTTTCGGGTATTGACGCCGCCCTCATCATCAGTGAGCCGACCCCCTCTGGGCTCCACGACCTCGGGCGCGTGCTCCAGGTCGCCGCGCACTTCGAAGTGCCGACCGCTGTTAGCGTCAACAAGTGCGACATCAACTTCGATCTCACGCGTGCCATCGAGCGCCTCTCCACTGCCCTGGGTGCCACGACTATGACCCGCATCCCCTTCGATCGGGCCGTCGTCGATGCCACCGTGGCGGCAACACCTGTGGTAGAGTGGTCCCGTGGCGACGCGCCGAAGGCCATCCGCGCGCTGTGGGAAGAGGTCGCCTCCTGGGACGCACTGACATGACCGAGAGGATGGACGATAGGCAGGACGAGTGTGTGCTCGAGCGTGCGCGCCGCGAGTTCGCCGCGCTTGCCGAAGAGCGCGGCCTCGTCGGCACTCCCGTGCGCATCACCGCGCGTACCCTCTCCACCGACGAGGCCGTTGGTACACCCATGTACGATGACCTCCCCATCCTCCGGGGCAAGGAGCTGATGATCGAGGCCGAGTTCTGCGGCGCCAAAGGACACGCTTTCACGAGCGCGCCCTCCTCCTGGGAGGGCTCGATTCGCAGTCTTCTCGCATTCCCCCTCGACACCAACCACCAGCGCGCGCTCCTCACCGCCGCCATGAACGCCGTCCTTCGCTCCCTCGGCCTCGTCGACCGCACGATCCACTGCCACAGCGAGGACATCGCCCGCTGCGGCGAGCAAATGGCGGCCGACCTGCGCCGGGAGCGTGGCCCGATCCACGTCGGCGTCGTCGGCTATCAGCCCGGGCTCCTCGCCGGCCTCGCCGAGCACTTCGGCTCCGGTAACGTGCGCTTCGTAGACCTCCTCCAGGAGAACATCGGCCGCCGCGTTGGCGGTGTCGAGATCTGGGACGGCCTTACCCGCGCCGAAGACCTCGTCCGCGAGAGCGACCTCGTCCTCGCCACCGGCAGCACTGTCGCCAATGGCACAGCCGACGGCCTCCTCCGGCTCGCCCGCAAGCACGACACACCCCTCCTCCTCTACGGCGTCACCGCCGCCGCCGTCTGCTACCTCTGTGGCATCAAGCGGCTCTGCCTGCTGGCGGCCTAGCACCATGTGGGCGATCCTTGACGACATCGGTTGGACGCACTATAATGACCTCTCGATGTAACCTACACTGTCTTCGACTGAGCTTCTGCATAACGCCCATGCGGAGTCGCTGAGTTGGCGAGACCACGATACAAGCGTGCGCCCGGCATAGACAGGCCCTGGTTCGCTTTCCTGGTGCTCTTGCCCTGGGCGCTCCTGATGGCCGGCGGCGGCGTACACAATCACGGCTTCGCGGTGACCGACCGAGCGGCCGCCTCCGACTCTGCTGTCCCCGTCGGAGCGCCGCGACTCCAACAAGACAGTGCGGCATCACCTCGCGTCCGGTGCATCGCCTGTCTCTGGCAGCTTCAGTCGGGCGCCGCCTCATACATCTCGCCCGACACCCCGGCGGAGCCTGTCGCCCTCTTCCGCGCCCTCGCATGCGAGAGCTACTCGCGCGGGGCGGAGGGCCTCAGCTTCGATCC
>CP070816.1:1031645-1049471 GCA_020344235.1 Armatimonadota bacterium
CACCTCGACGAAGTTGCCCCGGACAACCCCGTGGCGCTCACGACTCGTGACGGGCATTCCCTCTGGGTGAACTCGCTCGCCCTCAAGCGCTGCGGCATCGGCCCCAGAGCGCGCGCGCCGGCCGGGGGCCGGATTCTCCGTGACAGCCGGGGATATCCCAGCGGCATTCTTCTCGAAGCGGCCGCCGGTCTGGTGCGTCAATCTCCCGGCTTTGCCCGCGCACGTGCAGTGCCGTCCTCCAGCGATCTCGTGCGCGCCCTGCGCTCCCTCCTTCGCCTCGGCATCACCTCCGTTCACCTCATGGAGGAAACGCCGCTCCTCCATCCGCTGCAAGACCTGCGAGAGAGCGGCGATCTCTGCCTCCGAGTCACCCTCTACCGCAGCCGAGAGGCCCTCGACGACCTCTTGGCCGCAGGAATCCGGTCGGGCTTCGGCGATGAGTGGCTCCGCATCGGCGGCGTGAAACTTCTTCTCGACGGGACCCTCGGCAGTCAGACCGCCTGGCTCTTTCGCCCCTATCAGAACAGCGATGCCGGATGCGGAATCCCTCTGTTGCGACTCGACGAGCTGTGCGATTGCGTTCGGCGCGCCTCAGCAGGCGGCCTCGCATGCGCAATCCACGCCATCGGCGACCGGGCAAACGCAGAGGCCCTCACCGCTCTTGCTCAAGTGCAGCATTCACCGACCCCGCTGCCGCACCGCGTCGAGCACGCCCAACTCCTCCGCGGTGCGGATATCCCGCGCTTTGCCCGCCTCGGCGTCGTTTCATCCATGCAGCCCTGTCACATCCTCGGCGACATTGATCCTGCCGAACGCTATTGGGGCAGTCGCTGCCGCTGGGCCTACCCCATCAGCACCTTGCTCAGATCCGGCGCCACACTCGCCTTCGGGTCCGACGCGCCTGTGGAGACCGCAAACCCCATCGCCGGAGTCTACGCTGCCGTCAACCGGCAGACCATTGACGGCCGGCCGCTCCATGGCTGGTACCGGAGGGAAGAGGGAATCCGCTGCCTGGATGCTCTTCGCGCCTACACGGTTGGGCCCGCCGGTGCCTCCGGCGAGGCCGAACTCAAGGGCAAGCTCCTGCCTGGTTATCTCGCGGACATTGTCGTCCTGTCCGACGACATCACGCGCCAGCGGGGTAAGAGCTTCTTGGATGCCAAAGTGGAATTCGTCATAGTCGGTGGCCGCCTGAAGTACCGTCGCCGTCGAGCAGGAGCCAGGACGAATTGACGACCGGTGGCGGGCTGGGTATCATCCAACGTGGTGACCAGTCGTGAAGCTGCAAGAGAAACTCGACCAACTGCCGGCCAATCCCGGTGTATACCTCTTCAAGGACGCGGCCGGAGACATCATCTACGTCGGCAAGGCTCAGTCTCTACGTGCCCGTGTTCGGTCTTACTTCTCACCGGGCGCGGACCTCTCGCCGCGCGTTCGCCTTCTCGTTCAGCAAGTGGAGGACCTGGACTTCATCATCGCGGACTCGCACGGTGAGGCCCTCGTACTCGAGTTTACGCTCATTCAGAAGCACCGGCCGCGCTTCAACGTCCGCTACCGCGACGACAAGAGCTACCCCTACATCCGCATTGACTTACGGGAGCCGTTCCCCAGCCTCTGTGTTGTGCGGCGCATGCGGCGCGACGGAGCTCGCTACTTCGGCCCCTTCCCATCCACCAAGAACATGTGGCGGGCCATCGGACTTGCTCGCCGCCTCTTCGGCATCCGCCAGACCCTTGTGGCCAGCGCCAAGAAGCGCGGCGGGTGCTCGTGGAAGCCCGAGCGGGGGCACCGGCCGCGTCCGTGCCTCGAGTACTTCATCGAGCGCTGCCTGGCGCCTTGCGCTGAGGGGTTCACGACTCCCGGCGAGTATGGCAGAGCGGTTCGCCAGGTGTGCGACCTTCTCGACGGCAAGCACGAGCATGTCCTCGCGCAGCTTCGAGCCAACATGGATCGAGCCGCCGGAGACCTCCACTATGAAGCCGCGGGTCGTCTCCGTGACCGGATCGCGGCCCTGCAGACCACCCTCGAGGGGCAGAAAGTGGTCTCTTCCCACGGTGAAGACCTCGACGTTCTTGGGCACGCACTGCGGGAGGACACCGCCTGTGTCGCGGTCTTCGAGATACGCGAAGGGCGCCTCGTAACCCAGGAGCACTACCTCCTCGAAGGCGTCGCCGGCACCCCCGCCGCCGAGGTGCTGAATGAATTCGCCAAGCAGCACTACCAGAAGGTTGCCGCAGCACCCCAGCGGGTGCTCCTTCCAGAGGCGATCGGAGACGCCTCGGTGATCGAGGAACTCCTGCAAGAGCGCCGTCGGGCGAAAGTCGTAGTCCACGTGCCGCAGCGCGGCGAGAAGAAGAAGCTGGTCGAGATGGCCCAGGAGAACGCCGAGCACCACCTGCGCACGATCCTTGAGCGCGAGAGCGCGGAGCGGCGAAGAGGGGAGGAGGCGGTCGGCGATCTGCAGAAGGCCTTGGGGCTGCCCGTGCCCCCGCGTCGGATCGAGGCGTTTGATATTTCCAACGTCGGCGGCAAGCATGCGGTAGGTGCAATGATCGTGTTCGAGGACGGCCATCCGAGGAGGAGCGAGTACCGCAGATACCGCATTCGAGTCGCCGACGGAGCCCCGAACGACTACGGGATGATGCGTGAAGTGCTGTCGCGGAGGTTGAAGGCGGCCGTCTCGGGTAATGTCAAGTTCCAGCATCTTCCCGACCTGCTGCTGGTTGACGGCGGCGCCGGTCAGTTGGGCGTTGCAGTGCAGGCCATGCAGGAGCTTGGCCTTGGGATGCCCGCCGCCGGCCTGGCGAAAGAGCATGAATACGTCTATCTGCCCGGCCGCAAGACGCCGATCTCGCTCCCCGAGCACTCACGCGCCCTTCACTTGCTCCAGCGCGTGCGGGACGAAGCCCACCGCTTCGCGATCTCGTATCACCGCTCGCTGCATGCGCGAGAGGCGCGCGAGAGCGTCCTCGATGATATCCCAGGCATCGGCGCGCGGCGCAAGGAGAGGCTGCTTCGCCGCTTTCGCACTTTGGGTCGGCTGCGCAAAGCGTCTGCTGAGGAAATCGCGGAGGCAGCCGGATGTGGGCGACACACCGCGGAGACTTTGTTGACACACCTGCGTCGGTCCGGATCGTCCTGACCATGGCCTTCCGCGTGCGAAGTCTCCAGAGAGGCGAGCTGGACAGCTTCCTCACCTGCTTCCAGGCCGCCTTTGCCGTTGACACCGACGCCATCTCGATCGTCCGAAACTCGCTGATGAATGACCCCTACTTCCATCCCGATCGCATTCGGGTGGGATTGCTCGACGGTCACATCGTCAGCATCGCCGTCATTCTCAATCGCGCGGCCTATGTCGGCAATTACGTCGCCACCGTAGCTGGTCTCACGGCAGTCGCCACCGCCCCGGATTATCAGCGCCGCGGCTTCGGGACCCGCGTGGTCCAAGACGCCGTGCGTCTGATTCGACAGCAGGGCTACGACCTTTCCATGCTCACGACTCGGCTGCCCGGCTTCTTCTCCCGCTTCGGCTATCGCGAAGTCCCCAAGGTGAACGGATACGAGTGTCCCGCCTCCGCGCTGAGCAGGCTTTCCGTCGATCCCAAGTTCACCATTCAGAAACTGGACTACCAGCAGCACTGGCCCGCACTGGCCGCGCTCTACCACAACTACAGCCAGGGCCGCACCGGGATGCAGGTGCGGGACATGAGGTTCTGGGAGACGTGGCCCCGCCGCGGCACCTTCCCCCATGGGTTCTCTTCTGAACTCGACGCAACGGGCTTGGTGGCGGTTGCCGCCGGCCAGCTCGTGGCCTACCTCGCAGCGCACAGCCCGCCCGAACAACGTCATCTATCCGTGACTGAGCTGGCCCATCTTCGGGGTCACGGCGCGGCCGCCCTCGCGCTTGTGCAAAGGGCAGCCGAGCGCTATCTTAGGGCCGGCGCCGGCCGGGCGATCCTCCACGTCGGAGCCAACGCACCCATACTGCGCTTGCTCGAGGAGCAGCACGTGCCGCTGCACATCGAGGTGGGGCCGGGGTTGATGGTGCTCATTCCGAAAAGAAGCTGGGTGCGCGAGGCCGGCTTCCGCAATGTCGGCGACGCCATCGAGAACCTTTTTCGTTCGCCCGCACCCGTCGTATGGTATCGTGATGGGTACTAACGCGCGCGCGGTTGACGGCATCAGACTTGCTGGGAGCCCACCGGTAGGTCTCCTCGTCGAGACCCCTCTGGGATGGATTGGCGCGGTGGCTCACAACAGTCGGCTCACTGCCGTATCCCTGCCCCTCCCCACCGAAGAAGCCGCCGTTGCTGCCTGCGGAGCGAATGTTGAGTTCGGCCGGCCGAACTCTCTGCTCACCTCCTTGGCCGACGATCTCCGCCGCTACTTTGGTGGAGAGCCGGTCGAGCTTGGGCGGCATCCGGTGGACCTGTCGGGACACCCGCCATTTCGCCGCCGCGCCCTCTTTGCAGCGCGAGAGATCTGCTACGGCAAGGCCAGGACCTACGGGTGGATCGCCCGGCGAGCCGGCCGGCCCGGGGCCGCGCGCGCGGCAGGGCAGGCCATGAGCCGGAATCCCATCCCGCTCGTAATCCCATGCCATAGAGTGATTGCGACAGGAGGGCGACTCGGCGGCTACGGAGGGGGCCTCGACATGAAGTGTGCACTGCTGCGGCTGGAGGGCATTGACTGCGACCTGGGAGGCATTTCACATGGCTGATCCGACGGCGGGAGCCGGGCGCGGCCGCGGAGAGCAGCAATGAAGCTTCCTATGCGGTGGCTGCTGGCCTCGGCTGCGCTGCTCGTCACCGTCCATCTCGTGCCCGGCATCTCTTTCGCCCGCAGCCCCGCCTGGGTGCTGGCGGCCGCCCTCGCGCTGGGACTTCTCAACCTGCTCGCGCGCCCCCTGGTCCTCCTCCTGCGCGTCCTGACACTCCCTCTCTCGTGCCTCACCTTCGGACTATGGGCTTTGATATTGTCGCTCTTTGTCAACATCCTCGTCTTCTACTTCGTTGGCTCCCTGGGATGGGGCTTTCGGGTGGAGAGCTTCGGCGCCGCCGCGCTGGGCGCGATCGTCATGAGCGTGCTTAACACCGTGCTGACTGGCCTGTTCGAGTTGGGCCGGCGCGATAGGAGGGACTGATTCCGCCGATGCCGCGTCGGGCGGGTTCAAGACAAGCAGGCGGCGCTGCCGGCTTCCCGATCCTTGACACAGTCCGGGCGCTTCGCTAGAATACGCCGGACGAGGGCCCCGGAGTTTGCGGCCCTCCGTTCTTCGGGGATGCTGCGCCGGGCCTGCGGTAGCTCGTACTACGTGGCCTTCCCGTCAGGCGAACGTGATTCCAGAACATCAGGAGGATTGAGCATGGCCGTGAAAGTGGCGATCAATGGCTTCGGGCGTATCGGACGCCTCACACTTCGGGCGATGATCGAGCGCAAGGTGAAGGGAGTGGATGTTGTTGCGATCAACGATCTCGCCCCCCTCGACATCAACGCCCACCTGCTCAAGTACGACACCAACTACGGCCGTTTCTCGGGCAGTGTCGAGGTCAAGGGCGGGAACCTTATCGTGGATGGCGATGAGTTCGCCGTGCTCAGCGAGCGCGACCCGTCCAAGCTGCCCTGGGCAAAGCTCGGCGTGGATGTAGTCATCGAATCCAGCGGCGTCTTCCGAACCGTAGAGAAGGCCGGCGCGCATCTGACCGCCGGCGCCAAGAACGTGATCGTCTCCGCACCATTCAGCGGGGAAGCCGGCCCGGACAGCCCGACCATTGTTCTCGGAGTCAATGGAGACACCTTCGATCCCGCCAAGCACAAGGTCATTTCCAACGCCTCCTGCACGACCAACTGCCTCGCGCCTCCTGCAAAGGTGCTTCACGACAGCTTCGGCATCGAGACGGGCCTCATGACCACGGTGCACGCCTACACCAACGATCAGCAGGTGCTCGATCTCGTCCACAAGGATCCGCGTCGCGCCCGCGCCGCCGCGCTCAACATCATCCCCACTTCCACCGGAGCGGCGAAGGCCATCGGCCTAGTCATCCCCGAGCTGAAGGGCAAGCTCGACGGCATGGCACTCCGCGTCCCCGTCGGCACCGGCTCCGTCGTTGATCTGACCTGTGTGCTCTCCAAAACCGCCAAGGCAGAGGACGTCAATGCCGCCCTCGAGAAGGCCGCCAGTGGCAAGATGAAGGGCATCCTCGAGGTCACGCACGAGCCCATTGTATCCAGCGACATCCGCGGCTATCCGGTCTCCTCCATTGTGGATGCAAGCGAAACGAAGGTCATCGGAGACAACCTGGTCAAGGTCCTCTCCTGGTACGACAACGAGTGGGCCTATTCGTGCCGCCTCAACGACTTGGTGGCGATCATCGCCAAGCAAACGAGCTAGTGTAGTGAGCACACGAGGCCCGGCGGAGAGCGCCTGTCGGGCCTCGTTCTTCACCCCCCGGGCGCACAGAGGAGAGCATGAACAAGAAGACCATCCGCGACATTGACCCCAAGGGCAAGCGCGTCTTCGTGCGCGTCGACTTCAACGTCCCGCTCAAAGGCGGCCGGATCACAGACGATACGCGCATTCGCGCCGCCCTACCCACCGTTCGCGATCTGCTCGACATGGGCGCCAGCCTCATCCTCGCCTCCCACTTGGGCCGGCCCAAGGGCAAAGTGAACCCCGAACTCTCGCTGGCGCCGGTAGCCAAGCGGCTCGAGGAGCTACTCGGCCGCCCCGTCAAGATCCTGGGCGACTGCCTGGGCCCCGAGGTCGAAGCCGCCGTTGCCGCCATGAAGCCCGGCGACGTCGCCCTGCTGGAGAACCTACGCTTCCACGCCGAAGAGGAAAAGGGTGACGAGGGGTTCGCAAAGCAGCTTGCCGGCCTCGCGGACATTTACGTCAACGATGCCTTCGGCGCCGCCCACCGCGCCCATGCCTCCACCACCGTGATCGCGAGCTTCCTGCCCGCCGTCGCCGGGCTCCTGGTCGAGAAGGAGGTGCAGGTCCTCAGTCTCCTTCTCGAAAGCCCCGAGCGCCCCTACGTCGCTATTCTCGGCGGCGTGAAGGGCAAGATCGGTGTCCTCGACAACCTGATGAAGAAGGTGGACGCGCTCATCATCGGAGGCGGGCAGGCCTACACATTCCTCAAGGCCAAGGGTCTCGATATCGGGAAGTCGGTCTTCGACGAGGACGCATTCGAGGCCGCCAAGGGCGTCATCGCGGAGGCCGCGGGCGGGAAGCCGCGACTCTTGCTGCCGACCGATGTCATCGTCACAACCGAGTTGAAGGAGGACGCGCCCCGCAAGGCCGTTTCCGTCGAGGACATCCCTGCGGAGTGGATGGGCGCGGACATCGGCCCTCGCACGCAGCACCAGTTCGCTGACGCGCTGAAGGGCTCGAAGACGGTCTTCTGGAACGGCCCGATGGGCGTCTTCGAGATCGCCCCGCTCGCGGAAGGGACGCGGGCGGTGGCTCAGGCCGTTGCCGACTGCGGCGCATACAGTGTCATTGGCGGCGGGGACGTCGTGGCCGCAATTGAACAGCTGGGATTCGGCGATAGCATGGGCCACGTCTGCACCGGCGGCGGCGCCTCTCTGGAGTTTCTCGAGGGGAAGGAACTGCCCGGCATCGCCGCGCTCCAAGACCGCTGACGACTACCTGCTGGAGGTGTTTCAGCTATGGCACGCACGCCCCTAATCGCTGGCAATTGGAAGATGAACAAGACCGTACACGAGGCGCTGGTGCTCGTCGCAGAGCTAATGCCGCGTCTACACGGCTTGGCCGGGGTCGAGGTGGCCGTTTGCCCACCGGCAACCGCGCTTACCGAAGTCAACCGTGCGCTCGCCGGGTCGGCCATCGGCCTCGGCGCCCAAGACGTCTTCTGGGCCGACTCGGGTGCCTTCACGGGCATGCTGAGTCCGCCGATGCTGCGCGATGTCGGGTGCAAGTACGCCATCATCGGCCACTCGGAGCGTCGCGGCCGTTTCGGCAAGCCGGACGAGTGTCTCAACCCAGACGCAGCGCGCGTTTTCGGCGACACCGACGCCAGCGTAAACTTGAAGCTCAAGGCCGCCCTAAAGCACGGCCTGGTGCCGATCGTGTGCGTGGGCGAGACGCTGCCCGAACGCGATGACGGGCTCGCAGACAAGACAGTCGCCGGCCAGGTCCGAGCGGGGCTCGCAGATGTCGCAGGGGAGGCCGTCGCTGGCATCGTGTTCGCCTACGAGCCGGTGTGGGCAATCGGCACGGGACGAGCCTGCGACGCCCCCGAGGCGAACCGCGTGACCGGCGTCATCCGCAAGACGCTCCATGATGCCTTCGGATCGGAGGTGGCGCAGGCCGTCCGCATCCAGTACGGTGGCAGCGTCAACGAGAGGAACGCGCACGATCTCCTCTCTCAGCCGGAAATAGATGGCGCTCTAGTCGGAGGTGCTAGCCTCGACGCTTCGCGCTTCTCGCAGATCGTGCAGGCGACCTCCGTTATCGCGAAGGATACGCGTAAGGATTAGCGCGCCTTTCCCTCCGGCTCGTCTGCTTCTCACTAAAGGAATCCGATGATAGACATTCAAGGCAAGCCGGCCACTGACCGCGAAGCAGTCGCCCGCGGCTCTGTGCGCATGAGCAGACCCGCCATTGAGGCGCTCAGCAGTGGCAAGCTCCCCAAAGGCGATGCGCTGGCCGCCGCCCGCTTGGCCGGCGTCCTTGCAGCAAAGCGCACGCCGGATCTCATCCCGCTCTGCCATCCGATCCCCATCTCCTATGTAGGCATTGAATTCGATGTTGCCGTGGATCGCGGCGAAGTCGGAATCGAAGCGACCGCCCGGGCTCACGCCCCGACGGGGGTCGAAATCGAGGCCCTGACAGCCGTGGCGGTGGCCGCGCTGACCATTCACGATATGTGTAAGATGATTGATCCAGCAGCCGAGATAGCCCGCATTCACGTTGTGCGCAAGTCAGGAGGGAAGTCGGGAGCATGGGAGCGACCGGAAAGCTGATCGCAGTTTGCCTCAGCGAGAAGCAGGGCACTCGCAAGGCCGCGGTGCCTGTTGGAATGCTCCGCAAGGCGCATGGCCTGGTCGGTGACGCACACGCCGGGAGCCGGCGCCAGGTCAGCTTGCTGGCCGTCGAGAGCATCGAGAAGATGCGGGCCCAGGGCCTCTCGCTGAGCCCAGGTGACTTCGCGGAGAACCTGACCACCTCCGGGCTCCTGCTCCATGCGCTCCCACTGGGCACTCGCCTGCGCGTCGGCCCCGAGGCGCTCCTCGAGATCACTCAGATCGGAAAAACCTGCCATTCCGCCTGCGAGATCAGGCGGCTGACCGGAGATTGCATAATGCCCACTGAGGGCGTCTTCGCGCGAGTGCTCGCAGGTGGGGAAATCAAAGCACAGGACGATATCGCGATCTTGGACAGCCAGGGTGAAAGCTGCAATTCTCACGGTTAGTGACCGCTGCGCGCGCGGCGAAGCAAAGGACCGGAGCGGCCGGGCGCTCCGGCGTGCCCTGGCAACGCGGGGGATTGAGGTGGTCGGCGCCTCCTTGGTCGCCGACGAGAAGTCTGCCATCCAGGAGCAGCTCCTGCGCATGAGTGATGAGCTGGCCGCCGATGTCGTGCTGACGACCGGTGGCACCGGCCTCGGGCCGAGAGACGTGACACCCGAGGCCACGGAGGCCGTCGTCGAGAGAAGGGTGCCCGGGATCGCGGAGGCCATACGCGCCGGAAGCCTCGCGAAGACGGTGACCGCCATGCTCTCGCGCGGCACAGCCGGCCTCCGAGGCCGAACTCTCATCGTGAATCTGCCAGGTAGCCCGCGCGGAGCCGTGGAATGTCTTGAGATACTCTGGCCCGCGCTGGGCCATGCAGTGGAAATGATCCAGGGCGGAGGACACCCCGAAGAGGCGAGGGAGAATGACGCGGCGAGCGCGCCCCCCGGCTGAGGACCAGCTCACCCTCTACGACGAGGCATCCCTGCTCAAGCGCCTTTCCGAGCAGCAATCCCGGCTCGTGTCCGAAGTGCTCACCCAGGCGGCACAGAGCGGCGATATCTCCGAGGAGAACACCAGGCTCGCCAAAGACCTCTCCGGCAGCCTCGACCGCTTGCAGGAAGTGCACCACCGCGTCCGCAACCATCTCCAGACCGTGACAGGGCTCCTGTCCGCTCAGGAGATGGCCGAGCAGTCTCCTGCTGCCCGCCGCGCGCTGCAGAAGAGCGTTGCCCGTCTCACCTCCATCGCCGCCATTCACGACCTCCTCGCACGCGACCCCGCTTCGGGCGATCTCCGTCTGCGAGACTTCGTCCACCAGCTCGCGCGCCATCTCCTCAAGCAGGCGGGCGCCGAGCACCGTCTCCGCGTGCATGTCGATGTATGCTCCTTAACGTTGCCACCCAAGCAGGGCACCGCGCTCGTTCTCATCCTCACGGAGCTTCTCACCAATGCCATCGAGCACGCCTTCCCCGGGGAAGCCAAAGGGGAGATCTTCCTGCGCGCCGCCCAGGAAGGCGACACCGTGTTGCTCGAGGTGAGAGACACTGGGCGGGGCCTGCCGACCGGGTTTGACCTCCAGCGATCAGACAGTCTTGGCCTTCGGCTCATCACCCGCCTGGCCGAGCGAGACCTGGGCGGATCCACCACTGCCTGCGACGCAGGCGGCGCTTGCTTTCGCGTGACTTTCCCCCTGCCGGACATTGGGGGCCGCACGTGAGGGCCCTCCGAATCTTGCTGGCCGAGGATGAGCCCGCTGTCGCGGCCTCTGTGGAGCAGGAGTTGAGAGCCCTCGGGCACGAGATTGTGGGGGAGGCGGCTACCGGCAAGGAGGCGGTCAGTCTCGCCGCGCAGACTGAGCCGGACTTGGTGGTGATGGACATCATGATGCCGGACGGCGACGGCATCGAGGCCGCCCGTCAGATTGCCGAGCGGTCTCCGACGCCCGTGGTGTTCCTGAGCGGGTACTTCGACGAGGATCTGCTCCAAGGGGTCGTCGCCTCCGGCGGCCTCGCATACTTGCTGAAGCCCGCAACCTCCGATCAGCTCCAGGCGGCGCTCACTCTGGCTCAGGAGCGGTTTCGTCAGATGGAAGACCTGCGAGACCAGGTGCGTCGCCTGGAGCAGGCGCTGGAGGCGCGCAAGCTCATCACCCGCGCCAAGGGGCTGGTCATGCAGCGACATGGCCTGACAGAGGAGGAAGCTCACAGGCGCATGCAGAAAGAGGCCAGTCGCTCCAATATGAAGCTGGTGGACCTCGCGCGCGCAATCCTGGCAGCGGAACCCTTCGTGGGTGAGGAACGTTGACACCCTCTTAGCAGAGGTGCGCGCTGCTCGACTGGGAAAGGGAGCCTCACGTGCCCAAGCGCAAAGTGACCCGCAAGCGTGCCTCTCGCAAGCAGTCAAAGCGCAAAACTGCCCCCAAGCGCAAACCGCGCCGTACAGCGGTTGCTGTGGGCGATGCCGTCAGGCTGCCTCCCGAACGCCACAATGAGATCAGGCTCTATGATCCGAAGTTGGCCACCGGCGCTCGCGCCGCCGAGGCGATCGAGGGCATCGTTTGCTCCATCCGAGATATCCGCACTGGCAAGCTCGTCCCCAAGACCAAGGGCGACCTCACCGGCTTCGTGCTGGAGATTCTTCACACGCAGACTTTCCGGGCTCAGTTCTCCTCCGAGAAGAATGTCGCCGGTTCCTCCGGTGCGGGAGCCCTGACTGACAACCCTCTCTGGCTCAACCTCCGCGCTGCGCTCCAGGAAACGGCCGCCCGACGAGACTTCGCCAGCGCAGGCTCGGGCGCCCTCTTGGAGGAACCATTCGCGTCATTCCTTGACGGTTGGCGTGTCGTCAAGGTCAAAGCCGAGGCTGTCGAGCCTTTGGCATGACGATTGCGCGCCTCAATTGACTGGTCTTCGCCGCCCGTGCTACAATCTTCTCGGGTGCCGGGTAGTGTAATTGGCAACACAGCGGCCTTTGGAGCCGCTCTTCCAGGTTCGAGTCCTGGCCCGGCAGCCAGGGCGCAGGACATGCTCTCTTTCGAACAGGCTGTCGGATAGAGGTGTCCAGAGCTGTCGAGAGGATGCCCGTGAGCAAGAGTCAAGGCAGATCCGCACCAATCAGTCACAGCATTCCCGCCGTGATCCTCGCAGCAGGCAAGGGCACCCGCATGAGGGCCCGCAAGTCCAAGGCCGCGGTGCCGGTTGGCGGCAGGCCCATGGTGGCCCGCGTCGCAGATGCAATGCGTGGGGCCGGCATCTCCCGTATCATCGCGGTCGTCGGCCATCGAGCCAATGACGTCCGAGCGGCCATCGGAGGCGGCGCGGAGTACGTCGTCCAGGAAGAGCAACTCGGCACCGGCCATGCGGCACGCTGCGCGCACACTCTCCTCCACTCCTACGAAGGTCCTATTGTTATCACCTATGCAGACATCCCACTGCTGCGCAAGGACGAAGTCGGTCGGCTGATCGCTCGCCACATCGAAACCGGCGCTGCCGCCACGCTCCTGACGGCGATCTTCGACGAGCCCGGAACGTTGGGCAGGATCATCCGGGCCCCCGATGATCGTGTGGAGCGCGTCGTCGAGGCGCGCGATGCTACGAAAGAGCAACTGGCCATCAGGGAGATCAACGTGGGCGTATACTGCTTCCAAGCGCCCCTGGTGTTCGAGACCTTTGCCCAACTCACCAGTGAAAACGCTCAGCACCAGTTCTACCTCACAGACACCATCGGCATCCTCGTCCAACGCGGCGAGCGCGTCGAAGCTCTCGCAGTGGAGTCCGCCCATAGCGGCATGGGAGTGGATACAGAAGAGGACCTGGCCCGGGCCCAGCATTACTGGACTATGGGCGAGGCCCTGTAGCTCGGAGGCACCTCGGAGGCCACGCGCGTGGACCCGACGCGGCTAGATGATCTGCGCATCCTGAGCGGCAACGCTAACCCAGACCTCAGCGAAGCCATCGCTGCTGAGCTCGATGTCTCCCTCTCCAAGATGGAAGTCGGGCGGTTCGCTGACGGCGAGATCTGGGTGCGCATCCAAGAGAGCATCCGCGGGACTGACGTTTTCGTGATACAACCCACCTGCCCTCCCACCTGCGAGAACATCATGGAGCTGCTGATCATCCTTGACGCGCTCAAGCGCGCCTCCGCGCGGCGCACCACTGCAGTGCTGCCCTACTATGGATATGCCAGGCAGGAAAAGAAGCTCAAGCCCCGCGAGCCGATCTCGGCCAAGCTGATCGCCGATCTCATCTCCGTCGCCGGAGCCGATCGGATCCTTACCATCGATCTACACGTGCAGTCGATCCAGGGCTTCTTCGATGTCCCTGTTGACCACCTTCCCGCGGGCCCCATACTTGCCGCTGACCTTCTCGAACGTTCGTTCGGCGGGCCGGGCACCGTGGTCGTGTCGCCCGACGTCGGCGGCGTCGGCACTGCGAAGGCATTGGCCGACCGGCTCGGCTCGGCCCTCGCCATCATCGCCAAGCGGCGGCCGGAAGCTAACGCCGTGGAAATGATCCAGGTCATCGGCGAATTCGAAGGAAAGCGCGTTGTGTTGATCGATGACATAATCGACACCGCAAGCTCTGTCGTCCAGGCCGCTGAGATGCTCGCCGACCGCGGCGCCTCCGAGATCTATGCCTACGCCACACATGCCGTGTTCTCTGGAGACGCAAGCGACCGACTGCAGGAGTCGCCGATCAGGGAGGTGGTAGTGACCGACACGATTCCGCTTGCCTCCAGCAAACGGCGTGAGAAGATTCGCGTTCTCTCGCTAGCGCCGACGCTGGCGGAGGCCATAAGACGAGTGCACGGCAACCTCTCTGTCTCCACACTCTTCGATCGCTACTGGGAAGAGGACAAGAAATAGGGTTCGGGATTGACCGCGTGGTAAGTACCAGTTCGCTCCTCGAACATATTCGCAAAGGTGAGGTGAACGACCATGCCCGGATTCGGGGCTGACAAGCGGCATCTCAAGCGGGAGAAGAAGAAGCCCAAGAAGAGCATCAAGGAACGCCGGAAAGAGAAGCGCGAGAAGAAGCAGCGGGCCAGCGATCTACTTCGAGGCCCCGAGACCACCTAGGTGCTCGCCCCGTCCCCCGCCGCTTCGCGTCATATCGGCACGGCATGTGCTCGTCTCTGACCCGGCCAACATGGCTTCCGAAGACGAGCAGCGGGCCGACAGCTGACTGGGGGCCCGCTGCACCATCTCGTCGTGACTCCTCGCCTAGGTGGTTTCCGTCTCTTCCCTTTCTGACTTCCGCTCTC
This sequence comes from Armatimonadota bacterium, assembly GCA_020344235.1. GTDB lineage: Bacteria > Armatimonadota > Hebobacteria > Hebobacterales > Hebobacteraceae. The sequence continues at coordinate 1,045,887 of CP070816.1, forward strand.
CGACAACTTCGGGCTCCGCGGTTTCCTCGACAGCCGCGCCTTCCACCTCCTCGACCTCAGGAGCCACCTCTTCAATCCGCACCGGCGGCGCGACTACTAGCACCACGTCCTCTGGCAGCGCGATTATCTTGACCCCGGGCGGCGGCGCAATCTCCTTTGCCCGAAAGCTCTCGCCAATATCCAACCCGGAAATGTCCACTTCGATGTGATCGGGTATGTCCGTCGGCAGACATTCGACAGTCAGTTCATGGTTGATGTGCTCCAGGATGCCCCCCCGCTTCACCCCCGGGCTCTCCCCGACAGCGACCACTGGAATCTGCGCCCGGACGGCCTCCTGCAACGAGATCCTCATGAAGTCCACGCTCAAGAGCCGCCGCGCAACCAAGTCGCGCTGGACCTCCCTGATCATCACCGTCGGCTCTGCACGCTTCGCCTTGGACCCCTTTATTCGCAGCGTAATGACAGAGGAAAACCAGTTCGCTTCCGCCAGCGCCTGCGAGAACACATTCTCGTCCACCGTCACCGCCGTCGGCTCTTCACCTCGTCCATACACCACGCCGGGGATCTTCCCCGCCGCCCGTAGCCGTCGGCTCGCTGTCTTCCCGGCCTCCGAGCGTACTGACACCGGCAGCTCAATCTGCTCAGCTCTCATCCCAACAACTCCTTTTCAGCTCCACCAATCCTCTCTTCGCAGCATCCTAGTATAGCACAAAAGCTCATTCCCACACACCCGCGCGAGGTCGTAGGCGACTGCTATGGCCGTAGCGTTACCGACGCAGCGATCGCCAGACCTTGCCCGCCATTATGAAACGCGCCGAAGAGCCAGCAGGGAATAGGGCGAGGATGACGTCGGTGAACAGGCCCTCCCCTCTAGGGAAAGCTGGTTGCGGGAACTCCGGCTACGTCATCCTCGCCACGACCAAACAAGGCCCGCCGGTCCGAGCCTCCTGGACTCGGATGAAGCGGGCCCCAATTGGCACTTCCATCACAAGCATTCCATGCTCGCCCGCCGTTCCTGCCACAATAGCACCGCGCGCGTGTATCGGGCCTGCGACAAAACCGATGGCCGGCCGACAAGCTGTGGAATAACAGCCCTGGATATTACAGTGTACAATCTTGCCTGACTGGCCTTGGCGGCCCAGAGCGCATGCGCCGGTCACACGTAGAGACACGGACGTCGACAGATGACTAGGGAGTCACTGGCCGTACTGATTGTGGAAGCGGGCCGCGCGAAGGTGTGCCGCTTCAACGTGGAGCTGCGGGGGGAAACTCTGTGGACCACGAAGAGAGAGGACCTAGCACGCCGGGTGGCGCGCGCCAAACCGGACATCATAGCGGTGGCTGGCTCTGTGGAGGCCGCTGCTCAGCTCGCGGATGATCTGCGACAGACTGGGCTAGTCGAGTCGGTCTTCTTGATCACCCCGACCGCTGACGATGAGCCCGCCGAGCCGGGCCAGGTGCGCGTAGTCTTGCCCAAGGGCACAAAGCAGGTGAAGCCGGAAGGGCTCCTGCAGCGGCTCTTCAGCGCAGTCCTCTCCGCCCAGGCCCGCAGCCCCGTAAGCCCTCTGACTGGGCTTCCGGGCAGCCGTGTCCTCCGACAGGAGGTCGAACACCGCCTGGCGACGGGCGAACCCTTCATCTTCCTCTATCTCGACCTCGACAACTTCAAGGCATACAACGACGTCTACGGCTTCGGCCGCGGCGATATCGCCATCCGTCTCCTCAGCCGTCAGGTCGTCGCCGCCACCAATACCTTCGGAGGGCCGAGCGACTCATGTTTCCACATCGGCGGCGATGACTTCGCCATCGTCACAACCGACCTCCACTATGCCGAAATCGCGCAGCATGTAATCACCGACTTCGACCGCCGGGCCCCGGACCTCTACTCCCCCAAAGACCGCACCCGGGGCTACATCGAGTCCCCGAGTCGCCGCGGTGAGCCCGCACACTATCCCCTCATGACACTTTCGATTGGCGGAGTCAACACCGCGCTCCGTCGGATCGCCGGCTACCTCCACCTCGCCGAGATTGCAGCCGAAGTCAAGAGCTACGCCAAGGCGCTGGAGGGCAGCCAGTTCGTCATGGACCGTCGTCGCGATTAGCGCCAATCGCTTCCTGTGCCCCATCTCATTCCCCATGGCCCGATGTGGAACAATAACGACGGGTGTACCGTACACATTGAAAACCAGTAGGTTGCGCTTTCCGAAAGGGCAAACGCGCTGAAAGGCGCGGACGCAAAGCCATGGGTCTACGGTCCTACGGGCCTTGACTGCCAGGCTGCCGAAGAAAGCAGTGGTCTGCCGTTTGGCAATTGGGCATCCAGCCGCATAGGCTAACGGGGTCCGCACATGACGCAGCCAGCGCGGCAGCTTGGCCGCATCAAGAGACAGCGAAAGAGAGAGGACACACCCAACACGGCACCGCGCCACGGTACCAGCCGGACGGCAGCGCGCACGAGTGCCAGGTCCACACACTCCACCGGCCCCACTCCCGCCCTGCGCGCCCTGAGCGTCTCTCGCTACCTGGCCGCCATGGCATCCATCGCGGGCGCTGCTCTCCTCGCGTTCGCCATATACGACCCTGCCACAGCTTTGGTTCACAAACTCCTTGCCGCGGCCGTCCTCGCCCTTCTCGCACTCCTACTCGCTGCACAGCGGCGAAACCAACGCGAAACATCGCGCCTCGGCCAAGCCTACGCGCACGCTCACCAGCTGGCCGAGCTGAACTCCTCCGTCATCGCCTCCTTCGCCATGGCGATCGACGCCAAGGACCAGCACACCCACGGACACACGCAGCGCGTGCACGACACTGCAGTGATGATCGCCAGGGACATGGGCCTCCCCGATCACGAGATTGAGTGCATTAGCACCGCGGCCATGCTGCACGACATAGGCAAGCTAGCCGTGCCCGACCACATCCTTTCCAAGCCCGGTCAGCTCACGCAGGAGGAAATGAAGAAGGTCAAGACGCACACTCTCGTCGGCGCCGGCATTCTCGAGTCTGTCAAGTTCCCGTGGCCTGTCGTCCCCGTCATCCGCAGCCACCACGAGTGGTACGACGGCACCGGCTACCCAGACGCCATTGCTGGCGACCAAATACCCCAGGGAGCGCGCATCCTGGCAGTCGCCGATGTCTACGACGCTCTGCTCTCCCACCGACCCTACCGGCATGCGATGACCGTCCAGGAGGCCATTGCCTTCATGCGGGAACGCTCTGGCACCCAGTTCGACCCTGAAATCCTCGCCAGATGCTTCCGACTCCTATCCTCACAGCAAGCCAAGAGTCGCTTCGGCTTCATCTTCGATGCTGATGGCAGCGGCACGCCCGATGGCCCGCCGGAGGCCACCGGCCAACGCGATATATTCATGGACATTCGGCACGCCCATCAGGAACTCATCGCCCTCTACGAAGTTGTCCAGACCATGGGGCAGAGCCTCAACATGCAGGAAACCGCCGACCTCATCATGAGCAAGACCAAGCATATCATCGATTTTGCAACATGCGTTCTCTTTCTCCATCAGCCGGAAGACGACCAATTGGTCGCTCTCGCCGCCTCCGGCCCCTACGCCGAGGCCATTCGTGGGC
>CP070816.1:1049571-1055217 GCA_020344235.1 Armatimonadota bacterium
CGGCACTTACAACGATGGCTACGGCGGACAAACTGCCATGTATGCCGACGACTTCCTGCTGGATATCTGCTCCACGGCGCCCACCCCCACACCCCCACCGCCCACGCCCACACCCCCACCACCCGGAGTCGGCACGGAATTATTCGCCAACAACAGCTTCGAGGCCGATTCGGATTGGGGTATCCCGATCACCCGCTACACTGCCGGTTATTCGACCGACCAGGCCTACACCGGTACGCGGCGGAGTCGCTGACGACAATCAATCCGTCGCTCGCGGAGGCGGTGAAGCCATATCGTGCGGGGTATCTGCCGGAGGACAGGCGCGCGATCGAGCGACGGCTGTTCTCGGGCGAGCTGCTGGGGGTGACGAGCACGAACGCCCTGGAACTCGGCATTGACGTCGGGAGCCTGGACGCGTCGCTGATCGTCGGATACCCGGGGACGATAGCGTCCACGCGGCAGCAGGCCGGGCGGGCGGGGCGGGGACAGGACGAGGCGCTCGTCATCATGATCGGGTACAACGATCCGCTAGACCAGTATCTCATGGGGAGGCCGGAGTATCTTTTCGGCCGCTCGCCGGAGAACGCGGTGATAGATCCCGAGAATCCCTACCTGCTGGCGGGACATCTGCGGTGCGCGGCGTTCGAGCTGCCGCTGCGACGGGAGGATGCGGAGCACTTCGGGGAGCAGACGCTTCCGATTCTCGAGATACTGGAAGACCTGGGCCAGGTGAACCGGATAGATGAGGCGTGGTACTGGTCAACCACCGACTACCCGGCGGCGCAGATCACTCTTCGGACCCAGTCGGATGACACTTACACCATTATGGATACTTCGCGGGGCAACCAGGTGATCGGTGTGGTTGACTCAATCAGCGCGCCGGAGACTGTGTATCCGGGCGGGGTGTACCTCCAGGAGGGGGAGACTTACCTGGTGCGGGACTTGGATTTGGAGGCACGCGCGGCCTATGTGGAGCGCGCGCATGTGGACTACTACACTCAGGCGGTGCTGGATTCGAGCATAAGGGCCGGGGAGACACATGCAGAGAAGGAGTGGGGGGGCGGGCGCCTGCGATTCGGGGATGCGACTGTGACGTGGAGGACGACGGCGTTCAAGAAGATCAAGTTCTACACTCAGGAGAGCATTGGCTATTCCCGGCTGGAGCTTCCCGCCCAGCATCTGGAGACCAATGCGATGTGGTTCGTGCCGCCGGAGGAGGCGCTGGCTGCGCCCGGTGAGTACGGGCTGAAGGCGATTGAAGGGCTGGTCGGCATCCGCAATGTAGCAGTCAACATGCTGCCGCTGCTGGCGATGTGCGACCGGCTGGACGTTGGGGGAATTGTGGATTCAAGCAACACGGGGACGCCCACAATGTTTCTCTACGATCGCTATCCAGGCGGGCTGGGTTTTGCCGAGAAGGGGTTCGAGCTGTTTCAGTCGTTGATGGAGCAGTCGCTGGAGACGATCGAGAAATGTCAGTGCGAGGAGGGCTGCCCGTCGTGCGTGGGGCTTCCAATCACACAACCTCCGCAGCAGATGGACCTCGATCTGGGACGCGGGTACCCGATCCCGGACAAAGAGGCGGCGTTGGTGCTGCTGTCGCACTTGCTGGGGCGGAAGCCGCACGTGCCGGCGGGGCGGAGGCGCAGGCGCAGCGCCCGGCGCGCGCCGCGGGAGGCTGAGGGGGTGCAGGAGCCGGAAAGCACGGAGCTTCCGAGTCAGATGTCGGTGGGCCGGCAGGTGGCCCGTCGGCTGAGGCAAGGCAGGCGGGGGCGGGTGGGGCTGTGAGGGCCCGGCTTGACGCAGGGAGGGGGACACGTATAAACTTGGCTCCGTGAGGCCATCAGATGGTTTCTGAGGAGCTGAAGCGACGTATTTCCTCGCTGCGGCGGGTGCAGGTTCGACGGAGCAATGCGGCCGACAAGCCCACGCGAAGCGCGGCTCGCGAATGCTCGGACCTGCAAGAGCATTTCGCGGGTGGATCGGTGTTCAGCACGGATCATGGCGAGGCCTTCTTGTGTGAGGCCGCGCTCGCGGATATCCACTCGAATGCCCGAGGCCTGATTGATGGGTACCGTGCGGCGTTCGAGACTGCGGGGAGGCTGGCCGAGGAGGGGGCGCTGCCCGTGCACCTGGAACCACTGGCCGGCGCGGACGTTGGAGCGGCCGCGCTCATCGATACCGAGACGGCGGGGCTGCACGGCCGGCCGCTGTTCATGATCGGCCTGGCTTACTGTCGGGACGGCGACGTGATCCTGAGCCAGTACTTTGCTCGCAACTATGCGGAGGAGGCGGCCGTACTCGATCAATTTGCCGGCATGCTGCCGAGGTTCGATATGCTCATCTCGTTCAACGGCAAGGCGTTCGACTGGCCGTTTGTTCGCGACCGGATGATCTATCACCGGCTCTCGTGTCGAGCTTCGTTCGCGCACCTGGACCTGCTGCATCCGTCGCGGCGTCGCTGGCGGTCGGAGCTTCCCAACTGCAAGCTCCAGACGCTCGAACGCTATCTGTGTGGAAGGTTGCGGACAGGGGACATACCGGGAGAGCAAATCGCACAGCGGTATCATGACTTTGTGCGCGAGCAGGACGCGCGGCTGGTCGCGCCCATCTTCCACCACAACCGGATGGACTTGATAACCATGATGGAACTACTCACTGCCCTGGTGGGCGACGAAGAGGGAACACCCTCTGCCTCCGCCCGCGCGGCCGCGTCGGTGCCGAGCCGCGGCCGAGCTACCGGCGGCGGCCGGGGGGCAGAAGAACGGAGCATCTGATGTCGCACCCGGAATCCCGAAGGCAGCGGCCCATCACTTACTATGATGTTCTGGATCTGGATCGTGATGCGACGCCCCAGGAGATCAAGGAGGCCTACTACAACCTCGCGCGCGAGCACCATCCCGACGTGGCCTCGCAAGATCCAGAGGTGGCGCGGCAGTTTGCGCTGATCAACGAGGCATATCGCACGCTGAGCGATCCGCAGAGGCGCCATCAGTACGACCGGACGCTGCCGCAGAAGAGCTATCCGCTGCGTCGTCCAACGCCTGAGAAGATCTGGCGAGAGGCCACGGATGTAGTGTTGATACGTTCGGATCGGTTCGGGCCGCTGAACCAGGCGATGCAGGCCGCAATCCCGATAACAGTTGATGAAGATCTGTTGGTGATCAGCGTTCCGGGGAGCGAGCGCCATATAGCCGGGCACATGGCGACGGCGTCGAATCGCAACTCTATTCTGAACGCCCTGGAGCTGGTTGCCGGCAGGAGGCTCGACTTCCGGATCATTGACGGGGCAGGAGTGGAGGACTGGAATGCTATCAAGGAGGGCGAGAGCAGGGCCCGCAAGGCAGCCGTTCGCCCCAAGGAAGGGCCTGCGGCGCGGCCGCGGCCGGGGGCGAGGCCGGGGGGAGGGCCTTGGGATGAGGTGATCCAGCGCATACATCGGCAGTATCAGGAACTCTCAAACCGGCAGCATCCGCAATCGAAAGCACGCTATTTTCGGGAGGCGCTGGGCTGGATCGTCCGCGCTGACGAAGATCTGCGCTATGAGAGCGAGGTGGACGAGGAAGCACACGAGCGGGCGCTGGCGCGTGCGATCGAACGGCTCGCTGCGGTGCTGGACCTATCGCCGGTTCTCGTGGCGCTGCACTTCGATAGCATGAAGCGAACGGGAGAGGTATAGCGCCCGTGGCCGGCCTGCTGTTGGATCTGCTGGCCAAGGGGCCGCGGCTGATCGTCAGCCTACCGAGTAACTATCCTGAACTCGGGCGCGCCGCGGCCGAGGGCGGGGCTGACGCGCTGAAGGTGCACCTTAACGTTAGGCACGAAGCCTCCGGCACGCAGTTCGGCGGCTTGGAGGAAGAGCGCGACGCGCTCGAAGAGATCCTTGGGGTGGGGCTGCCGACCGGCGTCGTGCCGGGAACCGGAGAGCGCCTCGCCTCGCGGGAGGAAATGCGGGAGCTGTCGGAGATGGGGCTGGACTTCTTCGATATGTTCGCCCGAGACATGCCGGCCTGGATGACTTCATTGGAGGGGATGACCCGCGCTGCGGCTATCGATGCCGATTTTCCTTACACCTCCTTGCCGGAGCTGGAGGCTCTCGGTATCGAGATGATCGAGGCCGCGGTGGTTCGGCCGGAGGGATATGGCCGGCCGCTGTGCGTTGCAGACCTCGTCGCCTACGGAGAGATCCGGCGGGCGACGAGACTGCCGATCATTGTGCCGACGGAGCGCGCCATTGAGCCGGAAGAAGTGCCGCTCCTGGTGGGCGACATCGGAGTGGACGCGGTCATGATCGGCGCGGTGGTGACCGGGCGGGAGGCTAGGTCCCTTGGGACCGCCACGGAGCGGTTTGCTGCCGCCGTGTCGGCAGTGCGGGATTGACGCTCTGGTAAGATTGCACTATGCTTCAGTGCGGCCCTAGCGGACCGGAGCGGGTCCGCGCCTGCTTATGCACGTGCTCAACTTCCTGCGCCGACTGCTGAGACCACAGCGGCGACGCGTATGCCTGCTGCTGGCGGTCATCTTGGCCGCGACCATCGTGGACGTCGCGGTATGGCCGAGTTCATTCTGGGCGCTGTTCAACGTGCTGGCGCCGAAGCCCATCGTGCTCGAGGGGTGGTACGCGGAATCCGATTTTCTCCAACGCGCGGCGAACTGGCTCAACGCTGTTTTCCAGGGGCCGACGGGGGTGCGGCTCCGCGCGTTGTTCGCCGTCAGCGGGCTGGTTGTGGCCGCGGCTGTACTGCGAGCGCTGTTCAGCTATCTCCGGGCATACCTGGGGCAGTACATAGGGGGGAGGGTGCTTATTGACATGCGGCTCGAACTTTTCGAGAGGCTTCAGCGCCTTTCGCTGGCGTTCTACGAGTCGCAGCGGGTGGGTGATCTGATGTCGAGGCTGACTGCCGACGTCGGCCTCGTCCAACAGCTCGTCACTGCGGACATGACGAGTTACGTGACCGCGCCTGTCGTGATGGTGATCGGGATCGCGGTGATGTTCGTGATCAACTGGAAGCTGACGCTGTTCCTCATCGTCTTCGCGCCGCTGACCGCGTATATCGTTGTCCGCACCGGCCGCCGCATTGGGCGCCTGACGCGCAGCCAGCAAGAGCGGTTCGCAGACTTGAACGCGCGGCTTCACGAGCGGCTGGCCTCCATTCGCATCATTCAGTCGTTCACCCGGGAGTCTTACGAGGTCGAGCAGTTCCGCCAGCTCAACGAGAACACATTCGATGCCGTGATACGGGTGGCTCGGCTTGGCGCTTTGGCGCCCCAGGTGGTTCAGTGCATGTCCACGGTTTCGGTCGCCATCGTTGCGACCTATGCGGGGGTGTTGATAATCAGGGGAGAGCTGGCCATTGCCGGTCTGGTGTCCTACTTCGTGCTTACACAGCGGGTTGGACACTACTTCGTCCAGTTCGGATCGCTGCACTTGCGCGTGAACCAGTCGCTGGCGGCGCTGAGCCGAGTGGGAGAGGTGCTCGCCCGCAAGCCCGACGTGCAGGAGCGGCCGGACGCAGTGTCGCTGCCGCCAGTGGCCGGGCAGATCGCGCTGCGAGGTGTGACCTTCAGGTACCCAGAAGGCGAGGCGGTGCTCGACGGAGTGGATCTGGAGATTGCTCCAGGGGAGGCGGTGGCCCTTGTCGGGTC
>CP070816.1:1055317-1058573 GCA_020344235.1 Armatimonadota bacterium
GGCGCGCTGCTCGAGATCGAGACCCTGGTCTCTTTCGCCTCCGGCCGCGGCCTCGCCACTCTCGTGTGCGAGGGAGAGCCGCCGTTCGTGAGATCGGCAGCGGAGGCGCTCATGGAGGAGGTTGGAGCACTCGCGGGTGTGCTGTTCGCGCGCAAGCGCGGGCGCGGCGCGCCGCGCCGCTCGCCGGCCGAGGTCGTCGCGGGTGACGCGCACCTAGCGGAGGAACTGTCGGGCGGCAGCTACCGCGTTTCACCCGATTCTTTCTTCCAGTCCAATCCCGCCCAGGCTGCGCGCCTGCTCCAGCTCGTCCGCGAGTGGGCTGAGGTTGGCAGGGGTGACGTCGTGCTGGACGTTTACACCGGAGTCGGAGCCTTCTTGCTCCCGCTGGCGCGCGAGGCGCGCCGCGCGATTGGTGTCGAGTCGGAGAAAGCGTCGCTCTCCGATGCCAGAGCGAACGTCCGGCGCTGGGGCCTGCGTAACGTTGCCCTGTATCAAGGCCGGGCGCAGCGGCTGCTGCCCCGCCTGGTTGAGAAAGGGCAAACGGCCGACGTCGTCGTGCTCGATCCGCCCCGCAAGGGCTGCGGCGCGATTGTCTGTGCCTCCGTCGCCAAGCTCCAGCCCCGCCGCATCATACTCGTATCCTGCGACCCGGCCACGCTCGCCCGCGATCTCAAGAACCTGGCCGAGGGCGGCTACTCCGTGCACCGGGTCCAGCCTGTGGACATGTTTCCGCAGACGTGGCACGTGGAGGCAGTTGCGGTGTGCGAGCGGAACAACGCGGGCGAAGAGTAGCTCCAGTCCCGGCCTGCCGGAGGACGGCGCGTCGGCCGCTCCGTGCTGCTGAAGTTCGGCATCACTTCCGGGCCGCCACCAGCTTGTTATAGAGTTCCTCCCCGAGGCACTCCCGCGCCGTCTCGCAGTGGTCTATGCACCCCTGTAACCGCTCCCGCGAGACCAAGTTCCCGCACTGGTGGCATTTCACCTCCGCCTCGTCGGTCCAGATCTCCACCTCCGCGCGGCACGTGGTGCAGGGAATGAACTCCGGCGTCGGCCGCTTGAATTGCCGCGCTCCCGGGCATTCGCTCCACATGGCATTCGCCTCCCTGTCAGTACGGCCGGCAATGTGTTCGTCGTCACCGGGAAGATACCCCGACGGAAGCGGCGAACACTTTGACCTAGATCAAGCTCCGGGAGGGTGTGAGCACATGGCAGCGGTGACGGTCTCTGACCTCAAAGGCGGGCAGCTTTTCTCCTATCTGCCCACTCGCGATCTAGTCCAACTCTCGCGCATCGCCAGCCAGCAGATCTATCGCAAGGGGGAGATGATCTTCCTGGAGGGGGCGGAGGCGGACGCTTTCTGGGTGGTGCTGAAGGGGCAGGTGAAGATCTTCAAGCTGGGAGCGGAGGGCCGGGAGCAGATCCTGCGCATCGCGCGCGCGGGCGAGTCCTTCGCCGAGGCGGCGGCCCTTTCCCGAGGCGCCTTCCCCGCCAACGCGGAGGCGATAGCCCGGTCGGTCGTCATCCGATTCCCCTCGGGCAAGTTCCTGGGCCTGCTCAAGAGCAGCCCTCAGCTCGCCATCAACGTGATCGTCGGCCTCAGCCACCTGCTGCGGGGTTTCGCCGGTCTGGTGGACGCGCTGGCCCTGCGCGACGTCTCGGCGAGGCTGGCCAAGTATCTGCTCGACAGATTGGTACGGTCAGAGGGGGAATGGATCGCACTCGACGTCCGCAAGAGCGTGCTCGCCGCTCGCTTGGGGACGGTGAGCGAAACCTTGTCTAGGACGCTGCGGCGGCTGAGTGACAAGGGCCTCATTCAAGTTGACGGGCAGCGCATCCGGATCCTCGACCGGCCTGGGCTGGACAGAGCGGCGGCCGGGATCAAAGTTTGACCTTTCTTTGATCTGAGTCAAGGTCGGCCGCTGTCCCACTGCGGTAACCTCTCTTCAGATGGAGACAAGAGGAGGCCGCAAATGGCGACCAAGCTGGTGCGAAACGTCGTGCACATTGACGAGGAGAAGTGCAACGGGTGCGGGCAGTGTGTGACCGCGTGCGCAGAGGGCGCCATCCAGCTAGTAGACGGCAAGGCGCGCCTCGTGAGCGAGATCTACTGTGACGGCCTCGGCGCCTGCATCGGCGAGTGCCCCCAGGGGGCCATCACCGTCGAGCAGAGAGATGCCGAGGACTACGACGTCCGTGCCACCCGCGAGCACCTGCGCCGGATCGGCCGCGACCCGAGCGCCGCGCATGACCCGAATGCGGAGCACGGGCATGCCCACGCGGGGGAGGATCTGCCCTGCGGCTGCGCCGGCAGCGCTGCCCGCGCCTTCACGCCTGCCGCGCAGGGCGTGTGCCCGGGCTCAGCCCCACGGTCGGTCGCCGCGGGCGCGGAGCGGGGGAGGACCGGTCAGCCGTCGGCCCTCGGCCAGTGGCCGGTGCAGCTCGCGCTGGTGGCGCCGAATGCTCCATACTTCCAGGGCGCCGATCTCTTGGTGACTGCGGACTGCGTCCCCTACGCCTACGCCGACTACCATGCAGATCTGCTGGCGGGCAAGGCCGTGGTTGTGGGCTGTCCTAAGCTGGACACCGCGGAGTACTATGTTGGGAAGCTCGCCGCGATCCTGTCGGCCTCGGACCTCAAGTCAATCAGCGTGGCGATCATGGAGGTGCCGTGCTGCCGCGGTTTGGTGAGGATAGTGGAGCAGGCGCTCGCGCAGTCCGGCAAGGACCTGCCGTTCGAGGTCGTTACCATCGGCGTTCGCGGAGAGAAGCAAGTTCCGGTCGCCGTCTAGCCCTCTCGCCATGGGCCAGCTTTCTCGATAGGTATCACCGTGAATGTGGCAGTAGCCCATCGCAGGTAACCTGTCGGGTTGGTACAATGCTATCGACATGGCCACCGCACGCACGAACCTGAAGATCACCGGGATGCACTGCGCCGCCTGCGCGGCGAACATCGAGCGGACCCTTCGCCAGACCGAGGGTATCTCTAAGGCGAACGTCAACTACGCGACCGAGGAGGCGAGCGTCACATTCGACGACAGCCGGCTTGACCTCGACGGCATCGCGGCTGCTGTCGAGGCCGTTGGCTACGGAGTCGTGAGGCCGGGCGCAGAGAACGCGGAGCGAGCCGTTCGCGAGCAGGAACTCGCCGACCTCCGACAGCGCCTTGGCTTTGCCCTCGGCGCCACAGCTCTCATCCTGCTTCTCACACACCTCCATCCGCTCCCCGCAAGCATTGAGCCTTGGGCCCTGCTGGCCC
>CP070816.1:1058673-1070107 GCA_020344235.1 Armatimonadota bacterium
ATTCTCGCGGCCGCCGCTCACGGAGGCCCACCGGATGGTGGCTGCGTTGCCGTAGCCGGCCCTGACTGATGAGTAGTCGCCGGTCGCTAGGTTGAACTGGCCGCCACTTACCGAGGAGTAGTCGCCGTTCGCGGTGTTGCCGTAGCCGGCGGTCACGGAGGCGTAGGGGGCCCACGCGGCGTTCATGGAGCCGGCGGTCACGGAGGCGTAGGGGCCGTGTATATAGTTGGTCCATCCCACGGCGAGGCCGCCGAAACCGGTGTAGCCATGGGAGTAGCCGACGATGATGTTGTGAGATCCCCCACGGTAGATGGGCATGCCACCGGGCCCAGGGCCGCCCACCTCGTTGTACCCAATGATTAGGTTGCCCAAGCCGTTGGTCGAGGTGTAGTTGGGATCAACAGTGGCGGGATCGGTGGGATAGCCGTTGGTGGCTCCCAGGCCGTTGCGGAGGTGGAGGTTGGCCGACTCGAGGTAGACGTCGTAGCCAGCGTCCGGGTCGCCGGGGTCGAGGGGCACGGTGGTGAACGGCGCGAGGGTGTCCTGCACCGCGTCAAGATCGGTGCTGAGGGCCGCCAGCTCGGCGGGGTCAAGGCCGCCGAGGGCGGTGGCGATCTGGTCGTCGGTGTAGGTGTTGGCGCCGGCCAGGGTACTGCCATCGCCGTCGTCGGCGTACGCATTTGCGGCTGCCAGGGTGGCGGCGTCCTGGCCATCGGCATAGGAATTCGCGGCGGCGAGCGTGGCCGCGTCCTGGCCATCGGCATGGGCATTGGCCTCGGCCAGGGTGGCGGCGTCGCCGGCCTCTCGATCAGCGGCCTCCGCGTTCAGCGCCGCCAGCAGGCTGTTGATCTGGGCGGCCTGCTGGTTGACCTGGGCCTCCAGCGCGGTGACCCTGTCCAGGAGGTTGGGGGTGTCGGGACGCGCCGCGCTGGCAGGTGCGACGGAGAACGCAAGGAGGGCGATCACTGCTGAGGCGAGCAGGCAGGCGAGGCCTCTCCGCGTGGTGTAGGTCGCGCTGTCAAGAGCCCGAGTGCGCCTCTGCGTCGTAGTCATTCTCGCCATGTTGGGGTCTCCTTTTCCGACGAGGAGCGTCGGAGTTGTCAGTGCGTCAGGGACCGGGCCAGTTTCGGCCCTGCCTTGCTCCGACTGAGTGGGGGATGTTGGGCGTGAGTGTGCCCGGGTCCCGGAGAGCGGTGTTGACGGGCACTGCTGCTATCAGTGGTAACGGTTGTCGCCGAATCTCGCTCGGCAACGCTTCTGGTAACGTACTTCTCCACCCGGACGGCGATTCCTCTTGACGGTAGCAAGCCTTGGAGACGCCAGGAAGGGGGCGACGGGATTCCCTTCGACAGGCTCAGGGCGGGCCTTCGTCTGCCCGCGGCGGGCCCGGGATGATATGTTGGGGCAGGAGCAAGCTCCTGCCGAACGGACAGACGCGACGGTCTTGGCGAACGGGGAACGGCCGGGGGGATGGGTGTCCCCGCCCTATCCGCCTTCGCTGAGCCTCCTTCGCCAAAGGCTTCGGAGCCTGAAGGCTATGGCGGAGCTGCGGCAGAACGGCAACGGCCGGCGGGCATGTCCGCCCTTGGCGGAACATACCCGCCCTACAACTGGGGCAGGAGGCCCTGCTTCGCCATTCTGCTTCGCTGAAGCTTCGCAGAAACCAGCTTTGCAGAAACCGGCTTCGCAGGACAGGCAAGCTCCTGCCCTACCCGACTTGACATCAAAGCATAGAACCTGCCCAACGATGGGTCGCCCCCTGATATCACGAGCTGTGCCGAGTGTGGAATAGGGTGGTGGCAGCCGAGCGGCTCGCGGCGGCGAGCGAACGGGGGACGATCCTTGGAGGCATCCATCGAGACAGCCAGGGCGGAAGGGCCGCGGCCCGGGGGAGGGCGGCGTATAGACCTCGCGATCTCGGGCTTCGTGTTTGTTGTCGCGCTGGTGAGCTACCTTCGCACAATGCGGCCGACGTTCGGGTGGGGTGATTCGAGCGAGCTGATCACGGCGGCCTATCATCTGGGAGTGGGCCATTCCCCCGGCTACCCGACGTGGATGCTGATCGCCTACCCGTTCGCGCACCTTCCCGTCGGCGATGTGGCGTTTCGGGTGAACTTCATGACCGCGCTGCTGGGCGCGGTGGGGGTTGCGCTGCTCTACTTCGTGTACCGGATCATCTCCGGCAGCCGGATCGCGGCCGCGGTCGCGGCGCTGTGCTTCGGGTTGAGCGCGACCTTCTGGGATATCACCACTGAGGCCGAGGTCTACACGCTGCACGTGTGCCTCGCGGCTGTCATCATGCTGATGGTGCTTCGGTGGCGGAGCACGCGCAGCGAGAGACTCCTCTATCTCTCGGCGTGGCTGATCGGTGTCAGCCTGGGGAACCACGCGCTGACAGCGCTGATGATACCTGCGATCATCTATCTGGTGTGGGCGGAGAGGGGGTGGCGCTTCTTCACGGCGCGGCGCGCGCTCGGGGCCGCGGGGCTGTTCCTGCTCGGCATCTCGGTGTACGCCTACCTGCCGATCCGCGGGGTGGCCGATCCGCCGCCGCATCTGAACAATCCGCACGGCCTGGGGGATCTGTGGAAGCAGTTGACTGCGCCGGGGGCGCAGTCGGCGATGTTCGGCCGGGGCGTGATGGTGGCGCTGCTGAAGGCGCGGTACTATGTGCTCTTCGGTCCGCTGGTGGAGTTCGGACAGGCCGGCGCGGCGCTGGCGGTGGTGGGGCTGGTGCTGCTGCTGGTGCGGGACCGGAGGCTGGCGATCTTCCTTCTCCTGATAGGGCTGCTCGATGTCGCGTACTCGGTGAACTTCGACATATTCGACATATACATCTACTATCTGCCGCTGTACATGGTAGTGGCCGGTTTCATCGCGGTCGGCGCGGCGGGAGCGCTGGCGCTGGGCGCGGCGCTGCTGGACCGGCTGCCGCGGGGAGCGGTCTCGCGGGGGCCGGCGCTGCGGTACGGCCCGGTGACTGCGCTGCTGCTGGCCTTGCCGTTCCTCCAGTTTACGGGCCACCTGCAGGAGGTGGATGGGAGTCAGGATTACAGCTCGGAGCGGTTCGCGCGGGCGGTGTTCCGCCAGGTGGAGCCGGATTCGATGATCCTGGCGGACTGGTGGACGATCGCTCCGCTGGGGTATCTGAAGTACATCGAGGGCGAGCGGCCGGATGTGACGATGTTCGCGGGCCCCTCGATCTACGATGACGAAGAGTTCGCGGATCTGGTGCAGGAGGACTTCCTGCGCCGGTATCCCGCGGTATACTTTGTGGAGAAGCTGACGTACCGCGCGGAGTTCATGGAGGAGCACTGGTGGCTGGTGCCGGAGGGGCCTGTCTCGCGGGTGGTGATGGAGCGGCCCGAGGCGGGGAGTCTGCTGGCGGATATTCCGGCGGCGCCGATTGCTCGCTTCGGCGATGAGGTGGGGCTGGTGAGAGTGGAGATGGAGGGAGGGGAGCTTCGCCCGGGGGAGACGCTCGGGTTCACGCTCTACTGGACTCCTCTTCCGGGCTATCGCGGGGAGCCGCTGCAGGCGATCCTGCTGCTGCAAGAGGAGGAGCGAGCCGCCGGCACGGGTCGCATCTGGCAGGAAAGCAACCTGCTGGGGCACGATCTCTATCCCCTGGACCGGTGGCGGCCGGGGGAGGTGCTCAGAGAGCAGCACTTCATCTACGTGGGAGATGTTGTTTCGGGCGGGGAGTACCAGCTCATCTTGCGCGTGCGGGAGCGGGGCAAGTCGGCCTGTCTGAGCAGCGACCGGCCGGTGAGCGCGGATAGTCGTCGGGACTATCTCGTTGCGCGGGTTCGCGTGGGGGAGCCGGGAGCGCTCTCCACCCGGGAGGGCGGTGGGAGCGCGACCGCGCCTGTGGGCCCCTGACTCGGGACAGGCGGCCTCGTCTGTGTGATCCGCGGCAAGGTCTTGCGCGGCCCCTCACTCTTGTGCTAGACTCATGTGTCTAGCTGTTCTGCGGCCGTCGGCGTCGAGCATCGCCGGCTGTGCGATGTATCGCGCCTGCGGGCGCGTGCGGCTGGCGAAAATACCTTGGCGTGCTGCGGTGTCCCAGTCCGTGTGATGAGTGCGGATCGGCAGCGCGCGCCCAGCATGGGGCACGCCGCCCGAAAGGGGAGTTGATCTTGGCGCTAGTGACCATGAAGGAGCTGCTGGAGGCCGGGGTGCATTTCGGCCACCAGACGCGACGTTGGAACCCGAAGATGAAGCGATTCATCTACGCGGGGCGGAACGGCATCTACATCATAGACCTGCACCAGACGCTTCGCCGGCTGGAGGAGGCCTACCAGTTCGTGCGGCAGGTGGCCGCCGAGGGTGGGAACATTCTGTTCGTGGGGACGAAGAAACAAGCGCAGGACGCCGTGCGAGAGAACGCGGAGCGATGCGGGATGTACTATGTGACCGAGCGGTGGCTCGGTGGCATGCTGACGAACTACCAGACGATCAAGCAGCGCATTGACCGGCTGGGGGAGCTGCGGCGGATGGAGGAGGAGGGCAGCCTGGAGAGGCGGCCGAAGAAAGAGCGCGCGCGGCTGATGGACCTGAAGGCGAAGCTGGAGCGGGTGCTGTCGGGGATCGAGAAGATGCCCGGTGTTCCGCAGGCCATGTTCATCGTTGACCTGAGGCAGGAGCATATCGCGGTGCTGGAGGCGAAGCGGCTGGGGATTCCCACGGTGGCGATCGTGGACACGAATTGCGATCCGGATGATGCTGACCATGTGATTCCGGGCAACGATGACGCCATCCGCGCGATCCGGCTGATTACGGGGAAGATGGCCGATGCGACCTTGGAGGGGAGGGCGGAGCACGAGTCGCGCCAGGCAGAAGCTGCGGCGGCGGCCGAGGAGCTGGGGGCGGAGGTGGCGGTCGGGGCGGAGGCCGGGATGATAGACGCGGGTATGTTTGAGGTGGGCGCGGAGGAGGTGGGAGCCGCGGCGGCGGACGTGGAGGCGGTTGGGGTGGCGCCGGCGGAAGAGGCCGGGGCGCCGTCGGAGGGGGTGGAAGAGCCGGAGTCGGCTGAGGAAGCGGCAGGGCCGGAGGAGGAGGGCCGCGAGGAGGCTGCGGGCGAAGTGGAGCTGACCTAGCAGCGGGCGGGGTGGGGGCTGGAGGCAGAGGAGGACGATATTGGCGGTAAGCGCGCAACAGGTGCAGGAATTGCGTCGCAAGTCGGGGGCGGGTGTGATGGACTGCAAGCGGGCCCTCGAAGAGTCGGGGGGGAATATGGATAAGGCCGCGACGCTGCTGCGAAAGCAGGGGATGGCGCGGGCAGACGCGAGGCTGTCGCGGCCGACGAGTGAGGGGGTGGTGGCGTCGTACATCCACGCGGGCGGCAAGATCGGGGTGCTGGTGGAGGTGAACTGTGAGACTGACTTTGTGGCCCGCACGGAGGAATTCCAGGAACTCGCGCGCAATCTAGCGATGCACATTGCCGCGGAGGAGCCCCGGTACGTCCGCCAGGAAGAGGTGCCGGATGATGTGGCCGAGCAGGAGAAGGAGGTGTACCGGGCGCTGGCGATCAAGGAGGGGCGACCGGAGAAGGTGCTCGACCGCGTGGTGGAGGGGCGGCTGAAGAAGTTCTACTCCGAGGTGTGCCTGTTGGATCAGGCGTATGTCCGCGATGACCAGAAGACGGTGGGAGAGCTGCTCAAGGAATCCATGGGGAAGATTGGCGAGAATATCGCGGTGCGCCGGTTCGTTCGCTATCAGTTGGGAGAGGGAGACGACGGCTGAGTTTCGGTCAGGAGGTGCGGGTGCCGAAGGCGCGCTATAAGCGGGTGCTCATAAAGCTGAGCGGGGAGGCCTTCGCGGGAGAGAACGGGTTCGGGATTGATCCCGATGTAGTGCACCGAGTCGCGGGGGAGATCAAGGAGTGCGTAGGGCTGGGGGTGGAGTGCGGGATCGTGGTGGGGGCCGGGAACTTCCTGCGCGCGCGCTCGACATCGCTGCACGATATCGAGCGGACGACGGCCGATTACATGGGGATGCTGGCGGGGGTTCTGAACTGCCTTGCGCTGCAGGCCTCGCTGGAGTTGCTCGGGGTGCAGACGCGGGTGCAGTCGGCCATCGAGATCAGGGAGGTTGCCGAGCCCTACATCAGGCGGCGGGCGATGCGCCATCTTGAGAAGGAGAGAGTGGTGGTGTTTGCGGCGGGGACGGGGAACCCGTACTTCACCACCGACACGGCGGCCGCGCTGCGCGCGGCTGAGATCGGGGCGGAGGCTCTGCTGAAGGCGACGAATGTTGACGGAGTTTACGAGCGGGACCCGAAGAGCGATACCACGGCGAAGAAGCTCGATAAGCTGAGCTATCTCGATGCGCTGCGGTTGGGTCTGAAGGTCATGGACGCGACCGCCATCTCTCTGAGCATGGACACCAAGATACCGGTGATCGTGTTCGATCTGCACACCCCCGGGAACATCAGGCGGGTGCTGCTCGGGGAAGCGATAGGCAGCACGATCAGCTGATCCGCGGGAGGGATTTGCATGCCGAAGGACATCATCGCCCAGCTCATGAAGGAGACGGACCGGCACATGCTGGAGACGATTGATGCGACGAAGCGCGAGTTCGCGATGATCCGTACTGGGCGGGCCAATCCCGCCATTCTGGACCGCGTTCTGGTCGAGTACTACGGGGAGCAGGTTCCGATCAAGCAGGTGGGGACGATCAGCACTCCAGAGGCTCGACTGATGATGATCTCGCCTTGGGACAAGAGCATGGTCAAGCCCATCATTGACGCCATCACGAGTTCAGAGCTGGGTCTCAACCCCAACAGCGATGGGAACGTGATCCGGGTGCCGCTTCCGCAGCTCACCACGGAGCGCCGGAGGGAACTGGCGCGGATGGTGGCGCGCAAGACGGAGGATGGCAAGGTTGGGATTCGCAACGCCCGCAGGGATACGGTGGAGAAGCTGCGCGAGATGCAGAAGGAAGGGAAGATCTCCGAGGACGATCTGCGGCGGTTTCAGGATCAGGTGCAGAAGATCACCGACACACACATCGAGCAGGTCGGCAAGCTTCAGGGAAGCAAAGAACGAGAG
Source organism: Armatimonadota bacterium (assembly GCA_020344235.1). Lineage (GTDB taxonomy): Bacteria > Armatimonadota > Hebobacteria > Hebobacterales > Hebobacteraceae. The sequence goes on from CP070816.1 coordinate 1,065,726, forward strand.
ATTATGGAGGGATGAACAGGCCCTCTGTGATCGCGCTGCCCATAGCTGAGGCGCGGGAGGTCCTGGACGAGGCCGGGGTGGGGGTGGTCGCCACCACACAGACCATGCCTCCCGGTGAAGCTCCGCGCGGGCCGCTGCGGGTGGTCCGGGAGCGCAGCACGGGGGAGGGCGTCGAGCTGGTGGTGGCCGCCTCGATCACGCTGTCAGGGGAAGAAGAGAACGACGACTAACCAGTCAACAGAGCTGTCGGAGGAGGAGCTGAAGGCGCGCATAGACGGGGAGCGTCTGCCGCGGCATATTGCCATCATCATGGACGGCAACGGCAGGTGGGCGCAGGAGCGGGGGCTGCCCCGCCTGGAGGGCCATCGCGTGAGCCGGGAGAGCATTCGCGAGACGGTGGAGGCCTGCGGGGAACTGGGCATAGCATTCCTGACTCTCTACGCGTTCTCGGCTGAGAACTGGCGGCGGCCAAAAGCGGAAGTGGACGCTCTGATGGTGTTGATCGAGGAAACACTGAGGGCGGAGGCGGGCGAACTGCATGGGAAGAATGTGCGCGTCCGCCTGCTTGGGAAGAGGGAAGGGCTTCCTGCGTCGCTGCGGGCGGAGATGAGCCGCTTGGAAGGGCTCACGGGGGATAACGATGGGCTGACGCTTCAGATCGCTCTGAACTATGGAGGCCGGCAGGAAATCGTGGACGCGGCGGCCGGGCTTGCTGCAGACGTTGCCTCGGGGGAGCTGTCGCTGGGGGAGATAGATGAATCGCGCTTCGCTCAGCGCCTGTATCTGCCGGATGCGCCGGACCCGGATTTGCTGATCCGGTCGGGAGGTGAGTTTCGGGTCTCCAACTATCTGCTGTGGGAGATTGCGTACACGGAGATCCACGTTACGGCGGCTCTCTGGCCGGACTTCCGAAAGGCCCATCTCTACCGGGCACTGATTGACTATCAGGGACGCCAGCGGCGGTTCGGAGGGGTAGGGAATGAGGGGTAAGCTGCTGGTGAAACTCGCCATAATCGTCCCGGTTCTCATCGTGGTGGTGGCTCTGGACACGCTGCGGGCGCTGCAAGGGGTGCCACTGCTGGTGGTCGCCTTAGCCTTGGCGCTGCTTCTCACCGAGCGGGCCCGCACCTGGCTGCGCGGGAGCGGCCGCAGAAACGTGGCGATGCTGCCGTTTATGGCGGCTGCGCTCGTGGTGTTGGTGGCTTTCTGCCGCGGTCGCAATCCCTCTCAGCTGGTGCTGTTCCTGATCACCCTGGGAGTTGTCTTCGACGTTCTCATGGTGGCGCTGGCGGCCATCGGAGAGGCGAGCAAGCGGGGCCTGAAGGGTATGTTCGAGTTCGTCGCGCTCAGCACCGCAGGCCTGGCATTGGGGCTTGTGCTGTCACTAGTGTTCTTGCTGGAGGAGGTCAGCGGGCTTGGCGGGATGGGGCTCGCGAAGCCTTGAACCCACAAATGGCGGGCGCTGCGGGCATTGCTCTTCTCGGTTCCACCGGCTCGATCGGTCTCCAGGCCTTGGACGTAATAGAGGCATTTCCCGATCGGTTCCGCGTAGTGGCCCTCGCCTGTCACGCTTCGGTCGAGGCCGTGGTCGCACAGACGCGCCAGTACCACCCGGAGCTGGTTGGGGTGGCCGACGCGGCTGCCGCTGAGCAGGTGTCGCGTGCGCTGCGGGGGACGGGGGTTGAGGTGGTGTCGGGTTCGGAGGGGGTGGTGAGGTGTGGGCTGCATCCGGCGGCGGAGGTGGTTGTGGCGGCGGTTACGGGGATTGCCGGGCTGGAGGCGGTGTGGGAGGCGGTGAAGGCGGGGAAGCGCGTGGCGCTCGCGAACAAGGAGCCGCTGGTGGCGGCCGGACATCTCGTCATGGCGGAGGCGGGGCGCTCGGGAGCCCAGATCGTTCCTGTTGACAGCGAGCATTCGGCCATCTTTCAGTCTCTTCTGGGGCACGACCGAAGCGCGGTGGCGCGGGTGATTCTGACGGCCTCGGGAGGCGCTTTCCGCGATGTGCCGCTGGAGGAACTGGAGCGCGTGACCCCCGAACAGGCGCTGGCCCACCCCACCTGGAAGATGGGGCCGAAGGTGACGGTGGACTCTGCGACCCTGTTCAATAAGGGGCTGGAGCTCATCGAGGCTAGGTGGTTGTTTGGGTTCTCGCCCGAACAGCTCGATGTCGTGCTGCACAGGGAGAGCATCGTGCACAGTCTCGTGGAGTTCGTTGACGGATCTGTGCTGGCCCATCTCGCCGAACCGGACATGCGCGTTCCCATCCAGTTTGCGCTGAGCTATCCGGAGCGGCTGCCGCGCGCGAATCCGGCGCCGGACCTGGCGAGGCTGGGTGCGCTGCATTTCGGGCCTCTTTCGGCGGAGCGGTGGCCGTGCGTTCGGCTGGCCCGGGAGGCGCTGGCGGCGGGGGGCACCGCGCCTGCTGTGCTCAATGCGGCGGACGAGGTCGCGGTGTCGTGGTTCCTGGGGGGCCGCATTCGGTTCACTGACATCCCCGGGATCATCGAAAGCGCTCTTGCCGGCCACCAGGTTGGGGCGGGCGATTCGATTGATGGTCTGCTTGCCGCTGACGCCAGCGCGCGCGAGTTTCTGGAGAGGGATCAGGAGAAGTGGACGTCTTCGCACGCATAATCGCGATCGCGCTCGCCTTCGGCACAACGGTGTTAGTGCACGAGGCGGGACACTTCGTCGCCGCGCGCCTGTCGGGGATGGCGGTGTACGAGTTCTCCATCGGGTTCGGCCGGCCGCTGTTGTTCTGGTTCCGCCGCGGGGAGACGCAGTATTCGTTCCGCCTGTGGCCGTTCTTCAGCTTCACTCGGGTGGCGGGAATGGAGCCGGGGGACGATCATCCGGAGGGGTTTCACAAGAAATCCCGGCTGGCGCAGATGTTTGTGCTTGCCACCGGCTGCGTCATGAACTTCCTGCTGGCCGTTGCCATCTTCGTCTTCATGGGCGCGGTGCTGGGCAGGCCTGTGGAGGTGAGCAATACGGTGGACCGGGTGTTCCGGGGGTCGCCGGCGGAACAGGTCGGGCTTGCCCCGGGGGATGAGCTGATCGGGATCAACGGCCGCACGGATCTGTCTCACGGAGAACTCGTAAAGGCCATCCAGCAGCACCCCGAGCAGCCTATTGTGCTGGAGATCGAGCGCGCGGGGGAGCGCCTGAGCATCAACATCACGCCGGAGAAGGTGATGGGCTGGACGGAGGACGGCGAGAGGAGCGTGCCCCAAGGCCGGATCGGGGTGGGGTTCCGCGCGCGCATGGAGCGGCTGGGGATATGGGAATCGGTGGTCGGGGGGTTCAAGCTCACCGTGGCCGCTATTTACGAATTGGCGGGCGGCATCTTCAAGTCTATCCGGCACGGGAAGGGCCCCGAGCTGGTGGGTCCGGTGGGTGTACTCCAGCTCATGTACAAAGAGGCGGAAGTTGACTGGCGCTATTTCTTCTTCATCTTCGCCATGGTGACGGTGTCGATCGGGTTTATCAATCTGCTGCCGATCCCACCGCTGGACGGGAGCCGGCTGGTGATCGTCGCCCTGGAGGCGATCCGGCGTAAGCCCTTCGACAAGCGGAAGGAGATCATCGTCCATCTGATTGGATTCGTGCTGCTGCTGGGTCTGTTTGTTCTTCTCACGTTCCAGGATATTACGCGCATCCTCGTTGGGGGCGACTTGGGGCCGTAGCAGACACGCCGACCGCGCGCAAGGGGTTCGGCGCCGATAGCTGGTCGCGGGGGTGGAGGTAGGCGGTCACTCGGGTTCGGCGGGCACCCCCACCCAGTCCCCGGTTTCGCCGGACTGCTCCATTGCGTCAATGACCTTGAGGACCTCTGTTCCGTCTCTGAAGGTGGCGACGGCATCCGCCCTCTCGCCGCCCTTCAGATAAGAGACGAGATCGCCGAACATCCTGGCCAGGGCATCCTGGTGGCGGGAGAAATCCTCGCGGCCGGGAAGTGAAAGGCGCGTGGAGCGCCCGACTCCCGCAAGGGCGAACTCCACGGAGGGATCGAACTCGTCTCGCCCCTCCAGCCACTGAAGAAGGGATGGTGACTGGTAGGACAGCAGCCCCCGGTCGCCCTCTATGTGGATCTGCTGGTTGCGCTGCGCGTTCCAGCTCAGTGCCAGCGAGCCGACGCCGGCGCCGGCGAATTCCAGCAGCGCCCAGCATTCATCCGGGACATCAACCTTGCGGCTCCTCCCACCCACCTCGGCCGGCCGCTTCGGCACCAGGGTCTTGGTGCGGCCGAGGACCCGGCGGATGGGGCCGACCCACCATATCACGAGGTCGAGGATGTGTGCGCCGAGGTCCGCGAGTACGCCCGGGCCTGAGAGCTTGCGTTGGAAGCGCCACCGCAGGGGCTCCTCGCGAAGATCCACCCCCCA
>CP070816.1:1070207-1072928 GCA_020344235.1 Armatimonadota bacterium
AGCGCCAGCAGGCCAGGGAGGAGCGCCGCGCCGGCGCCGGTGGCGGCCGGGCCGCGCGGGGAGGCGGAGCCGCCCGCGGCGGCAGAGGGGGTGCTGGCATGCGCGGCGGTGGGGGCGGTGCCGGCATGGGCGGCGGCAGAGGGGGTGGTGGGATGCGTGGCGGCGGGGGCGGTGCCGGCATGGGCGGCGGCAGAGCGGGTGCTGGCATGCGCGGCGGCGGGGGCGGCCCCGGCATGCGTGGCGGCAGAGGCGGTGGTGGGATGCGTGGCGGTGGGGGCGGCGCCGGCATGCGCGGCGGTGCGCGCAGGGCCGGTGGCGGCGCCGCTGGAGCCGCCGCCCAGCAGCGCGCTCGTCCGGGCGCTTCGGAGTCCGGTGAAGCGCCGAGCGCCAAAGTTTTCGTCCTCAAGAATGTTCGCGTCGTCCTCTTTACTGACCAGGGGATGACAATCGCCGACTCTGTGCCCGTGGACGTCATGCCTAAGGACAAGCACGGCTGGACTCGCGTGAGTATCCCGCTCTCTCAGTTCAAGGGCATCGAGGGCGCGACGAGCCTCCGCGCAGTGGGCGTTTTCGCAGATCAGTCCGATGTCTTCTACTTGGGCCGCCTCGGACTCCTCATTGATCGCACGCCGGTCGAGATTGTGGTGACGGCTGAGCCCTTGGTAGCGCGCGCCGACCAGCTCATTGACTTCTCCGTTGAGCTGCGCGGCGGACCCATCAACCCCGAGATCTTCTGGGACTTCGACGAGGCCGACGGCATTCAGCAGGAAGCGGTCGGCGCCAAGGTCAAGTATCTGTACAAGGAGCCGGGCGACTATCTCGCCACCTGCACCGTCCGCGATCGCGGCGGTGTCAAGCCGGAAGCAAGCAAGAGCATCGGCATCCGCGTCGAGGCCGCGGCATGACCCATCCCGAAGACGCCTCTCCGCCCGGGCCGCCGCCAAGCTCCGGGTCGGGCGCACTACGCCTGCAGGCCCGGATTCTGGAGAGTGAGAGCCTCCCCGCGGCTCACCACCGCCTTCTCTTGCGAGCACCCCAGATCGTCCCCCGCGCTCAGCCCGGACAATTCCTCCATATCTGGTGCCACCCGCCCGACGAAATCGAGCGGCCGCCGTGCGCTGCTATTCTCCGCCGCCCGTACAGCATCGCACGCCTTGTCCCGCCGGAGGAGGTAGAGATTCTCTTCCGCGTGCGTGGGACCGGCGGCCGCCTGCTGGCGGCCAAGGCAGTCGGCGATTCGCTCGACGTAATCGGTCCCCTTGGGCGCGGCTTCAGCATCTCCCCCGATCTGCGCGTCGCAATTGTCGTCGCGGGGGGCGTCGGCCTGGCTCCTGCTCCTTTCCTGGTAGGGCGGCTGGTCGAAACTCGCGCGCGCGTCATACTGCTGGCCGGTGCGGAGACAGACGACAAGATCCCCTTTCGCGTTGACCGGCCCCGCCCCGGCCGCGCCACACTTCCCGACCTCGAGGCACTCGGCGCGGAGGTCACTTTCGCCAGCGAGTCTGTGGAAGGCATTCTCATCACCGCGGTTGCGGAGGCCCGCTTCGGGGAACTGCCGGAGGAGAATGCCGCCATGTTCGCCATCGGCCCCCGCGCGATGCTCAGGCGCCTGGCCGAGGTAACCGGCACCCACATTCCTCTCCAGGTCTCCCTGGAAGAGCGCATGGCCTGCGGCCTGGGCGCCTGCCGCTCCTGCGTCGTCCCCACCACCGGGCAGAGCGGCTACCAGACCGTCTGCCGCGACGGCCCTGTTTTCGACGCCTCCGAGATAGATTGGGAGCGACTGACGTCATGAGCACGCCCGACCTCACTGTCCGCATCGGCGCCATGACCATGAAGAACCCGGTCATGATCGCCTCCGGGATCTTCGGCTACGGCGATGAGTTCCGCGGCCTCGCGGACTACGGCGACCTCGGCGCGCTGGTTCTCAAGACCATCACTCCTGAGCCGCGGCCCGGCAACCCGCCCGCTCATCGCACAGTCGAGACACCGGGCGGAATGCTCAACGCCATCGGCCTCGAGAACGTCGGCCTCGAGGCCTTCGTCCGCGACAAGCTGCCGGCCGCGCTCGAATACGGCACCAACATCATCGCCAGCATCGCCGGCGACACGCCCGAGCAGTTCGCCGACTGCGCCCGCGCGCTCGACGGCAGCGAGGTCGCGGCAATCGAGATGAACATCTCCTGCCCGAATGTCAAAAAGGGCGGCATGGCTTTCGGCGTTGATGCGGAGGCGAGCGCCGAGGTGACGGCGGCCGCGCGCGCCGCGACCCGCAAGCCGATCATCCCGAAGCTCACGCCCAATGTGACCGACATCGCCGCGGTTGCAGTCGCCTGCGAGAAGGCGGGTGCGGACGCGGTCTCTCTCATCAACACCTTCTCCGCGATGGCGATAGATGTTGAGACTCGGCGCCCACTGCTCGCCGCTGGCACCGGGGGCCTCTCCGGCCCGGCCATACGCCCGGCAGCCGTGTGCCGCGTCTACCAGGTCGCGCAGGCCGTGAACGTCCCGGTCATTGGCATGGGCGGCATCTGGAATGCCAGCGACGCCCTCGAATTCATCATTGCAGGGGCCTCCGCCGTCGCCGTCGGCACCGCCCTCTACGCCGATCCCAGCGTCGCCCACCGCGTCCTCGCCGGCATTCGCGGCTACCTGGAACGGCACGCAATCGAGAGTATCGAGCACCTCGTCGGATCGCTCCAACTGTAGTCCGCGGTCTCG
>CP070816.1:1073028-1078841 GCA_020344235.1 Armatimonadota bacterium
GAACGATCTCCGCGTCGAGCGCCTCGAGGACCACCTGCTTCTCGAGGCTCATCTTCTCGGGCATCGTCACGATCATGCGGTAGCCCTTCACCGCGGCGGCCAGCGCGATCGCGATGCCGGTGTTGCCGCTGGTGGGCTCGATCAGGACCGATTCGCCGGGCTTGATGCGACCTTCTCTCTCGGCCGCCTCTATCATGGACCGGCCAATGCGGTCTTTCACGCTGCCCGCGGGGTTGAAGAATTCGAGCTTGGCCAGCACGCTGGCTGCTGCGCCATCGGTAACGCGGTTGAGCTGCACGAGCGGAGTGTTTCCTATAAGCTGCACGACATTCGCGGCGACTCCTGCCATCGAGACCTCCTTTGCTCAATAGTGGTGCCGGAATAGCCGGCGTTGCGTCGCGGCCGGGGGCCGACGCCGCCGAGCAGCTGGGCATCTGAGCGTCTCCCACCAACGATTCTGGCGGTTCGGTCTGGATGCCTGCGAGCAAGTGGAAGGTTCTGGGCCCGCTGGAGGTGGCAGTCGTTGCCCGAAGGAGGCCGAGTGGGGTATAATGCGTGTGTTATGGCAGGAGCAGGCAACTGCATCGGGCTGGGCAGGACCTGGGTGCTGGCGGCCGTATCGGCCGCGCTCTTGTGTTCGGGGGCATGTTTCCCGACGATGGGGGTCGCCAGCCCTGAGGCCGAGTATGAACGAGGGTTGAGCGAGCTGAAGCCGCGGCCCCGAGATGTGGTGAGCGGGTCCCAGCTCGAGCAGGCGCTGCGGGCCGAGCCGGGACGGGTGGTTCAGCTTTTCGGAGTCGTCGAGGGGCTGCTCGCGAGGGAGGAGAGGGGGACGATCCTGCTCAGGCTGCTCGACAAGAAGACGGTTCATATCGAGTATGCGGGCGATCGGTCGGAAGCTCACAGGAAGGCCCGGGTTCGGTGCCTGGTGAAGCCGGTTGAGTCGGCCGCGCGCACGCGCTTTGAGCTGATAGACATCACAGGAGACAGCACTCCGCTGGATCTGTTGCAGAATGCTGCTCTGGCGGCCCTGAAGTTCCCCCCCAAGGATCCGGAGGAGATCGCGCGTTCCGCGGCGGAGCTGAGGCGCACGGCGCCGATGCCGACCCGAGGCGGCGATCCGTTGGCGCTGATCAAGGGCGCCATCAAGCAGCTCAACCCGAGGCTGAGCGCGAGCGAAGTCGACACGATGGCCGAGAGCATCGTCAAGTACTCCACAGAGTACGAGGTCGATCCCTATCTGGTCGTGGCCGTAATCGCCGCGGAGTCGCGCTTCAACCCGAGGGCTCGCTCGTACAAGGGCGCCATGGGGCTCGGACAGCTAATGCCCGCGACGGCGGCGGCTCACGGTGTTGACGCCTATGACCCGGTGGCGAATCTGGAGGTGGCGATCCGGATTCTCCGCCGTAACCTGGACAAGTACAACGAGGACTGGTACAAGGCCCTCGCCGCGTACAATGCGGGGTCCGGTGCGGTGGACCGGTATAACGGGGTCCCTCCCTATCGGGAGACGCGCAACTACCTCTGGGCGATCTACGATTACTGGTGCTGGCTGAATGGGATCACGCCGGAACCCAGGCCCCGCTAGCTGAGGCTGCGAGGTACTACGGGCGCGGCATGGACAGCATGTTCCATGTCGTTTTCGCGTGTTCTCTAGGAGATATTGGACCATGATCGCAGCAGTGCACGCGCTGACGGGGGCTGCGCTTGGGGGGCTGTGTCAGAGCCGGGGTCAGGCGGCGGCGCTGGGCGCCATCTCCCACTTGGCTGCTGATGCCCTGCCGCACCGAGACCTGAAGGTGTCCGAGGAGGCGGTTCTCCTTGGGGCGGCGCTCGGGATGATCGGGGTGACGCAGGGGTGGGGTTCGCGCGAATTCGCTGGCGCGGTGGGGGCCGTGCTCCCCGATGTCGAGAATGTCGTTGCGCGGGCGCTCGACATTCCGCAAAGCCGTCTGCTGTTGCCCACGCACAGAGGATATCACGGGCGGCGAACGAGTGGCTTTCGGGGGCAGCTCGCGCTGGCTCTCGCCAGCCTGGCGGTCCTGTTGGGGCCCCGTTCTCGTTGCGCTAACAAGCGGGAACGTGGCAACTCTTCTTGATGACCAAGACCCAGCATCAATGCGCGCGCTTGCCCGCGGTGTTCGAGCAGTCGCTGCGGGCCTTTCTGGACAGCCTGGCAATAGAGCGCGGTCTTTCGGTCAATACCATTCAGGCCTATGAGCGCGATCTGCTCCACCACCTTCGCTTTCTCGCCACGGAGGGCATTGCCGACCTGGGCGCGGTGGAGGAGTCGCAGCTGATCGTCTATGTCGGCCGGCTGCGGCGCTCCGGGGCAGCGCCCGCCACGATCATGCGGAAGGTGTCGGCGCTGAGGACTTTCTATCGCTATCTGGTCAGGGAAGAGGCGATTGCGGCGGACCCGACGGCGGCTCTGCCGAGCGGCCGACTGCTGCGCCGGCTTCCGTCGGTGATGTCAATCGAGGAGGTTGGCCTGCTGCTCGATCAGCCCGATCCCGGAACTCCCCGCGGCCTTCGCGACAGGGCCATGCTCGAAATGCTCTACGCGACGGGGCTGCGCGTATCCGAACTGGTGGGGATGAAGCGGGGTGATATCAACCTCGACCTCGGACTCGTGCGCTGTCTTGGCAAGGGGTCGAAGGAGCGCATTGTACCGGCCGGCCGACCGGCCATCGAAGCGGTGCGCTCCTACCTGGACTCACGCCGCGATGCCGCTCCCCATCTCTTCCTCGGGAACAAGGGGCGCCCAATCAGCCGCGTGGCGGTGTGGCGAATCGTGCGGCGATACGCACGCGCGGCGGGAATCCGGACCTCCATTTCTCCCCACGCTCTGCGCCACTCGTTTGCCACGCACATGCTGGACGGGGGAGCGGACCTGCGGGCCATCCAAGAGCTTCTGGGCCACGCCAGCATCGTAACCACGCAGATCTATACACATGTCTCTGTGGACCACCTGCGAGAGGTCCACCGAGCCTATCATCCGCGCGCCTAGCCCCGCCCTCCGGCGCCGCCGATCTGCGCGCCGGGCAGGACTTCCGACGTTCCTCCGAGAACCGGAGGCCTACTCAGACGTCGAGGGTGGCCAATGGGACTCGTCTCTCGAACGACATCTCCAGTCGTCATTGCTGCGCTTGCTCTGGTCTGCATGCCCACGCCGCGCGCACACGGGTCGGCGGCCCGCGAGTACTTGGACCACGCGCGGGCTGCGGCCCGCACAATACAGCTCTCCGGCGACCAGTCGGCCGCGCTCAGGTCCGTAGCCTGTGCGCTGGCGGACCACGACCCGCAGTCGGCTCTCGACATTACCGCCACCACACGGCGGCCCTCCGATGCCGCGCGTGCGCTTGCAGCAGTGGCGAGGAATCTGGCGAATACCGATCCAGCGCTGGCGCGGCAGGCGGCCACCACTGGTGCGCGGCTCCTGCTGCGGATATCGGGGCCGGATCATAGGCTGGCCGAGCAGCGACTGCTGCTGAGAGAGGTGGCCGCGCTGGAGGAGGAAGCTCTCCTTGCCGCGTTCGAAGTGCCGGTGGAGGAGGGCCGGCTGGCTGTGGTGCTCGGGCGCGCGGAGTCGGACCCAGCAGCCGCTCTGGAGCTGGTGCAGAGCTGGGAGATGACAGGGCTGTCGGCCGACCGCGCGCTGACGGTGTTGGCGCCCATATCGGCGGCCGCGGATTCCCAGCAGGCGGTCGAGCTGGCGGCCACCATTAGCTCCGGGCGTTTGCGGGACCAGGCGCTGTGGCTTATCGCGGAGAGGGCGTCGCCGGCCGAAGCGGTGGGCATTGCTCAGCGGACGAGCGACTGGCTGGTGAAGTCAGCGATCTTGGCTGACGCGGCTGAGCGCATGGCGGCGAGCGAGACAGAGGCCGCGTTACTGTGCGTGGAGGAGGTGTCGGCGGCGCGGGACTCGGCACTGGCTCAGGTCGTGGTTGGCCTTGCGGCCGCCGATCGAGCGCAGGCGCTGGAGCTGGGGGCGAGTCTGCCCGAACTGCCTCGCCGCTGGGCGCTGGGCAGAATCGCGGTGGCGCTCGCGGGATCGGAGCCGGAGGCAGCGGAGGCTCTGCTGGCGGAGATCGGACCGCCTCCCGAGATCGCCAGGCTCGCGGTGGTGAGCATGGCCGACGCCGATCCCGACCGAGCGATCCGGCTGGCGGGGCGGTTGCCGGCGGGAGAGTCGCGGGATGCTGCCCTCGCTGGTGTGGTTGCGGTGCTGTCGAAGTCAGATGTGGAGAGAGCGGCCGGCCTGGTCTGGGAGATCGCATCTCCCCGCTGGCGGGGGACGGCCGTGGGCGCCGTGGCGCCCATCCTGGCGCAAAACGATCCCGACGCCGCAACTTCCCTGATCGGACTGGTTTCTGACCCCGAGGTGGCGCGCCGTCTGCGAGCAGAGGTGGCCGCGGTGGTGGCCGCTGACGATCCGGAGACCGCGTTCCGGCTCCTGTCGTCTCTGCCGCCCTCGGAGTACCGAAGCGAGGCCGCTATGGATGGGGCACGCGCCCTCCTGTCGGCGAGAGGTTCGACGGAGGACGCCTTGCGCCTGGCCACCATTGGCCTGGAGCACGATCTGGCGCTGCGATGGCTGGTGCCCTCGCTCGCGCGGTCGCGGGTGCGCAGCCCCATTGCGATGGCGCAGGAGATCGAGAGTCCTTATCTGCGAGCGCTCAGCCTGGTGGACGCGGCGCGGGAAGTGCTGGGCAGCGAGAGCAAGCCCCTGCTGACGCCGGAGCGCGCGCGACAAGTCCGACCCATCGTCGAGTGGGAGGGAGGGTGATGGCCACGCGAGGGCTGCGAGCGACCCTTGTTGCAGTCTGCGCCCTGTGGTGCGGCGCCGCGCCCGCGAGCGGCCTGACGGTGATCGAGGCGACGCCTGCTGAACTCAAGGTGCATCTGCCGCAGGCCGAAGCCGGTCGGCTGTACCGCGTGATTCTCAGGCGCGACGACCATCGTTTCGTGTGGGAGAACCTAATGCCGGACGAAGAGGGAATGGTCCGGCTGAAGGATGACAAGCACCTCAGGCCGGAGTACCGGCTTCGCTGTGAGTCGCGCGCTTCGGCAGGCGATCCAGTGCTCTTCGATGACCTGTTGAAGGGCGAGGTGGTGGGGAAGCGGCGCCGGCGGTTCGGGGTGCCGGTGAGCACCTTCGGCGGCCCCGGCTACCTCGTCCCAGGGGTCTCCGATCTCAAGCGCGACGGCTTCGGCAACTTCTGGCTTTACCTGGACCGCCCGCCCTACGCAGTGCTCAAGTATGACGCGGGCTGGCACTACCAGTTCGCGCTGCTCACGCCGCAGCGGGCCCTGGCGCATGATGTGGACGCGCAGGGCAACCTTTACCTGCTCCACCCAGGGAACTGGATCTCCAAGCACGGGCCGCTGGGCGAGCCGCTCGCGGCCTGGGAGCTGCCGTTCGGGAGGGAGCCCGGGGAGTTCGTGTCCGCCTCCGGCCTGGTGATTGACCGAGAGGCGGGCTGCATCTATCTGGCCGACGAGATGCTCGGGCGAGTTCAACGCTTCGGCCTGGATCTAAAGCTCAGGCCCCTTCGCCAGACCGCCTGGGGGTGGATCGGCCGCGAGGATATGGGGTACCGCAAGGCTGGGAAGTATTCCGCGCAAAGCATGTACTACGAGCTGGACCGGCCGCGCGAGATCCGGCTCGATGGCGAGGGCCATCTGTTCGTCAGCTGCGAGCACTACGTGAGCAAGTTTGATCTGGCCACCGGGCGGCAGGTTGATTTCGAGCGCAATCCGGTGCTGGGCTGGGGTGGAACCTTCAGTGATTCCGCCTTCTCGCGCTCGGC
>CP070816.1:1078941-1087119 GCA_020344235.1 Armatimonadota bacterium
CCATTTCCTTCTCGCGACCGAGAACGGCGCAAGCGTGTGCCAAGCGGAGCTTAGCCTCCGGCGACGCTTCGGCCGCCTGTGCAGCCTGCTGAATCGCGGGCAAGTCCGCCTCGCCGATGTCCCAGTGATTCTCGCGCACGATCTCGTGTTGCATATGCGACAGCCGCGCGCGGACTCGATCTGCCTCCTCTCCAGGAGGCAGATCCACCAGTTCGCCGCGGAGCTGCTCAGCGGCAGCGTGATAATGCCCCGCGCGCAGATAGGCGAAAGCGAGTGCCCCACGCACCGCCCTCGCGAACGGGGGAGCTGCTTCGAGGGCGGCCTCCATCTCTCGCATCGCGCGGAGGTAGGCGGGAGTTCTTCCGTCTATGAGGGCAAACCGGTGGCCGGGCTCGGGCGTGGGCTGCCGCCGCGCCTGGCGCGCGCACTCGGCGGCAAGGAACGCACGGCCGAGAGTGAAGCGTGCGAGAGGAAGATCGGGCTTCAATGAGAGCGCTTGCTCCGCGGCCTCCACGGCTTCGTTGGCATCTCCCTGAGCCAGACGCACCTGGGCCAGGTCGGCGAGGATGTCGGGGGATTGCGGGCCGATCTCTGCCGCCGTCTCCAACTCCTCACGCGCATGCTTCAGGGTGCCGTGCGAAGCAAAGGCCAGCCCGATCGCGTGATGCAGCATCCCGTCGCCCGGGTACACCTCGCGGGACTGAGCCAACTCGTCGGCGGCTTCCTCGGCCCTCCCGGAGCGAAGGTATTCAACGACTCTGCGCCGCCGGTCGCGTTCGGTCATGGTGTCATCTCGTCATTGCTGGTTGGCGCCAGGCCGATTCTCGTGTAGAAGCGGCCCCGCGATTTGCGCCAGCCGATGGTGTAGGCAAGGCAGTGCGCGGTCCTGGTCACCTCAAACATGATATCACGCGACCGCCGGTCTTCGATGTCGTAAAGATCGAGCACGCCCAGTCCCCACTGTGGAGTGATCTGCCACCTCAGGTCTCCCAGGAGTTCGCGTCCGGGCCCTTGCGAATCGAACAGGAAGGGTGTCTCGCCCGAACTCGTCCGCGCGATGTACGCCAGGGACAGATGAGCCTTCCGGCTGAGGCCCAGGTCGGCAGCATGCCGGTGGAAGCGACTCGCGAACCGCTCGCCCGGGGAATACGTCCCGCGGCGCCAACCGTAGGCATGGCTGAGCCTTACTCCTCGCGAGACCTCGTAGGGATCTAACGATAACAAGAGGTTGACCGCCGACCGGTCGGCGGTCGCACGCGCCTCCTCCTCCCCTGGGACCCATTCTGTGTAGCTTCCCGCCATCCATTCCGCTTGCCCTCGCAGGGAGCGCCCCACCCGGAACTCCGGCAGGCGCAGGCCGTATTCGGGGTCGCGATTGAGCAGCACGTTGGCGAGACTTGGCTCCAGGTCATCCGGATTGAGCTCGCGATCAGAGGCGTCTTCTCTTCTCACATATCTGCCTGTAACCTCCAAAGGGCCGGCTGCCTGGCGGAACCGAAGATGACCGCGGATTCCCCGGAAAGTCGTGTAGCGATAATTGAAGTCGGCGACGGTCGGATCCTCCGGTTTTCCCCGGGCGTATGACATCGAGGCGTAGGGTCCGTCATCGCGGCTGAAGCCGGTAACCGGAAGGGGAGTGGCTTCCGGCTCGCCGATCTCTCCGACCGATACCGAGTAGCTAGGGAGAAAGAAGAGACGGCGGTTCCGATGAGTGATGCTGGCGCGCTCCAGTGTCAGGCGGCCGGATCGCGGCTGCTCACCAGGCGCCGTACTCTCCGCGGTCAGCGAAATGGTTTCAGCGCCAAGCGTGTAGTGGGGATCGGGCTGATCGCACGTGGTGAAGTAGGCCTGATGGGCGACGAGTTCAGCGGGAGAGAAGACCACCTTCTCTCCTGTGATGAAGACGCCCTGCTCCGCCACGCGCGCCTTGGTCAGCACTCCCTCTTCACTATGAATGTTGTATTGCAGGGATTCCCCCTGCAGGCGGCGCCCTCGTTGGGTCAACTCCAGGTTGCCGCTGGCCTCCACTTCTCCGGTCAGGCGGTTCACGATGACATGATCGGCGTGCAGCGTGAGGGTCCCGTAGGAGAAGGATGCCTTGCCGCGGGCCTCGGTAGCGTGTTGGTCGAGATCCACCTCCAGGGCTTCGGCCTCGAGTCCGGCGGCGCTCGGGGTCGAGGATGCAGCAACCCGTGGAGCTTGGAGCAAGAGAAGCCCCAAGAGGAGGAACCACCCGCAGAATCGAGACATCGAGCTAGAACTCGATGGAGACTGCGGTTTCGGCGACGCGGTCACGCCGCGGCGGCGTGTCGAAGACGTGGTTCACGTAGTCGAAGAGAGAATAGGAAAGCTTCACCGAGGTAGACGGAGTGAGTTGGTACCCGATTCCAACGGAGTCCAGAGAGGCCGTGTCCAGCGCCGCCAGCCCCTGGCCGCGCCGCGCAATCTCCTCATGGGCGAGGCTCAGCGTGAGCGCCGACCCAACGCCGTACTCGTAGGCCGTGCGCAGGCGGGAGATCTTGGGGTCTGCCACCGCGGGGCCTGCCATCCCCGGCGTCTGCGAGAGGTCCGGGTTCGCAGTTGCTGCCGAGAGAGCCAGGTAGTCCAACAGGGCCGGCAATTGCCGATCGCCGGTTAAAGTGAGCGCCACGGTACCTCGGGCAAAGGGAACCCGGAGCACGCCGGGCGGTTCATCGCTGTCGGCCAAGGGCAGCGCCCCGCCGGGCGGCGCGAGCGCCTCTGCTCGCCAGTTGCGAACAGCACCTGGATCGGCGAGAACCTGAAGCGCGCGGTCGGTGACCTCCCGGTCCAGCTTCAGGCCCCGAAGCTCGTCGCTGAATTCGCCGCTCAGGCGGCGCAGACCGCTGGCGAGCCGCGCGATCTCCTCCTCGGAGGAGGTGGGCGTAAGGCGCAGCGCGCGTGCCGCGGCGCCGAGCAGGGCCCCCTCGTCACCGTCCGGACCGAGGACCTGCACGGCTTCTTCGATGCTGATCAGGGGGTCCAGAATGGCAATGGCGAACTCGAAGCGCGTGAGCTGGGGGTCGCCCGAGAAGCCGGAGATGTCATCCGGCGAGAGGATGCCGTGCGACGCCAAGCGACTGCACTCCTCGTAGGCCCAATGACGGGCAGGTACCTCGCTAAAGGGGTCTGCCCACAGCGATGATACCGCGCCCAAGAGAACGAGCACGACCACCGTACAAACTGCGCCGCGCATCTCTTGCGCTCCTCCAAACAACAGCCAATTGATTGTACCACACATGAGAGCACTGGGCAAGAAGGCGAAATCTGAAGCGCGTACGCCGGAATCGGCTTCTCCTCCGGTTGATCAACCTTCCTTTAACATGCCAGCCAGACATGCGCTGCTTCTAGGAAGGAGGCGGGGGGTGACACGGCGAATCTGAGACCCGAGAGCAGAGGACCAGATTGACACAGGAGCGCGACAGCACATCCAGGTGAGAATCTGGCACTAGCACGGTGTGACGGGCCGCTCAAACCGCGTTCGGCCTCGAGCAGGGAGTGTGCCCAAGGTGCGAAGAGGACGGGGCTTTCGGCGTGAGCCGAAAGCCGGGGCGCTGTACCGCACGTTATGCGATGACAGAGGCGGGATACCAGGCCCTTCTGGAAGGAAGCTGGGGAGACGTGCAGCGCGCGAGGGGGGGGCGCGCCCCTTTCTCTTCGACGTCGCAAGCGGAAGCCTCTCAATCCCCTCGAAAGACGCAGTGCCGGCGCTGCAAGAACTCGCGAAGCACGATCCCGAGTATGTGGCGTCGCTTCTCCGCGGTGGAGATCCATCTGTAAGCCTGATGGCAGGTGAGGCCCTGGGCAGGGTAGGGCGCACCTTCCAGAAGGACCTGCTGGCCGCCGCACATGATCCCGAAGTCAGTGCCAGACTGGCCGGAGTAGCGGGGCTGGCGGAAGCGGCTGCCGCCGGCTGCGAGGAGGCGGTAGAGGGCCTCGCCGGTCGGCTCAATGATCCCGACGGCCAGGTGCGGTGGGCGGCGGGCGCCGCCCTGGGTCGCGCGCGGCGAGGCTCGTGCGCCGGGCGAGCGGTGCTGTGGCTGGAACGTGCAATTGCCTCTGGGGAGGAGCGCGCCCTATCTGGCGCTGCCTTCGGCGCTGCACAGCTCTGGCGATCTCGCAAGAGAGATGCGGTGAAGCTCATGCTCAAGGCGGCGGATGCCGGCGCGGCCGGAAGGCGTGCCGCGGCGGCGGCAATGCGAGAGCTGCCGCGTCGCGCGGCCGTTCCGGTGGCCGAGCGATGCGTCGAGGATGAGGACCCCGATGTTCGCGCGCTCGCCGCGGCCGCGCTCGGTGAGTGGGCGAAGGATGAGAACGACAGGGCGTGGAGAGGTCTCCTGCGGCTGGCCCGTGACGCAAGTCCCGCCGTCGGAGAGGCCGCCGCGGAGGCCCTCTTGCGGGGCGCCATAGTTGCCGATCGCCATCTGGTCGAGCAGCTCTCGGCGCATCGCTCCGTGGTAGTGCGCGCAGCCGTGGCCGAAGCGATCGGCCGGCGCCGCGACCAGGCGCTCGCTCATGTGCTCTGGCCGCTGGCCGACGATGGAGTCGCCTCGGTCAGAGCCTCCGCGGTCCAGGCTCTTGGCGCAATGGGTCTGACGGGACTAGTTCGCGCGGCATTCCGAGATCGTGCGCCCGAGGTGCGCGCGGCCGCGGCCGACGCGTCTTATGCGTCCAGCCGCGACGACGTTGAGATGCTCCTCGAATTGTCACGGGAGCGCGATGCAGTAGTAGTCCGAGCGGCGGCGCGCGCTGTCGGCCGTCACCTGTCCTCTCCTCGGGGCGAGTCGTGGGACCGGCTGGTGGAGCTGGCTTGTGACACGGGCTCGGGCGGCGCGGCCGCGGGGGGAATGGCGGCCGCGCTCGACCGGGACTCAAGCTCATCGGCGGACGTATTCTGGCAGTGGCCGGTCGCTACCATCGCGCCAGACGTTCTGCCGGAGGTGTGTCGGCTTGCGAGAACTCCGCTGGTCGGGGAGTTGGCCCGCACGATCACCCGCGCTCTCCGTCACGGCGAGGAATTCTGCAACGAACTGCGGGATCTCTCGGCTGTCTTTGCGGCCGCGGGGAAGCACACGGTAGCGGAAGCTGTCTCGTGGCTTGCACATTGCGCGGCGGCCCGCAGCACGGAGGACATTGGCGAGGCATCAGCGGCCGTGCCTGATACCAAGTCCGACGCCCTGTCGCAGCTTGCCGCTGTCGGCCGGGCCGCGGCAGCGGGCGGGCGGGCCCGGCGGGCAGACGCAAGGCAGCGGCACTTCGCCCGCGCTCTTGCGGCGATCCAGACCTGTCTTGACCAGGAGCCTACCCGCCCGGAGTGGAGCTTCGTGCACCACATCGCTGGACGGTGGCGCGAGCTGATCCAACGGGAGGTCGAGTCCGCGCGGCTGCCGATCAGCGCCAGGCTGGCCTCGGACTGTGTGGTGGCCGGACCGGAGCCAAGAATCCTGATAGCATTGGAGAATCGTGGCAGCCGTCCCATATCAGACGTGTCGGTGATCGTAGAGGACACTACCAGGCGCGGCCCCGATCTGTCGCCGGGCGAAACAGTGACCGTTGAAGTGCCGCTGGCCGCGGCCGGCCCCGGGGTCCTAGCTATCCACGGCAGAGCAGAGTTTCGCGCTGGGGGAGAGAGGGGCGCCGCCGATTTCCGAGGAACCCTAACCGCGCTCAGGCCTGGCCGGCTGGAAGCGGCGACGAACCCGTACATCGTGGGCAAGCCTTTGGGCGCGGAGAGCACAATGTTCTTCGGCCGGGCTGCCGAATTGGGCTACATAGAGCGTGCCCTGGAGAGCGGTGAGGGTGGGTCTGTGGTGGTGCTCGTGGGACAGAGGCGCACGGGCAAGACTAGCCTGCTGAAGCGGCTGGAAGCCCGGCTCGGCTACTGCTACCGCCCCGCATTCGTTGATGTGCAGGGAATGCTGGTTGCTGATAGTCAGACGTTCTTCCGGCAACTGGCAGAGCGGGCCTTGGCAGGAAGTGATACAGTGTCAATGCTGTCCGACGGGGATTCGTCCATCGCGAATGCCGCCACGGGGGCGGATGTCGTGCGCGAAGTTGCCGACCGCTCGGACCGACGAGTGGTGCTGCTGCTGGATGAATTCGACGATCTGGATGCGAAGGTTAGCTCGGGGATGCTCAGCGAGGATGTTTTCGGTCAGCTTCGCAACCTGATTCAGCACAGCGATAACGTGAGCCTGGTGCTCGCGGGGACGCACCGGCTGGAGGCGCTGGCAGGGGATCGCTGGTCATTTCTGCTGAACCTGGCAACATACCAGAGGGTCGGCTATCTACTCCCGGAGGAAGCTCGAGACGTGCTCCGGGTACCACTGAGCCGACTGGGCGTTGTATGTGAGGACGCGGCGGTGTCGCGCGCACTCGCGCTCACAGGCTGCCATCCCTACCTGCTGCAGCTCTTGGGCTATCGGCTGGTCGAGCGCTGCATCGAGTCGGCGGAGGCGGCAGTGCGAACGACGTTGGTGCAGGAAGTCGCGGACGAGGTCGCAGAACAGGGGGAAATTCATCTCCGATACCTGTGGGAGAGCGCAGGAAAGGATGGGCAGGAGACACTGCGCCTTCTGGCCGCCTGCGAGGCAGGGCTCACCACAGACGAGCTGGAAGAATCCGCACACTCGAATGTCGCCTCCCAAGCTGACGTGCTGCGCGGATTGTCGCGTATGGATCTCGTCGTGCAGGAGGCGGATCGGTGGAAGCTCCGCATCGGTCTGCTGGGGCGCTGGCTCATGGGATACCACTCGCCGAGTATGAGGGGACGACTATGAGAAATCCGTTCTTCAACCGCGGTCCGATCACGGACCCGAAGTTCTTCTTCCCGCGGCCCAGGGAAACGCGAGAGATAATGCGCCTGTTAACCGGCAGCCAGAACTGCTCGCTTGTCGGCCCGGTCAAGTCCGGCAAGACTTCGCTGCTGCTTCACCTGGCGCGCCCTGGGACCCTGGCCCTGCACGGCCTCTCGCCGACCCAGCACTCCGCGGTCTATCTCAGCTTCGAGGGTCTGGCCTCACTGAGCCCGGAGCAGTTCTTCCACGTCATGCTGCGCGAGACGGCGCGTCGCGCGGCCGGAAAGATGGCTGTGGTTTGGCCCAGATTCGAAGCCCGCGATGCCATCAGCTTCCTTGACTTGAAGGAGGTTCTCGACCAGATAGAGGTGGCCGGAGAGCGGCTGATCTTCCTGCTCGACGAGGTAGAACTGGCGTCGAGCAATCCCGCCTTCGA
This sequence comes from Armatimonadota bacterium, assembly GCA_020344235.1. Lineage (GTDB taxonomy): Bacteria > Armatimonadota > Hebobacteria > Hebobacterales > Hebobacteraceae. The sequence goes on from CP070816.1 coordinate 1,086,193, forward strand.
CCTGAACTTCTCCTCTGCCCTCAGGAACATCGCGTCCCGGCCGGGCGTCTGCTTCGTGACCGCGACCGGATGTCTCCTCCACGAGGTCGAGATGGCCGGACGGGACATAGGCTCTCCGTTCGCCGACCTGTTCTCAGTCGTCCGTTTGGGGCCGCTCGATCCCGATGTCGCCTGGAAATCAATCGCCTCCCTGGCATCGGCGGAGGGGGTGGACCTGACGCCCGAGCGGGACCTGATTGAGGAACTGGGCGGTTGCTGTCCATTCGCTCTTCAACTGGCCTGCTATGAAGTGTTCGAGCTTAAGTCGGGAAGTGATCCCCTGGAGGAGCCGGCCTGCCAGTACGTTCGCAGCCGCGCCTACGAGCAGTACGAGTCTGCGCTGAGCATGGCATGGGCGCGCATGGGAGAGGCGGAGCGAGAGGCCGCCCTCGCGGCGCTCAGTGCGGGCGGCCCGGCAGGGAAGGGCGAGAGTCTTATTCTCTCGGGGGACGGAGATGGCCGCCCGGCGAACGCGATGGCCGCGCGTTTCTTGGAAAAGCGCGCGAGAGATTGCAGTGCGCGCGCAGAAGAGTACCTGGCGGAGGAGCCTGACGAGCCAGACCGAGCCATGATGTACGGGGTGGTGCGGATACTCATGCGCGCAGTCGAGGCGCGGGATCGCTACGCGCGGGGTCACTCCGACCGGGTCGCACGTCTTGCCGCCGCGGTCTCGAAGGAGATGGGATGCACGGACGAATTGACAGACGGGGTGAGAGTTGCCGCGCGGCTGCACGATGTCGGCCGGGTCAGCATCAGCGACATGATTATGCTAAAGCCGGGGCCGCTCAACGAGTTGGAGCGTGAGATCATGTGCACTCATCCTTTGGTGGGAGCGCAAATCCTCGATGCCCTCGACTTCCCGTGGTCGGTAAAGCCCGCGGTGCGCTA
>CP070816.1:1087219-1097552 GCA_020344235.1 Armatimonadota bacterium
ACCGAGCTTCGCGCCCCCATTGACCGCTACTTCGAGGACGTGCTCGTGATGGCCGAGGACGAGAAGCTCCGCCGCAACCGGCTCGCCATGTGCTGGCAACTGAGCCAGCTCTTCCGCCGGCTCGCTGACTTCTCCCTCGTTGTGCAGGCTTGAGCCGAGGCCCTCTCCATGCCAACTCCGAGAGAAGCAAGGGAACGCCTCGAGGAGGAGACTCTCTCGCCCCGCGCGGCCAAGAGCGCCCGGAGTCGGGGAAGAGAACGCCCGGAACCTCCCTGCCGGATTCGCACCGCGTTTCAGCGGGATCGCGACCGGATCATCCACTGCAAGGCCTTCCGCCGGCTGTCGCACAAAACGCAGGTCTTTATCGCCCCCGAGGCCGACCACTATCGGACTCGCCTCACTCACACCCTGGAGGTGGCGCAGATCGCCCGCACCATTTCTCGCGCGCTGAGGCTGAACGAGGACCTGACCGAGGCAATCGCGCTCGCCCACGACCTGGGCCACACTCCCTTCGGCCATGCGGGAGAGTGGGCGCTGGACGCGGCTTACCGCGAGTTCGACCCAGGCGCCCGCTTCCACCACGCGGAGCAGAGCCTGCGCGTCGTGGAGGTGTTGGAAAAGGACGGGCAAGGGTTGAATCTAACGTGGGAAGTCCGGGACGGCATCCGAGCGCACAGCAAGGGGATGGAGGATCTGCCGAAGCGACCGGAGGATGGAGCGGCCACACTCGAGGGCCGAGTGGTGATGTACGCGGACCGCATCGCGTACATAAACCACGATATTGATGATGCCGTGCGCGCCGGCCTGATAGCGGCCGAATCGCTGCCGCCGGACTGCCTCTCGGTGCTGGGCGACACCCACGCGAAGCGCATTACGACGATGGTCAGCGACATAGTGTCACACAGCCGCGATCAGTCGGAGATAGGCGTGGGTCGTGAGGTGGAGCAGGCCTCGAACAAGCTCAAGGATTTCCTGTTCGAGAACGTCTACCAGGCGGGCGGCGTGAGCGGCGCGGAGGCCGACAGGGTGGCGCGGGTGCTCAAGAGCCTCTTCCGCTTCTATATGGAACATCACGGGGAAATGCCCGGCGGAGACGCGGCAAGCGGACAGGGAGAGCCGCGCCTGGCGCGGCTCGTCTGTGACTATCTGGCCGGCATGACAGATCGGTTTGCGGCCCAGCAGTTCCAGCTCCATTTTCTTCCGCGCCGCTGGCAGGGGACTTAGGCGCGGGGCGCTCGCGACTTTTCCGGGCTCCGGGTGTCCGTCATACCGGAAGATCTATAGTCTCAGCGTGGCAGCGGGGGCCGCGAATCTGTGAGGCAGCGCATTGTGAACAGACGGCGGCCGATCCTCGCCTGGTTGTTTTTGGCCCTGGCGGCGGGAGAGGCTCTGGGCGCGGCGGAGCGTGGGGGCGCAGCGACACACCACCCTGGGCGCGGTGCTGCGGTCAGCGTGGCGGCCCAACAAGAGGGAAGCCTGCTGGTGGAGGCTGCCACCTACCGCGCCTTGCTCGGAAAAGACGGCAATCTGCACTCCTTGCGAGTCGGTGGCGTGGAGATGCTGGACGATCGCGTCGCCATTTCACTGGGCTCCTTCTTCTACGCCGACGCTCCGCGCGTGCTGGATAGAATGACCCAGCAGGGCGCTACTCTGGTGGACGCAACGGATGGCACCTACTCGGTCCGCTACCGGTTCTTGTCTGAAGAGATCCGCATTATCCTGACGAATAGCGGCACGGGTCCGGTTCCGTACTTCGCCGTGTTGGCACCGAAGGTCGCCATCGCGACGAATCTGCGGACCAGCGAGGCCGCGGCCGCGCCGGCGAACGAGCAATGGGGAGAAGTCCGCTTCGGCACCGAGAGTGGGGCCTATGTAGACTTAGTCGGCGGCACGCGAATCTGGGGTCCCTGGCTTGGGAGACAGGTATGGGAAGTCAGCGCTATCCCCGCCGGTGGGAGGAGGGAAATAAGGGTGCGTGCGGGGCTGGGGGAACCCCCGAAGCCAACCCTGGAGCAGCTCGTCGGCATGCGGATCAAGGTGAACTCGGATGATGCACTCGTCTCCGCCGGCGAACCGATTGAGATGGAGGCCTCGGTTGATAACCGATCAGAGAGGACGCTGAAGGGCCTGTTGTCGCTGGAGCTGTCGGGCTCTCGAAGTAGGCTGACCATCTACTCCTCTTCGCCCCTTGAACTTCCGGCGAAGAAAGTGACAAAGACTCGTGTGCAATGGCGGGTCAGCAAACCCGACTTCTACAGTGCACGAGCGACACTCTCGACGGAGAGGAGGGAGATAGCGAAGACGCGCGTGACAGCCGGGTACCGGGTGCCCGAAATTGAGGCCCCGGTAAAGCAGCCGCAGGGCTTCCGCGAGTTCTGGGACCGCTTCCTGGCGGAGATCGGAGAGGCCCCCCCTCAGTTCCGGATGGCCTTGGACCAGCGGCAATCGCGCCGCCGCGTGAATGTCTGGGTTGCCCAGTATGAAAGCGTCGGCGGCAGGACGATCTATGGGTGGTATCTGGTCCCGCGCGGCTCCGGCCGATCTCCCGCCATTCTCTATCTATCCGGCTACGGGGCGCGGCCGATCGCCCCCCCCGTGGCCCTGGCCGGTCACGGATATGTGGTGCTGGCGATAGATGTTCGCGGCAACCGCGTGGACAAACTTCGAGGCCCGTCGGTGGACACTTACGCCACCGACGGGATCGAATACCCCGAGCGCTACGTGTACCGGGAAATCGTGGGCCACGCCTTGCAGGGGTTGCACCTGCTCCGCGCAAGAGGAGAAGTCGATCCAGATCGGATCGCTGTGGTCGGAGTCAGCGAAGGAGGGGGGCTTGCCTTATTGCTGGGTGCACTCAGAAACGACATCCGGGCGGTGGCGGCGGACGCTCCCATGCTCTGTGATTTCCCGCTTTCCGTAGAGTCCGCTGCTTGGCCCTACACTGAGATAGCCAGCTACATGAGCGAAAAGCCAACCATGCGTTCCCAGATGGAGGCCACACTCGCTCACTTCGATGTCGCTAACTTCGCGCCCAACATAAAGTGTCCGGTGCTTCTCAGCGTGGGCCTTCTCGACCCTGTGTCCTTGCCTGCGGCCGTTTACGGGTGCGCCAATCGTCTGGGGGGGGCCAAGGAAGTAAAGGTTCTTCCTCATGCCGGTCACGAGGGCGGAGGGGGAGAGCTGTGGGAATACAAGCTCGAGTGGCTGGCGAAGACTCTGGGGCGCCCGTCGGTTCCCTGAGCGAGACCATACTCAGGTGAGCAAGGACCCGGCGGTCACGCCCGACTCGCTCTCTCCCACGGAGCTGCGTCAGCTCTTCCAGCGATATGGATTCAGTCCCCGGCGCGCGCTCGGCCAGACATTTCTCATCGACGCGAATACGGTGCGCAGGATCGTAGCCAGTGCGCAGCTAACCGGCGGCGAGCCGGTGTTGGAGGTGGGTGCCGGCGCTGGAACCGTTACCAGGGGGTTGATGGCGGCTGCGCGGCGAGTGATCGCGGTCGAGATAGATCCCACGCTGGTGGCGATCCTTCAGGAGACGGTCGGGGGGCGTGTCCAGGTAGTCCAAGCGGACTTACTGGACGTCGACTGGGCCGCCTTGTTCGGGCCGGAAGACAAAGGGCGCTGGCGGGTGGTGGCGAACTTGCCCTACGCGATTACCGGGCCCGCGCTGTTTCGGTTGAGTGAGGCGCGGGAATGGGCGGAGCGCCTCGTCATCATGGTCCAGGCGGAAGTTGCACGGCGGCTGGCAGCACCCCCGGGCAGTCGGGCACGCGGCATCCTGTCAGTTCTCTTGCAGGTCCTGTTCGACGTCAGTGTCGTGGCGCGCGTGCCGCGGACTTGCTTCTGGCCCAGGCCCCGTGTCGACTCTACGATCCTCACCCTGAGCGTGCGTCGCCCGAGCGTGCTGCCCCATGCCCTCGAGCCCGCATTTCGGCGGGTCATCCGTGCCGCCTTCGGCACCAGGCGCAAGACCCTCGCCAACGCGCTCGCCGGGTCGCCCGAAGTGGCGGTCTCGAAGGCGGATGGGCTTGCCATCCTCTCGCACTGCGGTGTTGATCACTCCCGACGCGCAGAGAGTCTGACCGAGCAGGAGTTCTTGCGCCTGGCCGAGGCCGTCGCGCGTCATCACGGGGAGCTCTCCGAATGAGCGACCTGGTCGTCCGGACGAGCGCGAAGGTGAACTTCTGTCTGCGCGTCCTGGGGAGGCGGGCGGACGGCTATCATGAAGTGGAAACCGTCCTCCACACCATCGGACTCTGGGATCGCCTCCATCTCTCGCCTCTGCCGGGAGAGCCGAGAATAGCTCTCAAGGTGGACGTGCACGAAGCTCCAGCCGATGAATCGAACCTCTGCTGGCAAACCGCTCGTCTCTTGTCCCAGCGCGTCAGCGCCCCGGTCGGGGTCTCCATCGAACTGGAGAAGTCAATCCCGGCTGGTGCGGGACTTGGGGGTGGCAGCAGCGACGCAGCCGCGACCTTGGTAGGGCTGGCCCGCATGTGGCAGCTCGATCTCGAACCAGCCGAGCTGGAGGAGTTGGGGGCGGAGATCGGTGCAGACGTCCCTTTCTTCCTGCGAGGGGGCTGTTGCCTCGCCCTGGGCAGAGGCGAGAAGCTCAAAGCGCTCTCCCACATCAATGCTTGGCTGGTGGTGGTTGTTCCTGAGCGCCGCGTGCCCACAGGTCAGGCCTACGCGGCCCTGGGGCGCGGCACAACCAGGGGGCGCAGGCGCGGCCTGACGCGGGCGATCCAGCGCACTGTGAAGGCTTGCACGGAGGCCGAACTGGCGGCGCTCGCCAAAGCTCTCCACAACGACTTCGAAGTCCTCACGATGGCCGGCGTCGCGGACGCACGCGAGGCGAAGGCCGCGCTGCTGGAAGCCGGCTGCCTGGGGGCCGGTCTCTCCGGGAGTGGGTCCGCAGTGTTTGGGATTGCCTCGCACAGAGATGCCGCTGAGGACATCGCGGCACGGCTCCAGAGCCGATGGAGTTGGATCAGAGTAGCGCCGACGGTGCCGACCAGCCAGAGTCTGCTACTTGAAGACGCAGCGGAGCGATAGAGAGCATGTTGGATGCAGTGGTGTTGGCCGGCGGAGTGGACCGGGGGGCGATAGCGGCCGAGACGGGGGTTGTCCATCGTCCCTTGCTGGAGGTGGGGGGCCGGCCGATGATCCGCAGGGTCATGGCGGCGCTGCGGGGAGCCTCCTCCGTGGGACGAGTGGCCCTCGTCGCACCGGATCCGGTGCAGGCGGCCGTGGGCGAAGAAGCAGTGGACGTGCGAGTGGCGGCGAGCGACACCTTCGTTGACAACATCAGGCGCGGCGTGGAAACAGTTGCGCCGAACAGCGATCAGGTGCTCGTGTTGAGCGGGGACCTAGCCCTGATCACCCCCGCCGCTATCAACGACTTCGTTGAGCAGTCGCTGGCCGCGCGAGCCGACGTAACCTATCCGATCATCCCAAAGGAATCGTGCGAGCGGCAATTCCCGGGCGCGCGTCGGACCTATGTGCGATTGAGGGAAGGAACCTACACCGGCGGCAACGGCGTCGTGCTGACTCGCCATTTCGTAGCATCGCGATGGCATCTTATCGAGGGCCTCTACGCCGCCAGGAAGAACCCGGTGAAGCTGGCTGCGACGTTCGGGTTGGGCTTCATCTTCGGTCTCATTACGGGCCGGCTCTCTCTGGCAAGAATCGAGGCGCGAGCCGGCCATATCATAGCCGGCCGGGTGGCGGCAATAATCAGCAGCTACGCTGAGCTGGGGTTTGATGTAGACAAGTTGGAGGATCTGAACCTGGCAAGGCAGGTGGCCCCATCCTTCGACCGCCGCTGAGCTTCCAGCCGGCCTCCCTTGACAGGCCGTGGGCGTGACTCGTATACTCGCGGCAGCGGGTCCGGTGCCTGCCCCCAGAAACTTGCAGGGCTGGCAGTGTGTATGTGCGGCGCGGGCCCGAACCAGCCCGGTTAGGCCGGGCGAGCGGGGTGTGGCGCGTGCCAACGGTTCGATGCCCGAGCTGTGGGGCTATCAATCCGAACGGCCGCCGTCGGCTGGCGCGCTGTCGTATTTGCCACGAAACTCTTGGGAAATGCCGATACTGCAACCACTACGACGCGCGGCTGCTGGACTGCACTCATCCTTCTCACCGACTCGACGAACGGATTCTCGATGCCGATGCGGTGTTGAACTGCCCGGAGTTCAACTCGACCTTGGCCGCGCCGCGTCGGGGGCCCGGTTTGGCGCTGGTTCTGCTGAGGACGGGAGCCGTGACAACTGTGGTTGTCCTCCTCGCCGTATTCGCGTTCATCTGCCTCTACAGCAGGCCGACACGGCCCCTGCCGCCCGTGCTCCTCAAGGCCAGCGTGAGTTCGCCTGGCGTGTGCTTTCGCGAGTCCGGCTTCGATGTGAAGGTCCTGATGCGCAACCAAGCAGATCACACAGCGAGAGATGTGGAGGTGAGCATCCACGGCCGGAGCATCCCGCATTTGACCTGCCAGTACGTAGATCCCCCAGAGGCCTACTTCGAGGGCCCCGCAGGATCGGCCTGCGCGCTGGTCGGGGATCTCGAGCCCGGCGACATTGGATCGGTGCTCTTTCACTTCGCAGCCGACCGTCCCGGGGAACTCGACCTGACCGCCCACGTGACTGCGGCCAACCTCGAAGGGGTCCAGAAGCTCCCGGTCGAGGGGGAGGTTGTGCCCTGATCGTCGAAGGCGCATGGGCTCGACTGAGAGGCCGCTCTTGAACCCGAGCAGCATCGACCTCCACGTCCACACCACCGCCTCCGACGGCACGCTCTCTCCCGCCGATGCCGTGCGCGAAGCGATTGCGGGGGGAGTGGCTCTGCTGGGGATCGCAGACCACGACACGACCGACGGGATTCCCCCAGCGCTGGAGGCTGCGCACGAGATCGGCCTCACGCTTATTCCGGGTGTGGAACTGAGCGTCGGGTCGGGCAAGCGCGAGATCCACGTGCTTGGGTACTTCGTGGACGTCGCGAACACGGCCCTCAGCCGCGCTCTCGCAAAGCTCCGCGGGGCGCGCGACTTGCGGAACGAGCGGATTCTACAGCGCCTCAATGACCTCGGCGCGCCGCTGGACGCCGCGCGAGTGCAGGAGATAGCGGGCAGCGGCTCGGTGGGGCGGCCACATATTGCAAAGGCGTTGGTGGAGGCCGGCCACGTCTCCTCGGAGGGCGAGGCCTTCGGCCGCTATCTGGCGCGCGGGAAGCCGGCCTACGTGGGCCGCGAACGGCTCAGCCCCGCGGAAGCCAGCCGGGTCATTCGCGAGGCGGGCGGAATCCCAGTGCTTGGTCATCCGGCCAAGATCGGGCCCCGTCAGGTGATCGAGGGAATCCTCGACGACGGGATGGGCGGGATCGAGGTCTTCCACTCGGATCACGACGAAAACGACGTGGCGTTGCTGATGAGCATCGCGCAGGACAGGGATCTGCTGATCACAGGCGGCAGCGACTCGCACGGCCCACACTCGGACCGTCCGCTTGCCATCGGCGAGGTCGATATCCCCGAATGGGTCGGCGAGCAGGTTATGGGGAGAGCGCCGCGCTGGTGGAGGGAGGGGCGATGAGCGGCCTGCTATCGAGCACGGTCGATGCGCTGCGCGGGCTGCCGCCCGAGTACGTCGTGTTCATTGTCTCGGCCCTTCCCATCTTTGAGATCCGCGGCGGAGTTATCGCGGGCATATTGCTTGGGCTTCCCCTGAAGAGCGTCATGGTCTTCGGCTTCCTGGGCAACATCGCCTCCGTCACCCCGATCCTGCTCTTTCTCGAACCACTCTCTAAGTGGCTCTATGGCAACCGCCTGGCGGATCGGCTGCTGCACTGGCTCTTCGCCCGCGCGCGTCGTAAGGCAGATCAGATCAATCGCTGGGGCCCTCTGGGCCTTATGTTGTTCACTGCCATCCCGCTCCCGGTCAGCGGCGCGTGGACCGCCACGCTCTGTTCGATTCTGCTCGGGGTGCGGCGCGCGCGCGCAATCGCTTCCATCTACGCGGGGATCATCATCGCGGGCATCTTCGTCTCTATCCTCACACTCGGCGGGATCGCCGGTGTCAGGACTCTGTCCTCTGCGCCCTGAGCACGATCTCGCGCATGTCAGGGGGCGCGTAGCTGTCTGATGCCGGCGTCGGTCCCACAGGGCCTACGACACCACCTGCTTCGTCGTCTTGAAATGCACCTTAGCCACCCGGCGCAGCAGGTCTTGTCCGCCCTTCTCGAAGACCTGGCGTGCCATGGGCACGACATGGGTGGCGCCGCGGGGCAGGGAGAGCCCAGTCTCCGCGGAGAGACGTTCGAGGGACCGCAGGAAGGCCGCTCTCGCGAGCACGGCGGCCGCGGCAACCGCGGGGTCGTTCTCCGCCCGCACGCGCTGGACCAACCGCACGCGGCGCCCGCGCTTCATCAGGGATTGCTCCAGGTAACTCTCGTCGCCGAACTGATCGGTCACCGCGAGATCGCACTCGACTCGGTCGAGCACATTCTCGATCGCCCGCGCATGGGCCCATGCAAGCAGCCGGTTGAGATTTCCCATCTTCGCGTGGAGTTCGTTGTAGCGGGCCGGCGAGATGAGGACCACTTCGCACACAGGGCAAATCTGCTTGACGGCTTTCTCCACCTCCCAGATGCGTCGGGAGATGGAAATGCGCTTGCTGTCTCGAACGCCGGCTTGGGGAAGACGCGTCAGAGCCACCTCATCGGCGTAGGCGCCGGCCACCACCAACGGGCCGAAGTAGTCCCCTTTTCCGGCCTCATCGGTCCCAATGTGGGGGCAACCGGAGATCTCCGGGAGACTCACCTGGCCCTCCGGTGGGTGCGCCCGCTGACTGGGTGCGACGCGGATTGAACGATGTGCAGCCCCGCACCACCTCTGTCGGCCGCGCTCGCTGACTCCCTCATCCGGCCTCGCGCTCGGCCGGGCGTCGGCCGGCCTCAGCCCTCTCCGCGAAGGGGGATCTGCAAAGCGGATTCTGGCAGGTTTCGCTTCCCTTCGGGCTCGGGAGGCCGCAGACGGGGCAGACATCCCAATAGGGGTTATCAGGGTAGAGGTAGTAGGGCACAGCACGCTGCTTGCGGGCGCTGTTCTCGAGCACAATCTGCCTGCGGTGCTCCTGGGGATCGTCTCGGTGGTTCATCCACCAGTCCAGGTCCCGGTTGACGATCTTCTGGTGAAGCGCCACGTCCCTGTGCTCGCTGCGCGCATACTCCAGTTCTGGAAAGAGCCTGTCGAAATCCATCACGTGCTCGAAGCATCGGTAGCGCATCCGCGTCACATAGTGCGGCGCGTCCTCAAACTCGTCAGCCTGCTTGAAATACTCCCAAGCGCGCCAGGGCTCGTGCGCTCGATCGTACAGAGTCCACCCCAATTCGAACAGCATCTCCCACGTGTCGGGATTGGCCTTGATGCCGCGCTCCAGTGCCCTTATCCCGCGCCGCAGCCAAAACCGCTTGTCGACCAGAGTCTCCGACTCGGCATGCAGATTGTAAGCAGCATGCCAGCCGTATACCTTCCAAGCCAGCAGGAAGTGCGGGTCCAACTCGGTCACCGCATCGAGAAGCGGGAGCATCGCCCACCAAGACCCACCATCCCACACCTTCTCGGCCTTGAGCCACAGCAAGTCGGCGGCGACCGTCCGAAATCCCCCGAGCGCGGCGATTACCGCCGGCGTGGGGCCGATGCTGATTGCGCTCACCCGCCTCGTCTTTCGGTCGGGATCGAAGAGATAGGGACGCGCACGGTGGATGCGTTCCTGCGGCCACACCGTCAATAGCAGGATTCCGACTATCAGGATTCCGACAACCCGGTAACGAGAAAGAGCTGCTCGCATGGTTGCCTACATCTGCCTATCGTTGAAGAAGATCGCCGCCAGGATAAGCACTACTGCCGTGTACAAGGCACCCGTCCACAGCGCGTCCAGGCCACTGGCCACACTGATCGGCATGAAGTCGGCCGCCTCGTGGCGGAAATCGAAGTTCTCCAGTTTGGGCACAAGGTAGTAGAGAATCAGCAGCAGTAGCTTAACGGCGCCAGCGGCGTGTTCCGCGAGATCGTGAATAGTGCTTTGTAGGCTCCCGACACCCCAGATGATGAAGGCGCTGATGATGGTCATGGTGGTGGAGGCGACGGTCGAGATCAGCATTATGAGAGCGGTAAGCACCGCAAGCGCGAAGTAGCTCATCACCGCCGCGAAGATCACCCCGGCCAGGTTGGGGTTGAAGGCGGAATCGGGAAGATCGGCGACGAAACGGTCTTGAATCGTGAGCACCAGCACCAGCACGGCCGTCATGATCGCGACGACCGCCCCCAGGATCATCAGTGCTC
>CP070816.1:1097652-1111971 GCA_020344235.1 Armatimonadota bacterium
GGCATCCACCATGGCGGCGGCCATCTGCTCCTGCACATCGCCTTCGCCCTGGTGGCGGGCGCGCACCTCCTCGGGCACGGAGCCGGAGTTGACCCCGACGCGGATGGGGATGCCGCGCTCGGCGGCCGCGCGTGCGACGGCCTCGATGTGCTCTGGGCGGCGGATGTTGCCGGGATTGATGCGGAGCTTGTCGGCGCCCTGGTCGATGGCTTCGAGGGCGAGGCGATGGTCGAAGTGGATATCGGCGCCGAGGGGCAAGGAGATCTGCGACTTGATGCGGCCGAGGGCGGAGGCGGCGTCCATATCGGGAACGGCGACGCGCACGAGGTCGCAGCCGGCCTCTTCCAGCTCTTTGATCTGAGCAACGGTGGCCTCGACGTCGCGGGTGTCCGTGTCAGTCATGGACTGGACGGTGATGGGGGCGCCGCCGCCGATCTGAACGCCGCCCACCATGACCGCCCTGCTGGGATGGGTCATAGTGCCTCTCTGCCCGGAGTTTCGTATGTTGCTTTCGGCGGGACGCGCGTGATTCCTATCACCGTGCGCGGTGGGAGCCCACGCCCACGGCAGCCGACAGAGGGCACGGGGAGACGCGGATTAGCTTTGGAGGCGCATGCGCTCCAGGCGCTCGACGCGCTCCTCGATGGGCGGGTGGGTGCTGAAGAGGCTGACGAGGCCCTTCCGGGTGAAGGGGTTGACGATGAACATGTGTGAGGTGGCAGGATCGGCCTGCATGGGGACGCGGGAGGAGGCGCGCTGGAGCGCCTGGAGCGCGCGGGCGAGGCCCCGCGGATTGCCGGAGAGCTTGGCGGCGGAGGCGTCGGCCTGGTACTCCCGCGACCGGGAGATGGCCATCTGTATGAGGAGCGCGGCGATGGTGCCGAAGATGGCGACGAAGATGACGCCGATGCCGCCGCCGCGGCGGTCGCGGCCGCCGCCGAAGAACATGCCGGCGAACATGGCGAGACGGGACAGAATCATGATGGCCCCCGCCAAAGTGGCGGCGATGGTGCCGATGAGGATGTCGCGGTTGCCCACATGGGAGAGTTCGTGGGCGATGACGCCTTCGAGCGCTTCGTCATCGAGCGCCTGGAGCAAGCCCTGGGTGACGGCGACGGCGGCGTGCTGGGGGTTGCGGCCGGTGGCGAAGGCGTTGGGCGCGGCCTGGGGGATGAGGTAGACGCGCGGCATGGGTAGGCCCGCGCGCTGTGTGAGACGTCGAACGATGGCGTAAAGCCCGGGGGCGGTCGCCTCGTCAACCTCCTTGGCCCGGTACATCGCCAGCACGATCTTGTCGGAGAACCAGTAGCTGAAGATGTTCATGAGGAAGGCGAGGCCGAAGGCGATGATCATGCCGGATTCCCCGCCGAGGGCGTAGCCGATCACGATGAAGAGCCCGGTGAGGACGATCATGAGAAGGGCGGTTTTCGCGGTGTTCATGGGAACCTCCGAGACAAGTGGCCTGCTGAGCCCTGCTGTCTACCCACCGGGAGGTGATTATATCATCAAGCGCGGTACTGATGTCAAGGGAGCAGCGGTCGCGAAGGGGACAGGAGTCAAGCTCACTTCGACTTCGCCAAGTGCATCCCTCCCCAACCCACATCCCGATCGCGGCCCACTCGACCGTGGTACCCCAGGCAGGATTCGAACCTGCGATCCAGGCTCCGGAGGCCTGTGCCTTATCCACTTGGCCACTGGGGCACGCGAGGAGATTATAGTGGGCCCGGGGCAGGGGGTCAACCGCGCGCGGGGCGGCCGACGGGGACGATATAGACAGTCTTCTCTTCGGCCGGAAGACTCAGCACACTGGCAACGGCGGAGTCGTCGAAAGCGCCCACGGGGACGGAGGCGAGGCCGAGGGCTTCGGCTTGGAGATGCACGTTCTGGGCGGCGTGGCCGATGTCCATGTGGACGTAGCGGATGCCCCGGTCGCCATAGCGCGCGGTGGTGCGCTCGTAGACCGCGGCGAAGATGATGGAGACGGCAGCGTCGGAGATGAAGAACTGGCCGTAGGCGGCTTCGGCGAGGGGTTGGCGCGGGTCGGCATCGCTGACCTTGACGAGCGCGTGTTCGCTCGGCTGGTAACGGAACAACCCCTGCTCGCAGGCCAGGTAGACCTCCAGTGGGTAGCAAGCGCCCGCCGAAGGAGCGGCTCGCAGGCCCTCGGCCGAGGTAAGGCCGTGCGCGGACCAGAGGAGCTGGGAGATCTCGGCGAGGCTGAGAGCATCGGCGGTGAAGTCGCGCACACTTCGCCTCCGGGCGACCGCCTCCTCGACCGACATCTCGCCCTTCTTGGTGGCCGGCGGAAGTGAGACGCGGCTGCCGACCTTTACTCTTGCTAGCTCAGTGGTATCCTCCCCCATCGGTCACCTCACACTACTCCTGTGTGATCGGAAGTCATGGTCTTGCTGGCGCGTATGGCGGCATCGGCGACAGCATAGATCCAGATAAGGACAAGCCCGATCGTCCAGATCGCGCTCGGCCCGCTGAAGGCTGCGGTCAATACGGCGTTGAGATCTATTTGCCGGGGGTAGAGAGTTCCCATCGGCGCGGGAGGCCGCAGCGCCAAGTCGCCGTGGATGGTCATCGCGGCGAGGGCGAAGACGGCCATCCAGAGCACGACAATCACCACACCCTTGGCGACCTCCCGGTTATACACCTGGCCGAGGCCGGGGATGACGAAGGAATAGAGGGCCGCATAGCTCGGGCTGCGCTTGGGTATGTCCGGGGCGGCTTTTCCGTCGAGCAGAGCGCGGGAAAGCTGGGTCGTGCGATCTCTCTCGGCGCGCGCGAGGGCGGCGCGGCCGATCTTCTCCTCGAGCCGCACCCGGTCCGGATTGAGTTCGCGGGCGCGCCGGTAGCTCAACATGGCCTGCTCGGGGCGCTGGAGGGCCAGCAGCATATCTCCGACGAGTTCGTGCGCCTCCCAGCTATCGTCATCGAGGGCGACTGCCTCCTGGGCGAGCGCCAGGGCCTGCTGCAGGTCGCCGCGCGAGCGCAGGAGTGTCGCCTGGCCGAGCAGTTGGCGGATCTTCAGCTGTATCTCGGAGGGAGTCGGTTCCTCAGACATTCTCTTCCTCGCGCGACGCCGCGGTGGGCACGCGAGCCGCGTCGCTCCAGAGGCGCTCGAGGGCGTAGAACTCGCGTTCCTGCTCCGCGAAGATATGCACGATCAGGTCCCCGTAGTCCATGAGGATCCAGCGCGCGTCATCGTATCCCTCCAGTCCGTAGGGACGGAGGTTGTCTTCTTCCAGCGCTTCGAGCACCGCATCCGCGAGGCCGCGGATGTGAACGTTGGAGGTGCCGTGACAGATGAGAAAGTAATCCGTGATGAGAGTCAGCCCCCGCATGTCGAGCAGGACGGGCTCCCGAGCGCGCGCGTCCACCAGCGCGGAGCGGGCCCGAAGGGCCCTCTCGTCGGAGGGCGTCGAGTGCGTCTCGCTCATGGGCCGGCGGCCGCGCGAAGGTGTCCGAGCACGTCCCCTCATTGAGCGACGTCCGCCATGTCGCGGCCGAGGACGACGGTCACATCGGCTGGGTTGTCTCCGTCGGGCGCGACGGATATGACGCCCCCGCCGAGCCAGGAGGCGACGCGCTCCGCGCGCCGCGCCCGGCCGCGATGATCGGTGATAACGCTGATCTCAGTCTGATGCTCTGCGTTGCCAACCTCCACGATATCGCAGCCATGTTCCTCCAAGAGCGATGCTGTGCGGGCGGCAAGCCCCCGGATATTCGTTCCATTCAACACAGTGACGGCAACTCCCTGTCCCCACAGGATACGGTCCACGGCCGTCTGCGTTTCGAGCGCGTCGAGTTCAATCATGCTGTGGCCTTCGATGATGCGGGCGTGTCCCGGGAGAGTCGCGATGCGGATCACGTCCGGGCCGAGGCCCTCCAGGATTCTCTTGAGGGCCAGCAAATCGCTGACGTTCAGATTGGTGGTCACGGTCTCGACGAAGGTCGTGGCGAGGTGCTTGACGCGCGTGACGTTCTCGGGGGCGAGGAGTTGGTGGGCGGCCGCGCGGAGGAACTTGCGCTGGCGCCGGATGCGGCCCAAGTCCCCATGGGCATCGTACCGGAAGCGAACGTAGCCCATGGCCTGCACGCCGTCCAGGCGCTGGAGACCCGGTTGGAGATCTATGAGGAGGTTCTGGGCGCGGTCACGGTAGTACATTCGCTTCTCGACGTCTATCTCTACGCCGTCGAGTGCGTCCACGAGTTCAACGATGCCTGGGACTTTGACCTCTATGTAGTAGTCGAACGGAAAGCCGAGCAGCAGTTCGGCGGTCTCAATGGTGAGGGGCCGTCCGCCAAAGGAGTGAGCTTCGCTGATGCGTCGGACGCCGACTCCCGGAAGGTGCACGCGGCTATCGCGCGGGATTGAGAGGGCGGCGATCTCTCCACTACGCGGTCTGACGACCGCGGCAATGATGGTGTCGGCGAGGCCCCGGCCCTCGGAATCATCTACCCCCATTGCCAGGATTGAGACTGCGTCGCGCCCACCGAAGGGAGGGGTCAGGATGGGCGCGAACCAACGGGCGCCCTGCGGGTCGCCGATGGAGACCAAGCCCAAGGCGAGGCCGCAGAGGAAGACACACACTCCCGCGGCGACCCAGATGAGCCACCACCATTGGAGGGTAGGTCGTCTGTCGAGTATTGCTCTCGCCAAGAGACGAAACGGCAAAGTGTTTTGCTATCCTATCCAGCCGAGGCGCCGAGCAGCCAGCCGGAGGCGCACCTGGAGTTGGGCCGGCATCGCCTGCGCGGGATCGCTTTGCGATGCTTGCAGGCAAAGTTGCATCCGGGCCTCGCGGGGCTCGCAAGAGGGCCGGTAGATGTCATTGACTGGCACCTTAGTGTGAGGAGGAGGTCAGTAGCGCTCGGGCCGCGGTCTGGCACGCCCCACTGCTAGGCGCCGCCCGCGCAGCTCGAAGCCATTCATTGCCTCGATGGCATCTTCCAATTCGACGCCGTCAACCTCCACGAAGCCGAAGCCGCGCGAGCGGCCCGTATCGCGGTCGGTGATGATGCGCACGGCCTGCACTTCGCCCAGTGTGCGGAAGGCCTCCGCCAACTCGTCCTCTGTAAGCGTCCAGGGCAGGTTTCCCACGTAGAGGGTTACCGCCACGCTTCGTTTCACCTCCTCTTTCCCAACCCAGGTTACTGCACCAAGGCGGTCAGCGCCTGCCGCCGGGGGCACTCAAAGCCCGAGGCCCGGCGAATCTGTTGGAGAACGGGAGTAGAGGCCATGAGCGGCGATATAACGCACCACGGCGTAGGGAGTGAGATAGCGGAGTGACAGACCGGCGGTCGCTCGCCTCCGCAGCTCGGTCGAGGAAATCCAGAGGCCCGGCACTTCGAGCATGTGGATGCGGACGAGCAGATCTGAGGGCAGCTTCTCCTGCAGCTCGTGCAGCTCGTAGCCTGGGCGGCTGACGGCGATGAATTCACAGCTCTGAACCAGGTGCTCCGGCTCGCGCCAGGTGAGCATTTCCAGCAGCGCGTCCGTCCCCGCGATGAAGTGGAACTGCGTGTCAAAGCCGAGTTGCCGACCCAGATCGTGTACCGTGTCAACAGCATAGGAGGGCCCGGGGCGATCGATCTCGACGCGGGATGCCTCGAAGCCGGGATTGGAGGCGGTGGCGAGCACGACCATCTCATAGCGCGCCTCGGCAGGGGTCGGCAGGTAGTCCGGCTTGTGCGGCGGCTGGCCGTTGGGAACGAAGATGACCCGGGCCAGCTGGAAGCGCACGCGGGCCTCCTCTGCCGCCGCCAGATGGCCGAAGTGAATCGGGTCGAAGGTACCCCCCATGAGGCCCACGGCTTCTTTCATGTCAGGTGCCGGCGCTACGCGCGAACGTGCCCTTCTCCGGTGACGACGTACTTGTAGCTGGTCAGCTCTGCCAATCCCATCGGGCCCCGAGCGTGCAGCTTCTGGTTGCTGATACCGATCTCGGCGCCCATGCCGAACTGCTCTCCATCTGTGAAACGTGTGGAGGCGTTGACATAGACAACGGCCGCATCCACCTCTCGGGTGAAGCGCCGCGCGTTTGCCAGGTCCTCGGTGAGGATGGCTTCGGAGTGCTTCGTGCCGTAGCGGTTGATGTGTGCGATGGCCTCGGCCGCATCGTCAACCACTTTCACGGCCAGACTAAGGCCCAGGTACTCAGTCGCCCAGTCTTCCTCCACCGCCGGCTTGGCCTGCTCAAGGTGTTGGCGGGAGCGGTCGCAGGCGCGCAGCTCGACACCCAATTCGACGAGACGACGCCCGACGCGAGGCAGGAACTGACGGGCGACATCTCGATGCACGAGCAAGGTTTCAGCGGCGTTGCAGACGCCGGGGCGCTGGCACTTGGCGTTCACCACGATCTCCTCGGCCGCTGCCAGGTCGGCGGAGGCGTCCACATAGACGTGGCAGTTTCCTTCGCCGGTCTCGATGACGGGGACCGTGGATTCCTCTTTCACGCGGCGTATCAGCGCTCCCCCGCCGCGCGGGATGAGCACGTCGAGGTAGTCGGTTAGCCGCATGAGCTGGACCGCGGCCTCCCGGTCGATGGTCTCGATGATCTCAACGGCGCCCTCGGGCAGCCCCTCGGGCAGTCCCGCTTCGGTGAGCACGTGGCCGAGGGCGGTGTTGGAATTGATGGCGTCGGACCCGCCGCGGAGCACGACTGCGTTGCCGGCCTTGAGGCACAGCCCGGCGGCGTCCACGGTGACATTGGGCCGGGACTCGTAGATGATCCCGATGACCCCGAGCGGCACCCGGACCTTGGTGATCTCGAGTCCGTTCGGCAAACGCCAGCCGCCGATCACCTCGCCGACGGGATCGGCGAGCCCGGCAACGGTGCGCAGCCCCTGGGCCATCGCCGTGATGCGCTTCTCGTCGAGCATCAGGCGGTCTATGGGCGCCGAGGATAGCTTGCGGTTTTGGGCCTGCTGGACGTCGCGGGCGTTGGCTTCGAGGATGAAGCCGGCCCTGTCCTCGATTGCATCGGCCATGGCGAGGAGGATCCGGTCTTTCTCCGCGCGGCTGAGAGTTGCCAACCGCGCGGCCGCCGCTTTCGCCCGCTGTGCCTTCTGGACGACCTCTTCAATTACGCCTGCGGTCATGTCGGCTCCTCACTCCACAAACTCCAGCTCAATGGGGCCGATCCGGACCCGATCGCCATCTCTCGCCCCCAGCTTGCGCAGGCGGCGAATGACGCCCATGCGCTGAAGGCGGCGATGCAGGTGACGGATGGCCTCTTCGTTTTCCAGATCTGTCATGACGGCCGCGCGCTCAACGACCTCTCCCGCGACTTGGTAAGAGCCATAGCGAAGCTGCTCGATGAGAAGGGGAGCAGGAGGCGCGGGCTCGGCCGCCGGCTCGGCAAGATGCTCTTGGAGCAGAGGCGCCGGCAGCTTGCTGAGCTGTTGGGCCGCGGCTCCCATCAAGGCTGTGACGCCTTCCCCGGTGAGGGCGGAGATGCGGAACACTGAGCAACCTCGCCCCTCAAGGAATGATTCGATTTCGGCCACCTTCTCCGGGGGCGGCCGCAGGTCGATCTTGTTCAGCGCGACAAGCTGCGGGCGACGACCCAGTTCGGCCTGGTAGAGAGCCAGCTCCCGGTTCAGCGTGGTGAAGTCATCCCGGGGGTCGTGATCAGCGTCAGCCACATCCAACACGTGTATCAGGAGGCGGGTGCGCTCGACATGTCGGAGGAAGTCGTGTCCCCTGCCCACACCGCGGTGCGCTCCTTCCACCAGGCCCGGCAGATCGGCTATCACGAAGCTGACACCTTCTTCGATTCTGACCATCCCTAGATTTGGCACCAAGGTGGTGAAAGGATAATCGGCGATCTTCGGCCGGGCGGCCGAGACCCTCGCTATCAAACTGGACTTTCCCACGTTCGGAAGACCGAGCAAGCCGACATCGGCCAGGAGCTTCAGTTCGAGAGCAAGGCGCCGAGTCCGGCCGGGCTCGCCTTTCTCGGCGAAGCGCGGGGTGTGGCGCGCGGCGGTCGCAAATCTCGCATTCCCGCGCCCGCCGCGCCCGCCGCCGACGACCACGACGTGCTGTCCAGCACGCACCAGATCTCCAACGACGGACCCGTCTCCAGCGTCTCGGATCACGGTGCCAACAGGGAGGCGAATCTCGACATCGGCCCCGTCCTTGCCGCGCTGGCGCTTGGGACCACCGCGGCCGCCGTTCTGGGCGCGATGCTGTCGCTGATGTGTGAAGTCAATAAGGGTGCGAAGGTGAGCATCGGCAGCGGCGATCACATCGCCCCCGTGGCCGCCGTCGCCCCCGTCGGGCCCACCTTTGGCAACATGCTTCTCCCGTCGAAGGCTGACGGCGCCATCGCCGCCGTCGCCGGCCTTCACCTCGATTTCCGCCTCATCCACAAACACGGCACGGCCCGAACGGCCGCCACCGGCAGAGCTAGGTGCCGGCCGGCAACACGTGAACTCGACGGCGTCCTCGGCTTCCGCTGAACTGAACAACGCCCTCAATCTTGGCGAACAGGGTGTCGTCGCGCCCTCGTCCTACATTGCGGCCCGCATGGACGGGCGTTCCGCGCTGGCGTACGAGGATAGCGCCGGGCGGTACCAGAGTACCGTCGAACGTCTTGACGCCCAATCGCTTCGACCGACTGTCGCGGCCGTTGCGAGAACTGCCCATACCTTTCTTGTGTGCCATGCTAGCTCTCCTTCTTGGTGCGACTGCGCCCCACGGTGATCTTCTCCACGCGCAGCCGAGTATAGGGCTGGCGGTGGCCCACCTTACGTTTGGTGTTGGTCTTCGCACTGTACGTGGAAACGTTGAGCTTGCGGCCGCGCAGCTGACCGAGCACGCGACATGCGACCCTGGCCCCTTTCACCCAGGGGTTGCCGATTCGCACCCTCCCATTGCGCTCGACGAGGGCCACGCGGTCGAATTCGACCACCTCGCCGGGCTCAGCGGTGAGCTTCTCGACGATGAAAACTGTATCCGGCTCGACGCGATGTTGCTTGCCGCCGGCCTCGAGGATTGCGTGCATAGAGACTGAACCTCCGAACGGAGTGATGGTAACAGAATAGCTCGCCAGTGTCAAACTGGCAGACGCGAGCGCGACGGTGGCGTGCGCGCCCGAATGAGCGGCAGTGGGCCCGTGAACCAGAAGGGCTAGCGCCGGACCCGAGCTATCCTACGTGCGCCCCGACGGAGCAAGCCTGACTTCTTCGCGGGCACCGCGCTCGGGGGCTCCGGAGCCCGCTCCTCCGCGCTCCGCGGGGCCGCTTCAGCGGCTCCCTTTGCTGCCGGCGCGGCCTTCTTCGCCGACTTTGGCTTGCGTTTGGAACGAGACCGCTTGCGGGAGGCCCGGCGCGGTGCGCTCCCTTTGCCGCGCTGGGGCTTCTCGGGCTTCGGTTTGGCGGACCTGAGGCGGCCGCGGGCGAAGGAGCTGCCCACTTCGGTGAGAATGACCGGCTGACCGTCCACGCCGACATGTCCGCCCTCGATTTGCACCCGGTACCCGGACGCCCAGCCGTACGCATCCTCTCCCGGCGCGAGATCCTCGGAGTCCAGATGGTCCACGACGACCTCCTCGCCCTCTGTATACAGCTTGACGGTATCGGCGACCTGGGCAGGAGCGAGGGGGATGATCTCGTGATCTTCAACGCCGAGAGCGTGGTCGGCGCGAATGTAAACAGGACCGCCGACGCGCCTGTCGAGCGCGGCCGACCGCAGGCCGCCTTCGCCGATGAGACCAGCGGCGACTCGCGGTGTAGCGCGCACCATGACTGCGCCGACCTTCTCCTCGGCCGCGAGACGCGATATTTCACGCTCGATCTTCAGCGCGACAGTGATGGGCCTGCGCATGCGGCCGAGGCCGGCGCAGTGGGGACAGGTCTCGGTAAGCACTCCCATAAGGCTCTCGCCGCGCCGCTTGCGGGTCATTTCGATGAGCCCCAGGGGGCTGAGGTGGAGGATCTTCGTCTTCTGACGGTCGCGCTTCAGAGCCTCCTCGAAGGCCTTCATGACGCGCTGGCGATGGCGCGAGCGATCCATATCTATGAAGTCGATGACGATGATGCCCCCCAGGTCGCGCAGGCGGAGCTGGCGCGCCACTTCCCGAGCTGCCTCGAGGTTGGTGCGGAGGATGGTGTCGGCGAGGCCGGTGGAGCCCGTGTAGCGGCCGGTGTTGACGTCTATGGCGGTGAAGGCCTCGGTCTGGTCAATGCTGATATAGCCGCCGGCCGCCAGCCAGACGCGACGACGAAGCAGGCGATCTATCTCGCCCTCAATGCCGTACTTGTGGAAGATGGGGAGCTTGCCGCGGTAGCGCTTGACTCGTCTGCGGAGGCGCGGCGCGATGCTCCTCACCAGCTCCACCGCGTTGTCGTAACCGCTCTTACTGTCTATGACGAGCGCGCTCACGTCTTCGGTGAAAGCGTCGCGAATGACCTGATAGGTCAGAGTCAGGTCCTGGTGCAGGAGAGCCGGTGCCTTCGCCTGGGCGGCTTTCTTCATGAGCCGCTCTCGCAGATCCAGGAGCACCTTCAGGTCGCTCTCCAGCTCCCGCCTGCCGTGTCCCTCGGCCTCGGTGCGGATGATGATGCCCACGCCCTCGCGCCTGATGCGTTCGCCGATCTTGCGCAGGCGCGCCCGCTCCTTCCTGTCCTCGATTCTTCGCGAGACACCCACCTGGCGTACGTCGGATACAAGCATCACGAGGTAGCGGCCGGGCAGGGCGAGGCGAGTGGTGGCGCGTGCGCCCTTTCCCCCGACTGGAGCGCGGATGATTTGGACAACCACTTCCTGGCTTTCCTTCAACCTCTGCGCGATGGACAGCGAGCGCGGCGCGGGGCCCACGGTGACGCCATCCCGGCTCACAAAGCCGACGTCGTCGGCACACAGGAAGACATTCTTGTCGAGGCCTACATCGGCGAAAGCCGCATCCATGCCCGGCAGAACGCTGAGCACGCGCGCTTTGTAGACGCTGCCCACCATGCGGGGCTCGCGCTCGACATTGAGTTCCGCCAGCTCCCCATCCTCGAGGATGGCCACTCGTGATTCCAGATCATCAGCGTTTACGATAATCTCTTTTCTCATTGTTACTCACGTCCCTGTGTTGGGCCGCGCGACCGGGTCCAGCGGCGCAGCGCACGCTTGCGAGGCGCCGCCTGCGCGCCCGCGTACAGCCCTATCCGGTGATAGATGATTCTCCGATCGCCTCCGTCTAAGCCGAGCAGCGCGACTACCTCCTGGGGCCGTACCCCCCCGTGGCTGCCCGTGCGAAGGCGCATGTCCAGCTCGAGGCCCCACTCCTTCGCACCAGCGGCGGCCAGACTCAAGACGAACGGGCGCACGTCAACCGTCCGCTCGGGGCGCTCGCCGCCTCGATGAACGACCAGCTCTTCGCTCGCCAGGAGGGCTTCCACGCGCCCGCGCACCTCCCCGGGGTCAACCTCCCCCTGAACACTAACCCGGTACTGGGCCACGTCAATCTGTCCGAAAGTCTCTTTCTTCTTGTGCCGAGGAAGCCGCCAAGCCTCCACTATTTCCAGGCTCGGGGGCAGTTGTTCGTTTAGGCGCTCTTTCACCTCTTCCGGGTCCAGGGCCTCGGTGAGATGGACGGCGAGGAGTTCAGCGTCCCCGGTGGCACCCAAGGGCAGAGGAGGGCCCAGGCTCAGCTTCGGGTGTGGGTTGTGGCCCTGGGAGAGGAGCAGCGGAAGCTGGGCGCGCCGCATTGCACGTTCGAGGGTGCGTTTCAGGTCGAGGTGGGAGATCCACCTGACCTGCTCTCCCTTGCGGTAGCGACAGATGATCTGGGCCACGTCAGGCCTCCCCCTGAGAGAGTGCCCGCTCGGCCTCTTCCCGCAGCGCGTCGTTGTCCAGGCTACACGCAATGTGCCCCCAGGGCAGCGCATCGCTGAAGTCAAGGTGGGAGTTGGCATAGTCCTCGAGCTGCAAGTCGGCGTCTCGGAATGCCTGCTGCCACTGCACGAAGTCGAAGTGCTCACCCCAAGCGTCGAAGACGGCGCCGAGTCCCCAGGCGCGCTCGATCGCGCGGCCCACCCGCCGATCACCGCGGGAGATGGCCGCCTCCAGCGCGCTGACATCCGGATCGGCCCACGAGAGCTTGATCGCTCGCCCCCGGAGGCTGCGCTGGAGCAGCCGCTGCTTGTGCGCGAGCGAATCCCGGTCCTCCTGCCCCATCCACTGAAACGGGGTGTGAGGCTTAGGGACGAAGGAGGTGACGCTCACTCCGATCCGAAGCCGGCCCGCGCGGGAGCCCAGCACGCCCCGGCCGAAGGCCACGAGACGCTGCACCAGATCCCCGATGGCCTCGACATCCTCCTCCCTCTCGGTCGGCAGGCCGATCATGAAGTACAGCTTGAGACGAGTCCAGCCGGAGGAAAAGGCGGCGTCGGCTGCGGCGAAGAGGTCATCCTCGGTCAATTGCTTCCGGATTGCGCGCCGTAGGCGCGGGGTGGCGGCCTCCGGCGCGAAGGTGAGGCCACTCTTGCGCACCTGCTGGATCTTGTTGGCCAGGGCAACGGAGAACGCGTCCGCTCGCAGAGAGGGGAGCGCCACTCCGACGCCGCGACTTCCAAACCGCTCGACCAGCTCGCTGACGAGACTCTCTATATCGCGGTGGTCTACACTCGTGAAGGCCAGCAGCGAGATCTCATCATAGCCGGTGGCGGCGACGGCCTCCTCAGCCTGGCGAAGCAGCGTCTCGACGCTGCGCTCCCGCCGCGGACGGTAGGCGGTGCCGGCCTGGCAGAAGCGACAGCCGCGCGCGCAGCCCCGCATTATCTCCAGCGTCACGCGGGAGTAAACGGTGTCGACGAAGGGGACGATCTGACGAGTCGGGAATGGCGCTTCGTCGAGGTCAGAGATGAATCGTCGCACGATCTGTGCGGGCGCGCCGTTGCGTGGGGCTACGCTGCCCCGCGGCCCCGGGCCGTCGAAGGAGGCATGGTACTGGGCCGGCACGTATACGCCGGAGATCTCGGCCAGCCGCGCAAGGGCGGCTTCGCGGTCGCGGAGAACGACGGCTTCTGCGATTTCGAGGATGGCATCCTCCCCCTCCCCGACCAGTATGGCGTCGAAGAAGTCGGCCATTGGCTCCGGATTCACCGCGCCCGGCCCGCCGCCGATGACGAGCGGGTCTTCGGGGCCGCGGTCGGCGGACCGGAGGGGGATGCCGGCCAGGTCGAGCACGTTGAGGATGTTCGTATAGGTCAGCTCGTAGGGAAGCGTGATGCCGACCGCGTCGAATTCGCGCAACGGACTTTGGGACTCCAAGCTGGTGAGTGGGATACCGCGATCGCGAAGCTGCCGCTCCATATCGGGCCAGGGAGCGAACGCGCGCTCGGCCAGGAAGTCGGGGTGGGAGTTGAGGATGTGGTAGAGGATGTGCAGCCCGAGGTGGGACATCCCGAGCTCGTAGCTGTCGGGATAGACAAGCGCGAAGCGCGCGCGAACTCCCGCGGCGTCCTTGTGAACCGCGTTCCATTCCCCGTCAGTATAGCGCGCGGGCTTGATCACGCGCGGCAGCAACGACTCCACATCCAAATCTTTCGCCTCCACCCAACGCTAGCGGGCCGGCCGCGCGCCGCCGCTTCCGCGTTACCCCAGACGAGCCACCGCCTCGCCACCTACGCCGCAATCGCCTCCATGATCTTGTCGGGGATATCGAAGTTGGCGTAGACTTGCTGGACGTCGTCCTGATCTTCGAGCGCGTCCATCAGGCGCAAGACCTGCTGGGCCTCCTTCTCCTCCAGGCTCACGCGGGTCTGGGGGAGCATGGTCACTTCCGCGCTGTCATAGGTGATACCCGCGGCGTCCAGCGCACGCTTGACTGCTTCGAGGTCGCCGGGCGCGGTGCGAATCTCGTAGGAGGACTCGTCGGTCTGCATGTCCTCCGCGCCGGCCTCGAGCGCCACCTCCAGGACCCCGTCTTCTGAGACGCCTTGGGCCGCTACGATAATGACACCCCTCTGCTCGAAGAGCCAGGCCACGCAGTTTGCCTCCCCCAGGTTGCCCCCGTGGCGCCCGAAGATCCTGCGCAGCTCCCCTACGACGCGGTTTCGATTATCGGTGAGGACGTGAACCATGATGGCGACGCCGCCGGGAGCGTAACCTTCATACACCACCGGCACGTAGCTGACGCCCTCGACCTCGCCGGTGCCTCGCTGGATGGCGCGTTTGACGTTGTCCTGGGGCATGCCGGCGGCGCGGGCCTTCTCGATCGCCACTCGCAGCCGGTTGTTGGTGCCCGGGTCGCCCCCTCCCTCCTTGGCGGCGACGATGATCTCACGGGAGAGCTTCCCGAAGATCTTGCCCTT
>CP070816.1:1112071-1127561 GCA_020344235.1 Armatimonadota bacterium
GCGAACGCGATGGCCGCGCGTTTCTTGGAAAAGCGCGCGAGAGATTGCAGTGCGCGCGCAGAAGAGTACCTGGCGGAGGAGCCTGACGAGCCAGACCGAGCCATGATGTACGGGGTGGTGCGGATACTCATGCGGGCGGTCGAGGCGCGGGATCGCTACGCGCGGGGTCACGCCGACCGGGTCGCACGTCTCGCCGCCGCAGTCTCGAAGGAGATGGGATGCACGGACGAATTGACAGACGGGGTGAGAGTTGCTGCGCGGCTGCACGATGTTGGCCGGGTCAGCATCAGCGACATGATTATGCTCAAGCCGGGGCCGCTCACCGAGTTGGAGCGTGAGATTATGTGCACTCATCCTTTGGTGGGAGCGCAAATCCTCGATGCCCTCGAGTTCCCGTGGTCGGTGAAGCCTGCGGTACGCTATCATCATGAGCGGCTCGACGGGAGCGGCTACCCTGAGGGGTTGATGGGGGAGGAGATCCCCCTCGCCGCGCGCATCGTCGCGGTCGCCGATGTCATGGCGGCGATGACCGCCGATCGGCCCTACCGTCAGGCGAGGTCGGAAGAGGAAGCGCTGGCCGAGCTTACCTCTAATGTTGGCACCAAGTACGACCCCGCGGTCGTTGCCGCGCTGGAGCGCGTTGTGGCACGAGGTTCGGCTTGACACGATTCGATACCCAACTCGAGGACCTGCTGGCTCCAACAAGAGAGGCGGGTGAGGCCCGAGGCCCAGAGGGCTCCCCTGAGTCCGCGCAAGAGGCATTCGAGCCTCAAGCCCCGGTGGTGGAGGAACCAGACCTCTCACAGGTACGCGCGCTCCTGACCGGGCCTCGCCCTGCCGGCTTTGGCGAGGTGCTCGTGACAGAGGCATGGTCTCCTCCCCCGCCCCCCGAGGAAGACGAAGGCGAGGGCCCCGTGGACCGCCAGCGCGAATGGGAGACTCGTCAGGAGCTGCGGCAGCTCGGCTTGCTGCGGGAACGTCCACTGCTCACCTACGACGGCCGGACTGAACTCTACTGGGGACAGGTGCGCGAAGCCCGGGAGGAAGCCGACCGCGCCATCGTCGATCCCTACACAGAGCTGGTGGTTACCTTCGCAGACGCTGACATAGATGGTATCCCGGCTCACCGCGTCGAGGCCCGGGAGTACGGCCGGGCCGGCGAGGCACTGCTCGAAGTGGGACGCGCGTACGTGGCGATCGGGCGCAACAAGAGCGCGCAAGGTGTATTCCGCGCTGCAGCCAAAGCCGATCCTCTGCACCCGAAGATCTGGTGGCACCTGGGCGTCTCCCATCTCTTCGCTCGATCAAACCAGGCGGCGGCGAAGGCACTCAGGAGATCACTCGATCAGGCTCCGGGCGACTTCCTTACGGAGTTGGCGCTGGGAGTGGCCCGCTACCACGCAAAGGACTACCCCGCGGCAGAGGACTGCTTTCGGCGGCTGGCAGGGGGTGCCGGTCTGCGGGCGACCGCCCGTTCCATGCTGGTCTGCAGCATGCGGATGCAGCGGAAATGGGATGATGCGCGCGTCGAGCTGAGCTTTCTCCGCGAGGCACAACCGGGAGACTGGGAGGCGTTGGCCGTGCAGTGCCTCGACTGTGTGGGACGGGGCGAACAGAAGCGCACCGGACCGTTGCGCGCCCGACGCCGCGCCAAGCGGATGTGGCAGTCGCTCGCGACAGCGGCCGCAGGGGCCATATGGATTGCCTATGCCGTCTCCCAGGACTTGTTCCGCGAGCAATCCCGCTGGGTCACTCTACCTCTCTTTCTGCTCGTGGTGATACTTGCGCGGACGCTGCGCGGCATCTCCGGAGGCGAGCTCCCCGGCGAGTTCGGCAACGCAGAACAGGGGCTTCCCTGCTGGCAGGAAACGCCCTGGATGCGGCACCGCAAGTCGGAATTCTGAAGGGACTCGCGGGATGAAGGGTAAGGCCGCGATATCGCTATTGATGGCTCTCATTGTGTTCGCCGGCCTCTGCGGCGGGGTCCGAGCCGGGCCGGCGGACCTCGCGCCGGTGGCCATGATCCGACTCCAAGGAGCGGTCGACGTCCCCTCCGCGGAGTACCTGCAGCGTGCGCTGAGAGTGGCGCAAGAGGAAGGCGCGCAGTGCCTGCTCATTCTCCTCGACACCCCTGGCGGCCTGGGTCAGCCTATGGACGACATGACGAAGGCGCTGCTGAACGCGCCTCTCCCCACGGTGGTTTACGTGTACCCGGCGGGCGCGTTCGCGATGTCGGCTGGCACCTTCGTGACGCTTTCTGCTCACATCGCAGCTATGCATCCGGTCTCCACGATAGGGGCCGCTCATCCGGTGAACCTGTTCTCCATGCCTGAGGTGCCCGAGGAGGCGCAGAAACCGAAGGAGGGGAAGGAGGGCGCCGAAGAAGGCCAGGCCGCGCCGAAGCTCTCTACGGACGTCATGGCAGAGAAGATCGTCAACACCTTCGCACAGAAGGCGCGCGCGATAGCGGACGCGCGCGGGCGCAATGCCGCCTGGGCCGAGAAGTCGGTAAGAGAGAGTGATGCCATAACCGCCAAGGATGCCCTTGAACTGGGAGTGGTAGATTTCCTGGCAGATGACGTGGATGATCTACTCGCCGCAATCAGCGGAAGAGAGATATCGCTGACGGACGATCACGTGGTGACTCTGCAGACCGCGGGCGCGCCGGTAATCGAGATCGCCGCCAGCCCCAAAGAGCGCTTCTTGCACGTGCTGGCCGACCCGAATATACTACTCGTGCTGCTCGTGCTGGCCGGGCTCGGCATCATGTTCGAGCTCCAGAACCCAGGGGCGATATTGCCCGGGGTCATCGGCGGGCTCTGTTTGCTCCTGGCGCTCTACTCGATGGCGGTGCTCCCGGTCAGCTACGCGGGCGTGGCACTGATCATCTTCGCTATGCTGCTGTTCATTGCCGAGGTGCAGGTGGTCTCACACGGGGTGCTGACCGTGGGAGGCTTGACATCTTTCGTGATAGGAGCACTGATGCTCGTGGACACGCCCTATTCCTCAGCGCTGAGAGTCTCTTGGCAGGTCATCCTCGTCATGGCCGTGCTCGTAGCCGCTTTTTTCCTGTTCGTCGTCGGCGCTGCGGTCCGCGCTCACATGCGCAAGGTGGAGACCGGCGAACAGGGCATGTCGGGGAATCGGGGGCGGGCCCTCACTGATCTCGACCCCGTTGGCAGCGTATTCGTCGAAGGGGAGCGCTGGCGGGCGCGCGCGGCTGGAGGCGGAATCGGAGAAGGGGAGGAGATCGAGGTTGTGGGTCAGGAAGGACTGACGCTGATAGTGCGCGCGCGAGAGGCGGGGGCCCTGGAAGAGCCGAAAGCCTAACATTGGTAGGCGCAGAACGCAGGGAAAGGAGTGAACATGGGAGGCTTAGGTCTGCCGATTACGATTGCAGTTGTTGCATTCGTCTTCATCCTGCTGGCCGCAGCGGTTCGGATTCTCCGGGAGTACGAGCGCGCAGTCATCTTCCGGCTCGGCAGGCTGATCCCGGTCAAGGGCCCGGGGCTAATCCTGCTCATCCCGGTCGTTGACAGAATGGAGCGCATCAGCACCCGCATCGAGACTATCGATGTCCAACGCCAAGAAGTGATGACCAAGGACAATGTCCCGGTCACTGTAGATGCAGTTGTGTACTATCGGGTCATGGCTCCCGCGGACGCGGTCGTCAAGGTGCAGAACTTCCACAAGGCGACCTACCTGCTCGCCCAGACGACGCTTCGGAGCGTGCTCGGCCAGTCCGAGCTGGACGAACTGCTGTCCGAGCGAGACAAGGTTAACCATCGGCTCCAGCAGATCATAGACGAGCAGACTGAGCCCTGGGGTATCAAGGTCTCCATGGTGGAAGTGCGGGACGTGGTGCTGCCGGATACGATGAAGCGAGCAATGGCGCGGCAGGCGGAGATCGAGCGAGAGCGGCGAGCCAAGGTCATCAACGCGGAGGGTGAGTTCCAGGCCGCGCAGCGGCTGAAGGAGGCGGGCGAGATCATCTCGACTCAACCGATCGCGCTGCAGCTTCGTTTCCTTCAGACCCTCGCCGAGGTGGCCTCTGAGCACAACTCCACGACCATATTCCCCGTGCCCATAGACCTGTTCGCACCCTATATCAAGAGTCTCGCCAAGCAGTCGGGCCCTCAGCCCGAAACCGGCGCCGCGGGCGGACAGAGCGAGTAGGCTAGACGGAACGCCGGCTGGCGAGGTGGCGCTCTGCGAGGATGATCGCGACGTAATCGTCGTACGGCCGAGGCGGCGTTTGCAGCCCGACGGGGAGCAGACGCCGCCATCCGCGCGGAGGGTTGTCTCGGAAGTAGCGGCGGCGGCCCTGCTCGCTGGAACGGTGCTCGTCAACAAGCAGGGGCTCCAGAGGACACCCGCCCTCAGACAGGCCGCGCCGCACTTCTTTGGCGGCAGTGCGATCGCCCAGCAAGAGCCGGGTCACGTCGTACTGCCTCACGAGGCGGATCACCTCGCCGGCAAGCTGGTCGGCCGACACAATTCCGCTGTGCAGAATCCGGCCGTCGCCCGCCAGCACCGCGATACCACATTTGTCTCGCCCCGGGTCCACTGCAAGAACGGGACCCACAGGCTGGCTCGATCGCTCCACCGAGACGGACCTCGCGAACGAAATGAAAGGCGCGCCAAGCGCGCCTGCTAGTGCCGGAGTGCTAGCAAAGGCTTGTGCTGGGGGAAAGCCGCTGAAACTTCGCCCCGCGCAGTCTGTTTGCCCCATCAAGCCAGGGCATACCAATGCCGGCGGCCCAGCTCTGCGCGGCCGAAGGTGCCGGCCGCAGCTAAGGGGCCGAAGCAGGGGTAATCGGTTCTACGAGAAGGTCAGCTTCGAGGGGTCCGATCGTCCACACGTCAGCGGCCGCCACCGCAGCGACGCGTGCGGGGCCGTCTATTTGCTGGAGCCGCTTGATCACCGCGAATAACTCCTCGAAGCTCATTTCGCCCACCGGCTCTCGCGGTGCCCCGAAGACCCGAGGTGCCCCTGGCGTCTGTCGAGGCATGACGTTGGCTGCGCGCGCCTTGGCGCCGATTTCATCGCGCAGCAGACTAACCAGCAATTCCATGAGCGCGGGTGGCGAGAGCCTGCCGTCGACGACGGTCTCCGCCAGCAGCTCCCCCCGGCGAAACACCAGGTCGTTGTGGAAGAGTTCGAAATCGACGGGGACCGGCTCTCCCTTGTGGGTGTTCATTACAGAGAAAGCGCGGACGATTACATCTCCAGTGCTCTCACGGATGCCGTCGGTCACCGCGTCGAGGACCTGTTCGGGGGAAGCCCAGGTTAGCGCATCTCCCCCCGGCTCCGCCACTGGCTTGCCAAGGACCACGGCCCGCTCGTCGCCCGCGATGGGCAGGGCGCCGGCTGCCTTCACCATCTTGTCCAGGCGCACAACGAATGCGTCCAGGCTCTTGCGAATCCTGGCGAGAGGCGCCTTTCCGTCAATCGCCTCAGCCGCCAGGGGCTGACCTGCACCGAAGATGATCGGTTGCCCGCGCTCGAACACGAGGCCGCGGGTCAACCACACCTTCCACGCCTCCAGCGTATCGATGTCTCGCAGGAGCTTGTCGTGCTTTCGGCCCAGGCTCGTGAGCCTGCGAGTCTGGCGCTCCACGACGGCTTCCCGCTTCCTAACCTCGGCCGACGCGCGCGCAAGCTTCTCTTGCTCCTGCTGCAGGGCCGTCCGCGTCTCCTCCAGCTCTGTCTTAGTCTCCTCCAGCTCGACCTCGGCGGCTTTCAATGCCATCAATTGGGCTTCTGCCGCTTGCCGGACGCGCTGCAGCTCCTGCTCCCGCTCCTTGAGTGCTCCGTCCAGACCGGCCAGCTGCTGCGACAGCGCCTGCTGCTCGTCTCGCATCTCCGCGACGCGTAGGAAGCCGTCCTTCACATCCTCCGACACGGATATGGCGACTCCCAGGGTAAGGAGGGTGATGAGCATGCCCGCGGCTACAGAGATGACGATTGCCGTATGCCGAGGGCGAAGGCCGAACACGCTGAGCCGCTTGCGGCCCATCCGGCGCCCGACGATGTCGCCCACATACGCGATCACTCCGCTCACGATCACAAGCGCGGTGATCAGAAGAATGCCGTAGAACCTCGCCACAGGGAATCCCTCCCAGGGGGAACTATCCCACCCGCCGGATTATACCCGACGGGTGCAGTGGGCGTCAACCGGAGGGAGCGGGTCGCTCATGCAGGCCATGGTGGGAAGCCACTCCCCGTGCCGCGCGGAAACGTGGCGCAAGGAGCAATCCGAGTGGCCGCAGAGGTCGCCATTGCCGCAGAATCGCCTGGCACTGATCGAGGTAGTAGTGTAACCGTTGGAGATGGTGCTCGCCTCCGAACTTGTGCAGGAAGTTGGCCGCAGCCCCGGTGTAGACGAGGCACTTGAACAGCGCGGCATACGCCACTCCACGGGATAGCTGCGGAATCTCCGCCACCGGCAGCCCGGATTCCGAGGCCAGGACCGCGTAGTGGCGCACCATCTCCTCCCAGCCGTCAGCTCCGACATCGCTCTCAGGCTGCGCAAGCAGTGCCGCGAGGTCGAACTCAACCGGCCCGATAGTGGCCTGCTCGAAATCGAAGATGTGCGGTCCGCCCTCCGTGACCAGCAGGTGGTGTGGGGTGAACTCGAAATGGACGAATGCGCCGGGCTGTTTGCACAGGAAGTCAATGAGCGGCCCCGCCTGCTCCGCAATCCGCCTCCAGTCGGAGTTGTCGATGGTCGTGCTCGCAAGTTCGGCTATTCTCCCCAGCGCAATGCGAAGAGCACTCAGGTAATACTCCGGTCCCAAGCTCTCCTTGTCGATCTTCCGGATCTCCGCGGCCAGTTCGCGCAGGTGGCTGTGGGCCGTTCCGTGCAGCGCCACCAGGGCGCCCACTGCGGAGCGGAGCCAATGGCGCTTTATCGCCGGATCCGAGCCCTCGAGCCGTTCGGCCAGTGTCTCGTCTCCCAGGTCCTGCATGATGAGCAGAGCTTGGTCGTCTCTCAGCTCGCCACTGTGGATCTCCGGCACCGCGCAGCCATAGCGGCCGAGCAGCTCCAGCACCCCTCGCTCTCGCCGGTAGCAGGCCGAGAAGAATTCGATCCGATCCGCGGCATATCGCTTGGCGATGATACTGGTCGGCCCCCCGTTCGGCCAGACCAGGCTCAGGCGGTAGACGGTGTTGCGCGAGGCCTTTGGATGAACCGCGGCCCGCTCGACCTGCGGCTCTCCTTCTCCGGCGGGGACAATCAGCTCTATCAGCCGATCACGGCTCACGTGCAGCTCCTGAGCGGCTCGCCGGGCCGGGTCACCAGCTGCCGTTTCGCCTTTCTCCGGCGGCGGTGGGCTCGTGCGCGCCAGGTGAGCGAG
The DNA here is from genome assembly GCA_020344235.1 of Armatimonadota bacterium. Taxonomy (GTDB): domain Bacteria; phylum Armatimonadota; class Hebobacteria; order Hebobacterales; family Hebobacteraceae. Next base: position 1,119,434 of record CP070816.1, read on the forward strand.
GGCTTCGTCGAGTTCCCGCATGCGCTGCAGCACCACGTTGCGGGTGCGCAGCAGCAGTTCGCGCCGCGCACGCGCGGCCTGGGGGTCGGCCGGCCGGCCCTTCAACTTATCCCGCTCATAAAGGAGCAGAGAAAGCAGGTCTTGGTTGAACCGCCGCGCGGCAGTGAGGTATGTTTCCAGCCGCTCCGGCGCCTGCCCGGTTCGCTCGGCATTCCGCAGCATCCGTATGCCCTGTCGGTGTGACTTACCTGCCAGGTCCGCGAGTCGGAGCTTCGCACTTCGCACGACTTCGCGCAGGTTCGGCATCTCCGCCAACCGAGACTCCGGAAGTTGCTCCCAGAGCTTGATCGCCTCCAGCAGCCGGTCGCGGCCGTAGTAAATGCGGGCCAGCCGCAAGACCGCGCTCGGCCGAATGAGCAGATTCCGAACCGGCACCTGCTCCCACTCCGTGAGCGCTTCATCGAGGAGCCGCTGATCCGCGTAGATCTTGCCCAACACCACGTGGGCCTCGATCTCTGTGATCGGCCGCCACAGTATGCTTTCCGCGGTAGCGCCGACCAGCATCGGCTCCGTAATGCTCGTCTCATAGTGCACCCGGTACAGCGGCCAGGCCAGAACCACCAGCGGCAGACCGCGATAGAGGGCCAGCCGTGATGAATGCTCGGAGCTGCGGAGCAGGCCAAGAAAGTAATTCGCGCGAAGCAGCTTCTGCCCCGCGGCCGCCAGTAGAAATGCCGCCATGATGATCAGGCCGACCAGCCACAACAGTCCTGATCGCTCTGCGGCGATGCTCCAGGCCGCCATCACTGCTCCCAGGCCCCAGTAGAGCGCCAGGATTCGCCAATCCGTCCATCCCAGCCACTGGAAGTGGTGGTGGAGTGGAGTGCACAGAAAGGGGCGAGCGGTTTCGGTGGTGCCATGCCGAAGGCGCTTGACCACACGCCATAGTCCGCGCACAGTCCCCATCTGCACCACTACCGAAGCGGCGTTGATGACGAACGGAGCGCCCAGAATGACGAGCACGAACTCAGCGCGAGCGAAGATCGCCAGCGCGGCCAGCGCGGCCCCGAGCCCGAGGGCGCCGGTATCGCCCATCAGCAGTCGGGCCGGCGGCAAGTTGTAGACCAGGAATCCGAGGATGGCGCCGATCAGAGGCCAGCAGGCCGCTGCCGCGGAGTTCGCTGTGTCCCCGGCGCTCAGTCCGACCACTCCAAGCAGGGCTATCGCCGTGGCTCCGCCGGCGAGGCCGTCAATGCCGTCCGAGAGGTTGACCGCGTTGGCCGTGGCCAGCACCACCAGCGCCGCGAAGGGAAGGTAGAGCAAGCCGAAATCCACCGGCGCCGCGACGAACGGCACCCACACATCGCTTCTCCCCGCCACCCGCCACAGCAGCAGGGCAAATGCCAGTGCAACGACCGACTGAAGCAGGAACTTCGACCGATCACCCAGGCCCCGGCCTCCCGCCTTCTTCAGGTCATCCAGGATTCCTATTAGCGCGTAGCCCCAGGCCAGCGGCAGCATCCACACACCCGCAGCCGGGAGAGAGCGGCCCGAGATCAGAGCCACCGCGAGGAGCGACACCGTCGCCGCGAGCATGATGGCCAGGCCTCCCCCCAGCGGCCGGCGCGGCTTCGGGAACAGACGATGGATCTTCTCTTTTCCCGCCTTACGCTCTCTTGAGTAGAGCCACGATAGGCTCCGCCGGAAGGTCCGGGAGAGAAGCACCCCGAGAAGTAAGGACAGGCCGAATGCGGTCAGCGGTAGGAACATGGCGCCATATGGGCCGCTGTTCTGATCACGAATACCTGAAGATCAAGCGGTAGATCCCCACTCCGATCTCATCGCGATCATGGAGCAGTTCCTCCCCAATCACAGGCTCGCGGTTGAGCAGCGTTCCGTTCGTGCTGTTCGTGTCGCTCAGGAAGTATTGGTTCCCCTCTCGACGGATCTGGGCGTGGTGTCGGGACACGGTGCTGCTTGGCAGAGATATCGTGCAGTCGGAATGGCGCCCTATGACCGTGATCTCGCCCTCCAGCTCGCACGCCCGGGAAACGTGCTCCCCGTCCGGGTCGAGCAGCCACACACGTGCCCTGCGAGTCACCGCTTCCTTGGGGCGCTCGTCAAAGAGGCGGATGATCAGCGTGTCTTCGTCCGTCGGAGCGGTGCTCTGCGAAGCGTCCATCCCCGCCCCGCAGTGCTTGCAGAAGCGGCTCTCCTGATCGTTGGCCCGATCGCAGTGAGGACAACGCGGCACAGTCGTCCCTTTGTCGCCTCCCACCCGAGAGCATTCTAGGGGGCGTACTTCACCTTGTCAACCGATGCTGGACCTTCTCCGTGCCCTGCCCTCCGTCTGCGGGCAGGATCGCAGGAGGCGGCGCGACGATACTGTCTCCCCTTGTCCAGGGCCGGCCCCTGCGTACTCCAGAGCCGCCCCGCGGATGAGATCCGGGCGCTCGATTGTCTCTTCGGCGTCACGCCGCCCGCGTCGAGCCGGGTCCCGCCTCACAGATTCCTCACGGAACCACAGTGCGAGCGTCTACTTCGACGAAGTGAGCTATCTTCTGAGCAATCGCGTCAGCCTCGAGACCAACGCTCGACAGCAATTCTTCTCGGCGTCCGTGCTCCACGAACGCGTCTGGAATCCCGAGGCACAGGACGGGAACGCACAGGCCTTGCCTATGGAGACACTCTGCTACTGCGCTGCCGAACCCTCCGGCCGCGGCATTCTCCTCCACCGTCACGACGCGGCCGCAAACCCGCGCAACGTCGTCGACCAGCTCGGCGTCCAGCGGCTTGGCGAAGCGCGCGTTGACTACCGCGGCGTCAATTCCCCTCTCGGACAGAACCCGCGCAGCCCCCAGCGCAGGCGCGACCATGGCTCCCAGCGCAATCAGCGCCACTGAGTCACCCTCTCGCAGCAGCTCGCCCTTTCCGACCGGGATGGCGGCCGCTCGCCCCGCCGGCGGGTTGGCGCCCTCGCCTCTGGGATAGCGGATTGCCGAGGGACCATCGAGTTCCACCGCAGTCTCCAGCATCGCCGCCAGCTCCCACAGGTCCTTCGGTGCCATGACCGCGAGTCCGGGGACGTGCCGTAGGTAGGCGAGGTCGAAGACGCCGTGATGGGTCGGACCATCTTCCCCCACCAGTCCGGCGCGGTCCACCGCCAAGATCACTGGCAGACGTGGCAGCGCGACATCGTGCACGATCTGGTCGTAGGCCCGCTGAAGAAAAGTCGAGTACACCGCTGCCACCGGACGCATGCCCCGACTGGCCAGGCCCGCGGCGAACGTCACCGCGGTCTGTTCCGCCATGCCGACATCGAAGAACCGGTCTGGGAATCGTTCGGCGAACTCGCGGAGACCCGTGCCTTCCTTCATCGCGGCCGTGATCGCCACCAGTCGCGGCTCGCGCTCGGCGAGAGCCACCATTGTATCGCCGAATACGTGGGTGTAGGAGAGGTCGCTGGAAACGCTCGATGGCTCGCCGCTGTCTATGTCGAAGGCCCCCGTTCGGTGCCACTTCGCAGCGTCGTTCTCCGCGTGCACGTACCCGCGGCCCTTCTGGGTCATAACGTGGATGAGCACAGGCCGAGAGAGAGTGTGTGCCTGTTTGAGTGCGTCAACGAGGTCCGAGAGCTGGTGGCCGTCCACCGGTCCCAAGTACGTGAAGCCGAGTTCCTCGAACAGCATCCCGGGAAGTAGAAGCTGTTTGATTCCGTCCTTGAACCGGTCAACTGCCTCGAGCAGGCTGTCGCCCAGCGGCAGCTTAGACATGAGGCCCTCGAAGTCTGACTTTGCGCGCAAATAATAGGGGTCCGTCCGAAGCCTCCCCAGATAGCTGGCAAGCGCACCGACATTGCGGGAGATCGACATCTGATTGTCGTTCAGGACGACAATCAGCCCTGTGCCCAAGTGCCCGGCCAGGTTGAGGGCCTCGAAGGCCATGCCGCCCGACATCGCGCCGTCCCCGACCACGGCCGCGACCACGTAATCTTCTCCCGCCAAATCGCGGGCCTTGGCCATTCCCACCCCCGCCGCGATCGCAGTGCTTCCATGCCCCGTGTCAAACGCGTCGTGCTCGCTCTCGCTCCGGCGGGGAAACCCGGAGACGCCACCTGCCTGGCGGAGCGTGTCGAAGCGGTTCCCCCGCCCGGTCAACAGCTTGTGTGCGTAGGCCTGATGGCCAACATCCCAAATGATCTTGTCCTTCGGGCTCTCAAGTACATAGTGGAGCGCAACCGCCAGCTCCACCGCCCCCAGGCTCGCGGCCAAATGTCCCCCTGTCCGGGAGACGATGTTGATCATGCGAAACCGAATCTCTTGCGCGAGTTCCCCGAGCTCCTCCCGCTCCAATGCTTTCACATCGGCGGGACCGTTGATCTTATCCAGCAAGCCGCTCACGAGTAGACCTAATCCTCCTCTTCCTCCCCTTCTGCCCCCATCTCCATCGGCTCGGCCCCGACCGCGCCCATCCGTTCCACCAACTGCTCTATCTTGCCCTCTGCCTGGGTCAGTTGCTTCTCGCAGAACTGCGACAACTTGAGACCCTCCTCCGCCAACGCGATCGCTTTCTCCAAACGAAGCTCTCCGCTCTCGAGTTGCTCGGCGATCTCCTCCAGACGGGCCAGCGCCTTCTCGAAGCTGCCCATGGATTCATCGCGCTGCTTTCGCTGTCGCTTCGGCTTATTGGTCACGACGCAGGTCCTCTTCCGGCGCCCCCAATGCCGCAGACCGTACCGGTCGCTCCGGGGCTTTCAGACGCGGCTGCCGCATGCAGATTCACTACATGATACCAAATAACGCGCTCCTTTAGCACCTCCGACCCGCCGCTCTTGTGGGCCGTCCCCTCAGCTTCCTCGCGCACGAAGCAGAGCTTCCGGCTACTTCGGCGGATCAGCTGGCACCTTCTCCTGGTCCGCCGGGGGCTTCAGCCCGATGCCCAACATGGTTCGCTCGACGTGCTTTGCTTCGAGGCTCAGCAGCTCCTCCGCCGTTTCCGGTGGACTGTCGGCGACTTCCTTGGCGTAGATCTGCAGCGCGCCATATAGCTCCGTGCGGCCAACCTGAAGCACTCCCAGTTCCCCCGCCCATCGTTCCGCCTCCCTGCTCTCTTTAGCCTTCGCGACGCCCAGCAGACGCGCGTAGGCGTCCTCCATCATGTTGATCGCGATATGTGTCGTGATGAACAGACTTGGGTCACCCTCCCCCACCATCCGTCCCAGCTTGAGGGCATCGCGGAAGTCGGCCTCCGCGGCCGCCAGGTCCTCCTTCGCCATTTTCTCCTCGCCCATCCGCAGCAGCGCTTCGCTCAGCTCTTGGCAAGGCGCGACCATCTCAACCCAGGCGCCGTACTGCACATAGCGCCACGCGTTGATTGACCGCAAACGGTCGGGATGAAGATCGAACGGCACCCACAGTCGGTATAGGACCGCCCTCGGCCGCGCGAGGGACCCCTTGGTCAGCGGCAGCGCCAGGTCGTTTCGCCCAACGTCCAAGGCAGCGCCGGCCCCGAGAATCAAGGGCAGCGCGTTCTTCGGATCTAGCTGCGCGGCGCGGTCGAAAGCTTCCAGCGCCGGCCCGATTCGCTCTCCCGCGTCATTCGGTCCGGTGAGGGCGAGCGCAGCCTCCGCCTGCCCACGGAGCACGTATAGGAGAGGGTCATCTCCCTTCAGTTGAATGGCGCGGTCCACTGCCTGCTTGGCGCGCGCGTGCTTCCCAGCAGTCAGCGAGACATAGGCCAGAGATGCCTGGTAGGTCGGGTTATCCGGCTCCGCTGCCGCTGCCGTCTCCATGTGGGTGAGTGCCTTCTCGCGAGCCTGCTGCCGGAGGTCGGAAGTCTGCGCTTCAGAACTGCCCTGCGCGGGGGCGGCGAATGTCAGCCAGGCCGCTCGAAACTCGCGCTCTCCCGCGGGCGCCGGCTGCTCTGGGCCGGTCGCCGGGGTTGCCGCCGCAGCGGCCAGCGCAAGCACAGCAATGGCAATTGCTCTCACTCTCCCCTCCTCACCCGGCCCTGTCTGGAGGCCGCAGCTCTCGAATCCTCACCTCGGCCGATCCCTCTGACAATACCACCTCCACGGCCCCTCCAACCGTGAGCTGGCGCACCGTCCGCACCACCGAACCATCCAGCAGGCGCGTTATCGAGTACCCTCGCTCCAGTACGGCCTTCGGGCTCAGCGCCTTCAGCTTCTCGCTCGCGCGCAGCAATCGCTCGTGCAGCTCGCTGCCGCGGCGCGCCGCTCCCCTGCCTATCACCCCGATGATCTCGTCAATTCGCTGTCTTCGCTCGGCGAGCAGCAGGCGCGGCCGGCTGAGGACGGGCCGCGCCCGGAGCAGGGCCAGCTCTCGCCGATACCGCACCACCGCGCGACGAAGCCGCTGTGCCGTCCGGCGCCGGGACCTCTCCACGAAGCGGAGCAGCTCTCTCCGATCCGGCGTCGCCGCCACGGCCGCCGCCGTAGGTGTAGGCGCCCGGTGGTCGGCTACGAAATCGGCGATGGTTAAGTCCGTCTCATGCCCGATTCCCGTAACCACCGGCACCGGCGCCGCCGCGATCGCCCGGGCGACCTTCTCCGCGTTGAATCCCGAGAGTTCCTCCATAGAGCCTCCGCCGCGCGCCAGAATGGCAACCTCCAGACCTTCGATTACACTCAGCCTCTCCAGTGAGCGGACGATGCCGGCGGCCGCCTGTGCCCCGCTCACCGGCGTCGGGATCAGCACCACGTCTGCAGGCGGCCATCGGCCGTGGATTGTGCTGAGCAGGTCGTGAACTGCTGCGCCGACGGCCGATGTCAGCAGGGCGATTCTCCGGGGGAAGGCCGGCAGCGGCCGCTTCCGGTCGTCGTCGAACAGACCCTCTTCCTCCAGCTTCCGACGCAGACGCTCGAAAGCGAGATACAGATCTCCCACCCCCGCCTGCTCCATTTCCCTGACGACCAACTGATACTGCCCGCGCGGCTCGTAGACTCCCAGCGTCCCCCGTGCTATTACCTCGCTCCCGCTCTGCGGTTTGAATGTCAGCGTCTCCGCCTCCTCCCGAAACAGCACGCAGCGCAGTTGGCTGAATTCATCCTTGAGGGTTAAGTAGACGTGTCCCGAAGAGTGGCGCGTCAAATCCGCGATCTCCCCCCTCACCCACAGGTCTTGAAGGGTGCGGTCGCGGGCCAGCAGCGTCCTGACATACCTGGTGAGCTGCCGGACGGTGAAGACGAAGCGGCCTTCGTGGCTCATTGCGTTCCGAGCTCCGCGAGTTCGCCTTCCAGGTTGCGCACCAGGTTTCCCAGTATCCCGTTCACGAATCGCCCCGACTCGGCCGTGCTGTACTTCTTCGCCAGTTCCACGGCCTCGTCCACACTCACACCAGGCGGGATATCCGGCAGATAGAGCAGCTCGAAGATGGCAAGTCGCAAGATATTGCGGTCTACATTGGCCATCCGGTCTAGCGTCCAATCGCGGGCATACTTCTTGATTACTCCATCTATGTGGACCCGGTGTTCCGTCGTGCCCAAGATGAGTTCCCGGGCGAAATCCAGCATATCTGAGGGAAACTGATCTTCGGCCCTGTATGAAGCAGCAGCTTCTTCGACTGCGGCGCGCCCCACATCAGTCTGAAACAGAGCGCGCAGGGCGAGTTCTCGGCTCATCCGTCGGCTTCCCACGGCCTATGCCAAGCCCATGCGGCGCTGCAGGAAGTTGGTGGCGACCTCGCCTCGCCTGAAGTAAGCGTTCCTCAGCACTTCCTGGTGGAACGGGATGGTTGTCTTGATCCCTTCGATCTGAAACTCGCGCAGGGCGCGGGCCGCGCGGGAGATAGCCTCTGCACGTGTGGGAGCCCACACGATCAGTTTCCCCAGCAGCGCGTCGTAGAACGGCGGCACTGTGTAGCCCGGATACAGGTGCGTGTCAACGCGGACCCCTATACCTCCCGGCAGCCGGAGCGACCGCACCGTACCACTCGACGCGAGGAAGTGGTTCGTGTGGTCCTCCGCGGTGATCCGGCACTCGATCGCGTGTCCGTGCGAGCTGATGTCACGCTGGTGGCGACCCAGCTTGTGGCCGTATGCGATGCGAATCTGCTCCCGCACCAAGTCTCTTCCCGTCACCATCTCCGTGACAGGGTGCTCTACCTGAAT
>CP070816.1:1127661-1144671 GCA_020344235.1 Armatimonadota bacterium
GAGCAAGGGCCGATCTCGTCGCTGAGCAGGAGCGCACTCGGGAGCTTCAAGAGAGGGCCGAGGTCCTTGCCGGTAGGCTGCGTGGAGCAGAGGCCATGCTCTCAGACGAACACGAGCGCTGCAGCGCGCTGCAGGCCCGGGTTCGCGAGTTGGAGGCCAAACTTGCGGACATGCGGGCGCACTCAGCTTCCGCGGATTCCCCCGAGGAGCTTCGGACCCGCATGGTCGGCCTTCAGGTCGATCTGGAGCGCACGCTCGAGGCCAACGCTCGTCTTCGTGAAGAGATGGACGGCCTAGTCCGGTTCCTCGACGAGTTGAGCGAAGTCCTCGCGCCCCCGGGCGCAACCCCGAATGCAGTCAGCCAAAGGGAACGCGCCTAGCCCCTCCGGGCGGAATCCCTGACCCTACTTCTCGCTGATCGTCTCCTCCACCGGGACACCTAGGTGACGGCCCCCGGGCTCAACGTGTACGAGCACCTTGTCGCCTGGCTTGAGGGAAGCAACCGACACCGCTTCTCCTTCCGGATTAGTGAGGTAGATGGTCTCGCCGTTTTGCATAACGAGGGAGAGTGCGCGACCTGCCGCCTCTGCCTCCACCAGCAGGAGCGGGCGCCGCTCGATCTTGTTCCGGCCCACATAGCCGACCGAGGTCTGACCGTCATGACGTACCAGAAGCACCTCATCCCCGGCCTTCAGCTCGGACAGATAGACCGTCTTTCCCTCTGCGAGCATGATATAGGCATGCACAGCCCCCGCGTTTACACGGAAGGGCCGCGGGTTCAGGAACTCGGTCTCCAGACTCTCTGAGTGCACGAGGAAGAATGCCTGACCGCTGTTACCGACCAGCATCCCCTCCCCCCGGCCCATGGTGGTGCAGGTGTCCACACAGGCCCGGTCTCCCATTCCCAGGACCTTGATGGCGGTAATCTCAGCTGTGGTCATCTCCAGCCTGGGGGATATCCCGTGTACCTCGGTCACTGTCCGATGCAACTCCTCCGGGTCCCGGGTGTCGAGCACCACTCCGTCCACCCCCCGCTCCAGCACCTGGACCGCCACCCGCGCCTGCTCCGCCCCGGCCACCTCCAGCATCAGCCCGCTCCGGCGGGAGACGAGGTTCTCCAGCGGGATGACCGTCCAGTCGGTAGTGCGCAGCACCACGGTCTTGTCGAGATGGGAGGTGGCGGCGGCCTCCTCGTCGGCCTTGTCGCGGATTTCCATCCAGACCACGTCTTCACCCGGCCTGATGTCGCCATCGGACGCGACCGTAGCCAGCGCGCCCAGCTCTTTGACCTTAGGAGTATGGCCCTCGGCCACCACCACCGCGTCGGCTCCGCTATCCAGCGCGGCGATGGCTAGCTGCTTGTCCCAGGGATCAACGCGCACCCAGATGCGCTTCATTGCCGCGACTCCAGGAACTTCTTACTCTCGCGTACGGATGCTCCCTCGTGCACCATCATGCTGATCGCCCGCACCATCCCTTGCGGGTCCGCATGCTGGAACGCATTCCGCCCGATGGACGCCCCGGATGCGCCCGCCTCCAACGCTCCCGCCACCATCTGGAGCAACTCTTCGTCAGTCTCGACCTTCTCGCCGCCGGCGATGACCACCGGAATGGGGCATCCGCCCACCACCTCGTGAAAGCTGTCGGACGAACCGGTGTAGTTGACCTTTACGATGTCCGCCCCCAGCTCAGCGCCCAGCCGAGCCGCATGCTTGACGTGCTTCACATCGAACTCGCTCTCGATCTTCGGGCCGCGCGTGTACACCATCGCCAGCAGCGGCATGCCCCAGTGCATGCAGACCTCTGACACCTCGCCGAAATCCTCCAGCATGGCCGCGTCCGTGGAAGCCCCGATGTTGACGTGGACTGAGACCGCGTCCGCGCCGAGCTTGATCGCCTCCTCGACCGTGCATACCGGCACCTTCGCGTTCGGGTCCGGGCTGAGGCTCGTTCCCGCGGAGAGGTGGATAATCAATCCCACGTCCCGCCCCCCGCCCCGGTGGCCCGCCTGCACCATGCCCTTGTGCATGAGGATGGCGTTCGCGCCGCCATCCACCACTCTAGTCACGGTGTCTCGCATGTCTTCCAGACCCGGAATCGGCCCGATCGTGGTGCCGTGATCCATTGGCACCACTACCGTGCGCCTGGTCTCCCGGTTGATGATCCGTTCCATACGGATTTGCTTGCCGATCATGTCAGTCTCCTCCGATGCACCGGTTCGCCCTCTCAACCCGACTGCCCTGCGCGCAGGGCACCGGCCGCTTGTTGGCGAAACGATCTTACCGGAAATGAGTACTCCACGCAAGCCGGAGCCCGTGGTCGGCTCCCGCACAGCAGCCAACCGCATCTACTGCGGGGACTCCCGCAACCTCGGCATGATCGAGGACGGCGTGGTTGACCTCGTCATCTGTTCACCGCCCTACAACGTCGGCAAAAACTACCAGAACCACGACGACGCGCTGCCCCTGGGCGAGTACCTCTCACTTCTGTGCGATGTCTGGAAAGAGTGCAGCCGCGTGCTGCGCCCCGGCGCACGCATCTGCGTCAATGTCGCCGGTGTTGACCGCCAGCCCTACCTCCCCCTCCAGTCCTACATCACCCAGCAGTTGATTGACCTCGGCTTCCTCATGCGCGGCGAGATCATCTGGGACAAGGCCGCCTCCGTCGGCGTCTCCACCGCCTGGGGAAGCTGGCAGAGCCCGAGCAACCCAACGCTGCGGGATGTTCACGAGTTCATCCTCGTGTTCTGCAAGGAGCAATTCCGCCTCGAAGAGACGAAGGGAGAAACAGACTTAACCAGCCAGGAGTTCACCGCGCTGACGCGCAGCGTGTGGCAGTTCGCCACCGAATCGGCCAGCAAAGTCGGCCACCCCGCGCCCTTCCCCGTCGAGCTTCCCCGCCGCCTCATCAAGCTCTATTCGTGGAAAGGCGCGCTGGTGCTCGACCCCTTCTGCGGCTCGGGCTCAACCTGCGTCGCTGCCGCACAGCTCGGCCGCCTCTGGATCGGGGTGGACACCGACCCCACCTATGTCGCCCTAGCCCGCCGTCGCATCTCCGCCGAAGCCGGCCCCTCCCTCTTCTGACTCGGCGGCCGACTCCTTAACCGCGGTGGCCGCCCACACCGACGCGATGAGCGTCATGATCCCCGTCCAGATGAAGACCCACCTGATGTCCCAATACCGCCCGATCATCCCCCCGATCACCGGCCCCACCGACCCCGCAAGCGCCCGCGCGCTGGCCAGCACTCCATAGGCACCGCCGTACTGGGATCGCGGCATCGTACCCGCCACCAGCGCCGACGTCGTCGGGTGAATCCCCGTCCCCGGCACCGTCGCCGCCACCCGCAGCACGAAGAACTGCGCGTACGTCCGGATGAGCGCATGTGGAATCAGCACCAACCCGCAGGCCGCCGTCGTCCCGATGAGAACCCCCCGGTGCCCGATCCTGTCCCCGAGCTTCCCCCAAACCGGCGCCATCAGCGTCATCATCGACCCCGTCACGAACATCACATAGGCCGAGTAGGCCGCCACCTTGTCGATCGGAATCCCGATGTACTGCACGTAATAGGTCATTATCGGCCACATCGCCGAGAATCCGAAGAACACCACGAACGACATCACCCACAGCGCCTGGAGTTGCCGGTTCCCCACCAGCGGCCGCAGGTCCCGCGTCACCGCCCGTGCGAAGCTGACGTGCTCGGCCTTCTCCGGCCGCTCGAACCGCTCCTCCACCGCCAGCCACACCAGCGTCGCACCGATCACCGCGAACACGGCCTGAATCAGGAATGTCGGCCGCGGCCCGATCAGGCCCGCACACGCCTGCCCCACCACCGGCCCGATCAGAAACCCCGCCGTCATCGAGGTCTGGAGCGTCCCCATCGCCTCCCCCATTCGCTTTCTCGGAGCCACGGAAGCGATGATCGCCTGCCCGACGACTACTCCCGCCCCGAGAACCCCTGCTGCCACCCCCAGCCCCAGCAGCGTCCACGGGGAGTGAGCCCAGTACCACGCCGCGCGAAGCAGCGAGGTGAAGATCACGCTGAGAATCACGACCGGCTTCCGGCCGATGCGGTCGCTGTAGGTCCCCCACAGTGGCGTAGATACGAACATAGCCAGCGACGGAAGCGCCATCAGCAGGCCGGTCCACGACTGCGCCTGCTTGAAGGTCAGCCCGATGTCCTCCTGGAGGAACACCGGCACGAACGTCATGCCGAACGTCCACTCCAGGAACACGAAGAACATCGCCAGCCAGAGGCTGTAGAGCGTCCGGCGCCAATGGCCGTCCTCGCCGGCCTTGGCCTCTGGAGGGGTCGGAGCGGGCAGCTCATCGGGTTTCGCGGGGTTGGGCACGCAGATGGCTTCTCTCCCCAGTCCCGCCGTGCCTGCTCCTGAGCCCCCTCCCGCACCGGTGCCCTTTCCCCCTAGGTGTCGCAAAACTTCCTCTTGCATGCAGCCAGTTCTGTGGTACAATACTGGTGTACTAGTACTATGGTACAGCGCCATGCTCGATAGCGTAAACCCGAAATCAGCCATCCCCATCCACCGGCAGATCGGCGACCAGATCCGGCGCAGCGTCGCCGCGGGCCTGCTTGAGCCGGGCGACCAGCTCCCCTCCGTGCGGGAGCTGGCGGCCCGTCTCCTAGTCAACCCCAACACTGTCGCCAAGGTCTACCGCGATCTGGAGAGAGACGGCCTCCTCGAAACCCGCCGCGGTCAGGGCACCTTCATCTCCCCGGAGGTTGCGGCCCTGGCCGAGGCCGATCGCCGCCGCCTCCTCGCCGAACAGCTCGAAGCCGCCGCGCGCGACGTCCACGCCTTCGGCCTCTCTGAGAAGGCCGCACTCGATCTCTTCCGCGAAGTCCTTGCAAACCGAAGGCGCGGCAGACAGGACAAGCAATGAGCGAGAACGGATACGCAATCACCACCGACTCTCTGACAAAGCGGTTCGGCCGCCTCGCCGCCCTGGAGGACGTCTCCGCACACGTGCCCCGGGGCTCGATCTACGGCCTCATGGGTCCCAACGGCGCCGGCAAGACAACCTTCGTGCGCTGCCTGCTCAACCTGATTAACCCCACCCGCGGCTCCGCCACCGTCTTGGGACACGATGTTGTGCGTGACCCGGTAGCCGTCCGCCGGCGCGTCGGGCACGTCGCCGCGCTCCAACCGCTCTGGGACTGGATGAAGGTGCGCGAGTTCGCCGACTTCATGGCCGGCTGCTACCCGCGCTGGAACCCCGAACCCATCTCAACCATCCTCTCCCGCGTTGGGATTGGGCAGGATGCCAAGATACAAACGCTCTCCCGCGGCCAGCGCGCGCTCACCGCCCTCGCCGTGTCAATCGGCCACGAGCCCGACCTCCTGCTCCTCGACGAGGCGCTCACGGGGCTCGACCCCATCGCCCGGCGCGAGGTGCTCCGTAACATCATCGAGGCTATGCACGCCGAGGGCCGCACCGTCTTCATCACCGGCCAGGACATCGCCGACATGGAGCGCATCTGCGACCACGTCGGCTTCCTGGTCAAGGGCCGGCTCATCCTCGAATCCACCCTCGACGGCCTAAAGGCGCGTGTGAAGCGCATCCGCATCGAGCACCCCGCCGACTCGCAGCCGGAAGTGCCGGCTGGGGCGGTGCAGGTCGAGCGCTCCGCGCGCGAGACCCTCCTCACCACCCGCGACTTCTCGCCCGATCTGCTCGAGTCCCTATCCGAACCGAGCCGCCGCGTCGAGGCCCTCGACCTCAGTCTGGAGGACATCTTCGTCCACCTCGCGCAGCCCGAGCTGGAGATCCGCGCATGAGGGCCCTCTTCCTCAAAGAGTTCACCCAGGCCCGCCTCCTGTTGCTATGCGGCCCTTTGCTGGGCGGCCTGACCGTGGTCCTGTGGCTCCTCCTCGCTGGGGTCGCTCTGCTGCCGCAGCTTGAGAGCGAGACCATAGACGTCTTCTGGGGAGCCGTCTGCTACGTCATGCCTCCCGTCATTGCCCTCTTTGCGGGCGCCGGCCTCTTCTCCGGCGAGCTCGAAAGAGGCACTCTCCCCGTGCTGCTCGCTTTGCCCCTCAGTCGACGCCACATCTGGCTCGCGAAAGTCCTCGCCGGCCTCGCCATCGCCGCCTCCGCTGCAGCACTTCTCCTGCTTATCAACGCGGTCTTCATGCCTCCCGAATGGCAGGGCGTCAAGTTCACGCTGTTCCTCCCCGACATCGTCTTGTGGTGCGGCTTCGCCTTCGCCGTCGCTCTTCTCTGCTCCACCTTGTGCACTCACACCATCAGCGCCCTTCTCGTCTCGGTACTGCTGTGCCTCGCGCTTCTCGCCGGCGCCGCTTACCTCGTGGGAGGATTGGGCGGCAACCTGCTGGGCTATGACCCCTTCCTTGACCTGTCACTATGGATGTTCGCCGCGGTCCCGGCCCTGCTTGCGGCCTCATTCATGGGCTTCTCCCGCGGCGATCTCCTTCAGTCTTGGCGCAAGTGGGCCTTCGCTCTTCCCGCCCTCGTGATCGTTCTCGCCGCCGTCTGCTTTCCGATGATAGGTCTGGCCCGCTGGCTCACTCGCTACGACCGCGCCCGCGTCGAGCGGCTCGACGACATCTCCTATGCTCAAGCAAGCCCCGTCATTGCCCTCACCGCTCTCTCTTCTCCCATCGCCATCCAGCGGGACTACGAGCGGGGCTGGGGCGCGGGAGAGGGCTCATACCGCAGCCGCACACTCGTCCTCGTTGATCTGAACACCGGCGCCGACATCTTGACCAGACGCGGCGGTGGCCAAGCGGCTTTCTCTCCCGACGGCCGCCTTGCAGCCATGCTCCTCGATCCTGTCCCAATTACCTGGGGTGGGCGACCTTCCGCCGTGAGGCCCCTCGAAGTGTGGGACCTGCAACAGCGCCGCCTGCTCTATCGAGACCACCCGGGAGCGTCTTACGAAGGTGCGGGACCTGCATCCCCGACCTCTGACGGCCGCTATCTATTCGGCCTGACCGGCGCGGCCGAGTGGTCGCCTGACGCTTCCTGGCTTACCGTCCGCGGCAGATCCTCAGGGGATGAAGTGCTCCTGCTCATGCACCCGGACGGCAGTGAACAGCGACTCGTCGCGCTCCTCGCCGGTGGGCTCGGCTCCATCTTCAGCTATGTCGGACGCTCTTGGGACTGGAGCCCCGAGAGCGACGCCCTGTACACCCTCGACCCCAACGGTCGGCTCATGCGACATAGCCTGGCCGCTGGCGGCTCCCAGACTGTGTGGGACCCCGGCGCGTTGCACTTGGCTTCTCAACGTCGCACCGCCGCCTCCGGCGTTATCTCGGTCTCGCCGGACGGTCGGTCCATTGCGGTGGCTCTCATCTCGCTGCCGGATCGGTATACACGCATGGAGCTCGAATCGGGATTCCGCCGCGCACGCATAGAGCGGGAAGCAGTGCTACTCGTCTTCGTTGTGTCCGCCGACGGCTCGGGCCGTCTGCTCATCCGCCAGATCCCGGCCCCCGCGAACTTGCGCGACTTGAGCTTCACCTGGTCCCCCGACGGCCGCCGCCTCTACTTCGTAGACCCACGAGCCGATTCCCGCACCCTGCTGCAATGGTCGGAGGCGGCCGGCGAAGCGACGCCGGTTCCTCTGAACTTGCGGCCGGGCTGGCCACAGCTTGTCCCTGTGCCGGAGATGGGCGGCGTCATGATCTGGGACGTCGGCCGTCTCTGGCTCGCAAACGACGGCGGAGAGGTCATCGCCTTCCCCAACGAGCGCGTGCGCGCCACCGTGGCCGACTACTATCCCATGGGCCTCGACAATCGGGGTCGGCTCATAGTCCGCACCTTTTGGGCGGACGAGCCCCAGATAATCGCCGCTGTTGACCTCCACACCGGCGAGTCCACCCCCATCTATCCCTGAGGTGATATGGCGTGAAATCCCTCTTCTTCAAAGAGTTCCGCCAGGGCCGCCTGCTGCTCGTCTTCGCCCTCGTCGTCGGCCTGCTCATCCCGCTGTTCTATTGGGTACTCGCGGCAATCAATCCGGTTTACCGCGTCCTGCGAGAGGACTTCGACACAACCTTCGGCTGGCTGATCTTCATCTTCCCGCCCATCGTCGCGCTCTTCGCCGGGTCGGGCCTGTTCTCGGCCGAGGCCGACCGCGGCACACTTCCCGCCCTCTTCTCTCTTCCCGTATCCCGCCGCCGCATCTGGCTCGCTAAGGTGCTCGCAGGGGTGGCGCTCACGCTCGCCGCCTCCGCGCTGCTGCTCGCCATTGATTGCCTGCTCCTTCCGCAGTGCTATGCGGTCCTACCGTTCCTCGCCTACCTACCGGACCTCTGCCTGTGGACTCTCTTCGTCCTTTCCGTCGCGATCTTCGCCTCGACTCTTGCCCATCATGCCATCGCCTCCCTGGCTCTCACAATCCTCCTCAGCGGCGGCATCGCCGCCGGCGTCCTTGCCGTCCATGCCTGGTTGACTGCTCCACTTCTTGGCTACAGCATCGGACTCGACATCGCCCTCTGGTGCTTCGCAGCAACACCCTCCCTCCTCCTCGCCTCCGCGCTGGTCATCACGCGGGGTGAGTTGCTGCAGTCGGCGCGCAAGCTGGCCCTCTCCATCCCCACCCTCCTCATCGGCCTCTTCCTCACCGTTCTGGTCATATCCGGCTTCGCCCGCTGGGCCACTCGCTACCAGCGGCAAGATCTCGCAGCAGCCTGGGGCACTGTAGAGGGATCGCGCATGACCCTCACGACCCTCGCCGACCAAGTTCCCTTCGAGCGAGTTCAGGGCAAGGGTTGGCTGCCACACGAGCCGTCACCATACGTGGGCGGAGGTGGAAACTTCGACTACCGCAGCAACTACGGCTTCATCCTGGACCTGACCACAGGCCGCGAGCTGGCAATCCACCGACTCGGCTACGGCGACAGCCCTGACTTTCGCGCCTTCTGCTCCCCCGACGGCCGCTTCGCCGCACTCTTCATCCAGCCCCCCGCCCTCACGTGGGGAACCAGGATATTCGGGCGGCGTCCCGTCACCTTCCGCCTCTTCGACCTCCAGAACAACAAGCCCATTCTGTCAGGGCTCCCCGACATCATCAACGAACGGCGCGTGACCTACTGGCACGTCAGTTGGTCCCCCTCAAGCGCCTATCTCTTGCTTCCCCGCGGATTCTCCTACAGCATCGGAGAAGGCAGGGGCAGCACGCTGTACCTTCTGCGTCCCGAAACGGGCGAGGTTACCAGACTCGACAAGCGGCTAACCAGATGGCAGTGGTCCCCCAACGAAGACATCCTCTACGGCTTCGACCGCGACGCTGTCCTCTGGCGCGTCTACCCCGATGACCGCACGCCCGAAGAGGTCTGGCGCCTCGACGCCCGGGGGCCCCTCTTCGAACTCCGCATCCTAGACGTCTCCCCGGATGGCCGCTGGTTCGTCTGCAAGGAGGAGAGGGACGTAGGAACCGAGGATCTCGGCGAGGGTAGAACTGCCAAGCTGTGCGCCGGGACCATCCAGGCCCTTAGAGCGGACGGCGCTGAATCACACGTCCTGTGGGAGTACAAGCGCCGCAGCTCTCATTTCGGGACGGCCTGGCCCGCGTGGTCAGCGGACGGCAACGCCCTCTATCTCGCGACGAGACTCGGCCGCGAGGACGGGGCTCGCATCCTCCGCTGGCGACCAGGCGATCCGGAGCCATTCCTCATCCTCTCCGACTTCCCATACAGCGACGTGCGCTTCAGTGCAAGGCCCAACTCAGGCGAGATGATCGTCTGGGCCTACGAGCGGAAGAGCTGGCCGCCGGAGATAATCGGAGGCGAGGTGCTTCTCGTCGACGCCGAAGGAAGAACGCGGCACTTCCCGTCCCCGGACACCACGCGCGCCTTCGCGCGCGGCCACGCTATGGACGGATTCGATCCCCAGGGCCGCGCTATAGTGCACCTGCTCGACGGCGCCAGCATCAAGGCCGTGAACCTCGACACCGGCGAGATGCAACAGATCTACCCCTGACCCGTCCCTCGCCGCGGCGGCTCGGCTCCGCCCGCGGAGAAGATGACACTCTCACCTCCTACCGATGCGCCGGAGACACCGCTTCCCACAGCCGCGATCTCCGGCGCTTCCTCACCATCTGCCAGCGGCACGAGCACGACCATGAACTCGACCTCCGAGGCCTTCTCCGGCGCCCTGATCCGCAGGCACCGCGGGTCCTCTACGTTGATGTGCTCCCCGATCCCGGGCAGCACTTCGATTGTCACTCCACTCGGCGCGATCACTTTGCCCACCAGCCGGGACTGCCCGCATTGAATGGTGAACGCGTCACCGTTCACCACCACCTCGCCCCCCGGATCCAGCATGAAGTCAAACGTCTCCGGTGCCGCGGTCTGCGCCCTATCGCGCACCATGACGTATCCCCACTTCCCCGTGCCCTCGTGCGGCAGCACCAGGGCCAGCTCCCGCACCACGGACTCCGCCCCCTGGTAGGCTTTCGTCGCCTCCGACCGCAGCCAGATCAGCCCGTCTCTCTCCGCTGCATCGGTGATAGTCCCGGCACTGTCGGGGTCCTTTCGCTGGTGCTTGCCGCCGATCACCAGGCAGTTGTGCGCCCAAGTCGCGTTGCTGAAGTAGATCACCTCGCGGTCGAAGTACCCCTTTCCCACCTTGCCGTATCCGTAATCGCGCAGCAGCCATTCTCCACCCGCATTCAGCAGGAAGTTGTTGACGTCCAGGTGCGAATGCGAAACCGCCGCTCGGCCGCTGCGAAGGTGCAGCGTCAGCGCCTCCTCGCCCCAGCTCGTCCGCGCCCCCGCGAAGCCGGCCACCTCGAAGGCACGCCACAGCGGGAGATCATCCGGTTGCTCAACGTCGAGCGCCGCATCGTACCAGAGCAGCGACCAGCAGAGGGCGTCCACATCATCCCGGTCCGGGAGTTGCCCTGCCAGCCACTGCGTCCGCCCGTCCCCGTACTCCGACGCAAGCCGGTACATGATCGGCCGGATTGCATGCCAGTCCCGCGGCGGTCCGTCGCCAAAGTTCGCGCACGTCCGCATCTCCGGCCCGGCCATGTACATCCTGAACAGATGAGTGTTGCGCAGGTACTCGGCCGCGTAGTAGTCCTCCGGAACGTACGGCCGCGCCGCGGTGATGAACCGCATCAGCCCCTCCATCCCGTATCCCCAATAGGGAACCCCTTCCTCGTAAGCGCCCTCGTCCGGCAGCTCCGCCACTATGTGCTGGAATCCCCACGTTGCCTTCGCCAGCCACTCGCCCGTGTCGGGCACGTCTCCGGCAAGCGCGATCGCCGTAACGCCCAGCGCCTGATACGCACACCACGAATGGTTCTGCCTCCACTCGTGCTTCCACCAGCCGCGATCGTTGATTCCCTCCGCCGCCTCGTACATCACCTTGCCGCGCTCGGCCAGCGTCTCGCGGAGCAGCGATCGATCACCCTCCTCCCACCGGTCGTACAGCCAATCGTAGGCGATTGACATCCCGAAGAGGCAGTGCGATGCCGCTAGGTCGGCGTTCTCGAACACCCCCGCGCCCCACAGCGGATACTCCGCCGGCTTCAGCGCCCACTTCCGCACCGCCTCGAAGTACTTCGGATCGGGGTCGAGCAGCGCCACCAGCGCCATCCCTGGCAGTCGGTAACCGAACTGCCGCTGCCACAGCATCTCATCGTTGAGCGTCCCCGGCCGCGTCGGATCGTTTCCGATCTCCGGCGGCCGATACTCCGGCGGGTCACGGTCGAGCGACTCATCCACCGCGGCCTTCAGCCGCTCCCACCTCTCCCGGTGCGTCGTCCGAATCGCCTCCTTCAGGCGCGCTAGCTCCTCACCCCCCAGAAACAACCGCGGCCGCCCGGCGGTCGCCACCTTCGACTCCAGCTCCGCAGGATTCATCTGCACCTCACTTGGTTTCCATTCGGCCGCGGCCGGCCGCAGCACCCCGAGCGCCATCCAGCCGGCCAGCAGCCCTGCTATCACTCCCCTCATGCTACCGAGACTTCCGAAATATCAAACAGTAGTGATGATGGTAGTTCGGCACGAAGATCTTCGGGTATCCCCAGATGCCGAGCGGCTTCGTGTTCTGACACCAAATCCGTTCTCCCTGGAATCGCCAATACGCTCCGCCCCGTCCCCGCTTTTCGATCCGCCGCGCCAGATCCCACGCAAGCGGCCTGATGCTCCCGTCCGGGTCGCGCAGGTTCTGCGCCACCACCACCAGATACTTCCCATCCTTCACACACCGCCTCACCCCATCGAACACCTTACCCAGCGCCGAGATGAATCTCCCATAGTCGGCGATGTTGCCCAGATCATCCGGATTCCCGGAATACGTCGTGTCCAGCCCCCGTGCGGCCCGCTGCTTCTGTTTCGAGAACACCCCGCCCCGGCTGGTCTGTAGCATCCGCCAGTAGGGCGGCGACGTGATCGCGAAGTCGAACTGCGGCAGGCCCCGCACGACCGCGATCCCGGCCGCCTCCAGCTTCCTGCACCACTCCTGCCAGAAGCCTTTCCGGCCGATCCCGCGCGCTTCGCCTCGAATCACCATCTGCGGCGATGACGCGCCCTTGGTCCTCCGCGCCGCAGTTCGCGCGTACTTCTGGCTCAGCTCCACCCCCACCCCGACGCGCTCGTTTTCAGAGCACGCCACCAGCGTCGCCCCCGATCCCAAGAACGGATCCAGCACCGCGCCGCCCTGCTTCGTGAAGAAGCCCAGAAACTCCGCCACCATCTCCTCTGGAAACCGCGCCGGATGCAGCTCCGTCGGCCGATTCCGCCAGTACCGCGGCGAATCGCACACGAACCAAGTCCGGGTGAACTTGATCCACTCCTTCCCGCTCAGGTCGTTGAGATCGTTGCGCGCCTTCGCCATAACGTCACACTAGTTCTTGCGCCGACCGTCGCTTTCCTGCCGCGAAATGTCGGGAAGGCACGGCGCTGCCAAAGTGGAGCGGCTGCGGCAGCGAACTTCACGCGAATTCCTGCCGCACCAAGGCGAACTCGTCATCCTCTCGAACCACGGTGAAGTTGTGCTTCAGCCAGAATCCCAAGGGCCCGCTCGGGTTGTCCGCTGATCCCCTCCTCGCCAACGTCTCCACGGCCTCGACCCCGCGGCTGGACAGCTCCGCCACCACCGCGCGCAGCAAGGCGGACCCTACTCCATGTCCGCGGTGTTCGCGCACCACGAACAGGCAGGCCACGAATACCGCATCGCTGCTGGGCGGACCACATTCGTAGGAGGTCACGTTTGGGAGGTGGGCGGGTGGGGAGAACTGGGAGTAGCCGACGGCTTTGGAGCCCACGAAAGCGAGCTTCCCGCAGACCCCGAACTCAGCCGTCACGCGGCGGACCCACTCGCGCTTCAATGCCTCCCGCTCGTGAAGGGGCTCGGGCCACTTTGCGCGGTCAGGCTCTTCCCAGTAAAGACAGAACCTACACCCAGCATCGCGCGCGGAGCCGTGACTCGACCAATCAGGCAGATGCTCCAACACTGCCTCGGAAAGGTCGGCGATTTCGACGTCCACGCGCGCTCCCCGCTCACCCCGCCAGCATCTGCCGCAGCCGCGTAAACCTCCGCGCCGGCCGGTTGTTCCTCACCGCCGTCCACACGGCCTGCCGATTCCCCACGAACACACACTTCCGCTGCGCCCGCGTCAGCCCCGTGTACAGCAGATTTCGCTGCAGCATAATGTACTGGCTCGTGTGGCAGATCATCACCACCGCCGGATACTCGCTTCCCTGCGCCTTGTGCACTGTAATCGCGTAGGCAAGCTCCAGCTCGTCCAGCTCATCGTACTCATACCATGCCGTAGTGTCCAAGAACTGCACCGTCACTCTGTTCGCGCCGGCTTCGATGCCCACGACCGTCCCCACGTCCCCGTTGAACACTTCCTTCTGGTAGTTGTTCACCGTCTGAAGCACGCGGTCGCCCTCCCGCAGGCACTTCTCCCCCCGCTTTACCTCCCGCTTCCCGGCCCGCGCCGGGTTCAGCGCCTCCTGCAACACCCCATTGAGGTGCACTGTCCCCAGCGCCCGCTTGTTCATGGGCGTGAGCACCTGGATGTCCTGTGCCGAGAACCCCTCCCCGGGCAGCGCCTCCCCCACCAGTTCCACCACCTGCTTGATCAGCGCGTCGGGGTCGTTCTCCGAGACGAACACGCAGTCATCCTCCGGCCGCGGCGGCAGCCGGAACTCGGGCACCCGCCCCGCGTTCACCCGATATGCGTTCATCACGATCTGGCTCTCCCGATCCTGCCGGAAGATCTCTGTCAGCCGCGCCACCGGCACCGCGCCCGAATCAATCAGGTCCCGCAGCACCAGCCCCGGCCCCACCGACGGCAGTTGATCCACATCGCCAACCAAGATCAGCCGCCCCTTGTCTGGGATCGCCTGCACCAACGCCCACATCAGGTCCAGGTCGAGCATGGAGGCTTCGTCCACGATCACCACATCCGCCTCCAGCGGGCGCTTCTCGTTCCGCCGGAACTCCCAGGCCACCGGATCTATCTCCAAAAGCCGGTGGATCGTCCTCGCAGGCCGCCCCGTGACCTCGGACAGGCGCTTCGCCGCCCTTCCCGTCGGGCTCGCCAGCAGCACCTCGCACTCGGAGTTCTCGAACACCTCCACCATCGCCCGCGTCACCGTGGTCTTCCCCACCCCCGGCCCACCCGTAAGCACCACCACCTTCTCGGCCAAGACCAGCCGCACCGCCTCCGCCTGCTGCTCCGAGAGCGCCGTCTCCCCCACCTGCCGCTCCCCGCTCAGCCACTCCTCCAGCGATTCTGCCGTCGCCTTAGCCCCTGGCTCCCCTGCCCGGATCCTATCCAGGTGCCGCCGCACCTCCTGCTCCGCCCGCCACAGCCTCGGCAGATACGCCGCCGTTGCCGTCCCCTCGCTCGGCTGCCCCGGCACCAATCGCAGCTCCACCCCCTCCTCCACCTTCACCCAACTATTCGCGACTAGCGCATCGTAGGCCGTTAACAGCGAGTCTTGATCGTCACATCCCAGCGCCTCCGCCGCCCGCGCCAGCAGTCGCTCTCTGGGATAGAAGCAATGCCCTTGCTGTGCCTGCTCCTGGAGCACATAGCTAAGCCCGGCCTGCAGCCGGTAGGGCGAGCTGACCGGTGTCCCGATGCTCCGCGCGATCCGGTCCGCGATCCTGAAACCGATCCCCTCCACCTCCATCGCCAGCTGATACGGGTTCTCCTCTACTACCCCCACCGACCGATCCCCATAGTGCCGCTGAATCCGGATCGCCTGCGCCGCCGTGATCCCCATCCCCTGAAGGCGCATCAGCACCTCGTTCTTCTCACCCTCCCGCTGCCGCTTCCACTCCTCCCCGATCTCGCGCGCCTTCTTCTTGCTGATCCCCCTGATCTCAGCCAGCCGCTCCGGCTCCTCGTCGAAGACGCGCAGCGTCTCCTCCCCGAAGCGCTTGACGATGGTCTCCGCTCGCTTCTTCCCTATCCCCTTGATTGCGCCCGAGGCCAGATAACGCTTGATCTGGTCGGGGGTCATCGGGAGCTGCACCTGATAGCGCACGAACTTGAACTGCTCCCCATACTGCGGATGGGTCACCCACTCCCCCCACAGCCTCACCTCCATCCCCTCCCTGGCCTCCGCCAGGTTCCCCACCCCCGCCACGACCTCGCCGGCCCCGCTGAACCCCTCCCCCACCCGGACGCGCGCCACCGTCCACCCATCCTCCTCATTGTGGTGGCGCACCGCTTCCACCACCCCGCCCAGCTCCCGCGCCTCGCCCAGTTGTGTCTGCCCCTCACTCATGTCGCGGGATGTTCGACATAGGAGAGTGGCGACCTGCCGCCCCGACCGACCCCGGCGCACCGGCCCTACCAGGCCTTGGCGAAGCAGGGGCCTGCCCCACATAGCTTCAGCGAAGTGGGGTCATCACGAATGAACGCGAGCGATCTTGGGGCCGTTCACGTTCAATCTCCGTGCCCACCTCCCCGGCCACCTACTCAACCAGCTCCAGAATCTCCCTCAGCCCCGACACCGTTGCCCCCTCCCACTCCTCCGCTTCCACGCGGGCCGGACCCGGAGCACACCTACCCACTTCCGCTCACCAACTTGTCGAACCTGGCGAGGCGCTCTTCTCTCAGAGACCACTCCACAAGTGACCGGTCATACCCGCTCCGCTTGAGTGTCCTGACGATCTCCTCCACCCTCGGTTCGAGACTTTCACCCCAGAAGGTGTAGCCCCTGGCCCTGTTGGTCTCCAACTGAATCTCCAGGGGAACGACCGGCACAGGCCGACCCGCGAAATCAACCGTTCGATGTGAGGCCACACGCTGGGGTCGCACTCCCACACCCCGCCCGTGTCGCGGAAGCCTGGGTGACCGCCCGGCGCCACGACGTGCACCACCGAGACGAGGGCATCATCCACGTCCCACCACGCGTAGTGCCAGTCGAGATCCCAGTACGAGCCAACGAAGACCGGCTTCTCCTCAGTCGAGTGCCACGGCCCTTCCTCGGGAGACTCGGCGGGGCACTCCGCTGCGGCGAACGGCCGCATCAATTCTGCAAACCCGAACACGACCTCGGGCTCCCGTGTCACTATGTCAATGTCGTGCGGCGACAGCCGACACCCTTGGAGCGCAGTCGCCACTGAACCCACAACGGTCCATTCGAGCCCCTCGCTCTGGGCCTGGTCGTACGTCGTATCCAGCGTTCTCTGCAAAGCCGATTGCCAAGACATCCGCCATCTCTCCTTCAACAGCATCTCCCGGCGCTCGGCCGAGCGCCTTGCAGTTCCGCCCCTGCGCGCATCGAACCGCGCCGCTCGATCTGCACCAGAGCGCTTGACTATAGGAAACTTATGTTCTCATGTCGACCCAGCAGCCTCCACTCAGCCTCATATTCTCAGTTGTCTTATCTCGTCAGGTCGGCGCGCGTGGCGCTCAGGTAGACCCTCAACCGACAAGAGGGTCGAGTCTTCTGTGACAGGACACTAGCTGCGAGAGTCGCTCTACACAGGCTTTACAAGGCTGGAATCCACGACCCACAATGCCTTGCGGAGCAGCCAGAAGAAGGCGCC
>CP070816.1:1144771-1157619 GCA_020344235.1 Armatimonadota bacterium
CCTCAGGGAGGGCGGTTGCCACGTTCTCCGGGTTGATTGGATAGCCCGGACGCACTGCCAGGTCAAAGCCGCCGAACCCGAGGCCTTCGATTGTGTCGGCTAGTTGCCCGATGCCCAGGTCCTTCAACAGCTTCGTGAACATGACGAACTGCATCGCTTCCTGTCTCCATGCTGCAAACGGGCGGCGCTGTCTACTTCAAGCTGGGCACCATCTTCCCGTGTGCCTCGAACAGGTCATCCACCAAGGAGTAGATCTCATCGAGAGTCAGCTCTGCGGAGGCGTGGGGGTCGAGGATCGCCGCCTGGTAGATGTGGTCCCTCTTTCGCTCGAAGAACCCCTCCAGGGTCAGCTCGTGAACATTGACCGTGTTGCGAATGATTGCTGCCAGCTGAGGCGGCAGGTCACCCACATAGCACGGCTGGATGCCGTTGCGGTCAACCAGGCACGGCACCTCGACAGAGCACCTCTGAGGCAGGTTGGTGACGATGCCGTCGTTCGGGACGTTGCCGTAGATCACGTATGGCTCGCCGGTCTGATGGGCGTGGAGGATGTACCCGCAGTATTCGTGGCTGCGGTGCACCTCGATGGGCTTGTCGCTGAACATGGACCGCTTGGTCCTCTGCCAATCCTTATCTTGCTCTATGCAGCGCTTGATATACTCATCAATGGAAATCCCATAGCGATCAATCAAGTCAGGCCGGTCTCGCCGAATGAACCAGGGCACATATTCCGAGAAGTGCACGCTGGACTCGCTTACGAAGTACCCGAGGCGGTTGAACACCTCGAAGCGCACCGGGTCTCGCTTCCAGATTTCGGGATCTTGCATGGCGCGGCGGAGCCTCGGATAGGCATCTCGGCCCCGGTATTCGAGCTTCAGGTAGAAGTTCATGTGGTTGATGCCGGCCGCGCGATACAGCAGCTCCTCGTACGCCAGCCCCATGTACCGCGCCAACTGCATCGCTGTTCCCTGCACGCTGTGGCAGAGACCAACTGTCTGAATGCTGGTGGCGCGTGTCACCGCCCAACAGACCATGGCCATCGGATTCGCGTAGTTGATGAAGATCGCCTTCGGGCAGAGCGTCTCCATCTCTTGAGCGATCTTGACCATCACCGGCATGGTGCGCAGCGCCCGGAAGATCCCCCCGATGCCGTTGGTGTCGGCAATTGTCTGCTGCAGGCCGTACTTGCTCGGCACCTCGAAATCAATCTTGGTGGCGGGGAAGCCGCCTACCTGAATCGTGTTGATCACGTAGTCAGCCCCATCCAGCGCAGGCTTCCGTGTGCGGTGGGCCGTTATCTTCGGCCTGGCGCCGAGCGCCTCCGCCAGCTTGTGGGCCATCCGCTCAGCTACTGCCAGGCGGTCCGGATCAATGTCCATGAGGGCAATATGGGGCTCGCTCAGCTCCGGCCAGGACATGATGTCGCCCAGCAAGTGCTGTGCGAACACTACACTTCCGGCTCCGATCATCGCTATCTTTGGCGTCTTCGCCATGGCGACCCTCCCGGTGCTTCGCGCCCGCCGAGGAACTGCTCCGCAGAGCTGGCTTCGCGCGGCGAGTCGGTCTCGGTTGCTCCCTGCGAGTTCGTTGGTGACTGCTTCGAGTCCTGCCTCTCATTGATAGGATCATCCTCGCACTCGCAGAAATCGAGTCATAGACTGTAATCGGAGACGCCAAGATGCACGTGGCCCCTATGTCGGAGGACGACTTACAGCATGTCATGCGCGCATGGAGCGCGGCGCTGCCCCACGATCAACTGACGGAGCAGAGGTTCCGGCGCATCATCCTCGAAGATCCTAACCAGGAGCCCGAGGGATTGCTGCTCGCGAAGGCCGACGACGGCTCGGTGGTCGGGCTGACCGCATGCGTGGCGCGCAGGACGGTCAAGGGGAAGGACGGGAGGGGCTGTGAGGGGGAGTTCCGACGCGGCTTCCTGAAAGGCGTCTTCGTGGCCGAGAGCGAGGCGGAGGAGGCGGCCGCCGACGTGCTGCTGGGGGAGGCGGAGTCCTACTGCCGCGGGGCCGGGAAAGAGGAGCTGCGCGTGACTGAGTACGCGGGGCCATACCTCTGGCCTGGAATCGACGTGAGGTACGAGCGGCAGCGTGAGATTCTGGCGAAGCACGGCTATCGCGATGTCCGGACAATCGAAGACGTCGCGGTCGATCTTCGCGACCCAGGGCTCCGCGGCCGGGCCGAAAGAGCCCGCGCGATGTTGAGCGCGGAGCTCGAAATGTTGGATTGGGAGCCCGAGCTGCTACCGACGATGCAGAGGTTCGTGGTGGAGGGGGAGGAGCTGCAGTGGTTCCCGCCGGGTTGGGAGTCGGGCTTGTCCCAGCCCCGGGAGAACGTGCTCATCTTGAAGAAGGGGCGGGAGATCCTGGGCTGGGCTCAATACTCGCCGGGCCGGCCGCGCGCAGGCTTCGGACCGATCCTGGTCCTAGAGCGCGCGCGGGGGCGCGGCTATGGGTCCCTCCTGCTGTTGGAGTGCATGATTCGCGCCCGAGAGGAGGGCGCGGAGTATGTGGAGGCGGGTTGGGCGAATACCAGCTTCTACACGGCCAACGGATGGAACATCGTTCGGCGCTATGACGTGTTGACGAAAGCACTCGCCGTCGAGGAATGTCAATGAGCAGTCGCCTGGCATCAACCACGCGCAGGCCGCGGCCTTCGGAAAGGTTGCGCTGAGCACCGCTTTGGCGGCCGCTCCGAAACGATAGCAGCACTACACAGGAGATATCATGGAATTCGCCGATCCTTTTGCTGCACCCGGACACTGGTACAAGGGCAACCTGCATACCCATACCACGCAGTCCGACGGTGTGCTCGAGCCGAAAGAGGTGGTGAGCCGCTACCGAGCGGCCGGATATGATTTCCTCGCGCTCACCGACCACCACACAGTAACGCGGGTGGCAGGCGCTTCCGACGATGCCTTCCTGCTGCTCCTCGGAACGGAGCTGGATGGGGACCGCGGGCAAGTAGCCGAGTCGGTACACGTGGTGGCCTTCGGCCTCTCCGGACCCGCAGAGGTGCCACTGGCCCCGAGCGTGCCGGCGGCCATCGCCTGGGCCAGGGAGCACGGCGGCGAGGCCTTGATCGCCCATCCCTACTGGTCGGGCTTGACCGTATCCGACATGCTCCGCTGGGATGGACATCTCGGCGTCGAGATCTTCAACACCGGCTGTCACTACGAAATCGCGAAGGGCTGCTCGACAGTGCACTGGGATGACCTGCTCGGGCAGGGCCGCCGCCTCTGGGGGTTCGCGGTGGACGACTCGCACCACTACCGGAGCGAGAACCATCCCACCGACACCGCGCGCGCCTGGGTCATGGTCAAGGCCGTTGAGCTGACCCGAGAGGCGATCCTCTCGTCTCTCCGAGACGGCCTCTTCTACTCATCGTGGGGGCCGACCATCCACGAAGTCACACTGACAGGCGAGCAGGTCACAGCCCGCACCTCACCTGTGAAGGAGATCAACTTCATCGCCCAGAGGTGGGCGAGTCAGAGCTTCTCAGCCCCGGAAGGCTCCACCCTGAAGCAGGCCTCCTTTCGGCCGAGTGGGCGGGAGGAGTACCTGCGGGTCGAGTGCCGCGATCCGGAAGGCAGATGGGCCTACTCGAACCCCATCTTCTTCGGCGAGCGGAAACCACCGTCTTGACGCTGCTGCTCTGACCTGGCGGCTCGTGCAGCGAACCTGCCGGGGCGGCGGGACCACCGGGCTCCCGGCCTCTGCCGGCCCGAAGATCGCGACCGCCACCTCGACGGCATCCGCGTGTGTCGGCGCCATATCGCCGCAGCCGATCAGACCGATGCCCAGGGGCCTCTCCCCACTCCGTCTACCCCGTCACCCCTCTCAGGTACGCGGCGAAACGCGGCACCTCCACCATGGCGTCCTGGCCCGGCTCCTCGTATTCGATCGAAAGGAACCCGCGATAACCCGCCCTTCGCATGATGTCGGCGACGCGGCGGTAATCCACATAATCGCGACTGCCCGCGAAGTCCGACGTCGGCTTGGCGTGGGTCATCACCGTGTAGGGCGCTGTCTGCTCGAACTCCGCATAGGGCTCTTGCGAGTAGTTCCCGAAGTCAAGCAAGGCCCCCACCCAGTCCGATGCGACCGCTTTCAGTATGCGGATCAGGCCCTCCGCGGTGCCCGTGAGCCCCCCGTGATTCTCGACCCCGATCATGACGCCGACTTCGCCAGCTCGGGCGGCGCACTCCTTCAGGCCCTCCACCGTCCACTGGAAGGCGTCTTCTTCGCTCTGCCCTTCGGGCGTCTCTCCTGCGAACACGCGCAGACAGGGAGACCCGAGGCGGGCGGAGATATCGAGCCATTCCTTCACAAACTCAACGTGCTGCTGGCGTTCCTCAGCAGTGGCCAGACAGAAGGCTCCCCCGATCGCGGTGCCGGCCAGCGCCAGTCCGCGGCGCAATAAGTGCCGCTTGAGAGCGTTCAAGTAAGCGGGCGAAGTTTCCGGGAAGTAGTACTGCGTAAGCTCGATACCATCGAGGCCCATATCGGCACAGACGTCCGCGTACTTTTCGAGGCTAAGCCCCTTCTCCCGGAAGTAGGTGTTGAACGTGTACCCGGCGCAGCTCAGTTTCACTCTCGGCCTCCACTGGAAGTGACGGATTCTCACCGGGTTCTTTCCCGGCCGCACGATTCCTCTCCGAGGCCGCTTGTTGCGTAGCACCCGGTGGGAGAGAGCTACCGGCGCGGGGGGATCCGATCTCAGGCCAGCGCGCGCGCGAGCGCGGCGAGCACTTCCCCTGGAGGAGCTGGCTTCCGCAGGTAGCTGCTGATGCCCAGCTCGCGTACCGCCGCTTCCCCCTCAGGGTCTTGCTGCCCCGTGAGCACTACTACCGGGACCCCGCTGCGCAGCACGTTTCGAAGGAAAGTGAGGACCGAAACACCGCTCTCCAGAGGAAGTCCCAGGTCGAGCAGGACGACCTGCGGGTTCTCCCCGTCGGGAGCGGTCAAGGCAACCATTGCCTCCACCCCGTTCCGGGCCGGCATCACCTCGTACCCGTTGGCGACGAGGAGGTCCTCCAGAAAGCCCATCAGTTCCTCGTCGTCCTCCACCACGAGAACGCGGTGGCTCGTTCTCTCCTGCGACGGCCTTCCGCGGGTCACTGCTTCATCCGCACCTGGAGACACAGTTGCAGCGCTGCCCGTTACCTAAACGCGCGCGCTGCGCGTGCCTTTGGAGTTCGCGCCCCAGACGATAGCACCGCTCCAAGACAAGCGCCCGACACTAAAATCACCAGAACCCAGCAGAGCGCCAAACTCGAATCGAGAGGTCCCAGTCTCTTCTTGCCGCCGGCTATTCTACACCGAAACGGCGAACACCTCCACGCCTCAGCGGAAGATCGCGGAACAAAGCCGGAACTTCTCAGGTGCAGCCCCAAGTCTTCACCGGCCACCCCGGCTCGCACAGACCTCCATGCATTCGCCGGACCGCGGCTCCCGCCCGGGATGATCCCTTGCGCTCGGATGCGCTCGCTGACGAGTTAGCATCGCCGCAAATCGCTCGGCGATGGTGTCGCGTTACCCCGCCAAACAAGGCAGGATGCTTCGCGGGAAGACCCGAATATGCCCCCCAGCCCAAGAACAAGGAGGCGAGGGAAATGGCACGTGGCACCCAATTGTCTGTGGCACTCGAAAACAAGCCGGGACAGTTGGCGAGAGTGGCAGCGGCTGTCGCGCGCGCCAAGGCGAACATCCTGGCGATCTCTGTAGCCGACTCGGCGGACATGGGCGTAGTGCGCCTAGTGACCTCCTCGAATGCGAAGGCGCGTGCCGCGCTGAAGAGAGCAGGAATGACCGCTGCGCAGACCCCGGTGATACTCGCCAAGCTGCCGAACAAGCCCGGCGCGCTGGCGGCGGCGGCCAAGAAGCTGGCGGCGGCCAAAGTTAACATCGAGTACGCTTACGGCAGTGCCGCGCGGATCGGAGAGCCGAGCACCATAGTGTTCGGCGTCTCGGACGTCGCCCGGGCGGCAAGGGTGAAGCTGTAGCCAATCGGGCAGTCCCGGACCAAGCCTGCGACGGCCCAGCGTGTGCTGGGCCGTCCGC
Organism: Armatimonadota bacterium; assembly: GCA_020344235.1. Classification (GTDB taxonomy): domain Bacteria; phylum Armatimonadota; class Hebobacteria; order Hebobacterales; family Hebobacteraceae. The sequence goes on from CP070816.1 coordinate 1,150,846, forward strand.
GCGAATGGACTAACCCCTCGGCAAGAGGCCTCTCTAGAGCTAGCTTTTCAGCAGAGCGCAGGTGCCGCAGGGGTAGTAGGCTTGCATGAGAAGGAGACTCCGCGTAGTGTGAGGAACCATGGCGTGACCACGCGACGGCGGGACGGTGTTAGTGGCCCGCGCCAGAACAACTCCTATGGTGAGAGTTCCGCGTCTCTCAGATGTGGTACGAGCCGAACATCGCTCGTTGCCTCCCGCCAGCGATCGCTAGGGCTTTGGAAAGGGAACACAGCTCGTGCCTGAAGCAGCAATCGTGGTAGTCCTCCTCCTGGTGCTGGGAGCCGAATTCGTGAACGGGTTCACCGATGCACCCAATGCCATTGCCACCGTTATCTCCACCAGAGTCCTCCGACCATACTCAGCCATCCTGATGGCCACAGTCCTCAACACACTGGGGGCGCTATCGGGAACTATGGTGGCAAGAACAATCGGGCAGGGCATTGTGAAGCCAGAAGCGATAGACGCACTGACGGTCGGGGCCGCGATGGTGGGGATAATCGTCTGGAGCACCCTTGCCTGGCGATATGGCCTGCCGACAAGTGAGAGTCACGCTCTGGTGGCCGGTCTGGCCGGCGCGGGGTTGGCCACCGCGGGACCATCAGTGCTGCTCTGGGAAGGCTGGCGTCTGGTCCTCATCGGTATAGGTTGTTCGACCATGCTCGGCTTTCTCGGAGGTGTGGGACTAATGGCGATCATCTATCGGCTTCTGTTCAGCAGCCCTCGGCACCGCGTTGCACGTGTCTTTGGGAAGCTACAGATTCTGTCATCAGCGTTCATGGCCTTCAGCCACGGCAGCAATGACGCGCAGAAGTTCATGGGAGTGTTCACGCTCGCACTGGTGCTCGGCGGAGTGCTCGAGGGCTTTCAGATCCCCACCTGGGTCATCTTGCTCTGTGCGGGGACGATGGGCATCGGGACCGCGTGCGGCGGGTGGAGGATAATTCGCACGATGGGTGTGCGCATCACAAAGCTCGAGCCCGTCCACGGCTTTGCCGCGGAAACGAGTTCCGGCCTGGTCATCCAGCTCGCCTCTACCTTCGGGATACCATTGAGCACTACTCACACCATCAACACAGCCATCATGGGAGTGGGAGCAACACGCAGGCTCTCAGCTGTGAGATGGGGCGTGGGGTCTGAGATCGTGTCGGCCTGGATATTGACCTTTCCAGTGTGCGGCCTCATCGCGTGGCTGATCGCCACCTGTGCCAAGATACTTGCGGGCTAACAGGCAGTCCGGCCCCATCCTCCAGTACGTCTCGGCGGGCGAGAGGCCACCGGCGCGGCGGCGACAGTTCGGCGGCCGGCCTGGCGCGATCCTGGAAGCGGGCCTCGACCTTCACCCACGCGCTACGTGTGCTTCACGACCACGCCTTCGAGGATCACTGCCACTTCCTCACACTTATCGATGGCATCTTCGACGTGGTCGTAGATCTCCTTCCACTTCAGGGCGTGGAGAGCATCTGATCCTTTGAAGAGCTTGGCGAGGGCGCGCCGGCTCTCGTCGTCACCAATGTTTTCGAGGCGATGGATCTCGATGCAGTGGTCAATAATGCGGCGCGCGTTCTTGACGATGTCTGTCATACCTTCCACCGCCTTCTGGAGAGCGTTGGTCGCCTCTGCCAGTACCTCCGCCAGGCTCTTCATTTCCGGCGTAGGCTCCCCCGCCTCGTACAGGAACATCCGGTCAGCGGTGGCCTCCATGTAGTCAAGGATGTCGTCCATGCTGCCGGCCAGGGCGTGGATGTCCTCGTGATCGAAAGGCGTGACGAAAGTGCGATTCAGGCGGTCCGCGATCTCATGGGTGGTGATGTCCCCCTCGTGTTCCACCTCTTCGATCTGTCGGCGCAGGTCATCTGTGCGGGCGTGATCCCCGACTAGCTCCGCTAGCAGGTCGGCGCCCTTCACCACGTTCTTCGCCTGATCCTGGAACAGCTCGAAAAAGCGTTCCTCCTTGGGTATGAATCTGAGCTTCATTCTCGTGGCCCCTTCCCGCTCTCCGTCCCTTGATTCAACCTCTCTCTGTGTTCTACCTGACCCCCGTTCGACCTGCCAGCCTGAAACCAGGGGCGGCACTCCGGCCGGCGATTCCGTGCGCCGCACCCCCGGCAGGGCTGCGCCCATGCCTCCCCGAATCTCAAACCGGAGCTGAGCGATGACACCCAAAGACCGAGTCGCCCGTGCTGTGGCGCACCAGGAAACCGATATCTGCCCCTACGATCTAGGCTTCGGTCCCGAACTCCGCCAGCGCCTCGTCGAGTTCGCCGGAGATGACCACTTCGACCGGGGCCTCGAATCACACATGGTCAGCGTCGGCCCCGCCTACCCGGAAACCAACCAGCGCCTGGACGCCTCCCACTACACCGATGCTTATGGCGTGATATGGCAGGAATCTTTTCCCGGCGAAATCGGGATGGTGCGCGACCCCATCCTGAAAGAACCGAGTCTCGAAGGATACCAGTTCCCATCCACAAGGCCCACAGGACTGTTTGAAGGCATGTCCGACGCAATCGCCCAACACCCGGACACCTATCTCACCTGGGACATCGGCTTCAGCCTCTACGAGCGGGCCTGGTCCCTGCGAGGAATCGAGGAGTTCCTGCTCGACATGATCGAGCATCCCCGGTTCGCGGACGAGCTGCTCGACCGCATCTGTGAAGTCAACCTGGACCTCATCGCCCAGGCCTGCCAATTCCCCATAGACTGCGTTCGGTTCGGCGACGACTGGGGTGCCCAGCAGGGCCTCATCATGGGGCCTGATCTCTGGCGTAGGTTCATCAAGCCCCGGTTCGCGCGCATGGTCCAGAAGGCCAAATCCTCCGGAAAATCCACGTTTCTTCACTCTGATGGCGACATCCAGCAGATCATTCCGGATCTCATTGACATCGGACTCGATATCCTGAACCCCGTCCAGCCCGACGTGATGGATATCTACGCGCTCAAGAGGGAGTACGGAAGCGATATCGCCTTTCACGGAGGCGTCAGCGTTCAGCATCTGTTGCCCGAGAGCACCCCCCACGCGCTGCGTGCCGAGATCCGCCGCCTGCTTCGCGACATCGGCTCCGGCGGCGGCTTCATCATTGCTCCCACCCACAGCCTCGCCCGAGACATCCCGCTTGGGAATCTCATAGTGCTGGTCGAGGAGATCGCTCACCAGCAAGGTGGCGAGTGATCCGAGGCCGGGCGGGCGAGCGGGACGAGGGGAGAGGACGCTCCATGTCGAAGCGCGCGGCTACCTGGTTCGGGAGGAGGCGGAATGGCGAAGACGCAGGTGGGCCCGATGGAGTTTCTGCCGGAGACCTTACAGTCGCTGTCCAGCCCCGGGTTGCTTCTTGTCTCCCGGGACGACCGCCGTCGGCCCAATGCCATGACCATCGGGTGGGGATCAATCGGCATCTACTGGGCCCGCCCGGTCTTCGTCGTCCCCGTCCGCAAGTCGCGCTACACCTATGGCTGCATCAAGAACACCGGCGACTTCACGGTGAACGTGCTGCCGGGGAAGCTCGCGGACCTAGCTGCCTTCTGCGGCACCGTTTCCGGGCGCGATCACGACAAGCTCACCGAGGCCCACCTCACGCCCGCGCCGAGCCTTGTCGTCAAGTCTCCCATCATCGAAGAGTGCATTATCAACTACGAGTGCAGGGTCGTGCATGCGAACGACCTACTGCCGAAAGCCGTGCCCAGCAAGGTCCGGCGAACGATGTACCCGCGGGGTGACTACCACCGTTTCTTCTTCGGCGAGATCCTTGCCGTTCACGCCCAGCCCAATGTGCGCCGGCGGCTGTGATGCCGGCGCCCCCCGCCCACGGGAGGAAGAGGCGAGAGATTTCGTGGCACACCAATTCTCAGGACCGGCGAGATTCCGCGCCATCATATCCGGGCGCGTGCAAATGGTCGGCTTTCGGGCCTTCGCACATGCTCGCGCCCTGGCGCTCGGTGCTGCCGGCCACGTGCGAAACCTTCCCACCGGCGAAGTCGAGGTGGTGGCGGAGGGGGATCGCAAGCTGCTGGACGAGTTCGTGGACGCCCTGCGCAGGGGACCCAGCGGGGCGCGCGTCACCAACATCATGGTGAGCTGGGAGACCCCGCGGGGGGAGTTCTCCGACTTCTCCGTGCGCTACGGGGATTGGTGAGAAGCTAATCGCCCGCAGTAGAGTGGACAATCGCCTACCCCGAGATAGGAGGATGAATTGGAGATAGTAGCGATCTGCGGCAGTCCGAGGGAGCAGGGCAACACCGCCACTCTGATCGAGGCCCTGTTTGACGGAGCGCGGGAGGCCGGCGCCGAGACCACCCGCTTCGACCCGGCCAAGATGAGCATCCAAGATTGCACCGCAGGGGACGAGTGCCTTGTCAGCGCAGAGGCGAGCTGCCGCATTGATGATGATATGCAGCAGATCTACGCCGCGCTGCGGCGAGCCGATGCTTGGGTGCTCGCCACGCCCGTCTACCACGGCCATGTTACAGGCATCCTCAAGTGTGTAATAGACCGCCTCTATGCCTTCTACACTACTGAAGGCGGTGAGTGGCGCCTCGGCCTGTCCGGCCGCCGCCGCGGGGCGGCTATCGTGGTGCAGGCCGACACCGAGCGCGAGACTCCTCGCCGCGTGGCCGAGTATCTGGAGAGCATACTCTCCGCCTACAACGCAGATCCTGTGGGATGCATTGCAGAATCCGGCTTGACGCGCCCCGGCGACGCAGCCGCCAACCCCGACCTGCTCGCCCGGGCCAAGGGCCTGGGGCGCGAGCTGGCATCATCATAGCCTGGAGGCGCGTCAACAGACTTGCAGCAAATACCTCGGCACAGGAGCGACATGGCCAAGGAACCCGTTAGACTACCATCAGACGACGCCCCATTGGATCGCCTCGCACTGAAGGCGAGGCGTAACCTCGACCGCGGCGACTCGCCTCGCGCCGGGTTCACAGGAACACAGGCGAAGCAGTTGGCCGCTCGCTACTCCCGGTTCGACGACACCGCTGACGAAGACGGGTTCCTGACCGAAAGCGCCCTCGTCCTGCACCGCCCGGACACCCCCAGACCGTGGCTCCACCTGCTGTGCAGCAATCACGACCGCGTCTATGGCGTGATGGGGTCCTTCTGGGACCAGACCGGCCTCGGGTTCCTCTGCTACGACAGTGTCCTCGCGGGGCCGGTCACCTCTCACAAGGACACCAGCTACGTCCCCACCTCCCCCCGCAGCACCGACGTCCGGGAGTTCTTCCTCCGGGAAGAGCGCCGCGCCCGGCCTCCCCATATCTGGCACATGCTCCCCCAGGTCGGCCGGGACCAGCAGGAGTACTCGGGTTATGAGTGCCGGTTCGGCCTCGGGTGGGTGAAGGTCACGAGCGCGCGCAGCGATATCCGCGCGCGGCTCCGCGTCTTCGTCCCGGTGGACGATCCCTGTGAAGTGTGGACCATCACTCTCGCCAACCGCAGCAAGCGCAGGCGGAGGCTGCAGTTCTTCACCCGAGTCAACTGGGGCCTCGAATCCCACCCCTCCTACTACTTCGATCCCAGAGTAACCTCCATGGGCGACCACCTCGAGGACCTGCGCGCCATCGTGGCCCTCAACCAGCACCAGGCCAATGCCCTGCCCCGCACCGGCTTCATGATGTCCGACCTCGCCTTCCGCGGCTTCGACCTCAGCGGAGAGGAGTTCGCCGGCGGGGGGCACTCCCGCCACTTCCCGCGCGCCGTCGAAGAGGGGAGATGCCGCGGCTCCCTCGGCCTCCAGCCCTATCTCGGCCTCATCGGGGCGCTGCAGTTCGGGCTGACTCTTGCCCCGGGCGCCTCGCGCACTCTGCACATCGTCGTCGGCCGCACCGAGCATGAGAGACGCGATTACAGACGACACCTGAGGAAGCTGAGGAAGAAGCTCTTTACCTCCGGGGGCGTGGAGCGGGAGTTCCGCCGCGTCCAGGACTCCTGGCACAACATGCTCCGCCGAGTCAGGCTCAGCAGCACCGACCCAGAGGTGGATCGCACTTACAACGTTTGGCTGAAATATCAGCAGCACAACACCGCGCGCTTTATCCGCGCGCTCGACCAGGTGGGCTATCGAGACATCCTTCAGGACATGTTGGGCATCTGCAACTTCGACCCCGAGTACGTCCGAAACTTCCTGCCCATCGTCCTCAACCATCAGCTCCCCGACGGGCGCGCCATTCGCCAGTTCTTCAAGTATCCCGACACCAACGCACCCAACGACGAGCGCATGTACGGGGACAGCCCGGTCTGGATCGCCGACACGCTGGTAACCTATCTCGAGGAGACCGGCGACTTCGACCTGCTGAACAAGCAGGTCGGCTTCTACGACCTGAAGACCCATCGCCAGGACAATCGTCTCCGGAAATCGGTCTATCACCACGCTCTCCTCGCTCTGGAGGGCCTGTACGCGAACCGCGGCCGAAAGGGCCTCTGCCGCATCGGCTATGGCGACTGGAACGACGCCATGGACGGCCTTTCAAAGCGCGGTGAAGGCGTCAGCGCCTGGCTCTCCATGGCCCTCGTATTCGCCTCCCAGCGCATGCTTCGCCTGGCCCGTTACCTGGATGACGCCCCCGCGATTCGGCTCCTGGAGCGCATCGTCCGCACCGTCACAACCGCCGTCAACCGAAATGCGTGGCGCCGCGATCACTATCTCTTCGGCTTCAATGACGACGGCCTCGCAGTCGGCTCCGACGACAGCGAGGAAGGCCGCATGCACGCCACCGTCAACGCCTGGGCGCTGTTCACCG
>CP070816.1:1157719-1168615 GCA_020344235.1 Armatimonadota bacterium
GATGAATTCGCGCCTGCTGATGATGTTCCACAACGCATCCGGTCAGAGGGCTCTCTCGCGGAGCGATGGATCCTCAGCCGCTACGGCGCCATGCTGTACGCGGCCGCTGAGGCCCTGGAAACGTTCGAGATGGCGGAGACGGCCCGGGCACTGTATGACTTCTTCTGGTCCGAGTTCTGCGACTGGTTTGTCGAAATGTCCAAGCCCGCCCTCCGCACCGGTGGCCCGGTCGGCGAGCGGGCCCGGCAGTCCCTGTGGTTCGTGCTTGAGGGCACTCTCCGCGCACTTCACCCGTTCATGCCCTTCATCAGCGAAGAGATCTGGCAGAAACTGCCAGACACTGGGGAAGCCCTCATCGAAGCGAAATGGCCGCACCCACATCCCGCATGGCGAGACGACGACGCGAAGCGCGACATGGCCGTGCTCATGGATGTCATAACCGCCGCGCGCAAGCTGCGGGCCGAGCAGGAGGTTCCCCCCGGCCGGCGCGTGACCATCACCGTGGCATCGCGATCGGAGCAGGCGCGCCGTCTGCTGGCGGCCAGCACGGAAGCTGCCCTGCTCTTGACCCGAGGAAGCGATCTTCGTATCTCGGATGACGCCGATGCTCGTCCTGCCGTAGCCGAGATGATCCACTGCTGCGGAGAGCCCACCGTCGTCTCGATATCGCAAGAGGTCACCGCGGAACAGCTTGAGCAGCATCGCAAGCGACTGCTCGGTCGGATCGCCGCCCTGGAGCAGGAAGAGGGAAGGTTGAGAGCGAAGCTGCGGAATGGCGAGTTCTGCCGTCGCGCCCCGGCCGAGGTCGTCGAGAAGACGCGCGCCCAACATGCGGAGATCCACGAGAAGACGGCGGAACTCCACGCACAGCTCGCGGACCTCAGCCGATCCCTCGGGAAATGACGCGAGGGTGAACGGCGAGCAAGTTTCGTCTAGCTCCCCGCCGGGGAAGAATCTCTTGGAGAGGCCAGGTCATTAGCGAGAGGCAGCCAGTGTGAGCGATCTAGGCTTGGATCGGTATCTAACCTATCTCACCGCAATCATCTACTGGTCCCTGGTGGTCTGCTGGCTCGCCATCATCATCTTCTATTTCAGGCAGTACGTTCGCTTCAAGCGCATTTACCCCCTGGTAACGACCCTGCTCATTGTGCTCTTCATTGACGGCACGCGCACCCTGATCGAGAGCATCTACTTCGGCACACGGTACACCGCTCGCACCGGCCTCATCTCCCCCTACCTACATGAGCTACTCGACCAGCCCCACTATGTGCTAATCCCCAAGACGATCAACCTCATCGCGGCGCTCGTGATCATCCTCGTCATCGTTCGCCGGTGGTTCCAGAGCCTGGAGCAAGAGCAGCAGCATCGTCAGGCAATCGAGCAGTTTCGATCCGAACTCATCTCTTTGGCCTCTCATGAGCTGCGAGCTCCACTTACCTCCATCCACGGATACGCACACACCCTCGTGCGCGAATTCGGGCGACTCGGAGAGGACACACAGAAGGAGTTCCTGGAGGGCATCGCCTCCGAGGCCGAGCGCCTCGGCCACTTGATCTCCGATCTGCTCGATATGAGCCAGATCGAAGAGGGCAGACTCAGGATCGAGCGTCGAGCGGTCCGTCCCGACCACATCTGCAGACAGGCGGTCCACAGCGCCACCCATCCTGACCTAAAGCACACGTTCCGGCTCGAGGTCGCCTCCGACTTGCCCGACGTCCTGGCCGATCCGGGCCGAATCCACCAAGCCCTTTCTAATATACTGAGCAACGCCGTCAAGTTCTCTCCGGCGGGAAGCGAGATCGTCGTCGGGGCGCGACCGACAGACGACTCAGTTGCTTTCTACATAACGGATCACGGAATCGGCATCCCCCGCGAGGAACAGAGAAAGCTCTTCAGCAGGTTCCACCGCGCCGCCAACGCTCACACGCCCGATACGCCGGGTGCCGGCCTGGGCCTCTACATCACAAAAGGCATTATCGAAGCTCACGGCGGGAGAGTGGACTTCCAGAGCGAGTTGGGCCGCGGCAGCACCTTCTCGTTTCGGCTTCCCACCGTCGCGGGCAAAGTGCGGGCCGAGGTCGGCACTACTAAGGCCGCGCCGAAGAGCCCAGAGAGCGCCTGATACCGGTACCTGTCCTCCCCCGGGACCCGATGCTACTCGCGCCCGACCGCCGCCTCTCCCTCAAGCGATGCCGACAGCTTGAACGCCTTTTCAACGCCTGCCGCGTCCCCCTCCACTGCAATCGTGACTGCACCCTCCGAACCCGCCACCCCACCAGATGCTATGTGCCACGCCTCGACCTCGCAGAGCGCCTCCAAGGCCTCCAGCTCGGTCACCACGCGAGCGTCGGAAAGCACCGCCATTCCGACGGGGATGCCGTCGGCGAGGTCCGTCCTGCAGATGCCACAGTGTCGCGCCCCCTCAGCAACATCGGGGACCAGCTTCTCCAGGCCCACCGGCGCAATCAGATGAGCGCCGCGGGCGGCCACTGTGCCAATCATCTGCCCCACCGTTCCCCCAACGTCGCTGCCTAGCAAGACGCCGACGTTTCCCTCGCCATCCAACGCATTGCCCCCCTTTACAAACACATCACCCCGACCGAATTCATCCAGCAGCTCCACCCATCCCTGCTCGAATCTCTCTCCCTGCTTGAGCGCAACCGGGGCAAGCCGCGTGTCACCCTCCGTAACATCGAGTCGCCCCCCCGCGATCACACCCGCGGCATAGCGCCACTTGCATACCGGCTGACCTAACAACTCCTCTAGTACAAAGGCGTTGGTCGTCCCATTCCCGACTATAAGCCGTCCCTGTCGCAGCGCCCACCGCACTTCGGGAAGCTGAGCCACCGCACGCGCGATGAGTCGCTTCGACTCGGCGGGATTCAGGACAATCAGCGCGCGCTTCAGTTCCGACCTGCTGCTCATCCGGACCCTCCCTGAGTGCTCGACTCCTTGCTCGATCAAGGAGCGGCCGCCACTGGCGGCCGCTCCTGAGAATGCCGTCTGCTGTATCCCCCGGAATTCACCGGACCGGCGGCTTCGCCGTCCTAGGCTAGCCGCGACAATTCAGACTCTTTCTCCTACCACTTGCCGCCTCTCGTCAGCGGCGCCCCCTGCGGCCTCCCTCCTCCTGCCCCCCGGCTTGGCGCCCGCCCCGGCGGCCTTGTCCTCCTGATGGTCCCATCAGCTTACCCGTCTCGGCATCGATTGCCCCTTGCGGGGTCATGATCACCTTCTTGGGCCCCTTTACCTTCTTCGCGAAGAAGTACCCGACGACCACGAGCACGATGACAAGTACGGCGATTGCTACTGCAGGACTGACTGTCTTCCTCACAGATGTCACCTCCTTTCGCAGATGGCGGCCGTCTACACTAGCACCCCGCGGAACTCCCTCCGCGCGGTTTCCCGCGGAGCGCCGCTACTCCCGCCGCCCATGCACTCATCAATCCCTCAAGTCACCCCAGCCAGCAGTCTGATCACAGTGGTGTTCCCCATGACCCACACCACACTTTCGGCAGCTCCCGACGCTGCGCCTCCGGAGCAGGTCTGGCTCATGCGGTGTCACTCATGCGCGATAAGACCGCCAAACTCGGCGCAATATAGCACGGCAGCCCATCGGTGTCAACCCCCGAGGTCGCTGCATCGGCCACCAGGGACAGACCTCGGCTTGGGAGCCCTCGCGGGACCCCCTGTCCGGCTCGGCAGGGCGGACCCAGAGGGCGCCCACCCACTGCCACATAGGGCTCCGCCTGTCCATTGTACCGTGACCCATCTCGCCAGCATCACCTCGCGTCGGAGCATCATCCAGAGGCATCCCTCTCACGCGAATCACCTGCGCGCATCACGGCCTCGGGCGCGCCACCTTCCTCTGCGCCGCTCGCCTGTCGCCCCGACAGCACCCGATCTGATATTCTCCTGCGAGCCTCTGACACAGACAGTTGAGCCAGCAGCAGAGAAACGGTTGACTCGGCTCCCCGGTTCTCGTTCATCCCGGCCTCTGTCAGCGCGTCGAAACAGCCTCCCGTCTCGGAATCGTAAAGCCAAGCCCCGTGCTCGTTGCGGCCGAAGAACCATCCCAAAGCAGCACAGGCGCGCCGCAGATAGTCCGCCTCACCCGTGGCATCGAACCCCGCGACCGCGGCCTCCACCAGCGCCGCAGCATCAATCGGCTGCTGATCGTAGCGCGGGGGTTCCTCAGCGTCCAACGAGTACCAGCCGTGGTTGCCCACCAGGCACAGCACATCGCCTGCAAAGGTCGTCGCACACAGAAACTCCATGGTCCGGCGCGCGACGGTGAGAAACTCATCCTGTCCCGTAATCTGATAGGCCCGAAAAAGCGCCTCCGGAAGCTTCGCATTGGCGTACGTCATTTCTGGAAGGAGCCAATCCCACCCGGGCCCACTGTGCTGGCGATAACACTCAACAAGGTGTCCGGCGAGCGGCTCTGCCAGCTCGCGGGCATGCGCTTTCTCTTCAGGATGGCCCTGCAGCCATCGGTAGAGGGCCGTAATGCTCATGGCTTTGCCGCGGGGATGCTTGAGCCGAGTGACCCACGGCAAAGCCCGGAGAAACATGTGCTCGGCCGGCCCCACCAGCCCGCCCTCCGGCGGAGCGAGCACCAGCCATGCCAGCGCCCACAACGCGCGCCCAAGGCAGTCCTCCGAGCCCACCCCGTCCAGCGGCTTTCGATCGTAACCAATGAAGTTGTGGAACCTGCCGTCCGGCTTGTGTGCAAATAGCAGGAAGGCCAGATAGCGACCGGCAAGCTCCCTGCTGAGTTCGTCGCCGTGAAGCTGGTGATGCCTTGCGGCGACCACCAGGGCGCGGGCGTTGTCGTCCGTGGTGTAGCCGGATCGGTAGTCAGCAACCGCGTAGTTCGCGTGCTGTATGATCCCGAAACAATCAGTCAGTCGTTGCAAGTGGTCGAGCGACAACGGTCGGTCGGTCTCGCTGAATGCCATGATAGCGCTCTCTTTCCACCTTCAGTGGCAAGGACAACTGCCGTCGGACGTACGTCTGGGAAACCGCGGGGATGCGGTGTTCCCTCATAGCCTCCCCAAAGAGCGACAAGTACTCTCCGCCAACGGTGGGCCACAGCATCCGTTCGCCGTAGATACGGCTTCTTCTCTCCAGCGTGCGCTGCATCTCGGGTTCGTCCAGAACCCGGTTCACCGCCGCCGCGATGGCCCCTTCGGAACGGAACCCCACCAACAGCCCTCCGGCCTCCCGCAACAGGAATCGCGCGTAGGAATACGGGGTCGAAACAATGGCCTTACCGGCGGTCACCGCGTACGCGAGCGTGCCACTGGTTACTTGCTGGGGATTCAGATAGGGAGTGATGTAGACATCCGTCGCCGCCAGGTAGCGAACTATATCCGACTCGCACACATAGCGATTCACGAACCGCACCGAATCCTGCACGTCGAGTTCTCCCACGAGGCGGACGAGCTCCTCCCGGTAGCTCTCCTTCTCCACTCGCTGCACGCCGGGGTGAGTCTGTCCAACGATCAGGTAGCACACCTCGGGATAGCGCCGCCGGATCTCTGGCAGCGCGGCCAGAACGTACTCCAGGCCCTTGCCCCGACCCACCAGGCCGAACGTCGACAGTACCCGCCGCCCGGCAAGGCCCAGGCGCGCTTTGGCATCTTCCCGGCTTTCCAGCGAAGGCGGGACGCCGCCGTGATGGATCAGCGCAATCCTGTCCCGTTCGATCCCGTAGTCCGCGTAGAGAACATCAATGGCCAGCTCGTTCATGACCACCATCCGATACGAGTGCTCTGCTAGGTGGCGGACCATACCGCGAACGTGAGGTTCCGGCTTCGGGATTACAGTGTGAAGAGTGATCACCGCAGGCTTCCGTAACAGATCCAGGAAGCACCGCAGGCCCTGGCCCTCCAACCCCCCGAAGATGCCGAACTCGTGCTGCACGCTCACAACTTCGGCCCGCGAATCATTGAGCGAATCCGCCGCCGCCTCGTATTCGCTTTCGCGGCTCTCCTCTACAACCGAGACAACGGGCCAGCGATAGTGTCGGCGCTGCGGCTCGCTCTCCATCGCCACCACCATCGGCTCCCCAGCCGCGCCGGCCACCATGGTCGCGCTTATCAGGTCCTCGCAGAAGGTTGCGAGGCCGCACTCCCGCGGAGGATACGTGCTGACATACGCGACGCGCAGCACCTCAGTTCCTCTCGGCCCGCTTTCCCTCCGATTGATCTGACGACGCTCGGACAGCATGTCCAATACCCTCCAATCCCCGCCATCACTGGATACGCCCTCAAAAGTCCGAGAGGAGCCCGGCCACATTACAGAGTGCCAGCGCAAGCCCAAACCGCTCCTGGCAATGATGCGTGGCTTGATCAGAGCGGTTCGCCGCCGCTGCGAGGCGTAACGCGCACCACTGCGGCTTAGTCCGGCACAGCCCGGAACAGTCGTGGTCCCCAAGCACCCCCCGGGATTCTCCCCCCGAAACACACTGCATAGCTCCCTTGCCAGCTGGCCCCCCAGAACCTTGAACTCCCCGCTGGCGAGCCCAACCTGTCGAAAGCCTGCCCTTGCGGACATCCCCCCGCGACGTTGGTATTATACAGAGATTCTGCACCGCCGTGTGCGTATGCTTGTTCCATCGCGGCACATGCCGAGTTCCTTAGCCCGACAGGCTACCAAACTAGCGACTGCCATTATCTGTCCCACCGCCATCCCCTCGACCGATTCTCCCGCCACATACAGCCCCACCAGCCCCCGGCTCTCCTACTTGAGCAACCCGGCCCCTCCCAGGCGAAGCCAATACCCGGTCGCCCTGCGGTATCCCCGAAAGCACCCGAAAGACGAACAAGCGTCTAGCACTACCCGCTGGCCAATGGCAAGATCGGGGTAACATACGACTGGGAGCGATATCTTGAGTCGCCACTCACTTCGCACAGAGGAGAACATCGTGGGCTGCCGATAATTGATATGGCACCGCGATCGCCGGCCCGAGCCTTCCGGGCTATTCGACGTGTCATCGCCCAGTCACAGATGGAGTATTCGACGAGGAGCAACAGATGAGTTCCGAGCCCCCAATCGTGATGATCAGCAGCTATCCGCCTCGCCTCTGCGGCATAGCGACATTCTGCGAGGAGGCGCGGGAGTTTATTCAGGAGCGTCACCCGGAACGCGACGTTCTCGTCATATCTCACACCGACGGCGCTGGCGAGGGCGTGTTCCCCATCATCGATATCGCGCAGCCGGACTGGTGGAAGCCCGTGGTCGATCAGGTCGAGCGTCTGTCCCCCCACGCAGTCCACATAGAGCACGAATACGGCTTGTACGAGCACAAGGACGCCGCCGGCAATGGTGACGCCAACCGCGGCTTCCTCGACCTGCTCCGCGCGCTCGAGGGGCGCTCGGTCGTGGTGGAGCCCCACACCGTGCATGGCCGCCTATGTGACCACGAGGCCGATTTCATCCGCGAGATGACGGCCCACGCCGACGTAGTCCTCTTCAAATGCCACTACCAGAAATGGCGCCTCGACTGGACATTCGGCACAAGAGGATGGCAAACCCCCACTAATATCATGGTCGTACCCCACGGCGCACGACCCGACAGGCGCTGGACCGTCAAAGAGGTCGCCGAACTCAAGAAGGAACTCGGCTTCTCAGATGCCGTCCACCTCGGGGACCATTTCGTAGGCCTCATGGGTTGGATCCAGCGCAACAAGCGCTGGGACATCCTTACCTCCATGTGGGAGGAGATCTCCCAGGAGATCGCCGCGCGCACTGGCGACGACTGGGACTTGCTCGCAGCCGGCGAAATGCGAGACGAGAACGATCAAGACGAGTATCTCAGATACCGAGACGAACTCGACCTCTTGCAGAACAAAGGCTTGGCGCATTTCTACGAGTTCCTCCCAAGAGGTGACCTCTACTACAAGGTCATGGCTTGCTGCGACTTCGTCGTGCTCCCAACTATCGACGAGACACAATCGGGCACCCTCGCGCGCATCATAGCCTTGAACAAGCCTTTTATTGCCACCGCCCCGATGGAGGGGCTCACCGCCCAGGCCCTCGAGAGCAAGGGTGGCCTCCTGTTCAGCACCAAGGACATGCTGCGCGAAAACGTAATCCGCCTCGCCTGCGACGAGAACCTCCGCATGGAGCTGGGTGAGAACCTCAAGCGCTATCTCGAAGACGTCATTTCCTGGCGGATTGTCGCAGCGCAGTACGACGAAGCCTACGACATCGCCCGCCATGCCAACCACTCACGCCAGAAACCCATCCTGCCCCCCGAGTTCTAGCCGCCCAGACTAGCCTCCCGCTCTCGCCGCCTGCTCCGCACGGCCGGGACCCGCCCGAAAGAGGTCCCTCCACCCATGACGGGAAATCAGACAGCCTCTGCGGAGGAGGCGACATGATCAACCCCAAGCTGGCAAAGATCTTCTACGGCGGCGACTACAACCCGGACCAGTGGCCGCGCGAGATGTGGGACGACGACATCCGGCTCCTCAAGCTCGCCCACATTGATGTCGCCACCCTCCCGGTCTTCAGTTGGGCCCTGCTCCAGCCCGATGAGACACACTATGACTTCGCATGGCTCGACCAAATCCTCGACCTCCTCGCCGCCAACGACATCTACGCCTGCATGGCCACCTCCACCGCCGCGCATCCCGCTTGGATGGCGCGCCGCCACCCGGACGTGCTCCGAGTTGACTTCCACGGCCGCAAACGCCGCTTTGGCATCCGCCACAACTCCTGCCCAAACAGCCCTACCTACCGCAAGTACGCCCAGGCCCTCGCCCACGCCCTCGCCGAGCGCTACCAGGACCACCCCGCCCTTCTCCTCTGGCACGTCTCCAACGAATTCGGCGGCGCCTGTTACTGCGACAACTGCGCAGCCGCCTTCCGCGCCTGGCTCCAGCAGCGCTACGGCACCCTCGAGGAACTCAACGACCGCTGGTACACCCGCTTCTGGAGCCATACTTTCTACCACTGGGAAGAGATCGTCCCCCCCAACACCCTCTCCGAGCACCTCTCCCCCTACGACGAAACGCGAACCGCCTTCCAAGCAATCTCGCTCGACTACCAACGCTTCATGTCCGACAGCATCCTCGCCTGCTATCGCGGCGAATACCAGGCCATCAAAGAGTTCACCCCCGACATCCCCGTCACCACCAACTTCATGGGCCACTACAAACCCCTCGATTACTTTGCCTGGGCTGCCTATCTGGATGTGATCTCCTGGGACAGCTATCCGCCCATGGATGTCAACCCGGCCGACGTCGCCCTCCGCCACGACCTCATGCGCGGCCTGAAGAACGGCCAGCCCTTCATGCTCATGGAGCAGACCCCCAGCCAGCAGAACTGGCAGCCCTACAATTCGCTCAAGCGTCCCGGCGTGCTCCGCCTCTGGAGCTATCAGGCCGTCGCGCACGGCGCCGATGCGGTCATGTACTTCCAGATACGCCAGTCCCGTGGCGCGTGCGAGAAGTGGCATGGAGCAGTCATCTCCCACGCCGGCCACGAGAACACGCGCGTCTTCCGAGAGGTGGCCGAACTCGGCAAGGAGCTGGATCAGCTCGGCGACTCCCTCCTCGACGCAACAATCGAAGCACAAGTCGCCATCCTCTTCGATTGGAAGAACTGGTGGGCGCTCGAAATGTCGAGCGGCCCCAGCCAGGACCTCAAGTACCTCGGACAGATCTGCAAGTACTACCGCGCGCTCTGGAAGCTCGGCATCCCGGTTGACCTGGTCAGCCCGGCCTCTGACTTGAGCAAGTACCGCCTGCTCATAGCCCCGGTTGCATACCTCCTCCAGCCCGGCTTCGCCAAGCGAGTCGAGAGTTTCGTCGAAGCCGGCGGAGCTTTCCTCACCACCTTCTTCAGCGGCATGGTGGACGAGAACGACCGTGTCGTCCTCGGCGGCTACCCGGGCGAGCTGCGCGACCTAACCGGCATCTGGGTCGAGGAGTTCGACGCCCTCCCGCCCGAGGTGACCAACGAGATCGTGTTCGAGAAGCCACTCGGCCAGCTCACCGGCAGCTACCAATGCGGCCTCGTCTGCGACCTCATCCACGCGGAGAAAGCGGAAGCGCTCGCCGTTTACGCAAAGGACTTCTACGCCGGCCGCCCTGCTCTCACCCGCAACCGCTTCGGCTCCGGCACCGCCTGGTACGTCGCCTCCGACCCCGAGCAGCCCTTCCTCGACGCCCTCCTCGCCCACATCTGCGCCGAGCAGAGCATCGCGCCCCTCCTCACCCCGCCCTCCGGCGTCGAGATCACCCGCCGCGCAAAGGGCGAGCACGCCTTCACCTTCCTCCTCAACCATAACGACGAGCCGGCCGAAGTCCAACTCGGCGACATCTCCGGCCGCGACCTCCTCAGCGGGAAAGACGTCTCGGGCAAGACCGCCATCCCCGCCCACGGCGTCCGCATAATCCGCACCGGGTCCTCCCTCGGGTAGGGCAGAAGCCCTGGGCGCCGAAGTCCGCCTCAGGCGGACGAAGGTGGCTTGCCTCCTGCCCCTGTCCGCGCGGCCGCTGCTGACGGGCGTCTCGCCATCGCTAACGTCATCCTTGAGGAGCCGCGCGACGAAGGATCTTGCCCCGACCCCAACTCGTAGGGCAGGAGCGTGTCTCCTGCCCAAGCCCAATCGTCCCGTTTTCGGTGTTTCGGGAGCCTGCTCCCGAAACCATGCACCCGGGCCCTGCTCCCCACGCCAGCCGCCCATCCTCCTTTTGCCGAAGGCGGATAGGGTGAGACTGCCACGCCCCGCCGGAGTGGTAGGGCAGGTTCTCAACATGCGCAGGCGCCGCAAGGCGCCTCGTGCAGAGCGGGCGCACCTCGGTGTGGTGTTTCGGGACTTCGTCGCACACGCAGAGAGCCGGGGTTCAGGGGCGGTCAGCGATCACACGCCGTCTACAT
>CP070816.1:1168715-1175060 GCA_020344235.1 Armatimonadota bacterium
GGGGGCTTGCTGCCGCTGAGTGGAGATGTGAAGTCCATCGCGGTGATCGGGCCGAATGCGGACGACCACGATGTGCTGCTGGGCACCTACAACGGCACGCCGTCGCGGGAGGTGACGGCGCTGGAAGGGATCAGGAGCAGGGCGCCCGCGGGCTGTGAGGTGAGGTACGCGAAGGGATGTGAGATCACGGGGGATGTGAGGAGTGGGTTTGGGGAGGCGGTGGCGGCGGCGGAGAAGGCAGAGGTCGCGGTCGTGGTGCTGGGGCTGCATCCGCGAATAGAGGGTGAGGAGGGGGACGCCGTGGACTCGGAGGCCAACGGTGACCGGGTGCACATAGACCTGCCGGGAGCGCAGGAGGAGCTGCTGAAGGCGGTGCACGATACGGGGACGCCGGTGGTGCTGGTGTTGATGAACGGGAGCGCGGTGGCGATCAATTGGGCGGAGGGGAATGTGCCTGCAATCCTGACGGCGTGGTATCCGGGGGAGGAGGGGGGCACGGCGGTCGCGGAGGCGCTGTTTGGGGACTACAATCCGGCGGGACGGCTGCCGGTGACGTTCTACAAATCGCTCGATCAACTGCCGGCGTTCGCGGATTACCGGATGGAGGGACATACTTATCGGTACTTCAGGCAGGAGCCTCTGTATCCGTTCGGGTATGGGCTGAGCTACACGCGGTTCAGGTATGGGAGCCTGCGGGTCGGCCCGGAGAGAGTGGAGGCGGGGGGTGAGGTGGAGGTGTGTGCGGAGGTGGAGAACGCGGGGGGACGGGCCGGGGAGGAGGTGGTGCAACTGTATGTGAGCAATGCCGCGGCTTCGGCGCCGGTGCCGATCAGGCAGCTAGCGGGATTTCGGAGAGTCAGTCTGGGGCCAGGAGAGAGGGAGAGTGTCAGGTTCACACTGACCCCGAGGCAGATGTCGTTGATTGATGAGGATGGGAGTCGAGTGGTGGAGCCGGGAGAGTTCGCGGTTGTGGTGGGCGGAGGTCAGCCGGGGGCGCGGGGGATGGTGGAGGGGGAGAGTGTGGTGGGAGGGAGGTTTGAGGTGGTGGGGGTGGTGACGGAGGTGGAGTAGAGGAGGCCGGACGCGCTGGGCGAGGGCAGAAGTCGCCTGCCTGGGTGACTTCTGCCGGGTTCGCGTGGGGTGCGCGGTGGGGCTTCAGTCTCTGCGGCCGGCGAGGGCCCTGACGATGTCGGCGCGGGAGATAATGCCGACCAGCTCGCCCTCGCGGACGACGGGGAGGCGCTTGATCTTCCTCTCGGTGAGGAGAGCGGCGATCTCCTGCAGGGGGGTGTCCTCGCAACAGGTGCAGGCCGGTGCGGACATGATGTCCTGAACCGTGTCCTGGCCGATTGTGCGGTCGAGGATATCGGCCTCGGTGACCATGCCGACGACGTGCTTCTGCTCGTCGAGCACCGGCAGACCGCTAATGCCGTGGTGATAGAGGACGCGGGTAACCTCTTCGACTTTGCGGTAGGGCACGGTGCTTACCACCTGCTTGGTCATGATCTGCTTGGCTGTGACCATGTCCCCTCTCCTGTCTGGCGGGCCGTTTGGGGGGCAGGCCCGCTGCAGCGAAGGTTGGGCGCGCAAGGGCGACCAGCGCCGATGGGAGCTAGATTAGGGGTGGCTCCCACAAATCCTGCTATTGGGGAAGGCGGTATGGTCGAGTCTGGGGAGGAGGCCGGCGGGCAGGCTGAGATATGCCGGCCGGGGAGAAGAGGCAGGAGCGCCCAGCGCCTGCGCAGAAGCCTTTTTGGACCGGGGGATCGCGCGATGCCGTATCTATCCCTGTATCGAAAATACCGGCCGCGAAGCTTCGCTGAGGTCATCGGGCAGCGGCATGTGACGCAGACACTCGCCAATGCGGTGAAGGCGAACCGGATCGCGCACGCCTACCTGTTCTGCGGGCCGCGAGGCACGGGGAAGACGAGCACGGCGCTGGCGCTGGCGATGTCGCTCAACTGCGATAAGGGGCCGACGCCGGAGCCGTGTCGGGAGTGCGAGATATGCGGGCGGATCATGGCGGGCTCGGCGCTGGATGTGTTCGAGTTCGACGCGGCGTCGCACCGGAGCGTGGAGGACATCGGGGAGGTGCTGGAGCGGGTGAGTCTGGCGCCGGCCGAGGCGCGGGTGAAAGTGTACATCATTGATGAGGTGCACATGTTGAGCGGGACGGCGTTCAACGCGTTCCTCAAGACGCTGGAGGAGCCGCCAGCGCACGTCGTGTTCGTGCTGGCCACCACCGAGCCGCACCGCGTTATTCCAACCATTCTGTCGCGCTGCCAGCGCTTCGATTTCCACCGGGTGGGGGTGAGAGATATCGAGGAGAACATCCGCAAGATAACGGCGGCGGAAGGCATCGAGATAGATGAGAAGGCGATTGCGATGCTGGCACACGCGGCCGACGGGTCGGTGCGGGATTCGCTGACGCTTCTCGATCAGGCGTTCGCGTACGCGGAAGAGGCAATCACGCCGGAAGTCGTTACGGAGATCCTGGGGGGGATAGAATTCGATCTTCTGGCCGAGTTCACAGAGGTGCTGCTGGGGCGGGATATCTCGGGCGCGCTGGCGCTGATCGAACGAGTGGTGGGGGAAGGAAAGGACTTGCGGCAGCTCGTGGAGGGGCTGCTCTGGCACTACCGCAATCTGCTTCTGCTGCGGGTGGATCGGCGGGGCCGAGATGCCATTGTTTTGCCGGAGGAATCGGTGAAGCGCACGGCGGAGCAGGCGAACTCGGTATCGGCGGAGGAGATCGTGCGCGTGCTCGACCTGTTTGCGGAAACGGACCGGGAACTGCGTTTCACGAGCCAGCCGCGATTGCTGCTGGAACTGTGTGCGGTGCGAATATGCGAGCCGCCGAAGGCGGCCGAGGCGGCGGCGCCAGCTGGGCGGAAGGAGCGCGAGGCAGCTCGCAAACCCGCGCCAGGCGCGCCGGCAGAGGCGGAGGTGGTCGCGGAGGAAGTGAAGGAGGAAGCCGCCGGGCCGGTGGGACTTGCGGATCTGAAGCGCCGGTGGGATGAGGTCTTGGGCGGTCTGAGGAAGGAGCGGCAGGGGTCGGTAGCAGCCTTTCTGCGGGAGGCGGTGCCAGTGGGGCTGGAGGGGGATGTGGTCACGCTTGCGTTCAACCACCAATTTCACTACGACCAGATGATGAAGGGAGAGGAACGGCGGAAGGCGGCTGGCGATGCGATTGCGCGGGTCTTCAGGCGGGAAATGACGGTCAAGTATGAGATGGGGACTGAGCCGGCGCGCGCGGAGGGGCCCGGGGAGCAGGAGGAGGTGAAGGACTACCTGTCGATGTTCCCGGGCAGCGAGCTGGAGGAGGAGTAGGGGCGGGGGGTCGTTTGTCGAAGGATGGCTGAGGAGGATAGTGAGAATGAAGATTCCGGGCGGAGGCGCCCTTCAGAAACAACTGATGCGGCAAATGGAGAAGTTTCAGCAGGACTTGGACGCGGCCCAGAAGGAGCTGGACGAGCTGCGGGTGGAGGCGGCGGCGGGAGGGGGAGCGGTGACCGCGGTGGCGAACGGTTCGGGAGAATTGACGGAGCTGCGGATTTCTCCGGAGGCGGTTGACCCGGAGGATGTGGAGATGCTGCAGGATCTGGTGCTGGCTGCGGTGCGGGAAGCTCTGCAGAAGGCGCGCCAGGTGCAAGAGGAGAAGCTTGGGGACCTGACGGGGGGCCTGGGGATTCCCGGGCTGCGGTAGTGCCTTGCCGCGGACACGGTGTGAAGTGAGCAACCCATGCGCGCTTATCCCAGGCCGCTGGCGCGGCTAATCGAAGAGCTGGAGAAACTGCCCGGCATCGGGCCGAAATCGGCCCAGCGGCTGGCACTTCATGTGCTGCGCGCGAGTGCGGAGGAGGCGGCGGCGCTGGGGGAGGCGATCCGGGAGGTGAAGGAGAAGGTGGGGACGTGCCGGGTGTGCTTCAACTACAGTGCGGGGGATCTGTGCGATCTGTGCGCCGACCCGCAGCGGGATGACAGCTTGCTGTGTGTGGTGGGGGACGCGCGGGATCTGATGGCGATGGAGCGCGCGGGAGGATATCGGGGCCGGTACCACGTGCTGCAGGGTCTGATTGCGCCGATGGAGGGAGCGGGGCCGGATTCGCTGCGCATCGCGGAGCTGCTGTCGCGAGTGCGCGAAGGGCAGTGGGGGGAGGTAATCCTGGCGACGAACCCAACGGTGGAAGGGGAGGCGACGGCGATGTACATCGCGGGGCTGCTGAAGCCCCTCGGGCTGAAGGTGACGCGCATCGCGCTCGGCCTGCCGGTGGGAGGGGATTTGGACTACGCAGACGATGTGACCATTTCCCGCTCGCTGGAGGGACGGCGGGAGGTTTAGGCGAGCGATTGGTGTTGACTGCGCATGGGGTGCGGTTTTACTGGCAAACCGTAAACCATTCGGCCGTTAGGTGCATCTAATACTAGTGGCACGGGGAGACGGGGGTTCCAGCGGTGGGAGTGCGGTCCCAAAGAGAGGTAGACATGGGCTATCGCGGCTGGCGGAAACTGAACTTGCTTCTCCTGATCGCGATCTGGTGCGGCGCGCTGGCCTTGGCCGCTACGCCCAACTGGGCCGCCTCGGGGGAGGTTGAGTCGGAGGCCGCTTCAGATGAGGCGTCGGACGACAGCGGGGAGGAGGGAAAGAAGGAGGGCAAGGAGGAGAAAGAAAAGAAGCCCAAGGCAGCCGAGCCGGAGATCACCTTCTCTGCTGAAGGCGTCACCGTGCACGCGGTCAACGTCTATGCCCACCGTCTCCTCACTCGGCTGGCGGAGCAGACCGACCTGCAGTTGGTGGTGGATGACGCGATCAAGGACCGCAAGGTCACGATCCACTTGAGCAAGAAGCCTCCGGAGGCGGTCCTCAACCACATCGTGGCCGCTTATGGGTTCTCGTGTGGGTGTGTGGACGGCGTGTATATGATCAGCGAGGGCATCCCGCGCAAACCATCTTCGTATCTGCTGAGCGACATCAAGTCCATCCCCACGCAGTACGTGCAGGCGAACAGCGCCAAGGGATTGCTGCCGGTGTTTCTGCAGGACCATGTGAAGGTGAACTACGAGCAGAACGCGGTGGTGCTGTCGGCGCCGACGGACGTGCTCGATAAGTTCGAGGAGGATATCCGGCAGTTCGACATTCCGGCGGCGCAGATCATGCTGGAGATACTGGTGGTGGAGTTCACGGATTGGGACGCGGCGCAGCGGGACCTGGCGGTGAGGTGGCAGAACGCCGGCCGCGCGGCCGAGTGGGGCACGCTGGACCTGCCCGAGGATAATCCGTACCTGCCCCAGCGGTCCCTGGGGGAGTTGGTGCTTCGAGGGATAACCGATCTGCCGACGGAGTTTCGGGCCGAGCTGGAGGCCCTGGTGAGCACCCGTCGGGCGCAGGTGCGGGCGGCGCCCCGGATCGCTACTGTCAGCGGGCGGTGGGCCAGCTTCTTCGTCGGCATCCAGCGGTATCTGCGCCAGCCCATCGAGACGGAGGATGGAGACACCAGCAACTACATTGATGCGGGGGTGCGCCTTGGGGTGCGGCCGTGGACGGGAGATGGGAAGGAGATCATCTGCAGCATCAGCCCCGAGGTGTCCACGCTCTCCGCGCTAGACCCGGTGACCGGGCTGCCGGAGAAGATCACGCGCACTGCCGAGACCATGGTGCGGGTGAGAGACGGGCAGACCATCGTCATCGGGGGCCTCCGCCAGGAGGAGGAGCGCGTCGTTCGTACCAAGGTGCCAGTGCTGGGAGACCTGCCGCTTTTGGGATCGGCGTTTCGATCCAAGCACAAGGTCGTCACGCGGACCGATCTGGTGATCTTCATCACGCCGCGCGTGCTGTCCCTGACCGGGCACCTGCCGGCCGAGGAAGAGCAGGAACTGCGCGACCGTTTTCTGGAGGCGGAGTGAGGCAATGGTGCGGCTGATCCCCGCGATGGCAGTGCTGGTGTTGCTGGCGGCCTCGCCCGCGGCGGCGCAGCGGGGCGAGGCGTACTGCAACGTGACAGGAGTGACGTCGGAGCAGCTCAGCAACGGGGTGCGCGTGACGATCGAGGCCGACGGGGAGCTGGACTGGCATATAGACTGGGGGCAGCTCATAGCAGAGGGAGCGATGGTGGAGCGCAAGTACGAGTGGGGGACGGACCTCGAGCCGACGGAGAAGTTCCGGATGGTGCCGTTGCACATCCGGAACGCGCGGTCCAAGCTGGGCTCAGCGTTCGTGCCCATTAACAGATACCCGATCAGCCATGCCGAGATCAGCATTCCTGAGTGGGCGGACGAGGGAGTGGGGCTGGAGGTGGATGTTGTCAACTATCTTGGGTGGGTTACGGGAGAGGGAGAGTTTCGGCG
>CP070816.1:1175160-1195988 GCA_020344235.1 Armatimonadota bacterium
TCCCTTGCCAATGAAGGCGATGCGGGGGCCGCCTTCCTTCCCGCGGTGACGCAGCACCATAAGACGGGCCGGCTCCTCGCTTCCCCGGGCGACCGCCAGGAATGCCCCCATCCCAAGCCTCTCGAGCTGCTCCGGGACGAGCACCTCCACCTCCAGGCCCGTGCTCTCTCCCGCCGCGGCCGCCTCCTCTGCCAGCCGAGAGGGGGTGACCTCATTGGGGGGGAGATTGACGAGACGGCGGGCATAGTTGGTCGCCTCGCCAGCAACGCGACCGGCGCGAGCGGCCTCCGACACGGCCTCGGCGTCATCTTCGGAGACGCCCAGAAGAGACAGCTCATCCAGCTCCTGCGGCAGCTCCTGCTCTGACTTGCATTCCCCTCCCCGATAGAGACCGGCGTAGGCCCCCTCAATCACCGCGCGCGCGGCCTGGTTTTGCCGCGTTCCGGGGGGCGCTTGGTGGTGGAGCGCGGTGCCGACTCTTCGGACCCCGCGATCCCGCAGCACCCGCGCGGCCGCGCCCATAGCTTTGCGCGCCCCGAATAGGTCGCTCCCGGCCGCCTCACCCAGGCCCACTACGGCGACACGTGCCGCCGCCAGCTTTGCCTGAGTATGAACGACAGTAACCTCGGACTGCTTCCCGCGGATCTCGCCCGAGTCAATGAGGCGTCCGATCAGACCTTCCAGAGCGCGGTCCACCTCCCCCAGGGGGCCGCTGGGGGCGGCGCCCTTGGTCGTGCCGACCACCACCGCGTCGCCCGGGTAGTTGAGCACGGATTCAGATGTAGCTCGCACCTCCACGCGTTCGCCCCCCTTCTCAAGGCGCCGGGCTGCCGCTAGCCACGTGCCTCCGTTTTCAGGTATAATTGTCTGCTAACAGACCCAGGGTCGCGTCTCGGCGGCCGCCGAACTTACCGGTCGTCTGTGTGTCTAATACGGTAGTGGAGGGTCAACACCCTCCACGATCTGCTAGTCGAGGAGGGCGCGCATGGCCCAATCGCCCGGAGACCCCTTGGCCGAGGTGCTGGTGGAAGCCGGGGTCATCAGCAGGGACGAGCTCGAAACCGCCGCCGCTGCGCGCAACGGCGCGGTGGAGCGGCTGGACGAGACAGTGGCTCGTCTGGGGCTTGCTCGAGAAGAGGACATATACTCGGCGCTGGCGCGACATCTGGGGCTGGAGTATGCTCCCGATGTCGACCGCGACATATGTCCTGCACTGCTCGCCCAAGTCCCGAGCGAGTTCGCCATGCGGCACCAGGTTCTGCCGCTGCGCGAGGAGGACCACACCCTGGTGGTGGCAATGGGGAACCCCTTCGACGTGACCGTGCTCGACGATCTCCGTCTGTTGACCAGCCGGGACGTCCGCGCGGTCGTCGCCAGCCCCCGGAGAATCTCAGAGGCCATCGAGCAGTGCTACATGGAGAAGATGTTCCGGGACATAGACGACATGCAGACCGAGGAGTTGGCCGAAGAGGACCTGGAGATCGCCGACCTCCAGAAGATGGCCCGCGAGGCGCTGGTCATCAAGCTGGTGAACTTGATCATGCACCAGGCTGTTCAGGCGCGCTCCTCGGACATTCATATCGAGCCCCACGAGAGGGAGCTGCGCGTCCGCTATCGTGTAGATGGGGTGCTCCACGATGCCTCTTCTCCTCCTCGACACCTGCACCCGGCCATCATCTCCCGCATCAAGATCATGGCCGACATGGACATCGCGGAGCGGCGCCGCCCGCAGGACGGACGCGTCCGCATCAAGCTCGGCGATCGAATGATCGACCTGCGGATATCAACCATTCCCACCCTGCACGGTGAAAGCGTGGTCATTCGTCTCCTCGATCGCTCCGCGGGGAGAATGGCGCTCACCGACCTCGGAATGCGGGAGGATACATTCGCGCTGTACCGCCGCGTCATCAGCCGCCCTCATGGCATCATCCTCGCCACCGGACCGACGGGGTCGGGCAAGAGCACCACGCTTCACGCCGCGCTCCACGAAGTATACTCGGCGGAGAAGAAAGTGATCACTATCGAGGAGCCGGTCGAGTACGAGCTGGCGGGCGCCAACCAGATCAACGTCCTGCCCGAGATCGGGCTGACCTTCGCCGCCGGGCTGCGGCACATTGTTCGGCAGGACCCCGACATCATCATGGTGGGAGAGATCCGGGACCGGGAGACCGCCGACATTGCCATCCATGCCGCGCTCACGGGCCATCTCGTCTTCAGCACAGTTCACACCAACGACGCTGCGGGGGCCGTCACGCGACTCCTCGACATGGGCATCGAACCCTATCTGGTGGCCTCCTCGTTGGTCGGGGTGCTCGCGCAGCGCCTCGTGCGAACGCTCTGCCCGAGGTGCAAGTTGGGCTTCGAGCCAACCGCGGAGGACTTGCGGGAGATCTCTATCACGTCGCATGAAGCCGGCCCTATCACTCTCTACCGCGCGGGAGAATGTGACCTCTGTCGGAAAGGCTACTTGGGGAGAACCGGGGTCTTCGAATTGCTCCAGGTTGACGACGAAGTCCAGCATCAGGTGCTGGACAAGATATCCTCAAACGACATCAGGCAGCGGGCGGTGGAGAAGGGGATGGTTACGCTGCTGGCAGACGGGCGCGAGAAGGTGCTGGAGGGGAGGACCACCATCGAAGAGGTTGTCCGAATCTGCCAGCGAGACGAGATGTAGCATGGCGCGGTTTCGCTACGTAGCCTTAGATCGGACGGGCAAGACGGTCACGGGGGAGATCGCGGCCGACAATCCGGAGGAGGTGAACCGCCGCCTCCGCGACATGGGCTACTTCCCCTCCAGCGTCGGCGAGGCGGCCCAGATCTCTCTGGGTCAACGGAAGCAGATTCGGCGGGGAAGGGGGGTAAGGAGCACTGACGTCGTTGTGATAACGCGGCAGCTCGCCGACATGACGGCCGCCCGACTGCCGATGTTCCGGAGTCTCTCGGTGCTTGTCGAGCAGGCCGACCGGGCAGTCCTCCGAGACCTGCTGGAGGGCATCCGGACCGATGTCCGGGAGGGCCGTCCGCTCTCGGAGGCCCTGGAGCGCCACCCCCGGCACTTCCCTGAGCTATATGTGAACATGGTGCGGGCGGGGGAGGCCAGTGGGCACCTTGATGCCGTGCTGCTGCGGCTGGCGGATTTCCTGGAGAAGTCCATGCAGAGGCGGTCGCAGATCATCTCCGCGCTCCTGTATCCCGCGGTGCTGATCACGGTGGCCGTCGGAGCAGTCGCCTTCATCATCGGCTTTCTGATACCAAAGCTGTCCACACTCTTCACGGAGCTCGAGCAGACGCTGCCCTTCGTCACGCGGATGCTGCTGGCGGTCGCCAATACATTGAGCGCGACCTGGTGGATGTTGGCGGTCTTCGTCGTGGTGCTGGTCATCGGACTCCGCTGGTACGCGCATACCGAGGCCGGAAAGGAATCGCTCGACTTGTTGACCCTGCGCCTTCCACTGCTGGGGCCCATCTGGCACAAGATGGCGGTCTCCCGGCTGGCGCGAACGCTGGGCACCATGCTCTCGGGCGGCGTGCCTATTCTCGCGGCGCTCGAGATCAGCGGCAATGCCGTGGCCAACCGGCCGCTGACACGTGCTGTCGAAGGCGTGCGCGAAGAGGTGCGGGAGGGCACCAGCGTTGCTGTCGCGCTGGGCCGCGCCGACGTCTTCCCGCCGCTGCTGATACACATGGCCGGAGTCGGAGAGGAGACCGGACAACTGCCGGAAATGATGACCCGAGTGGCGGACACTCTCGATTTCGAGGCGGACAGCACGCTGGGACGGCTCACCACGCTGCTGGAACCTTTCGTCATCATAATCATGGGCATCATCGTGGGGTTCATCGTCCTCGCCGTGCTCCTGCCCATCTTCCAGATCAACGCGACTATCGGACGTTGAACGAAGGGAGCGGAATGCCAATGAAGCGGTGGAGGGCTCATTCTCGGTGCCGCAGGGGCTTCACCCTGATAGAGCTGGTGGTGGTGATGACCATCATCACCATCTTGGCGGCGGCGGTCACGGTGACCGTCACGAACCGAATCAGACATGCTCGCCGGTCGAAGGCCATTCTGGAAATCGAAGCCATGGAGACTGCGCTTGATCTCTACGAGGCCGACAACGGCTACCCACCTACCAGCGAACAAGGGCTGCAGGCATTGATCGCGGAGCCCTCCATGTCCCCTGCGCCGCAGAACTGGAATGGGCCCTACCTGAAGAACAGGAGGACCGTCCCGAAGGACCCCTGGGGGAACGAGTATGTATACCAGTATCCGGGGCAGGCCAACCCCGATGGTTATGACCTTGCTTCCTACGGCGCCGACGGACAGCCCGGCGGCGACGACGAATTCACCGCGGATTTGACGAACCTAGACGAAGAGTGAGCGAGCAACCTTGCGAACTCAACCGCGCTCACGCGCGCACAGGCAGGGATTCACGCTTATCGAACTGCTGGTCGTTATGATTATCGTCGCCATCGGGTTCCTTGCTCTTCGACCCGGCATCGCGGGCGTCAGACGGGGGGTTGAGAATCGCAGGGCACTCCGGCAGTTGGTCGGGCTGTTCACATTCGCGCGGACGGAGGCGATAGGCGGCGGCAAGCTGGTGCGAGTTATGTGCGATCCGGACGCTGGCACATTCTGGGCCGAGGCGCAGGTGGATCCTGCTGTTGATCGCAGCGAGTTCGGCGTGCTGCGCGTGCTCGGCCGAGAGAGAATCCAGCTGCCGGCAGACCTCCAACTGACCGACATGGCGCTGGCCGGTCAGATCGTCGAGGACCCGGCGCAGAGTCCGATCTACTTCTATCCAGACGGCCGTGTCGACGGAGCCGTGCTGCTGCTGGTAGATGCCGCCGGGCGGGAGCTGACTTTGAAGCTGGCGCCCGCCACGGGAAGGGTCAGACTCAGTGCGTAAGAGCGCAGCGATAGGCGGCTTCACCCTGGTAGAGGTGCTGGTGGCTACCGGGGTCGTCGCGCTCGGTCTGGTCGCGGCCCTTACCGCCTTCTCCATGGCGAACCGTGTGCGCGCGGTATCCTCCAACGACACAGTCGTTGCATTCCTCGCCCAGCAGAAGCTCGCAGAGGTTCAACTGCTCGGCCCGCAGCAGTTGCCGGTCGGCGCGGATGAGGGTGATTTCGGGCCCGAGTTCCCGCAATACCTGTGGAAGCTCACAGTCCATGAGCCGGATGACGTCAACGTGGTTCCAGTAGATCTGATTATCTCCACTGTGGAGGCAGGCAGAAAACGTGAGATCCGATTCACGACCGCCATTTTCTAGAGGCCGGCGCGCGCAGCAAGGCTTCACGCTGCTGGAAATGACTGTCGCAATGTCATTTGTCGGCTTGCGCGCAGCGGGCATCACTCTCACCATTTCGACCTGCTTGAACGTATGGCAGCGGTCGGTGGAGGCCGCGGAGCTGAACCAAGAGGCGCGCGCCGTTATGGAGCTGCTCTCCCGGGATATCGGCGGGACCTACCTCGGGCTGGAGAGGATGACCGGATACTTGGTCGGCAGCTCTGCCGCAGAGGGAGAGTCTCCGGTGGACGCGCTGGTCGTGTGCACCGAGAGCAGCATCTCGCGAGCGGCCCTAGTGCCGCAGGAATTGCAGGCGACGTGGTCCCCGGAGAGACATCCCCCGGTGACCGATTACGTAGTGGCGAGCTACCAATGGCTGCCCGCAGAGGAGCAGGCGCCTGAGGGGCTCTACCGCACAATACGGCTCGCCCCGGCCGGCTACGCCGAACCGACCTCTGAGTGGGGGGCCGGCTCGGACTGGGGGTCCGGCTCGGACTGGGAGTTGGGCTCCGACCGGGAGTTCGGCGAGATGGCGCCGGAGTTGATCTCCGACGCGGTGGTCGGCCTCACCTTCCGGTATTATGATGGACATCAATGGGTGGACTCCTGGGAGACGACGGAGGACGATCCTCGGCTTCCGTGGGGCCTATCCATCGAGCTAGTGCTGCGGGACGCCCGCGAAAGCGACCATGTGTATCAGACGATCGTACCCATTCGGACGCGATAGCGCCAAGCGCGGCAGACGCGGGGTAGTGCTGGTCCTCGCGGTGTTCGCCGTCGTGCTGCTCACTCTGCTGGCGGTGGGCATCACGGCAGCCGTGCGTGTGGAGCTGCTCGCCTCCCGCGCCGGTCTGGACCGCATGCAGTCACTATTCCTGGCCGAGGCCGGCGCACATGAGGCCCGCGCCATTCTGCTCTACGACGACGTGACCAGCGATTCCCTGTTCGATACCTGGGGGCCCCTGTGCGACTCGCCGCTCGACCTCCCGCAGCGGTTCGGCGGCGGATACTACCGAGTGCGGGTGCAAGACGCGTGCGGCCGCATAGACATCAATCGCGTGGGCTTGGCAGTGCTCACGCAGCTGACGGATGATCCGGAGGTGGCGGCGGCGATTCTCGACTGGCGGGACAGTGGCAACTTCCCCGAGGCCGGCGGAGCCGAACAGGAGTACTACGCCGCGCTTCCGCAGCCGTATCTGCCGAGAAACGGCCCTCTCCAGACCTTAGGAGAGCTGCTCCTGGTGCGCGGCGTAACGCCCAATCTCTTCTTCGGCGATGAGCAGTCGCCGGGCCTTGCCGACCTCTTGACCGTGGAGTCGGTTTCGCTGAATACTGGCGCGACGGGAGAGAGGAGAATCGGTGTCAACGAGTTCCGGAATTGGAGTGAGAGCAAGTTCCGCCAAAGCGTCATGAGCAAGCTGGGAGAAGTTCTCACCATGTACGAAGCCGAGAGCATCTGGAGCGGCTACGCCGCTCTGGTGGCAGCAGGCACCGAATACACATCCCTCGGCCAGCTCGCCACAGCAGCCGGCCTGAGCTACGAGACCATTGCCAGAGCGGCTGACCTTCTCACTGTAGAATCAGATCTCTGGGTCCACGGCAAGGTAAACGTGAATACGGCTCCACCTGAGGTGCTGGCCGCTCTGCCCGGAAGCTCACGGGAAGTGGCCGAGGCCCTCGTCGCCCAACGCGAAGAGCGGCCCTTTGTATCGCGCAGCGAGGTGGCCGAGCTGTTGTTGACGCAGGCTGGTGGGCCGGAGGTGCTCTTGCACATGATCGATCACCTCACTACCAAGTCGTCTTCCTTCATCATCGAGTCCATGGGGCGGACAGAGACCGGTCGCGCATTTCGCACCGTGCGCGTCCTCGTGCGGCGCCGGCCCGACAGCGTGCCGATAGTGCGCCAGGCAGAGCAAGATTGGCCCTTGCCGGCGCTGGAGGAAGAGCGGCTTGTGATCGCCAGGAGGTAGCGCCTTGCTCGCTTTTGCGAGAGCTGTCAGTATTGAAATCGAATCTCACGCGGTCAAGGTCGCTCAGCTCGTCGAGAGCCGAGGGCGAATACGCGCCGTTCGATTCGCCGAGCACCCACTCCCTGCAGACTATCGCTGGGAGGTCGGCGCAGACCGTCAACCCGTGGTCGAGGCCATCCGGCGCGCGCTCACAAGGGCGGGCATTCGCGCTCGAAAGGCGGTCATCGCTCTGCCGCGCCGCCAGGTGACAGCTCGCATCAGCCCATTCCCGCCGGCCGATCGTTCCGACCTGGAGCGGGTCGTGGGATACGATCTGGCCGATCATATTCCGTTCCCCGTCGATCAGGTGGTGGTGGACTTGCAGACCCTGGGCCCTTCGAGGGAAGAGCCGGGGCTGACGGACGTGTTGGTGGTTGCGGCGCAGCGGGAACTCATCCGGGAGTATCTTGGCGTTGCCGAGGAACTCGGCCTGCGACTCACTGCGCTGGCAGTGGACGCCCTTGCGCTCGACGATCTGACCCGGTTGGTTGAGGCAGAGCCTGCGGGAGCGACCGTGACCGTCGCCATCGGCCGGCGTGCCACGACAATCAACATCTCGGAGCAAGGGCGGCTCAGACTGACCCGCTCGATTGGGCTGGCGGCGCAGCAACTGACTCGCGCGGTCCAGGAGGACCTGGGAGTGACAGCCGATGAGGCCCAGAGGGTCATGTGGGCGCAGGGACTGCGCTTGCTCGACCGCGAGCCGCGGCCCCCTCGCATCGCGGCGTGGCTGGACAACCTCCTCGGCGACATTCGTCGCTCCGCCCTCTCCTTCGGCCCCGCGGCCGTGTCCAGGATCATGCTCGCCGGGGCGGAGGCCGAGCTGCCGGGCCTCAAGGAGGCCATTCAGGCCGAGTTTGGAGTCGAGCCAACGCGGCTCGACGCGGCCGAGCTGTTTCCGCAGGCCGAGCTATCCGGGGAGTCCGCGCAGACGTCGGATCGCTGCCTCGTGGCCATAGGACAAGGGCTGCGATCGGTGGGCCGCAGCGCGTGGACGATCTCGCTGCTTCCGCGAGAGGTGCTGCAGGCGCGGCGGGCGCGCCGCTTGCGCCGAGTGGGCGCTCTGGCCGCGGTGCTGGCGGTGGCAGGCATGGCCGGCGCATACATGCTGGCAGCCCGTACCCTGGCCCGGCGAACTGAGACCGTGAGCCAACTGAGAGAGAAGGCCAGAGCCGCAGCCGCCCAACGGGCGTACGCGGAGGAGCTGGATGCCGAGCGGGAGCGATTCCGGGCCCAGTTGGGCGCCCTCGAACCAGCTCGGCTGAGCCGTTATGCCGCGCTCGAATTGCTGAATACCATCGCTTTCTACGCGCCTGACGAGATAGTGTTGAGCCGCTTCACTCTGCAGCCGGACCGGTCGCTGGAGGTCCGCGGCAGCGCGCCGAGTTCGGCCGTCGCGGCCGACCTGCAGCAGGCCCTGGGCGGCTCGCCTCTAGTGGCAAACGCACAACTGCTCAATGTGGCTGACATCACCAAGGGGGGCCAGAAGCGTCAGGCGGTTACCTTCAGCCTGCGAGCCGAACTGGGCATACAGCGTAAGGCTGCTTCCAGGGCGACCGTGCTGGCTGACAGGAGGGGCGGCACGTGAGGCGGCTCTCCACACGAGAACGGCTGCTGGTGACACTTGCGGGGGTCGCCCTGGTCGTCTTCGCATTAGCCTTCGCCGTGATACTGCCGATGGCGGACAGAGTTAGTGGTCTGGCCCGCGATGAGACTGCACTTCGGAAAGCCATCGCCGAAGCGGCGAAGATGTACGAGGCGGCCCCGGCGATCAGAGCCGAAACCGAGGACCTGCGCGCTGAGGTCAGCCGCCTGATGTTCCCGCGGGAGAACGTCAAAGTCCAAGTCGTACACGAGATAGATAGGCTCACCTCCGACCTGGGGATCCGTCTTGCCAACGTGAAACCTCCGGGAGAGCCGGAATCACTCGCCGACTGCCTGAAGTACACAACGAGCTTCACGGTCACCTCGACCTTTGCTGAATCGGTGCGTCTCCTCTACGAGTTGGAGCAGCCGGGTTGCCGTCTCTGGGTGGAGAAGGTCGATATCGAGCGAGGCCGCGGGGCCGGGGCCGAACTCCAGATCAACGTCCAGGTTGCCGCGTACGTGGCGGCCAAAGCAGGAGAGGAAGATGATGTCCGGGCCTAGCCGAAGACAGGCGCTGTTGGGAGTCCTGCTGGTCGCCTCCGTCGCCTTTCTGCTCTATTCGCTGCGGAGCAGCCGGCCGCGCGTCACCGGCGGCGGCGACCCGGCCGCGCAAGTGGCAAGCGGCGCCGGAGAACAGGAGATAGCGGCGGTTCCATCCTCGATCCCGGATGATGTTGACTTCAGCCGCTACCGGCAATTGTCTCAAACGAACATCTTCTCAGCACGCAGGTCCGCGCCCCCCGAGGAGCCGAAGGGGAAATCGAAGCCGCTGCCTACCCCACCGCCGATCAAGCCCCCTAAGTCAGCCGGTAACCGAACCAAGCAGCCCGATTTCACTGGGTGGACCTATACCGGCTACATAGCAATTGGTGGCGAGAAGCGCGGCATCCTCCAGAACGAGAGCAGTGACAGCTACAGAGACGTCCCCGTAGGAGGCAAGTTTCTGGGAGCGACGGTGGAAGAGGTGACGGGAGAGGGAATACGTCTAAGGTCAGGCTCCTCCGTAACCACTCTCAGCACCCCCGACCTATTCCCGGTCGTCCCGCTGGACAACAGGGCGTCGCCAGCAAAGCCTGCGCGGCCGACGCGTCGCTAGACGGGCGCGTCGGCCGGCGTGCAGTTATTCCTCGGCCACGTTGGTACGACAGAGGTGGAGTAGCTCAGAAATGATGAACGGACGGTTACGGCCCGCCCATGGTGGGCAGATAAGGGTGAATATGATGACCAGAGGGCCCCTAGCAGTGTGGCCGGCAATCGCGCTGGCGATCTTGCTGTCGGGTCTGCTCTCCGCCCCGGCGTATGCGGGCGCCCGACCCGCCAGAGGCGCCCCGGCCCACGGACGCCCGAGGGCCGCCCCCGCACCTGCCAGCGCCGATAGGCCCAAGAGCGCCGGGCCGAAGGTCCTGAAGGGGCCGGGCGGCGAGAAGAACATTGTGATGGAATTCTACGGCACGGACATTGACCATGTCCTTCGGCTGTTGAGTCGGGAGGCAGGGGTCAACATCGTCAAATCCGATCAGGTCACCGGCACGCTTACGGTGATCTCACCGGAGCCCGTTTCCCTCGAGGAAGCCTTTCAGATCCTCAACGAGGTGCTCGCGGTGCGCGACTTCGCTATGGTGCGTTCCTCCAGCGGAGGCTATAAGGTCGTACCGCGAGCCGAGGCAATGCGGATGCCCCTCCCCATGCGTTTCGGCTCACTGCCCGAGGACGTTCCGGCCGGCGACGATCTCATCACTCAAGTGATACCGCTGGCCAACCTCGATGCCACCGATGTCACCGCCAGGATAGAAGGAATGCTGTCGGAGACCGCCCGCGTCATCCCGACTTCGACCAACTCCCTGATCGTAACAGACTCGGCCGGCAACATCCAGCAGGCTCTCCGCATCATCGCCGAGATGGAGCGAGAGCTTTCCGGCGGCCTGCGAGTCTTTCAGCTCTATTACCATGACGCCGAGGAAATGGCGCAGCTAGTGGACACCCTCGTCCTCAGCCGAGGTGGTGCCCTCGGTCGGGCCCCGCGGCGGCCCTGGGAGCAGCGTGTCGTGAGAGCCGCCCGGCCCACGCGCACGCCGGCCCGGCCGACTCCAGGCCAGGTGGTGCCGGGGGCGGCAGCCGGTCCGGAATTCTGCTACCCGGACACCCGGACCAATTCCCTGGTCGTGCTGGCGACGCCGCTCCACCAGAAGCAGATCGAAGAGCTGATCTCTCAGCTCGACCGTCCGGTGAGCCTGCGAGACAGCTACTTCGTGTATCCTGTCCAGAACCTGATGGCCAGTGAGCTGGCCAATCTGGTCGCACCCTTGGTGGGCGCGGATGTCAAAGCCCAAACTCTTGAGTCTGCTGCCGGCGCAGCAGAAGCAGCAGGTCGAGCCGGGGGGCGCCTCCCCACCCCCTTCACTCCCACCCGGTCCAGGGGCGTCAGCGGCCGCGGAGGAACGCAAGCGCGCGGAGCCCAGATGTCTCCGGGAGACGCCACCGGTTCCCCCAGGCGGGCCGCGCTGGAGATCGAGCCCCTGGCCGGGCCCGGCGAAGGCCGGAGCCCATCCGATCAGTTGATGATTGCACAGGCTCCGGAAGCCCAAGGGGGGGTTATGGTGTCTCCACCGGAACCTGGGATGGTAGTTGTGCCCCAGCCCGTACTTCCCACCGGCGAGCCGGTTAGCATCATCCTGGAGGAGCCGGCACCGGTGACCCCGGGCACTACGGCACTCATCGTCGCGGACGACAACAGCAACGTGCTCCTTGTTTCGGCTCCCGCCGAGCAACTCGATCTGATCCAGCAGATGCTCGAGAAGATGGATGTGCTGCCCCCCCAGGTGTACATCCGGGCCATCATCGCCGAGGTGCTTCTCACCCGTGACACCAGTCTCGGATTCCAGTGGGAGAGCTTCGGCCGCACACTTGCCACTTACTACGACGGCGACAGGGCGAACATCTTCACGGGCGACACCGGCACCGAATTCGGCCTCGGTCTCGACCCCGAGGAGGCCCGGAAACTGGGCTTCTTCGCAGCCATCAGCGGCCCTGAGTTCCAGGCCGTGCTGAGCGCGCTCACCACCGACAGCCACGTCCGCATCCTGGCCACGCCCAGCATCTTCACCAGCAACAACGTGAAAGCACAGATCAACGTCTCCAAGAGCATCCCGTTCCCGAGATCAACTGTCGAGTACCAGACAGGACTCGGGGCGACCAGCACCTTCGTGGACTACAAGTCAGTCGGCATCGTCGTGGACGTAACGCCGCGCGTCACGCAGGGCGACATGGTACGAATGGAGGTCTCGGTAAGCTCCGACGAATTGGGCGAGTCCATCACGGTAGGCGGCGAGACCTACCCCACCACCAACCAACGTTCCGCCAACGCAACCATAAACGTCAAAGACGGCTATACAGTCGTTCTCGGTGGGCTCATGCGCGATACCATTCACCGCAGCGCCAGCAGAGTGCCCCTTCTCGGCGATATTCCCATCGTCGGCTCGCTCTTCCGCTCCACCAACTCAAAACGGGAGAAGAGCGAGCTTCTGGTCTTCCTCACACCGCAGGTGGTCCGGACAGCAACGGAGGCCGCACAGATGACCGACCGGGAGAAGTCCACCCTGCCGGAGGTGCCCCGCAGCCTCCAGCCGCCGGCGGCCGGCACCGACGCACAATAGATCACCCGAAGCGGGCACGGTGGATAAGTGGAGCGCCGCCCCGCCGGGCGGCGCTCTCTTCTTTGCGGCCGATCGCCCGCTGGACTCAGGTGCGCGCCTCTGGCCGGCCTGCGAGGAAGCGGGCAATCTCATCGCGCGGGAAGTCCGGCAGCGGCCGCCGCTCTCCCGCAGCTCTCAGCCAGAGGCCCTCACCTTCGGGAACAACT
Source organism: Armatimonadota bacterium (assembly GCA_020344235.1). Lineage (GTDB taxonomy): Bacteria > Armatimonadota > Hebobacteria > Hebobacterales > Hebobacteraceae. The sequence continues at coordinate 1,187,962 of CP070816.1, forward strand.
CGTCCAATCGCCGCCGCCTCGACACCAGCATCGCTCAGCTCGCGCAGCAGGGCCTCGCGGGCGCCGGCGCCGACCGTAACCAGGAGAGACCCCGAGGCGATCAACCCCAACGCATCCAGGTCGAGCGCCGCGCAGACTTCCCGCGTGAGACCCAGCACCGGGATCCGCTCTCCGTCTATGTCAAGTCCCACCCCCGAGGCAAGCGCTATCTCTTTCAGCCCGGTCGCAAGGCCCCCCTCAGTCGGATCGTGCATGGCCGACACCCCCCCTACATGGGCCGCCGCGCGCGCCGCAGGCACCACACTGATGCCCGGCTCCAGGAGCAGGCTCCGCGCCTGCTCGACAGCATCGCCGGACACCCCCTGCCTCCGCAGCGCCGCGCCTGCTTCCCGCGCCAGCAGCGCAGTGCCCTCAATCGCAATGGGCCCGGCCAGCACCACCTCATCCCCGGGCCGCGCTCCGGCGCTGGTGAGCAGCCTATCCCGAACTGCCTCGCCGAGCATGGAGGCCACGAGGATCGGCCGGTCAATCCCGATTGTGATCTCCGTATGGCCGCCGATGGGGGTCGCCCCCACCTCCCGGCATGACTCCGCGATCTGGTCGAAGATGGGACCCACGTCGGATTCCTTCGCCGTCTCCGGCAGCAGGAGCGTGCCTAGGAACCACCGCGGGGCCGCGCCCATCGCCGCCACATCGTTCGCGTTGATGTGCACTGCGTACCAGCCGATGAGATCGCCTGCAAAAGTGATGGGATCGGTTGTGGCCACCAGGAGGCGGTCGCCGAGGTCCACGACCGCGGCGTCCTCCCCTACCCTGGGACCAACCATGACGCGCGAATCCTCCGCGGGCAGGCGGGCCAACATGGCGGCCAGCAGATCATGCGGAAGCTTGCCCGGCTTCACGTGTCATCCCTCCCCTTTTCCTCTGGTTTCGGCCAGGTCGTTCGGTACACTACCATCAAGGGAGAGCCCGCTGTGATGTTCTCCTTCAGCAATACTGAGAACACCGGCGTGAAGAGATCGCGGCGCCGGTCGAGTTCCGGATACCACGAGGGAAAGATAATCAGGTAGTCCGGCCTGTGCTCCACGATGAACTCGAACACCGCCTGCGGCGCCGTGCGCGCCGCCCGATGGGCCATGTCTCGTCGCGGCAAGATCTCTGGGGTGACTAGGCCCTGCAGGTCTATGACCCGATGCTCCGAGATCACCCCAATTGCCCCCACATCGTTGACCGCCAACAGCGCTCCGCGCGGCGTATGGTCTCGGACCCACCGGCCGACCGCAACATGCATCGCAGTGGTGTCCCTCACGTTTGAGGCGTAGGTGATCGCGGCCGCCGGCTGCCCCGCCAGCGACGCAGCGAAGACAGCAAGCGTCAGAGCGGTCCGCGCGGCGCCTCCTCGCAGGTGCCGCACCTGCTCCGTGATCCACCAGCCGCCGACCAGCCCCAGCAGCAGAAACAGCGGATTGAGGTTGGCGAGGTAGCGCTGACTCTGGAACCCCGGCGGACGATAGCCAGCGACCAATGCCCAAGCTACGGGTTGGACGAAAAGCACCATGGGAATGAGCAGGGAGCGGTTCGCCCCCGGCCCCGGAGACCGCGCCCAACGAACGCTCAAGCCCAGCCCCACGAAGAACGGGAGCAGCAGCACGAGATTATCTCCCGCCCATGTGAGCAGGAGTTCCCCCACCTCTCTCGCCGGTCCCACGACCAGTGCCGCAAACAACGAGACGCGATCCGTCGTCAGCGCCCCCGCGATTCCCGTCCACTGCAGCTTCGAGTAGTACGAGCTGGGCAGAAAATAGCCCGTAGCTCGATAGTTGTAGATGAACAGCGGTGCAACGAGCAGAGCGAACACCGGCGTGTGCCAGGCCAGCTCCTTGGCCCAGCGCGAGAGCCGGTGCCGCGCCCCCTCGGGTTGGACCGGGACCAGCGCGCGATCTATCATGGCGAGCGGGAACAGCAGCAGACATTCCGGCCGAGCCAATCCCGCGAGGGCGAAAACCAGTGTCGAGAGCAGGCTGCTGATTCCCCGTTCCCGCCGCAGCCTGATGTGAAGCAGCACCCCGAGAAGACTCAGCAGTCCATAGAGCGGAGGCTCCATGCCCGAGAGAGCCCACCACGGCAAGGGGATTGTGCAGGCCACCAATCCGGCGCACGACAGCGCCAGCCAGCGACGTGGAACCAGGGTTAGTGACAAGTGGTAAACCACCACGCACAGCAGCACGCAGAGGATCCAGTTGAGGACGATCCCGGTGAAGAGGTGCTCGTGTGTCACGCGGTAGGCCAGCGCCAGAAGCAGAGTCCAGAGCGCGCCGGTGGTAGTGCTGGTGGGCTCGCCGGGGCTGAAAGAGAAGCCCTCCCCGCGGGCGAGATTCTGAGCGAAACGCACGTGAATCCAGCTGTCGTCGAGAGGCAGCCCGAACTCGCCTGCGAGGCCCCGCGAGAGCAGGAGATAGCATGCAATCAGTCCCGCGGTGACGGCTGCAATGCTGACCCAAATAGCCGCCGCCGCGAGCTTCGATGGACCGCTTGGCTGCTGACGGTTACGCACGCCGCCACTGGGCATCATCACCTCACGGCCGCACCGGCCTGACTAACGCTTGCCTCGCGCGCATACCTACACCACACGGTCTCATAAAGGGCGATGACCGGCCCGCCTGATGTGATGTTGTCCTCGTTGTTGATCAGGAGCAGCTCCTTCGATGCGAGCGGGCTCTGCCCGGGCGCGGGCACTCGCCCCGGCCGAGTGACGATGATGAAGTAATCGGGCTCTTCACCCCACAATACCTGCCGCGAACGGTCGCGCCAGGTACCGTCCCGCCCGAGTTCCAGCGTACGGGAGGCGAGGGTCTCCGGGCTTACCAATCCCTGCGTATCCAGCACGCGGCACCCCGTGATGGCCGCGACTGCGCCCACATCGTTGAGACAGAGGTAGGACTCCTTTGGCAGGTTGTCCCTGACCCAGCGCCCCACCGTCACCTGCATTTTGGTGATATCGCTCACGTTGTGGGCGTAGAGTCTTGCGTAGGCCGGCTGGCGCCAGAGAGAAGCGATCAGCACGAGCCCCAGCGCGGCGGGCAAGAGAATGCGCCGCCAAGCGGGGCGCACGCGCTCTATTATCCACCACAGGCCGGCCATCGCGATGATCACGTAGAGCGGTCCGAGGTTGGCGAAATAGCGCTGTCCCTGGAAGTCGGGAGCGCGGTGGAAGTTGGTCGCGATCCCCCATGCTACAGGCTGCACGATGAGGATCAATGGTATGAGGTAGGATCGCTCTTCTGCGCGCGCCGGAGCGCCCGAATGCCGCACAATCCAGAACACGCCGAACAGCAATGGAACGATCAACATGACGTTGTTGCCCGCCCACATCACCATCAGCGACCCGACTTCCTTCAGCGGCGCCACCACCAGCGAGTGCACGAGCCAGGTATCGTTCTCCGCCGCCAGCGCCATCAGCGGGCCGTAGTTCATGGCCTTCAGGTAATAGGAGCTCGGCAGCGGGCGACCGATCACGCGGTAGTTATAGATGGCGAGCGGTGCCACGATTACCAGGAAGATGGCTGTGTGAATCGCGACCTGCTTGAGCCAGGAAAGCGCCGAGCCCCTCCCCCACCCTTCATATCTCCCCGCCAGCAGACGATCCAACATTGCCAGCGGAAAGAGCAGAACGCATTCCGGCCGCGCCAGGACCCCCAGCGCGAAGACGACTGTCGGCGCAAACGTCCCGGGCCCCCGCGTCCTCCGGAGCCGAACGTGCAGCAGAATCCCAAGCAGCGTGAGCCACACGAAAAGCGGAGGCTCCATCCCCGAGAGGGCGAGCCACGGCAGCGGCACCGTCGCCGCCACCACCAGCGCCGCGGCCGCCCCGAAACCTCTCCTGGGAATCAGAGTTCGCGCGAGGCCTGCGGCCGTGATCGCAGCCAGCACGCAGATGAGCCAGTTCAACGCGGCCGCCGTGAACAGATACTCGCCCGTTACGCGGTAGCCGAAGGCCAGCAGTAGTGTCCAGAGGGGCCCGGTCGTCGTGCTGGCCGGCTGCCCGGGATTATAGGAGAACCCGTGCCCTGCCGCGAGGTTCTGCGCGAACCGCACGTGTATCCAGCTGTCGTCGAGCGGGAAGCCGAACTCTCCCGCCGCTCGCCGCGAAGCCGCCAGATAGTACATCATAAGGCCGGCTATCACGGCCGGCACGAGCAGGTATAGCACGAGGAGGGGTACGAGTCCGCGCGAGCCGTCCCTGCGTCCCGATGTGGCACTAGCTGTCTCGGTCATCTTGCACCGCGCCGATACGACCGACAGAAGTCTTGCGCGTATTCGACGCTCGCCCTTCCATCACCGAGCAACAAAGCGCCATATCGGGAGCCGGCGTGCCGGCCCATGTCCGCAGCCGCAGGCAGTGAAGGGCCGCGGTTATGAAGGCTCGCGATACCCAGCATCGCCGCGGGGATGGCGAACCCCCATCCAGGTCAGGGGGTTGCCGAAGGAGGCCCGTCCGCGATCTCAACGGCCGGACCGAGTGGCCCAGGGGATAGCTCGCCGGCGAAACGCCAGGTTCACAGCAAGCATAGAGGGCAGACGAGCGGAAACCCCGAACAGGCGGCGCAGTATGTCCACCCGCGAATAGCTGTACTTGAGAGCCGCTTTAAGGCCGTTCTCCAACTTCTCCGGAGTGGTGCCCCGGGGCGCGAAGACGACATGACCCCCGTCGTAGTGAGACCAATCGCGGTCGATGATTCTGCCTTCCGCCTCCATCTCCGCGTGGAGGCGCGTCCCGGGAAGCGGTGTCAGGATCGAGTACTGCGGGACGTCAATGTGAGCTTCATCCGCGAATCTGGTGGTGCGCTCGAAGACGGCTTCGTCCTCGAAATCGAAACCGAACATGAAGGAACCGATCACGCCTATCCCGACGTCGTGCAAACGCTTGATAGTGTCCTTGAACGTCCCCACCACGTTGAATCCCTTATTCACTCTTTTCAGGGCCGTATCAGAGAGACTCTCCAGACCCACGAAGAGGGCCCGGCATCCGCTGCGAGCCGCCAAGCCTATCAGTTCCGAGTTGCCGAGCACCGCGGTGGAAGCCTGTCCCACCCACTTCTTGCCCGCGCCTATCAGGCGCTCGAACAGATCCCGCGCGTAGCTCGGCACAGTCGTGATATTATCATCTACGAAGGCTACCAACCTGCCCGGCAGCGAGCGCACCTCTGCCGCCACCGCCGCAGGGGCCCGGCTGCGGATGCGACGGCCGAAGAACGCGGCGACGGAGCAGAAAGAGCAGTCATGCGAACACCCTCGGGTCGCCTGCACGGTATCGGCTAGAACATACCTCTCCCGGCGCAGCAGGTCCCGGCGGGGAGCAGGCACAGCTCTCATATCCGCATAGTCCTCGCTGCTATACACCCGCTGGAGGCGTCCCTCCCAAGCATCTTCAACCAGCCGCTCCCATACCCCCTCCGCCTCGCCGACCACCACCGCGTCGCAGTGCTGCAGCGCTTCCTCCGGGCAAGCTGAAGCGTGCATCCCTCCAATGACCACCGGGATGCCCCGCTTGCAAAAACCACTGGCGATATCGTAGGCGCGTGGGGCCGATGAGGTGAACGCGGTTATCCCCGCCAGATCACACGGGAAGCCGAAATCCACGTCTTCGACCGCCTCGTCCACCAGCGTCACTTGGTGTTCGGGCGGTGTGAGGGCCGCCACTTGCAGCAGCGAGAGCGGGGGAAAGGGCGCCTTCAGTCGCGGACTCCCCCGAGAACGGGCCTCTACCACATCCTTGCGGTCCGGCGAGACCAGCAGAACTCGCATCTCTGTCCTTCTTCCAGGAGACCTGTGCTACCGACCTCCGCTGCTGGCCTGCTGCGAGCCCTTGTGGTTCCATAGAGGATCGCCCTTGCGCTGGGCCCATTCGTACTGCCCGCTGTGATACCAGGCGTAGTCGGCCAGCTTCGCATACTCCGCGGCCCAGGAACGCACCTGAGGCGCCAAACGGCCCACAATGTCCTCGGCGCCCGGGTGTGTCGGCTGCGCGTTGGTGCCCCTGAGCGCCTCCTCCAGCCATTCGTTGTGATCAATGATCGGGCACGGTCGCAGCGGATTCGGGTCCCGCCGGTTCACCTCCCGGATTCGGCGGAAGAGCGGGGTGTCGAGCACGTCCCACAGATGCCCCCCCCGCTCATAGATATCCAGTATGTTATCATCCGCGAAGTGCATGAAGACGCAGGGCTCCAGATCGCCCCGGTAGTTGACGTGCAAGTACAGACTCCCCCCCGACATGCATCCACCGGTGAGACACCCGTCGTCCCAGAAGTCCGCCACAAATATCGGTTTCGTCTGCCGCACGCGATAGACAACTTGGCGCAGCTTGTCTCTCTGCGAGGGCGTTATCATCAGGTCGGTCGAACTCTCTTTGCCCACCGGCACGAAGATGAAGAACCAACCAAACAGGCATCCTTTCTCGATCATATGCTCGTAGAAGGCCTCGTCGTAGTAGACTTGAGCATTCAGCCGCGTTGCGGTCGCCGAGAAGCCGAACAAGATGCCCGCCTCGCGCAAGGCGTCCATGGTCTCCATCACCTTTCGATAGACACCCTTGCCGCGCCGGAAGTCCGTCTGTTCCTCCCAGCCCTCGAGGCTGATGCCGGGCGCAACGTTGCCGCATCCCTGAAGGCGCACCACCGTCTTATCGTCTATGCACGTGCCGTTGGTATAGACGAGAAAGACGCAGTCCCGGTGCTTATCGTACAGATCGAGCAGGTCGGGGCGCAGGAACGGCTCGCCGCCGGAGATGGTATAGAGGTACACTCCCATCTCCTTCCCCTCGGAGACAATGCGGTCCAGCACCTCGAATGACAGCGGGTCCGCCTCGCGCGGATACTCCCCCGCATAGCAGCCCAGGCAGCGCAGGTTGCACCGCGTTGTGGGGCTGATCACTATCAGAAACGGAGGGTTGACCCCGTGCGCGGCGGCGAAGGCATTGCGCTCCGCGTCACCCAACCAGGTCGCATTGACCCCCAGCGAGTTGACCACCGCTCGCCGCGCGTTGGGGTGCAGTGAGAGCACGCGCCGCGCCAGGCCCACTGCGGGATGCCTATCCCCGATCAGCTTTCGCAGATACCTGAGCTGAGCCTTGTGATGCTCGGTGCGGGCCATCCGCTCCAGCACCTGCGTAAGCAGTGCAATGCGGCGGTCGTTGGCTTGGCTCAGGAGGAACGGTGCAGCGTGTGATGCAAGATACCGGATGGCTGCGAATCGGGCAGAAGAGAGCAACATGGCGGCCTCGCCTCCCTGTACGCGATCCGCGTCTCGGGGCCTGGCCGATCCCGCCGGTCGCCTCCATCCAGGCGACCCTCTGCCATATGCCTGCACCCCCCGCGCGGCGCATACCAGAATGTCACCCATTCGCCTGCAGACCAGACGACTTTTCGCCAGACAATACAGCGCGCGCCCCTCGAAAGTCAAGAGGGCCGAGACACCCAGAGGAGTACGCCAAGCACATCGCCGAAGCCGACCTAACCGGCCTGGCGCCCGGATATCCCCCGCGCTCGGCCGCGGCTAGTCGCTCTCCAGGTCCGCCACCCGGGGCACTGTTCGGACGACCGTCACCTCACGGTTCGCTGCATCCCGGGCGGTCACCACAATGGTATTCACCCCGGCCGCCAACGGCACCGTGACCGAAAACTCGCCCTTCTTGGAAAGCTCCACTCTGCTTCCGTTCACGAACACCGGAGACCCCGGCTCCGCTCGCCCCGAGACCGCGCATGAACCCTCATCCAGCAGCACGCCATCGGTTGGCGAGGCGACCTCCAGGAAGGGCCCGATCAGGCAAGCGTGCTTCTGCCACTCTTCCAATTCCGCGGGGGTCAGCGGCTGCGTCTCCACCGTCTGCTGGCCCGGAGCTATCGCAGTACGAGAGCCGGCGGTGAGCGTCGTCGCCGCCCCATCGCGCCCAGTGATCCCCACCTTTCCCTCGAACACCTCGATCTCGCTTGTCCCGTCCCCGGTGACGGCCACGCTGAAAACGGTCCCCC
>CP070816.1:1196088-1208310 GCA_020344235.1 Armatimonadota bacterium
ACCCGGGACCCGGAGGAGTTGCATCGGACAGTGACCGAGGTACACGGGATATCCCCCAGGCTGGAGATGACCACAGCTGAGATTACCGCCATCAAGGTTCTGGGAATGGGAGACCGGGCCTGTGTGGACACCTGCACCACCATGGGCCGGGGGGAGGGGATGCTGGTCGGTAACAGCGGTCAGGCATTTTTCCTCGTGCACTCAGAGAGTCTGGAGACCGAGTTCCTGAACCCGCGGCCCTTCCGCGTGAACGCGGGAGCCGTGCATGCGTATATCATGCTCGCAGATGGAACGACAACCTATCTGTCCGAGCTGAAGGCCGGAGACGAGGTGCTCCTGGTGCGGCACGACGGCCAGACATCGGTGGGCTACGTTGGCCGCAACAAGATCGAGCGCCGCCCCCTCGTGCTGGTGGAGGCACAGGCGGGCGACCGCGCGCTCTCCCTCGTCATGCAGAACGCCGAGACCATATACCTCACCAACCCAGAGGGAGAAGCGGTCTCGGTTGCTTCCCTCAGGCCGGGCGACAATGTGCTCGTGCATCTTGAAGCCGGCGGGCGTCACCTGGGTGTGCCGGTCGAGGAGACGATAGTCGAGAAGTAAGCTGGTACGGATGCGCGACGCGGAAGGCCCGCCTCTCCATCGGGAGGGCGGGCCCTTTCTTGTCTCGGCCTTTAGATCGAGGGGCTACGGAGTGATGGTGAAATCCACCTGGCGGGCGACCTCGAGCATGGTGCTGTCTACGTCTTCGACCTTGACGACGAGGGTATAGTCACCCGCGGAGATGCCGGAGGGGATGTCCCAGGACACCGGGTAGTAGGGAACACCGCTGGCAATGGCAGCGGCGCGAGCCGCGGTGAGGTCGGATGCCGTCAGCGATACAGTGTGAGTGACAGTGGTCGTCGCGGCGCTGCGCAGAGCGAAGGATACGTCGAAGAAGCTGTCAGCGCCGGTCAAGCTGGCGTCGAGACGGAACGCGTCGAAGAGGACATAGGCGTATCCGGGATCGGCCGCCGGGGCGCTGTTGAGGGAAGGCGAGCCCTGGGAGGCGGCGGTCTGCGGATTGGTCGCGGTGATCGCCGGGCCGCTCAGTATCATGGGTACGTTTGTGGGCATGATGAAGGCCCGCCAGACGAACACAGCCATCTGGTCGCGGGAGACCGTAAAGCTCGGCTCGTAGCGTCCGTTAGGGTAGCCCCTGACTACGCCGTTGTCCACGCAGCACTTGATCTCGGCGTCAGACCAGAGTCCGGCCGGGACGTCCGGGAAGACGTCATCCTGCACGAGGGACGCGTTATCCTCATCCCGATAGCTCGCCTTATCCCCGAAGTAGTCCGTGGCGCGCGCGACGAACACCGCCATCTGCGCTCGCGACACTGTTAAGTACGGATGGTAGACCCCACCGGTATAGCCCTCGACGACGCCCGCGGCGACCAGAGCGTAGATGTCGCCGGCCGCCCAGAAGTCCTCGCCGACGTCGCTGAACCGATCTTCCTCGGCCACGTCGGCCCAGGCGACCTTGGGGATCTTCATTGAGCGTCGCATGAATACGGCCATCTGGTCGCGGCTCACGCGCACTTGGGGTCCGTAGCTCCCGTCCGGGAAGCCGAGGACGATGTGCGGCACGCGGCCCGCGCACTGCTCTATGTAGAAGCGCGCCCACTCGCCGCGGGAGCCCGGCTGATCATCCGGGAAGCGGCTGACGACGATATCGTGCGTGACCGTCCCTCCGCTGACCGGGTCGGCGCCCCGGACCAGGTTCCAATCGCAGGGCAGGGCGGCTAGCTCTCCCGGGTCGCTCTGCTCGGCCCCGGCCGGATACGCGAGCGTAGTGAAGGCCGGGGCGCTTACTGTGACCTGGAAGCAGTACTCCTCACTGGGAGCGACGTCCTCCCCGAGCGACACCGAGCCGATTCCCCAATGGTCGGCTCCGCCTGCAGGAACGAGCTGGTAGCCCTCCGCTGCCCTCCAAGTCTCGCCGCTGTTGTTCCGGACCGTCATGGCAACCTGCGCGGTCTCCTCCCATCTCAGGCTCCTCGGGAGTCCCACCTCCACGATCTCGCAATCAGCGCTCAGAGGTGTGTTCATCAAGGTGACAATAAGCTCCGCCATCTGTCGCCGGTAATCGTCCAGCGCTGACTCCAGATCGGGAAGATACGAGGGCCCCTCCGTAAGTCCGCCGAAATGCTCGTTGGAATGCACGGGATACTCTGGGGTGTCATCCAGCAGCGACTGCAGCAACGCGTCCGCCTGGTCGGCCAAGGTCACCAGGTCTGCGTCACCGGAAACACGGGCCTCAGCGGACACGCGAGCGAGCGTGGCCGCATAGCGGTAGTCAGTGATTCCCTGACTCCCCCATTCGTACTTGAGAGTGGGAACGGGGCCGTCGGGGGAGGGATACGTGAAGTGCCACTGATTGTTGAAAGGGCTGTAGGGTGACGGGTCCCACATGTCCCCGTCCAGCCAGTCGAAGTGCCACTCCCAGCAGCCGTCTCCCACCTTGTACTGGTAGAATCCGTAGATCAAACGGAGGTCTCCCCAGCGATACTGGCTCCACATATCCTCATCCCATGTGTTGTAGAACCAGACCGGCTTGGCCTGGGAGAGTCCGCGATCGATCAATCCTGCGGAATTGTCCCAGGGGTGGGTCTGGACGATGTCCGTGTTGTCGGCGATCACCGCGTAGTCCAGGCCGTCGTCGCTGTCTGACATTACGGTGACCGTGCTCACTACCCCCGGCACCTGATCGGCGAGATCGCAGTAGCTGAGGGTGTCGGCCAGGTTGCGGTTCCAAGACTGGATGCCGGTTTCACGCGGTTCGTCCACCAGATACATGACGACCGGCACACCGGCGTTGTCACTCCAGCCGACCATCCGCGCCAGCACATCCTTGAACGCGGCGTCGAAGTTGGCGTCGAACTCGTTCACTGAGCTGCTGCCGAGAATCCGGTTGGCTACGCTCAGCGTGCCAACCTGTCCCTTCCACGCTCCGCCGAATCCGGTGTCTGCCATGGCGGCGACATAGCCGTCCAGCCGGCTCATGTCCAGCGTCCCAACGTGGCCGGTATCGGGGTCTATGGAGGAGCAGCCGGGGCTCGGGAACTGGATCGAGTTGTAGCCATGCTTCTTCATGTCCGCGAAGTCGAGGCGGAGAACTTCGTCGGCCGCCCCGGCCTGGTCGGGGAACCACAGAGTGTTGAGGCAATAGCGGTCCTCGGGTGACGTGTAGTACCAGCCATAGGACATGTCGTCCGCAGCATCGAGTTGGAACGGCCAGACCGTCAGCGTGAGCGGCACGGCCAGGTCTGCGACGGAGGTGTGAACCGTTACCGTGCCTGTGTAGGTGCCTCCGACGGCTCCTTCGGGAACATTGATCTCCACCCAGAATTGCTTCGTTACTTGCTCGGGCACGTCAATCGGGAAGTCGCTCTGCAGCAGATGCGGCTTCCAATACAGTACCGGAGTGAAGAACTCGGCGTTCGGCGTTGGCAGGTAGCGCACGTATTGGCAGTCGACGGCCGCACTTGGGATAAGGTGGCCGCTTCCGTCATTCAGGTCGCTTACTTCTATCGAGACGTTCGTTAGATCGCCCAGCGGACGGATGGCCAGGTTGATGGCGCGCGACTCGCCCTGGCAGGCCTCGCCGGTCAGCATCAGCGCGGGGCGGGGGTCGGGTGGGAGGGTATCCGGGTAGCAGGGGTCCAGCGTAGGCACCGGCCATGCGGCATACCCGCGCGCGGTTTCCGCCGACGTGGGAGTGAAGCTGAGCTGCTGAGGAGAGTTGACGTAGTAGTCGTTCTCGAACTGGGCGCGGCGGGCGGCTTCCAAGTCCGCAATGCGCGGCCCCATCTCGGCCTCCAAGTCGGTCGGGTAGACGATCAGCATGTACAGCCAGCCCCTATAGACGGATAGGTTCAGGGCACCGTCGGCCACTCCGGTGGTGAAGCTGTAGGCCGGGAACTGGGCATCCACAAACTTCTCGAAGAAGGAGGTGCTCAGCGGGTAGTCCTCGTCCAGGCCGCGATAGTAGTAGTCGGTGCTGAAGAAGATGGCTGAGTCCATCGGCACGTTGACTTTCTGCACGCCCTCTGCCCAGATTTCCCAATCCAAGACCGGCATCGCATGGCTCTCGCCGGAGCGGGCCACCAGGTAGACTGTGTAGTCGCCGTTGGGCAGATCGAGGCGGAAATTCAAAGGATCCCCCGTGGGACAGCAAGGGATAGGTTGCACGAAGTCGCGGCAGAGCTTGTCCGGCCCACCGTAGTCGCCGTGGTTGCGGTATGCGCTGTCGCTCCAGCCCCAAGATCCGCCAGGGACCGGATAGGTGTCGGAGGCAGTGACACGGAAGAAGTCGGGCCAGCGGGGAGAGTCGGCCGTTCCGAAGTCGAACTTGTAGATACTGCTTGCAGCATCGACCCACGGATCATCCTCGACAGTTTCGAGCCGGACGTAGTCGCAGTACATACTCGTCTCAGTCGAGAATCCCGAACCATAGAACAGGAATCGGTCTATGTTCGCCGTGTCCACATTGCCCGTGCCGTCGTTGCGCGGCAGATTGTTGAGTTCGATTTCCACGGTACTCGCGCCCGGCACGACCGTCCGCTCCGTGTAGTATCGCTTGTCCCAAGCACTGCCCTGTACGGAGTCGCTGATCTCTACGTGCAGCAGCAGCGCGAAGGTATTCGGATTGTAGAAGTCTATGCGCAGCACATCGTAGGAAGACCAATCGGTGATCGGCAGGCTCACCATATTCATGCCCGGCCAGGAAGTCGGGGGTGGCGGCATCTCAATCAAGCAGCTATAGCTGCCGCTCGTCGCGTTGCCCGCGAAGCGGGAAAGCGTGGCCGGCGTTGGCTCACACGGCTCGGGGCAATACACGATCACGCCGGTTGGCTCCCACTGGGCCAGGTCGGCATCGCTTTCGAAGTCTGACATTACGTAGACTGCTCCCGGTGCGACCCCCGGCCAGAGAGATACCAAGAGCAACACGAGGATAACAGGAAATGTGCCGCGCATAGCAAGCGCCTCCCTTACCACACGATGTGCTAGCTCAGCAGATCGCGTACCGTGAACCGCAGAGCCGCACTCCAGCTCCTCTGTCTGGCATTATATTTCCACGAACTGGAGGCGATCCCCCGCTTCCTGGGGCGATAATGGGTGATTTCGGGGAAATCGGGGAAACTGCCGGCCAGAGCCGGCCGCTAGGCGAAGAGCGGCCGTCCAGCGGGCCGTTCAACATTGGCTAGTCTGAGGGCAAACCCACTGCCTACCGCGCAGCCGCAGACAGCACGCCGTTCAGCTCATCCAAGAAGCTCAGAAGCTCCGTCATCTCGGCGCGCAGGCGGGCGTTCACAGCCTTCACACTCTTCAGCCTGGTCTCCATATCGCACAGGCGGTTCCGTGCGGTCTCCAGGGACTCCGCCTGGCCGTCGGCGGCCTGCGTCCGAACGCTTTCGAGCCGGGCCTCCAGCTCTCTCTCGCGCTCCACCAGTTCGCGCGCACGCGCTTGCTGTTGGGCCAACGCATCCTCTGCCATGCCCAGCTTCTGCTCCAGCTCAAGCGCCCGGTCTTCCACTTCCTGCCTCTGCTGACGCTCTGCCGCCAGCGCCTCCTCTCTCTCGCTGAGCTTCTCCTCGAGCGCCGCGACGCGAGGCACGGGGAGCTCGACCGCGCCCGGGTCTCCATTAGGTGCGAGGCCCTGTGGTATGTCATCGGCGCTGGCGGGAGAGGTCGGATCCGCTTCCGGCAGCCCACCGGGATCTGGAGCGCGGAGGCGCGCGCATTCGGCGGCCGCAGCTTGATACTCCTCGCGCGCGGTTTCCAGCGCGACGGAGAGTTCGCGCAGGCGCGCAGTGGCGCGCCTGCGCAGCTCGGCCAGGTACGGGGCCGGCGAGCGCTCAGACTTCCGCCGCCGCCCGCTGCTCCTTTCCGAGCGGCGAGAGGCCCTGTGGTCGTGGGGGCTGCGGTTTGCCATCTCGTCTGGGGCGATCCTCCCGCGGGGCGCTTATGGTTCGCCCACGGGACTGCTCGGTCGTCAGGCTGGGGGTTTCGCTGCCTTTGCCACGGAGGCATGCAGTAGGAACGCCAGGACCAGGAGCTCGAAGGCAATACCGGCGCCGGACTCATGGGCGCCAGACACTAGACTAAACCGGGATGCGGTTTGGGTCAACCTTGGACCGGGGCAGTTCTGTTCCGGATTCCAACACCGCAGGGCCCTAGCTTGCATTGAGCCGCTCGTTCGCACCGAAGAATGGTGCTCTGAGACGGCCCACGCGCTGCCGAGCATACTGACAGCAACCGACTGGCGTTCCAGGGGCTCTTCCCGCCTTGACACGCGGTCGCCTATAGGTATAATGCCGCGCGGGATGCTCGCCGCACACGGGAAGCGTCCCGACTGTCAGGGCCGATAACAGACGGCCCGAAACAGGGGGTTACGAACGATGGGCAAGGCGAAGTTTGAGCGAACGAAGCCGCATGTGAACGTGGGCACGATTGGTCACGTAGACCATGGGAAGACGACGCTGACCTCGGCGATGACACACGTGTTGTCGCAGCAGGGGATGGCGGAGGAGCTTTCCTACGAGCAGATCGACTCGGCGCCGGAGGAGAAGGAGCGGGGGCTGACGATCCAGATCTACCACGCCGAGTACGAGACGGATAAGCGCCACTATGCGCACGTAGACTGCCCGGGGCATGCGGACTACATCAAGAACATGATCACGGGTGCGGCGCAGATGGACGGTGCGATATTGGTGGTATCGGCGGCGGACGGGCCGATGCCGCAGACGCGGGAGCACATACTGCTGGCGCGTCAGGTGAACGTGCCCTCGATCGTGGTGTTTCTGAACAAAGTGGACATGCTGGACGATCCGGAGTTGTTGGAGCTGGTGGAGATCGAAGTGCGGGATCTTCTGAGCAAGTACGAATTTCCTGGGGAGGAGATACCGGTGGTGGCGGGGAGTGCGGCCAAGGCACTGGAGTGCGGGTGCGGGAAGCGGGAGTGCGAGTGGTGCGGGCCGATCTGGAAGCTGATGGATGCGATAGACGAGTACATACCGACGCCGGAGCGGGCGATAGACCAGCCGTTCCTGATGGCGATCGAGGACGTGTTCACGATCACCGGCCGGGGGACGGTGGTGACGGGGAGAGTGGAGCGGGGGATCGTGAAGGTATCGGACGAAGTGGAGCTGGTGGGGCTGCATCCGGAGTCGAGGAAGACGGTGGCGACGGGGGTGGAGATGTTCCGGAAGCTGCTGGACCAGGGACAGGCTGGGGACAACATCGGGGTGCTTTTACGGGGGGTGGAGCGCAAAGAAGTGGAGCGGGGGCAAGTGCTGGCGCAGCCGGGGACGATCACCCCGCACACGAAGTTCGAGAGCGAGGTGTACATACTGAGCCAGGCGGAAGGTGGTAGGCACAAGGCGTTCTTCTCGGGCTACCGGCCGCAGTTCTACTTTCGGACGACGGACGTGACGGGGATGATAGGCTTGCCGGAGGGTCGAGAGATGGTGATGCCCGGGGACAACGTGACGATGACGGTGGAGCTGATCCAACCGATTGCGATGGAGGAGGGCTTGCGGTTTGCCATCCGAGAGGGCGGCAGGACCGTCGGCGCCGGCGTCGTCGCTAAGATACTGGAATGAGAAGCTCCCCGGCGGGTCGGGCTTAGCAGAGCCGAGACCGGCCGCAGCACTTCGGAGGACACTACATGCGCAGAAATGAGCGGAGAGGACCCGGCGAGCGGATACGTATCCGACTCAAGGCCTTCGATCACCGGGTGCTGGACCAGTCCGCGGTTCGCATTGTGGACACCGCCCGCCGTACCGGCGCGCGCATCTCGGGGCCGATTCCCCTGCCCACTGAGATCAATCGCTTCTGTGTCATCCGCTCTCCTTTCATCGACAAGGAGTCGATGGAGCACTTCGAAATGCGAACTCACAAGCGGCTGATCGATATCTTGGAGCCGAGCCCGGAAACGATCAACGCCCTCATGCGTATCGACCTGCCAGGCGGTGTTGACATCGAGATCAAACTCTAGTGAGACGACCGTGAAGTCAGTGCAGAAGGCCCTGCTGGGCCGCAAAATCGGCATGACCCAGCTCTTCGCCGAGGACGGACGGGCGGTGCCCGTCACCGTCATCTCGGCCGGGCCCTGCGTCGTCGTCCAGCGCAAGACCGCTGACCGCGAAGGCTACGACGCGCTCCAGCTCGGCTACGAAGAGATCTCCAAAGACCGGCGTCTGAACAGCCCCCGGGCCGGCCATTTTCGCCGGGCCGGGGAGAAGGTGAAGAAAGAAATCCCGCCCTGCCGCCACCTGGCCGAGTTCCGCTTTGCCGACTGCGAGGCATACCAGATCGGGGATCGGATAGGAGTTGACGTCTTCGAGGTGGGGGAGCGCGTAGACGTGGTCGGCACCTCCAAGGGCAAGGGATTTGCTGGCGTTCAGAAACGCCATGGCGCCCACGGCGGCCCTGCCAGCCACGGATCCATGTCCCACCGCCGCCCCGCCTCAGGAGGCGCCACTGACGCGGCCCGCGTCTTCAAGGGCACCAAGAAGCCCGGCCATATGGGCAATGCCCGGACAACTGTCAAACGTCTGCGCGTCCACATGGTGGATGAAGAGAAGGCGTTGCTGGCCGTGGAGGGTGCCGTGCCCGGCCCCAATGGCGCCCTCCTGGTGGTCTGGCGTCCGACCGGGTCGAGCGCTCCCGCGCCGCAAGCTGAGGAAGGCAAGTGACCATGCCAACACTCCCCGTCTACGACACCACAGGGTCACAGACAGGCGAGCTGGAGGTCTCCGGCGACGTCTTTGACGCCACCCCCAACGAGCAACTCCTTCATCAGGTCGTAGTGGCGGGATTGGCGGCCGCACGGCAGGGCACCGCTCACACCAAGACTCGCAGCGAGGTGGCCGGAAGCGGGCGCAAGCTCTGGCGCCAAAAGGGAACGGGCCGCGCTCGGGTCGGCGACCGCCGGCCGCCCCATCGCGAAGGTGGTGGCGTCGCGGGCGGCCCGCGCATGCGCTCCTACCGCCAGCGCCTCTCTCGCCGTGTCAAGGCGGAAGCCCTGCGCTCCGCCCTCAGCACCCGCTTCCGCGCCGGCGAGCTTACCGTCATTGAGCCATTCGAGCTGTCTGAGCCCAAGACCAGGGCCGTCGCAGAAATGCTCACCGCGCTGGGCGTTGAGGGGCCCGCGCTGCTGGTACTTGCCGAACGGAACGAAATCATCTGGCGCTGCGCGCGCAATATTCCCGGTCTCAGCATTCGTCCGGCCGCAGAAGTTAACACCCGTGACATAATGGCCCCGCGGCGGGTAGTCATAGTCAAAGACGCCATCGCGCGCCTGGAGGCGCGCCTGTCATGAAAGACCCCAGACAGATTCTGATCCGCCCGCTGCTCACCGAGAAGAGTGTCGCCCTCGTCTCTCAGAGGAAATACGTCTTCGAGGTGTCGCCCAAGGCCAACAAGGTGGAGATCCGCCATGCCGTCGAGAACCTCTTCCCCGGCGCTCGAGTAGCCCGGGTCAACACCATGCTAGTGCGCGGCAAGCGGCGTCGCTTGGGTGGATACCGTCGTCGCCGGGCCGCCCGCACCGAAGGCCAGACAACCATCTGGAAAAAGGCGATCGTGACCTTGCGCGAGGGCACGATCCCCGCCTTCGAAGGGCTCTAGTCGTTTCTGGACCGAGGAGTCACCCGTGCCAACCAAACGGTACAAACCAACTACACCGGTCCGTCGCTTCATGACCGCCGTCGAGCGGTCCGAACTGTCAGCCAAGCGGCCGGAGAAGCGACTCTTGCGCCGCCTCACGAAGCGCGGTGGACGCGACAACACGGGCCAGACCAGTGCGCGGTTCCGAGGCGGTGGCCACAAGCGCCGCTACCGCCTGATTGACTTCAAGCGCGATAAAGACATGGTTCCGGCGCACGTCGCCGCGATAGAATATGACCCCAATCGCTCAGCCTATATTGCGCTCTTGCACTATGCCGACGGCGAGAAGCGCTACATTCTCGCCCCCGCCGAGCTGCGCCCAGGTGACCTCGTCATGTCCGGCACCAGGGTTGGCGCCCGGGCTCGCACCAGCGAGACTCTGGAAATCCGGCCTGGCTGCGCGTTCCCGCTGGAAGCCATCCCGGTCGGCACCTTGGTTCACAACATCGAGCTCAAGCCCGGCAAGGGAGGCCAGCTATGCCGCAGCGCAGGCAGCGGCGCCCAGCTTCTCGCTAAGGAAGGAAAGTTCGCCACCATCCGGCTGCCCTCCGGCGAGATGCGCCTGGTCTACCTTGGTTGCCGCGCGACAGTCGGCCAGGTGGGCAACCCCGATCACAGCAATATTGAACTCGGCAAGGCCGGACGCCGACGATGGCTCGGCAGGCGCCCTCACGTCCGCGGCGTCGTCATGAGCCCGCGCGATCACCCGCACGGCGGCGGCGAGGGCCGCAGCCCCATCGGGCGCAAGAGCCCGGTCAGCCCGACCGGCAAGCCTACACTGGGCCGCAAGACCCGCGGCAAGAAGACGACCGACAGGTTCATCCTCCGGCGCCGACGCGCCAGATAAGGCAGGCGACTACTGATGGCAAGATCGCTCAAAAAGGGACCATACGTCCATCCAAAACTCCTGAGGCAAATAGACCGCATGAACGCCTCCGGCGAAAAGAGCATCCTGAAGTGCTGGTCGCGCGCCTCCACCATCACACCCGAAATGATCGGTCACACCATCGCCGTCTACGACGGGCGCAAGCACGTGCCCATATTCATAACTGAGAACATGGTCGGCCACAAGCTCGGAGAATTCGCACCCACCCGTCACTTCCGGGCCCACGGCCACCACACTGAGCGCTCCACGACGCTCAGGTGATTGTCGGCCAAGGGAGCATCGGGCTAATATGGAAGCCAGATCTATCGCCCGCTACATTCGCATGTCGCCGCACAAAGTGCGGCGTACGCTCCAGCTCATAGACGGGCTGCCCCTCAAAGAGGCGCAGGCACTGCTGGACGTGATGCCCCATCGCGCCGCACGCGTCATTCGGCGCGTGATCGACTCCGCCGCTGCCAACGCGGAGAACAACCACGGCATGGACCGGGATGACCTCTGGGTCGCCCGCGCCGCCGTAGACGCCGGACCAACCATCAAGCGCTGGCGGTTCGCCTCGGGCGGCCGCGTGGGCATGATCCGCAAGCGGATCAGTCACATCAGCGTGGTCCTCAGCGACGAAGAACAGTGACTCGAAGGAGATACTGATGGGACAGAAGGTTAACCCTATCGGCCTGCGAGTAGGAATCATCCGGGACTGGGACAGCCGCTGGTACGCGCGGAAGGATACCTATCGAGACTGGGTCCTCGAGGACGCACAGGTCCGCCGCTTCCTCCGACGGCGTTTCGCCAGCGATGGCGCCAGTCGCTCCGGCCCCCGGGGCCGAAATCGGGATGCCGGCATCAGCCGCATCGAAATTGAGCGCGCCCCCAACATGCTCAAGCTCACCCTTCACACCGCCAGGCCGGGCATCATCATCGGGCGTGGCGGGCGCGGAGTAGAGGACATCCGCGCGGAGATTGAGCGCATCGTCAAACGCAAAGTCCACATCAATGTCCAGGAGATCCGCCAGCCCGAACTCGATGCCATGCTGGTTGCGGAGAACGTCGCCGCCCAACTCGAGCGCCGTATCGCCTTCAAGCGCGCTGTTCGCCAGGCCGTACAGCGCTCCATGAAGATGGGCGCCAAGGGCATCCGTGTCCTTCTCTCCGGTCGGCTCGGGGGCGGCGAGATGTCTCGCAGGTACGGGGACCGCGACGGCAAGATCCCTCTCCACACCCTACGCGCCGACGTCGACTACGGTTTCGTCGAATCCCGCACGACCTACGGCCATATTGGCGTCAAGGTCTGGCTCTATCGCGGCGACATCCTCCCCGAAGCGCCCACTCTCGAAACCCGGCCCGAGCGGCCCGCCACCCCTGTGGACAAGCCTCGCAAGGGATGGCGCCGCGTGGGTGTCGTTCGCAAGGTCGAGCCCGAACCGGATGCGCAGCCGGTTGCCGCCGCAGAGGGCGAGGAGACTGCCGCCGTCTCCGAGCAACCTGAGACCGCCCCCGAGAGTCCGCCCGAGCCCGAAGCCATTCAGGCTGTCCACCCGGAATCCGCCGCCGATTCAGAGGAGCACAGCAACCATGCTGATGCCGTCCAAGGTCAAGCACCGGAAACAACACAGGGGCCGCAGACGGGG
>CP070816.1:1208410-1227190 GCA_020344235.1 Armatimonadota bacterium
CTGTCGGGCGGCCGGGCGGAGTTCGAGCTTCCGCTGACGCACGATATACAGGGCACGCTTCAGGTTCATGCGTACCAGATTCTGCCGGATGAGAACATCATCCGAGATACCCGACTGCTGTATGTGGAGCCAGCGGACGACCTCGTGGTGGAGGTGCGGCCGAACCAGGAGACGTATCGCCCCGGCGACCCGGCCGAGCTGAACTTCGCGGTCAGCGACCTGCAGGGCCGCGCGGTGCAGGCAGCGCTTGGGGTGACCATCGTTGATGAGAGCGTGTTTGCGCTGCAGGAGATGCAGCCGGGTCTGGAGCGGATCTACTTCGCGCTGGAAAAGGAACTGCTGAAGCCGCGGTACGAGATTCACGGGTTCACGACGGAGGGTGTGGTGAGCGGGCGTCTGCCGTTCGCGGCGGAGGAGCCCGCGGAGAACGAGGCGACGCGCCAGCGGGCGGCCGCGGTGCTGTTTGCGGCCGCTCAGCAGCGGAATCCACACACGCTGAGCGTGAACACCTACGAGGAACGAGTGCGCGAGGCGATGGAGGTGTGGGTGAAGCAGATGGCGCGGGATGCGGAGAAGATAGATCGCGCGCTGCGAGCGTACTATGAGCGGCATCGGGAGTATCTCGCCGAGAGTGCCGACTTCTCTTTACTCGTGGATGAGGGTCTGCTCAAGCGGAGCGACCTGCGAGATCGCTGGGGCAATAAGTATCGCATCCGCTGGCGACGGACACAGTGCTGGCTGCACTCGGCGGGGCCGGACGGCCGCTGGGACACCAGGGATGACATTCGGGGGATCGGTCAGTGGGCCAAAGAGGGGCGGCCCGGGCTGGTCATGGAGGGCATGGCTCTTGGCCGCGCCGTGGGGGGCAGAGGCGGCGGTATCGGCGGTGCTCGGTTCCGCGCGGCGGCCGACATGATGGTGATGGAGGAGGCGAAGGCGATGCCGATGGCGGCGCCCGCGGAGCCCGAGGCGGCAGGGGAACCGCAGGTGCGGCTGCGCCAGTTCTTCCCGGAGACGATGTATGTGAACCCCGCGGTCATCACTGATGAGTGGGGCCGGGCGAAGCTGACGGTGGAGATGGCGGATTCTATCACCACCTGGCGGATGCAGGCGCTGGCGTCCTCGCAGCAGGGGCAGCTCGGCAGCACGACAGAGGGCCTGCGAGTCTTCCAGGATTTCTTCATAGACATAGACCTGCCGGTCGCGCTGACGCAGAACGATGAGATCTCGATTCCGATCGCCGTCTACAACTACCTCCCTGAGCCACAGACCGTGAAGCTCTCTCTCGAACGACTGCCGTGGTTCGAGCTGGTGGGAGACGAGGCGGAGAAGTCCCTCGACATCAAGGCCTCGGACATCCGCGTAGTCTACTACCGCATTCGCGCGAAGGAGATCGGAAACAACGCCCTGACCGTCCATGCGAAGGGCTCGCGCCTGAGCGATGCCATCAAGCGCCGGATCGAGGTGCTGCCCGATGGCGAGGAGCGAAGAGACACCTGGAACGACCGACTACAAGGCACGGTGGCGAAGCGGGTGACGATCCCGAAGGAAGCAATCCCAGGGGCGTCTACGATCCTCGTGAAGATCTATCCCGGCCTGTTCAGCCAGGCAGTGGAGGGCCTCGACTCGATGCTGCGGATGCCGTTCGGGTGCTTCGAGCAGACGAGTTCCGTGACCTACCCGAACGTGCTGGTGATGGACTACATGAAGTCCACCAAGAAGATCACGCCCGAGATCCAGATGAAGGCGGAGCAGTACATCAACGTCGGGTACCAGCGTCTGCTCTCCTTCGAGGTGGATGGCGGAGGGTTCTCCTGGTTCGGGAATCCGCCGGCGCACAAGGTGCTGACGTCCTACGGGCTGCTGGAGTTCAGGGATATGAGCCAGGTGCACGAGGTGGACGAGAACCTCATCGTGCGCACGCAGAACTGGCTCGCCGGACTGCAGAAGAAGGACGGCACGTGGGAGCGCGACGAGGGCGGCATCGCGGAGGGGATCATCAACCGCCAGACCGACACACTCCGGGTGACGGCCTACATCGCCTGGGCGCTTGCGGAGTCAGGCTATCAGGGGCCGGCCGTCCAGCGAGCACTGACATACCTGGAGTCAAACTGGCATGAAGCGGAGGACTCGTATGCACTTGCGGTGATCGCCAACGCGCTCCTGAGCGCGGCCCCCGACTCAGCGGGAGCGGGCTGGGTGGTGGACGCGCTGGCTCGACTGGCGATCGTCGAGGACGACATCGCCTACTGGAAGCCGGCCGGGCCCACGTTCACCTCTGCGCAGGACGGGGCGGCCGATCTGGAGACGACGGCGCTCGCAACCTACGCGCTGGTCAAGTCGGGGCGGCATGTGGGCCTGACGAACAAGGCGATTACCTATCTGATCCGTTCGAAAGACAGCTTCGGAACGTGGCAGACTACACAGGCGACGGTATGGGCGCTGAAGGCGCTGCTGCTCTCGCTGCAGCGGGCGGCCGAGGACATTGACGCCACGGTCACGGTGGAGGTCAATGAGGAGAAAGCAGGCTCCTTCCGCATTACGCAGGCTGACTACGAGGTGGTGCGCCAAGTGGACGCACGCGAGCTGATTCGAGCGGGGAAGAACGATGTGCGCGTCACGCTCGACGGGAAGGGCAGCGCGCTCTACCAGATTGTTGCGAAGTACTACATGCCGTGGGAGATGGTGAAGCCGCCCGCGCAGGAGCTGCTGAGCATAGATGTCGAATACGACCGCACCGAGCTTGCAACGAACGACATCGTGACGGCCTCTGTGCGGGTAGTGAACAACGATCCTCGCGACTGCAACATGGTCGTGATAGACCTGGGGCTGCCGCCGGGATTCGAAGTGATGGCGGAGGATCTACAAGGGTTGGTTGCGGAGAAGACGATTCAGAAGTACAGCCTGGCCGCCCGCCAGATTATCATCTATTTGGATCGGCTGGCCTCCCGCAAGCCGCTGGAGTTCTCCTATCGGCTGCGGGCGAAGTTCCCGGTCAAGGCAGCCACGCCGGCCTCCCGGGTGTATCGCTACTACAACCCAGAGATTGAGGCGACGGCTCAGCCAGTCGCGCTCGAGGTGCGGTAGCGCGGTTTTCCAGCGGGCCTCCCTGGTGAGGGAGGCCCGCCTTATGAGAGGTGATGGAAATGAAAACACGCGTTGTGCTAGGGCTCACGATGGGGGCACTGGTGCTCCTCGCAGCGCTGAACGCGGTGCCAGCGGAGACCGAGCTGGACATCGTGCGCCCTCCTTCTTCCTCGGACGCCATCGACGCGTACGCCTCGCGGCTGCAGGTGGGGCCGCCGGAGCGGCACGCAAATCTCTCCCTCTACCCGCTGTTCGCGGACGGCGTGATCGTGCCTGACCTGGAGCTAACGCTCGACGAGGCCATCGAGCGCGGTCTGTTGGAGATTGCCGAACTGAAGCCAGCAGAGGTCAACCGGGTACGGCTCATCAGCCGAGCGGACGAGCCAGTGTTCATCATGGGTGGCGAGATGCTGCTCGGCGCGAAGCAGGATCGGATAGCGGGGGATGACCTGGTCGTACCGCCGGGCGCAGAGCTGGTGATCCCCGTTTACTGTGTCGAGCAGGGCCGCTGGGTGGCGAAGACCGATGCTTTCAGCAGCGCGGGAGCGCTCGTCGGGAGCGAGGTGCGAAAGGCGCGTCAGCGGGCCGATCAGGGCGCGGTGTGGTCCGAGGTGGCCGCGGAGCAGAGTCGGCTGAACGCGCCGAGCGAGACGGGGGCCCTGCGGTCGGTCCGGGAGAGCGAGGAGGTGCAGGATAGGATGAGGCCCTATACCCGTGCTCTAGGTGACTTCGCTCGCGACCACCGGAAGGCGCGCGGGGTAGTGGCGTGTATGGGAAGCGAGATCATAGCAGCCGATCTGTTCGGCTCACGAACAGTCTTCCGGACGCTCTGGCCAAAGCTGTTGGAGTCCTATGTGATTGATGCTTTCGATCGCCGAGGCCGCGAGCAGGCTCCCGATTCGGTGCGGATACGGAGGTGGCTCGACGGTATAACTCGGGCCGAGAAGACCCGCAAACCGACTCCGGGAGCGGGGACGCTCTACGAGCTGCACGGCGGGGGAATCATCGGCTCGGCGCTGGTCTACCAGGAGGGCGTGATCCACATGGAGCTGTTCCGGGGCTATGTGGTGCGGCCGGTGCGGTACAACCGGCTGGAGTTCAGGCGGGATCGCCTGCGTCAACACCGAGACGAGGAGCCGCGCGGGCAGATGCAGGAAGAGGAAGAAGCGCCTGAGCGAGGATTCCGGCCGCCGGACTAGGCGAGAACCGGGCTAGTACTCAGCGGCGGGATGGGCTGAGTGGTCCATCCCGCCGTTTCCGTCAGCAGGAAGACTTTCGACAGCGGACGTGTAGGTAGTAGGCTGCGACTCGCGTACCCGCGAGATGGGGGCACCGGCGCACGGCCTCGTCGTCGGCGTAGGGTTCCCCGAGACGCTCGATCACGAAGCCCGGATCCACGAGCATGTTCACCCAACTGCTGAGGGTGCGGAAGAACCTAGGGACGCGGAACTTCGGCAGCGTGCGCTTTAGCTCTTCCGGGGCGGCCCCGAAGATCCACTCCTCAATCCGCCCGGGCGGCTGGTCGAAGTAGTCGCCGCACTCGATTGCCACGCGGTTCCCCGATTCGTCACGGACCACCTTGAAGCGCGGGGTGCAGAAGCACGGGTGGACGATGGAGAACTGGAAGAAGCCGCCCGGCTTTAGAACTCTGTGTACCTCATGTACGGCCGCGTCCTGGCTGGCCATGTCCATGAGGCTCATGAAGGCAACCACGAAGTCGAAGCACTCGTCTGCGAATGGCTGAGCGGCGCCGCTCGCGGCCAGGTACTGAATGCCCAGCGGCTCTTCATCTTCTTTCTCCCGGGCGTGGCGCAGAAACTTCGGCGCGATGTCTACGGCGGTCATCTCCGCGCCGCGGCGAGCCAGCAGCCGAGTGTTGTGGCCCTCACCGCAGCCGACATCCAGCCCGCGCAGCCCCTCGACATCGGGCAGCATCTTGAGGAACGCTGGCGTGTTGAGGTAGTCGCGGTAGATGTCGCATCCCATGCGGGCGAGCAGCGTCCACGCGTCGGCGTTCTGATCCCATAGCTCACCTACTTCGCGGTCGTCCAGGGCTTCCCTCCTCCGGGGCAGTGCTGCCCAGCACACAATGCGATAGACACCTTAGCAGGAATCTGGCCGGCCCGCCATACTCCGGCGTGGACTGTGTTTGACATACCCGCCGGCCGTGGTACGATGTTAGGTGACCCTAAAAGAAAACATTGGCTACCCTAAAGGAGGCCCGCGGTGCCATCTTCAGCGGCACTCTCGGAATCAGTGGAGGAGTACCTGGAGGCGATCAGGAAGCTCGGCAAGACTGTCGAGGGAGTCTCCACCACCCGGCTGGCACGGCATATGGATGTCAAACCCGCTTCCGTGACCGGCATGCTCAGGCGGCTTTCGCACCTGGGATTAGTCACCTATCGGCGGTATCGGGATATCGCTCTGACGCCGGCCGGCGAGCAGCGCGCGAACGAGGTGATCCGGCGTCATCGCCTGGCAGAGAGGCTGCTGACGGACGTGTTGGGAGTGCCGCTCGACGAGGTGCACGACGAGGCCTGCCGACTGGAGCATGCCGTTTCCCCCGCGCTCGAGGGCCGTCTGGCCCGTGTGCTGGGCGGGCCGCAGAAGTGCCCTCATGGGCACCCGCTGGACGCGGACGCGGAGGACGAGAGCCTAAGTCTCTTGGATGCCCCGCTCAATCGGTCACTGATGGTCGTGCGTCTGGAGAATGAAACGTCCGAGGTGGTGCGCTATCTGACCGAGCGGAAGCTGCTGCCCGGGGCGCGGGTGAAGGTGAAGGCGCGGGAGCCCCTCGACGGATCGGTCGTGCTGGAGGTCGCCGGCGACAGGCAGCTGCTCGGGCCGCAGATTGCGGACGGCGTCCGGGTTCGGAGCGCGCGCCGGTGAGGTGCGGTTCGTGACGGTACGGCCGCGGGAACTGGTGCGCGGACTATGGGGCCGCATCTGCGGGCACGGCTGCGAGGGCTGTCGGCTGGTTTCCCCTGCCGAGAGCCGCAGGCTGACGCTCTTCGGCTCCCCCAACGTCGGGAAGAGCGTGATCTTCAACCAGCTCACCGGCGTCTATACCGTTATCTCCAACTACCCCGGCACCACCGTTGAGGTTGCGAGGGGGCAGGCGCGAATCGGAGAGATGCTGCTGGAAGTCGTGGACAGTCCCGGCGCATACTCGCTCACTCCGTTCTCGGAGGAGGAGCGAGTGGCACGGGACTTGCTGCTCGATGAACCCGCAGACTTGGTGCTCCACGTGATGGACGCGAAGAATCTGCGTCGGTCACTGCCACTGACTCTCCAGCTAATAGAGGCGGGCGTTCCGGTCGCGCTCGATGTGAACATCATAGATGAGGCCACGCGCGCGGGCTTCAGAGTAGACACCGAAACGCTCTCGACGGACCTGGGAGTGCGGGTAGTGGCGACCGCCGCGGCAAGCGGTGTCGGTATGGACAAGCTGCGGACGCTACTGACCGAAGAGGCGCCTCGGCCTGCTCACTCTCTCGTGGATTATCCGAAGCCCATCGAATCCGCGATATCGGGGATCACAGCACGGCTGCGCGGAGACTACGGGTTCGCGCGGAGGGCGGTCGCGCTGCTGCTCCTGCAGCGAGAGCAGGGGATGTGGGACCGGGTGCGCCGGACCGACGCCGAGGCAGTGGGCGAACTCGAGCAGATCGTCAGAGAGACGGAGGCGAAGAACAATCAGCCACTTGCCTTTCCAATCTCAGTGGCGCGCCAGCAAGCGGCAGCGCGGATTACAAACAGGGTGCTGCGCAGCGAATCGCGCCGCATCCGTCCGAGCTTCAGTGAACTGTTGGGACGCTTAACCATACACCCCCTCGCGGGGATTCCGGTTCTGGCGGCGGTGCTGTACTTTGGGCTCTATCTTTTCGTGGGGCGCGTGGGCGCCGGTGTGGTGGTGGACTTCCTGGAGCAGAGTGTTTTCGAGAGCTATGTCAACCCCGCGGCGACCGGGTTCGTGGAGCGGCTGCTCCCGTCGCCGACGTGGTCGAGCCTATTCGTCGGAGAGTACGGCCTGATCACTCTTGGGCTGCGATATGCCCTTGCGATCGTGCTGCCCCTGGTGGGAGCTTTCTTCCTCATGTTCGCGGTCCTGGAGGACAGCGGCTACCTGCCGCGTCTCGCGCTGCTGATAGACCGGCTGTTCAAACGCATCGGACTGTCGGGACGAGCGGTGATACCGATTGTGTTGGGGTTTGGCTGCGATACCATGGCGACCCTAGTCACGCGTGTGCTGGAGACGCGCCGCGAGAGACTCATAGCGACCTTCCTGCTGGCGCTGGCGATTCCATGCTCGGCCCAGCTCGGGGTGATTCTGGGTCTACTGTCAGGCCATCCTGTCGGTCTGGCGATATGGGGCGGTGTGGTGCTGGCCGTCTTCTTCCTCTCCGGCCTGCTGGCGGCGCGCCTGCTGCCCGGGGAGGCGGCCCGGTTCTATCTGGAGATTCCACCGATCCGCTGGCCGTCGCTGCGCAATGTGGTGACCAAAACTCTCGCGCGTTTGCGCTGGTACACGGCCGAGGTAATACCCCTATTCCTGCTGGCCAGCGTGGTCATCTGGATCGGGGAGATGACTCGCCTCTTCCAGCTCGCGCTCGCCGCCCTCCGCCCAGCGGTGAACCTGATCGGGTTGCCTGATTCGGCGGCCGAGGCGTTCTTGTTCGGCTTCTTCCGCCGCGATTACGGCGCGGCCCGCATCTTCGATGTCGCGAATTCCCCGGATGCAATATCCGGGGTGCCGCTTGTGGTGGCAATGGTGACGATCACCCTCTTCGTGCCGTGCGTCGCGCAGTTCCTGGTGATGGTCAGGGAGCGCGGCTGGCGCACGGGCGCCGGGGTGGCCGCGGTCATTCTCCCGTTCGCGTTGGGCGTGGGGTTCGTGCTCAACTTAGTGCTGACTAATCTTGGAGTGCAGATCTGATGCCTGAAATGGAACTGAGCGAACGCGCTGAGGAAATCCTTGCCGCGCTGTGGGTCAGACGAGAAGAACGTAACGACACCTCACAGCCAATTGGCGAGATCGAGGGCGAGGCCGGCGGCGAGGCCGTGAGTGAACTGGTGGAAGAAGGGCTGATAGAGGAGAAATCCGGGCGGATATCGCTGACCGAGGAGGGCGAGCGGGAGGCAGCCGCAGTCGTGAGGCGGGAGCGACTCGCAGAGCGGCTGCTGGTGGACGTGATCAATCTGGGAGAAAGCGCTGCAACCGAGGCGGCGTGTAAGTTCGAGCATCTTCTGCGAAGAGGAATTGACGACCAGATATGCACGCTTCTCGGCCACCCCAAGTTCTGCCCGCACGGAAGCTCCATTCCGCCGGGCGAGTGCTGCCGGGCGGGCGCGCTGGAGCTAGGAAAGGTGGTATCCGCGCTGTCCGACCTGGCCCCGGGACAGGGGGGCGTGGTCGCCTACATCCACGGCCGTCAGCCGGAGATGCTGCAGAGAATGCTGGCAATGGGCGTGGTCCCGGGAACCCCGATAACCTTGCTGCAGAAGTTCCCCTCTTACGTGTTTCGGATCGGGCAGGGCCAGCTGGCGGTGGATCAGGATACTGCACGAGATGTCTACGTGCGGCTCACGCGGGGGCCGTCGGGCACCCCGGCTCCCTCTTCCTGGTTCCCTCGCTCCCTTTGGAGGAGGGGCCGCGGGCGGGCGCGCCGCGGCCGGTGAGGACTTGGAAGGTCGGCTATCCAGCGGGCGCCGGACTGGCCGCTGATACCGGTGTTTCCTTTGCCGCGCCCTCCGTCTCCTTCTCCACAGTGACAGAGACTCGATCGGTGGCTACGTTACCGGCCGCGTCGAAGGCCCTCAACTCCAAGGAGTGAGAGCCGGCCTCCAGCACCTCGGTGGCGACAGATAGATCAGTAACATACTCGCCCGCGAGTGAGCTTTCGACGGAGGTCAGGGGCAACGACTTCCAGTTCCCGCCATCCACGCGGTATTCGACACTCCGAATCGGCGACAGCGCGTCGCGTGCCCAGCCGGTGGCCCTGGCACGTCTGTCGTCACCCACGGACAGAGAACTCTTGAAGATGCCTATCTCCGGCGGCGTGTTGTCCACCCAGATCGCCACCGAGGCCTCAGCGCTCCGAGGATCGGCGGGTACGCTCAGACCGTCTGTGGCCGTCACTCTCAGAAGATAGCGACCGTCCTCTTGCTCGCCAGTGTCCCATTCGCACTTGTTCTCTCGGATATCCTGCTCGAGCTGTTTCCAGGTCTTGCCCAGGTCGCTGGAAGTCGCCACTTCATAGGCCAAGGTGTCTTTGTCGGGATCTCTCCCTTGCCAGTTGATCGTCTCTTTCTTTGATAGCCAGTCGCCTGCCTTCGGCGACTTGAGAGAACAGGTCGGCTGGCGATTCTGGGGTTGGTGTGAAATCCTTATCTGCTGCACGACAGGGCTGGTGGCAGAGTCTTCTGCCCTGAGGATCAGCCGATACTGGAGATAGCGCGCCGGAGGGCTCACGATGATCCCGTCCTGGGCCGCGGCCCAGGGGCTCCAGTGATCATCCGGCATGGGTGAATCGCCAGCGCGGGACTCGGCTGTCACCCCGGTGCCCTCTTGCGCTTCGGCGAGCCAGTCTATGCGTCCCCAGCGCGCAGTGCGTTCCGCGTCGAACACCTCGGATTCGAGTTGCCCCGATGCTGCACGGCCCGGGCCGAAGCGACGAAGCTGACCGGGAGCGGAACAGCCGACGTAGATCACCCCGTCGGCCTGGGCGATGGCGGTGGCGAGGCCGGTTTCTGCCCGAAGGACAAGGTTGGGCTTGCGATCAGGGCCAACGCGCACCAGAAGATCCCGGGAGCCCACGGCCGCAACGAGATCTCCATCCGGCAACAGGCAAAGCTCGTAGATCGCCCTCTGCTCCGCTTCGCAGTAGAGCTCTGGCAGGCCGCCATCCGCCGGAATACGGTAGATGCGGCCCCCGGGGGAAGCGCCGACATAGAGGTTGCCTTCGTCGTCAAGGACGAGAGCGTCCACCGAGTCACCTAACGCCTGTTAGATGGCGCTCACCGAGCCGTCGGGCCGCACTCGATAGACGACGCCGTTGTCGGACGTGCCAGCATACAGGTCGCCTGCTTTGCTGAGAGCGAGGGACAGCACGTTCGTGGCGGGAAGCGCCGCCACCACGCGCGCGGCACCGTCGGAGGCGACGGCGTATATCTTTGCAGGCGACCCACCTCCCGCATAGATTGTTCGGTCCGGAGCCGCTGCCAGACACCAGAGGTAAGTGCTCTCAGAGTCGTAGACCAGCTCACCCGAGCCATCGGCGGTGATGCGAAACAACTTGCCTCGAGGCGAGGTGCCAGCATAGAGATCCCCGTTGGCGGCGAAAGCGAGCGCGTGGGCATTCATCTCGCCGGTGGCAAAGAACTCGGACACCTCGCCCTCTTGCGAGACGCGATAGATGAGGCCCTCGCTGCCGGTGCCTGCATAGGCGACGCCATTCCGCGCTGCCACGCTCCACACAATATCGCTGGGCAGTGCCGCGATATCTGTGCTCTCCGGCGCGAGAGAGAGCCGGCCGTCCTGGTCGATGGCAACGCCCTGGAGCTTTGCCTCTGCGTAATCCGACCTATCCCCTCGCACCCAGACCGCCGGGGCGCGCGTGAACGGCTTTGGCTTCTCTTCTTCCTTCTCAGGTCCTCGCGGTGCGGGTGGCCGCCGGGCCGCCAACGGGTCCGAATCCAACGGCGGCGCCGGGCCGAGCTGCCCAACCGGGACTGAAGGGAAGTGATCGAAGGTCCGGGCCTCCTTCTCGGCCTCCGGCGGCGGCTCTTCCCCGGGGGGCTGGGGCGGTCCCGGCCTCGCCGGGGAGATCGGACTTTCCACCTGAAGGGCGAGCACTTGCCGTCCCATTAGGACCCACTGTGTGGGGACGACCACCTTCAGAAGAGAGGGACTGGGTCTTAGGTCGGTGGGATGGATGGAGCGCAGTGCGTCCAGCGCGCTGCGGGGAAGGTCAGGCAGCTCCTCCCCAAGCAGAGAGACTCCTCGCCGGGGCAGGGCGGCGTGGACAATCAGTTCGGAGGTCTGTTCGTCGGAGGCATATCGTTCGATCAGTTGGGCGAGAGAAACCGGCCGCGGTCTTGGAGCGCCGATGGCGGCACGAGCCTGATCGGAGTCGCCGCCCCCTGCGACAACGACACGGGCCTGGCCGCGCGGGAGATCGGGAGGAAGCGCGAGCCGAACCGGCACCTCGACGACGTCGCGGCCGTAGGGCCGGATAGCTACGGTGAAGGTGACTTCATCGCCAGCGGTGACCCGGGACTGAGACATGGTTACCCGCTCGATGGTGGCGGTATCCCGGACCTCCTCCGCCTCCACCCGCACTCGCACTCGATTAATGCGCAGATCCCCGAATGGGCTGTCGGTGAAGAGCGCAAGTGGCGCCAGCACAGCCGGCGAGGCCGCGGCCGCGGCGTCGTAATCGCTGTACATGAACTCCTGGCGCCGTATGGGCGGGCGGCCCTCGGCATCAATCTCTATCGATACGCGCGCGGTGCCCCGGGCTATTCGCCCGCGGGTCTCGTCCACCGCGGTCATCACCGATGCGGCCACCAGGCTGGGCATCAGATCCCTCACGCGCACGACCTCGATGTTGAACTCGCGCGACTGCGCGAAGTCGTTGTCCGTCACCTCAATGGAGACCGGCAGAAGGTCGGACTTGGGTCCCACCTCGCCGGCAATGGCGCTCTGATGGTCGCGGAAGACGCGGCCGACGACCTGGGTCGGGGCCATGATCTTGTTCGAGACGTAAAGGCTGGGCAGGATATCGTGCACGTAGCCGCCCGTCATGGGCAAGTCAACTTGTCCTCGCTGAAAGATTGGATGGCCGAATCCCAGGACGCGGTCTCCCTCGACCAGGGTGACAGTGCCGAGAGCCGTCATGTCGAAGTCGCCCCCGACCAGCTTCGCGCCGAGCGCAGCTCCGGGCACCAGCGGCGGACGCATCTGTGCTTCCGCGCCGGACGGGCCCGGGATGACTTGGAGCCCGTAGGGCTCGAGCAGTTCCGAGAGATGCTCTATGCCGCGAGAGTTGAAGCCGGAAACCTGCACAAATCCACCCAGCGGGAGGAGCGTCATGACACCAGGCGGGTCCGGGTCCGTCGGCGGTCTGGGAGACACGCGGACACGAGTGATGACTGACCCCTCCAACCGCAGGGGCTCCGTCAGAGCCCTGCCTCCCGCCGGGCGCGGTTTCCCGCGCGCGGCCGGCCCTTCTTCCAGAGCAGGGAGCATCTCTTCGATCGGCGTGATTCCCGCGATCGGCTCCTTGCTCCAGGGCCAGGTAAGTGCGATGGCGCCCGCGAGGCGGCCACCGATGTAGACCGGGCTGCCGCTCATCCCTCCGATGACGCCGGTCTTGCGGGTTACTACAGGGCCGTCCAGAATGCGAGCTAGGATTATGCTGCGGGTACCGTCGAACTTGTGTAAGACGCCCAGGACTTCCAAGTGAAACGACTCTATGCGCGTGCCCCGGAAGACAGACTTGGCGACTGCGCGCTGGCCGGCACGCACTTCTGGCAGAGGATAGATTGCGCGTGGGGGCTCCGACAGGCCGGGCGCGTTGGCGAGCAAGACGAGGCCAAGGAGCAGGCACGCTGTACGCAAGGGGTGGGTCATCAGTGACATCTCCCCGGAGAGAAAGTGGACAGAGCATAGCATCTTCCGAGGAGGGGGTCAAGGCGCAAGAGGGGAAGCGCACTACCCGCAGAACTGGCGCCGTGTCCGGCACTGGAGAAACTGGGTGGACGAGATGAAGACCCAAGAAGGGCAAGAACTGCCGCCCCGGGTACAGACGTTCATGCAGCGTCTGTACCGGGATCCGCGCTATCTGCTGATCGGGAAAGTGGATCGCTTTGGTCGAGAGCTGATCGCGTTCATCGAAGGCTGCACCATCCTCTCGGCCACCGGCGAGGTGAGGGGGCAGGCGCTTATGAACAACGAGTACTGCTTGACCGGCCGGCCGGACGGACAACGACCCTACGGGCGGGAGTCGCTGCTCGACTACCACTTATCCTCGCCGCGCGGCGAAGAGGCGGCGCTGGACGAGGAGGAACTCACGGCGCTGCGCGATGAGTCTTGGCAGTATTATGTCAGGCGAAACTTCGCGTTCTTGCTCGGGAACTTCGCGCAGGCGCGAGACGACGCGGAGCACAACCTGGGCATCTGGAATCTGATCGAACAGTCGAAAGTCAGCGACGCGGCCAAGTGGAACTACGGCAAGTGGTGGCCGTGGATCGAACGCGACCGAGCCGTTGCTCAGGCGTTGTGGAATCTGCAGGAGGGGGAGACGGAACACGCGGCGACAGAGCTATACCGAGCCGAACGCAGCATAGACCAGTTCGGCGAACGTCACGCCGAGCAATACGCGCAGGAGGAGGGAGGCGGCGAGTCCCTCTGCGCGCAGATGCGACAACACATCGGGACACTCGTCGAGTTACTGCGAGAGGAGCAGCAACTACCGATCTCGCTGGAGGAGAAACTGGATGAGGCCTCGGCACGCGGGGATGTCGAGGAAGTGGAACGTCTCCGGGCGGAGATGATTCGGCGGGCCGTTGCGGAGGACGGATAGAGCGATTCAGAGTTCCTTTATCTGGGAGGAGGCGGACTGGGCTGGGGGCGGCGAGCTGCGTCAGATCAAGCCAAAGGCACGCGCGACGTATACGGCAACCTGGTCCCGAGAGCATATGTATTCGGGATGATAGAGATCGTCTGGGTACCCGCAGATCACGCCCCGAGCTGTAAGGTACTCGACTGCCGCGTAGAACCACAACTCCGCAGGGACATCCGGGAAGGTTGGCGTCTCGGGTGGCAGGTAATCACCCAGTCCCGCTTCGCCGCCGGCAACAGAACGGGCTATGAATACTGCCATCTGCCCGCGGTCCAGCAGGTATTCCGGATGATAGTATCCGTCGGGGTACCCTTCCACCACGCCTTGCTCGTGCGCGTACTCGACGTATGGATAGGCCCAGTGCTCCACGCCGACATCCACAAACGTGGCCCGCGCCGGCCCAGTAGGCACCTCTTCATCTCCGCCGGTCATCGCCCGCGCCACGTATACTGCCATCTGATCTCGCGACACTGAGGATGCCGGCCGATAGAAGTATCCCCCGTAGCCTTGTACGATGCCGGCATCCCGTGTGGCCTCGATCTCGCAGACGGCCCAGTGATCGGCCGGTACGTCGAGGAAAGAGGTGACGCTGATGATCCCTCGCGCAATGTCTCCGAACGGACCGGCGCCACCTTGCTGTGACATCCGCCACGCCGTCTCGTAGAACCCGATCTCCTCCGGCACGGGAAGAGAGATCGCAAATGTTCGTTCCGATCCTGGAGCAACCGCCTCGCCCGGCGCCAAATCCACATGCGCGGGATCGTCTGAAATGGCCGACTCACAGGAGGCTTGCTCCAGGCGATAGCCGTCGGCCCGTCGCCAGGTGGATGCGCCTGTATTCGCGAAAGTGAGAAGCAGTTCCGCAGTCTGCCCGCACACGGCCGCGGCTGGCATTCCCGCCGAAGTCAGCGCGGCCCCGGGCGGAGGATCGCCCAGGCGAAAATCGACCCCTGGAGTGTCGCAGCCTGGCAGCACCGTGACTGCCCCGCACACAGCGGACAGGCCTTCCGCTTGTGCCGTCAAGGCATAGACGCTAGGAGCCAGGTTGGGGACTCTATATGCACCGGTGGGCCACTGCGCCTCGACGGCGACAGATGCTCCGGCTTCTTCCGACACTGCGGTGACCAAAGCGCCGACGGCCGGCGATCCGTTCAGCAACACTCGTCCCACGATACCGCCCAGGCCGTCGCCCGGTGTCGCATCGGCCAGCAGGCCGGCCGGGGCCAGGGTGCCGTACCCGCACGCACGACTCCATGCAACTGGCGTCGGCTCGCCTGCGGCGGCGCTTTGCTGCAAGGCCTGCCAGATGGCGAACGCCTCATCTCCTGTCTCCGGACGGAGTCCCGCGCACCCTGCGTAGAGACCCGCCGCGGCCGCGACGTGCGCGGCGGCCTGGGAGGTGCCAAAGGCCCATCCGTATGCAGGTCCGGTCAGGTCCTGTCTCAACGTGCAGGGGTACGTCGGCAGCGTCGAGTAGATGCTCGTGATTTCGTCACCCCCCGGAGCGGCAAGGGCGACATGGTCGCCGCAGCTGGAGTAGGAAGCTGGCGACCCGGATGCCGTCAGGGCCGCCACCGCGAATACGTGCGGACAGGCGGCCGGGAATACAGGTGCACCCGTGCCCGAGTCACCCCCAGGCGCGACGATGAAGCAACCTCGGTCCCAGGCGTAGTCGACCGCGTGTTGCAGCGTCTCAGACCAGGTGGGACCTGCAAATCCTATCAGGATGACCGAGGCCCCCTGGCCTGCCGCGTACGCGATGGCGCGGGCAATGTCAGCATGGGTCGCGACGCCGTTGGCTCCTGCAACCTTCAGAGGCAGCAGGCGTGCATGGTACCCGATCCCGGCCACTCCGTCCCCGGCCGTGATCCCATTGTCGGCCCCGGCGGCGATCAGTCCCGCGAGGTGGGTCCCGTGGCCATGCTCGTCGGTCACAGCCCCGGGCCCCGCGCTGGAGCCGCCGTTCAGAAAGGCGCACGAGAGAGACAGCAACAGCTGGCCGCACTCGGGGACCTCTGTGCCATTGGCGCCGGGATTCATGAAGTCAGGATGCGTGGGGTCTATGCCGGTGTCGATAACGGCAACGATGGGCGCTTGTTGGGGACGGCTCACCGCGTCGAAATAGCAGCCGGGGTAGCGGCTCCATGCCGCCAGCGCATCCAGGAAATGGGCCGGCCATTCAACATACAGATCCCCGATAAGTTCGTGGTAAGCGGGATCGTTCGGCGCGGCCAGGGCAACGCGGCAAAGGTAGTTGGGCTCCGCCCACACGACGTCCGAGCACCGACGTAGATGGGACGTGAGTTCGCCCGTGGGTGAGTGCTCGGAACCCGTCACCAATGCGACATCCAGCGGATAGAGCAACTCGACGCGACTGGGCCCGCACTCCCCCACCGCATCTCGACGCGCCCGGTCAGACAGGCCGTCGCGGAAGCCCACCAGCACCTGGCCGGGAGCGAACCCTTGTCCCGGGCGCGTCTGCGCCGCAGGCAGCGGCACGGCACTGATCTGCAGGGGCACGATCCCCAGCAGCCCGAACAGGAATGACTCCCTCGCCCAGGCGACCATGGCCGGGGTAAGGGATTCTGCCGGCGCCGGACTGGTTCCTGCCCGAGCCCTTGCTTAGCTTAGATCGTCGCTGTGGGCGGCGACCTTGCTCTCGGGGGTCGCTTCGAGGAAATCGAAGAACTTCTGCCGGCTGTAGACCGGCGCGCTCTTCTTCGGGGCCAGGCCGAGGGCTACCGCCACCCCGTAGAGGATGGCTTCGGGCCTGGGGGGACATCCGGGGACGTAGAAGTCCACGGGAATCACCGATTCCGCACCGCCCATGATGTTATAAGTGTCATGCCACGGCCCGCCCCCACAGGCGCAGGAGCCGATAGCAAAGACGAGCTTTGGCGCGGGGACAGCTTCGTACACGCGGCGCACAGCCGGCGCGACCTGGCGCGTCACGGGACCGCATACGAGAAGTACGTCAGCGTGGCGTGGCGAGCCGACAAGCTTGATGCCGAAGCGTTCCGCGTCGTAGTAGGGGGTGAGGACGTCGATGACCTCGATGTCACAGCCGTTGCATGCCCCGGTGTTGACGTGATACACCCATAGCGACTTCGGGAAGAACTTCAGCAGGTGATCCTTTATCGCCATCAGTGTCCTCCATCCTCATCTGCCGGTGGCCGCATGCCAGTGACAATCAGACGGTCGAGAGGCGTCGGGGGCTCATAGCAGCGTCCACAGCGCCGGCATGTGCTCATGAATACCTCGACTCGCACGTGCATGTCATCGCGCGCATTCGTCGCTGTCTCGAACTCTTTACTGACCGTGACGGCCTCCTCGGGGCAGACTTCGACGCAGCGCGCACAATAGGTGCACCGCTCCAGGAAGAACTGTAAGACCCGCCTGTCTGGGCTTGGGTCTCTTATCTCAATGCACCGAGGGGGACAAACCGCCGCGCATCCACCACAGCCCACGCATTTCTCGGCGTCCACAACCACCCGGCCCCGGAAGCCTTCCTCGGGCTCCCGCGGCGCGAAGGGATAGGGCAGTGTCACTCGCCCCGCTTTAAGGCAGATTAGCGCCTCTTTCAACTTGCTTACGATCATCAGACTCTTCCTTCCGGGCCCGTCGTCACCACCTGTTCGCGGCGCCGGTCAGTAGGGCAGGTCGAGGTCGGCCACGATCCTGCCAACAGAATCATAGTCGGCCTTCGAGGCCTCGATAAACCTCGCGGCCCCCGCTTGCTCCAGAATGAGGCGATGATTAACATTGTCTTCGTCCAGTCTGAGGAGTGCTTGCTTGATGGCTTCGGCCACAGCAGGGTCAGTGCTTCTGAACGCGGCAAAGCACCACGTCGGGAAGAACTCGGTGTAGGCGATGAGGCGAATCCGGCTCGGGTCCATTTCCGGCGCCAGTGCGGCGGCGACAGCGTCCTCCCGAACGAACCCCACTTTCACCTTCCCGTCGAGGACAGACCGCACGACTTGGTCTTGCGTTCGGGCCGCCACTAGGGTCAGATCCCGCTCGGGGTCAATGCCCTTCTCTCTGAGCAGCTTATACTGGCCGAGGTATCCGCCCACACCCTTCCTGGAGGAGCTCATGGCGATACATCCACGCAGATCTTGAAGGCTCCGAATGCCACTATCGGCTCTGGTAATAATCGCTCCCCGGTAGTGGTCGGTGCCATCCCGGTTGACCACCCGGACCAGCGGGTAACCCCCCTTGGTCTTTGCCACCTGGAGATAGAGGAGAGGATTCAAGAAGGCGATGTCGGCGCGCGCGCCCTCTATCGCGGAAAGGTAGTTGGTCTGGCTGAGAGAGGAAACCTGTTCAACATGGTAGCCCGTTTCCTCGGAGAGGTATTCGATCAGGGGCCGGTACTTCTCGGACATTAGAGCAAGAGAATACACAGGCTGGATGGCGATCCGAACAACCGGAGGACGCTCCACGCCGCCCGCCTCATGGCCGCACCCCGCAAGGCCGACCGCAAGCGAGACCAACGCGAGCAAGAGAATGAGGCGAGCAGCACGACCTAGTTCAGGCATTTGCTGATCTTCCTCCCGATAGCGTGGCGACGACTTCATCCCTGTCCGTTCGATCCGCCTTGGCCACTGTCATGAACGTCGTCTCCGGCCCCACTATGCGCTCCCAAGCACGCTCAATATGCACGTCGTTGCGCGGTCCAGCAGCGGATAGAGAATCTGCGGATAGACCCCTAGCAAGACGCAGATCGCCGCCAAAGTGAGCATACTGACATACATCACTGGAGGTACTCTTCGCAGCTGCTCGCTCCCATCGCGGTTCGCGGCAGGCTGCCCCCAGAACACCCTGTAGGCCGCGTGCACCATGCAGGCCAAGGTGAGCAGGCCGGTTACCACGGACACGACTGCCGCCCACAGGAGGCGTCTCTCGCCCAGCGCGAGGAAGAGAGTGAACTTGCTCATGAATCCATTGAACGGCGGCATTCCACCCATGGCGAGAGCTCCCACGAAAAAGCAGAACGCGGCAACGGGTATTCGCCGGCCCAGGCCCCCTAGCTGGCTCATTCTTCGCAGTCCCCCCGTGGCGTACATTA
>CP070816.1:1227290-1241448 GCA_020344235.1 Armatimonadota bacterium
GGGCGCTCATGGGGTCGAACATGCAGCGTCAGGCCGTTCCGCTCCTGCGAGCGGAAGCGCCCTACGTCAGGACCGGCGTCGAGGCGCGTGCCGCGCGGGATTCGGGGGCGGTGGTTGCGGCGCGCGCCGACGGCATGGTGACCTCCGTGATGGCCGACCGTATCGAGGTAACCCGGGCCGACGGCACGACGGACTCCTACCAGCTGGAGAAGTTCGTTCGCTCCAACCAGGCAACATGCGTCAATCAGCAGCCCCTTGTGTCCAGGGGTCAGTTCATAACCAAGGGCCAGGTTCTCGCAGACGGGCCCTGCACCGACCAAGGAGAACTCGCGCTGGGGCGCAACACCCTGGTCGCCTTCATGCCGTGGGAGGGGTTCAATTACGAGGACGCCATCGTCCTCAGCGAGCGGCTCGTGCGCGACGACGTCTTTACCTCGATTCACATTGAGAAGTGGGAGATCGAGGCCCGGGAGACCAAGGTGGGCCCGGAGGAGATCACCCGCGACATTCCCAACGTCGGCGACGAGGCGCTGAAGGATCTGGACGAAGACGGCGTTGTGCGCATCGGAGCACAAGTGCAAGCGGAAGACATTCTTGTCGGCAAGGTCGCTCCCAAGGGCCAGGAGGAACTCACTTCAGAGGAGAAGCTCGTCCGGGCGATATTCGGCGAGAAGGCGGCGGAGATGAGAGACACCTCCCTCCGGGTGCCACATGGCGAGAAGGGCAAGGTAGTGGACATCAAGCGCTTCTCCCGAGTGAAGTACCGCTGCCAGAAGTGCGACACTCAATACCAGGTCGGCAAGAACCAGCATCGCCACTACTGCGATCGCTGTGGCGGCGAACTGAAGCGGGAGACCGGTGACGAGCTGCTCCCCGGCGTGAACCAGCTCGTACGGGTCTACGTCGCACAGAAGCGCAAGGTCATGGAGGGAGACAAGCTGGCCGGTCGCCACGGCAACAAGGGCGTAGTTGCCAAGATCCTGCCTCAGGAGGACATGCCCTTCCTGCCGGACGGCACGCCCGTGGACATCGTGCTCAATCCCCTCGGCGTCCCCTCCCGGATGAACATCGGCCAGATCCTCGAGAGCCATCTCGGTTTGGTTGCCGAGGAGCTCGGCATCTGGTTCGAGAATCCAATCTTCGAGGGGGCGACCGAGAAGGAGATCCTGGGGTACTTCGGCGTTGCGGCAATGCGGTTCCGGAAGCGCGCCCTGCGCAAGTATGTAGTGGACGAGATGCGCCTGGCCGACACCTGGTATGACGAAGATGCCGACTATGATTCACTGAAGGATGCGCTCAGACGCTGGCTCAGCCAAGCCGATCCAGCCGACCTGGAGCGGGCGGCCGAGTGGGTGGGGGTCGATCCCGAGCAACGGGCCGACAGCCAAGGGGTGGAGGCCCGCGCGGCACACGTCCTGGATCGCATCGCACAGCGGGTCGATCAGCTGATCGGCTTCGATCCCCAGACGGGCAAGTACTGGCTTTACGATGGCCGCGGCGGAGAGCCCTTCAACCAGCCGATCACGGTCGGGCAGATCTACACGATGAAGCTAATTCACCTCGTGGACGACAAGATCCACGCCCGCTCCACCGGCCCGTATTCGCTCGTCACCCAGCAGCCGCTCGGCGGCAAGGCTCAGTTTGGGGGACAGCGGTTCGGGGAGATGGAGGTGTGGGCTCTGGAGGCCTACGGCGCCGCCCACACGCTGCAGGAGATCCTCACCATCAAATCCGACGACGTGCTGGGCCGGGTCAAGACCTACGAGTCCATAGTGAAGGGTGAGTCGATCACGGAGCCGGGGATCCCTGAGTCCTTCAAGATCCTCATCAAGGAACTCCAGAGCTTGGGCCTCCAGCTTACGGTTGAATCGAAAGAGGCAGAGGCCGTGAGCCTCGACGGGCAGGAAGGCGAAGAGGCGCTGGCCTGAGCAGCAGCACCCAGATGCCACTAATGCGAGCGCCAAGGAGCAAATAGCCGATGGTAGATACCACGCGATTCGATCAGCTTCGGCTCGGACTTGCCTCCTCGGAGGAAATCCGGCGTTGGTCAAAGGGCGAGGTCCGGAAGCCTGAGACTATCAATTACCGGACCTTTAAGCCGGAGCCCGACGGCCTGTTCTGCGAGCGTATCTTCGGGCCGACCCGCGATTGGGAATGTCACTGCGGCAAGTACCGCAAGATCAAGTTTCGTGGCATCACCTGTGATCGCTGCGGCGTCGAGGTAACGCGCGCGAAGGTGCGCCGCGAACGCATGGGCCACATCGAGCTGGCCGCCCCCGTGAGCCACATCTGGTATCTCAAGGGCGTGCCCAGCCCCATGAGCTTGCTGCTCAACATCTCCCCGCGGCCCTTGGAGAAGGTGATGTACTTCGCCTCCTACATCGTGACCCACGTGGACTACAAGCTGCTTGCCAAGAGCGTGGACAAGATCAAGGCCGTCGCCGAGCAGCAACAGGAAGCCGTCACCAAGCAGGCGCAGGAACGGATCGAGGCGATCGAGGCCGAGCGCGACGAAACCCTGGCCAAGCTGGAGGCCGGCGAACTCGAAGAGGAGGCCGAAGCGAGCGAGATAGTGGAGGCGGCCGAGACCCGCATCAAGGAGGAAGAGCGACTCGCCGAAGAGCGCAGGGCCGAGTTCGAACTAGGAGTACGCCTACTGCTCGGGGCCAAGCTGGACGCTGACCCGGGCTTAACGAAGAAGCAGTTGATCGCCGAATCGGAACACCGTGCGGTGGGCCGCGTAGTCGAGGCGCTCAATGCCGGGGACGGACGCGAGTATGAGCAGCTCTTCCGCGCCGACCTCGGTGCGCCTGCGGTGTACGATCTACTGAAGGAAATCGATCTGGACGAGCTTTGCCGCGAGCTTCGCCAGGAGATTAAAGAGACCTCCGGCCCGAAGCGAGCCCGCGCTATCAAGCGGCTCGAAGTAGCGGAAGCTTTCCGAAAGTCGAAGAACCGACCGGAATGGATGATCCTCGATGTGATCCCCGTCATTCCACCCGAGCTCCGCCCCATGGTTCAGCTCGACGGAGGCCGGTTCGCCACCAGCGATCTCAACGACCTCTATCGGCGCATCATCAACCGCAACAACCGCCTGAAGAAGATCAAGGCCCTGCACGCGCCCGAGTCGATCATCAACCACGAGAAGCGACTGCTGCAGGAGGCGGTCGACGCGCTGATCGACAACGGCCGGCGAAGCCGCCCGGTGACGGGCTCCAACAACCGGCCCCTCAAGTCGCTGTCGGACATGCTCAAGGGCAAGGAGGGCCGCTTCCGCAAGAACCTGCTCGGCAAACGGGTTGACTACTCCGGACGCTCTGTCATCGTGGTCAACCCATACCTCAAGCTCCATCAGTGCGGTCTGCCCAAGGAGATGGCGCTGGAGTTGTTCAAGCCGTTTGTGATGAAGCGCCTGGTGGCGCGGGGCTTCACCACCAACGTCAAGACCGCAAAGAAAATGGTCGACCGCATGCGCGCCGAAGTGTGGGACGCCCTGGAGGAGGTCATCCGAGACCATCCCATCTTGCTCAACCGGGCCCCCACCCTGCACCGACTGGGCATTCAGGCCTTCGAGCCCGTGCTGGTGGACGGCAAGGCGATTCAGATTCACCCGCTCGTCTGCTTTGCCTTCGGCGCCGACTTCGACGGAGATCAGATGGCCGTCCACGTGCCCCTGTCCACGGCCGCACAGGCGGAGGCGAGAATCCTGATGCTCTCTACGGAGAATCTCTTCTCCCCCGCCGACGGCAAGCCGGTGGTGACACCCACACGAGACATCATCCTCGGCTGCTACTACCTCACCCAGAAGCGCGTAGGCGCCAAGGGTAGTCAGAAGGAGTTCGCCAACCCCTATGACGCGCGGCTGGCCTACGAGATGGACAAGGTGGACCTGCACGCCGACATCCGCGTGCGTGTTGACGGGGCGCTGATCAACACCACCGTCGGTCGGCTCATCTTCAACGAAGTTCTTCCCCCCAAGCTCCGCTACCTCGACCGGGTAGTGGATGACAAGGAGCTGGGGCGACTGATCCGCGAGTGCTACCGCCATTACGGCACGGCACGGACGGTCCAGCTCGTGGACGACCTCAAGGAGCTTGGGTTCCGCTTCGCCACCACGGCGGGAATCACCATCGCCATGAGCGACATGGACGTGCCCCGCGCTCGTCGGGAGGACATCATCGGCCGCACCGAGGCGGCGGTGCAGAAGGCCAACGACAACTTCGCCAAAGGGCTCATCAGCGCGGGCGAACGGTCCGACAGCGTCTGCCGGCTGTGGAACCAAGCGTCCGACGAGGTCTCTCAGGCCATCTTGAGCAACATCGACCCGTTCAATCCCATTTACATGATGGCCAACTCCGGCGCCCGCGGCACCCCTCGTCAGATCAGCCAGATCGCGGGCATGCGCGGTCTCATGTCCGACCCGTTTGGCAGGTTCATTGAGGACCTGCCGATCAAGTCGAACTTCCACGAGGGGCTCAACGTCTTGGAGTACTTCGTCTCGACACACGGCGCCCGCAAGGGCCTCGCCGACACCGCCCTCAGAACGGCCGACGCTGGCTACCTGACGCGACGGCTTGTAGACGTGGCCCAGGACGTCATCATTCGCGAGGTGGACTGCGGTACGGCCAACGGCATCTGGGTGGCCGCCATACGCGATGGCGCCGAGGAGATTGAGCCGCTCGAACGGCGCATCGATGGAAGGGTAGTTCCCCAGGATGTCGTGGATCCTCGCACCGGTCGCATCATCCTGAGCGCCGGCGGCCAAATCAGTGACAACACCGACCAGCCCTGCTCGAGCTGCGGGGCAGATCTCGAGAGCCACTACCAGTGCCAGGGCTGCGGCGAGGTGCTAGCTGAGACGGAGGCCGGTGAGCTTTACCTGTCCCGCCACTCTGCGAGCGAGGACGAACTCGAACCTGAACAGGAGCAACCTCTGGCGGCACCTCAGGCGGACGTCTCCCTCGAACAGGGAGAAGACGGCGGCGAGGAGCCGCAGGAAGCCGAGGCCGACGAGCGCGACGAAGAAACCGCGGCTGAGACAGAGGAGGATGAGGTCGAGTTCTCCCCACCGGGGGCCGTCAGCCAGGTGCCGACCACGCTGCTTCTGGAAGAGACCTCCTGCCCCGAGTGTAACGGCGACCTCGAAGTGGTCAAGGTGTGCGGCAAATGCGGGAAGCACTTCTCGGCGCGGGAGCTGGTTCCGGCTCTCACCGCCATCCGAAATGTGGTCGAGGAATGCGAGTCATTCCGGCGCACAGTGGCACAACTCAAAGAAGGCGAACCGGCGCCAATGGATCTCGCCGATCCATTCACCGACGAGAAGATCGTCGAGCAGGGCAAGGTCGTACGCAAGCGCGCCGCGGCGAAGCTGCGTCGGCTTGCCGCCGAACTCTGGGAGAAGGGAGGCCTCGCGCGGGGACAGGTCCTCGTGCGGTCGCCCCTTTCCTGCGAGCTCCCTCAGGGGATCTGCGCTCACTGCTACGGGCGCGACTTCGCCACCAACCGCCTGGTGGAGGTTGGTGAGGCGACCGGCATCATCGCCGCCCAATCCATCGGAGAGCCCGGCACTCAGCTCACCATGCGCACCTTCCACACCGGCGGGGTCGCCGCCCAGTACCTCACCGGCGTCGCCCAGGTCAAGGAGAAGAAGAAGGACACCCTCAAGCAGTTCTGGGGCGACGTGAAGGCCGGCATCGTCCGATTGAGCCCGCGCGAGGAGACTTCGAAGTCGCGCAAGCGTCGGACAACTCGTAAGAAGAAGGCCGAGCCTGCCGGTGCACGCCGACGCGGGCTCACCCTGGACCCGGAGCAGAAGCGCGTCGTTCAGCAGCTCGTTCGCGTTATGGAGGAAGAAGTCAAAGGGCTGCTGCGGGTCGTCGAACTCTTCGAAGCGCGGCGCCCCAAAGGCCAGGCAATCGTGTCCGAGGTGGACGGAGTAGTTGCCAGGATCGACACCCCCGGA
The DNA here is from genome assembly GCA_020344235.1 of Armatimonadota bacterium. Taxonomy (GTDB): domain Bacteria; phylum Armatimonadota; class Hebobacteria; order Hebobacterales; family Hebobacteraceae. The sequence continues at coordinate 1,233,253 of CP070816.1, forward strand.
GTGAAGTGGGTCATCATTCACTCTCAGCAGTCAGTGGATCCCGACCACCCCGAGCGCCTCTACGGCGAAGTCGTCGCCGAGGACGTGGTGCCCAAGAAGGGCGGGAAGGTGCTGGCCCCGGCCGGTCAAGAACTGACTCCCGCGCTGTTGGCCACCTTGGTACAGGCCAAGGTTCGAACCGTCAAGATCGAACGTCGCCACCTCGTTCCCTACCGAGGCGTGCTTCCCGTAAGGGAGGGCGACGAGGTGCGGGCCGGCGACGCGCTGACCGAAGGCCCCCTGGATCCGCAGAAAGTGCTGCAGATGCAGGGCGTGCGGGCGGCCCAGGACTACCTCGTCCGAGAAATCCAGGCCGTCTACCGCTCCCAGGGCGTGGACATCAACGATAAGCACATTGAGGTCATCGTGCGGCAGATGCTGCGCAAGCGCCGCGTGGTGGATCCGGGCGACACCGAGCTGCTCCCGGGGAAGATCTACGACCGGTTCCATTTCGATGAAGTGAATCGGGAGATCCGGGAGCGCGGAGGCCAGGAGGCAACCAGCGAGTGGGTGCTGCTCGGCATCACTGAGGCATCCCTGGCAACAGATAGCTTCTTGTCCGCGGCGTCCTTCCAAAAGACCACGCGCGTCCTGACGGAGGCCGCAATCCAGGGCAAAGTGGACAGTCTCGTCGGACTGAAGGAGAACGTCATCATAGGACGCCTCATTCCGGCCGGCACCGGCATGACCTCCTACCGCAACTTGCAGGTCGAAGGACCTCCGGGAGAGGCAGCGCTGTACGCGCCGAGCCGCGAGGCCGAACTCCTGCGGACGGCCTTCGGTGCACCCGACATCGCCGCCCCGGAGGAGGAGCTGATTCGCGACCTGGCGGAAGTCGAACTCCCGCGGCCCGACGAGCCGGAGGATGAAACCTCCGGAGACGAGGACGCAGCAATATAGCCGACCAGAGCAACGCGTCGAGGGTCCCCGTCGGTATCATGACGGGGACCCACTTCTTGCACCGCACCCGAGGCCGCTCCCGAAGCCCCGCTGCTCACTCCCGACTCGTGCTTCCCAGGGAAGCCAACTGCGGCCAAGCGCGCCTGCACTACCCAGGCTGTCTGCTGACTCCGCGGCGAAGTGCTCGCCGCACTTCGGCCAAGCGCCGCAGCGCCAGGTCAGCCGTCTCTTCAGTCACCGGCCCCGGCCCGTAGCGCACACGCATGAAGATCTCAGTGAGGCCGCGCACAGGAGGCAGCGACTCGGCCGGCAGCTCCCGCGATCTCCCGCGCGGTGAAGCCGCGGCGGGCGACTCCAGGAAAGCGAGAAACTCAAGGGCCGTCTCGGAGGGCCGCCGAGGCCGGCCCCGGCGCCCCAACAGCCAGCAGAGTTGATCGTAGGCCCAAAGCACCGCGGCCCGCGCGTCGCGTCTGGCGCGGCCGCGAAGAGACTGACGCCCCGCACGCCTCACCGCGAACATGGCGACCAGCAATACTGCCAATGCCCCAGTCGCCAGTGCCCCTGCCCCGACCGGATAGTCCTGCATGAAGAAACGGAGCCGCAGCAGGGCTCGCTGGAAGGGAGGAATCGGTGGCACCTCACCGGCTGGAGTCGCGTCCACGCTGACCCAGCCCCAGGGCGCCACGTACGCCTCCACCCAGGCATGAGCGTCGGACTCCCGGATGACATACCGGTTCCGTTCCGAGTCATACGTCCCACCTGCGTACCCGAGGGCCAACCGAGCCGGAATGCCGACCGCGCGCGCCATCGTCGCCAGCGCAGTGGCGAACATATCGCAGTACCCGCGCTTCTGCCGAAACAGGAAGTAATCGGCAGTGTCCTCTCCACGCGGTACGGCCGGCGCGTCCAGCGTGTAAACGCAGCTCTGTTGGAGATAAGTGACGAGAGCACCCAGCTTGTCGATCGGCGCATCTGCATCGCGCACGACACGACGCGCGAGATCGGCCACCCGCCTCGAACTCAGCGGGACTCGCAGGTACGCCTCATCCAGCTGACCCGTCATCCGCCGCGAACCTTGGACCGAGTCCGGCCGGGAACCCCGCCCGATTGTCAACGGCTCCGAGACCACTTCGTAGCTGGCCCCGCGGCGCAGAACCGAGCCCGGCGACATGAGGCAGCCGTACTTGTCAACCTTGAATCCTTCGCTCGACTGCTTGGGAATGCCCGCGCCGAGCGTGACGCGTCGGATCTGTCCCGCGCTGTGGATCACAAGCGGCAGGTCTTGCTCCGCTGTGATTCTGTGAGTGACGACACGCGCTTTCCGATCGAGAGCTACGAGTCCCGTCAGATCAATGACATTGCCCGCGGTCCACGGCCGCGAGGCCGCCGCTTCGCCTTTCAACCATGCCCTGCCCGTGTACACATCGAAGACTTCTCCCCGCCACAGCTCGGCCGCAGGCCCCTCCACGCTGAATGCCGGAGTATCGGCGAGCATTACCGGTCCCCGGCCCACCGGATAGCTCCGAGCTGTCTCCGAGGGCCTGCCCATCCCGCGAAGCCCACCGAATCCGCCCCCGCCCAGCATCAGGCCCAACGGCCAGCTATACTGCGTCGCGTAGGCAACAACCGGAATGAAGAGCACATAGGCGAGCAGCATGATCCCCGTGGTCAGGATCCCCACCGTCATCCAATGCCGCCTGCGCCATCCCCTGATCTGCCACTGAGGATACCCGGGCCCGCTCTGAGCAGGCGCCCCGGACAGCAGCATCGCCTGGCCCACAGCCGCCAGTGCGGCCGGCAGGAACACAACGAAGCAGCCAATGACAACCGCCCCGCTCCCCCGGCCGCCCACCAACCCAAATATCGCGAGTCCCGGCACCAGCGAGAAGGGAAGCATCTCGCGAACCACCAGCATGAAACTCAAGGCCGCGGCCAGCACGGCCATGTGCAGCGCCATCGTCATCCCCACATCGCCCAGAGCGCGGTAGATCCCTGAAGCCTCCACCTCCATCTCCCACCCGATCAGGCCCTGGAGAGCACCCGCGGCCGCGCCGGCCGTCACCAACCCCAGCGCCAGGCGTCTTGCCCACCCCCAGTGGCGCGTATGCCAGCTTGAGAACACGCCCCCACACCCCAGCGCCGCGCCTATCAAGCCAACCCGCGCGCTGCCGCTGCCGCCGCCCGCAGCCAGCAGCGCGGCTCCCGTGGCCACCGCGGTGGCCGCATAGAGCGCGACCTCGTCACGGCTCGCCAGTTGTTCACTCGCTCGCAGCGAGGACACTCTCAAGCGCCTCCCCCAAGTCCTCCCCCAGCCGCACCCCGACCGTCACTGCACCGGCGACTGACAGCGCATCCATCGCTTTCCCAGGGTGGTCCTCCCTCCGGTCGAAGCTGTGCGCGTCCAGCACTATCGCCGCGGTTCGCACCTGCCGCCGCCCCAGCGACGCCACCACCGCGGGCAGCTCATCATCCGGCGCCGCAGTGATCACGCAAACAGTCGCTCCCGAGCCAATCCTCCGAGCCGCCCACGCCAGCAGAGCTGAAACAGGCATGCTGCCGTCGGCATCCGTACGTGCCAGCAGTTCCAAGATCTCATGCTCGCGATCCAGCCTGTCTGCTCCAAGCCAGCGCGGCCCCTCCTTCGAGTCCACGGCGATGAAACCGACTCCTTCGCTCGCCAGGGCCCAATGGATCAGCGACGCCGCCGCTCGGATCCCAACTTCGAGTGTGGTGTCCACTCCCGCCCCAAACTCAGTGCCCGCCCTCGCGTCCAGCACAACCGCCAGGTTATCCGAAGCCGTGCGATCGAATTCGATCACCGTAAGCCGACCGTAGTGGGCCGTCGCCGGCCAGTGAATGCGGCGCAGCTCGTCGCCAGGCCGGTAGTCTCGAATGCCGTAGAAATCAAGACCAGCTTCGTAGGCTCGCGCGTGTTCCCCCGTGGCGTCTCCGCGGGTGCTCAAGGCGCTCCTTCCAAGCTCCCCGTCAAGCGGCACAGGCCTGGGGTAGACCACCGATTCGCTCCGCGCTTCAAGCGGCGCTGTTCGCTGATACACCCCGAACGGATCCGATACCCAAACGCTCAACGGCCCCAGCGGATATACCCCTCGCTTCCGCGCCCGGACCTGGTATGAGAGAGTCACTCGCTGTCCCGGCCAGAGTGCCGGCAGCACGAACTCCGGCGCCCGGTCCGCCTCGAGAAGTGGCGGCAGCGTGTCCCTCACGCTGAGCGCGAATCGCGGCACTCGGCCCCGGTTGGTCAGCTCGACGCTGACGGCAATAGCATCGTTCTCGAAGACGCGATCGGCCTCCTCGCGGCGCCAACTAAGAGCGCGCGCAGAGAGCCGCGAACTCGCATAGCTTACGAGAATGACAGCGGTCAGCGCGCAGAACATGAAGTACACCGCGTAGGAGTTGTGGGTCAGCGCCACCAGCGCCATCCCCACAGCCGCGGTCACTAGCGTAAGCAGTTGCAGTGTCATTATTCAGCAGCGCTGCGGCTCGGCCAATCGCCCTGCAATCTGGCCGGCACCCTGTCGAGCCTGACAATATCGTCCAGAGTCTCTCGCTCCACGATCAAGTCCGCGCCTCCGTCCGCGACCAACACCACCGCCGGGCGCGGCAGCCGATTGTAGTTGCTCGCCATCGAGTAGTTGTAGGCCCCCGTCGTCTGAACCGCGAGTATGTCCCCCGGTTCGATCTGCGGCGCCTTCAGATCCGCGATCAGCGTATCAGTTTCGCAGTGCTTCCCCGACACTGCAACACTTCTCTCCCGGGGCTCCCCCGCCTTGTTCGCGACGATGGCATCGTAGCGCGCGCCGTACAACGCTGGGCGCGGGTTGTCCGACATCCCGCCGTCCACCGACACATAGGTGCGGACCCCGGGGAGCTCCTTCACCACTCCCACGGTGTAGAGAGTCATTCCCGCCTCTCCCACCAAGCTGCGGCCCGGCTCTTGGAGCAGTCTGGGCAAGGGGAGCCCGTGCTTCTCGCAACGGCCGCGGACGGCTCCTGTCACCGTTTCCGCATATTCCTCCAACGACGGCGGATCGTCCTCCGGCAGATAGCGCACTCCCAGGCCGCCGCCCAGGTCCAGCTCCGCCACGGTATGCCCGAGTTCGTCCCGCAGCTCAGCAGCAAAGTCCACCATCATCTCGGCCGCCTCGCGGAACGGCTCGAGGTCGAGTATCTGTGAGCCGATATGGCAGTGAATCCCGCACAACCTCAGATTCGGCGCGCCCAGTTCCTTCGCGACGGCCTCCTTCTCGGCGCCGCCCACTATGGCGAAACCGAACTTCGTGTCTGCCTTCCAGGTCTGGATGTGTGTATGCGTATCGGCCTGCACCCCGGGGGCCACCCGCAGCAACACGTCAACCCTCTGTCCCCTCCCAGCCGCAAGTTCTTGGAGCAGGTCCACTTCCCGAAGGTGGTCGAGGCCGACTCGCCCCACCCCGGCCTCCAGCGCCATCTCCAGCTCTGCCCGCGACTTGTTGCTGCCGTGCAGCAAGATGCGCTCTGGCGGGAATCCTGCCCTCAGCCCCGTGTGAAGCTCGCCCCCGGACGAGACATCCAGCGCCAGCCCCTCTTGACCCACAATCCGGCAGACCGCACTGGTCATGAAAGCCTTCCCCGAGAAAGATATCCCCACTTCAGGGTACCGCGCCTCGAAAGCGGCACGGTAGTTGCGGCACGTCTCCCTGAAGTAGTCCTCATCCAACACGTACAAGGGCGTGCCGAACTGCCGCGCCAGCTCCACGGTGTCACATCCACCGATCTCCAGCGCCCCGTTCCCGTTGATCCGCTGTGTCCCCAATAGCATATGCTCTGCCTCACTCTTCCGGCCGCGCTCGACGTGGCCCCGGAAATGCTCAGAACGCCAGACTCGCTTTCTGCGGTCTGGCGTCGTGGTCCCGGTTCTCTTCTCGGAGGTCTTCAGACAGACGTGAACACACGAACGCCAGAATGGCGCTTGGCCTTGGTCGTCATCATATACATCTGCGCGAAAGCCTTCATGTCTTCACGGGGCCGCCTGGCCCGATTCAAAGGATATCTGAATCGCCGATCAAAGTCAACCGATCGCGCCGCCGCCCACGGCTGTGGGCGCGTCCTGTACGCGCTGGCACCTCGGATCAACGCCCAGTGGAGTCCCGGACGTCTTTCTCATTCACACACCATTCCGCACAATGCCTCGTGCAGGGTTGACAGGCAAACCTGCGCATGCTATCCTCGCTCCCACGATGAGCGGCCAGAGCAGGCAGACCAAGGTCTATTCTATCGCCTTCCGGCGAACGTGCGGGAGCATGCTCCCCCGCGTCTGCGTCCATCTGCCTGCTGGTCTCCGCTCATAAGCTAGCTCCACAATAGAAAACCCGGAAGTATCGAGACCACAGGCAATCCAACGAAGCTTGTGGTTTCTTCGCATTTCAGGAGAGGATGAGATGTCGAAAGCACACGTGCGACTGAGGCCGCATACCGAGGCCGACCTGCCACATTACGTCGAGTGGCTGAACGACCCCGAAGTGACGCAGTTCACCCAGGTTGAGTCGGGAGCCGTCACACTCGACGGTGAACGCGAGTGGCTTGCGCGCGTCTCCGCTCCCGACTCCACTACCCGCAACTGGGCCATCGAAGTGAACGGCCGCCACATCGGCAACTGCGCGCTCCACCTCGACGGGGGCGGGCTGACCGCTGGCTTCGGCATCATCATCGGCGACAAGACTGAGTGGGGAAAAGGATACGGTTCTGCCGCCCTTCGCCAGGTCCTCCGAATCGGCTTCGAGGAGATGGGTCTGCACCGCATACACCTCATCGCTCTTGCGGCAAACACGCGTGGCATCAAATGCGACGAGAAGTGCGGCTTCCGTCATGAGGGCGTGCGACGGAGACACCACCTGAAGCGCGAGAAGTGGTGTGATGTCGTGTGCATGGGCATCCTGCGGGATGAGTGGGAGGCAAGGGAGCTGGGTCTAACTCCTGACGTGGAATGGCAGAATTGCATAGACGCCCTGTCCCCGCAGCCAGGGGAGGTGATTGTTGACGCTGGCTGCGGCTATGGACTGCGCGCATTGTCCATCGCCTCTCGCGTCGCCCCTTCCGGCCGCGTCATCGGGATTGAGGTCAATGAGGAAAGGGCTGAGAAGGCGATCGAGCGCATTGCCGCGCGCGGTATGCAAGCCATCGCTTCAATCCAACGCGGTGACATCCGGTGGCTGCCATTGCCTGATGACAGCGTGGACGCCTGGTTCTGCCGCGAGACGCTGGAGTACTTGGAGGACCCGACGCTAGCCCTTTCGGAGGCAATCCGCGTGGTCCGGCCGGAGGGCCGCGTCGTGGCGATGGAGGCCGACTGGGACACACTCGCATACAACGCGACTGACAAGGCTGCCGAGCGCAGATTCGTGGCTGTGCACACAGACTGCGGCGGAGGCGGAAGTGTTGACGGCCGCACTGGACGCAAGTTGCTCTCGTTGTTTCGAGAGGCTGGCTTGTCCGACGTCCGACTTGAGGTGCACGCCAACTGGAGCGACAGCTACTCGCCCGAAGATTGTTATGTCTGTTGGCCCCTGCGGGAGGGTCATGTGGGCCGAGGATGCATAACACAGGAGGAACTGGATGCCTGGTATGCCGACATGTCGGCGCAAGCGCAGCGGGGTTGTTACTTCCACTGCTTCAGCCATTTCATCTGCGTCGGCAGGGTCACGTAGGGAATCGGAGGCATGCCGAGCGCGCTGAAGTTAGCGGCAGTGAAGAAGGGAGTAAGGGAGCGATGAAGGAGCCTGTGCAACTCTTCAATGACGACTGGAGCGCCGGAGAACTGTCCATCCGCAGCTACCGCCCAACCGACTACCCAGGCTTTCTCCGCCTGTGGGAGGCATGCAGCTTCGAGGCCAGCCTGAACGATGCCGAAGACGTGCTGGCCGCGCGCGCCGCCGACCCGCGGGGTTTCGTCCTCGTCGGCGAGGCGGATGGTGCGATCATCGCCACCGTCATGGGTCACATGGATCGGCGCTGGGGGTGGGTGCAGCGGCTGGCCGTCCACCCCGAACACCGCCGTCAGGGCCTGGGCCGTCGGCTCACGCAGGAGGCAGAGCGACGCCTCGCCGCGCTGGGAGCCTATCGCGTTGTTCTGCTCGCGAGGCGAGACAGCGCCGCAGCCGTCGGTCTGTACCAGAGCCTTGGCTACGAGATCTGGGACCCGGTCATCGTCATGAGCCGCCGGCTTGATGGGGAAGAGGAGACACACAGTGGACACCGACC
>CP070816.1:1241548-1244487 GCA_020344235.1 Armatimonadota bacterium
ACGTGGAAGAACGTGCGGGACCGAAGGCTGCTGGCGCAGCACTTTGCGTATGTCTGGGCGCGGCTGCTGCGCGAGGTGCTGTCGGGTGAGGGGACGATGTTTCGGGCGCTGCTGCGCGCGCTGCCCATGCTTGGGTGGGTGTTGATGAAGAGGTGGTCGGCCCACCGCCGGGGCGATCTGGGGGATCGAGAGATACTTGACATGGCCCGACCGGCGGCCGCACGAGTGGGGGAGGCCGGGGCGCGGTGAGGATTCTGTTCGTCAGCCCGTTCCTCCCCTACCCTCCCGTGGCCGGGGGCCACCGGCAGATTTGGAGCTGGATGAAGCGCCTCGCGCGCGGCCACGAAACCGCCTTCGTGGGATTCTTCGAGCGCGAGTCGGAAGCGGCCGGGGCGGCGGAGGTCGAGCGTGTCTGCGCGGAGACGCGGGTGCGGCTGCGCAAGCCGACGGCGCATGGGTACACCTCGCTCGCCCAGATGCCGCGGGCGGCGAGCGAGTTCTTTTGCCGCGAGCTGGCGGAAGATGTGGCGGGGATGGTGCGCTCTTTTCGGCCCGATGTGGTGCAGTTTCTCGCGATCAACATGGCACAGTACCGGCGCTGGACGGGAGAGACACCGTGGGTGGTGACGGCGCTGGACATCGCCTTTGTCGCGCACCGCCGGGCGATAGCCGCGCGCCGCGGCCTGGAGCGACTGCGGGCCAGATGCGAGTGGCTTCGCATGCTGAGATACGAGGCCGCCGCGTTCCGGCGCGCGGACCACGTGCTCGCGGTGTCGAGTCACGATGCGAGGATCGTCGCGGCGGTCGGCGGACACGAGCGGGTGACCGCGGTGCCGCCGGGAGTTGACCGGGAGGAGATGTCGCCGCGAGACCGCGCGCCGGCGCCGGGAAGCGTGCTCTACGTGGGGCATATGGAGCACTATCCGAACCTGGACGGGCTGCTCTTCCTCTACCGCGATATCTGGCCGCATGTTCGGCACGCCTATCCGCGGGCTAAGCTGACGGTGGCCGGTGGCCGGACGCGGGAGGAGCTGGCCCGAGAGGCGCCTGAGACACTGGCGCGTATGGAGCGGGACGCGAGTGTGGAGCTGGCAGGATTCGTGCCGGACCTCCACGGCCTTATGGACGGGACGGCGGTGATGGCGGCGCCGATGCGGCTGGGTTCGGGTGTGCGCAACAAGGTGATCGAGGCGATGGCGGTGGGGCTGCCGGTTGTGACCACTTCGCTCGGCGCCGAGGGCCTGGCTGCCAGGCACGAGCGGGAGCTGCTGATCGCGGAGGAGCCGGCGGCGTTCGGGCGGGAGGTGGTGCGACTGCTGAAGGGCGACGATCTACAGTCTCGCCTCTCGGCCGCCGGGCGCGAGCTGGTGGCGCGGGATCACGATAACGACCGCCTGGCGAAGCGGCTGGAGCACGCGCTGGCGCGCGCGGCGGGGGCGCGAGCATGAGAGCGCTGCTGCGCTACGCGGCCGGATATGTGATTGACTTCTTCCGGGAGCGAGTGACGGCGGCCGACTTCGCGGGGGAAAGCGTCGGGCGCGTTCTGCTCACGCCGGGATTGGGGCCGGAGGACGCGGAGGCGGTCAGGCGGCTGTTCCCGGGGGCCGAGCTTCGCAGCCTCGACGGCCGGACGAATCTCTGGCGTGTTCGCAGGTGCGGGTTCGACGCCGCTTGCATCGCGATGGCGGGGGGCGGGATTCGAGAGCGGGTGGCTGCCTTACTGAGCGGCGCGCCGCACAAGCTGCTGGTGCCGTCGCCGGACTACATCTATCGGCTCGGCATACGGGTAGGGCCGTGCGGGCTGGTGTGGGGGGTGGTTGATCGTTTTCTGATTGCGCCCTTCGCGCTGGCGTGGCTGGGGGCGCTCGCAATCGCGGCCTATGGGAGCGGACTGGTCGGGCGGGCGGCCGCTCGCAAGCAGGAACCGTGGCGGCCGGAGCGCGTGCTGGTGATTCGTCTGGTGCCGACCGGGACGTTCGTGCATCTACTGAGGAGGCTGCGGCGGCGACTGCCGGGCGCACGGTTGGTCGCCCTGTTGGGCTCGGAGGAGGGACGCGCGGAGGTGGCTGCGGCTTGTGATGAGGTGCTCTCTCCACGCGTCAGCGCGGCGCGGGGGGCAAAGGGCGGCGGCTTCGACAGCGTGATTCTGGCCGGCGGCGCGGACTACGGGCTGGGGCGGACGTATGTCAAGGCGGCCTTGCTGGCGCGCCTTTACGGGGGCGCGCAGCGGTACCAGTGGGAGGTGGGAGACGAGCTGCCGGGGATGCCGCTGGGAGCCGCGGTACGGCGGGCGGTGGTGTGGGGGCGCGCGCCCGTGAGGAGAGTCAGGCCAGGGCCGCTGGGCAGGTGGCTGGCCCGACGGCGGTATGCACGGGAGCCGGAGAGGGGACCCAGAATCGCGCAGATCGGGATCACGAAGGCGTGCAACTATCACTGCCTCTTCTGCCCGTTTCACAGCCCCGAGGCGGAGAAGGGGCACAAGGACGCGGAGCTGCCGCGGATGTCTTACGAGACGTTTGCGCGGGTGCTGGGGGATCTGAAGAGGATGGGGACGCGCGGGATTGACATCTGCGGGGATGGGGAGCCGCTGACCCACCCGGAGGCGATGGAGATGATCGCGCTGGCGCGGGAGCTCGAGTTCGATGTGACGCTGGCCACCAACGCAGCGCTGCTGACGAGGCGGAGGGCGCGGCAGCTCGTGGATCTGAAGGTGCGGCGGATGCACGTCAGCTTCAACGCGGCGACGAACGAAACTTATACGCGCCTGCATCCAGGCGCGCCGCCCGACGCGCGGGACAGCATCGTGGCGCAGCTGCGAGAGATGGCGGAGTACGCGGAGGCGGAGGGGAAGCGGCCGATAGACGTGGAGTTCTCCGCGGTGCTGAACCGATTGAACATGGACGAGATCCCGGCGATGGTGGAGGCGGCGCACGAGGCGC
>CP070816.1:1244587-1252390 GCA_020344235.1 Armatimonadota bacterium
CCCAACAGGCGGTCAAGCTGGCGCTGGCCATTGGCGCGTTCGTGCACCTGGTCGAGCCCGTGCCCGCGCAGGCACTCACCGCAGCCGTGCAGCTTGCGGCCGCACGGGCCGAGGACATGCGCCAACTCAAGCGCCGACTCACTGGTATTCGCGAATCGCTCCAAGATCGGAAAGTGCTCGACCGCGCGAAGGCCGTCCTCATGCGCCGGTTCGGGCTGAGCGAGGAGCAAGCTCACCGGATGCTTCAGCGAGAGAGTCGCAACCGGAACCGGAAGCTGACCGAAACCGCGTGGCACGTGATTCGTGCTGATGCCCGGATCAGCAGTGGTCCGCGTTCCAGCGGCACAGCGACATCTGGCTTGGTCTGAGGCAGGCTTCAGGCGATCTGTTGCTTCTCCCGCTGTCGCACTCTGGGCTCCGCCACGCGGGGGCCGCCCCGCCGGATCGTTCGCTCGGCCCTGTGGAGTGCCCCGCGAGGTCCTCCTGGGGCTCCGCGGTGTCGGCCTGAGGCGACAGGTAAAACTCCGGAGAACGTGGTATTGATAATCTGCGGCCGGATGTGCGGGGGCCGCTCGCGGCCCGGGGCGCAGGCTGGTTTCTTTGGGTCTGTGTTGCGTGCATACAGAGCGCCTGTGAGGCGCGAGCGGTTTTCGGGTACCTACTGAGTGGGATATGGGCCCGACCTTCAGGTTTCCTGGTAGCGGCGTCAGAGAAGGTTCGCGAGCGGTTGGGCAGGAGGAACGAGATGCTCTACATACCCAGTGTGGTCGAGCAAACGCCTCGCGGCGAGCGATCGTGGGATCTGTTCTCCAGGTTGCTGCAGAACCGCATCATTTTCATTGGCGGGGAGATAAATGACACGGTGGCCAGCCTAGTCATCGGCCAGTTGTTTTACCTGCAGAGCGAAGATCCCGAAAAAGATGTGGAGATGTATATCAACACGGTCGGGGGCGAAGTTCCTGCGGGCCTGGCGATCTATGACACTATGCAGCTGGTCAAGCCCGACGTGCGCACGTTCTGCGTGGGTAAGTCGGTGAGCATGGGGGCCCTCTTGCTTGCCGGAGGCACGAAGGGGAAGCGGTCGGCCCTTCCCAACTCTCGCGTGATGATCCATCAGCCGCTCGGCGGCACTTTCGGTCAGGTGAGCGATGTGGACATCTTCACTCGCGAGCTGGTTCGCACGCGCGACCGGATCAACGAGATCCTGGCTGAACATACTGGGCAGGATGTGGAGACCATCAAGCGCGATACGGAGCGAGATCGCTGGATGACGGCCGAGGAAGCGAAGGAATACGGGATCGTTGATGAAGTTCTGAGTATGTCGGTGGTTAGGTCCAAGCAGAAGTCCGCTTCGGGGTAATAGCGGCATTTGCCGATTTGACCTGTGGAGAATTGTTGATGCGAACGCGCAGAGCTGAGCCGCAGTGCTCCTTTTGTGGCAAGACGCAGACCGAGGTGGGCGGCCGCTTGATTGCGGGTGACGGTGTGTTCATCTGCGGGGAATGCACCGCCCTCTGCCATCAGTTGCTCCAGGAAGAGCAAGCGCCCGAGGAGGCCGAGAGGGAACTCCTCTTCGAGATTCCCATTCCGACGCCGAAGCAGATCTACGAGGCCCTGAGCGAGTATGTCATCGGCCAGGAACATGCCCGGAGAGTGCTTTCGGTCGCAGTCTACAATCACTACAAGCGAATTCAGATGGGGCACGAGGAAGACGACAGCGTCGAGCTCCAGAAGAGCAACATCCTGCTCATCGGCCCCACCGGCAGCGGCAAGACGCTGCTGGCACAGACCCTGGCCAAGGTGCTCGACGTGCCCTTCTGCATCACCGACGCCACCACCCTCACGGAGGCCGGGTATGTCGGCGAAGACGTCGAGAACATACTTCTCAAGCTGTACCAGGCCGCCGACGGGAACACCGAGCGGGCCGGGCGGGGCATAGTCTATATTGACGAGATTGATAAGATCGCCCGCAAGAGCGAGAACCGCTCCATCACGCGGGACGTCAGCGGCGAGGGCGTGCAGCAGGCCTTGCTCAAGATCCTGGAGGGCACTATCGCCAACATCCCGCCGCAGGGGGGACGCAAGCATCCCCAGCAGGAATACATCCAGATGGACTCCAGCGACATCCTGTTCATATGCGGCGGGGCCTTCGAGGGCCTCGAAGGCATCATCCGCAGGCGCACGAGCGAAGGACGGCCCTTCGGCCTGAGGGCCACTTTTCGCGATACAGAAGACCGTCCGTTGGGAGAAATGCTACGTCAGGTGCTTCCCGAGGATCTGCTCCGCTTCGGGTTTATCCCCGAGTTTGTGGGGCGCCTCGCCGTGGTTGCAGCGCTGGACGCCCTGGAGAAGGAGGCCCTGCTCAGGATCCTCGTGGAGCCCAAGAACGCGCTCGTCCAGCAGTACCGGAAGTACCTCGAATGGGACGGGGTGGACCTCGAGTTCAGCGAAGACGCGCTCGAAGCCATTGCCGAGCAGGCGCTGGCGCGGGGAACTGGCGCCCGCGCGCTCCGCACGATCATCGAGGAGGTCATGCTGGACATCATGTACGAGGTGCCCTCCCGCAGCGGCACTGGTAAGTGTCTCGTGACTGCGGAAGCGGTGCGGCGCCAGCGGCCTGCCAGGCTAATTGACACCATCGAGGCCAAGGAGGCACGCCGCGAGCCGGAGGTTCCTCCTCCACCGCAGTCCGAGGAACGCCGGGCTGGCTAGCCGCTTCACATCTGCCCCGCGGATAAGGAGAGCATTGTGGCCGAAGCGAAGGACGCCGACGTAGTCAGCCCCGAAGCGGCGGAGCCCAAGGTCGAGGCCGTGCCGGGCGAAGTCCCGGTACTGCCGACCCGCGGGGCTGTCATCTACCCATATCTTGTGGTGCCACTCTTCGTTGGCCGTCCTCGCTCCATCAAGGCACTCGAGACGACCATGAAGAATGGGCGGCGCATTGCTCTCGTGGCCCAACGAAACATCACCGTGGACGATCCGGGACCGGACGACCTCTATCAAGTCGGCACTCTGGGAGAGGTTGTTCAGACGCTTCCGCTGCCGGACGGCACCATCCGGGTGATGATCGAGGGGTCTGAGCGGGTTCGCATCAGCGGCTACGTGCACTCCGATCCCTTCCTCAAGGCTCGCATCCAACACCTGGTCGAGGTCGAGCAGCCTGGGATCGAAACCGAGGCACTTGTTCGCAACGTTGTGGCTCAGTTCGAGCGGCTGATAAACCTGGGTAAGAACCTTCCCGCGGACGCGCTCGAATCGGCGCGCCGCATCACGGACGCGGGTCGGCTTGCCGACCTGATTGCCTACTACGCGCAGATCCCGGTAGAGGTCAAACAGCAGGTCCTCGAGGCCGCCAACCAACGAGTGCGCCTGGAGATCCTGGCCAACGTCCTCAACCGGGAAATCGAGATTCTCGAAGTCGAGCGCAAGATCAGCTCCCGCGTGAAGCAAGAGCTCGAGGACTCCCAGAAGGAGTTCTACCTGCGGGAGAAGATGAAGGCGATCCAGCAGGAGCTGGGGGAGCGAGACGACCGCACCGGCGAGATGGAGGAGCTGCGTACCCGGATCAAAGAAGCGGAGATGCCCGAGGAGGTCGAGGAGCGGGCATTGAAGGAGCTGGACCGGCTCGAACGGATGCCGCCGGCCTCGCCCGAAGTGGTTGTGGTGCGCACGTACCTCGATTGGCTCATCGCTATGCCCTGGAACAAGCGCAGCGAGGAGAAGCTGGACATTCGCGCGGCCGAGCGCATTCTCAACGAGGACCACTACGGTCTGAAGAAAGTCAAGGAGCGTGTGCTCGAGTTCCTCGCTGTCCGCAAGCTGGCGAAGGATATCAAGGGGCCGATCCTATGCTTCATGGGTCCGCCTGGGGTGGGCAAGACCTCCATCGGTCGCTCCATCGCGCGCGCTACGGGGCGGAAGTTCGTCCGAATCTCACTGGGCGGGATGCGCGACGAGGGTGAGATTCGCGGGCACCGCCGGACGTATGTCGGGGCACTGCCGGGCCGCATAGTCCAGGGCCTCAAGACAGCGAGCACTCGCAATCCGGTGTTCATGATGGACGAGGTGGACAAGATTGGGGTGGACTTCCGCGGCGACCCCGCCTCGGCCCTGCTGGAGGTGCTGGACCCGGAGCAGAACAACGCCTTCAGCGATCACTATCTCGAGGTGCCGCTCGACCTCTCCGAAGTGATGTTTATCACCACCGGGAACTTGCTCGACCCCGTCCCACCGGCACTGAAGGACCGCATGGAGGTGATCGAGTTTCCGGGCTACATTGAGGACGAGAAGGTGAAGATCGCTCAGCTCTTCCTCATTCCGAAGCAGCTCAAGAACCACGGTCTCGAGCCCAAGCAGCTCCGGTTCACGGAGTCGGGCCTGCGCACGATCATCCGGGAGTACACTCGGGAGGCCGGCGTCCGCAACCTCGAGCGTGAGATAGCCTCGATCTGCCGCAAGGTGGCAAAGGGCATAGCCCAAGAGAAGGTCAAAGCCGCTCGCCTGACTGGGAAGTCGGTGCGCAACTATCTGGGCCAGGGCCGGTTCCGCTATGGCATGGCGGAGAAGGAAGACGAAGTCGGCGTTGCCACCGGGCTGGGCTGGACCGAGTTTGGCGGCGATATTCTCTTCGTGGAAGTCACCCTCATGAAGGGCCGCGGGAACCTCGTTCTCACCGGGCATCTCGGTGACGTGATGCAGGAGTCGGGGAAGGCGGCCTTTAGCTACGCTCGCTCGCGGGCGGCCGATCTCGCGATAGACGAGGACTTCTACCGGCGCACCGATGTCCACATCCACGTCCCGGCCGGCCAGATTCCAAAGGACGGGCCCTCCGCGGGGATCACGATGGCGACTACTCTGGTCTCGGCTCTGACGCGGCGCCCGGTGCGTCGCAATGTCGCCATGACGGGCGAGGTAACCCTGAGGGGCAAGGTGCTGCCGGTCGGCGGCGTCAAGGAGAAGGTGCTGGCCGCTCACCGCGCTGGGATCAAGACCGTAATCCTGCCCCAGGAGAACAAGAGGGATCTGGAAGAGATCCCCTCCCACGTTCAGGAGGATCTGACGTTCAGCTTTGTCGAGACTATGGACGAAGTGCTGAGCCTGGCCCTTCACGAACGGCCTCGTCGAGAGGCGGCGGCAAAGGCCGCTCCCTCGGAGCGCGGCGCGGCCCGGCCCGTTGCTCAGCCGCCGAGCTCTGTGCACTAGTCTTCGGGTTAGGATACGCTTGGCAGGATATAGCAGCGTCCGGCGGCTAGCCGCTGGACGCTCGCGCGTTGGGCGTGATCACAACCGTGATCCCGGAGTCCTCTCGAGACAGCCGCAGAGCGAGGCTTCCGCCGGGGAGCAGGCTCTGGGCTGCGGACATTGCCCATGCTTGCTGAACTGTTTCGGCGGGATTACCTGACCCCTCATCGAGCAGGCCCACGCCGACGACAACCGCGCCGCCTCTCTCGACCTCTGCGTCGGGGGCCACGCAGAGCAAGACCTGCGGCCAGCCCTTGAAGACCGGCAGCGCGACGAATTCGGGGGCGTTGCCGATCGCGTTCACCGTGATCTCGTCAGGCTTGAAAGGTCGAGGCAGAGCGGGGAAGTGGAGCTGCTCGTCGGCGGCCAGCGCGCGAGCGGCAACCTCCACGCCATCCCTTGGAGGGAGGTCGTGCCAGCCCGACTCCTTTGTGGCGAGGCTGGGGTAGACCTTCACCCTGAGCTGCACCACCGGTTGCTCAACGTCGAACCGACCGATGAGGGCGCGCAGCTCGGCGACGGCCTCTGCCGTGCCCGCTGCCAGGAGATAGCGCGAACTCTGGTGAGATGCAGTGATGAGCTTCACGCCTTCGGGCACGAGTCCGCCGCAGCGCGAATCCGGCTCGCCCCCCCCGGGGCTGCGCAGCGCGCCCGCGTACTGGAAGCGAGGCCCAAGCAGACCGGCGATCTCTCCGGCCCTCAAGTGTCTCAGCGGTATCGTCTCAAAGGCGACGTCGCGCTCGTCGGCGGACGCCGAGACAGCGAACAGGGTGATGACGACAAACAACAGGAACGGGGCACCTCTCATGGTCCGTACCTCCCAATAGGGGATTCGGCCCGCCCGCGGCGCATCCTTGTTGGCTACTGCGCAGGGCCCTGCTGCGTCTGCTCGGCGGAGTCGGGGCTCTCAGGTGTGTCCTCGGCCGCTGCGGTCTCGTCGTCGGCCTCCGGCTCCACGACTTCTTCGGCGATCTCGGCGTTTTCGACGAGCAGGTCCACAACCTTGCGCTGGTAGATACGCGTGACCAGGCGGTTCAACTCGGTCGAGTCGGAGAGGCGTTCCTTCAGGGCGTCCTCACTGATCCCCTCCCGCTCGGCGCGGTGAATGATCTCCTCGCGGATTTCCTCATCCTCGACTTTGATCTCCTCGCGCTCACCAATCTCGTCGAGGACCAGGGCGCGGCGGGCGACCTGGCGGGCCTCGGCCTCGATATCGGCGCGCCAGTCCTCGAACGAGCGGCCGATATTCCGAAGGTGCTGGTGCAGCGTCAGGTTGCGCCGCTCCAGCTCTTCGGTGATTTCGTCAATTCGCCGGTCAACCTCCCGATTCACGACGACGTCCGGGACGTCGAGAGAGGAGGCGTCGCTCACCTGTCGCACGAGCTGCTCGCGAGCCTCTTGATCCGCGATCGCTCTTCCCATCGCCTCCAGGTTCTCGTGGATTCGGCTGCGCAGCGCCTCCATGGTATCCAGGTCGGAGACCTGCTTGGCGAACTCGTCGTTCAGCTCGGGCAGCCGGCGCCGGCGGACCTCCTTGACGGTGACCTTGAACTGCGCCGTCTTGCCCGCGAGCGATGAGTCCGAATGATCGTCCGGATATGCCACCTCGACGTCGAGAGTCTCTGCGAGGCGCTCGCCCAGAAGTGCCTCGTTGAGCTCGGGGAAAAGCTGGTCGGCGCCGACCTCCAGGGGATAGCCCGACGCGCTGGCGTCCTCTCGCTTCTCTCCGTCAACGAGCATGTCGTAGTCCACGACCACCAAGTCGCCCTTCTCGATCTTCGCCTCTGTGTCAAGATCCTGGAACTCCGCCCTGCGGGATCGGACTCGTTCCAGCTCGGATTCCACGTGAGCATCGGTGACGCGCGTAATGCGGCGAGTGGCTTTCATGCCCTTGTAGTCGCCCAGCTCGATCTCCGGCCTCAGCGTCACGGTGGCGGAGAAGGTCAGCGCGCCCTCCCCGGACACGTCGGCTTCGCCGATGCGAGCGCGGTCTAGGGGCTTGAGGCCGGATTTCTCCAGCGCGGCGTCGTAGGCGTCGGGCAGCAGCGTTTCGACGATCTGCTCCTTCAGGGCCCCTTGGTCTATGTTACGTTCGAGCACGGACCGCGGGGCCTTCCCCTTGCGGAAGCCGGGGATGTTCGCCTGCCGGCCGAAGGCTTTGATGACCTGATCCCTTATGGCCTTCACCGGCTCAGGAGGCACCCTGACGGCCAGCTCCACCTGCCCCCCCTCAAGCTCCTTGACCTCGACCTCGACGCCGAGATCTTTCTTGTCCGGACTGGTCACAACGACAGCTCCTTCGGCAGCGCTCGTCCGCCTGCCCTATCGAAACGATGACCTCGCCGCGAGATAGGCGAGGTCTGCACCTATTGCAGCCCTACCCCGGTGGGCCGCTCAGACCATTTGCATAGAGAAGTGGAGCGGAAGAAGGGATTCGAACCCTCGACCCTCACCTTGGCAAGGTGACGCTCTACCACTGAGCTACTTCCGCTCGACCGATGTGCTCTACTGCGCAGGCCCCGCGCTCCGCCGACATCCGGGCCTGGTGGGCGAGGGGAGACT
>CP070816.1:1252490-1275224 GCA_020344235.1 Armatimonadota bacterium
GCGCGGGCGGCGGCGGAGAGGGGGCTGTGAGAGGAAGGGCTCTTCTGGCGAGGGTGTGCGGGGAGCGTGGCGCCGAGAGCGACGGCAAGGAGCACTGCCAGGAGCTGCGCTACCGCGGCTCGCAAGCCGTCGGCGGCCGGTGTGTGCAGTGCGGCAGCTCCGGCGATGATGGAACAGGCGGCCGCCGCCGCGGCGACCCAGGCGAAGGACTGGGCGGCCCTGCGGGGCCTCAAGGCAAGGGCCGTGGCGATGACGAGCAGCAGGGCCCCTGATGTTCCGAGGGCAATGACGCGCATAGAGATCTGTGGGGGTGGCATGTTCATGGCGAGGCCGAGAAGAGGCTTCGAACGACGGCTTCGCTCCAACGGAGCAGCGGAGCAGGGAAGAGGCCGGTGACCAGGAGGGATAGCGTGACCAAGGTGAGATTCATAGAGAGCCACGGAGAGGTCCATCGCAGGGGGGGCGGGGGCTCCCCTCGCAGGAAGGCGCGGCGAAAGGCGTCGAGCAACGCGACGACGATCAACATATCTCCGAACAAGATGGCAATCACGAGCCAGGTGCGGCCTGACTCAACGAGGCCGGAGAGCAAGAGGCGTTGGGGATGGAATCCCGCCAGGGGTGGCAGTCCAACAAGGGAGAGGCCGCCGCAGAGGAGGGCGATCCCGGCAAGGGGCATTTTGGGGAAGAGGCCGCTGAGGCCGACGAACGAATCGGCCCCGACGCATGCGGCGACCGTGCCGGCGGCGCACCAGAGGAGGAGCAGGGCCAGGGGGGTCAGGAGAAGGTGAAGCGCGGCGGCCTGGATTAGGTTCGGGGGAGCGGCCGGGCCGGCTGCGGCCGCCAGCGCGACGAGGAAGTGGCCGGAGTGTGCGACGGTCAGCCAGGCAGTGAGTTGACGCAGGTCATGGGAGAGCCAGGACCGAACGGCACCCCACCACAGGGTGGCCAGACCCAAGATGAGGGCGAGCCATGCGAGGGCCGGGATGGCCAGGAGCAGCAGGGAGCCGGGCAGAAGGCGGAGGAGAGCAGTTCCTCCGATTACCGGCAGCAGCACAGCCGGGGCGAGAGAGACAGCGGCGCCGTCTCGTGCGAGCCCCGGCAGCCATCCGTGTCCAGGCACGCAGGCGAGACAGGGCAGCAGCCCAAGCAGGACGAGGAGAGCGATTAGGCGGAGTGCGGTCGGCTCGGTCGAGATGAGCAAGAGGGGGAGGGAAGCCAGAGAGCTGTCGCCCGCCTCCAGCCACATTATGAGAACTCCGGCGAGCAGGAGGAGCGTCCCGATATGTGCGGTGGCGAGAAGTCGGTCTGCGGGCCTGGGGGCATCGAGGGAAGCAAGGAGCCAGAGAGCGACCGCGGCAGCTCCGAGAAAGAAGAGGAGGAGAATCAGGTCGGCACTGAGGGCGGCGGCAATGCCGCACCCCACAGCCACCAAGAGGAGGGCGCCGCGGTGGTGCGCATGCTGCGCGGCAGGCTGGCCGGCGAGGTGGAGGTAGATGAGAAGGCCGAGGCCGTAGAGCAGGAGCACGATCAGGGTCGAGAGAAGGTCGGCCTGGAGGCGGAGGTGATAGAGATCGGGTGTCCACCAGTAGTCGGCGGTGACGAGCTTACCAGCAAGGGCGAGGGGGATGACCGAGGCGGTGAGTCCCAGGCCCATGACACAGACGAGTGCGCCAAGGTAGAAGGGGCCGCGCGCGAGAGCTTGGGCCTCTTGCTCGGAGTGGACGCGCAGGGTGAGGCGAGGAAAGAGCTCGACACAAACGGCTGCGAAGAAGGGAAGTGCCAGGAGCCAGTTCAGGACGAGGGCGTCTGGAGCAATTGCGGTCATGGAGGCCGCTCCTCAGGCTGCATTGAACCGGCTTGGGACTCGCCTGGGCCGCGGTGCATGCGGCCGACTACAGATCGTCGAGCAGTTCTTCTTCTGTGAGTTGGGGCTCGGGTGGCGCAATAGTATAGCCGCAGAGCTGATCCACCAGGAGTGCGCCCTGGTCGCCGACGACTTGTACTCCGACGGTGTGGGGGCCGGGGGCGAGGCCGGAGGTGTTCCAGCCGCAGCTGTAGGGCGGAGAGTTCATTATCGCCCGCGTCGCTCCGTCAATGGCGAAGATAACGAAACGTGCGGGTGGACCCAGGTAGCTGGCAACGAGGTCCACTTTGCCGCTGAGCGTAGATCCTGAGGCGGGAAAGAGGGTAAGCTGGGGAGCGCGCGCGAGCGGCGATTCGGGGTGGAACGTCGTCAGTGGCAGGGCCGATGGCGGCTCCTCTTGGTAAGGCTCCTGCCAGCTGGCCTCCTCATACGGGGCTTCGGTCTCCGCCTGTGCTTCTTGCAGGGGAGTGGTGGGAGGGGCTTCAGCGGCCCGATCGACGCGGAAGCCGGTCCAAGATTGGGGGGGACTGTAGAGCGGGAGGTAGATGGTATCGTAGAGACCACCCTCCCAGTAGGCATACTGGATGCAGATCGCCAGGCCGGCGAGGTACTCGGCGGCGGAGAGGCGGTGACCGTCAACCCATATCGCAGTGGGGACGGTGTGGAGCCTGTCGACCCAGCGGACTGTGTCGCCGCACTGTGCTAGGAATTGATCGGTCGGTATGTCGCGCCCGGCGTCCGGGTCAACGCCGGAGGGAGGTACGTCCTCGGGATCAACGAGCGGGGCATTGACCTCGTCGGGGGCGATGGGAATCGTTGCGGGCAGCGCTCCCATGGTCTCCCATAGGTATGCGGTGCGGGCGAGGAGGATGAAGGCCTCGGCTGCCGAGATCCTGCGCAGGGAGCCGTCTGCGGTCTGAACCTGCATGAAGTCGGGGAGGACGCCCGAGTCTGCGAGACAGCCGGAGATGAAGTCTGCGAGATCCACGGCAGCCTCGCCGGGGACGGTGCGGCCGGCGAAATTGGGGAGTTGGGAGGCAGGGGCCTGTTCCTCGGCCGGCGCCTGTTCCTGGGCCGGGGCAAGAATCTCCGGGAGCTGGGCCAGAGAGCAGGAGGGGCTCAAGAGCAACAGGAGCAGAGCGGCAAGCGGGGTGGAATGAGCAAGTGGCGATGCTATTCGTCCGGCAGGCAGACGATTCATTCTGGGTCACCCTTCGGAGCGAAACCTGGATCAAGCGGCTGCTCTCGATCGAGGTAGACGCGCCGCACGCGTTTGCCGATTAGTGTCGGGATCTCGTGGACAACCGTATCGGCCCACTGGGCAAGGTGGTTCGCCGTAATGCGAGAGTTTCCTTGTCGGCCGATGAGAACCACATCATCTCCCACCTGGGCGCTGGGCTCGGAGGTGAGGTCGATCATGGTATGGTCCATGCAGACGACACCGATGACGGGACAGGGGCGCCCGCGTATGAGGACGTGCGCGCGGTTGGAGGCAGCCCGCGGGTAGCCGTCGGCGTAGCCCAATGGGAGAACGCCTACGAGGGACTCGCGAGGTGTGACGTAGGTGGAGCCGTAGGAAATGGGACTGCCTGCGGGCAAATGGTGAAGGAAGCTGAGGCTGGTCTTCCAGGTGAGAGCGGGGCGGAGATCGAGGGGCTCTGAATCGGGGGCATCGGGCAGGAGGCCGTGAATCAGCATGCCGGCGCGGACGCCGTCGAGACGCATTTCGGGAAAGCGCAAGGTGGCTGCGCTGTTGGCGAGGTGCCGTGGGCCCGGGTTGATGCCGGCCGCGGTGATTTGCTGGACCGCCTGTTGGAAGCGCTCGAATTGGGTCCAGGCATACGTCGTGTCTTCGGATTCTGCGGTGGCGAGGTGCGAGAAGACTCCTTCGAGAGAGAGGCCGGGCAAGCTCTGGATGAGCGCGGCGAAGGAGGCCGCTCGTCCTGGAGAAACGCCCAACCTGCCCATTCCGGTGTCGATCTTGAGATGCACCTTGGCGGGCCTTCCCAAGCGCTGGGCGGCGCGAGACAAGGCCTCCATGGTATCGTCGGCGCAGGCTGTCTGCACCAGGTCGAGGCGGATGGTCCAGGCGGCGGCGCGCGGCTCGCTCGCGGTAAGGAGGAGGATCGGGGCTGAGATGCCGGCTCTGCGCAGCTCAGCGGCTTCTATCAAGCAGGATACTGCGAGGCCGTCTGCTCCGGCCTCAAGCGCCTCCTTGCTGACGGGTATGGCCCCGTGGCCGTAGGCGTTGGCCTTGACGACCGCCCAGAGGCAGCGGTGCGGCCCGAGAAGGCGCTTCAGGGTGCGGACATTGTGGCGAATGGCCGCCAGGTCTATTTCCAGCCAGGAATGTGTAGTCGGACGACGTCTGCGCTGGCGTTGAGTGGTACCGGGGTCGGGGTGGCTGTTCATGTGATTGGCAAGGTGAAGCTGAAAGTGGATCCCTGTCCGAGTTCGCTGTCGGCAAAGACGTCGCCTCTGTGGGCGTGGACAATCGAGCGAACGATTGCGAGCCCGAGGCCGGTGCCTCCTTCGTCGCGTGCGCGCGCAGAATCGGCGCGATGGAATCGCTCCCAGATGTTGGGCAGTTGGTTGGCGGGGATGCCAGGGCCGGTGTCGCGCACCTCGACACGGACCTGTCCGTTGGTCTGCCAGGCGGCCACGGCGATCCTACCGTCAGGGCGGTTGAAGGAGATGGCATTCGACAGGAGATTGGCGACGACCTGGTAGATGCGGTCCGAGTCGGCCCGGAGGGTGGGCAAGTCACGCGCCAGATCGAGCTCGACATGTATGCCCTTTGCGCGCGCCTGGGCCTCGAAGGCCTCGACCGCGGCGCGGATGAGTTCCGCCAAGTTGACCTCCTCCAACTTGAGCTGGACGGCGCCCGACTCGATTCTGGAGAGATCAAGCAAGTCGTTGACGATGCGATTGAGTCGCTTAACCTCCCGAACGATGAGCGCGGCGCTGCGGGTACGCTGTTGCTGTGTGGCGGCGGTGCCGTCGGCGATGGCGGCGGCGAAGCCGCCGATGGAGGTGAGAGGGGTCTTGATCTCGTGGGAGGCATCGCTGATGAACCGGCGACGCATGGCCTCCAGGCGGTGCGCGGAAGTGACATCGCGGACGACGGCCACTGCACCCCAGCGCTCGCCCTCGCCGGCTCGCACAGGGGCTACCTGAAGCACGAGGCTGCGTTGGGGGCGAGACAGCTCGAATTCGGCGCTGCAGAGCTTGTTGATGCGAAGGCACTGGGTGAATTGACGGCTGACGTGGTCGGGGAGCGGGAGATCGTCTATGGCAGCGCCGACGGTGCGCGCCTGGTCGAGGTCGAGGAGGGCTGCGGCCTGTGGGTTGAGGAGAGAGACGCGGCCCTCTGAGTCTACCGCGACGATACCTTCTGCGACGGAGGCGAGGATGCCGCGGAGACGAGCTTGCTCCTGTCCGAGGTGATCCAAGGTGCTCTGGAGGCTGCTGGCGAGCGAGTCAAAGGATCGTGCCAGATCGCCGACCTCGTCCTTCTCCTCGATGTCCAGCCGCTGGCTGAAGTCGCCGTCGGCCATGACGGTGACAAGGCGACGCATGCGCCGCAAGGGGCCGGAGATGTGTCCCGACAGCGCTAGCGCGACCAGTAGGGAAACTGCGATGGCGACGAGCACGGCGAGCAGCAAGAGCTGACGCAACTGATAGACTGTTTCGTTCACGATGCCGGCCATGCGGGCGCGGACAATGAGAGCCCAGCGGGAGCCTTGGGGATCGTGGAAATTGTACTGAGCGAGGAGCATATCTTCGCCGCAGAGGGAGTCCGAGCCGGAGACAACGGCGGTGTCCGCCAGTCCTACTTCTCCGGCTCCCGGTCCGGTTGTGTCGCTGGGCTCTCCGCCCTGGGGCCCTTTGCCGAACACCTTGGTTTCGCCGCCGCTGAGCCGCCGGATGCAGACAAGGGTGCCGCTGCTGAGCTCCATGAGGAGGCGCCTGGCTTCGACCTCGCGCTCTCGGCCGGGATCACCGAGAAGAGGCCTGACGTAGAGGGCCATGCGCTGGGCCAGGCTGCTGAGCTGCGCCTCAGCGCGCTCCTTGTAGAGGTTCCTGAATGCCACCGGGAGGAAGATGCTCACAATCCCGAGCGCGACGAGCAAAGTGAGCAGGTTTGCGAGAAAGGCCTTCCAGAAGAGGCTGCGCATGTGACTCAGCCGGCGTCGTCGGTTTCCGGCGTGGGATCGAGGGCGGTACGGGTCTCAAACTTGTAGCCGAGCCCCCAGACAGTGGTTATGGAGAAGGGTCGAGATTCGGAGGCGCCGGTCTTCTGTCGGAGCCGTTTGATATGGACGTCAACGGTGCGGGCGTCCGACTCGGAGTCGTAGCCCCAGATGCGGTCCAGCAACTCGGCACGAGTGAAGACGCGTCCCGGCCTGCTCGCGAGGCACCAGAGGAGCCTGAACTCAGTGGGGGTGAGGTGGACGTCGTCGCCGTCCACTTCGACGCGGTGCTGGACGCGGTCAATGCGCAGGCCCGGGAAGACTAATGTCTCGATCTCGTCGTCCCTCTGAGCGCCGCGGCGAAGTACGGCCTTGACGCGAGCCACCAATTCTCGGGGGCTGAAGGGCTTTACAACGTAGTCGTCCGCGCCGAGTTCGAGGCCGACGATGCGATCCACCTCGTCGGAGCGGGCTGTGAGCATGATGATGGGGACGCGGGAGCCGACGCGGATCTGGCGACAAACCTCCCGGCCGTCGAGGCCGGGAAGCATGAGGTCGAGGACGATGAGGTCTGGGTGGCGCTCTCCGTTGAGGCGCAGGGCTTCCCGACCGTCGCGGGCGTTGATGACCTCGAAGCCCTCCTTGCTCAAGTAGAGCTCGATCAACTCTCGGACGGAGTCTTCGTCGTCCACCACCAGGACCTTGCGGCCCTGCCCGTTAAGATGGCCGGAGTTCGCCTTCATCTCGCGATTCTCAGCCCTCGGCGTCGGGATTGGAGGCCGCGCTGGAGGGGGCCAGCTCTTGCTCTATGGCCCGTCGGACGCGGCTGCGGACGAGCACCCGCCCCATCATCTTCAGCTTCCCGTTAACCACCAGGGCGGGTGGATTCACGACGCCATAGTCGAGCAGCTCGTCCATCTCGTCCACCTGCTTGACTCCGGCGTCAGGGAGGTTCAGCTCCGCGACTAGATCGTCCACGATCTTTCGCAGTTGTTTGCAGAAGAAACACCCTTTCCCGATGATGCGGATCTCGACGCTCATGTCGGCGCACACTCTGTTGGATTATAGCACCGCGCGCTGGCCGGGGCAACTGCCGACGTGTTAACCAAAGGTGAACTTTGTGGGGCCGATTGTGGAGGTGATGGGGAAACGAATAGGGGATGGTGAGCGGTGAAGGGGATGATCTCAGGTCAAGGTTTGCGGGCGAGGGCCATCAGGGAGACGCCGATGGGCAGGGTGAAGCGGGAGAGCCAGCGACGCTCCAGCCGCAGCAGCTCTGTCAGCAGCCAGTTGATCGGCCTGGGGGGGACGATGAAGGCCGTCCGGGGGACGCTTCTCTTTCTCGGGAGGATTCGCTGGATGAGCCGGAGGCCGGTGATGGGAACAAGAAGAGCAGTGATGAGAGGAGAGAGCCTTTCGAGGCGCAGGCCGGCGGTCAGGAGAATACGGCGGAGACGCGAGGCGCGGTATCGCCGAAGGTGATCGAGGGCCTCGTCATGCTCGCTCCAGAGTTCGGGGCAGGCTGGGACTGTGACGAGCAGGATGCCGCCGGGCCGGAGGACGCGGGCGAACTCCCGCGCAGCGGCGGCGTCGTCGGGGAGGTGTTCGAGAAGGTCGAGCGCGAGAAGTGCGTCGACAGATTGCGAGGCCACGGGGAGGGCTTCGGCGGTGGCGAGAGAGAGGCGCCGCAGCCCGCGGATCTGACAGTAGTGGAGGGCCTCGGGAGAGCGGTCCAATCCGACGGCCATGCCCAGGTCGGCGACGGCCTTGAGGGTGGCGCCGGTGCCGCAGCCGACGTCGAGAATGAGGGGGTTATGCTTCGCTCGGCAGCAGCGGGCGAGGAAGTCCCGCACGAGTTCGCGCCTGGCGACGAACCACCAGTAGGTGTCTTCGAGATCGAACATCTTGGCGAGTTCGGCGGGCCGCACGATGGTGTCTCGGCTTCCCTCAGATAATGAGCATTGCGTCGCCAAAGCTGAGAAAGCGATACTTGAGCGCCGCCGCCTCTCGGTAGGCGCGGAGCACTTGGTCCCGGTCCGCTAGAGCGCACACCAGAAGGAGCACGGTGGAGCGCGGCAGATGGAAGTTGGTGAGCAATGCGCCGACGGTCTGGAACTGGTATCCGGGTCGTATGAAGAGGTCTGTCTCGCCGCGGCCGGCGCGGACAACGCCGTCGGCCGTGGCGGCCTCGAGGGCGCGCGCGGTGCTGGTGCCGATGGCGAGGATGCGGCGGCCCTGGGCGAGGGCCTTTGTAATCAGGTCGGCCGCAGACTGGGAGACGGCGTAGGGCTCTGCATACATGGTGTGGTCTTCGACGTTGTCCGTGCGGATCGGCCGAAAAGTGCCGACGCCGACGTGAAGGGTGATGGAGGTGACGGCGTGCACTTGTGCGCGGAGCGCCGCCAGCATATTGGAGGTGAAGTGGAGGCCGGCGGTGGGGGCCGCGCTGGCACCGGGAACGCGCGCGTAGACTGTCTGGTAATCGTCTTCGTCGGCGAGCGGAGAATGGATGTACGGTGGGAGGGGCATGTCACCGAGGCGTTCGAGCGCGGCCGACATCTCGTCCGAGGCGAAGGATCCACCGCTTCGGGAGAAGCGCAGGAGCCTGCCCCCGGAGGGGGTTCGAGCCATGACCTCGGCGCGGAGATCATCTTGCCCGAAGATGATCTGGCGACCGGGCGGGATCCGGCGACCCGGGGTGACCAGCGCCTCCCAGAGGCCGTCTGCGCGGGAGGAGAGGAGAAGTACCTCAGCCTTGCCGCCACCGGGGTGGCGGCGGCCGCGCAAGCGTGCGCGAATGACCCTTGTATCGTTTAAAACGACCATGTCGTCGGACCAAAGGAGGGTGGGGAGGTCGCGAAAGCTGCGGTGCTCGATGCGCCCGGAGGGGCGGTGCAAGACGAGCATGCGCGAGGAATCGCGCGGTCGCGCGGGTTTCTGAGCGATCAGTTCAGGTGGGAGGTCGTAGTCGAAAGCTGAGATGTGCATAACATGAACCGCGCGGGCAGCCGGCCGGTGAGACTCCGCGAAGGATCCACCCGCGGGGGCCGGT
Source organism: Armatimonadota bacterium (assembly GCA_020344235.1). Classification (GTDB taxonomy): domain Bacteria; phylum Armatimonadota; class Hebobacteria; order Hebobacterales; family Hebobacteraceae. Next base: position 1,261,600 of record CP070816.1, read on the forward strand.
CGCGCCTGACATGGCTGCTCACCGAATCCGGCCTTCTGCACTGGGGCAGTGGCGTCCTGCCGGCTCCCCGGGGAGAACCGGGGGGATATCGGGAGCGGGAGCAAGTGAGGGGGAGAGGCAGCTAGTCCGGTTCGACCTCGCCGAAGAGGGAAAGGGAGCGACGGGAGTAGTCCTCCTCGAGTATGGCGAAGTGCTGCTCGAAGGCGAGTAACCAGAGCATGATGACGGCCTGATCGGGGGGATAGTCCAGCACGCGCGAGAAGAAGCCGGCGACGATTTCCTCGTAGCTGCGGGCGCGGTCATCGACATCAAGTGTATAGGGTGATCCTTCGCCGGACTCTCTATGCATGCGAAGGTGGAGCCGGTCGAGAAACTCGCGGACGCTGGCCGGCGTGGCCCGCTCAAGGTGGGGGCCGAATTCTTTGCGGACGAGCTCGCGGAATTCGTCAAGGGTCAACATGGTGGTTGGTCGCCTTCTACCGGGGCTGCTAGAACTCAGGCTCAATGAGCCCGTAGTTGCCATCCTTTCGCCGGTAGAGCACGTTGACCTGTTCTGTTTCGGCGTTCCGAAAGACGTAGAAGTCGTGGCCGAGGAGTTCCATCTGGGCGGCGGCCTCCTCCGGGTTCATGGGTTTTACGGGGAAGCGCTTGCTCCGAACGAGGCCAGGCTCCGGAGCGGCCTCGATCTCCTCCTCAATGGCGGCCTGCCAGGCATCGCGAGTTTCGGGGTGCTCGCGGTAGCGCTGGAGGAGCTTGCTGCGCGATTTCTTTATTCGGCGTTCGAGCTTATCGACGAGGTTATCGATGGCGGAGCGGAGGTCTATGGCGCGGTCCTCTCCGCGGACGAGGAGGCCATTGGCGTTGATGGCGATCTCGACAACTCGCCACTGGCGCTCGCGGGAACAGGTGATGTCGACGGTGTCGATCTGGCGCAAGAGGCGCTGCAGTTTGGCGAGCTTGCGTTCTGCGATTTCCTTCATTCCGCGCGGAACGGCTACTCCTTTGGCAGTGAGGTTGATCTGCATGTCTGCTCCTTGATGTCAGCCCGAGAGAGTGAGGGGGCGACGGGCCGCAGCAGGGCGATCGCTTGGCTGGCGATTCCTTCGCCGCGGCCGGTGAAGCCCATGCCCTCGGTGGTCTTTGCTTTGACGTTCACTCTTTCGATCTGAGTTGCCATGGCTGCGGCGAGTGCACGGCGCATGTCGGGGATGTGGGGCGCGATGCGAGGTTCCTCGGCGATTACAACGGTGTCCACATTCTCGATGTCCCAGCCGGTTTCCCGCACGAGATGTGAGACTTGCGCGAGGAGGTGGAGGCCGCTGATGCCAGCGTACTGCGGGTCCGAATCGGGGAAGTGCCGGCCGATGTCACCGGCCCCAATGGCGCCCAGCAGCGCGTCGCAGAGTGCATGAGAGACGACATCAGCATCGGAATGCCCGAGCAGGCCGCGTCGGCTTCGAAGGCGCACGCCGGCGAGCACCAAAGGTCGATCCTCCGCGAAGGCATGTGCATCATAACCTATACCCGATCTCGCGGCGGTTTCCCTACCTCCCGGCGCTTGCTCTTGTGACAGAACCTGTTCGCTCCTGCGTACATCCTGTGGATGAGTGATCTTGATGTTATCGGGGTCGCCCAAGACAACGTGGACGGGGTGGCCGAGGCGCTCGACGAGGGAGGCGTCATCGGTGCCGATGACGCCGTCGCGAGCGGCGGCTTCGTGGGCCTCGAGCAGGAGATCGCGGCGAAAGGCCTGGGGGGTCTGGACAAGCCAGAGCCGGGAGCGATCGAGGGTGGCGGTGACCACGCCCTCGGGTGTGACCTCCTTCACGGTATCTGTGGCGGGAAGTGCGGCCGCGGCGGCTCCATGAGCGGCGGCGGCCTCGAGACAGTTGTGGACGAGCTGAGGTCTGAGGAAGGGCCGCGCTCCGTCGTGGATCAATACCAGGTCGCAGGCCGGGCTAACCTCGGCAAGGCCGGCGCGCAGGGAGGCCTGGCGAGTGTCACCACCGGGCACAGCGCGCTCGCTCTGGGGTGCGCCGGGCCGGAGCAGCGAGCGACGGGCGCGCTCGACGTCCTCGGGGGCGAGGATCAAGACGATCTCTCCGAGCGCGCTGACGGCTCGCAACGCCTCCAGCGCGTAGAGGACCAGAGGGCGTCCCGAGAGGGGATAGAACGCCTTATTCTCAGGACTGCGGAGTCTTTCCCCGCGGCCCGCTGCTGCTATTAGGCCGGCTGCGCCTATTAGACCGCTCCCGAGAGTCTCGCGAATCGTCCTGCGGGTGGCCGAAGATCATCTTCCCCGCCACGGTCTGAAGGACACTGGTCACAACAATGGTGAGGGTCGTGCCAATGCGGTCCTTGCCGTGCTCGACGACCACCATGGTGCCATCGTCGAGGTAAGCGACACCCTGTTCTGGCTCTTTGCCCTCGCGGACGATGGTTACGGTCATCTCTTCGCCCGGCAGGACGACAGGCTTGACTGCATTCGCCAGCTCGTTGATGTTGAGGACAGGGACGCCTTGGAGCTGGGCTACTTTGTTGAGGTTGAAGTCATTGGTGACGATTGCGCCGTCCAGGTCTTTGGCGAGCTGAACGAGTTTCGCATCGACCGGGTCGCCGCCGCGTGAGGATTTGCTGTACTGGTCGTAGATCCGGATGTGGCTGCCCGACTCCTCCTGCATCTGGTTGAGGATGTCCAGGCCTCGACGGCCTCGATTCCGCTTCAGGGTATCAGAGGAATCGGCGATAAGATGCAGCTCCTTCAGCACGAAGTCGGGCACGTATACCGGTCCCTCCATGAATCCGGCGCGAGCGATGTCCGAGATGCGGCCGTCGATGATGACATTGGTGTCCAAGAGCTTTGGGCGCAGGAGCGGCCCCGGGTCCTCGCCGTCTTGAGACTGCCTCGCGCCGGGGAAGAAGAAGGTGATCTCCTCCTTCATGCTGAGCATGATGACGACACCTAGGTAGACGCTCGCGATGGCGAGGAGAGCTACCAGGGGGGGGCCGTATTGCTCGATCCTGAGGAGCAGGGTGGCTAACAGTGCGGTGAGTCCCAGACCAATGAAGACGCCGAGCACTAGAGCTGCTTTGTCACGGGCGGGCATACGTCGGAGGTCCGAGATGAACTCGCGCGACAGATCCAGGGCCTGCCGATAGACTAGGCTCCCCAGGGTGAAGCCCAGCAGAGCGGCCAGACAGGAGAGTACGAGCTGGCTGGCGTGGTCGCCGAGATAGAAAATGGGCGTGAAGTCTTCGTTGCCACGAACGTAGGCGACGTACAGTTCGGACCATCCCCAGCCTACCCAGGCTGTCAGTCCAGCGACTATTAGGCTGAACGCGAGTCCAATTACACGTGCCATCCTTCTGTCATCACCTCCTCTCCGGGGGGTGAGTGTGGAAGCCAATGCCGGGCCGGCCTCGAGTGAGGCGGCCGGGAGTTCTTTTCCTACTTATGTTCGACGCTTTGGATATATGTCTTGTCGCGATCAAGACGAAAAAGCGGCCCGAAATGCTTGCGACAGGTCCTCAACTGCGATGACCTGCATGCCGTCCGGGGCACGCTTTTGCGGCCCCGGCGGGGCGACACAGCACCGAAAGCCGTGGCGGGCAAGCTCGGCGAGCCGGCGGTCGAGCCTGGGCACCGCGCGTATCTCGCCCGTGAGCCCGACTTCGCCCACACAGGCTGTGCTCGGTCGGATCACAGCGTCCTGGTAGCTGCCGGCAACGGCCAGCGCCAGGCCTAAGTCAGTGGCAGGCTCGGTGACGCGGATGCCTCCGGGGACGTTCACGAAGACGTCCTCCCCTGCGAGCGGGATTCCTGCTCGCTTTTCCAGCACGGCCAAGACGAGGCAGGTGCGGCCGTAATCGAGCCCGGTGACGCTGCGCCTAGGGGTGACATGGGGGGCAGCGCGGGCCACTAGTGCCTGGATTTCGACGAGGAGCGGGCGGGTTCCCTCCAAGGAAGGGATGACGCTGGAGCCAGGGGCTCCGGCGCGGCGCTCTGCGAGCAGAGCCGCGCTGGCGTCCGGGACGCCCCGCAGACCGTTCTCGGTCATTTGGAAGAGGCCCAGCTCGTCGGTGGATCCGAAGCGGTTCTTGACGCACCGCAGCAGGCGGTATCCGGAGTGGCGATCGCCCTCGAGAGACAGTACTGTGTCCACCATGTGCTCGAGGAGTCGCGGACCTGCGACTGCTCCCTCCTTCGTGACGTGACCGACCAGGAAGGTGGGCAGGGCTGAACTCTTGGCGAGTGAGAGCAGTCGGGCTGTGCACTCGCGAACCTGGCTGACGGTGCCGGGAAGGGAGGTCGAGGCCGAGGAGTACATTGCTTGGACGGAGTCTACTATCAAGAGTTGGGGGGAGGTCTGCTCGACTTGTTGAGCGATCGCCTCTACCTGGCTCTCAGCCAAGAGCAGGAGGCGGGAGGAAAGCGTGTGAAGCCGGCGGCTGCGCATCGCGACCTGGGAGAGGGACTCTTCGCCGGTGACATAGAGGCAGCCACCGTGGGCGGCAGCGAAGCTGCTTGCGGCCTGGAGCAGGAGGGTGGACTTGCCGATGCCTGGGTCGCCTGCGAGCAACACGAGGGAGCCGGGAACGATGCCGCCGCCGAGGACGCGATCCAACTCGTGGAGGCCGGAGGGGGATCGCGCCTGGGTGTCCGGGTCCACTTGGGTCGCGGTCACCGGGGCACCCATGGGCGCGCGACGGGTGACGGCGGGGGGGCCGTCGGGGAGGCGGAATTCGACCAAGGCGTCCCACTCGCCGCAGGATTGGCACTTGCCGTGCCACTGCGGAGATTCGGCTCCGCATCGATCACAGATGTACTTGATCCTGTCCTTGCGCATGGTTTGACGGCGGCTCGCCCAGACATTCAAGGCCCCCGGGAACACCCGGGGGCAACTACTGCCGAGGCCAGCGGGTAGAACTGACGTGGTCTGCAACTAGTGGGCGAGTGAGGCCAGCTCCTGCGCCTGGCGGAAGGTGACCTCGTTACCATCCATGATGGCTTCGATAGTATCGCCCTCGTGGAACGTCCCGAAGAGCAGGGCCTCGGACAGGGGGTCCTCGATAAGTCGCTGTATGACTCTGCGGAGCGGACGTGCTCCCAAGGTTCTGTCGAATCCCTCCCGCGCGAGAAAGTGTTTCACTTCTTCGGAAACGACGAGCTTCATGCCGTGGCCCTCAATCCGCTCGCACACGCGACGGAGGAGCAAGTCGACGATCCGTCTGACTTGCTCTTCGGTCAAGCCATGGAACACGATCACCTCGTCGACGCGGTTGAGGAATTCGGGACGGAAGGTCTGCTTGAGCTTGTCGAGGACGACAGACTTCATGCGTTGGTAGGAATCGGATTCCTGGTCCTCGCCGGCGGCGCGAATGCCCATCCCGACGCCGAGGTCCACGGAGCTTGTTCCGACGTTGCTGGTCATGATGAGGACAGCGTTGCGGAAGTCAACGACGTGGGCCTGGGAGTCGGTGAGACGTCCGTCCTCCATGACCTGGAGGAGCACGTTAAAGACCTCGTGGTGGGCCTTCTCAACCTCATCGAGCAAGATCACGGAGTAGGGACGGCGGCGGACCGCCTCGGTGAGCTGGCCGCCCTCTTCGTAGCCGACATAGCCGGGGGGGGCTCCAATCAGGCGAGAGACGCTGTGCCTCTCGCGGTACTCGGACATGTCGATGCGGACCATGGCCTCCTCGTTATCGAAGAGGAACTCGGCGAGGGCGCGTGCCAGCTCGGTCTTACCCACTCCCGTGGGGCCAAGGCAGAGGAAGGACCCGACCGGCCGGCGGGGGTCTTTGAGCCCGGCGCGCCCGCGGCGGACGGCGCGCGCGACGGCGCGGACGGCATCTTCCTGGCCCACAATGCGCTTATGGAGGTGCTCTTCCATGCGAAGCAGCTTCTCGGTCTCGCCCTCGGCGAGCCGAGAGACCGGCACTCCCGTCCAGACGGAGATAACGTGGGCGATGTCCTCGTCCCTTACGACGTCGCGGGCTTTGGAGCGCTCTTGCTGCCACTGCTCTTCGAGGCCGGCCAACTCCTCTCGCAACCGGTGGCGCTGATCGCGCAGTTGGACGCCGCGCTGGTAGTCGGCTTCGTCTCGCTCGAGTGGGCTGACGCTTACGACTTTCTGAAGCTCGCGGGAGACTGACTCCAGGGACTGACGCAGGCGCTTCAGCTCGTCGGGGGGCTCACTTATCTGGAGCCTGACGCGGGAGGCCGCCTCGTCCATGACGTCGATTGCCTTATCGGGCAGGAATCTGTCTGAGATGTAGCGGGCGGAAAGCCGCGCGGAGGTGACAATGGCTGAGTCATCGATCCGTACGCGGTGGTGGGCCTCATAGCGAGCGCGCAGCCCCTTGAGGATCTCGATGGTCTCGTCGACGGTGGGCTCTTCGACCATGACGGGTTGGAAGCGACGCTCGAGGGCGGGATCCTTCTCGACGTGCTTTCGGAACTCACCGAGGGTGGTGGCGCCGATGCACTGGAGCTCGCCCCGGGCGAGTGATGGCTTGAGGATGTTGGAGGCATCAATGGCGCCCTCGGCGGCGCCGGCGCCGATGAGGGTGTGCAGTTCGTCGACGAAGAGTATGATTTCGCCGCTCGCCTTGCGGATCTCGTCGGTGACGCGCTTCATGCGCTCCTCGAACTCGCCGCGGTACTTCGTGCCCGCGACCAGACCTGCGAGATCGAGGGCGATCACTCGCTTGCCGTGCAGGGCCTCGGGGACGTCCTTCCTGACGATGCGCTGTGCGAGACCCTCGGCGATGGCTGTCTTGCCGACGCCGGGTTCTCCGATGAGGCAGGGATTGTTCTTGGTGCGGCGGCTGAGGATCTGAATGACCCGCTGTATCTCCTTCTGGCGCCCGATCACGGGGTCGAGCTTGTCCTCGGCGGCAAGTTTGGCGAGGTCGCGCCCGAAGGCATCGAGGACAGGGGAGTTGGAGCGGGAGCGGGCAGTGGGGGTGACGGCGGCCGCGCCGCCGAGGAGCTTGATGACCTCGCGGCGCACCTGGTCGAGATCGACACCGAGGGCACGGAGGACGCGGACGGCGGTGCTGTCGGTCTCGCGAACGAGGCCGAGCAGGAGGTGCTCTGTGTCGACGAAGTTGGGCAGGCCGAGCTTGGGGTTCAGCTCGCGTGCTTCGTCGAGGGCGAGTTCGAGCACTCGGCGGGCACCAGGGCTCCAACTGCGGGACCCTTGCCCGGGAGCGCGCGTTTGCATCATCTCCATCTGGCGCCGGATTTCGTTCTGGGCACGGCCCAGACTTACGCCCAGCCGCTCGAGGACACGGGCCGCTACGCCATCCTGCTCTCGGATTAGCCCCAGCAACACGTGCTCGGTACCGACAGTGTTGCCGCGGAAGCGGCGCGCCTCCTCCTTCGCGTATTGAACCACGCGGATGGCGGGCGGTGTAAAGCGCTGGAGAATCTCGCCGTCGGCCATCTATTCCTCCTTCGGGACTACGCCCGATGACAGCGCTGCGCCGAACAGATCCGCAGCAGCACCTCCCGGCGCTGGAGGCGCGCTTCCTCCGATCAGCCGACCGGCACACCCTCGGCGACGGTCACCTCCTTGAAGCGAGCCATTAGCCGTTTGGTGATGGGACCTGGCTTTCCGTCCCCGATCATCCTGCCGTCCACTCTCGAAACGGGGGCGATTTCGGCCGCGGTCCCGGTCAGGAAGCACTCGTCCGCTGAGTACACCTGGTACAGTGTCAGCATCTCCTCTCGAGGCGAAAGCTCCATCTCTTCCGCCATTTCCAGGACGACCTGCCGAGTTATCCCTTCCAGAAGGCCTGCGTGAGTTGGGGGCGTCAGCAGGCGTTGATCGCGCCAGACAAACACGTTGTCTCCGGTGGCCTCTGCCACATATCCGAGATGGTTCAGCATGAGACCCTCGTGGGCCCCTGCCCCGTTGACCTCGATTCTGCCGAGGATGTTGTTGAGGTAGTTGAGGGACTTGATCTGTGGGTTGAGGGCAGTGGGCATATTGCGGCGCGTTACACAGGTGATAACGTTAAGCCCTTGCTCGTAGACCTCGCGGGGATAGAGGGCAATGGTGGAGGCGATCACGACTAGAGTTGCAGGGAAGTGGCAGTTCAACGGGTTGAGCCCGAGATCGCCCTCGCCGCGACTCAGGATGACTCTAACATAGCAGTCGTGTAGGTTGTTGCGCCGAACCGTCTCGAGGACGACGTCTCGCAGTTCTTCCGGGGTCATCGGCACTTCGAGGGAGATGGCTCTTGCACCTCGGTAGAGCCGCTCCAGGTGCTGATCCAGCCGGAAGATGCGGCCGTTGTATCCACGGATCCCTTCGAAGACCCCGTCTCCATAGAGGTATCCCCGGTCGAACACCGATATCTTGGCCTCGGACCGCGGTACGAAGTCTCCGTTTACATAGACTAGCAATCCCACTGGCGCAAGTCCTACCACTCTCGACATTGGTATGTTACCACAAATGGTGGGCAGTGGCAACCAGCGCCCCGAGGCAGGTAGGGCATGACGAAGTGTGTAGAACGAGGTCTGGCAGGCAGAGGCGAGCCCATGCACACAGGAGGTCTGAGGGAGGCGGGAGGGGCCCATCTGTGCTGGCTGATGTAGAGGACGCTGGAGATCGAGATCGCCAAGCAGCTGGGGGCAGAGTGCTATGGGCTGCGTTCTTGGAGAGCCTGTGGCGGCGGGGGCTCACGGAGGAGAGGTGCGAGTCGGGGATCGCCTATGGTGCGGCAGGGCTGGCGGGGCGGTGAAGTTCGTCTCTCCTCATGCTAGCGCCCAGCCCGATAGAGCGGTCCTTTCGGTAGGTGGGGTCAGAAGTTTCCGCCCGAATCTACGCACAAGTCTTGACACCATCCCCGAAGTGGTCCGAGTTGCCCGGTGAGGAGAATGCGTGCTATACTCGGGTTCGCTCGGAGCTGGTCAGGGAATACGTATGGAGTTCAGGTTGTCGGCGGTAGTGGCGGCTGTGGCCTTGTGTCTCGCGGTCGCCGTCGATGAGCTGTGGGCTGACACGATGGTGGTGGCGGGGCACCGGGTAGAGTCGCCGGCAGAGTTTGTGGTGGCCGGCGACGATGTTTTTGCCCCGCTGCTGCCGTCTCTGAGGCATCTGGGTGCATGGTACGAGTTCACGCCGGATGCCATCATGATCACGACGCGCAACGAGCGGCAGATTGTGATCTCGCGCAGGCGGGGTGAGGGGACGCGAGACGGGGTCGTGAGGGAACTGGCGGGGCCGCCGCAGGGGGAGGGGGAAAGGACACTGCTGCCGGCGCGGGGAGTGGGGGCGCTGCTGGGGTGTGGGGTGCGGTGGGACGAAGAGACGCGCACGCTGTTCTTCTATCCGTGGGTCCGGAAGTTCTCCTTGCAGACGCTGCGGGACCGGTATCGGCTTACCATTGGGGCAGAGGGGCCGATCACTTATCAGACGGGGGAGCTGCGGAATCCGCGGAGGCTGTTCGTGGATCTGCTGAACGCCGATCTGGCGCAGATACCTTCGGAGCTGAAGCTGGTTGACAGCTATCTGACGGGTGCGCGGATCCATCAGCACAGTGTGGAGCCGGAGCCGGAGGGAGAAGTGACGCGGGTGGTGGTGGACTTGACCGAGTGGCGGCCGTATCGGATAAGGGAGAGCGAAGACGGGTGCACGCTAGAGATAGAGTTTCCGCTGCCGGAGGCGAGCGAGCTGCCACTTGATGTGGAGCCAGTGGTGCTGAGGGAGGTGGGATTCGAGAGAATCTCGTCGCGGCTGGCGGCGGTGAAGGTAGCGGCGGTCGGCACGCCATTCTGTGTTTCGGAGAAGATCGAGGACCCGCCGGTGGTGATCGTTGATGTGGCGAATGCTACGAACGAGATCGACAGCCCGGAGCTAAAAGTGACGGACCCGGCGGTGGCGGGGGTGTGCCTGATGCCTGCGCCCGAGAAGCCGGGGACGCAACGGATCGCGGTTGCCCTGAAAGAGTTGGTGGGGCACGCAGTGGTGACGGAGGAGGGCGAGGTGCGGGTGCTTGTGGGGCGGTTCCCGCTGTCCGAGTTGAAGGTGGTGGTTGATGCGGGACACGGAGGCCACGATACGGGGGCGATTGGGCGGTCAGGTTTGGAGGAGAAGGAGATCAACCTGGATATTGCGCGGCGGGTGTACCGCCTGCTCCAGGGGATGGGTGTGAAGGTGCGGATGACGCGGGTGGATGACAATCCGGTGCGGCCGTGGACGCGGGGGAATCGGAAGGAGCAGCGCGAGGAACTGCTGGCGCGGTGCAAGATAGCGGACGAGATGGACGCGGACCTGTTCGTGTCGATCCACGCGAATGCGAGGGCGACAAATCCGACTGAGTACCGTGGAACAGAGACTTACTATCGGAAAGAGGACAGCGCGGCGCTTGCGAGGGCGATGCAGAAGGAGGTGGTGGGAGCGGTGGGACTGCCGGATGGAGGTGTGATCAGGCACCCCAAGCCGATCATTGTGCTGCATGGGACTAAGATGCCGTCCGTGCTGGTGGAGGTGGGGTACTTGAGCCATGAGGCCGATGAGGCGGAGCTGGCGACGCCTGAGCTGCGGGAGCGGGCGGCGCAAGGGGTCGTGAACGGGGTCAGGCGGTATGTGGAGGAGGGAGGGCTGCTGCCGAAGCTGGCGCGCCGGGAGTCGGAGAAGCGGCGGCCAGCCTACGAGCGTTGGTGGTGAGAGACTAGGGCGGGCGGAGGGCTTCGAGTGCCTCGGGGACGGTAAGGGCGGGGGCGCCGAGACGCCGGCACAGGCGTACTATCTGTGGCGGGATGATGGCGGCCTGACGTAGGACGTCGGTCTGAGCGAAGGCCGAGCGGGTGGGGGCGTCGAGCAGTATCCTCCCCTGATGCATGACGATTACGCGATGTGCGTATTCGGCGGCGAGCCACATGGCATGGGTGATGAGTACGATGGTATGGCCGCGCTGGTTGAGTTGATTGATGAGGGCCATCATGCGGCGGGACTCGCGCTCGTCGAGGCCGGTGGTGGGTTCGTCGAAGATGAGGACCTGTGGGCGGCCGGCGAGGACGGAGGCAACGGCGACGCGTTGGCGCTCGCCCTTGGTGAGTGAGAAGGGGTCGTCGTTCTCGCGGCCGGAGAAGCCTACGGCCGCAAGGGACTCGGCGACTCGGGAGGCTACCTCGTCTCGGTCGAGGCCGAAGTTCGTGGGAGCGAAGGCGACTTCCTCGGCGACTGTCGCGGCGAAGATCTGGTGGTCAGGGTTCTGGAAGACATAGCCGACGTGTTGGGCGAGGGCGTTCAGAGGCCGATCGCGGGTTGACTCGCCGGACACGAGGACATCTCCTTCGGTAGGGCGCAGAAGACCGTTGAAGTGTTTGACGAGGGTGGTCTTGCCGGAGCCGTTCTGGCCGATGATGGCGACGCATTCGCCGCGGCGAAGGAGAAGGTCGGCTTTGTGGACTGCGGGATCGCCAGCGGCATAGCGGTGGGTCAAGCCGCGCACCTCGATGATCGGTTGGCCGTAGGTTTGGGCGCGGGCGCGGTCATTTGCCTGCCAGCGCTGGGCCGCCTCGTCCGGAATGCGGAGGCCGCGCTGGAGTAGGAGTTCGGTGGCATTCTCCTCGCAAAGGGGTCGGTCCTCTAGGCCTAGGCCGTCGAAGAGAGAGGTAAGGGCGAGGGGCACGACACCGTGATAGGAGAGAAGCTGTGGATCGGCGAGGACCTGATCGGGAGGGCCGAGGGCGGCGACGCGGCCTTCCGATAGCAGAAGCACATGGCTGGCACCAACGGCCTCTTCGGGGTCGTGATGAGCGAAGACTATGGCGCGGTGGGAGGAGGAGGCGGTGAGGGCAGCGGCGAGTCGGAATATGGCGGACTTGCCGACGGGGTCGAGGTCGCTGGTGGCTTCGTCGAGGACGAGGAGGGGGGGATTCGAGGCGAGGGCGGCGGCGATGGCGAGGCGTTGTTTCTCGCCCCCCGAGAGAGAGGCGGGGCGGCGACCGGAGAGGTGGGAGAGGCCGACGAGGGAGAGGAGATCGCGGATTCTCTGGACGATCTCGATGCGGGGGATACCCAGGCTCTCGGCGCCGAAGGCGACCTCGAGCTCGATGTTGGTGGCGAAGAGCTGGGATTCGAAGTCCTGAAAGACGAGGCCGACATGTCGGGCGCAGTCGGCGACGCGCAGGCCGGAGGTATCCTGGCCGAGAAGACGGACCTGACCGTTGAAGGAGCCCTTGATGAAGTGTGGGATGATGCGGTTGAGAGAGCGGCAGAGGGTGGACTTGCCGGCGCCGGAGGCTCCCATCACGACTAGGAGGTCGCCCGGGCAGAGGTCGAAGGAGATGCCATCAAGCGCCGGGCGATCCGCGTCGCGGTAGGTGAAGCGCAAGTCGCGGACTGAGAGGACGGGTTCGGCAGTGGGGGTGTCTGCTTGCATAGGGCGGAGGCATTATAGCACAGGAGGCCGCTGGAACCGCAGCCTACGTGTGGGGTCTAAGTTGACCGATGGAGAGCAGGCATGATAGTATGCCGAGCACCAGGAGGAAGAAGAGGATGATGCGCTGGGCGATTGCGGCGGCTGCGGCGTTGGTATGCACGGCTGGATTGGTATGGGCCAGTGCGGAAGCCGCAACGGAGAAGAGCGCGGCGGCAGCAGGCATGTATCTGGAAGAGACGGTGGTGGGGACGATACTGACGGCGAACAGAATGTACGAGAGCGATGGCTCTGAGTGGTATGACTGTGATCTGCGAGTCGATGAGGTGGAGGCAGAGAAGCCAGGAGTGCGGGTCGGCGAGGTCCTCAGGGTCCGCATCTTCATGCGACGGCAGTCTGCCTCAGAGGGGGGTGGAGCTGGGGAGTCGGCAATTCGCAAACACACGGGGGAAGACGGGGTAGATGTTGTGCATGAGAAAGCTGGTGTTGTTGTGCGTGAGCGGATTCAGTGGTGGCTGGCCGGGCGCCAGATTCCAGGGCCGGAGCGCGGGCTGCAGGTGAGCGGCCCGTTGCGGCTGGAGGAAGGGCCCGAGGCACGCATATGGGTTGCGGGAGTGTTGAAGCCGCTGGGGCGTGGGGAGTTAGTGAATCCAGGGGACGGCGCGGCGGTTGACCTGGGCTCGCCGGAGGCGAAAGTGCTGGTGAAGATGTTTGCGCCGCTGGGGATTGCGTGTCACCAGAAGACGGCGGATCTGCTGAAGGAGTTGGCAGGGCGCGAAGGTGAGCGGGTGAGGGTGCAGCTGTTCGATATGAGGCAGCCCGAAGGCCGGCGGGAGATGCAGCGCGAGCGGATTCGCTGTGCGACGGTGCTGATCAATAACCGCATGAGCTTCACGCTGGAGCGCAAGGAGGGGAGGCGTGAGGTCGTGTTGAGCCACCGGCCGAATGAGGCGCGGTCGAGCTACAACTCGGAGGATGTGATTGCGGTGGCAGAGGGGGAAGTGGCTCGGCTCTACTCCGAGGGGGCAGCGGAGGAGGAGAAGAGCGCGCCCTGAGTGGGGCGCGCTCCAGAGGCCGCTATTCGCGCCCGCAGACGTCGGCTACTTGTCGTCGTCCGCGGCGGGGGACTCTTCCTCAGCGGGCGGGGTGGGTCTCTGCTCGTACTTCCAGGCGAAGCTCTGGATGTCGGAGAAGGGGACCACTTCGTTGAAGTCCGATTCTCCGTC
>CP070816.1:1275324-1292361 GCA_020344235.1 Armatimonadota bacterium
GGCCGACGGCTTCACGTTCATCGGGCTCAGCTCCGACGGCAGCGTCGTCGCCGAGGGCATGAGAGATCTGGCAGCCGCCTTTCGGCCGTACAAGCACGGTCGTTCGTAGAGTCCGATCGGAGCCCGCGCCTGGCTCCGCGGAAAACTACATTATCCCCAAGGCGCCTGCACTTGCTGCAGCGCGGCGTTCTAGATCTTCGGGAGGAACCCAAACGGATTCTTCTCGGTCGCCTGCGCCTCCTCCAGCAGCACACTTATGCGAGCCATCGTCACCGCGGACCCGGTCCTCGCTACATCGTCCTGCGTGATCCCCTCCAGCAGCTCGATCGCCTTCCGATGCTCGCCCAGGTCGGCCCGGACCTTGGCCAGCCGAAACCTGGCTGTCGCGTCCGATGGCGCCAGATCCAGCGCCCGCTGGTAGCGCGCGGCCGACAGCTCGACCAACGCCGCCGCCGCACATGTCCGGAAGCTGCGCATCCGCGCGCTCGCTGAGCCTCCCCCGACCACGCGCGTATTGGCCCAGATCGCCTCCAACATGCTCTTGTAGATTTCCCCGAGATCCCGCCAGGATCTTGCGTCCTCGGGCCGAGCTGCCACCACGCGCTCCTTTCCAACCGCTTGCTCGAACAGGGACCGGGGAATCCCCATGAGATGGGCCCGGCTTTGCAGCGGTTCGCTTCCCAGCAGCCGCGCCACCTCCTCCGGGTCCTGCGCCAACACTGCCACCACTGCGGCCGGCCCGGGCTCTGGCGGCGGACCCTCGGCCATCAGCTCAGCCCATCGCGCCGCCTCCTCCAGCGTGCCCAGCGACACCGAGGCGGCCACCAACTGGTCGCGCGCCGCCATCGCCGTCTCCTCCTCTGCTGCCGCGATCTTCGTCGCCTCCATCTGGCGCCGCGTCAGCCCCAACATCGCCTTCGCCACAAAATGATCGGGCACCACGGCGAGCGCTCGCCGATACTCCGCGAAGGCAGTCAGGTCGGCCGCGTCCTGATTCACAAGTTCATAGAGCCGGCCGCGGAGCACGTGCTTGTTCGCCTCCAATTCTCGATGCACCGCGCGCCGCCAAGTCGCATCGGGCCCGCCTTTCCCCTGCACATAGTCGAGGATGGATCCGCCGGCGTTCAGCACGATGTCCGGGAAGGTGAACAGGAAGGTGATCTTCCGCCGCGATGGGAACTGGAACGCGCGCCGCGGGCCAAGGAACTCCAGATAACCGTTGTCATCAGTGTTCAACTGCTCCCCATCCGCCAACCAGCGATCCACCGCGCGATGGTCGTACAGCAGCAGCGCCAGCAGTTCCTCTGGCCGCTCCAACCCAATGTAGGCCAGGTCCTCCCTCACTCCGGGAGCAGTCATCGCCGCCATGAACGCCTGGTAGTTGATCGCCAGCGGCCGCTTCATCCCGTGCACGATGCACCACTGATTCCGCCCCACCGACGTGTGCCAGACATAGACGTACGGGAATACCTCCCGAATCGAGCGGACCATCACCTTCACATCCGCCGGCAGCATTAGATACACCGGAAGCCACGTGCTGAAAATGCCGCCGGGCTTCAGCCGCGCCGCACAGTCGCGCAAATAGTCCACCGAGTACAACAGCCCCTCCCCTGCGAGGATCGGGTGCGTCGAGTCCGACAGGATCAGGTCGTATGCATGCGGCGTGTGCTTCACAAAGCTCCGTGCGTCTTCGACATAGAGGTGGACCCGGGGATCGCCCAGCACCCCGTGGTTCGTCTCCGCGAATCTCGGAGCCGCCTCGATCACCGCCCTCGAGATCTCCACACAGTCTACTCGGTCAACATCGTGCAGACTTGCCGAGTACGCCGTCCCTCCCGATCCGAATCCCACCTGGAGCACCCGTTCCGCCTCGGGCCGAATCAGCAGTCCGAGATGGGCCTGGAGCTTCTGCGTGGTATGGAAGTCTATCCGCGTCCCCGCCACATTCACCGCGTTGATGCTCAGCCGCCGATCCGTCCCTCTGCCAAACAGTGCATCTTGGGCGGCCGGCATTCTTTCTATCGTGACGGTCCCATCTATCCCCTCCCTCACCCACTCAATCTCAATATCCAGGCCCTGCGCGTACACCCGCACCATCTCCTCTGCGGGACAGCTCCGATTCATCACCGCCACCAGCGCCAGCGGGATCACCACCGCCGCCAGCGCCCTCCCTCCGACCTGCCACCGCGCACGGCTCGCCGCCGCCCACACCAGCAGCCCAGCAAACAAGCTCAACCCTGCCATGGCGAACATGGCGAGCCGCGTGCCGATGGCCGGAACGACGACGAACCCCACCAGCAGCGACCCGGCCACCGTTCCAACCGTGTTCACCACGTAAACCTCACCAACGCCCGAGGCGACCCGGCGCGTGGCCCGCGCCCACAGCGCGCAGACCAGCGGAAACACCGCGCCGATGAGCACCGTCGGCACAATCATGATCACCCCGGCCGCGAGGAACATCCACTCGACCAGCCCCGTGAAACTCATCCTGAGGCTCGTCGCATGCAGCCGCTGCAGCACCAGGAAGAGCGGAATCGTCGCCGCGGCCGAGAGACCGATCAGCACCTCGAGAATCACAAACCATCTCACCTGTCGGGAGGATCGAGAGAGCAGGAGAGAGTAGACAAGGCTGCCCACTGCCAGCCCCAGCAGGTAGACGCAGAGCATCGCGCTGAATGCGTAGACGACGCTCTCGAAGAAGAAAACCAGCAACCGCATCCACAACACTTCGTATGCGAGGGCTGCAAACCCCGAAACCGCAAACGCTGCCAACAGCCACCTCCCCACCCCCGCGCCAATCCTCTCCCCGCCAGCGGGCACTGCTCCCGGTCGCGGCTCCGGCAAGACCACCGCTCCCCGAGCCAACACCCTGTGTGTCACCAGAGCGACGACCGCCACAGCGAAACCCAGACCCGCTCCGACTACGTTCGACATCCGCAGGCCCAGAAACGGCAGCAGGACAAACCCAGCGCCGAAGCTGCCCGCCACTGCCCCGAGGGTGTTCAGCCCGTACAGCCGTCCGATGTGCGACTCCATCCCCCGCTCCTCGCGCACCAGAAACCGTATGAGCACCGGGAGCGTACCCCCCAACAGGATAGCCGGACCGAGTAAGACGAGCGCGCTCAACACCACCCGCGCCACTGTCAGCGCCAGCACGCTCTCCCCCGCCCACCGGTATACCCCTGTATATACCGGAGTCAGCACCCCCAACAGCACAAACGGCAGCACCAGCGCGATCAACCCCGCGCCACCCTCCAGCAGTCCGTAGATCCGCAGCAGATCACCCCTCCGGTCCGCCACCCTTCCATATACATAAGCCCCAATCGCCAAACCGCCCAGAAACACCGCCAATACCACGCTCACCGCATAGGTCGTGTTACCGAACACAAACGACAGCATCCGCATCCACACGACCTCATACACCAGCGCCGCGGCACCGGAGAAGAAGAACAGCACGTGGACCAACGCCACTGCCCAGACGGGCAGTCGCGGCGAAACGGTTTCTCGACCGGAGTCAATCGTCACAGAGTAGACCTCTCAGCTCAAGCCCTCTGTGCCGGGCGGCTACACGCGCCAGCGTCAGTGCGCGCTCACCCAGATTGGCCTCGACCGGCCGCCCCGCCCCGCACCCCGGGGCGGCGGAAGCAGTCTGCATCTCGGTTCCCAGCGCGGGTCACCCTGCACGCAGAGCAGAGGTTGGGAAGCGGACCGGGCGCGCTCTTCTCAAGGCTTCGCCTCCTGCTAGTGCCTGCCAGAGAAGATCATCTCCCCGAAGCGCGCCGGAACGTGGAAGTTCGGCGGGTCGGCCAGCGTCGGGGACCAGCAGCTAAACTCCCCCTCTCCTGCCCGGTCAATGCGATAGAAGTTCACGCGCCAGCGCTCCCCGTCCTCGGGCGCCCGCCCCTGCCGACCGATCTGCGAGAATGGCAGCGCCACCTCCACCGTCCACCTCTCATCAACATCACTCGCATCATCGAGAGTCCCCACCACCTGCACCGCGGACTGGAGCCCCTGGCAATCCCATCCCACCTCCGCCTTCATGAAGCGCCGGTCGCCCGACTCGGGGCACTCTATCGCGGCATCGAAGACCACATTGTGGGGGCTGAATTCGAACTCGTAGTACCGGGTCACATCATCGCCCGAGCAGATGAACGCCTCGACCACCTCTTCATTATATATAGGGTCGTCGCGCTTCCGCATTTTGCCCCAGATGTCGGTGTCTATCGCCAGGAATGCGAGGTAGAGATTGCGCTCATCCCAACACGTCCGCACCTCGGTCGGCAGTTGGGGCTCACCGACGCCGTCCACCAGGTGAAATGCCCCCACCGAACCCACCCGGGACCACACGCGCTCCTTCAGGCACCCGTCAATCGCGATCGCCTCGCTCGCCCGTCGGCACACATGGCTCGGCAGCTCACTCATCGGTCCTCTGCTCCCCCCGAGGGTTGTGCTGCCCCGGCTTCCACTCGTTCCTCCTCCTCGGCCCCGCGGCCCGCGCTGATGTCGTCCACGAATATCTGGCCCGCCGGCTTCCGGCCCGCGTGATACTCGGCCATGTAGACGGACTCCAGAGTAACCGGTGCATCTATCCCCTCCGGCAGCGCGACGGTGAGGAGTCTCCACTCCCCGGACCAGTTCACCCGATCCGCCAGGTCCACCGTGAACACCCGGCCGAATCCATCCCGCAGCCGCGCCCTCAGCCATCCCCCCTTGCCGTCCCCCAACACTCGCAGCGACACCGTATTCGTTTCGGGGAGCGTAAGGTTCAGGTCCATGTAGGCCGTGCGTGTGCCCACCTGAGTGGAAAAGTCATACTTCAAGCACAAGCAGTGATTCCCGGGCCGAAGCGGGTCCTGCCGCCACTCGACCGATCCCGGCACCTCCGACGGGCTTGCCCGGTACGACCACTCCCCTTCCTGCTCGAAGTCCTCCAGCGCCTTCGGCCCCGTCGTCACCACCACTGTCGCCTCCCCCTTCACCTCGCCGACGCCTGCGGTGACCTTGATCCGACACGGCGTCGACGGCGCCCGCAGCAGCCCAGAAGCATCAATCAGCCCCGCCGCCTCGGGCGGCTCGCAGCTCCACGCCACCGCGCCCATCGGGAGCCTGACTGCCTGACTCTCCGCGTCATAAGCATAGACGAAGAACTGCTGCACTTCGCCGGGGGCAAGCGTGACATCGCTGGGCGACACCACGAGTTGCGCCGGGGCCGGCACCACCCGCACCACCGATGCCGCCGTCAGATCGCCGCACCGCGCCATCACCAGGCCCGTGGTCGGGGTTGAGACCTCTGCCGCGGTGAACATCCCCGTTTCATCAACGCCTCCGAGCGCACTCGCGCACTTCCACTCCAGGTCCTCCCGGGGAACCGGCACCGGTCCGTAGTACGCATCCAACCCCGTCGCATACAACATCACGCGATTGCCGCTGAGCACCGCGACCTCCGTCGGTTCGATCGCGAGGTGCTCCGGCGGCCCCGCGGGAGCAGTACTGAACAAGCCGAGCGCATTTGCCACCGCGCGCGGCGCCCCACTCGAGGGCGAGTTCACGACAGTGTCCCGCACCACCATCGTCGTTGATCCACCACCGTCCAGGTTCATGGCATCTGTGCAGCCCAGCTCCAGGAATAGCTCCGCGAACTCCGGCAGTGTCATCCCTTGACTGTAGCGCCGCTGCCGCCCGTCCACCGTCACCATGACCAGCGTATTGCCTCGGATCCCCGCTCCGGTTCTGGGGTGGCGACGCGACGCGAACTGGTCCGAGAACCGTTCCTTCAGGTGCTCGACCGACATCACCCCGTCCCGCACCAACCGCGGCCCGCCTCCCACCGCCTCCAGAATGTCCCCGATCTCCGGCTCCATCTTCACACAAAGACGGACCTCCTCTCCCACCTCCAGACGCCGCAGCGCGTAGGCCGCCACCCCCCGCGCCGCCAGCACCGCCCCGTCAGGAGGGATGCGCTGGCTCTGGGCCACTGCGATGCTCGCGATCCTCCCGGTCACCTCCACATTCGGCCGCAGCGGCCCCGACAACCCGACCAGCGCGAATTGAGTGGTCTCCTCCTCCGCCCACGTCTGATCTCCGAAGGGTGGGGTGAAGACCACCAGGTCGGCGTAGCCCGGCGAGCGGTTTATCGCGGCCACCTCGTAGAGGAGATTCCGGGGGCCCCGCAGCCAGGACGTTGCGCGGAAGCGGCCCATGTGCAGTGTGCCGTCCCTGAGCAAGTAGAGCACCGACCTCGCCGGATCGGGCAGAGTGATCAGCTCGCCATCCTCGATCTGAAGGCCGAGCGCCGTTGTCGCGTAGTACTGCCCCGCGAGGGCGAAGAAATCTCCATTCACGCCAGCGACCGGCCTGCGCGAAGCGGCTGTCGCGGGCCGGTCTTGCCCTCGCGCGCCCTCCCCTGCGTGCGCGGCCATCATCTCCCCCACCGTCTGCCGCCCTATCATCAGTGCCCCGTCGGCCATCTCTCCGATGCCCACCAGCGACTTCAGACGCAGAAAGTCCTGCGCGAGGTCCGCCTCCACCACATTGATCGCCCATGGCCCCTCAGGCCGGTGAATGCGGGTGTGAGTGGCGCCGGGCCCAATTGAAACCGTCTCCGGGGCCGCGGTCGCCGCCGAGACCATGGCGAGCAGCAGCCCGCCGAGGACCGCGAGAATCAACGCGCGACGAACCCTTGACTTCATCTCCAGCCTGTCCTGCCTCAATATGTACATTGCTCACTCCCGCAACGCTCGCAAACTTCCCCACTCGCCTGGGCCGCTCCTGCCTCTCCGTCACCTCGGGCTGCGCCCGCACTCAGTATGTGCTTGCCACACCTGCAGTCCAGGCGTACTCCAACTCCGAGGATCTGACTGCAGAATCGACCGCCGACCTCTTACCATCAATGGGAGGCCTTTGCCTGATGGATCAGAGGAACACTGCCGAGCTGGAACCGGCTCGCGGCAAGAGCGTCGAGCAGATCCACTGGCGCGCCTCAGACGCCGTCGGCCTCGCCTTCCGCGCCCATCTGCAGGTCGCAGTGGACAACGCTGTCGTGGATAAGAAGCGCTTAAGCGCCGAGCAGGCACGGCCGGACTTTGGATTGGAGCGAGGGCGTGGCTTCACGGACGCGATTAGAACACCCGTTCGCCTACCCTCCATCCTGCAGGCATGATATAGTTCACGTGGATCTAGCTGGTCTGACCAGGGGTGCGCGAAGTGCGTTGCCTATGCCGGGTCGGAACAGTGGTCCTCCTCGTCGCGTTCGTGCTGGGCCTCGCCTGCTGGTGTAGAGGGGGTACGCCACTGAACTACTTGGCGGTACTAGGCTGGATGATCGCGTTTGGCCTAGTCGTTTCCGCGCGTTTCTGCCGTCACCAGGGCACAGGCTCGTACACAGGAAGGCGATGACCATCTGTCCTGCAGCATGGCCGGCGAATTGCCTGAACTGCCCCGGCACTCGCCTCGGTTGAGTCTCCCACCCACGATCTGAGAGCACTGTGCGGCTCCTTCGGGAACGTACTCCCTTTGGGACTGAGTGTTGCGGGAGTGTTGGCGGCGGCCGGGGCACGGGTCAGCATTACACCCTGTATGCCGGTGTCGCTGGCTGGGCGTCACAGGAGTCACAGGGGGGTCACCGGCTCGCCCCGCAAGTTCCATCGCCAGTTGACATGCACGGTGTGTCCCTACTACGCTTGGCTCAGGCCGCCGGGCGCTCCAAGAGGCGCTCGACAGGGCAAGGAGAAGGAATGTGTCTGTCCGTGAGGTGGGATGGTCACTCGCGGTTCTGCTCTGGACTTTTCTCACCATGACCGGATGCCAGACGGGACAGACGCATATGCACCGCCTAATCCCGCGGGAGATGGCAGGGTGGCGCGCCGGCGACGAGGATCGGTCGTATGACCGCGAGACCATCTTCGATTACATCAATGGAAGTGGGGAGGTCTATCTGTCTTACGGGTTCCGCCGGGTCTTCGTTCGGCGGTTCGTGAAAGCCGGAGAGCCGAGCATCGAAGTCGCTGTGTTCGACATGGGCTCACCGGAGGATGCCTTCGGCATCTTCAGCTTCGAGCAGGAAGACGCCAATCTGAATATCGGCGAAGGGTCGGAGTATGCGGCCGGCCTGCTGCGCTTCTGGAAGGGAAGTTTCTTCGTCTGCGTGTCCGTTGAGCGAGAGACACCCTCGGCTGAGCGGGCGGCAGTCGCGCTGGCCGAGGAGATTGCGGGAGGCATCGAAGCGGCCGGCACCAGGCCCTCGCTGGTCAATCTCCTGCCCGAGGAGAATCTGGTCGCGAACAGCGCGCGCTACTTCCACCAGCATGCCTCCCTGAACTATCACTACTTCCTCGCCGACCGGAATATCCTCGACCTCTCGGAACGCACGCAGGCCGTGATTGCTCAGTATCGGCTGGCGGAAGGCAAGAGCCACCTTCTGCTGGTGGCATACCCCGACGCGGAGAAGGCGGAGGCCGCGCTCGACAGCTTTCTTGCTCGCTACCTGCCCGAAGGCAAAGCGGCCGGAATTGCGCAGACGGAAGACGGCGGCTGGACCGGGGCAAGGCTCCACGAGCAGTTGGTGATAATCGTTCTCGATGCGCCCTCGCGAGGAGACGCGGAGGCCTTGATACAATCAGTGGAGAGCAAAGCGGAGGCTGAGAATCTATGACCGAAGATAGGGAGGTCATCACCCGCCGCGATTTCATTCGCGGCATGACGTCGGCTGCCCTGGCGGCGGCCGTGGGTCTGCCCGTTATCGGGTGCGAGGGCGCCTCTGAGTCCCCGCCGGCCGAGGCACCGCAAGGCGCCCCGACCGCGCGCGAGAGCAGCGCAAGAGTCGTCTTGGTTCGAGACGCACGTGCTGTGAGCGGTCGCGGCCAGCTCAATGCCGAAGCAATCGAGCAGATGTTGGACAGGGCTGTCGCGAGCTTGCTCGACGAAGAGGAACCAGAAGAAGCTTGGAAGCAGCTGGTCACGCCCAATGACTCGGTGGGCATCAAGACGAACTACTGGAACCTACTGCCCACGCCCAAGGAACTGGAGGCCGCGATCAAACGGCGGGTTCTCGGGGCCGGGGTGTCCGAGAGCAGCATTCGCATTGACGACCGCGGGGCGCGCCGCACCCTCGCTGACTGCACCGCTCTGATCAACGTGCGGCCGCTCAGATCACATCACTGGGCCGGCATCGGCGGGTGCATGAAGAACTACATCATGTTTGTTCGGCGGGCCTCGAGCTATCACAGTGACTCCTGTGCTGACCTCGGCGCCATCTGGCAGCTTCCCATAGTCAGAGGCAAGACGCGGCTCAACGTTCTCGCCGTCTTGACGCCCCAGTTCTACGGCCGCGGCCCACATCATTTCGACCGGAGGTACGTCTGGAGCTATGGGGGGCTCATGGTCTCACTCGACCCGGTTGCTGTCGACGCGGTCGGTGCCCATCTCCTGCGGACCAAACGCCGTCAGTACTTCGGCCAAGATCGTCCCATCACCCCGACCAAACACGTGGCTGTTGCCGACGCCATATACGGCCGGGGTGTGAGTGACCTCAACAAGATCGAACTCATCAAGCTTGGATGGATGGAAGTCGTCCTGATATGATCCGCGGCCCGGTCGCCTGCGCGGCCGGCCCCGCAGCTCTTCGCATCCTCGCCGCCGAAGACCCTTATCCGCGGCGCGACAGGCTGGATCAGCATCCGGCCGAGGCGCTAGAGGCCGCCGCGGCCGCCAGCGACTCGCAGAGACGGGCCCGGGCCTTCCGCGCCGCGCTGGACCGCAAAGTCTAGGCGAACACCCCTCTATGGCGCACGCCTACTCGATCTCCCTCCGCGCGCTCACCTTCTCCGGATCGACCTCGATTCCCAAGCCGGGCGCCTCCGGCGGCCGGATCGCCCCCACCTGCGGCTCGAGATACCCCTTCATGAAGCGCTGCTTCCGCTTCTGATGGAGCACCAGGAACTCCACCTGCGGCAGCACCGTTCGCGGACAGGCGGCCGCCACGTGCAGCGCGGCGTGCAGCGAGTGACCGTGCGGACACAACGGCACATCATAGGCCGAGCACACCGCCGCGATCTTCACCAACTCGCTGATGCCCCCGCACCAGTCCGGATCGGCCTGGATCACGTCGGCGCATCTCGCCTCCAGTAGATCGCGCACCTGCCACCGTGTATACAGGTGCTCTCCCGTCGCGATGGGGATGCCGGTTCGCTCTCGTATCGTCCTCAGCGCGTTGGTGCGGTCCACCGGCACGGGCTCCTCCAGCCACGCCGGCCGAAACCGCGCAATGCGCCGCCCAATCTCGACCGCGTACGGCACATCCCACGAGTTGAAAGCGTCGAACATCAGCGCCGCGTCCTCCCCGACCGCCTCCCGCACCACCGACACCATCTGCACGTTGCGCCCCGCGCCCTCGCCGCCGTCCCCGGGGCCGTACCGGAAGAACCACTTCTGGGCCTGATAGCCCTTGCTCTTATACTCCCGCGCCCGCGCCGCAAGCTTCTCCGGCTCCAGCGAGAACCCGAGCATGCTCGCATATGCCGGCACTGGGTCTTGCACCGGCCCGCCCAGCAGGCGGTATACCGGCTGCCCGAGCGCCTTCCCCTTCAGATCCCACAGCGCGCAGTCCAGCGCGCTCAGGGCCATCATGTAGTAGCCGCCGCGGCCGTGCCGGTTCCTCCGAAGCAGCATATCCCAGAGCTTCTCGATGGCGAGCGGGTCCCGCCCGACCACGAACTCGCGCATCTCGCTGCGCAGGATCATCGCATGCGGTCCATCCACCGGGCCGAACACGCCCGTCACTCCCTCCTCCGTCCGCACCTCCAGGTACACGTCCTTGTGAGGCACCTTCTGCCCCGGTCTGGGCGGCGCCCCCGCGCCCAGCTCCCCGAACTCCGGGTAGATGTCCAGCGGCTGGGCGATCCGCTCCTCATTCACCGGCTTCTCGACCTCGAACTCGCCCTCCACCTCGACCAGGACAACATCAGCTATCTTCATCGCCGGCATCCTCCTGCGTTCACACCCACAGATCTCTCACCTCCCGCCCGTCACCCAGCCGGCCGTATCTTCGGCTCCTCCTCCCCTGCCTCCACCATTCGCCGCTTGAGCGCCTCCCGCAGCTCCGCCCGCACCGCCGCGAGACTCGGAGCGCGCACGAGGTTATCCTTCTCGTGCGGGTCCTTTTCGAGGTCGTAGAGAAAGTCCTCCGCGTACACTTCGCTGTCCCGCAGCAGCGGGTGCGCGCTCTCATCGGGCGCGCGCACCGAGTACTTCCACCTCTTCGTCCGGATCGCGCGCCCGCAGTGGCTCTCGCTTATCTGAGCGAACACCTCTTGCGGCCAGTCTCCGGCCGTTCCCTCCACCAGCTCTTGCAGCGGACGCCCGCGCATATACCCAGGGGCCTCCACCCCGGCCGCGCGCAGAACCGTCGGCGGGAGATCAATCAAGCTCACCAGCTCTCCGATGATCCGTCGGCCGCGGAACCCCGGCCCCCAGACCACCAGCGGTACGCGCAGCGAACTGTCGTGACACGAGCGCTTGTACTCACTATTGCGCGTGCGGAAATGACAGCCGTGATCGCTCGTGTAAACGACCAGCGTTTCCTCCCCCAACCCCAGCCTCTCCACCTCCGCGCGGATTCGGCCCACGTTCTCGTCCAGGCTGTGGCAGCACCCGAGGTAGTCGGGAAGCTCCTCTCGCCAGTCGCCCGCGGCGTCCGCGAGGTCGCCCGGCGCGGCGAACTCCGCGAACCGCTCCTTCGAGCCCCGCGGCCCCTCGAAGTGTCGGTGGTCGTTCTGGTGGTGCGGCTCCAGATATGAAACGACCAGTAGGAAAGGCCTTTCCCCCGTCCGCGTGCGGAGATACTCGATCACCCAGTCCGTCTGCGCGTCCACGCGGTAGCGGCCCGGCGGGAACTCGCGCCTGCTTCCGTCGGCCTCGAACATGTGGCCATCGTAGCTGTGCGACGTGAACTCCAGCACATCCGATGCCAGCCAGTGATCCCTGTATCCCCCGCGCCGCTCAGGAGGGACCCAACCCGGGCCGGCCGTCTCTCCATTGCTGTTCGGCAGCCTGCTTGCCCCGAGGTGCCATTTGCCGATGTAGCCCACCTCATAGCCGGCCTGGGAGAGCCAGTGCGCGATCGTCCTCTCGCCCTCCGGCAGCGCGATGTCGTTCTGGAAGCACCCCGTCTCCGTCGCGTACCTGCCGGTCTGCAGGCAGGACCGCGCAGGCCCGCACACCGGCTGACAGGTGAAAGCGTGCTCGAACTGCACACCCTCCCGCGCGAGGCGGTCCAGATTCGGCGTGATCTCCATCTGCTGCCCATAGCATCCAAGCGTGTCCCAACGCTGCTGGTCGCTCAAGATGAAAACGATGTTGGGCCTTTCCGCCGCCTCCTGCTTCCCTGCCTCGCAACTCATCGCGCTCTGCTCAGCCGCACCCCGCGTCACCTCGCACTCCACTCCTTCACGAAACCGTGCCTCGCCGCCCCGCGAGACCACTCGGGATGACTCTCGCCAGGCCCGCGCAGGTCCCACCGCCATGGGACCTGGTCTCCCGTCTCGACGAACCAGTCCAACATCGCCGCCGCGAGCTGCTCCCGTACAGGAGCCACCGAGGCCTCATCCACTACGTTGTTCACTTCATCGGGATCGCTCCTCAGGTCGTAGAGCTCGTCCGTGTCATAGAGCCGCCGCACGTACTTCCATTCCTTCGAGCGTATCATCACCGCCTTGCCGTGCACCTCCGGCTCCGCGCCCTGCAGGGCCACCCGCGACCAGTAGATGTTCTCCTCTGGGCGATCTGTCTCGTGCGTGTGGACCTCAGCTTCCAGCGCGCCCCCCTCGCTGAAGACATACTCGCGGTGATCGGCCGTTTCGCCGCGCAGCAGCGGCAGTAGTGACCGCCCGAAGTGCGTGTGCCCCAGCTCTATCCCGCAGGCGTCCGCCAGCGTCGGAAGCAGATCAATCATCTCGATCAACGCCTCGCATGCCGTCGGCAGTGGCTCACACCCGGGTACTCGAATGGCAAAAGGTACATTGACCAGCACATCCTCGAAGGTGTTCTGAGTCTTTTCCGTCAACAGGTAGTCGCCCACGAAATCCCCGTGATCGGAGGTCGCGACCACGATGGTGTTCTCCCACGCGCCGCTCTCCTTCAGTGCCTCCATGATGATGCCTAGATTGCGGTCGGTCTTGGTGACCATGCCGTAGTAGACCGCGACAATCTCTCGCAGCTCGTCCTCTGTCAGCTCGTCCATGCGCATTCGTTCGTGTATCCTGCGGAGTATCTGCGGCTTCCCCCGAAACTCCTCCGGCGGCGGGATGGGAAACGGCACCCTCCTCCGCTCGTACATAGAGAAGTACGGTTGTGGCGCCGCGTAGGGCGGGTGGGGATATGTCTGGTTCACGAGCATGAAGAACGGCTGCCGAATCGGTGTCTTGACGAACTCTGCCGCCTGCGCCGCCACATAGTCATCGCTGAGCGACATCCCATAGTTGCCCGGCACTTCGCCCCAGAGAAACGTGTGGTAAAGCCGGTCACCCGGCTTCCAGGGACTCACGTTAATCGTCTCGCGCCCCCCCGTTCCCGTCACCCGTTCGTCACACGACGCAGTGATCACCTCCTCCGCGATCATGTCGTTCTTCCCGCCCCACCACACATGGTAGCCCGCCTCCTTGAAATACCGCAGCATGTTAGGTTCATGCCCCCTCAGCATACTGTGCATCGTCCGGTGCCCATTCACGTGGCAGTACCATCCGCTGGCCATAGACGCGCGGCTCGGTGTGCTCACCGGGTTCTGCACGAAACAGCCCCGAAACCCCGCGCCCTCGGCCGCTAGGCGGTCAATCTGGGGCGTCTCGACAACCGCGTTCCCCCAATACCCCGTGTCCTTCGCCCGCCATTGATCCGCCACGAACAAGACGACGTTGTGCCGCTCGCCTCCGCTCATCGGCCGCGCTCCTCTCTCATTGCATACCCGGGGATTACTCCCGCCCTTGCGTGCCGGCCCTACCGCCCCACTACTCGGCCACGACCACTACTCCGCGCGGCGCCTCCCCCGCGCACACCGCTTCTGCCTCACCACTTCGCCGACCCGCCGACAGCTCCCTCATTTCGCCAGTGACCTCATCAGCTCCAAGTCCAGCTCCCCCTTCTGCCCCCACCCTCTCTTGCCCGCGGCTATCTTCGGCCGGAATCTCTCGTACAGCCCGTAGGCGGCCTCCGCCAGCTCCTTCTCGTCGAAGGAACCAGCCACCGCCTCCATCGCCTCTCGCACGGCCTCCAGATTCTCCTTGAACCTGCTCCTCAGGTATCGCTCCACCTTTCCGGGGTCAATCGGCTCCGCCCCCACCACCGCGCGCACGCCGTCTTCAGTTCGCTTCGCCGGCACCGGCCGCCCCACCACCTCCACCCAGAACTCCTCGCCCAGCCCAACCTTCTTCGGGCGTCTGCCGTCAACAGTCTTCGGCTCCGCGAATATCCCCAGCCGCCGGCCCTTCGCCTGCGCGTTCAGCCCCGCCACCGCCTTGCCCAGCGTCAAGGCCTCCTCCCATTGATAGCCCATGCGCGCCGCCACCACCGCCCCCCACAACGTGAGCACCGGCGCCCTGTTCACCATCACCCTGTTTCCCGGCATCTTCCTCCCTCCTCATGGAGAGTTTTACTCGCGCCCCCCCATCTCTCCTCGTCCCTCATCAAGAGGAGCCCGACCATCTCGCAAAGAACCACCGCTGGAGTTGACCACAGGAGGCATCAGAGGAGGCGTCACATGAAGTGGACTCTCAACACCTACGAGGTGGCCCAGAAGTGGGAGCTCGACCACCTGATCGAGATGTGCCAGAAGACCGGGTACCCCTACATCGAGTTCCTCATGGACTTCCAGCAGCCCCACGGCCTGGAGTGGGATACCCCGGCCGAGCGCTTCGCCGAAGTCAAAGGAAAGCTCGACGCCGCCGGCCTCAAGTTCGGCTCCTTCACAAGCTGCCAGACCTTCGATTCCCCCGACGCGGCCGCGCGCGCCGAATCCGTCAAACGTGTGAAGCGAGTGATTGACATGGCCCACGAGTTCGGCTGCGACCACGTCCGGGTCCTCGGCGACAAGCTCCCCGACGATGAGAGCGAGCGCCCGCCCGTGGTGAAGAACATCGCCGCCTGCCTCCGCGAGCTGGGCGAGCACGCCGGCGAGGGCACGTGGCTCTCCATCGAAATGCACACCAGCTTCACCGACCCCCACTATTCCCTCGAGGTCGTGCAGCAGGCCAACCTCCCCAACGTCGGCCTTGTCTTCAACGGCGTCTTCCCCGTCGGTAGAGACTGGAAGTACACCCTCCCCGCCGGCGCCAAGTCCATCAAGCCCTTCTACGACATGGTCCGGCCCTACCTCACCTCCATTCATCACCACTCGATGGAGCGCCCCGAGGAACTCCCCTACTGGCAGGAATGGTTCCGCCTCCTCAAGCAGGACGGCTACGACCGCTACGTCGCGAACGAAAGCGCTTACGTCGGCCCCGACCCCGAGAAGGTGCTGAGTCTTTACACCGCACTGTTCCATACTCTGATCGCCGACTGACATCGGCCAAGCGAGGAGCGACATGCCCGACAAAGTCAAGCTGGGAATCATCGGCGTCGGCCAGATCGGCAAGATGCACCTCAAGAGATATGAGAGCTTGCCGGTGGAGTTCGTCGCCGCCTGCGACATAGACGAGCCGGAGGCCCGGCGCGTCGCCGCCGAATATGACATCCCCACTGTACTCACCGACTTCCGCGAGCTGCTCAAGATCGAGGAGATCCAGGCCGTTGACGTCTGCCTCCACAACAACCTCCACTCGCCGGTCACCATCGCCGCCCTCGAAGCCGGCAAGCACGTCTACTGCGAGAAGCCCATCGCCGGCTCCTGTGTGGACGGCAAGGCCATGGTCGAGGCCGCCCAGCGAACCGGCCGTATGCTCAGCATCCAGTTGTTCTCACTCTACTCGAAGGAAACGAAAGCAACCCAGCGCCTGATCAAAGAGGGATACCTCGGCGACCTCTACTTCGCCAAGTCAATCAACTACCGCCGCCGCGGCCGCCCCTATGTTGACGGCTACGGCACCAGCTCTTTCGTTCAGAAGAGCATCGCCGCCGGCGGCGCCCTCTTCGACATGGGCGTCTATCACATCGCCCAGATCCTCTACCTCCTCGGGAACCCGGAGATCCAAACCGTAACCGGCGCCGCCCACCAGGCCATCCCCATGTATCCCGACCGCGAGAAGAACGGCAAGTACGATGTGGAGGAACTCGGCCTCGGCTTCGTGCGCCTCGCCGGCGGGGTGAGCTTCAGCATCGAGGAAAGCTGGGCGCTTCACATCGGGCAGGAGGGCCAGCACAGCCAGCTCTTCGGCTCCCAAGGCGGAGTCTGCCTGTCGCCGCTGTCCTATCACGCCACGGTCGCCGACATGGAGATGAGCGCCACCTTCGACCTCGACTCCGCCGACGTGCGCTGGCACCGCTGCCTGCCCGACACTGATGCCTACGACGGCGCCCAGCCCCACTGGGTCGCCGTTCTCCAGGGGCGCGTCCCGCTCGTGGACAGCGCCGGCATCGCCCTCGCCACCATGCAGATCAGCGAGGGAATCTACCTCTCCCAGCGCCTCGGCCGAGAGGTCACCGCCGCGGAGATACTGGAGAAGTCGAAGTCGAGCGCCATCGAACTATAGCGGCACGACTTGGCAGCCTTCGCGCGCGCCGCCCCCGGGGGGGCGGGCGCGCGCCTGCTTCAGGGCTGCCGGGGGATCATTCCGCCTTGTACTTCCCCAGCGTCTCATCCGGCTCGTACCCGAGCGCCTTGTACAGGCCCGAGCGGTCCCGTTGATCTCCTTCCAGAATCGCCCGCGCGAACTTGAGCACCTCTTCCGCCCGCCCCCTCGGAATCACCAGCACCCCGTCATCATCCCCACACACAACATCGCCCGGGCGCACCGTGACCCCCGCGCACTCTATAGGGACACCAACTCCGCCGTTGACCACCCGCCCGTAGACGTGGTTGAAGGTCGGACGCGTTCGCCACACCTTTGCCTTCTC
>CP070816.1:1292461-1302858 GCA_020344235.1 Armatimonadota bacterium
GCTCGAAATGGGCGGAAAGAGAGCCGTCTCTGGTCCGGTAGGTCCACCCGTCATCGTCCTGTACTACCTGCCAGGCGCCTTGGTTTACCATGGGCTCAATCGCCAGTGTCATGCCGGGCAGCAGCTCGGGGGACGCGGCCTCGCTGCCATCGAGGAAGTTGGGCACGTGGGGCGGCTCGTGCATGGCACGCCCTACGCCGTGGCCGACGAGCTTGCGGACAACGGAGCAGCCGTGGGCTTCGACGTGGCGCTGGACGGCGGCGGAGATATCGGCCACACGGTTCCCCGGGCGCGCCTGGGCGATGCCGAGACGGAGGGCCTCCTGGGTGACCTGGAGAAGCTGCTCGGCGTCCCGACCGATAGCGCCAACGGGGACGGTAGTGGCAGCGTCGGCGATCATTCCCTCCACGGTCGCGCCGACGTCAAAGGAGACGATGTCGCCGCTACGGAGGGCACGGTCGCTGGGGATTCCGTGAACCACTTCATCGTTTATGGAGACGCATATGTTGGCCGGATAGCCGTACAACTTGTAGAACGATGGAATGGCGCCGAAGCTGCGGATGGTGGCCTCGGCAACGCGGTCCAGTTCTTTGGTGGTGATGCCGGGAGTGGCAACCTCCGCGAGTCGGTCCAGGGTGAGGGCGACGACTTGCCCGGCGCGCCGCATGAGGGCGAGCTCCTCCTCGGTCTTCAGCAGTATCTTGCGCCCGCGGGCGCGCCCAGTCCTGCGCTTGCGCGAGATCATGTTCGGTGCTCCCCGGCCACCTGCTGCGAGGCGCGCCCCACCGCCTCTGCGACCTCGGCGAGGACGCGGTCAACGCCTATGGTGCCGTCGATCTCGTGGAGCAGTCGTCTAGACTGGTAGTATTCGAGCAAGGGTTCGGTCTGCTCAGCATACACCTGGAGGCGGTTGCGGACGACTTCTGGACGCTCGTCCTGACGTTGGATGAGGGCGGAGCCACAGTGGTCGCAGATGTCCTTCTGGTTCGGCGGCATGGTGTCTACGTGATAGATGGCGTTGCAGTTGGGGCAGATACGGCGCCCGGAGAGGCGGCGCAGGAGCTCGTCCTCCGGTACGCGGAGGTAGATGACTGCGTCGAGGCGGTGGCCGAGGGCCTGGAGGCGCTGGTCGAGGTCGCGGGCCTGGGCTACGGTGCGAGGGAAGCCATCGAGAGTGTAGCCGTTCTGGGCATCGGGCTCGACGAGCCGGGCGGCCATCATGTCGAGGATGAGGTCGTCTGGGACGAGGTCGCCGCGGTCCATGAAGGGTCTGGCGCGGCGGCCGAGGTCCGTGTTGTCGGCGATGTGTGCCCGCAGGAGATCGCCGGAGGCGATGTGCGGTATGGCGCGCCGCTGTTGCAGGGCGCTGGCCTGAGTGCCCTTACCGGATCCTGGGGGTCCTAGGAGCACGATCCGCATCATTTGATGAATCCTTCGTACTGGCGCATTACCAGATGGGCTTCGATCTGCTGGACCGTGTCGAGGGCCACGCCGACGAGGATGAGGAGAGAGGTCCCGCCCACCAGGGTGAAGGTCGTGACGCGGGTGACATCGGGGACGTAGTAGTTGAGCAGGGCGATGACGCCGAGGAAGAGTGCGCCGGCGAGGGTGATGCGGCTGAGCACGCGATCGAGGTGCCGCTCGGTGGGCCGGCCGGGACGGATGCCGGGGATGAAGCTGCCGTACTTCTTGAGGTTGTCGGAGACATCGGCGACGTTGAAGGTGACAGCGGTGTAGAAGTAAGTGAAGAAGACCACAAGCAGGAAGTAGAATGCAGAGGCGATCCAGCTTTCTCCGGGGCTGAAGAGGGCGCCCATGGACCTCATGTAGCCGCCCCAGGGTTCGCCGAGGCCGCCCATGAATTGGGCGATCTGGCCCGGGAGCATGATGACGGCGATGGCGAAGATGATGGGGATGACTCCGGCGGTGTTGACGCGAATGGGGAGGTAGCTGCTGCCGCCGCTGTAGATGCGGGTGCCAACCACGCGCTTGGCGGATTGGATGGTGATGCGGCGTTCTCCCCTGGTGATGTAGATGATGCCGGCGATGGTGAACAGCCAGATCACGAGCAGGAAGAGGACGTTGGTCCAGGCGAAGATTCCGCTCCGCCAGAACTCGTAGGTTTTGCCTACGTCTGTGGGCATGCGAGCGACGATGCCGACAAAGATGATGAGCGATATTCCGTTGCCGATGCCCTTGTCGGTTATCTGCTCTCCCATCCACATGAGGAAACAGGTGCCAGCGGTGAGGGTGATGATGATGGGAATGAGCTCGAGGCCGCTGACCGTGAGGACGGGAACTTCGCTTCGGCTCATCCAGGTGCAGAGCATCACGGCCTGGAACACGGCGAGGAGGATGGTGAGCCAACGAGTCCACTGGGAAATCTTCTTGCGGCCGCTCTCACCCTCCTTGGCCAGCTCGGCGACACGGGGGATGGCGATGCCAAAGAGCTGGAAGATGATGGAGGCATTGATGTAGGGCATAATGCCGAGGGCGAGCACGGAGAACTTGCCGAGGGCTCCGCCGGTGAACGCGTCCAAGAGGGCCAGCAAGCCACCCTGGACCAGGCCCTGGGCCGCATCCGGCTGGACATTGGGCACGGGGATGTGACGGCCGACCACGAAGAGGGCGAACATCCCGAAGACGAAGAGGATGCGCCGACGGAGGTCGGGTAGCTTGAAGGCAGCGACGACTGGGCCGAGGGCGCTTGTCACGTCAAATCACCTCCGCGGTTCCTCCGGCGGCCTCTATCTTGGCACGGGCCGCCGCGCTGAAGTGATGGGCGCGAACGGTGAGAGCTTTGGTGAGCTGGCCGTTGCCGAGGATTCGCAGGCCGTGGCCGAGCTTGCGGACGAGGTGGTGCTCGAGGAGGAGCTCCGGTGTCACGACGGTACCGGCGTCGAAGGGCTCTTGGAGGCGACCGACGTTGACCTCGGCATAGCTGCGCCTGAAGATGCCTATGTTGCGCGCGGCTTGGCTCACGCCGCGGCGCTTGCGGAGGCGCCGGTAGAGGGGGGTCTGGCCGCCCTCGAAGCCCCGTCGCACAGTGCTGCGGGCCTTCTGGCCCTTCATGCCGCGGCCGGAGGTCTTGCCGTGGCCGGAACTCGTGCCGCGGCCGACCCGCTTTCGTCCTCTTTTCGCCCCGGGGGCGGGGCGTAGGTCACCGATATGCATCAGGAACCTCGTTGCGTGTCGTCTTCTTCCTCGACCTCCTCGACGGAGACGAGGTGACTGAGCTTGTTGACCATACCCCGGATGGCCGGATTATCGGGGCGAACCACCGTGCGGTTGATACGGGTAAGGCCGAGGATTCGCGCGGTGTCCTTCTGGTCTTGCGTCCGCCCGATGACGCTGCGCTTGAGAGTGATGCGAAGCCGGCTCACGGCTCTTCCTCTGCTGCTTGGGGCTCCTCGTCCTCCGGCGGGGTTTCCGGCTCGAGCCCGGCGAGATGATAGCGGTCAGCGATGTCCTCGGGCTTGCGCCCCCGGAGGGCGGCCACCTCCCGGACGGTGCGGAGGCTCTGGAGGCCCCGGAGGGCGGCGCGGGCGATGTTGATGGGGTTATCGGAGCCGAGGGATTTGGAGAGGATGTTCTTGATGCCGGCGGCCTCCACGACGGCGCGGACGGCGCCGCCGGCGATGACGCCGGTGCCGGGGGAGGCTGGCTTGAGCAGCACGCGCGCGGCCCCGAAGCGGGCCTCGACGGCATGAGGGATAGTGGTGCCGAGGAGTGCGACTTTGATGAGGGTCTTCTTGGCGTCCTCTGTGCCCTTGCGGATGGCCTCTGGTACCTCGGACGACTTGCCGAGGCCGACGCCGACGGAGCCCATGCCATCGCCAACGACGACTAGCGCGTTCCAGCGAAGGGTGCGTCCACCCTTGTGGACCTTCTGGACTCGGTTGAGGGCGACGAGTTTCTCCTCGAGCGCAAGCTCGGCTGTTTCGCCTCTTTCTGGTCGTTGAGTCATGCGCAGTTCTCCTCAGAATTGCAGGCCGGCCTCGCGAGCGCCCTCAGCCAGGGCGCGGACGCGGCCGTGATAGAGGTATCCGCTGCGGTCGAAGACGACTTGGGTGAGGCCGGCTTCCTTGGCTCGCTCGCCTATGGCCCGGCCCACGGCGCGGGCTGCAGCAATGGCTCCGCGAGAAGCCCCGTCTGGGACCAGATCGGGTTCGCGCGAATCGGCCTCGGCAAGGGTACGGCTGGCGTCGTCGTCGATGAGCTGTGCGTAGGTATAGCGCAGGCTTCGAAAGACGCACAGTCGGGGGCGCTCGGCGGTTCCGTAGACTCTCTTGCGGACACGCCGGTGACGGCGGTGTCTCCCGGTTATGTTTCTCTGGACGGTAGGCACGGTGGGTCCACTCCGTGGGCACTTGCTAGCCGACGGTGGCCGTCTGGGCCACCTTGCCGGCTTTGCGGCGGATGCGCTCTCCCTGGTAGCGGAAGCCCTTGCCCTTATAGGGCTCGGGTTTCCTGGTCGCCCGGAGCCTGGCGGCGGTCTGGCCGAGCAACTCCTTGTCTATGCCGATGAGGGCGACTCGGCAGGAGAGGTAGTCGTTTTCCCCGGTTGGGACGAAGGTCTCGACCTGGGCCGAGATGCCCTCTGGCAGGTCGAAGATGACGGGGTGGGAGAAGCCAAGTTGCATAGTGAGGCGCTGCCCTTGCTGCTGGACGCGGAAGCCGACGCCGTAGAGTTCGAGGGCCCTGAGGTAGCCCTGGCTGACGCCGTGTACCATGTTGGCCGCGAGGCTGCGGGTAAGCCCGTGCAGGGAGCGATGCTCTTTGCTGTCGGAGGGCCGCTGCACGAGGATGTTGTTGTTCTCGATGACGATCTCGATGGCCTCTGGCAGGCGGCGCGAGAGTTCTCCCCGCGGCCCCTTGACGGTGAGCTGATGGTTGCTGAACTCGGCGGCGACGCCGGCGGGCAACGGTATGGGATCTTTTCCTATGCGCGACATTGTGGACTTCTCCCTACCAAACGTAGCAGAGGACTTCGCCGCCGATGCGACGGCGGCGCGCCTCCCGGTCGGTCAAGACGCCATCTGGGGTGGAAAGCACGGCGATTCCCAGGCCTCCCATGACGCGCGGTATTCGCTTGGCATCTACGTATACCCGCATTCCGGGCCGACTGACGCGACGGAGGCCGGCAATGACCCGCTCCCGGTCCCCCGCGTACCGGAGGTGAATGCGAAGCTGGCCCTGGCGCTTGTCGTCCATTAGGTCGTATTTCTGGATGTAGCCCTGGGCCTTGAGAACCTTGGCGATTTCGAGCTTGAGCCTGGAGGCTGGAATGAGCACGTGCTCCTTTCGCGCCAGGTTGGCGTTGCGGATGCGGGTAAGCATGTCGGCGATGGGATCAGTGACAGGCATTGTATTCTACCTACCAGCTTGATTTCACGATGCCGGGCAGGAGTGCACGGTGGGCCATCTCCCGGAAGCATATGCGGCACATGCCGAAGCGCCGCATGTAGGCGCGAGGGCGCCCGCAGATCCGACAGCGGTTGTATTTGCGCACGCGGAACTTGGGTGTGCGTTGCGCCTTAGCTATGAGTGCTTTACGCGCCAATGCTGGACCCTCCCATCTTGCCGGCTCTAGGTTTCCCGCAGCGGGAGGCCGAACTCCCGCAGCAGTGCCAGTGCTTCTTCGTCGGTTTTGGCGGTGGTGACGATGGTGATGTTCATGCCCTGGACGCGGGCGACGCTGTCTATGTCGATTTCGGGAAAGACGATCTGTTCCCGAAGGCCAAGGCTGTAGTTGCCGCGCCCGTCCACGGCTTCTGGAGGAAGGCCGCGGAAGTCGCGGATGCGGGGCAGGGCGGTGTTGATGAGGCGATCGAGGAACTCGTACATGCGATCGCGGCGGAGTGTTACTTTGCAGCCGACCGGATTCTTTTGGCGAACCTTGAACTGTGCGATAGAGCGCTTGGCGCGCGTTATGGCTGGGCGCTGGGCGGAAATGAGGCTGAGGTCGTGCATCGCGTTGTCGAGCAGCTTCGGGTCCTGGGTGGCGACCCCAACGCCCATGCTAACCACGATCTTGGCGAGTCTGGGGACCTCCATGATCTGGCGGTATCCGAAGCGCCGCATTAGGGCGGGGCCAATCTCCTGGAAGAACCGCTCCTTGAGGCGCGGTTGGGCGGGTGCCTCCACGACGGGCGGGGCGGCGTCCTCTTTCTGTTTTTCCTGTTGAGCAGTCATGGGATGATGCCTTTACCTGATCACGTCTACGGGCTCGCCACAGCGGCGGCAGATGCGCGCGGTCTTATTCTCAAACGTTCCTCTGCGGACGCGCGTGGGGCGATCGCATCTGGGGCAGACCAGCATTACGTTGGCGATTGCTATGGGGCCCGGCTGCTCCATCCTGCCGGCCTGGAGCTGGGTTGCCCGGGTGGCTCGTCCGCGGGGCCGGGCGTGCTTAGTGACCATGTTGATGCCTTCGACTATTACGCGCTTGTGATCGGGCAAGACGCGCAGCACGCGGCCGCGCCGGCCCGGGCGTCGGTCGGCCTCGCGGCGCTGGGCCTCGGAATCGAGCCTGTCTATCTCTTCGGGCGTGAGGCGGCTCTCCCGGTCGCGTCCAGATCGAACGTAGACCGTATCTCCCGCTCTGATATGGGCTTTGGGCCGGCGCGCTGGGCGCGCCGTTTTGTTGCTCACTCAGATCACCTCCGGGGCAAGGGAGACAATTCTCGCGAATTCTTTCTCTCGCAGCTCCCGGGCGACGGGGCCAAAGACGCGCGTGCCGCGGGGGTTGCGCTGGTCGCTGATGAGAACCACTGCGTTCTCGTCGAAGCGGATGGTAGAGCCGTCGGGCCGGCGGAATGGCTGGGCTTGGCGGACCACGACGGCCCGAGACATCTCCCCCTTCCGGATCGGGGCGCCAGGGGTAACCTGCTTCACGGACACGACGATGATATCGCCGACGCGGGCGTAGCGGCGGCTGGAGCCGCCGAGCACGCGGATGCACTCGACGAGGCGGGCGCCGGAGTTATCGGCGACCTTCAGTTTTGTGCGCAACTGAATCATGGCGGTATTGTCCTGAGTTAGCGGGCAGCGCTCTCCTGCTGTTTTTCTTGCTTGGTGGCCTGCACGATGCCCTGGGAGAGGTGGGCAGGCACCTCCTGGTAGTGGGAGTACTGCATGCTGTAAGTTCCGCGGCCGCCAGTAAGGGAGCGGAGCTCGGAGGCATAGCTGGCCATCTCGGCCAGGGGGACCTGTGCGTGGACGGCCTGGAGGTTCCCCTTGGGCTCCATGCCGAGGATCTGGGCGCGTTTGCTGTTGAGCGCGCCGATGACGTCGCCCATTTGCTCGGAGGGGACGACGACCTCGACTTCGGCGATAGGCTCGAGGAGGAGGGGGCCGGCTTCGTCAACCGCTTTCTGGAGAGCAATGGAGCCGGCGATCTTGAAGGCGAGGTCGGAGGAATCCACTGGATGGCTGGATCCATCGTCGAGGATGGTGCGGACATCGGTAATCGGGTAGCCAGCGAGGACGCCTTTTGTCAGTGCTTCGCGCACGCCTTTCTCGACGGCGGGGATGAAGTTGCGGGGGACGGCGCCGCCCCTGACCTCGTCTACGAACTCGAAGCCGGTGCCGCGGGTAAGCGGCTCCACGCGAATCCAGACATCGCCGAACTGACCTCGGCCGCCAGTCTGGCGCTTGAAGCGCCCCTGGACGCGGGCCTTTCCGCGAATGGTTTCCCGGTAGGGGATCTTGGGGGCTGCGGTCTGGACTTGGACCCCGAACTTGCGTTGAAGGCGAGAGGCGACGACTTCCAAGTGGAGGTCGCCGAGGCCGGAGAGGATGCTCTCCTTGGTGTCGGGGTTCATGGAGAACTGGATGGTTGGGTCCTCTTCGGAGAGGCGAGCCAGGGCGGTGCCCACCTTGTCCTCGTCGGCCCTGGATTTGGCTGAGAGGGCGACCGAGAAGACGGAGGTGGGAAACTCGATGTCCGGGAGGGTAATCGGGCTTGCCTCGTCGCAGAGGGTGTCGCCGGTGAAGGTGGCGTGGAGCTTGGCGACGAGGCCGATGTCGCCAGATGAGAGGCTGGGGACGGCTTCCTGCTTCTTGCCGACGGGGCACAGGAGCGATGCCAGCCGCTCGCGCTCTTGGCGGGCTGCATTGTATGTAGTCGCGTCGCTGTGGATGGTGCCGGAGTAGACACGGAAGTAGGTGAGGCGACCAGCGTAGGGGTCGGCGGTGGTCTTGAAGACGAGAGCGCTGAAGGGCGCCTGGGGGTCGGCCGGTCGCTCTTCTTCTTCGCCCGTTCGGGGGTTGGTGCCCTTGATGCCGCCAGCGTCCTTGGGTGATGGGAGGTCGGCGACGACGGTGTCCAGGAGGCAACGGACTCCCAGCATCTGTGTGGCCGCCAGAGGGAGGGCGGGCACGGCCTTGCCGGTCAGGGTGGCTGCGCGGAGGCCGCGCACGACCTCTTCGGGAGAGAGGTCGTCTTCCTCGAGGTACTTCTCCATCAACTCGTCGTCGGCTTCGGCGGCGGCCTCGATGAGCTTCTCCCGGTATTGAGCAACCGTGCTGGCCATGTCGTCGGGGATAGGGCCCTCGCACTCCTTGCCCTGCGAGACTGTGTATGTGACGCTCTTTGTCAGGTCGACGACGCCGCTGAGGGTGCCCGGACCGCCGATGGGCAGGGCGACGGCGACGGCATTGCATTTGAGGCCGTCTCTGGCCGCCGAGAGGGTGCGGGCGAAGTCGGTATGCTCCTTGTCGAGCTTGGTGACCGCGAGGAGGCGGGGGAGGCCGCTCTCGGCCGCCATCGCGGCATAGCGCTCGGTCTGAACCTCGACGCCCGCGCCGGCGTCTACCACGATGACGGCTGCGTCGGCGACGCGCAGGGCGGCCGACACGTCGGCGCTGAAGTCGGCGTAGCCCGGAGTATCGAGGAGGTTGATCTTGTGTCCCTCCCATTCGCAGGGCAGGAGGGAGAGGGAGATGGATATCTTGCGGGAGATTTCTTCCTCGTCGGAGTCGGAGACGGTGTTGCCGTCGTCGACGGAGCCGAGTCGGTCGGTGACGCCGACGGCGAAGAGGACGGCCTCGGCAAGAGACGTCTTGCCGGACTGGCCGTGGCCTATGAGCACGACGTTGCGCAAGCGATCTGTTTCGTGGATTCTCATACTGTGGTGGCCTCCTGCTCGTTCCCAGCAGGCGCTGGCGCTACTTGGCCTTCTCCAACACGGATACGACGCGCCATCGCTTGGTCTTGCTGAGCGGCCTGGTCTCCATGATGCGTACGCGATCGCCGACTCCACATTCGTTCTGAGGGTCGTGGGCCTTGCACCGCGAGGTGCGCCGAATCACCTTCTTGTAGAGAGGGTGGCGGACCAGGCGGTTGACCTCGACCACCACGGTCTTGTCCATGCGGTCGCTGACAACCGTGCCCTCTCGTAGTTTGCGTCGGGCTCGTTCGGACATGGGCGTCCTCTGGGGGAACGGCTTCTCAGGCCTCCCGGATCTCTCTCTGTGAAAGAATGGTCAATATGCGCGCGATGTTCTTCCGCACCTCGCGGACGCGGCGCGGGTTCTCGAGCTGCCGGCTGCTGGCCTGGAAGCGCAGGTTGAACAGTTCCTGGCGATCCTTTTCCAGCTGCTCGCGCAGCTCGGGCATGGTCATGTCTCTAAGCTCTGCCGGCTTCACCGCTTACACCCCCTACGTCTTCGCGCATGACGACGCGCGTAGGGATAGGCAACTTGTGTGCCGCTTTGCGAAGGGCATCTTGGGCTGTCTCGGGAGGTACGCCTCCCATCTCGAAGAGCACGCGGCCGCGCTTGACCACGGCCACCCAGTACTCGGGCGATCCCTTGCCGCTGCCCATGCGCGTCTCGGCCGGCTTTGCGGTCACGGGTTTGTCGGGGAAGACGCGCACCCAGACCTTCCCGGCGCGCCTGATGTAGCGCGTCATGGCCACGCGGGCGGCCTCAATCTGGCGACTGCTCAACCAGCAGTTGCCGAGGGCTATGAGGCCGTACTCGCCGGCGACAATGGTGTTGCCGCGGCTGGCCTTACCCCGTCTGCGGCCCCTGTGTTGTTTCCGGTGCTTGACCTTGGACGGCATCAGCATGGTTGCTGTGCTCCTCTGAATCGGCGGCGGATTCCGGGTGGACAGCCTGGATGGCTTCGGGCTCGGGCGGACTCTCGGGGGCAGTCTCCGGTTGCTCGGGGACGGCGGCAGTCTCCTCGCCCTCTGCTGCGGCAACCGGCTGCGCATCCGGTTCGGGCTCGACCTTGCGAACGACACCCACGCGGCGCCACCCCTTGCGAGGTTTGTCCACTGGAGCGGCGGGCCGCTCGGGCCGGGTTTCGGGAGTGGGCGCTTCGGGGAGGATGTCGCCGCGATAGAGCCAGACCTTGACGCCAATATGGCCGTAGGTCGTGCGGGCCT
>CP070816.1:1302958-1315038 GCA_020344235.1 Armatimonadota bacterium
GAGATGTGGTCTGTATCCGGTGGCCTGGGTGAGATGGGAAGGGCAGATGTCGGCGGAGGAGGAGGCCGAGATCGGCGCTTTCTCCTCTACGGAGTGGCGGTGGGAGCGGGAGGATGATAGCGCCGATGTCTTCCCTTTCCTCGTGCGAGAGGACGGCGGCGACCGTCGCTTCATTCCGGATAACCTGCCTCACCTGCGCCGGGGGAGGGGTGAGGCGGAGGTGATGTTGGCGGAGGCGCGAGAGTATGCGGAGGTGCCGGAGGCGTGGGTTACGGCGAGCATCGACCCGAGTGCTCCCGTGTCGGACCTTGAATTGCTGGTGCGCGGCCTGCGGCAGCTTGGATATGACTTCATAGACCTCAGAAGCATGAGGAACTGGACGCAGGCCGAATCTCTGCACGTGCACACAGTGGCCGTGCCGCGTGTGGTCGGAGAATTGATTCCGGAGGGTTGGGGAGGAACGCTGATTGACCCGGACCGGCGAAAGGAGAGCCGCTTCGAGCGGCCGGGCAAGGATGTCCGGGAGGAAGTGCAGGTGCGGCCGGGGGCACTGCTTCTGGCCTACCCGATTGGGATGCGGCCGCGGCCGATCTTTGCGTTGGAAGGAGGGCCGGAGGGAGTCACCAACCGCCTTGTGTATGGCATAGCGCAGATCGTCATCTTCGTGGGGCTGGCCGCGTGTGCTGTGCTCATGGTCATCTATCTGGGGCAGGTGATTCTGCAACGGCGGGCATAGGTCATGGTGCGTCGGTCTTCCCTCCCGGTGTTTCTCGCGCTGATGTGCGCAGGCCTCCCGGCCTGCCATCGCCCGCAACGTGTGCCGCCGCCATCTGAGAACCCTTCGTTCGTGGTGGAGAGCGCGCCCGTCACTGTCCTCATTGTAGCGGAGACAGAGGGGCCGGGCGGGGGAGCGGTGGCGCAATCGGCGGAGGCGCTGGAGACACTGATCGCCCATTTCGACGAGAACTGCAGCATCATATCGGCCGCTGATTACGAAGACGGCAAGCTGAGGGGCTACTCCTGTGTCTTCTACCTTGGGGGTAAGCCTGACACAGCACCGCGAGCCGGCTTCGCTGCGGATGTGTCGGGCTACGAGGGCACGGCGGTGTGGGTTGGGCCGGGGGTGGGGGCCCTCGGCGACGAAGCCCTCCGCAGACTCGGGCTGGAGGTGCCGAGGGAGCAGGAGACCCTGGCTGCAGCGATCCCGTGGACGATCTCGTACGGAGGCCAGCGCCATGTGGAGAGGGTGCCGGTTCCGGCGGTGACTGCCCGGGCGGGAGCGGAGGTGTTGTCGGAGGCGCGCCACGGAGGGGACCGGTGCCCGTTCATGGCGGGGAAGGATGGCCGCTGGTACGCGGCGAGCGGGCCATCGTTGGAGAGGGAGCGGCTTTGGACGAGCTGCATCTGGGCGGATGGGCTGCACGAGATCCTGGAGCGGCCGCATGAGGAGCGGGGGCGGCGGCTGGTGCCGGTGCTGCGAGATGTGCCGATATGGACCACTCCCGAGCAGGTGCCGAGGGCGATCGGGCCGATGCTGGAGGCCGGGGTGCCGGTGGCAGTGCTGGCCTCGACGAACTGGGGGGAGGTGCCGCTGGCAGAGCGGCCGCAGGCGATCAATGGGCTGCGAGAAGCGGAGTCGCTGGGGGCGACGGTGGTGCTGGTCTCGAATAGCGGGATAGAAGCGCAGGAGCAGTTCGAGCTTGCGTGGGAGGTGGGGATTCATCCGGTGGCATGGGCCGGGCCCAGCGATGGCGGCAATCCGTTCCGGCTGCGGATTGCGGGGCCGGACGGCTCGCCGCCGTACTGCGCCGGTGGACTACTTCCCGCGCCTATCACCGTGAGCGACGCGGGCGATGTAGCGCGGAGTGACCTTGACCGGCTGAGGATGCAGGAGGTGGTGCGAGACGGGGTGGCGCTGGTCTCATTCGGGCTGTGGGCTCCGGCCGAACCGTACCTCGAGTTCTTGCGGAGCCGCACGTCGGCGGGATGGGAGACCTCCGATCTTCGGGATTTCGGGGTGAGAGTGAATGACCCGCGTCGGACGATTGTTTCGGGAGAGGTGACGGTGCGAGTTGTTCCGGGCGCGGATGCGCGGCAGACGACCTTCGGGCCGCGCTGGCAGGTCGTGGAACAGAAGGTGCTGCCGGCCGCGAGTGCGGGCGAGACGGCGCACGAGATCAGAGCGCCGGGACGAAGCGCGGCGGCAGTGGAGCTGCTGAGGGAGAGGGAAGCGCGCCCGTTCATCAAGGGGGTAACGGTGGATCCCTCGGCCTACAGCAGGTCGGGCATCTCCAGCAAGAGGCTGGCGGAGATGCTGGCCGAGAGATTCTCGAGAAACGGCGTCAACACTGTTTTCTTCTATGCTTATAATGTAGGTGATGGGGCTGCCTATCGCACAAGGTATCGCGGGGCTTCGATCAGCGAGTGGGGCCGGCGGGATCTGCTGGCCCACATGCTGGAGGCGTGCCACGCGCGGGACATCAGAGTGGTAGCTTGGATGTACAGCGGCCGCGATCGCCGGATGTGGCTGGAACATCCCGAGTGGCGAGAGCGGACCAAGGACGGGAAGGCGCACAATCCGCTGCGGCTGCACGCGGCGTACTTCCTGTGTACCCGCAACCCGGAGGTGCGGCGCTGGTATTCGGGGTTGCTGCGGGATCTGGGTCGGCGGTACCCGACGCTGGACGGGATTGAGCTGTGCGAGCCGGTGGTAAACTGGTTCGGCACCCAGGCATGTTACTGCGAAGCGTGCAGGAGAGGGTTTGCCGACGCCCACCCAAGGGAAAGCTTAGGAGGAGCTGTCTGGAGGAAGTACCGAGCGCAGGGTATGACTGAGTTTCTCACGGAGTGCATGAAAGCGATTGCAGAGGAAGGCATAGACAGCTACGTGATGACGATCAGCGACGCGCTGGACAATGGTGCGATCCTCTCTCCCAGGCGGCAGGCCGAGGAGTCCGGCTTTGATCTCGAGGCGCTGCTGGACGGGCCGTACCCGCCAGGCTGGATGAATTTTGAGATCATCTGGCAGCAGTGGGCGGCGATCTACGGCAGGGATGTTTTCGACGAGGAGTGGGCTGGGGAGACTGCGC
Organism: Armatimonadota bacterium; assembly: GCA_020344235.1. GTDB lineage: Bacteria > Armatimonadota > Hebobacteria > Hebobacterales > Hebobacteraceae. The sequence goes on from CP070816.1 coordinate 1,306,048, forward strand.
GGCGGCTGGTGCGGCGCACGGACGGGCGGGCGGGAGTGGTGCTGCACGTGGAGCTGACGGACTTCGGGTCGCAGCGAATGACGCCGGCTGATATTGCGGCGACGATCGCGCAAGTAGAGACGGCCGGGGCGGATGGCATCGAGTGCTATCACGCGGGGGCGATAGACCGCAAGCGTGCGTGGCCGGTGCTCAAACGGAGCTATGAGGAGCTGCCGTGACCACTGGGCTGCCGGCCTTGATCCACGACGTGTTGCTCGGGCTGTGCGTGATCGGCGCCTGGTCCGTGCTGATTCTCTATGCCGTGTTGACTGTGGCTGGGTACGTGTATTCGCGGGAGACGGCTGGGGCGCGCGAGCGCCGGAAGGAGCCGCAGGAGTGGCCGGGCGTCTCGATCCTGGTGCCAGCGCATAACGAGGAGATCGTGGTGGCCGGGACCATTGAGAGCTTGCTTCACTTGGACTACCCGCGCGGCCGGATCGAGATCATTGTGATCGATGACTCCTCGAACGACCGAACGCGGCGGGTGATCGAGCATCTGATGGCCACTGACCGTCGGCTGAAGCTGGTTGCCATCCCGCCGGGGCTGGGGGGCAAGGGGAAGTCGCACGCGCTGAATCTGGCACTGCGGCATGCGTCGCACGACGTGCTGGCGGTCTACGATGCGGACAACTCGCCGGAGCCGGGCAGCCTGCGCTATCTGGTGGCCGAATTGATGGCGGACGACCGGTTGGCGGCGACGGTCGGCAAGGTACGGACCCTCAACCGGGCGACGAACTTCCTGACGCGGTGCATCAACATCGAGTTCATCAGCTTTCAATGGATGATTCAGGCAGGTAGATGGCGTCTGTTCGGGCTTGCTTCTGTGCCCGGCACCAACTACGTGATTCGGCGGAAGGCGCTGGAGCGGGCCGGAGGCTGGGACCCGACGGCGATCGCCGATGATGCGGAACTCACGGTTCGGCTGAGCCAGGAAGGATACCGGGTGAAGTTCGTGCCGTACGCGATTACCTGGGAGCCGGAGCCGCAGCATTGGGGCGTGTGGGTGCGCCAGCGGCTGCGGTGGGCCCGGGGAGGGACATATGTGGTGCGGAAGTTCTTCCCGAGGCTGGGCCGGCTGCGCCGGCGGGATCTGCTGCTGGAAGTGATGCACCTGCTGACGATCTATCACTTCTTCTTCGTAATCCTGATCTTCTCGGATTTGATTTTCCTGTCAGGCGTGATCACGGGGATGACGGTAGGCGTCACGCATAATCCGCTGATGGTACTGTGGGCGCTGGGGTTTGCGCTGTTTCTGCTGGAGCTGGCAATAGCGCTGGCAATAGAAGGAGAGCACACGCCGCTGAACCTGCTGGTGGCGGCGGCGATGTACTTCACTTATTGCCAGGTTTGGGTGTATGTGTGTGCGAAGGCCCACTATCTCGATTTGGTGAGACAGGAAAGGCTGCGGTGGGAGAAAACGATGCGGGTGCCCAGGACTGCCGAGGAGCAGGGCCGGTGAGGCCTGCTGGATGGAGAGAGTATGGGTCTTGAACTTGACCTGGCGAAAGGCCTGACGCTCTTTGTCTTGGGCCTGGTGGCAGCGCTCCTGACGCTGCGGCTGCTGCTTCGTTGGCGTCACGCGGCGGTGTTGGGCCGGGCCCGCCGGATGGCGGACCGGCTGCGGCGACCAGCGACCACGCTGGCGGCGGTGGAGGAGCAGTCGTCCGCGGTGGAGGATCTGATCGAGTTCTCCGACATCGGGGCGGCAACGGCGGCGGCGCGGGAACTGCTGGTGGAAGACGATGCCACCATCCGCTCGGCAGCGATCGAGATCCTGCGAGAGATCCGAGCGATTGACCTGTGGTCGCGGGATTTGAGGCGGGGGAGCTATCGGGCCAAGCTGCGGGCGATCGAGGCGCTGGGAGAGGTTGGGGACGAGAGGGCAGTAGCCGAACTGCTGGAGGTGCTGGGTGAAGATGACCCGGATGTGGCACGGGCCGCATCATATGCCATTGTCGCGCGTGATCCCGACTACGCCTCCGACCGCCTGGCCGACGCGCTATCCTCGCCCAACCGGCGTCTGGCCGAGACGGCGGCGGCTACGCTGGTCCGCATGGGCGAGGAGGCGGTGGAGGCGCTCGTGGGCCAGCTCAACAGGCCGAGCGCGCAGGCGCGACGTCTGGCGGCAGAGTCTCTGGGGAACATCGGCATGGGTTCAGTCAGGAAGTTGCTGCTTCCGCTGATGGAAACGGAGCCGGAGCCGGATGTGCGGACAGCGATGGCGGAGGCGCTGGTGCGCGTAGACGGAGAGGCGGCGGCACAGGATCTGCGGCGGATGGCCCGCTCTGATCCGGACTGGTTCGTGCGGGCGCGTGCATACTCGCTGCTGGCGGAGATGAATGCGCCAGAGGCGAGTGGATTCCTGATCGAAGGTCTGGCCGATCTGCAGCCCGACCTGGGACAGCTTTCGGAAGGGGAGGACGCTGTCGAGCACGTTAGCGAGGGGCCCGAGCGAATACGGGCGGCGATCACCACAGGCCTGCGGCTACTGGGGCTGTCGGAGGAAGAGATCGCGGCGGTTGAGCGACGCACCGCGAATTCGAGTGTAGCTGATCAGGCCGAGGGTTCGGAGGAGGTCTTGGAGAATCTGGCGGCGCTGCGCGACCGAGACGCGGCGCAGCGGGCCGATGCGGCACGCCGGCTGGGAGAGATCGGCTTGGGAGCCGCGCCGGCCCTCCAGCAGGCGCTGGGGGATCCCGATCCGCTGGTGAGGGCGGAGGCGGCGCGCTCGCTTGGGAGAATGGGGGTGCGGGAGAGCCTGTGTGCTCTTGCTAAGGTTCTTGAGGACCCGGATGCCAACGTGCGGCTTGCGGCCTCCACCGCGGTGCGAGCCATCATTACGCGCGACGCCGCGCGAGAGCTGACCGAGTAACAGGAGGCCGAGGGCCTTCATGCTCGGACAGACTGCAGGAATTCCTCCAGCTGGTCGCCTGTGGGCAGAGACGGGATTACGCCCCGTCGGGTGCACGTTAGGGCGCCGGCCGCGTTAGCATACTCCATGATCTTTCGCAGGCTGGCTTCGGGCAGCTTCCGGCCGCGGGGAGCATACATGAGCTGAGAGAGCATGGCGGCGACGAAGGCGTCGCCGGCGCCGAGGGGGTCGACTACTTCGACCTGAAATCCGGGCATCTCTCCGCGTGACTCTCCGTCATCGTAGTAGCAGCCGCGCTCTCCCAAGGTAACCACGACGAGGCCCGACCCTGCCTGCAAGATGGTTCGCGCCCCGGCCTCGAGGTCGCTCGTGCCAGTTATGAACTCCCATTCCTCCTCCGCGCAGTGGACCACGTCGGCGAGCGGCATGGCTTCCCACAGCCGCCCCTTCGCCTCCCCTTGCTCGTCCCAGAGGGTCGGGCGCCAGTTGGGGTCGTAGGAGACGAGGAGCCCGAGCTCGCGGGCCACCAGGGCGGCGTGAAGGGTGGCCTCCCGTGCTGGGGAGCGGCTGAGGCTGACCGATCCGAAATGGAAGAGGCGGGCGGAGCGGAGATAGTCGCGGTTGACCTCTGCGGCGGTGAGGAGCATGTCGGCTCCCGGACTGCGGTAGAAGCAGATATCCTTCTGGCCGTCACTGCGAGTGGCGACAAAGGCGAGTGTGGTGCGGGCGCCGCGGCCGTAGCGGAGGGAGCACGTGTCCACCCCTGCGTCGTCCAGAGTCCTTCGCAGAAACTCGCCGAAGGGGTCATCGCCCACTTTGCCTATGAAGCCGACGCTGACGCCTAGGCGGGCCAAGCCGACGGCTACATTCGCCGGGGCGCCACCTGCGGCCCCGGCGAAGGCAGGAAGTTCGGCCAGGGATACGTCCTTGCCAATGGAGACGAAGTCTATCAGAAGCTCGCCAAGGGTGATGGCTTCCGGCACGGCGGGACCTCATCGGCACGGCTGTGGGGCAGTCCCAGCCCCGGCATGTTCTTCCGGGGCAATCTGCGTAGAGTTCTGCCAAAGGAGTTCTCCCACCTCTTGGGGGAATCAGTATGTACGCTCGTTCGTCATACTATCAGACGGCGAGAGAAAGCAGAGGAGCACCGCGCATGAAGCGTAGGACGATTATGGTCGGGGGGGCGGTGGTAATCGTGGTGGTCGTCGGGCTATGGTTGCGGGGCCGCTCGGGGCGGGGTCCCAATCCTCATGAGGTCCAGGCCACGACGGTGGAACGGGGGCGGGTGGAGCTGACGGTATCGGCCGACGGCATTCTGCAGCCGCTGACCACGGTAGCCGTGAAATCCTACGCGGGGGGAAGAGTGGATATCCTGGCGGTGGAGGTGGGAGACGAGGTCGAGGCGGCAGACCTGATCGCGAAGATCGACCCCACGGACAGCCTCACCGCTTACAACCAATCGGTTGCTGATCTGACGGCAGCCCAGGCGCGTCTGCGGCAGGCGCAGCAGCAGTCCAACGTGCAGCCGACCCTGACCCGGGCGGCCATCGCGCAGGCTGAGGCAAGCTACCGCGCGGCAGTCAAGGATCTGCAGCGGCTTCAGAAGGCGACCCATCCTCAGGCTCGTGCGCAGGCGAGGGCGGCCCTGGATAAGGCGAGGGCCAATGTGAGTGTGGCGGAGAAGGAGCTGGTCCGAGTTCAGGGTCTGCAAGAGAAGGGCTTCGTGCCCGAGAGCGAAGTTGATGTTGCGATCAACCGGCAGGAGTTGGCGAAGGCCGAGCTGGCGTCCGCACAGGAGCGCTGGGATACGCTGGATGTGGATCTATCGGCCGAGTTGGAGTCGGCCCAGGCGCGCGTTGCACAGGCCAGCGCGTCTCTGGACCGAGCACGCGCGGATGCCGTCCAAGACCGGCTTCGAGAGGCCGACGTTGCCAGCGCGGGAGCACAGGTGGCGCGGGCGGAGGCGCAAGTCGAGAATGCGCGGACTATGCTCGACTACACTACCGTCCGCGCGCCGCGCGCGGGCGTGATCCTGGAGAAACTCGTGGAGGAGGGGACGATCATCACTTCGGGGCGCTCCTCGATCGCCCAAGGCACCGACATAGTGCTGCTGGGAGACCTGACGAAGATGTTCGCGGAGGTCAGCCTTGACGAGGCGGATGTGGGGAGGGCGCGGACGGGTCAGCAGGTGCAGATCAGCGTGGACGCTTTTCCGGATACGCGTTTCAGCGGAGCGGTCACGCGCATTAATCCCCAGGCGGTGACTGCGCAGAACATCACAACGGTGCTGGTGAAGGTTGAGATAGAGAACCCGGACGCGCGGCTGAAGCCGGGGATGACGGCGAGCTGTGAGTTTCTGGTGGAGGAGGCCGCAGACGTGCTCTATCTGCCGAGTCGGGCGGTGAGGGGAGCGCGGGGCGAGTACTTCGTCACCATTCGCGAGGGCGACGAGGGTGTGGAGGTGCCGGTCAGCGTGGGTCTCGTGGGAGACGACCGGATCGAGATCCGCGAGGGGCTGGCGGAGGGTGCGGAAGTGCTGTTTCCAAGCCTCTTCTCTCCGTCCGAAGGTCCACCCGAGGAGAACCGGGGGCGGGAGCGCGGCAGGCGGATGGGAGGGGCGGGCGGCTTCGTAAGATCACGCGGATAGCACGCGGGGGCGATTACAGTGGGCCTATGGGAATCAATCCGCGTTGCCCTGGAAGGGCTGACTTCCAACCGGCTGCGCTCGTCGCTCACCATGCTGGGCGTCATTTTTGGCGTGGGCGCGGTGATCGGCGCGGTGTCCATGACGCAGGGCGCGAAGTTCGCCACACTCAAGCAATTCGAGCGGTTCGGCACCAACGTGCTGACGGTGCGTTCCGGACAGAGGCGACACGGGCCGGTTCGAGGTGGGATGGGGTCGGAGCAGAATCTCACGTACGCTGATGCGCGTGCCATTCTGGACGAGTGTCCCACCGTTCTTGCGGTAGCTCCGGAGGTCAACACATCCGGCCAGATCAAGGCAGGGAATGAGAACACGAACACGCGCGTGCTGGGCACCACGGAAACGTTCCCCGAAGTACGCAGTTTCGACGTTGCGGAGGGGACCTTCTTCACCGACCGGGATATCAGCAACAGACGCAAGGTAGCCGTTCTGGGCCCAACGGTGGTGGAGAACCTCTTCGGGCCGGGGCAGTCGGTGGTCGGGAGGCGGATCAAGATCAAGGGGGTCACGTTCAATATCATCGGCCAGTTCGTCAGCAAGGGTGACACGGGGTGGTGGAACCAGGACGATCAGATAGTGGTGCCGATAACGACGGCGCTATACAGGCTGGGGGCGGGGAGCGGCGGACCAGGAAGCCCGCGCGACAGCGTGCGGTCAATCGGGGTACAGTTCGCCGATATGAGCTTGGCGGATCAAGCGAGGGCAGAGGTCGAGGCTGTTCTGCGGGAGCGCCACGGCATCGGGCCGGCAAGCGAGAACGACTTCCATATCATGTCGGCGGCCGACTTGATCGAAGGAGCGCTTGAGGCCAACCGCATCATGACCATGCTGTTCGGGTCGATCGCAGCAGTCTCGCTGCTGGTCGGCGGCATTGGCATCATGAACATCATGCTCGTCTCGGTGACGGAGCGAACCCGGGAGATCGGTCTGCGCAAAGCGGTGGGAGCAACGCCGCGCGATATCCTGCTGCAGTTCCTGATTGAGGCGATGACTCTGAGCCTGCTGGGCGGGGCAGTAGGCGTCGTGCTAGGCGTCGGCCTCGCCTACTTGCTGCGCGGTTTCGGCCTGAACACGGCTGTCTCGGTTCCCTGGGTGATAGTTTCTTTCTGCTTCGCGGCCTTCGTGGGCGTCTTCTTCGGACTGCTGCCGTCCCGCAAGGCGTCTCTGCTCGATCCGATTGAGGCACTTCGCTATGAGTGACAACGCGATGACGGCAAGTGCGTCTCTGGGAGGCGACGGATTCTCCCATGATTGAGGCCGTCGATCTCTGCAAGCAGTACCGGATGGGCCTGGTGACGGTGGATGCTCTGCGCGGGGTGACGCTGCGCGTGGAAGGCGGCGAGTTCGTGGCGATCATGGGGCCGTCGGGGTCGGGCAAGTCCACGTTCATGCATCTGGTGGGCTGTCTCGATCGGCCCACCTCGGGGCTATGCCGGCTGGACGGGGTGGAGACCTCTCGGCTGGATGAGTACGAACTGGCGAGGATCCGCAACAGCAGGGTGGGATTCGTTTTCCAGAGCTACAATCTGCTGCCCCGGGCCAGCGCGCTGCGCAACGTGGAACTCCCGCTCCTCTATGCCCGCGCGGCCGATCGGCGCGAGAGGGCGGAGGAGGCGCTGGCTGTGGTCGGCCTGGCTGATCGAATGCATCACCGGCCGAGCGAACTGTCCGGCGGCGAGCAGCAGCGTGTCGCCATCGCGCGTGCGCTGGTGAACAGTCCGGCCGTGATCCTGGGAGACGAACCTACGGGGAACCTGGCCAGTGTGCAGGGTGAGGAGATCATGACGATGTTCCAGCGGCTGAACGGCGAAGGGAAGACGATTCTGATAGTGACCCACGAGAGCCAGATAGCTCGTTATGCGCGACGCATTGTCCACTTCCGGGACGGTCTGATCGAGGGAGAGGAACCGGTCAATTGACGAGGTCCGGGGCGGGCGAGTGGTGGGTGTGAACCGCGCTGATTGATGTGCGACGTAGGGAGAGCTCAATGGGAATCCCCCGGCTAGCAGAGATCGAGCAGCGTTTGTATTCTCGTCGCGTTAGGAGCATTCCAGGTGCGGTGCTGCGAGCTTGGGAGACGGTGGGAATGGGCCGGTCCATCAGACGGAGGGACCGCGTGGGGATCACGGTGGGGAGCCGGGGGATAGAGAACATAGCCGCTGTCACGCGGTCGGTGGCGGACCTGGTCAAGCAAGCGGGTGGGAAGCCGTTCATCATCCCGGCGATGGGGAGCCATGGGGGCGCGACCGCGGCCGGCCAGACCGCGCTGCTGAAGTCGCTGGGCGTGACGCCGGCGTCTGTGGGAGCGCCGATACGGGCCTCGATGGCCGCTGTGAAGGTGGGAGAGACGAGTCACGGGGCGGCAGTGTACGCGAGCCAGGAAGCTCTAAAGGCCGATGGCTTAATCGTGATGAACCGGATCAAGCAGCACACGGATTTTGTGGGCGAGTATGAGAGCGGCCTAGTCAAGATGCTGGCCGTAGGGCTAGGGAAGCGAAGGGGCGCTATGGTGATGCACTCCCGAAGCTGCGTTAGCCTGCGAGAAGACATTCCGGAGGCGGCCAGGATTCTTCTGAAGCGCCTGCGGGTGGTCGGCGGGCTGGCGATCTTTGAGAACGGCCGCCACCAGACCGCGGATATTGTGGGTCTGAGGCAGGAGGAGATACTGCCGCGTGAGAGGGCCCTGCTGCGCCGGGCGCGGCGGACCGCGGCCCGCATTCCGTTTCGCGAGGTAGACCTGCTGATAGTTGACTGGATTGGTAAGGACATCAGCGGGGTGGGATTCGACACCCATGTGATCGCAAGGCGGATGATCTGGGGGGAGCAGGAGTTTCGAGGCCCCCGGATCGGTGTGGTGGCAGCGCTCGACGTGACGCCGGGGTCGCGCGGCAACGCGCTGGGCGTAGGGCTGGCCGATCTGGTGACGGAGCGGCTGGTGCGCAAGATTGATTGGAGTGCGGTGAAGACGAATGTGCTGCACACGGGATTCCTCAACCGTGCGAAGGTGCCGATCGCACTTCGCAACGATCGAGAGCTGGTCAGGGCAGCGATGACGGCGCTGGGCGACCCGGACCGGAGGCGCGTGCGGGTGGTGAGAATAACGGACACCCTGAGCCTCGGGAGGATGTGGGTGTCAGAGGGCCTACTGCCGGAGGCGCGGCGGCACCCGCGGGTCAGGGCGGTGGGAAGGCCGACTGAAATGAAGTTCGACCGATCCGGAAATCTGAAGTAGAGGCTGGGAGAGGGGCAGCTACACCGAACCCCGGCTGCTCGCCAGCCGCTGGATTGCGTCGGCAACCGCGCTTTCGTCGTTGGTGAGGGGAGAGACCCAGTCGGCGCCAACCTTCACGCCTGGAGTCGCGTTTGCGACGGCGAC
>CP070816.1:1315138-1317851 GCA_020344235.1 Armatimonadota bacterium
CTGTTCTGGACTACCTTCGGCCCGACGGCGGCCCTGCTCAGTTACTCGCCACACGCCGCGCTGGCCACGGTCGAGGTCGCCTTTCTGAACGAGGAGCCGCTTAGCTTCGCCTGTGAGGGTGCGAAGGGCCTCCGTGAGTTCGGCCATCGCGACCTTAGAGCGTGCCAGCGCATCGCGCGCTCTCAGGTTGACGCCTCAGCGAGGATGCGTCCGCTAGAGACTAGTTCAGCGGGAGGGGCGGGAGGTCCTGCGTGAATCACTCCGTTCGAGCGGCTCGGCGTTCCCGCAGCGCGGCGAGGATGGCGCGCAACGCGTTTGCCTCCGCCACAGCTGAGGGGGAGATGTCAGAACTGTCGCCCGCGGCTTGTGAGGCCATGGCAGAGGCCTGATAGTCCATGAGCTGTATCATCCAGTCGTAGACGATTAGGAGCGCCTGGTATTCCTCCCATGTTATGCGGCCATCCTGGTACGCCTGATTGCCGAAGTAGTAGCCGCCGAAGTAGAGGTCGTCTATTATCAGGTTCGCACCAAGCCAGTCCGCGACAGTCTGCCGCATGATGTAACTCGCCATCTGCTCGCGACTGACGGCTTCGCCCGGGCGGTAGGTGCCATCTGGGTACCCCTGTGTGATGCCATACTCCGCCAGGAATCCGATGTCGTGGTCGTGAACCGACGCGGAGGAACAGTCGGGGAAGTAGGAGGAGCCGGGGTAGTGGTCTGCGGTTTGTGCGTATAGGTTGTACGCGCAGACGCCAAGCAGAGCAACGGCCATCCCGAGGATGAAGAACGCAGCGACTCGCATATCGTGCCTCCTTAGCACTTAGTTGTCGGCCCGCCAGACTCAGCGTGAGGCACAGAACGGACCGCGGGGACGCCTCAGGGGGATAGCTCAGCGAGAATGCGTCCTTCGGGGGAGTGGTTCAGCGCGAGGGGCGGGAGGTCCTGCCGGTGTCGCGGTGATGCACTTGGGGCAATGTGCCCCCTGCCGCCCATGTTGAGGAGTGGCAATCCCTTCAAGACGCGTATGTGGGACCCGCTGCCGAATATGCGCACACTAGGTTTAGGTGGGTGGGGCGGAGAGGAATCATGTTAGTGCCCTGCCATAACGGCGGGAGGCGGCCCTCGCAGAGGTGTCCCGATGATTCGGGAGCGAGGGCCGGCTGTTATGGCCGAGGGGCCTTGCCCCTACCGTCGATGCGAAGGAGTGTATGACTCCGAGGGCTAGCTGCCGCCGGAGGGGGCAAGGCCGCCGTGGGGAGCGGCGGTTCCGGGCGGACGCGCTATGCCTTCGTTGTAGAGATGCAGGTCAGCGCGGCTGTCTCTTACGATGAGTTCGACGCGTTTCTCCCCCTGATCGTCGTAGATTGTGAGGCCGCGAACTCCGTCGGGGGCGATTCCCATGTCAGCCCACACTTTGCCTTCGGTGGTGACGAGCTGCAGCTTCTGCGCGCGGAGCACGTCGGGCATGGTGTATTGGCTGGTCACCGGTCCGGGTTCCGGCCCGACCCGGCCGACCGGCCCGGCCATCAGGGCGTAGGCGGCCGCCGCCAATGTCAAAACCGCGAGTGCGACCAGAATGACTGCCGCCAATGCGAGCTTGTGCATGGCATCCTCCTCGGAGACAGGTTGCCGCGGTGATTGGCTGCGAGCAGGGGGATTCCTGCTGTTCCGACTCAGCGCCGGAGTGGAGCCGCGCTGGCAGGCCTCAGCGCGCGTGGGGTCCTCGGCGGCGGGGCGTGGGCGAAGGCCGCTCGGCCGGCCGGATGCAGACGAGACCGAAAGAGGGAGAGCCAGGCCCCCGCCTCCGCCGCTCCGCTAGTAGACGTCGGCGAGCCCGCCTCTCCCAGAGGTTCGGTTTCGAGCGAGTGGGGCTGGTCCCTCTCTCCGGGTGGGGCCTCGTGTGACGCCAAGAGCACAGGCAGCAGTGAGCGCGACGCGGCCGGCCCTGCTGTGAAGGAGTCGGGAGCCGGCGGGCGGAAGTTAGATTGCGGGGGTTACCCCTGTGTGGAGGCAAAGCGAAATGCGTAAGCAAAGCGCGGGCTGCTTGGTATTGATGCTTGTGTTGCTGGCGGCGGGCCCCGGGCTGGCGTGGGGGCCGGGCGGGCATGTTGTGGTGGCGAAGGGCGTGGCGTATCAGAATGGCTTGACTCTGCCGAACGGCTATCTCGTCCTTCAAGCCGCGTACGGCGCGGCCGCACCGGACATGGCCTGGAGCGCAGAGGAGCCGCTGCGCTCCGCGCTCAGTGCGGCCACGCACGATGATCCGGGCTACCGCGAGCCGTGGGATCTGGCCAGTCCGTGGTCTGGGGTGGAGCGGTCGTTCGCATGGGGGTGGCTGACGCACAACCAGGTTTGGGGCGCGGACTACTACGCGCACATCGGGGATCCGTTCCTGGGGACGTGGCCTGCGGCGGGGCCGGGGTATGTGGTGGAGCGGGCGGGGGTGCTGGCTGCGACTGAAGGGATACCGGCTGGCACCGCGCACGATTACGTGGAGGTGGCGGTTGATCTGCTGCTCGACCAGCAGTACCCGGGGCTTCAGGTGGGCGAAACGCTGCGCCGTGCCGCGTACAATCGGAACTGGCAGGTGCCGTCTCTGTTGGCGCGGAGCTACCAGGATGTTCCGGGAGCGAACCGGTGGGCGATTCGCGCGCTCGAGCTTGAGTTCTGCACTGGGCTGGCTGTATACGGCGAGGGCCTTTCGTGGCCGACC
>CP070816.1:1317951-1320750 GCA_020344235.1 Armatimonadota bacterium
GCCCTGAATGGTGGCAAGACATCGTTGCCGCTGGCGACACAAGCAGCTATCTTCTCAGGCAGCGCGCCGGCCGAACGCCGCCACCGCCTCCTTCATCCGCTCCGGTATGTCAATGCCGGCGGGGCAGCGCTGGACACATTCGCCGCACTCGGCGCAGGCGTCGGCCGGCATGCCCAGGGAATCGTAGAGTTCGTCTCCCATGAAGCGCTGGTCCTCGGGGTACTGCTGGTGCATATAGAGGGCGCGGAAGACCTTGGGGATCTCGATGTCCTGGGTGCAGGGGAGGCAGTACCCGCAGCCGAGGCAGAGCTGCCCGTAGCGCAGCTCTTTCTTCATCGCGGCGATGGTCTCGAAGAGCTGGCGGCGGGCGGCATCGTCGAAGGCGTGGGCGGTGGTGATTGCCCGGTAGTTCTCGTCCACTTCCTCGACGCTGACCATGCCGGGGATGACGGTGGTGATCCCGGGGTTGGTGGCTATCTCGCGCAGAGTCCCAGCGACGACCGGATCCAGGCCGTCGGGCTTGGGTGAGCTGGGTGGGGAGACGAGGCGCCCGCCGGAGAGGGGCTTCATGATGATGACGCCCATGTCGCGCTCCGCGGCGAGGGGGATCAGGTCAGGGCCGACGCCCTCTTCGTCCAGTGCGTTGTAGGCCAGCATGATGGTCTCGAAGAGGCCCGACTCGATGGCGCGGCGGATGGCCGTGTGGTGGCGGTGCATGGTGATGCCGTAGTGGCGGACCTTGCCTTGCTCCTTGGCCTTTCTGAGCGCCTCGAGCGCGCCGCCGGGAGCGAGCGCCTCGTCGAGGACATTGTCGTCGCATACCCAGTGCGCCTGGTAGAGGTCTAGGTAGTCGGTCTGTAGGTTCTTGAGGCTGGTTTCCAGCTCTCGCATCATGCCGTCGGCCTTGCGCCGGCCGCTCTTGGTGGCGATGTAGACCTGGTTGCGGCGGCGCTTGAGGACGGGGCCGATCTTCACCTCGCTGTCGCCGTAGCCGCGGGCGGTGTCTATGAAGTTGACCCCGAGGTCTATGGCATGGTCGAGCGCGGCGGCCGCCTGGTCGGCGGATATGTTCGGGAACTTGATGCAGCCGAAGCCGAAGACGGTGACTTCGAGGTTGGTCTTTCCGAGGCGGCGCTTCTCGAGAGGCTGAGACATATGGGACTTCTCCTATTTCTTGCGCGTTGCTGTCGTTCACGGCACGACTAGGCATGCAAGCCTGACGCGGCCGCGGCGTGAACAGAGACCGCGCAGAAACCGCTTAGGCGGAGTGGGGCTTCAAGCCTGCGGGCTCATCGCGGGATGCTAGGACTCTGCCGCATCGTCGGCTGGGGGCCCCACCTGCAGCGACTGGGGGCGCGACCGATAGGAACCCGGTGTACAGCCGTAGTGCTTCGCGAACGTGCGCTGCAGGTGACTTCCATCGGTGAAGCCGGTCTGCTCGGCGATGGCTTCTATCGAAAGGCGGCTTGAGGTGAGCAGCCGAGCGGCGGCGCGTAGTCGGGAGTGCAGGCAGAATCTCCCAAAGCTCATTGCCATCGTGTTGCGGAATACCAGACAGAATTGCGCGCGGCTCAGCCCACAGCTCTGCGCCGCTTGTGCCACGGTCACTCGCTGCGCCGGCCGTGAGTGAACCAGTTCCAGGGCCGACATGATTGCGGGCAAGTTGCGGGCCCGCAAGTTAGACTGTGCTCGCAGGCTGGCCGGCGGCCGCCAATCACGGCTAAGCACCAGCAAGAGCCGAAGCAGGTCCAGGCGCAGGGCACAGTCCCACCCTGGTTGCTGCTCCTGTAGTTCCGTCACCATCTCTTCACCCAGCCTGAGCACCTTCTCTCTCACCCGCGGCCCGTTCACCCGCGGCCTTTGGCTGGGCGGCACTGCAAAGAGTGCCAGCCAGGGAAGGTCTCTCAACCTCTCCTCCCCCAGGAACTCCGGGAGGAACATCAACACCAGGTCTCGCGAGTTCTGCGCCGTGAAACGCCAACCATGTGGTTCCCAGCTAGGACAGAGCCATACGTCACCGGGCTCCACCCGGAAGGATACGTCATTGTAGTAGTGCGACTTCGCCCCCTCCAGCAGGACACCGACCTCAACCCCCTCGTGGATATCCAACTCCACCGGGGTCTCGGCGGGGTAGATGTTGCTGTAGGCCTGGATGGGCGCAGACGGGCTTAGAGGATACTCGGGCGGGCCAGTGCGGTTGATCGCCTCCACATCCAGCTCGCAGATCCGTGGCAGCCGTTCCATCTGAGGATCCACTCCCTATAGACAATTATACAGGATTCGTGGACGTCTGTGAAGTGACTTGCCGGCTCGCAGGTGTGATACTATAGGCAGTTGTCAAACGCGCCGGGCATATGCTATTTGTGTGCAAGGAACGCCGGCGACGGGTGGAAGTCTTCGGGCCAGGGGTGTATACCCACACCGGGGACTGCGCGTCGTCCTGGGCGGTTCAGCACCCAATCTGCATGTCTGCGTGCGCAGGGCGTGGGAGTTCTGCCTGGTGGTGCTTGTGAGCGAAAGGAGGTGATCGCCTGGTCAAATGAACCAACATGGCGCGAGCACTCGCGTCTCGGAGCGTGTCTGAGAAGCATCTTTGCGTTCTATGTTGGATTCAGGAGGTGACCTGTTGTGAGCAAGATGTGGAGGACGCGAAGGAAGGGATTCACGCTGATTGAGCTGCTGGTGGTTATCGCGATCATCGGTATCCTTGCAGCAATGGTCTTCCCGGTGTTCGCGCGGGCGCGTGAGTCGGCCCGCAAGGCGGTGTGTCTGTCGAACGTGAAGAACATCGCGCTGGCC
>CP070816.1:1320850-1327488 GCA_020344235.1 Armatimonadota bacterium
AGGAGACACGCCGCCAGAGGCGGCCAAGGCTCCTGCCCTACGACTGTTGGGAATAGATTCCTCGCTTTGCTCGGAATGACAGAGGGGCGACGGACAGAGAGCCCTTTGCTGGCACTCATGGTGACCCTACTTCGCCAAGCCTACTCCGCCGAAGTCGCTTGGGCTACGAAGGCTGAAGGCTTCCTACTCCGCCAAGGCTACGTAGGACAGGACGCAGGGCGGGCAGGCGGTGGGGTGAAGTCTAGCGGCGCGGCTTGAGGCACACGAACGTGGTGCCGTCTACTTCCCGCACATCGAAGCCTGTCTCTCTCAAGAGGGTGAGCCAAGTTTCGGTCTGGAAGATGCCGCAGAGATGGTGATCGGTTTCGATGTGCAATCGGCCGCCACGGCGGATCAGGTAGATGAAGGTCGCTTCAACGGTGGTGTCGGTTGGGTCAGGGTCATACCAGTTCTCGATGAAGACGATCTCGACGTCGCCCTCGGCACCAGCTTGGTGCTTGAGGCGATTCTGCTCGAAGGTCTGTGGGATGATCTCCTGGCAGGTGGCGAAGACTCCACCGGGTTTGAGGTGCAGGAAGGCAGTCTGGAACGCGGCCCGCAGGTCGTTCTCTGTCAGCATGTAGTTCACGGAATCGAAGGCGATGACGGCGTCGAAGGTTTCTCCCAGGCGGAGGGTGCGCATGTCGCCGGGGAGGTAGGTGACTTCGGGGTTGCGCCGTCTTGCCAGGGCCAGCATGTCCTCGCTCAGGTCAGTGCCGGTCAGCCGGAAGTGGGTCTTGAGTGTGTAGTCGTTGTGCCCGCCGCCGCAGCCCAGGTGGAGGAGTGTCTTGGGCTCGATCTGGGAGTGCTGCCGGATGAGGTGGCAGAACCGCTCGCTTTCCTCGACATAGGATTCAGGTGAGCTGATGATGGGCCAGGTCCAGGCGAGATCGCGGTAGAGGCGTCGCTGGTCGTTTGAAGAGGGTGGCGTCATGTCCGGGGGCCTCCAAGCTGGGAGTTTGTAGGTGGGAGGACAATCTCCTGCCGTAGGAACCCGGCGGATCGCCCAAGGGGAGGCCGCAGTGTTGCTTGATGGCGATAGAGGGGCCCCTGCCGGGGAGGCGAAGAGCAGCGGCCTGGAGGTGAGACAATGGAGCGCAGAGGAGTCCACGTGATGTTCAACGGTCAGCGGAACCTGGCGGCCCTCGAACGTCTGATCGGCGAGATCATGCCCTCGCTCGGCATGAACTGGATCATCGTCGAGGTGAACGGACACTACCAGTACGCGAGTCACCCCGAGGTTTCCGAGCCGGACGGGATCGGCAAGAAGGAAGCGCGGCGGCTGGCGAAGATGGCCCGGGACAACGGCGTCAATCTGGTGCCCATGTACAACTGCTTGGGGCATCAATCGTGGAAGGACAAGCCCGCGGCGCTGCTCCGCTCCCATCCGGAGTTCAACGAAGCCCCTGACGTGGACGCGACGGCGAAGGAGTTCTATTGCATGAGCTGGTGTCCCAACCACCCCGAGGTGAACCCTATAGTCCTGGATCTGTTCGACGAGCTGCTGGAGGGGTTCGAGGCGAAGGCCTTCCACGTCGGGATGGACGAGGTTTTCATCATCGGGCATTGTCCGCGCTGCAAGGGCACTGCGAACCACGAACTCTTCGCAAAGGCGGTGAACGACTACCACGGGCACCTGGCCGGCGGGCGCGGGGTGGAGATGATGATGTGGGGGGACCGTCTGCTCGACGCAAAGACGATGGGCTACGGGCTTTGGGAGAGCAGCGAGAACGATACCCACCAGGCGATTGACAAGATCCCTGCTGACATCGTGATGTGCGATTGGCACTACGAGATCATGGAGGAGTTTCCGTCCGTGCGCTTCTTCCAGGAGAAGGGGTTCCGGGTCTGGCCCGGCGGGTGGAACAAGGAGAAGAGCATCAGGCGGTTCATCGAGGTGGCGCGCCGCGATGCGACGGACAAGATGCTGGGGTACCTGGCCACCACATGGACAGACATGAACGGCGTCGTTGCGGGGCTGGCCGGTGAGCCGACCGACCCGGAGAACGAGCGCATCGCCGACGTGGTGAAGGGGGTGCAATTGGGCGCGGAGCTGGCACAAGACTAGCGCGGCGAGCGCAGAGGCGCGGGAGGCGGCTGGCGGGCGCCGGCGCTAGTGCATCTCGGCGGCGCACTCGCCGATGCCGGGGCGGTAGAAGCTGAAGCGGACGTTGGGGTGGAGGCCGAGCAGGGACATCGGCACGGCGGCGTCGGCGATCTTCTTTGAGATCATGAGGGTGGTGAGCCGCATGCCGAAGGTGTTGTCGTGCCTTCCGGCGTGCCAGATGGAGACGCGGTCTGACTTCCAGGTTTCCTGAGGCCCGACGGTGAGGGCCTGGGCAGGGACGTCTGACACCCGGCCGCCGCCTGAGGTGCGGGCATTCTGCATGATGGTCATGGGGTGGAGGTCAACGACGCGGGCGCCGAGCTTCAAGTAGTCCTCGGGAGGCGGCGGGTCGTCGCTATGGGCGCCTTGCCTCTTGGGCGGGTCGTTGAAGGCCCAGTGCTTGACGTCTCCCTGGCCGCCCTGCATCACGACGCACCGCAGGGCATCGAAGCTGGCGCTGTAGTCGGCGAGGTTATCGGCCTTGGGGAAGTGGAGGTTCTGCTCGGGCATCCTCAGGTCGGGCCGGATGTGGTCGAAGCACAGCTCGCGATCGGCGCGCTCGAAGGAGAGGGGGTGCTCGATGGGCACTTCTTTGCCGTTGAGGTACCACTCGTCCATACCCCAGAAGTGTGCATGGCGCAGGTCCAGCTCGAGGGCGTTCACGAGCTGAGCCACCAAGGGGAGCTGTTCGGTGGGGCCGATCGGGCCGCAGATGCCGGCGGGCCGGTCTTCGGCGGCTTGGCGCCAGGCCTCGATGTACTCGAGGGCTTCGGCGAGGTAGAAGCTCTCCAGGGTGTCGTAGAAAACGATCTCGAAGCCGGGCCGGGCGAGGCCGAGCATGTCTTCGGCCGTCAGCTTGGCGGCGTCGTCGGCCAATTCTCTATCGAGAGTCGTGAAGTCCCACCAGTCGGGGGCCACGGCGCTCAAGGGTCTGGTCATGTTTTCCTCCCAGCTCTGAGTGTTCTCTTGGGGTGCGACGGCTCGTCGAGCGAGCGGCGATAGTCCTCGTTGACCAGGGCCAGCTCCCCCAGGGCCTCGAGCATCGCGTCCGCGCCGGGCTCGCAGAAGCCGAGGTGGCTGTGGCGCCG
Source organism: Armatimonadota bacterium (assembly GCA_020344235.1). Lineage (GTDB taxonomy): Bacteria > Armatimonadota > Hebobacteria > Hebobacterales > Hebobacteraceae. The sequence goes on from CP070816.1 coordinate 1,324,085, forward strand.
CCAGCCCTCTGCATACTTGAAGCGCCGGGACATGCGCCCCATCTCGGCCGCTTGCTCTTCCATCGCGGCGAGGTAGGCGTCCATGCCCTGGCTGACGTCAAGCCACTCTTTCTGGCTGCGATGGCAGGCGAGGATTGTTCTCTTCTGCTGCAAGACTCCCGTGATGTCCACGTAGTACTCGGGCACGACGCGGCGGCGCATGGGGTCGCGCAGGCCCGCCGGCATGCAGTGATAGAGGGTGACCGCGCTCTCGATGGGCTTGGTGCGAGGTTTGGTGGTGAAGTTGCGCATGCCGCGACAGAAGGCTGCGGTTACGGCCAAGCGGCAGGCGTTCATGTGGTCTTCCATGTAGTCCACGGGTGGGGGCAGCAGCATGATGGTGGGGTTGACCTTGCGCACGACGGCCGCAACGCGCGCGAGGAGATCCTTTTCGTAGAAGATGGCGATGTCATCCACGAAGCTGGGGTGGAAGACCGCGCCCAGCAGCCTGGCGGCCGAGCGCGCTTCCCGGCTGCGGATGTTGATGATCTTTTGCTTGCTGTGCGCGGCGGTGCCGCAGGACCCGTTGGCGATATTCATGTAGTGCAGCTCGCAGCCGGCCTGGCGAAGCAGCATCAGCGTACCGGCCATCATGAACTCGATGTCGTCCGGGTGGGCTGCGATGGCGAAGGCTACCCGTTGGTCTTCGGGCACTGCCGGCGCTCCTTGCTCGCGGGAATGGGCTTTGGTCTGGCGTCGGGGGGCATTGTTGCATCAGTGTCGCGCCGGTGTCAAGTTTGGCAGTCAGGGGCAGCGAAAGGGCCGCGGGGGGTTGGAGGGCTCAGAGATAACCCAGGGCCCTGAGTTTCCGTTTGAAGTGCTCATCGGCCTCGGGCACGCGAGCGGCCGGCGCGCGGCGGCGGGCCGCGGCATCCAGACGGTGCAGCTCGCGCTCGAGTCTTCGGCGCTGCTCGGGGTGCTCAGCAGAGCAATCGCGCGTCTCCGCGGGCTCTTGTGTCAGGTCGAAGAGAGCCGCTCTATTGTGGACGTGCTCTTTGATGAGCTTCCACCGCGCGTCCTGAATGCACGTGGTCCAGACCTCCAATGCCGGCCCGGCCTTTCCCTGACGGTTGCCGCCGACGTCGAAGCAGATAGCGCTGCGGGCGAGTATCTGGCGGCCGGGTGGGATTCGCAACAGGGAGGCTGTCGAGCTTCCGCCCGGGGCTTTCACCCCGAGGAATTCAAGGATGGTGGCGAACAGGGCTCGCGTCTCGACCGGGCCTGCGTGTGAGCTTCCGGCGGGCACTTCGGGTCCGGCAATGGCGAGGGGAACGTGGACCAGCTCCTGGTAGAGGGTCTTCCCGTGGAAGAGGTGGTGGTGCTCGAGGAACGCCTCCCCATGATCGGACACGACGACGATGAGGGTGTTGTCCTGGAGGCCGAGGTTTCGGACCTCGCGAAGCAGGCGGCCGATGTGAGCATCAGTGAAGGCGATCTCCTCGTGATGGAGTTGACGCAGATAGTGCAGCTCTTGGGCGTCGAGCAAGGGCTGTCCGGGCCGTGAGCACGCGGCGGCCGCGTGACGCTCGAACTCGTCGTGGGTGAGGCTGCAGCAGAGATCTTGCAGCGGGCCCTGGTACTCGTCTGCGAAGTGGTACTGCTGGTGGTCTCGGTACATCCAGTGTGGATCGAAGTAGTGGAGGAACAGGAAGAGGGGCTGGTCGCGGTGAGCGCGAAGCAATCGAATGGCCCTGTCTGTGACCTCGACGGAGCTGATCGTTTCCTCGTCAAGTGCCTGGGATTCGTCGAAAAGCTCGAACCCCTGGGTCATGCCGGCCGCTCTGGTGACGTATATTCCGCTCGAGATGCCTATGGTCAGGTAGCCGGCCTCGCGCAGCAGCTCGGCCAGAGTGAGCTGTGATGGCGCAAGCACCTGCCATCCCTTCTCGGCTCCGTGTTCCTCCGGGTACAGCCCTGTGAAGATGGAGGCGAAGGCCGGCAGTGTCCAACTGGCCTGCGAGATGGCGTGTGAGAAGACCGCGCCGCGCGCGGCCAGCTCTCGCAGATTCGGGGTCAGGTCCCGTTCGTGTTGGCCCTCGGACAGGAGGCTGGTGCTGTCCTCTCGAACGGTGTCCAACCCTATCAGGATGACGCTGCGCCCGCGCTCTTTCGCGGCGGCCCGCGCGGCGGTGTTCACGACCCACCCCGCCAGGCACAGCGCCACGACTCCCGCAAGGACGACGCCGCTGAGGACGCGTGGGAAGCGTCCCATGAGGGCGGCGCGCGCGACCCACGGGGGACAGGCAGGGAGGCTGAGAGGCGCGCTGCCAGGGGCGCTCTGCGGCTGCCTCACTCTGACTTGCAGCAGTGCGGACCACGACGCCAGCAGCAGTAACAGCAGGGCGCCTGCCGCGGCGCCGGCCAGCGCGCCGAGCCAGCCGCCGCGTGCCGCGGTCCAGAGGCCGGTTCGCCACAGCTCCGCATGAAAGTAGCCCTGAGAGGCCACCTCTTTCGAGGCCAGCGCCAGGCCGACGACGGCGCCGAGGGCAGCGAGCAACACGATGCAGGCGAGTGTTCGCACGATGGCCGTCGCTCCAAGATGTCCCGCACGAGCTTCCGGCGCCCGGTTGGTGTGTCCGCAACGCGCGGGTCCTTGCACCCCCGCCCGGGTGTCATGCGAGGCATGGTCTGCGACGAACTACTCGTACTCGTCACAACCGGCTGACGTCGGGGAGGTATTCGTCAGATCCAGGTGTGGGGCCTGCCGGGTCGGCCATGTGAATCAAGGGCGAGGGGCAGAGGCGACCAGGCGAGGGCTGTTGGGGATTGAATGCGCGGGCGGGACGTGGCAAGAGAGAGCGGCCGAGACGGGGGGTATGGTGGGGCGGCGATTCCGGGGAAGGGGTGGTGAGAGGATGGTGAGAGGGAGTGGTGGGAAGAAGGGGGGGAGTGAAAGGGGGCGAGAAGGGGAAGAGGAGGGAGGATCTGTGGGGGCGATCTGGACTCGGACGGCAGTGGGATTGGTGCTGGCCGTGGGCGGTGGGCTGGCCTTCGGGCACGCGTTGGGAGAGGGGCAGGCGCTCTTATGGTGGGTGGGTGGATTGATTGAGCTGGCGGGAGTGATGCTGGTGCTGTCGGCGATCTACAAGACGCGTGCGAAGCCGAGAGAAGCGGGGGAGGAGTATGCGCTGGGATTGCGGGACGAGGGGGAGCCGGTGGTGCCGCTGTTGGGGGCGCTGCTGGTGTACAAGTGCCGGGTGCTGACGCAAGAGCAGTTGAGCCGCGCGCTGGAAGAGCAACTGGGGGATGATCGGCGGAAGCGCCGTCTGGGAGAGATACTGCTGGAGATGGGGATGGTGACGGAGTCGCAGCTTGCGGAGGCGCTGGAGCAGCAGCGGCTGTATGTGCGGGGGAGGCGCGAGGTG
>CP070816.1:1327588-1332377 GCA_020344235.1 Armatimonadota bacterium
GACCAGGTCTGGTGCAGCAAGCGAGACGAGTCCGTCCGCTCCTCCCAGATCGCCGGGGACTGCTTCGAGGAGGCCTTCGGCTGGAAGCGCGAAGACATCCTCGACTGAAACAATACCGCGCGCGGCCGGCCCCCTACACGTGCAGCGCGCGGAGGCGATCCCTCTATTCCGCACTTCTGCCGCTTCTCTCTCTCCTGTGTCTCCTGTTCGCCTCCCGCCTCTCCGCGGCCGACCCCATGACCTACGCTCGCCGCGGCGTAGCGGGGGCGTCGCTCCACGTAATCGAGATAGATCTCAATGATCGCCGCGTGCTCGTCTCTCCCGCCCTTGCCGCCGGCGGCATCGGCCGCACCGAGCGCTTCTCCGACTTCATTCGCCGGCTCGACCCCGCGGCCGCCGTCAACGGCACCTACTTCAGCAAGGCCACCCACCGGCCTGTCGGCGACATTGTCATCGCTGGCAAGCTCGTCCATTTCGGCGGCATGGGCACGGCCCTCGCCTTCGCCCACGATGGCGTGGACTGCATACGCCTCCCCAAGAGTAGGCACGTGGACTGGTCCGACTACCAGTCCGCGGTAGCAGCCGGGCCGCTCCTGGTCTGGCGAGGATTCGCGAAACCACTCCCCGGCGGCGAGGGGTTCGGCGATCCCAGCCTGTTCGCCCGCGCCGCGCCTCGCACTGCGGCCGGGGTGACCGCCGACAACCACCTCCTCCTCGTGACGACAGCGCGCGGCACCTCTCTGCCAAGGCTGGCAAGGGCGATGCGCGACCTCGGTGCGCGCTACGCGATCAGCCTCGACGGCGGCGGCTCCGCGGCCATGTGGCACCGGGGCCGAATGATCCGTTCGCCTCGCCGGCCGCTCACCAATGTGCTCTGCGTCCATCTGGATCCTAACCCCGTCTCCCCACGAGAGCTGCGTCCCCCTCGCGGTTTGGACTGGCGGGGAGGCTACCCACCCCGGCCCACGTTGGCTTTCTCGGCCGGCGACCTGCATGTCACGGTGAAGCTGCCCCGGAAATGGGAGGGCCGGCAATCCGTGCTCGTTGAAGCGGATGGCGCCCTGCCGGACGGCTGGAGCATTTCATTTCATCTAGACGAACGCCCGGCCGGCCTATCGGGCGCGTTCCCCGCGGAATTCCCACTCGATATCTCCACCCTGAAGGGCCCCAACCCGAAGCACAGCATCTGGGTCGGACTGCTCGACCAGGAGGGGAAGGCCGTTGGCGGCGTGGAGCGAATCTTCAGACTGCCGGGCAGCGTCCGTTGAAGCCGAGAAGAATTCTCCCAACCGTCTCACCTTGGAACGCGCAAACAGATCCCGAGTGAGGGTAAACTCCCATCCGTCGCCCTTCGTTGGGCAGGAGCTCGCCTCCTGCCCCAATGCTCACCGCATTGTGAGGTGACCTTTCGGATCACGTCCTCGCCGGTGAAGCCTCCTCCATGAAATACTACATCATCACCTACGGCTGCCAGATGAACGAGGCCGACTCCAGCCTCATGGCGTCTCTGCTCGATCGCGCCGGCTGGCAGGAGGTGGAGTCCGCCGCGGGCGCTGATCTCATCGTCCTCAACACCTGCTCCGTCCGCGAGCGCCCCGAGCACAAGGTCTACAGCACCCTCGGCGAGCTGCGCGCCTGGAAGCAGTCGAACCCCGACGCCCTCCTCGCCGTCGCCGGCTGCATGGCACAGCGGGCGGGCGAAGAGATCAGGCGTCGCGCCCCTCACGTTGACATCGTCCTCGGCACCCGCTGGTTCCACCATATCCACGATCTCGTCGCTCGCGTGCGTGCCGGCGACGGCCCGCTCGTCGTGTCGGAAATGGAAGAGGACCCATCTGCGGCGCGGACCGGTAACGATCTCGCGGCTGATCGTGCTCCCCTCCGCGCCTTCGTCCCCGTCATTCGCGGCTGCAGTAACTTCTGCTCCTACTGCATAGTCCCGCTCGTGCGCGGCCCCGAATCAAGCCGGCCCGCGGAGGACATCATCTGCGAGGTCAAAGCCTTGGTCGGGCGCGGAACCCGTGAAGTCACCCTCCTCGGGCAGAACGTCCTCGCCTACGGCCGCGATCTCCCCGGCGGCGCAACCTTCCCCGACCTCCTGCGGGCCCTCGACCCCATCCCCGACCTCTGGCGTATCCGCTTCACGACTTGCCATCCGCGCGATGTTACCGATGAACTCGTCTCTGCAATGGCCGAGCTTCCCTCCGTCTGCGAGCACATCCACCTCCCGATCCAGGCCGGCGAGGACAAGCTCCTGCATGACATGAATCGCGGCTATACCATCGCCCAGTACCGCACCACAGTAGATCGGCTCCGCGCCGGCGTCCCCGGCCTCGCTCTCACCACCGACATCATGGTCGGGTTCCCCGGCGAGACCGAGGAGCAGTTCGAGGAGAGCCTGCGCCTCTACAGGTGCATCGGCTTTGATGCCGCCTTCACGTTCGCCTACTCCCCTCGTCCCGGCACCGCCGCCGGCGAGCGAGAAGACGAAGTGCCCCAAGACACCCGGCTCGCCCGCCTGCGGAAGCTCATTGATCTCCAGAACGGCATCACCCTGTCGCGCAACAAGGCCGGGGTAGGGGAGGAGGCGGAAGTCCTCGTGGACGGCCCCGCCCATCGCGGCGAGGGCCTGCTGGCCGGCCGCGCCCGCAACAACAAGCAGGTCATCGTCGCCGGAGATCAGCGCCTCGCGGGATCGCTGGTCCGCGTCAAGCTCGCCGAACCCCACCTCTGGGGATTCCGAGGACACCTCGATGAATGACACCATTACCCTCAACCTCCGCTGCCGGCAGCTTGTCCGCGACGAAGCGAACCGCGCCAAATGGCAGATCGTCACACAGAGGCGCGACCTCCCTGCCGCGCACGCCGCCATCATTATCTGTGACATGTGGGACCACCACTGGTGCCGCGGCGCGGAGGAGCGTGCCGCCGCGCTCGCGCCCAGGATGAACGAAGTCGTCCGCGCCGCGCGCGGCCGCGGCGTCACCATCATCCACGCGCCCTCCGAGACCATGGCCTTCTACGAGGGTGCGCCCGCTCGCCAGCGCGCTCTGGAGACCCCGCCCGCCGAACCCCCAACGCCCATTGGCCGTCCCGACCCACCCCTCCCCGTTGACGCCTCCGACGGCGGCAGCGACACCAACGCCGGCGACGAGGTCGTGGACACCTCGGTGTGGACCCGCCAGACGGAGGTCCTCGAGATAGACCAGGACCGCGACTTCATCTCCGACGAAGGCCGTCAGATCTACAGCATCCTCCGCCACCGCGGCATCCGCCAGGTTATAATCATGGGCGTTCACACCAACATGTGCATCCTAGGCCGTTCCTTCGCCATCAAGCGAATGGTCAAGTGGGGGGTCCCCATCGCCCTCTGCCGCGACCTAACCGACGCCATGTACAACCCCGCTATGCCGCCCTACGTCAGCCACGACGAGGGCACCCGCCTGGTGGTCGAATACATCGAGAAGTTCTGGTGCCCCACCATTTCCAGCGCCGATCTCGTTGAGTGACCCAGAGGCCCGCCGCGCAGCTTCCCGCCCCGGTCAGAGTCTCTCGCAGGCCCTCTTCAGACACCCCCGCATCTTGTCATGCAAACGTCTGTGTGCTATAATGGAGGCCACTGCGAAAAAAGCCGAATCGAGTATTGACACACTATATCTAGTATGGTATATATGCTCGCCCCCACGATATAGGCGGTGTCGGGATGCGCTGCCCCTTCTGCCAACACAATGACAGCCGGGTCCTGGACTCACGAACCAGTGACGGCGATTCCGTCGTCCGCCGCCGCCGCGAGTGCCCCGAATGCGGCCGCCGCTTCACCACCTACGAGCGCCCGGGCGAGGTGCGCGTCTTCGTCATCAAGAAGGACGGCCGCCGCGAGCCCTTCGACCGCGAGAAGCTCATCCTCGGCATGACCAAGGCCTGCCAGAAGCTGCCCATCAGCCGGGAGCAGATTGAGGAATCCGCGGACGCCATCGAACGCCAGGTCCGGGACGAGCTCGCGGAGGAGGTGCCAGCCAGCGAGATCGGCATCCTCGTCATGAAGCGACTGCGCGAGATGGACGAGGTTGCTTACGTTCGTTTTGCCTCCGTCTACAAGGAGTTTCGAGATGCCGACTCCTTCCTGAAGGAGATCGAATCTCTCGTGCGGAAGTCGCCCGGCGCGGCCGCGGGCGATGGCCGCCGGCAGGCCAGGCTATTCGACTCGCAGGACTGATCACAGTACAAGGAGCCCCGTGCGTGTCCAACTTGCCGCCCAATCTGCCCCTGCCCCAGTTCGCCGAGAACGCCCTCACCGTTCTCCGCAATCGCTACCTGCGTAAGAACGAAGAGGGAATACCCATTGAAGAGCCGTGGGAGATGTTCTGGCGCGTAGCCCAGGACGTCGCCTCCGCCAGCAAGCTCTACGACCCTGGAGCCGACCTCGAGGCCGAGGCGCGCGAGTTCTACCGCATCATGGCCCGCCTCGAGTTCCTCCCCAATTCCCCCACCCTCATGAACGCGGGCAGAGAGCTTCAACAGCTCTCCGCCTGCTTCGTCCTCCCCGTCGAAGACTCCATGCAGTCCATCTTCGAGACCATCAAGAGCACCGCACTCATCCACCAGTCTGGCGGCGGCACCGGCTTCTCCTTCTCCCGACTTCGCCCGAAGGGGGACATCGTGCAGGCGACGGGCGGCATCGCCTCCGGGCCCCTCTCCTTCATGAAGGTGTTCAACGCGGCGACGGAAGCGGTGAAGCAGGGGGGGACGCGCCGGGGCGCGAACATGGCGATCCTGCGCGTCGACCATC
>CP070816.1:1332477-1341746 GCA_020344235.1 Armatimonadota bacterium
GCTGTCATCTACGCCACGGACATTGCTCCCTTCGCGGGAAGCGATGCGTGGCTCACGGAGTTCGGAGCGGTTCTGGTAGCATTGAGGCGGGATTGGTGGATGCCGGACGGTCGGACATGGGACGGCGACCCAGACTCGTTTACGCGCTTGGTCATGTATGAGGATGGTACCAAGATCGACTTCGGGATACGGCCTGTGACGGCACTCAGGAAGGCGTGCCAGGCTGCGACCCTATCCGCGGAATTCGATGTCGGCTACAGGGTCCTGGTGGACAAGGATGGGGAGGCCGCTTCGCTCGCGCGCCCGACCTATCAGGCACACATTCCAGCGCGGCCCACTGACCTGCATTACACGACCTTCGTCAATAACTTCTGGTGGAACTCCACGTATGCGGCCAAGCACCTGTGGCGGGACGACCTGCTCACTGCGCGATGGACGCTCGACGGGCTGCAGCAGGAGCTGCTGACGATGGTGGAGTGGTGGATCGAGATCGGCCGGGACTGGAGCTGGCGGCCCGGCGTTCTCGGCAAGGGTCTCAAGAAGGTGCTGGACCCTGAGACCTACCAGGAGCTTGTAGCCACACATGGCGGCGCGGAGATCGGCGACGTGTGGGGAGCGCTCTTCCGAACGGCCGCTATGTTCAGGAAGACGGCGATCAAGGTCGGGGAGAGCCTCGGCTATGAGTATCTGCACGATCTGGACCGGCGAGTCACGGTCTATCTGGAGACGGTCCGGCAGCTCGATCCGACGGCCACCAGAGAGGACCTGGCTCGACTGCTGAACGAGCAATACCGGGCGCTCGGACAGTGAGCCGGCAGGACGAGAGCGGATCAGGCTCCGGCATCCTTGCGTGGCGGTCGGATGACCTGCCCCCAAGAATGTATCCAGCTTGAATGTTAGGGTTTGACCTGGTGGGGTTGGCGAAACTGAGAGCCGAGCGGGCCAGTGCTATGGTCAGAACACCGGCTCTGAGCCCAGGCCGCAGTGACCTCGCTTGTCCCCCTAGGGCCAGCCGTGCAGGTCGGCAAGGAGTGCTCCGGCAGTGCCCCAGCAGTCTCCTGTTGCACAGTACGGCTCACCTTACCCACCGCGACGAGACACCTCCTGCGGGACCTAGCGACCGCACCACGTACACCTTGCCTCGGACAATCTCCGATTTCCCCACGCCCTGGCACAGTCCCCCGAACAGAATACGCTGGCGAGAAAGCTGTGAGATGTCCCTTTGCGAACGAACTCGCCCCCGCAGCACGCTCCTAGGCTGTAGATCGTCAGCGTTGGTGAGACAGATCGGGGGTTGAGTTAAGCAACACTCTGTGTATGTCAAATAGCAACGAGACACCTTGCGGGTGTTAGATAGCGATGGGACACCGTCAGGCGGCTTCTGAGCTTGTCTAACTCGCCGGTTCATTCCATGACATGGGACCATTGGTCCTTGTCAGGCGTCCGTGAGACCGGTCTGGGGGCCCTCGGGCTTGCCGCACGCCACTGATTGCGCCGGCGTCTGAGACCACCGCGGCGCGCCAACACCAAGCCAGAGACATTCCTAAGCATATGTAGGATTGCCGACCTGCTTCCTCTAATCTGGGCGCGCAGCTAGAACGGGATAGCCAGCGGGAATCGCTATGACGGTGGTCTCAAGGGCCTCCAACAAGGACCCACGGTCTCAGGGGGAGATGACCGGTAAGCTCGACTCGATTCTGCTCACATCTTCCCGGCCGGTGACTGGTCTATGTCCCCTCTGTCGCGGGGAGTCATAGTTCGTGGCTCCTGGCGCTGCGCGGAAAGCCAATGCTCGAATTGCTGCTTGACGCTGTTGGCTGCGGCGCTTCTGTGGGCCGCTATCCGGAGAGGGTCCGGCCCTCCGCCTGATTCCCGATCCGTCCACTCAAGGTACTCAGCCTTAAGTTCTGCGAGAGCAGTCGTCTCCGTATTGGCCAGGTTGCGACTCTCTGATGGGTCCTTCTCTCTGTTGAAGAGCTCCCATTCCGGCGCCTCGACCACCATTCCCTGAGCGTAGGTGCGCACGAGTGTCCACGTCTTGGTGCGGTAGGCTCTCTGTGCCGACCAGAGGCCCTGATTTGTCACGGCGAAGTCCCGATGCCTCGTCGTCTCTCCTTGCAGGAGCGGCCAGAGGCTCTTTCCGTCCCGACCCTCTGGGACCGCCACTCCGAAGGTCTCCAGGATCGTCGGGGCCAGATCGACATGTTGGACGAAGCTGCTGATCCTACGGGGCTTGACGCGAGGCGGCGACCAGACGAGAAGCGGGACATGACTTACCTGCTCGTAAGCATCCATGTGGTCGAAGTAGATGCCGTGCTCCCCCCTCATGGCCTCGCCGTGATCCGACGTAAATATGATCATCGTATCGTCGAGGACCCCGTTCTTCTCGAGCACGTCAAGCACCTCGGCGAAGTGGTCGTCCGCGTAGTTGATCTCGCCGTCATACTGGGCGATCGGGTATTCGATGTCAGTTAGGCCTTCTCGCAACTCCGGTACTGCCCCGGAGATGAAGAAGTGCATGAGTGGACGAGATCGGAGGTCTTCCAGCGACTTGTTCGCAGGATCGCGGGGATCGCCAGAGTAGAACTTGTCGAGGTGCTTCTTGGGCAACATGCTGTAGGGTGTGTGGGGATCCCAGTAGTGGAGGAAGAGGAAGAAGTCTTGCTGGGCGTGGGCCTTGAGCCAGGGCACGGCTTCTCGGTTCACATCCTCACAGGTGACGTGCTGGAGCCAGGTGGTGACGTCAGGCTGGAGGTAGTGAACGAATCCCTGGGCGAACCACCTTCGGAAGCGGCAGAGGGTGCTGACAGCGGCGGTGAGGACGCCTCTCCCGGCAAGGGCCATTGGCAGAGTCTCCAGAGAGCTCGGGATGGTCTCCTCGGGCTGGCCGTGGGAGACGACTCCGGTCCTAATCCCGCGCTGTCCGGTGAGGGTGGCAGTGTAGCAGGGCTGGGTAGGGACATCGGTCGCGTAGCAGCTCGCGAAGACAGCTGCCTCTCCGGCCAATTGGTCAAGGACAGGGGTCGTCTTCCGCTCGTAGCCGTTGAAGGATGCGTGGTCGTACCGCATAGTATCGAAGAACACGAGAAGTACCCTCATGGCGTCCCTCTGCTGGGAGTCAGCGTTGCTGAGACAAACGAAGCCTGAGGTAGGGTGTACATGGGTTGATCCGATCCCTGCGCTTCCTCGCCTAGTCTCACCTATCGGTCATGCCGTCACCGGACTAGCAGCCTGGCGACCAGCCAGGCCTTTCGGCATGGGGGCATTCGCTCATCCCTGCGCCCGGGCCACCCGCTGCGGCCGACAGCCCCTCGAACCGCTGCGGGCTTGCCCTGAGGGGATTCTCCGTGCATCGTGACCATTCCCGCTTGCTGGAGCGAAACGACCAGGTATCGAGACACCGGAGATGTGGACAAGGTTGGGGGTGTTCGATGCCGAACTGCTCTCGTATGCTGAACAGTGCTTCCCTCCCAGGCCAATTGCCTAGCCTTCCCTCCTCAAAGAAGCCAGGGTGAATGTGACTCTCCGCCGCTCTTGGCTACGGGCATATGGCGCGCATCTTCCTCGGCGCTTAGGGAGGATGTCCCATAGGAGGAGCCGCTAGGCAAGGCGCATAAGGAGAAAATCGGTGACTGCAATACTGGTCAGGAGCCTCCGACATGAACTGCGTGCTCATAATCGTTGACAGCTGGCGCATGGACCACTGCGGCTGCTATGGCAATGAGTGGATCCGCACTCCCAACCTCGATGCGCTGGCCGCCGAGTCGGTGCTGTTCACCCGCGCCTACCCCGAGTCCTTTCCCACTCTGCCGGTTCGGCGCGCACTGCATACCGGCAGGCGCGTCTACCCCTTCCGCGGCCACCGCCCCCAGAAGGGAGACTTCGTGGGCGCTCCCGGCTGGGGACCGATCGAGGAGAACCTAGACACCGTCGCCGAGCTGCTCCACGCACAGGGCTATCGAACTGCGTTCATCACTGATACCTACCATCAGTTCAAGCCGTCGAAGAACTTCCATCGCGGCTTCGACGAATGGCGCTGGATTCGCGGGCAGGAGCACGACTGCTATCGTTCGGGGCCTGTGGTCGGCGATGACGCGATCGCCAGGCACATGCGCGTCGAGCGGTGCGGCTCTCCCCGCTGGGAGGACCATCGTCGGTACCTGACCAATGTCGCAGACCGCAGCAGCGAGGCGGACTACTTCGCCGCGCAGGTCTTTCGGGCAGGCGCGGAGTGGCTGGGGCAGAACGACGATGCGGAGAAGTTCTTCCTGGTGATTGATTCCTTCGACCCCCACGAACCTTGGGATCCTCCGGCCTACTACCGCCGGCTCTACGATCCCGACGACGATGTGGTGGATGTGATCTGGAGCACCTACGCCAGCGCTGACGAGTTCCCGCCCAGGGAGCTGAAGCGCATGCAGGCCAACTATGCCGGGGAGTGCACGATGGTTGACAGATGGCTCGGGCACTTCATGGAATCGCTGCGCTCCTCCGGGCGACTCGAAGACACTGTGGTCGCACTCATCTCCGACCACGGGCACAATCTCGGGGATGCGAACCTGACCGGGAAGCAGGGCTATCCTCTGACTCGGGCGGTGGCCGATCTCATCATGATGATCCGCCGTCCCAACGGCGAGGCCGCAGGGACCGAGTGTGACGCACTCTGCTATAATCTCGACCTCACGGTAACGCTGATGAAGATGCTGGGACAGGAGATCCCGGATCAGATGGAGGGCATTGATCTGTGGCCTGTTGTGCGGGGCGAACAGTCTGGCAGGGAATATGTAACCGTGGCCTGGGGCCCGGAGGTCACGTTCATTGACAGCCAGTGGTGGTGCAACGATGTGTTCTGGGGCGCCAATCCGCTCTTGTATGACATCCAGAGCGATCCTGCTCTGACGCGGAACCTGGCCGCCGAGCACCCGGAGGTCGTCCAGAAGGCCCTCAAGATGTTCGAGAATGATGCAGGCGGCGAGTTCCCCGACTGGCTGCGGGGATGGCAGCGCATGCCGGGATGCACGCCGATTCTCTCGGCGGAGGACTGACCGTGCGGCTAAGCGAGAGAGACGTGAAGCGAGGCGGGTGGAGCGAGGGTGAAGCCTGACGAAGGCAGGCTGTTAGGGGAATTCTCAATCGCCGGCTTTGGCGGGGACAGGGCAGAGCTGGCCGACTTGAACGGCGATGGCGAACTGGAGCTGCTCATCCTCCAGAGCGCCGGCCAGCTCAAGTCACAGCTCCATGCTGGCCGCTCTGATGTGGACGAGGCCGATCGCTCCCTGCACTGCCTGACGGCCGTCTCGCTGGAGGGCAATGTGCTGTGGCAGAGCGGTCGGCCCTACAGCCGTGAGATGCCCTTCACTTGCCATGGCCCCAAATCGGTGGTCGTGGAGGACATTGACGGGGACGGACGGTGCGAGGTCGCCGCCATCAGGGGCAGTTCTCTGGTGATCCTGGACGGCGCCTCAGGGGAGCAGCGGTCGTCCGTGGAGCTGCCCGCCGATAACTTTGACATTCTGTGTGCGGCGCAGTTCGGCCATCCGGAGGCAGGCAGACAGCTGATCTGCAAGGTCAACGACGCGGCATACCCCCCGTGGTCGTACTCTAACCCCGCGATGGTGTTCGGAGCTGACCTGTCAGTCTGGCGGGAGCCGTTCGCGGTGCAGGGTGCTGGGCACAACACGGTCGCCATGGACATGGACGGCGACGGCAGAGATGAACTGCTCATAGGATACAGCCTGTTGGACGACGATCTTTCAGAAGTCTGGACGCTCGACCTCGGTGAGGCGTTCGACTATGTTGCCAATCATGCGGACCACATCGCGCTGAGCGACGTGGATGGTGACGGGAGGCTCGAAGTGCGGTACGCCGGATCGGAGGACTTCTTCGTGGCTGACCTCGAAGGGAATCTCTTGTGGCAGGCGCGAGGCAGGCACAGCCAGCGGTCTGTGGAGGGGCCGTGGGGGCCCAATGGCGAGAAGCGCATCATCATGTGCGAGAAGAACAAGGGCCTATGGGGACTTGACGCAGCAGGCAATGTCCTATGGCATCGCACGGATGTCAATGGCTACGCGGGCTCCACAGTGCGCTGGCGCCGTGGCCGCGGCCGCAATGAATGGGCTCTGTTCGAGCCGCGCTTGCGGCCGATCGCGCCGACACCTTATGAAAGCGATCCGTCGTGGAGTCGTGGGCTCTGGCCGTGCTTCATCGACGGCAACGGGCAGCTTCTGGATGTCTTCCCTTGGAAGGACGAGTACGCGCAGCCGAGGAAACTCATCCGCGCAGAGCGGTCATACGACTGTGGGGTGCGATACACGCCGATAGCTCGGGACATCGACGGCGACGGACTGGACGAGGTGTTGATCCTCGATCGCTACCGCGTCTGCATCTTCAAGAGCCCGGAGGGATCTGGGGCACATACGAGCGATTTGCGGTAAGCGCCTTCTCTAGCCAGGAGATGCGACTTGCCGGTCCACGCACTCGGGAATGGCGTTTGCCGCGACGCCTCGGCCGCGGCCACATGTAGGTGTCGACCGCCCATGAGACCCTTCAGAACGCATCTACAGCGGTCCCACGGGGCCCCGAGACCTACAGGTGGTCACACACGCAGTACGCACACCAGGCTAACCCAGGCCGCACTCCGCATACAGGAACGACTCGACCCGGTCCTGGGCGAGCGCCACGCCGAGGCCGGGGCCGTCGGGGATGGGCAGGCGGCCGTTCTTGACCTCCAGCTCCGGCGCGTGGTCCACGATGGCGAAGTGCTCGGGGACCCGGTACGGATACAGCTCCTGGATGACGAAGTTCGGGATGCAGGCGTCTAGCTGAAGCGCCGCTGCGGTCGAGATCGGGCTCGCGCAGACGTGCGGCTGAATCCGCATGCTGTAGGCCTCCGCCATGGCCGCGATCTTCTTCGTTTCCATGATCCCGCCGGTGTTGCCGATGTCGGGCTGAAGGATGTCGGCCGCCTGCTGCTCCATCACCGGCCGGAAGCCGTAGCGAGTGTAGAGCCGCTCGCCCACCGCGATCGGCATGTTGACGTGCGCGGACACCTTCTTCAGTGCTGCCACGTCGAACGGATCGACCGGCTCCTCGAAGAAGAAGATGTCGAACTCCTCCATCCGGCGGCCGATGCGGATGATCGCATCGGCGGTCAGCTCCCCGCTCATGTCGAGCATCACATCAACCTTTGTGCCAACGGCATCGCGCACCGCCTTCACCCTCGAGACGGCGAGGTCCTCGGCCTCGCGGTCAATTGAGCGGTGTGACACCTGCTCCAGGAAGCCGTGCCCGCCGCTCGTGTCCGGCTGCGCGAGCGGATAGAGCTTGAGCGCGTCGTAGCCGTCGCTCACAACGCGCTCCGCCTCGCGGGCGAACTCCGCCGGCTCCACACACCGGAAGGACCAGCCATTGGCGTAGACCCGGACATCATCGCGGCACTTCCCGCCACGCATCTCGTACACCGGAACGCCGAGCGCCTTGCCTTTGATGTCCCACAGCGCGGTCTCCACCGCGCTCATCCCGGCGAAGGCGATCGGCCCACCGCCCTTGGCCCAGAAGGTGTGGTCGTACATCCGGCTCCAGGTGTCCTCGATGCGGAAGGGGTCGGACCCCAGCAGGAAGCGCTCGGCCAGCTCCTTCGCCATCGCGGCGGCTGCGCTCGCGCCGACCCCATAGGCGACAGCCGCCTCGCCGAGGCCGGTCAGGCCCTCATCGGACATCGCCTCCAGAATCACCGGCCGCCGGCCACCGATCTCGACCAGATACACCTTCGCTGAGACGACTTCCATTGGCAAACCTCGTGCTTGGGAATGATCTCCTCGTCAAGTGTCGATGGGACGCCTCTGACAGGCCAGCTGGGCCTGCCTGTGAGTCCTGAGCATTCTACCATATGGGACCATTCGGCGGCGCCTCCGGGCACCGTTCCGTTCTCAGGAGTGGACCTGCGTGGAGTTCTTTATCCCAGTAAGGCAACGGGGCATCCTCACGCTGAAATGCAAATGGCCGAGGCGCGGCCCCGTCATCCGCGGCCTGGATCACCTGGATCGACTGCTGCGCGACTTCGCGGTCTACTACAACCAGCATCGTGGTCATGCGAACCTGGGCGGTGCAATCTGTGCTCTCTAGGAACCTTGTCCGGGCGCTCCATGCTGTCCGTGTCCCTATAAGGGGGCCTGTCAATAGCCCCTCCTGACGTGTGCCCCGAGACGATTCCGTGGTCTCTATATGAGACATCTATGAGAAGGCGGCCTCTGTCAACAGGTACTGCCTCCCTTCTTTGACATCACACATGGTCGGTCGCACATGTGCATCGACTGCTCCGGCGGCAAAGTCTGCCAAACATCTATCCGTCCCTGCTTGTCGGGACAATAAGTCGTATTCGGCGAGGGCTGCTCAATCATGTCCTGGGCCTATGGGTGGCCATGTCTCATCCGGAGCTCGCCCTAG
The DNA here is from genome assembly GCA_020344235.1 of Armatimonadota bacterium. Classification (GTDB taxonomy): domain Bacteria; phylum Armatimonadota; class Hebobacteria; order Hebobacterales; family Hebobacteraceae. The sequence goes on from CP070816.1 coordinate 1,340,923, forward strand.
TCGCGGTCATGTGTTGGGAGACCTGCGCGGAAGTCTGGCCCTGTTTGAGCATCCAGTAGACTGCCTTCAGGAGTTTACGGGCAGTGGCCACCTTCGCAGCCGCGTGGCCCTTGCGTCTGGCAACACGACGATAGTGAGCACCCAGGAAGTCTGGACGACGGCTCGCCTTCTGACAGGCCTCTACCAGGACCCAACGTAACCAAGGCGATCCCTGCTTGGTGATGTGTTGTCCCCTCGAAAAACACTATCTGGGTCTTCTGAGGGTCTTTGCTTCCATGCCGTGTCGCTGATATCCTGGGCGGCATGAGGGACCTCTCGACTATCCTGTACAACCTCCGGTGCTTCCTCGGTGTGGTCATTCAACTGCTTTGCTATGGGGTACGGTTCTGCTGGGCCCTGTTGCTGCCGAAGCTGGTGCTGGCTGCCAGGCTCACCGCCTCGGAGAGCCAGCTGGGGGAGCTGGTTGAGCGGGTGCGGCGGGACAGGGTACAGGAGATTGACAACCAAGCGCCGAGTGACTCCGCGAACGTAACCCTCCTAGTAACCATTCTCAGTTCGCGGAGGGCTGTACTTGGGGTGCAGTCGAAGGGATGGGAACGAGGGCCGGGCAAGTAAGGGAATCCGGCCGGTCCTCAATCACCCGAGAGACGGTTCCCGCGGGATCCTATGAGGATCGCTTGGTTCTGTTGCTCACGTCGATCGCCGCTCTCGGTCCGCTATCGGCGCAGATGAGCCTAGAATAGCTGGGGAACCGCACCGCGCTATCACACCACACAAGTGCGTGCGGGGCGCGAGGTCGTAGAGTGACAGTAGAGGTCTGCTAC
>CP070816.1:1341846-1348715 GCA_020344235.1 Armatimonadota bacterium
CGTCATCGCATCTCCCGAAGCGGAACTTCATTGACTGCTCCCCTTCTCCTGTAGTTGCACTGTCCCCATCTGTCAAGCAGTATTCTCCAACACAAGGTTCGAAGCCTGTAGGGGCCGGAGCTGGTTGTGGCATAGGCGGCCCGCCGGGCGTGGAGGACGGTCGGAGAACCCGGCGAAAGGTGTGGAGGCCGGCGGCCGGTGTGAGAAGGCGCGCCCAGAGTCGGAGCGCCGAGTTTGCTATCCGCTCGCCGGAGGAGCGTCCGACTGAGGAGGGTGAGGTGCCGATAGAGGACTTCGAGGTAGCGCTCGAGCACTTGCGGGCAAGCTGCGAGACCGACGCCCTCGGCTTCGAGACGACGGCCGATCTGCCAGAGCTGAAAGGCACTGTGGGCCAGGATCGCGCCATGGCGGCGATAGACTTCGGCCTCGAGATGAAGACCAAGGGCTACAACATCTTCGCCGCGGGCCCCACGGGGACGGGGCGGAACTTCGCCGTCTGCTCGCGAACGCAAGAGGCAGCGTCGAAGCAGCCGACGCCGGATGATTGGTGCTATGTCTACAACTTCGACAATCCGAGGCAACCGCGCTCTCTGCGACTGCCCCCAGGCCGGGCCGTTCGTCTGCGCGAAGACGTCGAGGCGTTGCTGGCGACTCTCAGACAGGAACTCCCGGGAGCGTTCGAGAGCGAAGCGTACGAGGAGCGCAAGGAGAGAGCGGTCGCAGATGTGCAGGCGGAACGCAATCGCCTGCTGCGGGAGCTGGACGAGGAGGCGCGGGGCCGCGGGCTCATGATCCAGGCGACGCCGATGGGATTCGCCGCCGTGCCTCTGGCGGACGGGAGCCCGATGTTACGCGAGCAGTTCGAGCAGCTCCCCGAGGAAGAGAGAAAAGCGGTCAACGAAAAGATGGAGATGCTGCGGGACCGCATACAGGAGACCGTTTCGCAAGTGCGGCAGCTCGAGAAGGAGGCGCGGCGGAGGATCCAGGGGCTGGACCGAGAGGTGGCAATGCTCGCCATCGGAGACCGGTTCGAGGAGGTGAAGGCCCAGTACCGCGAGCAGCCTGAAGTCGTGAAGCACCTGGAACGGGTGGCCGAGGACGTGGTCTCCCACCTGGCGCAGTTCCGAACCGCCAGCTCCGAATCCGAAGAGGGGCGGCCGCCGGACGCAGCGCCCGCGCGCTATCAGGTCAACGTGCTGGTGAGCCATGACGAGAACAGCGGCGCACCAGTCATCAGAGAGCACAGCCCGACCTACTACAACCTGATGGGTCGGTCGGAGTATCGGCCCGTGGCGGGGGGAGCCGTCACAGACCACACGCTGATGAAGCCGGGAGCGCTTCACCGAGCGAACGGCGGCTATCTTATATTACAGGCGCTTGATGTCCTGGCCAGTCCGTTCGCGTGGGAGGCGCTGAAGCGTTCCCTTCGCAGCGAGGAGGCGGTGATCGAGAACATCGGCGAGCAGTGGACGCCTATTCCCGCAGCGACGCTGCGGCCGGAGCCTATCCCCCTCGATGTGAAAGTCGTGCTGGTCGGCTCGCCACTGCTGTATTTCCTGCTCTACCATTACGAGGAGGAGTTCGGGAAGCTCTTCAAGGTCAAGGCCGACTTCGATGTGGACATGGCAGTCGGCGGCGATTCCTGCCGGAGCTACGCCGCGTTCATCGCAACCCACTGCCGCGATGAAGGCCTGCGCCAGTTGACCAAGGCGGCGGTCGCGCGGGTGGTGGAACATGGCATGCGCCTGGCGTCAGATCAGGAGAAGCTCTCGACCCGCTTTGCCGCGGTGGCCGACATGCTCGCGGAAGCGAACTTCTGGGCCAGTCAGGAGAAAGCGGATCTCATTGACGTGCAGCACGTAGAGAAGGCTCTCGAGGAGAAGGAGTACCGCTCGCGCCGGATGGAGGACCGCCTGTTCGAGTTCATTGCGCGGGGCGACCTGATTCTTCAGGTGGACGGCCAGGCCGAGGGACAGGTCAACGGCCTGGCCGTGCTCGATGTGGGCGACTACGCGTTCGGCCGTCCGGCGCGGATCACCGCGCGGGTGACGCCGGGCCGCGCGGGAGTGGTCAATATCGAGCGCGAGGCCAGGATGAGCGGGCAGATTCATCACAAGGCGGTGATGATCCTCAGCGGCTATCTTCTGGGAACCTATGCCGAGGAATCGCCGCTCTCCCTATCGGCCACCATCGCCTTCGAGCAGTCTTACGAGATGGTGGAGGGCGACTCGGCCTCTTGCGCGGAGCTGTACGCGATCCTGTCGAGCCTTTCGGGCGCGCCCATCAGACAGGGCGTCGCCGTCACGGGGTCGGTAGATCAGAACGGCCGGGTGCAGCCCATCGGCGGGGCCAACCAGAAGATAGAGGGGTTCTACGCCGCGTGCAAGCTGAAGGGTCTGACGGGAGATCAGGGAGTAATGATCCCCCGGCAGAACGTGAAGAACCTGATGCTGAAGCCGGAGGTCGTCCAGGCCGTGAAGGATGGAAAGTTCCGCATTTGGGCGGTCTCCCACGTGGACGAGGGCATTGAAGTGCTGACCGACCTGCCCGCCGGCGCACCGGACAAGCCGAAGACGATCCACGGCCTTGTTGCCAAGCGGCTGCGGGAGTTCTCAGACGCGCTGCGCGGCGCGCGGGAGGACCGCACGACTCACATCATAGAGGTTCCGCCGAGTGTGGGTGAGCCCCGGCCGCCGGCGCCGCCTCCCCCGGGACCGCCGATCCCGCCGCGGTAGTCGCGGGCCGGGTTCGGACCCTGGGTGATCCGGCCGGCGGCGGAGAGCCTATCGCACCTGCTGCGACTGCCAGAGAATGCCCGCGCCGCCTCACTTCCGCGTTCGATGCAAGCTCACCTTGCCGCTGAGGTCGAGCACTGCGGCGCTCCGCCCGTGACCGTGCGGGTGGTTGGGACAGCTTGCGACCACCGTGTTCTTGCGCGCATCGGGGCCAGGTCGGTGGTAGTCGAAGGGAGCGTGTGCGTAAGCACATTCCAGCACCATCTCGTTGTCTATGTAGCCGAGCGCGTGCAGGCTATCCAGCGTCGCCGGCGCGGCGTCCCAGTCCGACATGTACAGCCGCAGAGCGAAGCCGACCTCCATCAGCCGCGCGCGGCAGACCGTAAGGCGGGCATGCTCGTTCGCAGCCATGAGCGCCGGCTGGACCGTGTACGCGAGGATCCCAATGATGGCGATCACGACCAGCAGCTCGATCAGGGTGAACGCTCGTCTTGTCACGATTCATCCCTCCCTTCCGTCTGAGCGACGAACAGTCGCCATCTGGAAGCCGGCTGCCAGCGGGCCGCGCCGTCCACGGCGAGCATGTTCGCGCCCCGCTGATGTCGCGGCTCGTCGTCGGCGGCGAGCAGCTCGCCCGCTGGATCTTCGTTGGTGAGGCCGGGTCTGTAGATGTAGTCGGTCGCAAACTCGCCCGGCACATCTCGATGTCGAGATGCTGCGGGGCAGCGGAACACTTCGCGGTTCTTGACGTATGTATCGAGAGCATCCAGGCCCAGGCTTGGTGGGAACCACCCGTCGTTGTCCTGGGAGTACATCTGCATTGCCATTCCGAGGCTCTTCAGGTTGCTCAAGCAGATCGTTCGCCTCGCCGATCCTCTGGCGCCGGCGTAGACCACGATGGAGGCGGCAATAGCCAGGGCGATCAGGCACAAGACGATGCTCAGCTCCATGAGAGTGAACCCCTTGACCTTCACCGTTTGCCCCTCCACGCGGAGATGTCCACCGAGCACCCAGTATAGCGCGGCTTTCCGGCTTCGAGCCTGCCGCTCAGCCGTATGAGGCAGTCGGCAGAGGGGCCTGTGTCGGAGTGCACGGTGCCGGTGCTTTCGATCCTGAAGCTCGACCCCTCTTGGGAGCACCGGACGCGGTAGCGCCCGCCGGGCACCGTGCCAGACATCCGGCCGACTTGCCTTCCACCGGCCAGCGCGCTCAGGCAGGCGGCCGCACCTGATTCGGCGGCCGTTCTGGCCTCGGCTTGTCGCCGGTGGCGCGCGGCCGACTGTGCGTGGACGGCCGTCAGCGAGGTGACTGCGGACAGAATGGCGATCATCGCCAGACCGAACAGCAGCCCCAGCAGGGCGGCAGAGCCACGTCGGTTATCACGTCTCGGTCCAGTCATGATGTCGACAATGCGCGCGCCCAGAACGCGGATTCGCAGATGGCGGCGGGGCGGCGCCCCGAGCCGGCCATGGTCAGCCGGACGTCCACGAGCCCCGACGTTGAGAGGGCGAACTCGGCCTGCAGGAGGGGCCACTCCGCGGGTCGGCTTCGGGAGCCCACTCGCGTCAGCCCTCCGGCGGTTTCTGCGTAGGTGACGTCCTGACCATTGCTCGTCACCAGGGTGAGGGTCTCACCGGAGCAGCGCACCTTCCGGGCCGCGGAAACATCGGTTGCCAGTGATGCCAGCGCTTCCCGGGCCTGAGCAAGGGCTTGGGCCGAGTGGAGCTGCCCGCGAGCGACCTGTGTCGCGCTCCACATCAGGCCGGCCGCGAGCACGACGAGGAGACTCAGGAGCCCCATCGCAATAAGAACGTCGAGCAGCAGCGCACCGCGCCTTCGGCTCAGCATTACCTGTGTGATCCTCCGGTGTAGACTAGCCCGGCCAGCGCGGCCGCGCGGCGCGGCCTGCCCGCCTCCTGCCAGCTTACTTCGAGGTCGCACTCGAACAGGCGCGTGGTCGGCTGGGGCGTCACGCTGGCGCGCGCGCCTGCGTTCGGGAGAAGCCTGCTCGCACGGCGGGAAAGATCCTGCTCCACATCCGCGACAGTGACCGCACCGGCTCGCAGCCGCTCGAATTCTCCGTGCAGGAGAGTGGTCGCAACGAATGACCTTTGAGCGCTTCGACTCGCCTGCGCGGCACGGGCCAGGCACGAGACGCCCGCGCCGGCGACAACCAAGACCATTACGGAGGCGATCAGAACGCTGACCGTCGTTATGCCGCGCGCGTTCCTCTTCGGCCAGGGGCAGCTATCGAGCACGCCGCGCGCGACCGACGCCCTGGTAGGCGCCCCCTTGGGGAGGGGACTGCGAAGCAGGCGCCAGCGGGGCCAGAGGCGTGCCAGGAGCATCACAAGCCCCATGGTAGCCACGATTGCGGGATAGGGCCAGTGCGTCCCACCCCTTCCGGCGGTGACGATCTCAGAGACGATGCCGGCGGCCAACACCAGCAGGAGGAAGAGCGCAAGCCGGCGCGTGCGCACCCAGTTCCACAGCGCGAGCAGGACGAGGAGGTAAGAGAATATCAGCGCCACCGCGGGCCAGGAGGCGAGTGGCAGGTAGAGCACGATGGCAGCGGCAAAGAGCACCAGTGGAGCAAGGAGCATCTTTCGCAGGCGTTCCCACCTCCAGAACAACAACAGCAGCGAGAGGTAGACAGCCGCCATCAGGACCGTTAGCCAGTAATCGCCCGGGGCCCGCCAAAACCTTAGCGCGTCCCGCTCCCGTTGGTGCGGCGGCGGGATTGCGGGCGGGGCTCTTCGCGAAGGAGGACGCGCGCTGCTTGTGCCGCGCGGCGCGCGAAACGCTCTACTCGCGCCGCGTGGGCCGCGCTCTGCTCGCGCGCGACTACCCCGATGAGGCCCCCGACGGGCCCTGCCAGCGGAGGCGCGGCGGCCCGCGCGGCCGGAGCGTCTCTGAGGCCTCTCAACTTGAGCAGAAGCAGGCCCGCCGGCGCCGACGCTTCCGGCCGTCGGGCCGCGCGGCGGCTGCGCGGGAAGGGGCTCCGCCGGGGCGAGCACGAAGAGGGCGGCGATTGCGAGCAGGAGCGCCACGTGCTAGTCCTCTGGGCCGATCACGCGGGCGACTTCGTCGAGGCTGGTGACGCCCTCGGTCGCCTTTTGCACGCCGGCCTCCAGCAGCGATCCGGGCGCCACCTGAGCTGCCCTCTGCTCCAACTCTTGCGCGGGAAGGCGCGCCATCACCAGATCTCGCAAGGCATTGTTCATCGGCAGAAGGTGGAAGACGCCGGTCCGACCGCGATACCCGCTGCCTCGGCAGGCCTCGCATCCAGTGGCAGCGCGAAAGCGAGCGCCTGCAGGCGCCTCTCTCAGTCCCACGCGGGCGAGCGCGTCCGCCGTGGGCGCGCTCGCAGTCGTGCAGTCCGGGCAGAGTGTGCGCACAAGACGCTGCGCGATGACAGCACTGACGGACGAGGTGACGAGGAATGGCTCCAGCCCCATGTCAAGGAGCCGAGCGAAGACACCGGCCGCAGACCGCGCGTGGGCGGTGCTGAGCACGAGGTGCCCCGTAAGCCCGGCTCGTATCGCGATTTCGGCCGTCTCGAGGTCGCGAATCTCCCCAAGCATGATCACCTCGGGGTCCTGGCGCAGCACGGTGCGAAGGCCGGCTGCGAAGGTGAGGCCGGCCACGGGGTTGACCTGGGTCTGGCTGACAATGCCGAGGTCATATTCCACCGGGTCCTCGACGGTCACAATGGAGGATAGTCCACGCCGCTGCCCATGGATGTGCTGGACCGCGGCGTAGAGCGTGGTCGTCTTTCCCGAGTTCGCGCGACCGGTGAGGAGTATGGCGCCTTGGGGACGAGACAGAAGGGAGGCGAACTGCTCCTGAAGACCGGAGGTCATGCCCAACTGATCGAGCGGGCGAAGGGCGTTCGCCGAATCGAAGATCCGTACCACGGCCTTCTCGCCGTGCAGCGTCGGGAGCACGGAAACTCGGAGGTCCACGGAGCGACCCTGGAGTTCGATGACCACCCGGCCCTCCTGAGGCACGTCGCTGCGGAACATGGCGAGATTGGCCAGCAGCTTGAGGCGCGCGAGCACCGGGTCGGTCAGCGCCGCATCCAGCTCGGCAACATCGGCGAGCAGCCCGTCTATCCGGTAGCGCACCCGCAGC
>CP070816.1:1348815-1353321 GCA_020344235.1 Armatimonadota bacterium
CAGCGGAGAGAGTGGGATTCGAACCCACGAGACGCTTGCGCGCCTACACGATTTCGAGTCGTGCGCCATCGACCAACTCGGCCATCTCTCCGCGACAGAGTATAGCGAGGGGTCTCGGCCGGTGTCAATCCGAGGAGAGGGTCGAGCGAAGGGTCAGGAGGGCCATCTCGGGGGGGCAGTTCAGGCGAATCGGTGGAAAGATCTCCCCCAGCCCGCGGTTGACGAAGAGCCAGCGCCCATCCATCTGGTGCAGCCCGGAGGCGAGTCGCCGCTCGACCCGCGAGGGCACGTGGATCGGCCCTATATGGGGGAGCACGACCTGGCCGCCGTGGGTGTGGCCGGACAGCACGAGGAATGCGCGCGCGGAGAGAGGTTGATCCACGATCCCCGGGGTGTGGCTGAGAAGCAGCACGGGCGCATCGTCCGGAATGCCCTCGAGCGCGGCGGGCAAATCGTCGCTTCCGGTGTAGGAGGCGTCCTTCACGCCGGCGAGGTAGAGAGTGGCTCCGTCGCGCGCGATCGCCAGGTGGCTGTTCCGGAGCACTCTGACCCCAGCAGCCGAGAGCGCATTGACGACTCGCTCCTCCCCTGTCCATTGGTCGTGGTTGCCGAGCACGCCAACGATGCCCTGCTTCGACGGAAGGCCGCCGAGCAGCTGGGCTATGCTCTCCACGTTCCCGCGCGCGGAAGCGCCAAGGTCGCCGGTGAAAATGATGATGTCGGGGGCGAGCGAGGCCGCTGGCCGGAGCCGCGCGCGGATTGCCGGCGGAGGGAGCCAGCCTCCACCGTGGATGTCGGAAAGATGGAGTATACGATAGCCGTGGAACGGCCGCGGCAGGTTCGGCACGGTCACCTCGTGGTGTGTGACCTGCACGTCCCGAGCCTTGGGTCGAAAGATCAGGATTATCGCGAGGCCGTTGAGGTAGGAGAATGCGGCGATGGCAGCGGCGGCGCCAAGCGCGTCCGGCCACGAGAGACGGGTGAAGTTCATCGAGACGAGGAGAGCGCTCCAGCCGAGCCAGGGGAGAGCGAACTGAGAGAGATCGAGGAGCACCCAGAACACAGGGCCGAGCAAACGAGGGAGACCCCTGATATCCTTCGCCCAGCTGAGTATGTTGACCACGAAGAGCAAGAGCAGCGGGCTGGCGAGCACGCAGACGGCGGCCTGCCAGAGAGCGGAGGGCCAGGAGAGCTGCGCGGTGAGGCGAAGGAGGGGGACATAGCCGGCCTCGAGCCATAGGAACAAGAGCAGGAAGGCGGCGAGCTGGCGGCCGCTGCCGGGAGGTTGAGCCGAGGAGGAGGCGGTCACAGCAGGGCCCGCCGTTGGTCGAGTCGGCTGAGCCCCGCGTCGAGCGCGGCCTGGACGGCGCGGCGGAACTCGGTGGAGGTGATAGGGCGGTTGATCGCGGGCACCTCGTGCGCTCGATACTGGGGACGGTACTGGGCCATGACGTTTATGTAGGTGTTCCGGCTGAGCGATGCGAGGAACTCCATGATCGGGCCCGTCCCTGCCATATCCTCGGGAAGGACGAGGTGGCGCACGAGCAGTCCGCGCTGGGCGATCCCGTCCGCGTCCACCTGTAGGTCGCCGACTTGGCGATGCATCTCGGTGAGCGCCTCCCGACAGCGGGTCCAGTAGTCCTGCACGCCGGAGAGCTGCCGGCCGGCCTCGTCGTCGCCGTACTTGGCGTCGGGCATGTAGATGTCAACGATGCCATCGAGCAAGCGCAGCGCTTCGAGTGATTCGTACCCGCCGCAGTTGTAGACGATGGGCAGGCGGAGCCCCCTGCCCAATGCAATGTGGGTGGCATCGACCAGCATGGGGGCCTGGTGAGTGGGGGTGACCCAGTTGATGTTGTGACATCCTCTCTGCTGGAGGGTCAACATGATCTCAGCCACATTCTCGCGGCTGACGGGGCGGCCGTGGCCCAGGTGTGAGATGTCATAATTCTGGCAGAAGATGCACTTGAGGTTGCAGTGGGTGAGGAAGATGGTGCCGGAGCCGGAGCGGCCGACGAGAGGAGTCTCTTCGCCGAAGTGAGGCCCGTAGCTGGAAACAACTGGCTGCGCTCCGACTCCACAAACTCCAACCTCGTCAGCCAGGCGGTCAGCGCGGCAGTTGCGGGGGCAGAGCCGACACGAGCGCATAAGCTCGCGGAGAGCGGAGGCGCGCTTGGCCAGCTCTTCGGCGCCCAGGTGTGCATATGCGGGTCGGAATTCAGTGGTGCTCATGGTTGTGAGGGAGGCTCCGCGCGGCCTGCGGCGGCGGGCGGGGCAGCCCGCGCGGGGCCCGGCCTAGCGCGGCCAGCGGAGGTTCCAGGTGGGGAGGTCTGCCAGGAGATCTTCATTGGTGACGTTAAGGCGAACCGGCGTGATGGAGATGCGGTTTCCCTCGATGGCGACAACATCGGCGTCTGGCTGGTGGCTGCGGTCGAGGCGGTCCCCCGTGAGCCAGTAATAGACCTCACCCCGCGGATCGGTGCGTGTCTCGATGCGGTTGTCATATCGGATTCGGCTCTGTCGCGTGAAAGCGACACCTGCGATCTCCGAGGCGGAGGCCGCGGGCACGTTGACATTGAGGAATGTGCCCGTCGGCAGTCCACGCTCGCCGACCTCCCTACACAGGTACTTCGCGAACTGCGCAGCGGCCTGGAAGTCGTCCGCCTCATAGGAGGCGATGCTGATGGCGAAGCTGGGGAGGCCGCAAATGGCGGCCTCTCTGGCGGCGGCGACAGTCCCGGAGTAGATCATGTCAACCCCGAGGTTGGGGCCCACATTGATTCCCGAAACGACAATATCCGGGCGGCCGCCGAGATGATCGCTGACACCGAGGGCGACGCAGTCGGCGGGGAAGCCGTTGATGGCGAAGCCCCGGCCGCCGTCCGGGAAGTCCACCGGCATCAGCCGGAGGGGCTTGTGGAGGGTGATGGCGTGGCCGCAGGCGCTGCGCGGGCGGTCGGGGGCAATCGCCACCACCTCACCGAGCGGCAGCAGGGCGGCGCGCAGCGCGATCAGTCCCGGGGCGCGGCTCCCGTCGTCGTTGGTGATGAGAATCTTCATGTGGCGGCGTCCCTTCCCCCTGGCTTCAAGGCTTGAGAGCAACGCTCGGCGCGCTGCTCAGAGTTCGACGAGCTGCGCGGATGTAATGCCGTCAATCCGGCGGAGCTGGTCCATGATGTCCGGCGGAATGGGATTGTCGAGGGCAAGGACCATAACGGAGCGACCGCCCGGTCGAGGCTGTCTGCGGCCGACGTGCATGCCGGCGATGTTGATGTTGTGCTCGCCGAGGAGGCTGCCCACCTTGCCGATCATGCCGGGCTGGTCTATGTGCATGGAGACCAGCATGTAGCCGGAGGGGACGAAATCGACGCGGTAGTCGTCCACGCGCACGATGCGGGCCTCTCTGCGCCCAAATAGCGCGCCGGCAATGGTGCGATCCTTGCCATCGGTGACGACGCGCGAGGTGATGAGGCTCACATAATCCTCCGGCTCCCGGCTGCGCGACTCGGTCACGCGCAGGCCGCGCCCCTGGGCAACGATGGCGGCATTGACCAGGTTGACGGGCTCGTCCAGCATGGGTTCCAGCAGTCCCTTGAGAAAGGCGCGCGTTAGGAGACGCGAGTCCTCTTCGCCGAGCTGCCCGGCGTAGGTCAGCTCCACCGACTCTACGGGCCGTTCGGCGAGCTGACCCTGAAGGCGGCCCAGCTTCTCTGCGAGAGGGAGATAGGGATCGAGGGTGCGCAGGGTCTCCGGGCTGACGGGCATGACGTTGACCGCGCTGCGAGCCGGATTGCCATGCAGCACGTCGAGCACCTGCTGTGCGACGTCCACGGCGACCTTGAGCTGCGCCTCAGCGGTGGAGGCCCCGAGGTGAGGGGTGAGCACGACGCCGTCGAGACCCAGGAGGGGGCTTTCGGTTGGGGGCTCTGTCTCGAAGACATCAAGGCCCGCGCCGGCCACCCTGCCGTCCTTGATAGCTTCCGCCAGCGCCGCTTCATCCACTACCGCGCCGCGGGAGCAGTTGATGATGCGGACTCCCGGCTTCATCTTGGAGAGATTCTCCCGGCCGATGAGATGCCGGGTGTCTTTGTTGAGCGGAACGTGGACGGTGACGAAGTCGGACCGGGCGAAGAGTTCGTCCAGCTCCACCACCTCGACGCCAAGCCGCTCTGCCTGCTCGCCGCCGATGAACGGGTCGTTGCCGATGATCTTCATCCCGAAGGCCGCGGCTCGCGCCGCCACTTCGCTGCCGATCTTGCCGAGGCCTATCACCCCCAGGGTCTTGTTGAGGAGTTCGACGCCGAGGAAGGCGCTGCGCTTCCACTCTCCTGCGGAGACGGAGGCGCTGGCCGCGGGAACGCGGCGGGCAAGGGCGAGCATCAGGGCTACTGTGTGCTCCGCGGCGGCCACGGTGTTGCCCTCCGGAGAGTTGCAGACGACGATGCCGCGGCGGGTGGCGGCCTCGACGTCTATGTTGTCCACCCCCACGCCGGCACGGCCGATGAC
>CP070816.1:1353421-1357149 GCA_020344235.1 Armatimonadota bacterium
CCCGCTGTTGGTGGTGGGGCGGGGGGGGGGGTTGCTGGTGGGGGTGGGTATGTGGGGGGTAGCGTGGCTCGTGGGGTTGGGGGTGGGAGAGATGGTGGGTGGGTTTGGGGCGCGCGACCCAGGCAAAGGGGGAACAGGCTCTGCTGAGCGGCGAGGCCGGGGTGGTCTGCAGTGGCGCAGGCCCGCGAGAGTCGGCCCATAACGGGACTACTCGACCTTTGCGAAGGGCTCTGCTGCCCTGGGTAGGTGAGCTGTCAGCCTCCTAGCTTCCGCAAGTGGACTCTGATCATCCAGTCGTACTCGACATCCCGGACGAATGACCACGGGAGGGCGGAGCGCGAGTGGGTCTTGCCTTCCCCCTCGTCGTAATGCACGTAGAACCCCTTGGTGTAGGTGGGCTCGAAGAAGACGCAGACGTAGAAGCCCTCGGGGACCTGCACCGGCTCAAACTCGAAGCGGTCCCACTGGGGTTCGTCGCCGTAGGTGAGCTTGCTGTAGGGCTGCTGGATCTCCTTGATGACGTTGAAGTCCTGGTCGCAGATGAAGATGGAGAAGTTGTCCTTCGGCGGCTCGGTCTCGCCGTAGCGGGATCCGTACATCTCCACCGCGTCTACCGCCCAGTTGCCGGCGGGGCGCTTGAAGACGACGGCGTGGCCGGCTCCCGCGGTGCTACGCTTGCCGTCGCTCTCCCCGTCATCGTACTTGAGGGTCATGCCGGTGGCATCGGGGATGTTCACTGCTCCCGCGACGGCCTGATCGTTGATCTCGCGGTGCGCGGTGTGCCACTCCATGCTCGGCTCTACGATGTCATTGGGGAAAAGGGCGCGGGCGGATTCATCACCGGTGAGCTTCACGAGGGCGTTGACGAAGCGGGGCATGACATCCTTGCCGTAGGGCTTCCCGACGGTCGCCTCGTTCATCGCCGCGAACACCGTCTCTCCCCGGTACCGCTGGTGTGCCTGGTAGAAGGCGGCAGCCGCTCTTGTTGTCGGATTCCTCAGGGCCTCGGGATCGGAGAGTTGCCGCTGGAGTCTCGGCACGCCATCCGCGCGGTAGTCGTAGGGCACTGGCCAGAGACCCTGGCCGCGCTGCTTGTAGACCTCATCAGTGACCACCGAGCCCGCGTAGTGCGCCCATCCCTCCCCGACTCCGTTCGGCAGACCGATTGTCCTGATGCGTCGGTACATCGCGATGTGCCCCAGCTCGTGGCAGATGCCGTAGATGTTGAAGATTCCACTCTGCTGCGGCGGCGCAAGCTTGTCCATAGAGGTGATAGTGAGGAACATCTCCGATTCGCCGTCTGTCCAGAGGGAGGTCTGGGCCGAGGCGTCCTTGGTCACGGTGACGCCCACGACGGCCGGCATGTCGGCGCGGAGCGTGTCGGCGTAGATGCGGCGAGCGGTTTCGGCCAGCGCCAGTATCGCCTTCGCGTACTCCGGAGCGATCCGCGCGTACCTGACCCGCGCGCCCGGAGAGGTGCTCGTCTGCCAGTCCTCTTCCTTCACCTCCGGGGGCTCGGGAAGGGTCCAGGTCACGACTTGGCGCCGCGTCCCTGACTCGAGCGCAATCTGTGCGATCCCCGTCTCATCCTTGACGAACAGCGATTGGCTATCCCATGCCCAGGCATAGGGACAGAATTGCTCCAGGACTCGCCTCCGGTTCGACCCGTCGGAGTCCATCACCCAGAGCTCGTCCTCAGACGCCTCCCGGTCTTCTTTTCCCACGACCTGGTGGAGACGGCGGCAGGTGATCTTCTTGCCGTCCGGAGACCAGACCGGATGGATCGCCCCTGACAGTTCCCGCCGCCCGGTCTTCTCGTCTCTGGTGTTGACCGGCGGCTCCGTCAATACCACGGTCTGCTTCGTCTCCACGTTCGTCTTCAGGATGCTCCCGTCCATCGGGACTCCGTTCCACCAGCCTCCCCCCCTAACGACATTCCCGGTGTAGGCGATCCACTTGCCATCAGGCGACCAGCGGGCTCCCACTCCGTCGCAGCCTGTGTCGGTGACAGTCCCGCTCGCAACGTCTACAATGGTCAGCCGGTAGTGTTGCTGGTAGTCGCCTGCTCCATAGACGATCCTCTTGGAGTCCGGAGACCAGTCGACGAAAGACTTCACGACGTCCTTGGTAAGTGTGTTGACCTCGCCGGTGCGCACATCCAAGGCGAAGACGCCGCTTTCCCTCGGCTCCTTCGTGACCGCGGCGAACGCCACCCATGTGTTGTCTGGCGAGAGGGCGGGCCGCGCCCAGAAGAAGCTGTAGGTCAGGGAAAGGATGCTGGGCGCGCCGCCGTTCAGAGAGATGACGTGAATCTTGTTGCTGTCAAACCGAGTAGCGGCCAGATGCGCCGAGTCGTACCATCGGACATCCCACGCACCAGGTAGGCTCCCCACGCGTCGCTTGCCCGAACCGTCCACGCTCGCGACCCAGACTTCGCTAACCGGGTCGCCATAGGTATCGTAGGCAAGGAGCGGGTAGGCGATCACGCCTCCGTCTGGCGAGACACCGAATTCGCTGTTGAGGAACGCGGCCTTGGGAGATATCCCAGCCGGCCTCGCCTCGGTAGCGAGGAGGATCATCGCTAGACACACACCGGCTATTGCGGCCCAGATACCAACCAGCGACTTGCCGCTCATGTCCTCCGTCCCCCTTTCTGGGTTGGGTCCGCTACCTCGTTCTCCGGGTTGGTTCCTGCGTAACAGCAAGCCCTGCGCCGGTCGAGAAGGTGTTGAGACATCCGCGGCGCGTGACACCGGACACGGCGATGCGCGAACATCACCAACGCGGTCGAGAATCGCCGCCACCTGCAGCGTGCCAGTGGCCAAGGCCGCGGGGGACGAACCTGGTTTCCGACCGGACGCGGGCATGTGTACACGTGTGTCGTTCACCGGGCGTTAGACGCGACGAAAGCCAGCAAGGTTCACTCCCGCCTCCGCCGGGATGCAGGTTTCCGCCGTCTGTCATGCCACCATACTGGGCCCAGATCGGCGTCGAAGTGACGAGATCCCGCTCCCCGCTGTCTCACTACCACACGCTACCCATCCTGCACCGACCGGAAAGCTCTGCACCGTGTTCCCCTCGTCAAGCCTGAGTGGGTGCGGTTGCGGGGGGTTGCGCGGCTGCGCTCCTCACGCCTCCCGCGGCGGGAAGTCTGTCAGGGCGAATCGCTCCGACATCCAGAAGGTCTGGGAGGCGGGTTCGTCGGCCGCCTTGATCCGCTGGGCCTCGGCCTCATGCTGCTCGCGGGTCCTGCCGAAGAGGGTGTGTTGGGATACCTGGGTGGCATTGGCGAGGATCCGGTAGTGCTCGAAGCCGGTAACGTCGAAGGTGACGGAGGGGCCGAGGGCGCGGCGCGAGGCGGCGACCTCTTTGTAGTAGTAGAGGTGGCGCACCTTCCAGGGGTCGCCGAGGTCGGCGGAGACGGGCTGGCCGGCCTGCCAGACGGCGGGGACGGTGATCTGGTTGGTGGCGACGTGGTCGGGGTTTATGCCGGCGGGTCCATGGGTGAAGACGGCATCCGGGCGCGCTTCTCTGACGGCGCGGATGCAGTCCTTGAAGACCTGCTTGTCGTGGACGAGGCCCATGTCGGGGTAGTTGAGCCGGAACCGCCGCTTGACGCCGAGGACTTGGTCGCACTCGTCCATCTCGGCGGCGCGCATCTGGACGATGCGGTCCCGCCACTCGGGGTTGGGGAAGCCCTCGGAGCCGTCGGTCATGATGGCGATGTA
>CP070816.1:1357249-1360071 GCA_020344235.1 Armatimonadota bacterium
GGCTTCCACCAGCAGTCGAACAATCAGCGCTGCCGTCGCCGTCTTTCCCACGCCGCCCTTGCCGGTGACGGCGATGGTCTCTCCCATCTTCAGCCTTCCTCCGCGGCCAGCCACTGCGATAGTCTCACCCGCAGTTCTTCCACGGCCGCCACATATGGCCCTTCGGCCGGCACCACTTCTGAAACCGCAACCGCCTCATCGGCCGGCAGCACAGCGAACACATTCAGTCCGTCCAGATACTGCTCCACCTTGGCCTTCGCCTCCGGCGACGCGGCTTTGTTGACCACCACCCCCGGCAGTCGCAGGCCCAGGCCCTCGGCGAGCCGCGCCACGCGGGCCGCTGTCCGCGCGCTCGACACGGTGGGCTCCGTCACGATCAACAGCGCCCCGACATCCCGCGCGGTGCCCCGCCCCAGGTGCTCTAATCCCGCCTCCATGTCCATTACCAGCGACAGGTCCTCCAGGCTCACCAAGTGTCTCACAAGCGCCTTCAGCACCGCGCTCTCCGGACACACACAGCCCGCCCCCGGCTCATCCACGGTTCCCATGACCAGCAGCGATATCCCCTCCCGCTGTATCCGATACTCATCGAGCAGGTCCTCTATCGGCGGATTGAGAGCGAAGAAGCCTCCGCCCTCCGCTTTTCCCGCCCGCTCCGCCAGCATCTCCTTCATCTCCGAGAGGGGAGTGATGCTCTCGAGGGCTTCTTCTGGGAAGGCCAGCGCCCGGCCGAGGCAGTTGTTCGGGTCGGCATCCACCGCCAGCACCCGCTCCCCGATGCCTGCCAGGGCCCGCACCAGAGCCGCGCTCAACGTCGTCTTTCCAACGCCGCCTTTTCCGGCGACTGCGATCTTCACACTCACGTTGGCTGACTCCTCACCACAGGCAGAATCCCCTTCTCTAAGGCCGTTTGTGCGGACTTTCGCACACTTCTGCAGGCACCGTGTCCGTACTGTACCCGGTTTGCTACATGTTGGTTTGCTCTGTGCAGGCACCGGGTATATAGTAGCTGACGGTGCCGTCTAAGGCATAGGCAAGCTTGCTGCAGGACTGGCTGACAGAGTTGAAGTAGCTGATGAGGGCGGTACCGTCTAACCCGGAGGGGCAGGCCGTCACCCCCCCTCGCCCCGGCTTGTCCCTCCACTTTTTTGGCCCACCAGCGGGCGGCGCTGAACAGCCTTGGAGAGCACTTGTTGCTCCTTGTGTGTTCATTGCCCAGACAAGAGCCGCCCACATCCCAGTATCCCGGCCGGATCGAGGCTCTGCTTCAGCCCGCGCATCAGATCGAGATTGCCCATCTCTTCACCCCAGACCGGAAACGCGCGCTTCAGTCCAACCGGCCCGGCTTCGAGCACAGTGAATCCACCCATGTCCTGGGAGTGTCGGCGCAGGGTGACCAGCTTCTGACTGATCTCCGGCAAATCATCCGTTCGCTCCAGCCGAGCGTAGATCAACCCGCTGCCCGCGCGCGCGATCGCCGACCAACCCTCCCACGATGACACCATCTCCATTATCGCCGCTGCACCCGACATCGGCACGCTCGCTCTCGCCACTACCGCGCCCGGCTCCGAAGTGTAGGCCGCGCTGCGGAGCGTTCCCCACACCTCGCCCGCGACCTCCTCATCTACACGCCCGCACCCATCGCCGGCCAGCGCTCGCACCTCTCGCTCCTGGCGCGCCACCGCCTCCCTGTCCGCCATCAGCCCTGCGAACACCACATGCCTTCCCGACTCCACGGTGACCGGAAGCAGGGCCCGCATCTTCCCGCAGGCAGCATGATTCGCGACCTCCAAGGTTGCCAGCTCCAACTGAGAGGCGGCCAGCTTTGCGGCAAGGGCGCCCGCCTCCGACGGCGGCAGTGACGAAACCATTATCGCTTTCGCCTCCGGCACCGGCGTCAGGCGCACCGTTAACTGGCAGATTGCTCCCAGTGTCCCGAGCGATCCCACAAACAGCTTGTTAAGCTCATAGCCGGCGACATTCTTGACCGTCTTCCCTCCGGTCTTGACGATTGTCCCATCGGTCAGCGCCACTCGCAGGCCGAGCACTACATCGCGCGGGGTGCCGTGTCGCATCCGCATCGGCCCCGCCAGGTTGGTCGCTGCAATGCCGCCCAGGGTCGCCGAGTCCGGCCCGGGCGGGTCCAGGGGAAGCATCTGCCCTTGGTCTCCCACCACCCGCTGCAGCTCTCCCAGCGTGACGCCCGCCTCCGCCGTCACGGTTAGGTCGTCTGCGTCGTACTCCACGATTCGGTTGAGGCGGCCCAGGGACAGCACCAATCCAATCGGCCCTGGGGCCTGGCCCAGGTAGAGATGAGTTCCCGACCCGCGCAGCAGGACCGAGAGGCGCTGCTCCGATGCCAGGCGCAGAAGCTCCGCCACCTGCTCTCGCGATTCGGGCATCGCCACCGCCACCGGCCGCTGGCCCTCCAGCCCGTACGCGCTCACCGCCTCCGTCGCGCTCACCAGGTGCTCTTCGCCTACGATCTGCTCCAGACTCCGAAGCGCGGAGGAGAGCACGCTCACTGCCCCACTCCTTTCGGCGGAAGGGCCGCCTCGCGCGCGGGCAGCACCTTGCCCGGGTTGGCAATGCCGGCCGGGTCGAACACCTCCCGCACCTTCCTCTGCGCCGCGAGATCCTCCTTGGAGTAGATCAACTCCATGAAGCCGGGCTTCTCGGCCCCCACTCCGTGCTCTCCTGTGATCGTCCCCCCGACGCCCGCGGCGACCTGGAAGATCTCCGCCGCTGCCGCCTCCGCGCGCGTCAGGCCCTCGGGGTCCTCGCGGTCGAACATTATATTTGAGTGCAGATTACCGTCACCC
>CP070816.1:1360171-1363462 GCA_020344235.1 Armatimonadota bacterium
GGATGTCCATCAGGCCGGGGAGCACGAAGAGGCCGGCGGCCTCGATCACCTGTTCCTCCCCTACCCTTTCGACTGAGCCAACCGCCGCGATGCGATCCCCTTGAATCAGCAGATCACCCGCCGCATCCACCCGTGATGCAGGGTCGAACAGCCGGCCGCCCCTTATGAGCAGCGCTTTCACACTCCGCCTCCGGAGACGCCGCCGGCCTCTCGCTCTTGGTCGCAGTACGCGCAGCGAAGCAGGCCCGTGTCTCCGATCCGCTCCATGCGCGCGCGCAGCGCCGGTTCGTTGTTGGTGATACATGTGGGGTTCACACACTCGAAGCTCGTGATCCACTCCTCGGCGCCCGCCGCGGCCGGCGCCGGCCCGGCTTCCCGCTTCGTCGTGCGGATGCGCTTCCGGCCCAGCAGCAGCGCCAGCAGAGCCATCCTGATGGGGACGCCGTAGGAGGCCTGTCGGAAGTACGCGGCGCGCGTGTCCAGGTCCACCGAGTAGTCAACCTCGTTGACCCGCGGCAGCGGATGCAAGATCGTGGTCCGCTTCCCGATCCGCCTGAGCACCTCCAGATTTATCACGTACGAGCCGCGCGCCGCTTCCGCTTCCGCCGGGTCGCGGAAACGCTCCGCCTGAATGCGGGTGACGTACAGCGCGTCGAGAAAGCGCCCCACGGCCTCCAGGAACTGCTCGTCATCCATCAGCCTCTTGGCGGCCCGGCGGCGGCCCCTTGCGCGCGGCGCGGGCACGTGTCCTGTGTCGGGGGCCGCGAGGTCACCGAAGGACTCGTACTCCTCCGGAACACAGTTGTATTCCGCGGCGAGCCGCCGCTTCACGTACTCCGGCAGCCTCAGCGAGGCCGGGGAAATGCACTTCAGGTTCGCGCCGAATCTGGCGAGGCCGTAGGCCAGCGAATGCACGGTCCTCGCGTGCAGCAGGTCGCCGCAGAGCGCGACGTTCAAACCGTCTATCTTCCCCTGTTCCTTCTTGATCGTGTACAGGTCGCACAAGGTCTGCGTCGGATGCTCGTGCGCCCCGTCCCCGCCGTTGATGATGGGCACCCGCCGCCCAAGCTCGGCCAGCCGCGGCTCGTCCAGGCTCTCCGCGGCCAGCAGCGCGGCCCCTTCGTTCGGATGGCGGAGCACGATGGCATCCGCGTAGCTGGCGATCACGCGAACGGTATCTGCCAGCCGCTCCCCCTTGGCGGCGGAGGAGGTGCGCGGATCGGCCACCGAGATCACGCGACCGCCGAGCCGGTTCATGGCCGACTCGAAGGAAAGGCGCGTGCGCGTGCTGGGCTCGAAGAACACTGTAGCCAGCACCTGGTTCGCGCAGAGCCGGCCCACCGTCCCCAGGCCCGGCCGCGTCTTGCCCCCCCGCTTGCGCCGCCGCCTGACTATGGAGAGCGGGCCCTCCTGAAGGGCCGAAGCGAACCTGTCGGTGAGACGGAAGATGCCCTCGATCTCACCGTTGCTCAGGTCCGAGATAGCGACTATGTGTCTGCCGGCGAGTGCACTCATGGGCGCCGAGACCTCCCGCCTGGCCCAACGAGGCCGCGCTTCATTTGGACCCTCCCGATGGGCGCTCGATGTAGACCGCCTCCTCGCCGTCAGGGTCGGACAGGTTGACCGTGACGCGCTCGCGCCGGGAGGTCGGGATGTTCTTTCCCACATAGTCGGCGCGCACCGGCAGTTCCCGGTGGCCCCGGTCCACCAGCACCGCGAGCTGCACCCGCGCCGGCCGGCCGTGCTCGATGAGCGCGTCGAGCGCGGCGCGCACTGTGCGGCCGGTGTATAGGACCTCGTCAACCAGGACGACCTTCTTGTCGGCGACGGGGAAGTCAATGCGAGTTCGCAGTTCTCCGCCAGCATTGGGCCGGTCGTCGCGGTGAGCGCCGATGTCAATCTCGCCGACCGACACGGGCTGCCCCTCGAACTCCTCCAGGAGGCGGCCCAGCCGGCGCGCGAGGGGGACGCCGCGGGTGTGGATGCCGATGAGGCAGAGGTCGTCGGCGCCCTTGTTGCGCTCCAGGATTTCGTGCGCGATGCGGGTGAGGGCGCGGCGGATGTCGGTGCTGTCCATGATCCGCGCGGCGCTGTTCCGGGAGGCGTCGGGGCGGCCGGAAAAAGAGCCTCCCCCCTGTTCGGGGGCAGGCGGTCGTCGTTTGCTCAGGTTCGTTGGGTTCACCTTTCTCAGCCTCGCGGGACTGGGATTAAAAGGTTCCCAGGATTGTTGGACGCTCTTATCGGGACATAGGATAGCAGAACCGGGCGGGCGCGTCAAGCGCGAAGTGAGCCGGATCGTCCCCTTCGTTGAGTCGGCGCGGCCTCAGCGGGCCAGGCCGGAGAGGAAAGCGCGCGCGATCAGCCCCGCGATGGGCGGGAAGATGAGCGTGGACAGAACGCGGATCAGGGTGAGACGGGGCCCGATGATGGCGATCTCCATGGGCAGGCGGGCGACGGCCCACAACGACCAGGCAGTGACGTAGGCGACAATTGTGCCCACACCGGCCCCCGCGTGGTAGATGGTGGCGACGACCGGGAAGCTGACATAGGGGCCGCCGGGCGTGACAGCGCCCGCGAGGCAGCCGAGCGCGATGCCGCGCAATCCCGCCTGGTCGCCGAGCAGAGCGGCGACTTTCTCTTTGGGGATGAGGACTTCGACCATGCCCGCGATGGTGAAGACCGCGAGCAGCAGCGGCAGGATGGGCAGGAAGGTTCGCAAAGCGGAGCGGATGCCTTCCGCGTGGACGCCGTGCGCATACGCGACCACAAGCAGGGAGAGTGCGACCACTATCATTACGACGGTGGCAATGAGCATGTAGACGCCTCCTTTGGTGCGCGCTGGCCGTAGGGCCGCATCTCCTTGTGCCGCCAGGCGCGATCAGGAGATCGCTCCTTACAGTTCCGCCCTGCGCGGGGCAAGGAATCCTGGTCGCGCTCCGCGCGGTCGCGAGACCGCGGACTATAGTTGGAGCGATCCGACGAGGTGCTCGATACTCTCGATTGCGTGCCGTTCCAGGTAGCCGCGAATGCCGGCGAGGACGCGGTGGGCGGCGCTGGGATCGGCGTAGAGGGCGGTGCCGACGGCGACGGCGGAGGCCCCTGCAATGATGAATTCGAGGGCGTCGCTGGCGTTCCAGATACCCCCCATGCCGACCACCGGGACTTGCACAGCCCGCGCGACCTCGTACACCCGGTACACGGCCGCGGGGCGTATGGCCGGGCCGGAGAGGCCCCCGGTGCCAGCGGCGAGGAGGGGGCGCCGTGTCTCAACATCTATCGCCATCGCGGAGA
>CP070816.1:1363562-1369176 GCA_020344235.1 Armatimonadota bacterium
GGCCTATGGGACAGACCTGAGGATGCTGCGGGAGTTCCTGGAGAGGAAGCTGGGCCGGGCGCCTCGGCCCACGGAGATCACCCGCGAGCAGATCATCCAGTTCGGGGTGAGCTTGAGGGGAGCAGCGCCGCTGACGCTGCGGCGCAAGTATGCGTGTATCTCCTCCTTCTTCGGGTTTCTCCAGGACATGGGCCATGCCACCAGCAATCCCGCACGGCGGCTCCCCCTGCCGAAGGTGTCACAGCCCGTTCCTGTCTGCCTGACCGAGGAGATGGCACAGAAGCTCATTGCGGCGGCCGACAAGCCCTGGTATAGGGCGCTCATCGTGCTACTGCTCTCCACGGGCATCCGCAGATCGGAGGCGGTGGCGATCACACTGGATGATATCGACCTGGAGAACCGGCAGCTGCTGATCCGGGGCAAGGGAGACAAGGAGCGGGTGGTGCCACTGACGGAGCAGGCGGTGGAGGCGATCCAGGCCTACCTGCCGCACCGCACCAAGAGCTCGACCAAGAGGCTCTTCGTGAGCGCCTATGGCGGCCGCCCCATCCAGGGCCGGGTCATCAACGCGATGCTCGCCGGCACCGTCCGCAAGGCTAGGCTCGAAGGCCAGGGCATCACCCCCCACAAGCTGCGGCACACTTTCGCCACCCACCTCATCCGCAACGGCGTGGACGTGCGCACCGTCCAGGAACTCCTCGGCCACGCCGACCTCGAAACCACCGCCAAGTACCTGCACTCGGATACGAGGACGAAGCAGAGCGCGGTGGGGAAGCTGAATGGGCTGTTGGGTGCGAGCCAGGTCGAGCCCACGGGATCGAAGCAGCTGGACTCAGCCACCGAAGTTTCGGGTGGTCTTCACAATCCCGAAACAGGCTAGCTGTAGGCTCCAATGCAGACGACTAGCAGCTCGATCAGCGTGAAGCCTCAGCCTCTGCCCCGACCGTCCGGACGCCCCCGGGCGGTCGACGGCCTATGGGAGTCTCGATCTGCTCTTCCAGTAGGGCGAGAACGGCGCTTGTGTGCCGCCCCCGTGGTCTGGCTGCGGCTTGAACTCGTCCACCGGCTTCCAGGCATAGCTGGATCGCCGCAGAGGCCGTAGCCTACCATCCCGCTGCTGCGTGTCGAGTTGACATGGCCCTGCCCCTCGCGGTATCCTGTCGGCCGGAACTCGTATGCCTAGTCAGAGAGACCAACTGGGCCTCGGCCTTTCGCTGCTCCTCCTTACCCAGGGGCTTGGTCTGGCTCTGCCTGGGCGACGCTGAACACCTGATATCTCATAGCAGCGAACCGACCAAGCCCAAGGGCACGAGTGCCCTTGGGCTTTCTTGTTCTCCGGGAACGCCCGTCTGGAGGAGCCGGCATGCGAGACTCATACGATCACCAGGCCGCGGAACGCAAGTGGATGCAGCGCTGGCAGGAGGCAAAGGCACACGAGGTCGATGTGGGACAGGCACGGCGGCCTTACTACAACCTGATGATGTTCCCGTACCCGTCGGCCGAAGGGCTTCACGTGGGAAACGTCTTCGCCTTCACTGGAAGTGACGTGCACGGCCGGTTCATGCGCGCGCAGGGCCTGGACGTGTTCGAGCCAATGGGTTTCGACGCGTTCGGGATCCATTCTGAGAACTACGCCCTGAAGATCGGTGTTCATCCAGCGCAACTGGTGCCGCGGAACACCGCAGCCTTCCGTGGGCAGCTCAGGCGCATGGGTCTGATGCTCGACTGGTCCCATGAGGTGGACACAACCGATCCAGGCTATTACCACTGGACGCAATGGCTCTTCCTACAGCTCTTCCGAGCGGGTCTCGCCTACCAGGGCGAAGCCCCGGTGAACTGGTGCCCCTCATGCA
Source organism: Armatimonadota bacterium (assembly GCA_020344235.1). GTDB lineage: Bacteria > Armatimonadota > Hebobacteria > Hebobacterales > Hebobacteraceae. The sequence goes on from CP070816.1 coordinate 1,365,416, forward strand.
AGACCGTGCTCGCCGATGAGCAGGCGGAAGGTGGTGCCTGTGAGCGCTGCCAGTCGGTTATCGAACGGCGTCAGATGCGCCAGTGGTTCCTGCGGATCACGGCCTACGCGCAGCGGCTCCTCGACAACCTCGATTGGGTAGACTGGTCGGATGTCACAAAGCAGGCCCAGCGCAACTGGATCGGCCGGAGCGAGGGCGTGGAGATCACGTTCCCCGTCGTGGATTCGGACGCGACCATCACCGTCTTCACCACTCGACCCGACACCGTCTGGGGCGCCACCTATCTTGTGCTTGCGCCGGAACACCCGCTTGTAGCTCGGATTACCACCGCCGCCGAACGCACCGAAGTCGGGAACTACGTCCAGCAGAGCACTCTGTTGCCAACGATCGCCCGGGAGGAGCTGGCCAGGGAGAAGACAGGCGTCTTCACCGGCGCCTATGCCCTCAACCCCGCGAACGGCGAGGCGGTGCCCGTTTGGGTGGCCGACTACGTCCTGATGGGCTACGGGACCGGGGCCATCATGGCGGTGCCGGCCCACGACCAGCGGGATCTCGAGTTCGCCCGCGCCTTCGGCATCCCTGTACGGCAAGTAGTAAGCCCCGATGGCAGAGAGCATCATCTTGCCGAGGCCTACGTTGGCGAAGGCGTCCTCATCAACAGCGGCCCCTTCACCGGCCGGACCAGCATCGAGGGGGCGAAGGCGATCGTGGAGGCACTCGCAGCTACTGGGCGGGGGCGGCGCGCGGTTCGCTTCCGGCTGCATGACTGGTGCATCAGTCGTCAGCGATACTGGGGCCCGCCGATCCCGATCATCCACTGTGACGCCTGCGGAGCCGTGCCGGTCCCCGAGGAGGGACTGCCTGTCGTGCTCCCCTACGTCGAGGACTTCGCCCCCGACGGTTCAGGGCTCAGTCCGCTCGCCCGAGATGAGGCCTTCGTCCACGCGCGCTGCCCTTCGTGTGGTGGTCCTGCGCGACGAGAGACGGATGTCAGCGACAACTTCCTGGACTCGGCCTGGTTCTTCCTTCGCTATCCGAGCGCTGGCCTATCGGACGCGCCCTTCGGTCCGGCCGTGACAGAGAAGTGGCTGCCCGTGGACATGTACATCGGGGGCCAGGAGCACGCGGTGCTCCACCTCATGTACTCGCGCTTCGTCACGATGGCGCTCAAGGACCTCGGGTATCTGTCCTTCGAGGAGCCGTTCCGGCACTTCCGCGCGCATGGACTCCTCATCGAGGACGGGGCGAAGATGAGCAAGTCCCGGGGCAACGTGGTCAACCCAGACGAGTACCTGGATATCTGGGGGGCCGACACCCTGCGCGTCCATCTGCTGTTCCTGGGGCCGTACCAGGAGGGTGGCGACTTCGGCGATACCGACATCATCGGTGCTCGCCGATTCCTGGAGCGTCTCTGGCGCTACATCACCACGAGTGAGTTCAGCTCCGATTGCCCCGCCGATCCCGAGGTGCTGAACCTGCTCCACTCCAAGATCAAGAAGGTGACACAGGACCTCCGAGAGCTGCGCTACAACACGGCCATCGCGGCCTTGATGGAACTCCTGAACGGGTTGATGGGCCAGAGGCAGCATCACCGCGAGTGTGCGCAGACGCTGCTGAAGCTCGTCGGGCCGTTCGCACCGTTCATTGCACACGAGCTCTGGGAGCAGGTAGGAGAAACCGGCCTTCTGGTTGACCAGCCGTGGCCGCAGTATGACGAGGCGCTCACGCGGCCCCAGAGCGTCGAGATCGTGATCCAGATCGATGGAAGAACTCGCGGGAGACAGAGGGTCCCCATGGGCGCAGCCCGGGCGGATGTGGAGCGGATGGCATTGGAGAGCGCTGACATCGGCAAGTGGCTGCATGGCAGGCAGATCATGCGGCGGGTGTTCGTTCCGAACAGGCTCTTGAACCTTGTCACACGCGACTAGGGGCGCGGCGCCCATTCGACGCCTGCCCCAGTCACCCGCGAGAGACGCGCCCCCGGTGGCAGTGTGCCCTGAGACCGCAGCGACGGGATGCAGCCCCCGCTCCGCCGAGTGGGCCCTGAACGGCACGTCCGTGCCCAATCACAGGTCTCCGAGTGCCCTCGAACACGTCTAGCACTGGGACGCCGTCAGGAATCCAGATGATTCCTGGCTTCCTCAAGGGTCCAGATTAGTTTCGCTACACTACGGCCTGACATCCGAATATGCCTCCACCTCGTCCGCCAGCGTCTTCATGTTCTGGAAGGGCGAGTCCAGCGGCACTGCGCATTCCGGCCCGATGATATCGACCGCGTGCTCCACCTTGTCCCGTACGTCCTGGCGAATGCGTTCCGGCGTGCCCTTCCGAATCACTTCGAGATTACTCGTTCCGCCCATCAGCGCAAGCGCCTCGCCGGCTCGCTCGCGTGCGACGGCGGCCGGAACCTTCGAATCGAAGTGGAAGCAGTCCAGCCCTGTCTCTCGAATGCGCGGAATCCGGTCCGAAGTGTCTCCACAGATGTGCAGTATCAGGGGGCAGGGCAGTCGCTCGACCATCTCTTGATGTATCTCGAAGAGAAACGCGTCGTAGGCGCCCGGCGAGCACACGTCCCGCGTCGCATGATCGGCGAGGCAGAGCGCGTCGGCCCCCGCCTCCAACTGGGCCAGTCCGAACCGCACTGTGACCTCTTTCAGCGTCGCCATCGCATGCTTCACCGCGTCGGGCTTCAACAGCGTGTTTACTAGGAACTCCTCCACCCCGAACACGTGGTAACCCAGCGTCCAAGGACCGAACACCTTCCCGACAAGCGCCACCTCCTCTCCGTGCCACTTCTTCAGCAGTTCCAGCGCCCTCAACGCGGCCCTGCATGACGGCCGCGTCAGCAGATTCTCCGGGATGACGACCTCGTCCTCGATTCCGTAAAGCGGCCTCCGGCACGTCGGCATCACATCAACCTGTCCCCAATCCACCTCCACGCCCAGCGCCGCTGACTCCGTGCATACGCCGAACAGGGGCATCACATTGTCGAAGCCGATCTGCGTGTGGCCCGCGGACGCCAGCCGCGCCATCTTCTCTTCATCGAGATGGGCTTCGGGGAAGTGTGCCCCCACCTTGTCCATCAGGTCAACCGTGACAACGGAGGTCGCGCTCCCTTTGGCGGGCCGGGCCGTTGCCTCCCTCTTCAGTGCCCCCAGGAAGATCTCCCTCGGCTCCATGATCCCTCTCCTGAGACATCCCTTTCGCTGAGGAGATTGCAGGACCCGTAGTGTTCCAGAACTCATCGGAGGCGTCAAGAAGGAGCGTTTCGGGCCCACAAACAGCTGTGTGATCTGCGGCGCGCGCCTTTGACCCCTCTCAGCGGTGTCCCATCCCTGCTTCACAGCCACAGGCCGCTTTGCCCGTTCTGCGGTATCTCCCCGGCTCCGGAGCCAACTTCTTCCGCCTGGGACGTCTACCACCGCGCGGGTTTTCCGCGATTTTGGCGTAGTATAGTATGGAGCAGTCGTTGAGAATCGCAGGGCAGGCCTGCTCCGGACGAGCGCAGCTGAGAGGTCCGCCAGTGGGCTCTGAGACAGCAGCCGCACAATTGGATTCGTGCGCGGAGGAAGACGGGGACCTGGCGCGCCGTCTCCAGCAGGGCGACGCCGCCGCGTACGCAGACCTCTACCGCCGGTTCGGCACTCCCCTCCACCGGTTCGCCGCCTCCCGTTTGGCGGGAGACCAGGAACTCGCCGAGGACATCATGGTCCAGACCCTGGCGGACGCGCTTAGGAATATCCGGCGCTTCGACCCCCGTA
>CP070816.1:1369276-1373062 GCA_020344235.1 Armatimonadota bacterium
CCGAAGGGCGACATCGTGAAGACCACCGGCGGCATCGCCTCCGGCCCCATCTCCTTCATGAAGGTCTTCAACGCCGCCACTGAGGCCGTCAAGCAAGGCGGCACGCGCCGCGGCGCGAACATGGCCATCCTCCGCGTCGATCATCCTGATATTGTCGAGTTCATCACCGCCAAACGCGATACTTCGGTCCTCACCAACTTCAATATCTCCGTCGGACTCACCGAGGAGTTCATGCACGCGGTCCAGGCCGACGCGGAATACGACCTGGTCAACCCGCGCACGAAGAAGGTCGTCGAGCGAGTATCCGCGCGGAGCATCTTCGATCTCATCGTAGAGGGGGCCTGGCAGACCGGGGAGCCGGGAATCGTCTTCCTGGACCGCCTCAACGCCGCCAATCCCACGCCGGACCTGGGGGAGATCGAGTCCACCAACCCCTGCGGCGAGCAGCCCCTCCTGCCCTACGAAGCCTGCAACCTCGGCTCCCTCAATCTCTCCCGCTTCGTCACGCCCGGCCCCACCCCGGAGATAGACTACCCCCGTCTCGGCCAGGTGGTACGCACCGCCGTGCGATTCCTCGACAACGTCATTGATGTCAACGAGTACCCGCTTCCCATCATTGAGGAGATGGCGCGGAGCAACCGCAAGATCGGACTCGGCGTCATGGGCTTCGCCGACATGCTCATCCAGCTCGGCATCCCCTACGACTCCGAGGCCGGGCTCGAAGTGGCCGGCCGCGTGATGCGATTCCTTCACGAGCGCGGTGTGGCGGCCTCCGTGGAGATCGCGCGCGAGCGCGGCGTCTTCCCCAACTTCGAGCAGAGCATCTTCGCCGAATCCGGCGCTGGTGAATCTTCGCCTCCTCGCCTTCGCAACGCAACGGTCACGACGATTGCCCCCACCGGCACGCTTTCCATCATCGCCGGCTGCTCCTCCGGCATTGAACCATTGTTCGCAGCGGTATTCACTCGCCGCATCCTCGACGGCAAGGAGCTGCTCGAGGTCCACCCTCTCTTCGAGAAGGTGGCCCGCGACCGCGGCTTCTACTCCCAGGAACTCATGGCGGAGATCGGCGGCCACAAGTCGCTCGCCGACATCGAGGAGGTCCCGGAGGACGTGCGCCGGCTCTTCGTCACCGCCTACGATGTCTCTCCCGAGTGGCATATCCGCATGCAGGCCGAATTCCAGAGACACACCGACAACGCCGTCTCCAAGACCGTCAACTTCCGCAACGAGGCCACCGAGGAGGACATACGCCAGGTCTATCTCCTCGCCTACGAGCTGGGCTGCAAGGGCGTCACCGTATACCGCGACGGCTCCCGCGAGTTCCAGGTCCTCACCACCGGAGCCGCCGCCCCAGCCAAGGTCGAGCAGGAGACCGCCCTCACTCCCAGGGCCGCCTCCATATCCCCCCGCTCGCGCCCCGTGCTGACCCGCGGCAGCACCGAACGAGTCACCACCGGATGCGGCAAGCTCTACATCACCATCAACGAAGACGAGCAAGGACTCTGCGAAGTCTTCACCACCATCGGCAAGTCCGGCGGCTGCACCGCCTCCCAGTCGGAGGCCACCGCCCGCATGATCTCCCTCTCCCTCCGCTCCGGCGTAGACCCCGGCTCCATCGTCGAGGAGCTGAAGGGCATTCGCTGCCCCATGCCCTCCTGGGATCGAGGCTCGGTCACGCTCTCCTGCGCCGACGCCATCGGCAAGGCCATCGAGCGCTATCTCTCCGCCAACGGCCACAGCAAGAGTCGCCAACAAGGGAGCGGCAACTCCTCCTCTCAGTCGCTCCCCGAGGGCAGCATCGCCAGCGTCGGTTACAACCCCGAGTGCCCCGACTGCGGCGCCATTCTCGAGGTCGCCGAAGGCTGTGTGGTCTGCCGCTCCTGCGGGTACTCTCGCTGTACCTGACACCTCTGCTCCTGGCACTTCTTCAAACTCGTGGATTCGAAGTCAACCTGGGCGGACGTGATGGCCGCCCTGCAACTGCCTTTCGGCTGCTCGGTGCTCAGCGTCGTCGCACGTGGCGACGACTCGCTCGCCCGCGCGCTCTACCATCGCGACCCCACCGCCGCGCTCATCACCCTCGATATGCGCACGGCCGGCAATACCGGCCGCCCCCTCGCAGCTCTCCTGCGCGAGCAGTTCGACCCCGAGGCATTCCACCTGATTGTGCTCCGCCACATCATTGGTGACATCGTCCAGAGCGCAGTCGCAGAGCAGGAAGGCATCACTGCCGACTCCGGCGCCGGGGAAGGCCAACCGGCCGTCATGCGCGCGCTGCGCGCCTACTGGCGGTCCGGCGATCTGGACAACACCATAGTCCCCCGCTTCCTCGACATCGTGGACGCCTGCCGCTCCGCGCTGCGCCCTCAGGGACGCGTGCTGTTGGCACATCAGGTGCTCGACTCCGACTTGCGCCTCGGCCACCCCCTCGAACTCTACGCCGACTACATCCCCCTTGCCCGCCGCTGGTTGGCGGAGGCGGCCCTGCCCCTGCGCGAGATTCTCCTCGACGGGTTCGATCCCCACTGGTGGCTGTGTCTCCAGCGCACCTCTACCGGTGAGCCCCGCCCCTGACTGCTCCGATCCAACGATGACGCGGCGGCCGGTTCCGCCTCATCCAGCCATGTCGCCCCTTCCGCACAATCCGCCTCCCTCCACTTCTTGACGGAACGCCGCTCCCGGCATATACTGCCACCGTTCGCTTGAGGGATTTGCCGCCGGACGGCGGGCGAGGCCACGAATGCCTCCTCGACCCAGGTCGAGGGGGCTTTTCGCATTTCAAGCGACAGCAGAGACTGCATCTCAGCGCCACGACTGCGCACACGGGAATCGCAACCAATGGTCGCGTCAGGCACGATCCTTCCGCCTTCGTCTCCTGCCACGTCCCGCGCAAGTGCGACGCCAACACTTTCCGTTACGGCACCGATCACAGCCCGAGCCTGCGTGAAGCGGCAGCGATCGTGATGTCCTCGCGGCGGTCTCCGCCGCGAGGACCCTGACGTGCCGACCTGGGCTTGCCCACTGCTTACCACGGGCGAGCGGACAGGGCCGTGCATTCCCCCGCCGTGCTCGGCCCTTCCGCCCCGTCTAGCCTGCCGTCGAAGTCCACGAAGGGGGTTGGGGGGAAAGCCCGAGGCACATTCGGCCACCGCTCTGCTGCACTGGGGCCGGTCTTGACAACCCGCGGACCAGGGGTCGCAGAGGCCGGTGTTAGCGGTGGCTCCGGAGGAGCTTCCGCCAGAACAGACGGGCCAGAGTCGGATGTGACTCGGTGCTGCGGACAGGGCGACCTTCGCCTCCAGGGTCGCCCTCGTTCGCGTCTATCAGCGCCCGGCTCGTTTCTCTGGATCCCCTGCCCTGACGACAGCACTGCTCGACTGCTCCGGACCCCACAGCTGGAAGAGACGGTGCACCACCACCCGCCCTCGAATCGCCTCCACTGGCACCGCTCCGAACTGACGGCTGTCGTACGAATTCCTCTCTGAGTCTCCCATCACGAACACATGCCCCGGCGGAATGGTGATGTTCACCACTCTCCCCATCCCCGGCCGGGCCCGCGCCAGCCTCCTGATCTCCTCTGCCTCGAAGGGCGAAGCCATGATATCCGGCGCCCCATCCACATCCGCCGAGTCCAGCCCCCAAACGGTCTGCCCGCCAATGGCCCGGATCCGCTTCAGATACGGCTCTCCGTCTACCTCAAGCACTACAACATCCCCAAGCCCCAAATTGGACGCGTCGCCGAGGCGTGACATCAGGAATACCTGCCCGCTGTGAAAAGAGGGC
>CP070816.1:1373162-1385914 GCA_020344235.1 Armatimonadota bacterium
CAGGAGGGGAACATCGGCCTCATCCGCACCGTGGAGAAATTCGACTACCGCAAGAAGTTCAAGTTCTCCACCTACGCCACTTGGTGGATCCGCCAGGCCATCACCCGCGCCATCGCCGACCAAGGCCGCACGATCCGCATCCCCGTCCATATGGTCGAGACCATCAACAAGCTCATCAAGATGTCCCGCCAGCTTCACCAGCAATTGGGCCGCGAACCCACGTGGGAGGAGATCGCGGAGGCGATGGAGGGCCCCTTCGAGACCACGGAGGACCGCCAGAAGGCCGTCCAACGAGTGACAGAGATCTTCCGCATCGCCCCGGAGCCGCTTTCACTTGAGACTCCCATCGGCGAGGAGGAAAACTCCCACCTCGGCGACTTCATCGAGGACCAAGACGCCGTCTCCCCCGCTGACGCCGCCTCCACCCTCGTCTTGCGCGAGCAGATCGAGTCCGTCCTCGACTCCCTGACCGAGCGTGAGCGAGATGTCCTCAAGCTCCGCTTCGGCCTCGATGACGGCTACCAGCGGACGCTCGAGGAGGTAGGGCGCATCTTCAAGGTCACCCGGGAGCGCATTCGTCAAATCGAGGCAAAAGCCCTGAAGAAGCTAAAGCACCCGAGCCGCAGCTGCAAGCTCCGAGACTACCTTGACTGACATCCCACCCGTTTGACCGGAGGCCGCAGATGACAGCGCGTCACCGCCCCCCGCTCCGCACACCATTGCTGTTCCTCACTGTTGGGCTGCTTGCCGCTCTCGCCTACTGGGTCCTCGCCGCTTCGCCGCCGTCGCCGAGCCGGGAGGAGATGACCCTCGACGGCCGTCCGGTCGTGGTCGAGTACGCCCCCTCGGCCTCGGCCGAGGATCTCATGCTCCCGTTCTACCCCGAGGCGGAGGTCGACAGCAGCTTTGCCTACACGGTCAAGACCCGAGACGGCATCCAGATCGCCTACTACGCCTCGGCAGTCCTCGCGACCCCTGACCCGCCCGAGAAGGTGGCCGACGCCTATCGCACCCGACTTCCTGGCGAGCCGGGACCCCAGACAATTGAGGACCCATCCGGCAAGCGCTGGGTGCTGGCGGTGGCCGGAGGTGACGAAGTGCGGATGGTGAGTATCAGCGTGCGAGAGGCAGGGTCGCGGATCGAGCTGACGCGGGCCGCGCGTCCGGTCGTCCCCAGTCCCGCGCCGCGCCCGCGCGCGCCGGGGCAAACGCCGGCCTAGCTCTCCGCCTTCACCTTCGTCAGGGCTCGTTCACCTTGACGCTCGGGCCGACCTCTGCTAGCATTCATGTGAAGCGGCAAATGGCCCGCTGCTCGCTTTGAGGCGGGCCGCTCTCACCTGATGGGGCCATGGTCAAGCGGGAAGACGCGTCCCTCGCACGGACGAATCGGCGGTTCGAATCCGCCTGGCTCCACCACTCTCGCTGGAAGCGAGAGTGGTGGAGTGAGGAGAGAGGTGAAAGGCGAGAGGTGCGGACGCCCGCCCGACCACCGTGCGCGTCGAGAGCATCGTGCCGTACAGCGGTCCTCTCCGAACGGTCACCTATCCACTCTCTCCTTTCAAGTGGTTTCGCTTGAGCCCATCCGAGCTGAGGGGGGTACCTGTGTTTCTCTTCGAGAAGCTTGCGGCCTATCAGAGGGCGCTTGCCTTCGCGGAACGATGCTCCAGCCTGACCGAAGGCTTCCCGCGCGGCCACTGGTATCTCGCTGACCAACTCAATCGCGCGAGCCTGTCCATCTCCCTGAACATCGCCGAAGGCAATGTTCGCTGGACCGAGGCCGATCGCCGCAACTTCTTCTCAATCGCCCGCGGATCGGTGCATGAGTGCGTGCCACTACTTGAGCTATGCAAGAGGAAAGGACTCATCGAGGAGGGCAATTCCGCGGAGCTGAGGGGCGACCTGGAAGCCATCGCGAAGATGCCCTCAGGCCTCATCCGGCGGAAGGCGAACCCTTCGCGCCGCACCTGACAGGCGGGTCGGGGCACGCCCGCCCGAAGAGCCACTTCTGGTAGCTCGTATCCCGCTCGAATAGGCTTCCACTCCAGTGGCGGACTCCCAATCCGCCCACCTATCTGCGAGCAAGGACGCAGTCACTCTCGCGGCGAACCACATCACACCCATGTCCCGCGAACTCCGCCATCTCAAAACTCTCGACGAGGCCCGCAAGATTCTGTGGGAGGCGCTGCCGGCGCGGGTGCGGGAGGGGCGCTTCGGGGTTCGGCCCGTCGAGATAGCGGAGGCCCTCGGGCTGGTTCTCGACGAAGAGATTCCCTCCCCGACGGACCTCCCGCCCTTCGACCGCTCCCTCATGGATGGCTACGCGCTCCGCGCCCAGGACACCTTCGGCGCTTCGGAGGGCTTGCCCGCGTACCTGAAGCTTGTGGGCGAAGTTCAAATGGGAGACACCCCCGCCTTCGCGCTCTCCCACAATCAGGCCGCGCGCATCGCAACCGGTGGGATGCTGCCCGAGGGGGCCGACGCGGTCGTCATGGTCGAGTACACGCAGCCCTGGGGCGATGACAGCATCGAAGTCCTGCGTCCCGTTGCTCCCGGCGACCATGTGGTCCGGCGGGCCGATGATGTGCGGGAAGGCCAGGCAATCCTCCCGGCCGGACACCGCCTGCGCCCGCAGGACATCTCCGCACTGGCCGGCCTGGGGGTCACGACGGTTCCGGTTCGCCTCCCGCGCGTCGCCGTTCTCTCCACCGGCCCCGAGATCGTGCCGCACACCGATCCCGTCTCTCCCGGCAAGATCCGCGACATGAACGGCCCCGCGCTCCGCGCCGCGATCCGCTCCCTCGGGGCCGAACCGCTGAACCTCGGCCTGGTTACAGATGAGGAAGAGCCCCTGCGGGACGCGCTCCGCCGCGGCCTTGCCGAGGCTGACATCGTGCTCGCCTCCGGCGGCACCTCCGTCGGCGCCGCCGACCTGATGCCGGACATCATTAGCTCGCTGGGCACTCCCGGAGTATTGGTGCACGGAGTTGCCGTCAAGCCGGGCAAGCCCGTGGTCATCGGCCTGGTGGACGAAACGCCGATCTTTGGGCTCCCCGGACATCCCACTTCCTGTCTTCTCATCTTCCGAGAACTCGTGGCTCCCCTGTTGCGTGCGGCGGGCGGGGCACGGGCCGCCCGACCCAGGCCGGTGCGCGCCCTTCTTTCCAGGAACTACCCCTCCCAGGCGGGACGGGAGGAGTTCGTGCCAGTCCGGCTCGAAGAGCGGGAGGGTGAGTGGCACGCCACCCCGCTGCTCGGGCCTTCCGCTCTGATCTCGACCCTAGTCAAGGCCGATGGCCTGGTCTGCATCCCCGCCGAGGCCGAGGGCCTCTACGCCGGTGACTCGGTTGACGTGGAGCCCCTCGAATGAGCGGCGGTCAGGGATCGAGACCGCGGCCGCGGCGTGACATCTACCTGCGCACTATTCCTCTTGACGACGCGCGCGCGATCTGGGAGCAGACCTGCGCGCGCCTGCGCCTGCACGAACGCCTTGACTCCGAAACGGTTCCTACCGAGCAGGCGCTCGGACGAGTCACCGCCGCGCCGGCCTTCGCCGCCGCCTCCTCGCCTCACTACCACGCCGCCGCCATGGACGGCATCGCGGTGCGCGCCGCCGACACCGCGGGCGCCTCACAGACTTCCCCCAAGAGGCTGCGCGTCGGAGTGGATGCCATCCACGTTAACACGGGGGATTCGCTCCCGGAAGACACCGACGCCGTCATCATGATCGAGGACGTCGCCGAGGCGGGCTCCAACGAACTCGAGATCACGGCCGCCGCCTCCCCTTGGCAGCACACTCGCCTCATCGGAGAGGACGTTGTTGCCACCGACATTGTGGTTCACGCCCGCCAGCTCCTCCACCCGGCCGACATCGGCGCGCTGCTGGCGGCCGGCCTCGTGCAGGTTCAGGTCCTCCGCGCGCCCCGTGTTGCCATCATCCCCACAGGTCAGGAGATCGTTTCCCCTGGAGAAATCGCGCGCCCCGGCGACATTCCCGACTTCAACTCCCCCATGATCGCCGCGCGGTTGGCCGAATACGGTGTTTCCGTTTCCCGCCGGCGCCCCGTCCGCGATGATCCCGACGTGATCCGTCAGACCATCGAAGAGGCCTGTGAGGAGGCTGACCTGGTTCTCCCCCTGGCCGGCGCCTCCGCCGGCGCGCGGGACTTCACCGCCGAAGCAATCCGCGCGGCGGGCGAGGTACTCGTACACGGCGTCGCTATCCGCCCGGGTAAGCCCGTCGCTCTCGGCGTCGTGCGAGACACCCCTGTGGTCGCGCTCCCGGGCTATCCCGTTTCGGCCATGCTTTGCTGCGACCTGTTCGTAGTGCCCGCGCTCTGCCACATGCTCGGCATCCCCTCCCCGCGGCGGGCGCGGGTCACCGCCGTGCTCAGCCGCAAGGTGGCCTCCGCCGCCGGCAGCGAAGAGTACTTACGCGTGCGGCTCGGCGAAGTCAGCGGCCGCTTCGTCGCGGTGCCGAGCGCGCGCGGCGCAGGGTTGGTCAGCACCCTCGCCCGCGCGGACGGGCTGGTCGTCATCCCGGCCTTGAGCGAGGGATATCCGAAGGGCGCGGAGGTCGAGTGCGAGCTGCTTCGTCCCGAGCACGAGGCCCGAAGCACGATCCTCATCACCGGCAGCCACGACGTCGCCCTCGACCTCCTCGCCAGCGAGATCCACTCCCACGCGCCCGACCTCGCCGTCGCCTCCACCCACGTCGGCAGCATGGCCGGCCTCGCCGCGCTGCGGGACGGCTTCTGTCACATGGCGGGCTCCCACCTGCTCGACCCCCAAACCGGGGAATACAACTGGAGCTATGTGCGGCAGCTCTTCGGGAACGAGCAGATCCTGTTGGTCACCCTCGCCCATCGCCAGCAAGGGTTCATCGTTCCCCGCGGCAATCCCAAGGCGGTTCGCACCTGGGAGGACCTGGCGCGACCTGACCTGCAGTTCATCAACCGCCAGGCCGCAGCCGGCACCCGCGTCCTGCTCGATAGCCACCTCGCGCGCCTCGGCCTCAGCCCCGATCGGGTTGAGGGCTATCACCGCGAGGTCCACACCCACCTCTCCGTTGCCTCCATGGTCGAGAACGGCACCGCGGACGTGGGCCTCGGCATACTGGCCGCCGCGCGCGCCCGCGGGCTCGACTTCGTCCCCCTCGCCACGGAGCGCTATGACCTCGCCATGCGCCCCGAAACCTGGGAGTCTCAGCTCGGCCGCGCCCTGGCGAGAGCCCTGGAAAGCCAATGGTTTCGCTCTCAGCTCCACGACCTGGGCGGATACGAGGCAGGCGAAACAGGTCGCCTCCAACCCCGCCCTCCGGCCTGAGCAGCCCGCGAGCCCTCGGAATCCAAGGCAATCTCAAATCCCTTCGAATCTGTGGAACACTCGATCGGGGAGTTCGGTGAACCGTTCTCCCCAGGACCAGGGGGGTGGGCGATGTCCGAGGCATCCGCTGCTGCTGCGCTTTCGGGGCCTGAGAAGGCCGCTGTTCTCCTGCTGTCTTTCAGCTCGGAGAAATCCGCCGGGCTGATCTCCCGACTCACTCCGCGCGAGGCCGAGGTGCTCGCCGACCAGCTCGCGCGGGTCCGCGAGATAGACCCTGCCACCCGCCGGCGCGTCCTCGAGGAATTCAAACAGGCTGCGGACCGCGCCGCTCCGCAGCAGCCGCGTCCGGATCCCGACCCACACCCCGCGCGACCACTGGCTCTGGACGGCGCATCGGGAGGAGAGCCCGCGGAGGGCGCTGGGGACAACAGCCTTCGGCCCTACGACTTCACCGGACTCGACCGCCTCCCCAGACCGTCGCTGACAGGCGGCGCCGAACTCACAGGCCGCGACTTACTCCGACTCGGCGATCTCCTGATCCGCTGTCGCGCCCAGCTCGCCGCCCCACCTCTGGCGCTCGCCGACCTCCGCCACCTGACGCCCGGACACGTCCTCTTGCTGGGACCTGCCTCCGAAGACGGCGTGCGCCTAGTCGCCGGCGATCACTGCCATCTTCCCGCCCGTCTCCTGAGAAGAGGCCAGCACCGCGCCATCGAGCTGCTCCCCGGCAGCTCCACAGGAGAAGACCAATGATCGCTCAGCAGCCCGACGGGCTGGATCGGGACGAGACCGTCTCCGCGCAGCGCCCAAGGCGAGTGCAGGCGCCTGGGACCGCGGGAGAACATGAGGGTGCAAAACCCGTTGAGGAGCCCCCGGCCGGCAGCCTTCCCGATACCGATTCCCTGGCCCGGCTGGGAGGCATCGAAGTGAGGGCGGCCGTGGAACTCGGCGCGGCCGACCTGCTCCTCCGGGACCTGGCCGCGCTCGCGAACGGATCAGTGGTGCGCTTGGACCGCCTCGTCGGCGAGCCCGCCGACTTGACTGTCAACGGCCGCCTCTTCGCCCATGGCGACCTGGTCCTCGTGGGCGACCGCCTCGGCTTCAGAATCACCGACGTGATCGGTGCGGGCGACCGCTCCCGCGGGCGCCCCTGAGGCCGAAGTGGCTACACGTCAGCGGCCTTCCACACCCCCAGCAGCGCCTCCGCCGTCGTCCGGATCGCCTCCTCGGCCGGCATCTTACCCAACTTTGGGCTGAACGGCTCCGGCGTGACCGGCCCCGTGTATCCGATCGCCTTCAGCCCCTGCAAGAACGCCGTCAGATCAATGACTCCCGACTCGCCCGGAAGCCTGCGGTCGTTATCTATCTGCTCGTCAGGACCCCGTCCCTCGGCCCCGTCGTTGATGTGCACGTCCACCACCAGAGCGTCGCTCAGCTTGCGAATATCATCTATCCCGCCGTGCGACGTATACCAGTGGAAGCAGTCCACCAGTAGCCCAACATTCCCCGTCCCGATTGCCTCGCACAGCTCCAGCATCCCCTCCTGCGTGTGGATGAATTCGTGCGGCTTTCCATCGCGCAGCGTCTTCGTGCCCACAAATTCCAGGCCCAGTCGGCACCCGTGCTCCCCCAGCACCTCCGCACACTCACGCAGGCGCTTCCGGTGCAGCTCGAAGTTCTCCTCAAATGTCAGCACCTCGGAGAACGGCAGGATCCAGGTCGAGCATCGGTCCGCGCCGATCTGTTTCGCCGCCTTCGCCAGCTCCGGCAGCCGCGCCAGCCCCTCCCGATGCCTCTCTTCATCCTGGCGAAACTCCACCGGCAGTCCCCAGGAAGCCGCCGCGAGCTTGTTTACCTCCAGCGCGGAGCGCACTGCCGCGGGATCCGCCGCAGCCGCTCCGACATCTACACTGATTCCCTTGAAGCCGACTTGTGCCGCCAGGCGGGCGCACTCATCGAGGCAAAGCTCCACGCCGATCATGCCCGGACCCAAGGCTGGATACATGGCTACTCCTCCGCTTGAACTCACTCAGCGATAGACACCAGCCAGCGCCGGCAAGCTTAGCACGTAACCTCGGCAAGATCAACTCCGGCTCGCCCTAGCCCCCTCTAAGGCGCACAGGAAGCAAACATCAGGAGAACGCCGTCATCTGCGTTCCCAGTCCCCTTCGCCGGCGCAAGCCTACAAGCGCTGCAACAACCGATAGCATCCGCGTTACGGTCGAGCGCCCATCCGCCCGCCGCCTGGGTCAGCTCCCCAAATCCCACCGAGACCGTGTCTGCTTGCTCGTGCCGTACGCAAGAAGGACCTGGACCCGCCAACGCCGCTTGCCTTGACCCCACTGCGCCCTAGTCCCGCGCAGCGAGAGAGCGGGCAAGAGGCGCGGTCCTGTCGCACGAATGCAGCGACCGAAAGAGATAGGTTACTCTGGGCCCGCCGCCTCGGCGCGCTTGTCCGCGTCTCGGTAGGCCGCTCCCACCACCGTGATCTTGTCTGCGCTCTCGTAGAGCCCGGTCGTCGGGTAGTACCGGTCCGAAGGCGTCACCTTCGAGCTGAACCAGGCATAGCGCTCGACAAATGGCAGGGACTCGAGCATGGGAATGACTTCCCGCGCGAAGCGCGCGTTGTCCTCGAAGGTCACCGGGCGGCGGGAGCACCACTCCCAGTCTCCGCCCGAGAACTCCGTCAGCCAGAGCGGACGCTTGTACCTCTCCCAGTAGCGCGTGAGGTACCGGCGCAGGTTCTCGACCGCATCCGGCCTCGTGATGTCGTCGTACCAGTGGAGGCAGATGAAGTCCACGCGGTACCCGCGACGATCCGCCTCCTCCATGAATTCGTCCAGCCACCTGGCCCCCTGAGTCGTGCCGGGGCTGCCTAGGCTCAACCCGGTCGCCATGAGCTTCGGCCACAGCTCGATCGCACGCGCGACGGATATGTTGGCCTGTCCCCTGCTGTCGGGCTCGTTGAAGCCGAGCAGCGCCGAGTAGCCTCCCGCCTTGACTCCCGCCAGGGCCTCGTCGCTCACATTCGATTCGCCCCAGATCATCGGGATGAACTCTGCCTCGACCTTCTGCGCTGCCGCTCTCGGTCGGGGTGTCCAGTTGTAGAACCACCCGCATCCCAGCTCGTCTATGACCACGGGATCGAGCCCGTGCTTCCCATGACTGGGCGACCAGTGACCAATCCCCTTCTTCCTTACGCCTGCGGGGGGCCGCTCGACTGACGAGGCCCCGGAATCGGCAGCAGTTGCCTCGCCCTCGCTCACGGTTGCTGTTCCTCCACTCTCCTGGACGGCCGCCCCGCAGGACTGCAGCGCGGCCCAGCCGCAGAGCCCCGCGGCGAGAACGAGCGTCAAAAGTGATCGCTCTCCCTTCCCGCGTATGCTCCTCGCTCCTCGCATCATAGTGTTTGGCGGCCGGGGCCGCGGCATCAGCGGGGGCGCGTTCCGCCCTGCTTGTCTGGAAGGATGAATGGGTTGAGCCTCGATGAGTCGCAAGGCGCAGTCCCCTTGCGAGGAACCTTGGGGGCAATGTGCCGCTTCACGAATTCCAGCGCGGCGGCAGGGCTCTCGTCGATAAGCACTTCCTGCAGCTCGACGAGGGCCTGCTCGTCGAGGGTTATGGAAACGCTGTTCACTTGGTGCACTCCTGGTCGGGGCGTTCCCGGTCCGGCGGCAGCCGCGACGACGCGGCTGCCGCACCAGACACGTCTTCTCCTGATGTTAGCATACAGAGACGACCCGAGCAACGTGAACGGAAGCGCCGTTTCGTCGCCGCCGCCGCTCGCGGCATAAGGATGGGCCCGCCGGCACCTGCTGAAACGGGGCTGTAGCGTCGCTTCCGGCGGGAACGGAATCTCCAAGCCTGTGGCTGCTCGACGCTGCTCTGGCCGGCGGGCGGCAAGTTATGGAAGAACTCCTTGTCACCAGTTCACAGAGGAGGGGTAGGCGATGGAGAGAGGGATAGGCATTCTGGGCATCTGGGTGGGGACGGGTTTGGCGCTGGCCTTCGGCCAGTTTCCCTACTGGGTTGCGCTCGTAGGCTTCACCCTAGCATTCGTGACGACATCTGTCGTGGCGATGTCCTGGTCGCCGAAGAGCTGACCCCAACGACGCCGTCATCGGCCCCCGCGGCCGACCTCGACCCACATTCAGCAGTGAGCGGTCTCGCCCTGGAGGGGCGCCGGCGCCAGGGCCGGTGTCACTCTGGCCGGGCAAACTTGGGTTCCAAACTCCTCCCTCTGGCAGTATAATGGTGCCGATTCCAGGGAGAAAGGAGACCGTTTCAATGACCAGATCCCTGAGAGGGAGAGGCCTTTGCCTGGTCGCTCTCTTGGCCGTGCTGGCTGCTGGAACTGTGATTCCGACCGGCTGCGGGTCGCCTCCCGCGGCCGAGGAGGAAGGCAGCGGGGTCACAGTCGAGGCGGGCGAGGGTACGGAGGAGGGGGCGGTGCAAGAGGGCGCGGCTGCCGAGCCGGCGGCGCCTGAGCCCGGCCCTGCCGAAGCGCCGCCCGCGCAAGCCGCGGCGAAGCCGACGGCCGCTCCATCGAGCAAACCAGCGGCTGAAGCCGCGCCTGGCACTAGCGGAGTTGCGCCTGCCGCCGTTGCGGCCGCAGCGGCCGCTGCCGCGGCGGGAGCGGAACCGGCTGCGCCGAGTCCTGCCGTTGAGGCCTTGCCGGCGGCTGCCCCGGCGGTGGATTGGGTCGGCACCGCGCAGAAGTGGGTGCCCATCTTCAGCTTGGAGACAGAGGGCGTCTACCTGGGGGCGGCTCAAGTGGCCGGACCGACCTCACAGGTGGAGAAGGTCAAGGGCGTTGCCGAGCTGCGGCTCAACTTCAAGAACATCGGCCGCATCTACACCTACGTTCCTGTCTCCACCATCAGCCTGACGAAGCTGGCCCGAGTGCAGGGCGTCAGCGTGTGGGCGATCGGCGACTTGCAGCTCGCGGAACTCTGAGCGAGTGAAGGGAGAAAGCCAGATGAAACGAGCCCCTATCGGCATCGGTGTTGCTATCGCCGTCGGCCTGGCCGTGCTCGCATTCTCGACCACCGCGGCGCTCGGGATAGACCTCGGGGACGTCGTGAAGGTCGGCGGGATCGCCTTCCTGGTAGATCAGTACGACGAGCAGATAGACAGCTTCATTACCAGCGCGCTCGGCGAGCGGGAGGCCGCGGCGAAAGGCGCGACCAAGGTGGTTCCCATTCTCTCGCTCGGCGGTGGCGGCTACATCGGAGCAGCCCAAGTGGTGGGCTCTCCCGAGAACGTGCAGCGCGTCAAGGCCGTCGTTCAGGTGGAGGGGAAGTTCGGCGATTTCCGCGCGAAGGTATTGGTGCCGACCACCACCAGCAAGGCCTCCGGCAGCCCCGACCGCGCGAAGGGCGTCGGCGTCTCGGCGGTTATCGAATTCAAGATCTAGCCTGACCGAACGCCCCATCTCCAGCTGCGGCGACTTCGGTTCGCGCGTCTCGTCGCACGGCCGCGCGGCCCGCAAGCGCCGCGCCCCCATGGCCGCCAAACCGCCCGGCAGAGGAAAAGCACGTCATCCGGCCCAGGTATCGGTCGAGAGCGAGAGAACTAATCGCAGGCGGGTGGCATCTAATCCTCTGAAGCGATGTGCACGGGAGGGGGAACTGTGCGTAGGTACACGTACACACTGCGGGAACCGTCCGGGGCAGTCGGCCGAGGCCGGGTAGAAGCGAGAGATCTGCCAGCGGCCGTCTCTCAGCTTACGGCCGGCGGCGGGAGGGTGCTGCGGATACAGGAGCAGCTCCCGGGCATCCTCGCAGCCAGGCCCCGCATAACCGAGCACGAGTTGGCGCTGTTCTTCCGCCACCTGGGGTCTATGGTGGAGACCGGCGTGCCCCTGGGCGAGGGGATCAATGTCCTTCGCCGGGACAGTCCGAACCAGCATCTCCATCATGTGCTCCACGAGGTGTCCCGAGCGCTTGCCCGCGGCCGTCCTCTGTCCGAGGCGCTTTCCCAGTTCCCGCGCACCTTCCCACCAACATACCTGGCCCTCGTGCGCGCCGGCGAAAGGAGCGGCCAGCTCCCGAAGTTGCTGGGGGAGATCGCCGACAACCTGGAGGAGGCCGGCGCCATCACCAGGCGCCTCACGACCGCGCTCATCTACCCCGCTGTCGTCGGCAGCGCGCTCGTGGTCATAGCGACGACATTCGTAACAGTGATCCTTCCGCAGTGGATCGCGGTATACGAAGATCTGGGCATCATCAGGAATCTCCCGTGGATCACTCGTCTGCTCGTGCGGGTATCGGCGATTGTGCTGCCTACGCTGCTCGTCATCGGAGTGGCTGCGCTGATCGCGCTTGCGATATGGGCGGCGATATCGCGGAGCAGAGCCGGTTCGGCGGCGTTGGACGCGCTGAAGCTGAGACTTCCGTTCCTCGGTCAGGTGACTCACCACGCCGGGCTCGCTCGATTCGCCGGCACGCTTGGGCTGCTGCTGAAGTATCGGGTACCCACTCTCGACGCAATGGGGCTCGCAGGCGACGCCTCCGGCAGTGCCGAGATCGCGCGGGGTGCCCGACAGAGCGCCGCGATGCTCTCTCGCGGTGAGACGTTCGCAAACGCAGTGGCGGATGTGCCGGTGTTCCCGAGATCGCTCACTGCCCGCGTCACGGCCGCCGAAAGCGGCAGCACATTGCCCGAGGCGCTCCAGTCCACCGGGCGGTTCTACGCGGGGCACGCCCAGCATCTGGCCGCCTTGTTCGGTGCCGTGATCGAACCGTTCTTCATTATCCTGCTCGGCATCGGGGTCGCTTTCATCCTGGGGGGGATCTTCGCTCCCCTGCTGAGGGCCATCAGCGCGCTGCAGGGCGGCGACGTCTACTAGCTCACTGGAGGGCAGACGGCCCAAGGAGGCTGCCGTGGACGAGATCATCACTCGCACTCGCTGGTTTCGCCGGCGCCACATAGAAATCCACGTGTCCGACAGCGGCGTCGCCGTGCTGTCGCGGAACTTGCTGCCCGGGCTGGGCGAGACCACGGAGTTGATGAGGTGGGACGAAATCCTCGCCGCCGAGGCCAAGCCGGCCGGCCGGGGCAAGTGGCTGCGGATAAACAGGCGGGACGGCAAACCGGATGTCATTGTCCGCGATCTCGTCGCCGAGCAGGCCGAATGGGCGGCCAGGCTGATGGCGGACGAGCTCGACCGCCGCGCCCGACGCGCCGACCCGATCATGCAGAACGCGGTGTCCGCCCGCGACATCAAGGACACGGCAGATCAACTGGTCGCATCCGGCGATGGCGCTATCCCAGCAGTCGTTGATTTCCTCCTCGTGCAGGGCGTCTTCCATCTGGCCAGTGACGTCCACTTCGAGCCACATCACCGGGTGCTGCGGGTGCGCTACCGGATAGACGGGCTGCTCGCCGATGTTGCCGAGCTGGATGCGGCGCTGACCGACCCGGTGCTC
>CP070816.1:1386014-1390351 GCA_020344235.1 Armatimonadota bacterium
CGCGCCCCAAGCTCCGACTCCAGCATCCCGACGTCATAGCCCAGCAGCCCGAACACCGCCCCCGCCGCCACCGTGTTCGCCATGATCGCCGTCCCACCGACCTCCTTCGCCACCCCCGCGAACTCAATCGCGATCACGTCGGACTGGCCGCTGCCGTTGAAGAGCGTCACCCCACCCTCGCTCACCTCCGCCCTCAGCCACTCCCGCGCCTCCTCCGTCAGCGCCAGCAGCAGGTCCGCCTTCTCCCGCGCAGAGAACAGCTCTGTGTCAGCGATCCGGACATCGTACCAGTTCAACCCACCGCGGATCCGCGACATATACGTCTGTGTCGAGAACACGTGCAGGCCGAGCCCCGCGAACGCATCCACCAGCAGGTCCCCACTCGTCTCCACCCCTTGCCCTGCAGACCCCGCGATCCTGATGTTGATGTCCATGCCGCCTCCTCGCGCATGACGCCCGACCGTGCCCTCCTTCGCTCGCCCCCCGTTACCTCCTCGCCTCGCTCGCGCAGGCTTGTGTTGAACCGCAATCATCGCCGCCGGCACCGCCCCTGTTCGCAGCTTGTCCAGCCTCCTATCTAGTGCTACAATTCTCTTGCATGCCGAGCGAGGAGGTGCACCATGCTCTGTCCAAAATGCGGCAAGGAAATTCCTGAGTCCACTCCTTACTGCGCCTACTGCGGCGAGCAATTCGCCCAGTCCGCACCGCCCCTCCCGCCTGTCCCCCGCCCCCGCACCAGCGGCCTCGCCATCGCCTCGCTCATCCTCGGCATACTCGGGGGGTTCGTCGTGACCGCGCTCCTTGGCCTGATCTTCGGCATTATCGCGCTCGTCCAGATCGGCCGCAGCCAGGGCCGCCTCCGGGGCCAGGGCCTCGCCATCGCGGGCACTGTCATCTCCGGCCTCGGCATCTTGCTCGTCCCGATCCTGGCCGCCATGGTCTTCCCCGTCTTCGCGCGCGCTCGCGCATCGGCCCGTAAAGCCATATGCCTCAGCAATGTCAAGAACATCTCCGTCGCCCTCCAAATGTACATGGCCGACTACGATGGCCGCCTCCCCGATGCCGACGACTGGTGCGGCAACCTCCAAGAATACCTGAAGAACTACGACGTCCTCCTCTGCCCGGCCGCCAAGGATCTCGACTGCGCCTATGCCTACAGCTCTGATCTCAGCGGCGCCGACCTCGCCTCCTTCTACGACCCTCCCACCACCATCGTCATCTTCGAAAGCGACCTCGGATGGAACGCCTCCGGCCTCCCGCAGGACCTCCTGCCGCCAGAGCCCAGACACTTGGGCGGCGATAACTTCGGCTTCCTCGACGGGCACGCGAGGTGGATCGCCCGCGGCTCCCCCCTCGCCTCCAGCCGCTTCACGGACTAGCAGCCCCACGCTGGGAGCAGGTGCTGCCCCCTCACCCCTCGAATCCCGGACCCATGCTCCTCCTCGGCATTGAGACAAGCTGCGACGAGACCTCGGCCGCCGTCGCACGCGGCCCCACCGACCGCGGTGTCGAGGTTCTGTCCAACGTCGTGGCCTCCCAGGATGACCTCCACGCCCACTTCGGCGGCATCGTCCCCGAGGTCGCCTCCCGGCGCCACATCGAGATGATCCTCCCCGTCATCCGCGAGGCCATGCAGCGCGCCTCCGTCACCTGGGAAGACCTCGAGGGAATCGCCGTCACCAACGGCCCCGGCCTCATTGGCTCCCTCGTCGTCGGCGTCAGCACGGCCAAAGGCCTGGCCCAGGCGCGCAGCCTGCCCCTCGTCGGCGTCCACCACCTCGAAGCCCACATCTACAGCGCGGCCATCGGCCGGCCGCTCCCCTTCCCGCTCCTCGCCCTCATCGCTTCCGGCGGCCACTCCCACCTCGTGCTGGTGCGCGACCACGGCCACTACCAGGTCCTCGGCCGCACCCGCGACGACGCCCCCGGCGAGGCCTTCGACAAGGGTGCCCGCCTCCTCGGCCTCCCCTACCCCGGCGGCCCCCAGCTCGCCGCCCTCGCCGATTCCTTCTCCGGCCGCGTCACCGCCCTGCCCCGCGCCCAACTCCCCAACTCGCGGGACTTCAGTTTCTCCGGCGTCAAGACCGCTCTCGCCCGCACCGTGCGCGCCGGGCAACCCGACGAGCCCGAGCGCGCCCGCCTCGCCGCCGCTTACCAGGAGTCCATCGCGCTCTCCCTCGCCGACCGGACTCTCCAAGTCGCCGACGAAATCGGCGAGTGCCCGATCTTTGCCGTCGGCGGCGTCGCTCGCAACGCCCGCCTCCGGCAACTGCTCGCCGAGCGCGCCGACAAGACCGGCCTTCGCGTCCACTTCCCCGACCCGGACCTCTGCACCGACAACGGCGCCATGGTCGCGGCCGCCGGCATCCACAAGCTCGCGCGCGTCGGCGCCGATCCGACCGACCTCGACTGCTTCGATAACCTTCCCCTCCAGAGCTGGGCGAAGAACTCTCGGCGCTGACTCTTGCTGTTCCCTCACGTCTCGCCCCGGCGCCTGCAAAGGCACAAAAAAGACGCAAATGGGCAACTTGACCCCCTTGCCAATCCAGGGACCCTGTGGTATACTCCCGCGCCAATGGGAGACAACGGGGTGAACGGCGCAGCCCACTTATTGCACGATCCCGCAATCTCCGCACTGTCGACGGCAGCTAGCCGAGCCTTTCGGTTCGGTATGGGTCGGCTGGCTCGCCAGAGGCCGTGTTCGTTCTGTCCTCCCTGTTCGAGACCCCTAGCCCTTGGAGGTGAGTGAGCCTATAACACATAGCTAACTGCCTGCACGTAACTCCGGCAAGAGCCGTCACAGGAGACATCGCAGCCATGGAGCCAGCCGTTGCACACCAGATTTGGAACTACATAGGCATGTTAGGGGTGGATCGAGAGACCGCCCGCGACCTCTACCAGGAGGCCGAAACCGCTGTCTGGGAAGCCGCCGCGCACCGCGCCACCCACGAGTGCACGAGCTACCTGGTCAAGACCGGCATCGGCGCCATCCGCCACTGGCTTCGCGATCGCTATTCCCTTGTCCGCATCCCCGGCTACCTTCACGATCGCGGAGAAGCCTCAAAGCACATGAAGACCATCCTCCCTCTGGAGGATATGACCGAGACCGTCGGACATCGCTTCGAGGACGAGGTGATAGACCACCTCGACGTGAACATCCAGCGCCGGCAGGTCCTCCGCCTTCTCCCCAGTCTCACCCACGCCGAGCGCCACGTTATGGAATCCCTCTTGTCTGGCCAGACCATCCGTGAGATCGCGCGCCGCCGCCGTGTCCGCGTCGGCTGCGTCTACGCCCAGCGCAGCAAGGCCATCATCAAGCTCCGTAAGCTCCTCTCAGAACAGGAGGCTTCAGAGGAGCACGCCCGCACTCGCGTCGCCGCCTCCGGCCGCGGCTAGTCCCCGCGCAACCCGCGCGAGCGCTCATAAAACAGAACGCGCCGCTTCCGCGGCGCGCCTCAAGAACCTCAGTCCAGCGCCGACCCACCCGGCGCCTCTGTTCGCGTCCTTAATCCGAGCCCCTTGTCCCCCCTTCCGCCTCCAGAATATCCGCCCACCAGCGCGTCTTATCCGACGACACTATTCCTCCCCCCCTAGCCCCGGCCCCTTGCCCCACATCCGGGTAGAAACACTCCGCACACTGTAGACCCCCACCTCTCCCACCGGCCGGAACCAGAGAAACCGGCATCCTCAACAGCGGCTTCCCGCAGCTGCAACACCGGGGGGTTTCCAGAGGCAGCGGCAGCCGAACCCCGCTCCGCGGGCTCCGTCTGTTCGGCGAGCGCGCCGCCCGCGACTTGCCAGCTCTACCTCGCATCGCCTTCTGACGTCTCATGTCTTTCCACGCCTATCTGCAAGTATTCCCCGAATTCACGGAACTCTGCACCTGAGTTTGCCGTCTAATGTGTGGCGGCGCGCTGGCGGAGCCGCCGTTGACACTGGTTTCCCTTTGTGTTAGACTCCCGGCCAGCGCCCCGCGAGACTGGCGCAACGCCGTCGTCGGGCGCAGATGGCGCAAATCTGAGGAGGGCCGGCGCATGCGAAAAGCGGTTTGGGCGTGTCTCTTTCTGGCGCTCGTCATCGGCCTCTTTACCTCCTGCGCGTGGCCCCTCGAGCGCCAGCTCGCAGGTGTGCGCCTCGGCGACAGGGCTCTCGATTTGCTCGATAAGTCCGACTATGGCCAGCCGGACTTCATCGGCCCCCTCGGGGCCCTCGGGTATGTCGCCCCACAGCAGCAGGCCGCTCAGCCGGCCGCCGGGCGCTCCGGCCCCGCGGGGCCGACAAGACGTGCAGCCAGGGGCGGCGGACGCGCCGGCCGCGGCGGACGCGCCATGGGTGCC
>CP070816.1:1390451-1394155 GCA_020344235.1 Armatimonadota bacterium
CTGCAGCCTATGAGTTCTTCGGAACGCTGAGCGACGAGCAGATCCAGCGGTTCTTGAGCAGTAGGGAGGAGGAGAAGAAGATCCTGATCCCGATGCAGTCCCTGACGCCGAAGCAGCGGCGCGCGTTCGACACCTGGGTCGCTGCGTTCGAGAAGGCGTACGCGGGTAGAGAACATTCGGACTACCTGGTGGAGCTCTACAAGATGGGAGCGAAGCGGGACCTATCCAACGTCGAAGTCGGGTTCGTAGCCTCGGGCCGCTCGGCACACGTGTGCTCTGACGTGCGGAAGCCCGACGGCACCGGGCCCAGCTTTCGCGTGTACTTCGCAACGCTTTGAGGCAGGACATAGTGCCCAGTGTGATCGACAGTCTGGCTCTTGCCTGGCTCTCCGTGACCCGCCACCGTGTCGGCTCCTTGCTCGCGATGGCTGGCGTGGCGGTGGGCGTGTGCGCGCTCACCTCGATCATGTCGGTGGAGCAGGCCTGGCGCCGCGCAGTGACGGAGTTCTTCGCGCCGATGGACCTGGAGACCGTGCAGGTGGCGGTGCCAAGCGGGCCCGACTGGCGGGACGCGGGATTCCGGCGATGGGCCTTGGAGCAGAGCGACGTCGAGGCCATCGCGCAGCAGTGCCCATCGGTGCTCTCGGTCACGAGGATGACGCGGGGCACGCGGCGCGTGGAGGCCGATGACGGCACGGCGCTCGACCTGGCCGTGCGCGCGGTGGAAGCTCAGTTCACGAGCACGCTGCCGGACGAAGTGAAAGAGGGGCGGCTCTTCACCCCCGACGAAGTCGCGCGCCGGGCGCCGGTGTGTGTGCTCTCCACTGAGGCGCGGCTGTGGCTGTTCGGAGTTGCGCCGGTGGCCGGCCGCCACGTGCGCCTGCATGGCCATCGCTTCGAGGTAATCGGCGTCATCGCGGGCAACCGCCGCCCCCCCTGGATGATCGGCTCACGCACGGTCTACATTCCGGAGACGTGGGCGCGCGCGGTCCTCCGTGTGGACCCACAGAGGTGGGAGGCGACGGACTGCTTCGTGCGCGCGAAGCAGACGAAAGAGGCGGTCAACCAGATCGAGCGGCTGCTGCGCCGGCGCATTGGCGGGGATGGCTCGCGGCCCTTCACCCGATCCCTTTGGCAGGTGCGCGAGGTGGCCCTGCACGCCCGATCGCGGGCGACCATCTACGCCGGCCTGGCGGGGCTGTGCGCGCTCCTCGCGGCCGGGCTCGGAATCGCCGCGCTGCTCTTCGTGTCGGTCACGGAGCGTTCGCGGGAGATCGGTATCCACCGGGCCCTGGGCGCCTCCCGGCTCCGCGTGTGTGGTGAATACCTGCTGGCTGCAGTCATGCTCTCTGCGGGCGGCGCGCTGCTCGGGGCACTCGCGGGCATCCCGGCCGCCGCCGCGGGGGCGTTCAGCACGCGCTGGCAGCCGGTGCTCGACCCACTCGCGGACGCGATGCTGACAGCGGGGGGAAGGGAATTCCCGAAGCTCGCCGAGATCGCGCCCTCAGTGTCGTGGGAGGCGGTCGCAGTCGCCATGGTGTTGGCTCTCCTGACTGGAGCCTTCGCCGCGCTCGCCCCTGCCTCGGATGCCGCCCGGATCAATCCCGCGATGGCCATCGCGCAGCGCGCGGGCATGCCCCGCCGCACGCGCCACGTGCTCACTTGCCTCCAGGTGGCCTTCGGCGTGGTTGTGCTGGTGGTGCTGACCTCCTACTACGCGCTCCTGGAGAGTGAGGAGAAGGCGGAGGCGCGGCGCGTGCTGGGTCAGGACACCGTTTCCGCCGCCGTCGATCCCATCGCCGCGCTGCGCGAGCCGGTCGACCAGCGCTACATTGACGAGTGCAGGTACGCTTTCGCGCACGCATTCAGCGCTCCCGATGCGCTCGCAAGTCTGCGGAGCCGGACGCCCCTCTTGACGGGGGTGCTCCCCTACGTGGCACTGGTGCTGAGCCTGGCACACGGGGGGCGGATCGAGCCGTTCGGCCACGTCAAGTTCACTACGGCTGAGGCCTTCGCTGAGAAACCTGAACTAGACGGCGAAGCGCGGGAACACGTGGACAAGGCATTCCGCGCCCAAGAGCCTGTAGTAGTGATTAACCCGGACGTGAAAGAGTCGCTATTCGGGGGGCATGACCCGATAGGGCAGTCGCTGTCCGTCGCAGGGAGGAGGTTCACCGTGATCGCGGTGCGCCCGGACCCGCCCGGGTATTTTGGGGTCAAGCAGGTCTTCGTGCCGATTGGGTACTATCCAGGACTGCGACCGCGTGCCGAGCGCGACGGCGGGGCCTGGCTCTTTGGCGAAGTGCGCGTAGAAGGCCAGCCCATTGACCCGCGGGGCTATACGGAGGCGGCGGCGCAGCTTCGGGAGGCTCTGCTCCCGATGCTGCCCGAGGACTACCGCAAGGGCATCAAGTTCAGCGCGGAGATCCCTGAAACCACCAAGCAGTTCATCTTGCAGCACAAGGCCATCGCAGTGCGCGGCGCGGTGGGGGCACTGGCGGTGCTCCTCGTCGCGCTGATTGGGCTCGTCAACATGCTGCTGGTCTCCGTGCACGAGGAGATGACAGAGACGGGCGTGCGGCGCGCTCTGGGCGCGCAGCGGGCCGACGTTCTCCTCCACTTCCTCTCCCGGGGCGTACTGCTCAGCGCACTAGGCGCGGGCGCCGGCCTCGGAGTGGCCGCGCTGATCTGCTGGGCCACGCGGAACTGGGCCGGGCTGCCCATCTCCGTCTCGGTCTTCTGGGCCGGCCTCGGCGCGCTTGCCACGGTCATCGCGGGCACCGTCGTGTCCCTCATTCCCGCCTTCGCCGCAGCGAGAGTCCACCCGGTGGAGGCCCTGCGCTACGAATGAAAGGAAGAGAAATGACGACAACAGACGAATGGATGACACCTCTAATTCGGCTCAAGGACATCAAGAAGACCTATCTGATGGGCAGGGTGCCGGTGCCGGCACTCCGCGGCGTGGACATGGAGATCGCCGACGGCGAGATGGTCGCCATCATGGGCCCCTCCGGCTCCGGCAAGACCACCCTGCTCAACATCATCGGCCTGCTCGACACTCCCTCCGTCGGATCCTACAGGCTCGACGGCGACGAAGTCGCCAAGCTCTCCGACCGGCGCCGCAGCCAGTTGCGCAACAAGCGCCTCGGCTTCGTCTTTCAGGTCTACAACCTCCTGCCCCGCCTCACCGCCCTCGAAAACGTGATGATCCCGCTGGTCTACGGCGGGGTCAAGAAGAAGGATCGGCGCCCGCAGGCGGAGGCCGCAATGCGAGCCGTAGATCTCCAGGACCGGATGAGACATCGCCCAACCGAACTCTCAGGGGGTGAGCAGCAGCGGGTGGCCATCGCCCGGGCGCTGGTCAACGACCCCTCCGTGATCCTCGCCGACGAGCCCACCGGCAACCTCGACAGCAAATCGGGTGAAGCGATCATGGATCTGATCCAGCAGCTGCACGAGGACCGGAAAGTGACGGTGGCCGTGGTCACCCATGACAGCACCATCGCCTCCCGCGCGGAGCGCGTAGTGCAGTTGCGGGACGGAACGGTAGTGGACGGGTCCTCGCAGGAGGGCGCAGAAGAGAACGAGGGGGGAGCATGAGGCCCCGTCGTCCTCGCGCGGAGGTAGGTCACTAACAGAACGGACTTATGATCACAAAGGTCCAGCATGTGGCGGGTCCTACAAGCTGTCATTGACATAACCGC
>CP070816.1:1394255-1402460 GCA_020344235.1 Armatimonadota bacterium
AGCAGGGCTACGGGAGAGAGAGGGCGAATGGGTGCGCGGCAAGAGGGAGACCGCGATGATCATTGATACACACGCGCATATCGGGCTTGGGGAAAGGCTGAGCGACACCTATCAGGTGGATCAATCGGTGGAGGTGGTCTTGCAGCAGATGGCGGAGGCCGGCGTGGACAAGACCTGCGTGATGCCGGTGGCCTACGTCGACTACGCGGCCGCGATAGAGGAAGTGCGAGAGGCGGTGGCGGCGCACCCCGACAAGCTGATCGGATACGCGCGCGTCAACCTGAACCATAGGGAGAGGGCGTCAGCTCAGCTTCAGCGATGCTTCGAGATGTACGGTTTCCGCGGGGTGAAGATTCACCCTGGGTCGGGGGACGGGTTCCCGACGCGGTGGTTCATGGAGATGATGGGCGAGTACGGCCGGCCGCTGCTGCTGCACACGACTCCGGACTTGGCGGTGATCGATGCGATCACCCATCTCGCGCGCAGCTACCCGAAGGTGCCGGTGATCTGCGGGCACATGGGCGGGTTCGGGGTCTTCAATCCCGGGTTCGTGAAGCTGCTCGCGACCGAGGCCAAGCAGATAGAGAACCTGTATCTCGACACCGCGTTCGTGTTCCTCCATCAGTGGATCGGGATGGCGGTGGAGATCTGCGGGCCGGAGAAGGTGCTGCTAGGGAGCGATGGGCCGGTGCTGCACCCGGCGATTCCGCTGAAGCAGATCGAGTTGTGCCACTTCAGCGACTCGGAGCGCGGGCTGATTCTCGGAGGCAACGCGAGCAAGTTGCTGGGGCTGTGAGGCAGCCGGGGACACGGCCTGAAGAGCGATGGGCGAGACGCGTGGAGAATCGCTTGAGCAGCGCGCAGAACCGGCGAAGGGCCGCTGCACCCCGGAGAGGAAGTTGAATCAGTGGGCGGCGACTCTCGCCGCCGCGATCGTGGTCGGAGCGCTGGTGGTGGTGCGGCGGATCATCGACCCCTCGATGCCGGCGGCACGGAGCTACCAGGTGCTCCAGCTCTGTCTGCTCGTGGTGGCGGGAGTGGGACGGGCGTTGATGGGGTGGCGGCCGCCGCCAGGCGAGGAAGTCCGGCGATGGCGCTGGCCTGCCGCGGTGCCGTGGTGTGTGGTGCTGGCCGCTGCGATTCTCCCCTACCTTCACAGCCTGAGGATTGGCTTTCTCTCCGACGACTTCGGACTGGCGGCGGCCGCGCATGAGGCGAGCGGGCCGCTGGAGGCGATGCGTTCCGCCGCTTTCGTAACATTCTACCGGCCGGTGAGCATGCTGGTGTGGTGGGCGGGCGAGCACCTGTGGGCGGGCGCTCCGGCGGGCTACCACGTGCTGAACTTGCTGCTGCACGCGGGCAACTCGCTGCTGGTGTACGCGCTGGGGAGGCGGCTGATCGGCAGCAGTTACGGGGGGTTCCTGGCGGCCGTGCTCTTTGCGGTTCATCCCCTGCACGTGGAGCCGGTGGCGTGGGTGTGCTGCGGATCGGATCTGCTCTGTGTCGGCTTTAGCCTGGTGTCGCTGCTTTGGCTCGAAGCGCACCTGGCGCGCGGGGCCGGGAGAGGCGGCTGGCTGGTGCTGTCCGGATCGCTTGCGGCGTTCCTGCTGGCGCTGCTCAGCAAAGAAGCAGCGCTGGCGCTGCCGGTAGTAGTGCTGCTGCGACTTGCGCTGCACGGCCCGCGGCCGCGCTGGCGCCGCGCCGCGGGCACGGTCGGCGGGTACGGCCTGGTGCTCGTGTGCTGTGTGGCATGGCGCTACTTCGCTTTCGGGGGACTGGTGACATATCCCACGAGCTTCAGCTTCTGGAACACCGCCTTCCCTTCGGCCCCGCTGCGCCAGATGGGAGACTTTCTCTTCCCGGTTCATCGGCCGCTCTTCCTGGAGGGGCTGGGTCTCTGGCTGTGGTGCGCGGCGATGCTTCCGATGGCGGCGGCGGTGTTGTGGTGGATAAGGGGCCTGGTCTACGTGCCGGCCTGGCGTCTGTGGTTGTGGACGGGATATGTCTTTGCGGCGGCGATTCCCGTGTGGACGCTGTCGGCGACGACCTCCGGCGACATGTCGGGCAGTCGGTTTGCCTATCTTCCAACAATCGGACTGGCGTGGCTGTTCGGGGACCTCTGCGCCGGGAGGGGTATCGGCTGGCGAAGAAGCGGTGGGGTGGCGGCCGCGGTGGTGATCGGGGCGGCTGCCTTGACGATCTGGTATGTTGTGCCGTGGCGGCAGGGAGGTGTGGTGGCGCAGGAGATCGTTGCGGCCGGCGAACGCGTGCTGGGAGACCTCTCCGAGTCGGGAGAAGTGCGGATGCTGTATGTGCAGGGATTGCCGGAGATGGAGTTCGGCGTGCCGGTCTTCCGGAACTGCTATCCGCAGGCCCTGAGTCTTGCGACCGGAGGCAGGGTGGGAACCACGGTGGGGGCCATGGTGGTATCCGCGACGAACGCGCGAGGGGTGATCCACCCCGAGGTGCTGGCGTCGCGGGCGCTCGCGCCGGGGGAGCATGTTGTCGCATGGCGACCCGAGACGGGGGAAATGGAAGTGGTGCGGCGCGGCGGAGAGTAGTGAAGCGGCCCCCGCTGAAGGCGGGGGCCGCTTGACCGCGAACCGCGGGAGTCTTTCTAGCCGAGGGGGACGGTGACGCTCAGCATGAACGCGTCGTGGAAGTCACCTCTGAGAAAGGCTCCGTCGAGGCGAAACCTGTCGGTTCCGTACCCGACGCCGACGGTGGGACCTTTGGGAATGAGCTCTTCCTCAGCATCGAGGAGGATGATGCCGGTGTAGCCGGCGCGATAGGCCAGGTAGTGGCCTTGGCCGGAGTCAACGACTCTCTCGAAGCCAAATCGGAAATGGCGGGCCCCGCCTTCCGCGTTGTTGAGTGCATCGTAGAGGGATAGAGCAACGGTCGTGTTGGGGTCCGGGTGCACTGCAATGCTCGGACGCCAGTTCTCGATGCTGTGAGTGGTGTACTCGTACTCGCCTTCCTTGAAGGTGATGTCCGGCGCGTTCACGGCCTGGATGAGAAGGCCGAAGGTGGCATCTTCGCTCAGCCTGTGGAACAGCGCGAGATCAACATCGAGATCGGTGTCAACGGAGAGGCCTTCGACAGCCACCAGGTTCCTAGTCTGTCTGAGGTTGACGCCGAGTGAGGTATTGGGGCTGATCTTTCCGGCGTACGAGACCCAGTACCATTTCTGGGTCAGGATGTCCGCGATGGGCATTACCTTGATGAAGCTTATGGCGAAGGCGGAGTTGTCTCCCACTGGCGCTGCATAGGCGAGATAGTCCTGGTAGTTGATATACTCTCGGGCGTTCATGTTGCCCATGTATGTGAACTCCGGGTCCTCCAACTGCACCAAGCCGGCGGGATTCCAGTAGGCTGCGTTGACATCGTCCGCGACGGCAACGAAGGCAAGGCCCATCCCCAGGGGCCGAGCCCCAACGCACGCTTGCGCGGGGCTTGCGACGGCAGCCAGCAGCGCCGCCGAGAGCGACAGCAGCAGTAACCTGCTCAGTCCTCGCATGTTTGCTCCTCCTAGATTAGCCGGGTGTATCGGCCAGGTGTTATGCCTCCGCGCAACGGCGAGACCGGCGCATGAGACAGGCAGTCCATAGATACCACGGTGAGGAATAATACTCCTCCTCGCAGAGAGTCGGGCACCGGCGAAATCTCTTGTGGCACCGGTTGGGGGCGCTGGCGCGAGGTAGGCGCTCGGCACACCGCACCCGGGCTGGGGGCGCCGGGCGCGGCGATTGGCAGCGGGGCGATGGTGGTCTGCGGCCCGGATCTATCGGCCTGATCTCAAAAGCCCTCGAATCTATGGAATAGGCACGACGCGGCTCTCAGAGGTTCGCTGCCGGCCGAAGGTCACCTGCCGAGCGAACGCCATGACCAGGGGCGAGAGCCGAGAAGATGACCAGGGGCGTGGACCGTGGGGAAAAGAGGGGACACAGAGAAGAAGCGCGCGCAGGGCGCGTCGCTCTCCGGTGAGGGGGGATCTGCCGGAGAGGGCCGCCCGCGGGCGCGTTTTTCGCGTCCGGACGGCGCAGCCGCAGGCGGCACAACCGCTCGCGACGCGACGTCCTCCCCCACTCCGCGCCTCCTGGCACCCATGTTGAGTCACCCTCAGCGGTGAGCTTGTGACCGGGGGGAGGGGAACGTGGAGTCGGTGGGGTTGGTGTCGGGGATCGGTGTGAAGGTGGGGCTGGCGGTTGCGCTGGCAGTAGGGGCGACCGCGGCGGCGCGCTACCTTCACCTGGCGCGGCATGGGTGGCGGCCGGGCAGGGGGGGAAGGCTGCGGGTGTTGGAGACGGCCGTGCTGGGGCAGAACCGGGCGGTCCATCTGGTATCGGTGGGCCGGCGGACCCTCTTCATTGCTTCCACGGCGTCGCAGGTCGTGATGCTGGCCGATGTGACGGCGGAGCAGGAGCCGGTCGCGAGTGGCGCGGCAACATCGCGCGGCCAGGCCTCACGTCTCTGCCGGGACTTCGCCTCGTTCGCTTCGACGTTGGGGCAGTTGCTCGGGCCGACGAGGAGGGCGACATCGCAGAACGACGGCGCGCAGGCCCACACACGCACGGAGCGGCTGCTGGAAGCGGCGCGCGCGCTGCGCGGAACGGAGAGCGGGGGGTGGGTGGGATGAGGACGGCCGCGGGCGCGCTGGCATGTCTGATGGCGACGGCACAGGCGCTGCCGGCGCTGGCGGCGCAAGAGGGAGGGCTGCCGAGGGAGGCGCAGTTGCCGGGGCTGACGATCAGCATCGGCGGGACGGAGCCGGCGCAGGCGCTGCCCGCGACGCTGCAGATCCTGGCGCTGCTGACAGTACTGACGCTGGCGCCGGCACTGGTGATCATGGTGACGTCGTTCACCCGCATTCTGATCGTGCTGTCGTTCACGCGCAGCGCGCTGGGAACACAGCAGATTCCTCCGAACATGGTGCTGGTGGGGATCGCGCTGTTTCTGACGGTGTTTACGATGGCGCCGGTGTGGCAGGCGGTGAACGAGGAGGCGGTGCAGCCGTACTCGCGGCAGGAGGTGGGGTACGAGGAGGCGGCGGGGCGCGCGGTGCGGCCGGTGCGGGAGTTCATGCTGCGCCAGACGTCGGAGTCGGAGCTGGCGCTGTTTGTGAGGCTGGGAAAGGTGCCGCGGCCAGAGACGCCCGACGACATACCCACGTATGTGGTGGTGCCGGCGTTCATGGTAGGGGAGCTGAAGCGGGCGTTCACGATGGGGTTCATGATCTTCATTCCCTTCGTGGTGATAGACATGGTGGTGGCGACGATGTTGATGTCAATGGGGATGATGATGATGCCTCCGGTGGTGATTTCTCTGCCCTGCAAGATCCTGCTGTTCGTGCTGGTGAACGGGTGGCAGGTGGTGGTGGAGAGCGTAGTTGCGAGCTTTGGGTAGGGGGTTGAGAGATGGGGGAAGCGGCCGTGCTGGAGCTGGGGAGAGGGGCATTGGTGACGGGGCTGTCGGTGTGCGCGCCGATGCTGGCGGCGGGGCTGGTGATCGGGGTGATCGTCAGCATCGTGCTGGCGGCGACGCAGATTCAGGAGTTCACCCTCACGTTCATCCCGAAGTTGGCGGCGATGGCGGCGGCGGGGCTGCTGAGCGCGCCGTGGATGCTGCGGACGATGGTGAGCTTTGCGGGCTGGGTGCTTAGAGAGATGGCGAGCGTGGGGCCGTAGAGTGCGATGTTGAGGCTGACGATTGATCTGCCGCAAATCGCGGGCCATCTGCTGCTGCTCTGCCGAGTGGGGGGAGTGACGGCGGTGGCTCCGCTGGTGGGGAGCGAGCGGGTGCCGGCGCGACTGAAGGCGGCGCTGGCGGTGATGGTCGCGCTGGTGCTGGCGCCGACGGTGGACAGAGCGCCGGAGGGAGGAACCGCGCTGGAGATGGGATTGGCGGCGGCGGGGGAGCTGGTGCTGGGGCTGGGGCTCGGGTTCGGGGCGAGGCTGATCTTCGCCGCGGTGCAGATGGCGGGCGAGCTGGCGGACATGCAGTCGGCGTTCGGATTCGCGGGGGTGGTGTCGCCGCAGACGGGGGAGCGGACATCGGTGATCGGACAGCTTCAGATAAGTGTGGCGTGGCTGGTGTTCCTGGCGGCGGATGGGCATCACGCGGTGCTGCGAGGGCTCGGCGCGAGCGTTGTGGCGGTGCCGCTGGGCACGGGGTCGGCGCTGTGCGGGCCGGCGCTGACGCAGGTGGTGGGGTCGCTGATCGCGACCTCGGTGCGGATCGCGGCGCCGATCGTGGGAGCGGTGATCCTGGCCGACTTCGCGCTGGGGCTGCTGACGCGGGCGGCGCCGCAGATGAACCTGCTGGCGATCGGGTTTCCGGTGAAGCTGGCGGTGGGGCTGGGGGCGACGCTGCTGGCGTTGCCGCTGCTGGTGAGTGCGGAGCGAGGGCTGGTAGCGATGATGGAGGGGATCGTGACGGCGGTGCGGGTGGGGGGGAGGTAGGAGGATGGGAGTGGGAGGGGACGACGGTCGGGCATGCTGGCGCATGTCCGATCTACAGCATGGGCAGGAGACACGCTCCTGCCCTACGACGGGAACGGGGAACGGCTGGCGCGGTCGGGAGACCGCGCCCAATCCGCCAGAGGCGGACCTTCGGCAGAACGGCCAGGGTCCGGCGGGGTGGCTAGGAGGGCGGGGAGGGCGGTAGGGGATGGCGGAGGAGCGGACAGAGCAAGCTACTCCCCGGCGACGGGAGGAGGCGCGGCAGCGAGGAGAGGTGCCGCGGAGCGGGGAGCTGGCGGGCGCGGCGGGGCTGCTGGGCGCGCTGCTGGGGCTGCGGCTCGGATGGCCGAGTGTGGTGGAGGCGGCGAGGGAGACGGCGCTGTGGGGGATGGGAGAGTGCGGCAGATGGGAGCCGACGGTGGGGGCGACGGTGCAGTTGATCGAGACGGCGCTGGCGTGTGGGGGGCGCATGGTGCTGCCGGTGGCGGCGGGGGCGTGCGCGGCGGCGGCCGCGGTGAACCTGGGGCAGAGCGGGTTCCTGATCAGCGCGCATCCACTGGGGTCCTCGTGGCGGCGGCTGAGCCTGATAGAGGGGATCAAGCGGATCTGCTCGCGGCGAGGGATGTTCTCGCTGGTGCGGTCGCTGGTGAAGCTGGCGGCGGTGGGCGCGGTGGTGTTCCTGTTCGTGCGGGGGCGGTGGGAGTCGGTGCTGGGATTGGCGCAGGGGAGCGCGCTGGGAGCTGCGGCGGGGATCGGCGTGCTGATCTGGGGGCTGCTGCTGCGGGTGGCGGGGGTGATGGTCGTGGTGGCGGTGGCGGACTACATCTACCAGCGGCGGGAGTACGACAAGAATCTGCGGATGTCGCGCTACGAGCTGAAGGAGGAGTACAAGCGGACGGAGGGCGACCCGCTGACGCGGTCGCGGGTGCGGGAGAAGCAGCGGGCGCTGGCGCGGCACCGGATGCTGGAGGCGGTGAAGCACGCGACGGCGGTGGTGACGAACCCGGTGGAGATCGCGGTGGCGCTGCGCTACGAGGTGGAGAAGATGCCGGCGCCGGTGGTGGTGGCGAAGGGGCGGTGGCTGATGGCGGAGCGGATCAAGGCGCAGGCGAGGAAGCACGGGGTGCCGGTGACGGAGAGTCCGGACCTGGCGCGGGCGCTGTATCGGTCGGTTGCGGTGGGGCGGCAGATTCCGCCGGAGCTGTACCAGGCGGTGGCGGAGATTCTGGCGTTCGTGTATCGGATTACGGGGCGGGGACCCACTAGGTAGGAGGGGGGTAGGTGTCGCAGGTAAGAGCGAGCAGGGGATTGGTTGGGATGTCGGCGCTGCAGCAGGGGCTGGCGCGGCACAGCGACTTGATGGTGTCCGGGGGCGCGGTGCTGATCGTGGCGATGCTGGTCATTCCGCTGCCGCACTGGATGCTGGACGCGCTGCTGGTGGTGAACGTGGGGCTGGCGCTGATGGTGCTGCTGATGACGGCGTACGCGACACACCCGCTGCAGTTCTCGGTGTTCCCCTCGCTGCTGCTGATCATGACGCTGTTCCGGCTGGCGATCAATGTGTCGGCGACGCGGCTGATCCTGCTGCACGCGAATGCGGGGGTGGTGATCGCGGCGTTCGGGGGGTTCGTGGTCGGGGGCAACTATGTGGTCGGGCTGGTGGTGTTCGTGATTCTGGTGGTGATTCAGTTCGTGGTGATCACGAACGGGGCGGGGCGGGTGGCGGAGGTGGCGGCGCGGTTCA
>CP070816.1:1402560-1405938 GCA_020344235.1 Armatimonadota bacterium
CTCGGCTGCGGTAGAGGGTGACTCGGAGGCAGAGATCGCCGCTCTCTCGCAGGTCTTGCAGCGGATGGAGGAGCGGCGTTTCCTCCATGAGGTGCACGGAAGTGATGCCGAGCCGAAGGAGGGAGCGCAGGGCGCGCACGAGATCGCTGGAGGACGGCACTGCATGTGCGCGGGCAAAGGCGAGAGATTGGTCCACGAGCCGGGTGGCCGCTTCGAGAAGAATGCCGCTGGGATATCCCCGGCTGTCACGGAGAATCCGGCCCCCGGCCGGCGCGCGCGTTCTGGGGCCGATGCCGCAGCGCTTGAGGGCGAGCGAGTTCACCCAGAGGGAATGCCCGTCACGAGTCGTGAGCGCCACGGGGTTGTCCGGGGCAACTTCGTCGAGGTGCTGTCGGTTCGGGAATGCGCCGCCCCAGCGGTTCTTGTCCAACCCGCGGCCGGTGATCCACTTGCCCGGAGGAGTGCGATGTGCACGAGCGCGCACGGCGCGCTGGGCCTCCGCAAGCGTCTGTGCGCGAGTGAGGTCCAGCTCGGAGAGCCGGCGAGCAAGCCCGGCGAGATGGAGGTGGCTGTCGGTGAACCCCGGAAGCGCAAGTCGTCCCTCGAGGTCTATGAGACGTGTCCGGGGGCCGCGGAGCGAGAGAACATCTTCCCCCCCAATCGCAAGGATCCGATCGCCGGACAGCGCCAGTGCCCGCGCGGGCTTCCTGGCCATGGTTAGTATGCGCCCGTTGACGAGGAGCAGGTCTGCTCGGCCGGCGGAAGGCACCGTCAGTGCCGCCGTCTCCGGCGCGCGCGGCGCCGAGCGGAGACAGGCAGCGTCTTCTTCAGCACCTTGCCGGTGTGAGACGCGCGGACTCGAGCTACTTGCTCCGGAGTGCCCTCGGCGACAACGTATCCGCCGTCGTCGCCGCCTTCCGGGCCGAGGTCTATGATGTAGTCGGCGCACTTGATGACATCGGGGTTGTGCTCAATCACGAGGACCGTGTTTCCCGAAGCCGTGAGGCGGTGCAGCACGTCGAGCAGTTTCTGGATGTCGGCGAAGTGGAGTCCGGTTGTCGGCTCGTCCAGCAGGTAGAGCGTGCGGCCGGTGTCACGTCGAGACAGCTCGGCGGCCAGCTTGACGCGCTGGGCCTCGCCGCCGGAGAGAGTGGTGGCCGGCTGGCCGAGCTTGACATAGTCCAGGCCGACGTCGTGGATCGTTTGGAGCTTGTTGGCGATGGGAGGGATATTTCTGAAGAACTCCACGGCCTCGCGAACTGTCATGTTGAGGACATCGGCGATGGAGCGGCCCTTGTAGGGGACCTCGAGGGTTTCGCGGTTGTAGCGCGCGCCTCGGCAGACCTCGCAGGGCACGTAGACGTCCGGCAGGAAATGCATCTCGATCTTGATGATGCCGTCGCCGCGACAAGCTTCGCACCGGCCGCCCCGCACATTGAAGGAAAACCTGCCCGGCTTGTAGCCGCGCATCCGCGCCTCCGGCGTCTGGGCGAAGAGAGCGCGGATCTTGTCGAAGACGCCGGTGTAGGTGGCCGGGTTGGAACGCGGCGTGCGGCCGATGGGCGACTGGTCTATATCAATGACCTTGTCTATGCGCTGGACGCCGACGATTTCCTCGTGATCTCCCCAGATCGTGCGAGCGCCGTGGAGCATGTGGGCGAGGCGCCGGTATAAGATATCCTCCATCAGAGTAGATTTGCCGGACCCAGACACGCCGGTGAGACACGTGAACACGCCCAGCGGGATGGCGACATCTATACTCTTGAGATTGTGGTGACGGGCGCCCTTTACTGTGAGGAAGTGGCCGTTGTTCTCCCGCCGCGGTGGAATGGGGATAGAGCGCCGCCGGGCCAGGTAATCTCCGGTGATGGACTCTGGAACAGAACAGATGTCCTTGACGCTGCCGACGGCAACGATCTTGCCCCCGTGGTCGCCGGCACCCGGCCCGATGTCTATAACCCAGTCCGCGCTGCGGATCGTCTCTTCGTCGTGCTCGACGACGATGATAGTGTTGCCCAGGTCGCGGAGGCCGAGGAGCGTGTCGAGGAGCCGGCGGTTATCGCGCTGATGAAGCCCGACGGAGGGCTCGTCAAGAATGTACAGCACGCCCATCAGTCCGGAGCCGATCTGAGTGGCAAGGCGTATCCGCTGGGCCTCTCCGCCGGCGAGAGTGGCGGCAGAGCGGTCCAGGGTGAGGTAGTCGAGGCCTACGTTTATCATGAACCCGACGCGAGTCCGGATTTCCTTGAGCACTTGACGGGCGATCCGCTGTTCTCTTGAGGTCAGGGACAGGTTATCGAAGAACTCCATGGCGCGGCGGATCGAGAGAGCGGAAACCTCGGCGATGTTCTTGCCATCAATGGTCACCGCGAGGCTCTCGGGCTTTAGGCGGGCGCCCCTGCACGCGGGACACGGCTTGACGGCTGTGAAGGCTTCGAGGTAGGAGCGCGCGGTCTCGGATTCTCCCTCCTCGTACTCTCGTCGCAGGTAGTGGAGAATGCCGAGGAAGCGGGTGTCGTAGACGCGGAGCCGGCCGCCGCGGCCCCGGAACCGGACGCGGACGGGTTCGTCGGAACCCCGGAGAAGGACTTTGAGCTTGCGCTTGGAGAGTCTCTTGATCGGCATGTCGCGATCAATCTCGAACTCATCGCACACCGCGCGGAGGAGCGCCTTGTGATACTGGGAGCTTAGGCTGCGCCAGGGCAGAATGGCCCCTTCGTTGATGGTAAGCCTGGGATCGGGGATTATGAGCGATTCGTCGAGTTCATTGCTGGTGCCGAGCCCCATGCACTCCGGGCAAGCGCCATGGGGAGTGTTGAACGAGAAGAGGCGAGGCTGGAGTTCCTCGAAGCTTCGCTCGCACTTGAGACAGGCGAACCGCTCGCTGAACTGCATCTCCTCGCCGTCCACGACTTGGACGAGGGCGACACCGCTGCCGACGCGCAGGGCGAGTTCCATCGAATCGGCGAGGCGCTTCCGCGCGCTGGGGCGGACGACGACGCGGTCCACAACGATCTCTATGCTGTGCTGCTTGTAGCGCGCGAGTCGCAGCTCTCCCGCCTCGGACAGGTCCACCACATTGCCATCCACGCGAACCCGGGCGAACCCCTCGCGGCGGATGTCCTCGAATATCTGGCGATACTCGCCCTTCCTGCCGCGCACGACCGGCCCGAGGATGAGGAGGCGGGAGCCCTCGGGAAGCTGGAGCACCTGATCCACGATCTGCTCGGAGGTCTGTTTCTCGATGGGTTGGCCGCATTCCGGACAGTGCGGCCGGCCGATGCGGGCCCAGAGCAGGCGCATGTGGTCGTAGATCTCGGTGACCGTGGCGACGGTGGAGCGCGGGTTGCGGGTGGTGGATTTCTGGTCTATGGAGAC
>CP070816.1:1406038-1416416 GCA_020344235.1 Armatimonadota bacterium
ACTGGCGATAGAGGAAGTTGCGGAAGACCTCAACTCCCCAGGGCGTGTGGACGACTTCGGGGTGGAACTGCACGCCGAAGAGCTTGCGGGAGCGGTCGGACATGGCGGCGAGCGCGCTGGTGGTGCGGGCGGTCTCGACGAAGCCGGGAGGGACTTGGTCGACGCGATCGCCATGGCTCATCCAGGCGATGAGGCGAGGGTTTAGGTCCTGGAAGAGGTCGCTGTGGTCGAGGACGGCGATCTCGGTCTTTCCATACTCGCGGCGGGCGCTGCCGCCGACTTTTCCGCCGAGCATCTTGGCCATGAGCTGGACGCCGTAGCAGATGCCGAGGATGGGGATGCCGGCTTCGAAGAGCGCAGGGTCGCAGAGGGGGGCGCCGTCGTCGTAGACGCTGCTTGGGCCGCCGGAGAAGACGATACCTTTGGGGCTGCGGGCGAGGATCTCGGAGGTCGGAGTGTCGTGGGGAAGGATCTCGCAGTAGACGTGGCACTCTCTGATGCGGCGCGCGATGAGCTGGCCGTACTGGGCGCCGAAGTCGAGGACGACAACCATTCCTTCCGGTTTGACTGAAGAGTCGTTCGTCATGAATGCACTCTTTGGCGCTCCGCTAGCGGGTGCCTCCGACTCCCTGGGCGCGCTGGACGGCCTTGCCCTCGCTGGTGAGGGCCGGAGCGACGATGATTTCGGTCTGCTGCATCTCGCTGAGGCTGCGGGCGCCGCAGGAAGCCATAGAGAGGCGAAGGGCGCCAAAGAGGTTCATGGTGCCGTCGTCGCGGCGCGCGGGGCCTAGGAGGACTTCCTTCATGGAGCCGGCGATGCCGAGGTGGATGCGGGTGCCCCGGGGAAGGCCCGCGTGGCCGGTGGACATGCCCCAATTGTAGCCGCGGCCAGGGGCCTCCTCGGCAGTGGCGAGCGGAGATCCGATCATGACGGCGTCGGCTCCGGCGGCTATGGCCTTGGCGATGTCTCCGCCGACGCGCATGCCGCCATTGAGTATGATGGGGACGCGCTTTCCGGCTTCGCGCTCGTAATCGTCTCGCGCGGCGGCGCAGTCGGCGGCGGCGGTGATCTGGGGAACGCCGATGCCGAGGACCCGCCGGGTCGTGCAGGCGGCGCCCGGCCCGACGCCCACGAGGACGCCATCGGCGCCGGCGCGCATGAGGTCAAGCGCTGCCTGATAGCTATTGCAGTTGCCCACAAGGACCGGCGCCTGGACCATGTCGGCCAGGCGCCTGAAGTCGGGGCTCTCGTAGCGGGAGGAGATATGGCGGGCGGTGATCACGGTGGCCTCGACGACGAAGACATCTATCTTGCCCGGACCGATGA
This sequence comes from Armatimonadota bacterium, assembly GCA_020344235.1. Taxonomy (GTDB): domain Bacteria; phylum Armatimonadota; class Hebobacteria; order Hebobacterales; family Hebobacteraceae. The sequence continues at coordinate 1,407,366 of CP070816.1, forward strand.
TCTCCGCGGCGCGGTGGGCGAAGATCGGGGTGGGAGAGACGGCGACCTTGGCACCCTTGTCTCTCAGTTCGGCGACGCGGCGCTCGACCAATTTGTCCTTGAGGGGCTCGCGGTAAGCCTCCTGCATCACGGTGACGGCTTCCTCGGGGGAAGCGGAGGCAATCCGGCCGAGCACTGGGTCGGGATCTTCATAGCGGCACTGGAGGCCCTCGAGGTGGAGCACGGGCAGGCCGCCGAGTTGGCTCAGGACGGCCGCGGAGCGGGGATCAACGACCGCGTCCATGGCGGAGGCGAGGACGGGGAGGTCGAGGTGAAGGCCGGCGATCTCGCAGCTGAGGTCCACATCCTCGGGGTCAAGGGTAGTGGTCCCGGGGACGAGCGCGACATCGTCGAAGCCGAAGGCCTGCCGCGCTTTCCGTCCGCGACCGATTGCTATCTCCATACGAGCACTGCCCTCCTTGTTTGAGAGCTAGTATGTGAGGACCGAGGGGAGCTGTTCGAATGGTATAGAATAGCCAGCGTCCTCGGGACCTCGTTCGGGAGCGGAAGTCGCATCCATACGCCCGGTGTGCGCGCGGCTGACACGGGGTCGGGCACCTGCCTGTCGCCATACGGGAGAGGAGCCGTCTCCGGGCCGCCTCACCCGAGAGCCGGCGGGGGAAGCAAGCCACTCGGCTGCCAGCCCCTTCCGGTCCGCCGCCAGATAATTGGCGTATTGTAGCAGCATGGGAGGGGGTTGTCAAACCGAATAGCCAGCGCGAGGGACTAAGGAGGGCCGGCGGCGTTGATCTGGCCGATGTGTAGGGTATATGATAGAGAGGCAGGGCACCGGAAGCGAGGGGAAGTATGGTAGGCTGGCGGAGTTGAGCGTGATGGAAGAGGCGGCGAGCGAGAACCCGTGTGACGGATGTCACGAATGTGGGCTGCGGTGCGTTGCGGGGGTGCAGATGACGCAGCCGGAGTTCGAGCGCGTGGTGGAGCATCTCCGGGGGTTGGATGCGAGGCAGGTGACCCGGGTGATGGAGCAGGAGAAGCGAGTGGTTTGGTTTGAGGACATTGAGACTGAGGCGTGCCTGTTCTACGATGTGACGAAGCGGGGTTGTATCGTGTATCCGGCGCGGCCGCTGATTTGCCGTCTCTTCGGGCGGGTGGAGTGGCTGCCGTGTCCGCTGGGCAAGAAGCTGCGCCTGATTCCTGAGGGGGTGAAACTCATTCAGGAATACGCGGGGGAACGGCGGGCGACTTTCGGGGAGTGGTGCACGGAGCTTGGGGTGTTCGACTTTCGCCAGCTTCTCTCTGAGGATCGGTAGTCGGGGGGAACGGGGGACGCGCGGGCCCGGAAGGCAGGGCCGGCCAGCGTATCCGGGGGTTGCCGGTATTCCTTACCACACACGGGACAGGGGCCGTTGGGCACCGTCCACCAGCCGTTGGTCCAGACGCCGCAGTCGAAGAGGATGCCCTGCCTGGCGAGGGGGACAGGGCAGACGCCGTAGATGCGATGGAATCCCTGGAAGGTCTGGCAGCCGTCGCTGGTGCGGCCGCAGTTGGGGCAGACGAACTGAGGGGACATGATGGTGCCGTGGGAAAAGTGGTAGCCGGTGAAGTCAACGGGGGATCGGCAGTTGATGCAGGTGGCGCCGTCGAGTCGTAAGAAGTTGAGGCGAAGGAACTGAAGGCCGCGATTCATGCCGCGCAGCTCGTCGCGATAGTCGTCGGGGAGGCGCACGAGCTTGGGGAGGGGAACGCCCAAGGACTCCATGTTCTCGTGGAGATGGGGGACGAGTGCGATGATTCGGGGGCCGAGGGTGGATTTGCTGATGGGTGGGGCAGCACCGGGAAGAATGCCGGAGGCGAGGACGAGAACGGCCGCGAGCAGGGAGCCGAAGAGGACGCCGAAGACGGCGCCGCCGAGGCGGTTGGTTAGCTTGGAGAGCTCGAACCGGCGGGCGAGAAACGAGAACCCCCATCCGGCGAGAATTACGGTAAGGATGGCGACGATGAGAAAGCCGAGCGCGCCGGCGATGGGATCTGGGGGCGCGAAGATCCAGCGTACGGGCGCGGCGGCGAGGGGATAGGCGAGCGCTCCGAGGATCAGGCCCAGGACGAGGGAGATGATGTCTCCGGCAGAGCTGACGATGCCGCGCCGGGCGCCGGAGAGCGCGGAGAGTAGGAGGATGACGATGATAAAGAAATCCACCTGGTTCATAGGAGTGAGGGGTCGCGGGCGCGGATCACGGGTTAGGGTGAACGCACCGCATGGGGTCAACGCGCAGGGTCATTATCTTTGTGCAGATCATGCGGTCACTTTTTCGGAGACACATGAGAGTCTGTTCGGGGCCGAGTCCGATGGGGACAATCATACGGCCGCCGTCGCGAAGCTGGCGGACAAGCTCGTCGGGCACTTTTGGGGTGGCGCAGGTTACGATAATCGCATCATAGGGCGCGTTCTCGCTCCACCCGTGGCATGCGTGACCGTTCTTCCAGGTGACGGAGGAACGCCCCGCCTCGCGAACCCGGGCCCGGGCGAACTCGATCGCCTCGGGCCTGCTGTCTATGACGTAGACCTGTGGGGTCATCTCATTGAGAACGGCTGTGCAATAGCCGGATGATGTGCCCACCTGAAGCACTTTGCGGCCGGGCTTCAGGTTGAGGGCCTGAATCGCGATAGCAGTAACGTAGGGGCGCAAGCAGAGATGGCCGGCGCCGGCTGGAAGGTCTACATCTTCGTAGGAACGGTCGCGGTCGGTTTCTGCGACGAAGAGATGTCTGGGCACTTTCCGCATGGCGTCGAGGACGCGCTCACTCCGGATCCCGAGAGAGCGCAGTCGCTCCACCATAGCGGCCCGCTCGGCCGTATAGGCCTGGCGGCCGCCGATGGCCGGGGGTGCGCACCAGAGGGCGGCAGCCGCGAGGATGACAGCGGGCCAGAAGCGCTTAGCAGGGGCCAAACTCTTCAACTCTCCGTGAGAGATATGAGCCCAACCGCGCGGCACCCAACAGGGCTATGGTGAGAGGGCTTCTGTAGGGGCTGGGTATCTTCCTGCATGGGCGATGTGCTTTCCAGAAGCAGGAAGAGAAGGATGGGGCGGGAAACAGGCGAGAAGCAGAAGTGGGAAGCAGTGGCAAGCGAAGCCCGGGAGGGGAGAGAGCCATGGCACGATATGTGGTGCTCGGCGGGGGCATCGCGGCGACGCAGGCGGCGGAGGTTATTCGATCGCTGCGCCCGGAGGACTCCATCACGCTGATTGCGGAGGAGGAGCGGCCGTTCTATATGCGCCCCTTGCTGGCGGACTTCGTGGCAGGTCGAATAGAAGAGGAGCGTCTGTGGCGGGACTTCGGGGCGACGGCGAAGTCGAAGAACATCGGCCTGAGGACCGGGAAGAGGGTGACGGAGATCGACCGGCAAGCGAAGACGGTGGGGACGGCCGATGGTGAGAAGGCGGCGTACGATAAGATGCTGGTCGCGACGGGAGTGAAGCCGAAGCTGCCGAGGATCCGGGGGACCGAACTAGAGGGAGTGACGCCGTTCAGCACCTATGCGGAGGCGGTGAGAGCGGCCGAGTGGGCGAAGGAAGCGAGGACGGCGGCGGTGGTGGGACGCGGCCTGCAGGGGGTGGAGCTGACAAGGGCGCTGCGCCTGAGGGGGCTGGAAGTGACGATGATAGTTCCGGATGAGAGCCCGTGGTTTCCGGCGCTGTTCCAGGTGAAGGGGGAGATGGTCGAGAAGGCACTGGAGCAGCACGGTGTGAAGGTGGTTGCGCTGGATGGTCCGGCGGAGGTGGCGGGCGAGGGCGGCCGGGCGATCGGTGTGAAGACACGGGAGGGCCGAGAGGTCGAGGGAGAGATTGTAGGATTTGCGCTCGACCAAAGGGCGGAGGTGGACTTTCTCGTTGGGTCGGGTATCTCGCTTGCCGAGGGTGTGGTGGTGAACGGGCAGTTGCAGACGACGGACGAGAATGTCTATGCGGCCGGGGATGTGGCACAGTTGGAGATTAGTGGGAGGCGGCATCCAATCGGGTATGGTTGGCAGCGGGCGTCGGCCCAGGGGGAGGCGGCGGGGCGGAGCATGTGTGGGGAGCCGGTGACGGTGGCGACCGGAGACGAGGCCGAGGCGCAGGCTCTGTACGGGATGGGCCTGCTGGCGAGGTGGGTGTAGGGCGGGGAGTCGAGTGGAAAGAAGTATACGGGCGGCAGTTCTCGAGGGATGGGGAGGATGAAGCGGGTCCTCCCCTACTCCGCGTTTTGCGGGGATGTAGTGCTGTGTTGCGAATGCATGCCGCAGGGAGTAGGTGTGTGAATGCCGGCAGGAGGGTGGATGAAGAGGACAATGAGCAGATTCCGGATTGTGTCGAAGACCGCGATGGCGCCGGGGGTGACGCGGTTGGAGGTGGAGGCGCCGCGAGTGGCTCGCAAGGCAAGGGCGGGGCAGTTCGTGATGGTGCGAGCCGACGAGCACGGGGAGCGGATACCGCTGACGATCGCTGAGAAAGACGCCGAGAGGGGCACGATAGCGATCGTGTTCCAGGCAGTTGGGGCTTCGACACAGCAGATGGCGGGATTGGAGGTCGGAAATCGTTTGGCGGATGTGCTGGGACCGTTGGGGAAGGCGACGGAGGCGCGTCGGTATGGGAGGGTGGTGTGTGTGGCGGGGGGCGTGGGGATCGCGTTCATCTACCCCGAGATAGGGGCCTTTGCGGAGGCGGGGAACGAGATGGTCTCGATCTTGGGCGCGCGAACAAAGGAGCTGCTGTTCTATGTGGACGAGATTCGGCGACTGAGCGCGGCACTTCACCTGGCGACGGATGACGGATCGGTTGGGCACCACGGTCTGGTGACGGAGGTGCTGCGGGGGCTGCTCGAGCATGGGGAGCACTTCGATTACTGCATTGCGATAGGGCCGATCCCGATGATGCGGGCGACGGCAGAGCTGACGAAGGGATATGAGTTGCCGACGCTGGTGAGCCTGGACCCGATCATGGTGGATGGCACGGGGATGTGCGGGGGGTGTAGAGTGACGGTCGGGGGCGAGGTGAAGTTCGCGTGTGTTGACGGGCCGGACTTCGATGGGCATCTGGTGGATTTCGACGAGCTGGCGAAGCGGAAGAAGGCGTTCCTGGAGGAGGAGGAGCGGTGCCGGCTGGAGGAGGCGGCGGAGGAGCTTGAGGAGAGCGACGGAGGGTCGGGCGGGGAATCGCGCTGAGGTGAGCGATGGCGAGGAAGACTGAGGCGGCCGGGAAGAAGCGCGAGAAGCCGGAACCGAGGAACCCGCTCCCGAGGCGGGACCCGAAGGAGCGCGCGAGGGATTTTGAGGAGGTGGCGCTGGGGTTCGATGAGGAGGCGGCGCTGGCGGAGGCCCGCCGGTGCCTGCAGTGCAAGCGGCCGACGTGTGTGGAGGGATGCCCGGTTGGGGTTGACATTCCAGGGTTCATTCTGGCGCTGAAGGAGAAGCGATTTGCGGAAGCAGTGAGGGTGCTGAAGGATAGGAACAACCTGCCGGGGATCTGCGGGCGGGTGTGTCCCCAGGAGACGCAGTGTGAGGAGGTGTGCGTGCTGGCGCGGCAAGGTGACCCGGTGGCGGTCGGGGCGCTGGAGCGGTTTGTCGCGGATTGGGACAGGGAGCATGGGGCCGGGGTTCTTAGTGAGCAAGGTGGCCGCGGTGCGGTGGCAGGAGGCAAGGTCCTGCCGAACAGACGTGAGCGGGAGGGCGATCATAGGGGTGTGAAGGTGGCGGTGATCGGTTCGGGGCCGGGGGGATTGACGGCAGCCGCGGACCTAGCGCGGTATGGCTATAGGGTGACAATCTTCGAGTCACTGCACGCGCCGGGAGGGGTGCTGCGCTACGGGATTCCAGAGTTTCGGATGCCGCGGGAGATCTTGGACCAGGAAGTAGCGTATGTGGAGAGCCTGGGGGTGGAGATCGAGACGGATGTGCTGGTGGGGAAGACGGTTACGCTCGATGAGCTGAGGGAGGAGGGGTTCGAGGCGTTCTTCGTGGCAACGGGGGCGGGGCTGCCGTGGTTTCTGCACATTCCAGGGGAGAATCTGGCGGGGGTGTACTCGGCGAACGAGTTTCTGACGCGGGTGAACTTGATGCAGGCGTATCGGTTTCCGGAGTACCGGACGCCGGTGCGAGTGGGCAAGCGGACTGCGGTGATCGGGGGCGGGAACACGGCGATGGACTCGGCGCGGTCGGCACTAAGGCTGGGGTCGGAGGTGAGTCTCCTGTACCGGCGGACGCGGGCGGAGATGCCGGCGCGGGCGGAGGAGGTGGAGAACGCGCTGGCGGAGGGGGTGGTTTTGAGGGAGCTGACGATTCCGGTGCGGATGCTGGGGGATAAGGAGGGGCATGTGCGCGCGGTTGAGTGTCTCCGCGCGGAGCTGGGCGAGCCCGACGCGAGCGGGCGGCGGCGGCCGGTAGCGGTGGAGGGGAGCGAGTTCGACGTGCCCGTAGATACGGTAATCGTGGCGGTCAGCCAGTCGCCGAATCCGCTGCTTCCGCGGAGCGAGCCGGATCTCGAAACGCGGAAGGACGGCCGGTTGGTCGTGAATCCCGAGACCGGGGAGACGAACATGCCCGGGGTCTTCGCGGGGGGCGATATCGCGAATGACGCGGGGACGGTGTTTGCGGCGATGGGGGATGGCAAGCGGCCGGCGAGGGCTATACACGAGTACTTGGAGAGAAAGCAGAGGGCCGCCTCCGAGTCGGGGTGAGCGAGGGGTATTGGCTGGCGCGCGCGGGGTCCTCCCCTACGACGCGTACCGGGCGCAGCTGAAGCCACTGCCGAGCTGGCACCAGACACAGGAATCGGGCATTCGCTCGGTGACCAGGAGCTGGGCTTCGCACTTTCCGCAGAGGCGCTCTTCGCCGGGGTTCATGGGGCCGTCGCAGGGCGTTATGGTCATGGGGCAGAGCTGGACGCACGACCCGCACTGCTTGCAGAAGTCGGGGCGGACGCCGAAGGGGAAGTCAACGTGGCGGTCTTTGCCCCGGCCGACGAAGCCGATGGCCCTGGCGCTCCACATCTCCGTGCAGACGCGCACACAGCGCCCGCAGAGCACGCAGTTCTTGTTGCGGAACGGGTAGCGGACCTGCTTGACGCCACAGCGCACGGCTATGTCCTGGATGGCGCGGGAGTTGGGGGCCTCGGCGACGAGCAGCTCGGCGATGTTGCGGCGGAGCTTTCTGATCTTCTCGGTGTTGGTGCGGATCACCATGTCGTCCTGAACGCGGAGCGTGCAGGAGGTCGTCACCTCGGAGCGGCCGTTGCGGACGTGCTCCACGATGCAGAGGCGGCAGGCGGCGAGGTCGGACATCTGGGGAAGGTGACAGAGGTGGGGAATGCAGATGCCATATTCGATGGCGACATCGAGCACGCTCTTTGCTCTGGAGGCGCGGACCGTGGCGCCGTCTATGGTTAGGGTCACGTATGGCTGCATCTGAACCTCGCTACTTGAGCACGATGGCTCCGAACTGGCATTCGGAAACGCAGATTCCGCATCGCTCGCAGGTGTTGGGGTCTATGACGTGAGGCTGCTTCTTCTCCCCGGATATGGCATTTCGCGGACAGGCCCGCAGGCAGGAGCCGCAGCCCTTGCACTGCTCCTCGTCAATGACGTACTCGATCAGGGCGCGGCAGACACCGGCCGGGCAGCGAGCTTGGGCTATGTGTGCCTCGTATCCCTGGCGGAAGTAGTGAAGGGTGGAGAGCACCGGGTTAGGGGCGGTCTTGCCCAGGGCGCAGAGAGAGGTCTCGCGCACGGTTTCAGCGAGTTCCTGGAGGAGATCGAGCTGCTCGGGCCGGCCGCGGCCTTCGGTGATGTCGGTGATGATTTCGAGCATGCGGTCTATGCCGATGCGGCAGGGGACGCATTTGCCGCATGACTCATCCTGGAGGAAGGCGAGGAAGTACTTGGCGACGTCCACCATGCAGGTGCGCTCGTCCATCACGACCATGCCGCCGGAGCCGACCATCGAGCCCGCTTCGGCGAGGGTGTCGAAGTCAAGGGGGAGGTCGAACTTCTCGACGGGCAGGCATCCCCCGGAGGGGCCGCCGGTCTGCACGGCTTTGATGGGCACACCGTCGCTCGGCCCGCCGCCGATGTCGAAGATAATGGTGCGCAGGGGCGTGCCCATGGCCACTTCGACTAGGCCGGTATTCTTGACGCGGCCGGTGAGGGCGAAGATCTTGGTGCCCTTGCTGCCCTTCGTGCCCTTGCCGACGAACCACTTGGCACCGTTCCGGATGATCAGGGGGACGTTGGCCCAGGTTTCAACATTGTTGAGAGTGGTGGGCTTGTTCCAGAGGCCCTCTTCGACGGTGTGAACATCCTTGGGGCGGGGCTCGCCGACCTTTCCCTCGAGGGAGGCCATGAGGGCCGTGGACTCGCCGCAGACGAAGGCTCCTCCCCCGCGGGCGACCTCCACATCGAAGCACAGGTCGGACCCGAGGATGCGGTCGCCGAGCAGCCCGAACTCGCGGGCGTGCTCTACGGCCGCGCGGGCGTGCTCCACGGCCAGCGGGTATTCGTTGCGGACGTAGATGTATCCTTGCTCGGACCCGATGGCCCAGGCCCCGATCAGCATGCCCTCGAGCACGAGGTGAGGGTTGCCCTCGAGGATGCTTCGGTCCATGTAGGCGCCGGGATCGCCCTCGTCCGCGTTGCAGATAACGTACTTCTCGTCGCCGGGAGCGGCCCGGCACGAGGCCCACTTGCGGCCGGTCGGAAAGCCGCCGCCGCCGCGGCCGCGCAGCCCGGAGTCGGCGATCTCGCGAATAACCTTCTCGGGATCATAATCCTGGAGGACGCGGGCGAGGGCGGAGTAGCCGCCGACAGCGATGTAGTCCGTGATGGAGGAGGAGTCGATCCTCGGGTGAAGCGCCAGCAGTGTACGGTCCTGAAGGCGATAGAAAGGGACCTCCGGTTCGGTGCGGATTTTGCCGCCAGATGCCGAGTCCGTGTAGAGTAAGCGCTCGATGGTCTCGCCCCGGCCGATGGTGCGGGTAACTATCTCGGGGACGTCGGCCGGAGTGACTTGGCAATAGAAGATGC
>CP070816.1:1416516-1421227 GCA_020344235.1 Armatimonadota bacterium
ACATCTCCATTACCAAGACGTCGAGTGTCACCTGCGGGGCCGGCGTGTCGATCCGGGCGAGGTAGTCCCGTATCCGCTGCGCCACCTCCGGCGGCCCGTTGACGATCAACAGGTTCCGCTCCGGGTTCGTCTCCAGGAAGGACTTGTCGGCCTCAGGCAGGGAGTCCAGGGCCTGCTGCACCGTCAGGTACTTGGGGCGGATGAGTTCGGCGGTCACTGGCTCACTCGGAATTGTGACCGCGGCTTCAACCGGGCCTTCCTCCGGCCGTGCCGGTGCCGCCTCCTCAGGCACAGCCTGTTCCGTTGCCTCCCCAGGTAACTCCAGCACGTAGAGGTTGGGCTCGTACTGCTCCCGCTGCCAACTGATCACCTTGCCCTGGGTGAGGAGAATCCGTCTGCTGTCCGGAGCCCAGGATTCAGCGTCGTAGTACAGATGGTAGGGGTCATCATCTCTTCGGAAGGAGAGCAGCCGCGCAGTGCTGTCGGTGCGCACATCATAGACCTCCAGGAGGTCTCCGGGGTCGGTCTTTTGCGCGTCGGAGCCGGCCCCTCTCAAGACGAAGGTCAGCCCATGGCGAAACACCTTCTTCGAATCCGGCGAGACTACCCAGTCGTGATCCTCGTTGAGATCCCGAGCGCCCACCGGCGTGCCCAGGATGCGCCGCCAATCCCCTGTCCGCCAGTCAATGAGGAAAGTGCCCTTGTAGCTCCTGCCCGCAGCGTCTTGAAGAACGCCGTGACATATCACATTGCTCTGGTCTGGGAACCATTCCGGATGAACGAACGTACCCCGGCCTTCCGTTGACTCACTCCTGCCGGAGAGGATGGTGTGCTCCTCGCTGCCGTCCGGGCGCACCAAGAGAATGTCCCAGTTCCAGCCCATCCGCTCCTCGTCCGGGTATCTGTCCTTCGCGGAGAAGAACACGATCCACTCGCCATCCGGCGACCATTTCGGCTCTCCGCAGTCCCGGCGGTCGTTCGTGATCTGCGTGAGGCGCGTGCCGTCTATGTTGCAGACCCAGATCTCCGGCTCTGCTCCCGATGATGGGTGGGCAGCGAACACTACCCGCTCACCATCGGGGGACCAGGAGCCCTGCGTGTCAAAACACCGCGTGTCAGCGAGATTGCCGCCTATTCGCACGGGCGCCGCGCCGTCCACGGGAAAGACCCACAGGAAGCTTGCGTCACGGGCTCCGTCGTAGATCTGATAGGCGAAGTGCAGGCCGTCGGGAGCCCAGATCGGCGGAGCGTTGTCGCCCGCCCAGAAGTCTCCTCGCTTGTAGCCGCCGGTGATTCTCCTGGTCTCCCCACTGGCAACATGGTACACGCACACACAAGCGTCGCTGTTCTCCTCGTCCTTGTTCGCGAATACATAGGCAATGCTACTGCCGTCGGGCGACCATCCGCACACCAGCGGCCACCCCACAGGGCTGATAGCCCGTGCCTGGCTCCCATTCCCCTCCATGAGCCAGAGCTGACGGTCCGATCCCGTGATCTCTTTATAGAAGACGATGCGGTCGCCCTTCGGCGCGAAGCCGGCGCCGCGCTCCGTGTACGACTTGCCATCACTGGTGAGTTGGTGTATCACCAGGCCTGGGGCGATTTCCTGCGCGCGCAGCGCTTCAGCAGCAACCCCGGCCAGCAGCGCCCAGCACAGGGCGAGTGCCGCGAGACTCCTGACCGCAAGGGATCTGTATCTGCAGCTTGTCAACTGAATCCCCTCCCTTCGATGGGTGTGCTCGCCCAATGGTCCACGTACGGAACCCGCCCCCGCTTTGGGATTGCAGGCAGCCGTGGCCTGGAGCGGGCCTCGCCCAGCCTGCACGGCGTCTGCTCTTCCCGTTCCGGTTGCGCCAGTCCTGCCCGAGAGGCCGGCGCGGCTCATCCCGCAGCCATCAGGACCCGGGCACTCCGGTCTCGCCGCGTTCCAGTCCCAAGTGAGGCGTTATGAGAATCGTCAATACGTTCTCTTCGGATTGGCGGTGGGTGGAGCGGAAGAGCTGCCCAATCAGGGGCAGATCACCTAGGATCGGCGTCTTGCTGGTCGAGCTCGTCTCCTGGGAGAGTATCAGGCCGCCGATGGTGATCGTCTCACCCTCACGAACCATGATGTGAGCAGATGCCTGGCGACTCGTCACGTCCGGCAGGCTGCTGGTGGAGGTGAAGGTGAAGTTGCCAACACCGACCTCTACTTCCACGAGAATGTTGCCATCCCCCAGCACGTGGGGCGTCACCTTCCCTGTGATGTCGGCCGAGATGTCGCTCTGCTGCAGATAGGGCCGCCCGTACTGGTCGTATCCCTGAGTGTAGAAGTAGTACTTTGTGCGCCGCACGTTCATAGTCGCGGCGCTGCCGCTCAGCGCAACCAGGCGCGGGTTGGCGCGGATAGAAACAGCACCCTTCTGCTCCAGCGCGTTCAGCGAGACGAAGAACTCCTCATCCAGAGTCTCGACTCCTCGATAGAAGAGCTGTCCGGGGCCGAGATCACCAAGCGGCAGTCGTCCCCCGATGTGCCCCTCGCCGTGCACCCAGTCCAGCCCCAGTTCGCGGCTGGCCGTCTTCGACATCTCCATTACCAAGACATCGAGTGTCACCTGCGGTGCCGGCGTGTCGATCTTGGCGAGGTAGTCCCGAATCCGCTGCGCCGCCTCCGGCGGCCCGTTGACGATCAGGAGATTCCGCTCCGGGTTCGTCTCCAGGAAGGACTTCTCGGCCTCAGGCAGCGAGTCCAGGGCCTGCTGCACTGTCAGGTACTTGGGGCGGATGAGTTCCGTCGCCACCTGCTCGCTCGGAACTGCGGCCGAGACTTCAACCGGGGCTTCCTCCGGCTGCGCGGGCGTCGCCCCCTCAGGCACAGCCTGCTCCGTTGCCTCCCCGGGCAGCTCCAGCACATACAGGTCAGGCTCGTACTGCTCCCGTTGCCAGCTAATCACCTTGCCTTGGGTGAAGAGAATTCGCCTGCTGTCCAGCGCCCAGGACTGCGCGTCCTTGTTGATGTGGTAGGTATCCTTCTCTCGTCGCGAGCGAACCAGATCTGTGAGGGTGTCACTGGGGATATCGTAGATCTGGATGACATCATCAATATCCTCCCAGCGCGCGTTATCACCTTCGCCGCGTTCCGTGTACTCGAGCGCATGCCGCAGCAGCTTCCTGCTATCCGGCGATGCCCATTTTCGGTATCCCGTTACGTGGCGGTGCTCCCCGGGAGGGCCCATCACGGGCCGCAGGCTGTCGCCGTTCTTATCGCAGAGGAATATCACCGTGCCACGCGCGAACTCGTCGTGCCCCCAACCATGGAAGTAGCCCCCGCTGCCGTCCGGCAGCCATTTCGTATGCACGTACGACCATCGTCCCGACCTTCCAGTGCGGCTGCCGTGTGTTACGGCTTTCGCTTCCGAACCATCTGGGCGCACCATCCAGATGTCCCAGTTCCAGCCCTCTCGCCGTTCCTCGGGCGTCCGGCCCTTGTCCGAGTGGTAGAGTATCCAGTCTCCCCGCGGCGACCAAGCGGGATCCCCCAACTGACACAGGTCATGTGTTACCTGTGTCAACTCCGAACCGTCAGCGTGACACTTCCAGATCTCGCGGTTTCCCCACTCATCACGCTCCTGCTTCGTGGTGAACGCGAGGAATGCAATCCAGCTGCTGTCCGGAGACCAGGTGGCTGTCAGGTCCCAGCTGCTTGTGCCTTGAAGATTCGCGGTGAGCTTCGTTGCCTCACCATCAGATGCCCGGAAGGTCCAGAGATGAATGATACCCGTGCCGTGATCCGCGATATGGTACGCGAAGTGGTTCCCATCGGGAGACCAGACAGGCGGCGCCTCTTCTCCCTCTCCGAAGTCGTCGCGTCTGTACCCGCCCGTGGCCTTCTTGGTTTCACCGCTGGCGACATCATACACACAGACACGAGCCTCGCTGTTGTCGTCGTTCTTAGTCGCGAAGATGTAAGCGACCTTGGTCCCATCCGGCGACCACCCGCAGATCATCGGCCAGCCGACCGGGCTAATGGCCTCTGCCTGACTGCCATCGCCGCGCATCAGCCAGAGCTGGCGATCCGATGCGGTGACCTCTTTGTAGAAGACGATGCGGTCGCCCTGAGGGGCAAAGCCGCCTCCCCGCTCGGTGTACGACTTGCCGTCCTTTGTGAGCTGGTGAATCACCAGTTCGGGAGCGACTTGCTGGGCGCAGACATCTCTCGCAAGAGTGATTCCCAGTAGCGCGAAACATAGCATTAGTACTGCCGGACATGCGTAGGATCTGTCAGCGTGGGTTCTCAAAACGGTGGTCTCCTCTGGCCGCGCATTAGCAGCATATACATAGACGCGACAAGGTGCGTGAAAGTTGCGGACCACGGAAAGCGTTATTGATTCAGCAACTGCCGTCTCTTCTCCTTCTAGGAACAGCGACGAGTTCATCCAGGCCAGCTTCAAGCTCAGCGAGCGACCAGGGCGTTTCCGAGTGCGCGCCCCGGGAGGCTCTAGCGCTGCGCGTCCGGAGGTAGCAAGCGAGTGACCTCGGCGACGCTGGTGATGCCCTCGGCGGCCTTGCGGAGCCCGTCAGCGGCGAGAGTGGTCATGCCGCCGCGGACGGCGGCCTCCTCAATCTCCTTGGTCTCCGCGCGACCGGCGATGAGGCGCTGGATTTCCCGGTTTACCTCCATGACCTCGTAGACCCCCGTGCGGCCGTGGTAGCCGGTCTGCCGGCACTTCTC
>CP070816.1:1421327-1444147 GCA_020344235.1 Armatimonadota bacterium
ACGCCGGCATCGAGGCCGATGCTCCCGCGACCCCCGAGCGGCTGGAGCAGATCCGGAGCGCGCTTCAGGGAACAGATCTGCTCTACGCCGGCGGCCATTCCAGCATCAAGCAGCTCGCCGACCTTGCGGCGGTCGAGTCGCTCGCCAGCTCGGTCGCTTCCCTCGGAGGCGGGTTCCTGCTGGTCTCCGGGCGCTTCGATACCCTGGAGGAATACCGGGCCGGGGCCGACACCCTGAACCAGGCCGGGGCGCGCTGCCGAGAGGCGGGCGTTCGCCTCTGCTATCACAACCACGCCTGGGAGTTCAGCCAGACCGACGGCAGGCGGCCGATTGACCTGCTGATCGCGGAGACAGATCCCGACCTGGTGAGCTTCTGTCCAGACGTATACTGGGTGCATGTGGGCGGCGATGACCCGGCCGACTTCATCTCTCGCCACCGGGATCGCTGCCCCTACTTCCATTTCAAGGACGGCCTCGGCGGAGATCAGACCCGCGAGTTCCGAGAGTTGGGCCGCGGCTGCATGGAGCTGAAGGCCGCGCTCGACGCGGCGCTGAGCGTCGGCCCGGAATGGATCGTGGTCGAGCAAGACTCGACCAGGCGCGACCCGGCCCAGTCTTCCCGCATCAGCCGGGAGTACCTCAGAACCCTCGGCGTGTGAGGGCCCGCCCCAAGCACACCCTCGCCGTCGGCGACAAGGCGGCGGCCGCGCTTGACCTACTCGGGGTCGAAGTCGTGACGGTCGGCTACTTCCTTTCCCAGTAGGCCTCGCCCTCCTCCTCCATCTTCTCCAGCCGGGTGTAGTAGTCGGGGAACTCGTTGAGGTGCGCCAGCGCGATCTTCCCGGTCATCAGCGGATCATCGTCCGTCACATTCGTGTGGGGATCGCGCAGCCCGTGCTCCAGCTCGACGTCCATGCCGGCCCGGAACTGCTCGACGTCGAACTTGCTCCAATCAATCCCCAATTGCTCACCGATCTGCTTCGCTTCCTCTGCTGTGAAGCTCTTCTTGACACCCATCGCTGCTCCCTCCCTGTGAACGCTGAGAATGCCTGTGCACATATGCGACGGCCACACGGGTCCATTCACCGGCAGGTCGCTTCACTCCTCCGGCGGGGATCACACAATTCGGCTCCTCCGTCGGAGCGAGTCAGAGAAGTTCCCGCGAATAGCCCGAGACTGAGGAATGAATGGGAACGAGACCCGGCGGACACAAGGCCCGGCGCCACACGCGCTTGGCGCGCCAGGGAGGATTCGAACCCCCGACACCCAGATCCGAAGTCTGGTGCTCTAATCCACTGAGCTACTGGCGCGCAATCAGAGTTTACCACACGGTGCGAACCCAAAACAACGGGACCCGCCGCCCAGCGGGCCCCTGACGCCCCGGCTATCAGACAAGGGCAGGCGCTATGCCCCCCTCACTACCTCGATGCCGTTGAACTTGCAGAAGCTCTCCAGCGCGTCCGCGACCTGGGGATCGTGGATCATCACCCCGTGGTGGATGATCCCATGGTCCACCATCTTCTGCTCCCAGTCTATCGCATCTGCAACCTTCACCCAGCCGTAGGAGCCTCGAACCTTGGGCGGCGTGTCCACGACCTCGCCGCTCCCGATGAACATCGTGAACCAGCCGTCATATTCCACGAGCCGGCAGAAGCTCGCCGGCCCCGGCTTCTCCACGAACTCCAATGTGCCCCACGACGGGTGGAGCGGCAGAATGCTGTGCTCCAGCAGGCAGGGGCGGCAGCCGGCGTCACAGGTGCTGCGCGGCGCGTTCCCGCAGTGCCAGGCCAGCCAGATGTTCTCCTTCTCCGGGTGCAACTCGGTCCAGTCAATGAAGTGCGGCGCGGTCTCGCCCAGCCCGGCGCCGCGGGCGGCAAGCAGAGTCGCCGCGCCGTACACATCCACCTCACAGGCGCACGGAATCCCCTGATCCCCCAGCCGGCCCAAAGTCGAGCAGACACAGATGCCGTACCTCTTCTGCACTTGCTCCCAGCAGTTCACGGCCAACGCGTCCAGTTCTTTCTCCTGTGCGAGCCGGAGGAGCGTCACCTCCATCCGGGCGAGCGTCGTCACCGCCTCCTCCGCCTCGGACGGAATCTCGATCCCCTCCTTGATCTCCTTCGCCACCCTTCTCACATCCGCGTCTCCGGGCTCGACCGCGTCCAGGTGCATGAACACATCGGACAGGTCCACCGGGACAACAGTCTGGTTGAAATCTCGCTGCAGAGATGACTCGTCCCACCATACCGACTCGAATTCCTCGGGCCGTGTCCCAATCTGCCCGATCCGCGCGCCGCGGAAGGCCTGGTGCGCCGCGCAAGCGCGAGCGAAGCGCGCCACCGACTCGGCGAAGACCGGCTCTTCCGGAAAGCATGTTGGTATGTGCTCGAAGACGATCTCGCGCCGCTTCATCGCGGAGGTGATCATGAACTGCCCACACCAAGAGTCAGACGGCCGGCTACCGTCTTCCGCCACCTTGCCCTTCGTCGCGAAGTGCAGCACCGGGATGCCCCGGGGCAGGTTCGCCAGGACGCCTCCGACGGCGGAGATCTCGTGGCCGAAGGTCATCCCCCCGACGACAACCCCCGTCACCTCCCGGTCCTTGAACAGCTTCACGACCTTCCTGGCATCCTGGAGGTTCCGCACCACGCCGCCCTGGGTCATCGACGCGTCCGGCGCCACCACCTCCAAGCCCGGGACCTTTCCCATTTCCTTCAGGCAGCGGGCCCGCATGTCCGCCGCCCAGTCCTCGCCGAACGGAACTCGATGAGACGGGACGAAGCCGACCTTGACCTTCTGCATCTGTCCTCTCCTCTGTGTCGCTCTCTCCCCATGGGCGCGGCCGCGGTGGACCGCACGACCCATACTCAGTCGAACACCACCGCCACCCGCACCGCCCCCTCCAGCTTTCGCTCCGCTAGTAGAAATGCCTCTTGCGCACGCTCGGCGGGGAACCGATGAGTCAACATGGGCCCCAGCTTTATCGCCCCCCGCCGAACCAGCTCAACCGCCTGCGGATAGTTCTCGTTCTGCCGCCGCACGAAGCGAACCGTCAGCTCCCGGCGGCGGAGCGAGGATGCTTGCAGACGGTACTCATCCGCCGAGGGAATGCCAATGACGACCACTTCGCCCGCCGGCCGCACCACACCGAGACACTGCTCCAGCGCCTCCTGCGGCCCGGCTGCTTCGAAGACCAGGTCCACGCCGCGGTCCCCGGTCGCCCGCAGTATCTCCGCCACCGGATCTTGAAGCCCTACCTGGATCGTCTCATCGGCGCCCAGCTCCCTCGCCACCGCCAGCCGCTCGGCTACCGGATCTGTTGCGAAGATCTTCTCAGCCCCCTGCAGCCTCGCCATCTGAAGCGTGAACAGCCCGATCGCCCCACATCCCGCCACCGCCGCCACCGCGCCTGCGGGCCGTGAAGCCAGCTCCAGCGCGTGAACGGCAACGCACAGCGGCTCGATCAGCGGCGCCTCCACCAGGTCAAGCGATTCCGGGACCGGAAAGACCCGGTTGGCAGGCCAAGCGATCAGCTCCCGCATTGCGCCGTCAACCGGGGGCAGATCGCAGAACTTCAGATTGCGACAGAGGTGAAACATCGCCTCTGCGCACATGTCGCAGTCGTGGCACGCAACAGCCGGGTCCAGCACCACCCGTGTCCCCGCGGGCAGATCCGTGTCGTTCGGGTCTTCCACCACCCCGGCCGCTTCGTGGCCGGGGATGAAGGGTTCCTCCCAGCTCACTCCCCCCACATTCCCCTCTGCGAACATGTGCACGTCGGACGCGCAGATGGTCACCGCACTGGTGCGGACCAATACCTCCCCGGCACCGGGAGTCGGGTTTGGTCGCTCCTCCAGGCGAACATCGCGAATACCATGCTGTACCACTGCGCGCATCGTGGGCCTCTCGCTCCCTCTCTCGTGACTCTCTGCGCCGCCGTCCCCGGCGGCCGCACAAAGGCTATTGCTGGGTCTTCCCGGGGAATTCCTGCCGGGGGCCGCATGCCGGGCGCTCCCCCACCTCTCTTCCGTCCGCTTTCGGCGCGCCCGCGTTCCGCCGCGGGGAAGCAGCTCCCCGCAGGGCCCAAAAAGGTGAGGCGGCAGACCGGGGGAGTCTGCCGCCTCGTGGTGGGGTGGGGTTTGGGGTGGGGTTAGCCTTCCACATATGTAGACTCGCCACCACGAGTCATTCTCTCTTGACACGAAGCAGTATAGCGACCGGAAACCGATATGTCAAGGGGTGCAGCCGAATTATTTGCGGCCTGCGAATGCGCCCCCCGGCGCCCCCTGGGCGCTCTCTCCGGTCTTGCCCTGCGTGCCCGCAATGCGATATACTTTTTGCCCAAGGGAGGTTGATACTATGGGCGCACGCGGGCATGGGCGTTCAGCGCCCAAGCCCAGAGGGCGGCTGCCCCAATCTCTGACGGACGCGCTCTCCTATCTCGGACTGCTTAGTGCGGTCGGCGCCGTCCTCAGTCTCGCCTTTCTCCTTTTCATCGTCCTCTCCGGATACCTAGACTACCCTGTCATCGGCGGCTCCAGCCTCGAACGGATGGAGCGAAACATCAATCTGGCAAGAGCCGTCTTCCTGTGGTGCCTATGGATCGTCGTCATCACGGGCCTCGTCCGGCAGTACCAAAGCGATGCCTCCGGCGTCGCGGTCATCCTCGCTGGGATTGCTTGCTGGGGCCTGCTGCCGCTGGCGGTGAGAAGCGGCATCTCGGAGCAAAGCGCCGACCCCTTGCTGGCGCTGGGGCTCTCTCTGATCGAGAGCTTCCAGACCACCGGCAGCATCCTCATAGTAGTGGGGCTGCTTCGGGTCGTCATCGGGAGGGTGGTCCTGCTCGCCTCTCCCCCTCGCATCGCGGGCATCCCCGCCACAGGAGCAGCCGCCGCGGAGATCGCCGCGCGGCGCGCGGCACAACGGCCCTCCCCCTTGCGCCGCTGCTGGGAACTCCAGTTCTGCCGCGGCAGCCTGCGGACGAACTGCCCCCGGTTCTTGGAGGGGGTCTCTTGTTGGAAGAAGCGCAGCGGCTGCTACTGCGATCAGAACCTTGCCACCGGCCTTCTGAGCGGTGTCGGGGCACAGGCCCGCGTCGAGCTGGCCGAAGAACTGGAGACCGCGCAGAGGCGAACGCAGAGGCTAACCCGCTCCCGTCAATCCGCCAAGAAGGAAAAGCGGCCCAGGCCGCCCTGCGGCGAGTGCCCCCTCTACCTCGAACACCAGAGCCACAAGTATCGGGTCGTCTCCTGGCTGTGCTACCCCGCCGCGGCGGCTGTGATAGGACTGGCATGGGTGCCCATCCACTCCGCATATGACTTCATCTACCGCAAGTTCGGATGGCTTGGGGTATCCATAGATAGGACTGGGCAAGGGAATGTCTACTATCTGCCCGAGTGGCTCTCGTTCGAGAACGCCATGGTGGTGGTGATTGGCATCGCCGTCTTGGGCCTCATCCTCCAGGTCACCGAGGTCTTGATCTTCCGGTTCAAGTGGTAGCAGCATCTCGCATCCACCGTTGGTGAGTGCCGGGCGCCCCGCAGTTCTCCCCCGACAGGTCTCGTCCGCAGGAGGTGGTGTCACAGCACAGAAACCAGTCCGCAGCAAGAGCCGGAACACTGCAAACCAACAGCACAGGAATCCAAGTGCCTCCGATCAACGAATTCAGGCTGCCGGAAGTTACGCACTTCGGCTGGGGCGCCGTGGAGCGGGTGGGCGCAGAGGCGGCCCGCATGGGAAAGCGCGCCCTCCTCGTGACCGGCCGGTCCGCCATGAAGCGCACCGGCGTGACCGATAGAGTGTGCAGCCTACTGCGCGCGGCCGGTGTCGACGTCTTCACCTTTGACGAGGTCGAAGCAGATCCCAGCTCGGCCACCATCCAGGAGGGTGCCAGGGTCGCCCTTCGGGAGAAGCGTGAGCTGGTCATCGGTCTGGGGGGCGGCAGCCCCATGGACGCCGCGCGCGCCATCGCCGCGATGGCAGTCTTGGACGGCCACATCCTCGACTACACCCGCGGCAAGCCCGTCGATCGCCCCGGCCTGCCATTGATAAACATCGCCACCACCGCGGGCACTGCCAGCGAGATCACCCCCTTCGCAGTCGTGCTGGACGAAGGCAGGAAGCTGAAGATCGGGATCAAGAGCGTCCATTGGTTCGCACGCGCGGCGATCACCGACCCCGAGCTGACACTCACCATGTCCCCCGAACTCACCGCGGCCACCGGCCTCGACGCCCTCACCCATGCCGTCGAGTCCTACCTCTCCACGGGTGCAACGCCTCCCAGCGAGGCCCTCGCCCTCAAAGCTGTGGGACTCATCGGCGCCAACCTCCGTGCCGCCGTCGCCGACGGAACCAACCGACAAGCACGCGAGGGGATGGCCCTGGCCAGCATGTTGGCAGGGATGGCCTTCGCCAACTCCGGCCTCGGCCTGGTGCACGGCCTCGTCCATCCCATCGGGACCCGCTTCGGCCTGCCCCACGGACTGGCCTGCGGGCGCCTGCTCCCGGCTGTTCTGCGCTTCAACCTTCCCGCCGCGGAAGAGAAGCTTACCCATGTGGCTCGCTCGCTCACGGGAAAAGAGAGCGTCGGCGCCGACGACGCCATCACCGCCGTGGAAGCCCTACTTCGGGAGGTGGGTGTTCCGAGCGGGATAGCGGACCTCCAAATCCCAGCCGACCAGATGCCCTCCCTGGCCGAGGACGGCCTGGTGGCCGGCGCGGTGCGCACCAATCCCCGGCCCGTCAGCAAAGACGACGCCCGCGCGGTCCTCGACCAAGCACGAGAGGGGTAGCCGGCAGACCTCGGGTCAGTCGCCCTCCCGCAGTCGCCGCAGCAGCCGTTCTGCGCGCGCGTGGCCGGGCCCGAGTTCGACGGCTCGGCTCAGCGCCCCGATCGCCTCCTCCGTCCGCCCGGACTTCGCGTGCAGCACACCCAGCTCGTAGTGCACATCCACAAAATCGGGCTGCAGCTCCGCAACCCGGGACAGCTCCTCCAGCGCCAGGTCATCCATTCCCCCAAGCTTGTAAGCAATGGCGAGATTGTAGCGCGCCGATGCGTCGTTCGGGTTAGCAGATAGTGCCTGCTTGGCATCGTCCACCATCTGGGAGATCGCGCTCGGCCGCAGGGAAGCCCCGCACCCATCGCAGTGAGTGACCTCGTCCGACAGTTCTCGTCCGCAGTTCGGGCACTTCGCCATTGCCCACCGCCCTTCGGGCGCCGCCGGGGAGAGCGCTGGTTCGCTCCCCTGCGGCGCCGCCACTGTATGTTAGCACTCCCCGGATCCCCCCGACAACGCTGTTTCCGCTCGCGCGTTGACTCCCCCTGCGGCCTATGCTATCATACGCGCGCGCCGGGGCGTAGCTCAGCTTGGCTAGAGCGCGCGGTTCGGGACCGCGAGGTCGGCAGTTCAAATCTGCCCGCCCCGACTTGGTGGTCGCTACGATCCGCGACCTGACGTCCGGAGTGAGGGTCCTCGCGAGCTGTGCCCCCTGCCGAGGGCAAGCCGCGTCAGGCGGGACCGCGGACCGCTGTTTATGGTATAAGGCCGACAGGAGCCATGATTTCTCGGAATACGCGAGCAGTGGTGCCTCTGGTGATTCTCGGTGCAGTGCTGGCCGGGGGCTGCGACCGCCAGCACGTTTCTACGCCGGCCAACGTCCGCCGCGACCCCAACGTCGTCGTCGCCTACGTGTCCTGCGGCTTCGCCGCCGCCATGGAAGCCGCGCGAATAAAGTTCGAGAACGACAACAAGGGAAAATCCGTGCATATCGACGCGGGCGAGCCCTCTACACTGGTGGAGCGCATTCGTTCTGGCGCGGTGCCGGACGTCCTCATTTGTCCGGGGGAAGCCGAGATCGGAATGCTCGAACGCGAGGGGTATCTGGACCGCGGCAGCCGCCAGAGCCTCGGCACCTTGCGTCTCGCAATCGCCGTTCACAGCGATAACGCCACTCGCATTCGCAGCTTTCGGGATCTCAGTTCCTCCGCCGTCAGCTCCGTCACGATGCCCATCGCCGGCACCACCTCCCTGGGCACAGACGGCAAACGCGCGCTCGAACGAGCGGGCATCTGGTCCGATCTGCAGGACAAGCTGACGCTCCAGGCCACTCCCCTTGGAGCCCTCCAGCGGGTGGCCTCGGGCGAGGCCGATGCCGCCGTCGTATACGACCCCTGCTTCGCTATGCACACGGAGGGTAAGATCCCGCCGGGATCGGTCAGGGTCGTGGTACCCCGGGAGGCCGGCGATGAGCGCGCCATCAGCGTCTACGTCGTCGTCCACAAGCGCAGCCCCAACGCGCTCCTCGCCCAGCGATTCATCCGGCTCCTGCTCAGCCGAGAGCTGAAGCCCCCCGCGCCTCCTCCCCCGTCCCCTGGGACCGCCCCCGAAGAGCAGGAATAGCGCCCACTCGACGCCAAGTCTGTCCTCGGCCTATCCCTCCCCCGCCGCAATGCGCCTCCCCACCTCCCGGCCGACCAGCAGACCGCTGGCCGAAGCCTGCACCAGCCCCCTGGTGACCCCCGCGCCATCTCCCACCGCGAACAGGTTCGCCACCTCCGTCTCCAGCTTCGCCGTCAGGTGCGGCCTTGCCGAATAGAACTTCACCTCGACACCGTAGAGCAGGGTGTGTCGGGACCCGATCCCCGGGGCGAACTGATCCAGCGCCTCCAACGCCTGCAGGATGCTCGACAGATACCGGTAAGGCAAGGCGAAGCTGAGGTCCCCCGGCGTCGCGCTCGCCAGCGTCGGCCTCACCAATCCCCGCGCAATCCGCTCCGAGGTGGACCGCCGGCCCGAGCGCAGATCCCCCAGTCGCTGGCAGATCACTCCATCGCTGATCAGATTCGCCAGCCGTGCCAGATAGCGCCCATAGCCTATCGGATCGTGAAACGGTTCGGTGAACCGAGTGCTCACCAGCAGCGCGAAGTTAGTGTTGGCCGTCCGCTCTCCCGCATAGCTGTGTCCGTTGACGGTGATGACCCCCTCATTCTCCTCGGTCACCACCTCCCCATACGGGCACATGCAGAACGTCCGCACCCGATCGTCGAAGCTCTGCGAGTAGAAAATCAGCTTCGACTCATAGGCCGTCTCCGTGACCTCCGCCATCACCTCCGCCGGCACCTCCACCCGGACTCCGACATCCACCGGATTATCCGCGCGCCCCAGCCCCAGCCGCGCCCCCTCCTCCATGAACCACTGCGACCCTTCGCGCCCCGGCGCGATGATCACGTAGTCAGCCCGATATCGGGTGCCCTCGGCCGTCTCCACTCCCGTCACGGCCCCCTTGCTGACCTGGATCCGGGCCACCGCCTCGTTCGCGTGAACCTCCACATTCTCGCCTAGCGCGCCCCGCATCTCTCGCAGCACCACCGGACACCGGTCCGTTCCCATATGCCGGATGCGCGTCCCCACGAATTCCAGATCGGCCCGCGCCGCCCGGCGCGCCAGCTCGGCCATCGCGTCTTCGTCCCCTCCGTACACCTCCTGCGGCGCCCCAAACCGCAGCCACATCCGGTCCACCTCTTGCAGCAGCGCGCCGACCTGCTTGGAAGACAGGTAGCTGCTCAGCTGCCCCCCCACCTCCGGCGACAGGGTCAGCTTCCCGTCCGAGAACGACCCCGCCCCTCCCCAGCCGCACAGCAGCCACCGCGGATCCCGCGCCTCCTTCTTTGCTCGCGCATTCGCCAGCCGGGCATCAATATCCGGCCCCTTCTCGACTATCCGCACCCGCACCCCGGGCACATCTGACAGCGCCAGCCCCGCGAAGATCCCCGCCGGCCCGGCTCCCACGATCACCACTTCCCTCTGCCGCGGCATCTCAGCCCCCATGCTCCGCCCGCGCCTGCAGGCCCGCCAGAGTCTCCTCGACATTGCGCGCCACGAGCTTGTGCAGCAGCTTCTTGATCAACGGTCCGATCAGCGGCACGTTGTACTCATACTCGATCTTGAGCCGCACCCGTGTGCCACTCCCCTCGGGCACGAAGCTCCACTCGCCCTCATACCGGTCCCAATCCCCCGACAGCGACCGGAACTCGCAGCGCATCCTCGCGTCATCCCAGAGATCCTCCTCCACCCACCGAATGCTCCGCCGGAACTCCGGCACCAACCCCAACCACTCGCTCACCGTCCTGCTGCCCTCCCGCTCCCGGATGGTCACCTGCTCCACGTTCGGAAGAAACTCGGCAAGGCCCTCGATGTCCTTCGCCGCCCCGTAGACGCGCTCCGGCGGCGCACCTATCACAATCTCGGAATGCACTTCGGGCATCTCGCACTCTCGCCGTCACAGCTAACGCCGCGGCCCTTGCCGCGGCGCGCACTCGATTCTAGGCTACTGCCTCTGTCCTGTCAACGGCCGCTCTCACACCGCGGCTTCCGCCTTCTCCAGCACCCGACGCACCCGGCGCACCAGATCGCTCGGCTGGAATGGCTTCGTCACGTAGTCGCTCGCGCCGGCCTTCAGGCTAGAGGAGATGAAATCACTCTCCGTCCGCGCGCTCACAATGATTATCTCAGCGCTGGCCGTCGCCGGGTCCCTCTTGATCTCCGAGCACAACGGAATCCCACCCAGGTGGGGCATCGTGATATCGAGCAGCACCACATCCGGACGCGCAGCCCTCAGCAGGTGCAGACCCGACTCGCCGTCGTCGGCCTCGAAGGTCTCGAACTCATCCCCCAAGAAGCTCAGGCTCTCCCGCATCAGCCTTCGAGCCGACGGGTCGTCGTCCACTATCAGTATTCTTGCCTTCGCCATTTGCCTCCGCTCTTTCTCCGCCGAGACCGCCGGCACCCACTATCACCTCTGGCGACTCCCTCTTCAATCGGTGAGCAGCCGATGGCAAAGTGAAGTTGATCGCCGGTCCGGCCTCGTCATCCTCGACCCAAATCCTCCCCTCATGCATTTCGATCAGAGCCCGCGCAACCGCAAGCCCCAGACTATTCCCACTTGACGGCCTCTCCGTGAGCATCGCCGCCGAGGGACCGAAGAACGGTGCCATATCTTCATCGCCGAGGTTCAGCCCCGGCGCCTGAACGCTCACACGTATCTCTTTCCTGTCTTCGTCTTCCGGCCCCACATGGACCGAGATCGGCTTCTCCCGTTCCGACAGCGCCAGCGCGTTGTAGAGAATCCTGCTGATCGCCTGCTCCATCTCGTTCCGGTCCGCGTAGGCCGTCGGTGTCGAAGGCTCCACCGAGATTCGCACCCGCTCCCGGTCGCCGGGCTTGTCCAACAGCGACATCGCCGATTCGATCACCTCCGACAAGCTCGCAGACTGCGGCTGCAACGCCAGCCGACCGTCGTCTATCCGCGTCATATCCAGCATGTCTTCAATCATGCGGGCAAGGTGCTGCGACTGCTCCCGGATCACCGTCAGATACTCCTGATGCCGGGCCGGGTCCAGATCCTTATCGTGCTCGTAAAGCAGCTGGCTGAACCCCACGATCGCCGTCAGCGGCGTGCGGAACTCGTGCGACACGCGCGACAGGAACTCGTTCTTCGCTTCGATGGCTTCCTGGTAGCGCTTCGTTACACTCTGGTACGCCCGCTGCTCACGGGACAGAATCACGAAGAATCCGGCCAGCAGCCCCGCCGACACCGTGAACGTCAGCACTCGCGAGATCACCGTCGTCGTAATGGAGGTCCCCGGCCGCTCCAGAATGCCAACCAGGAAGTAGCTTCCAGCCGACAACAGACAAGTCCCCACCGCATCCCGAAAGTTCAGCCGCACGCTGGCATGGAGGATGGGCAGGTAGTACAGCAGGTAATACTCGCTTCGAATCCCGCTCTGCGTATGGATGAGCCCTGTGATCAGCAGAATGTCGACCGCCAGCATCGCCAGCGTGACACGCCGAATGTCCAACCGGGCCCACGGCAGGAACGTCGTGACCAAGACATAGGCCGCGCCGACGCTCATCACCAGATCGAAGGCCGGAGCGCGTCCCCCCTCCTGCATCCGGGCCATCACGAACACCGTGATCAGAATGAGGCAGCGCAGCGCCGCTGCAATCTTCTCTCGTGCTCTAACCTTGGAATTCATCGCCGCGCGAATATCAGACCGAGCGTGCATCCGCTAACTCCACTCTTGTGTCTGCGCAGCCGGCCAGGCAGACGCGTATGGCCGCCGCACTACCGCGTTCTATTCCATACTTCGTGGCCCGATGTGAGGAGACGGAACTCTGGGAACGACCGCTGAGAGGTGCTAGATCGGCTTCACGTAGCCCAGGCTGACACGGCTTTCCCGCCGCCGCTCGCCTGCTTCCTCACCCTCCCAGCCATACCCGACCTTCAGGTGGACGCGGTGTCCCTCGCTCACCTCGAGAGAGTACAGCAGGCTCACGCTCGTTTGCGTGCGCGCCTCTCCCTCCCACCTGCCGCCATCCCGCGACACGCTCGCCTCCACCTGCTCCCCCTCCGACAGCCGACCCCAGAATCCCAGCGACACCCCCTCCCGGCGTCCGCCCACCGCCGACAGACTCCTCTCCCTCTGATAGCTGCCCCGCGCCGTCACGCCCCGCCAGATCGGCCTCCCAATCTCCACCCGCCCGCGCCGTAGGGCCATCGCACGGCCCTTCTCCCCCCCCTCCTTCCCCTCGGGGCGCTCCTGGTAGGTGAGCCGCAAGTGATGGCGCTCCCCGACCATCCGGCGGTGAGCGAAAGCCAGCGTGTCGAGCCCATCCTCCCCACCGCCGTGCCGCTGCTTCACCCAAACACGATAGCCCGCAAACGGCATCTCCATCCAGTCGGGCCCGTCGTCAATCAGATACTCCTGCGCGTCAGAAAACTCGTGCGTCCGCGATATCTCCTTCGCCCAATCCGAGAGCTCCCCGACCGGTGCATCAACACCATAGCTCACGGCCGCCCGCTCCCCGCCGGCCTCGTCCCGGACGTGATGCTCTACCCGAAGCCCCATCCCATGGAGTTTGTGCCCCAGCGCGACCCTTCGCTCCCACTGCCGTCTCGCCGATGCCTCCTCTTCGGACACCAGACCCACCGCCAGGCTCGTCTTCAGCCCCAGTTCGGCCTCCGCCTGGCAGCTCGACTTGACCGTCACCTCCGGCGCCGCGCTGGTGCCCCCGACCTGCTGCCGTCGTTCCGCAGTGAGCCTCAAGCTCCGCCCAAATGCACGCTCGACGTGGACCAGCGCCTTCCGCGCCAACCGCCCCGAAGGCCCCTCGCCCCGCTTCTCCTTCAAGTCGGCCTTCAGTTTCGTCCGCGCGCCTCTTCCGCCGATCCCGCCCGCAAGCGCCCACTTCCGCTGCTTTACGAACCCGGCGCCCTCTCCGCGCGAGACGCGTTCCTCCGCATCCAGCTTGCCCGCGCTGCTTCCCGCCCCGAGCTTCGTGGTCAGCTTCAAAGAGGACTCGCGCGTCTCCCCGCTCCCCTCTCCCGACACTTCCTCGATGGCGGCCGACAACTCTGCGTCGGAGGTCAGGCGGAGTGCCGCGCCCAGGCCCTGCGTGGTCTCATGGGCCTCCTCGTCTGAGCCCTTCGCCACGTAGTCCGCGTGCAGCCGCAGCCGCGTCACGGGGCTCAGGTTCAGATGCGCCTCCCGCACTCTCTCGAGCTGCGCTCGGCCTGCCTTCTTCGTCTCCACCGAGGCGAGCCCCAAGCGCACCCCATGCCGCCCGGACTCCGATTCGAACTCCATCCCCCGCTTCCGCCGCCTCACTGCCGGCTTGCCGACGGTCACGTCCCATTCTTCACTGTGCTCCGCCAAGCTGGCCGTCAGTTGGCTCCGCGAGCCGACCTCCCACTGCAACGTGTGACCAATGTCAGTGGTGGTCAGACCGCGCTTCTCATCTCCCGGCCTGTCTTTCCGCACCGAATCGTGACGAGAGATGAGAGAAGCGCCGGGCGCCAGGCTCAGCGCAGCATCGAGTTCGACCCTCCGCGTGCCGAGAGCCTGTTCCAGCATCTCGCCCGTCCCGCCCAAGGCCGCGCTCCCGCCCCTCCCCGAGAGCCCAAACCATGGCCCCACCTCGAGCAAACTGCCTCGCAGCACCAGCGCCTCTGTCTGGTACGACCAACGGTAAGAGGCGGCCTCGTCAGGCGCGACCTGCTGCCGCCCCTCCGGCAAGCCTCCCCTTTCCTCGGCCGCCGCGCCCTTTCGATCTCCACCAGGCACTATTCCCAGGGTCAGCTCTGGAGGGGCCTCGGAGATCCCTTCGCCGTCGCTCGCGGTCAGCGCCAAGACCGGGGTACCGGGGATACAGATCCAACACAAAGCCAGCACCGTCGCCGACGCTGCAAGCCGCGTCACTGCTGACCCGACGGTCCTGGCCGCTAGACCCCTCTGGGTTTCCTGCCGCCTGTTCACTCCCTCGCACCGTCACCCCAGTCATTCCATGAATCCGGAGTGGCGAGTTCTGCTAGACAAGCGGCGCAGTCAACGGACCGGCTCCCTCGCCCCCGGGAGCCCAAGCCGAATCCCCAATTGGATCCCCATCCTCCGCCGGTTCCTCCGCGGCCGGCATCCGTAGTCCCGTGTCCTCGCTCGCCGCGTCGGTCTCATCCCCGCTCTCGAAGTCCAGGCCGCTGGGCAGGCGAGCCCACATTCTCTCCGAGTCCAGCGTCGCGAACCGCTCGCCCGCGATCTCCATCGCCAGCCGCACCTCTCGGTCAGGTGAGGCGCTCCTCGCCACCGCCCTCAGTGCCCGCAGCGCTGAAGGCAGCGGGACCTCCGGCGGCCGCGGCTCCACGGGCGTCGGCGCCGGTGCTGGCCCCGGTACCAGGTGCGCCACCTCGCGCGTCTCTGTGCTCCGTCGCGTCTCAACTTCCGGGATTGGCGGCCTCGGCGTCTCCGCCGCGACTCGTTCCTCCGCTTCTCCAATCTCGCCCATACCTGCATCCTCCAGCGCGCTCTCCCTGGACTCTGCAACCACCACGGGGTGTGCTGCCGGTCTCACGGGCTCCTCAGCAACGCGGACCCCCTCAGGAATCTCCCCCGGCTGCCGCGTGGCCGACAGAAGCGCCAAGACCCCTATCATTGCCACCGACGCCACGGCAACAGCCACACCCCACCGCGGCTTCCATAGTATGTTCGGCCTCCGCGCGCGCCGCGCCGCCGCCACCGCCTCGCGCACCACCGCCGGCGACTCCACGCTCGGCAGCAATTCCACCAATCGCTTGGCCGATGCCAGAGCGGCCAGCTCCATGCGGCAGCGACTGCAGGCACTGACATGATGGTGCAGCAACGCTTCGTCAGCAGGGGGAAGATGCCCATCGAGATGCTGGTGGATCAGCGGCGCCGCTTGCCGGCAGGTGACCTCTGCGGTCGGCGGCGCCTCCATCTCCGCCCTCACTCGCTCGCGCAGGTACCCCGGCGCCGCCGCCGCCTCCAGCGTCCCCACCGCCGACACCACTTCCCGCAGCTTGGCGACCTCCGCGGCGCACCTCGCACACCGGCCCAGGTGCCCCTCAACGCGATCGCGCCGCGAGGGAGATGTTTCTCCATCCACGTACTCGATCAGCTCAGCTTCCGACAGATGTCGCAGACCCATCTTCACACCCATGGGCGCGCTGCCGACGCGCCCACTAAGTTTGACACCCAGGGGTCTCCCGAGTCGCGCGCACCCTCACCCTTATGAGCTACAAATCCCCCAAGTCTCTCTCGATCTCCGGACCTGCTCCGCGGTCTTCGTCCCGTGTCTCCGGCTCGCTCGCCGCCGCCAGCACGGAGTCCGTCGCGAACAGCGGCGCATCCGTCCGCAGGGCCACCGCCACCGCATCGCTCGGCCGAGCGTCCACCGTCACCACTTCCCCGTCCACCGCGATATGGAGCTTCGCGTAGTACACACCGTTCCAGAGATCGTCAATCACCACCTTGACCACCCGGCCCCCCAGCCGCGCGATCAGGTCCCGAAGCAGATCGTGTGTCATCGGGCGCCGCGGCGCCTCCCCCTCCTCCTGAAGCACACTCCAGATGGCCATTGCCTCGCACGGCCCGATCACCATCGGAAGCGCCTGTTCGGAGTCGCCCTGCAGCACCAACAGATACTGCGAATCGGAGTTCCGCCCCACCCGCCAGACTTTGACCGGCACCTCTTCCATGGCGCTGCCTCAGTGGGCGCGCGGCCTGTCGCCTATCGCCTCAGCTCCGGGTGCCACCACACAAAGGCGAAGGCTTCTTCCGCGGTCGCAGCCCCCATCTCCGTCCCTTTCGCCACCTCCCGCGCACTTCCCTCCGCCATCAGCGCCATTCGCTCCGCGCCCTCCCCGCCCCGCATGTCACAGCGCACCCGCACCGCTAAGATTTGCCCGTCCCAACTCGCCGCCTCAGCCCCCAGTGCCAGCGCCATCCGCTCGATCCCATCGCGCGTCGCCGAAGCCCCCCACACCTCCGGCATCAACAGCTGCACCCTCGCCATCCCTTCCTTCGCATCCAGCTCGACAGCGATCACCTCACAGTTCGGGTCAAGCGCCCTCGCCCGCCCTCGGAGGTGCTCCAGCAGCCCCGACTCCAGCAGCGCCGCCTCCGTCGCCAGCCTCTCCAGTGCCGCCGCTCCCTCGCCCGTGCGCTCTACATGGGCCACTGATGGGGACGGCTCCTCCGCGCTCGCGACTTGGAATGCTCCGGACGATGCCCCCGGCGTCGTCGGCTCCCGTAGAGGCACCCCCCCCCGACCGAGCAGAACCGCGGATACCGCGATCAAGACGATGATCCCCAGCGCCATCCCAATCACCGCCACCAATGAAGCGGGCAGCCTGGCACCTCGCACATCCGCCGCCAGCCTGCCCAACCCCTGGCTCATCTTCTCCCGGGCGCGGGCCGTTACTCCCCGACCCCGCCCCGAGAACACCCGGTCAATCACCCCTTCCAGCTTCTTGCGATCCGCCGCACTCCCCGGGTCCCGATCCAGCGCCAGCTTGTACCACTCTATCGCATCCCGCAGCCTCCCCTGATCCCGGGAAATGTCCCCCAGCAGCGAATATGCCGACGCGTTCTCCGGGTCCCGGCGCAGCACTTCGCTGCACTTGGCCTCGGCCAGCCTCCATTGCCGCCGCAGCCGCAGCACATTCGCCGTCACAAGCATCAGGTAGACGTCTTCTTGCGCGCCTCGCCCCATCAGCCTTCCGGAGATACCTCGCCCGCAATAGGAACAGAACGCCCCTGCTTCCCCCGTTACCTCTCCACAGTGCTGACACCTGACTACCGCAACGCTCGCCGAATGAGAGTTCATGCCGAAACTCAGGCTCGCCCCAAACACCCAACTGTGTTTCTACCCACCCTCAGGCAAACTAAACCCTCCACAGCCCAGCGCCCATGCTATGCCCACCTATCCCTCCGCACGATCTCGCCCAGCGACTTCCGAGGCCGAGCCTCCAGCTCCTCCTCCGGGTACCCCACCGGCGTCAGCGCCACCACTCGGATCTTCTTGGGGACTCCCAGCGCCTTCCTTGCCTTCTGCTCACTAAACCAGCCGATCCAGCACGTTCCCAGCCCCTGCTCCGCCGCGGCGAGGACTAGGTGCTCCATGGCTATGCCGATGTCAAGCAGGTAGTAGTGCTGGTCCCCCTTCTCCCCACTCTTCCTCGGATCCGCGCAGGCCGCAATGACAACCGGCGCCTGCTCTATCCATTCGTTCCCCGCCTCCGCCAGCGCATTCTTCACCCTCACATCGGTCACCACCACGAACGTCCAGCACTGCCCGTTCGCCCACGACGGCGCCAGCCGCGCCGCCTCCAGCATATGATCCAGCTTCGCCTGGGGCACCGGATCCGGCCGATACTTCCGCACACTGCGCCGCTGCCGCACAACCTCCATGAATTCCACCCGCATCACCTCCTCTGCGCTTCTGCGCCCCGCCCGATTATAGACCACCGCCCCCTCCTGTCAACCGCATCCCTGCCGACCTCGCAGCCAACCGTAACAGGACCCGCGCCTTCCCCGTCGAACTCCCCTCCTCGCCGGCGCGGCCACCGCCAGATAACTGGTCTGCGCCCGAGCCACAGGGAGCCGCGCCCATGCCAACTCCCGCCGACATCGCAAAGCGCCTCACCGGCAACATCGAGCAGGTCATCGTCGGCAAATCGGAGGCCGTCCTCCTCGCCGTCATCGCCCTCCTCGCCGACGGCCACCTCCTTATAGACGACGTCCCCGGCGTCGCCAAGACCATGCTCGCCCGCTCCCTCGCACTCTCCATCGGCGCCACCTTCCGCCGCATCCAGTGCACCCCGGACCTCCTCCCCAGCGACATCACGGGCCTCTCGATCTTCAACCAGAAAACCAGCGAGTTCGAGTTCAACCCCGGCCCCGTGATGTCCAACATCGTCCTCGGCGACGAGATCAACCGCGCTCCCCCCCGCACCCAATCCGCCCTGCTCGAAGCGATGGCCGAACGTCAGGTGACTGTGGATGGCGTCACCCACACCCTCGCCCGGCCGTTCTGCGTCATCGCCACCCAGAACCCGATAGAGTACGAGGGCACCTTCCCCCTGCCGGAGGCCCAGCTCGACCGCTTCCTCCTCCGCATGACGATCGGCTATCCCGCCGCCGACGCGGAGCGAGAGATCCTGCTCCGTCTCCAGCTCAGCCACCCGGTCGAGAGGGTACAACAGGTCGTAACCACCGAAGAGCTGCTCGCCGCCCAGCAGCAGGTCCGCCAGATCTTCGTGCATGAGAAGGTCAGGGATTACGTCGTCCGCCTCGTCCAGGCCACCCGCTCTCACGCCGACGTGGCCCTCGGCGCCAGCCCCCGCGGCTCCCTGGGCCTGCTGCGCTGCGCCCAGGCCCAGGCGGCCTGCGACGGCCTCAGCTTCATCCTCCCCGATCAGGCCAAGGCGCTGCTCGTGCCCGCCCTCGCCCACCGCCTCATCCTCACCCCCGAGGCCCGGCTCGCCGGCCGCACCGCCCAGAGCGTTCTCCAGCGAATCTCAGAGCAAGTGGAAGCTCCCGTAGGCGAGGCCTACGCGCGCGAAGAACGCAGCTAGCCGCCAGACTCCCCGTATACTCGCTGGTGCCGCATCACCAGCGCTACCCCCGCCATCACCAGCGCCGCCCCCGCCGCCAGATACACCGTGATCTCCTCCGCCAGGAACAGGTGCGCCTGCCCCATCGTGAACAGCGGCAGCGTGGAGCCAATCAGACCCACCGTCGCCGCTTCCAGCTTCGCAATCCCCTTCGCCAGCAGTATGTACGCCAGCCCCGTCCCCCCCAGGCCCAGATACAGCACCGCCACCACCGCCGGCCACTGGATCGGCCCGTGCGCCACAGGCTGCCCCAGCGCGGCCGCGCCCGCGAGCACCGTCCCTACCACGAAGATCGGAAACAGGCTCGCACCGGGCATCTCCACAAGCACTCGCTGCCCCAGCCCGTACACCGCCCAGCAGCACCCCGCGGCCAGCACAATCAAGTTCCCCAGGAAGTACTCCGACTTCACCAGCGCGCTCAGGTCCTGGCCGTTCCACCCCACCAGCACCAGACCCACGAGCGCCACCATCGCTCCCATCCCCTTCCACCACGACATCCGCTCCCGCAGCACCAGCACCCCGAGCAGGGCCAGAATCACCCCGTCGGTGCTAACGATCAGGGTCGCCGCCGAAGCTGTCGTGTACCCGAGCCCGAGCGTGTAAAGCAGCAGATCACACCCGATCCCCACCCCTGCTATCACCACCCATGCCCGCGCCCCGACCCAGCGCGGCCCGCGCAGTGTCTGGCCCTTGAGCCGCCGCGGAATGCGAATCCCCCGCCCAGCCCCCAGCTCCAAGGCACCGAATACCACCGTCCCCATGGCCAGCCGCGCGAATGCAATAAAGCCAAAGCTGAAGCTTCGGTCCGCCACCTTCACGGCCAGCGGTATCAAGCTCCACAGCCAAACCGTTCCGAACACCAACAGCACAGGCGCTGCTCCCCAGAGCAGCCCCCTACGTCCCACGGCCCGCCGCCGCTGCCGGTGCCCGCTCCTCCTCCGGCACCTCCCGCTGCTCCAGCGACATCCGCGTGACCCGGCCGATGAACCCCACCAACCACACGATGATGATGATCGCCATCAAAATGAGCGCCAGGTACCCGATCCGACGCACCAAGCGCTCGCTCTTTTCCGCAGGAAGCATCCTGCCCCTCCCGCACACGCCCCCGCCCATCCTCCGGGCTTCCACCCCTCGCCGAACTCAGGAAGCGGGAGCTAGCTTTTGAATCCTGTTGTTCCCCCAGTCCGAAACATAGATTGCCCCTCCGTCATCCACCGCCACGCTCAGCGGCAGCTCGAACTGCCCCTTCTCGCCTCCCCGCTCCCCATATACCCAAAGCAGGTCCCCGCCAGGGGTGAACTTCTGAATCCGGTGATTCCAGAAGTCAACTACGTACACGTTGTCTTCCTTGTCCACGCACACATCGTACGGACCGCTGAACTCGCCCGGCTCTCTCCCCTCCTTCCCCCACTTCCCGTCAAACTTGGCCTCGAACCCCTTGTCACCCTCGACGATCACGAACCGCTGCACCCGATGGTTCCCCAGGTCCGCCACGTAGAGCCGGTCATTGCTGTCAATTGCCAATCCCGCGGGATGGCTGAACTGGCCGTCCTGCCTCCCCTCCGTGCCCCACTTCATTACGAACTTGCCTCTGATGCCGAACATCTGAAGCCGGTTGTTGTTGAAGTCCGATACGAATATGTGCCCTTGCGAATCCACCGCCACCCCGTACGGAATCGAGAACTTCCCGTCCGCCTCGTCGTTTCCCCACGGCCCCCCTTGGCCGCCGAGCGACATCACGAACCGCCCGTTCCCGTCGAACTTCTCCACCCGGTGGTTCCACGCGTCAACAACGTAGACGTGTCCCGTCCTGTCCACTGCCAGCGAGCGCGGGCACTCCAACTTCCCCGGCTCGACACCCGCCTCCCCGAACGCGCCCACCACATCGCAGTTCGGCCCCGCGCGCACGATCCTGTGGTTCCAGGTGTCCGCTATCAGCAGGTCGCCCGTCTTCCCGATCCCCAACCCCTCCGGATAGTCCAGGGCCCCCAGGTTTGGCCCGCAGTCCATCAACTGTGCCACCGCCTCAGGCGGATTCCCCCCCGGTCCCCCGCACCCGCCAACGAGCGTGCCCAATGCCACAGCCAGCAGCGCGACCACGGCTCCTCTGCACACACCGGCCATCCATATTCCTCCTGCCCGCCTCGGACTCATCTCACTGCCAACGATTATAGCGCCATCCCTTTCCGCGAGCAATCACTGTCATCTGTTACGACTCCCGGCTCCTTCCTCCTTCCCGCCCGCAAGCCACTCCCAGGCGGATTCGCTTCCACCCACGCCCCCCACTGGGAGGGTCCTCCGCGCCCCAACTGGCGCAATTCCGCAGAATCCCCCGCCGCAGAACCTGGCGCCTTCCCGGCACGCCTCCGGTTCCGTTTCGGGGCTAGGCTGCCTCCCAAAGGTTCGCCAGCCCCACACGCTCTCGCCCTGGATTGCCGTCACACACAGCCGGATAACCACATGAACGTGGAACAAAGCACCTGGAGGCTGTGGCAGTGCGCGGCGCAACTCAGCGACCGAGTGCAGCATAGGGAGGTGGTCTGCGCGATGAAACGCCTCATGATGGCGGCGATGTTGTTGCTGTTGATGCTCGGCTGCCTGCCGGCTTTCGGGGAGGAGCGAGAGGGCTCACTTCCCGATGACCTGGCGGCCCGCAAGCTCCCCGTTCCGAATGAGATCTACGTCTCGGTCTTGCCCTTCTGGTCGCGCAACGAGAGCCAGAGCGACATCGCGCGCGCCTGCATCATGCTGAACCTGATGCGACATGGATTCAGGATGGCGCCCAAAGGCTGCAGCTCTCTCTCCTCGGTCATCCGCAAGACCGACGCCGCGGTCAAGAAAGACCCCGAGTGGGACCCCCTGGCCCGCCCTGAAACCGACGATGTGGCACGCGTGGCCAAAGCGCTCGAAGCCGATTGGGCCATCCACGGCGAGTTCGGCGACCTGCACACAGAGTCAGGAGAAGGCAGCATTCTCCCCCACAAGGTCGGCGTCATAGACCTCCGCTTCTTCCTCATAGATGTGAAGTCCGGAGAGGTCATCTACTGGAGCCGCTTCCGGGAGAACGGCTCCGGCGGACTTTGGCCCGTCAGAGCAAGCAGCATCGAGCGGAAGCTGGTGACGCGGGCGATCAACGCGGTTTTCGATGACATCGCTTCCGCCCTGCCCGAACACTACGCCGGGCCGGAGGTGACCTCCGAAGAAGTGCGCCTCCTCCTCGAAGCAATGGGCAAGTAGCGCTCATCTCGGCCTCCAATCCGCCTCGCCTCTTCCTTCGTCCGTTCTGCAGGGCGGAGTCTCTGTGCCCCGCCCCATGTCGTTCTGAGTCCGCCTGAGGCGAGCGAGGAATCCGTTGTAGTCTCGCGAGACTGCTGCGTAACTGTGAGAAAGCCACCCAGACCCCGCACCCCTTGAATTGCTGTACGACGGGCATAGTCGTTGCCGCTGGCCGCCTTGGGCGGCTTGCTCCTGCCGTACAAGGAGCGCGAGGCATGGCAAGGGGGAGGAGGGAGGGGCCTGCCCTCGCACAACCAAAGTAAACTATCCTTTTCCTTCCGATTTGCCGCCCAACCGAGCAGGACCCCGAACTCCCTTCGTCGAAACCAACAGCCGAAGGGGAAGACGTGTCCATCCGCGCTGAGCCTCCTCCTGAGGGGCACCGCCATCTCAATCAAGCCTCAGGAGGCCGGCCATGCGGCGTTTCGTGCTGTTCCTCGTCCTCATTCTCCGGGCGATCTGTGCTTCCCCTGTCCTCGCGGAAGGGGGGACTTGGCCGCCCATTGGGCAGCTGGCTGGCGGCGCTCCTCGCAACGTCGCGATTCAGGGAGACTACGCCTACCTGGCCGCTGAGGGAG
>CP070816.1:1444247-1447839 GCA_020344235.1 Armatimonadota bacterium
CACGCGCAGGTCGGTAGGGAGGCCGCTGACGTAGTCCACGAAAGCGTCGGTAACCAGGCGGTGGTGGAGATAGAGCCACCGATTGCCGGCCGCCGACCGGCAAGCTGCGTATTGGCTCCACTTGTCGCAAGCGCTCACGGTTAGGTCCTAATAAGGGCTATCGGCGCCCATTTGCGCTAGGCGGCCGAGGTTGATCCGGCGATCAGTTGTAAGCACGGCGGCTCCCATGTTTGCGATCCGTTGCTCTTCATCGTTACCGGACGGCCTTTTCAGGTAGTCTCTCCCGGAAGCGCGAACGGTCCTCTCGCGCCGCGAGGGGGCGGGCGAGCATCAAACAGATTGATCCTTCGGCAGGGCGACCCGTGCGGGTTGCCAGCACCTCCCAGGGGTAGAGCAGCGCGCCCGCGGCGGCTCCGGCCAGTTCCGTGATGACGCGGTTCCCCACCCTTGCTGCACGCAAGGTGGCCGCGCTGACGCCGCCTGTGATCGCACCGCCGATCCCAGGCTGTCGCGTTCCAGAATGCATCACGGAAAGCTGGGGGAGGAGGTCTGTTAGCTCCATCTGCTGTTGGCGGAACGCGCTGCGCCACTCCTCCATTGTCCGATATCTGACGTGGTCGGCGCGTAGCTTGCCTTTCTCCACGAGGCAGTCCGTCACCAAGGCACTCCCTCCCGGCCGCAGATGTCTGCGGATGTTCTCCAGCGCGCGGGCGAAGCCGGGATCATCTACGACGTGGAAGAGGACGTCTATGCCGGTCACGATGTCGAAGCGCTCTCCCAGGTCGAAGGGCTGCCGGAGGTCCCGGCGCTCGAATCGGCCCTCGGGGCACAGGACCCGCGCGCGACGTACGGCAACTTGGGTGATGTCAACCCCTACAATGCGGCGTGCGTGCAGCCGCCTCCAAATGGGCAGGTAGAAGCCGCTGCCCACTCCCAACTCGAGCACGGCGGCGCCCTCGACCTCGAGC
The DNA here is from genome assembly GCA_020344235.1 of Armatimonadota bacterium. GTDB lineage: Bacteria > Armatimonadota > Hebobacteria > Hebobacterales > Hebobacteraceae. Next base: position 1,445,216 of record CP070816.1, read on the forward strand.
GGGAGCGTGCGGACGGCTCGGAGAAACGCAGCCTTGCGAGCTGCATAGAGCCACCGGTTGTAGCTCCAGCCCAGGCCCAGGTACCCGACCGTAGACAATCCCAGTCGTCTGGCGAAGCGCCGGGTCCAATAGGGCTCAGGGTGATATCCGGGTTGGCTCACTTGTCCCGTCATTGTTCCCTCTCTACGGACGGGGTCGCGGCCACCGTGTGGAGTCGCGGATCGGCAGCGCTCTCCCGCGACCTGCCAGGCGGTATGGGCGGGAGGTGAGTGGCTCGCAGCATCATCAGTCGGGCCGGCGCGACCCGCGTTAGGCGCACGAATACCAGGCAGTGCAACACCCCGTTTGCGCCATAGGCGATCGTGGAGGCCAGCGCCGATCCGACTATCCCGAGCCTTGGGATCAGCAGCACGTTCAGGATCAGCGTACTGCCCAGTGAGATCAGCGATATCCAAGTCCCTGTCCAGGGGCGGTTGTGGTTGGTGATGTATGGGACGACGGTCTTGCCGGCCGATAACAGCAAGACTCCCGGCAGGAGGACACGCAGCGGTGTGGAGGCGGCGGCGAAATCAGCGCCAAAGACCACGGGGATGACGAAAGGAGCCGCTACCCCCAGGACCAAGCATGCCCCCGCCATCAGCCAGACCGTGCTGCGGCAGGCGCGAGCTGTGATCTCCGCGTCATTCTGCGCATCTCCGCCGGTCCGGGAGAAGAGAGAAGCGCCGACCGCTCCGGGAAGCATCCAGAGGCGCTCGGCCAAGGCCGCCGCGACGGCGTATATGCCGACGGCACCGGGCCCAAGATAGATGTTGATGAGAAAGCGATCAAGGCTGTAGTTGGCCCACTGCGCAACCGTCCCGCCATGCAGCTTCAGGCCGAAGCGGACGGATGACCGCCAGAGGGCCGGCTGCGCAACGGCGGCCAGGTGAACGTCGGATCGGAGCCAGACAAGAGTGATCGCCGCGGCGAGCAGCGATGCCAGAGACGATGCCAGGACCGCGCCCCACACGCCCAGGTGCAGCACCAGGAGAAATGCCGCCAACAGCAGAACAGCGATTGCCGACCCCGCCGCCGCGATTGCCGAAGCCTGTCTCACGCGCCCGGCCCCCGTGAGCGCCAGTCCCGAAAGCCCGTTGAACACCGCCGCAGGAAGAGCAGCGGCGCCAAGGACAACGTATCCCAGCGGCACGTCGCTGAGAAAGGTGCGGGAGAACGCGAGGGCGGCCGCAACGGCCAGACCGGCGGCGATTGCCCCCAGGAGAGCGGCTAGCCCGACTGCCCCCGACAACGCCTGGCTGAAGGTGGCGCGGGACCGACGTATGTTGTAGATGAGGCCATATCCGGAACTCAGGGGGACTGCCAGAGCGAAGAGCGAGACCCAGAGCGTGACTAGCGCAAAGATTCCACGCCCCGAAGGGCCGAGCACGCGGGCAGTGATGATGGAGCTTGCGAGCCCTGCTGTCAGCGCGACGACCTGCGCAGCGAGCACGCTCGCCGCGTCCGCCCTCATTCCGGGAGCCGATCTCAGCGCGCGCTCCCCCTGTGCGGGAGGCGCGTCGGAAGTCGCGCATACGAGACGCGACGTCGGCGTTTCGCCCGGAAGCATGTGTGCGGGCGTGTGCGCTGGACTCCCTGTCCTGCTCATACTCGGTGTAGCTACCATACGGCCCTCTGATGTCTCGAAGGGGCTTCCCGCACCTCGCCGACCGCGCGATGAGGATTACATACGAGGTCGGGGCCGTGCCATGTGCGCGACGACCCGCGGCCCGACACAGCAGGCAGAAGGGCCCCTGCGCCAAACAGGCCCCAGGTCCAGTGGCCGTCAGTCGGCCCCGCAAGAAAAGCGCCCAGGATCGCTCCGAAGAATGCAGCTTGAAGTCCAACGCCGGCAGCAGCCCACCGATCCCCCGATGCGCGCCGGCGCATTCGCCTGGCAGGCCTCGACAGCAGGACGGCGGCGAAATACCAGAGAACGATTCCCAAACCGATGATGCCTTCATTGAACAGGTAGCTGACGTAGTAGACGTGATGGATGGGGCCTACCGGCATGTACCCCATGGTATCCACCCACAGGATCGGCGTCTGATGGCCGACACCGTGTCCGAAGACAGGGCTCTCCCTGAATGATGCCAGGCCGATCAGCGCCTCGGGGACGCGGTAGCCGCCACCGCCGAGGGAGGCTTCGAACCGCTGTAGGGTATCGGCTGCTGGGATCCCGTCGAGCAGCGACGGTCTGCACAGAACCAAGGCTCCGCCGGCGACCGCCACGACGAGCAGAAGCATGGCGATGGCTCCGACTCGCCGGAAGTTGGTTGAAAGGCCGGTCGCGGTCAGCCAGCCCAACTGACCAACGATGCCCACCCACAGTGTGCGATATCCGCTGGTCAAGGTGTCAAGCAGTGCAAAGGGCAGCGCGGCCCAGACGAGCGGGAGCCACTGTCCGCGGGAAACGGTTGCGTAGCAGAGCAGTATGATGAGCCACGTGGTGGCGGTGCCGCCGCCCCTGCCCGCCATCAGGAGACTCGGCAAGATCCATGCAAGAGACCACGTGATCACGATAATCCCGGAGCGGCGGAATGCCTCTGGCCGGCAGAGGGTGGTCGTCACGGCGAAGTGATACAAAG
>CP070816.1:1447939-1452700 GCA_020344235.1 Armatimonadota bacterium
CATATGGCGCGGCGGGAGGAGTACGAGGGCGCTGCGAGGGGGGTGGCAGCTTACCTGGCGGAGCGGCAGCGGCCCGAGGGCGGATTCCCGGGGCCGGACAACTACGGGGTCGCCTGTGCCCTCTGGCTCTGGTCGCATTTCGGGGTGGCGTTCGTGGGTCAAGTCGACCGCGCCTGGGATCGGCTCAAGCGCGAGCCGCCGACCACTCACGGGGAGTTCAACACTTACGCTCTCCTTCACTGCCGAGAGCGTCTCGGCGCGGGCCCGGTAGATGCCCTGGTGCGGCGGATTCGGTTCGGGAGCCGGCACTCTGCAAACTGGATGCTGCTGCGCGCGGTCTGCCGCGCACTGCCCGGTCCCATGCGGTCGTGCTTGCGGTCGAGTTTGGAGGCGCGGGCGGCGCTGCTGCGCTATGCGCGCGGCGGATTCATCGCGGACCGCCCAGGGGTGAGGTCGTTCAGCTATCATGCTTTCTGCGGCGCTTTGCTGGCCGACCTGTGGGAGCATCGCGGAGCCCGCTGGGCCGGAGACGGAGCCGTGCGCGCGGCGAGGGCGATGGCGCATCACATTCTCCCGAACGGAGACGGTCTCTACCTTGGGCGCGGTCAGCATCAGATCTTCGGATACGGGTCTCTCCTCCACCTGCTCCAGGCAGCACATCAGTTGACGGGAGAGCAGGACTTCGCCCAACTGGCGGATAGCGTCTTTTGTCGGCTGATGTCGTTTCAGCGGCGTGACGGCTCCTTTCCTCTGGTGCTCCGCGAAGGCGAGCCCGCAGAGCCATGGGCGCCGGACCCCTCTCTGCCGGGATGGTATAGCTATAACCGCTATGCCGACTACCTGCCCTTGTTAGCATGCTTTCTACTGAAGGCCGCGCGGGCGGAGCTGAGGCCAGTTGGGACTGTGGGACCGGCAAGGCCGTATCCGGCACTGCGTTGTTGGCGGACACCGCGGTATGTCGCCGTCGTTTCGGCGCCGGGGGGGCCTTCGACAAACGATCTCGCTTTTCCCTACGTCTGCTGCGAAGGTGAGTCGCTGTTTCCGTGCTACGGGGCGGAAGGAGAGCCAGCGGAGCCCGAAGTGCTGCCGCTTCCCTACGGCGTCCTTCCAAGCGGCGAGTGTTACGGGTTTCGGGACCGGCTGCAGTATCGCTTGACGGAGAAGGGCCTGGCCGGATCTTCCCGCCTGGTGCGGCATGTTCGCGATTTTGAGTTCAACCGCGACGGATTCCTCTGTCGGGACCAACTCGCGTTTCGGCGTAGGTCCGCGTTCTCTCCGTTTGTGCCGGCCAACTTCCTATTCCGCACGCTGCGCCATCTGCCGGGCGGCGGATTCGAGACGTGGCACCGGGGAGCGAGGGCGAGTCTCGAGATGAAGCCGGAAGGAGCTATTCACCCCGCGGCCGGAGTCAGCGCGAGCGGGCCGCTCGTCGCGCTTCGACACGTGATGGGCCGCCTGGAGGCGCGTGCCGGAGACACGATCTCGACTGAGCTGCGAGTGCGTTTCCCGTGAGCGGGAAGCACACGCCCGGCGTGTATCATCTAATCCTACATATGGCGAGGCCGGCGGCGCTGCGCGTCGGCCAGCTCGGACGGTTCGCTTTCCCCGCCGGCTACTATGTCTACACGGGAAGCGCGATGAACGGGCTGGGATCGCGGCTGGCGCGGCACAGGCGGCGGCGGAAGAAGCTGCACTGGCACATAGATTACCTGCTGCGGAGGGCGAAGCTTGTGGGCGCAGTTGCAATGCCAAGAAAGCGTAAGGTGGAGTGTGCGCGGAATCGGCGGATCCTGCGGATGCAGGGAGGAAAGGTGGTCGCCCCGGGATTCGGTTCGAGCGACTGCCGGTGCCGCACCCACCTTGTATACTTCGGCGCTGCTCGGCCGAGTATGCCCAGGTCTCAGCACTGCTTGGGCATAGGGCGCAGCGGCCGGAAAGATGCATAGAGAGAGCGCTGCTCCCGTGGCCATCTGCGGCATGTACTCGCGGCGGCTCTCCGAAGAGAACCTCTGCCGCCTATCGCTCCCCCAGACGAGTCGACGAACTACCTCTTCCTCGTGGTACGAGCCTCCCGGACGAACTCACGGTAATAAGGAATGACGTCGTCGAGCTGCTCGGCCTGACAGAGCAAGGCGCGAACGCGGCAGGTGGCAGTGGACTTCGCCTTGACGTCTGCCCCCACGAGTCCCAGGCCTACCGCGCGTTCGGCCCCGTTAATCCAGACCGAACTGCACTCCTCAGTGAGGGCCATGTAGGCCAGAGCCCAGCTGGTGTTGGGCTCCCACATCACGACCATGGGGTAGTCGTAGCCTTGGGGCTCGACGGAGAGACCAATGCCTACCATGCGGAGCCCGTTCCAGCGGCCGTCTGCGATTAACTCCGCCGCTCCCATATTCCGGGGATAGAACCTCTGGAGGCGGGGTCCGGCTGTGGCGTGCGCCCATCTCCCTCCCGTGTGCACATAGGTATCGCGCTGCATCTTCGGCGCGAGCGTTTCGATCCCAACTTCGAAGCCCTTCAGACCTTCCACCAGAGTGAAGGCAAAGGTGACGTCCAGGCCGCCCTCGGCAAGGAGATCGTACCGCGCGGTGGCGCTGATGGACCAGTCCGGTGACTGTCCGTAGCGATACACCACCGCTTTCTTGCCCGCCTCTCCCTTGCACTCGGCCTGCTTGCGCGGGATGAGGAGCCCGCCTTGGCCGCGCGCCAGGTAGTGCCGGAGTGAGAGCACTTCCCTGCAAGGCCCAGGGAGGGCTTTGCCGTCCAGGCAGCCGGAAAACTCGATTCCCCTCCCCGGGTCGGCGAGGCGGATGCACCCATGCAGCCCGCCGGCCTCGAAGTCGTACACGGGCACCGGCCGGAGAGATGCCACGGCGAGGCGCGTGCTGTACTGCTCGGCAGACTTCTTCCGAGGCGCCTTGCTGGAGGCGCGCTTCTTCGCCGCGGTCTTGGGCTGGGCGCGTTTCTTCGCCTTCTCTTTAGGGGTCGTCCTACGGCTCATACGGGCCGGCTCACAGGCTCCCACATACGGGGCAGTCCGCGCGTCGCTCTACCGGGAACTTGTAGAAGTCCATCGCGTTGGCATCATAGGAAAGCATCTTCCCTTTCAGCATCTCGCCGAACCCCGTGAGAACTTTGATTGCCTCCACCGCGGCTAGGCATCCCAGAGCCGCCGAAACTGCGCCGAGCACGGGGAAGCCATAGGTCTCCCACCACGGCGGCTTTTCCGGGACGAGACAGGCGAGGCAGGGAGTCTCGCCCGGCACTATGGTCGTCAGAGTGCCCTCCATCCCGTACATAGCAGCCTCGATCATTGGCTTGCGCAGTTCGACGCAGGCTTTGTTCAGCGCATATCGCTCCTCGAAGCTGGGAGGGCAGTCACACACCACGTCCACTTGTGAGACCCATTCCTTTGCATTCTCTTCGTTCGCATCCTCGGCGGCCGCGACCACCTTACATTCGGGGTGCAGCCGCTCGAACAGCTCCGTCGCGCATTCGATCCGCGGCTTGCCGACGTGGTCGTGACGCATGAGGATTTGGCGGTTCAGGTTGGACCATGTGAGCCTACCAGAGTGGAGGATAACGATCTTGCCGACGCCCGCCATGGCGAGGAGCAAGGAGACCGGCCCCCCGAGCCCGCCCACCCGGGTGATCAGTGCCGATGAGTTCTTGAGCTTCCGCTGGGCTTCCTCCCCGAAGCCTGGGATATCAATCTGCCGCTTGAACATCTCGCGGTCACGATCCGTGAGTTCGATCACATCTGCCTCCTGACGGATTCTCTGTTCGTCGGCCGGAAACAAGTTCGCTTGCCGGCTGTGTCTCGCTGTTGATTTCGACTCCGGGCGGCGCGAGTCCTTGCCGGGAGCCGATGTGAAGGAGTCACGCCTGCTCGGGGGAAGTACGCGCCTTGCCCTGAGAGCACAGCTACCCGGGACTTGCCGGATCGTCCCGGAACAACAGAGGATGTGACATGCCGACGGAAATGCAGCGACTTGAGCAGAAGATTGCGGACCGCCTGCGGATGTTGGAGGAGTGCGTCTTCGCCTTGCGCGCCCCGATCAACGGCTGGAGGACGAAGGTTGTCGACGCGTACCTCAACGGCGGTATACCTGAGCCCGACGAGACGTGGGAGAGCATCACGCCGGGATACATTTGGATGCCCGATGTCGAGGCCCGGTGGTTCGCTGCGATAGCTGAGGTGCCGAGCGGCTGGCAGGGGGGGCCGCTGATAGCCCGTCTCCGGTTCGGGGGAGAAGCTCAGGTTTTTGTGAACGAGGAGGTCCGGGGGAGCGTGAGCCAGGCGTACCCACCGGTGCCCATGCGCGACGAGGTGACCCTGGCCGAGCAGGCTCGCAGCGGCGACTGTTCCGAGCTTGCTGTCGAGGCGACCCTCAGACGGTGCTGGTCTCCCGTCGTGGTCGAGCCTCAGACCTTCGAGTTGGCTGAGCTTGCGGTGGGCGACCCGGAGGTCCAGGACTTGGCCTACTGGCTGCGCGTGTGCTTGAGCGCGGCGCGTGCGCTGCCCGAGGGCGGCACAGAACGCCTGCGTCTCGTGCGGCTTCTCGACGATGTCGTCGTCAGCCTGGATATGCAGAGGGTCTCCGAGCGCGCGTTCAAGGACTCGGTTCAACGGGCGTCGGCCGCGCTGCGAGAGGGGCTGCCCAACCTCGCTCGGGCCGGATCGCTCGCTGTCCTGACGCTGGCGGGCGTGTCTCACCTCGACACCGCATGGTTGTGGACACTGTCGGAGACCAAGCGAAA
>CP070816.1:1452800-1455923 GCA_020344235.1 Armatimonadota bacterium
GCCGAGAAATGATCAGCCGTGTACTCCTCCGGCCAGTGCAGCCCCAAACCGGTGTCGCCGAAGTCGCCGATGTCAATCTCGTATCCCTGGTACCCAAGGTCTGCCGCCCGCGGGATAGCTTCGAGAAGCGGATACTTGCGCTCAATGCAGATCGAGTGCATGGAAAGCTTCACGCCCGCACCTCCGAGCTGAGAGAGTTAAGCGAAGCTTCCGTCGCCGGGACGAATGTCCTTCATTGTCCGGACCGGCCCGCGGGGCATCTTTGAGGAGCCTGATGGGGTCTCGCTGGCGATACACCGGCTGGCAGGGCCGACTGGGAGAGAGCAATCGCCAAGGAGGGAAGTGCGCTTTGGGTACCCAAGACGGCGCACGCCAGGGCGGGGAACGGCCCGCCCCTCGCGAGCTGAGAATCGCCGCCACCGCGCCAAGCCGGGAGGCGGCAAGCCGCCGCCCGTTACCTGTATCGGTAGGTGATGCGACCTCTGGCTGGATCGTACGGGCTCAGCTCGAGCTTCACGTTGTCACCCGGCAGGATCCGAATGCGATACTTCCGCATCTTTCCGCACGCTTGCGCCAGCACCCGAACACCGTTCTCGAGTTCGACCCGATACATGGTGTTGGGCAGCACCTCCCGCACTACTCCTTCCGCCTCGATGACCTTCTTGGGGTCCTTTACCACTCGTGTTCCCTTCAGTTGATCTCCGCGTGCCCTTCGCCTCGAAGCCAATCAGACGGCCGAAGACCCACGCGGCCGATTCATAGCATACCACGCAGCGTGCCAACACGCCAGTCTGCCCCGAGCATTTCGTGAGCAAGAAAAGTGGCCCGCCAAACGCCACCTCCGCTGCGACCTCGGCAGACGCCGAGCGGCCAACCCGCCCCGGCCGCCGCGAGACAGGACCCTGAAAGCGAAGAGGCAGATAGCATGAAGCCTCCGCATCAGCGGAGGCCGGATATCCTGAGCGGCGCCGATGGTACGCCCGACAGGACTTGAACCTGTGACCTCGGGGTCCGCAACCCCGCGCTCTATCCAACTGAGCTACGGGCGCACCCGATTGGATGCTAGCACAGCCTGTATCAAAAGGCAAGCTGCACTGGCCACTGCCCAATCTCAACGGACCCCGCACCGAAAGCGAGCAAGCGCGCAGCAGCCCGAATGGCGCGCTTCATAGCTTCGCTCTGGCGCCCAGAATGACCAATTCAGGGCCCGAAAAGCAGGAGACCGAAGTACGCAGAGCTAACGGAACTATGGGGGGTATGGTAAGTAACCTGGGAAGGGCCACCGGCGGCTGGAATCGCGAGGGAGCAGCAAGTGACATGAGCAACGAGCAGGGAGATGCAGCTGCGCACGGAGGCCCCGCTTCCAAGTGGCGGATCTTGGTGGTGGACGACGAAGAGGCAGTGCGAACGCTCGCCGCGGCCTGCATCCGACACGGCCTCGGCGAGCAGCACGAAACCCTGGAGGCACACGACGGAGAGGAAGCGATAGCGGCGGCCGAGCGGGAGCGCCCTGATCTTATCCTGCTCGACATCATGATGCCCCGCATGGACGGGTTCGAGGCCTGCCGGCGGCTGAAGCGATGCGTAACCACAAAGCATATCCCGATCGTCTTTCTGACCGCTCTGGGTGCGGAGAAGGATGTCGCCGAGGGCCTGGCCCTCGGTGGAGATAGCTACGTCGTCAAGCCGTTCAACGCAGTAACACTGGCTGCGCAGATCTCTGAGTTGCTGAGTCCGCGCAGTGAGGATGCAGGTTAGATCCAGAGTGGGGGGCCTGTGTCGAGGAGGCCGGAGTGGAACGCCGACTGTGCTGCGTCGGAGTTGACATCGGTGCCACTAATATCCGGGCCGGGGTGGTGGATGATGCAGGCCAGATTCTGGGGGAGGCGCGCCGGCTGGCCCTGGCCGAAGCGGGACTGCGCGCCGCCATAGGTCGCGCAATCGAAGCAATCAGAGAGGCGGTCCAAAACGCAGGCCTCTCCATCGCAGACATCCGCGCCATTGGAGCAGGCGTTCCCGGCGCCCACCGCTCGCGCGACGGAATCTGCGTCTACTCGCCCAACTTCGCGGACTCGCGGGGAGTGCCCGTGCTCCCGCCGATTCGAGACGCATTCGCCCTTCCCGCATTCATGCTGAACGACGTGGCCGTGCAGACGCTGGGCGAGCACCGGTTTGGGGCGGGGAAGGGATACTCGCACATGGTGATGATCGCCCTGGGCACCGGCATCGGCGGCGGCGCCATCATTGACGGAGAGCTGCGCATCGGGCCCACTGAGGGGTTTGCCGAGGTGGGCCACATGACCATCGAACCCGAAGGGCCATTCTGTGGATGCGGCAACCGTGGGTGCTGGGAAGCTCTCGCAGGTCGAGACGCGATCATTCAGCGCGCGATCGCAAAGATGCAGACAGCAAGACAGACGGGAATCGCCGAGAGTGTGGACTACCGGCTCGGCTCGATCACACCAGCGTTGATCTCAACGATGGCCGAAGACGGTGACGCCGTGGCCATCGAAGTGCTAACCGAAACCGGGAACTACCTCGGCATCGGCATCTCGAATCTCATTCAGCTCTATAACCCTGAGATACTGGTGGTCGGCGGCGGTATCGCACAAGCCGGTCCGCGGCTCTTCGAGCCGATCATGCGCACAGTTCGCACGCGCGCACTGATGGTACCCGCGTCCACCTGCCGCATCGTCCCCTCTCGGCTCGCCGATGACGCCGGAATCATCGGCGCCGCGGTTTTGGCCAGCGAGGAGCTGGCGCGCACGCAAAGTCAGCCGTCCTCCGCGGCCTCCTCGCGACTGCCCTCTGACGGGCCCCAAGCCTGAGCGCTGGGAGGGGCGCCTGGCGGCCAAACAGCCATTCATCGTGGAATAACCCCCTTGTGCGTGTCTCGGCCTGAGCCTACCACGATTTGTGATCGTGACAACGGTATGCTACAATGGCATTGTCTGGGTTTCCTCAGGCAGTGTATCGGGAAACATACCGCGGTGCGCGTCGGCTGAGTCCGGCGCCAAGGAGAATCGGCGTTGGCGCGGTTCTTTAGGATAGCTAGCTGGGTCGCACTGGTGGCGGTCGCCGTAGTCGTTCTTCAGTTGGGCATGAAGAGCCAGCAGCCCAAGC
>CP070816.1:1456023-1458973 GCA_020344235.1 Armatimonadota bacterium
CAGTTCATCGTGTAGAGGGCCAGCGTCTCCTGAGGCAGCAGACTGCGCATGCCCACGCTCATCGCCGCGATGTCGTTGAACCACCAGAAGAAGGGATCGAGGGCAGCTTCTGCCTGAAGACGGGCATAGGCGAAGTACAGCCCCACCAGGATAGCGACGTAGGCCAGTCCGAAGCTGAGCCGGCAGCCCGAGAGGACGAAGAAGGCAACCAGCCAGCTGAAGCACACCCCGAAGCCGAGAAGCGCCCATCGGTATGGCAGTGGCTCATCGTGGTCCTCTCCTGAGGAGCGCCTGCTGAAGGCAATGCGCAGTGCGCGCGCGAGGTGTCTCCGCGCAGTCCACAGCGCCCAGATGGAGAGCGCCACGAGGGCCCCGGTTGCCTGATTCGTGGGGGCCGGGAAGCTCCACCGCCACCAATCTTCGGCCGACCCCGGTTCGGCCCCGAAGCTGATCGCCAGAGCACAGAGGCCGATCCGGACAAGCCAGAAGAACCAGACGGAGAACGAGAGCTCCGCCGGGATGATGTAGGCGAGTGAGATCAGCCACGGGTGGAGCCATATCTGAACATTCCCCAGAGCAGACAGCGGCCCCACCACGGGTTGGCTCATGGCGGTGTACTCCAGGGGCAGCGGCGGCACCGAGGGCAGTCTCTGCGAGAGCTGGCTGACGAATCCGATAACCGCGGCGATGGCCATCCCGACCCAGAAGGCCTTACTGACCGGCAGGCGCGCAGCGTGGCTCCCATCGCGCGCCTCCCCTACACTCTCGAGAGGTATCTGCGCCAAAGGAAAGGTCAGTCGCTCGTGCCTGATCCACTGCTGCTGCACGAGGACGAGGAGACAGACATTGGCGAGGAAGAGGGCCAACATGAAGGACCCCCAGGCGGCCACCGGCACGGACCACTCCGGCCACGGCACGGCGGCTCCCCCCAGGAAGTACCCGTCGACTGCGGACAGCGAAGAGGGACCCCACCAGGTGGGGATGAGGTTGATGAACGCCGATTCCCACATCGGCTCGACGCGGCCCATGTGGTAGAAGCTCGGAGCCTTGGAGAGCACATAGAAGAGGACGTGGATGCCGAAGAGAGGCGTCACAACGAGGACGATGGAGTAAACGGTCAGCAGCTCAGGTCGGGTGAGCTGCAGCCGCCGGAAGGCCGGGATGCTCGTGAGCGCGGTCAGGAGAAAGAGGACAGTCAGCGGCCAGGGTGCCGGAACGCCGCTGGACCAGAAGATGTTCCAGTTCCGCGATGCGAACACCACCTCGCCGTAGAAGATGGCCGGGGCAGTGATCGCGACGATCACCATCGCGATGGCCGCCGCGCGCCAGGTGACGCCGCCGTGCAAATCAGCTCGCGGAGAAGTCGCCATCGGCCCCTGCTCTTGTGTCTGCGAGAACCGCATCTGCCTCGTGATAGTACTCCTGTGTGCGAACCCCTCCTCTCGAAGGTCGCTACATTCGGCCCTGCGTCACGAGTGTTAGGATGTTCCAGAGCGACCGGTTCAGCACGTCGCCGACGATGAGGCCGATGGCGATGGGCAGGGCCTGCCGATATAGTCGCAGGCCGCCGTATCTCAGCACAAGACACTTGGCCAGCCAGGCGATGACGACCGAGAAGAACATCGGGTACTGCAGCAGGCCGAACCCGATGATGAAGCCCACCGGATGGAACGGCCACCACAGGAACCGAAGGCGCATCAGGGCGACCGAGACGAAGACCAGAGCTCCCACGCCGCACCACAGCACTCCATCCCACTCGGGACCGCTGGGATTTGTGAGCATTTCGTCGATGAACGCTCCCTGGTAGCGTAGCTCCCAACCGGGGATCGAGTCGGCAAACCCCGCCCGGGTCGAGTTGAAGCCGATCCCATAGAGGCTATGCAGCATGTAGAGGGTGCCACCTCCCAGCGCGATCAGGAAGCACACCAACAGCAGGATGGTCAGCCGCCGCAGAGGCATGCCGGCCGCATCGCCGATCTTGAACGAGGTGAGGGTATTCATGCTGCAGACGCTGATGAGCTGGCTGGGCCAGAGCTCGCCGACCCAGCTTGTCGTGACGAGGGCAATCACCTCTCGCGGCCGCAGGGCCCAAGTGCCTGTCGGCATCATGGTGATCTCTCTGAGACGGTACGTGCCCGGGTCGAAGCCGATGTCGGCGCGGACGCGCGCGTAGGAGAGAAAGCCGCCCACGACCACTCCGGTGTAGAGCAGGCTGACCAGAGGCCGACACCCGGCCAGCACGAGAAACACGACCATCCAGGAAAAGCACAGCAGGAGGCCGGCGACGGCCCATCGGTACGGGAGGGGCTCGTCGGCATCGCCCCCGCGCGGGCGGCCTGTGAAGGCGATGCACAGGGCGCGGGCCAGGTGCTTGCGCGCGCTCCACAGCGCCCACACAGACAGCACGATCACCGCCCCGGTCACCTGGTCGAAGGGGGCGGGGAACTCGTGAGAGTACCATTCGTCGGCCCGCTCCGGCGAAGCTCCGTAGACGATGGCGAGCATCATCAGTCCCCATTTCACCACCCAGAAGAACCAGACCGACAAGGAGAGATCCTTCGGGATCAGGTAGGCGAGCGCGATGATCCACGGAGACAGCACCAGCTCGAGGTCGCCCAGCGCGGCCAGCGGCCCCACCACATGTCTGTGCATGAGCGTGATCGTCAATGGCATCGCTGGCACCGCCGGCATCCGGTCCGACAACTCATCCAGAAAGGTGAAGCCAGCGGCGGCGACGAGCCCTAGCCAGAAGAGCCCACTGCGGGAAAGACGGCTGGCTCTACCTGTGCCAGTCTTCTCGACCATCTCGAGCGGTATCTGGGCGAGCGGGAAGGCCAGGCGCTCGTGCTTGATCCACTGTCTCTGAACCAGCACCAAGAGACACACACTCGCGCCGAAGAGACAGATCAGAAAGGAGGACCAGGCCGCCAGCGAGATCGCCCACTCCCCC
>CP070816.1:1459073-1472831 GCA_020344235.1 Armatimonadota bacterium
CTCGCCGCCAGCGGCCGATCAGCAGGCCTGGCGGTGACCTCGCCTCCCTACTGGAGCGCGCAGAACTACCAGAAGATGCACATGCTGTCGTTCCAGGTGCTGGGGCTGAAGGAGCCCGGCTCTGCCGAGATCGGCCGGCGCGCCCGGGACTACCTCCCCGACATGGAGGCCGTCATCGCCCAGCTGGTTCAAGTGCTAGACGGCCACTTCGCGCTCGTGATCGGGGAATCCAGGGATGGCATACACGAGGCGGTCCGGGATCAGTGCCAGAGCCATGGAATGCGGCTTGTGGACAGCTTCCGCAGGCGGATAGTCAACCAGGCCTTTTTCGCAAAGGCCGTGAAGAACGAGTACGTCTACGTGTTTGCCTGCCCGGGTTGATTCCCACCAGCCTGTACCCGCAGCATCTCCTCCAGCCGCTTCTCGGCAATGTGCGGGTTGAGGCGGTCGCATGCCTTGGCGAACCACTCGGCGGCCGCCTTCGGCTGTCCCAGAGCAATCTCGCACATCCCCCGGAAGTAGCACGGAACGTACTCCCTGCTGAAGCGCCGGGCCGCGATGGCGAGCGGCTCTCTCCCCTCCTCGTATCTCCCCGACTCGAACAAGGCGGCCCCCACCAGCGCCGCGACATCCGGCTCTCGGCGTGTTTCTTCTGAAAGCCGGGCGAACTGCTCGGCCGCCGCCTCCGGCCTGCGCTGCTCGAGGTAGGCCTGGCCCATGGTAAGGGCCACCTGCTCTCGGTCTGCCCCTGCCTCCTCGGCTGCGCGCAGCGCCGCGATGGCCTTCTCCCAATCGCCCACCGACATCGCTTCTTCGGCCGCCAGCATCGCCGCCGCCGCCCCGCGCCTGAGGCGGGCCAGGGGCCACAGCATCGCGGTGCGCAGTGCGGATATCAACCGGAGCATCAGCCCTGCCCGCACTTCCCCGCGCCCCCCTTCCTCGGGCGTGATCTGATCCTCCAGCGGCCTCGCCCCCTCTCGATGCTCTCGCAGGTACTGCTCGGCGAGCGCCAGGACTCGCCCCTCCACCTCCGCGTTGGCGTAGCGCAGATGGGTCTTGAGCAGCTCGGCTCCCTGCTCGGCGCGGCCGCCGGCAAGCAGGGAAAGGCCGAGCCAGGCCTGCACGATCCGGTTCTCCGGGTCGTGCCGCGCGGCTGCGGAGAAGGCTTTCCTCGCCTCCTCCGGGCGGCCGGCATCGTACTGTATCTGCCCCAGGAAGAGGAGCGGCGCATGACTATGCGGCGCCAGCTCGCCTGCCCGGCGGGCCGCCCTCACTCCCTCTCCCACTCGGCCGGCGGCGGCGAGGGCCAGCGCCCGCTGCGCGTGGGCGCGGGCGTGCCTTGGGAAAACCGCTATCACCCGATCGAACGCTTTGGCCGCCTCCCCCGGCTTGCCCGCCCGCAGCAGCCGACAAGCGCGGAAGTAATCACGATCTGCTCGCCACCAGGCGCCGACGCTCCAGGCCATGCTACCCGTCTTCTGCGCCCCCCAGGCGCAATCCCTCCAGGCCTGCGCGAGTCATATATTGTGTGCTCGGCGACACTGAGAGTTGGCGCGGCACGCGGTATTATGGCATAAAGACCCAGGGAGTGGAAGATGAGCCGGCCTCTCACGGTTCGGCGCGGCATGCCGCGCCGAAGAGCGGTGCTATTGGCATGTGTCGTTGTGGCCCTGTGCTGGCAGCCAGCGTGCTGGGCGGCGCATGTCATCACGCGGATTGACATCCGGCCCGGCCATCGCGAAACAGCCGTTGCGCTCTTCACCTCCGATAAGCGACCTTTGGAGGCGAACTCGTTCTCTCTCGATGATCCGCCCCGCCTTGTATTCGACTTCGCCGGCGCGGGCCTCGACCCGGACATTCCCATTGCGCTCCCCGTGGTGGCGCCGGCGGTTCAGCAGATTCGACTGGGCCAGTTCAGCGCAGAACCGAAGATCGCACGTCTTGTCGTGGATCTCTCGGAGGATTCCGCGGCTCCTGTCTGGGAGGTGACGGCGGGCCGCGAGCCGGGCGAAACCCTGATCGTGCTCCGCCACTCCGGGCCCGCGGTGCTGGGTCCGCCGACTTCCCAAGTCGTCGAGGGCGCAAGCGTGGTCCGCCTCGCGGGAGTGGGTCACCTGCGGCGAACGGTGGCCGTGCTGGCTGATCCTCCTCGCGTCTACGCTGATCTGACGGACGCCGTCGTCGAGGATGGCTACAAACAGGAGCTTTCTCAGGGAGCGATTCGCGAGATCCGCGTGGGGCAACAGACGGCCGATCCGCGACACCCCGTAGCTCGCATAGTGCTGGAGCTGCGGCAAGAGCAGGCCCATGTTGTATTTGCCGACGGAGCGGATCTAGTCGTCGCCGTCGGCCCGGAAGCGTGGGCGCTGCCCCTGCCGGAATACCAGCCGAGCAACCGATTGAAGGGGAGGCGTATTGTCGTGGACCCCGGCCACGGCGGGGATGACATCGGGGCTCCCGCGGTGTTCGGACGTGTTCCGAAAGGCCCCTTCGAGAAAGACATAGTCCTCGTAATCGGCCGTCGCTTGGCCGAGCTGCTGGAGGCCGAAGGCGCGGCGGTGACCATGACCCGAGACAGAGACGTGTACATCGGCCTTCGGGAGCGTGCGGCCATCGCCAATAACATAAGGGCCCACGCCCTTGTCAGCATTCACTGCGATTCATCCGATTCCCCCAACACTCTGCACGGGACGAGCGTTTACTACGATCACCGGCACAGCCGGCGCTTCGCTCACGTGGTTCAGGAGGAGTTGGTCGAGGCGCTGAAGACCGCCGATCGGGGGGTGCGAAACGCGAACTTCGCGGTCATTCGGCACACCCGAGGACGAGGCATTTTGGTGGAGATCGCCTACATCAACCACAAGGATGACCGGGCCAGGCTCGTGCATCCGAGCTTTCAGGAGCGAGCCGCCCGCGCCATTGTCAGAGGACTCGTACGCTTCCTCTCCGATTAGCCGGATGGGAGCACACCCGCCCAATGAGCCGACGCAAGCGAAAACCCCGCGCCCCCTGGATCATGAGTATAGTGCTGGCGGCCGTTCTCGTCGCCGCGGGGGCCTTCCTGTATCGTATCTACCCGGAGTACCAGCGGCTGCGCACAGCGCAAGAGGCGAGGGAGAGGGAGGCCGCGCAGACAGCGGCCGAGAGCACCGGCCGGCCGGTCCCGAAGCCCGTGGTGGCCCAGCTCTACTTCGCCCGGCTCGTTGAGGGCAAACAGCGCATGGTGGCAGTCACGCGAGAGCTTCCCTCAGGCCTCCCGCCCGCGGAGGCGGCATTGCAGGAGCTGATACGGGGGGAGGTGCCGAGGGGGTGTGATAGGCCGCTTCCAAGGGGGACTGAGCTGCGCGGCGTTCGCGTGTCCGAGGGCGTCGCGGCCGCAGACTTCAGCGAGGCGCTGCGGTCGGGGTTTCCTGGGGGCTCGGATACTGAGGGCGTCACCATCTACGCCATAGTGAATACGCTGACGGCGCTTACAGGCATAGACAAAGCGCAGTTGCTGATAGAAGGCCAGAGGGTGAACGAGATCGGCGGCCACCTGTACGTCGGCGAGCCGCTAGTTTACGACGGCGAACTCGTGGTGGCCCACCCCTGAGCCTCCACCGCTCCCGGCGACTTGGCTGCGCGCTACTCCCCGCTCGCCACCCGCATCCCCTGTATGCGCACGGTCGGCAGCACCATCCCCGGCTCCGCCCGGTAGTCGGAAGACACGGCATCCAGGTTCTGGAGGAGGTCCAGCATCTGCCCGGCCACCATGGTGTTCTTCAGGGGATAGGTGAGCCGGCCCTTCTCGATTCGGAATCCCGCGTCCACCAGGGCCGACACCTGCCCCGAGGCGGTGTCGGGATACGGCCTGCCCAGTGTCACGTAGATCCCGTCGTCCACTTCTCCGATGATCTCCGCTGCCGTCTTCTCGCCGAGGGTAGGGATGACATTCGTGGGGGCTATCCCACCGCGAGTGGAGTGTCCGGTATTCTCCTCTCCCGATTTCTTCGCCGTGTAGTTGCTGTGGAGATAGGTCTGCAGGACGCCGCGGTCTATCAAACCGACCCTCCGATGCGGGAAGCCGTCGCCGTCACAGATCGCAGAGGACAGGCCGCTTGGGATCATTGGGTCGTCTGTCAGAGTCAACCCGTCAGAAGCTATGGACTCCCCCCGCTTGCCAATTAGGAACGAGCGATCCCGCTGCACCTCTTCCGCGCTGGTTGCGGCACAGAGGCCCAGGAAGAATGCCCTGCTTGCCAGCGGCCCAAGGACTACAGGCAGACAGGCCGTCTTCATGGTCCGACTACTCAGGTACTTCAGCGCCTCCTCCGCCGCCCGCGCTCCGATGCCGTCCGGCTCCAGATCGCTCGCCAAGCGAGCCGCGTCCCATTCGTAGAAAGATCCCACATCGTCGTCTTGGCGGATTACCACGTGCACGGAGACCGACGAATTCGTCTCCCGCTGCGCCACGCGCACTCCCAGGTTGTTCGCGAGCGCCCATTCCCGCGAGGCGGCCTGCGCGCCGCCGGCGACAATCACATCCTCGGCGACCTCTCGCGCGGAGTCAATGTTGCTCGTGATCCATTCCGCCAGTTCAGACGCGCTCAGCCCCGCGATCTCTTCGTCGTATAGCCCCGCCACTTCGGGATAGGCCGCAGGGCTGACGAGGTCGACGAAATCGGGGTCGGCCTCCGCCGCCTTCGCCAGCTCGGCCGCCCGTCGACCCGCCTCGCGCGCCCCCTGCTCGGACATGGTCGAAGCGCTCCACCAACCCGTGCCCCCCGAGGAGAAAGCGCGCACTGAGATGCTGCCCCACATGCACGCGCCGCTCGACTTGATGGCGTTCTTCTCCACCTCGACCGAAAGCTCCCGCGCCCTGCTGGCCGAGGCATCGGCGGAGTCCACTCCGGCGCGCATGGCCTCCTGACAGGCGATCTCCGACAGCTCCAGCAGATCATCCATGCCTGGGTCTCTCACGCCTGTCCTCCCACCACGATCTCCTGCACCTTGACATACGGTCCACCTCCGTTGACCGACATGCTTTGGCCGTCCTTCCCGCACATGCCCGGCATATCCATCTCGAAGTCACGGCTCACGGCGAGAGCGTTTGACAGTGTTTCGAGCGTCATACCCGATATGGACACATCCCTGACCTGCTCAGCAAGCTTGCCATCGCGGATCATGGTCCCCTCGCCCGCGTGGCACGTGTACTGTCCCTTCTCACACCAGACGTATCCCCACTGTCCCGCCCCCAGCAGAAGGCCTACGTCTATGTCGCCGATCAGCTCCTCCAGCGACATCTCCCCGGGCAGGATCATGGTGTTGCTCATGCGTACGATCGGGCGGTTCGCGAACCCGTCTGCTCGCGCCGACCCATTCGGCTTCACCCCCATCTTCGCGGCGGTCTCCAGAGAGTGCATGAATGCCTTCAGCACCCCGTTCTCTATGAGTACCCGCCGCTGCCCGGGCACTCCCTCTGAATCGTACGGGTAGGAGCCCCACGAGCCGCGAATGGTCGCGTCATCCACGATGGAGATGCACTCCGCCGCTATCGGCGCGCCCAGTTTCCCTTCGAGGATGGACTGGCCGGATAAGACGTGGTCGGCCTCCGCATTGTGGCCCAGCGCCTCGTGCACCAGCAGGCCCGTAATGGAGGGATGAAACACGGCCGGGAACTTCCCCGCTGGCGCGGGCCTGGCCGACAGCAGCGATGCCGCACGCTCCGCCGCCTTCACGCTGAGTTCCTCCGCGGGCGTCTCCTCCACCACCTCGAATCCCGCCTGCCGCCCCCGGTACTGTCGGCCCCGCTGTCGAAGTGCCCCGTCCTGGGTCGTGATGGCGTGCCATACCATCGTCCGCACCGACTCTGACGACACCAGCGTCCCTCGCGTGTTGCACACCACCTCCACCTGGCGTGAGTCGCTGTACCCCGTCATCAGGTTCGCAGTCGCTCCGCCTGCAATCCGAGCCGACGCCTCCTCATATCCCCGAACCGCCGCCAGCTTCCGCTCCAGCGGCACCCCGGTCGGTTCGATCTCGAACGAGGCCTTCACCTCGTCTATGACCGCCGGCGCCTCGGCAAGCACCACCCGCTCCTCCTGGCGCTGTGCCGAGACCCTAGCCATGTCAACCGCGTCAACCACACATGACAGCCAGTCTCCCACGTCGGATGACTCTGTGCTCGCGAATCCCCAAGCTCCGTCCACCAACACGCGCAGGCCCATCCCCGCGCGCTCGCCGGCGCCTACGCGATCCGCTCGGCCGTCCTGCAGCATCAGCCCGCTGTGCCGGATGGCTACGTATCGCGTCTCCGCAAACTCCACGCGGCGACGGAGCGCTTCATCTCGCACGCGCTCCAACTGCTCCTTCGGGTCTCCTTCACTCATGCCGGCCTCCCGGCACCCTACTACGGCGCCGCTTGGTGTTCTCCTACCAGACCTTCGATCTCGACTTGGCCGGCAGGAGATGAGGTCCGGCTGGCCAATCCCATTGCATCAGCCAACGGAGGGCCGCCATGCGCGCTATTATCTCTGCCGCTGCTCTGGGAGTTTGCATCTGCCTCGGCGCCGGTTGTGAGAACCCATTGGAACTCGATCGCGGCACCGAGATCGAAATCGGCCGGGAGGGGGCGGCCAAGCTCGAAGCCGAGTACGGTGTAGTGGACGACCCCGCCATGCAGCAGCGTCTCGATGCGGCCGGCAAGCGCGTCGCCGCCGCTTCCCAGGAGCCCGACCTCCCCTGGACGTTCAAGATACTCAAGAGCGATGAGATCAATGCCGTCTGTCTCCCGGGCGGCTTCATCTACGCCACGGAAGGGATGATGCGCTTTGCGAAGAACGACGACCAGCTCGCCGGTGTGATGGCCCATGAAGTAGTTCACGCCGACCACCATCACGCCAAGTCCGCCATCGAGAAGGCCATGACGCAGTCACTGCTGGTCGAACTCATCACTCGCAAGAGTTCGAAGAGCCTGAAGCAGGCGGCGGCCATCGCGCTCGACCTCGACATGCGCCAGGGCTACCGGGAGAAGGAGTACGAGGCCGATCACTACGGCACGCTATATGCCTTCCGAGCCGGCTACCGTGCCGACGGCCTCCGACAGCTTCTCGCCCTCATGCACCAGGATAAGGGCGACCCCGCCCGCATCACCTGGCTGCTCCAGAGCCATCCCCCCCTCTCGAAGCGCACTCAGCGCCTGGACGAGTACATCCCGACGCTGACCGGGCGCCCGGTCAGCCCTCCGTAGGTCGCCATCCGGTCGGCCCGCCACCCCGGTCCAGACAACGCACGGCGCCGTGGAGAGGTCTCCACGGCGCCTCAGTCCGTTCCCGGCCGCAATCCGTCGGGCCGGGATAGCCAGGCGATGCTGCTCCCGGCTACCTACAGAGCTACCACTGCAACGACCTTGTCCCCATCCTTGAGTCGGATGCCCCGGACCCCCTGGGCCGCGCGGCCCATGGACCGCAGCTCGCTGGCCGCGAACCGGATGGCAGTGCCGCTCTGCGTGACCACCATCACGCTCTGCTCCATCTGCAGCTTCGCCGCCCCCACTACGCGGTCGCCGGCCGCCACTCCCATGGCTGCGATTCCGCCGCCACCGCGGCCCTGCTGCCGGAACTCGTCCACCGAGGTCCGCTTCACCATGCCGTTTGCCGTCACAATCACGACGTCCATTATGCACACGCCTCCTTTGCCGGGGTTAGTGCCCCTCGTTCTTCGCGAAAATGCTACCATACGCCTCTAGAACGTTCTAACGCCCATTCTGAGCTATTTCGGCTCTAGGCGCAGAATCACTGTCCCGCCGCCGGTCTCCTCACAGGGGTCCAGACACTGCACACAGGCCCGCCCCTCGGGGTCTGCCAGCCCCAAGTCCTTCGGGTCAACTCCCCGGAATACGGCGTTGTAGTAGGGCATCACAGACGCCAGGGAATGCATGCACACCGCATCGCTCGCCTCCAGGTCCAGCCGATACCCATCCCTCAGGACTATCCGGTCCCCCACCTTGTAGACCGGGCACTGCCCTCGAATCGCCTTCACGGTGATCTCCAGGTGCATCGCTCTCCTCCGCCCGAAATCCGCCCTGAGGGCCTTCAGAAGCCCTCTGAGCCCTTCTTGCTCCTATTCCGGCAGACCTTCTCTGCGACCTGCCCCCGGCGGCCCCGGCCGCGCGCCGGCCTCTCCGACATCGACTGGGTCCCACGTGCCGCTCCCGCCCCGCCCGGACGACCAAGCTCTTTCCCTGCCGCCGCCGCCCGCAGGTCCATTCGCGCGAAACGACGAACAACCCCTGCCAGCGAGACCGTTTCAGGAGTCGCCACTATGTCTTCTCAACAGGGCGCGCGGCGCGTCGGACCCTACACGATCGTGCACTCGCGGCCGGTGTACGAGAACCCCTGGCTGAAAGTGCGGGAGGACCGCGTCGAGGACCCGCGCGGCAAAGAGGCGACCTTCGGCGTCGTCACCATGAAGGCGGGTGTCACCGTACTCCCCCTGGAGGAGAACGGGGATGTCCACCTCGTCCGGGAGTTCAAGTACGGCCTAGGCGAGTCCACCATCGAGGCCGTCAGCGGCGCCATCGAATCCGGCGAAACACCCGAGCAGGCCGGGCTTCGCGAGGTCGGCGAGGAGGTCGGCCTCATCGCCTCCGAATGGGTGGATATGGGACTGGTCAACCCTTTCACCACCATCGTGAATTCGCCCAACCATATGTTCTTGGCCCGGAAGCTTTCCAAGATCCGCCGTCACCCCGAGGCACGCGAGAAGCTCGAGACAGTGAAGATGCCCTTCTCCGACGCACTTCAGGCCGTCCTCGACGGCACCATCACCCACGCCGCCTCGTGTGTTGTGATACTGAAGGCCCAGGTCTTCCTGGAACGATCATCCGAACGCTAGACGCCGGTTGGTACGTGTGAAGGGCAGTCTCCGCCGACGCGCGGTGTGTCAGCGAAATGTCATTGACGGCTGCGGAACGCTATGCTATCGTCGGACCCCGGACGCGCGCTGGACTACGGGGCAGGGGACGCCAGGGGCCCTGTCACGCCGACACACAATCCCACAGTCGAGCCGGCCGTGCAGGGGCCGAGATGCCGCGCATGGGCGGACCGGAGGCGACGAAATGACAGACCGCGTCGACGTGGGCGAATTCGCCCGACAGCTGTATCACCACCGGAATGTGACCTATCTCTCGGCGAGCCAGGCCCGGGAGATGGCGAGGCCATTCGGGCAGCTCACGGAGTTCGGCAATCTGAACTTCCACTCCAACGTCCGCAACCGCAGCGCAGGACTTACCGTATACATCGGCAGCGAGAAGGTCCGCCAGTCCTCCCTCACCCCCCGCCAGCAAGCGATCCTAGACAGCGTGTCTGACACTCTGGTAAAGGTTCGCCGCTACCTCGAGCGCGCCCCCATCGTCTGCACCCGGCGGACGATGGGAGACAATTCCATCTTCAACCCGCATTGCACCGTCTTCGTCTCAACCTATGCCAAGGACACTGTGCGCATCCCATACATGTGGGGCGAGACCCTGCTCGACTATAGGCCCCAGCTCGCGGGCCCGGAGCTGGCCCTGCTCTATGTGCCCGAGTGGCCCGAGAGGGAGCGCCAGATCCTGGTCTTTCCTGAGGAGGGCGTGACTTTTGTGCTGGGGTCAGATTACGTCGGCGAGGCCAAGAAGGGATTCCTTCGCATGGGGATGTGGTTCGCAAAGCAAGAGGGGATGCTGGGAGTCCACGCGGGCTCCAAGATCGTCGAGGCCCGGGCCCCCGAGGGGAAGCTCCGGCGCTACGGCATGCTGCTATTCGGCCTCTCCGCAACCGGAAAGACCACGCATTCCTGCCACACTCACGGCCTCGAGGACGAGGGCGAGAGCATGGAGGTCGTTCAGGACGACGTGTGCTTTCTCCGCGACGACGGATCGGCCCTCGGCACCGAGCGCGGATTCTACCTGAAGACCGAGGGGCTGGATGCCCATTCCCAGCCACTTCTCTATCACACAGCAATCCAGGCGGACACCGTTTTCGAGAACGTAATGGTGGACGCCGAGGGGCACGTGGACTTTCAGGATGAGACCATCACCAGCAACGGCCGCGGCGTGGTCCAGATGGCACACTTCGCACCCCATGCCGCCGACACCATCAACCTCCCACCCGTCTCCGAGCTCGATGGGCTCCTCCTCATCTTCATCACCCGCCGCAACACCGTCGTGCCCGTGGTCTCCAAGCTCAACGCCCAGGAGGCCGCCGCCGCCTTCATGCTCGGCGAGTCCATCGAAAGCTCGGCCGGCGACCCCAGGCGGGCCGGCGATTCCGTGCGCGTCGTCGGCACGAACCCTTTCATCGTCGGCGATCAAGCGGACGAGGGCAACTGGATCTACGACCTCCTCCAGACCCATGGCGATCGCGTGCAGGGCTACCTCCTCAACACCGGCGGCGTCGGAGAGATCAGGGAGAAGCTGCCGGATGGCACCAGCCGGGTCCGGCGCGAGGTCACCCGCATCCAGATCCCGGAAACCTCAGCGCTGTTCCGCGCTATCGTGCGCGGGCAGGTGGATTGGATTGATGAACCATACTTCGGCACTCAGGTCCCCACGCGCATCGAGGGAGCTGACATACAGCGCTTCGACATCGGGAGCCACTACTCGCAGCAGGAGATCGATGAGTACGTAGGCGCCCTCAAGCGCGAGCGCCGCGAGTACCTCGATCGGTTCCCCACCCTCAACCCAGCGGTCGCGAGAGCCGTCGCCGACTGATCTTGCGTCGGCGATCCTATTCCCGAACTACCTCCCGAGTGCGCGCAGCAAATTCAGCACCCAGCCCCCGACAAGCGCCCATGAGCATCCCACACGGCGCGCCACCCGCTCGCCTCGCATACCCCTCTCGACGATCATCCGAACGTCGGGCGGCATTTCCTCCAGCGAGTGATATTCCTTCCCCCCAATACGATACACCCGCGTCTCTGCTGCGGACCTCCTCGGCTCCCCTCCGGAGGTTCTCAGCACAATCTCCGGCCCGGGGTCCGACTCGGCCAGCCGCCGCGCGGTCTCCCGTTTGGACTCGTGGGCGCGACTTGACTCCACCTCCAGCAGGCGTGTGAAAGCCGACAGCAGCGCCGCCGCCTGCTCGGGATGGCGCCTCTTCAACGCCCGCAGCAGCGCCTCATCTAGATCCTCTGCCACTCCCACCGACGCCAGCGCATCCCGCAGGATAGGCGAAACGCGAACCTTCAGCGTTTCCTCGTCTCCGGGCCCGCTGGGCGCGCCCTGAGACAGCAGCGCCTCGCGGCACTCCGCACACAGGCCTGCCCCTGGCTCCGCATGCTTCCGCCCACACCGGGGACACTGTCCTCCGCCGTCACCTTGGTTCCGTCGCGTGGCCATCATGTATCCCCGTTTCTCCCGCCCTGCCCGCCGGTCCTACCGCTCAGCGCGGGTCCCTCCTGCATGGCCCGGTTAACCAGCGACGGGGAGGAAGCGTCCGGGCCCGCACTGACAACCACATGCGCTCAAAGCAAGGAGCCAGCCCCATTGTGCTGGAATTGTCTCTTACAGCTACTTGAGTGCAGCCTTCGGGAGGGGCCCAAATGTTCATCGTCCACGTGCATGTCCGCGTTAAGCCGGAGTCGGTGGAGGCGTTCAGAGAGGCGACGCTGGCCAACGCCCGCAGCAGCGTCGGGGAACCGGGCGTGGCGCGGTTTGATGTGATTCAGCAGCAGGATGCCCCGACGCGGTTCCTGCTCGTGGAGGTCTACCGCCGGGCGGAGGACGCCGGCCGACACAAGGAGACCGAGCACTACCAGGTCTGGCGCGACGCCGTGGCCGATATGATGGCCGAGCCGCGGTCGAGCGTCAAGTACGCCAACGTCTTCCCGGATGACGCTGGGTGGGGATAGTGCTTCAGTTCGAGTTCGCCACCGCCGCACAGATCATCTTCGGGGAGGGGAAGCTTCGGGAAGTGGGCACGCGTGCGGCCGCTCTGGGCCGGCGCGCCCTCGTCGTCACCGGGGCCACGCCGGCCCGCGCCCAGCCCCTCTTGGATGTGCTCGCCGCGGGGCGAGTCGGAACCCTCGCTTTCTCTGTGGCCGGAGAGCCAACCATCGAGATAGTGCGTAGCGGCACAGCCGCTGCGCGGCAGGCCAAGTGCGACCTTGTCGTCGGGTTCGGCGGCGGGAGCGCGCTCGACGCCGGCAAGGCGATCGCGGCCCTGCTCACCAACGCAGGTGATCCGCTGGACTACCTGGAGGTCATCGGCCGCGGGCGCAAGCTCACGAGGCCCGCCGCGCCCTACATCGCCGTCCCCACCACGGCCGGCACCGGCGCGGAGGTGACGCGCAACGCGGTGCTCGCCTCGCCCGAGCACCGAACCAAGGTCTCTCTGCGGAGCCCTCTCCTGCTGCCGCGCCTTGCGGTCGTGGACCCGGAGCTGACCTACAGCCTACCCCCAAACATCACCGCCGGCACCGGCCTGGATGCGCTCACTCAGCTCATCGAGCCTTCCGTCTCTCTCCGCGCCAACCCGCTCACAGATGCGATTTGCCGCGAGGGGATGGCCCGCGTCGCACGCTCCCTGCGTCGGGCACATACGCACGGGGACGACGCCGGGGCACGCGCCGACATGTCGCTGGCAAGCTTGTTCGGCGGACTGGCCCTGGCCAACGCCGGCCTGGGCGGGGTGCACGGCTTCGCCGGGCCTCTGGGCGGTATGTTCCGGGCGCCCCATGGCGCCATTTGCGGCCGCCTCCTGCCCCACGTAATGGCGGCCAATATCCGCGTCTTAGAGAACCGCGAGCCAGATAGTCCCGCGCTCCGGCGATACGAGGAGGCGGCCCGCATCCTCACCGGCCGCTCCGACGCCGCCGCAGGCGATGGCGCAGCCTGGGTCGCCGAGCTGGTCGAGGAGCTTGCCGTGCCCCCTCTTTCCCAATACGGGATGACTGCGGACGACATCCCAGCGGCGGCCGAAAGGGCCGCCAAGGCCAGCAGCATGAAGGGCAATCCGGTTCCGCTCACCGCCGACAATATGCGGGACATCCTGACCGAGGCCCTGTAAGCCCGGCACTCACCATCCTACGCCCTCTCCAACTGGGGGGCGCGCGACAGCAGGACACCGCGGCGTCCATGCCTAAAGAACAGCCGTCAGAATGCCTCAGTGCAGCCGGCGGCAGCGCGTCCTTCGGGGAGCCAGCAGGGTGCAGCAGTGCTGAACCTCTGCACCTCCTGCCCGATCAACGCTGCGGGACCGGCCGGAGTTGCTGGATGCATTGCAGCAAGCGATATGAGGGGTTCTTCTGCGTGCTGTTTGCCCTCGCCCTTCTCGGTCTAGGCGGCTGCGAGTCGGCTCGCCTGCCCGCGGGATCGAGCGAGCACGCTGGAAGCACACCGGATGCTCCCAATCTGCTCATCTGCGTCATAGACGCGGCGCGCGCCGACCATCTCGGGTGTTACGGCTACCCTCGCCCCACGACGCCCAACATGGATCGCCTCGCCGAAGAGTCTCTGCTGTTCGAGAATCACTTCACCCAGTCCACGGAGACCAAGCTCTCCACCGCCTCTCTGCTCACATCACAGTACGTTGACAGCCATCTCGCGTTCGGCGACCGGCCTCTGCCCAAGTCAGCGTTCACCATGGCGGGCGGCCTGCGCGGCGCGGGCTTCAAGACTCTGCTGTTCAGCTCCAACTTGCAGGCGTCGCCCGCCTACGGCATCGGCACGGACTTCCAGGAGGTCCGCTGGGTGCCCGATCTCCAGGCCGCGACCCAACCCGGAGAGACCGCCCATTCCCC
>CP070816.1:1472931-1480996 GCA_020344235.1 Armatimonadota bacterium
GAGATGGGGAAGCCGATCCGCATCTACACCGCGCACCACATGCGGGCGGAGTGGCTGCGGAAGCGCACGGGGTGGTTCTGGGATCCGAAGAAGAGCGGGGGGACGGCGATCGAGGGAGTGATTCACGACTTCCACTTTTTGCCGTGGTTGATGGGACCGGCGAAGCGGATCTATGCGGAGGCCGGAACCTTCATCTACACCGACCGGTCGCCCACGCTGCCCGATGACCAGCTCGTGGTGCTGTGGCGGTTCGAGAACGACGCCATCGGCATCATTGACGGGGGCGCGAACCAGCCGAGCAACTACGGGGGGCACATGAGCGTGTTCTTCACGAAGGGCGGGGTGCGGACGGAGCGGGGCGGGGGGATGCAGATCTTCCGCGGGATGCTGGATTACCACCCGGTGGTGGAGGATGTGCGGCACTTCGGCCGGATGGGCGATGACACGGACATCGCGCGCTCGCCGTTCACGCCCGGCGGGCATCTGGGTGAGATCGAGCACTTCATTGACTGCGTGATGAACGAGAAGGAGCCGGAGACGCCCGGGGAGGACGGACGATACGCATTGGAATGCGCGTGGGCGGCGATCAAGTCTTTCCAGACGCACGAAGTCGTGCCCCTCCCGCTGAAGAAGCCGTATCCGAGGTATTAGGCCGCGGCTGTAGGGCGGGGTCACCGAGCCCCGCCGGCCTTTCTGGGCAGGAGACACGCTCCTGCCCTACGCGCGATTGCAGGCTTGTCCGCGAAGAGCTATCATCTGCCCAATGAGGACGGGAACCGCACATCTGCCACTTCACGGCGGCCGCGCGCCGCGCTGGTTGTTCTCGCGAATGGTGGCGCTGTCGCGGGAGATTGTGCGCATCGTGGTGGAGGAGTTCGGGCCGGGGGAGGTGTTGTCCCGCGTCTCCGACCCCTTCTGGTTTCAGGCGTTCGGATGTGTTCTGGGTTTCGATTGGCACAGCTCCGGGGTGACGACAACAACGACGGGGGCGTTGAAGGAGGCGGTGAAGGGGAGGGAGGCCGATGTGGGCATCTTCGTCGCGGGGGGAAAGGGCGCGACCTCGCGGAAGACGCCGAGCGAGATTCTCGGCCATGCTGAGTCGCACCCGCTGGCGCGGCCCGCCAATGAGCTGGTGTATGCCAGCAAGCTCTCCGCGAAGGTTGACAATACGGCGGTCCAGGACGGTTACCAGCTCTATCACCACTGCTTTCTCTTCACCGCTTCGGGGGAATGGGCGGTGGTGCAGCAGGGGATGAACGAGGGGACGGGGTGGGCGCGGCGTTATCACTGGCTGTCGTCGGAGGTGGAGGACTTCGTGTGCGAGCCGCACGCGGCGATCTGCTCGGACCGGCGGGGGCAGCAGGTGCTCAACCTCGTGGCGGAGGAGAGCCAGGAGGCGCGGCGGGCGAGCGCGCTGCTGGCGGCGGAGCCGCCGGACAAGCTGGTACGGGAGCTGCGCCGCGCGCAGGAGCTGGAGCTGCCGGCGCGCCACCGCATCATCGGCGCCGACATCCGCCCCGAATCCTTCGAGCGAACGCTGCTCAAGGCTTACGAGAGCCAGCCGCATAGCTTCGAATCGCTGCTGGCGACTCCGGGGATCGGACCGAAGACGGTCCGGGCGCTTGCGCTCATCGCGGATCTGGTCTATGGCGCGAAGGCGAGCGTGCGCGATCCGGCGACGTTCAGCTTCGCGCACGGAGGCAAAGACGGGATTCCGTATCCGGTGGACCGCGAGACGTATGATCGGTCGGTCGAGATTCTGCGGGAGGCGGTGAACCGGGCAAAGGTGGCGGACCGGGAGAGGCTGAAGGCGCTGCGCCGGCTGGCGCGCTACACGGGAGGGGGGAGGTGAGCCGGCAACGCGCGGGGCTTGTCGTCTTCTTGCTGTTGACGTTTGGCCTGGCCTGGGCAATTGAGATCGGACTGACGCGGCGCTGGCAGGTCGGGAGCACGCTCTATATCATAGCGCTCGTGGCCGTCATGTTCGTTCCGGGGCTTTCTGCGCTGTTCGTCCGGGTCTTCGTGGAGCGGCAGGGGTTCGCCGATGCCGGGCTGCGGTGGGGGCGGGGACGGTATTACCTTGCGGCGTGGCTGCTTCCGGTGGTGTTTGGGGCGGTGGCCTTTGGGCTGGCGATCTGGCTGCGGCAGGCGGAGTTCGATCCGTGGATGACGGAGTTGATGGTTCAGATCAAGACGCGGGTGCCTGAGACGAAGCTACCGCCGTTTGCGCGGCTGCGGGTGTACGTCATTTTGGGGTCGCTTACGCAGGCCGTGCTGATCAACACCATTCCGGCCTTCGGTGAGGAGTTTGGGTGGCGGGGGTATCTGCTGATGCGGCTGCTGCCGTTGGGCGCGGGGAGGGCGATGGTGTTGACTGGGGCCATCTGGGGCCTTTGGCACGCGCCCATCATCCTTCAGGGGCACAACTACCCCGATCATCCGGCTCTCGGCGTGCCGCTGATGATCGGTTTCTGCATCTTACTCGGCGTGATCTTCGGGTGGCTGCGACTTGCCTCCGGGAGCGTCTTCGCGGCGGCCGTCGCGCACGCCTCCATAAACGGTCCCGCCAACACGCCTCTGCTGTTCCTGCGGGTGCGAAATGACATCACTGCGGGGATGACCGGACTTCTCGGGCAGGCGGTGATGTTGGCCTTCGTGCTGCTGATCTGGGGCCTCGGCGCCCTGCGGATACAACACTCGATGTCGAAAGGAGAGGAAAATGGCTCAGGATCAATGCCCGAATCAGCAGACTGACACCTGCAAGTGCACGTATACTTCGTGCTCCCGACAGGGGCGCTGCTGCGAGTGCCTGCGGTACCACCTGGCGAGCAACCAGCTTCCGGGCTGCTGCTTCCCGCCGGAGGTGGAGAAGACCTACGACCGCTCGTTCGCGAAGTTCATTGAGGTGTGCGGGTAGCGCAGGCTAGCCTCTGCGCGGGAGCTCGCGCCACACTTCGGTGTGGCGCGCAAACTGCTGTCGCACCTGGTCTTGGGTTGCGGTTCCCGTTGTGCCGATCTGCTGGACGGTGATGGAGGCAACGATGTTGCCGAGCACCCCCGCTTCCTCGAGGGTCGCGCCTCCGCAGAGGGCGGAGACGATGCCGGCGGTGGCACTGTCGCCCGCGCCGACGATGTCGAGTTCGCCCTCGGGCCGAGCGGTGGGAATGGGCTGGGCCTCGTCGGGGGTGATGAGCGCCATTCCATCGGCCCCCAGGGTGAGGTAGACGGGCCGGCCGACCTGGGCGGAGACGATGGCAGCACAGTTCTTCGCACCGGCTGAGTCGTGTGCCGGCGTATCGGGATGAATCGCACGGCAAACTTCTTGGCGGTTGGGCTTCACGATCAGGTTGCGGTACTCGCCAATGCGGAAGCGGGAATCGCCGAACCACACCACATTCGGATGCTGCTCTGCCAGCTCTGCCAGCGCCTGGCGCATGCCGCTGGTGATAACACCGCACTCGGGCTCTTGGACTTGGTCCTGGGCGATCACGGCTTTGACTTCGGGCGCGACCTCGCGCACGGCCGTGATGAGTGACTCCTCGAGGTTGGGAGGCAGCGGCTCTCGGTGCTCGGTGTCGAGGCGCTCCAGCTCGCGGACCCGGCCGTCGGGATGGCGCACGAGCGGCTTGCGGTAGGTTGGTGTGAACCGATCCGCCCTCGCCAGGATCCGGTCGGCGTCAGCGCCGAGTTCGCGCAGCCCCCTCAGTAGTTCGAAGCCCTCGCCGTCATCTCCGACGAAGCCGATGCAGATGACGCGGTCGATCCCCAGGGCGCAGAGGTTGGCCGCGATGGTTCCGGCCGCCCCGGGCTGGCAGCGAACTGCCACCACCTGCCTTGCCTCGAGGCCGGTTTCGAGGGAGGTCTCGCTGAGGGCGGGATCAATCTCGAGGTACTTGTCGAGGAAGAAGTCGCCGACCACCGCCACTGCGGCCTCGGCCAAGCGCGAGAGAATCTGATCCAGTCGCCGGGCGGTCACGTCACGGGCATCCCATGCGGGCGAGTATCGCTCGGTGCAGCGCCGGCACTGTGGCCCTCATGTCTCCCTGGAGGTAGCAGCTTTCGCCGCCGTCGGCGACGGTCCGGATGAGGATGGTCTTGTAGGGTCGGAAGTAGTACCGCGGGTCGGTCTTCGGCGGCTCGGTGTGGAGGTCGTCGCCGAGATGCAGGAGGTCGAAGACTGCGGTGGTGAAGCGCTTGATCTCGCGCCCCTGCTGGCGCTCGGAATTCCTTGCCATCGAGAGCGCCTTCTGAAACACCTCCGGCCCGGTCACCGCGCTGCCCAGGGAGACGAAAACTCCGCCTTCGAGCCGGCGCACATGCTCGGCGAAGGTGAGGAAGTCGCGGTAGGATGCGGCACCTGCGGCGGCGCCGTCGAAGTTGGGGTGCTCGTGGATGATGTCGAAGCCTATGCCGACGTGCACGGTTACGGGTACGTTGAGGATGTGGCCGGCGGCGAGGATGCTGATGCTGCGGTGAGGGAAGGCGCGCGCTACGATGGCTCCGCCCACCGCCTGGCCGAACCCTTTCTCCCGCCCGGCTTCATTGACGATATCGTTGATCTGCCCCGTCTCTTCCCAGAGGCCGAATTCTCCGGTGCAAATGTAGCGGGCCACGCTCTCGGTGGTGGCGCCGGCCAGCGCGAGCTCGAAGTCGTGTATGACACAGGCGCCGTTCATGCCCAGACAGGTGATCGCCCTGCGCCGCATCAAGTCTATCAGGAAGCGGGAGAGGCCCTGTTTGATGAGGTGCGCGCCCATCACTACGATTACCTCGCGCTCGTTACGGCGCGCCTCGGCGATTCGGTCCGCGAGCGCGGCCAGATCCGGGTGCTCGAACGGCGGGGCCTCGGCGTCGAGGGCGAGCACGTCGTCAAGTGTCATGTCGTGCTTGCGCTCGGACAACGGCCTCAGCACGAGGTTACTCCGATCGAATGGACGCCTGATCATGGTTGGTCTCTCCCGAGCGAGGTTTGACGGAGCATCTTTAGGTCCCGCGCCCAGCCCCCCACTGGCGTAGGAAAGCTCTCTCGCTTGTGGTATTCAGTATACTACGGAGGCCGTGAATCGTGTTCATAGCACTTCTGGAAGCTATGCGCCCCCGGCAGTGGGCCAAGAACGTCTTCGTCTTAGCCGCAATTGCGTTCGGGCAGCGCTTGCACGATAAAGGGGCAATCGTCTGGAGTCTGGGGGCGTTCATCATCTTCTGTTTTCTCTCCAGCAGCGTCTACATAGTAAACGACGTCGTGGATGCCGAGCAGGACCGCCAGCACCCCATGAAGCGCAAACGCCCCATCGCCTCCGGTCGGCTGCCGATGGCTGTGGCACTTCCGTCGGCTATACTGCTGGCGGGTCTCAGTATGGTGCTGTCGCGCGCGATCGGTGTGGATTTCGCTGTGTGCGCGGGGATCTACCTGGTTCTCAATCTTCTCTATTCGTTTGCGCTCAAGCACGTGGTGATTGTGGACGTGCTGTGCGTAGCTATCTTCTTCGTTCTGCGGGCAGCGGCCGGCGCGGAGGCGATCAACGTCGAGATCTCCCGATGGCTGGTCATCTGCACCTTGACGCTGGCGCTCTTCATTGCTCTGAGCAAGCGGCGGCACGAACTGGTGCTGCTGGAGGAGAACGCGTCGGCTCATCGCGTCAGCCTGACGGAATACACCCCGTACCTGCTGGACCAGATGATCTCGGTGGCAACGGCCTCTACGCTGATGGCGTACGTGCTGTACACGGTGGACACCCGCACGATTGATGCCTTCGGGCGCGCTTTCGCCTCGATTGACGCAAGCCCTCTCATCTACACGATTCCCTGCGTCGTCTTCGGCATCTTCCGCTACCTCTACCTGATCCACCAGAAGGGCGAGGGCGGCGATCCCGACAGGGTCATCCTCTCGGACCGCCCGTTCTTCGTTAACCTGCTGGTATGGGTGGGTATCGTAGCAGCGGTGGTCTACGTCGGGTGAGGAGATTCAAATGAGCCGACCAGTGGTAGCCGTCCTGCGCACCAGGCCCGAAACCGTCCTCGGTGACTACGCTCGGCTGCTGGACATGGCCGGTTATCGGGATCACCTCGATGCCGGGGCCGAGGTGGCGCTGAAGATAAACATCTCGTGGCATCACTGGTATCCAGCCTGCTCTACCACTCCCTGGCAGTTGGAAGGTGTGATCAAGAAGCTGCTGGCCGACGGGTGGCCCAAAGACAGGGTCTACGGCGCGCATAATCGCACCGTCGTCGTTTCCGCCAGGAAGGGCGAGGTCGCCAACAAGCACAAGCCCGTCCTGGAGAAGCACGGCATCCGCAACATCCACCTGTATGAGCCGGACGAGGAGTGGATCAGGTACGAGCCAAAGGGCAAGATGCTGGCCCTCCCCGAGATCTATCCCGACGGCATCCGCATTCCCAAGCGGCTGGTCGGGAGCAACATCATCCATTTGCCCACCGCCAAGACTCACGTCTTCACGACCATAACCGGGGCGATGAAGAACGCCTTCGGGGGACTGCTGCACGAGAGGCGCCACTGGACGCACTCGGTCATCCACGAGACGCTCGTGGATCTGCTCACTATCCAGAAGGAGATTCATCCCGGGATCTTCGCGGTGACCGACGCGACCTTCGCGGGCGATGGGCCCGGGCCGCGATGTATGGTCCCCCATGAGAAGGATCTGATTCTGGCCGGTGCGGACCAAGTGGCCATCGACGCGGTGGCAGCGAAGATGATGGGGTTCGAGCCGATGTCGCTGGACTTCATCCGGCTCGCACATGAGGCAGGGCTGGGAGTGGGTGATCCGAAGGAGATCGAGGTTGTCGGGGACGACGTTTCGGAAGAAAACTGGGGATTCACCCGCGAGCAGAACACGTTCGCGAGCCGGGGCCAGAAGATGATTTACTGGGGGCCTCTGAAGCCGCTGGAGAAGTTTCTGCTGCGAACGGCCATCGCGCCGTGGTCGTACGTGGCATCGAGGCTGTACCACGATGTGTACTGGTACCCGTGCGTGGGGAAGGGCCGGGTGAGAGACGCGCTGGAGACGAAGTGGGGGGAGCTGTTCTCGGCCTACCCATCGAGCTGAGGTGTCGGGTGGGTCGCAGGGCTGTGCTGTTTGTCGGTTTGTCGGCACATTCGGCGCTTGCTTCTGTGGGCTCGCCTGGTTACACTGACAAGTGATAAGTGGCGCGCGAGTGCTCCGGCCACGGCGGCCGGCTATCGCTGGGCAAAGGCTGCCCTCTGCTCCGATTCAGGAGCGGAAGGCGCTTTCTTTTTGGGAGGGCGGCCGATGTCAGCTTGCGGAAAGCGTGCCGAGCCGATTCGGGTGGCGGTGGTGGCCGACACGACGGGCGCGGCCGGGGAGATCGCGCGGGGGCTGAGGGATTCCGGCTACGCAGTTCGCTCGTTCTCGCTGGGCACGGTTCGGGGCCAGGACCGCGTCCGCGAGCTGCACCCCCGCGTCGTGCTGCTCAGAACGAGCACCCGCAGCTTCTCTCTGGCTTCCGCTTTCGCCCGCATCGCGGCCAACGGAGGGCCCGCCTTGGTGCTGCTGACTCCCGCGGGATCCCAACAGGCGGTCAAGCTGGCGCTGGCCATTGGCGCGTTCGTGCACCTGCTCGAGCCCGTGCCGGCGCAGGCACTCACCGCAGCCGTGCGGCTTGCGGCCGCACGGGCCGAGGACATGCGCCAACTCAAGCGCCGACTCACTGGTATTCGCGAATCGCTCCAAGATCGGAAAGTGCTCGACCGCGCGAAGGCCGTCCTCATGCGACGGTTCGGGCTGAGCGAGGAGCAAGCTCACCGGATGCTTCAGCGAGAGAGTCGCAACCGGAACCGGAAGCTGACCGAGACCGCGTGGCACGTGATTCGTGCTGATGCCCGGATCAGCGGTGGTCCGCGTTCCAGCAGTACAGCGACATCTGGATGGGTCTGAGGCAGGCTTCAGGCGATCTGTTGCTTCTCCCGCTGTCCCGCTCTGAGGGCCGGCACGCGGGGGCCGCCCCGCCGGATCGTTCGCTCGGCCCTGTGGAGTGCCCCGCGAGGTCCTCCTGGGGCTCCGCGGTGTCGGCCTGAGGCGACAGGTAA
>CP070816.1:1481096-1486160 GCA_020344235.1 Armatimonadota bacterium
AGCACGGCGCCGCCGCTGCGC
The DNA here is from genome assembly GCA_020344235.1 of Armatimonadota bacterium. Lineage (GTDB taxonomy): Bacteria > Armatimonadota > Hebobacteria > Hebobacterales > Hebobacteraceae. Next base: position 1,481,118 of record CP070816.1, read on the forward strand.
TTTGGATCGAAGATCCACTCCTGCCAAGACCAGGTGGGCGGCGGCGACATCCGGGTCGCGCTCATCCACAGGATCCGCCCGAGCCGGTTGGAGTCGAGGATGTCTTTGATGACCTGGTACTCCGGCCAGAACCTGATCACGTGGCCCACCATGAACCGGACGCCGGCCTTCTCGACGGCCGCCATCATGGCCTCACAATCGGCCGGCGTGAGGGCCATGGGCTTCTCGCACAGGACGTGCTTGTTGGCGGCGGCGGCGGCCTCCACCGCCTCGCGGTGCAGGTAGGTCGGCAGGCAGAGATCCACCATGTCGATGCCGGAGGAGAGCATTTCGTCGAGGCTGGCGTACGGCTTTGCCCCATAGGTCTCCGCGAACTTATCCCGGCGGTCCTTCTCGACGTCGCACACGGCCACCAGCTCCGCGTTTGGCAGGGCCGCGTGACATTGTGCGTGCGTCCCGCCCATAAATCCCAGGCCGGCGAGTCCCACTCGGACCATAGAACGTACTCCCTTCGTGGTGTTGGCAGGCCTCGATGCCTGCGCGCTCCCGCATTCTATTGAGACGGTCAAGGAGTGTCAAGTCGGCCGGCTTCGGCCGCCTCCTTGGGGTCGACGGAGGGCTGCGGCATTCGCCAGGTCAGCAGGGCCGCTGACACTCCGAGCAGAACGAATAACGCAAACACGAGGCGGTAGGGCAGAAAGGTCAGGATCCAGCCGATCGCCGCGGGAAACAGCGTTCTGGGCGCGGCGAAAGTGCTCAGCAAGGCGATGTAGCGAGGGCGTTGTTCATGGGTGGCCAGCTCGTAGAGGTAGTTGTTGGTCCCCATCCAGAAGGCCCCGCGAGTGGAGCCGCCCGCCAGGAAGACCACGGCGAAGAGGTACGGGAGCGCGCGGTGCGCGCCGGCGAGGGATGTCACTGATGGGATGAAGAGCGCCAGCATCGGCACGGCCGCCGCGAGAATGCACCCGCCGCGGAGCACGGCTCGGGGGCCGCGCCGGTCGTTGATGTATCCCCAGAGCAGGCTGAGGGGAGCGCCCCCGAGGACCGCGGCCCAGATGTAGATGCCGGCCATTCCAGGCGGGACGCCCAGTTCGGTCTTCGCGTACACGATGTAGAATGGCATCACGAGGCTGAGGCCGAAGCCGAGCACGGTCACCAAGACCAGAGAGCGAAACTCGCGCCGCCGGCGCAGGAGCGGGAGGGCGCCGCCGATGAGTTCCCGCAGGGACTGCGGCCGATCGAGGGCCGGCCTTATCGGCTCGCGGACGACGGCGCAGCCGATGGTGGAGATGGTGAAGAACGCGGCTGCGAGCGTGAAGAGGATGGTGTAGTTCAGGGGGAAGCCGGGACCACTCTGTCCGAGGGCCCACCGCACCGCGAAGCCGACGCCGAAGGTGGCCAGCGCGGGGACGAACTGCATTGTGCCGAAGAACCGCCCCCGGAGGGAAGAGGGGATGGACTTGGCGATGATGTCCTGCCAGGGCACGGCGACGGCGCCGTTGCCGGCGGAGACCGAGACGAACCCGATCATCATGAATGCGATGACGAGGGCCGGGTTGCTCACCCCGCGCGTCCAGAGATAGATGACGAAGAGAATGAACGGTAGGCGCCCGAGGAAGACGCCCCAACGCAAGTAGGGCAGCCGCCTGGGGCGATGCCCGAGGATTGCCGCCATGGGGAGTTGAGGCAGCGTATACCCGAGGCGCTGGAGGGTGGTGACCAGGCCGATGAGCACCGTGGAGGGCACCAGCTCGTGGATGAAGAGTGGAAGGACGACGACAGGGTCCACCCAGGCCAGGCCGATCAGGAAAGCGCTGGCCTCGGTGATGATCACCACGAAGTTCCAGCGGGTGTGCTCTCCGAGCTCCGGCCGGGCTGTTGAGCTGGCGTGCAGATCGGCCATCGTATGGCGTGCGCTGGGGGAATGCCCGCAGGGCGCACCTGCCGCTATACCCTGCCGCCAGTCAAAGTCCTCTTCGAGCGGCACCCCGGCCGGAGCGTGCGGCCTGTGCAGTTCCCATGGCTCTCCGAGGCAAGGGCCGGCTGCCCGCCGTCACTCTGCAGCTTCCGAGACAGGAGAGAACACGATGGGGTGCGATAGTCTCTTGGGGAAGTCTCTGAGCTTTGTGGCCCCGGTTCCGTCTGCGTTCACCGCACCGATGTATGTCCGTCCGACGAGGACTATCGTGCCGTCGGGAAGCCACTGAACAGGAGCTTCAAGAATACGTCCTGCTGTTGTTATGGCCTTCGATCCACTTCCGTCGCTGTTGGCGGTGCGGATTTGCATTCCGGTCCGGTCATAGGATGCAAAGGCTATCTGCCTCGAGTCAGGAGACCACGCAGGGATCCCATATGTGTTCGCCGCTATCTTGCTAGTACTCGCGGCATCTGCACTGACGACATAGAGTCCCTTGCTCTCGCCTTCACCTATGACATAGGCCATCTTGCTCGAGTCAGGGGACCACAGGAAAGGGCCGTATGCTATGTTATCTGCGAGCTCTATCAGCCCGGTCCCATCTTCCCACATGCTGTAGAGACGTGTGGAGGGCCTATGCCCCGTCTCCGGATCCACGTGATGGCCGGTCCTGGGGTCGACGACAGTGGGAGGGCCCATTGACCTGAAGGCGATCATGGTGCCATCCGGGCTCCATAGGGGGTCCACATTGTTGCGATCAGAGTACGTCAGCCTCATGAGACCAGAGCCGTCCACGTTTATCCTGTAGATCTCCCAGTTCTTGTGGTCTTCACTCCACCCGCCGCGAGAGGTGAAAGCAATGCTCTTTCCGTCGGGGCTCCATGTCGGACTCCCGTCAGCATTGTGGTGCTCGTCCGCGGTGAGTCGCTTCAACCCTGATTCATCGATCCGGATGGTGTAGATGTCAGCGCTTCTCACGAACGCCACTTTCTTGCCATCGAAGGACCAGGCCGGTGACGAGTCCTGCTCTTCGCTACGTGTCAGTCTCTTCGTCCAGCTGTTGTCCAGCGTTGAGATGTAGATCTCCTCGTTCTGCCCAACAGTCGCAACATAGGCAAACAGGGTCTTACGCACCGAGTCGTCTATGCCAGCAAGGGACTCTGGCGTGACTTCCGGAGCCGCACAGACCGCGGCCTGGCTCGCATCGGTCGGCGGTGTGCGCCTTTTCTCAGCAACGAGATAGATTCTCCCATCCAGAGCGCACATCGCCCAGCAATGCATCAGTCCGTTGAAGTCTGCTGCCTTGGCCCATCCTGCTTCGCCTGCTGCGCCAGCGGGATCCCCACCAAGCGCATACCTCCACAGCACCAAGTGGAGGTCGGTCGTGTCGATGCTCATGGCGTACAGCGCGCCTGTTGCGGTGTCACCTGCCAGGAAAGCCCCTCCTGGATTAAGCACTGCGCCGTGACGCAGCTCGCCTGGTACATTTGCCAGCACAGTCCACGTCTCTTCGTCCGGGCTGTAAACGAGCAGTTGGGCGTTGTCCTGATCGGCTTGAATGACATACGCTCTGCCACTGACAGCATCGGCCACGAGAGGTCTTAGGCCTCGCATCTTCGGCCCGGTTGTCCATTCTCCCGTTGCAGGATCAAATGCCCGCACCTCCGTTCCGCCGGGATTGGAGTAGAGGAACAGCATCCTGCCGTCAACGACGCCACACGAAATGGCCCGTCCGCCTCCCCCCATTCTCTCAGAGAGCGTGGTCCAGGAGTCCTCTTCAATGTCATACACTCTGAACTGCGAATCCCGGTGGGCAACAACATACACTTTGCCATCGACGGCCTCGGCCATCAAACCGGCGCCAGGGCTGGGCATATCCTGCTTCTCTATCCATCCCTGTCCTGGCCTGTAAGCATCCACGGTGGTGAGTTCGCCGAAGGTCGCCTTCTCGCCGTGGTAGGCCCTCCCTCCAATGAAGAACAGCTGCCCCTCGGCAGCAATCATCGTGAAGCTCTGCCGTGAGGTCGGTATCCTGCCAAGATCCGACAGCTCGCCGGTTCGAGGGTTGTATGCCATGAGCGAGAAGCCCCCCAGTTGTATTCTGCCATCCTGTCCGACGATCGTCGATTCTGAATGTGCCGGGGGGCTTAGGCCGACGGCTGCTGCCATCACGACAGGTGCTATGAGTCGTCTTCCGCAGCCTGCGAAGCTCTCGAGCATTCCATCACCTCTGTTCTAGTCTTTCACTGGCACAGGTGACCAGTGAGGAATGCCATCATAGGCATTGTGGTTTGACAAGTTCTTCTGCTCAGTGCCATCCTGGTTCATCACATACACCTCGAAGTTGCCTCTTCTCCTGTGAAAGGCGATTCTCTGTCCGTCCGGTGACCACGACGGGAACGTGTCCAGGTCTATATTGAATGTCAGTCTTCTCTCTCCAGACCCATCAGCGTTGACGGTGGCTATCTCATTCCCGCGCCTGGTTGACGTGAAGGCGATCCTCTTGCCATCCGGAGACCAGGAGGGGGGCCCATAGCAGCCGATGTTTTCTGCAAGCTTCAGCAATCCAGTTCCGTCTGGCTTGACGGTGAACATCTGGGAGCTCGCGCCCATTTCTGACACGAAAGCGATCCTGCTGCCATCGGGAGACCAGGAAGGTAGGATGTCGTCGGCACGGCTGTCCGTGAGTCTCCTCAGCCCAGTCCCGTCGCGGTCTGCAACGTAGATCCCCCAGTTTCTCTGGAAGAGACCTTCTTCTCTGCCCTTGCATGACGAGAACGCCAGCCGTCCTCCGTCAGGTGACCAGGATGGGTATGAGAAGTGCGGAACTTGCCTCGCCAGTGTTCTTAGTCCAGTGCCGTCGAGTGCTATGATACGGATCTCAGTGTCTGGTCCTCGTTCCGCTGTGAAGGCGATTTCTTTCCCATCAGGGGACCAGGAGATGCTCCTGCTCTCGGCGCTTATGTCTGCCAGTCTTCGCACTTCAGTCCCATCGGCATTCATCACATACAGCCCTGGTTGTTTCCCTCTCTCCGACAGAAAGGCTATCTTGCTGCCATCTGGAGACCACGACGGATTGGCATCGCGCCCTGGATTCTGCGTAAGGTTCCGGGGCTGACTCTCACCAA
>CP070816.1:1486260-1489356 GCA_020344235.1 Armatimonadota bacterium
ACTGCCAGCACCATCACCGCAGTGAGCACTTCGGGCAGCGTCACCCCTCTCTGCTGAGAGCTCGGCATTGTCGGTCTCATAGGTTCTCCACCTCTACTGGGGACGATTCGCGATCAGCGTCTGCAGTAGCGTTGTCCCGCTGGTGCCAGCGCCGCCCGTCCAGATCACGGTCACTGTGATATCCTTCAGGTTTGGATACACGCCGGCGCCACTGTCGTAGAAGGCGACATCGATAGTGCCTTGTCCCCCCGCAAGCTCGGGGACAGCAAAGCCAATCTGCCCGGTCATGTCGGGATTCTGCTGCAGAATCGTATAGCCGTCCAAGCTCGTGAATATCTCCGGGTCTGCAACACACCCCGAGAAGCCCGCGCTCCGTAGGCGCTCTACCTGTTGCTGTGCTGCGTTCAGGGCAGTATTGATGCGCTCTGCCTTGCGGGTCGAGATCGTCCCTGCCACGAAGAGCGCGCTCACGCTCGTGAGCCCCACGGCCAGGATGAATACTACGACCAGAAGCTCGATGAGGCCGAATCCTCGCGTTTGCTTGCCCATTGCCAGTTCACCCCAGGACCTTACGCGGGGATAGCAGAAGTCGCCACGTGTGCGTTCCGCTTCTGCTATCCCCAATTGACTCAACGAGTTACACTGCGTTCGTTGCTTTCTTTACCAGGTGCTGTAGGCCTCTCCGTTGATCGCTGTCAGGGTCGATCCGCTCTGGATGTGACCAGTGGCTTGAGTGTAGCTCCAGGTTGTGCTGCTCTCGGTAAACGGGTCCTTGGGCAGGTTGCCGTCGGCGGTTCGCAGGTACGGGCCCTGCCAACCATTCACGTCCAGAGCAATGCCTGTCCCGCCGGTGGCGCCCGCACTCGGCGCCGTCATCAGCTGGGATTCGGAGCCTGGATAGTCACCGCAGTCCGCTTCGAACTGCTGGATCGCGTTCCGCAGCTGGTGCAAGTCGCCGCGCAGTGCGGCTTCCTTCGCCTTACGACCTGCGCCCAGCAACCGCGGGATCACGATCAGCGCCAAGATGGCAATCACCACGATCACGATCAGCATCTCGATCAGGGTGAAGCCTCTGTGCTTTCGGCTTACCATTCGCATCATCATCTTTCGAGTCTACCTCCCTTCGTCGAGTGACGAACTTGGAATTGGCTTTCTCAGACCGCCCCACACAGGTCGGGCGGTCGGGCTCCGGCCCTCGCTGGCGGGGCCGGGTTTTAGCCTCTGAGCGGTTATTCCACAGTTGGCGGCTGAATGTGAGATAGGGCGAAACCCTGCCTGGACACGGCAGGGCTTCGCTGCGCTCTCGAGCGATGTGAAGCTTTGATTGCTTGGCTAGCCGGTCGCCGTCTGTGCCCGTCCCTTGCCCTGGGCCGCGGGCTCGGCCCGGACTGAGCAATTGCCCCCCTGTTGTCTCGCTTCCGCCACGGCGCCTTCCACAGCCGACATCAGGCTCTCCGTCGTTCGCCCATCGGTCGGGAACACGGCGTAGCCGGTGCTCACCGTCAGGGGTTCCACCCGCTCACTTGCACGGCCGGCGGCGGTTCGCACGATTCGGTCGGCCAGCACGCCCGCCTCCCGTCCGGTGTGGGGGAGGAGCAGCCCGAAGCACATCCCGCTCACACGCGCCACCAGGTCGATGCTCCGGACATTGGTCCGCAGCAGCCGCGCCAGGGAAACCACTTCCTCCTCGTCTACGTCGCCATCCGGCTCTACCAAGATCAGCGAGAACTGCTGCGGATAGCGCGTCGCCCGCGCCACCTCCTGTGCAACCCGGTCCAGAAACTGATGGTGTGTGGGAAGCTTGGTGGCATGATCTGTGGGCGCCGGCCGCAGCGACAGCGAATAGGCCTCCGCCGAACCTTCGGTTCCTGTCTCCTCGTCGGAGTCCATCCGCATCTGCTCCTGGGAGGCCTCGAAGGCATGCTTGAGTTTGGCGACCGCGCGCCGCAGCAGATAGGACGCGTAGTTCACGGAGATCCCCAGCTTCCGTGCGATCTCCGTCTGGTTCAGGTCGAGGTAGTAGAATAGGTGCACCACCCTTCGCTCGAGCGTCTTGAGTCGGGACATTGCGTCGCGCAGAAAAATCTGGTCCTCGATGGGCAGGTAGACATCGTCCGCGTCGTCTGTCCGCAGCTTCTCGGGGTCCACGGCCGGGCCCTGATCGTCGTGGTCGGCCCGCGCGGCGTCCAGGGAGGCCACCTTGCTGCGCTCTCGCGCTTCGAGCATGCGCCTGATGTTGTCGGGGGATGTTTCCACGCGTTCGGCGATCTCTTCCATCGTCGGAGCGCGGTTGAACTCCTGGGTCATCGCCTCTGTGGCCTTGATAATCTTCGTGGTAAGCTCCTGCACCCAGGCCGGCTGCTTGATGAGCTTCCCGCGGTCTCGCAGGTAGTGGCGGATCTGCCCCTCCACGAGGTGGGTCGCATATGTCGAGAACTGCACTCCCCGCTCGGGGTCGAAGAGATCAACCGCGTTGATGAGGCCCATCGCTCCTTCCTGGAGCAGGTCCTCGTGCGACTCTCCCAGTCCGGCAAACTTCCGCGCTACAGTCTGCACCAGGTAGAGATGCTGCGAGATGAGTTGGTCCCGCAGAACGGTGTCGCCAGTGCGCCGATACTGGGTGACCAGGGTCTCGACCTGACGTCGATCCGGCGCCTTCTGATTCGCCTTTGCCATGTCGCCTTCAGGCGGGTGCCCCCAAAAGGCCGAGCACCCAGCCCTTCGCCTCCTCTTCGCCTCCCCGGACTCCGCTCGCGGGAGCTACTACCCCAGCGAGCCGACGAGTGAGTATATGGGAGAGATCACCGAGACCGCGATGAAGCCGACGATCAGCCCCAGCCCCACTATCATCAGTGGCTCGATGAGCGAGGTCAGACTCTTGAGCGTAGCGTCTACCTCTTCGTCGTAGAAATTCGACACCTTCACTAACATCTGATCCAGCCGGCCGGTCTCTTCGCCGACCGCGATCATCTGCGTCACCATGACGGGAAAGATCTTACTTGCGAACAAGGGAGTGCTGATCTTCTCTCCCTCTTTGATGCTTTCGCGGGCCCGTGCAACTGTGGAGGAGATCACCAGGTTCCCGGCGGTGTCCGC
>CP070816.1:1489456-1493081 GCA_020344235.1 Armatimonadota bacterium
CCGCGGGGTGGGGAGTCGCCTGCTCTCTAAGCTCATCGAAATCGCCAAGCGACGGCCTGTGGCGAAGGTGACTCTGGAAGTGCGAGAGGCCAACCACATCGCCCGGGCCCTGTACCGGAAGTTCGGGTTTGAGCAAACGGGAATCCTCCCGCGCTACTACGGCGACACCGGGGAGACCGGCGTGGTGATGTGCAAGACTCTGGCGCCGGAGCATAGTCGTGGGCAAGAGAGCTGACCAGAACGGACCCGCTCCCGCACGGCGCCCCGACTGCTACCTCAATGTCGTCCGCGGTCTGGAGGAGATCGCCGTCTCGGAACTCTCTCAGCTCGACGCCGAGGTGCTTCCCACGAGGCCCAGCAAGGTTTTCTTCTCCTGCCCCGGAGACCCGCGCCGCCTCCTGGACCTGCGCTCCGCCATGCACATCTACGCCTTCGTCGTTGAACACACCGGCTGCCCGCACGATTCCTCCGCTCAGGCGTGGCTCGAACGGATTGCGCGTCAACTCGACCTCGGTCCCGCCCTCGCGCTGCATGCCGCCGTACATGGCACCGTGGGAACCCCTTCCTTTCGCATCACCGGCGCGCGCTCCGGCCGGCACGAATATACGTCGCCCGAAATCGCCGCCTGGGTGGGGACCGGCGTCCAGGCACAGACCTCCTGGCCCGTTGACCTGGAACACTACGACTACGACATCGAAGTCGAGCTTGTGGACGACCGCGCGCTCTTCGGGCTCCGCCTCGGGGCCAGGTGGCGCGAGCGGCATGCCAAGCCCGTCTACCACCCGGCCTCACTGAACCCCACCGTCGCCTACGCCATGATCGCGCTCATCGGCCGCGATGCCGACGACACCTTTCTCGATCCGGCCTGCGGCGGCGGCACTCTGCTGACCGAGCGAGCCGCGCTCGGCCGGGCGCGCCTCATCCTCGGGGGGGACATCTGGCCCACAGCGCTCCAGTATGCCAGTGCGACCCTGACCGCCGCCAAAGCCCCGGCCGCCCTGGTGCACTGGGATGCCGGTCATCTGCCCCTGCTAGCAGACTCAGTGGATCGGATCGCCTCCAACTTGCCGTTCGGCCACCGGGTGGGGAGCGGGCCCGTCGCGCGCAGCTTCTACCGCCGCCTACTGCCGGAAATCTGCCGCGTCCTGCGACCCGGCGGGGCCGCGGCGCTCCTCACCTCCCGCCGCCGTTGGCTGCGCCAAACCGTCTCCGACAATCCCGGGCTCAGGCCCGACCGGTGTCTTCGCCTCATCCTGGGAGGGAAGGAGGCGTTCATCTTCCTCCTCTCGCGCGCGGGATAGCCCCCGCACGTGCCAGCGAGCCGCGCGCCCACGTGTCCCGAACCGGGGCCAAGCAATCTTGACGTAACCCACTGCTGGCCGCTAGCATCCCAGAGCAATGCCGAAGGAAGAGCAGCCGTCTCGCCAGGGCATGAAAGACGCGCGCGCGCGAGTAGAGGGCATGGCCCGCCGCTACGCGGCCCGGGGGCCTTACTGTCTGAACCCCGACGCCGCCACCGTCGAGCACGTGCTGTCCGGCCTCGCTCGCAATCTTGTTCAGCACGGACGCGCCTACTGCCCCTGCCGCGAGGTATCGGGCGACCCCCAGCGCGACCGCGCCAACATCTGCCCCTGCCCACAGCACCGCGCCGACATCGCCCGGGACGGCTTCTGCGAGTGCGGCATCTTCGTCAGCAGGGAATACGCGGCTGCTCACTCGTCGGATTCGAGTACCGAAAGAGAAAAGGAGGCATGATGGGATTCACACTTGAACTCGGGACCGAGGCCCCGAGCTTCAACCTCAAAGGTGTTGACGGCAAGACGCACTCCCTCGCCGACTACGCCGACAAGAAGGCCGTCGTCGTCATCGTGAGCTGTAACCACTGCCCCACGGTGATCGAGTACGAGGATCGCATGGTGGAGATCCAGCGCGACTATGCGGACAAGGGCGTCCAGCTCATCGCCATCAACGGCAACGAGACCGACGGCCACCCGACCGACAGCTTCGACCACATGGTGCAGCGCGCCAAGGATAAGGGTTACAACTTCCCCTACCTGCGCGACGACACGCAGGACATCGTCCGCGCGTACGGCGCCGTACGCACTCCCGAGGTTTTCCTCTTCGGCCCCGACCGCACTCTCCTCTACCACGGACGCATTGACGACAACGCCTCCAACCCCAAGGCCGTGAAGCGCCACGACCTCCGGGAGGCTCTGAACGAGGTGCTGGCGGGGAAGCCTGTGAGCGTTCCGAACACGGTCCCCGTCGGCTGCACCGTCAAGTGGTGGGGCAAAGATCCCCACTGGATGCCGCCGGACTACTCGGGGTAGAGCGCGAACCCAGGGCCGGGAAAGTAAAGCGCGGCGGGCATATTCTGCTCGCCGCGCATCGCTCTTCCTGTGGCCCTGTCACTACTACTCCGCAGACAGCGCCTCCCGGTACTTCTCGGGATCCTCCCGCGTCTTCTCCGCACACAACTCCGAGCACACCATCACAGGCGTGCTGTCGGGAGCGTATCCCAGCGACTCCACCGCCGCCACGTACATCTCATCCCGCGGGTGCTTCCCCCCACACACGGCACAGACCACCTGCCGGGCCTCTTCGGCCGTCAGCTCGGGCGTCACAGCCTGGACCTCGGCCGTCACCGCCTTCGCCCGCTCCTCCCTGATCGTGAAGCCCACCAGAATAGCGGCCGCGACAATCAACGCTGCGAGAACAGCAAACGTAACCGCTTTCGATTCCATGCCTTCGCCCCCGGACCGGCCGATACCGCCCGACTCACACATGCGGCTTCCCCGCCAACGGTCACGCCCCTACACGCGAATTCCGACAAATGCTTCCTAGTAGTGCAGCAGCCCCTTCGGGCACACAAGCTGGCACTCCGAGCACTTCACGCAATCGGGCAGGTCCAGCCTCCCGTCGTTCTCCCTCCCCACGATCGCCAGGTTCATTGGACAGGCCTGCTCACAGCTCCGGCACTCCACACACCCCTTCTCCAGGTACAGCGGCGACTTCTTCCCACCAACCGCGCTCTGGAGCGTGCCCATCGGGCAGAATGCACACCAGCTTCTTGGATGGACGAGCAGCGCGAGCACCACACCAAGCCCAGTCGTGATGATGCAGATTCGCACGAACACGCGCCCCCAGTGATACACATCGCCCGGCTTCAGGCTGATCTGCCATACCATGAACCCCATCAACAGCCCGAGCAACACCCACCGGAACGCTCGGTTCCTCATCCATTCCGGGATCGGCCGTCCGGGGCTCACCCACTTCACCACCCGGTCGTAGAAAGCGCCCCGGGGACAGAGCCACCCACACACATATCTCCCCTTGAAGAACCCTCCAACGACCGCCGTCAGCGTCACCGCCGGCACAGTGAACCCAAGCAGCGGCCAGAACGGCCCGCCCACAATCGTCACCACAACGACGATCCATAAGGCCAACTGCAGCCGCCGCCGCCGCGCCGACAGCCGCTCCCACTCGGCTCTCTCTGCGTCTCGTTCCTCTGTCTGCTGAACTGCTGTCATGTCGGTCCTCATAAGAAACCGGCCCGGCCACCCGCTGCCCGGGCCAGAATCGTTTCTACTTGCTTCCATCTAATCTTCCCCCGCGACGACTTTCC
>CP070816.1:1493181-1496298 GCA_020344235.1 Armatimonadota bacterium
GGCGGAGTCGGCGCCGGCATCGCGCCCGGCACCCTCGTCAAGATCATCGGCACCAGCACCTGCGACATGATGGTATCGCCCCTCGGCAAAGACCTCCCTGACATCCCCGGCCTCTGCGGCATCGTTCCCGGCTCCATCCTCCCGGGCTACTACGGCCTCGAGGCCGGCCAGTCCGCGGTGGGCGACATCTTCAACTGGTTCGTGAACTACGTTCAGCCGGGGGGAAAGCAGATGGGCTCGCACGAGTCCCTGACCCGGAGCGCTGCCAAGCTGAAGCCGGGCGAATCGGGCCTCCTCGCCCTCGACTGGAACAATGGCAACCGCACCATTCTCGTTGACCAACGCCTCACGGGGCTCATGCTCGGCCAGACTCTCTACACCACACCGGGCGAGATCTACCGCGCGCTCATCGAGGCCACCGCCTTCGGCGCGCTCACCATCATCAGCCGCTTCGAGGAGTACGGCGTCAAGGTCCGCCAGGTGATCAACTGCGGGGGCATCGCCGAGAAGAACCCCCTCGTCATGCAGATCTACGCCGACGTCATGGGGCGCCCCATGAAGATCTCCCGCTCGGGGCAGACGCCCGCGCTGGGCGCCGCCATGGCGGGAGCGGTGGTGGCCGGCAAGAGGGCCGGGGGCCACTCGGGCTTCCGCGCCGCGCAGAAAGCCATGAGCGGCCTCAAGGCGAGAGTATACCGGCCGAACCCAAAGGCCAGGGCAGTCTACCAGGAACTCTACGCGCTCTACGCGCAGCTCCACGACGCCTTCGGCACCGCCCAGTGGAAGGGCTCCATGCACAACGTAATGAAAGAACTCCTCGCCATCCGCACCCGCGTCCGGAAGTAGCCGGAATCTCGTAGGGCAGGAGCGCGTCTCCTGCCCCTCGAACCTCGGGTTGGGCAGGAGCGAGTTCACCCTGAGCGTAAGCGAAGGGCCTCCTGCCCCAGGAATCGGCCATGCTCGAAGAGCTGAAACAAGCCGTCTGCCGCGCCAACCTCCGCCTCGTCGAGGAGGACCTGGTCATCCAGACCTGGGGCAATGTCAGCGGCCTCGCCCGGGACGAGGGACTCATCGTCATCAAGCCCTCCGGCATCTCCTATGACGGCATGAGCCCCGATCAGATGGTGGTCGTCTCACTGGAGGACGGCGCGGTTGTCGAGGGCGACCTCCGGCCCAGCTCCGACACTCCCACCCATCTCGCGCTCTACCGCGCCTTCGAGGGTATCGGCGGCGTGGTGCACACCCACTCTATCTTCGCCACCGCCTGGGCGCAGGCCCGCCGCGACCTCCCCGCGCTCGGCACCACCCATGCCGACCAGTTCTACGGCTCCATCCCCTGCACGCGGCCGATGACCAAGGCCGAGATCGAGGGCGACTACGAGGCCAACACGGGCAAGGTCATCATCGAGCGGTTCGAGCACCTCGACCCACTTCAGATGCCCGCCGTCCTCGTCGCCAATCATGGGCCCTTCACCTGGGGCCGCACCGCCGAAGAGGCCGTGGACAGCTCGGTTTACCTCGAGCACATCGCGCGCATGGCGAGCGAGACCATCCGCCTCAACCCCGACGCCGCGCCCATCGCACAGGAACTTCTCGACAAGCACTTCCTCCGCAAACACGGCCCAGGGAAGTACTACGGCCAGGACTAGCCACCTGTAGGGCGGGGATGCCTATCCCCGCCGGCCGTTCCCTGGTCGTAGGGCAGGAGCGAGTCTCCTGCCCCCGAATCCCCGCTCCAGCATGCCCCACCACCCCGACCCCTGACTCGAATCCTCCCGCCGGACCAACCTACTTCGCCTTCGTGAGGGAGGGAAATCAGCGGCCAGGGTCGCCCCTGAGGTGTGCTGCCAGCTCAGCGCAGAAGGCTGGAAGACCGGCCGCTCCCCACCACTTCTGCCCGATGTTCTTCTCTGGGCGAGTCTACTCGGCGGGCCGTGCTCGCGACTCCGTCTCGGGCCTGCGCTCGAGCTGGCGGTGCAGCAGAAGACCAGCGACCCCCACGGCCGTTTCCCCGGCCACAATCGCGGCCCAGATCGGCGTCGCCAGGCTCAGGTCCGCCTGCACGGTGTGATGCGTCCCAGCGACCACCATCGTGGCCGCAAACAGCGCACACAGCACGGAGCCCACCCAGAACAGGCAACACTGCCAGCCGTACCGGTCCCACAGCGCCGCCAGACCAAGCACACCGAGCCCGGCTTCTACTACTGCGATGGTGGCGAGAACTCCAACAGCGTCTCGCAGTCCGCTGGCCCCCGCGGCCGCAACAGCCAAGAGGTACACTCCCGCGAGCGCGGCCACGGCGCCGCTCTTAGGTTTCCCAGCGTCCAGCCGGGAGCCGAGGAATGCCGTGCCGCCCACTACCACTGTGCCACTCAGTGGAATGAGAGCGTCAATGACGTCCTCCCACCTCCCGGTCAGCAGCTCTGCCCACGAAATAAGACACACGAATATCACCAGCAGCAATGTTGGCGCGGCAGTGGGCACCCACCAATGCCGCCGCCCCGCCAGCATTCCTGCAAGCAACGCACCCGGCGATACCAGGATCACTAACGCCACCCACATGGCCTGGCTCACACTCAGGTGTAGGTTGAGCGTGAGCGCCTGTATCAGAGTCCTGTCCCAGAAGTCGCCGCCGCCTACGACGACCACCATAGTTCCCCAAACCAGAGTAAGCGTCCCGAGTGCCCTGAACGCGCCGAAAGACCTATGCCGCGAATTCGCCGCCCTCAGTTCCGCTGCCATTCGCTCAGCGTCCCCGAAGCTGCGGATTGCCTCAGCAACTGCATCCTGCGGGCTCAATCCAGTCTTCTCGAGTTGCCTGCCCCGGGCATCAAGGTGAGCGCGCACCTCCGCACAGATTTCGTCCGCGCGCTTCGGGTCTACATCCAGCTCCGCGCGCAGCGCCTCGAGGTAGCCTTCGAACTCAGACATGGCTCGCCTCCAGCACGACATCCATGGCATCTGTGAACCCGCGCCACTGTTCGAGCCGGCGAGTGCGCCCGCCATACGACGGCCTCAGCTCAGATCACCCTCCCGACCACGCATCCAGTAGATGAGAGTGACAAGGACCCCCACGATGCACTCGACTGCTGCGACACAGAGCCAAACAAGAGCGTA
>CP070816.1:1496398-1501323 GCA_020344235.1 Armatimonadota bacterium
GAGCTGCGGCACCGGGAGGTGATCGCGGCTATGGACGCGGTCAAGCAGGCGGGCGCGGCGAACATGGTGATCCCGACGCGGCCGACCGACGAGCAGGAAGCGGGCGTGGGGCCGTGAAGGAAGCCGACGGGGAAAGTCGTTTGAGGTGGGCGTTTGGGCTGGCGCTGTTGCTACACGTGGCGGCGCTGGGGGCGGCGACGCGACTGCCGGATGCGGTGGGCTCCCTGAGCAGTGACCTCGAGGAGATCCGTGTTTTCGGACGCTCTGCTCCGTCTTTGGTGTCAAGGGTGGAGCTGGTAGAATGGCCCGCGGAGGCGGTGGCCGGGAATGTAATCGAGCTGGCGGATGAGAGCATCGCAGCGGCGGAGCCCGACCCTCCTGTGCGAAAGCCTCCCGAAATGACGGCGCGGCCGCCGCGCCCATCACAGGAGCCGGCCCTCGAACCTGTTGCCCAAGCGCCCGAGCCAGTGGCGCCGCCTGTTGTGATTCCGGCCGCGGTTGAGCCCGAGGCAGTTACGGCCGAGGAGCCGAAGGACGCCGGCGATGGAGTGGCGCCGGGCGGCGGGGGAGGCGGCGGGTTCGTTGACCTAGGCTCGCCGAGTGTCAACGGCACTGTGGGTGGCGCGGCGAGTGGGGGAACGCCGACCGGTGGGATTCCCGGACAGGGCGCCGGGGCAGGAACCGGCGTGGGGCCCGGCAGCGGTAGCGGCAGCGGGAGTGGCAGTGGGAGCGGCATGGGCAGCGGTCAGGGAGCGGGTGTGGGTGAGGGCTCGGGGGGCGGAAGCGGAGGTGAGTTCAGGTCGCGTGTAGCCGAGCGGAGAGAGCCGGAGGTTGTGTGGCAGGGGAGCCTGGAGTACCCGGCGTCGGCGGTTGAGGAGGGAGTGGAGGGCACGGTGCGCTTGGGGGTGCTGGTGGGCGAGATGGGGGAGGTGCTGGAGGTGAAGGTGATCGAGTCGGGTGGGGATCGCAGGCTGGACGCGGCGGCGGCGGAGTTCGTGCGTAGGTGGCGGTATCGGCCGGCTGTCCAGGACGGGGAGCCGCGGCGGGTGCACACGTACGCGAAGGTGAGATTCGAGCTGAAGTAGGTCTTGAGGTGGGTCGGAATCCTGCGATACCCGGGTTGTGTGGGTGATTTGGGATGCCGAAACATGGAAACAGGAATTGGCCAGTAACAGGAACAGCCGAGATCCGAGAGGGAGTGAGCAAAATGAGGGCAACCAAGCAGAGAATGGTCAGAGTACTGATTGCGGCCCTGGTCGTCGTGATGGCGGGGGCATCGGCCTGGGGAGCGGTGACGGGAGTCGTGGCCGGAGCAGTGACGGACGAGGATACAGGCCAGGCGCTATCCGGGGCTAACATCCGGCTAGCAGACACGGAGTTAGCCAGCGTTACCGACGGGCGGGGCCGGTTCGTGATCACGAACGTGCCGCCCGGGAATTACACTGTCGGCGTGAGTCTGATTGGATACACGGAGGCCCGTGTCATAGATGTGGTGGTGGTGCAGGGGCAGGCGACGTCGGTGGAAGTGGAGTTGAAGCCGACGGTGGTAGAGGCCGTGGGCGCGGAGGCAGTGGTGACGGCCGCGCGTGTTGCGCTTCGCAAGGATGTGACGGCCTCGGTGTATGTGATAACGGGGAGCGACGAGCAGTTGACGCTCTCACAGCCGAACGACCGCTATCAGTTTCCTGGGTTGGTGTTCGCGCAGCCGGGCGTGGTGCCGGACAGCACCTTCTATCCGCACATCCGAGGTGCGCGGTCGAACCAGGTGGGATACTTCCTGGACGGGATTCCGATCACCGAGCCGAACGCGAATGTGTTCGCCACGAACATCGTGTCGGTGGGCCTGGATCGGCTGGAGCTGTTCACAGGGGGCTACCCGGCGGAATACGGTGGGTTCACCGGCGGGATCATCAACCAAGTCGTCAAGCGGGGGGATCAGGTACGCGGAGGCGCGGTGGACCTGGCCGGCGGAAGCCCATATGATTTCGGCGGGCTGATTTTCGAACGCGGAGATGTCGAGGATAGAGTGAACTGGTACTACGGACTGAACACATGGCACAGCAGCTTCAACGAGAATCTATTCACTTCCTCGGCGCCGACATCGTCGGACCATATGGCGAAGGTGATCTACGACGCGGGGGACCGGGACAGTGTGACGGTGTTGGCGCACCACGGATATGCGCGCTACCTGATGCCGTGGCAGAGGATGTGGACGTTCGATCCGGCGGCGGCCGACTGGGTCACTGTGCGGGAAAGCGATGACTACGGCCGGCAGGGCCACAATCTGAATGCGATCACATTGAACCACACGATCGACCCGAAGGCCTTCTGGACGCTGCGGGTATCTCGGCTGCAGCACTTCCTGCAGTTGGAGCTGGGCGACCCGGAGAATATGTTCTGGCAGCAGCGAAGCGAGCGGATGCTTACGGGACAGTTCGATTACGAGCGTCAGATCGGCGGGCACCGGCTGCGGGCGGGGGTGTGGCAGATCAACAGCGACAATGACTCGACCTACAGCGTGCTGCTGTTCCCGGCAGGCTTTGTTTCAGACAACGATACGAAGAATACGCAGGCGTATCTGCAAGACGTGTGGGGGCTGGGCAACAGGCTGACGCTGTCCCTGGGCGGCCGCTACGAGAAGATGAAGTACGACCGACCGGAGTGGGGGGGGCTGCAAGTGAGCGAGAACAGCGGCCGGGCCGGGCTCACGTACGAGGCCTCGCCCAAGGTGCTGGTGCGCGGGTCTTACGGCAGATACGTGGAGTTCCCCCGTGCCAACCTGATCGCGTATCGCTTTGTAGGGACGGACTTTGGCTGGTACTCGTTCATGGCGCCTCAGTTCCCGGTGAAGCCGCAGTTGGACCGGAGCCGAGAGCTGGGGATGGAATGGAAGGCTGATGACAGCACGCTGGTGACGGCGAGCTGGTTCAGACGCGACAGCGACCAGATGATGCAGCGCTGGCAAGGGGCGCTGCACGACGAAGCCGGCAACATGGTGTTGGACGAGTCTGGAGATCCGGTTCTGTCGGACTCGCTTTCGGACTTCGACGAGATGGCGCCGGTGTGGTTTGCCTCCAACGGCACGGGAACGACGCGCGGGACCGAGGTCAAGTTAGACCGGAGAGTGAGCGGGAACCTGCGGGGGTGGCTCTCGTACACGCGCATGGACGTGAAGGCGACCAGCCCGCGGGATAACATCTATCCATATGGATACGGATTCTCGAACCGGACTGACCCAGCCGGGCTTGCGGAAGAGTTCCCGGTGGACTGGAATCAGAAGCACACCATGGTGCTGGCTTTGGCCTACAAGTTGGGCAAGGTGACGGTCAACCCGTGGGTGACATATGGGAGCGGGTTCCCCTATGGGCAGAGCGGGCTGGATCTCGGAGGAAGCGACCCGGCCCATGTTCTCAACCCCGACCACGATCCACTGGACCCGGAGAGCCCGGAGGAGCTGGTGGTCCCGGAGAACTACGTGAATCCGGATGACCCGCAGCAGGGCTTCATTACGCCGAACTCGCTGGAGACGGACGACAACCTCACGATGAGCCTGAACCTGTCGTGCGAGACAGGGCCGGACCGCCAGGTATACCTTCAGATCCACAATCTGCTTGGTGCGGAGGACGTGACCAGCTATGTGATCGCGCATCCTCAGACCGGCGGGCTTATCGGCCGGGTAGAGGGTGACAAGATCTACTACGTGCCGTTCTCGCGGACGCCGCCGCGGTTCTTCGCACTCGGAGTCAGGCAAGCGTTCTGAGAGAGCGACAGGAGAGACAGCAACGGGGACCCGCCGAGGCGGGTCCCCGTTTTGTTTGCCAGACAGCGTGGGCGAGACTAGGGGGCAGAGCGGGGCGGGATGCGAACGGAGGGACGGCCCCGGACCGGGCGCGGCCGGGCGCCGGGTTCCGCGTTGACCACCGTGAAGGAAGGCTTCTTGGGCGCCGCGCGTACGGAGCCGTCCACGAAGAGGACGAGGTTGCCGCCTGGGTGGCGAGGCGAGTCGACCCAGCTCTCCCCGGTGTCGGCCGGGTTGTCGGTGTGAAGGGAGGATTCGAAGAGCAGGGGGGTGGTGCTTTGCTTGCCGATCTCTCGGCGCCGCTTGCCGGCTAGGTTGCGGTTCATCGCGTAGCTTACGCCCTCCACCGAATCGGCCGGGCAGTGGACTCCCGCTGGATGGGGCAGATGGGGCCGGATCTGATCGAGCCACCGTTCGGGGTCGGGGAACATGTCGTCGGAGCGGGCGGCATACATCTGGATCGCTTTGGCGAGGCGGCGGAGCTGATCCTCGCAACTGGCCTTGTCTGCGGCTGCGACTGCCTTCTTCAGTGGACGGGGGTGAGTAGCATCTACCGAGAGCATAGGTCTCGTGAGGTCTACGGTCCAGCCGGGGCCGACCCGGAAGGCGCGAAGGACCAGGCTCACGGGCATCTCCGCCACGACAGTGACTTGCGCGCGATCCGCTTCCACGTCAGCTTCTATAACCCGGTAGTCCTTGGCTTGCGGGGCTAACAGGGCGCGAAGCAGGGAGGGACTGGCCGAGGGCATGCCGGCCCGGCGGGGAGCGCTGGCAGTCGCCTCTTCGCGGATGGCGTCAATGAAGATTCGCCCTGCCTCGGCGCTGTTAAGCCGATCGGAGGCGGCGAGGTCTACACGCCAGCCGGCCGGCTCGCGTACCAGTACGATCTGCTGAGTGATCTGCACCGAGCCGGCGACGCGGACCAAGGCTTCCGCGGCGCGCGGAAGCACCTCGATGACCGAGGGAGGTGTCGGGGCGCTAACAAGGGCCCTGAGTAGTGTGCTTGGCGCCGGCTTGCGGACGCTGGGGCGTCGGGTGAAGGCGTTCTCCCACTCGACGGCAGTGATCTGGGTGCGGGATTCGGAGGATAGGAGACCCCAGGAGGTCTTCAGATCCTCCGCGGCGA
>CP070816.1:1501423-1505664 GCA_020344235.1 Armatimonadota bacterium
AATGGCTCTTCGCCCCCTACCTCACCTGGTACCAGAGCCCCTGGGTCCACTGGCGCCTTGAGTACAACCACCTCGCCAACCACAACATGGGAGACGACGAAGACGCCCTTTTCCTCCAGTGCGTCTTCGCCGCCGGGCCCCACAAGCACGAGCGCTACTGATGCCCGTCTCCCCAATGAGAGGAGCACCCACCATGAAACGATTACCTATCCCCCTCGCCGTCCTTCTCCTCATATGCGTCGTTCCCCTCCCCTGCGCCGCCGCGCAGCTCCGCGTCGTCACCACCCTCCCCGACTACGCCTCCTTCGCCCGGGAAATCGGCGGCGACCGCGTCTCCGTCACCACCATCGTCCGCGGCGACCAAGACGCCCACTTCATCCGCCCCAAACCCTCCTTCGTCAACCTCGTGCGCGAAGCCGACGTCCTCGTGGACACCGGCCTCGACCTCGAAATCTGGGTCACCACCGTCATCGATAAGTCCGGCAACACGCGGGTCCGCAGCGGCCAGCCCGGATACGTCGCCGCCGCCCAGGGCATGACGCTCCTCGAAAAACCGAAAGTCATGTCCCGCATCGAAGGCGGCCTCCACATCTACGGCAACCCCCATGTCACCACCAGCCCCCTCAACATGAGGGTCGCCGCCCGCAACATCGCTGCCGGACTTGTGAAGAACGACCCCGCCGGCAAAGCCACTTACGAACGCAACCTCGCCGCCCTGGAGCGACGCTTCGATGAAGCCCTCTTCGGCCCCGAACTCGTCGAAATGCTGGGCGGAAAGACCCTCTCCAGCCTGGCCGAGAAGGGGCGCCTTATCTCCTTCCTCGAAGGGCGCAGCTACAAAGGCAAGCCCCTTCTCGACTCCCTCGGCGGCTGGATGAAACAGATGCTCCCCCTCCGCGGCAAGCCCATCGTCACCTACCACAAGAACTGGGTCTACTTCCTCCGCCTCTTCGGGCTCGAAGAGGCCGGGACCGTCGAGCCGAAGCCTGGCATCCCCCCCTCCGCGAAGCACGTCACCGAGCTCGTCCAGCTCATGAAGGACCGCCGCATCCGCGTCATTCTGGCGGCGAACTACTTCGACGCGAAGCAGATCAACGGCGTCGCCGCTCGCACCGACGCCGTCGCCGTAATCGTGCCTCTCTACATCGGCGGCGAGCCGGGAGTGGACGACTACTTCGAGCTGTTCGACACCTGGGTCGAGCGGCTCCTGGCCGCCGGCAAGCAGACGGGCCTCACGAGATGATCGTCACGCCTCGCGGGAGGCCGCGGCTCGTGCGGCCTCCCGCGCCACCCTACACGATGAGAAGAGAACCATGAACCTTACCCAAGCCATTCAGGTCATGCTCCCACCCTTCGCCCTCTGCGTCCTCCTCGTGGGTATGCTCTCCTATCTCGGAATCCACGTCATCAAGCGCGAGATCATCTTCGTGGACCTCGCTCTGGCCCAAATCGCGGCCCTCGGCGCGCTCATCGGCTTCCTGCTGGGCATCGCCCTTCATACCCAGGCCTCCTACTGGTTCTCCATGGCGCTCACCGCCATTGCCGCCGCCGTCTTCACCCTCACCCGCACTCGCGAGACCCGGGTCCCGCAGGAAGCCGTCATCGGCCTCGTCTACGCCATCGCCGCCGCCGCCGCCATCATCCTCATCGACAAAGCCCCCCACGGCGCCCAGCACATCAAGGACCTCCTGACCGGCTCCATCCTCTGGGTCCAGTGGACGACCGTCGGTCTCGTCGCCGCCGTGTACGCAGCCGTCGGCCTCTTTCATCTCCTCTTCTGCCGCCAGTTCCTGCTCATCTCCGAAGATGCCGACTCCGCCCGCGCCCAGGGCCTCAACGTCCGGTTGTGGGACTTTCTCTTCTATCTCTCCTTCGGCTTCGTCATCACCGTCTCGGTCGGTAGCGCCGGCGTCCTGCTCGTCTTCGTCTTCCTCGTCGCGCCCGCGGTCATGGCCGTGCTCGTCACCGATCGCCTCCCCGCGCAGATCCTATTTGGGTGGATTGTCGGAGTCGTCGTCACGGTCGCCGGACTCACCGTCTCCCTCCTCGCCGACCTCTCCTCCGGGCCCCTTGTCATCGCCGCCTACGCCGTCGCACTCATCGTCGTCTCCGCCATCGTCCATGTCATCCGCGCCCGCGACCGAGCCCGCGCCCTCAAGCGCACCTTGGCCGTCGCCGCGGCATTCGCCGCTTGCTTCGCGCTCCTGGTCCTCATCGGCCGAGCCGTCGGCGCGCGCTCCTCCGGCCACGCCCACGGACACGATCACCACCAGGTCGACCTCGCAGCCGCGCCAGACCGACGCGGAGAAACAGAGGGGGATCACGACCGCGCCCCACATCCCATCCCACCCGGGGACCAGGGTCAGAGCAACTTCACCGCACAGTTCGACGCCGAGCGGGATCCCTCAATCCGCGCCGACATCGTCTGCGACGTCCTTCGGGCCGACCCCGAGATTGGCGCCGCGCTCGCGCTCCGCTACCTCGCCAGCGACCCGCCCCTCTTCTTCGCCCAGACCATCGTTGACGAACTCGATGCGATCCTGCCTCAGCCGAGCGGCCTTGACGTCGAGCAGCCCTTCACCGCGCCCGTCAACCAGCAAGCGGCCCAACGCGTCCGAGCTGAGTTCAACCTCCGCTGATACGGACCGCTTCACCCCAGTGGAGCGCAGGCAGGCGGAGCTGGCGCGCGCCTCACGTTCACAGAATCGTCACAGTTGTTTCCGTCCTCCGCCGTTGACGATTCAGTGTGATATGATACGCTTTAGGCCTGAAAAATACGATAAGGACGGACACACCCATGTCAAACACTGAGTTTGTTACGCTCAAGGAGGCGGCGGCCGAAGTCCGTCTTAGCGTGTCGACCCTCAAGCGCTACATCTACTCAGGGCAACTCAGAAGCTATCGCACCCCGGGCGGCCGACACCGCATTCGGCGCTCTAGCCTCGCGGCCCTGCTCGGAGCGGCCCCGGCCGGGCCACCGGCTGAGTCTACTGCGCTGGCGCGCCTGGACGACTTCGCCGAGTGCGTCGCAGACCGGATCGGCCGCGCCGTCCAGCGCCGCATCTCGCATCTGGAATCGGACGTCGAGCGTCTGGAATGCAGCCTCGACGCCATCACCGCCGCGCTTCGTCGTGCGGCGGCACAGGTCCCCGAGCCCAAACGCCGAGAGGCACTGCCGGGAAGGCCGGAGATCAAGGTGCTCGGTCCCGGCTGTCGCGCGTGCGATCAGCTTGCGGCGCTCGTCCTCGAGATTGCCCTGGCTCTCGGCCTTGAGAGAGATGCCATCAGCCGAGTGAGGGAGGTGGAGGAAATCGCGGAGTACGGCCCCACTCCCATGCCGGCGCTCGTCATCAACAACGAACTGGTGGCGGCGGGACGCCCGCCAACCAAGTCGCGCCTGACAGAACTGCTGCAGCGCTACCGACCGAACTAGCTCCGCGCGAGGAACCACCCATGGCCAAGACACAGCGAAACACACGCAAGATCCGCCGTATCTCCTACGAGAGTTTCCGCAACGCGGTTGACGCCAATGCCTGCTGCGCAGGCGACGGCACTGACACGACGACCACTCTCGCGACCCTCATCGCGCGGGAAGCAAAGGGAACAAAGCCGGCGGAGATGCTGGAAGAGATCCTCTCGCGAGGTGAGGGAACGCCGGTGCACGGCGTGTGGCATCACGCGCTCGTCGGGGAGATCATCCTGCGCTGTCTACAGAATGCCGGTTATGAGATCAGCAGCGAGCTGATGGACGAGGTCGTCGACCGCGGGCGCCAGCTCGCCGGCGGGTCGTGCGGGTTCATCGGCACGTGCGGAGCCCTTTCCAGTACGGCCAGCGCCTACGCCATTCTCCTGGGCTCGACGCCGGTGGCCACCGAGCAGCGGGAAAGGCTCATTCAATTCGCCGCGAAGTTGGTCGCCCGCCTGGCCGAAGTCGGGGGGAGCCGCTGCTGCAAGAAGAGCAGCTATGCCGCCCTAGAAGTCGCCCGCGACGAATTCGCCGAGCTCGGCTTCGAGCTCCCCGAGGAGGAGTTCGCCGGCCGCTGTCTCTTCTTCGCCTCCAACGACACCTGTGACGGAGACGCCTGTGTGTACTTCCCCGGAAAGCGGTGACGAGGCGGTCGCCGGCAGACTCGCGCCTCCAGCGGCCGGCACCGCGGCCGCGCCCGTGCTGCGCCTCGCCCGGCGCCGCCTGTCGTGGCAGGGCATCGCGACGGCTGTCGCATCTCTGCTCATTCCGCTGG
>CP070816.1:1505764-1508604 GCA_020344235.1 Armatimonadota bacterium
AGGGGGGAACGACAGTGGCGACGCACACAGAAGGACCTTCGAAGAAGCTCGTCGTGCTACTCCTGGTGTGGCCCATCATCGTAGTGGCGATTGGCTTGGGAGTGTACGGGGGGATCAGCCAACGCCCGCGAGCGGCGCCAAAGCTCCCGGCGGCGGCGAACAGTCCTGAGGGCGCGGTCCGCGCCTTGTGGACTGCGCAGGACCGGGCCACGGAAGAAGCGCTTCGGTCACCCACGGTCCGTGCCCACTTATCGTGCCTTAGCGGCGAGGCGCGAGCCCTGGCCGAAGCGGAGCTCGGCCGGTGCATCAACCGACGCATCGAGAATGTGCACAAGCTGGAGGACGGCCGGTTCCGAGTGAATGCCGTGATAACTCGTGCAGGACCTCCATCCAAGGGCGAGCGGGCCCTTCCGGAGCCGATCACCCTGCGTCGTGGCTACCTTGTCGCGCAGGAGGACGACGCGTGGCTCCTCGAGGTTACGCTGCTGTCCTGCCCCACTTGTGGTGGCCACTGGGACGAAGAGTGCGGACGCTGCCGCGGGGACGGGAAACTGGACGACGGCGAGGAATGCCCCCTCTGCGAAGGCGATGGATGGCAGCTGTGCCCGGAGTGTGGCAGCCGGGGAGAAATCCTGGTGGCGCCCCGATTGCACGGCGTCGAACTCTCGCGTCCGCGCCCGCCCTGGCCTGAGCCGCCTTGGGGTCCTTACGAGCAGCCTCTAACGGATACTCCCGGTCCACCCCGGACTAGGTAGCCGCTCGGCGCTCAGCTATCGCTCTCGGTCCGCTGGTGCCCGGCCGGCCTCACCGGTCGCTAGCTTGCTTTCAACCAGGGCCCATCCACCACCATCCAATCCTCCCCCTCCTCGCCTGGCGAGTTCGGGGGACGCACCCGCGCTCTCCGAAGACTCCGCGTCATCGTTGTGGGTAGCAACCCGATTATAGACATGCACCGCGCCCCCGCGGGTGGCCACGCCGGGCGCCTGCTTGCTTTGCTGCCACCTCCCCTCACTCCGTCGGAACACCCACCTCCCACCCAACACCGCTCCCGGTGCCCTCCTTCTCACGCCTTGTGCCCACTTCTCCACACTTGGCCCAGCGGAGCACTTGACACACCCACACCTCTCTCGTAGTATCACGCCCTGCAAGCCGTCCGGTTGCTCTACAAAAGCAGCGCTGGCTGGAGTTGGGACTACACCCGCAGGGCCCACAGACAGCGACGCGAACGGCGCACAATGGGCGAGGCGAGGACATGGGGCGGCCCAGCACACGCCTGCGGGCATCCGACCACCGACGGTAGTCAGGCTGACTCGCGCGCAAGCGCACTTCCTAGCGACCTCTAGGCCATCCCCTCCAAAACCCTGAGCCAATGGAGGCGCGAGATGACTCCGAGAGACCCCAGAGACGAAGACATCGACCGGTGTGTAACCAGCGCGGTTGTGGGTGCCGGCGGAGGCCAGACGCCCGGCGCGCTCACAGACCGAACCACAGTAGCCGAGTTCTTCCGCGGACTCACCTGGCTTCCCGTGCCTGTGCTTGAGGCAATCCGTGCTGGCATTGCCGAGGCCTGCTCGTGCAAGGCATTCGGGCCAGTCCGCGCTGAAGACACTATCCTGGCCCTCCGCGAGAGAGTGCAAGCCCACCGCGAACTTGAGGGCACGTCCACGACGCAGTTGCCCGGGCTGGCAGCGCCTCCTGTCGAAGTCGGCAGCACAGCTGGACGCCTGGAGTGCACAAGCGACGAACGCAAGACTGGCATAGCGGCTGCAATCGTGGCTGTCGGTGGTGCTGACATTGACTTTACTGGCAGTACAAGGGTGATCGACTTCTTCCCTGGTTGCCGTGACATCCCGACACTCGTGATCCAAGAGATCTCGGAGAGCATTCGTCTCCATTGCTGGTGCACCCGGCAGCCGGAGGTCAACTCTCAGGACAGCCTAGACCGCCTTCAAGACCGGGTCGGCTACCAACACAGGCACCACCAGAGTGGCCCGCAGAAGCAGCAGGGCAGTCCGAACGAATGCTGCACATGATCGCACTGAAGGCTTCTCGACAACCACGCGTGACGAGTCGTGTCTGTCTGACAAGGAGCCAGTAGCATGAGATACATGCGACGCACAGCGTACATGGTGATTGTGACGATCCTATGTGCTGCCTGCATGTTGAGTTCCGACCGCGCTTCTGCACAAGACGAGACGGCCGGGGCCTCCGCGGTGCCGTCCGCCGCCCTCGAGATCTCGGGCCACTGGCGGGACACCAGCGATGACTCAGAGTGGCGCTTTGTACTCCGAGACCCAACCGGCGAGCTGCTCGGGACAGGCTCGGCTGATTCAGGTGGCGACGAGTTTGCGGACGGCGAGAACGGGGACAATCAGCCAGCAGGCTCCGCCCTCCTAACCCCACGTTCTCTCCTGGTGGATGTCTCTAGGCCTCGGCGCGCCGGCGGACCCGACACCGCAGTGCTGGAGTTGAGGGAGACGGCCGTCGCCGAATCCCTTGGGCTGAATCAAGGCCTGCTGAGCCTCACCGACCTGATTTCGCTTAGCGCCAGCTCCAGAAAGGATGTGAACCTGGCCCTCGGCTTCGAGAGGGCACTGCCCCCGTCCCTTCGACTGGGGAAGAAGTGGGCCCACTTCCTTACCCTCTCGTCGCAATATCAGTTTCGGAATCCTGAGGAAGGCAAGACCGACGCGAGCCTAGTGTACGCAGCACACGCGTACTGGGGCCGTGGTTGGGCGTGGAAGGCCGTCAGCCGCGAAGGACCCGCTCTTGACTCTAAGGTCCAGGCTGCCATCGAGGCCGCAAGAGCGCGGGCTGAGATGAGCGAGCAATCTCCTCTG
>CP070816.1:1508704-1515836 GCA_020344235.1 Armatimonadota bacterium
CTCACACCGAGCAGCTCGAACCGCATCCGCGTGATCTCCTCCACCAGGCTCGGATTGTTCAGAAACCACCAGCATCCGAACACCAGCAGATTCCGGAATTTCCTCGCCGCCACGCACAGCTCGTGCTGGTTCTCCCGCGCCAGCATCGTCACCAGGAACTTGTTCTTCGGATACTCGCGGCAGAGCCCCTCGATGACGCCGACATCTCCTTTGCCAACCGAGTCTCCTGCATCTCGAAGCTGCGGATTGATGGGCCTCTTCACACCTATCATCATGGCGAAGGGCCGATTCAGCTCCTCGCAGACCGGAAGCACGCACTCCTGTATCAAAGCGCCTCGCGCCGAATCCTCCGGGAACGCGAAGGTCGGCGGCAGCGAGACCGCCAGGTACGCCGGGTCCATTCGCTCCGCCCACTCCGTCAGAAAGCGCCGCACCTTCTTCACGGTCGCGCTGTTCAGCTCCTCCCCTACTCCGTACCCCCATTCCTTCAGCCGCGGCCAGGCCTCCGGCCACCCGTTCAGCAGCCCATCAATCCGCAGCGCCGCGCGGAACCGCGGATCGGGCTCGTATCCGCCGAGCCAGAACTCCCGCTCCCCGTCGTCGAAGGGATCATTCGTCATCACCACTTCCTTGATGCGAGCAACCTCGAATACTTGATCCACGTACTCCTCCACCGTCTTTCCCTCGAAGTACCGCCGATAGGAGGCCAAGTCGCGCGCCCCCACCTCCAGGCCCAGCAGCTCCAGAGTGGTCAGCACCCCGCGGCAGGCCTCGCTGTAGGGCGAGTTCTCCTCGAACAGGTGCTTCCAGATCAGATCGGCCTGCTCGCGCTTCGACATCCTCCAGAAAGCGCCGTACGACACGTCCGCGTACCGGAACACCTCCGCCACCAGATAGTGGTAGGTGATAAGCTCATCCACCCCCCACAGCAGCAGCTCGCTGAAGTCCGGCGGGTAGAGGTGGGTGTGAACATCTGTCACTTTCACCTCCTCCACCGCCTCGTCAACAGCCGTCCTCAGCTCCTCCCGCCCGGTGATGCTCATATCTCTAGCGTCCTTTCCCCCGCCCTGGCACTCATGTCTCCGGTATGGCCGTCACGAGGTCCTGTGTCTGCCCTGTCTCGGCCGCGCGGTACCCGGACTCGAAGATGTCAATCACGTGCCGCGCCTGCTCGGCCGTGGCGATGGAAGGAACTCCATCGCGGATCCAATCCACCAGCTGCATCATGTCCTCGAACACATGCGACTCCGGCATCTTCGCATGCTTCCCCACGACATGCGGCTGGTGGTCGCCCTTTCTCTTCATGTCCTCCCCGTTCAGCTTTGTGCCGACCACCGACCCCTCCGTCCCAAAGATGCTCGGATGAAACCCCTCCACCACGACCCCCGCCACTGTCCCGTATACCAGTGCAAACACCGAGTCCCCGAAATCGAGCAGCATGAACGTGCTATCATCCATGTCACATGCAATCATCTTCCCGCCGAACTCCCGCTCCCGAAGCGCCAGCCCCGAGAGCGCGGTCACCCGCTTTGCCGGCCCCAGAATGCCCGTCAGATTGTGCAGCGGGTACACCGTCACGTCGTACAGCGGCCCCCCGCCCGGCTTCCTGAAGTACCAGGTCGGATCAACCTGGCCGAGCACACCTTCGCCCGTGCGGAATTCCTCCGTCAGGTGATAATCGCCTATCGCCGCGCCGGCGGCCGCCCACACCACTCGCCCTATCCCGCCCTCCCCTATGCGCTCTCGAATCCGCTGATTGTACGGGTGCAGCATCATGCCCGGCGACGCAACCAGCCGAACATCCCTCTCCGCCGCGGCGGAGATCAGCTCATCACACTCCGCCACCGTCGTCGCCATGGTCTTGTTGAAGTGCACGTGCTTGCCCGCCCCGACCGCCGCCATGCCCTGCTCGTAGTGCAGCCCGATCGGCGAGCAGATCGTCACTGCCTCCACCTTCGGATCGGCCAGCAGATCCTCGAACTGCTCATACGACTTCCCCACCCCGAACTTCTCCGCGGCCGCCGCCGCCCGCCCGGGCACCGGATCGCAGACCGCCGCCAGCCTCACCCGATCCTGCACATCTGGCAGCGACAGGTGGCTCAGCGCACCCCGGATCCCGATCGCCCCCGCCCCCACCACGCCCATTCCGATCGCGCCGCTCATTCCTTTCGACTCCCTTTCCTTGCTACGACTTCTCGAGCGAATCCCGCCACGATGTCCGCGGCTCCCACCCAAGTGTCTCTCGCAGCTTCTTGTTCGAGAGCAGGCTCCAGTGCCCACCCTCGTCAGACGACGAGTCGGCCAGCTCCGGCTTGAACCGGGCGATCAGCTCGCGCGTCGGCTCCAGCGCCGTGGTGTCATCTCCATTGCAGAAGTAGACTCCATCTGGCTCGATCTCCTCCGCCTTCTCCATCAACAGGCGATGGGCGGCGGCGATATCTTCACTGCCGATCCAGGCCCACAGCCACGGGTCCCATGCCCGCGCCGGCGACGCGTTGCTGGCGATTCCCTCGCGGCGCTCCGCATTGCATATGCCGGCCGAGCGGAGCACGTGCGTGCGAATCCCATAAGCACGCGTGTACATCGCAAGCAGTTCCTCGCCCACCAACTTGCTGTACGAATACGAGTCCTCGACCTCCGACAGATGGGCCTCGTCAACCGGCAGATAGCGGAGCGGAAACTCCCGCCCACTGATCCGGAACCCGTGCCCCAGCGCACAATTGCTCCCCGTCATCACGAAGATGTTGATCTTCCGCGCCACCGCCGCCTGGAGCAGATAGTACGTGCCCATGATATTCGTCCGCATCGTCTCGTCGAAGGGCACGCCCCGCTCCTCCGCCCTCTGCCGCGTTTCGGGATGGTCGGTCGGGTACGGAGTGGCCGCCACGTGCTGGACTGCCTCCACCCCTCCCCCCGTCGCCCGCATGCACGCCTCGGAATCCACAATGCTCCCCTCCACCCACGGCCACCGATCCGCGGCCTCCGGCCGCGTCCGCGACATCAACACCAGCTCGTGCCCCGCGGACTCCAGCTCCGCCACGACATAGCGGCCCAGCCGGCCGCTTGCGCCCGTCACCAATGCCTTCACTTCATCCCTCCGGATTCCCGAGCGCCGGCCACCCGGAACTCGAAGTAGTTCGTCGAGAGCACCTCGCCCCGGTTGTCCTTGAGTTCGGCCTCCATCCGGTAGCTCCCCTCCTCGCCGCCCTCCGGTATGCCCCACTCCACGCTCCCCGCCACTTCCGAGCTGTCCTCGGCCACCGCCAGCTCTTGGTTCGCCTCCTCCAGCGTCTTTCCCCCGGGGCCCTCGATGCGCCACCGCAGAGACGCGCCCGCGAACTCCCGGTGCAGGTCGTTAGTCACCCACACCTTCGCGACGAGCTTATCCCCCGGCGCGTAGACCTTCTCGAATCCCACCAAATGCTTCTCCTTCACCCACTCGATGCTCACCAGCACGGGCGAGTACACCATCCCGAAGATATCGTACGACTTGTACTTCCGCCGGTAGTGATCCAGCAGCCCACTCCCACCCAGGCACGGCCACGGATCGCTCCAGAAATACAGGAACATCGAAGCATTCGGCCGGTACTTCCGCTGCCGAATGTACTCGACCGACTCCTTGATCTGCCGCGCCGACCAGCTCTGAACTTCCTCAATCAGCTCCGCGAGCCCGCTCTTGGACTCGACATCTATTCCCTGCAGGGTGAGCCAGTTGGGATCGAAGTTCAGGTAATACCAGCGGTCCCAGTCCGGCGGCCACTGCTCCTCCGGCTTCAGGATCTGCCGCGCGGTCTCCAGCGGCGCAAGGGAGGCGGTGCCGAACTCCACCTTCTGTGGATTCGCGTCCGGCTCTATGCGGAAGTCGGTGTACTTCTCGCCCCACACTCCGGTCATCACGTTCTGCGCGCCCTCCCCGTAGTCTCCCTTGTGCACCCACCTTATCGGATCAACCGTCCTCGCCGACTCGTACATTATCTCGCACAGCCGGCCGTACAGGTTCGGCCTGGGCTCGAACTGATAGACGTTCGGCTCCTTGAACACGCTCCACATTACGATGCTGGCATGGTTGTAGAGCAGGCTCACCATCTCCCGCATCATCGGGGCCGCCCGCTCGATCAGCTCGTCGGTGTCCGCGTAGTTTCCCCAGTGCAGCGGGAACACTTGCCACACCAAGAACCCCATCTCATCGCACAGCCGGTAGAACTCGGGCTTTTCGAGGTGGCTTCCGATGCGGATGGCGTTGATGTTCAGCTCCCGCATCTTCCCCAGGTCCTCGCGGAACATCCGCGCGTTTCCGTCGCCCAGCCAGATGCTCGAATGGTATCTCATCCCCCGCGCGAACACCCGCCTCCCGTTCAGATGCCAGCGCCCCTCCTCATCCAGCTTCAGCTCCCTGATCCCGAACGTCTCCACCCTCTCGTCCTGAACCTCGCCCATCGTCGCGGTGATTCGCATCTGGTAGAGATTCGGGGTCCCATGGTCCCAGCACCACCACAGGGCCGGCCGCTCGACGGTGTGCACCAGCTTCACCCGGCTGGCCCCCGGCGTCAGCACGAACTCCTTGCTCTTCTTGATCTCCTCGCTGCTCTCGAAGTTCTTGCCCCACGCCTCCAGACCGATGTCCGCCCTGACCGTCTCTCCGCTGCTGTTGTGGATATCCACCTCCACCGACACCAGCGCCGTCCCGTCGGGCGCCCCCTCCCTCTCCACGAGCTTGGGGTAGATCTTCACATTCTCTATCGTCAGACGGCCGGTCGCGATCAGCTCCACCCCCTGCCAGATGCCGCCCGTGTTGCCATCCTGGCCGAACTGAGTCTCCCATCCGGGGCGGTGCCAGAAATCAATGCACGATCCCTTGATCGTGGTCAGCGCGACCGGCTTCCTCGACTTGTAGGCACCCGACAAAGGTCGCTCGAAGCCCGGCTGCTCCGGTGCCAGCCGATACTCCGTCTCATCGCGCGGAGAGTCCACCTTCACGATGACGATGTTCCGGCCCTCCCGTATGTGCTTCGTCACCCGAAACTCGAACGGCGCGAAGAACCCCTCGTGCCTCCCGAGGTATGCCCCGTTCAACCATACCTCGGCAATGTAGTCCACCGCCTTGAACCGGAGCAGGTGCTCTCGCCCCTTCATCTCCTCCGGCAGCTCGAACTCCCGCGCGAACCATATCACCCCGTGATAATCTCCCACCTCGGTCTTGTACCAGTTGGCCGGGATTGCCATCGTTCCCCAGCTATCCCTCGAAGTCGAGGGATCATACAGGCGCTCTCTCTCGCCCGACCGCTCGGGGTCCTTCCTATACCTCCACTCACCGTCGAGGGAGATCACTCTCCTGCCTGCGCTGTCACTCATCCCAAACACTCCTCCTCCACACGACCGGCACTCCCGCGGCCGTGACATTTCCCATCCCCAGGCCCGCCTCGGCATCCCCCTAATGATTCGTCACACCCGTAGGCCTAGTCCTTGCGCTGCAACTCTCTCGTCGCCGCGCGCGACCCTCGGCCAGGCCATGTGCCCGCCCGCGGCCCGGCGCTGGGATCACTGCCGCGGCCCCCTGCCCCGTCCCCCCGGAACTCGTCCAGCCCGCTAGGACCCGAAGAAATTGTAGCTCGGCACTTTGAAGATCAGCCCGATGATCGGCCACGTGCAGCCCAGCATCGACTCGCCCAATATAAGCCCGAAGAAGAAGGGCAGCACACGCCGGTAGAAGCGCAATCCGCCGTACCGCAAGACCAACACCTTAATCGCCCAGGCGATGAACATTGGCATCCACACCCAGTTGATTGACCAGCTCGCGGAGAGGGAGTAGGCCACGGGGTGCAGGGGCCAACCGACGAAACGCGTGCGGGCCGCGGCCAGCAGCAGGGAGATCCCGAAGCCTACGGCCATGGCGAAGGGCGCCGTGATGTTGGCCGGCTCGGGGTTCTCGATCCAGGACTGGAGTCGCGTGTAGGCTTCCTCCCCAAACCAGTTCGCGCCATAGCCCCAGGCCGAGGCGGCCCCGAGCTTGTACGCGTAGTGCAGCCACCCCCAGAAGCCGACGACCACCGATGCTCCCCCCGCGAGGAGCATCGCGAACACGATCGAGCGCCCGCGGAACCGAGCGCGCGCGCTCATCTGCAATCCCTCGATGGTGCTCGCAACGGGATGGCCGCGGTAGGCGCGGTTGAACCAATAGAGCTGGTGGAACATGCCGATGTCCTGCTGCCGCAGGTTAACGCTCCCCAGAACGTAGTTCAGGGTGTAGTCCGGCCCAGCGAAGTGGAAATCGTGGACCGGTGAACCGAACTCGGCGCGGATGCGGGCTACGGCGACGGCGAGCAGAAAGTAGATCGCGAAGAAAGCGACGGCGAGGTAGGGGCTCAGCCCGCCGTGCACGGCGAACATGATAAGCAGTGCAACTCCGATGATAGAGCCAGCCAGAGCAGTCCGGAACCTGAGCCCTTCGGTAGAGTCATCAATCTCCGAAGAGCGGGCGAGGACGCGCCGCCACACCTGCCTGAAGTACTGCCGGCCGACGAGCACCGAGCTGAGCGCAATGGCGATGAAGCCGCCGAACATCTGCTCGTTCGAATACGGAAAGATCGCCGGGCTTGGCCCGCCCCACCCGTAGCCTGGGCTGATTGCGGTGGCCTTAGCGATGATGAACATCGCTTTCCAATACAGATAGAAGAACGTACACGAGAACAACAGATCCAGCGGCATGAGAAAGGCAAGCCCGATGACGGACGGGTTGAATGTCATCGGGAACCAGCCACTACCGGTCCACGGGTCGTTGTGGATGTAAGACTGGAGGTCAATATAGAGCGGGATGGACGGGACGGCCGGGAAGATGTAGTTCAGCCCATTCACGAGGTTAATGACGGCCCCGATGCCGAACCCAATCCACATCAGAGGGTCCCGGAGAAGGCCCGTTTCGGGGTTAGTAATGGCGAGCGGAAGTTGAATGATAGGGAAAGTGAGACGCTCACGTTCCGACCACAGGGGGCGCAAAGCCACCGACAGGCAGATCAGCACGAAGATCAACACGACAACGAAACCCAGCCACCACAGAATCCGCGGAAGCCATGCGCTCAGCACGGCCTCTTGGTAGAGTGTCGTCGTCCCATTCCAATACCCGTACAGCACATCC
>CP070816.1:1515936-1519464 GCA_020344235.1 Armatimonadota bacterium
ATGTTCGAAAGGCCGGGCGGAGGCGGTGTGAGCCGCGGGTGACTGCAGTCCCAAACAGATGGACGTTGTGGGCACAGGCCTCGGCTTACCGATTTGCTGGGTAGTTTTCAGGCTAATGACTGCTATCCGTGACCGACTGCCGAGTTGCCGAGGTCGCTCTGGGATGCGGCTGCGGCAGTCGCATGAGCCGCCGATACCCACACGCAACGCGACGCGTCGCGGCCTGTGCCGACCGGAAGGTGAACAGCAAGAAGCAGCAGAAGCTGGCTGACCGGGAAGAGCGCGGTATAGAGGCGGTGAGCAGTGCGTGTCGAGTCGGCCAGCATATCCTCAAGAGAACGAATCCTAGCAGCGATCCGTCACCAGCCGGTCGATCATCTGCCCTTATGCTTCCACGGCATCGGCCACCAGCAGGTTGAGTTTCTGTCGCGGCGCTATCCCGACCAGTTCGAGTTGGCGCGCTTTTACCTGGATCTCGGCCTCGATACAGGGATCCTGACTTCCCCCCCGTTGTACTCAACGAAGGGATTCGAAACCAGGGAGTGGACGGAGGCCCCGCCGGGGCGAGGGCACTCGCTGATGTGCAAGGAGTACATCACCTCCCGGGGGAGCTTGAGGCAGGTCGTTCGGAAGCACGATTATCCCTTCGAGTCCATAGAACTGTTCAGCGATCACCATGTCCCTGCCGCGCGGTCCAAGGAATACTGCATCGAGAAGGAAGAGGATCTCGACGCCTTGCAGTGCGTCCTTCAGCCGCCCAGCGCGGACGAGCTGACGGGATACCGCGAGGAAATGAGGGCTGCGAGGAAGTTCTGCGACGAGAATGACATTCTGCTGTCGGGATACCATCAGGGCATCGGCGACCCGTTGGCCTGGCTTTCGGGAATTGAGCCCATCCTGATAGCAGCCCTGGAGGATCCGGGCTTCCTCAAGCGGTACGTCGAGATTCTGTCGCAGTGGTCGTTGGCCATCCTGGCGATTCAGATTGATGCAGGCATTGACATACTGGTCCGGCGCGGCTGGTATGAGAGCACGAACTTCTGGTCGCCGAAGCTGTATCGGGAGTTCCTATTCGATCCGCTCAAGAAGGAGATCGAAGGCGCGCACCAGGCCGGCGTCCTCGTCAACTACTGCATGAACTCCGGCGCGATGCCCTTGCTCGGCACGTTCCTCGACCTCGGGTTCGACATCTACTCGCTCATTGACCCGACGGCAGGCGACACGAACCTCGTCAGGATCAAGCGCGCGGTTGGCGGCACGATAGCGCTATATGGGGGTGTGAGCAACCACCATGCGCTCGAGACGGGGACGGCGGAGCAAGTCAGGCAGGCCGTCGCCGAGGCCGTCGAGGCGCTGGCCCCCGGGGGAGGGTTCATCTTGGGGCTGGGCGACTGCCTGGACTACCAAATGAGCAATCCGGAGGTCGCCGAGCAGAACCTGTATGAGATGATAGAGGCCTGGAAGGGAATGAGGTAGGGCGTCCGCCGGTGCGGCCCAGTTGCATCCAGGAGGTGTGAGGGAATGGCAAAGCACAGGGAAGAACAGAAGCTCGCTCTACAGGGCGGGATGAAGGCCGTCGCCGCTATCGAGGGCAAGGGCAAGCCCAAGATCGGCGCGGAGGAATTCATGGCCGTGGCCAGGCGGTTCGGCTTCTCCGCCAGCACGCTGACGAAGATCCGCGAGGCCGTCTCCGCGGAAGACATGGGCACGGGTCCGTTCCTCGCCAACTACTACTCCGATCTGAAGGAGACTTGCGTGCAGAAGTTCGAGCGGGTGGCGCGCGAGGCCCTCGGCGTCAAGCATGCCATCGGGCTCAGTTCGGGCACCGCCGCGCTGCACGCCGCGTTCGTGGCGGTCGGCGTGGGCCCCGGTAGGGAGGTCATCTGCCCTGCCATTGGCTTCATGGCCACCGCCGCCGCGGTGGCGGCTGCGAACGGAGTCCCGGTGTTCTGCGATGTGGACGAGTCGCTTTCCATGGATCCCAAGAAGATCGAGGGCGCGATTACGCCGCGCACGGTGGCCATCGCGCCGACCTGTGTCATGGGCAGCGTCCCCGACATGGGCGCGATCATGCGCGTCGCGCGCAAGCACAGACTGAAGGTCGTGGAGGACTGCGCGCAGTCCTGTGGGGCAAGCTACAAGGGGAAGTTGATGGGCACGTTCGGCGACGTCGGCTGCTTCAGCATCTCGGCCTACAAGATTGTCGGTGGGGGCGAGGGCGGACTGCTGATCACCGACAGCGGACGAGTATGGGAGCGAGCCGGCCAGCTCGCCGAGTGCGGCGGCCTCTGGCGCCCGGATCGCTTCGCCCCGCCGCGCTACGAGGGCGAGCTTTTCCCCGGCACGAACTACCGGATGAGCGAACTCGGGGCCGCGGTGGATGCTGTGCAGCTCAGTAAGATGGCCGGCGTCGTCAAACGTTTCCGCACGGTCAAGCAACGGATTCTGAAACGCCTGAAGAGCTATCGGGGAATCGCTCCGCAGAAGCTGAACGATCCGGATGGCGAAGTTGGGTACCTGCTGCGGTTCTACCCCGAGACGCTTCAGCTCGGCCGGCGAATCGTCAGGGCACTGGACGCGGAGGGCGTCTCGTGTGGGATGCGGGGCGAGAAGGCCGCCCCGGACTGGCATCAATACTCGTGGATGTACCCCATCGTGTGCAAGACCGGACACACGGACGTCAACTGCCCGTGGGACTGCCCTGTGTACCAGCAGGCGGGCGGCGCGGTTGACTACGCTCGGGGAGACTGTTCTGTTGCCGACGACCTGTTCGATCGCATGATCACGATTCAACTCAACCAGTGGTACTCGGCGACGGATTGCCGCAACATCGCCAGGGCCATCAACAAGGTGCTCTCGGCCTACTGCACCGAGGACCCGACTGCGAGGAAGTGGTTGTGAGCGATAGGCCGGCCACTGGGCGCGGGAAGATCGCATGACCCTGTACATCGCCGCCTACGACACGGAGTCGCCGGCCTGCCTCGCGGCCTGCCGCCGGATCGTGGAGGTTCACCGCAGGCACGAGATGCCGGCAACCTTCTTCATCACCGGCAGTGTCCTCGAAGCAGACGGGCCTGGGTACCGGGCGCTGCTGGACGATCCCCTCTTCGAGATCGCCTCCCACACGTACTCCCATAAGTCGCTGCAAGACCACCCATTCTGCGGGCCAGGCGTGCCGCGGGAGGAGATCGCGGAGGAGCTGTCGCTGGGCAAGCGTTGGGTCGAGCGAATCTTCGAGCGGCCGTGCATCGGGGTGCGGCCGGGGTGCGGCTTCGAGAAAGGGCTGCGCGGCGCGCCCGAGGTCCTCCAACCCGCGACTGCGTCGGGATTCCGGTATGTGAGCAGCATGGCCTGGGGCCGAGACTACAGTCTGCCCGCGCCGCTGAACCAGCCGTTCCGGTACTCGGAGGACGGGTTCCCGGACCTCTGGGAGCTGCCCGCCCACGGCTGGCACGAGAACCTGCTGAAGGACAACAACCGGTGGGGCCCCCGGCGACTATCGCTGTGGCCGCCGGAGATCCCCGAGGC
>CP070816.1:1519564-1530542 GCA_020344235.1 Armatimonadota bacterium
CAGTAACCAGAATAGCCTTTGTCGTGGATGGCGGCAAGCAGGGGATCGAGGGGGATGGCTCCGGAGCCGGGATAGACGCGGTGTCGGTCCTGGAGTTCGCTGGGGGGGAGGTCCACGGCGTCGCTCACCTGCACGAAGAATATCTTGTCGCCAGCGACGGGCTCGAGCATTTGAAGGGTGGACCGGCCGCGGTGAAAGTGAAAGGTGTCTATGGCGAGGCCGCCGTTCGGCGCCTCGGCCAACTGAACGATCTCCCAAGCGGATGCGAGGTCGCATATGCTCTCGGAGTCTCCCAGGAACTCGAGCGCGACGGGTATGCCCGAGGGCTCGGCGAGACGGCATATGTCGGCGAATGCCCTGCCCACGACGATGGGGTCGGCAGGCCCGGCCGGCGGCCAGGCGATGACAACGAAGGATCCGAGCTTGGCGGCCAGCTCGAAGGTGGCTTCGGCGTGGGCCATTGCCAGCATGCGAGAGGTGTGGTCGGGGGCGACCCATCCGGAGAGGGCCGCCAGCTCGGCCACGGAGAGGTCGCAGAGGGTGATCTCGCGGGCGCCGCGCTCGCCAGCGGCTTCCATTTCGTCGAGGATGAGGCCGACGGTGGAGAAGCCGGCGGCGGAGGCAGCATAGAGCTTTGTCTCAAGGGGCGCGGGGCCGAGGCTGGCGAGATTGAGGGCGATTCGATCAGGCATCTTGCGGGCCGACCTTGGAGGGAGGTGTTGCCAGCTCCTCTGCGAGCACGCGGCGGAGCTGGCGCATGTCCGCCTCGAGGGAATCAATGAGGCGGGCCTGGTGCAGGGCGGCGGCTGGATGGTAGAGGGGGAGGTAAAGGATTCCGCTGACGCGTCTCGGCTTGCCGTGCTCGCGGCTGATGGAGAGGCGCTTATCTATGAGGGTCTGGCCGGCGAAGCGGCCCAGGGTGCAGAGAACTTTGGGGGTGATGAGGGCGATCTGAGTGAGGAGGTATTCGTTGCAGGCAGCGATTTCCTCGGGGGATGGGTCGCGGTTTCCGGGGGGCCGGCACTTGACGACATTGGTGATGAAGACTTGGCGGCGATCGAGGCCTATGGTCTTGAGAAGGTGTGTGAGGAGGCGGCCGGCGGGGCCAACGAAGGGGCGGCCCTGCTGGTCCTCGTCGCCGCCGGGGGCTTCGCCGACGAACATGAGGGAGGCTTCGGGGGCTCCCTCGCCGGGGACGGCCTTGGTGCGGGTGCGGCCGAGAGGGCAGCGACGGCAGCGTCGGATCTGGGAGTGAACTTCCTGGAGGGCGTCGGCAAGGTCAGAGGAGTCCAAGCTTTTGGAGCTCCTCTCGCAGGGCGGCGCGGCAGGCGTCGGTGGCGGGCAGCAGGGGGAGGCGGGTGTCCGGAGGTGCGACGCCCATGAGGTCGAGGGCGGCCTTGACCGGGGCTGGGTTGGTCTCGAGGAAGAGTGCGTGAGTGATGGGGAGGAGGCGATAGTGGATCTCGCGCGCCTGGTTGATGTCTCCGGCTGCGATCAACTCGACCATGCGACGCCACTCGGCGGGGAGGATGTGGGCGTCGGCGAGAATGGCGCCGACGCCGCCGAGAGAGCAGATTGGGAGAGTGAGGTTGCCGTCGCCGCTGAGCACGGCGAAGTCGGGGTCGGCGAGGTGAATGATGGCGGCGACCTGGTTAAGGTCGCCGCTGGCTTCTTTGATGCCGACTATGTTGGGGACGCGGGAGAGCTGCGCAGTGGTGGCGGCCTCCATGTTGACGCCCGTGCGCTTGGGGATGTTGTACATTATGATGGGGAGAGAGGTGGCTTCGGCGACGCGAGTGAAGTGGGCGACGAGGCCGGCCTGGGAGGGTCTGTTGTAGTAGGGGCAGATGAGGAGTGCGGCGTCGGCGCCGACCTCCTCGGCGTGTTTGGTAAGCGCGATGGCCTCGGCGGTGCTGTTGGATCCAGTGCCGGCGATGACGGGGAGGCGGCTGGCTGCGTGCTGCACAGTGAGCTCGACGACGCGGCGGTGCTCTTCGTAGGTAAGGGTGGCGGACTCGCCGGTGGTGCCGCAGGGCACGAGACCGTTGACGCTTCCCTCGATGAGATAGTCGAGGACGCGCCGGAGGGAGGATTCGTCCACCGATTGGGCGGAGAAGGGCGTGATGTTTGGGGCGAAGACGCCTGTGGGCTGAAATGGCACGCTCATTGCCTCCGGGTCGGTCGGAGTGTCAAGCTAGAGCACGAGACTGCCGTGAAGATGTTCTACGGCCTTTCGTCGCTGGTCCTCTGGGACAAGGTAGGAGAGGCTGATGGCATCTCGGGAGGCCCCCTGGATCGGGACGCCGCAGTCCGAGAGGAGTTTTCTGGCTTGGTCGTCCCAGTCGTCGAGGCGCTGGCGGAGGGCCTCTCCGACGACGGAGACGAGGGCGAAGTTGTCAGCGCTGATATCAGCAGAGACGGCGCGTGCGGCCAGCACCTGCCGGACGATGGCTGCCATGTCTCGATACTTGAGGGGGAGAACCGCGAAGCGGCTCTCGGGGGCCTCGGTGTGGACCTGGTAGTATGTGAGGCGCTCTCCGCCCAGGCGCTCTCCGATCTGCTGTGGGAGACGGGCATCCCCGGAAGCGAGGTCGAATACGAGGAGGCGGGAGCGATCTACGATGGCGGTGGCGCGATCGCTGACGGTGGGGGATTGGGAGCCGACCTCTGTCCCCGGGCTATTGGCTTCGCGGAAGTTCCGCACGACGAGGGGGCTGCGGTGCTTGCGGGCCATTTCGGCGGCCTGCTGCTGGAGGACTTGGGAGCCAAGTCGGGACATGGCGACGCACTCATCGTAGGTGAGGTGATGGATAGTGCGGGGGCCGCCGTCGTCGTCCTGATCGAGGGTGGTGGGGTCGGCGGTCATGATGCCGTCAACTTCCTTGAACATCTGGAGGGGCTCGACCTCGAGTTCCTCGCCGAAGGGGAGGGTGGGGGTTTCCTGGATGACATGGGTAAGGGCAACTG
Source organism: Armatimonadota bacterium (assembly GCA_020344235.1). Taxonomy (GTDB): domain Bacteria; phylum Armatimonadota; class Hebobacteria; order Hebobacterales; family Hebobacteraceae. The sequence continues at coordinate 1,522,532 of CP070816.1, forward strand.
CGGTGTAGTCGCTTCCGCCGGCTCCGAGGGTGGTGATTTCGTGGTGCTGTGTGATTCCCTGGAAGCCGGCCACGAAGACCATGTATCGGTCCTGGAGGGCAGCGAGGAGGTGGTGTGGTTCGATGCGTACGATGTGGGCGTGGCCGAAGTACTGGTCGGTGATGAGTCCGGCCTGGCCTCCGCTGAGAGCGATGGTCTCGTATCCTTTGGAGCGCAGGAGGTGGGCCATGGCGACGGTGGAGATGATTTCGCCGCAGGACATGAGGAGATCGAGCTCTCTGGGTTGGATGTCGGGGTTTATGCGGCGGACGGTGCTGACGAGTTCGGCGGTGGAGTAGGGCTGGCCCTGCCGTCCCATGGCGGAGACGACGACGACAGGGTGGATGCCTCTGTCCTTGGCCTCCATGATGCGCTCCGCGGTCAGGAGCTGGTTGGCCTCCGACTCAACACAGGTGCCACCGAATTTCTGAACGACTACCTTCACTGTTTCATCGTCCTCACTGGGGGGGCGGAAAGCAATCCCATCTCGATCATCTTCTCTGCGATCTGGACGGCGTTGAGCGCGGCGCCCTTGCGAAGGTTGTCTGAAACCACCCAGAGGTTGAGGCCGTGGGGGACGGTCGGGTCCTCCCGGATGCGGCCGACGAAGACTTCGTCCCTTCCGGAGGCGTCGAGAGGGAGCGGATAGCCGGCGTCGGCGGGTTCGTCTATCACTGCTACGCCCGGGGCGTTGGAGAGTATTTCTCGCGCCCGCGCTGCGGAGAGGGGCCGCTCGAACTCGAAGTTCACGGCCTCTGCATGGGAATTGAAGACGGGAACGCGCACGGTGGTAGCAGTGATCTTCAGGTCGGGCTCGTCCAGGATCTTGCGCGTCTCGTTGACGAGCTTCATCTCTTCCTTGCAGTATCCGTCGTCAAGGAAGCTGGAGATGTGGGGGATCACATTGCCCGCGATGGGGTGTGGGAAGAGGGTCGGATCGGCCACGACGGCACGGCAGTTGCGGCAGGCGGCCTCGATGACGGCGTGGAGCCTCTCCTCGGGCTTCCCGGAGGCGGCGGGAGCGGCGAGCCGCTCGCATACGGCGGCCATTTCGCGCCGGAGCTGCTCGACGGGATCGCTGCCCTCTGGTGAGGTGCCGCGGCCGGAGACGGCCTGATAGGTGGCGACTACGGCGCGCTTGAGGGAAGCCGCGTCGTGAAGTGGCTTCAGGGCGACGACGAACTGGATGGTGGAGCAGTTCGGGTTGGCGACGAGGTTGGCATGGTTGCGCAGTACCTCGGGGTTGACCTCGGGGACGACGAGGGGCACCTCGGGATCCAGGCGGAAGGCGTCTCCGTTATCTATGACAACAGTGCCGCGCTTGGCGGCCAGGGGCCCGAAGTGGCCCTCGCGCTTGTCGCCGCCCGCGAAGAGGGCGAGGTCTATCTGGTCGAAGGCATCCTCGTTGATCACCTCGACGTGGTAGGTGTCGCCGTCCACGGAGATGTCTCGCTCGCGGGTGGCGAAGACGCGGAGAGAAGCGGTTGGGAAGTCTCGCTGGCGAAGGACGCGCAGCATCTCCTGACCGACGGCTCTCGCGCCGACGACTGCTACACGATAGTTGTTGGCGATGGCAGACACGTTCTGTAGGCCCCTCAATGCCGTTTTCGAGCGATGATAGCATCGGCTCTTGGGCACTGTCAAGCGGAGTCACGAGATGTGTGAGCGGTGAAGCCCAACACGCTGCCAAGGGGGGCGCGCTTGGAGGCGGCGGGGGTGGACCAGTGGTCGGCCGCGCGCTCGAGTCAGGCGCCATCCTTCGGATCGCCGTCCTCACTCTTGGGGAGGCGCTTGATGCCCTTGCAGTAGGGATAGCTGGTACATCCCAGAAGGGGGCCGTAGCGGCCGCGGCGGAGGGCCATCGGCCGGCAACGTAGTCGCCGATGAGTTGCCGTGCTACTGGGTCACCTGGTAGATGAGCGGCCGGTACCGCGGGGGCGGGATTGGCTTGTTGGCGGCGCGCGCTGTCTCCAACCAGGCCTGCTTCGCTCGCTCGACTTCGGCCAGCGCCTGCTCCGGGGTCTCACCGAAAGCAGAGCACGACTCCAGGTCGGGGATGTCAGCTATGTAGCCGCCGTCCTCCTCACTGTAGAAGATGTTGATGTGGTAATCGGCCATCACTCGTCCTCCAGTGCCAAGGCGTGCCGCTCCACCAGTCTGAGAAACTGCCTGATCTGATAGGGCTTCGCCTCGCCCTGGACTTCCTGCAGGCTCAGGATCGCAGCGAGGTCAGCATGAACGAAGATGTGATGGCTCCCGCTCACTCGCTGCTCCCGGAAGCCGAATGCTTCCACCAAACCGACGAAATCATCAAACCGAACGTTATGGAGCCGGCCCTCAACAAGCGTTTCAGCAGTCGCCTACGCTTCACCAGCGATCTCCCCGACCCGCTGCGGGATGATTGCACTCCAATGGTAGCATATCCCACGCTAATCCGGCAGCTCCGCCGTCCAAGCGAGCGTCTCGCCGGGAGAACGGCCGTCAGCCAGACTCCTTCTCCGCCTCACTCTTGGGGAGGCGCTTGATGCCCTTGCAGTCGGGATAGCCGGTACATCCCAGAAAGGGGCCGTAGCGGCCGCGGCGGAGGGTCATCGGCCGGCCGCAGAGGTCGCACTTCTGGTTCTCAGCGGCTTTGGCGGCGGCGGCTTCTTCCTCGGGGAGGGGGCGCGTGCTGCGGCACTTGGGGAAGGCGGAGCACGCGAGGAACCGCCCTCGACGGCCGGTGCGAATAACCATTGGACTGCCGCACTTGTCGCAGACTTCGTCGGTGGGTTCAGGGGGCGGCTTCTTCTGTCTCTTCTCTTCCTTCGAGCCAGGGGCGGGGCGGGTGGTCTTGCATTCGGGGTAGCCGGAGCAGGCGAGGAAGGGGCCATGCCGTCCGACCCGGAGGAGCATGGGCTTACCGCATTCTTCGCACACCTCATCGGTTTCTTGCGCGGACACGGTCACTTTCTCCATCACTTGCTCTGCGCGAGCAACAGATTTCTCGAAGGGCTTGTAGAACTCGCGGACGGCGGCGACCCAGTCGGCCGCTCCCTCTTCTATTCGGTCGAGCTTGGTCTCCATGTCGGCGGTGAACTCGACGCTGATGACGTCGGGGAAGTGCTCGACGAGCTGGTCGGTCACGGCGAAGCCGAGGTCGGTGGGATGGAAGCGCTTCTCTTCGAGGTAGACGTAGCCCCGATCCTGGATGGTGCCGATAATGGGGGCGTAGGTGCTGGGGCGGCCGATACCCTTGGCCTCGAGCAGCTTTACAAGGGTGGCCTCGGTGTAGCGGGGAGGCGGCTCGGTGAAGCGCTGTCGGGCGGCGAGGGAAACAGCATCCAGCCACATGTTCTCCTCGAGATCGGGGATAGTGACTTCGCCGTCTCGCGTGGGGTAGATGGCGGTGAAGCCGGGGAAGAGGATCTTCACGCCGCGGCCGCGCAGCAGGTAAGGGCCAGCAGAGACGTCAACGGCGGTGATGCGCAGGCGGAGGTCGGCCATCTGGCTGGCGATGAAGCGAGACCAGATGAGCTTGTAGAGGCGGCTTTGTGAGTTGTCGAGGTAGGGGTCTACCTGATCGGGGGTGAGGGCGGGCGAGGTGGGGCGAATTGCCTCGTGGGCGTCCTGGGCGCTGCGGCGAGATTGGTACTGTCTCGGCTTGGGGGGCAGGTAGTCCTTTCCAAACTGGTCGGAGATGACGGCGCGGGCCTCTGTCTGGGCCTCGCGCGCGACGCGGGTGGAATCGGTGCGCATGTAGGTGATAAGACCGACGTGGCCCCGGTCGCCGACTTCGACGCCCTCGTATAGCTGCTGTGCGAGGCGCATGGTTTGGCGCGCGGAGAGGCCGAGCCGGTTGGCGGCATCCTGCTGGAGGGTGCTGGTTATGAAGGGCGGCGGCGGGCGGCGGGCCCTGTCGGAGGTTTCGAGGCGCGCGACACGGAGGGCGGATTCCCAGATCTCAGAGGCAATCCGGCGAGCATGGCCGACGTCGCGGACTTCGATCTTCTTGCCGTCCTTCTGGACGAGCTTGACTTGAAAGGCGTCCTCGGCCGCGCCGGGCGTTACGTGGGCGACTATGTCCCAGTATTGCTCGGGCACGAAGGCCTGAATCTCGCGCTCCCGCTCGCAGATGAGGCGGACGGCTACGGACTGGACGCGGCCGGCGCTGAGGCGCCACTTGCGCATCTTGCGCTGGAGCAGGGGGCTGAGAGTGTAGCCGACGAGGCGATCGAGAATACGGCGAGCTTGCTGTGCGTCAACGCGATGGGCATCTATGGTACGTGGGTTCTCGAGTGCTTCGGTGACGGCGCGGCGCGTGATCTCATTGAACTGGATGCGCTTTGCACCCTTGATCTTCAGGGCCTGCGTGAGATGCCAGGCGATGGCCTCCCCCTCGCGGTCGGGGTCGGTGGCGATATAGATGTCCTTGGCCTTGCCGGCGGCTTCGCGGAGCTTCTTGAGCGTCGAGGTGCGCTCGCGGATATTGACGTACTTCGGCTTGAAGTCGTGCTCGGTGTCCACGCCGAGGCTGGACTTGGGCAGGTCGCGGACGTGGCCCATGGAGGCCTCGAGCAGGTAGTTTTTGCCGACGAATTGGCGGATGGTGCGCGTTTTTGCGGGGGACTCGACTATTATCAGAGACTTGGGCATGAGTGTATACCGGTGACTATATACCCCAATTGCGGGTGGTGGGGCAAAGGCAAGGGCAGCAGACACGCTCCTGCCCTACGATTGTCATGAGGGGTCCTACCATGAGCTTGCTCCGGTGACTGGTGACTATATACCCTACTTGGGGGTGGCACGACAAGTGCAAGGGCAGTGGAAGGGGCAGGAGACACGCTCCTGCCCTACGAGCTGAGAGCAAGGTTCTCCGGCTAGCGGACACGCATGAACATGTTGCCGGGCAGGCGGCGAACGAGGCCCTTCAGCTCGAGCATGAGAAGGCCGCCGCTGGCGCGGGATGAGGGGAGGTGACACTCGTGGATGACGTCATCCACATGTTTCTGGTGCAACGAGAGCGCGTCGAGGATGGTGCGTTCGTCGCCGGTGAGCTCCGAGACGGCGGGGGTCTGCTCGCCGGCCCCGCCCTCTGATGCGGGCGGCGAAGATAGGTCGGGGAGGCTGAGTTCGTCGAGGATGTCTTCCACTGATTCGACGAGGCGGGCGCCGTCGCGCAGAAGGGCATGGGTGCCGCGGCTGAACTCGCTGTTTACGCTTCCGGGAACGGCGAATACCTGCCTTCCCTGATTGGCGGCATGGTTGGCCGTGAGGAGCGCGCCGCTGCGCTCGGGGGCCTCGGTTACGACGACCCCAAGGGAGAGGCCACTGATGAGGCGGTTGCGCGCGGGGAAGCGCGGGGGACGTGCGGGAGTGCCAAGGGGCACCTCAGAGATGACAGCTCCCCGCACGACGGCCTGCTCGCGGAGCTCGAGAGTGTCGCGAGGATAGAGGACATCTATGCCGCAGGCGAGGATGCCGATGGTGCGGCCGCCGGCGGAGAGAGCGCCGCGGTGTGCGGCGGCATCGGCGCCAACGGCCATGCCGCTGACTACGGTGATGCCGCGGGCGGCGAGGTCGCGGCCGAGCGTTTCGGAGACCAGGCGGCCATAGGCGGTGACGCGGCGGGTGCCGACGATGGCGATGGCTCTTTCGTCGCACGGCTGAAGGGAGCCGCGCACGAAGAGCACAGGGGGGGAGTCGTAGATATGGCGGAGATGGGGAGGGTATTCGGCGTCGCGAATGGTGATGAGGCGCGCGCGGAGCTTCGCGAGCTTCTCGAGATCGGCGCGGTAGTCGCGCTGCTGGGCTTCGGCGAAGCGGGCAGTTTCAGTGGGCGTGAGACGCGCGGCGGAGGCGACGGCAGAGGGTTTGGCCGAGATGAGGGCATTGGCAGTGCCGTAGTGGTCGAGCAGGTCGAGTGTGGTCCGCGGGGGCAGCTCGGCGGCATTCAGCGCTAGCCAGGCCTCGCGCTCGGTCACACTCTCCTCCGGTCTCTTCGGGTGATGGGATGCAAGGGCTTGTTGCCCTCGATCCGGATGCTATCGGCCGCGGCGGCCGCCCCGGCCCCCACCCCGGCCGCCGCCCCGGCCGCCGCCGGCGCGGGTCCGATCGGCCGCGGTCGCCGCACGCTCTTCGGGGGGCGGCTGGAGGGTGGCGTCGGTGAGGAAGCTCCATTCGGTGGAGTGGGCATTGCCGCGGTAGTCTTTCGCGGTGACCCTGACGATGTGGGGGCCGTCAGGGGGAGTGACGAGGCTGAGAGATGCGAGGCCGGAGACAGGGTCGAAGGTGACCTTGACAGGGACGCCGTCAAGGGTGGCCTCAACTGAGGAGGGCTCAACTCCGGTGCCGGCGTCGGTGACGGCGACGGTTATGTCAACGGGATCGCCGCCGGGGAGAGCGGCGCCCTGTTCCGGCTTGAGTTGAGAGAAGCCCGGGCCTGTGAGATCGGGGGCAGAGGCGGAGAAGCGGTAGAAGTCGCCGGTGCCGGTGAGACAGTATAGGGTGCCGTCGCCCCCGATGAGGGGGGCGTATATGCCGAACTCGGCGGTCTCGTCAGGAGATTGCTCGGGGGCGATGCAGCGGTAGACCCACTGGACCCGGCCGGAATCGCGGTCGAGGAGATAGAGCAGCCCAGCGGCGGTGCCGGCAGCGACGACAGTGTTGGTGACCAAGGGAGGGGCGCTGACGGGATCCTCGACTTTGAGGGCGACATCGTGGCGCAAGCCTCCGGAACGCGGGTAGAGAGTGTAGATCTGTCCGTCAACGGCGGGGACGAAGAGGATGTCGTCGGCGAGGGTGGGTCTGGCCCGCACGCCGGAGGGCATTTCGCGGGTCCAGGCGATGGAGCTGCTGCGGGCAATGCCGTGAATGAGGTTGCCGCTGGCGAGGATGACGCGGCGGCGGGCTACAATAGGATCGAAGGTTCGAGGACCGGAGGTAAACTGGGAACGCCAGCGATAGCGGCCTGCGGTGGCATCCACGCATTGGACGGAGCTGTCCTCGCAGAGGAAGTAGAGCATGGAGCCGTCGGTGACCGGGCCGTGCTTGGCGGTGGAGGTTAGGGAACAGATCCAGGTGGCCTGGCCGGTGCTGGGCTGGATGGCGTAGACCATTTTCTCTGCGCCGATCATGAGGAGGTCGTTGAGGATGACCGGGTCGGGAGAGATGGGGCCGGCGCAGGTGCGCTCCCATACCTTGTGGCCGTCGGCAGCGTCGAGTCCGTAGAGGCAGGCGTCGGTGGCGCCGACGATGACTAGGTTCTCCCAGGGAACCGGGGAGGTGATGACGGAGGCGGCTTCATCGGGGGAGAAGTTCCACTTCTCCGCGCCGGTGCGGGCGTCCAGGCAGCGAACGACGCCGAGATGGGTGAGGTAGACGCGGTCGCCCTGGAGGGCGGGCGTGGTGGTGTTGGTGGGATCGGGGTCCATGGAGAAGACCCAGTCAACCGAAAGGGGCGCGGTGAGTTGAGCGGGGACCGAGGCGGCGGAGGCGACCGCCAGGGCCAGCAGGCAGAGGGTGGCAAGGGAGAGATGGAGCAAGAGCGATCGTGCCGGCATGAGAAGCCTCCTGTGGCAGAAGCGACGGGGGATTATAGCACAGGGTTCGGAGGGTGGGCAAGGAACGCAGGTGGGGTGTTGTCGTTCCGGGACTAGAAGTGCCGGAACACCAAATAGATCCCTCGCTACACTCGGGATGACAGCTTGGCGGCGGGCGGTGTCGTCATCTCGCCAGGAAGAGGAAGGCGGCGATGATGAGGCCGAGGGCGGCGGCGGCCCAGACGTAGAGAAGGGTGGTGCGGAGGATGCGCTGGACGTCTACGCCGACGTAGTTGGCGATCCAGACGTTGTGGGTGTTGGTGGGGTCGCATACTCCCTGGAGCTGGCCGACGGAGAAGAGGGCGGCCATTACCGCGGGGGCGCCGAGAGGGGCGGCCATGATGGTGGCGAGGCCGAAGCCCATTCCCCAGATGTTGAGGGGGCCGCGGTAG
>CP070816.1:1530642-1545099 GCA_020344235.1 Armatimonadota bacterium
AGCGCGGGAACGGAGATCGGCCGACGTAGCTAGCGTGTTCCTCACCCCGACGTCCTACGGCTTTCTAGACTCGCATGCCCTCATGGGCTTACAAGTCACATTATACCCGAATTCCCCCAAAAAGCAAGGGGTCACTGCGCTCGGGTGTGACCGCAAGTAGTGGGTCTCGCGAGAGCGACATTCTTGTCGCGGCTCCCTCGGCAGAGGAACGTGCCTCCTGCGCTCGCTTGCGGTTCAGCCGCGCCAGGAAGATGCCAAGCGCGCCGCTCTGCAAGGAGATTGCTATTGGCACCACGAACAGGCCGGAGCAGGGAGTGCTGTACCGATGACGCAGACGTACGAGCCATGCGTGTTCTGTGGACACGACGACCTCGTTCTTGACTGCCAGGTTTCCATCCGGGCTGCACTGGACGCGGATGTTACTCGCTGCCGACACTGCGGACTGCTCTATGTCAACCCGCCTCCAACCTCGGAGAAGATAGCCCAGCTATACGATGCAACGTACTGGGATCCACCCAACCTCGGCGCGCGCGAGGCGTCCCGCCGGTATCATCGGCAGTACCGCTTCGGAGCGGCCTATGGCAGAGGCCTCGGACGCCTGTTGCCTGAAGGCCGCATGCTCGAGATCGGCTGCGGCCTGGGGTTCTTCCTGAAAGGCGTGGCAGACCACTGTGACTGGGATGTCGAAGGTATTGATGTAGCCGACGGCCTAGAGGTGTTTGCCCGCGAGAAGCTCGAACTCAAGATAACCCAGCGTCGTTTCGAGGAGGCGCAGTTCTCTGATGGGCAGTTCGACCTAGTGCGTGCCAAGGACATACTCGAGCACGTGCCTCATCCCATGTCCTTCCTGGAAACCGTCCGCCGCATACTGCGTCCGGGGGGGAGGCTCGATCTGTGGGTCCCGAACGGGATGCTCGACCTGGCGCCGGCGCGACGCGCCTTCAAGGCGGGAATGCGAGCCCGAATGGGAGCCGGGCACTTGCTTTTCATGGCCCCTCGCGTGCTCGGTGCTATGGTCGGCAAAGCCGGCTTCCGCGTGATTCATGCTTCGGTCTTCAGCTTCCGTTATGCGCTGAGATCCCTTGGGTTATGGACTTCACAACCGCGCAGTCTGGCCGTGGCAGCGCCAGCAGCTTCGACCTCGCAGCAGCCTCTCAGCGAATGGCAGCGGCCGGCGCCCGAGCAGGGCCTGAGAGGCACGATGTTCTATGCGCGACTGCGCGGGTGGCGCTCTTGCCATCCGGCACTCCCGGCGTGGCTGCCCCTCGGATTTGAGCAGCGCTTTGTGGTCGAGAGAACTTGAGGCCCCCTTCGGTTCTGCTGCACGTGCCCTCTTGAGTGTTCCCGCTGCGACACATGCCCGGAACGGCGCTGGCTCGGCGCCATAACCATCACAGAGGTGCTGATCGGCGTGCGGAACTCGCCGCGGCCAGAGAGGTAGGCTCGGGCTGCAGCCCCCCCTGCCTTCAAGCCGGCGATGCGGGAACGGTGGTCAGCAGCGCTTCCTTGATCATGCCCGCCATTCTCCCGCGCGCATCGCCGAGGTAGCTGACGACAGTCGCATTCGCCTCCTCCTCCGCCAGAGGTCCGGCCCACCGCGCGAACTGCCGCATCTGATGCAGCAGGCGCCCCGATGTCAGCCGCCGCGCGGGATGGAGTTGATCGAGGTCCGTCAGCCAGAACTCCAGGCCGCACTCCGATTCGCGGGTGAGCACATTCTTCACCAGATCGCGCAGATACACACCGCGATCGTGCCACAGGCGAAGGTGGCCCGCGAACTCCCTCAGCAGAGCCACACGCGCCTCGCGATCGCCGGTCACCCTACGGAGGCGGACGTGGTACGGCAGCGCGCCATCCACCCACTCAGTGGCCAGATACTCCACGGCTCGCCCGTCATCCAGGCGGACGAAGGCCGCGCCCACGGCGCGCGGCGTGCGGATGCCCACCCGCGGTAGCAGATGCGCCGCGCGCCAGGCGCGATCTACTCGCGAGCAGCGCAGCACGCGCTCAACATCGTGAAGCAGATGGTGCCGCGGGAACTCCTTGAAGAACACCCTCTCGCCGCTCTCCGCGACCGTGATAACCGCACACCGGAAGTTGATGGTCTCGACGCTGCCAGCCCCAGGGTCAGCCATCGCTCGATAGAGGTCGAGCAGCTCGCGCACCAACTCGGGCTCACGACCGGCAGCGGCACGCACTCTGCAGTCCGCATAAGCTCGCCGGACAGCCGGGGCACCGACGCCCAGATAGAACGGCAGGCTCAGCCTGGCCTGTGCCAGCAAACGAGCTGCCACGGACCGAGGCAGTACTGGGCCCGGTTGCTCACACTGCGCGCTCATCTTCGTGCTTGCCGTCTGCCGCCGTGTCGCAGCCCAGACCCCTCCCAGGCGGCCGGCACAAGAACCTCTCCCCCCAACTCCGGCACTCTCGCGGTGGCCATCTCGTCGCGCGCCAGCAACTCGGTCACGAGAGAGTTGACCTGCCGACGCTCCCACCCGAAGACCCAGGCGACGTCGGCCGGTGTGGCAGCGACCACATTCCCCACGAATCGCACAATTAGCTTCGCACGGGCCTCGCATCGGGGCAGCTTTCGTGCCGCCAGCCGCAGACGCATCGGGACCCATCGCTCCACCAGGTCCCATCGGTGATGGCTCCAGCCTTCCGTGTCTCCACCGGCCGCAGTGATGAGGAATCGCGTCTGCAGATCCACCAGGATGCTCTTCATCCTCCGTGTGTTCCCCTTGCTGCGCGGACCGAATGCCAGCCGAATCTCCCGCGTCATAAGCGGCCCTTGTGTGTCCAGCAGGTCGAGGATCTGGATCGCCGAGCGATCCAGGAGCCCATCGCGGTACTGGCGCCAGTACGGGCGCAGGTCCGCGTAGGCCGCGTAGAAGAGCGGGAACCACTCCCAGGAGATGAAAGTCCCCCGCCGCCGCAGCACCTTGGCGTAATAGCAGGCCTTCCGCTCCGGCAGCGTTTGCTTCCAATCCCACCACGTCCATTGCTCACCGGTCGACGCGCGGATGGAGGGCAGCTCCGCACCGGAGATTGGCATCAGAAGCACGAAGCCAAGCTCAGAGATGAAGCGCGCCGCCCCCCGCTCGCTGCCGATCCGGCGCGCGGGCGCGGTCCGCCAACGATGAGCGCGCACCTGCTCAATCTCACTCAAAGAGATCTCTTGCTCCACCATCGCTCCAACCGCGACTTCCGCGGCCCGACGCTCCACTCCTGCACTCGCCTGGACATGCGCTCAGCCGGCAGGAGCCACCTGCGCAGCGGCGAACCCCCCTGGTAGTCGCGCCGAGAGCAAGACGGTGGTGACCGCAGCCGGTCTCACAGAGCAGCGGTGCCGCCCCCCGTTGACTACTTGGGCAGCGAATGAGCAACCGGTCCGAGGCAGACTCCCACAACCGCCGCGCACAGAAGCTGTGGGAAGAAGGGCGTCTGGAAGAGGCCATCCTCGCCTGGCAGAAAGCGCTCGCCTCAGATCCCGATTCCGTCGAGGTGCTGGCCAACCTGGCCTGGGCCCTCAGTCACCACGGGCAGCTCTCGAAGGCACTGGAGATGGCCTCCCGCGCCGTCGAGCTGGCCCCCGAGGAAGAGTACCCCCACCATACCCTCGGTCAAGTATACTACCGGGCCGGCCGCTTCCAGGAGGCAATCGAAGCGTACCGTACGGCCCTCGAGCTTCGGCCCGACGAAGCCCTCCTTCACTGCGACCTCGGCGACGCATGCTACTCCTGCGAGGAATTCGACGAGGCCGCTCGACACTATGAGGCCGCACGATCTCTGGCGCAAGATGACGCCTACGCCCACTTGTGGCTTGGATGGTCGCGGCTCCAACTTGCCGACGACAGTGGCGCCGCCTCTACCTTCGAGCAAGCCCTGAAGCTCGCGCCCGACTGGCCCGAGGCCCTCTACGCAGTCGGGCAGATGTCATGCGCGCGTGGAGACTACGACCGGGGACGCCGCTGTCTCGAGCAGGCCCTCGACTTGTATCCCCCCGACGACGAAGAGGGTCGCGCAGCCGCTACCTCCGAGCTGGGCAACGCCCATCGGGGACTCGGGGAACTGCAGCGCGCAATAGGCTATTATCGCGACGCGCTCTCACTCGACCCGACCCACCCCTCCGCGCGCTTTAACCTCGGACTCACCTACGGCGACCTCGGCGAGTACGAGAACGCAATCGCAGAATTCGATATCATCATCCAGCTTGCTCCACACGACGCCGACGCGCGCATCGAACGCGGCAGTGCTTACCTCGCACAAGACAGGCACGATGAAGCCATTGAGGATTACAAGTCTGCTCTAACCGTCCGCCCGGATCACCCCGAGGCCTTGAGCGGTCTCGGCTCGGCCTACTACTCGTTGGGGGTTTTCGATCTCGCTGCCGAGAACTACTCTCGGGCGGCCTCGCTCGCCCCTGACGAGCCCTGGTCCCAATACAACCTGGCCCTTGCCCTTGAAGCTGCCGGGCGTCACGCGGAGGCCGATGCGAGTCTGGAGAAAGCCTGGGATGCCGGACAGGAAAACCTCGAACTCTGCATCTCTCTGGCGCGGGCCCTCACCTCCGACGGACGCAACCCCGAAGCTGCCGTGCGAGCGGCGCGGCGGGCATGTGGCCTCGATCCGACCAACGCCGACGCACACGACGCGCTCGCCATGGCGCTCTACTCCGGCGGCTCGTATGAAAGCGCTCTCGGCCCCGCCCGGGAGGCCGTTAGACTCGCCCCCGAGGTGGCCGAGTATGCCTACGATCTCGGCCTTACCCAGCAGGCACTAAACGACAAAGCGTCCGCGCGCGAAAGCCTTCTACGTGCCCTGGAGCTCGCTCCCGATTTCGAAGAGGCTCGGGAGGCCCTGCGGCAGCTCGACGACGCGCCCTGACCCCCCACGCCGAAGGAGCTGATGTCCGCCGCGTAGTAACGGAGACGGACGGCTGTCGGCAGTCCGCCACCCATCGCCGCGGCGGCCCCGGGGCGTCGCGGCCTCTGGCGGAGTAGCCAAAGCTCGGAGCGATTCGCCGATGAGAGTCTTTCAGGATAACTTCAGCCGATTCTCCATAGGTGCGCTCCCGTTTGACTACTCCGCCGTGGGCGAGTACCACTGCCTAGATGTGCCCGCCCTCCCGGCGGGCTGGGTGGAGACCACGAATCACACCACCTGGGGCGAGCTGGGCAATTGGCAGGTTGTCGAGGATCGCGGCCGTCGCGTCATGCAGCAGGTTCGCCTGCGCGAGCAGGGCCTGCCTATGCTCTCCGCCGGGGATTTCCGCTGGCAGAATCTAGTCGTCGAGGCCGATGTCCGCTTGCTGTCGCCCAAGACAGAGGCGGGTGTAATAACCCGCTACCTGAACAACCGGACCCACTACTCCCTGCGGCTCGACGGCCAGGGAGCCATTCGACTTCTCAGTCGCCAACACGAGGAGAAGCATGTCCTCGCGCAGGCCCAGTGGAGGCCCGACTTCGACCGATACCACACCTTGCGGCTTGCCGCGGACGGTGCGCGGCTCAACGCATCCCTGGACGACAAGCCGATCTTCGCGGTAGACAACGCCGCACTGGCTCAGGGTCGTATCGGTCTGCTTGCCACGGGGCCAGCCCGCTTCTCCCGTGTCGAAGTGGAAACGGACCCGGAGGAGGTCACTCGCCTCGAAGCCGCGGACCAGGCCACCTTCGAGCAGACGGCAGAGGCTCGCAGTCGCCACCCTCAGCCGGTCCTGTGGCGGAAGATCGCCACCCCCGAGTTTGGCGCCGGCCGCCACCTCCGCTTTGGCGATCTGGACGGCGACGGCCGGCTCGAAATCGTACTCGCACAGCATACGGAGATGCTGAACGGTGGCGACTTCCCGTTCTTGAGCTGCCTCACCGCGATTGACCTCGATGGAAACATGCTCTGGCAGTGGGGCGAGCCAAATCGCAATCATGCAATCATCCCCTGCGACCTCGCGTTTCAGATACACGACCTCGACGGCGACGGCCGCCTCGAAATCATCTGCTGCCGCAATTTCGAAATCTGCGTGCTCGACGGAATGACCGGCGAACCGAAATTCTCCGCCCCAACCCCGGAGCCCGGCCCGATGGCAACCTGGCTGCCGGAAGATGACCTCTTTCGAATCCCCGGAGATTCGATCTGTTTCGCTGACCTGAGCGGACTAAGGCGGCGCAGTGATCTGCTCGTGAAGGATCGCTACAGTAATCTGACAGCCTACGACGGCCAACTCAACCTTCTCTGGAGGTTCCATGGCAACACCGGACACTATCCAGCCGTCGCCGACCTGGACGGCGACGGCCGAGATGAGGTGATGATCGGCTATACGCTGGTGGACCACGACGGAACCCTCTTGTGGAGCATCGACATCGAAGACCACCAAGATGCCATCGCCATCGCCCCCATCGGCCCCGACACCGAGGAGCCGCGCATCGCCCTCGCGTGCGGCGACGGTGGAACCGTAGTTTGTGACACCAAAGGAAAGATCCTGTGGAGGGACCGCACCGGACACGTGCAGCGCCTCACTGTAGCGAAGGTCCGCAGCGACGTCCCCGGCCTCCAGATCGTGACGAAGACATTCTGGGGCAACCCCGACATCATCTCCCTCTACGATGCCAGGGGCAAGACGCTCGAATCAATTGAGCTGTCCGGCGGAGGCGCGGTGCTGTCGCCGGTAAACTGGCGCGGCGATGAGGCCGAGCTGCTGCTTACCTCTGGTAGCCTCCGTCTCGGTGGGCTCCTTGACGGTCACCTCCGGGCCGTCGTCACCTTTCCCGACGACGGCCATCCAACGCTGTGTGCGGAAGCGCTGGACCTAACTGGAGACGCGCGGGATGAGATCGTGCTCTGGGACCTGGATCGCCTCTGGATCTACACCCAGGACGGGCCGCCCCCGCGCGAGGGACGCACGTACAGGCCCAGACGCCAACCCAACTATAACATGAGCGACTATCGGGCCGAGATCTCGCTGCCCGAGTCAGAGGGCAGATCAGAATGAGGCGGCTGACGGCCGACCACTTCGTGCATGAGATGAGCGGACTCCATTCCTCGGCCTACACCATCGGCGACGGCGAGACAGTCGTGATTGAGACACTTGACTGCGATGGGGGGATGCGGGCGCGCGACGGCCTCGTGCGCTCCTGGCCCACGCCTGCCAATCCGGCGACCGGGCCCATTGAGGTAGAGGGCTGCCGGCCCGGCGAGGCGCTGGCGGTCACTGTCCATCAGATCCAGCCTGCCGACTGGGGGTTCATCAGCGGCGGGGGAGGCAGAGAGCACGCGACAGTGGTCGAGATCAAGGACGGCACGGCCATCTACCCCTGGGGGCTCCGCCTTCCTGTGAACCCCCTCATCGGTGTCATAGGGGTAGCGCCAAGCGGCGAGCCGGTGCCCACGAACATCCCCGGCGACCACGGAGGCAATCTGGACACGGCGGACGTCTGCGCGGGCGCCACTGTTTACCTCCCGGTAGCTGTACCGGGCGGCATGCTCGCCCTCGGCGATGTCCACGCGCTCCAGGGCGACAGCGAGTGCTGCGGCACCGGGATCGAGTGCGCCGCCGAGGTCACCCTTACGGCTCGGCGCGTGAAAGATCCGCTCTGGCCCAGCGTCTACCTGGTGCGGGACGAGAGGCTGATGGTCTTCGCCCACGGCGACACAGTGGACGAAGCTGCGTGGGGCGCGGTGGCCGCGATGGCACAGCTCCTTACGAAACTAACAAACCTTTCCGATGTCGAATCCCGGCGCCTACTCTCCACCGCTGGCGAGGTGCGCATCTCTCAGATGGTGAACCCCAAGAAGACCTGCCGCACCATCATTCCGAAACACGCAATCCCCGAGCACTGGCCATTCTGACCATCTACCGTACCTCGCTCGATTGCCAGCCGGCCTCGTCCTCTGCGATCGCGCGCAGAACGGCGCGCCCCACCTGGCCCAGCGAGTCCGCAGAGCACTTGTCAGGAGTGTCCGCGCGCGTGTGCCAGTAGGGATAGTCGAAGTCGATCACGTTTACGCACGGGATGCCCTTTTGGAGTAGAAACACGTGATCATCCAGGATCGGCGGGCCTGGTTCGCTGACGAATGCCTTGCTCCCAGCACGGCCAGCAGCCGCCCAGATGCGCTCCACAGTTGCTGGTGACTGCTTCAGCGAGTGCTCCTCGTACGGAAGCCGCAAATCGCGGTCACCCACCATGTCGAGCAGCACACCCCAGTCAACCCGCGGCCCGCTGTAACGCTCCGCAAAAGCACGGGATCCGAGGAACATATCGCTCAGGGTCTGTCCGTAGTCCTCTCCGTCGAACAGCACGATAGTCACCCGCTGCTTCGGCGGGTCAACCGCCAGTGCCCGCGCGATCTCCAACAGCACCGCGACTCCGGAGGCCCCGTCATTGGCCCCCAGGATCGGCTTCTCGTGGTTGGACGGATCGGAGTCGCGGTCTGCCGTGGGACGCGTATCCCAATGCGCGCATAACAAGATATGGCCCTCACCCTTTGGGTTGAAGGTGGCCACGATGTTGGTTAACGGTAGCCGCGTGTCCCCCACCTTCACCTTGAACCTGTCCACAGCCACCCGGTCTGCCCGCGAACTCAGCTCCTGTTCCAGCCACTGGGCGCACTCCTCGTGCGCCGCTGTGCCCGGCACGCGGTAGCCGAACTCACACTGACGCAGCAGATAGCGATAAGCTCTCTCGGAGTCGAATGGGCGCCCCTTCAGGCGCGGGTCGGTGTCTGCATCGGCCGCGCCGGCACCGGCCGTGGCGACGATTGGCAGCAGCACGCACAGGATAGCGAGCAAGTATCGTCTCATCTTCTCGACGCAGGCTCGTGCACGGGAGCGATCGCCGAATCTCTGTGCAGTCCGCATACTCTCCCGCGCCGGCATCACACACAACCGCCTAATTCAGACTCCAAAGCCATTACTCCGCCGACTGGAGTTGGTTCACCCCGGTTTCGGAATGCGGTCGCCGCCGCAGGCGCACTCCTTCCAGCCGCGCAATTGCGATCTCAGCCAAGTACAGGACCCGACAGCCCGGTTCCAGGTGACCTGCATACGTCTTATCCTTGATGGAAATGCACGTATGGATGTGTGGGATGTGCTCGGCAACTATGCCGTCCATGCTGAGCAGCTCGATCGGGCCCTCGTACTCGACAAACTCATCCTTCGGCGGATAGCCGGTATGCGTTATGTAGTGCAGCCGTGCACGGTCCAGTGTGCCGATGCCCGAGATCACTACGCCCGTGTGTACGTCCTTATCCTTGGCCACCGCCTCGATCGCCGCCAGCACATCTTCGCCCTGGTCGAGGCGCATCGAGATCACTTCGCTCACATGTCCATCCGAAAAGACTTCCATACCCTCACTCCTCTCAAGCTGCTCGTCACTTCTCAGGCAACTTCGCTTTCGCTCCGACACACCCCTGCCCAGACTGCTCCCGCGCTTTCCCCCGGTAAACACAGCCGAGCGCGGCGGAAGAGGATTCCGCCGCGCTTCTCCAACTTGGTTCCAGCAGTATCCGCTCGTATGCCCTACATCCCCCGAAGCGCTGCGAAGATCACCGCAGCCAGGATCACTGCGCCGATCCCGACGAACACCCAGAATTTATCCACTCCCGACCTAGCGTGACCCTTCCCCAGCGGCGTGTTGCAGTCCTTGCAACGGAAGCGGGTGTACGGGTTAACCGCCCCACAGCTCGGACACTTCATCCCCACCAAGTCCGGTTGCCGTCGCACTCGCTCCCAGCGAGTCTCCGACTTGCTCCCTATCTTCACTGGGAGAATAGCATTGCACGCCCGGCACCGCGTCAACCCCTCTTCATTAACGGTGTTGCACTTCCTACAAAGCGCCATCTTCTCACTGCCTCCAAGAACGGTGTCTGATATTCCGCCCGTCACTCCCGCACTCCTCACAGCTAGAGGTCAGCCCCACCAGCTGCCCCGTAGCTGACCTCGCATGAGTTTCACATATCCGCCAGCCGTACGTGCCGTCACCGCGACGGATACCCTTCGCTAGAAGCCGGCAAACGACCATAGCATTCCCTGTGTCCACATTCTATTCCTTCTGTTATGTTCGGAACTCACTTCCCCCGGCCAAAGGAAACCTGACCGGGATGCCGAAGGTTGGCGCATACGACACAGGGAGCACCACACATGTTACGCACTTGCACCTCCGGCATTGTCTTGCTTGTAATGTTCCTGACTGCATCTGCCGCTCCCGCCCAGCCTCCGCGCGGCGCCGAGATAGCCTGTCCCCGGGCCGCTTTCCCACCAGTGCTTAACGGCCGCCTGGATGACTGGCAGCGCCTCCCGCAGCTGGCAATCTCGGGCCCTGAGAAATGGCAGACCGCGGCCGCGGAGTTTGCAGAATACGGCGGCCCCGAGGATATCTCGGCCGAGGCCCGTCTCATTTGGGACAACCAGGCCCTCTACCTCGCTCTCCAAACACGTGACGATTCCTTCGTCCGCGTCCGCGATGCCGCCGAGATAGACCGCGGCGACAGCCTCGTCCTTTCCATCGCCGACGAAGAAGGCGCCAACGTCAACGAGTTTGTGGTGGCATGGTTGAGAAACGGCTCTCTCGTCTGGCGCGTGGAACCCGCCGCCGCTGCCGGGAACGTCAAGACGATCGGCCGCGCCCTCTCCGCCCGCACAGAAGAGGATGGCGGCAGCCGGGTGGTCTATGAACTGGCCATACCCTGGTCTGAGCTGAAACCCATTCGGCCCATCCCCGGAACTCGGTTCAGCTTCGTCATCTCTGCTTGCGACGATGACGACCGAGGCATGGAAGGCTGCCTCGAAGGGTCTGCCACAGTGCTTCTCTCGGCCGTGGGCGTCACCGGGCTGGCGATCTCGGCCGGACCTCCTCCTCTCCCCGCGCTGCGCCCTGCATTTAGCGTCCCGGCAGTGGCGCGATTCGACCGAAAGTGCTTCACCTTCCAGAACAAGGACCTGCTAATACTCGGCGGGCAGATCGACTACGCACGCCTGCCCAGAGAAGCCTGGGCCGATCGGCTCGCACTCCTGCACAATGTCGGCTTGAACGCCGTTGGCGTGACCGTCCCGTGGTCCTACCACCAGCCCCTCCCCGGCGAGCCGAACCTAACCAAGCTCCAAGAGTTCCTCGGGCTGTGCAAGCAAGCCGGCATCTTGGTCCAACTGAACCTAGGGCCTTTCGCCGGCGAGGATTGGGAGGCCGGCGCCGTCCCCGGCTGGGTCCTCGCCCTGGCCTCACCAGCGGACAAGAAGGCCGCCGCGCAGGCTTGGCATCAGGCGCTTCTCCCCATCGCCGCCCAGCATCAGCTCGCGGCCGGGGGCCCCGTTGCATCGGTTGCCATTTCCCCATTTCTTGCCGGTGGCGGGTCTGATGCGCTCGCACTCCAGGCCCTGCTCGCTCAGCTCAACGAATCGGAGATCCAGGTCCCTGTGCTCGCCGTAAACAGTCCGGCCGCGCGCGACAACACTAGACAAGCACTCGCCAACATCCTCGATACCGTGAGCTTCTACACGCCGCCTGCACCGGCGGAAATAGCCTCCAGCCTTCAGACGCTCTACCGCCAAGAGAACGGGCCCGCCGTCGTCTCTGCGCTTCCCGGCGACTACCGCACGCCGGCCGCTGCCCGCAGGACTCTCGACCTGGCCAAAGTCGCTCTCGCGCATGGCGCCGCGGCCATTACCCTCTCAGACTTCGCGCCCGGCCTCACTCCCAATCGAGAGCGGCCCCCGGGCGACTGGACCGGCACCGGTGTCATCGACCCCTCAGGGGCCCTGACAGGCGGCCTGGGCGAGGCGCGACTGCTCGCCGGCTTCCTGCGCCATTTCGGCCCCCAGCTCGTCCGTGCCATGCCCGCAGAGGGACTGGTTCAGACCGATGACCCCAACGTTGAAGTGGCCGCGCGCCTCACCAGTCAGGAGGGGTTCATCTTCCTCTGGGATGCGCAAGGAGCGGACCACCGCCGGGTGCGCCTCAGCTACATTGAGCCCGGCACCGATACCATGATGGACATCCCGAAGGCCGGTGCCATCTACCTGCCCCCCGGCGGGGCCAAGATCCTCCCCCTCGACGTCCCACTCGGCCGAGGGTCGCTGCGGTATACGACCTCAGAGATCGCCGGCGTCCACCCACTGGGTGAGCGCACTCTCCTCCTACTCTACGGCGACCCCGATACCCCGGGTGAAATCGCCCTCAAGTGGCCCGGGCCTCCCCTCGTGATCGGCGAAGTGATTCGCCAGAGCTGGGACCCCGACACCAAGACTTTTGTCCTCGACTACTACCACGGTCCCGAGGACCAGTACCTCCTCGTGGACGAGTTGGAGATCGCCATCCTCTCCCGCCCGCGAGCAGCTCTTGCCGCGGCGATTGCCGCAGAGGACGGGACCATTACCCTCAGCACCGGCGCTCACCTCGAAAGCGCGTCCCTCGATGCCACCCGCCTGCGGGCCGTACTCGAATGCCCTCCCGGCGCGGTGCACGTAACCGCTGCCCTGGCTCAGCGGCCTTCCGCCGTCACCATTGACGGGAAGCCGGTGGAGTTCACCTTCACCCCTCCCGCCCGCGTGCTCGCATTGGACCTAACGACCGAGTCCTTCGAGCACGGGCAGCGTCCATCGTCCGTCTGGGATCAACTCGGCCGGGCCATCGTCGGCGGCCCACCCAAGCTCCACGCGCGCTTCGATCGCGCCTTGTTTATGCCTGACACCCAGGCCCCAGTCGGCTCCTGGAGAACGGTGGAAGGCCTCGGCCTGGCCCCCGAGACGCTCGGACTCACCCCCGGGTCGCTCATCACCCTCCGGTCTCGGTTCCGCGCCGCAGCTCCGGCCGACATGGTCGTTGTCGGCTCGACCGATCCCTCGATCGTGTCCATCAATGGTCAGCTCGTCCCGGCCCTCTGCGGGTCCGCGCCCGAGCGGCGCGCGGATGTCTCAGACTTCCTCAAAGCAGGTGACAATGAGATCGAGATCCTGCTTCACCTCCTCCCTCGCGCCCTCAGCCCCGCTGGCCCGACCGGCCCTGCCCAGAGACTCCCCGAGGTGATGCTCGTCGCAGCCGACAGTCAGACCGTCTTCGATAGCTGGGACCTGTATCCCGGCCTCCGCGGAGAAGATGCCGGCTGGGCGAGTTCCGACGCGGACACGCGCCGCTGGCACCTGCTCCGCTTCGGGCCCTGGCGCGCGCAGGGCGGAGAGCCGGCCGCGACATGGGGGGTCGGCTGGTATCGCATCCCCTTCCGCCTGCCCCGCCCCGGCGAATGGCGGATCCCCTACCGACTGCGCCTCACTCTAAATGGCACCGCGCGGCTCTACCTCAACGGCAGTCCCTTCGCCACCTGTCGCGGGGCCGGCGAATACATCATGCCCCTCCCACACGCTTCACTTGATACACCCCCTAGCACATTTCACCGCACAGGTGTACAATCCCCTCAGCAGTTCCGCGTCGGGGCAGTCCCCAGGCAGGTGCACATGCCCGGATTCTGCGGCCAGTGGAGTGCTGTCGCCCAAGATGACGAGGGAGTTATCCACGCTGTCCCCCTCCGCTGCCGCTCCTGGGGCTGCCCCGTCTGCTCTCGTCGCAACAAGGCACGCCTTCGTTCCCGTCTCGCCTCCGTCGACGCCTACTCTCTCATCACCCTTACCTGCAACCCCGCCCGCCACTCTTCCCCCCCTGCCGCCTTCCGCTTCATGTCCCAGCGCATTGACACCCTCATCAAGCGTCTCCGTCGCAAGTATCCCCAATCCACTCTTGAATACCTGCTCGTCTGGGAGCGCACCCGCGCCGGTTGGCCCCACGCCCACCTCGTCTTCAACGGACCTTTCCTCCCCCAAGCTTGGCTCTCCAACACCTGGGCCGCCCTCACTGGCGCCCCCATCGTCGATATCCGGCGCATTCACTCCCACTCAGACCTCATCGCCTACGTCTCCAAGTATCTCGCCAAGGACCCCTACGTCCCTCCCGGCATGAAGCGCTACCGCGCCTCCCGTGGCTTCTTTGCACATCTCACCGAGCCTCCGCCCGGCAAGGACACCCGCAAACTCACCTGGTCATTCTCTGCCTCATCCCCCACCGAACTCGCGCACCGCCTCTCAGCTAGGGGGATGATATGCCGCCTCCATCCAGACGACACTCTCACAGCCTACCCACCCGGCCACCCCGCCGCTCCCCTAATGGATTCGTCCGCGTTGTCGGTCGCCGCTGCACAATTGAAGCTCCTCTCTGGCTCGTCGTCGCCGTCATAGCCGCCGCCCTCTCCGGTGCCTCTGGCCACCTCGCCCGCCTCGCCTCTCTCATCTACCCCTGGCTCTCCTCCGCTCCCTCCCCGTGACCACCTCGTGACACCTCTCCGCTCCCTGCCACCCGTCTCTCCACCACCTCCGGGCGCAGCAACGGGCACGGGCGCGCCCAGGCCCCGCTCCCCTCATAACCTCCGGTTCGTGGCGGGGGCGGGGTGCTGGGGTGGGGGTGGTGTTTAGATAGCAGC
>CP070816.1:1545199-1548268 GCA_020344235.1 Armatimonadota bacterium
ACCCGGATTTCCCAGGTCGCGGTAGCGAGCCCAGTAGAATAGAACCTCGCGAGGCCGCATGAATGCTGGCTTCTCCCGCCTTCGAGGTCGTCAAGTCCGGAGAATCCCATGGGTGAACGCCGCCGAAGCGCCTTGCGGGTGAGATTCGACGGTAGCCTGAAGCTCGAATTCCATGGTTCGAACGTCACCTCGGACGCTGGGCTCCTCGCCTACCGGGAGCTCGATGAGGCTCTGCGCCTGACGGCGATGACCGAGGAGACCTTCCCGGAATGGCGGACCGGGAAGAACACACAACACAAGGTCATCGCCCTGTTCCGCCAGTCCATCTTCAGTCGTCTGGCGGGCTACGAGGACACGAATGACGCGGAACGCCTCTCCGTGGATCCGGTCCTGCGCCATGTGGTGGGCGGGCGAGCCAAGAGCCGCTCCGCTGCCTCGACGAGTCAGATGGGCCGCTTCGAGACCCAGGTGTTGACCGAGCAGGAGAACCTGTCAGCGCTCAAGGACATGCCGGGTCGGTGGATCGATGCGGTGCGTGGGCGGCAGGCGATCCGGCGCATCATCCTGGACGTGGACAGCTCGGTCAGCGAGACCTACGGCCGGCAGGAAGGCTCGGCCTACAACGGCTACTTCGGTTGCGAGTGCTACCACCCGCTGTTCTGCTTCAATCAGTTCGGGGACGTGGAGAGGGCGCTCCTTCGCCATGGCAACGTCGCCAGTGCCGATGACTGGCGGTCCGTGTTGGAGCCGGTCGTGTCGCGGTATGGGGACCTGGACATTCCCCGGTTCTTCCGCGGGGATGCGGCCTTCGCCAAGCCCGAGATCTACGAGTACCTGGAGTCCGAGGGCTATCTCTACGCCATCCGGCTTCCGGCCAACGAGGTGCTGAGGCGAGAGATCGCGCCCTTCCTCCGGCGTCCCGTGGGCCGCCCGCCGAACCGACCGATCGTCTGGTACCACGAGTTCGTGTACCAAGCCGAGAGTTGGACGCGGGAGCGGCGCGTAGTGTCCAAGATCGAGTGGCACAAGGGAGAGCTGTTTCCCCGCACCGGGTTCATCGTCACCAGCCTCGGTGTTTCGATGAGGCGGGTGGTGGAGTTCTACAACGGCCGCGGGACGGCGGAGCAGTGGATCAAGGAGGGGAAGAACGCGGTGAAGTGGACGCGGCTCTCCTGCCATGACTTCGTGGACAACCAGGTGCGCCTTCAGCTCTTCGTGCTGGCGTACAACCTCGGGAACTTCCTCCGGCGGCTTGCGCTGCCGAAGCCCGTGGCGCACTGGTCGCTGACGACGCTGCGGGAGAAGCTGGTCAAGATCGGGGCGAAGGTCGTGCAGCATGCCCGGTACGTGATCTTCCAGATGGCGGAGGTGGCGGTGCCGAAGAGGCTGTTTGCAGCGATCCTGCGGCGGATCGCCCGCCTGCGGGATCCGCCGCCGCTGCCGAGTGGGTCGGTCGGGTGACCATGCTTCCTGGAAACCGTCAGAGTCAGGCGGTGTCAGGGACGGTCTGGACAGACAGCGCCAAGAAGCGATCTTCTGCGCTCTCATTCGAGCCCAGAGCCCCTGTGGATGTCGCATCGACGAGTGAAAAGGTCGTCCTCGCCCCCTCACCGTCGCCCCGAGAGGCAGAAGGCGCTAGAATCATGGTGGTGCGTTGATCATGTTCGATCGATCTGGGAAATCTCGGCGTAGACGAGGAAGCACACCAGGATGTGCGCCCGGACGCGGTCAGCCTTCTGATGCCAGATCGGGCGCAGGGCCAGGTCGTGCTTCTTCGTGCGGAACGCGGCCTCCGCGTCGGTCAGCCTCACGTACGTCTCCCAGAGGTCCTCGGCGCTCCACGAGGACGCATCCAGGTTCGTACGCAGGGCGTACATCCCCTCCGTGAGCTCCCCCCACTCCCCCTAGTCTAGTCCTCGGGGGGGATCCAGACGTAGCGAACACGAGCAAGGTAGATGACACTGTCGGGGTCGCTTCCACTCGCGATCGGAAGCGGGTCGCCAATCGGGTCGAAGACCCCGGCGAGTGCGAACTCTGGAGCCGTAGCGTAACTGAGCAGCGGCCCGTGTGGGCGCTGTTCGCGCGTGAACCAGCCAGAGTCAAGGTCTGGAAACGCCCTTGATATCCACAAGGGCTCGCACTGTTCAATCCACTGGCTGTCCGCCCAAGCGTAACGAGTGTCGACCTCGATGAGTTCTAGGTCTCCGACAGTCTCCGTCCGCCCCGTCGGCCCGCCCGCCGGGGGAAACCCGTACTTCAGGATCAACCTCGGCGGGGGCCAGTCGAGGACGTGCCAGAGGACGGCGACCGTCCCCACGGCCAGGAGGACGACCCCGGCGGAGATGGTGAGCCGCTTCTTCCACATGCCGTCAGGATAGCACCGTCCGGTCCGCGTCTCACCGGGCGACCCTGTGGCTCGAGTCCCACCCCTTGCGCGGGTCAAGGTGATCGGCTCTACTAGGGGGTTGGCCTTGACGCTCAGGGATGACGGCTTGCAGGAGGTGGAAGTGAAGGTCAGCGATGCCGGATGGCGGGTCTACTACCTCGAGGGGCGGCTGATCCGGATCATCCGCGGTCTGAAGTCGGTCCCCGGCGCCGAGACGGCGCTCGATGTCATGCGAGCGGCAAGCGACGTCGTCTCCCACGCGATCGATATCTTCGACCACGAGAGGGTCTCGTCCGAGCCACAAGCCTCGATGCGTGTCGCCGATATGCTGCGGCAAGCGCGCTTGAGCGACGCCGTGCGCCTCGTAGAGGGGCTCGGGACGGACACACCGGACAGCCGAGAGGTCACGGACCTGAGAATGTGCCTGACCGAACTCGACGAGCTTACAGCGTTCTTCGGGGAGGAGTGGCCTCAAGGGCTCCAGTCTGGTCATCAAGGGCTCGACGTGGCGCAAGTGTAGGGTCTCAATCGGTCTGCCCGGAAATCGCCTGGGCCGCTCGCACGCTTCTACCTGTTGCTTTGGTAGACCCCCTTTTGACACGAGCGCCCCGGCCCTGGGCTTGTCGAGCAGCCACTCAGAATCCCGCCTGCTGCGCGAGCGCCCACCAGGCTGCATCATCCCC
>CP070816.1:1548368-1550992 GCA_020344235.1 Armatimonadota bacterium
ACTTCACCTTGACCGACACTACCCGCGGCCGGATGGGCGACCGCGAGCGGATAGCCTTCCTCTTCGATACCCGCAAGGTGAACATGTCCGGCCTGGCCTGCGAGTTGGTGGTGCCCCCGGAGTGGCTGTCCGAGATTGCAGAGGACGCGCTGCGCCGGCAGTTCGCCCGCACCCCCTACGCGGTCAGCTTCCGCTCCGGCGACAAGACGTTCATCCTGGTCACGCTGCATGTAATCTGGGGCGGTCGCGCCGCCGACCGCGTGCCCGAGCTGACGGCCATCGCGCGCTGGCTCTCCGACTGGGCCGGTGAGATCAACGCCTGGGATCACAACCTCATCGCGCTCGGCGACTTCAACATAGACCGCCACGGCAGCGCGCTATACCAGGCCTTCACCAGCACCGGCCTCACCGTCCCGCCGGACCTGCACCGGGTGCCCCGAACCATCTTCGCCGACCAAGAAGATCCGCTCGAAAAGCACTACGACCAGATCGCCTGGTTCACCGGCGATGCCAACGTCCCGGCCCTATCGCTCACCTATCTCCGCGGCGGGCACTTCGACTTCGCCGACATCGTGATGAGGTGCCGCGGCCTCACCAACAACCAGCTCTCCTTCCGCATCTCCGACCACTACCCGCTGTGGGCCGAGTTCTCCGCCAGGGATTAGCGCGCCGGCCGCGGTGCACGAGCCCCTGGGCCCAACTTTGGCGGGCGAGGTGACGGCGCCAGGGGGCTGGGGCCGCGTCTGCTACCGAGCGCTCTTGTCAAACGGGCTTCCCCCAAGGAGGCCTCGGCGGCCTCGTTCACGAATCAATCCACCACTGTCTGCCCATCTCGGAAGGAGCCACGATGCTCAGAATCGTCTTCGTGGGCGCCGGTTACTGGTCCGACGCCGTGCACGGCCCCACCCTCGCCCACTACGCGAAGGAGCACCCCGGAGAAATCGAGCTGGCCGCACTGTGCGTGCGCCGCAACGTCGAGCGCGCCGAGCAGTTCTGCCGGAGATTCGGGTTCCAGCGCACGTACACGTCTCTCGACGAAATGCTCGATAAAGAGAAGCCCGATGCCTGTTGGGTGGTGACGCCCATCACCGCGACTCGCGAAGTTGTGGCGCAAGTGCTCGAACGCGGGGTGCCGGTGCTGTTCGAGAAGCCGCCGGGAGCCAACCTGAAGGAGGCGGCGGAGCTGGCGGAGAGCTCGCGGCGCACGGGCACGCCCAATATGGTGGGCTTCAATCGGCGGTGGGCGCCGTGCACGCGGCAGGCGTTGGAGTGGGCGAGGGAGCACGGGCCGTTCGAGTATGTCTACGCGCGGATGCTGCGGCCGGACCGGATGGATGAGGAGTTCGCGTTCGGCACCGGGATTCATCTGTTGGACTGCGTGCGGGCGCTGGCGGAGGCGGCGGTGGGGAGAATGAAGTCGGCGCGGACCGCGAGAGTGAAATCGGCCTCGGGCGTCTTCAACTTCCATGTTGATATGGTGTTCGAGTCGGGGGCGAAGGGGCGGTGTGACATCCTGCCTACGTCCGGGATGCTGGATGAGACGTACACTGCATTCGGTGCGAAGAAGGCGATCAGCTTCACTCTTCCTTGGAAGGCGCATCCCAGACCGGACCTGGACGGCAGGGCCGAGCTTTGCCTGGAGGGGGAGGGCGGGGAGGTGAAGACGTATCCCATCGAGCCGCAGTTCATATCGAGCGGGTTCTATGGGGAGGCGGTGGAGTTCATCTCCGCGCTGAAGGAGGGGCGCCGACCCTCTCCGTCGGCCGAGGAGGCGGTGGACTCCGTGGCCCTGGCGGAGGCGGTGCAGGAGGGGCGGGACATCTGTTTTGACTGACCAGGGGCCGACTCCCTGACGGCGCGACTTTCAGACTGCGGCGCTGAGTCCAGCCGAGGGTGTGTTTGCAGCACGGGGGCGGCGCGCTAGCCCACCTTGTCCACCGTCAAGGCGTGGAAGAGGACGTTCCCTCCCTGCAGGTACCAGTAGAAACTCACCCACTCGCCCGCGTCAAGTTGGATGAGGCATGGCACCACGAAGGTGGCGCCGCTCTGGATTGTCTCGTCCTGCTGAACCAATGTGGTAATGACGGGGATCACGTGCTGCTCGAACTCGAGGCGCTGCAGCTTGTTGTGGAAGCCGTAGCTGGTGTTCTGCGGGTTGGAGAGGTGAAGGGCAATCACGTAGTGCCCCGCAGACTCCGCGTGAAGCGCGAACTCACCCCTGGGGAGGTCAAACGATATCGGCACCAGGGCGACATTCTGCTGCTGTTGGAGGGAGAGCGAGTAGCCGTTTCGGAGAAGGGTGTACATGCTCCCATGGAGGCGCGCGTCTGGCTGATACGCCTGCCCCAACTGCTGCGGCTGCAGAGTCGCGTAGTCGCCGGCCGGTGCTTCGAGGTCGGCATCCGTGCCGCCTGGGATAGCAGTCCGCAGGGGAGCGTCCCGGCGACTTGGTGAGGTGGTGTTGAGGACCATTCGCAGGGTAGGGGGACGCCATTCCGGTGGCTCGAGGAGGCGTTCTCGGAGGCGAGACTGCAATGAGATCGGCTCTTTGGAGGCGGTGGGCGCAGGAGGCGGCGGAGCTGTCTTCACCTTCGCCTTGGGGGCGGTGAGGCCGACAGCGGCTG
>CP070816.1:1551092-1554127 GCA_020344235.1 Armatimonadota bacterium
ACGAAATCGGGTATGGAGTAAGTGTCCGCGAACTTCTTGCCGCCCCCCAGCTTATCCATGAACTCCTCGGTCCGCGCCGCGGTGCGATTGTACACAGCAACAGAGAATCCCTTGCTCTCAACGTTCAGGGCCAGATTCTGTCCCATCACAGCCAGCCCGATAAGTCCGAAGTCCTGGGTGCCCATCGCTTCCATCTCCTCTCACTGCTTTCCCGAACCTCCGCTCCCACCCCATGCGGCGGCCGGCATCTGCCCATTGGATATTGGCGCGAAAGGGCTATAGCTCCTTCTCCGAGGGCGGCCGCGCGGTTTCCCCTTGACACAGGTTGCGCCGGCCATTAGCATTCACTGAGCTATGGTGCAGCCCCAACTGCGGATGGTGCTCCCGTCGCTGGATCGTGTGCCCGCCGTCACACTGCCCGCGGGTTACTCCATTCGAACCTACCGGCCGGGCGACCAAGCCGCTTGGTGCCGCCTCATCAAGGAAGCGATTGGTGGCGATTACACCCAGCAGCGCCTCCAGGAAGAGATCGCCGCGGCGTCGGGCTTCGAGCCGGCCGACCTTCTCTTCGCGACATCAGGCGAGGAGCCGGTCGGGACGGCCTGGGCGCGGCGTGCCAAGGATGCTCCCTCTTCGGCGGGCTACCTGCATATGTTGGCGGTCGCTCCCGAACATCGCGGCCATGGGTTGGGGCGCGCACTGGTGCTCTCCGTTCTGCAGCGACTCGGCCAAATGGGATTGCGTGGGGCCCTGCTCACTACCGATGACTTCCGCCTCCCGGCCATCAAGCTCTACCTGGACCTGGGCTTCCGGCCGGAGTTTACTCATGGGAGCCATTGCGAGCGCTGGCGAAACGTCTACAACCAACTAGGCCTAAGCCGAAAGGAGATCGCAAGTGAAGCGCTATCGACTGAGTGAGTTGCCTGCGTGCGCGGGCCGGCACGTTTTCTCCGGCATCGTCGAGGGAGCCTACATCTGGCAGGAGGCAGCCGTCGAGTTCAGGGGGCCGGGCGAGAAAGTGCCCTGGGGGGTTCACGACGACGAGGAGATATATGTCATCCTCCAGGGAAAGGCCCACGTCCAATTGGACTCAGGGGTCGAGCACCTCTCCGCGGGCGACGTGATGATGATCGCGCCCGGCGAGTGCCACGAGTTCGTCTCCGACGAAGACGAGCCCTGTGTGCAAATGTACCTCCACTGCGGGCCGGAGCCACATCCCCGCCAGGCCGCGTGACGCGCCTGGGCATTCAGCATCGGGTACTGCTCAGCGCCCTCGGGAGTGCCACCTAGCCGAAGCCTGTCAGCTCGTCGAGCAGGTCTGGAATAGGCCGAACGCTCTCGAAGTCAGCTTCGATGTGGATCTCCTCGTGCCCGAGCGCCGTATATCGGCCGTCTCCCATCTGGGACACGACATCTTCGATCATCCCGCACGTGCGCTCGGGCGTCGCCCGAGCATATGACGATATCATCGCACAGGCCGTCAGTGAGCCCTTCCCTCCAGAGTCTTACACAGTCCTCGTATGTAATCGGCTCCTCAAGTAGTACACCTTCCTGCGCCCGCTCAAATCGGTCGGCCTTCAGTGCGGCGAGCAGTGCTGGAATGGCAGACCTGGCTCGCGGTCCGATTCTCCCAAGTCTCCTTGCCGCGTTCGAGCGTTGGGCGTAGGTGGCAGATTCCGACGTCACTACGCGCGAGAGCCGCTCCACCTGAGTGGCCGCGGCCGCTTCGCGCCTCCGGGCCAGCCAGTTCGCGATCCACATCCTCGACCCCTTTCCGCGCTGCTCGTACGGGGTCTCCTCAATCACAGTCAGGGCGCGCCGACGAGCCCCAACTCCTTGGTTTCAGTCCTTCGCGTGGAAGGAGCCTGCCTCCTCCACTACGCACTCAGGTTGGTGAGGCCCGCTTCCCTCGCCCACGTCATGGCTTCCTCGTACTCTTCGCGGGTGATTCGACGGGAGATGTCGCGGAACTCGGATGCTCGGTAGGTGGGAGTGTATTGGGGCATGATGTTCAGGTAAGTGTCTTTGGGAAGGTTCTCAGCGATCCACTGGATCACCTCTCGCGTGCCCCCAACGTCGTTCGGCATCACAAGATGGCGTATCATCAATCCCCGATACATGAGACCATCATCCGCAGGCTTGGCCGTTCCCACCTGACGGTACATCTCGAGCAAGGATGCTTTCGTGACATCTGGATAGTCCCATGCCTCAGCCGAATACCTGGCCGACATCTCGCCCTGCGAGTACTTGAAATCAGGCAGGTAGATGTCAACTATGCCATCGAGCTTCTTCAGTATATCCAGACGCTCCCAGCCACAGGTGTTGTACACCAGGGGAAGTTTCAATCCTTTTCCTGCCGCCATGTCAACCGCCAGCAGGATGTGAGGAGAGTAATGGGTCGGTGTAACCAGGTTGACGTTGTGGCAGCCCCACTTCTGGAGGTCGAGCATCATGTCCGCCAACTCCTCGATGCTCCTCGGTTTCCCTTTCCCTTCGTGACTGATCTGCCAGTTGATGCAGAACACACATCTCAGCGAGCAGTTAGTGAAGAAGATGGTCCCCGAGCCCCCCTTGCCCACAAGCGGCCTCTCCTCACCGCGATGCGGATGGTGTGAGGAGACTTCGAGCTGCGCGGAGGCGTGACAGAAGCCCTCATGCCGGTGCCGGTTGATCCCGCACTCTCTGGGACACAGCCGGCAGCTCTGTAGCACCTCCCACAGCTCCTCTCCCCGCTTCTTCAACTCCCCGCTTCTGTGCAACGCGAGGTAGGCAGGTTCGAAATCGGCACGAATGCCCACCGCCCTCTCAGCCGCCCGCGGCCGGGCCTCGCCGTGGTCACGGAGCTGAGGCGAGGAGGCTGGAGGGGCCTTTCGTTTGCATCCGGCCGAAAGCAGGGTGGTCCACGCACAACCCAGCCCCGATGCCCCCAGATAGAGGCATGACCTGATGAAATCTCTCCTCGATTGCTTGTTCATCTGGCACTCCCTCCTACCCCAGCGCCACTGAGAGACTCGCGCCGTCCGGGCCGCGACTAT
>CP070816.1:1554227-1559111 GCA_020344235.1 Armatimonadota bacterium
CCATCTCCCTCGGGACGGCCCGTCAGGCGGCAGCTCAGGTGATCCCGGTGCTCGCGGAGGAATTGCCTGAGCCAGGCGCCCGTCTCCACCCTGAGGCCGCAGAGCACTGCGAGGTCAAGTTGCGGCACCTGGGCCACGCCTGTCTGTACTCTCCAGTCACGGTCAAAGGAAACCGTCCAGGCGTTGGCCTCCGTCCCGGCGATCAGGCCAAACCCGATGCCGTCCGGGTCCGTCACGGTGTCCTTGGTGAAGTCAAGGAACGCCTGCCCGATCTCCAGCGTTTCGCTGCCCGGGCTTTGCAGCCAGTCGGTGAGGTCGTTCGCGACCGCAGGCGTCGCGCACAGCAGTAGTACGGCCACTACACATGCCCATCGTCCGAACATCTCTTTCTCCTCCTTGCCTGCGCGATCACGCAGGCGACTGTCATAAACGCGACGCCGATCCCGAAGCAGACGAGGCCCCAGAAGCCCAGGTCGGCGCGGCTGAACTCCCCTCGCTTCAGCCACTTCTCGATTTCATTGCGCAGCAGTCGGATCATGGTTGGTAGAGCGCGTCGTATTTGCCCCCTGCATCCCAGCGGTCACGCGCGTTCTCCGCTGGCCGAAAGATCGTCACCATTCCGACTCTGCCCCCGACCGCCTCCAGCGTGTGCCCCGCACCCAAAGAAAAGCCAACGTGACGAGGATGGCCCCCCCGAGTGTGCCTGAACAGTAAGCACCCGACATTCTCCAGTGCGTCGGCTACCGAGATCCGACGGGACCACTGTTCCTGATTCCAGCTTCCGAGCAAGATGTGAATGGCGGCGCTGCCGTTCCCCTTCTCGATGAACTGCAAGCCTGCACCGAGTACATCCTCGCCGATCCTCACGCGTGCAGCCAGGAGCAGGTAGACGAAGCCGCTGCAGTCCAAAGGCTCATCTGGCGTCGGCAATCTGTCCAGCACGACAGGCTTGCCACCGTAGAGGTACGGGTGGCCCAGAAGGTGCAGGCCCAGGTCTCGTGCCAGTGCTACCCGTGTCACTCGGCGGCCTCCGGGGACTCGCGGAATATCAACATCTCTTCGACATCGCGGACTGCCTCGAAGGGCAGCTCGGCACCTCCAGGGGGAGGCCCAAGGCGCATCAGGAGATCAAGTCGCTTCTGCGCCCGGTTGCCAACGCGCTCCCAGAACCACTTCTGCTGCTTGGTCTTCGCAGTGAGCGCGCGTCCGGTCGCCATGTGGATCGTGTTCCCCGCCTGCTCCAATGCCCGGAAGTATTCCAGGTCAGGGCGGACCCGCACAATGGGTATACCGGCTGCCCGGATGGCCTCCAGCCTCTTGTCCCGCTGCCAAGGCCGCTCCATCGTCGGACCGTCAGCCTTCGCAACGCGAATCGCGTCCACCAGAATGCCAGGCGCGATATCCCGACCGACCCTAGCGCCCATCGCTATGATCTTGCCGCCCAGGCTAGGGTCTTCAAGTTGTGCGTAACCGTACATCAGCGGCCTGTCACCCGCGGCGATAGCGTTGAGGTCAGCAAAGAGCGTGTAGGCTGGCGACCCCATCCCAGAGACGATCCGCAGCGGCGTCTCCAACCCGACGCCCATGCCACCCTTCTGAATGTCCTCCCATCCCTCTTTGGCCGCGAGCACTGTCCCTTCCAAGTATTCGGAGAAGGGCAAGGCCCGAGAGAGTGGAACCCAGAGGCCCGCACCGTCCCAGTCCGTACCCACCCGCATCATCAGCGCGGGCTCCAGGTGCGCAGGCATACAGGCCCTCTCAAGTTCTATGCGGTCATGCTCACCTGAAGCCTCCGTAATGAGGTGGGGCGCCTTGTAGATCGCCCACATCTTTCCGGGGTGACGCTTCATCCAGTGCGGGATAACATCGGTGCCCATTCCCCAGACGTAGCTGCAGAACGGGATTCCCAACGGGTGCCGCCGCATCGTCTTGATGAACTGCGGCATGCGCCCATAGTTCAGGAGCGTCCGGTCGGCGCGCCTCATGGCTGCGGCTGCCGGAACGCCCCGCAGGATCTCCAACCTCGCCGCCGACCACTTGTCCAGAAGTTCAACCGCGCCGTACCCTCGGGCCGCATTCTCCAGCACGAGATCGTTGATTGTGTTGTAGAGGCCCGCGCCGGTCTTGCCCCGTGCCATCCGCGTCAGACCGGCCCGGACCTCGGCATTCGCCCAGATGCCGGCACCCAGGGGGTATGCGTTTCGGTGCATGGCCCAGAGGCCGCTGCCCTCTCCGGCAAGTTCCCGCGCAGCGGCCAGAAGATTGTGTGGTAGCACCGGCTCGATACCGAACTCCAGGCAGAGCGCAACCTTGTTCGTGACGATGTTGTGAGCGACCGTCGCCGTACTCATCGGCACCTTGAACAGCTTGAAGATGCTGACGATTCTCTCCATGACGCCGGGTATCCGCTCCCAGTCGTACAGAATCTTCTCCACTGCCTCATCTACATAGCGGCCACCGAGAGGGCCCAGAGCCTTGCTCTCGGGAATCAGGCGGAAGCGGGCCTGCTGCCATTTGGGAAGGGCCGCGTACTCCAAAGGGTCAACACTGAGCTTCTGTGCTAGATCCCGCAGGCCCTCCATCCGAATCTGAGCGAGCATCCCAAGTCGCTGCCCCTCAGCGAAGCGATCCTCGAAGGCTACGAGTTCGGTCCCCAGATATTCCGGCGGTTCCGCTGTCGGCATCTTGCGCGGCCGACGGATCGCCTCGGGAATCCTTACCCGGTAGCGGGCCCGCTCAGCAAAGCGCCCGCCCCTGAGTGCCCGAGACACAAGCTCCCCGATATGCTCAGGCCCGTGCGCTTCGAGCCATGCGCGCATCTCTCTGATGTTCTGGCGCCGGAAGAACGGGACGACCCGCCGCAGGTGAATGTCCTTCCACCGTTCCGCGGTCTTCAGGCTGATGATCCCCAGGTCTGCCAGCGTGTAGCCCAGGTAGTTCTCTTTCTCTGCCACGAAGTCACGGAGCTTCGAGAGTCCCTGCAAGGCCTCGGGGTCCCAGCCGCGCTCCAGCGCGTCGGCCCAGATGTCGCCCATCGCCTCCAACTTCGCTTCCTCTGCGGCCGCATCGGCCTGCTGGGGGAACCAGCGCCGGCGCGTCTGCCTGCTCCGAGCCCACTTGTAGAGGTCAATCTCGGTCAGGGCTTCATTCTTTGCCCTGCGGACGAGCGCGAGTTCCTCTGCAACCTGGGCGGCTGGTGTGGGGGGTGCGGCCAGTCCTTCCGCCCGCGCGAGGCGCTGTTCGGCTTCCCTCGCCTCAGCGTAGGCCTGACGATATGTGGCATACTCCGCTGGCTCAGGGGGTTTCGCGCGCGGGGCCTTTGTGGCCTTGCGGAAGGCGGCCTGGGCTTCGGGAGGCAGATCCTTCCAGGCAAGGCCACTCACGTCTCGCTGTGCCGCGCGGTCTATGTCCCGCAGGGCATTCCGCCATCCGATGTCTCGCGCACTATCCCAAAACCCCTGAATGTCAATGTCCCTGAAGCCGCGAATCCTCATCTCTGAGTAGAGCTTCTCGTTCTGGACAAAGAATCTCAGGCCATCCGATTCGGCTTTTGGCATATCCGCCATCAGCCGCGCGAATAGGCGGCCGGTCCCACCCTCCTCATAGATTGGTAGGAAGACACGGCGGGCTATGTGCTCTGGAAGATCTGGATCAGCGGGATGTACCTCTCGCCAACCCTGCCTGAGAAGACCGTCAAGGATGTCATGCTCTCGGTCGCCTGGCAATCTTTTGACAGTGATTCCAGATTCCAGGATGCGGTTGGGTTTGATTTGATCGAGGTGGCCTTCGCAGGCAGTTTCAACCTGGAAACCCAGTGCTTCGACTTCCGTAGCTGGACCCTCAACGCCAGAGTCTGGCCTGCCAGGTTTAGCCCGGACGCGTTTCGTGGGATCAGTCGGATAGTGCCATTCTTCACCGCCCCGCGGTATCTGAGCTGGACCGTAGCCACCGCCTCGCAAAGATTCGGCCCTCTCCTCCGGCTTCATCCTGGCCCACCGCGTCGCATACCGCGGCGCACCCTCCCGTGTCAGCCCCGCCTCTTCCCTCAGCACTTTCAACGCGGCCCGCATCTCCGTCGCGGTCATGCCCTCTTCCAGCTCTGCCCAGTTCTTGATCCGTGCCCTCTGGCCGAAGACAATCTGAAAGGCCTCCGTCTTCGCTTGCCCGCGGCGCACCAGATCCTTCAGCCGTGCCAGCAAGGCCGCCGGTTCGACCTGGAGTTCCGCGGCCATCTCCCCTAGCTGTGACTCCGTTATCCAGCCGACCGGCTTCTGCCGCGCATCCCGCACCCAGTCCCCTGCCTTGTTGCGGTGAACCCGATAGGCCCTCTGTTTCGGTTCGCCCTTCAGTCGGTTGACCCAGCCTCTCAGGTAATCGCGCAAGCGCCGGTCAGACTCCCGCCCCACGAGAGCGACCTCCTGCTCTGCGGCCACCCGACCCGCGGCCTCCTCCGCTTCGCTCAGTGCGGCCCGCGCCTCCTCAAGCTCTGCCCGCAGTCCCCGGGCCCTCTCGGCCCGGACCTGTGCTGTCAGCACTTCAACTTCGGTGTCACGCGCGGCCGCAAGCTCTCCGGCAACCAGTAACTCGCGCTCTTTCGCCTCCAGCACTCGAAGTCGCTGCTGGGCCATCACAAGCCGACCGTAGCCCATGCGCCGCGCCTCGGCATAGACTTCGGCAACCCGCTCAGCAGGAACGTCGAAGGAGCGGACTAGCAGATCCCGTGCCTCTTCTTCAACTTGTGTGCGAAGCCTAGCTCTTACACCTCGGGCCACACGTACACGACTGGGGCCTCGATAGATCAGTTCGGCCTGGTACGGAGGTGAAGCCACTAGGTCAGAGAGTGGAACATCGTAGGACCGCAGGACCTTGCCGCGCGCCAGGTAA
>CP070816.1:1559211-1562089 GCA_020344235.1 Armatimonadota bacterium
CGCCTTTGGCGAGGTCGTTCCAGACGAGGACCATGGCGATGCAGCGGGCGAGGCCGACGAGGATGACGCCGACCATGTATTCGGGGAGGCCGCGCAGGAGAAGGATGGCGAGGAGGAACATGACGATGGGGCCGACGACCCAGTTCATGAGGAGGGCGAGATAGAGAACCCTGCGGCTGCGGAATACGTTGCCGAGCTCCTCGTAGCGGACCTTAGCGAGGGGCGGGTACATCATGAGGATGAGGCCCACGGCGATGGGAATGGAGGTGGTGCCCACCTGGAAGCGGGTGATGAACCCGACGACGCCCGGGACGAGGTAGCCCAGGGCGACGCCGGCGGCCATCGTCAGGAATATCCAGAGGGTGAGGTAGCGGTCGAGAAAGCTCAGCCGCGAGGTGGGTGTCTGGCTCATTCCGCTGGCGTCTCGATAGGTGGACTCATGTACATATCTGCATATCGGGAATCGAAAAAAGACGGGGTCAGCATTTGCGTTCGACCACCTCGCCCTTGACGCGGGGGCGGAGATGCTGGCGCAGGCGGCGCGCATCCTGTCGGTGGACGGCCTCGGCGTCGGCGCGGGCGCAGACGGCGGCGACGACGGCGCGGTCCTGCTTGGACAGATCCGGGTCCAGCCTGTGGTGCATCCACTTGCCCTGACGCCAGTCAACGACGAGGCCGGCGGCCTTGAGGATGCCGAGGTGGCGGGATACGGAGTACTGGGGGAGCTGGAGGGTGTCCACGATCTCGCAGACGCAGAGTTCGTCACGCTTCTGAAGCAACTGGATGATGCGGACGCGGGTGGGGTCGGCGAGAGCCTTCAGCATTCGTAGGAGCTTGTCCATGGTGTCATATGCGCTTCTGTGCATATGATACCCAGAAGAGGGGGGAATGTCAAACGCGGTGCCAGCGGGATTTGTGCGCCTTCAGTCCGTGTTCTCGGTGATTTCGACCTCGAGAAGGTCGGGGTCGGCGCCGGCCTGGGTGAGGGGGACGTGCCAGGTCATGAGGTCGTGGCGCGGGTAGTCCCCCCCTTTCTGGGCGAAGCGAGCGGTCCACTTCCCGAAGTCGTAGACGAGGTGGTCGCCGTCGCCGGTCAGGCCATCGAGTGTGTCGCGCAGGATGGGGGTGACGGGGCCTGCGCAGAAGCATTCGTAGTGGAGGCGGTAGAAGTCGGGGACGACGAGCCAGCGGCCGGGGCCATCCTCTACGCAGGTGATTTCCTTGGCGTTGGCGAGGCCGGAATCGGGAGGGGCGAGGCGAGGCGGGAGAACGCAGGTTGCGCCCTGTTTGACGGAGCGGCGGACGGCTTCGAGGGTCGCGGGGCTGATGGTGACACCGGTGAGGAAGATGAGGCGGAGGCCGGCGAGGGTGTCGTAGGTGACTTCGTGGTCGTAGACGGCGACGTTCTGGAGGGGGGCGAAGAGGGTGCGGCAGTCGAAGCGGCGGGCCTCCCACTGGTGGGAGACGGAATCGGTGCGGAGGAAGCCGTGGGAGAGGAGGCTCCAGATGTTGAGCCACTCGGTGTTCTCGGGGCCCGCGGGGAGGTGACCGTAGAGAGGGCCGGGGTATTCGCCGAGATAGCTCTGGCGCTGGTCGAAGCAAGTGTCGTCGAAGCGGATGATGGCGGTCTGGGGGCGGAAGTCGCGGAAGGTGTAGGGCCTGGGGTGGGCGGGGACATAGTGCTGGATGAACTGGGCGTAGGCGTTCTCGATGGCAATGCCGACGGGGTGGTCGTTGGACCAGTGGGCGCCGCCCTCGACGTAGATGTGGGTGGCTCCGGACCAGTAGGCGAGGAACAGGGCGGAGCGGAAGCGCTCGGCGGAGTGGCCGATGGCTTCGTTGTGCCACCAGTAGTCAACGTCTATCCAGAAGTCTACGCCGTACTGGCGCGCGGCGCCCATGGCGACGGCGAGCATGGCGGGCCCGCAGGTTTCCTTGAGGACCTTCGGGCTGAGATTGAGGCCGGCGAGGGCGGTGGTGTGCATCATGACGGGGAAGAGGAACTCGACGGCGGCAGGCTTGGCGGCGATGGTGCAGGCCTGGTTGCGCCGGCGGAGGGAGGAGAGGACTGCATCGCGGGCGGAGAGGAGGTCGAGGCCGTCGGTCTCGGCGAGGAAGTGCCGGTCGTCGTAGCCGTAGTAGTCTATGACCGGCCAGTGGGCGTTTATCTGCATGTGGTCTGCTTCGTCGAGCATGAAGCCGAGGAAGCCGGGGCGGGCGGACAGGTCGCGCTTCAGAGATGCTGGGGGGACCCAGCCGATAGGAGCGCCCTCGAAGTTGAGGAGGTACTGTGTGCGGCGCAGGTCGCAGGCGTCCAGCGCGGGAGGGAGCGAATCCACGTCGTCCCTGAAATGGAGGTCGAGGAAGTCGAGGCCGAACCGCTGCGCGCTGGTGAGGGCATCCTTGGTTCCGCAGGTGAGACCGAAGAGTGGTTGGCTCATGGGTCCTCTCCCCGGAGGGGTGCAAGGGCCGGAATCGAGGCGACTGGCTGCGAGTAGGTGTTCGCTGCCGGGCTGTCGGACGCCTCTCGGGGGGAGATGGAGATTCCGCCCCGCGTGGGCGAGAATCGGCGAAGAAGGTGTCAGGACGATGGGCGGGAGAAGAACAAAATCGGAAATGCGGCAGTCTAACGTATATAAGGAACAAGATACTGAGGGGGCGTTGTTTCTCAGATGGGCCAAAACGAGTAAGCCAGGAGGTGGGCTGAGATGGTAGGCAGCAGGAAGCCGGTACTACTGGCGGCAGTGGGCGTGGTGGTTCTGTGCGCGGGGCTCGTCTGCGCTGTCGGCAGCGCTTGGGCGGAGGCGGAGGAGCGGGCGATTATGCTGGATGTGCGGGATGCGGATCTGGAGGACACCCTGCGGCTGGTCTTCAAGGA
>CP070816.1:1562189-1566405 GCA_020344235.1 Armatimonadota bacterium
ATCAGAATTGAACCCACATTCGGAATGTGATCGTCCTCGCTGATGTTGTATCTCAGCACCGAGTCGCGGTTGAATGCCCCGTACCCGCAGATCAGAATGAAGCCGCCCTCGTTGTCGTGGCTGTAGTTGTACTGCAACGTCGCCCGGTTGTTGTACCCGTCAATGTCGTAGCCCTGGCCGTCTTTGGTCTGGTGTGTTAGGTAGGCCTCGTTGTACTGGTACATAGCGTCATCGCAGTCCCACGGCCAGATTGCCACATTGAACTCATTCGAGCGCGCCTGGCAATTGCTGGCCACGTTGTACTCGACCAACGGAGCATCGGCATGACAGGTAACGATCCCGTCGCCCCCGATGTCATCCAATACGTTGTTGCGTATCACCATATTGGTGTACGGCTGCCAGTACCACGGAAGTTCGGGGTCCTCATACCACCGAGTGTTGTCCGACCACGTCTTTATCCCACTGCGGTCAACGTGGTACACGTAACAGCCTTCTACGAGCACATCGTTGAAGCGCACCGAGATCGGGCATCCCCACACGTCGAAGATGATCCCCCCGTTGCACTTCCCCAGGTTCCTTCCGTCCGTGTCGTGGCCGTTGACGTCATGCACCACTAGGTCCTTCAGGTGGATGTGATTCAGCACCCCCGGCGTGTACTCGTGCCCCACCACATATACACCTTGCCTTATGTCAGGCCCCGCCGGGTCCCAGTTCGTTATCTCCAGGTTGCTTACTTCCCAGTACTCCTGGTTGTACAGGTAGACCGTGGACTGCACCAGACCATCGCCGTTGATCAGCGGCTTCGCACCCGTCCCGTACATGTCAATCATAATCGGGTTCCCCGCCGCCCCCGACCCCTTCGGCCACAGCTGCCCCGTCCACACACAGTCCGCCTTCAACAGAATCTGATCTCCCGGCTGGAACGTCGTCCCGTTCACCTTCTCAAGGCTCTGCCACGCCGTGCTTGGACTCGTGCCGTCATAATCATCGTTGCCGTTCACCGAGTCCACGTAGTACGTCGCGGCCAGCGCAACAGACCCAAAGGCAAGACAGAGACACGCCGCCGCCACCGCCACCACTCGCAAGAACACCCCGTCCTTCCCATCACTGCTCATCCCAGATCACCCCTGATCCCTACGCAGTATTACGACCGGCCGACGACCGGCACTTATGACAGTGCCTCACCTCCTTTCCTAGTTCTCCCATGCCGCTGTGCGGCAATCTGCCCAATCATCGCCTGGGGGGTGGTTTAGTGCTCAGTGTTATCTGTCGCCCTACCCCCCTCTGTGCACCCCCCAGGTCGCTCGCGCAACGGCCGGGCACAGCACATCACCGGCCGCTCTTCACCAGACTCGGCCCGCGCTCTACCTCCGAGAGCACCAGTCTGCCATAGCCGCCACCATGCCCCGGAGAGACAGGCAGGCCCTGGTCCGCTCAACCCCCCAACTGGTACGCCCCGGATGCTGCTAGCTAAGTAGCTTAGCCTCCGTAGCACCGTTTGTCACTTCCGCAGCGCCGTTTGTCACTGGACAGATGGCCTGAGTTTCGGTATAATCTGATGCTGATGCTGGGTGCCGCTCTCTTCACCCAACGGTGCACAATATCATGCTCGCCAGAACCGTAGAGGCGCCGTATATCCCCGAAAAGCGCGTCAGCATCTACGTCAACCGTTACCTCCACGTCATGCCGCTCGACACCGACATGCACCAGGCCTTCGAGATCAGCATGGTGCTCTCCGGTCGGATCGAGAGGCACTGCGACGAACTAGTGCTGGATTGCCTACCCGGCGACTTATCTCTCAACCCCGGCTGGGAACCACATGGGTGGCGAGTCGCAGAACCCGAAACTGGCGAACTCGTCCTGCATTTCCTGCCCGAATTCCTGGGAGATGCCATTTTCGACAACACCTCCTGGTTGAGCCTCTTCGCGGCCGATCCCAGGCATCGTCCCCGCGCCGTTAACCAGGAGATGCGCGCCCAGATGCTCGCCATCGGTCGCGAGTTGGCATCCACCGCTCCCGGTAGGACGTTGCCATTCTCGGAAGCCGGAATGGCACTGGATACGTTGGGCCAGGAGGTGCTAGGTTTCGTCCGTGAACTCGATCCAGGCAACGTGGAGCTTCCCCCGGCATGGGAGATGGATGTGCGCCTTGGTGTGCTCAAGTTACTGCTCATCCTATACAAGGAATGGGACGGCGGCGGAACAGCAGCCGGCAAGGCAAGCCTTCACCCATGCCATCTCTCCCAGATAGCGCCCGCCCTCAAGCTGACTATGCGCGGCCCGGTGCCCCTCCGCCGCATCAACATGGCCGAGGCCGCATACGCATGCAGCCTGAGCGTAGCGCACTTCGGCGCTCTCTTCCGCCGCGTCATGGGGTTGAGCTTTGGCAAGTTCGAGATGCGCAATCGGCTCGCCAATGCCGCCCACTGGCTGCTCACGACCGATTCAACAGTCGAGACTATCGCACATGAGGCCGGTTTCGTGGACAGCAGCCATCTGAGTCGGTCCTTCTCGCGATACTACTCGAAGACACCGGCTCGCTACCGAGAAGAAGGCCGGCGCGTTCCCCAGCACCCCCCGCGTCACATCCCCGCGAAATCCCGCGGCCGCCGCCCACTCAATCCGAAGTGATACGCCAGCGCCCGCCGGATCCGCACCGCCGCTTTCCCATCCCCAAACGGATTCCCCGACGAAGCCATCGCCTGATAAGCATCCTTATCCTTCAGCAGCTCCGCCGCCCGCCCCACGATCCCCCTCCGATCCGTCCCCACCAGCTCCGCGCATCCCGCCTCCACCCCTTCCGGCCGCTCCGTCGTCCGCCGCATCACCAGCACCGGCTTGTTCAACGACGGCGCCTCCTCCTGGATTCCTCCGGAGTCCGTCAGAATCAGATAGCACCGCTTCATCAGATCCACGAACTCCACATACCCCGGCGGCTCGATCAGGTGCACCCGCTCCTGGCCCCCCAACACGCGCTCCGCCGTCTCCCTCACCACCGGATTCGGATGCACCGCGTACACAATCACGACCTCCGCAAACGCCTCCGCCAGGTCCCGAAGGGCCAGACAGATCTCCTCGATCCCCCTCTCCCAACTCTCCCTCCGATGGGCTGTCACCAGCACCAGCCGTTTCCCTTTCAACCACCCCGCCGGCACCGCCCCCTGCCGCGGCCGCCGCTTCGCCGCCAGCAGCACCGCATCAACCGACGTGTTCCCGGTTACGAAGATGCTCTCGGCCGAAACATTCTCCCGCAGCAGGTTCTCCCGCGCCCCGGCCGTCGGCGCAAAGTGAACCTCCGCCAGCCCCCCTACCAGCCGCCGGTTCATCTCCTCCGGGAAAGGGTCGTACCGATCCCGCGTCCTCAGCCCCGCCTCCACGTGCGCCACCGGCACCTGCCGGTAGAACGCCGCCAGCCCGGCAACCAGCACCGCCGTCGTGTCCCCTTCCACCACCAGCACATCCGGTCGCTTCTCACCGAGGAGCGCGTACATCCCCCGCATCGTCCGGCTCGTGATATCCGCCAGCGTCTGCCGCCGCTTCATCACCCCCAGATCGTGGTTCAGCCGCAGCCCGAACAGCCCCAGATGCTGTGGCACCATCTCCCGGTGCTGCCCCGTCCCCACCAGCGTCACCCCGAACTGCTTCGGATACTTCTTCAGCTCCACCGCGACCGGCCCCAGCTTCATCACCTCCGGCCGCGTCCCCATCACAACCATCGTCCTTAGCGGCGGTCTCATGCTCACGTAAGTTCGTTGGGCAGGAGCTTGCTCCTGCCCTTTCGCCCCTTCGACCCGTTGGGTAGGCCTGCCCCGAGCCTGCCGAAGGAAGCCTCTACGTTGGGCAGGAGCTTGCCTCCTGCCCTCTCCCAGATAACTTCATCCGGCCGCTCGGAACA
This sequence comes from Armatimonadota bacterium, assembly GCA_020344235.1. GTDB lineage: Bacteria > Armatimonadota > Hebobacteria > Hebobacterales > Hebobacteraceae. Next base: position 1,566,085 of record CP070816.1, read on the forward strand.
TCGCCCTATCACTTGGGGTCTAATGCTATAGGTGCACTGCCGCGCCTCGCCGCGGCGAACGGCAGGAGGTGCTCTCATGCGGAGAACGACACAGGAACTGGGCAGGTCAGTCGCCACGTATCACTCCTTGAGCATGAACATCCTCATGATTCTCGGTCTCATGTCTGTTCTGGCGTGGCAAACTGCTGGGGCCTCGCCCAGTAGCGAATTGGTTGCCGGCATTCCGCCCAGCTCGCAGACGCAAAAGGTTCGATCAAGAACTAGCAGTTACAAACCTCGGCCAGATGGCCCCTACGTGACCTACTACGAAACGGGAGAGAA
>CP070816.1:1566505-1572321 GCA_020344235.1 Armatimonadota bacterium
CCGCAGGCCAGCTCCAGCACCGGCGAGCCGTGCTCGCGGGCCGCTGCAAGATAGAAAGGAATGTCTTCGGTGATCCCCTCGTAGATCCAATCGTAGAAGCGTGCATAGTCGCGAGCTTGGTACGCTGTCTTGAGATTCATGCGCCCCTCACCTCTTCGCGGCGGGATGCCGGCGACCGTTCGAGCCAACATCCCTACCGTCGGGCTGCCGCCCTCTTGACCCCCTCGATGTGCTCCTCCGTCACCTGCTTCTCGAAGCTGCGGAAGCCGGCGAGCTTGAAGCCGTGCTTCTCGGCAAGGGCGGCGATTTCCCTGACGCGTTCCAGTGAGAGGTCGCGGCCGAGGGTGTAGCTCTCGTACCGCTCCTCAAGGGCCAGGATCATGGTCTCGGCCATGCACGCGTAGGCCGTCTTGGGCGGGAAGCCGAAGTTGAAGTGGAAGTCAACCGGCCCCGGCACCTCCACCGCGCCGCCCTCGATGACCAGCACATCCGGCCGCTCCTGCGCCACCTTCTTGGACACATCGCGCGGCCGCGCCACATCGCAGACCACCGCGCCGGGCTTCAGCGCCTCCCCCGGGACCACAGTGTCCACTGCGCTGGTCACTGTGATGACGATATCCGCCTCCTTCAGCCCGGCCGTCGGATCGGTCGTGTACTTGATGTCCGCCTTCCCATCCACGGTGGCCGCAAGTTTCGCGAGGCGCGGCTCATTGCGGCCGATGAGAGTGACGAGCGGCACCTCCTCGGCCATGATCCTGACACACACCTGGCCGATTGACCCCGTCGCGCCCATGACCGCCACCCGCGCCTGCGAGACATCGGTCCCCATCAGCTCCGCGGCGCGTCTCGCCCCCTCCACTGCGGTCCACACCGTGTAGCTGTTCCCGGTGGTCACCGCGATGTCCACGTTATCGGCAATCGTGACTCCGGCGTCGCCCACCACGGCAGTCATCGCGCCCAGGCCCACCACCTTCGCACCGAGGCCTTGGGCCACTCGCGCCGCGCGAATGATCTTTGCTAGCACGAAGTCTTGAGGCAGCTCCATGAACTGCGCCGGCGTGAGCGGGCACCCCACAAACCACCCGTGAGCCTCCGCCCCGGTGTTGCTGGTGATCCCGGTGATCTTCGAGATCGGCCTCGGAGGGATCCACTTCAGCAGCCGCTCCAGAACCGGCTCGGGCAGCATCCGCAGCGCGCGATACTTCCTCGCCACGTCCTTCGCCCCGCTCACCGGATGGATTATGAAAGCGAACTCTCCCATCGTTGAACCCAGTTATTCGCCTCCCGCCGATATTGCTCCCGCCGCCGTGCCGACCGCCGATACCAGGTGGCACGCGACCAGGTGTCCAGGGCCTGCCTCAAACAGATCGGGCTCGACGCTCCGGCACTCAGGGATCTGATTCAGATAGCACCTTGTGTGGAAGCGGCATCCCGGCGGCACCGCCATCGGGCTCGGAACATCGCCCGGCAGACGCGTCGCCGCCGCCCCGGCCCCGCGCTCTATCCGCGGCACCGCGGCCAGCAGCGCGCGCGTGTAGGGGTGCCGCGGATCCTCGATGACCGCCTGCGCCGGCCCCACCTCCACTACCTTCCCCAGGTACATCACCGCGATTCGCCGGCTCACATGCGAGACAACGCTGATGTCGTGAGAGATGAATAATGCCGTCAGCCGGAACCGCTCTTGAAGGCCGCGAAGGATCTCCAATATCTGCGCCTGTATCGAGACATCGAGTGAGGCGACCGGCTCGTCCGCGATCACCAGCTCCGGCTCGCAGGCGAGCGCACGCGCAATGCCTATCCGCTGGCGCTGCCCCCCGCTGAACTGATGTGGAAACCGCCGCCTCTGGCCGGGATCGAGCCCCACCAGGCCGAGCAGCTCAGCCACGCGATCCCGGACCTCCGCCCTCGTCCGCACCCCCTTGATCCGGAGAGGCAGCGCGATGATCTGCTCCACCGTCTTGTGCGGATTGAGCGATGAGAACGGGTCCTGGAATATCATTTGCATCCGCGGCCGAAGATCCCGCAGCTCCCCTGTGCTCAGGGCCGTTGTGTCAACCCCGTCGAAGACGATCCTCCCCCGCGTCGGGTCCTCGAGCCGACAGATCAGCCTCCCGAGGGTGCTCTTCCCGCACCCGCTCTCCCCGACCAGCCCGAGTGTTTCCCCGCGCGCGATGTCGAGCGTCACCCCGTCAACGGCGTGCACGACCCGCTCCCGAGCCGCGAGGAAGTGCTTGGTCAGATCGGTTATCTCGACCAGCGGCGGGCCTGCGCTCATCTCTCCGCGCCCTCCTCCGGTCCGCCTTCAGCGGAGACGCCGAACACTTCTTGTGCCACTCCTTCGGACAGCACACCATCGCGCAGCTCGTCGCGCACCCGCCTCCGCTCCCGCTTGGTGGGACTCCCGTAGCCACCTCCGCCGGGGGTCTGGATGCGCAGCAGATCCCCCGGCCTCAGCCGCACCCCGGAGACCTTGGATGGCAGGCGCTCCTCGCGCTCGCTCCCCGGATTGACCACATAAGCGCCGCAAGCGCCGGGCAGACCGCCGGCCGCGCCGCGCGCCGGCCTGCGGTGCCGATCTCCGTGGGCCGAGAACGCCGCCTCGTGCTCGACGACGCGGAGATCTCGGCGCAGCCCGAGCCCTCCCCGGAGCTGCCCCGCGCCTGCCGAGTCCGGGATGAACTCGTAGCGCTCCACCACCAGCGGAAAAGCGTGCTCAAGACATTCAACCGGCAGGTTGGAGGTATTGGTGATGTGCACCTGCATGCCGTCGAGTCCGTCTTCGGCCGGGCCGCCCCCCGCGCCCCCGGCTATCGCCTCCACGTACACGTACTCGCCGCCGGTGCGGGGATCGAGCCCGGAGAAGACCACGGCCGTGCTGGCATCATTGCTCGGGGCCGGCAGCCGGCCCGGCATGGCTTGACTGAAGGCCTCGATGACCCGGCCGGCCACGTGCTGACAGGTATCGGTTCGCGCTCCCACCGCGGCCGGCGGCTGCGCGTTGAGGATGCTTTTCTCCGGCGCTGCCACCTCTATCGCCCGGTGCAGCCCCGCGTTGGAGGGCAGCTCGGGGTCGAGACTCGCCTTCACCGCATAGTATACCGTGGCGAGCAGCGCGTTGCGAGGGACGTTGATCGCCCCGCGCGACGGCGGCCCCGAGCCGGAGAAGTCCAACTTCAGCCGGTCGCCCCGCACCTCCAGACAGACCCGTATCGGGATCATCCCTTCCCCGGCGATGCCCTCCATCTCATCCTCGCATTGGTAGGACCCGTCCGGCACTTGCGCAATCGCCGCCCTCGCCCGCCGCTCTGCGGCCTCCAGGATAGCATTCATCGCCCCGAACAGAGCTTCCGCCCCGCGCCTGTCCAGCAGCTCCCGGAACTGAGCCAGACCGATACGGTTCGCGGAGAGCTGCCCAATGAGGTCGAGCCGCCGGTGCTCCGGCATTCGGCATCGCGACATGAACAGATCGAGCACATCCTGACAGAGGCCGCCCGCGGTCGCCAGCCGCGCGGGCGCGAGGCGAAGCCCCTCTTCATCTATCGAGCGCGCGTCCCCGGAGATCCCGCCGGGCGCCTCCGCTCCGATATCCGTGTGGTGCGCGACATTGGCGACGAACCCCGCCAGCTCGTCCCCGAGGAACACCGGCGAGACCACCGTCACGTCGGGAAGGTGAGTCCCCCCTCCCAGATACGGATCGTTCGCCACGAAGGCATCTCCCGGCCGCAGCTCTTCGCGCGAATGCCGTCCGAGCACGGCCTCCACCACGCCGAGCATCGAGCCCAGGTGAAGGGGAATGTGCTCGGCTTGCGCGACGAGCCTCCCCCGCGCGTCGAACACGCCCGTCGAGCAATCCCGCCGCTGCTTTATGTTGGGCGAGAACGCGCTGCGCACCAGCGCCTCCCCCATCGCCTCCGCAATGGCGACCAGCCTGTTGGCGATGACCGCCAGGCCGACCGGATCGTGATGCTCGGGACGAGACCGGCTCATTGCTTCAGCTCCCGGCGGAGGCGAAGGTTGCCCTTCTCGTCCACGCGGGCACGCCACCCCATGGGCAGGTAGGTCGTGGCATCGTACTGATCCACCGCGGCCGGCCCATACAGCACATCCCCCACGTGCAATCCGCTCCGCGCGTAGAGCGCGCACTCACGCGCTCCAGATGCGCCGTCCAAGAAGATGGGCCGCGAGTCAAGCGGCGCCGCCTGGCCGCGCGCGACTTCCGCCTGTTGCCAGCCGACCGGCTCCGCCGCGCGGCGCACCGCGGAGACGCTCAGGTCAACGAACTCCACCGGCCGTTCCGGCAGCGCGTATCCGTAATGCTCCTCGTGCACTCTGTGGAACGACGCCACCAGCTCACTCAGTCCCTCCGCTCCCAATTCACCGCAGGGAATCTCCATCTGAAGCTCATAGTCCTGCCCTGCATATCGCGCCGACGCCTGCCGCAGGAGCAACCATCGCTCGCCCTCCAACTGCATGTCCGCCGCCCACTCCCGCGCGGTCTGCTCCAGCCCTCGAAATGCCGCGGCGAGCACCGGGAGGCATTCCGGCGACCCGGGAATGAGGCGCGTCTCCACCCAATCCCGGCGCAGGTTGCTGGCCAGCAGGCCGCTGGCGGAGAAATTGCCCGGCCACGGGGGGACGATCACCTCCTCAATCGCGAGTTCGGCCGCCACCTCGCAGGCGATCAGGGGCCCCGCGCCTCCCGCCGCAATGAGGTGGAACTCCCTCGGATCGCGGCCCTCCGCCACCGTTATCCCCTCCACCGCGCGACGCACATTCGCGACCGACAGCTCGACCGCGCCCAGCGCGGCCCGCTCCGCCTCCAGCCCCAGCGCCTCCCCGAACCCCCGCGCAACCGCGCTCCGCGCGGCCCCTGAATCGAGTGACATCTCTCCGCCCAACAACCCCTCCGGGCTGAGCCGCCCGAGCGCCGCGAAGGCGTCCGTCAGCGTGGGCGCCTCCCCGCCGCGCCCGTAGCAAGCAGGTCCGGGCTCCGCGCCCGCGCTGCGCGGCCCGACCTGCGGCAGGCCCCCGGGGTCCACCGACAGCACGCTGCCGCCGCCCGCGCCGATGCACCGCACATCAACCCCGGGAAGCTCCACCGCATAGCCTCCCACTTCTCGCCCTGACGCGCTCGCGGGCAGTCCGCCCTCAATGAGCGACACATCCGTGCTGGTACCGCCCATATCCAGCGCAATCGCCCGCTCCATACCGAGCTGCGCGCACACGAACGCCGCGGCAGCAGCCCCGGCCGCGGGGCCGGAGAGCACCGTGCTCGCCGGCATGTATCGGGCGGTTTCCACGGGGATCAGCCCCCCGTTCGACTGCATGATGTGGGGGGGCGCGCGCACGCCCGCGTCGCTCACCACGCGGCCCAGCGCATCCAAATAGTGATTCATGAGCGGACCCAGATAGGCATTCACAACTGTCGTGCTCAGCCGCTCGTACTCCCGGAAACGAGGCAGCAGATCGCACGATGCTGTTACATACACACCTGGGAGCAGGCGCTTCGCCAGATCGCGAACAGCGCGCTCGTGGGCCGGATTCACGTAGGAGTGGAGAAAGCAGATGGCGAGTGCCTCCACTCCGGCCTGCCCGAGAAAGGCCATCTCTCGCTTCGCCGCTTCCTCATCCAGCGGCTCCATGACCGAGCCGTCGAATCTGACCCTCTCCGGGACCTCCCGCCGCAGCCAGCGCGGCGCCAGCGGCCGCGGCTTACGCGCGCTCAGATCATACAGAGAGGGCCTTTGCTGCCGCGCGATCTCCAGCAGATCCCGGAACCCTCTCGTGGTGATCAACCCCGTGCGCGCACCCCTGCC
>CP070816.1:1572421-1578240 GCA_020344235.1 Armatimonadota bacterium
CAATGATCCGCAGCCAGCGGTGCACTATGACATCGAGGCGACTGCTCGGCCGCAAGGTGCGGGCTGGGACATCGGCGCCTTCGAGTATGTGGGCGGCCCGGCGCCTCCGGTTGCTGAGTTCTCCGGTAATCCGAGGGTCGGCAATGCGCCGCTGACGGTGTACTTCACGGATCTCTCGAGCGGGAACCCGACCTCCTGGTACTGGACTTTCGGCGATGGCGGAGAGTCCTATGACCAGCACCCGGTCCACGAGTATCAGACCGTGAACAGCTACACGGTGAGCCTGACGGCGGAGAACGCGCAGGGCCAGGACACCGAGACGAAGATAGGCTACATCACGGTCACCGACCAGAACTGCCATGTGGGCGCCATAGATATGGCGAATGCGGGCCCGCCGAACTATAAGGCAGGCGCGACGATAACGGTGCATGATCAGGACTGCGTGGCGCTGGCGGGTGTGACGGTGGACATCACCTGGTCGGGTGCGGCGACGGGCTCGGATTCCGACGTGACGGACGAGTACGGCCAGGTGACGTTCGTGTCGGAGCGGAACAAGGCCGGCGGGACGTTCACGTGCTGTGTGGACAATCTGACGAAGGATGGCTATCCGTACAACTCGGGAGCGAACCACGAGACCTGTGATAGCATCACGCTGCCCTGAGTGTTGGTACGGTTAGCACAGTGTGAGAAGCGGGACCCGCCTCGGCGGGTCCCGCCGCCTTGCCCGGGCGCGCGATAGGCGCGGCGGGTGAGTGGGGAGGCGCTGCCGTATGTGAGGTAGGCTCAATCGGCCGCGATGATACCGATGGCGAGGATGCCCACGGCGAGCCAGAGGTTGCGGTTGCTGCGCGCTCGGCTCTGCCGCTCCGCTGCCAGCTTGGCGTTGAGTTCTTCTATGCGCTGCCGGAGCTGCTCCTCCATCTCAGCTTGCTGCTTGGCGGCTTCGTCGAGGCGGGTGCGCGCGTCGAGGCGGGCCTTGCCCAGGTCCTCCCGGAGGACGACATTCTCCTTCTCGAGCGCCTGGACGCGCTCGCCGAGTTCGGCCGGGCTCTCGGCAGGGGTCTGAGGAGAAACGACCTGAGCGGCGGCTTTCCGCTGCGCGTCTCCAGGGGCCTGGGCGAAGGCGGCGCTGAGCAGCGAGATGGCAGCGATGCAACATAGAGCTAGAGAAACGACGCGGGTGCGGGTCTTCATCTGATTTCCTCCGTTGGTTCGACTATGACGCGGCCTGGTACAGTACGGCAGTCAACCTCCTCTGCATAGGATGAGAGCAGAGAGGTTGGTTCCAGCGAGATCACGGCTTCTCCCGGCTGCTTCACCATGAAGACGACGGTGAAGAGAGTGACCTCGGGGAGATTGAGCGCGGGGGCGTCGGCGCGTTCGCCCCCGATGTCGGCGATGCGGCCGAGGCGCTGACGGCCGGCGCTCCAGGGAGAGAGGAGGCGGCCGGCCTCCACGAATGCCTGGCCGCGGGAGATGTAGAGGGGCTCGAGGACGGTGGGATCATAGGTGAGGGAGAGGCGCGCGCCGACGAAGTCCCGGGCGGGCACCAGCTTGACGGCGATGGGAAGAAGAGTTGGCTGGTAGTCAGTGGTGAGAGGGACGGTCTGGTCGGCCGGATAGACGCGGAACTCGGGGGTCAGGCGGGGCACCGATACGACGCGCCGGACGCGCTCGGGTTTCGCTCCGGCGGCGATGGCTTCGACTGACAGGGGGAGGCGGCCCGTGGGCAGGCCGAGGGCGCGCACGCGCCAGGCGAAGCTGAGACTCTCGCCGGGATCGAGGCGGGAGGCGACCTGGGTGGCGGGCAGACCTGCCGTGAGTTCGAGTCCCTCAGGGAGCGTGAGCGTGGCGAGCAGGTTGCGGCCGGTCTGGCCTCCGCGATTGGCGACGGCGGCCTGAACGAGGAAGGGGTTGGGGGCGTGGCGGTTTTCGGGAGTCACAAGCAGTCTATCGGGGGCAGAGACCGATATCGAGAGCTGGGGCGGGCTGTTGACGATGATCTCACGTGTTACGCGGTTGGGCTCGAGGTTGTCGGAGGTGACGGTGGCAACCAACTGAAGGTTGCCGGTCACCTTGCCGGTGGGGAGCACGCGCCAAGTGGCCTGGCGCGTGCGTCCCGGCTCGAGCAGGCCGAGTGGCAGAGTCGGGCGGCCCTCGGCCAGCATGAGCCCTTCGCTGAGGCCGAGCTTGAGAGCGGTGCCGCGGGCGGCGAAGCCGCCGGTGTTCTCGACATAGGCGACGACGGAGAAGGGGCGGTCCTCGTCATACTGGTAGTCCACCTCGGCGGGAGCGGTGAGGCCGAGAGAGAGTTCGGCCGGGCTGAGGGTCACGCCGCCAACGCCGTAGAGGGTGGCGAAGGTGCGGGACTCTCCGGGCGCCAGGGGAGCGGGGTCCCAGTAGAGGGCGACGGCGGTATCCTGGGCTTCCTCGCCGCGGCGAGTGAAATCGGCGCCGGCGGGGAAGGGGAAGTCCCAGGGGGCATCAGCGAGGGTTCCCCAGTCCACCATCTGCAAGCGGTTAGGAGCAGAGAGTTCGGGCGCACGAAGGGTGCCCTGGGAGATGACGGCGGGCTCGGCGAGGGAGTCGAAGGCCTGCCAGTAATCGGGGATTTCGTTGCCGGCGAGTTCGGCGGCGGCGGCGATTGCCTGGTGGCCGGCGCGGAGGGGCGCGCCGTCATTGGCGCCGAGCATGGTGTCGAGCATGATGCGGAGGCCGATGGAATGTGGGGCGTCGCCCTCATTGGTCACTTGGTAGACGATGCGGGCGGCGTCCTCGACGCGAGTGGTGGGGCTGCGAGCGAAGCTGAGTTCCTGTGTGACTCGCAGGTCGCCGATGGAGACGGTGGCGAGGATGCGGTCGTCTTGGATATGGGGCGGCTCGACGATGTCGCCGACAGGGGAGTGGATTCCGGCGCGGCGGAGGGTGCGGCCGCCGAAGAGATAATGCTTGTCGTCAAGGAGGATTGTGGTGTAGGAAGTCCAAGGCGCGCGGCTACCGTAGATGAGGATCTTCTTGTCGTCCGCGGAGCGAGATGGGTCGCCGCCCGTGGTGTCAACGGCGAAGCGGCCCATCTCTACGGGGCCCCGGGTGACGCGAATGCGGATGAACTCGTTCTCGATGGAGAGCACGCCGTTCGGGGTGTCCTGGGCCTGGGCCGCGGCGGCGACGAGCACCAGCGCGGTCGGAACGAGGGCCTTGCGAAGGATGTGGTAGAGGTGGTGCCGGTGCATGGTTCTTCCTACTTTCTCTCCACCTGAGCGTTAGAGAACGAGAAGGTGATGGAACATTTGCCTGAAACCGGCTCGCCGTTCTCGAGGGCGGGCTGAAACGACCAGTTGCTCTCCACTGCGCGCACCGCGGCTCGGTCGAGGATTGGGTGGCCGGAACTCTTCGCAACGGTGACGGAGGAGACCGCGCCGTCGGCCGTGATGAGGACGGATAGGGTCACGCGTCCCTCGAGGCCCTGATCGAGGGCATCTTTGGGATACATGGGCCGCGAGCCGCCGACGATGTTGGGGCCGCGGGTGGGGCCGGCCGGCTTCTCTTCCTGGCCGCCCGGTCCGGCGGCTTCTTCGCCCACTCCCTCGGGGCCGGCGGGCTCTGTGCCCGACTTGGAGGTGAGGAGCTTGGGGGGCGCGGGGGCGGAGGCGGCACGGCCTCCGCGGCTGGAGGGCTTCTGCTCTGACGGCTTGGGGGCGGCGGCCGGGGCCTGGGTGGTCTTTTGGGGGGCCTCCGGGTGTCCGCCGGGCCCGAGGACGAGGGTGTCGGCGGCGGCCTCGGCCATGGTTAGTTCAATCGGGATGAGGATCGGGGGCCGCGTCGGCGCGCGGCCGGACAGCAGGCCGATGACGAGCAGCAACAGGAGGTGGCAGGTTACCGAGGAGGCGGTGGCGATGCCGAACCTCCTGCGGGCAGGCATGGGCGCGATGGCAGGCGGCGGTTGGGAGGGCGCGGCGGTCATGGGCGGGTGCGGGGAGCCGCGGTGGCTGACTTTTCCTCACCTCGTGGTCTGGTGGCTGCGAGGGCGATCCGGTGGTAGTCCGCGAGACGGACTCGGTCGAGCGCGGCGACGAGTTCGGAGTAAGGCACTTTCTCGTCGGCAACCACGACGACTTGGGCGTCGCGATCGGCGCCGGTGGCGCGGTCGAGGGCGGGGCCGATCTGGTCCGGCACCACGGCCTGGCCGTTGACCTGGACGGGCTGTCCGGGCAGGAGGTGGAGGACGACGCGCTCGGGGACGGGCTGGGCGGTCTTTGCGGAGGGGAGCTTGAGGGGCAGCCCCGTCCTAGCGCCGACGAGGGTGGAGGCGACGGCGAAGAAGATCAACAGGTTGAAGACCGTGTCGATCATGGCCGTGAGGTCAACGTAGGGGCGGATGCGCCGCCGGCGGCGGGGCAGGATGAACTCCTGGTTCATGGCTGCACCTTGGAGGCGGTCTGGAGGTTGAGCAACTCGGTGACGCGGAGTTCAATCTCATGGATGAGCGACTCGACGCGGCCGGAGAGGGCGTTGTAGACGACCATGAAGGGAATGGCGATGCAGAGGCCGGTGAAGGTGGTGATGAGGGCCTCGGCAATGCTGGCGGAGAGGGCGGTGGCGTTGCCGATCTGGCCGCCCGCGATGACGTGAAAGGCCTTGATGAGGCCGGAGATGGTGCCCAGGAGGCCGAGGAGGGGGGCGATGGTGACCATGGTCGCGAGCAGGGGCAGTTGGCCGTCGAGGACGGGCTGCTCGGCGAGGGCGACCTCTCGGGCGACCTCGCGGAGGTCGTCCTTGGGCATGTCGAAGCGGGTCAGGGTGGCGGAGAGGACGCGGGCGACGGGGCCGGGGGTGGCGTCGCAGACGCCGCGCGCCTGATCCACGGAGCCGTCGTCGAGGGCGGAGCGAATCTTCCCCATGAGCCGGGGACCGTCGACGCGAGCTTGGCGGAGGTAGAGCCAGCGCTCGATGGATATGATCAGTGCTATCAGCGAGACTGCCAGGAGCGGAATCATAACGAATCCGCCGCGTACGATTGGGTCGAACAAGTCTGCCTCCTCCGTTGCGCAGCGTTCTCTTACGTCAACCTTAGACCCCAGCGGGGGCGCTTTGTCGCGAGGCGGCCGCGGGGCGCCAGATAGCATCGCGTACTTTGGGTAAGCTGTAAAGCGAATAGGACACGAGCCGCGCGAGCGGAATAAATAGGACGGCGGTGGCAATCGAGATCAGGAGCGGCGAATGGCGATTGAGAAGGTGAAGCTGGGAGACTTGGAAGTGAGCCAGCTGATTGTCGGTGGGAATCCATTCAGCGGTTTCAGTCATTGGAGCGCGGCCGGTGATTCGGAGATGAAGCACTACTACACGGCGGCGCGGATTAAGGAGACATATCGGGAGGCGGAGCGGCTGGGGGTCAATACACACATCGGGCGGGCGGACAATCACGTGATACGGGTGCTGATGGAGTACTGGGATGAGGGTGGGGAGATCCAGTGGATAGCGCAGACGCCGCCGGAGTACGGGAGCCCGGAGCCAGGTATTCGGAGAGCTATCGCCAACGGGGCGAAGGCGGTTTTCATCCACGGCGGGCAGACGGACAACATGCGGATTCACGGCCGGCTGGAGGAGACCATTCCGGCCATCAACATGATCCACGACGCGGGGCTGCCGGCCGGGGTGGCGGGGCACGTGCCGGAGATCTTCGAGTGGGCGGAGGAGCACCTGGACTGCGACTTCTACATGTGCTCTCACTACAACCCGATCTTCCGGGACAAGTCGCCGGAGCACATAACGGTGGAGGATGAGATCTTCGACGACGCGGACCGGGAGAAGATGACGGC
>CP070816.1:1578340-1585613 GCA_020344235.1 Armatimonadota bacterium
AACGCGGTAGACACCGCCGCGTGATGCCCACCGAGCAGATTCCCGGGGGGAGGACGCGGCCCTAACCGGCGAGCATCACTTCATGCCAGGAACTAGCAAGCGCCGAGCGAGGCGGGCGACTCACTCCGAAGAGGCTGCACCGCGACGAGATCCCTCCCGGTGGAGCCGCCTGGTCCTCCCCTCCCTCATCCTCCTCCACCTCGCCTTCTTCTGGCGAGCCGCCCTCCTCCGGGGCTTCCTCCTCCACAGCGACATCTGCTACTTCTTCGACCCGGCCAAAGCGCTGCTCCACGAAGCCCTGAGAGCCGGCCGCCTCCCCCTCTGGTCCCCCTACCTGTTCTGCGGCTATCCCATCGCCGCCGAAGGCCAAATTGCCGCCTTCTACCCTCCCTCGCTCCTCATCTCCTGGCTCCTCCCCTCCCCCGCCGCCATCAACTGGCTCATCATCTCCCACCTCATCCTCGCCGCCGTCTCCATGTACCTCCTGGCACGCGCCCTCGGCCTCTCCCCATTCGCCGCTTGGCTGTCCGCTCTCACCTTCTCCTTCAGCGGCTACCTCTTCGCCCACCTCCACCACGTCAGTCTCATCTGCGCCTCCGCCTGGCTTCCCCTCGTCATTCTGTTCATAGACCGCGCCTGCCGCGGCCCCCTCCTCCCAAACGCCCCCCTTGCCGCCCTCACCTATGCCGCCGCCGCGCTCTGCGGCCACCCCCAGACCCTCTTCCTGATCTCCCTCACCGCCATCTTCTGGATCGCCTGGCGGCTCATCCAATCGCGGCGCGCCGCCGCGCCCGGGGCCCTGCCCCGCGCGGCCGCGACCCTCGCCATCACCTTCGCCCTAGGCCTCGGCCTCGCCGCCGTCCAGCTCCTTCTCACCGCCGATCTGTCGGCGGCCGCTCCTCACGGCCAGCGCGGCGACCTCACCTACATCACCTCCTTCTCCCTCCTCCCCAAGCACCTGCTCGGCCTCCTCGCCCCCAACTGGCAGGGCACCCCCGCCTTCAACACCTACCGCGGCGAGCCCTACTACTGGGAGTACGTGCTCTACCTCGGCCTCGCGCCCCTCACTCTCGCCCTCATCGGCGGCGCCACTCGCCGCGCCCGGACACTGGCACTCTTCGCTCTCGCCGCGCTCCTTCTCGCCCTCGCCCAGCGCAACCCCGCCTATCACTTCCTCCGCTTCCTCCCCGGCTTCGCCGACTTCCGGGTGCCCGCCCGCTTCATTTTCCTCTTCACGTTCGCGGCCGCCCTCCTCGCCGGCCGCGGCTGGGACACCATCGCGCGCCTGCGTTCCCTTGCCGGCCCACACCGCCTCCTCCTGTGCGGTATATTCGTTGCAGGACTGACCGCCCTGGATCTAATGCACTTTGACCGTCCCCTCGCTCCAGTCGCCGACGCCCAGCTCTACGCCAGGCCGCCCCGCGTCGTCGAGACCATCCGGGAGGACCCAGCTTGGGGGCGCTCCCTCATCCTCCCCCCCATAACCATCTGGGCCGACTGGCTGCCAGCCGGTGGCTGGGCCGCCAACCCCGACGGCTGGTTTGAGGCGCGCGCCTACCTGCCGGCCAGCGTCCCCCAGTCTTTCGGCCTCCGCACCATCGGCGGCTACGCCGGCTTCACCAACCCGGACCACGCGCCGTTCTTCTCCTTCGCCACCGGTTGGGCCCTCGAAGCCGGCAACTGGAGCCTTCTCTCCCTCGTCGGCGCCCGATACTTCGCGCTGCCGCCAGAGGCCGGAATGTCTGGGCTGACAGGCGTCGAGGCACTCCCCTTCACCGTCTATCACAATCCCGACGCCTTCCCCCGCGCCTTCCTCATCGGCGAGCTGACAACCGCCGACGATTCACAGGAAGCCCTCTTCGCAACACTCGCGCTCGCCCGCGACAATCGCCTCCGCCGCGCCGCCGTCGTTCGAGGACAACTCGACGACTACCATCCACAGCACATCCCGACCGCGACTTTGGACATCGAGGAACCCCGCCCTGAGAGCATCATCGTCCACACGCAATCGGACGTAGACTCCTTCCTCGTCCTCAACGAACGCTGGGATCCCGGCTGGACCGCGCGCCTCGACGGCCGCCAAGCGCCGCTGCTCGAAGTGGACACAGTCCTCATGGGAACGTCCCTCCCGAAGGGAGAACACACCATCGAATTCGCTTACCGGCCCCGCGGCCTCATCGTCGGCCGCCCCATCACCCTCATCTCCCTCGCCCTCTGCGCCCTCCTTCTCGCTCTCCCCCTCCTGCGCCGTCCGTCATCCTGAGGGAGCCTGACTGTGTGGGAGCCCCGTCCTCCGGGCGACGCGCGCTCACCCTCCACGACCCCGTTCGGCAGGAGCTTGCTCCTGCCACTGCGGGACGGGCACGCCTGTGCCCGCCGGCCGTTCTGTGGGCCCGTCGCCGTTCTGTAGGGCGCGGTCTCCCGACCGCGCCGGCCGTTCGCGCACACGTGTCGACCCTACAGCATTGTCCCCTGCGTCGGTCCGGGGGAGCCCATCTGGATCTCCTCCGCCAGCGCGTCCAGGTTCGCGTCGGCCTGGATCGTTCGTGCCCCCAGCTCCCGCAGCCGCTCCCACCCCGCCAGGAAACGCGGCTCCTCCCACGCTACCGCAAATAACATCCGCCCGCACTGCCGCGCATGCCGCGCCGTCACTATGCTCCCACACTCCCCGTGCGCCTGCACCACGATCACCGCCCTCGACAGCGCCGCCTGAATCCGATCCCGCGCCAGCAGCAGCCTCCGATCCACCCTCCTCTCCGGCGGCACCTCCGCCATCAGACACCCGCGCTCCGCGATCCGCGCCGCGAGCATCCCGCTCTCCGGCGGGTAGATCTGCATCAACCCACACCCCAGCACCGCGACCGTCCTCCCCTGCTCCGCCGCCAGCGCCCCGCGGTGCCCCGCCGTATCAATCCCCCGCGCCAGCCCGCTGACAATCGTGAACCCTCGCTCCGCCAGCCCCCGCCCCAGCCTCCTCGCCGCCCGCGCCCCCGCCCGGCTCGGCTCCCGCGTGCCCACCACTGCCACCGCCCGCGCGTCCTCCGGAATCAGCGTCCCCCGGACATAGAGCAAGGGCGGCGCACTGCGCAGATCGCGCAGCCCGCCCGGATACCGCGCGTCATCCATCCCCACGAGCTCTATCCCCGCTTCCGCCCACACCTGGACCCTCCCCCGCAGCCGCCCCGCCGACTCCCGCAGGCCCATCACCTGATCCGCCTGCTCCCCCGAGAGCCCGCCCCGCGCAATGAGTTCCTCCCGGGATGCCCGCACTGCCCCCTCCGCCGACCCAAACACTCGCGCCAGCCGCAGCATCGTCCCCGCTCCCACTCCCTCCACCTCTTGCAGCGCCGCCCACCACAACGCGCCCTCCGGCGCTGCCTTTCCCCGCCTCCTCTCCTCCCCTACTCCTCCGCACACGGCCGACACCCGCAAGTGCCGGCCGCGGTGCCGGCGATCTCCCTGTGTATCCTCACCACTTGCTCGAACAGCGCCCTCACCCGCGGCGTCTGCTCCTCCATAAAGCTGCTCACTTCACCGTGCCTTACCGGCTCCTTCGAACCCCCGGCAGCCCAATTCGTCACTATCCCCACCGCCGCATAGCAGATTCCCGCCTCCCGCGCCAGCACCACCTCCGGCACACTAGTCATCCCCACAACATCCCCACCCAGCTTCCTGAACATCTCGATCTCGGCCGGTGTCTCGAAGCGCGGACCCTCCGCGCAAACGTATGTTCCCCCTGCATGAACCTTCTCCCCGAGCGCCTCCGCTGCCGCCTGCAGCTCCGCTCGCAGGTGCGCGCAGTACGGCTCCGTCATATCCACGTGCCTCACCTCTCCCTCATCCCCATCGAAGAAAGTGCTCGGCCTCCCTCGCGTGAAGTCCAGAAACTGCGTCACCACTACCAGGGAACCCGGCGGCATCTCCTCCGACAGTGATCCCACCGCCGCCGAAGCCAGTATGTTCTTCACTCCCAGCTCCCTCAGCGCCGCGATATTGCCGCGGTAGTTCACCCGATGCGGCGGCACGCTGTGCTCCCTCCCGTGTCTGGCGATAAAGGCCACCTCCACCTCCCCCACTCGCGCCCGGTCCACCGTCACCGCTCCGTAGCGCGTCGCCACCTCCAGCGCATCGCCTGATTCATGATTCGCCAGGCCATAGAACCCAGTGCCGCCGATCACCCCGAACTCCATCTTCACCTCCCCTTCCCGAGAATACATCGCTTTCTAATTCACCCCTCCTCCCCTCTCCCCCTTGCCTTGCCCACACCCGCCCGACCCGTCTTGGGCTTCCTTGACACCCCTAAGACCACCGGGGTACAATCGCCGCACCATGGCCGGTGAAGATCGGAAAACCGAAGTCCTGCGGCGGCTCCAGCAAGGGCTCCTTATCGGTGACGGCGCGATGGGGACCACGCTGAGCGCCTCCGGACACGAATTCGGCGGCGCCCTCGAGTTGCTCAACGTCGAGCAGCCCGACCGCGTCCGCGCCGTCCACCGCGGCTTCCTCGAGGCCGGTGCCCAAGTGCTCCAGACCAACACCTTCCAGGGCAGCCGCCCCGTCCTCGACAACCACGGCCTGGGCGACCGGACCGTGGAACTGAACACCGCCGCCGCCGCGCTCGCCCGCGAACTCGCCGGCGACCGCGCTTTCGTCGCCGGAGACATCGGCCCCACCGGCAAGCTCCTCGAGCCCTACGGCGACTTCGAGCAGGCCGCCGCCCGCGCCGCCTTCGAGGAGCAGGCCCGCGCCCTCGCCGAAGCCGGTGTAGACTTCCTCATCGTCGAGACCATGAGCGCCATCGAGGAAGCTGTTCTCGCCGTCGCCGCCGCCGCCGCCACCGGCCTCCCGGTCGTCGCCTCCATGGCCTTCCTTCCCGTGGGCCGCACCGACTTCGGTGTCTCCACCCAGCAGGCCGCCGACCAGCTTGCCGAGGCCGGCGCCATCGTCGTCGGGGCCAACTGCGGCGTCCTTGCCTCCGCGGAGATGGTCGAGATCATCCGGTTATTCCGAGAAGCCACCTCCCTTCCCCTCATCGCACAGCCCAACGCAGGCAGGCCGCAGCGAACAGACTCCGGAGTCATCTTCCCCGAAACGCCCGAAGCCATGGCGGAGGCCGCTCCTCGCTTCCGCGAATACGGCGCCACCCTCATCGGCGGCTGCTGTGGCTCCACGCCCGACCACATCCGGGCCATCGCGGCACGGCTCGAGGGTGAATGAGGTGCGCTTCAGAAAGCCCCCACCCATCAGCAGGAGAACCGCTTATGGCAGACACCAACGAGGCCGCGCCCCGCACCAACGGCCACGCCATCACCCTCGCCCGTGATCTCGGCCTTCTCGCCCTCGTCGCCACCGCCGTCTGCAACGTCATCGGCGCCGGCATCAACATCGTCAGCGTTGGCATCCAGCAGAAAATCCCCGGCATCGGGCCATACGTCCCCCTTGCCTTCGTCTTCGGAGTCCTTCCCGCGCTCCTGACGGCCCTCTGCTACGCCGTTCTCGCCTCCGCCATGCCCCGCGCTGGCGGCGGCTACATCTATGTCTCCCGCGCCCTCCACCCCTTCCTCGGGTTCATGGCCACTTTTTCCAAGTGGTTCGGCCTTGCCGCCGTCATTGGAGTCCTAGCCTACATGGACGTCGCCCTCCTCCAGAGCGGCATCGGCTACCTCAGCCCGTATCTCAACGTCGCGGGAGTTTTCGCTTTTCTCGGCTCCAGCGCCGCCAAGCTCGTCATCCCCCTCGCCATGATCTGGTTCTTCTGGGCTATCAACATCATCGGCGTGCGCACCTACGCCTGGACTGTCATCATCCTCATGGTTCTCATGCTACTCGGCGGCCTCGCCGTCATCGCCACCGGATTCCTCCACGGCCCGCAAGACTTCGCCGCCGCCTTCGCCGGCGACGCGGGAGCCGTCCTCCGCGCCACGCTCGCCGCCACTGACCTTGCCGGAATGCCCCTCCCCGACATCTCCGCCACAGCCCCCCCCGAGCCCGGCGGCATCTTTCACATCCTCAAGGCCGCTGCATTCCTCTTCTTCGCCTACATAGGCTTCGCCAGCATCTCCCAGGCCGGCGGCGAAGCCCGCAACCCCCGCCGCATCCTGCCCCGCGCCTTCATCATCGCCACCACTGTCATCTGCGCCTACTACCTCCTCTTCAGCGCCGCCGTCTACCACGCCATCCCCTGGCACTTCATCGCCGGCTTCGTCAAAGCCGCCCCGGCCGACGCCTCCGTCCCCCTTCTCATCGGCGTCCTCATGCCTCCCGCCCTCGCCTCCTTCGTCGCCCTCATGGCCGCCCTCGCCCTCGCCAACGACATCCCACCCATGCTCCTCGCCACCTCGCGCCTCTTCTTCGCCTGGGCCCGCGACGGCGTCTTCCCCCGCGGCCTCGCCTCCATCAATCGCCGCTTCCGCACCCCACACTGGGCGCTCACCGCCTGCGCCCTTGTCGCCACCACCTTCGTTCTCCTCTGCTATCTATGGGAGAGCTACTTCACTGGCGTGGATACCGTCGTCATCGCCCTCACCTTCACCTACCTTCTCATCTCCATCAGCGTCCTCACCTTCCCTCGCCGCAGCCCGACCATCTTCCGTCAGGTCGCCTTCATCCGCTCCCGGCCCGCGCAAATCATCATTGCCTGCCTCGCAATTCTCTGCCTCTTTCCCCTCCTCGTCCTCGAGGTCTTCGTCCTGGGTGGCGAGGCCGCTTTCTTCTGGCTGGGTGCCATGATAGTGGGGGCCATCCTCTTCCTCGCCGGCTGGCTCAGCGCCAGGGCTCGCGGCGTCAACCTCCCTCAGGTCTTCGCCACCCTCCCCACCACCGCCGAGGAAGAAGAGCCTGCCTCCGAGGCCATCTAGAGCTGCGTACGGCAGGCATACGCATTCTCCCCTCTCTTGCCTCCTGCCATCAGTTCGTAGGGGAGCCCCTCTGCGGGCTCCCCTGCCGTGTCGTTCGCGGAGTCGCCAATTGTGAGACATCCTCTTCAGTCCCGCAACTAATCCCCTCTGAATCGGCTCTCTGCTTCACCCGCGAAACCGGCCTCCTCACACGCGGAAGTGGGCTCGACCTCCCGGCCGAACCCACTCATATTCGAGTCTAAACCAGACCCACTAGCGGCTGCGCAGAAACGTCGGTACTTCGAGGTCCGTCTCCGGCACCGGCTCCACCGCTGGAATGCTCGCCTCCCCCTCCGCGGGTCGCCCCATACGGCGCCGATCGAACCCTGTAGCCAGCACCGTGATCCGCACCTCCTCCTGCGGCTGCTCCCCTATCA
>CP070816.1:1585713-1593588 GCA_020344235.1 Armatimonadota bacterium
CGCTTGTGAGACACTTGGTGAGCCTGGAGGACCTGTCGCTGGTAATGGACATGGAGGCGGGATTAGAGCACCTGGGGCGGGGCACCGCGCGGGATGTCGGGGCGCTGTTGATCGTGACGGAGCCCACCGCGTCGAGCGCGCGGACAGCGGCCCGCGTGGCGCGGCTCGCCGAGGGCCTGGGCCTGCGACTGCCGGGGGTGGTGGTCAATAAGGCAGCGTCGCCGGAGGCGAAGGCCGAGGTGGCGCAGTATCTGGACGGGCTGAATGTGTTCGCGGTACTGCCGGCCGATGAAGCGGTTGCGGGTTCAGAGGTGGTGCCGGCCGCGGGGCCGTATGTGGCGGCCGTGGAGGAGCTGCGGGTGAAACTCTCGCAGTGGCTGGCCGCGGAGGAAGACTGAGATGGGACAGACGATCGCGGTCACCGGCAAGGGCGGCGTGGGAAAGACCGCGACGGCGGCCCTGATCGTTCGCCTGCTGGTGGAGGCCAAGCAGGGAGCAGTGCTGGCCGTGGACGCCGACCCGAACCTGAACCTGGACGCCGCGCTGGGGCTGAAGGCGGAGGAGACGGTCGGGGATCTGCGGGAGGAGGGGCTGGACCGCACCGCCTCGCTCCCCGGCGGCATGGCGAAGGCTGAGTTCCTCCGGATGCGCATCCAGCAGGCCCTGGTGGAGTCGAAGGGGTTCGATCTCCTGGTGATGGGCAGGCCCGAGGGGCCGGGGTGCTATTGCTTCGCGAACTCGATTCTCCGGGCATGTGTGGACAAGATCGGAAAGCAGTATCGGTATATTGTCATTGACTGCGAGGCCGGCCTCGAGCACCTGAGCCGGCGAACCGCGGGGGATGTGGATGTGCTGATACTGCTGTCAGACCTGAGCGTGCGCGGCCTCGACACAGCGGCGCGGGTATTGGAGCTTGTTGCGGAGTTGGATACGAAGGTGGGAAAGACGGCCTTCGCGTTCACGCGACCGGCCGACGGCTTTCCGGCGGAGCTTCAAGCGGCCGCAAAGGAACGAGGGCTGCCGGAGCCGCACGTGATCCCGGAGGACCCGGAGCTGCGCGACCTGGATGTGCAGGGGAAGCCCTTAGTCGAAGTGAGCGAGGAGAGTCAAGCCTTGGAGGCGGTGAGGAGCATATTGCGAGGGGTGGGGGTGCTGAAGTGACGTGAAGCCGGCCGCCGCAACACAGGGGCGAGCATTGAATGCTCTACAGGCGATCCCGCGCGACAATCCGCGCGGGATCGCAACATTACTGGTGGGACGGCTCGACTCCGATCTGCCTCGGTAAAGAGAGATTGATGGCCGACGTTGAGGCGGCAGCGCAAGAGAATACCATCAAAGCCAGCGATGTAGAGCTACCGCGAACCCGAGGACTACTGGACAGTGGCTTGAGCTGAAAGAGCGGGGTCCGTCTCGCCTGACGGACCCCGCAAACTTTCACGTGAGACCAGACCCAGCGCCCCTACACGCGAAAGAGCTTGCGCAGGGATTCAGTGAGGTGCTGTCGCGCCGTCAGCCCGAGCGCCAGGAAGAAAGTCGCCAGGCAGAACCCCCACCAGAACCACGGCCCGGGGCCGGCGGCGGGCCAGCCGCGAAGCAGCGGCCCGAACACCTGCCAGGCCAAAGCGACGAATAGCGCCAGCCCTACGGCGATGGAGGCACAGATGCAATATGCCACCCGCCTCGGGTGTCGCCTCAACAACCCAAGATAAGCGCCGCACGCCGGGCACCAATCGGCCGGGCGCTCGTCCTCGATATCACATACCGGACAAACCAACTGCTCGCTCCTCCTTTGTTGGTGGGCCACCCCTTCCATGTCTTTATTCCATAGTCTGCTCCCAGCCAATTCCGGGAACCAGACCGCCACGTGCCCACGCGCTCGCTGGTCTGTACACCAGGCCCGGATGGTAGTATACTGCCGTGGTCGCGCCTCTCCGGCGGTGGCTAGCAGTTGCCGTGCTTGCACGGGAGCTTCTTGTGTGGTATGATCCCTTGATTACTTAGCACATTTTCTCACTAACTACTCACCGGGGCCGGACGGAGGCCGGCCCTGCATCAGGAGGAGCGAGATGGCAAAGACGCTGGAGGAGATCAACGAGAAGATTCGCAAAGGCCAGGTGGTCGTGGTCACCGCCGAAGAGATGGTGGACGTTGTGGCCGAGAAGGGGCCGAAGGGCGCGGCCGACGCCATTGACGTGGTGACCACCGGAACCTTTGGGCCGATGTGCTCCTCCGGCGCCATGATGAACGTCGGGCATCCGCAGCCGCGAATCAAGCTGGGCGGCGGGCAGGTGCGGCTCAACCGGGTGCCCGCCTACGCAGGGCTGGCCGCGGTGGACGTCTACATAGGAGCGACCGCGATCCCCGACGATGATCCGCGCAACGCAGTCTTCCCGGGGGAGTTCCGCTACGGCGGCGGCCACGTAATCGAGGACCTGGCGGCCGGCCGGCGGGTGCTGCTCGAGGCCACCGCATACGGTACGGACTGCTATCCCCGGCGGGAGATCGCGACCTGGATCACTTTGAAAGAGCTCAACGAGGCCTATCTCCTCAACCCGCGGAACGGCTATCAGAACTACAATGTCGCCGTCAACCGTTCCGACCGAACCATCTACACCTACATGGGCACGTTGAAGGCCCAACTGGGCTCCGCCAACTACTGCAGCGCGGGGCAGCTCTCGCCGCTCCTCAACGACCCACACTACCGGACCGTCGGCGTAGGCAGCCGCATCTTCCTGGGCGGCGGCATCGGCTACGTTGTGTGGCACGGGACCCAGCACAGCCCGGGCGCGAAGCGCAATGAGCGGGGCGTGCCGATGGGTGGCGCCGGCACCCTCGCCGTGCTCGGCGACCTCAAGCAGATGGACTCCAAGTGGCTCAGGGGCGCCAGCTTCCGCGGATACGGAGCGACCTTGATCGTGGGACTGGGGATTCCCATTCCCGTGCTGGATGAGGAGATAGCGGCGCAGACGGGCATATCGGACTCCGAGATCGCCGCGCCCGTGGTTGACTACAGCGGCCCATACCCGGAAAGGCGGCCTGAGGTCATCTGCCACGTTAGCTACGCGCAGTTGAAGTGCGGGCAGATCGAGGCCGAGGGGAAGACAATACCGACGACGCCGCTGTCGAGCTACCCGCGCGCGCAGGAGATTGCTGGCACGCTGAAGGAATGGATTATCGGCGGGAAGTTTGAGTTGAGCGCGCCGGTCGCCGGGCTGCCTGGAGCAGACTCGGGCATGGTGATGGGCCCGATGCCGGACAGTCCGCCAGACCAAGCCGATATCGGACGTTGAGCGAGACGCGAAGATACCACCGGAGGCGATCAGCATGAAAGTAGCCCATCGCATAGTGCTTCACTTCCCGCCGGCGGCGACGGATCAGCCCATAATCTATCGGCTCTCCAAGGATTACGACCTGGTCTTTAACATCCTCAAGGCCTCGGTGAGCCCTCAAGAGGAAGGGCTCATGGTGCTCGACCTGAGCGGCGAGGAGGCCGACTACCAGCGGGGGGCCGAGTACCTGAGAAAGCATGGCGTCCAGCTGCAGCCGCTGGTGCAAGATATTCGCAAGAACGATGACCGGTGCGTGGACTGCGGCGCGTGCGTCGGAGTGTGTCCGACGGAGGCGCTCACGCTCGAGCGCCCCTCAATGCGGGTGCTCTTCGATCCGGATCAGTGCGTGGTGTGCGGGGAATGTGTCCCCTGCTGCCCGGTCGAGGCCATGGAGCTGCGGTTCTAGCACCCGATGGAGGGAGCAGGCAAGACCTGCGAACACTGGCTCATGGATTCAGGAGATCGGGCCTATCGCAGGTGGGTGCACAGCGATCTGCGCACCTTCGATGTGCACGTGGGAGAGTCTGATCTCCTGATCAGTGCAGAGCGCCCACTCCGTGAAGAGGCGGAGCGGGCGCTTCGCGCGGTCCGAGGCGAACTCGAGGGCTACCTGGAACGAGATCCGGATTTCGCCACCGCGCTGGAGCCCCGCCAGGCCCTGGCCGGCGCGCCGCCGGTCGTCATGGGCATGGTGGCGGCCGCGCGCGCATGTGGCGTCGGGCCGATGGCCGCCGTGGCGGGCGCCGTTGCGCAGGCAGTGGGCGAGCTGCTGCTGGCTGAGAGCCGGCAGGTGATAGTCGAGAACGGCGGGGACATCTTCTTGCATTCCAGCCGCCCGCGGCTGGCAGGAATCTACGCCGGCAGATCGCCCTTGTCGGGCAGCATCGGCGTTCACATCAAACAGGCAAACAGGCCGCTTGGCCTGTGCACGTCCTCGGGGACAGTGGGGCATTCACTCAGCACGGGGCGGGCGGATGCCGCGATCGTGTTGGCCGAGTCCGCCCCGCTGGCCGATGCCGCCGCGACGGCGCTGGGCAATCGCGTGCGAGAGGCGGGCGACATCGCACCCGCGCTGGAGTTCGCTAGGCGGATAGCGGGCGTGCTCGGCGGAGCCGTGATCATGGGCGAGCACCTTGGGGCATGGGGAGACATAGAATTGGCCCCCTTGCGGCCCGCCGACCCCGAGAGCACGGGATAGCACTAGCCTCCAGCCGTCTTGGCGGGTCCTCCCCTACCCCACGGCCAGCCCGAAGGCGGCGAGCGCTATCACGCCTCCTCCCACCAGCAGCCGGTAGATGATAAACGGGGTGAGCGCGCGCGTCTGGAGGTAGCGCAGGAAGTAGCGGATGCAGAGGTAGCCCGAGAGGGCCGCCGAGATCGTGCCCACGGCGAACATCGCGGCTCCGCCCGGCGGCAGGATGCTCGGGTCTCGAAGCAGGCGCAGGAGGCTGTAGGCCGCGGTGCCTCCCACGATGGGGATGGAAAGCAGGAACGAGAAGCGGGCCGCGCTCTCCCGGGTCATGCCGAGCGCCAGGCCCATGGTGATGGTGATACCCGACCGCGAGACCCCCGGGGCCAGCGCCGTCGCCTGCGCCGCGCCCACCAGGATGCCGTCCCACCAGGAGGTTTGGCTCATCTCTCGGCGCTTCTTGCCCCGCCACTCCGCAAGCCAGAGGACCAGACCGAACACGATCAGGAGCGCGGCGACGAGCAGCGGTCTCTCCCGCAGATGCCCTTCGATTAGCTCCTCACCTGTCATGCCCGCAAGAGCTGCAGGGACGGTGCCGATGAGGATGAGCCAGGCCAGGCGGCGCTCCGCATCCCCCGCGAGGCCGCCCCGGAAGCTCGCCGCGAAAGCCCGGAGCAACCGCACGATGTCTTGCGAGAAGTAGACGACCAGCGCGAGGAATGTCCCCGCGTGAAGGGCGACGTCGAACATAGTGTTGAGCCCGGCATCGTCCAACAGCTTCCAGTCGAGGCCGCGCTCGAAGGCGGCGCGGAGCAGTATCAAATGGCCGGAGCTGCTGATTGGGAGAAACTCGGTGAGGCCCTGCACTATGCCAAGGATGGCGGCGGCAATGAGCGCCATTGATGCTCCGCTCTGTGGTTTGCGCGACTCTCTCGTGTTCTTCTCGTGAGCCGCAGTTGGTTCCTGCACCGGCAAGCAGGCTAGCTGGCGGTCCAGCCGCGCCCCGGCCCGAGAGACAGAGGTGCGCAGCAGGATCAAAGCGAAGCTCCGTCGGGAAGACTCCCGGGAGGTGAAGCATGGGCTTGAACACGATTGGCGCATACGGCGGATTCGCGGCGAAGCTCTTGGGCGAAGGTCCCGCCGAGCTGTCTTACCGGAACCCGAAGTTCGATGACCTGGAGGCCTGGCGGGCGGAGGCGAAGGCGAAGGCGCTCGAGCTGATCGCACAGCCGGACACGGGCGGAACACCCGAGACCGAAGTGGCCGGCAGGGCAGTCGTTGACGGCGTGGAGGTGGAGCGACTCCGGTGGCCACTTCCATATGGTCCGCCGACCGAGGCGGTCTTTCTCAAGCCCGACGGCGCGAAGGGGCCGCTGCCCGGAGTGCTGGCGCTGCACGACCACGGCGGGCTGAAGTACTTCGGGTGGCCGAAGATCGCCGACGACGGCGGCCCCGTGCATCCCATGATGCAGGCCCACCGGGAGGAGTGCTATCAAAGCAAGGCGTGGGCCAACGAACTTGCCAAGCGCGGCTATGCGGTGCTCTGCCACGACACCTTTGCATTCGGGTCGCGGCGCGTGCTGGTGTCCGATGTTATCGAAGAGATCCGGTGGCAGGGCGCCGGGGACGTCGGTGAGCAAGAGCTGGAGACCGAGATCAAGGCCTACAACCAGTGGGCCGCGCAGCACGAGAGTGTGATGGCGAAGAGCCTGTTCTGCGCCGGCACAACCTGGCCCGCGATCTACCTGGCTGATGATCAGCGCGCGCTGGACGTGCTGTGCGCGCGCGAGGAGGTGGACTCACAGAGAGTCGGCTGCTGCGGCCTGTCCGGGGGTGGCATGCGGACGGTGTATCTCGGCGGCCTGGATGACCGCATCCGATGTGCGGTCTGTGTCGGCCTGATGACGACATGGCGCGACTGCGTGCTGAGCAAGAGCTGGACCCATACCTGGATGATGTACACCCCGCTGCTGCCGAAATACCTGGACTGGCCGGAGATCCTCGGGCTGCGGGTGCCCGCGCCGACCATGGTGTTGAACGATGCAGAGGACGACCTATTCACCCTGCCGGAGATGCAACGGGCCGACGATATCCTGCGAGAGGTCTACCAGAAGGCCCACGCGCCCGACCAATACCTATGCAACTTTCACCCCGGTCCGCACAAGTTCGACCTGAAGATGCAGGGGGAGGCGTTCGACTGGTTCGATAGGTCGCTGAACTCTTAGCCCCCTCCGCTGGGAGTGGGTCGTCATCCCGTGCGGTAGTTCACGCCGAAGCCGCCGCGGGGGTAGCGCCATTCCAGGTTCTGGCACTCGGCGCAGGCGATGCGGCAGGCCCCACACTCCAGACATCCCTCGAAGAAGACAGTGATCTGGTCGTTCTCCCAGCGGTAGGTGTTCACGGGGCAGATGTAGGTGCAGGGCTTCATTTCGCACTGCCTACACTTCTCCTGATCAATGATGCGAAGGTGCGACTCGGCGTCGGGCCGAAAGCCGTTGAGGAAGAGCTTCTGCTCGAGGGTGAGCTTCTTCATGCGATGGACCTCCAGGCCTTGAAGAAGTCCCAGGCCATGGTCCAGGGCTTGCGCTTGCGCATGGCATCCCAGAATATCTTGCGCTGCTTGGCGCGCTTGGGTTCTCCGTCCACGGTGAGCATCTCCCGGGCGGCCTCGTTCAGCAGCTCCGGATAGAGGCCGAAGAACTCCGGGTGGGTCTCGAAGAAGCGGGTCATGTTGCGGTACTTGTAGAGGTCTTTGTAGATGTGGCTCTCACGGAGCAGCCGGTCGTAGTGGCCCAGCGTGCCGGCCGAGAAGTCGCCGCGCTTCTTTGCCTCCAGCACGGCCTCCGCGGCAAACTTGCCGGAGATCATGGCCAGGTTCGATCCCTCCCGGTGCATGCTGTTGACCAGCATGGCGGCATCGCCCACCACCAGCAGGCCGTGGGTGGAGAGCTTCGGCAGCCCCCGCAGTCCCCCCTCGGGGATCAGGTGGGCGAGATACTCCCGCGTCTCTCCCCCCGCCAGCAGAGGAGCCACCATCGGGTGGGACTTGAAGCGCTCCAAAAGGTCGTTGGGCTGGAGGCTCCGTTCCATGAGCTGGGAGAGCAGCGCGCCGCAGCCCACGGACAGGGAGTCCCGGTTGGTGTAGATGAAGGCGGTGCCGGCCATGCCCCAGGTCGCATCTGCGTACAGCTCGATGCTGGCCCCCTCGTCGCCGGTGACGTTGAAGCGGTCTTCGATGGTCTCGCGAGGGAGGGCGATCACCTCTTTCACTGCCACCGCCACTTGGTCGGGTGGGATCTCTTCCCGCAGCCCGACATCCTGGGCGAGCAGGGAGTTGACGCCATCGGCCGCGATGAC
>CP070816.1:1593688-1599501 GCA_020344235.1 Armatimonadota bacterium
CCGGCAAGACGGCGGATGCGGCCGGAGAGCGACCTCCCCGAAGAGGCGATTGCTGCCTCGGGCAGGCCCCCGCGCCTCTCTTCTATCCAGGCAAGCGCGCGCATGTAGCCGACGACATCCCCCGAAACCCGGACCGCCGCGTCGTCGCAGCAGTTCTCCCGCTCGCTCCGAATCGCACCCGAAACCCACCACACGGCCGGATGGTAGAACAGCAGGATCTCCACCACGCTCTGGGCCAGA
Organism: Armatimonadota bacterium; assembly: GCA_020344235.1. Lineage (GTDB taxonomy): Bacteria > Armatimonadota > Hebobacteria > Hebobacterales > Hebobacteraceae. Next base: position 1,593,929 of record CP070816.1, read on the forward strand.
TTCACGAGGTGGTCGTACCGTCGGATGTGGGCCAGCTCGTGGCTCAACACCGCCTCAAGCTGCTCGGGGGTGAGCCCCGCCAGCGCGCTGGTCGGGATGACGATCGCCGGCCGCAGCCAGCCAATGACCATTGGCACTCGGCTCGCCGCCGAGGTTAGCAGCCTGACGGGGCGGCCCATGCTTAGCCTCAGCGAGAGACGCCTCATCCTGTGCTGCCACTCTACGCTCGCCGACTCCAGGGCGCCGCACATCCACCGCACGGCCCACCACCGCGCCAGCAGGCGCAGCGACAATGCGACGACTCCGCCGAGCCACAGGAGCGTGATCCAGGGCAGTCTCGCCCTCACCCACTCCCGTGAACGCACCACCCAGGGATCCGGAACGGGTGTCGTGCTCGATGGCCTCCTGTCCACTTCGAGGCCCGTGCTGACAGGGGGTGGCTGAATATCCGCGACCAGCGGGAGCGAGGACGAGGCCCGCTCGCGGGGGATGCTCTCCTGGACCGAGGTCACGATTGGCGCTGGCGCTCCGCCGGCGAGCGCAAAGGTGACGACCGGGCAGGCCGCCATTGCCGCGAACACCAGCAGCAGCCCCAGATAGCGGACGCTCGCGCTCGCCTTCCGCAGCACCGCCAGGAGAAGCACCGCGATGAACGCCAGCGCCGCTCCCTGCCAGACGAAGTGCACCAACGCGAAGCCGAGCCGCAGAGCTGCAGGATCACCGATAAGCCTGATGGCGCCTGTCATTTGCTCCTCCGTTCCATCTCGTCTATCACTCGCCGGATCTCTCTCAGTTCCTCCGGTGTGGCCTTCTTGCCCTGGAGAGCATAGAGCACCAGCTCGGGAGCAGACCCTTCGAACACCCGGTTGAGCAGATCGTGCGCGAACCGCCGCGCCACGGTCGGCCGTCCCTCGCGCGCGCGGTATACGTGAGCGCGGCTGCTCCTGTCACATTCCACCAGGCCCTTCTCGGCCATGATCTGGAGCATCGTAAGGACGGTCGTGTGAGCGACGCGGCGCAGGAGCCCTTCTCTGACTTCTCGCACCGTGCTCGGACCTCGCTCCCACAGTACCTTCAGTATCTCGAGTTCCACTTCCGTCGGCCGCCTTGCCGCACGTCTCGCCATGTTGCACTCCTCCACTCGCCCCGCCTACTAAATCATTCGAAGATAATGGTAGCACCATCCCGGCTGACTGTCAACTAGGGAATTAGAAGGCCTGCTCTGTGCCGTTCTCTGGCCAGAGGCGCTGCGCCCGGCCGCTGCTCGAACACGCCCCGCAAGCCCTGTTGTGCTCGACTCCCGTCCCCGATCGGCCGAGGTCTTTACGCCTCCTCCGCCGAAGAGTCTCCGATGGTCGGCCGTCTCCCATCGCCCCGCAGGAGGTAGTTCGAAACATGCCCAAGCCGATTGAGCCCGTACCCAACAACGAGGAGTGCGAGCGCATGCTCACGGCGTTCCCCGTGGGCGTGCTCGTGACGTGCGACGCTTCGGTGCCCTACGCCGTGCCCATGAACCATGCCTACTCCGACGGAAAGCTCTACTTCCATTGCGCCCCCACCGGACGCAAGCTGGACATGATCCGAGCGAACCCGCGTGTATGCTACGTGGTCAACCGCCACTTTGGAAATGCTGGCGCTCCCGTTGACAGCACCCAATGCCACGGAAACTGGGAGAGCGTGATTGCTCACGGCAAGGCGCGCGTGATAAATGACCGTGAGGAGCTGCGCGCCGCCTTCCTGACCTTCGGAAGGTACTACAACCCGGACTTCGAGTTGAACGAAAGCGCCCTGGACAAGACCTCAGCCATCATCGTCGAGGTGGAATCCATGACCGCCCGGCGCGAGGTTCGAGATGCGGGTGTTGATTACTGGTCATGGTCCCCCGGCTCACCGTGACCATTCCAGGTGCACGGCGCACCGGCTGACTGTGTGTGAAGCCGCCCAGAGCCCGGGGAATGTCCGGCGAGACTTGGCCGTGAGCGCGCGCTGACGGGAGAGGAGAGCAGCTCCCTGGGGGGCTCGGGATTGGCGGCTAGGGAAACAGGGGCGCTGCTACGAGGGCGCTGGCGTTGGGCCGATTCCGCTCCGCTATTGTCGGCTCGTTGCCCCCGTCTCCCAACTGTATGATACCCGAAGTTGTAGGGAATCTCTGTCCCCCGAGTGGTACGCAGGGGAGTGTGCGGCAGAGGCGAAATTGAGCCTGTGACAGCCGAGAGGCGGGAGCGATGTCAGCCGACGGATGGGATCTGGAGGAAATCCGCCGCAGGGCCGATCTTGTGGAGATCATCTCTCCGCACGTTCGCCTCCGCAAGGCCGGACGGCGGCTGGTGGGCCTGTGCCCGTTTCACCAGGAGAAGACCCCGTCTTTCACCGTTGATCCCGAGAAGGGCCTGTGGCACTGCTTCGGCTGCAAGGCCGGCGGCGATCTCTTTCGCTTCATGGAGATGATCGAAAAAGTTTCCTTCTCCGAGGCCGTCGAGCTGCTCGCGCGCCGCCTCGGTTTGCCGCCAAGACAGCGGGCGAGCCCGGCACGGCAGCGGGAAAGAGAGCGCATGCTATCGCTCCACGAAGAGGCCGCGCGCTTGTTCCAGGCCGCGCTGCACCGGCAGTCTGGAGCCGCCGCCCGCGCCTACTTGCAGCGCCGCGGCATCGCCAAGGAGTCCATCAACGAATTCGAGCTGGGCTACGCGCCGGACCAGTGGGAGGCCCTGCTGAGGGCGCTGGGAAAGAAGGGGTTCTCGGGGCCGGAGCTGGCGGCGGCCGGCTTGGCCGTGCCGCGGGAGGACCGCTTCTACGACCGATTCCGTAATCGCCTGATGTTTCCGATTCGCGATGCCACCGGCCGCGTCATCGCCTTCGGTGGCCGCGCGCTGGCCGATGACCAGCAGCCGAAGTATCTCAACTCGCCAGAGACCCCTATCTTCCAGAAAGGACGCACCCTGTGGGCCTTCGACCGGGCGCGGCGCCCGATGGCGGAGGCCGGAGGCGCGATTGTCGTCGAGGGCTATCTCGACGCCATCGCCTGCCACGAAGCCGGCCTCCCCGAGACCGTGGCGACCATGGGAACCGCGCTCACCGCACAGCACGTCGAGCTGCTCCGTCGCCAGGTCAATCGCCTCGTGCTCGCCTTCGACTCCGATTCCGCCGGCCTGGCGGCCGCGCTGAGGGGCAGGGAGCTATTCCAGCAGGCCGGACTCGAGGTCCGGGTGGCCAGCGTGCCCGAAGGAACGGACCCCGACGACGTCATCCGCCAGAGAGGAGCGGAGGCGTTTCGCGAGCTGGTCGAGAACGCCCCGCCGATGGTGGAATGGGAGCTCATTCGCATCCTCTCCAGCGCCGAAGGAGAGGGAGAGCGGGCGCGCCTGGAGGCATTTCGACAGGCCATATCCGCGCTCGCACGTGTGCCCGCAGGGCCAGATAGGGAATACTATGTTCGGTGGCTTGCCGAGCGGTACGGGCCTGATTCGCCTGATCGCCGGATGCCGCTTGAGGCGGAGCTCCGACAGGCGCTGGCAGCCGAGATCAAGAGGAGCAGCGGCCGCCCCCGGAGAATGCCTGCGCCGGCCGCGGCGGAAGGGGCCGCCCCCGGGCAGGGCCCGGAGAGGCCGACCGCGGGACGCCTCCAGGCGAGCCTGCTGGCCGCTCTCCTTGAACGTGAAGATCTTGTCGATCGCTATCTAGCATCTCTGGAGGTGGAAGACTTCCCGAGCGAAGGCCACAGGGCCATCTTTGAAGTGCTGCGGCGGCTCACAGCAAGGAAGGATTCGCTCAGCGCGCAGGGCGTCTTGGCAGAGCTGGCGCCGGAGGCCCGGCCGGCCCTCGCCGAGCTGGCCCTCGAGTACGTGCCGGGGGAGCGGATCGAGGAATCGGTTGCCAGCGGAGTGCGGCGCCTGGTAGAGGCGCGGCTCCGGCGCGAGGAGACTAGACTGTCGAGCCGGCTGCATGAGGCCGGCTCAACGAAAGAGCGGGAGGCGATTCAGCAGCAGCTCACTGAGATCGCCAGGCGGCGCTCCGAGCTGGCCGGCAGGCGGATCGTGGGGGGAGAGCAGGGCCTATCCTAGTTGACTGGGGCGCCAAATGCCCCGTGGAAGTGGGAATACTGAGCACAAGAGAGGAAACAGAGGCAGGCGTCAGAAAGGTCTGCGTCGAACGGAAGCATAGGGTGGTAGCGGATGGCGCGACAGCGTAACCTGAAACAATCCGACGAGGTGCAGAAGCTGCTTGAGCAGGGGCGCAAGCAGGGGGGCGTTCTCACCTACGCGGAGATAAACGACACCCTCAGCGAAGAGCGCGTCGATCCCGATCAACTCGACGACATTCTCCAAATGGTGGGCGACGAAGGAATCCGCGTGGTGGAGAAGTCCGAGGAGACCGAGCAGGAGAAGGGTGCGGCCGCCGGCGGCCGCCGGACAGCCACGCGCACTGCCGTCGCCTCGCCGGAAGAACAGGTTTCGCCCGTTGAGGGCGTGCCGCCCGACGACTCCGTGCGGATGTACCTGCGCGAGATCGGCCGCGTGCAGCTTCTCGTCCCCGAGGAAGAGGTGGAGCTGGCCAAGCGGCTGGAGCGCGCCACCATACTCTCCAAGCTCCAGGCCGTATGGGAGTACAGCGCGAATGTGCTGGGCCGGGAGCTTCGTCTGGGCGACGTAATCGGAGCCATCGAGGACCTCGGCGATTCAGACCTCAACCGGGAGATCGAAGTCATCGACCACGTCCTCAAGCGCCTACTGTCGCGGGGCGCAAAGGAGGAGGAACTCACCCCCGAGCGAGTCCACCAAGAGGTGCAGTCCTACCTGCGGCATTGCCTGGACGACCTGAAGACAAAGCAGATGCTCCTGCTCCGGGACTATGCCGCCCCCGAGGATAATGGCGCGCGGGTCGGCAAGGCCGACCTTCAAAGCGCCCTGGCGGAGTCCCGCCGGCGAGGGGACATCTACCGAAGTCTGCGCCGCCGGCTCCAGCGCCGGCGTGTGCGGCGTGATCTCTTCGTGCGCAACGTATGGGAGCAGTTCCGCGCTGAGGCGCGCAGTGAAGAGGAGGCCGGCCCGCCGGAGGATGAAGACGCCGTGAGCCGGTATGATGCCCCCGGCATCCTCGGGCTCTCGCCCGCCAAGCTTCGCCGTAATCTCCAGATTCTCACCGCCGCCAAGAAGCCGCGGCCGGGCCCACCCCCGCGCGAGCCGACTCTGCGGGAGGTAGCCCGCGCCACCAAGTCGTCAGTGGACGAGGTCAATGGAACCCTCGCCTGGGCGCACAAGGTGCTGGTGGAGGGGCGCGCGGCCAAGCAGCAGCTGACCGAGGCCAACCTTCGCCTGGTCGTCAGCATCGCCAAGAAATACAGCGGCCGCGGCATGTCCTTTCTCGACCTCATCCAGGAGGGGAACATCGGCCTCATCCGCGCCGTCGAGAAATTCGACTACCGCAAGAAGTTCAAGTTCTCCACCTACGCCACGTGGTGGATAAGGCAGGGCATTACCCGGGCCATCGCCGACCAGGCCCGCACCATCCGCATCCCAGTGCACATGGGTGGCAACATCATAAAGCTGAGGCGAGCAAGCCTCTCACTGCTGCAG
>CP070816.1:1599601-1613702 GCA_020344235.1 Armatimonadota bacterium
GCTGTTCCGGAGGGATCGGGGGCGGTACGTGGAGCGGCAGGTGCACGAGCGGATGGAGGTGGAGGGGAGTGTGGGGCGGCTGAAGGGGCGATTGATCCATCACTCTTATCGGTCGCTGGATGACTACTGGAGGAAGCTGAGGCGGTATGCGGAGTGGAATGCGATGGAGGCGCGACGCCGGGGCGTGCGAGTTTCGGCGATCCAGATGATCTTTCACCCGGGGCTGCGGTTCTTGAAGGCGTACTTGGCGCAGGGAGGGTTTCTGGATGGCGGGCACGGGTTGGTGGTGTCGCTGCTGACCGCGATATACGCGGCGGCGAAAGACATCCGGATCTGGGAAATGCAGCAGCGAGGGGCGGAGTAATGGTGGAGGAGCGTCCCGAGGTGTCGGTCATTGTGGTGAACTGGAACAGCGGGGAGGCGCTGGATGGCTGCTTGGATTCGGTGGGAGAGGCGGCGGAGGGCAGGAGGGCGGAGGTTCTGGTGGTGGACAATGCTTCGACAGATGGGTCGGCGGAGGGGGCGGGTGTGCGGCGGGGGGTGAGGCTGATTCGGAATCCGGAGAATGTGGGATTCGCGGGGGCGGCAAACCGAGGTCTGTCGGAGGCAAGCGGGGAGGCGCTTCTGCTGCTGAATCCGGATGCGCGGATTGACGGGGAGGCGCTGGGGAGGTTGTTGGGGTTGATGAAGGAGGATGGACGGCTGGGGATGGTCGGGTGCGAGAGCGTGGACGCGGAGGGGAGGCGTGCGCCGGGATATGAGATGTCGTTTCCGGGGCAGCGAGGGGTGACGGTTGCGCAGCGGGAGGGTGAGGGGCGGGATGTGGCGTGGGTGTCCGGGGCCTGTGTAGTGGTGCGACGTGAGATGGTGGAGGACATCGGGCGGCTGGACGACGGGTTCTTCATGTACTGTGAGGATGTGGATTGGTGCTATCGGGCGCGGAAGGCGGGGTGGCGGGTGGTGACGCTTCCGGGAGTGACAGTGAAGCACGAGTTGGGAGGCAGTTCAACGCGGGTGTCCGCGGTGGAGAGGGCGAGGTGGGCGGCGGAGTCGCGCGCGCGCTTTTATCGAAAGCACTATTCGTGGGGCCGGGCGGGGTGGCTGAGGATGAGGATGGCGGCTTCTGGGGCCGCGGGGATGCTGTGGCGAGCGCTGCCCGGTGTGTTCAGCAGGGCTGTGAGGGAGCGGATGGGGGTGAGTTGGGCGGTTCTGCGGGCCGCGGTCGGCAGCGGGAGGGCGGCCGGGGGAGAGGAGCGAGAATGAGTCGGGAGGCGAAGTTCAGGTGCGCGGCGTCGAAGGTTGGTTCGCTGGAGGAGATGAAGCGGCGCGCGGAGGAGTGGCGGCGGGCCGGGAAGACAATCGTGTATACCAATGGGTGCTTCGACCTGCTGCATCTGGGGCACGTGCGCACGCTGGAGTCGGCGAAGGGGGAAGGGGATGTGCTGGTGGCGGGGGTGAACGGGGATGAGTCGACGCGGCGGCTGAAGGGGGAAGGAAGGCCGGTGGTCGGGGAGCGAGAGCGGGCGGAGCTGGTGGCGGCGCTGGAGTGCGTGGATCTGGTGGTGGTGTTCCAGGAGCTGACGTCCATGCGGGTGCTGGAGGCGCTGCGGCCGGAGGTGTGGGTGAAGGGGGGGGACTACGGGCTGGAGTCCGTGAATCAGGAGGAGCGGGCGTACGTGGAGAGCTATGGGGGAAGAGTGGCGCTGGGGGAGCGCGTGGCTGGGGTGTCCGCGAGCGAGATTGTGGCTCGCGTGAAAGGGCTGCCGGAGGGGTGAGGTCTACCAGTTGCCGCCGAGGTTCTCGAGTGCGCTGACGACGTTGTGGTAGCTGCGGAGCTGGAGCAGCTCCTGGCCCATGAAGCTGTTAACAACGACGTTGGCGAAGTCGGTGCCGGCATAGCCCAACTCGAGCATCTTCAGGAACGTGTATGCGACCAAGGAGCCGGAGACAATGCCGAAGATTCCACCGACGATGGGGTCGAGGACGTCGAGGGAGAGCAGGGTGGACTCGTAGATGAGCTTGGTGGCGATGACGACAAGGATGATGAGGATCACGAAGACTATGACGAGCCAGAAGGCCTCGCTCGGTCCGGTTTCGGGGGTTATGGGGGCGACGTCGGCGAGCGGGCCGCAAAGCAAGCTGGCGAGCTTGGCGGCGATGAGGGTGCCGATGAGATCATAGAGGGAGCGGCCGAAGCCGCGGACACTCTCGGCCCAGGCGACGCCGAGGATGAGGAGAATTGCGAGGATGTCGAACCAGGTCATTCTCGTTAACCTCCCGAGGGCCTGACGAGTACGGAGGCGTAACCGACGACGGCGGTGCGGTCCCCGATGATGTCGCCGGAGGTGTAGTAGCGGAGGAGCTGGGCCTGGTGCGGTCCGCGTGCGAGGCAGAAGGAGAGGGCGACGGCGACGGGGACGGGCCCGCACATGGAGATATCGTTCTCGGAGACGGTGCGCAAGAGGCCTTCGGGGTCGAGGGCGAGGATAGCGTCGAGGGCGAGGCGGTCCTGGCGTTGGGCGAAGTCGTGGGGGACCTGGTGGGAGAAGTCGGTGCTGGCGATGAGGACGGCGCGGCGCGCGCCGACGGTGTGGGCGATGGTTTCGCCGACGGCCCTGGCGTCTTCGATTAGCTGGGCGCTGGACCCCATGGGATGTGAACGAAGGCAGATGGGGCAGATCTTCGGAACGCGGTCGCGGTAGGTGAACTGGAGGAAGGGGACCTGAACCTCGAGGGAATGCTCGAAGCGATGGGCTTCCTCGTCGGCCTCGAGGAGTGAGCTGGACTCGGCGAGCTTGCGGCCGAGGTCAACGTCCACGGGCACTGTGCCGAGGGGGGTGCGCCAAGCGTCGGTGAGGGAGACGGCGCCGGTTCGGGCGGCGGCGTAGTGGCTGGGGCCTAGGATGACTACGGTGTCGGGGATGCCGTCGGCGGCGAGGGCGGCGAAGCCGTGGGCGGCGGCGGGGCCGGAGAACATGTATCCGGCATGGGGGCTGATGATGGCGTTGATCCGGCCGGGGCCGTCGGGGGCGACCTCGGGGAGTGACCCGGGGCCGAGAGGATGGAGGAAGCATCCCTCAATGGCGGCGTCGAGGGCCTCCTGTGTGCCCGCGTAGAAGCGTCCCGCTACTGCGGGCTCTCGCACGGCAGACATGCTCTTCTCCCTTTCGTCTGTCTAAGAAGCGCTGTCGTTGACGCCAGCGTCGGCTTCGTGTTACCTTGGCACGGCCGGCCGGGGTGAGATTCAGGCGAGGGCGCCGCCGGCAAACGAGTCAATGCGAATCGCACTGTTCACCGAGTGCTACCGGCCAATTGTAAACGGAGTAGTGGTATCGGTCGAGACATTCGCTGGGGAGCTGGTGAAGCTGGGGCACGAGGTGGATGTCTACGCGCCGGCCTATCCAGGGCATAAGGATGCAGAGGCGAATGTGCATCGACTGCCCTCAATCTCGCCGCCGACTCGTCCCCGTTATCCCATTGCCCTCCCGTACAGCGGAAGATTCCTTAGTGGGGCGTTTGCTGCACATCCGCCGGACATCGTGCATGCCCAGCACCCTTTCGCGACCGGCCGCGAGGGTCGGCGGCTGGCCAGGGGGATGAAGCGCCCCTTGGTATTTACATACCACACCTTGATACGCGACTATGCGCACTACGTGCCCCTACCGCGGCCAATGGTGCGGGCGGCGGCGGTGTGGGTGAGCCGCACTTTCTCGAATTCGGCGGACTGTGTGGTGGCGCCGACGCGGGGGGTCGAGGAGGTGCTGCGGGGGTATGGGGTCCATCGGCCGATTGAGGTGATACCGACGGGCATTGATCTGGACCTGATCCGGGGAACGGAGAGGGAACCGGCGCGCAGCGAGTTCGGGATTCCGGAGGGGGCGCCGCTGATTGCGTACTCGGGCCGGATTGCGAGGGAGAAGAGCTTGGATGTGCTGGTGCGGGCGTTCGCGCTGGCGGCGGAGAGGGAGCGGGAGGCGCACCTGCTGCTGGTCGGCGGAGGGCCGTGGTATGAGCGGTGCCGAGGGCTGGCGGATTCGCTGGGGGTGGGGGGACGAGTGCATTTCACGGGGTATGTGGAGCGGAGGCGGGTGTTCGATTGCCTGGCAGAGGCGGAGGTGTTCGCGTTTGCGTCGCTGACGGATACGCAGGGGGTGGCGGTGCTGGAGGCGATGGCGCTGGGGTGTCCGGCGGTGGCGGTGCGGTCGGGGGCGGTGGAGGATGTGATCCGGGATGGTGTGGATGGGCTGATCGTGGAGCCGAGTGCGGAGGCACTGGCGGAGGGGCTGGTCGCGGTGCTGGGATCGGACGATGTGCGGAGGAGATTGGGAGGTCAGGCACGTAAGCGCGCCGAAGAGTTCTCTGCGGGGCGGATGGCGGGGCGGCTGGCCGGGGTATATAAGAAGTTGTTGGAGAATTGACGCGGGTGGGGCGGAGAGATGGGGCAGGAGGCCCGTAAGCCTGCCGACGACAGGCCGGGGCGGCGGTCGCCACAGGCGACCTAGCCACAAGCTCCTGCGCTACGCGATGATGGTGGCAAGGTTGGTGGTAGGGTCGGGGATTACCCTTCTGATATGGAGGCAGAGTAGTTATGTGCGGGATCATGGGCTATCTTGGCGAGCGCGATACGGTGGAGGTGCTGCTGGAGGGTCTGCGGCGGCTGGAGTACCGGGGATACGACTCGGCCGGAGTGGCGGTGCTGGTTGATGGGAAGGTGGAGGTGGTGAAGGCGAAGGGGAAGATTTCGGTACTGGAGGAGGTGCTGGAGGGGAAGAAGCCGGAGGGAAGCGTGGGGATTGCGCATACGCGGTGGGCGACACACGGTCCTCCCTCGAAGAAGAACGCGCATCCGCACGCCGACTGCAAGGGCCATATTGCGATAGTGCACAATGGGATCATCGAGAATTATCTGGAGCTGCGGGAGAAGCTGCAGGCGGAGGGGCATAAGTTCCGGTCGGAGACGGATACGGAGACGCTGGCGCATCTGTTCGAGAAGTACTATGACGGGGATCTGGAGAAGGCGGTGCGGCGGGGGCTGAAGGAGGTGAAGGGATCGTACGCGGTGGTGGCGATTTCGGACCGCGATCCGGGGGTGCTGATTGCGGCGCGGCAGTACAGCCCGCTGATAGTGGGGCTGGGGGAGAAGCCGGGGGAGAATTTCGTGGCCTCTGACCCGTCGGCGATTCTGTCATTCACCCGGAAGGCGTACTTGATCGACAACGGGGAGATGGTGGTGCTGACGAGGGACCGGGTGGAGGTGAAGACGCTTGCGGGGAAGGCGGTGAAGAAGTCGGTGTTCCACATCGAGTGGGACGCGGAGATGGCGGAGAAGGGTGGGCATAAGCATTTCATGATCAAGGAGATCTTCGAGCAGCCGCACGCTCTGCGGGAGACGATAGGGGAGCGGATTGCGGGGGGAGAGGCGGCGCTGAAGCTGGACAGGCTGAATCTGACGGACGCCTACCTGCGGCGGGTGAAGAAGGTGGCGATCATCGCGTGCGGGACGGCGTCGTATGCGGGGATGGCGGTGCAGTACGCGTTGGAGAAGCTGTGCGGGGTGCCGGTGATGGTGGACGTGGCGTCGGAGCTGCAGCACCGGGAGTGCGTATTCGATAAGGAGACGCTCGGAATCGCGATCAGCCAGTCGGGGGAGACGGCGGATACGCTGCAGGCGATGCGGATGGCGCGGAGGCAGGGGGCGAAGCTGCTGGCGATCACGAATGTGATCGGGAGTTCGGTGGCGCGGGAGTCGAACGGGGTGCTCTATATCCACGCGGGGCCGGAGATCGGGGTGGCCTCGACGAAGGCGTATACGAGCCAGATAATGGCGATGCTGCTGTTCTGCGTGCACCTGGGATTGGTGAGGGGGACGATCAAGCCGACGGCGGCGCGCCGGCTGCTGCGGGGGATGAAGAGGCTGCCGGACCAGGCGGAGGAGTTTCTGGAGGGGGAGGCGGCACATGTGGAGGAGCTGGCGAGGAAGTACAAGGATGTGATGCGGTATCTGTACCTGGGCCGGGGGGCGCACTACTGCACGGCGATGGAGGGGGCGCTGAAGATCAAGGAGATCGCGTATCTGGACGCGGAGGGGTACGCGGCGGGGGAGATGAAGCACGGTCCGCTGGCGCTGGTGACGGAGGAGGTGGGGGTGCTTTCGGCGGTGGTGGAGGGGCCGCATTACGAGAAGTCCATCGGGAACCTCCAGGAGATTCGGGCGCGCGGGGGCAAGGTGATCGCGGTGGCGAACGAGGGGGATGAGGAGATTCAGAAGTACGCGGATGATGTGATCCGGATCCCGAAGACGGAGGAGGTGCTGTCGCCGGTGCTGGCGGGGATTCCGATGCAGCTCTATGCGTACTATGTGGCTGATCTGTGGGATCGGGAGATTGACCAGCCGCGGAATCTGGCGAAGAGCGTGACGGTGGAGTAGGGGCCCGAGATCGAGCAAGAGCCCTGTGGTATTAGAACTGCCGCCCCGCGCGAGGTAATAGAATTGGCGGGGCGGCGTTCTCTTGGCCTGCCCCCGGTATGGCGATCCGCGTCAGGGAGATGTGAGATGGCCGAAGGGCGAGATCTGGGGCCGCGCTCGCCGCGGTGGGTGAATGCGCTGATCTGGTCTACGGGCTTGGGCGCGGCGGCGTGCTTCATCTGGCAGACGCTGCTGTGCGATGGGGAACCGACGTGCATGCCCCTGGGGCTGCTTCAGGCTGTCTCGAAGGCCTTGGGGTGCGCGATACTGCCGCTGTTGTTAGTGGTGACGATGGTGGGGCGGGGGGCGAGGAGGGTGGTGGAGTAGGTCTGGCAGCGCGCGGGATGGAGATTTGATGCGCCCCGCCGGGTGGCGGGGCGCTGTGCTCTTTTCGGGGACCGCGTGTCTGGCCTGGCTGTCCGCTGTTGTAATCCCCTCAGGTAGGTGGCTGCCGCTAGGAAGTGGTGGGGGGGTGGTCAGCGGTGAGGGTCATGGTGACTGCGCCGCGTGGGCTGGGCGCGTTGTACCATTGGCTGCTCAGTAGGATAGCTCAGCGGGATCAACAGCCCCTCGTCGAGTAGATTCGGCGGTGGGGGTGAGGGTCCGTGGGCAGGAGGTGGTGGGGAACTGGGGTCCGCCCGGGGCAGGAGGCACGCTTCCTTCGCAGGCTCAGGACAGGCCTGCCCTACCCGATACAGGACGGCGACGGCTCGACGGGCGCAGGCGCGCCCGCCCTAATTGTGGCTGCGGGGCGAGACGTTGGGTGCAGCTCGGAGGGGGAGGGGTACCCTCCCCCTTCCGATGCCTCCCCCGCCCTACAGAACGGCAACGGCCCGGCGGGGGCGGCCTCAGGCGTCTTGGAGGAGGGTGAGCATGTCGGCGGCGTTTTTGGCGGCCTGGGCCTGGAAGCAGTTGTTCATGAAGACGTAGACGCGATCGGTCTGCTCTGCGAGGTCGCGGATCTTGGGGACCCACTCCTGGAGTTCTTCCTGGGAGTATAGATAATCGTAGCGCTGCTTGCTGTCGCCGCTCCACCACTTCTTGTAGTTGCGGCCGTGGAAGCGGAGGTAGCCGATGGGGGAAGTAGCCCTCACGATGGGGGGCATGAGGGAGCGGAACTGGGGCTCGTCTACGGCGCACCAGCCGACCTTGCGCTCTGTGAGGAAGTCGAAGACTTCGTCCTTGACCCACTGCCGGTTGCGGAACTCGATGACGAGGGGGTGGTCTGCGAAGTGGTCGCATAACTCAGTGAGGTAGTTTCGGTTGCCGGGGGTGTTGTGGAAGGAGTTGGGGAACTGGGCTAGGAGGCAGCCGAACTTGTCGGCCTCGATGAGGGGTTGGACGGACTCGATGAAGGTTGCGAAGTCGGCATCGTTGTCGGAGCCGGCCTCGTGGGTGAGGGAGCGGTAGGCCTTGACGGTGAAGACGAATCCATCGGGGACTTTGTTGGCCATGTGGAAGAAGGTGGCGGGGTGGAGGAGACGATAGTAGGTGGAGTTGACCTCGAGGCAGTTGAAGCGCTCGCCGTAGTAGTTGAGCCAGTCCTTCTGCTTGACCTCCGGGGGATAGAAGACGCCCTTCCAGTCGTCGAATTTGAAGCCCGAGGTGCCGACGTAGATCATGTTCTTGGGTCCTCCCCTACCCTCTCATGAGGGTTGGGCGTTCTGGGCAGGAGACCCTGCTCCGCCAAGCCTACTCCGCCCAATGTCGCTCCTACGAAGTTCATCTGGCGGGGCGCGGAGACCCCGCCCTACTCGTGGTTACAGTACGATAGGCTGGGCGTGACTCGGAGGGGGAGGGACACCCTCCCCCTTCCGATGCCTCCCCCTCCCGCTTTAGCCGGCACCGGAATGCCCGCCCTACGGAACGGCGATGGTCGGCGGGTCGAGGCCCGCGCTTCATTTCTGGCATTTGGGGCACCAGTGCATGCCGCGGCCGCCGGGGATGGGGGTGCGGCGGATGGGGGCACCGCAGACGCGGCAGGGCTCTCCGGTGCGCTGGTAGACGAACATGCGCTCCTGGAAGGTTCCAGGAATGCCGTAGATGTCGCGGTAGGTTTCGTCGCGGGCGGAGGAACCGCGACAGTCTATGCCCTCTGAGAGCACTTCACGGGTGGCCTGCCAGAGACGCTCGCGCATGGGGCCGGTGAGCCTTCCTGCGCTGCGGCCGGGGCGAATGCCGGCGCGGAAGCAGATTTCGTCGGAGTAGATCTTTCCGATGCCGGCGATGACCCGCTGGTCCATGAGGACTATTCCAAGCTTGGCGCTGCGCCGTGAGAAAGCGCTCTTCAGGTATTCGGCGGTGAACTCGCCGGAGAACGGTTCGGGGCCGTAGTGCTCGAATTCGGGGGTGCGGTCCACTTCGCGAGTGGGATAGGCGACCATTGAGCCGAACCTGCGCTGGTCGAGGAAGCGGAGGTGTTTGCCGCCGGTGAGCACAAGGGCGGCAACAGTGCCCTTGGCCAGGGGCTCGTCGGAGGGCACGACGCGGAGGAGGCCGGTCATGCCGAGGCGGAAGACGAGGGTGGCCGGGCGCTCGCCGTCGAGAAAGAGGAGGGGGGCCTTGCCGCGGCGGCCGACGCCGACGATGGGGCGACCCTGGACGAGCGCGGTGAGATCCTCGGGGGACTTGTGGGCGCGGGCGACGCGGCGATCATGGATCTGGAGCCGCCGGACGGCGGCGCCGACGATCTCGCCTTCGAGCTGACAGCGGATGGTCTCGGCCTCGGGAAGCTCAGGCATGGCCGCCTCCGGCCGGAGACATTCGGCGAGGATGTTCTTGGTCCTGCCGGTTCAGGAGTGTTGAGCAACCTTCAAGACGCAACAGATCTGTAACTGCAAGATGCTACAGGACAGTGACCGCGGCGGCGCGGCGTCGGGGTCGGGTTGGTAGAAAGGCTCGGAACTGCGGAATAAGACCATTGGTTGGGGGCTGATGGAAGCGCGCCGGGAGTGGCTCTCAACAGCAGGTCGGACAGAGTTCCGCGCCCACATGGGAGAGGCGTTCGTGCAGAAGCGAGTGCTGATTGTAGACGATAATCCAGAGACGGTGAAGCTGATCGGAGAAGGCTTTGCGACTGCGGGATTCTCTGTCTGCTCGGCGAACAATGGCGCGGAGTGCTTGCGCGCGCTGGCGAGCGAAGACCCGGATCTGGTGATACTGGATATGTATATGCCGGTGCTGAATGGGTTCGAGACGCTGCGGCTGCTACGGGAGAGCCCTGAGACCAGGAACATGCCGGTGATCGCGCTGAGCGGCAGCGGGGAGCACAGGGATGTGCGTTCGGGTTGGTCGGCGGGGGCGGACCTGTACCTGACGAAGCCGGTGCGGATCGGGGCGGTGGTTGCGGCAGCGAAGTGGATGCTGGGGATGGACCACGATGGCATACCGGTTCCTGCGGGGTTGGTGCCCAGCGATCTGTGAGTCGCGCGGAGATGTGCGGAGCAGGGGAGCCTTTCAGCAGGAGCGGCCACCGAAGAGGCCGCGGAGCCCTTCGCGGGAAGCGGGGCAGACTCCCTTCTCCGTGATGAATGCAGTGATATAGCGCGCGGGGGTGACGTCAAAGGCGTAGTTGGCAACGGGACTTCCGGGGGGAGTGAGGGTGACGGTAACGACATCACCGGAGGCAGTGCGGCCGGTGATGTCGGTCATTTCGGCGGGGTCGCGCTGTTCGATGGGGATGTCTGCGATTCCGTCCTCAATAGTCCAATCAATGGACGGGCTGGGGAGGGCGACGTAGAAGGGGACGTGGTTGTCGTGCGCGGCGAGGGCCTTGAGGTAGGTGCCGATCTTGTTGCAGACGTCGCCCTGGGCGGTGGTGCGGTCGGTGCCGACGAGACACAGGTCGACGCGGCGGTGCTGCATCAGGTGTCCACCGACGTTATCGGCGATGATGGTGTGGGGGACGCCGTGATGGTTTAGCTCCCAGGCGGTGAGCCGGGCGCCCTGGCTGCGGGGCCGGGTTTCGTCCACCCAGACGTGCACGGGAATGCCGGCGTCGTGGGCCTTGTAGATGGGGGCGAGAGCGGTGCCCCAGTCCACGGTGGCGAGCCAGCCGGCGTTGCAGTGGGTCAGGATATTGAGGCAATCCGGCCTTCGCTTTTTCTGCCAGAGTTCGCGAATGAGCGGAAGCCCGTGCTCGCCGATGGCCTGGTTGATGGCGACGTCTTGGTCGCAGATTTCCGCGGCGCGGCGGTAGGCGGCGGCGAGGCGCTGGTCGGGTGGAAGTGGGGTGAGGGTCGAGCGCATTTCGTCGAGGGCCCAGCGAAGGTTGATGCCGGTGGGTCGCGTGGCGTGGAGAAGGTCGTAGGCCTCCGCGAGGCGGTCGTCAGAGGGATCGTCTCGGAGGGCGAGGCAGATGCCGTAGGCGGCGGCGGCGCCGATGAGAGGAGCGCCGCGGACTTGCATGTCGGTGATGGCACGCGCGGCGTCTTCGAGGGTTGCGAGGCGGGCGGTAACGAAGGCGTGGGGGAGCTTGGTCTGGTCTATGATCTCGACGGCGCGGCCGTCGTCGGCGAGCCAGATGGTGCGGTAGTGCTTTCCGTCCACGTTCATCGAAGAGTCTCCTCGCACATTCTCCGGGCGCGGCCGAGGGGCCGCCGATGGTTGCGCCGCGGGCTGCCGGTGGCGTGCTGGGACGATAGGGAGGGCGGTGCTGAGTCCGATGTGTAGGGGGAAGTGGCGGTACGGGGGGCTGGTGATGGAAGGGGGGCACGACCGTATAGCCTTAGCTGATCGAGGCTGCCGGACGTCTGCGACATCGACGGCACACCCATCGCCGACGAGAGGGCACACAGGAAGCACCAGCAGTTGGCTCGGCCGACGTTGTGAGGGGCATTGCTCACGACTGTTGTCTTAGTTCTCATCGCTACCGCCGGAGCCGCGCTGCGTCGAGTGCAGCTGCTTCTTTTCCTCGTCGCGAACAGCATGCCAAGTTGCGATGACCTGGCCATCGCCGGACCGGTAGCGGTGCGTGATCCTCGCGTAGATGACCCAGTTGAGCAGGCTAAAGCAGGCGAAAACTGCGGTGGGCCACGCAAACCGGTGCCAGCCGCTGAGATAGACCGCGGCGCAGACACTAGCCGCGAGCGCGATTCCCCAGTACCCCAGCTGGTGGGCCAGCACTCCGACATGTGGCATGCTTGCCGGATGGATGGCTCGAAAGCGTGTCAGGCGCGTCTCCCATCCGCTGTGGCCGTCGTCCTCGTGGAAGACACGAAGATATGCTCCCATTCGCTGAACTGTGTAGCCTACGAACCATGCGTGCCATACGCCTAGGCCGAGCAAGACATACGAGCAGAGGAAGATGGCGCCATTCTGTCGGACGAAGCCATAGCCGAAGAGGGCCACGGTGGCTGTCACGACAACAACTGTCAAGTCAAACCGTTGCCTTATGTACGCGTCGAGTGAAGTACGCAAGGCCTGGTACTCCAGGTGTATACGGTTAGGAGTCATTGCAGTTTGCTCCGCCCCTGAGGCAAGGCCGTGTCATCCCTGTACCCCGGAAGAATGCTATCTGGGTCTGACGCCTCTTGCTTCAATGCCGGGGCGTTAATATCCTGGGCGGCGTGGCGGTGGGAGACGGGATAGGGTGGGCTTCGACTGCGATTCCGGGTTGGCGTGTGTGGGATCCCGGGCTCACCGCTTCCTTGATCATGCGCTCTTGACTCGGTCCCCGAGAGCCCGATAAGCTCTTCCGGGCGGTTCCATCGGCGCCGAAACACTATACTGAGTCTCATGAGAGGTAAGCATGGCAGGGAAGCTACGAACGGATGTGCAGATCATCGACGCGCACACTCACCTGGAGACTACGCAGCCGGAGGCGGTTGACGCGATGCTGGAGAAGGAGGCATCCCTCGGCGTGGCGGCGATGAACCTTCTGATGTTGAGCTTGCCCTCCAGCGGCTACGTGAGCACCAACCCAGAAGGGTTCTACGCCAAGTGGCGCTATCCCGACAAGGTCTACCTCTTCGCCGCGCTGGACTATACGCCGCTGGGCGCGGACGTGGACCTGCGCCTTGCCTATTCGCTGCCGGAGCAGGTGCGCAGGTTCTGGGCCATGGGCTGCGACGGAATGAAGATGCTCACCGGGAAACCGAACTACAGGAAGGAATCCGGGCTGGCCTTGGATAGCATCGTGTTCGAACCATGCTTCGCCTGCCTGGAGGCACTGGAGTTTCCTCTGGTCTGGCACGTTGGAGATCCGGAGGAGTTCTGGGATGCGGAGCTTGTGCCCCAGTGGGCGAAGGATAGTGGTTGGGCCTACGACTCGACCTTTCCGTCGAAGGAGGCGATCTACGCCGAGTGTCACCATGTGCTGGAACGGCACCCGAAGCTCAAGGTCATCTTCGCCCATTTCCATTTCCTGTCTGACGACTTGCCCAGGGCCGCGGCGCTGCTGGATCGCTTCCCCAATGTCTGTCTAGACCTGACGCCGGGATCGGAGATGTACCGGAATTTCACGAAGCGGCCGGACGAGACGAGGGAGTTCTTTCTGAAGTATCAGGGCCGGCTGGTGTTCGGCAGCGATTTCATGAGCCGAGGAGAGCCCTCGCCCATCGTGCTGGTCAGGCAGTTCCTGGAGACGGAGGGACGGTTCACTCACCCGAACCTCGAGCGGCCCGTCGAGGGCATCGGGCTGCCTCTTGATAGCCTCAAGAGGATCTACGCCGGCAACTATCAACGGATAGCCTCGCCCAAGCCTCGCCCTCTCGACGAGTCACTGGTGCTGGCAGAACTCGACCGGATGGCGGTGCTGCAGGATCAGCTCAAAGCGCCCCGGAATACGGCGCGCTTCTTCGCTACGCTGATAGATGGGGGCATCCCGGCCGACTGGGAGCGGGAGTCTATCCTCGACGGTTTGATGCTGTAGGACGTCGCCGTCAGTGCCCCGTGACAGCGGCCGGAGCTGGGCGGCCGGGAGATCCCACTCAACTGCTCAGGGAACTCCATCCCAGTGAGACATCTGCTACAGACGGGGACGGCAGTCGTGGGCCGTGAGGCGTTGGCCCAGCCGCGCGGCCTGAAAGGGTGACCTATGTTCGGCGATATCTTCGTGCTGATGGTGGCGCTGCTCCTGGGCGGACCCCTTGTCATCGGGTATGTGGCCACGCGTCTGGCGCGGCGCCGTCAGGGTGCAGAGGCAGAGCGGCCGATGACGTCGGGAGCGCCGCGCCTCAGCGTCGCAGCGTTTGCGTCGGGTTTGCTCTGGCTGGCTGCAGTACCGATGATCCTCGTCGCCCGGGACGCCCAGGACTGGCTTGTCTCTGCCGGACTGGTGCCAGGGCCGCCCGGCAAGACAGCACCTATAGTGATCGCCACGGGGCTCGCCCTCTTGGGATTCGTGCTTGGCGTGACCTCCCTCTACCAGATCACGCGACAACCCGAGTCGCTTCGAGGGAAAGGCTACGCGTGGACCGGGGTCGTGCTCTCGTGGTGTGTGGGTCTCCCTCTGATTGTGCTGGGGGTTCCCAGGGCGCGGGTGAGCGACCACGTGGAAGGGCGGTGCGGCCAGAATGTGGCCTGGTTGGTCAGCGGGGTGCATGCTTACGCGGAAGATCATGGTGGCAGCCTCCCTCCCGCGGACTCCTGGCTCGAAGTAATCGGTCCCTATCTCGACGACGAGAAAGGACCACA
>CP070816.1:1613802-1618952 GCA_020344235.1 Armatimonadota bacterium
ACCCGCGGGATGAAGGGCTAGTCGCAGCCCAATGAAGATTGCCGCGAAGATGGCGGCTTGCACTCCCACCCAACGCAATGTGCGCCGCGCGCCCAGCGCCTCCCACTGCGTCACCGCGAACACACCTATCAGGAAGCAGGTCGTCTCGCGGTTGAGCGTCCCTATGGCGAACACCAGCAGATATAACACATATCTCCGCTCGACCAGGGCCAGGAGACAGACCGCCCATACCAGGATGCCCGCGAAATCATACGGCCAGTACCACACGAACGTCCCCGGCAGCATCACCCCCAGCAGCAGGGGCCCCACATCGGCCAGCAGCGGATCAACGAAGTGGCGCAGCCACCGCCGGATCATTACCATCACGCCGAACAGAACCAACACCCGCAGCCCGATGTCGGTCAACATCAAGTCGTCGGCCCCGTTCAGCCGGTTCAGCCACCCCAGCAGCCACGGCATCAGCATGCGATAGGCAAAGGGCTTGCTCGCGGTCCCCTCCGCGAACATCTCGATCGTCGCCGTGCCGAGCTGCTGCGTTAGCTTCCAATACGCTCGCGTGATCACCCACGCGGCGCCGAAGTAAACGCCATACAGCGCCCAGCGCGCGGCGGCCTCCGTCGCCCAGGCGCGCGCCCATCTCCAGACGCTCAAAGCCCGGCCGATCCGGCCAGCCGATTCACTGTGCGATGCCACAGGCTCCATCACCTTTCTCAGGCCCGAGCCGCGAGACTCAAACAGACGACCCTCCCGCCGCCTTTCTCGTTCCACAGAAACCACTCGACCGTGAGATCACTGACATCTGCGCCCGTGATACTGTCCCCCGAGCGCAGTGCCGACAGGACCAGTCTCTCCCTGCGCCGAAACGGGGGGCATCTTGGCAGGCTGTGCGGGCCCGCAGCCCGCGCGGTGCGGCCGCGCCGCGGAGGTGCTCTCGCAATGGAGCTGTCCGAGCCCCGGAAGCAACGGCCTCTCTACCACGCGACCTATACGGTCTTCGTCGCGCTCCTGTCCGTGCTCGTCTTCTGTATCTTCCTGAGCATCCCCGGCATCAACGGCTACGAGAAAGCCATGTTTGGGGACATGGTCTACGGGAAAGCCTACAAGCCTTTCGTGTATCGAACTCTGTTGCCCACCACTGTCAGGGTCCTCACATCGGCCATCCCCTCCCCAGCGAAAGCGCGCCTCACCGACGCCCTCAGCACGAACCCCACGCTGGCCCAGGTGGCGGATACGCAGGAGTGGGAACGAGAGTACCTGGTGGAATACTGCATCGCCTCCGTCCTGATGTACGCCGCACTCTTGGGCTTCCTCTTCTCGTTGAAGTACCTGTTCTCGGCCGTTCTCCGCGCGCCGCCGCCGTTTGCAGACCTGATCCCGCCGCTGGCGCTGGTGGGCCTGCCCATCTTCTTCAAGTACTACAGCTATCTCTACGACTTTCCGACCCTCCTCTTCTTCACGTTGGGGCTTGCACTCATGGCTCGCCGCAACTGGAGAGCCTATCTTGTTCTCTATCCCATAGCGTGCCTCAACAAAGAAACCACCATCCTCCTTGCGCTGGTCTTCGCCATTCACTTCGCCTCTGCGCAGAGGATGAGCAGACACCTGTTCACCAGGCTCCTGGCGTTCCAGTTGGCGGCCTTCCTCGTCGTCAAGACGGGTCTCGCCTTGCTCTTCTGGCACAACCCGGGCAACATCGTCGAGGTTTACGTCGACCGGAACATCACTCTCCTCATGCCCTATACCATCTCAAGGGTCGCCACCTGGTTGGTCTTCGCGATGGCCATATTCACGAACTGGCCGGACAAGCCCCGCCTGCTCAAGGACGCGCTGTGGATTGGCGTCCCGCTCTGGTTGCTCGCCTGGTTGTTCGGAAACCTCGACGAGCTGCGCGCGTTCTACGAAATCTACCCGATCATCATACTGCTGATGGCCCACACATTCGCGGGCCTCCTGGGGGTGCGAATAGAGAGGGTTCACATCCCGCCTTCCGCCCAGTCCACAGCTCCCGCTCAGGCAGAGCAGTCCGGTCGGCGCTAGTGTCTTGTCAGGGAAGCTCTCGCCCTGGCGGGCGTGGGAATGCGCGCTGTACAGGTTTGGGGCAGGAGACACGCTCCTGCCCTACGATTGGGGGTGAAAGATGACGGCTGGCGAGGGTGAGACAGAGCCACACGAAAGAAGTCCCTCGACACCGTCGAAGGACCTTCGTGTGTTCCACCGCAGACACGCCCTGCCTCACATCCTGCCCGCCTCCTTCAAAGACACATACCTGCCCCCGCCAATGACGATGTGGTCGAGCACTGGAACTCCCATCACCTCCCCGGCCTTGATCATCCTTCCGGTCAGGGCGATGTCGTCCTTGCTCGGGGTCGGGTCGCCACTCGGGTGGTTGTGGCAGAGGATGAGGCTGGCAGCGCCCTGGGCCAGGGCCTCCTTGAACACCTCGCGCGGGTGGGCGGGGCTGCCGGTCAGCGTCCCCACGGTCAGCACTCGCACCCGAAGGACCTGGTTGCGCGCGTCGAGAAAGATCGCCGCGAGGCACTCCTGGTCACGGTGCCGCAGGTCCTCCATCACCAAGGTCGCGGCGTCGGAGGCGCTGCGCACTACGGCGCGCGGCTGCTCCACGGAGGTCGCCAGGCGCTTCCCCAGCTCGAAGGCCGCCTTCACCTGAGCGGCCTTCGCCAGCCCCATTCCGGGCAGCGCCGAAAGCTGTGGAATGCGCGCCCGTGCAATCCCCGCCAGTCCATCGAACTCGCTCAGGAGCCGCTCCGCGAGCCGCACCGCGGACTCCCCGCGCGATCCCACCCGCAGCACGATCGCCAGCAGCTCGGCCGTTGAGAGCGCCTCCGGCCCATACTGCTCCATCCGCTCCCGCGGCCGCTCGCCAGCCGGAAGATCCCGTATCACCAACCCGCGCTCTGCCATCGCCTGCCTCCCGCCTTACACTTCCCCTCCAGGCAAGCTGCCACCTGCCGACTGAAGCCGAGGGTCTCATGTCGCCCCGCGACTAGTCGTCGGACGCGCTCCGCGCGCCTGTCGCCAGGCGCGCGGAGAGATTGCTCAGTTCTGGGTCCCGAACTCAGTCTATCGGTATTCGCTCATCGCTCGACCCGCGGCGCGGGCTCCGCCCGCCACGCATCCTCCGGGATCTTCGGCTCGAACCACTCAGGTCCGATCTCAGCGAGGACCCGCTCCATCTCGCTCTCGGTGCGCCAGCGCCTAGGCCACGCTGCTGCCGAGTGCCTTCCCGCGAGACCGAGCCCCAGCGAGAACACGGCGCACAGCACAATCGCCACCGGCAGCACCCTCCGCAAGTTCGCCCGCCAGGCAGTGACAAGCCGCGCACCAGGCTGGCGGCTCCACCGCGCCACTATCAACGGAACCAAAATCATCGCGACCAGCGACAGCGCCAGACCCCCGAAGAAGACGGCCCCCCATACCGGCTGGAAGCGCGCTGCTGCGCTCACGCCGACCCATGAGACCACCCCAACTCCAAGAGCCGGAAGAAGGCTCAGCCCAGCAAGAGCCAGACCTCCGCGCCGGCGCAGCCGGGTGGCTTCATCCGCCTGCTTCCGCGCACGAAGGCTGATGGCACCAAAGACCACGAGAAAGGCCACCAGCAGCGACGCCGACAATATGCTCAGGGCTCGCAGCAGTAGTGACCGGGTCTGCTCATCCGGGAACGCCCCGAGGCCTTGGACATAGCTCCTGGACAGCATTGACCGGACTTTGGCCCGCAGCAGGCTGTCGCGCAGGTCGTCGGCCGCGGCTTCTCCTACGTGCGCGACGAAGAAGTCGTGTGCGCGTCCGTGGAATAGACGGCCGCCCACAAGAGGGCCGTTTGGAATGCCCGTTACTCCGTCGTGTTGCCACACCCACACCGGGGACGCGCCGATCCCTTCCACGGCGATTCCAACGAGACACTCGATGAGCGTCCCGGCCGAGTCCTGCATATGGCGCCCGATGTCAATCGTGGCTTGCCAGCAACGGACGGCCTCTTCCGCCCGCCCCTCCAGCTGCGCGAGCCTCCCCTCGTACAGCCCGATGCGGGCGCCCTCTCTCAGCCACGCCATGGAGCCCAGCCCCGTCGGTACCGAATATGCTGCCGAGGCGGCGTCCCACCACGGCATCTTCATCTCCGAAAGAAGCCGCCCTGCGGCCCAGCTGGTCTCTTGCACGTGCGCTGTGACCTCAGGGAGGCTGCTTGCCTCCTCCCACCGGAGGAGCGCATCCGAATCGCGGTGGAGACCGTACAGGTAGCGAACCTCCAGCGCGACCGGCATGCCATTCTCCGGTTCTACCTCTTGCCATCGCCGGAGAACCTCCATCACGGGAGCGACGTCGTCTGGAGACAGCTTGTCCGGCAGCCCCGCCTCCGCGATCTCCTGCTTCGTTTCGGCCAGGGCTTCAGCGTCTCCGGGGTCTACGCCCCAGTTGGCGGGACGCGCGTAGGGCGGCCCGGTTTCGAGCATCAGCCCGGCGTAAGCGGCCCAGGTAGCCCCTCCAGAGCTTCGCTCGGCAGCCTCCTTCAGAAGCGCCAGCGCCTCTTCCGTGCCCCTCGTCAGCATGCCGGCCGCCATCAGCATCTCGGGGTCATCAGGGTGCCGCTCCCTCACAAACGCGGCCGCTCGCTCCGCATATGGCCGCAGGTGCTCTGGCAGCGTCTCTCGCCGCGCGGGCTTCTCCCCGCCGCCGGGACGCTCCAATTCTTCCAACACTTCTGCGGCGGCCGCCTGCTGGGCCGCAAGCGCTCCCGCCATCATGCCGCTCGGCGCAGTTGCCGAGTAGGGCACGAAGGCCAGCGCGGCGGCAACCAGCACTGTGCCGGCCGCCGTGGGCATCCACCCGAGGTGTCGGCCACCCCTGTCCCGCCGCGCGGCGGCCATCGCCGCCAGCGCCCGCTCCCGCCAGCCCTCGTTCGGAGCCGGCCGCGCGGCCTTCAGAAGCTCCGTTAGTCGGTCGTCATCTTGCTTGCTCATCCAGCTCCACCAGCCTTTCGCGGGCCTTCTTTCTCGCCCGGTGCAGCAGGGAGTTGACGGCCCGTGGGGATCGGCCGACCACTCCTGCGATCTCCCCGGTCGAGAACCCCTCGATGCAGTGCAGCACCAGGACCTCCATCTCGGCATCGGACAGCGCCTTGTTGACGCAAGCCA
>CP070816.1:1619052-1622715 GCA_020344235.1 Armatimonadota bacterium
CGCTTCCACGGATCAGGGTGGTGGATATGCGGGGGCCGGGCTCGCGCACCCCGATTCTGTCCACCCCGCTGCGGCAGGCGATCGCGGCGCGTCTTCAGGCCGGCGAGCAGATGATACTGTTTCTCAATCGGCGCGGCTTTGCGACGTTTCTGCTGTGTCCGACGTGTGGCGAGTCACTGCGGTGTCCAGACTGCGGGGTGGCTCTGAAGTACCATCGGGACAGCCGCCAGGTGCGCTGCCACCACTGCGGGATGGCAAGAACGGCCCCGGATGTCTGCCCGCGGTGTGGGGGAAACGAGATTCGGTTCTCCGGCTTCGGCACCGAGCGTGTGGAGCGAGAGCTGTCACGCGTGTTCCCGCGGGCGCGGCCAGGTCGGATGGACCGGGATACTACTGCTCGGAAGGGCGCGCACGTGCGCATAGTGGGGCAGTTCCGCGCCGCGAAGACGGATATTCTGATCGGCACTCAGATGGTGGCAAAGGGCTTCGACTTCCCTGGGGTGACGCTGGTGGGGGTGATCTCGGCGGACACCTCGCTGAACCTGCCGGACTTCCGGGCTGCGGAGCGCACCTTCCAACTGCTGACTCAGGTAGCGGGGCGTTCGGGCCGCGGCGAGAAGGAGGGGGAGGTCATTATCCAGACCTATCGGCCGGACCATTACAGCGTCGAGGCCGCCGCCGAGCAGGACTACGAGGCCTTCTACGAGCGAGAGATGGAGGCGCGGCGGGAGCTGAGCTATCCGCCGTTCTCGCAACTGGTCAACTTGGTGGTCAGCGGGGAGGATGAGCAGGAGGTGGCGGGGCGCGTGGAGATGCTGGCAGAGCGGGTCCGGGGCCTGCAGCGGGGGGAGAAAGTGGAAGTGCTGGGCCCCGCGCCCGCGCCCATTGCGAAGCTGCGCAAACGGTATCGGTGGCATATCCTGGTGCGGGGCAGGAGAGGAGAAGTGCAGGGCGTCGTGGGCGAAGCGCTCGACAAGCTGAGGGATCGGGAGACAACCGGCCTGGTAGTTGATGTGGACCCGGTCTCAGTGATGTGATAGACTCGGCGCGAGAGAGAAGATGACAGAGGAATCGGGCCGCGACATAACGATCGTGCGGTACGGGCACCCGGCGCTGCGGCAGAAGGCAGCACCGATCCGGCGCGTGACCGATGATGTGAAGGCGCTGGTGGGTCGCATGGTGGAGGTGATGCGGAGCGCGCACGGGCTGGGGCTGGCGGCGAACCAGTTGGGAGTCCCTCGGCGCGTGGCGGTGGTCGAGATAGATGGTGAGCTAACGGCCCTCATTGATCCACAGATCGTGAGCGCGAAGGGCTCGGAGTCCCTCGAGGAGGGATGTCTGAGCTTACCTCGGCTGTACGGGAACGTCGCGCGGCCGACGAGGGTTGTGGTGCGGGCGCGGGACTTGTCGGGCAAACGAATCAAGGTGACGGCCGAAGGTTTGTTGGCGCGCGCTCTCTGCCACGAGGTCGACCACCTCAATGGTGAGCTTTTCATTGACACGGTGGACGAGTCCACACTGCACTGGCTGGTGGGCATGGCCGAGGAGGGCGAGCAGATAACCCAGGCGACCACGCTGGAGGATGCACTGAAGGCTTTTGCGGCCTCGGGGCGAGCGGGAGGATAGCTTGTCGGAGCAGGGATTGTGCATTGCGTTCCTGGGCACGGCCGAATTTGCCGTGCCCACATTGCATCTCCTCGCTCGAGGACCGCATCAGGTGGCAGCCGTATTCACGCGGCCGGACCGCGCGGCGGGCCGCGGGAAACGATTGCGGGCATCCCCGGTGAAGCTGGCGGCGGAGAAGCTGGGCCTGCCGCTTTTCCAGCCGGAACGGGCGAGCGCGGACGAGGGGCTCGAAGCGCTGCGGAAGGTTTCGCCCGATGTGGTCTTCGTGGCTGCTTTCGGTGAGATACTCACGGCCGAGGCGCTTTCGGTCCCGCGGCTCGGCGGGGTGAATCTCCACGCTTCCTTGCTGCCGCGGTATCGAGGAGCAGCGCCGATCCAGCGCGCGCTGATGGCGGGTGAGAGGGAGACCGGTGTCACCGTGCAGTGGATGGCCACCGAACTCGATGCCGGGGACATGGTTCTCCAGCGGCGGGTGGCCGTCGGCGAGGAGGAAGACTTCGGCAGCCTGCACGAACGGCTGGCGGTTGTGGGGGCCGAGGCCGCGGCGGAGGGGTTGGCTCTGGTGGCGGCGGGCCGCGCCCCGCGCATCCCCCAGGCCGACGGAGAGGCCACCTATGCGCCACCGATTCGGCGCGAGGAGCTGATCATAGATTGGGAGCGACCAGCGGCCGTGCTGGCCGGGTTGGTTCGCGCTCTGTCGCCCCGGCCGGGGGCGCGCACGACTCGTGGGGGGCAGCTTCTGAAGGTTCTTGCGGCGGCCGATGCCAAAAAACCGGGGGCAGGGGGAGGAACGGCCGGCGCAGTAATGGAATTGACGAGCGAGGGGTTCTGGGTGTCGGCCGGGGAGGGATGGCTGCTGGTAGTGCGTGTGCAGCCCGCAGGGCGGAATGTGATGGCCGCTGCGGACTACGTGAGAGGCTATCGTTTGCAGCCTGGAGAGCTGCTGGGCGCTTAGCGGACGGCTGAGAGCGTTGATCTTCTGGTAATCGCGATACTGGGAAGGTGCCCAAGTGGGAGCAGCCGAGGCAGAGGATCTCGAGCGGCGATGTGACCGCGCCATGGAGTTGAAGAACCAGGGCCAGTACGACGAGGCCGCCGCGCAGTTCCAGGAGGTCCTCACGCGCGAACCAGAGCACGCCCGTGCGCACCTCGGCCTGGGGTTGGTGCACTGTTTTGTGGGGCGGTTTGAGGAGTCTCTGGATGAGCTGAAGCTGGCGGTGGGGTGTGAGCCAGATTGGGTGGACGCGCACCTGAATCTGGCGAAGACCTATGCCATGCTGGGGATGTACGATGAGGCGCGGGTCGAGTTCAACCGAGTCCTGGAGCTGCATCCAGATCATCCCGAGGCGAAGAAGCAGCTCGGCTACTTCGAAGACCTGGGGTGAAGCGCCGCGGTCTCCCGCGTGACTCGGCCTCGGAAATACGCTATACTGCTCTCCCGGTATGGCCCGCCACACGATCACCTTTCTCCCTAGCGGCAGATCGGCCTCGGTTCCGGCCGGGACGACGATCCTGGAGGCGGCCGCGGCGTCGGCCCTTTCCCTGCATTCTCCCTGCGGCGGGCAGGGACGCTGCGGCAAGTGCGCTGTTCGGGTGGCGTCAGGCGCGGATGAGGTCAAGCCGGCCGAGAGGAGGGTCTTCAGCGAAGAAGAGCTTGCGGAGGGCTGGCGACTGGCCTGTCAAGCGCGCGTGGCGGGCGCGGTCGAGGCATTCGTGCCCGACTCCGCTCTCATGGTCGAGCACCACATTGTTGTGGATGGGAGCGCCCGAGAGATTGTCGTCGAGCCGAATGTGCGAAAGGTCGCGCTGCGCCTTGCACCGCCCGACGTTGATGACCCGCGCGCCGACCTCAACCGCGTGATGGATGCTCTGGGCCGCGATGTCCGTGCGCCCCGGCCGCTCCACTTACTCCAGGAACTGCCGGGAATGCTGCGCGGATACGGCTATCAGGTGACCGCGGTGATCGCGGGTGGAGCCTTGGCAGGCCTCGAGTCGGGAGACACCTCCGCGGACGCTTACGGCGCCGCGATTGATATC
>CP070816.1:1622815-1625531 GCA_020344235.1 Armatimonadota bacterium
ACGGTCGTGACGCTGGTGCTGGGGACGGTGGCGGCGGTGGACTACGTGTTGTCGCTGGTGCTGGAGCAGAGATTGCTGGCACGCAGGGCGGCAGGGGGGCACAGCCCGGTGGTCACGGCGGCGGTGCTGGTGGCGGCGTTCGGGGTGAGTCTGGCGGTTTATGGGTTGGTTCTGACGTTGTTGGGCGAGCCGAAGTGGGGCGCTCTTCTCTACGTGCTCTGCGCGCTCCACGGGCTGCACCTCATGATCAGATGGCCGCGGTATGAAAGGGTGGTTCGCGGGGGGCCATATTGATGTGTGCCGGGCAAACCTGAGGAGGTAGGAAGATGGCGATTGATGTTCATGTGCACATGAGAGGCGGAGAAGAAGGCGAGGCTATCCTGAAGGCGATGGATGAGGTGGGGCTTGAGAGAGTGGTGCTGTTCGCGGTGCCGCCGCATCGCGCGATGCGGGAGGGGAAGAAGCCGCCGAAGGACGCGCACAGGCAGTCCATTGATGACATCGCCCGGGTCGTCGCGCCGGACACGGAGCGGCTGATCGGGTTCGCGTGGGTCGAGCCGCCGCTGCCCGACGCGGTGGAGGGCCTTGATTACGCCCTGGGGGAGAAGGGGCTGAAGGGCGTGAAGATGATCCCGAACCACTGGTATCCGGCGGACGAGAGGGCGCAGGCCTGCTACAAGAAGGTCGAGGAGTACGGTAGGCCGATGCTCTTTCACACGGGGATACTCTGGGGGCTGAGCGACACCTCGCAGTACTGCCGCCCCGCGTTCTTCGAGATCATGCTGCACTATCCTGGGATCAGGTTTGCGATGGCGCACATGAGCTGGCCGTGGACTGATGAGTGCATGGCGGTCAACGGGAAGTTCAAGGAGAACCAGGAGGGGGAGTGGACCAGCTACGTGGATATCACGAGCGGCGCGCCGCGGATCTGGAAGGTGGAGGCACTGAGAAAGGCGCTCTGCTATCTGGGCGACAAGCATCTTGTCTACGGAAGTGACTGCAACCTGCCGCGGGGCGCCGACTACGCGGCTCTGCGTCTGCGGGAGGACACGGAGATGCTGCGGGAGGCCGGCGCCTCTGATGAGACGGTGGAGCGGGTCATGGGCAAGAACGCGCTGCGTTGGCTGGGGATCGAGTAGCAGGCAGTGAGTTAGTTGCCCTTCACGCGGTGGACGTGCTGAACCAGCTTGCGACCAAGCATGCGGCAGGCGGCCAGCTCGCGGTCATCCGGCTCACCGACGGCGACGGCGCCGTAGTGGGCGGTCATGCCGGGTGAGCTGTATTCGGTGACGCCGAAGACGAGCATTCCGTAGTTGAGCATGACGCTGAGGAGGGAGAGGCAGGTCATTTCGCTGCCGCCGCCCTGGCCGCCGGAGGTGCTGAAGGCGCAGCCCACCTTGTCCTCCACCTTGCCCCATGCGCAGAGGCCATCGTCGAAGAACCTCTTGAGCTTCCAGGTCATCTGGCCGCACCAGGTGGGGGAGCCGACGGCGATGCCGTCGTGCTCGAAGAGGTCGCGAGGGTCGGCGTCGTCTACCGTCTTCAGGGTGACTTCAGTGCCGGGAAGCTCCCGGGCTGCCGATGCGACGGCCTCGGCCATCGTGCGGGTGTTCCCCGATTGGGTATCGTACAGCACGAGTATCTTTGCCATGGTCGTGTCCGATGGTGTGCAGAATAGCATGGGTTAGGCTTCGGTAGAGGCGTGGGCGTTCCTCCTTCAGTGCGGAGGAGGGAGCGTGGAAGGGGCGAATCTGGCGACAATACTGGGCGACGAGGTGGTGTATATGACATCGCGAGAGCGCGTTGCGAAAGCACTGCGGCATGAGTGGCCGGACCGCGTGCCGATATACGAGAGCTTCTGGGAGGCGACGACCAATCGGTGGCGGGAGGAGGGGCTGCCGGCGGATGTGTTGGCGGACGACTACTTCGGGACGGAGATCCGTCTCGTTTCGGTGGACAACTCGTTCGGGTATGCGCCCGAGGAGGTGGAGCGGACCGATGAGTATGTGGTGGTGCGGGATGAGTGGGGAGTGCTCAAAAGGGACTGGGTGGACCATCGCTCGACGCCGGAGCTGTTGGGCTTTCCGATCGGGTCACGCCGCGAGTGGGACGAAGTGAAGGGCCGGCTCCAGCCGGATGCTGCGCGCGTGGACTGGGATGGTGTGAGGGCGGAGCACGCGCGGTGGCGGGAGGAGGGGAAGTTCATCTGTTTGGCGGCAATTCCGGGGTATGAGGCGACGTGGCGGAAGGTCGGGCCGGAGGCGCTCTTGATGGCGATTGCAGAAGACCCGGACTGGGTCCGGGAGATGTATGAGTACGATGCGGAGATAATTGTCGGCATGGCGAAGCTGTATTTGGAAAGGGGGTTCGAGTTCGACGGGGCGTGGCTGTGGGACGACCTTGCCTATAAGAACGGGCCGCTCTTCTCGCCGCGCGCCTATCGAGAGCAGCTACTGCCTTACCATAAGCGGCTCTGCACCTTCTTCCACGAGCAGGGGTGGCCGGTGATACTGCACTCGTGCGGCAACATCACGGCACTGGTGCCCGGGCTGATCGAGGCGGGTTACGACTGCCTGCAGGCGCTGGAGGTGAAGGCTGGAGTTGACTTAGGTCACTTGGTGAGAGAATACGGGAGCGATCTGTGCTTCATGGGTGGAGTGGATGTGCGGACGTTCTTCGCGGAAGATGAGTCGGAGATGGAGCGGGAGATCAAGAG
>CP070816.1:1625631-1628224 GCA_020344235.1 Armatimonadota bacterium
CACCGCGCGGGGATCGCCGATCTGGCCCAGCGCGGTGGCGGCGGCCTCCCGGAAGCTGGTTTCCTGCAGACTCGGGATGAGGTCGGGAACGGCACGACGCTCACCGATCAGGCCAAGGGCTTTGATTGCCTTCTTCTTGACAGCGTCTTCCGTCGGATTCCGCACATTGTCGAGGGCCGGGTCCACAGCCGCCTGGATCGCCTCAAGGCCGAGGTTGTCGAGCGCCGGCTTCCGCATGTCGTTGTCCGGGTTGTGACAGGCGCGCAGCAACGCGCTGATTCCTACCGGGCCGGTCTTGGAAAGGGCCTCCGCGGCGCCGCCCCTGGAGGAGCCATCGCTCAGGAGGAAGCGAGCCTTGGGCGCAGTTGAGGCGCCGATCTTCTCCAGTGCCTGGATCGCTTGGTCGCTTGTGTCGCCGCCGGCGGACAGCGCCGCAAGCAGAGTGGGGACGGCGCGCTCGCCCTGTTTCTCGAGGGCCTGCCGAGCCCAGCGTCGCGGGGCCTCCTCCTGGTCTCGCAAGATGATGCCCAGGATGCGCATCGCCTCTTCGGTGCCGATTTCGCCGAGCGCCTGAGCGGTCTTGCTGCGGCGAATGATCGGCTGCGCGGGCAGAGAGTCTTCGAGCTTCTCCATGTCGAGCAGCTTGCGCGCGGCGTCCACCCGGACCTGCATCTCGTTCGTGCCCAGGTTGCGGAGCAGCTCCCGCTTGACCAGGTAGCGTCCAGTGAGCCATGCGATGAGCGCGATCACAATCACGCCAATCGCGAGGTAGCCTATTGGGCGGCGGCGAGTCTCCATAGGTGGCTCCTGTTCCAGCCTGACTGAGGGCCAGCTTTTCGACGTGGGGATGGCGGAATCCTTTTCTGTCCGGGCGACATTCCGAATGTGGAATAACCGGGTTTGGCGGGCGGCGCGGCTGAGCGCCTCGGGTGTTTCATCAGGGAGGCACACACGGGGATGCAGTCACTCGAGATTCTAGTCGTTGACGACGAAGAGAGCATCTGCCTTCTCCTCAGAGACGTCTTGGCGCGATTCGGGCACCAGGTCAGCACTTGCCAGGATGGAGAGTCGGCCCTGAGGATGGCCTCCGAACGGCAACTCGACCTGATTTTCCTGGATATCCGGATGCCCGGCATGTCGGGGTTGCAGGTCCTGAAGAAGCTGCGAGAGGTGCAGCCGCAGGCGAAGTTCGTGATGATCACCGGCTTCGCCAAGGACGACATCATAGAGGACGCGCTTCGAAGCGGTGCCTCAGCTTGCCTCTGCAAGCCGTTCCGATTGGCCCAAATTGTCGAACTGCTGGAGCAGTTGGAGACCGGCGCGCCGGTCAAGGCCTAGCTCTTTCTCCGGTTGTCACCTCGCATTCATTCTTCGAGTTCGTCGCGTCGACTGCGCGTCATAAGAGATCTCACGGCATCCACCGGAGACATCCCTTCGAAGAGCACCTGGTGTATTGCGCGCGCTATCGGGATCTCCACACCCACCGAAGCGGCAAGCCGGAGTGCCGCCCGCGTGGTCTCCACGCCCTCGGCCACCTGGGCCATGGACGCAAGAATCTCCGCCAGCCTGCGGCCCTGCGCCAGCTCGTAACCGACCCGGTGATTGCGACTCTTTCGTCCGGCACAGGTCGCCACCAAGTCGCCCATCCCCGAAAGCCCGCGGAATGTTTCGGCCCTGGCGCCGAGCGCTGCGCCGAGCCGGGTGATCTCGGCCAGCCCGCGCGTCACCAAGGCGGCCTTGGTATTGTCCCCGAATCCAAGCCCGTCGCTGACCCCGGCGCCGATAGCGACGATGTTCTTCAAGGCACCGCCCAACTCCACGCCGACAACATCTGGGTTCGTGTACACGCGGAACCGAGGAGCGCTGAAAGCCGCTTGCACCTCAGCAGCGAAGTGGGTGTTGGCGCAGGCGACGACGCTGGCGGTGGCGATGCCGGCGGCGACCTCGGCCGCCAGATTCGGGCCGGAGAGCACCGCGATGTCGCCTGCCCCCGCGGAGCCGAGACACTCCCCTATGACCTGCGACAACCGGCGGCCTGTACCGTGTTCGAGCCCTTTTGCCGCGCTGACCACGCCCTGCTCGACCCTGATGTGAAGCGCGAGCTGCTCGCAGACTTCGCGCATTCCCTGCGACGGAACCGCCAGCACCACCATCCCGGCACCGGCAACGGCCTCCCCGAGATCGGCGGTCGGCGCTACCGAATCGGGCAGCTCGAACTCGGAAAGGTACTCCGGGTTACGTCGCCGCCGGGAGATCGCCTCGGCGACCTCGGCCCGGCGCGCCCATAGGTTCACCCGCCACCCCGCCTGGGCGAGCGCAATGCTCAGTGCCGTGCCCCAGCTCCCCGCTCCGATCATGGCAATGGTGCCGCGGTCTTGGCTCACTTGACTCCTGCCTTCACTCCTGTTCGTCAACCTCCACCCGCTGACCTATCTTCGCCTCTGTCCCCTGGAGCAGCCGGCGGAGGTTTGGAATGTGGCGAAGGATGACGAGCAGACCGACCGCGCTCCAGAACACCGACCACTGCCAGCGGTCCGCTGTCAGGACCACGTAGAGCGGAACGGCAATGGACGCGCCTATGGAGCCAACGGAG
>CP070816.1:1628324-1632424 GCA_020344235.1 Armatimonadota bacterium
CGGCGAAGCAGGTCGCGCTGGGAGACGCGCACGAAGTTCGGCTCGCCGAGGAAGGTCTGGTTCCAGATCTCGGCGAGGCCTGGCAGATGCTGCTTTCGATAAGTTTGCAGCTCTGTCATCGGGGCAGGCTTATCCTGAGCGTGGCAGCGCGCCTCTTGTTGGGTTCCGTGAGTCGCTGGCAGGCTCCTGCGCTGAGAGCGAGTCTTGACACGGTTGCATGACGATGGATACCATCGCTTGGGTAGTATTCAGGTAGACGGCGCATATATGTGACGTAGAGCGAGGAGGCGAGGACGGAGAACGGATGATGCGGAGTCTTCGGAATCCAGGATTGCTGATCGCGCTGGCATGCTTCGCAGTTCCCACTTGGGCGGGGGCGGCGCCGGTAGAGGAGGAAGTGGGGGTGGGAAAGGCCGTCATGTCCCAGGTTCGCCGGTTCGGCCTCACTGCTGACCCAACGCTCGCAGCCGTCGGCGACGGCCTCTCAGAAGTGGTGAACCGCAAGGACCTGCCGTGGCAATTCTGGGTCATCGAGGATCTGGCGAGCCACAACGCGTTTGCCGCGCCCGGGGGATTCGTGTTCATAACGCGGAACTACTACGAGAAGTTGAGCGACGACGAGACCGCGTTCGTGATCGGCCACGAGATGGCCCACATAGATCTGGGGCACCACGAGAGGCAATCGAAACGCGTCAAAGAGGCGAACCTGGGGAACCTGCTGCTGAACATATTGACGCAGCGCAGAGGGGCGTGGGGAACGGCGGTGGACCTGGGCTCGACGGCCTATGTGACTCACTACAGCCGCGCGCTGGAGAAGGAGGCTGATCTCGCGGGCTATGAATACGCGGAGGCGGCGGGGTACGATGCGCGGGCCGCGGTCAGCGCCCTGAGCAAGCTCGGAGAAGAGCCTGACCTGCATCCATGGATCGTCAATATCTACGCCACACACCCGCTGCTGAGCAGCCGGGAGGATAGGCTGGCGGCGCTCGGCGGGGAGGAGCCCGAAGACGTCCCCGCAGCGAAGCCGTCAGCAGAACACACGCGGAACCTGACGGGGGGCTTGGAGCCATTCGATCCGTCGGCGCCGATTGCGGTGCGCATCCTCGCACCCGAGGGGGGCCGCTGGGAGAACCCATGGCGGAAGAACTTCACGAAACACCTGCATCGGCGCTTGATTCCGCTCGGGTTCGAGATTGCCGGCGATGATCTGATGTATAAGCCGGACATCGGCGACCCGGTTGAGGCGGCGCGGAGTCGCGACGCTAAGTATCTGCTGCTGGTAACGGTGCACGAGATGGAGACCACGCAGCAGGGCGCGGCTGGGCTGGCAGGGAGGCCCATGCGGGCGAGCATAGACGTGGGGGCAAGGCTGGTGCGAGTCGAGGACCGGTCGCAACTCTGGGAGGATCATTTCGCCGAAGTGAAGGAAGGCCGGGACGTGCTGCCATTGGATCCCGCGATACTGTACACGGACACCTGCGTGGGCGCGCTGGCCGAGAGGGCGGCGGGAGAGATAGCGATCGGTTGTGCAAAGGCGGCGGGGGCCGGACCGGCGGAGGCGGGCGAGAGCGCACACAGAGGCAAACCGCTTTCTGTTGCGCGGTAGCACGGCGGCGGCATCCCGGCGGAGAAAGATCGCCGCGCGGTGAGATCGGACCCGAACTGCGGCCCGGAGGAACGAGATGCCCAAGAAACGCTTTGCGCTGATTGGCGCCGGCCTTTTCGGTGAAATCCATGCTAAGGCCTACAGCGCGCACCCGGAGGTTGAGTTCGCCGCGGTGTGTGACCTGGATGAAGCGCGCGCGAAAGAGATCGCGGAGAGATACGGGGCTGCGAAGCACTGCACCGACTGGCGGGAGGTGGTGCAGGAGGCGGGGGTAGATGCGGTCTCTGTGGCCACTCCCGATTTCGCGCATGCGGAGATCGCGATTGGGGCGGCGGAGGCGGGGAAACACCTGCTGGTGGAGAAGCCACTGGCCGCCACGGTGAGAGAATGCGAGCAGATCATCAGCGCGGCGAAGGAGCAGGGTGTCAAGTTGATGGTGGATTTCCACAACCGCTGGAGCCCTGCTTTCCACGAAGCTCATCGCCTGCTCCGAGAGGGCGCGCTCGGGACTCCGAGGTTCGTGTACTTCCGGCTGAGCAACACAACCTTCGTTCCTCTGAAGATGCTGTCGTGGGCGGAGCGGTCCTCGCCGCTGTGGTTCCTGGGCAGTCACGCAATCGACATCGTGTGCTGGCTGGCGGGTGAGTACCCGGAGCGAGTCTATAGCGCGGCCAGGCGGGGAGTGCTGAAGGAGAGGGGCGTGGACGCTCCGGACCTGTACCAGAGCACGCTGGAGTTCCCGAGCGGGACGGTCGCCTCCATCGAGAACTGCTGGCTGCTGCCGGAGTCGGCGCCGAGCGTGTTCGATCTGAAGTGCGAGATAGTGGGGTCAGAGGCAACGATCAACATAGACACGTCGTCCAACCGGACGGTGGAGGTTGTGGATGCACAGGGGACTCACTACGCGGAGATCCTCGGCGGGCCGCTGATACACGGGAAGCAACTGGGATTCATGGTGGAGAGTATACGTCACTTCGCGGACTGCGTGATCCACGACAGGGAGCCTCTGGTTTCGGGAGAGGTGGGGCTGGAGGTGACCAGGGTGGCATGCGCGATCGAGGAATCGGCGGAGAGAGGCGAGCCAGTGGTGATAGTGCGATAATGACATCGGCGGCGCGCGAGGGCGCGATCAAGGTAAGGCAGCGCGGCAACTGGACGCGGGTGTACGCGGAGGAGGATGGGAGGGACGTCAGCCATCTTTCCTACGGGACGCGGGTGCTGCGGATGGGTCCGAAAGGAGCGGTGCGGATGGGGGGAATCGGAGGGGTTGGGACGGAGCGCGAGTTCCGGCGGCGAGGGCTCGCACGGCAGGTCCTGGCGCGGGCAATGGAGGAGATGGGTAGGGAGGCCTATTCCTGCGTCGGGCTGTACACTTCGACCAGGATCGTGGCCCATCGGTTGTACCGGCGCTTTGGCTTCGTGGGTGTGATGAGATCGGCCCGCGCGTACAAGGTGCTTGACCCCGAGCGCCTTGTTCTCGACGCGCTGAACGAAGCGCTGAAGGGAAGTTCGGGCTTCAGCAAGTCTCGGTCGCTGGTAGAGATCACTCTGCGGCCGCACGAGCCAGTTGTGGTGCGACTCGATGCGGAGGGCGCGCATCCGCTGCCCCGCGGAGTGGGAAGGAGCGACCTGTCCATCAGCATGTCCACCGAGACGTTCTTCGCGCTCTGGGAAGGAGGGATCGACCTGCGGTATGCAGAGGATGCGAATCTGCTGGAGTGGCAGGGCGACGAGGGAACCTACCGGCAGCTATCCAAAGCGCTGGACGAGAGGCGCAGATCCGCGAGACCTGAGTGATGCCAGTGGTGAGATCCGCGACACACTTTTCGATTCGAAGCTATCGGGAGGGCGATGAAGAGCCTGTGGTGCGGCTGTTCAACAGCTATGTCAGAAGCTTCTTCGGGCCCGCGCCGCTTACGGCGGAGTCCTGGCGAGAGCAGTTCCGCAGACAAGGCTGGACCGGGCCTTCCATCGACGCGGACAATGACTGCGCGCGCCTCGCGGAGCGCAAGGGAGAGCTGCTGGGCTACGCGATCACGGATTACGAGCCGATGGACATGTCAGGTGGGGCGTTGATCCAGGAACTCTGCGTGGCCGAGGGCGAGGATGCGGGCGAGGTGGCACAGGCCTTGGTCGAGGATGTAGAGCAGAGAGCGCGAGAGCGAGGCAAGAGCTTCATCGCGATCCAGATGGCGCAGGAGGATGGGCGAGTAGCTCGGGCATCGGCTGCGCGGGAGTATCATGTGACGCCGGATTCCGATCAAGTATTCATGGCGGTGATCACTGACCTGCCGCGGTTTCTCTCGGAGATATCGGAGGAGCTGAGCCGCAGGCTCAATGAGAGTGAGTTCGCGAACTGGCGCGGGACGGTGCGCGTTGCGCGCAGCGGTCGGGTATGCGAGGGCCGATCGTGTGATCTCCATGTCGCCGACGGCGCAGTTGAGGTCGGGGCGGCCGTGGAGACCCCGGACGTTTCGGCAATCGTGCAGTTCGA
>CP070816.1:1632524-1639393 GCA_020344235.1 Armatimonadota bacterium
CACATGAGCATGGAACCATCCAGAACGGCGTCCTCCCCGTCCTGTCCAGAAACTCATCCGCCCCTCAACGCGCTCTGTAGTCGAAGTGTACCAGAACTAATCTGAGGCATCCAGGAAGCCAGGGACCTCGGTTCCTGGACTGCTCTTCTCAACTGCCCCTGGAACCGGCCTGTGGGTGTCCCACCGCAATGTGACACCCGCACCGTGGCCCGGGAGCTCTGTCGTCCGCGACGGAACCCCGGCCAGTGGCCCCACGCTGAGCGGGTAGCCGAAGTCGGGTGGCTCTCGACCCGACTGTGCGGGCGGGGCGGGTTCGTGGAATAAACCTCCTAAGGCCGGCGGCGTTATCTGTCGGCCTACAGGGGACGAAGCCCACGGGATGCCGCGATGCTTCGGACACCGCGGTTTTTCGGCGGCCAGGTGCCACACAAGGCGCGTACGAAGCGTGGCCGGCGGGCGACGCCCGGGAGAGGAGGTGGAGATGGGACACACGCGCAAGTCCCGAAGTCCACTGGTGTTCCTGCCCATTCTTGTACTGCTCGGCTCGGGGACAGTTTTGTTCAGCGCGGGAGAAGTCGTGAGGATCTCCTTGCCGGCTGACAGCGCGAAAGTGAGCGGAACCATCGAGGTTAGGGCCGAGGTGGACACCTCGTTGCCGGTGGCCTTTGTGCTGCTGGTCGTGGACGGCACCCGACCAGCCTCTACGAACTCCTTGCCAGCGACATTCCAGTTGGACACGCGTGAGCTGTCAGACGGGCCTCACGTGGTGTCCGCCGCAGCCTATGCCGATTTCCAGATGATCGCCGCCTCGAAGGCGATCACCATTTATGTGAACAACCAGACAGCGCCGCAGGCGGTGGCGAAGCAGCAGAGCACGCCGAAGACAACGACCGCCGCCGGCGCGCTCAATGCGTCCAGGACTGTGGAGTTCGCACCTGCCGTAAGCACCGGCAGGTTCACGGAGCTGATGGAGACAAAGCGCGGACCGGTCCGCGAGCCTTCCCTGACCGGGTCTCTGGTGCCTGGGGCTTCTCCGGACAGTGACGTGGCAGAGGCGGCGGATGCCGTCCCTTCCCATCGCATGCCCATGGTCATGCTGAACGGCAGGCCGCTTGTTGCGAGCGTGGCGCCAACGCTCGTCAAGGGGCGGATGCACACTGGGTTCCGCGCGCTGTTTACTGCTACCGGGGCGCGCATCGACTGGCTCCCTGAGGAGCGCATTGCGCGCTGCGTTACAGACTCCCTCGTTGTAGAGGTGCCGATCGGTTCCCGCATCGCGACTGTGAACGGGCGGCACGTGGACATGGGTGCAGTTGCGACTATCAAGAACGGCCGGACAATGGTGCCCCTCCGGTTCTTCGGGCAGGTGACCGGCTCGATCGTGTCCTGGGACGCGCGGACTCGGGTTGCCAGCGTCCAGACGCCCAGCCGCGCTATGGCCAGCGCGCAGGCGTCACTGACTCCAGCGGCGAGCATGCAGACACCGGTTAGCGGCCGAGTGAGCACGCGGACGCCAATCTACGAAGTGGCAGATCTGGGACCCTAGCCCTTCGGAGATCTTCTCTCGTACAGAGGGTGCGCTGGCGAGCGCACCCTCTCTTCTTGTGTGGGGGAGGGGTGCGGTCTTCCCATGGCGACAGTATGCGTGTGTTAAGTGCTAATGGGACACACTGTCGTTGTTAGATGGCGACGGGACACCCGCCAGGGGTCCTTGAGCTTGTGTGACAGGCCGGACCGATCTATCATATGAGGCCATTGCGCGGGGCCGTCGGGCACCCGTGGTGTCTAGAAACTCATCCGCTCGCCAGAGCGCCGTCGCAGCGGTCTCACGGGCCCCCAATAAGGACCCGCGGCCGCAGACGATTTGTGATATGGTACTCCCTCAGAATGCCCGCACAGCGTTCTTCGGGGGCACAAGGAGTCAGACATGGCGGATCCGATGCGATCCCAGATGCCCATCCTCAGCGCTCTGTTCCTCATTGCCGCTTGCCTGCGCATCTACGCCGCAGAGCCGTCCTCAGGCGACTCCTTCCGTCCCGTCCCCCTCCAGAGCCGCATCACCGGCGTCCAGCCAATGACCGGGATCGTGATGTGGGAGGACTCGGAGAACAGCCACACGGACGCCATCGCACTCGAGTACTCCTACCTGCGCTACAACGATGTGGTGAAAGTCAAAGGTCACTACGACTGGTCGGTCGTCGAGCGGAAACTCAGCTCAATCGCCGTCCGCAAGCACCAGGCCGTGCTGCGCTTCTACGAGACCTGGCCCGGACACCAGACCACGGTGCCGGACTACATCAAGGCGCTGCCCGACTACGCGGAGACGCAGGCCAAGAGCCAAGGCCGCGACACCGGCTTCCCGGATTGGTCGCATTCCGAGTATCAGCGGTTCTTCCTCGAGTTCTACGAGCAGTTCGCCGCGAAGTATGACCGCGACCCGCGGCTGGCCTTCCTGGAGGTGGGCTTCGGCCTTTGGGCCGAGTACCACATCTACTCCGGGCCGGAGGAACTGGGAAGGACGTTCCCAAGCAAGGAGTTCCAGGCGCAGTTCTTCCGGCACCTCTCCAGGATCTTCGAGGAAACGCCCTGGATGATCTCGCAGGACGCGCAGGAGGCCAGCCGCGCCCCGTTTGCCGCGCAGCCCGAGTTGCTCAACCTCAAGTTCGGCATCTTCGACGATACTTTCCATCGCGCATGGGAACCAGGCTACAACCTGGATGGTTGGGAGTTCTTCGGCCGCGACCGTTGGAAGCACTCTCCCTGCGGCGGCGAGATTCTCTTCCGGGACCGGCAGCGCGAAGAGCGAGTGGCTGCGGCGTGGGCGACGGAAGCAGCCAACTTCCACATCACCTTCATGATTTGTGAACAGTGGCCGCGCTGGACGACGATGGAGCGCATCCGCGAACACGGTCTGGCGTGCGGCTACAGGTTCAAGGTCACTGCCTTCGAGGCCAGCGACACCGCCGCGCATGTGACGGTGGCGAACACCGGCGTGGCACCGATCTATTGCGAAGCGTTCGTCGCCGTGAACGGAGTGCGCGCAGAGGAATCGCTCAAGGGATTGCTCCCGGGGGAAGAGCGCCGGTTCACCGTCGCATCTGGAGGCACGAATCCGAGGCTGACCATCGAGTGCGACCGCCTCGTGCCGGGCCAGCGTATCGAGTTCGACGCCGACTTGGGCACCACTGTCCTACCTGCAAACTCTATCCAGTCGTTCCAGCAGCTGTGACGGTATCTTAGGGGAGGTGCCCGCGGTACACTCTGGCCGCGGAGAACGCCACTCAAGGTGCACTCTCAGTACACCCCGCGGTACACTCTCGGTAGACCCTTCATGTACTCTTGGGCTACCGTTTGTATACCGATGGTATACCCCTTCCCCGGATGGGTCACGAGAGGTTGAATCTCGATTCTTCCGGCAATCCTGGTACCTTTTCGGGCCTCATGGCGTCAGCGACAGCGCCCGAGATAGCGTGTTCGTTCTGAAAGCCCCCAGTTTCAGTACACTCTTGGTACACCCTCACGCTACCCGCGGACCGGCAACTCGACTTGCAGGCCCACTTCGATGGGGATACAGAGAGGGTGGTTACAAATCAGCCGCTCTTCCAACTGAGCTACGCCGGCTCATCGTATGTTCGGCAGGAGCCTCTAGGGGGCCGAGGACGGCCGGAGTGGCGGTCGCTGCGGGCGACCTCGCCACTCGCCTGCTGCCCGGGCTCTCTACCAGCCAGGCATCACTTGCTGCGGACCAGGTACCACCTTATCGAGATGTACGGCGTCAGGAACAGCAGGAACACGGCCAGCTTGACCAACGCCATGCCTCCGTAGTTGATTCGCACGAAGTCGACCTTCTCGATGTCGAAGAGTCGGTGGTGGACTTCGTACATCCATTCTCCCGCCAGCAAGCAGATCACCAACCACAGCATGAGGAGGGCAAAGCCGATGACCGCACTGCGCCAGAGCAGTGCTGCGATCGTGTCAAGTGTGACACGCACACCTTCTGCTTTCTCCATTGCCCCCTCACCTCCATTGCACTGTCTGGCCGGAAGACCGAGGTCGAGCCTCCCGCGACGGCTGGAGACGCCTGCTAGGCCGCTGCCCCGCGCAGGCGATTCTGAATCAGCCGCTCTACCAACTGAGCTACGCCGGCCCAATCGTCCGTCAACTTCAGATTCCACTAGAACGCCGCACAACATGACTGTGGAACGCCCTACGCCTCCACCCGCCATCGGCTCAATCCTACCCGAATTCGCAGTTTGACCAGCTATGCGAAACTCAGCTGGTCGCCTTCGGCGGGCCGGAGCCAGCCCAGTTCTAGCATCTCCTAGGCGGGCTGTCAGCACGTGCGAGAGCGCGACCATGCCCAGCGCCAGAGGGCGAGAAGGGCACTCGCGACGCCCAGCCCGAGCAGCAGAATGAGCTCGAATGCGAAGAAGTAGAGGAGCACGATCAGTGCCCCGATTAGCAGGGATGCTATGAGCCAGAGCCACTCTGTCATCGGGCGCCCCCTCGGATCGCATGCGCGTTCATGCGACGTGGTCACAAGCGCACGGGGCCGCCGGTCTCATCGCCGCGCGACAGGCACACCCCGATTCGCAGATTGTCCGCCTGATGCGGAATTAGTTGTTCGCCTTCAGCAGGCTGAAACCAGCCCAATTCTAGCATCTCCGGGGCGCGGTGTCAGCACCCCCGAGATCGCGGCCACCTGTAGTGGCCAGACGCGCGTGGAACCGCCCGTCTCATCGCCGCCTCACCTGAGAGGACACAAAGACACGCCCGGCAGATGCCTGCCGGGCGTGATACTCCGTCGCCAATGCAGCCGATCGCAATCGTCTACGGCGTCGGCATTGGGATGTTCGGCCCCAGCTCCTGGCGCTCTGGATTGCCGACGACCTTCGCGTCGGGCGAATCAATGGCCCAGAAGCCGTGGACCGGCGTGGCGCCAACGAGCCGTTCGAGGAACTTGTTCCCGCTTACCTTGATCGACCCCTGTGCGAAAGTTACCCCAATGTCAGGGGCCGTCGGAGGCGGAAAGCGGGGGTCTAGGGTCTCGTTGTTGCCGTTCTGGTAGAAGTTGTTGCCGATGATCTTAGTTCCGGTGACGTCCCAAGGAACCTCCCATAAGTTCACGAACAGAATCCCACAGCCATCGTTCTGGTAGATCCGGTTGTTGACAATCTGCGTGCCGAGGGCGGTCGCGAGACATTGGCACACCGTGATGCCGTTGGTATACCAACAGCAGCCGCGCGTGTTCCCGTAGTTCAGGTTGCTGCGGATCGTGTTGTTGACGATCATGGACTTGTCTGCGCCACCGATGCACAGACCTATCCGGTTGTTCTCGATGACGCACTTGCTCACCGTCACATCCGAGATGGCGGCGTCGTTGGCGCTTACGTAGTCCGCCCCGTATATCCACACACCGGCGTTGTACTTACCCGTGGCTCCGGAGATGGTGAAACCGGAGATAGTGACATCGCTGCTCGTAACCACGAAGACGCAATCGAAATCGTTGGTCGACGCAGCCGTCACGGTTGTCACATCGGAGCCCTGCACTCCACGGATGGAGACCGCCTTGTCCACGACGACGTTCTCCGTGTAGGTGCCGGGCGAGACGCTGATGACGTCTCCGTCGGAGGCAGCAGCCACCG
Source organism: Armatimonadota bacterium (assembly GCA_020344235.1). GTDB lineage: Bacteria > Armatimonadota > Hebobacteria > Hebobacterales > Hebobacteraceae. The sequence continues at coordinate 1,638,170 of CP070816.1, forward strand.
CCGCTCCGATCGTCGCATAGTCGCCGGGGACCGTGATGGTCGCCCCGAAGCACGCGCTGGTCGCCAGCGCGAGCACACACACCAATGCGGGCACTGCAATACGCTTCATCCTCGAACCTCCCTAAGCCGTTCTCGCACGGATGCTCAGCGAAACGAGAATGCAGCCACAGATCAGCAGATGCCACCTCCTTCTTGTCGCCGGGAGTAAGATGACACCATCCTGGTGCCGTCGTCGGTCTCCCCTCAGGGCGCCTGGGGCCAAACCAACGGGGCCCGGCACCAACTTCCTCTATTCGTCGGTCAGGGGCTTGTTTCCTGCCTGCTCGCGCTGGGGCAAGGGGGACAAGTGGGCTTGAGACGCTCGCAGCCTGGCAGAGACTGGCGGTCACTGTCAGGCGTCCCTGAGATCGCCTGCCCGGCATTGGTGCGCCAGTGGCAGAGCTACCGCCGGGCGACCGTCCCATCCGCCTCGGCCGTCTCGTCGCGCTGAGGCCTGGAGAGCCTGATGCCATTGGTGATGTCAGCCCTGGCGAAAGCCCATCTCCGCTCCGCATCTGCGAACTCGGAGTAGCGGGCGGTCATGATCGGGGTGCGGTGACCCAGGGCTCGCATCAGGGCTGTGGTGGGGACCCCGGCCATGGCTGAGGTGAGCCCGAAGTAGTGCCGCAGCCGGTGGGGGGTGACCAGAGGTCTTTGTCGGGCGTCCGTGAAATCGGCCTGGAACGCCCTGAGGCTTGCACGGCTCTTCCGGCCGCCTTCCGACCTGAGAGAGGTGCCCGCGTCGGCAACGCGCCCCACATGCCCCTAAGCATATGTGGAATTGGCCGACGTCCTCGGTTTGGTCTGGGCGCAGAGGCAGAACTGCACAGATGGCCGAAGCAGGCAAGACGGTGGTGTCAGCGGCCTCCGCCAGGGACCGCTGGTGTCATCTTCAGGGTAGTGCCGCAGGAATTGATCTCGCAGCTGTCTGCGTTTCTCTCGCCGCTGATGGCATATGAACCTCAACTGCCAGCTGGCTCTCCACTGCCATCAGGCGACTTGTGAGCAAAGCCTTCGGCAGCAACCGCGCCCAGCCGAATCTGAGCGCATAGCGAGCGAGTTCCTAGGCGGCGCCGAGGACATGCCGGTCGCTCAACACCAAGGTCGAAACCGTACTCAACAGGGGCAGGATAGCACCTACTCGGAGACGAAGGGTATCGCCCAGGAGTGTTCGCATAGCATTAC
>CP070816.1:1639493-1643786 GCA_020344235.1 Armatimonadota bacterium
AAAACAAAACCCGAGGTGATCGCCGGCAATACACAAGCGCAATGCAAACGCCATCGGATCACCTGGGGTAGGTTCACTGAGATGGCCGCCGCGGGCGCTCTCGCAACAACCTGACCGAGAATCAGTAGGTCTTGTGCCGACGCTCACCGGCGCTGTCGGTATAGGGAACCATCAACGCGCCAGTACAGCGTGCGCCAGGCACGCACCAGGCCAGCGCGCGCCCTCATCGAGAGTCACACACGCCAACGCTGTCGCGGCCGAACACAGGGATGGCAACGATCATTGCCAGTGTGCAGAGTGTTCTCGCGTGCATTGTCGCGATTGGATCACTAGGGACCAAGCGTGCGACGACAAGGCTGCACCCGGCAGTTGACCTGCTCGGGAGCGATGCTTACTATGCAAGCATGGCCAACCCACCGCTGCTCGGGACTTTTGAACAACTCGTCCTCGCCGCCATCGTCCAGGTCGGCGACGGAGCGTATCCCCCTCCCGTTTTGGCCCGGATCGAGCGCAGCACCGGGCGCGCGGTCAACCGGGGGTCCTTCTACGTCTCACTGGACCGGTTGGAGCGCAAGAACCTGCTGCGATCGCGCCCCGACGAAGGGGCAAGTGGACGCGCCGGGCGCCCGAGACGGCATCTCGAGGTCACCGAAGAGGGGCTCGCCGCGCTGCGCCACGCGCGCAACTCGCTGCTGGCCTCCTGGGACGGCATCGAGACTCTGTTGAGAGACGAGACGTGACCACGGGAGGACGACCCCCCCGCATCGCGGCGGCACTCCTAGCGCGAGTGGTGCCGAAGGAGTGGACGGGCGACTCGCTGATGGCCGACCTGGAGCATGAGTTCCGCACTAGGGCCGCTGGCGGGGCCGTACCGGCGCGTTTGTGGTATTGGCGCGTGGTCTCGCAGCTGTTGGCAGCGTACTCCCGGGACCGCTTGCGGCGGCGGGCCGAACGGAGGGCGGCTCTGCGGGCACAGCGCTCCATACTCCCACAACAGAAGCGAGAGTTCCACTTAGACGACGTCCGCCAGGATCTGCGGTTCGGTCTGCGTCAACTGTGGAAGCGCCCCGGCTTCAGTGCCATTGCCCTGGCCATGCTGGCCCTGGGCATCGGGGCAAACACGGCCATCTTCAGCGTTGTCCAGACTGTCCTCCTCGAGCCGCTCCCGTTCCCGGAGCCCGGGCGCCTCGTGCGGATCTGGGAGTCCCGGATCGAGAGGGGCTGGAATCGGGCTTCAGTAGCCCCGGGCAACTTCTGGGACCTCCGCGAGATGAACCGGGCCTTCGAGCGTGTGGGGGCCTACCGGTTCTCGTCCGCCAATCTCACCGGCATCGACTACCCGAGACGGCTGAGGGCAGGACGGGTGACTGCGGGTTTCTTCGGTCAAGTCCTGGCAGTCCGCCCGGTGCTGGGCCGGACCTTTCTCGCCGGGGAGGACCAGCCCGGCGGGCAGAACCGCGTGCTCCTGCTGGGCAACCAGTTCTGGCGCACCCAGTTCGGTCGCGACCCCGCGGTGCTGGGGACGCAGCTGAGTCTGGACGGGGAGAGCTTCACCGTGGTGGGGGTGCTCCCGCCGGGGAGGCCCTGGTTGGACTATGCCGACGTGTACGTTCCCATGGTCAGGGACCCCGGCGCGACGCGAACCAGCTTTGAGATCGCCGTCGTCGGCCGCTTGCTGCCGGGAACCACCTTGGAAGCGGGCAGGGCCGACCTGGAACGCGTCGCGCAGAGTCTGGAGCAGGCCTTCCCCGCCGAACTCGCCGGCATTGGGTTCACGGTCGGGCCCTCCAGTGAATGGGTGGCCGACCCCGAGACCAGCCGTGCCCTGTGGCTCCTGCTGGGCGCCGTGGGCCTGCTGCTGATGATCGCGTGCGTGAATCTGGCCAACCTGTTCCTGGCCCAGGCCACGGGGCGGATCCGCGAACGAGCGATCCGGTCGGCGGCGGGTGCCACCACAGGCCGCCTCATCCGGCAGGCTCTCACCGAGTCGCTGATAATCTCCCTGGTGGGTGCCGGTCTCGGACTTGGCTTGGCGCTCTGGGGAGTGCGCGCTCTGGCGGCCATAGCGCCCGGCGAGGTTCGACTCTCGGAGGTGGGCATCAACGGCTGGATCCTGGGCTTTGCCCTGGTCACCGGGGCCCTGACCGGCGTGATCACCGGCCTGGTTCCCGCGCTCCAGGCCTCACGAGGAGACACGGCCGCTGCCCTGCGCAGCGGCGGACAGAACATCGCCGGAGACCGGGCCCAGCGGCGGCTGCGCGGCGGGCTGGTTGCGGCGGAAGTCGCCCTTTCCCTGATTCTCCTGGTCGGTGCCGGCCTTCTGGTCCGCAGCTTCGGCGGCCTCATGACGGTCGAACGCGGCTTTGAGACGGAGAACCGGCTCATTGCATCGGTGAATCTCCCCGCGTCGTACTCCGCGAGCGAAGCCACCAATCTCACACGTCAACTCCTGGAGAGGGTATCGGCCCTAGCCCCGGTCATCCGCGCTGCGGCCGTCCACATCCGCCCGCTGGCAGGGGGGAGCACAGGTCTGGGGTTCGTCCGGCCCGACGAGCCGGAGCCTGAGGGTGGTGTTCCCTGGGCTTCATGGCGTCTCGTCACGCCGGGATACCTCGAGACGCTGGGCGTGCCTATCCTCGCGGGCCGCGACTTCAGGGAAGAGGATATGGCGGCAGGCGACGGCCCGAGACGCATCCTGATCAGCCAGAGAATAGCGGACCTCCTCTGGCCCGGCGAGAACCCCCTCGGCCGCAGCATCACACTGTGGGCCGGTCAGTCCGACGTACCTGCCGAGGTGTTGGGCGTGGTGGGGAACATGCGGGAGCGGGGCATCGATGCCGGCCCGACCCTGGCGGTCTACCTGCCTTACGTCTCGAGCGGCAGATGGCCCCCGGACATAGTGATCCACACGGCCGGCGAGCCGACCGCGGTGGTGCCCGCCGTGCGGTCGATCCTGGCCGAGCTGAACCCGAACATCCCTCTCTCGGACATCGCCACCCTGGAGGAGATGGTCGGGCGGTCAGTGGGGAGCCAGCGGTTCCTCACGCTGCTGGTGAGCCTATTCGCCTTGCTCGCCCTACTGCTCGCCCTGGCCGGCGTCTACGGAGTCCAGTCATACATGGTGGCTCGGCAGACGTCCGAAATCGGTGTACGGGTCGCTCTTGGTGCTACCAAGCTACAGATCTTCAGGAAGGTAATCCTGCAAGCCCTGAGGCCAGCCCTGCTCGGCGTGGCCTTCGGCTTGGGAGCGGCTAACGTGGTGTCACGGTTCATGACCAGCCTGCTGTTCGAGGTACGGCCAACCGATCCGGCCACCTATGCCGGGGTCGCTGGTGTCCTCGCGGCCGCCACCCTCCTGGCGGCCTGGTTACCCGCAGAGAAGGCGGCGAAAGTAGACCCGGTGATCGCATTCCGCGCCGAGTGACACGGGGCGGCACATCGCGTGGCAAGGCACTCGCACGAAAGCTCGAGCGTCGACAGGGGCGGCTAGGCGATATTTAATACCTGGACGAGGTGTTGAAGATCTGGGGTGAGCTGCACTACCTGTGGCGAGCCGTGGACCAAGATGGGGACGTGATCGACATCCTGCTTCAGCGTTACCGCAGTGCCATCACGCCGAAGCCGTTGAGTTGACAGAGCCGATCAACAGGAGTTTCGGACATGAAAAAGAAAGACTTGAGCAGAAGAAGATTCATTCTCAACGCCTCTGCAGGAACAGCGGGTGCCATGCTGACAAGCCACCTGCCCGTTTTCGGCACTTCAGGAACAGGGCTGACAACAGCGCTCGCCCTGAACGGCGGTAGGCCCGTCAGGACCAAGGAATGGGTGAGTTGGCCCATCTGGAATCCCGATGCGGAAGCCCCCATGCTGTCGGTGCTTCGGAGCGGCAAGTGGTGGCGGGGAAGCGGCAACCTGTGCAGTGAGTTCGAGGAGAAGTATGCCGAGCTCATTGGAGCTAAACGGGTGGTGGCTACAGCCAGCGGGACCACCGCCCTGATCACGGCCCTCCACGTGCTGGGGGTGGATGCCGGAGACGAAGTCATCGTTTCACCCTACACCTTTATCGCCACCTACAATGTGGTTTTCAATTCGAAAGCCCTTCCCGTGTTTGCCGATACGGACCAAGAGACCTTTACCATCAATCCCCACAAGATCGAAGAGCGGATCACGGATCGTACGACGGCCATCCTCCCCGTTCACATCCTGGGCCTGCCGGCGGATATGAACCGCATCAATGCCATTGCCCAAAAGCACGAGCTTGTGGTGATAGAGGATGCCTGCCAGGCGTGGCTG
>CP070816.1:1643886-1647217 GCA_020344235.1 Armatimonadota bacterium
CTCGCCGCGGTGTGCATCGAGAAGATCGTGGAGTCGGGCGGCACGGAGGCCGAAGCGATCCTGTCGCGGCAGACAGATCGGCTGCAGGCGGCCTTGAGCGAGCTTGAAGAGGAAGTCGCGGTCACGAAGCGAGTTACTCCGCGGCGTGCGTGGGAGCATCCGCCGGGCAGCCCGGGGTGGCGGGCGGCATCGCGGAGAGCGGCGAAGGCAGTTGCCCGGCTGTTGGCATAGGAGCTTGGGCGAGACAGGAGAGCGGCGTGGAGAGTGATGTTCGAGTAATCGAAACGCGGCCGTATTTCATTCCGACGAAGGCGCGGACACCGCTGAAGTTCGGGGCGGTGGTGATGGACTCGGTCGAGTACGCGCAGGTGCGCGTGGCGGTGGAGACGCGGGGCGGAAAGCGCGGGGCCGGTTGGGGCGGGATGTTTCTGGCCGACATGTGGGCGTTTCCGGATGACCGGGTGCCGCAAGACCAGCGGGTGGCGGCGATGAAGGAAGTGACGCGGCGGTACTGCCGGTTGGTCTCGGAGCACGGTGAATCCGGGCATCCGATTGATCTCTACTTCGAGGTCGAGGAGGGGCTGCGGGAGGCGGCGGGCGCGGTGAGCGCGGAGCTGAAGCTGCTGGCGCCGCTGCCGTTTCTGGCGGCCCTGGTGAGCGCGTCGCCGGTTGACGCAGCGGTGCACGATGCGTTTGGGGTGGCGAATGGAATCTCGACATATGACGGGTACGGCCCTCAGTTCATGGACCATGATCTGAGCCGGCATCTGGGGCCTGACTTCGCGGGGAAGTATGCGGCGGACTACATTCGGAAGTCGTATGAGCCGCGGGTGCCGGTGTTCCACCTGGTGGGCGGGCTGGACAAGCTGCGGAAGGCCGAGCTGGATGATACGGACCCGAAGGACGGGCTGCCGAACTCGCTCGATGAGTGGATTGAGCGGGACGGGCTCTTCTGCCTGAAGGTGAAGCTGCGGGGGAGGGATCTGGAGTGGGATATAGAGCGGCTGCTGGAGGTGGCGGCGGTGGCGCGGGAGGCGCAGGCGAGGACGGGCGAGGAGCGGCTGCATTTGTCGGCCGATACGAACGAGCAGTGCGAGAGTGCGGAGTACATTGTGGAGATGCTGGAGCGGGTGCGAGAGCGGGATGCGGAGGTCTTCGATAAGATACTGTATGTGGAGCAGCCGACGGAGCGGGACCTGGCGGCGAGGCGACTGGACATGGGGCCGATCGCGAAGCTCAAGCCGGTGCTGGTGGACGAGAGCCTAACGGGCTTAAAGGATTTCGAGCTGGCGATGGAGCTTGGGTGGTCGGGGGTGGCGCTGAAGGCGTGCAAGTGTCAGTCGCCGGAGCTGGTGCTGGCGGCGAAGGCGGAGGCGATGGGGGTGCCGTACTCGATACAGGATCTGACGTGTCCCGCGCTGGCGCTGCTGCAATCCGCGGGGATGGCGGCCAGGCTGCGGCCGATCATGGGGGTGGAAGCGAACTCGCACCAGTTCTTCCCGGCCGCTTCGGAGCCGGAGGCGGCGGTGCATCCGGGGATCTTCCGGCGGCGGAATGGGGTGCTGGACACGGCGACGCTGAAGGGGCCGGGACTGGGGTTTCAGATCGAGAGCATCGCGCGGGAGCTGCCGGAGGCAGGTTAGAGAGGTGCGGGCCGCACATGGCCGAGTGTGGCGCAGGGTTGGGGGAAGCGAATGTCGAACACCACGCGTGAGTAGGACGTTGGTGCGAGGAGACTGAGATGGTAGAGGAAGAGTCCGGCGCGGCCGGGGGAGACGAGAAGTCGGGAGGTCTGGGGTACGACGATCTTTCGATGAACGCGGTGGCGGCCTCGATGACGGAGGAGTCGAGCGAGTCGGGGCGGCGCGCGTGGGGTGTGGCACTGCTGGTGGTGGGGGTGCTGGCGGTGGTGGCGGTGGCCGTTCTGGCGGGGCGCGTGCTGCTCAATCCTCATCCGGGCGAGGAGGCGGAGGACCGACTGCAGCAGCGGCTGAGCAGTGAGCTGGCTGAGTGGCGATCAGGCCTGGTGTTGGAGGCCGGGTACACGGCCGGGGACAGAGCGTGGCTGCGGTTTGCGCCCAGCATCAGGACCGCGGGCAGCCGGAATGAGCGGGGGGAGCGGGAGTTAGTGGTACCGAGCGAGGAAGAGCGCGAGAAGGTTCGCGAGACGACGCGGAGGGCGATGGTGATCCTGGTGGGCGAGCGGCCGGGGAAGGATCTGTACATTGATGGGTACAGGGAGGACGACAAGATCGTGGAGGCGAGCTACCGGCACCGGAGCACGCTGCCGACCCGGGGAGGGGAGCCGGTCATGGAGATGGTGGTGCGGGTGGCGGGGGACCCGAAGGAGGGGATGGGGGCGGCGTACGGGCAGTCGGGGATGACGCGGAAGAGCGATTAGGTGGCTGTGCGAAGGAGTGTCGGCCGCTAGCGTGAGGGTCGGCGGGTGGAGCGTGGGGCATTGCCGTCGGACGGGCCGGCGAGTTTCTCGACGGTGACGGAGGCGACCCAGAGGTCTTGCTTGCTCCCCTTGGCATTGATGCGAAAATCGAAGCCGCGTCGGTTGGCGAAGCTGGCGTCATTCAGGACGAAGCGATAGGAAGACCAGCCGTAGCCGGGGTCCACCCACTGCCAGCGTGTGAAGCGATAGCCGGTGGTGGAATCGTACATGATGTTGAAGCCGAGCTTCTTCTTGCCCCGAAAGGCGCGCTCGCACTCGACGGTGATGGCCACGGGGACGCGGCCGCGGGCGAAGAAGAGCCAGCTGTCGTCCACGTCAAAGTAGAGGTAGGGGTTGTCGAGCGCTTCTTCACCTCTGCGGGAGGTCATGTGGGTGCGGAGGCAGGGCCGGCCGGTGTGGACTTCGTCCTCGATCTTTCCACCTGGGAGAGTGCGCAGTCGTTGGTTGTAGAGGCCGAACTCGGGAAGGATCTCCATCGAGCAGTCGGCGTAGATGATGGGCACTTGCTGGAGGTCGGGGGCGGGGCGGGCGGCGATGACATCGCGGCGCGTGGGGGGGCCGGGGCGGGCGCGGTCTTGTGGCGCGAGGCCAGGAATGAGGGTGGGACGGGGGCCGAGGCGGAGCACGATTGGCTGGTCCGAGCGGGCGGCCCTGCGCCGGCGGGCGAGGCCCGAGCCGGGTGGAGCGCCGAGCGGTGCGGCCCGCTCGAGGACCTCGCGATCGGCGACGGGAGCGATGTCGGAGGCGGGGATTTCGATTTCCCGCGGGCTCCAGGCGACGACTGCGGGACCCTGGGGGCCTTCGAAGTGAAGGGCCCATATGTCCGGGCCCAGGCGGAGGAAGCCGCGGTAGGTGAGCTCTGCGAGGGGC
>CP070816.1:1647317-1651077 GCA_020344235.1 Armatimonadota bacterium
ACGTCGGCGGCCAGGCGGCCGACGGCCTGGCCCTTGGCGTCGATCAGCAGCCAGCGGTTCTCGACTTCGCCTGGTTTGGCGGAATAGGTCTTGTTCTGTTGCGTCCTCATGTCAGTTCAAGTTATCCTCGTCCGGCCCGCTCGGCGCGCCGGCGCTCCACGGGGCAAGGCGGCACCCGCCGGCGGCGGATGCCTATCCATATGATACCCGGAGCAGGCAAAGGCCGCAAGGTGGGGCGGGGCCCGACTTTGGCAGGCGCTGACGGGAGGCTAGCGCCGCTGCCAGGGCATCGGGGGCGAGCGCACCGCGGCCGACCCGGAGCAGGGCGGCGACAATGATGCGGACCATGTGATATAGGAAGCTGTCGGCCTCTGCGATGATCTCGACTGTGTGACCTTGTTGGAGACAGTCGAGTCGCATAAGCGTTCGCTCCGTTGTCTTCGCTTCAGAGCCGCTTGCTTGGAAGGCGTGGAAGTCGCGACGTCCCAGAAGGGGCTTGGCGGCGGCTCTCATCGCTGAGAGGTCGAGCGGTCCGGGGAGGATCAGTGCGAAGCGTCCCAGCAGGGGAGAGGGCGAGGGCCGCGCGACGACGGTATAGCGATAGGTGCGGGAACAGGCGCAGCGACGAGCGTGGAAGTGATCGGGCACCTCCTCGCATTGCTGGACTTTTAGGTCGGGGGGCAGGGCGGCGTTCAGCACGCGTGCCATTCGGTCCGCGGCCAGGGGGCGAGTGGTGTGGAAGTTCACCACTTGCCCGAGCGCGTGGACGCCCGCGTCGGTACGTCCGGCGCCGATCACCTTGATGGGCTGACGAAGTAGTCGAGAGAAGCATGCTTCGAGCGTTCCCTGGACGGTTCGCAGCCGGGGCTGACGCTGGAAGCCATGGAAGTCGGTGCCATCGTATTCCAGGGTGAGTTTGAAGTTCGGCATGAATTGGGGCCACGGCTGTTACTGGCTTTCGGTTTCGGGCGGCCGGTATTCGACTAGTTGGAGTTTGACGCGCGTCACACCGTCACCGCGCCGGGAGCCGAGCCGGATGATGCGAGCGTAGCCCCCTGGGCGGTCCTGGTACTGGGGTGCGACGTGCTCGAAGAGGTGACGGACAGAGTTGTCGACAGAGCTTGGGCTCCGGCCTGCGTGCGCCAGTCTTTCGGCGTGGCTGGCTGGGGCTTCGCGATGTGATCCTTCCTTCATGCGAACGAGGCCGCTGCGCGGCATGAGGAGCCGACGCGCGAGGCGGCGATGGTGGACAGTATCGTCCCTGGCTAGCGTGATGAGCTTCTCGGCCATGCTGCGGGCCTCTTTGGCGCGCGCGGTGGTGGTGACGACGCTACCATGCCACAGGAGGGAGGTCACGAGGTTTTGTAAGAGGGCTAGCCGCTGGTCGGTGGCGCGACCGAGGCGGCGCCCAGCGAGGCGGTGTCTCACGGGTTGGGGATCCTCCTACTCGACATTATCGCTATCCGCCGCTTCTCCCTCCGCTTCTGTCTGGGGGGACTCGTCGGCGAGTGCGAGGTCCATGGTGGCGAGCTTATCCCTGACCTCCTGGAGGGACTTGCGGCCGAAGTTACGAATGGCCATGAGATCGCTTTCGGTGCGCTGGACCAGTTCGCCGATGGTGCCGATGCCTTCCCGCCGGAGGCAGTTGGAGGTTCGGACGGAGAAGTCTAGGTCTTCGATCCTGGTCTGCAGCTGGCGAGCGACGGCGGACTCGACCTCTGGGACGCCGGCCAGCTCCTCTTCCTGCTGTTGGAAGTCGAAGAAGAGGATGAGGTAGCGGTCGAGGATCTTGGCGGCGTCGCTGATCGCGTCGGCGGGGTCGATGGCGCCGTTGGTTGTCACCTCAATGATCAGGCGATCGAAGTCGGTCATATGGCCGACGCGGGTGGGCTCGACGCGGAATCCCACTCTGCGAACGGGGGTGAAGATAGAGTCCACAGGGATGGCACCAATGGGCCGGCGGGATGCATCGTGCTCTTCGGCCGCGACGTATCCTCGACCGCGCTCGACCTCCATCTGGATGGAGAGGGAGGCGTCGGCGCTGTCGAGGGCGGCGATGTGGCGGTCCTTGTTGACGATTTCGACGTCACTGGGTGTTTCGACGTCTGCGCCGAGCACCTCGCCGGGGCCGGTGCGCTCGATACGCAGTATGCGGGGGCCCTCGGCCGGGGCTTGGGCGAGGTCGGGCTCGGCGGGAGCTTCCAGGACCTTGATGCCGAGCTCCTTGAGGTTGAGCAGTATCTCGGTCACATCTTCCACGACACCGGGGATGGTGGAGAACTCGTGGAGCACGTTCTCGATGGTTACGAAGGTGATAGCGGCTCCCGGGATAGAGGACAGCAGAACGCGGCGGAGAGCGCTGCCGAGGGTGGTTCCGTAGCCGCGCTCGAGCGGTTCGACCGCGAACTCGCCGAAGTCCGGCACGGAGCCGTCGTCGAGGCGCTCTATGCGAGGGGTTAGGGTATCAATCATCATGGGCGTTGTCCTCCGTGGCACTCGGTCGTCAAGATCACCGCGAGTAGTACTCGACGACGAGTTCTTCCTGCACCTGAGTGTCGATTTCGTCCCTGGCGGGCAGCGATACCACAGTGCCGCGCATGGCGTCGGCTTCGACCTGGAGCCATGAAGGGAGGCGCCGACCTCCCGCAGCAGCGACGGCCGCGACGACAGGCGGCAGAGCGCGGCTGGATTCGTGGACTGCGACAGTGTCTCCGGGCCGCACCTGGAAGGAGGGGATGTCAACGGAGCGATCGTTGACGGTGAAGTGGCGATGGGAGATGAGTTCGCGGGCCTGGGTGCGGGAGCTGGCAAATCCGAGCCGCCAGACAACGCTGTCGAGGCGGCGCTCGAGGAGCCGAAGCAGGACTTCGCCGGTGACGCCAGGGCTGCGCGCGGCTTCTGCGAAGTAGCGTCTGAACTGACGCTCGAGGAGGCCGTAGATGCGGCGGAGCTTCTGCTTCTCCCGGAGTTGGATGCCGTAATCAGAGGTTCTGCGGCGCATCCGCCTCTGAGCGTGGTCGCCGGGAGGGTAGGGGCGCTTCTCGATGGCGCACTTGGCGGAGAAGCAACGTTCGCCCTTGAGATAGAGGCGTACGCCCTCCCGACGGCATAATCTGCAAACTGCTCCACGGTAACGTGCCATATTCGTCCTTACCCGATCTGGTTGATGTAGTCTCTGCGGGCTGGGCAGAGCAAGGGTCCGCTCCGTCAGATGCGGCGGCGGCGGGGCGGCCGGCACCCGTTATGGGGTATGGGGGTGATGTCGCGTATGCTGGTCACTTCGAGCCCGGCGCTCTGGAGGGACCGGATGGCGGTCTCGCGCCCGCCGCCCGGCCCTCTGACATAGACGTCGACACGACGCATCCCGAACTCGACGGCCTTGCGGGCGGCGGATTCAGCGGCCAGGCGCGCGGCGAAGGGGGTTCCCTTCTTGGTTCCCTTGAAGCCAACGGAGCCAGAGCTGGCCCAGGCCAGAACGGCGCCCTCGGCGTCGGTCACGGTGATGATGGTATTATTGAAGGTCGATTGGATGTATGCGCGGCCGTGGCTGACGACCCTTTGTTCGCGGCGCCTGGGTCTGGCTCCTCTACGCCCCATAATTGACTCTCCTTGTGTGGAGTAACGCGGTTCCTATCATGCCACCTATTTACTCCTTCGTCGGATGCCAACCGTCCGCTTTCGCCCCTTGCGGGTGCGGGCATTGGTGCGGGTGCGTTGTCCGCGCACTGGGAGGCCGCGCCGGTGGCGCACGCCGCGGTAG
>CP070816.1:1651177-1654788 GCA_020344235.1 Armatimonadota bacterium
CGGCTGGCGCTGCTGCTGGGCCGTAAGCGCATCCGCACGACGAAGCGGGAAGCCGGGGAGGCGCCGGCCGCGGCCGGCGCCGAGGAATGGATCACGAGCTTCGAGTGTGTGAACCCCACGTGTATCACCAACAACGAACCGGCGCTGCGCGCGCGGATGGAGCGGATCGGAGACACGGGCCTGCTTCGCTGCGCGTACTGCGACCAAGAGCGAGAGGCCGGCGGCGTCTCGGGAGGAGGAGTGTGAAAGCGCTGCTCATAAAGGGCGGCCGGCTGTTCGACCCTGCATCACGGGTGGATGCGGTGGGTGATCTGCTGATTCAAGGGGATCGCATCGCGGCGGTTGGCTCAGTCGAAAGGGTAGGGGAGGAACAGGTGATCGAGGCCGCCGGCCTCTTCGTGCTCCCCGGCCTGATGGACATCCACGTGCACCTGCGGGAGCCCGGGCAGGAGCACAAAGAGACCATTGCCAGCGGCACCCGCGCGGCGGCGGCCGGGGGCTTCGCGCTGGTGGCCTGTGAGCCGAACACGTCGCCGCCGCGGGACACCGCCGCGCGCGTGAGAGAGGTGCTGGAGATCGCCGCGCGGCGGGCCGCGGTGCGGGTGCTGCCCAAGTGTGCGATCACGCGGGGGCAGCAGGGAGAAAAGGTGACCGATTTCGCGGCGCTGCGCGCCGCTGGCGCGGTGGCGGCCAGTGATGACGGCTTCGCGGTGGCCGACGCGGGTGTAATGCGGGAGGCGATGGCGGCCGCGAAGCGCGTACGCCTGCCGCTGACGGTCCACGTGGACGGCCCGGAGATGGTCGAGCGGGACATCGGGCTGGCGGCCGAGCTTGACTGGCGGGTGCACTTCTCACATGTTAGCTTGGCGGAGGAGGTCGAGCTGATCGCAGGCGCGCGCGACCGGGGGCTTCGGGTGAGCGGAGAGGCGACGCCCCATCATCTGTCGCTGTGCGCGGAGGAGGCGCCGGAGGGAGACGCGAACTTCCGGGTGAACCCCCCGCTGCGATCGGCCCGGGACCGCGCGGCGCTGAGGCAAGGCCTGGCGGACGGGGTGATCTCGGTGATCGCGTCGGATCATGCCCCACATTCCGCGGAGGACAAAGCACAGCCCTACGACCAGGCGCGGCCAGGCGTGATCGGCCTGGAGACAACCGTGGGAGTGATCTGGGGCGAGCTAATCCGCTCAGGCCTCGTCGCACTAGAGACAGTGGTCAAGGCGACGACGAGCGGGCCCGCGGAGGTGCTGGGCATTGAGGCGCCTGCACTACGAGAGGGGGCAATGGGGGACGTCGCGCTTGTGGACCCGGAATGCGATTGGGTGGTGGACCCCGAGCAGTTCCAATCCAAGGCGCGGAACTGCCCGTTCGCGGGGCGGAAGCTGCGGGGGAAGGCGGTGGCGACGATCGTTGGCGGGCGTGTGGTCATGAGGGAGGACGAGATCATGGAATTGGGAGCGGCCGCGTGAAGGCGATTCTGGTGTTGGAGGACGGGACGATCTTCGAGGGTGAGAGCATCGGCCAGGCGGGCCAAGCGCTGGGGGAGGTGGTGTTCGACACGGCGATGGTTGGGTACCAGCAGGCGCTGACCGACCCGTCGCTGCGCGGCCAGATTCTCACTCTCACCTATCCGTTGATCGGAAACTACGGGACGAATGACGAGGACTACGAGTCCCCGCGCTGTCAGGTCGCCGGGCTGGTGGTGAAAGAGCTGTGCGAGGTGCCGAGCAACTTCCGGTGCGAAGAGTCGCTGGACGAGTTCCTTAAGCGTCATGGAGTGGTCGCGATCTCCGGGGTGGATACGCGGGCGCTGACGAGGAGACTCCGCACCGCCGGGGTGATGATGGGGGCGATCTCGACCGACGAGACGCGGGAACAGGCGCTGGCGCGGATCAAAGCGAGCCCCGCGTACAGTGAGATAGACCTCGTGCAGCAGGTCAGCACGCAAACGCCGTATGAGTGGGAACCCGGTCAGAAGCCGGGGACCGCGCAGGCGCGCATTGCTTTCGAAGACAGGCTCAGGATTGTGGCGCTCGACTACGGCATGAGGGCGAGCATTCTTCGGAATTTGTATGAGTTGGGCTGCCGGCCGATCGTGATGCCGTGCAAGGCCAGCGCGGAGGACGTGCTGGAGGAGAAGCCCGACGGGGTGGTGCTGTCGCCCGGCCCGGGCGATCCGTCGCGGCTGGGATATGCGATGGACACAGTGCGCGGGCTGCTGGGGAAGGTGCCGATCTTCGGGATTTGCCTGGGGAACCACATGCTGACCCACGCGCTGGGCGGCAGGACGTTCAAGCTGAAGTTCGGGCACCGGGGCGGGAACCATCCGGTGCGCGACCTCACGACCGGTCGGGTGCGGATCACCTCGCAGAATCACGGGTACGCGGCCGATCCGGCAACGCTCGAGGGTAGCGGAGCGACGGTCAGCCAGATCAACCTGAACGACGAGACGGTGGAAGGTTTGGAGGCTCCGGGGCTGCGGGCGTTCTCGATCCAGTATCACGCGGAGGCGAGCCCGGGGCCGCTGGACTCGAAGGGGATCTTCAAGCAGTTCGTGGAGCGGATCAGGGAGCCGGAGAGGTGGTCGGAGATCGTGCCGGAGGTCTATTAGGGCTTGAGGGGAGTGCTCGGAGAGGAGAGAACGAGGTGGCCGCCCACAACGACGATCGGGATAGCCCGGTGCGCGAGGGCTGGGAGGAAGAGGTTTTTGCCCAGCACCGCTGGGGATCGCGGGAGGAGGAGGCGGCCGAAGAACACGCGCGCTTGAGAGATCTCTGGAAGGCGGCCCAGCCACTGACTCCGGTGGGCAGGAGTGTTGTGGATGGCATTGTTGCTCTGGAGATATGCAACTGGAATCTCGAAGAGAGCATCTTAGAGCTCTGCGCTGCGATCGGGGCAGAGCGGCCTCCGGGATTCGCGATTGGCCACCTGGGCTCAGTCTCCGAAGAGAGGTGGAAGACCGTCTGGGCGTACTACCTGGCCGTTCGCGACTGGCTTCTGCGCAAGGAGCCAGGCGGGTATGCGGCGCTACTTGGGACCTGCGATGCCGAGCAGAAGATACGAACGCACGTGTCTGCTCTGCTGGGAGAAATGGACGATCTGAAGGAGCTGTACGCTGAGCGGTTCTGCCTTTGCCTCGAATTCTGGCTCGGAGGGATGCACGGGCAGGAACGGGTCTGGACAAGGGCCCACGAGGCCGCGGTTTCGCGCATCGAGGAGGAGATCAAGAAGCTCGATCCGACGGGGCAGATACTCGGTGCGATGCACTTGCACGGCGATGGCAGGCTTCAGCCCTGTAATCACAAAGCGTTTCGCCGCTACGATATCATCATTTCGAGTATCGGCGCGGGGGAATGGCGCGCGGCCATGCCGATGCGGGGGACGGATGGAATCGAGAGAGCGACCCTCGTCGAGAAGTACCTCTCACCGATCGAGGCGTGGGTTCACGGGCGCGGCCGGGAGAGACGAGCTGGAGCAGGTGAGCTATTCGACAGAGTCTATGAGGCCCTTGGGGAGGCGGATGACTTCAGATTGTTTTCTGCGTCACTGCTCGTCTCGCTTCTCCGCTCTCAGCAACTGGCCGCCAGGAAGCGCGGAGAAAGCAGAATGGGCAG
>CP070816.1:1654888-1660333 GCA_020344235.1 Armatimonadota bacterium
CGGCTCTTCCGGCCGCCTTCCGACCTGAGAGAGGTGCCCGCGTCGGCAACGCGCCCCACATGCCCCTAAGCATATGTGGAATTGGCCGACGTCCTCGGGTTGGTCTGGACGCAGAGGCAGAACTGCACAGATGGCCGAAGCAGGCAAGAGGGTGGTGTCAGCGGCCCCACCAGGGACCGCTGGTGTCATCTCTAGGGTAGTGCCGCAGGAATTGACCTCGCAGCTGTCTGCGTTTCTCTCGCCGCTGATGGCATATGAACCTCAACTGCCAGCTGGCTCTCCACTGCCATCAGGCGACTCGTGAGCAGAGCCTTCGGCAGCAACCGCGCCCAGCCGAATCTGAGCGCATTGCGAGCGAGTTCCCAGGCGGCGCCGAGGACATGCCGGGCGCTCAACACCAAGGTCGAAACCGTACTCATCAGGGGCAGGATAGCACCTACTCGGAGACGAAGGGGATCGCCCAGGAGTGCTCGGATAGCATTTCTAGGGAGGACGGGTGTCACCGGTCCTTGGCGGGGACAGGCACGGGGCAACGCTCTTCCTGCTAGTCAGATCTGTGGCTCGTGCGGACCTCAGGTCCGATGGGTTCTTGCCAGGTACAGGCTCACGTTCGCGGGACGACGAGCGAAGATCTCGGGGTGAAGTGACAGCAGCATATGGAACGATCCTCAAGGGGCTGGCTCCTGTCGCTGCCGTGGCGGCTTGTTGACAGAGAGTTGGCCCCCTGCGCTTGTCTGCCGGATTGCCCTTGTGCCCAGGAAGTCACAAACTGCCGGAAAACGGCACAAACCGCTCCCCCCCCGACCTTGACACGAGCTATGCCCTCTGGTTTACTCTACAGGTAACCGAAGCGTAGACGCCCGCCACGGCAGGAACAGGAATTGTGTGCCTCAGGGCGAGCGGAATCTGCCTGGCGAGGGATTCCCGAGCTCCCGGAGTACAGAGGCGGGGAGGTACCTAGGAGCAGGGCGCGAGAGTCGTTGACCGACCAAGCAATCTGGCGTCGACGCACCTGATTGAGTAACCCCGGGCCACCGCGCTGTCACACCAGCAGGCAGTCATCCTCGATTTGTCCTTCGCTTGGCACTCCCAGCAGGATGTTATTGGCCTTGCAGCCGGACTGGACTAATGGCCGGGGGTCCGGTGTGTCTAACCGCTGCCGCAGCAGGCTAGGCGGTTCCGCAGGAGCGTAGCAGAGAGCAAGCGTGAAAAAGAAAAGCCGGGGGTGCGGGCCCCCGGCAGCGAGCAAAAGCGCACTGTGCCAAACAGCCACCGCTCAGGCTCGCACACGTATTATACCCCTGTCGAGGGGAGAGCACAAGGCCTCGCCGGACGGGCCCGGCGATAGCGCTGCAAAAGGCCCGGCGCGGCGATCTTCCGTGTGCCCTGCTTCCGGGGGCCCGCAGGCCTGGTTTCTGGAGGCCGACGGCAGTACCAGGGTCGCTGCCGGCTCTCCGAAGGGAGGTGAGGCGCAGGTTCGCAGGCGTTGTGTTGTACGGCTGTACAGACGTGCGAACATTTGTCGGCCTGAGTAGACACTGACAGATGTCGCCAGAAGGAGGAAGTTTGATGAAACTCAGTGCAGGAGTGTTGGTCGCGGCGATTGTGCTACTCGCAGCAAGTGTCGCCGTCGCCCAGCAAATCCCCCGGGACGACATCGAGAACCCGGGTCAGTTTCCACCACCGGGAATGAACGAGACAACCGTGTACCAGTGGAACGGCGCCGCAGGGCTGTGGGAGCCCTTGGCCTTGGGCAATCCCATCTGCGAGGCTTTTCACGCCGGCACCGCGTTGACCTACTACTGCAACGGTGACTACGTCAACGACGGCACCGAGGGAGGCATCGCTGGCGAAGTAGAGATGGGTCCCTGGAAGTTCTACACCTACGCAACTGTGGCCCAGTACCTGGAAGCCAGGCTGACCAAGAACGGCCTCGTTTGGTATATCCTGAAGCCCTACGTGGACATCATCACGGAGGACGACAAAGACTGGGGGGCTAACTCAATCACCCTCTCGGTCAAGTCCAACGGGGATATACGGCTCGACTTCGTCGGCTTCGATGATCTGGTGAACCAGGATGATGCGACGAAGACCATCCCGAGTTACTGGTTCCTTGGCGACGGTGCTATGCCGCCTCCCGCTGACCCCGACTGGATGAACGGATCGTGGAGCTATACCGTGGAAGAGCAGGAGCTCCACGAGATTGTCGATCTGAAGATGTGGAACAGGCTGCACACGGGCAAGTGCACCTCCGCGTGCTACTACAAGGACGTAGGGGCGATCTACTTCGTCCTCGTGGACCAGAAGCCGTGGGTGGCAGACAAGATCGGCCTGGAGCCGCTGCCGCGCGTTGACCCGTAGCGGCCCCCAGCGGACAGTCAATCTCTGTGCCTCTTCGGCATAGAGGCGAGCCCGACTGAGCTGACCTAAGGAAGAACCGGCGGCGACCCTGACAATGAGGGAGTTCTGTCAAGTTCTGGGGCGGGGAGGTTTGTGGACAACAGGTGGAGACGGCATGACTGCAACCTGGCGCAATATTGCTGTTGTGGCGCTGGTTCTGGCTGTGGCCTGGTGGGCCGGCGGTGCATTGGGCGCGGGAGAACCGGTCGCCGGAGCGAGGCCGGAACTGGGGCCGGTCCTGCGGGGAGGCTATGGACTGGCCGGGCGGCCAGTTGCCCGCCATGGGGCACCCTTCGGGCTGCCAGAGCGCACACCTCGACTCTCCCGAGACTGGCGGCGTCAGGTGCCAAGGAGAGGAGGACAAATTTGGGAGCCCCAGATGGCGTGGACTACAGTGAGCATAGACGCCCTCGATCTGCACTGGGCCACGCTTCTCCCCGGCACGTACGCCGCCCCAATGTGCAGGATCACTGTGGCGTCAACGGAGCCTGTCACCCTGGTGGTGGGCTCCGAGTGCAGCGATCTCACCGCGCCCTCAGGCCGTGTGATTCCGACCTGGTACGCTTTTGGCGATACGATTCAAGAAGCAGAGGCCTCTGGCTGGATCCCGGCCGGAGAGCTGCCAGGCATGACCTTCCCAACGCTCTTCAGCCAGCCTACACCGGAGGGACGCATTATCACCATCTGGTGCAGGATCAAGACAGATTCGGCCCCGGCTGAAGACGGATTCTGCAGCAGCTTCGAGCTCACAATATGCCCGAGTCCGTGACCGATGCACAGCATCTCTGCCGCGCGTGAACCCTGGCCCTCACGTCTGTGCTGGGCTGCCGCCCTGCTGGCCGCCGTCCTTCTTGCCGGACCGAGGCCGGGACACGCGCAGGTGGGATTCCTGTGGGCCCCCCCGAGCATAAGCCTACTCGTGCCTCCCGGAGGCAGCACTCAGTTTCGCTGCCAACTGATGAACACTGGGGGCCACGCATCACGTTTCCAGCTCGAGGCGGTCGCAGTGGGCCAGAAGGAGGACGGCGGCTATTACTTTCCGGGCACCGATGACCCCCAGCCCGTCCCCTCCTGCGCGGACTGGATCACGGTCTCACCGAGCGAACTCACTCTGGAGCCTGCGGAGGCGGCCTTCATCTGGTGTTCGCTCGAGGTGCCGCGGACAGCGCGGGCAGGCGGGCGCTATGCTGGGGTTGTCTGTCGTCTGGTGCCGGAGCGAGGAGCTGAGGAGCCGGGCCGGGCGCAAATGGAACTTCAGCTCAATTCCGCGACGGTCGTGTTCCTCACCATCGCCGGCCGCCGGCCGACCTGGAAGGCGAAGCTCTCGCGCCTGGAAATCAAGCCGGCCGAGGAGGGCGGATTCTGGTTTGAGGGGGCCCTCACGAACACAGGGAACGTCCACGTGTTCGGCCAGGGCCGGCTGGTTCTGCGCGGCGAGAGGGGCCGGCGCCTGGCACAGACACAGCTGGGCGGGGGCCGGGGAACCGTGCTGCCCGGCGCAACGGTAAACTTCCGCACGCTTATCACAGAGCGGATACCAATTGGCAAGTACATAGCAGAGGCCCGTGTTGATTATGGGGGGCGAGGACCAGCGGTTGCCCGGACGCCCTTCGAGGTAGGCAGAGAGATGGTGATGGGCTCCGTCAGTGCGGGGCTGGCCGTCGCCATGGAGCCCGATCGGCAGACACTCGATATCCCGCCTGGTGGTATGCGCGTGGCGAAAGCCACCATCTTCAACCAAGAAGCTCTCCCGGTGCACGTGAAGATGCATGTGGCTAGACTCGTGCAGGACTCTCTGGGTCAGTTGTCGCCAGCCGAGGCGGATGAAACCGCGGCGCTCTCCGCTGAACCTTGGGTCTCTCTGAAACTCGATGAGTTCGACCTGCGCTCAGGCGGGCGCAGGACGGTTCCCGTCTCGATCTCCGTGCCAGAGGAGGCAGAGGCCGGGGGACGCTTTGCCACGGTTGTCGCGGAGGTGACAGCGGGAGAAGGACCAGTTCCGGAGGCGAACGCTGTGGTCTTCACCAGCCTGTTGTTGCGAGTCCTGGGCGAGATTGCACCCCGTGTTGAGGTAACCCGCGTAGAACTGCTGCCCCCGATACCGGGCCTTCCGCCCACCTTCCGCGCCTGGGTCCGCAATCATGGCGACGTAGACGTGCCCCTCCTCAGCTCGATCCTGACCGTGAACGCGCGTGGGGAGGATGGGGCGGCGGTCCCTTCTGCGAGCAGCAGGAGGGTAGTGGCCACCCTCTCTGACGAGATTCTGCTGCCGGGCGTGGAGCGTGCTCTCACGATGCAGCTGGATCAGCCTCTTGAACCCGGGGCCTACACAGCGGAGATGGGCGTCGGCTATGGGCCGAAGGAACCCGCGTCGAAGGGCCTCGACTTCGAGGTAGCGGAAAACGAGCCGTCGCGCGCCGCTTCGGGCAGCGAAAGGAGGAGCTAAAGGGGCGTCGCCACGCCGGCGTGGCTGGGGATGTCTGGGATGCTGCTGCGATATCCTGTGCTGCCGGGCCGGGCGCCGTGCAGGCCCGCATGTGTGAATAGCAATCATGCGGAGTTACCGCTTGGAGAAACCAATGAAACGGAAGGCATCAAATCGTATGCTAGCATGGTGGTTGCGGGCGGCCTTCATCCTGTCGGCGGCCTTGTGTGCAAGCTGGTCTGCAGAGGCGGAAACGCTGGAGGGAGGGCCGCTCATTAGCAACGCCTTCCTGGAAACCGACCTCAGATCAGCGCTCTACGATGTAGCACAGCAGGCAGGGGTGCACATCATCGTTGATGATAATGTCAACGGGGCCGTCTCCATCGACTTGGATGAAGTGCCCCTGGAAGAAGCGCTGAAGCTGATGCTTATGGCCGGCGGGTACTCTTTCCGCAAGCTCGATTCGAAGTGTTACCTGGTCGGGACCGGGGATCCCCAGAGCCCCACGTTCAACCTGTTGAGCACCACGGCAGTGATCCCGCTGTGGCACATCAATGCCGAGAAAGCGTCCGACCTGCTGCTTTCCGACTACTATCGCGACTATGTGAAGGTCGATCCCC
>CP070816.1:1660433-1666502 GCA_020344235.1 Armatimonadota bacterium
AAGTTCCCACTCACCATCCAGCGCGTCCTCTACTTCGACCTGCGCGTGCCCGCCAGCGGCTTCAAGGGCAACGGCGATCCCACCTACTTCGGCGGCCAGTTCTTCCCGTACGTCATAGGCAAGGACATCTACGGGCAGAAGATCGCCCCCGAGAACCTCGGCAGCTACGAGCCCGACCCCTGGGAGGGCTACCGCATGTGGCTGGTCGAGGACATCCTCCGCTCCGCCGAGAAGAACGCCGCGCTCCGCGACGCCTGGGCCAGCTTCTACTTCCACCCCTTCTATGAGCTAACCGCGCTCCAGGAGATCGTAGAGGGCATCGAGGCCCTCGGCTTCACCTTCGTTCCTCTCTCCCAGGAGATGCAGTAGCCCGCCTCTGCCGCACACTCGTAGACCTCGGGGGAGCCCGATCCCTGGGCTCCCCTCAAGCTTGACATCCTCGCCCTTCCCCGCTGCCCCATTCCACATATGCGCGCGCCGTGATATCCCGCCTCTGGCGTCCCCGCAAGCACTCTCCAGGCGCCCTGGCGTGATCCTCAGCCCGAGGCGTCTGTTGTAACCAAGCTCTCTGCCGCGGCAGGATCATCGCTCCCGCGCGGCGTATAGTACTGTAGGCGGCGGCAGTGAGGAGTCTCATCATGGTTGCGAGACGGATGTTGCTTGTCGTCCTCGTGGTTTTGCTCGCCGGCGCAAGCTTCTCACCCAGCGAAGCGAAGCCTCCCGCTTCCAACGGCACCGCTCTTATCCTCTACGACTCTTCCGGCGAGTACGGGTGGATCGGCGAAATCCACGCCCGTATGTTGGGCAACCTCCTCGGCCACTTCCCCGTCGGCCACAAGGTGCGGCCGATCGAGAAGTACCGCAGCGGCGAGCTCGACGGCTACTCCGCCACCTTCTATATCGGCAGCGTCTACGACAACCCCTTGCCCTTCGCCTTCGCCCGCGACGTGGCGCTGTCCACCAAGCCCATCTGCTGGTTCAAGTACAACATCTGGCAGCTCGCCTGGGGCGATCCCCGCTTCGGCGCCAGATTCGGCTTCACTTTCAACTGGTTGGACTACTCCGGCTACGACGTCATCCACTACGCGGGTGAGACCTTCAGCAAGGACCAGAATGATCCCGAACTCGGCGTCGTCTGGGTTCTCTATCCCGACATCTGCACCGAAATCGCCACCGCCGCCCGCAGCACCGAGACCGAAGAAGAGGAATCCATTCCCTATATCGTCAAGGGAGACAACCTCTGGTATTTCGCCGATCTGCCCTTCAGCTACATCGGCGAAGAGGACCGCTACCTAATCCTCTGCGATGTCCTCCACGACATCCTCGGCATTGACCACCCCGAGACTAAGAACGCCATCGTCAGAATCGAGGATGTGGACACCAACACCGACCCCGATGCCCTCCGTCAGATCGCCGACTATCTCTACTCCCGCGGCGTGCCCTTCGCGGTCTCCGTCATCCCGGCCTACCGCGACCCCTTCGGATACTATAACTTAGGAGTCCCCGAGTTCAACCGCCTCTCCTGGGAGCCCGAGCTGGTCGCCGCGCTCCAGTACATGGTCTCCAAGGGCGGCCAGATCGTTCTCCACGGCTGCACCCACCAGTACGACGCCATCGCCAATCCCTACAACGGCGTGACGGGTGACGACTTCGAGTTCTACCGCGTCGAGCTTGACGACGACGGGTTCACCACCATCTACACCGGCCCCGTTCCCAAGGACTCCAAGAACTGGGTTTTGAGGCGCATCAAGGCCGCCCGCGCCGAACTCAAAGCTTGCGGCCTGAAGGAAGTCGCCTGGGAGACTCCACACTACGCCGCCTCCCCCCTCGACTACGTGATCTTCGGGGTCAAGTTCCCCGTGACCATCCAGCGCGTGCTCTACTTCGACCTCCCCATCCCGGCCAGCGCAATTAAGGGCACCGGCTTCCCCTACTACTTCGCCGGCCAGTTCTTCCCGTATCCTATCTACAGGGACATGTACGGCCAGCGCGTTCTCCCCGAGAACCTCGGCAACTACGAGCCCGACCCCTTGCCCGGCGACCGCATGTGGCTCGTCGAGGACATCCTCCGCTGCGCGGAGAAGAACGCCGCCCTCCGCGACACCTGGGCCAGCTTCTACTTCCACCCCTTCTACGACATAACCAAGCTCCAGGAGACCGTAGAGGGGATACAGGCCATGGGCTTCACCTTCGTCCCCATCCCCACGCAGATGCCGTAGCCACCTCGCCAACCCCACACGACACTAAGGGGGAGCCCACCACCGGGCTCCCCCTTATTCTCCACAGCCGCAGATCAACGCCGCAGGCGAATGCCCGCCGGTCGTTGCCGTTCTGTAGGGCGCGCATTCCTATGCGCGCCGCTCTTGTCATCCTGAGCGACTTGTTCTCCGAAGCTTCAGCGAAGGAGAAAGCGAAGGATCTTGGCTCCGCCCCCCTACTCGCCCCCGCCCCTTGCCCTACGACTTGTCCGCCGAAGCTTCAGCGAAGGCGGAAGCCTATGGCGAAGTAGGGTCCTCCTCCAGCCGTTTCCTCAACCTCTCCAACTGCTCCCTCGCCCTCTCTTTCACGGGCAACCCCATCTCCTCAAACATCCTCCACGCTCTCTCCGTCCTCTCCACCGCCAACTTCAAATCCCCCAGCTCCTCCGCCAGCAGCGCCATCACCGCCAGCGTCTTCGCCTCCCGGGGCCGGTCACCGACGTCCCGCACGATCTCCAGGCTCTGGTCATACAGCCGCTTCGCGTCCGGCAGCCTCCTCCCCGCCTGCGCCACCATCCCCAACTGGTGGAGAGACTGCGCTATTCCTGGCCTATCCCCCACCTCCCGCGCGATCTCCAGGCTCTGGTTGTAGTACCCCTCCGCCTCCTCCAGCCTCGCCCGCGCCTGCGCCACCATCCCCAACTGGTGCAGCGAGTACGCTATCCCAACACGATTCCCTAGTTCCTTCTCAATCTCCAGGCTCTCCTTGTACAGCCCCTCCGCTTCCTCCAGGTTGCCGCGCTGCTGCGCCACCGTCCCCAACTGGTGCAGCGTCTGCGCCTCCCATTGCCGGTTGCCCAGTCCTCGCCGAAGCTTGAGGCTCTCCTGGTAGAGCGCCTCCGCCGCCTCCACCTTGCCCCGCTGGAAGAGTACGATCCCGAGGTTATTCGTGAACACGGCGCGCTGCTGCTTGTTCCCGACCTTCTCAGCTCCCTCAAGGCACGACCTGAGCAGTTTTTCCCGCGCCGTCCACCGTCCCGCATACTCCAAAGGATCATCCAGCGCGTACCCCATCGCCCACAGGGCCTCCCACTCCCGATACCTGAACGCCAGCCGCGCCGCCGCGAGGATGTTCTCCAGTTCGGCCTCCACCGCCGCCCGATCCTCCGAGTTCTGTATCGCGAACAGCGCGAAGTACGCGGCGGCTCGTGCCCCCCACAGTCGCCGCTTCCGCCACTGCCACCAGAGGGCCCGCTCTCCAGTGCGCGTCGCCCACGCGTGGAGGTCCAGCCGTTCCGCCCCCTCGGTAACGACAGTCCATCTTTCCAGCAGGGCAACCCCCTCCTTGAAGACGTCCTCCCCGCAGATCGTAAAGGCCGTCCCCCGCGTGAGTGGCTGCGGGAACCAGGAGGCCACCATCCAGACATCTCTGGCGGACTGCGAGGCCGCCTTGAATGCCGCCTGGAAGAGCGTTCGGCCTAGCTTCTCCGGCTTCTTCCCTACGAGCCGCCTGGCGGCCTGTGCTCCTTTCTGCTCCAAGATCCCCCGGAACACCCATGCCGCCCCGGGCAGCCCCGCCAGCTTCCCGCACACCTCGCCCGCCTCCGCTTCGGTGAGTCCCAGCTTCCGGCAGAGCGTGCTCATCTGCTCGGCCGGCATCGGCGGCATGTGCAGCACCGCGCTCTCGTCCAGCCAGGAGGGCGTTCGACGTGTGCCGAGCACGATATGGGCCCCCCCCGATCCCCGTTGCCCAGCCCTGAATCGTCTGATCGATCTCGCCCCCGACCTCGACCCGCTCGTAAGCATCTAACACGATCACCCAGGTCCCCTCCACCAGCACCGGCCGCAGCTCGTGCGCCTTCTGGTCGGGCGTCAGATCATCGCGTCGGCAGACTGCGTCGAAGCCGTCGCATCCGAGCCGAACCAGCCCCGCGTTGATCGCATACAGCAGGGCCGAGAGCCCTGCCCTTCGCTTGAGTTCGATAAGGATGCACTTCTCCTCCAGCCCACCCGACTTGATGACCTCGCTGATCAGCCAGCTCTTGCCGATCAGAGGCGGCCCCGCCACCGCGGCGACGTGGTGGTTCTCGATCAGAGCTGCGAGGAGCTTCTTCTCCTCCTCCCGGCCCGTGAAGTGCGGCGTCGCGAGGGGTTCCCCCGCAGTGAGGCCTTCGAGCGGGGCGAGTCGCTCCCGCTCAGCCAGCCATTGCCAGGCCGCGCCCACAAGCCGCGCTGCCTTGATCGTCCCGGATACGAGCGCCGACAGAAGCGCCAAACCGGTCGCGACGATCTCCGTCTTCGCGAGCCAGCCTGGCAGCAGCCACCACTCAACGACCCTGGAGACAATCCAATCGATCACGAGTGGGCCTCCCCTCCATCCCATTCTACACCACCCTCCCCTCCACGCCAACCGCCTCCTTGCACGAATACGCCCGGCGTGGTGGACTTATCGGCGGTTGTGGGTGCTTGATGACGAGGAATGCCGGCAGCGGCTTAGCGATGGCCGGGCGGGCGCGCGGCCGGAGGCTACTTGAGGTAGCCGAGGGCGCGCAGCTCGTCGTGGAGTTCCGGAGACAGCTCCGGGGTGCGATCGGCCGGATGCACGGCCAGAGACGCGCCGGGGCCGAGGAAGCCGGCGGGGGGACTGGTCTGCTCGGAGGCGAACGCCCGGAAGGCCTCCAGCATGTACCGGGCCACTTCGGGCTGCCCCTCGATGATGTTGTCCCTCTGCTCCGGATCGGCCGCGAGGTCATAGAGCGCCCGCCACTCGCCGTTCGCGAACAGCAGCAGCGCGCGCTGCTCACCGCGGATCATGTACTTGTCCTTTCCCTCGTGCCCCCGCGCCCGCGTGAACACGAACTCGTGGACCTTGTCCGATTTCCCGTCGATGAGCGGGCCCAGCGAGCGGCCCTGGACCCGGTCCTCCGGATAGGGCACCTGAAGCAGCTCGAAGAGGGTGGGCAGGAGGTCAATGGTCTGTGTGAGAGCGGAGACGCGCCCGCGGCGGTCGCCCTTGGGCAGGCGGATGAGGAGCGGAATCCGGCTGGCCTCATCATGCACTTCCGCGGCATGCCAGATGAAGCCGTGCTCGCCGAAAGCCTCCCCGTGATCGGAGGTGATGACGAGAATGGTGTTGTCGAGGCGGTCCGACTCCTCGAGCAGCCGGCACAGCTTTCCCACCGCCCAGTCGGCGTAGCGCAGATTGGCGTCATAGAGGTTGATCCACTCGGGGAGGGGCGGCGGCTCCGGCTCATCCTCTTCAGGCTCTATGGGAAAGTCATAGCGCCCTCGATGGTAGTTCTCGGGGAGGTAGCCGGGCGGCTCGTCCGCGAAAAGCTCGGCCATCGAGTCCGGGGCCTCATAGGGGATGTGAGGAGGGAGGAGATGCATGTACGCGAAGAACCGCGAGTCGTCGGCGCCATCGAGCCAGGCCCGGAAGACGCGCAGGAGCACCTCGGGGGAATGGGCGGTCTCTCCGGGTTGGGTCGCGGCCTGGAGATCGGGCACCCAGCGGACCTCCTGGAAGTCCGTGCCGATGCCGTAGGCCGGCGACGCCTGCAGATTGGAACTGAACAGCAGGGTCTTGAAGCCCGCCCCGCGCAGGCCGTCCGCCATGGTGAACGCTGACTTGGGCAGAGGCCGGTCGCCGAAAGCGAGATGGCTGTCAACGTACTGCGATGTGAGCAGAGAGGCGGTGGAGAGCTTGGTCTCCGTGGCCTGAGTGAAGTGATTCTCGAACAGCAGAGACTCCTCGGCGAGGCGATCCATGTTGGGTGTTGTGGGGCGAGGGTAGCCGTAACATCCGAGATGGTCGGCGCGCGCCGCGTCTATGACGCAGATGAGCAGATTGGGGGCATCCGGTGTGCTTCCA
>CP070816.1:1666602-1684748 GCA_020344235.1 Armatimonadota bacterium
CCGATGGCGCTCGGCCTGCGGGCCGTGCTCGCGCGTTCCTTCGCCCGCATCCATCACGCCAACCTCATTAACTTCGGCATCCTTCCCCTCCTGCTCCCCGAAGGCCGGGCCATATCTCAGGGCGACGACCTCGAAATCGCGGACGCGCGCGCCGGTATCGAGGCCGGCCGCCCGCTGCTGGTCAGGAACCTGACCGCGGACAGTGAATTCGAGGCGACCTACGACCTAACCCCGCGTCAGACCTCCGTCCTCCTCGCCGGCGGCCTCCTCAACTACATCAAAGGAGGCGGCCGCTGAATGTCTGGCAGGAGCTTACTCCTGCCACTATATCGCGGGCATACCCCTCCCCGCCGGCCGTTGCCGTTCCGTAGGGCAGGAGCGCGTCTCCTGCCCCAAGCAATCATCACTGGAGACACAAACCTTGCTCCGCAACCTCTTCCGCCGCGTCACCGACCTCTTCGCGGGCGCGGGTGAGGCAACCGACGAACTCTTCGACCAGCTCGAGGATATCCTGATAGCCTCCGACGTCAGCGCGCGCCTCTCCGCCGACATCACCGACCTCCTCCGCGAGGCCGTGCGGGAGAACCGCGTCCACACCGCTGAGGAAGCGCGCGACCTGCTGCGCTCCCACCTCGCCGCAATCCTCGCCGAGCGCACCGCTCCCCTCGTGACACAGCCGCCCGACCCGCCCCTCCTCTACCTAATCGTCGGAGTCAACGGCACCGGCAAGACCACCACCATCGCCAAGCTCGCCCACCGCTTCCAGCGCCAGGGCCGCCGCGTCCTGCTCGCCGCCGCCGACACCTTCCGCGCCGCCGCCATAGACCAGCACGCCGTCTGGGCCGACCGCCTCCAGGCAGACCTGGTCCGCCACCAACCAGGTGGCGACCCCGCAGCCGTCGCCTTCGACAGCATCGCCGCCGCCCGCGCCCGCGCCGCCGACGTCGTCATCGCCGACACCGCCGGCCGCCTCCACACCCAGCGCAACCTCATGGAAGAGCTGAAGAAGGTCAACCGCGTCATCGAGAGAGAACTCGGCCGGCCGCCCGACGAAACCCTTCTTATCCTCGACGCCACCACCGGCCAGAACGCTCTGGTCCAGGCCCAGCAGTTCCGCGACGCCGTCGGCCTCACCGGTGTCGTCATGACCAAGCTCGACGGCACCGCCAAGGGCGGCACTCTCATCACCATCACAGAGGAGCTGGGATTGCCCATCAAGCTCGTCGGCACCGGCGAGAAGCTCGAGGACCTACAGGACTACGACCCCATCGAGTTCGTGACTTGGCTGCTGCCGTAGCTCGCAGGCCAGCTGCACCACACACCATGTAGCCGACTGCGTGGGGAGGTGCAGGATCCGACTCATGAGGCGAAGGACAGCAGCCATCTAGGGATGAAGGGGCTCGGCCGGGAGTACCCGAACGTAGCTTCCAGTGAGCAGAGGAGGGCCGCATCGTGTTCGACGACCAACGGAGCAAGAAAGTCATCCTGGTACTGCATTGTCTTTTGAACCAGAACGCGCGCATCGAAGGCTGTGCCTACTTCCCCGGCGCGATGGGAGAGGCCGCGAGGGCGGTTGTGGACAGCGGCGTGGGCATCTTGCAGATGCCATGTCCCGAACTCCATGGCCTGGGGCTGGACCGCCGCGGCCGGATGCGCGACGGAACCGACATCGGCATCCGGGAGGCCTTGTTGGAGGGGGAAGGGCAGAAGGCCTGTCGCGAACTGGCGCGGCAAGTGATGGACGACGTGAACGAGTACCGGAAGCACGGCTTCAGAATTATCGGGGTGGTGGGGAACGACGGTTCCCCGGCATGCGGCGTCGACACCACACACTACGTGGATGGCGAGAGAGCTGGAGCTGGCGCCTTCATGAAGGTGCTGCGCGAGGAACTCGAGAAGGTCGGGCTCGATGTCCCATTCGTGGCGCTGAGAGATCACGAATGGGGCGAGAGGGCCAAGCGGCTGAGGGCACTACTCGAGGCCGCTGCGGAGACCTGAGACCAGTGTCCCATAGGGTCCGCAACTCGTTACGGCCACCAGCATCCCTGCGCGTCGCCGCGGAATCCAACTTACCGGCCCAGAACCGTTTGCGCCGGTTCCGCCGCCGGGGTGACAGGCCCATCAGGAACCACGGTCGGCCCGCTGTTTCCCCCTCCGGTGTGCGTTGACTCAGTATCCAGCCCCGTGATAGCGGCGCTCGTAGATGCCCTCGTTTGCCTCTCTTGCGGCCTCAAACAACTCAGCGAACGGGGTGTCGGTCACCGTAACCAGACCGCAGTTGTAGTTCTCGCCGTCCAGCGTGCGCCCCGTGATGGGCTCGTCCACGTACTGGAACCAGTGACAGCCGACGAAGGCCGGCAGATCGGCAACCCGGTTGACGTAGTTAGTGTACGCCTGCGCGCGCTCGGCCTGGTCCTTGACGACCACCAGGCCGGGATGCAGCGACCCGCGGTCGAGCGCTCCGAAATGGAACTCGCCGATGATGCACGGCTTGCCCAGGTCGGCGGTGTGCCCCCAGCTCTCGGCATCAACGCTCCTCCGGTAGATGTTGAAGCTCACCACGTCTGCCACTTTGGCGCAGGCCCTCAGGGTTTCCTGGTTGTACTGAGCGAAGCGGCACCCCAGGTCGAGTTGGTTGGGCGCGTGCTTCTTGATGGCGGCGTGGACCTTGCGGAAGTATGCGAGTGAATACTGGTAAGTGAAGGCCCTCAGGTCCTCCTTGCAGGCCTCGTTCGGCTCTCTCGGGGCCCGCAGCTCCTCCCAGCTCTGCGCGTCGGCCCCCCAGGCGGCGTTCAGCGCCTTCAGAGAGCCGTACTTTTCCTCCAGGATGCTGACGAACACCCGGCGGCAGGGCTGATCGGCCGGCGAGCTGAGGGTCCCTCCCGCGACGTTGAACCTATCGCCCCTGCCCCACGACATCTCGTTCTGGACGAAGTAGCCGATGCAGCGCGGATTGTCGGCATACTTCGCTGCCGCTTCGGCCATCACGCGGTCCACTTCCTCGTCAAAGGAGGGATCGTACACATCGGGCATCTTGCTCCAGTAGCCATAGGCGCCCGCAATCGGCCGTTCCTCCCCCGAGAACCAGACGCACACCGCGAAGGGATGGGGCGACTTCCTGTACACCTGCTCCTCAGACCATCCGGCGATCGTGTTGAACCCCCAGGCACTCATCCGGTCGAAGGTCATGCCCATCCACTTGGCGTGCCAGTCGTCGCCGTACTTGCGCACCAGATTGGCGCGGTAGAAGTTGAAGCTCTCGCCGCCGGTCTCCTGAAGCGGCCCCGCGTTGTTGAGAGGAGTGGGGTCAAAGCCGAAGCACTCGGCGTATGGCCCGTCGCGCTCCGGCAGCCATTGGAAGTAGCCGTCACGCTCGGCGATGAACGTGTGCTGGCCCGAGAGCACCACATCTATACCGGTGGAGAAGAACAGGTGCCCCGTCGGTGTCACGAGCCACCACTTGCCGTTCACCTTCTCGGTGCGAAACCAGCCGGTGGCCTCCATCTGGGGACCGGCGGCCCAGCCGCCGTACTCGTCCCGGTCCGGGAGGGGCCGCGTGTGAGCGAGTTCCTCTCGCTCGGCCTCCCCCTGTGCCGCCAGGTCTTCATCGCTCTTGACCTTGCCTGACCAGTCCTGCAGGGCGTACTGCCCGTATTGGTCCACGAACGGCGTTACCTGCTCTGCCCGCGAGTCTGGCCCGCCCCAGAGGCGGAGATTATCAATGAGGACCTCATCCCCCGGCTCCGCCCGTCCAATCCCAACGCTTATGGCGGCGATCTTCGCCAAATCCATAACCTCGCCCGAGGCCGGCCCGGACGGGTAGCCATCTATGATCGGATAGGCGTGCATGCCCCAGAGTTGGCGTTCGTCGCCCGTTTTGAACCGCAGGGCGACGATCGCCGTTTCACCCGCCCCCACCGGCATTCTCGTCATGTTCCCGGGAGGGCGGCGACGGAGCGTACTCTCCTCTCGCGGATTCTCCACGCGAAGGAAAACTTGCACTTGCCTGTGCCCTGGATTCGTCACCTCCACCGCGACGCCGGTGTAGCCCCTCCAGTCCCACACGCCCTCGGCCGGGAACCTGACGGAGCTCCACCTGCCCTCGGAGGCGGTGATGCGAAGAACCTGGCCCTGGCCCGATGGCGCCCGCGCCAGCGCCACCTCGGCGCCTTGACTTTCGAGGGGCGGCAGGGCTCCGGGGGTTTCCAAGTCATAGAGCACCCTGTCGGCGTGACACAGCGACGTGATGCCAATGAGTGCCAACAGTGCCATCAAGCAGCGCTTCATTGAGATTCCTCCTCGATCTCCCCCAGCAGTCCCCGATCCTCCTCCGTCAACTTCCCCTCCTCGAAGAAATCCGCCCGCAGCCTCCTCGTCCGCCTCAGCGACTATCTCCGCCTCTACCGCCGAACGGTCGTGCCGTCGAACCCATCGAGCCCACGCAGCGCGTCACACGAGCCCTGGAATCGCGCTTCGAATCCCGATATCATTACCCCGGTTCGACATCTGCCGGGCCGCCATCCGCATCTATCGGTACGAGAGACGAAGGTCACGGCGAGCATCCGAGGGTGAGAACGAGGGCCCCAGGTCGGGTCGGTAAGCTGCTCCGGACCGCGCTGTTGGTGACAGCAAGCGCGTATCTGCTCACCTACCTTGTAGTTGCCATCCTGCGCATTCAGTATCCCTTTGAACTGGAGTGGATGGAAGGTGGCGTCGTTGACCACATCCGCCGGATACTCGCCGGCAAACCACTCTACGTCCGCCCTTCCCCGCAGTTCGTCCCCTTCATCTACACCCCCCTTTACTTCTACCTTTCGGCCCTTGTGTCCCGCATTCTCGGCGTCGGGTTCCTGCCACTCAGGTTGGTCTCCTTCGCTTCCTCCATCGGGTGCCTGGCCGTGATATGGCTCCTCGTCAAACGGCAGACGAGCAGCCACTTCCCAGGGATACTTGCCGCCGGTCTCTTTGCCGCGACCTATCCGCTGAGCGACGGCTGGTTCGACATCGCGCGCGTGGACTCCCTGTTCCTTCTGCTACTGCTGCTCGCCATATACATGCTGGGGCCCGGCCGCACCCCACGGTCATGGATTGCAGGCGGAGTGTTGATCTGGCTGTCGTTCCTCACCAAGCAAACGGCGCTCCTTAGCTCCCTGCCGATAATGCTCTCCTGCTTTCTCCAGGACCGACGGCGCTCGCTTCTCCTCATCGCCGCCGCCGGGGTTCCCATATGGGGCAGCAACTGGCTGCTCGACCGGATACACGACGGATGGTATGGCTACTACGTTTTCGAGCTGCCCGCCGGCCCCCCGATTGTGACTGAGCTGCTGGCGGAGTTCTGGACCAAGGATCTGCTGCCCCCACTTTGGGCCGCATGTCTCCTATCGGCTTTTTACCTCTGGCACGAACTCGCTCGCGGTAACAGGGCCGCCGGCGGTCTCTACCTAGCGGTGGCCGCGGGCTTGCTGGGAGGTGCCTGGGTCGGCCGGCTCCACGCAGGCGGTCACGAAAACGTTCTCCTCCCAGCCTATGCCGCCATCGCCATACTCTTCGGGCTCGCAGCCGGCACTGCTCTGAAGCTGATCCGCGCAGCCGCCCCAGATAGGCGCGCGCTGCTCGAGATCGGCCTCTATGCCCTCTGTCTTCTGCAGTTCGCTCTTCTCGTGTATCATCCCTCTCGCCTGGTGCCCACGCGCGATGATCTCGAAGCGGGCAGAGAGTTCATCGCCACCATCGCGGCGGTCGAAGGGGAGGTGTTCATCCCGGATCACGGGTACCTGCCTGCGCTTGCCGGCAAGCGCACCCACGCGCACGGCATGGCCGTCTTCGACGTTGCCAGAGGTGACGCCGGCCCGATCTGGCAGCAGCTGAGCCTTCAAATCGGACAGGCCGTACAGCAGAGGCGATTCGCAGCAATCGTGATGGACACAGGGCGGCCGACCGGGGATGTCGAGCCATACTACCTCAGGCAGCAGAAGATGTTCGCACGCGAGGACGTGTTCTGGCCCGTCACAGGGCTCAAGAAGAGGCCCGAGTTCATCTACGTTCCCAAACCGCGGCCCGCCGCGGCCGACAACTGAGGCCCGTCGGCCGTTCTCATGATCCCGCGACCGCTGGCCGCGGTCTCAAGCCGCTTCGCTGCCCGAACCCCTTTGCTCCTCCTCGATCTCCTCCAACAACTCCCGATCCTCCTCCGTCAATTCCGCCTTCTCGAACAAATCCGGCCGCACCGTTTTCGTCCGGCGCAGCGACTCCTTCCGCCGCCACCGCCGTATCTGTTCGTGGTTCCCGGACAGCAGCACCTCCGGAACCTTCCACCCCCGAAACTCCGCCGGCCGCGTGTGCTGCGGGTGCTCCAGCAGACCCTCCGCGAACGAATCGGCCTCCGCCCCCTCCTCCGCGCCCAGCGCCCCCGGCAGCAGCCGCACCACCGCGTCGATCACCACCATCGCCGGAATCTCCCCGCCGGTCAGCACGTAATCCCCAACGGAGATCGCCCGCGTCGCCAGGTGCTCCCGCACCCGCTCATCCACACCCTCATAGTGTCCGCACAACAGTATCAAGTGATCCTTCTGAGCCAGCCCGCGGGCCGTTCCTTGCTCGAACCGCTCCCCCTGTGGGCACAGCAGCACCACCTCCTCCCGACACCCCGCCTCCGCCGCGCATCGCAGCGATTCCACCGCCTCGAAGAACGGCTCCGGCTTCATCACCATCCCCGGCCCGCCCCCAAAAGGAGAATCATCGGTCGTGCGGTGCCGATCCCCCGTCCACTTCCGCAGGTCGTGCACCTCGATGGTGACAATCCCGGCCTCCCGCGCCCGGCCCACGATGCTCGCCCCGAGCACCGGCCCGAAGACCTCCGGGAACGTCGTCAGAACGTCTATCTTCACTCTTCGCCCCCATCCGACTCCGCATCCGGCGGCAGCGCCACCACCATCCTCCCCCCTTCCAGGTCAATCTCCCGTACCACTTGCCGAACCGCAGGTATCATCGCCGACGGCGTCACATAGACATCATTCCCCGGCGACCGCACCACCTCCGTCACCTCCCCCAGACTCTTCCCCTTCTCGGTGAACACCCGGAGCCCGACGATCTCATGCACCCAATAGCTACCCTCCGGCAGCGGTGCCGCCATGCTCGGCTTCACCTTCACCAGCGCCCGCCTCAGCCCCTCCGCCGCGTCGCGGTCCTCACAGCCCTCCAGCTTCAGCAGTATCCCTTTCGGCGTGACGCGCGCCCCAGCCACCCGCGCCACCCGCTCCTCCCCGCTCGGCAGTTCCAGACAGACCTCATCCAGCTTGCGAAACCGCTCCGGGAAGTCCGTCTCCGGCCGCACCCGCACCTCACCCTTAGTGCCAAAAGGAGCCGTCACCCGGCCTATCACCAGGCTCCACGGCTCCTCCCTCTCCGACATTGACTTCAGCCCCCGCGCACTTCGACTATCATACCGTCCTTGATGACAACCTGCGATCCGGTCAGCTTCTTGAACAGATCGTCACCCTCCTTCAACTCCACAACGCCCTCCAGCGCGCCCCGCGGGTACTCGCTCCCAAGCTCCAACTTCTCCGCTTCCTCGATCTGCCGCAGGACATCTTGTTTCAGTGCTTGATGCCGCTGCACTTCCGCCTCGATCTGTCGGCGAGCACTCATAGCCTGCGTCAGGTCGGTCCGCTGAAGATCGGCCAGCATGCGCCGGCTCTGCAACTCCATTTGGTCCATCCGCCGCTGAGCCGCCTCCGCCGCCTCCTGAAGCTCGGCCTTCAACTCCGCCTTGAATTCCTCAGTGACGATAACCTGCACACCAATAGATCGCTTAACCGTAATACTACTCATCCGCGGCCTCCGCGCCTCCCTCGCCCAGCTTGTTGATATCAACCCAGATGCTCTTCCGATCCTTCGCGCCGGCCGCCCTTACCAGCGTGCGAAGCGCATTCGCGATCCGACCTCCCTTCCCGATAACTTTGCCAAGGTCGTCGGGGGCCACCCGCACCTCAAAGATGATGCTCCGCTCTCCCTCGACCGTATTGACAACCACCTGCTCTGGATCGTCCACCAGGGCCCTGACAACCATAGTCACCAGTTCGTTCACTGTTCTCGTCCTCCAGTCTTTTGTCCATCTGCTCCGAAAGGGTCTCTCGGTGGTGCCAGAGCGGCCGCGCATCTCAGAGCGGCCCTCAGATTGTCTCACCTCGCGCGACTGCCGCTCTTGCTCCGCATCATCTCCGACTGCTCTCTCCGCCCCTCATCGGAGGCTTGGTGCAGTTAATCCTTTGGCTCCTCTCCCTCAACCTGCTCTTCCGAGGAGGCGCTCTCCTCTACTGCTCCACTGGGCTCTTCTGCTCCCAAAGCTGCCGCTTCTTCTGACGCGCCGCCTGCCGACAACTCTTCTTCAGAAGCAGCGGGTTCCACAGCACCCTCCGGCGCGCTGACGCGCGGCGCAGGTGCCGGCTCTCCCGTGAACTTCTCCCACACCCCGGTCCTCACCAGCAGCGACTTTGCGGTGTCCGTCGGCTGCGCGCCCTGCTGCAGCCACCAGAGCGCTCGCTCCTCGTTCACACTCACCGCCGATGGGTCCACCTGCGGGTTGTACTGCCCCAGCACCTCAATGAACCGTCCGTCCCTGGGGCCGGCGGCCTCCGCCGCCACCAGCCGGTACTGCGGCTGCTTCTTCTTCCCAATCCGTCGCAAACGAAGTCGAACTGCCACCTGCTCCTCCTATAGCCTCAACCCGGGCAATCCCATGCCCTTCGGCGTTGGTCCCTTCTCTTCCGCCCCCGCAAGCTGATCCAGCATCGCGCGCATCTGCCGGAACTGCTTCAGCAGCACATTCACGTCCTGCCGCGTCGTCCCGCTCCCCCTCGCAATGCGCTTCCGTCGGCTCCCATTGATTATCTCCGGCCGCTCCCGTTCCTCCGGCGTCATGGACTGCATGATCGCGGCCATTTGCTCCAGACGCTTCCTATCCACCTCCAGCGGTCCCTGTCGCCGAAGCGCTTGCATGCCGGGAATCAGCCCCAGCAGATGATCCAGCGATCCCATCTTCCCGAGTCGCTTCAGCTCCCGCATGAAATCGTTCAGGTCGAAGCGCCTCTCCCGCAGCCGCCGCTCCAGCTCCGCCGCCTCCTGGTCCTCCACCGCGGCCTCGGCCTGCTCGATCAGGGTCGCAACATCTCCCATCCCCAGAATCCGCGAGGCCATCCGATCCGGATGGAACACCTCCAGCGCGTCCAGCTTCTCCCCCACTCCCGCAAACTTGATCGGCCGCCCCGTTACCGACCGCACGGAGAGCGCCGCCCCACCCCGCGCATCCCCGTCGAGCTTCGTCAGAATCACCCCGGTGATGCCCACCGCGCGGTCGAACTCCTCCGCCACGTTCACCGCGTCCTGCCCCGTCATCGCATCGAGAACAAGAAGCACCTCTCGCGGCGACACCGCCTCCTTCATCGCCGCCAGCTCCCCCATCATCTCTTCGTCTATGTGGGTGCGGCCCGCCGTGTCAATGATGACCGGGCTCAGCTCTTCATCCTTGGCCCGCGCCGCGGCCCCTTGCGCCACCGCTACCGCGTCACCGCCGTCACCCTCGAAGACCGGCACCCCCACCTGCCCCCCCACTACTCTGAGCTGCTCCACCGCCGCCGGCCGTCTCAGATCTGTGGCCGTCAGCAGGGGCCGCATCCCCTTCCCCTTCAGATGACGCGCCAGCTTCGCCGCGGTCGTGGTCTTGCCCCCACCTTGCAGGCCCACCATCAGCACCACCACCGCTTCCCCATCCACCTCGAGATCGCTCGCCGTGCTCCCCAGCAGCGCCGCCAGCTCCTCCCGGACAATCTTCACCACCTGCTGCCCCGGGGTCAGGCTGGCCATCACCTCCTGGCCCACCGCTTTCTCTCTTACGCGATTGACAAACTCCCGAACCACGCGGAAGTTGACATCCGCTTCCAGCAGGGCCAGCCGTATCTCGCGGCAAGCGGCGGCCACCTCCTCGTCGGAGAGCCGCCCCTTTCCGCGCAGACCTCGCAGAATATCGTGTAGTTTGTTGGCTAGTCCGTCAAACATGCGCGCACGCTCGGCCCTCTGGGGCCTCGTCACGTGCCGCGTGTACCGGACTCTGAGTATAGCAGCCGATCGCCGTCCTTGTCAAACGCCTCTCTCCGATTCAGCCTTCAGCAAACGCGACATTGCCCGCCTCAGCAGCCGCCGCTGATTGGCGTGGCTGAGTACAGACATCGCCTGCTTCGGGCTCAACCACCCGCAGTCCAGGATCTCCTCCTCCGGATCGAGCCTCATCACGGACCGCGGGCCCGCTTCGTACAGAAACCAGTACACGCGGTTCCGAAAGCGCTTCGCCTCTCGCTCGAACTCGTGCTGCGTCCACCCCAGCGCTTCGCGCAGACGCAGCCGCCGCAGACCCGTCTCCTCACCCAGCTCCCGCCGCGCCGCCTCCTCCACCTCTTCTCCCTCCTCTATCAGCCCCTTCGGAAACACCCACGTCTCATACTGCGACTGCACCACTGCCACCCGGAGCTTCTCCCCTTTCCCCTTCACCACCACGCCCCCGGCCGACCGCAGCGTCACGATCTCCGCGCCCGACCGCTTCTGCGTCGTCCCGCGGCCCCTCACTGCGGCGCCCCCCACTCCACCGGCCTTCTCTCCTCCCATGGCCCAGGCTCCGGAATCTCAAAGGTCTCCCGCTTGAGCGCCAGATAGTAGCGGTAGTTCTCCAGCGTCACATCCGCCGGCACGCGGTGATCCACGTGAGGAATCCACCCTCCCTCCTTGACATAAGGCGCGATCCGCTTCAGCTCTTTCCGAATCGCCTCCTTGCCGGCGATCAGCGCGCGCTTGTTCACTCCGCCCAGCAGCAGTATTTCCCTCCCGTGCTTGTCCCGCAGCTCGATCGGATCGCTCCCCGCCGCCACCTCCACTGGAAACATGCAGTTGATCCCCGCCTCCAACCACAACCCAACGAGCTGATTAATGTTTCCGTCACAGTCCGTGTAGATGATGTCACACCCGTGCTTGCTCAGCAGCTCAGTGATCCGGCGGTACCGCGGCACCATCAGTTCCTCGAAGGTAGTCGGCGAGATCATCGGCCCGTTCTTGAAGCACATATCCTCCCACCCGGCGGCAAAGTCAAGCTCAACCTGAGGCGCGGCCCACTCGATCGTCGCCAGCACCACCTGCGTGATCTGCTCCATTACCTCCTCGACCAGCCCCCGATCGTCGTACACCATCATCGCCGCCCGCTCGAACCCCATCCAATCCCGCATCCAGCCGTACAGGCTCCCAATCCCGATCCCCAGCGGATAGTCCCGCTCCTCCCATTCCCCCTTCATGCGCTCCCAGTCCGCCTCCTCCGGCCGCCTCTCGGGATCCTCCGGGTTCAGCCTCGGCTTGAACTCCCGCTCCCACTCCTCCCGGCCCTTGAGCATGAAATCAACGAAATGCGGGATCGAGTCCTGCCCGGACTTGTGTACTTCGCACGTCGCTCCGTGCTCGTCCTGAATCAGGACATGATCCCCCCGTTCCTCCAGCACCCGCTGCTCGAACCCCGGCGCCGGGCCCTGGTCCACCGGGACCTGCGCCCGCGGCGCAAACCCGAAGTACACATCGGCCCTCTCGTTGCTGTCGATCTCCCTCGGCAGCCCCTCCTCGTGCCACAACGTCAGCGTGTTGTCCCAGTACCCGAACTCCTCGTCCGGCACGTGATCCACCGCCTCGAAGCGCATCGTCCGCAGCCAGCGCTCGCGATGAGTCATTCCCTCGTCCTCTCCATAGCTCCGCTCACATCACGCCCCCATCCAGCACCTTCAGCAGCTCACTCAGGTCCTCGACGCGCGGGCAGTCCGCGTCTGGATACTGCCCGCGGCGATCTACCAGGACACCCCTCAGTCCCGCCGCCCGTGCAGCCATCACATCGTGCTCATAGCTATCGCCGACGTGCCACCCCACCGCCCCCGCCGCCGACACAGCCTCCTGCGCCCGCGCGAATATCGCGCTCCCGACCTTCTTCTCCTCCCCCGCGTAAAGACCGTCCAGCACCGGATCGAAGTAATGCAGCACACCCAGTGCCTCCAGGTCCGGCCCCGCCCGCGGCCGCCCCGTGATGATGCCCAACCGCGCGCCTCTCTCAGTCAGCGCGCGCAGCACCTCCGGCACTTCGGGGAAGAGCTGTATCGAATCCGGCCGCCTCAGCAGCTCGGCCACCCGCGCCGCCGCGCGCCGCGGCTCCTCCGCCACCCCCAACGTCCCCAGAATCCGCGCGTTATAGTCCAGCCAGAACTCATCCTCATCGCCCAGCGCCGAGTGCTTCTTCAGATAGTCCCCATAGAACGTCGAGAACGCGACGTTCAAAGCATCCAAAGCCTCCTCGCGGCTGACCTCCGCCCCGGCCTCCTGCGCCGCCCGCGCGAAAATGTCGGTCCAGTTCGCCGTCCACTGTACCAGCGTATCATCCACATCGAAGAACACGTAGAGCGCTTGAGCCAACCGATTGCCTCCACAAAAAAGGAGCGCCGCCCAAGCGCGGCCCTCCATCACCACAGTATACCAGCCACCCCCGCCCCGGTCAAACCAGCGGAATATACCCCGTCGGGCACCAGCCGGTTACACTCCTAGAGGAGTGCACGAACACTCCCCTGGGAGTGGGACAATGGTCAATGTGCGGCCAGATTGCTGATTGACCGCAATGACCGTTTGCCCTAGAAGGCATCTGAGAGGGCCGAGGTTGTGACCGCGAATTGACCAAAGAATGTCCATGTCCGTCCATTGACCGAATGGACGTTCTTTGGTCAGTTTGGACAGCCCGGTCATTGACGGACATCTGAACTCGCCGAGCTATCATTAACCCGGTAAGTCAGTATTAAAGCTATTTGTTGCTTTGGTAGATTGCTGCCGAAGCAGCCCAGGCGCAGGCAGGGGATGCTGCGGCGTGGGGAGATCAGGAAACTGCCGAGGAGAAGCCGTGGAATGGGAAGACCCGCGCCTTCACCTCCGCCACCGACTGCTCTGCGAACTCCCGCGCCACCCGCGCCCAGTCCTCATCAACCGTCGGGCCGCCCGCGTCGTGGAGCGGGGCCGGCTTGTCATCGCGCCGGTAGTGCCCCGCCTCGGACTCCGGCATGTGCTCCGGAGGCTCTTCCCCCACCATGCGCGCGAAGGCCAGCGTCCACGCCCGCGGCACTACGGTCACATCATAGCCCCCTCCCCCCACTGCAATCCACCGCCCCGCTCGCTGCGCCAGCTCCTCCACCACCGACATATACCCGCGTGTTGTCAAGCACATGTGAGTCAGCGGGTCCTGGTAGTGGGTGTCCACTCCCAACTGCGTAACAAGGAAATCCGGCTCGAACGCCTCCAAGAGCGGGGCCACCGCCTCGCGGAACGCCCAGACGTATACCTCGTCGTTCGTATGCGGCGACAGCGGAACGTTCACCGAGAAGCCCTCTCCCTCCCCCTCTCCGATCTCATCCACGCCGCCGGTCCCCGGAAACAGATATCGCCCGCTCTCGTGCACCGAGATCGTCAACACGTCCCGCCGGTCGTAGAAGGCCTCCTGCACCCCGTCCCCGTGATGCGCGTCGATGTCCACATACGCCACCTTCACCCCTTCCCCACACCGCTGAAGCACATGCGCGATCGCCACCGCCACATCGTTGAATATACAGAACCCCGCCGCCCTCGCCCGATGGCCGTGATGGAGCCCGCCGCTGGGATTGAACGCAACCGACACCTTCTCATCCACCACCGCGTCCGCGGCCGCCACCGAAGCGCCCACCACGATGGCGGTGGCCTCGTACATCCCGTCGACGATGGGGTTGTCCACCGTCCCCAGCCCGAACTTCAGGGGGTTCCGCAACGGGCGCCCCTCCACCGGCGCCCGCACCGCCTCGATGTACTCCTGGCTGTGCACCAGGGCCAGCACCTCCTCGCCGGCCGCAGAGGGCTGCACCAGCGAGATGTCAGACCCCTCCAGAAGACCACAGGCCCGGATCAGCTCATAGGTGCGCAGCACGCGCGCCGGCTTGAGGGGATGAGATGGGCCCAGATCATAGTCGTTGAACCGCGGCGTGTATACCAGCGCAGCCCCCGGCATATGCGTGCCGCCCCGGCCCTCACTCACTGCCTTCACCCGGCCTCCCGCCGGCCGCCCGCCCTGGCGTCGCGCCCGGCGCCGTCCCCGGCTTCCCGAACATCACCTGCCGGTAATCCCCTTCCCTTTCCACCAGCAGCACCGCCGGAAGCCCATGGCTCAGGCTCTGACTTATCAGATCCGCGAGCTGATACGCATGCCACACCGACCGCATCCCGCACGCCACGATCCGGTCTCCGGCCTGAATCTCCATCTGCTCCGCCGGGCTCCCTGCCCTGACCCCTGTTACACGCACCCCTCCCCCTTGCGCCCCCGCAGGGTCCACCTCCAGCCCGAGCCCATTCACCAGCTGTTCCGCAGCATCGGCCAGCGGATCATCCTCTACTTCCGACTCTGGCGGCTGCAAGCGAAGCCATAACATGCCCCCCATGACGAAAATCGCAGCCAATAGAAGCAATGCCCACGGGGGCAGTACGCGCCTCACCTCTACTTCTCGCCTTCCTCAGACGCCGAACTCGTCCCGGCACCGGCCGAGCCCCGCCGCGATCCCTCCCCTTCCCCCTCGCCCTCCATCTGCTTGATCTGCTGGGCCACCTCCCCCCGCCGCGCGTAGAAGCTCGTCAACCCACAATCCACACATACATCCGAGTAAAGCCCGATCAGCCCGCTGCGTCTCTCCCCCTCACCCGTCACCAGCTGAAGCTGCACCCCGGGAACTTTACATCCACGAATCATGCCCGTGGCCCCGCAGCTCGGACACTGCCGTTGACGCCGCCTTTCCTCTTGACTCTCTCCACTCATACCCCTGTCGCCCTCTCTCCGCGGATCTCGGACCTCAATCAATGCACCTCTGGCTGTGCCCCCTTTGGCGGCGCGGGTATCTCACCGTATTGCTCTTCGTACTTACCCACGTTGTGCGAAAGAGCGTCGCGAAACGCCTTCGCCACCACCGGGTGCATCACTATCCGCACCAGCGTCGGAGCCGTGTCCACCGCTCGGTTCTCCGGCGCGAGGCGCTTGAAATCAACCAGAAACTCCAGCGCCACGTGCGTTATCTTCGCCAGATTCGAATAGACGACCGGAAACTCTTCCTCCCGTGCCATTGTTCAGTCCTCACTTGCCGTCTTCACTCTTCTTCTCCGGATACGCGCAAGACCAGCGTGATCCGCCCACCATCCCGCTCCAGAACCACCTCGTTTTCACCTATGCTGACAACCTTGTCCGCGCCGATCTTTTCGCCTGCCCTCACATAGTAATGACGGCGTCCCGCGCGAATAGTCGCCATCGCCTCCCGGCCTTCCTCTCGCGTGATCCCCACGAGCCTCAGTTCCGCCTGCGGTCCCACCGCCGTCCCTCCCGCTCTCCCCGCCTGCGACCGGAACGGGTCCCTACCCTCCGTCGGAGCCGGCTCCTCCACCTGCTCCGCCGTCTCGGTGACCTCCTCCTGGGTCGCCTCTACCGAGGAGCCGGCCCGCTGCTTGGGAATTGACCTCATGACCACAAACAGCGCCACCGCAATTGCCAGCACGGCCACCGCCAGCGCCAGAAAGGCCATCTCATGCCGGCGCTCGCTTTCCCTCATCCTCCTGACCTCCTGTGTCCCCCGCCCCGGGGGCCGTAATGCCCGTCCGCTACCGCACCCGCTCCTCCGGTGGCAAGGGCCTCAGACCCGTTACCACCAGGGTGCGTTCCTCCCCGGCCCGCACGACCATCACTTCGTACTCCTTGTCCGGCTCCACCAGCTCCAGCGCCCCCACCAGGCTGTAGGGCTGCGTCATCGTCCACTCACCAAAACGCTTGACCAGATCGCCCGGCCGCAGCCCTGCACTGGCAGCCGGACTTCCCACGCGCACCAACGCAATCCGCACTCCCGCACCTCGATCTTCCGCCAGCGGCGGAAACACAGCCGTCGCTCCCAACGGCATAAAACCAATTGAAAGCTCCTGCAAGTCCTCCGAACTCGCCGGCGGCGACCACGGGAGCTCGGGCGCCGCCGCCTCCTCCTCCCCGTGATCGTGAAGCCCCACCCCAGGAGGTGCTAGTTCCGGCCGGTTGAAGGCAAGATAGGCGACCACCCCCACCGCCACCAGCACCACCGCTATCACCGGTCCGCTCACCCTCTGCTTCGCTGTCACTGCTGCCTTCCCCCATTTCCGGGGTCCCTACCCAAAAGTGTACCACGTAAGCCGCGTTCTTGCTAAGCTGCCCCCCGACCCACATCAAAGCATCCGAAAGGCCTCCACCACATTGGGCCCCCGGTACGCGACCGTACGTGCATCAATCCGCTCCCGTCCCGGGATGATCCGCACCTCATCCGCGTAGCCCGCATTGTTGTACTCCACACGTATCTCCACCGGCGTCGCCACCCGATACGGCGCAACCGTCTTCGCCTTCCCAAGCGCCGTCGTGGCCCGCTCCCGGATCATCGCTCGCACCTTCTCCGCCGGCTCCAGTATTGCCGAGTACCGAGACATCCCCTTCTTGGTAACCACCGTCTCGATCCCCGGCACCAGCTCCTCCGCCTCCTCACACGCCTTCTCACACCCGCTCACCAGCACGCACGGCACTCCATAGTGCCCCGCCATCGCCGCCCACAGACCAATCTCCCCCATCGCCTTCCCGTTCACCCACATCCCGTGCCACGCCACCGAAGACATCGTGTGATCCCTCACCGCGCCCTGTGTTCCCGCCATCGCATGGCAGCCTATGAAGCAACTCGCCTCGAACCCCTCCCCCAGCCCGGGGAGCCAATCCGGCCGCGCCGCCCCCATCACGTAGCGGGCCTCCGAATGCAACTCATCAAAGATGAAATTGGACCCTGTCGCGTGCCCGTCATCCACGAGGATGCCGCTGGCCCCGCCCGCCAGAGCGCCCTCGACGGCGGCATTCACCTCCTCGGTCAAGAGATGCCGTGCCCGCTGATACTCGGGCGAGTCCCCTCCCACCTGCTCGTCCAGCAGAACGCCCCCGACTCCCTCAAGGTCAGTCGCGATGAAAACGCGCATGGTGTTGGCTCCTCCCCCCTCCCGCGAGGCGGCGAGACCTCGCTCCGACACGCGGTTAGCCGGCCGCGCCTACTCTATTCCGCCCGCGGCCGGCCCCAAGCTGCCGTCTTCAGTGTTGAGTGGTGCCCAGGA
Source organism: Armatimonadota bacterium (assembly GCA_020344235.1). Classification (GTDB taxonomy): domain Bacteria; phylum Armatimonadota; class Hebobacteria; order Hebobacterales; family Hebobacteraceae. Next base: position 1,683,829 of record CP070816.1, read on the forward strand.
CTGGATTTGAACCAGCATGGCCTTTCGGCCACTGGCCCCTCAAGCCAGCGCGTCTACCAATTCCGCCACCTGGGCAGCCAGTCCCCTACCCCCTCGCGCCGATCACTGCAACCAGAACAGACACCACGAGGAAAGCCGCAGCCACATAAGTCGAGACCCGCGTGAGCTGATCCTCCAGCCCCGCGATGCTCGACGAACTCTTCCCGCCGATCATCCCCCAGCCCATGCCCCCGGTGCCCGACTGCTCGCTCTTGGTTGTCGTCACCGCAGTCAGCAGGATCAGTCCCAGAGCAATAATGATTTGCACCACTTGCAGAAAGACGTCCATTGCCGTCAACCTCTCAATCAACAACGTTGTATTCTATCACACGTGCGCGCACCCCACAAGAGGAGAACCCTGCTCGCCCTCCAATTCTACCCCCATGGAGCCCCTCCCGCCCGCCGTCGAGCGGAAACGTCAATCCCTCGCCCGCGCCCTCGGCCGACCCGTCCACATCCGCGCCCTTCACACCCCGGACGCCGGCTTTCGCGGCCGCCTCCGCGTCGAGCCCTCCCGCGTCATCATCGAATATCAGGTTGCACAGACCGGCTACTTCTGGCACATTCCCATCATCGAGGAGCTGCTCGACCGCGCCGCTGCCGGCCAGCCGGCGGCCGAACTGCGGGCTCCCGCCGGCCCCCCGGGCCCACCGCCGAAACAATAACGAACGCGATAGATAAGTAGAACATTGCCCACGAGAAGACCAGCCCCCACCCCAACCCGGCCTCCTGCCTCTCAGCCCGCAACTTCTCGCTCGCCAGCCTAACGTCCGCTGAAATCCACTTCCGCTCGAACAGCCCCGCCTCCGCAACCACCCGCCCGTCCGGGGCGATGATCGAAGAAATCCCCGTGCTCGCACCCCTTACTACCCACCGATTCG
>CP070816.1:1684848-1693902 GCA_020344235.1 Armatimonadota bacterium
CCAACACTTACCTGACCGATCGCCTCCACGGCTCCCGCCTTGCGCTGCTGGCGCGCGATTACGTGTGTCTCAACACGACGGCGCTGAACCCGAGGCCGGTGGAGCTGTTCCAGGAGATTGCCAACGGCAACGGCGGATACCTGTACAATGATCGGTATGAGGACTACCCGCCGGGAGATCATCCGCGGGAGCTGAAGTTTACCGGGCCGCTGCTCCCTCTCGGCTCGTCGTCACGCGCGACGGAGCCCGATTCGATCCAGTTCGCGTACTACAACGTCCGTCTGCAAAGCGATCTGCTTCGCGATACGGTGCCCGATCTCTATCTGATGCTCGGACACTCGGGCTGGTATAGGCCGTACTCCGAGGATGGAGAAGGGCTCTTCACGGATGACGCCAGCGTTGACGTTAGCGCGTCGCTGTCCGGAACAGCTCCCGCGTGGGGGTTTGGGCCCTACACATTCGTAGGCGGCGCCCCGGGCGAGAACCAGTCGGACCAGTGGTATCTGAGCGACAACCAGCTTGAGTTTCTGTCTTTGGCGCTGGTCGGGATGAGCAGCAATGACGCGTATGAACTTGGCTTCACATCTAACGTCACGCCGGTCTACGACAGCGACGAGGGGGAGTGGGTGGTTAGCCCGGAGGACCTAGCGTATCTGCTGGGGCCGGTCGCGGTGGCACCGACGCGCGACCTCGACCCGCTGGAGGTTCGCATCGAGGCGATGATTTACGCGCAGAACGGCTCCTGGATCGTGATACCCGGGCCGTGGTTCAACGAGGACCCGGACGAGTTCGGACTTGATCCCACTGCGCAGGACTATCCGGGCTACCGGGAGCCGCTGAACATCAGGATTTTGGTGTACGGTGCGATCACGGAGAACATGCCCGCGGACCTGGGCACGGCGGCGGAGTGGACGAGCAAGTGGGGCGGCCCTTATGGCCAAGGAGACCAGCTCTTCCTGAGCTACCAGTACGACCCGCTGCTGCGGTGGCCGCGGTGGGATCTGGAGAGCGAGACATGGGCTCCGCGGTTTCCCAATTTCCCGCTGACTTCCGAGATGCTGATCTGGGGCGAGAGAGTCTCGGGGAGTCCAGCAGGCTGAGGCGGCGGGCACAGTCCTGGGGACGACGTTTGACGGTTCCTTGCGGAACAAAAGGGGCGGTGCTATAATCTAACACTTCGGAGGGCAAGTGTGCCGCAGCCGGCCGTGAGAGGGGACGGTGCGTATTCAGCCTTCCGACGACGGAAGAGCGGGCAGCCATGGCTGACAAGGTAGTTCTGGGCCTAGACATCGGAACCAGCCGCATCAAGTTCGCGGAAGCGCGAATGACTCGGGGGGGGCCGGTGATCACGAACGCCGGCATTGGGATGACGCCGCGCGACACGATCGCGAACGGCGTCATTGTTGATCCGGGGACGCTCGGGTCGGCGGTGAGAGAGCTGCTCTCCGCGCACGGGGTGGGGACGAAGCAGGTCATTAGCTCTGTGGCCAGCCAGTCGGCGCTGGTGGTTCGGCCGATTGAACTTCCGCGCATGACGACCGAAGAACTCGAGGACACGATGAAGTGGGAGGTGGACCGGCATATCCCGTTTGCCGCGAGCGAGGTGGTGATGAGCTACCAGCCGCTCATTCCTCCGGAGCAGCTGCCGGAGGAAGCGACGAACATGGAGGTGCTGCTGGCGGTGGCGCAGGAGGACATGATCGAGGCCCACGTGCAGACGCTGTTCAGCGCGGGGCTCAATCCGATTGTCCTGGATGTGGAACCCCTCTCGGCATGCCGGTCGCTGGTTGATATAGACCGCGACCGGGGAGCCTATGACAGCACTTATGCACTGCTGAACATCGGCGCCACGACCACCGATCTGAGCATAATGCGGAACGGGCTGCTTTCCTTCACGCGGGCGATTCCGCTGGCGGGAGACAATATCACGAACGCAATAGCGGAGGCGCTGGGATACGAGTTTCACGAGGCCGAACGAGCCAAGACTGAGGAGGGAACGGTCTACGTGGAGGGCGCCCCGGCGCTGGAGGCCCCGCGGACGGCGGAACCGACACCAGCAGCGGAGGTGGGCCCGCCGCCGCCGCTGGAGGCCGAGCCCCCGCCGCTGCCGGAGGTCGAGCCCCCGCCGCCATTGGAGAGCGACGAGGGTCCGGGAAAAGTCTTCGACCTGGGCGCAGACACGGAACCGGCCGGGCCGCCACCTGAGAAGGAGCCGGCGCCACCACCACTGCCCTCGATCCACAAGCCAACCTCCGGCTCTCCGGCGCGGCAGGTCTACGATGCTATGCTGCCGACGCTGGGGGAACTGGCGACGGAGATTCGACGTTCCATTGAGTACTACGTCAATCGCTATCCGGACTCCGGTGTGGACAAGGTTCTGTTGTTCGGCGGCACGGCGCGGCTGCCGCACTTCGCCGAGTTTATTGGAAGCGAGATCGGGCTGGCGACCGTGGTCGGGAACCCGTTCCAGCGGCTCACGATTGATCAGTCGAACGTGACGGTGGATATTGTCGAGGACGATGCCTGCTATATGCCGATAGTAGTGGGTCTTGCGATCCGGGACATGCTGGAGTGATGGCAGGAGACTGCCCATGATCAAGATCAACCTGCTTCCGCACTACATAATCGAGCGCCGCCGCGTTACGGCGTGGGCGATTGGAATGGTGGCGCTGCTGATCCTCGAAGCGTTGGCCCTCGGCGCCTACGTTTGGGCGCCTCTGCCTTTCTCTCTCAAGCAGAGGCTGGGGGCGGCGAAGACGCGGGCGGCGGAGGCGCGGGAAAAGGCCGCATACGTCGAGGGACTGGATGGCGAGATCGGCCGAGTTCAGGCGCGGTTTGCGGCGAAGGAGTCGTGGGTCACGTGGGTGGAACGCGCGGACGAGGTGCCGGCTGCGTGGGTCAAGTACCTGAAGATGATCAATGACACCATCCCGGCCGACGTCGTGATCCACGGGTTGCCGCTTCCCAGTGGGGGCGCACTGAACCTGAGTGGGTCTACGAGCGATATGATGTCGGCGGTGCGGTGGTACCTGAATATGCTTCGGAGCGACATAGTGCAGCCGGGCCGGAACTCGGTGGTGTTCAATCCGGGAACTGTGACCGGCGGGGAGACGGGGCCGACGACCGACCCGATGCGGATGTCGGTGGGGATGACCATCGCCTTGAAGCCGGAGGTATATGAGGTCGTTAACATGACTCCGGCCGGTCCGGCCCAGGTAACAGGGGGATCGAGGGTCGGAGGGGCCGGCCGCATGGGTGCGACGCCTGGGCTCGGCGCGGGAGGCGGTCCGAGAGGGGGCGGGGGCGGTCCGAGAGGAGGCCGGGGCGGGATGAGAGGGGGCCGGGGCGGTCCGAGAGGAGGCCGGGGCGGGATGAGAGGAGGCCGGGGGGGGATGATGCGTGGCGGCGGTGGGTAGTGAGTGTGCGCGCGGCATGCCGTCTGGCGAGGAGGTCGAATGCCCAGGGTGATGCGCACTATGGGCGTTGGTCGCGATTCGGGAGTGAGGTCTGCTAGAGGGCGAGAAGGAGGAGCAGTGCCGTGAGTCTACAACGGATCACGCGAATTCAGGTGCTCATCGCGGGCGCGGTGGTGATCGTGGGAGTCGCGATACTCTTCCTGGTCGTCCTCATAAGACCGGAGATGAAGAAGATCGCCGATATTGAATATTTCGCGGAAGAGGACGAGAAGATAGCAGCGACCCGCCCACAGAAAGAGGCGGCGCTGGCCGACGCTCTGGCGAGAGAAGAAGGAGTTAGCGCGCAATGGGATGAGATCATGGAGACGCGGATGCCCAAGATAGATCTCAGCGACCCCATCGCGGCTACGCTGCGGCTGTGGGACTTGCCGGAAGAAGAGCAAGCGGTGATGAGCAAGTGGTTCAACTCCTCCGGCGCGGTGGTCGCCGGCTACGGCTTCCAGACGTGGCCCACCGCTATGCCCAGCTCCTTTCCGGACCCGAACATGAGAACTATGCCTCCGCTGAGCTGGAACCTGACCGTTCAGGTGAAGGACTTTCCCGCCCTATTGGAATGGCTGATGAAGCTGCCGGAGGCCCCTCGCTTCATGGTAATGCATAATGTGAGCATTCAGGGATCGCACGGGCCGGACGCGCCGCTGGTGGCATCCGTGCCCGTGACTCTCTGGCAGTGGACGGGAGTGGAGCCGACGGCGGCTGCGGCAACCTCTGAGGGTGCAGGCGCGGGGGCGGGTGCGGCAGCCGGTAGGGGCATGGCGGGCGGCCGGGGCATGCGGGGAGGAGGGAGAGGCAGAGGGCCGGGCGCAGAGAGACGCGCAGAGAGATTCGGCGAAAGAGGGGGGCGGGGCGGAGGACGAGGCAGGATGTGAAGCAGCGGAATCGGGGTGACGCTCGCCAGCCTGCCGCGAGGTGATTGCTGGGCCGCGTGGAATCAGGGCTGAGATCGTCCCGCACCGGGGAGTGACCAATGAGTCCGGCCGATCGAAACAAGATACTGATAATAGGCGGCGTTGTGCTGGTCGCCGTTGTGGTTATTGGGTTCTTCTTCCTGCGAGGGGGGAAGCCGAGCGCGCCCGCGGAGACCACAGGGAGCTTCCCCACCGAGACGGCGCAGGCGCCGGTGGAGGGGGTGGAAGGTGCGGCGCCGACGGAGGCGCCGCCGCCAGGAGAGGAGACACCTGAGGCGGCCGGAGGCGAGGTGCCTGCGGAAGTCAGAGTAGGGGTCATCGACATGGGCCGCGGGGTGGATGAGCCCTCGCGCCCGGACGCGCTGCTCACCTTCGAGCCGAAGATACCGCCTCCCCCTCCCGAGATCGTGATCCCGCTGCCGGCGACGATCCTTGGGCCTCTCCGGCCGGCGCAGCCCGCGGCGGTCTCTGTCATCGGGAGGCGGCGGGTGGCGGGAGTCATGTTCAACGAGCGGCCGTGGGCAATCCTCGAAGAGGGCGGGGATACCTTCATCGTGAAGCCGGGAGACATCGTTGACGGAGTCCGCATTGCCGCCATCGCAAGAAGTGCCATCTATGTGGTCGACCCCGAAGGGCGGCGCTGGGTGGTTCCTCTGCGCGGGACCGGGCCGGCCGCCGAGGTTGGCGGTGGCGAGAGCAGCTACCTTGGGGGCATGCCGGAGTTGCCGCCCGCGGCGCCCTAGCGCATGTCTGAAGGCTTTCCCAGCGAACAAAAGCAGATACTTAACAGTCTAATGGTTGTGTGGTAGAATACGTGCCCGGCGCGCTCGGCAGCAGCGAGAGAGCGTCGGGGCAGGAGGTGGGCTATGATGCTTGCCAGTAGAATGAAGCTGCTAGTGACAATCGCAGGGGTCGTCTCGGTCCTGTCAGGCGCGCTTCTCGCCGGAGGCTGTGCCTGGGCTCAGGCGGAGGATCGGCCGATCACTCTGGATCTGCGGGAAGCGGATCTGGAGGACGCTCTGCGGCTCATCTTCAAGGACACTCCATCGAGCTTCACGCTCGAATCCGGCGTCACCGGGAGGGAAGTGACCCTGACGCTGAACAACGTGACGTTCAGCCAGGCGCTCCGGGCCATTCTGGAGATGCACGGGCTAACGTACCGGAAAGAGGACCGGATCTACCATATTGTGCGTAAGCCCGAAGAGCCAATCAACCCGCCCACACCGCCCGAGAGGACGACGCCCGCCCCTCGCCAGAACATCTACTGGTTCGGCCCCGGCGGCCGGTACGAGCTGCAGTATCTCGACTGCCGGCTGGTGGCCGGTTGGTTTGCCGGCACTGAGATCGGTTCCTCCATAATCCCGATACCGTTGACGGGTGGCGTTGCTGGGGGTGGCGGTGGCGGCATCGGTGGCGGTGGCGGCTTCGGCGGTGGCGGCATAGGCGGTGGCGGCATGAGCGGTGGTGGTATGGGCGGGGGCGGCCGCGGGGGCGGCATCGGTGGCGGCGGCGGCGGTCGCGGTGGCGGCAGCGGGGGCGGCGGCGGTCGCGGTGGCGGCGGCGGCGGTCGCGGTGGCGGCGGGAGTGGCGGTGGCAGCGGGGGCGGCGGCCGCGGCGGCGGCGGCAGAGGGGGCCGCTAGATCGGCGCCGCGGGCGTGCGATTACTGCTTGAGTCTGCAGCTGTCAGCACCAGGGGGGAGGCCTTCTGCACTCCCCCCGGTCGGCTTTTTTGCACTGCACTGGCAGAGCCAGTGAGTCGAGTGGGAGGGAAGTGATGAGACGAACGGTTGCGCTGATCGTATGCACTTTGGTGGCCGGCCTGTGGGCGGCAGCCGGGCTGGCGTCGGACGCAACAGGCGACGCGTCGGAGGCATTGGTCAGCGTCAAGGTGAGCGGTGCCGACATTCGGGACGTGATCCAACACATCGCGCACGACTCGGGGCTGAACATCGTGTGCGGTCCCTCGGTCCGCGGGCATATCGACCTGGATGAGCGGGACGTTCCGGTGGCGCGCGTGCTGGCGAAGATCTGTGACGCGAAGGGATATCAGTGGTGGCGCGGCGAGGACGGCACCTACACCGTGTCGGCCGCATCGCGACCGGCGGCCCGGCCGAGCGCTCTTGCACTGCCAGGCATAGCTGCCGGGAAAGAGCCCGAGAAGACGTGGGCGAGCTATACCCTGAAGTTCATGCCGCCGCAGTACATCTCTTATCTCTTCGGTGGCTGCGATGACCCTGGGCCTCTGGCCTTCGCCACCGGCTCGGTCGGCGATATTGGGTCGGCGGTTATGCGGCCGGGGACGCCCGAGGCGATGGGTGCGCTCGGCGGCGGTCTGGGTGAATCCCGGGCGATGGGCGGCCGGGGCGGCGGGGGGGGCGCTCGGGGCGGCGGGGGCGGCGGCCGGGGCGGAGGCGGCTTCGCTGGTGGTGGGGGCGGTGCGGGCATGGGAGGAAGCTCGCTGGTTGAGTGGCTGCCCGAAGACGTCGAGCCGCCACTGGCTTATGCGCCCACCAACATGCTGCTGATGCGCGGCACGGAGGAGGGTATCAACAGATTCATCGAGCTGTTGAAAATCCTCGACCGCAAGCCGCAGCAGATCATCGTGGAAATGCAGGAAGTATTGGTGAGCAATAGCCTAAACAAGGCTATGGGTATGGACTGGTACTACATCGCCGGGACCACGACGGTGACGCCCCAGGGGATGAGCACGGCCGCCAGCATCATTGTAGGCTATACGCCCGCTGGCACTGAGGACTTCAAGGCGGTTCTAACCTACTTGCTCGAGACCGGCCGCGGTCGTGTGACATCGGCCATCCGGGTGGCCACGATGAACCTCCTTCCCGCATACAACGCGGTGGTGGTCAACTACCCCTGGGTGACAGTGGGCGGCATCTCCGGAGATCCCTTCCGGGGAACGAATGTACAGACTATCAGCGTGACTACATACCCCGTGATCAGCTCGCTGTATATCGTGCCGCGAATCAATGGAGACGGGACCATCACTCTCTCCATTCCTTACAGCAGGAGCGCGATAACCGGCACGGTGGCTGTGCCGGCCGAGTTCGGCAGCTACGAGTATCCGATTGTGACGCAGAACAACCTATGGACGACCGTGAATGTCCGAGACGGGGAGACGTTCGTCGTCGGCGGGTTCGTGGATAAATCGGTCATCGAGAGCGAACGACGGCTTCCCGTCCTGGGGCATCTGCCGCTCGTAGGCGATCTGCTGTTTACACGGCGCGCGGCGAGCGTGAGCGAATCGGAGACTCTGCTCTTCATAACTCCGCGCATTATCAAGGAAGAGGAGGGGCCGGCCACCCTTGGGCCAATCTAGTCGGGGCGCGGTCGGAGCCTGTGCAATTCGCTCGGAAGCGGCGCTCTTCGTGAGTGCCGCTTCCGTCAACATCGGGGAGGGGTGTCGTGGGACGTCGGCTGTGCGGAGGTCGCGTGCCGAGTTTCGCCGGGGGCGCTGAGCCAGGCGCTCGTCAAGCCGGGCGTGTGAACCTGAGGGGAGGAAGGCCCAAATGCTGTTCGACTTTCACACTCACACCATACACAGCGACGGCAGCTTGCTTCCCATCGAGCTGATTCGCCGCGCCATTGCGCGCGGGCACCAGGGAATCGCGATTACCGACCACGCCTCGCCCGCCAATCTGGCCTCCGTCCTGGAGAAGGTCATTGCGGACTGCCAGCTCGCGGAGGACCATTGGGAGGTGCGAGCCATTCCGGGGGTCGAGCTGACGCACCTGCCGCCGGCCGCCATCTCGGGAGCGGCCGCGGAGGCACGCCGGGTGGGCGCGGAGGTGATCGTCGTGCATGGCGAAACGCCGGTGGAGCCAGTGCCAGCCGGCACCAACCTGGCGGCGCTGCGATGCTCGGAGGTGGATATCCTCGCTCATCCCGGACCCCTGGACGTCGAACTGGGCGGCCTTGCCGCGCGCAACGGCATCTTCCTCGAGCTGTCGGCCCGGCGCGGCCACTCGCTGGCCAACGGGGCAGTCGCCGCCGCGGCGCGCGAGGCCGGGGCACTGCTGCTCGTGAACAGCGATGCCCACGATCCGGACGAGATCCTCATCGAAGACTTCGCTCGCAAGGTGGCTGCGGGTGCAGGGCTGTCCGAGGAAGAGGTCGAGGCCGCGCTGGTCGCGAATCCGCAGCGGCTGCTCGAAAAGATCGCACGCCGACAGGACCCCCGCGGAACCGCTGCCTAGCAAGCCCTGACTGGAGGGTGGTTTTGACAGGGGCGCGGCCAGCGTGTTATACTCGCCCGTCGTTGAAGGTTCCCCACATGAGGTTGATGAGATGGCCCGCGTGCGAACTGCTCTTATGAGCGTGTCGGACAAGACCGGCGTCCGGGAATTCGCGGCCGGCCTGGCCGAGCTGGGCGTGATGATCCTGTCCTCCGGAGGCACCGCCGCCCACCTGCGGGAGGGCGGAATAGCAGTGACCGATGTCTCCGACTACACCGGATTCCCGGAGATGATGGACGGCCGGGTGAAGACCCTCCACCCAAAGATTCACGGCGGACTCCTGGCGCTGCGCGACAACCCGGAGCACTTGGCCGCCGCGGAGAAGCACGGGGTTACGCTGATCGATTTGGTTGCGGTCAATCTCTATCCGTTTGAGAAGACCGTCGCTCGAACCGACATCACGTTGGCGGACGCCATCGA
>CP070816.1:1694002-1701592 GCA_020344235.1 Armatimonadota bacterium
CCAAGTAGCTGTTGTTGTCCTCTCGCTGGCCGTGCTCCTGCGCCGTACGCCGGCGAACTCCGTCGCAGGAGGTGGTTCCTAACGTGGGTGTCCGAGGTCGGTCCCAGGGGCGGCTGTTCGTCGCGATCGGCCTCACGCGCGCGTGATAACAGCGTCGGAGCGGGGTGGCCGCCGCTGCTGGTTCGAGACGGACCTGGCGATTGGCGTGGTTCGGGACAGGGGTGGGGCGGCGAGCAGACAAGCGAAGAGGCGAGAGAGCTCGGGTTTCCACATCAGCGAACTGAGCTCACGGGAACAGGAGGGGAAGAGCTTGTCCGAGATAAGGCAGGACGAAGCGACGAAAAGATGGGTGGTAATAGCGACGGAGCGAGCCAAACGGCCCAGCGATATGGCAGCGGCACCGACTGCAGACCAGCAGGAGCGTGCCCCCGACTGCCCATTCTGTCCCGGCAACGAGCACTTGACACCGCCGGAGGTGCTAGCATACCGGGACGACGGCGGCCCCGCGGACTCGCCGGGCTGGCAAGTGCGCGTAGTGCCCAACCGATTCCCGGCCTTGAGTCCAGCGGGAGAGGTTGAAGTACACGATCCGCACTGGTTCACAAACGTCACCGGCGTCGGGGCCCACGAGGTGCTCATCGAGACCCCGCTGCACAATGCCGGCCCTGCCGACCTGGGCGTAGATGGTGCGGCGCGCGTTCTCAAAGCAGCCGCCGAGCGATTCGAGCACCTGAAGCAGGACCCCCGCCTCCGATATATCGCCTTCTTCCGCAATCACGGCCGCCCAGCTGGTTCCTCGCTCACTCATCCCCACACCCAGATCATCGCGACCCCGATCGCACCAACGAATGTCCGGCAGGAGATCGAGGAGGCGCGCCGGTACTGCGACGACCGGATGAGCTGCGTCTACTGCGAGACGATCCGGCAGGAAGTGGCGGCCGGCGAGAGGGTTGTCCTCGAGACGGATCACTTCCTCGCGTTCGAGCCGTATGCTTCGCGCTGGCCATTCGAGACCTGGCTCATCCCGAAGGCCCACGCCGCGGTGCTCGACGGAGCAGGGGCTGGGCACCTCCAGCCCCTGGCCTGGGTCCTGCAGGCCACCCTGAAGGTGCTGCACGATGCGCTCGGCGATCCCGCCTACAACTTGGTGCTGCATGAGGCCCCTCTGCGGGACAGCTGTGAGGACTACTACCACTGGCACATTGAGATCCTCCCGCGGCTCGCCACCGCCGCTGGCTTCGAGCTTGGGACAGGGATATGGATCAACTCTGTCCTGCCGGAGCAGGCGGCAGCCTACCTGCGCGAGCACCTGTGATGACACTTGTGAGCTGCGAACTGTTCCGACCCGCTCTGCATCCGTCCCAACCGGCCAACTCGGGCTGCCGGTTCGGTCGGCATGGAGAGATGTAAGGCCGGGCCTGTGCCGTGCTCAGACACTCTCATCACATGTGTGTTCGCGCGGACGCAGCGAGAATCGGCGGTCTCTGGTCCAGCGCCCCTCGTCCCTGGTGGACCTGAGCGAGTGGTCCAGCACGTGCAGCATTAGGTCTGTCTTGATAGGGCCGAGGGGGACGAAGACCCAGCTCGCGCGACCAGTTTGGCGAATCCGCGAGAGTAGTGTGTGAAGGGCTCTACTCCGGCCTGTGCGCCGACTGAGGGGGCCGATGGCTGAGGCAGATGTGACGAGCGCCGAACTGCCGGACGAGCGGGAAGACACGGACCGCCTAGTTCGTGGGCTTCACAGCGCGGATCCTGCGGCACACGCGGAGCTGTGCCGCCGGTTCGGCCGGCGGCTCCATAGGTTCGCGGCGAGACGGCTGCGGGGTGACGCAGAGCTCGCCGAGGACATCATGGTGGCCACACTCGCCGACGCGGTCAGAAACATAATGGGCTACAACCCGCGCAAGGCTGTCTTCTCCGCCTGGCTGTTCGGCATCGCGCGCCGGCACGTAACGGCGGAGCTTCGGCGGCAGAGCAGCCGGAAGTCGGTGCCGGCCTCGGCCCAGGTCTCAATGCACTCACTGCCAGAGCAGCACGCATCAGGCGATGTGGCCGGGGACGTCACCGCTCGAATGGAGGCCAAACGCCAGGTGGCGATGCTGCGCGAGGGTCTTTCGGAGATCGAGATGGAGGTTCTCGTTCTGCACTGCGTAGATCAGTTGTCACTGAGAGAGATCGTACAGATCGTGGGACGCTCAGAGCGAGCGATCAAGTCGCTTCTCCATCGGGCCAGACAGAAGGCCCGAGAAAGGCTGGGGGCCGATGAGCACTGAGCGATTGGACGAGCAGCTGGCATCCCTGCTGGAGACTGCCGAGCCCGTGCCGGAGCTGCAGCCCGGCTGGGAGCAGCGGGCGATGGCCGCGATGGCGGCAGCGGCGGCCGCGCCGGTGAGGAGGGCGCCGCGGCTGGTCACGGTGGTCGTGGTGGCCCTGCTGCTGATGCTCCTCGCGGCGGCCGTGTTCGCGGCGGTACGGCACTTCCTTGTAGAGGGCACACTCCGGTTCACAAGCGTACAGCCTGCAGGACCGGGAGTCCCAGGGGGAGAGACTTCGCACTTCCTAAGCCAAGGCGAGGAGTGGATGACACCGGAGGGGCTTGCCTTCGACGCGGACTTCTGCCCAGACGGGCGCGAAGTCGCTTATTCAATTAGAAGAGGAGAGCCCTGCGACTGGGCTCACATCGTGGTGGAGAAGACGGATCGCTCGGCGATCGTCGATCTCAGCGGGAAGGCCGGCATGCACGGTGTCAACTGCGCGCCAAACTGGTCGCCGGATGGCCGCATGATCTCCTTCATGCACTTCGATCCGGCACCGGGCCAGCGGCCGTGCGACGCGGGGGGCCACCTCTGGGTGATGGACGCCTACGGATCCAATGCACACCGGGTGATGCCCGAGGGATCTCGTCCGACCGGAGAGGCACAATGGTCGCCCGACGGGGCTCGCCTTCTGACCGGCCTGGACGGTGTAGGGACGATCGTCACGGACATCTGGGGCGAACACATTGAGATACTGCCCTATGTCGGCATGAACGCCAGATGGTCGCCCGACGGCTCGATGATCGTGAGCGACCACAGACACACCGACGAAGTCGACGGGAGGGCCGGGGACTGGCGACGGCTTTACCTCACCGACGGCAACGGAAACCATCCCAGAGTCTTGTCCGAGCAGTTCGTGGCCCACGAAGACGTTGAGGCAAGCTACCCTGGCCCTGGCTGTGGCATGAACCTCGAAGACTGGAAGGGCAACGCGGTCTACCGCGTGGGCCCCCGGAATGTGGTCTTCTCGCCCTCCAGCGACAAGGTCGCCTTCCTCGCCGCAATGCCGTATGACCCCGGCGGACCTCACTACAACTCACAAGTCGATGTGTGGCTCTACGACCTCAAGACGGACGAACTCACGCGGCTGACCGACGACGACATGGAGCAGGACTCGTTGATCTGGCGGCCAGAGACTACAGACCGCGTCGGACCGGAATGGGAGGAGTCCGCGGCTGCTCGCTGACGCAGCCCGCCTGAACACTCGCTCACAGCTGCAACTAGCCGTACTGTCTGTAGGTAGCCGCCAGGCCGAGGAGGCGACTCCGCGTGCCTCCCCTGGCCGCCTCGACATACCTCATCTTACGAAGCAATGATCCCCGTCCAGGGACAGCGACCTCGGACGCAAGCGCGACCTGTTTCACCAACGCGCGAGAGTAGTGAATAGACGACGCTATTCCGAGCTGGGCAGGCAGAGGGAGGACAGGACGATGGGAGAGGTCACTCGACAAAGAGGAAGAGACCGCGCCCGGAGAGCCGTAAGTCCTCGCGGACGGGCCATCTCCGTGGCGGGGATGGTGGACTGCTGGATCTGCGGCGCGCCCAACGGCGCGCACCGCGAGGGCTGCTTCAACTGCGGCTCTCTGCTGGCGGCGGCCGAGGGGGCGGGCGGCGCGGACACGGAGCGCCTGGCCTTGGGCACAAACGACGAGCCCGGGCGCGTGATCTACGTTCGTCTCTGATCGGGGGACGCCGTGGGCCTGGTGGAGGGGGTGCGACAGGTCGCCTTGTGTTCCCCCTATCGATCAGCTCGACCTCGCTTCGCGGCCTCGTCCGGGCCCGCGAAAGCAGGCCCCCCGACGACCAGGAAGTGGGCCGTTGGCCCCTATGGCGCCAGCGGGGCCGGTGTTAGGCTGAAGGCAATTGCGCAGCAGAAGGAGAGGAACATGAGAAGACCAGGGCTTGTCGTGGGCGTCCCGGTTCGGCTATTCAGTGTGATGGCGATCGCTGCACTGTCTCTGCTGTCGGTCTCATTCGCCCGCGGTGCCGAGGCCCCGGCGCAAGAGGGTGCGAGGAACCGCCAGGGCAGTGACGAAGTCCCCCCGGCGAACGAGACAGAGGCGGAGCCAGCGCAGGATGAGGCCAAGGGGCGGGCCGAGCAGAGGACGCGCACTCACCGCGAGAGGGAGATGTTGGAGGAGGCACTCCCGGATGTTCGCGTCGGCCGCACGGGTGCCCGGGCTGGCGGACTCGTATTCGCGCCGGCCCGCACAGAGCACGGCAACGGCTTCGGCGCGGAGCTCTACTGGCGGCGCAAGGATGGCCGCCTCTCCGGCGGGGCGCTGTGGTTCGCCGGGTCCCTGGCGCCCATACCCGATGTGGACGCGCCCATCCCCCATTTTGACTTCACGCGACGGGGGTACGACAGCAGATGGGGCGTGCTGCACCTCTTCGGTCGGGACAACGGCCACGCGGCTCTCGTCGGCGGCCTCGGGCTGGCCATCGTCAAGGTGGACTACATCGACACGAGCACCGTCACCGGCTGGACCTGGGACGGTGGGAGCAGAGCCAACTTCGGCCTCCAGGCGCAGCTTGGCGCGCTGGTGCATGCGGGCGAGGATGCAGCCATCCGCCTTGGATATGACTCCCAGTTCGGCGGATTCATCGGCCTGACCGCAGGATTCTGAGGGAGACGGCCAAATGCGCGGCACAACGCATCCGTGTCGTCCGCCACTGGGGAGCTAGCCCGAATGTGGAGTCGCCGAGCGGGGCCCTTCGCCCTGCTGATGATCTGCGTCGCCATGGGCAGTCTCGGTCAGGTCTGCCTGAAGGCCGGCCTGGGTGGGGACGAGATAGCTCTTGACGCCTTTCCCCTGGGCGCCGCAGCCAACGTGCTTCCTTTCCTGATCAGACCACTCGTCATGGCGGGGATCGGCCTGTACGTGGTGAGCACTGGGCTGTGGCTCCTGGTGCTCCGCTGGCTGCCACTCAACATCGCTTTCCCCATGGTCAGCCTCGGGTATGTCTTCGTTGTGCTGCTTTCGGCATTCGTCTTGCACGAGCATGTCAAGTGGCTCTTCGCCCTGCCCGGGCTGAGCTGCATCGTTCTCGGTGTATCTCTCATCGGCCTTGGACGTGTTGACGAGAAGAGAAGCGGGGACGGCGAACCGCTCCCACCGGCCCATCCGTCAGGAAACAGTCCGATAGAGAGGAGTGTACGCTGATGGGCGAGCTCACACTCACCTCCCTCGGCCTGCTCTTTGTCTTCATCACCTTGAGCAGCGTCGGGCAACTGTGCATGAAGGCCGGCGTGCGCGGCGCGGGCGCGACGAGTACGGCATTGGTCCGCGGTGTTCTCCGCTATGTGGTGGCGACAGTGGCGAGAGCGGCGGTGCTCGTCGGGATCGGTCTCTACATCCTGGCCGCCCTCGCCTGGCTTCCCCTGCTCAGCCGGGTCCGGCTGAGCGTCGCCTATCCCATGGTCAGCTTCAGCTACGTTGTGGTCGTGGTGCTCTCCGCGGCAGTGCTTCGCGAAAGGGTAAGGTGGCGGCTGGCCCTGCCCGGCTTGGTTCTCATTGGCGTCGGCGTCTCATTGATCGGACTCGGCACGGGGCTGAGCCGGCCGGGGTCTGTAAGCGGATCCCAGCCCAGTGCCGCTGCCGTCCGAGACTGGCACAGCGTGCCAGGGCCTGACCCTCAGGCCGCGTCAGGCTGGCGCGGCCGCACACGCGCCCAACAGCCACAACGACTCTCCGGGGTGCCCTCCGTGCCAGAACGGGTCCCGCGAAGACGGGACCCTAGGTGCGAGCAGTCTAGTGCTCTTGCCTCATTCCTCTCCGCTGGACAAGCGGTATGCTATTGGTGAGGCGCATTGGCTGACGTGCCTAGGCGAAACCCGGCCGGAGTCGCCTTAAGTGGGCCCGGCCAGAAGGAGGGATGGACAGATGCTGAACGCGGTGATACTGGCTGCTGGACGCAGCGGCGACGACTTCGGCAGAACCTTCGGGACTGTCCACAAGTGCCTCGTCAAGGTGGCCGGCAGGTCCATGATCCACTGGGTGCTGGACGCGCTGCGAGGAGCATCGTCCGTTGATCGGGTCGTCGTCGTGGGTCCCGAGGGCCCCCTCCGTTCCGCTGGCGTGAAGGCGCAGCTCGTGCATCAGGACGGAGGGGCTTACACGGACAGCTTGCACGCCGGGGTCGGATCGGTGAGCGGAGACAAGGTGCTCGTGATAGCCGCCGACGTCCCGCTGCTCCTGGTGGAGGGGCTCGACGAGTATGTCACAGATTGCCTGGCATCGGGGGCCGATGTGTGCTTCCCCGCGGTTTCCTGGGAGGCGATGCAAGCGCGGTTCCCTGGTGCGCGGAAGACGTGGTATGACCTGCGGGATGGGAAGCTCACAAAGGGCAATGCGGTGATCGGGCCCCGCGATTTCTTTCTCACCCAGTTGAGCCGTATCGAGGGTCTCTTTGAGAGCCGGAAGAAGAAGCGGTGGGCGGGCCTCATCTGTCAGCAGTTCATGCGCAGACTGCTCGCACGCGCTGCCAGTCAGGCCGACGTCGAAGCCATGCTGTCTTCGTACCTGAGAGTTCGTCTGAAGGCCGTCCCGGCCGATCCCAGTCTGGCGGTGGACGTCGATGAAGTCCCGGATGTCGCCTTCGTGGAGGCGGTCCTCAGGCAGAGAGTCGCCGACAGCCGCACCGCTGTGATACCGCCCATGCTCCTCCGGGAATCGACTCAGGTCCGAGAGACATTCGTTGCCGCGGTTCACTAGAACGGGAGCAGATCAGTGAAAGTCGCCTTCTTCACAGAGGGATACGAGCCGTTCATCAACGGCGTGGTCACGGCCATCAACACGCGCCGTGATTCGCTGGAACAACGCGGACATGAGGTCGTCATCTTCGCCCCGCGCCGCCGCCGACACGAGGACAACGACGGCCGGGTGGTGCGCCTGCCCAGCATCAGCTGGTCGACGAGGGGGTATCCGTTCCTCTCTCCGCTCGCCAGAGACACAGATGTGTTGGCAGGCGGGGGCTTCGACGTTGTCCACAGCCATCATCCGTTCAGCATGTCCCGTCTCGCAACGCGTCTGGCGAGGAAGCACGGACTGCCGCTCATCTACACGTTTCACACCATGCTGAACGAATACGGGAAGTACGTGCCTCTACTGCCAAACATGACGAGCCGCTGGCTGACGTCGGCCTTCCTCCGGCATTGTGCAGAGGTGGACTGCGTCACCGCGTCCACCTCTGTCGTGCGGGACTTCCTGCGCCAACAGGGCGTGGAAACCAGGATCGCCACTGTGCCTTTGGGCGTTCCGGCGATGCCGCCATC
>CP070816.1:1701692-1704296 GCA_020344235.1 Armatimonadota bacterium
CCCCGGCGGCGGAAGGCCCAGTCGGTAACCTTCTCCATACCGAAGAAGGAGAGCTGCGCGACCCGCACGCCGATGCTGTAGGCCCATTCGGCGTACTCGGTGTCTCTGGCGAGACGCCACACGCTCAACAGCTCGTTCTGCGGCCTGAGGGAGGGCAAGTCGGAAAGCTCCTGCTCCAGGTCGTAGAGATGCGCGTAGTCCCGAGAGTAGTCGGGCTCTCGCACCCACGTGGAGACGCGTATACGCTCCCAGGCCGGGCGCTCCTCCCCTGCCCTTCTGAACTCCCGGAACTGCTGGACGGCCCAGCGCAGGTCGTCCTCGCTCATGCGCCGGTTCGACACCGCCTCATGGCTCAGCCAGCAGTGCCGACACCGGTTCGGGCAGCCGTGCGTGTCCAGCGCAACGCCGATTGTGTCAGTGTCGATCGCAGGCACAGCTTACTCCTTCACCGCGACCACACGGCCGCTGCCCAGCCTCCCCTCCCGCCAGGCGGCGACGTCTTCGTCAATGCTCTGATAAACCTTCTTCACCCACTCATCGCCCAGTAGGTTTCGGTAGTGAGCTTCATTCTCTTCGAGCTTCCGGCGAATCGGGAGCCAGCCGTGCTCCAGCTCCCAGTCGGAGATGTCCTCGGCGCTGATCACGCGGAAGCCCGCCTCAGTCACGCGTCTCTGCACCTCGTGGAGCGAGCAGTGCGACGGATCGGATGATTCGGAGCGGCGAATGACCCCGGTGAAGGCGATTCGGCCGCCGGGGACGAGCAGGCGATGCATCTCCGTCAGCCAGCTCAGGTCGGAGGGGAAGCTGCCTTGTGACCAGGCCACGGTGAAGGAGCCGTCCGGTTCGGGCACGGCATCGGCGGTGGCGCAGATGAACCGCACTCGATCCGTGAGCCCACAAAGCTCGGTCAACTTCTCGGCGATGGCGATGCAGTCCTCGAATATGTCCACGCCAACGACTTGGCAGCCGTACTCCCGCGCAAGGTGCCGCGCCGGCCCACCTATGTAGCACGCCAGATCAACGACCCGGTCGGCCCCGTTGACGCCGACCAGCTCCGCCATCCGCCGGGTATCTTCCACCCCGCCGAGGTGGTACTGCTCTCCAAGCAAGACGGCGCACGCGCTCGCGCGCAGCAGGCCCGCGGCGAGAAGCTGCTCCAGGAGCGCGTCAATCTGCTGGCCAACATCGCCGTCGCTATCCGGCCGCCAGTTAGCGATAGTCGTTTGCAGGTCAGACCTCATCCCATGCTCCTTGCCGCGATCGCGTCGCACAACTCGGGTTCATTCCGATCGAACGAATCGGTCAGGCTCAGGTACTCCTCCTTGAACACCTTCTCGGCTCCTTAACTGTCTCTTGCGTGCAGGATGTTGTACGAAAGAAGATGGACAGCGATGCATTCCATCTGGAGAGTGATGACTGCGATCTCGGCCTCGATGCTCGCCGCTCAGGCAGAAGGCCTGCGGTTGTAGTAGAGCGGCAAATCCAGGAAGACTATGCGCGGGTAGCGATCGGCCCGCTCCACCATCGTAATCAGATGATGATCGGACATCATCCAGATCGCCCCGTTTCTCAGGCTCCCCGCCTTCATAGCCACCGAGTTCGCCTCCTCCAACGAAACGTCGAGCACCTCCATCAGCAGGTAGGTCATGTCGCGAACCGCGCTCCGGACCGCCGCCCAATATGTCAGACCCATCCCAACTGTGATGATCCGGTCTTCGACCTCGATCACAGGCCTGGGGCATGGGAACTTGTCGCTGACGTTGACTGTGACCTTTGCCTCGCCACCTACCTCGATGTCCGTGCCCGAGATCTCTCCATCTCCCTGGAACGCGTGAAGATCGCCCAAGGCCAGCAAGCCACCCTCCCGCTGGGCGCGAATGTAGACTGTTGCACCCTTGCGGATCTCGTTGACGTCCATATTGCCGCCGTGATCCCAGGCATTCGGACAACGCTCCATCGCGGCAAGGGTCAAGCATCCGATCATCGGACTGAGGGGGAGCCGGATACCACCGGGCAGCCTGAGTTCTCCCTTCTCCAAGAGAACATCGAACTCGATGCGCGCGACTCGTTGGCGGTCCAGGATCTCCGGCAGCATCCCGTGATCGGGATCAATTCCGAAGTCCCCGCCCACCTGGATGTCCTCAACATGAATCGCCACTCCGTCGCCCGGCTGTACGCCTCGGATGAAGACCGGCCCCAGCGGCTCGCGTTCTTCTTCGAGCGAAGCTTCGATGACGAATGTCTGTCCCAACTCCACTTCCCCGATGGGCTCCAGCGGGTTACCCGAGCACTGCGGCCCATCGAGCCGCCCTGTGAAGAATCTCTGCACGTTGCACCTCCCTCGCCGCGACGACGCGTGTCAGCCCGCCGCAAAGCCAAGCCGCCACCAGACCCAGCGGTTCAGGTACCGTCCGCGCCGAGCGCAACGCCAATCTGTTCCCTCGGCAAAGCAGGCATCAGAGTATCCCGTGGTTCATGTCAGGAGTCTATCTCCAGTTCCATCTGCAGGCCGACTATCCCGGTTCCCAGGCTCGCACGGAGCCGCCACACGTATGTGCTGTGAGGATGTCCCGCCATCAGGAGCTTGTGTCTATTCATCTCTGC
>CP070816.1:1704396-1708330 GCA_020344235.1 Armatimonadota bacterium
ACCGCATCTCCTCCATCGTCATCGGCTACACCGACACCCGCCTCTCCCGCCTCGCCCGCCGCACCTGCGCCATCCAGCAGCAAAGCGCCAAAGCGTAGGGCGGGCGTGCCTACGCCCGCCCTGGCATTTCGGATGGCAGCAGCAAGCTGCTGCTCTGCGATTCTGTCGCGACAAGCCTGCCCTGAGCGAAGTCGGAGGGAATGTCGCTCCTGGGGCGAGGGGGCTTCGCCCCGCCTGGGCGGCCTGCCGAAGCAGCCAAGCCTAGTCAGGTGCGAGTGAGAACAGGGGAAGGTCGCCCTTCCATGCGGCGAAGTTCCACTTGGCGGGCGGCGAATCGTCCAGCTCAGGCAGTGTGCCCTGCTTCACCATGAATCGCAGCGCCTCGCCCACGGTGAAGCCGCACACCCAATCCCGCCACACCTCGTACTGATCGCGGCGGTGCTCGTATCCCATCTCGTCCAGCAGCTCGTCCAAGTCAGGCCACGTGGGCAGTAGCACCTCCTTCACCAACGGCCTGACGACCTCCTCGACCACCGGCGTCAGCACCTCGCTGTCGGCCTCCCGCCAGACCGGGAAAGTCAGTCGATATCCTTGGCCGTCGGCGCGCTCGACCAGGTCTTGACCGACCAGCTTCGCGAGCGTGGACCTGTAGTCATCCCGATCCTGCTCACTGAAATGGGAGAGCACCTTCTCTTCCGACGCGGGGCCGTCGACGAGAGCGCGCAGCACCTCACGCCCGCGGTGAGGGTGTTCGAGTATCCACTCATAATCTCTGTGCTCCATCGAGGGGCCGAAGTGCCCTACTCCCGAGTTCTCGCGCACGCCGCCGTACCAGCCGGGCGCGTCCATGGGCGGAGCGTCGGGCACGTACTCGTAGCCGCCCAGCCAGTAGGCGAACCCGCCAGGCCGCTCTGGCGGCGCCAGCGTCTTTGACGCGCGTAAGAGGCGGGGGAGGCCGCGGTTCGCGACGATGAGGCAGTTCACCGTCCACACCACATCTTCCCACGACCACTCCGAGGACATAGGTGTCTTCTCGTAGGCCGTTCGCAGGACGTCCTGCGCGTCCGCCAGCCGGCGCGCGATCTGGCCGGCCGGCTCTCGCATCCGGGTCACCAGCTTCCGCCAGTCCTCCGCGTCAAAGGCGATGAAGTTCAGCAGGTGCTTGCCCTTGCGTGGCGAGACTAGGACATCCAGCTCGGCCAGCTCGTGGACCATACCGGCCACGTACACCTCATGGGCCTCGATTTCGGCCGCGATCTGCTGCACCGACTTTGCTCGCTTGTTCACGCTCAGGCAGATCGACTGGCCGAGGGCGGACTCGATACGCCCCGGCGCGTCCCACTTGCCGTGCGGCACTTCGCCAGACATCCACTTAGCCAGCGTCCGCGGTCCCTTCTTCCGTTCCGCGTCTGCCATGGCTCTGCACTCCCTCCGCACCTTCCGGCGCGAGTCGTGGAGGATTCGTTTCACCCCGCCGACCGACAGCCCAACCTTCCCGGCGATCTCCTCGCAGGTGTAACCTTCCAGGTAGTGCAGGACCATCACCCTTCGGTCTCGCGCGGAGAGCGCACTCAGGGCCTCGTGGATCGAGGAAATCACGTCGGGCAGCACCGCAGGCATCGCCCACCCGCCACCTATCACAGCCTGAATCCTGTCCAACTCCACCGAGCGCGCATCGCGCCTCCCGTTCTCCCGCCAGCGCATGCTCTCCCGTCTCACGATCGTGTTTAGCCACTGCCCGAGCCGCTCCCCGTCTCGCAGCGCGCCCAACGACCGGAAAGCGTTCACGAAGGCCTCCTGCACCACATCCTGCGCGCCCTCGAACTCGCCCGTGATATGGCGTGCAAGGGCGTAGAGGCGACTCCGATGGCGCATGACCAGGTGGTCGAAGGCGTCGAGATCGCCTCCCCTGGCTCGTGCCACCAGCTCTGCGTCTGTCCCAGGCCGCCCGCTCACCCGAAGCGATCCTCCCATCTATCTAGAGCGCGCACATCGCAAAAAGGTTCGCCTTGCATCCCTCGCTCGTTTCTCCCTGCGCTGCCCGTGCGCTCCCCCGCGACATCCTGCAGAGGAAACCGACCGCCCGGACAGAATGCAGACTGATGACGTACGCGATGTTCGTCAGAACGAAAGTCCATTATGAAAAAGATATCGCTTGGCAACTCCGACATCCAGATCACTCGCTTCTGCCTCGGCACCTGGAACATGGCCGGCGGGCCCGGCTGGGGCCCTGAGGGCGAAGAAGCCGGCATCTCCCTCATCCGGCACGCTCTCGACCGAGGATGCAACTTCGTCGACACCGCACGCGTCTACGGCAGCGGCAAGTCCGAGCAAGTCGTCGGCAAGGCCGTCCAGGGCCGCCGTGACCAAGTTATCATCGCCACCAAGATGATGCACTGCAAGCCCGAGGAGGTAGGCCCCTACATCGCCGAAAGCCTTGATTGCCTCCGCACCGACTACGTGGACCTCTACATCTGCCACTGGCCCTTCCCCAGCCTCCCTCTGGAGCCGTTCTTCGAGGAAATGGTCCGCCAGCGAGAGTCCGGGAAGATCCGCGCCGTCGGTGTCTCCAACTTCGACCTCGAGCAAATGCGCATCGCCCTCAACTACGGCGTCGTCAGCCTCCAGCCTCCCCTATCCATTCTCTGGCGCATACCCCACGATCTCCTCGACTTCTGCCGCGAGAATAACGTGGCGGTTACCCCCTATTCCCCACTCGCACAGGGACTTCTCACCGGCCGCTACACCCGCCGGAAAACCGACAGCTTCGGCGGCCCGAGAGAGGGCAACCTGCTCTTCTCGGAGGCAATGCTGCCCCATTCCCTCCAAGTCGCCTCCCTCGTGGACGGCATCGCCGACAGCATGGGCTCCACCTCCGCCCAGGTATCCCTCGCCTGGCTCCTCCAGACCCCCGGCATCACCTCCGTCATCGTGGGAGCCAGCAGCACCGAGCAGTGCGACCAGAACCTCGGCGCGCTCGACGTCACGCTCTCCGAGGAGGACTACTCGCGCCTCGACGAGGCGGGCCGAGCTGTCTGGGACCGCCTCGGGCCGGATGAGACCATGTGGGGATGGAAGCCCACTTAGTATCGCTCACCCGCCCACCAGCTTCCGGACCTCCCGCTCCAGCTCATTCACGGGATGGCGCAGCGCCTCTTCCTTCAGCCTCGTGAACACCGGATAGCCGGCCGCCTGCTCCGCCTCCCACTCCCCCGCGAAGCTCCCATCCTTGATCTCCTCCAGCGCCGCCTCCATGCATTCGCGCGTCTCGGCCGGCAGCGCGCTCTCCATCCGGCTCAGCGTCCCATACTGACTGGTAGGCGAGTGGAAACCCATCTGCTGGAAGATCCCTACGTCGGCCATCTGCTCCAGCACCTCCGCCGCCTCCTTCGAGCCCCACAGCTCCATCAGCACCGCCTCCGGCTGATAGCCCTTCTCCGTCAGAAACTCAAACGATCCCACCAGAACGCGGAACACAGCGGGCCAAACGAAATGCTCGCTGAAATGGTCCAGTTCCGTCTCCTCCGCAAACGTGCTCTCGATCGCACCCGCCCGCGTGCACCCCATCGCCCGCGCCAGCGCCAGCGTCTTCGGCCACGCCTCCCCCGACCCGTCCTGCTGCACCGCGACGAACGCCGGCACCGGCTTCCCCTCCACATAGGCGTCCCTCACCCCCACCCCGATCATCCGCGGCGCCACCATGATCACATCAATCTCCTTCGGCGGCGCGATAAACCCGTGATGGACGTTGTAGCCGTGCGCGAAGTCCAGCGCCTTGCCCGGCTTCAGGTGCGGTAGAATGTCCTCGCGGTACACCTTCTGCTGCACCTCGTCCGGGATCAGCAGGCAGATAATGTCCCCCGGCGCGGCCGCCTCCGCGACCGACATCGTCGAGAACCCATCCTTCTTCGCCTGTGCGAGCGTGGCATCGCGT
>CP070816.1:1708430-1712435 GCA_020344235.1 Armatimonadota bacterium
ATCATGACGATGTCGAAGGCCCACACCGCGAAGGGAAGGAGTGGCCCGATTAGGATGAGAGTCAGGGGAACCATAAGGACCAGCGAACCGACCAGGTAAATGAGGATGCTGAGTTGGAA
The DNA here is from genome assembly GCA_020344235.1 of Armatimonadota bacterium. Classification (GTDB taxonomy): domain Bacteria; phylum Armatimonadota; class Hebobacteria; order Hebobacterales; family Hebobacteraceae. The sequence goes on from CP070816.1 coordinate 1,708,550, forward strand.
GTTCAAGGACTCCTTTCCCTGGTCGTTGACGAGCTCGGACTCGTCCTTCTTCAGCAGCCACACGACAAGCGGGCCCAGGAACCCTACGAGGCCAGCAAGGTGGCACAACATACCCATGGTACGCTCATCCTGCTTCGGAGCCTGCTTCTCGCTGTCATTCTCGCTCATGAGGCCTTTCCTCCGTCGTTGAGTACGCCCCCCGGCCTGGCGCTCCTCTTCTTGGTACCAAATACCATGTGTGCGGATTCGTCTGTTATGCCACAGGCTGCCTGATCACGGTCCGAAGATTCTCCGGTTTCGCCCTCCGGGGGTCGGAGAGGTAGATTTCATGGTGCTTTCCCCGCAGCTCGCAACCACTCTCTCGGATGAACCGTTGGAGCTTCTCCACCGCTGGCCGTTCTCCCGAGTAGGGCCCAATGTGCATTATCTGAGCGGACAGCCCCTCGTGGAACCTCTCGAACCTGAGCTTGCGGAGCGCCGGCGGATTCTTCTTGCTCTCGACCTGAGCACGCGCCGACACAAACATCGCCTCGGTTACGATGTCAGGCTGCATGATCATCAAGGTCCACTGCCAGGCGGCCCTGTTCTCCACAGTGAACTCGCGCATGTCGTCGGCCCACCAGAGCCCCTCGAGGGCCATCACCGGATAGTCGGTGGCCAGCGGCCCCATCTTTGCGGCGAACTTGAGGGTGTACGATACGGAGTACAGGGCCTCGACGGCCTCCTGGAAGTCGGCCGCCGTGTCCGGGTCTCCTGCTCCATCCGCCATCAGGAAGTTCATGGCTGGAACGTCAACCAGGACAGGTTGCTTGGATGAAGGCCGGTAGAGATGCTTCAGTTGACGCTTGAGTTCCAGCTTCTTCATCGAGCCATACCTTTGATCCGCCTGCCCCTGCACTCTCTGCGGGTGAGCCTGGGAGTCATCAGGCACCCGCTACCCTCGGCATTCGCGTTGGCTCGCGCTTCAGCTCGGCATCCATGAACCGGTGCAGCACCTCGCACTTGAGCGCGACGGAGTTGGGGTCGTCCCAGAGGTTCCGCGTCTCCCCGGGGTCTTCATGGAGATCGAAAAGCTCTCCGTACTCCCGGTCGCGGTAGACTGTGACCTTGTATCGCTCGTCCACATAGGTGCGCAGGTGGACGAGCGTCGGCTCGTGCCGGTTTTCCACGATGACGTGATCCCGAGCTGTGTCTGCACGGCCGCGCCAGCAATCGAGCTGGCTCACTCCCTGCATGAATCCGGGCACCCCGGCGCCGGAGGCGGCGAGGAATGTCGGCGCCAGGTCCACCAGTGACTGGAGCGCGGAGGTCCTGTTTCCGGCCGGCACTTGTCCCGGGTATCGTGCCAGCATGGGGACCCTTATCATGTCCTCGAAATGGAACGCGCCCTTGGCGATGAGCCCGTGCTGCCCGAGGAAGTGGCCGTGGTCTGAGGTGAAGACTACCAGGGTGGTGTCGGCGAGGCCGAGCCGGGCGAGCGCGTCGAGGATGCCCCCGATCCAGTGATCCATGAAGCTGATCATGCCGTAGTAGGTGGCGATGTCCCTTCGGAGCAGGTCCTGGTCAATGATGTGTGAGTGGAAGCCGTGAGGGCCGTGGGTCTCCCGGTACATGGAGAAGTCCGGGTCCGTTTCCTGTGTCTTCCGGAAATGCGGAGGCAGGAGGTCGAGTTCGCCCCGGGGCAGCCTTCCCGGCTGCATATCCTCCGGGCGGTACATGGAGGCCCAGGGCTTGGAGACGAGGTAGGGCGGGTGAGGGTCGTGAAAGCTGGCCCACAGGAGGAACGGCCGACCGTCGCGGGCGTGCCTTTCGAGGTTTGCGATCGCGCGCTCACCCGTCCAGGTGGTGTAGTGCAAACCCTCGGGGAGGTCCCATACGTGTCGTCTCTCGGGGACACTCGGATCGGGCGGCCATGGCGCGAAGTAGTCGCGCCAGTCCTTCAGCCCCTTCTCCTCCATCCAGATGGCGTAATGCTGGCCGACGAGGTGCTCGTCGGCGTGCCCGCGCGCGACCTCCACGTGCTCGAAGCCGTACCAGGGGCCGTGGAAGCGCCGCCAGAAATCGAGATCGCGAAGAGTGGGGTGACATTCCAGGGAAGGGCTCTCGGGAGTGGAGGCCAGAGGCTGGAAGTGCGCCTTGCCGATGAAGGTGGTGGCATAGCCGTCGGCCTGGAGCACATCGCCGACGGTCGGCACGTCCTCCGGGAGCTTCACGCCGATTGTCCAGCAGCCGTGCCACGCCGGGTACATTCCGGTGATGATGCTGGCGCGCGTCGGCGAGCAAGTCGGGTTGGGACAGTAGGCCCGATCGCACATCAGCCCCTCGCGCGCCAGCCGGTCGAGATTGGGGGTTGTGATACGGGGATTGTCTACTCCCAAGGTGTTCCAGTGCTGCTGGTCGCTGGTGATGAGGAGCAGGTTCGGCGGCGGCTTGGCGGGCATGGCTCGGCCTCCGGTCCAAGGCGTTCTGTGCGCGTCCGATACGCCCCTTCTCGCGCAGGAGGCCAGGTCGAGCCTTGCCTCTGGGCCTTGTGCCGCCAGCACCCGGTGTGCTATAATGCCGCCCGTTCGTACGGAGGCAGAACTCTTTGGCCAATCTGAAGTCATCGAAGAAAGACATCGTTCGCTCTCGGAAGCGACGGCTGCGCAACGTCAACGCGACGTCGCGCGCGAAGACGACGGTAGGTAAGGCTCGCACGGCGATAGCCGCCGGCGATCCTGTAGTGGCGTCGCAGCTGACTCGCGAGGCGAGCCGGCTGCTGGACAAGGCGGCCTCAAAGGGCATCATCCACAGGCGCCAGGCCCAGAGGCGGAAGTCTCGTCTGGCCAGGCGTTACGCGAAAGCCTTCCCCGGCACCTGAGGCCGGCGAGCTGGCTCTCCTTCCCGTCTTCCACCGCGCGAGTGTTTTCTTCGGCCGATGTGCGATGTCGGGACATGCTCTTGTTGACCGCGGCGGGCCGGGCTGCTAGAATGCCCCGGGTTTTCGCGATGTCCCTATACTCCGGCGGCCCCACGATCGGCATCACTCTGCCTTCCCGCGCGGCTGACCGGGAAGCTGCGCGGCGGGCCGAGCGCAAGACGGCGCAGTATCGCCGTGCGCTGGAAGCTCATGGGGCCCGCGCGGTGGAGCGTCCGCCGGAGAGCGCTTTGCGAGGGGCTGACGGCCTGGATGGACTGCTCCTCACCGGAGGGGGAGACATGCACGCGAGCTGCTACGGACGGCGCCTGCATCCCAAGGCAAGGGACATTGACCGCGCGCGCGACGAGATGGAGTTACAGCTTTGCCGCGAGGCGCTGGTTAGCGGAATGCCGATTCTCGGGATCTGCCGGGGGGCGCAGGTGCTGGGGGTGGCGCTCGGCGGCGAACTGGTTCAGGATATCGAGAGCAAGATCGCTGATGCGTGCCAACACGCTCCCGGCCGGGGGGAGCGGCGGATTGGCCATTGGGTAACGCTGGCGCCGGGCAGCCGGCTGCGAGAGATCATGGGGGTCGCGCGGGTGCGCGTGAACAGCTCCCACCACCAGGCGAATGGACGCTTGGGAGCGAGCGCGGCGGCGGCCCGGTCGGAAGACGGGGTGATCGAAGGCATTGAGGGAGAAGGTGTTCCATTCGTGATAGGGGTTCAGTGGCATCCGGAGCGCATGTGGCGGCGTGCGCCGCGGCAGCGCCGGCTGTTCGCGGCCTTCACGGCTTCCGCCCGGGCCTACGCCGATGGGAGCCGACGGAATCCTACGGGGTGAAACCATGGGTCTTCGTGTCCTCTTTTGCGCCTCGGAAGCCGTGCCATTCGCAAAGACGGGGGGGCTGGCAGATGTGGCCGGCGCGCTGCCCAAGGCGCTCGCGAAGCTGGGCCATGATGTTCGTCTCGCCCTTCCCAAGTACAGC
>CP070816.1:1712535-1725082 GCA_020344235.1 Armatimonadota bacterium
GCAAGCTTCCGAGTTCTCCGGCGGCATGTCCCGAACGCCTCTCCGAGATCCCATGCGAATGACTCCACGGACGGAGAACTGGCGCTGTGCGCTCGCCGTGACGCAATGGGCAGGCGGCTCGGGGCTCCACTCACTGACCAGCATAGGGGACCCGACGGCCGCGCTGGAACGAGACTGAGTTAGGCAGCCGGTTCCACCGCAGACTCTGTGATCGGTGGGTGGCTGGTCGTGGCAGGAGAAGGCCACCTGAGACGCGCAGGGCTCCTGCCCTACGCAGCCAAGAGGCCGAGAGAATGCCCACACGAGGTGCTACAGTGTGCTCAGCCCCCACACGTGGTAGACGTCAACGGCGGCCATGGTCACCAAGGCGGCCCAGGCGATGGGGCGGACCTGGCCGCGATGGTAAAACCATGCGATCAGGGCGGCGGCCACCGCCGTGAAGGCGAGCTTGGCGGGGACGAAAAGGCCGTGCCCGGTCAGCCAAGCGATGACCGGGTTGGCCTCCGGTATGCCCAACACGAAGGCGGCCGAAGAAAGCCCCATGTCGGCCACGCTGAGGAGCACGTAGAGGCCAGCGATCAGGATTCCGCGCGAGAGACGCTCAGGTATTGCCACTGTCAGCCCCTGGTCCGGAACGGTTTCGGCGGCCCTGGAATCTCGCAACTCGAGCCAACGGTAGAGATGCGTGTAGACTACAGACGTCAATCCATGTGCTGCCATACTGCTATTTCGACGGGCGCGGGGGAGGCCCCTTCCCAATGGTCTTGCCGGAAGCTGGAGGAGAGCGCCGGCAGGTCGTGGAAGAACTGCGACTTCACAGGAGGTGAACTCGACGTGAGTTCGGAAGGGGACGGTAGGAGGAAGAGGATATGGCTGTGAGTGCTGCCTTGACGGATTACCGCTGGCCGCTGGCGTGCGCGGCGGCGCTGGTGGCGCTGCTGGTCAGTCTGGGCGCGGGCGGGTGCGAGACAGATGAGCGGCCGGGAAGTCAACTGTCGCGGGTGGCGCCGCCGGCGGCCGGGAAGCTCTACCACGGGGTGTATCCGGGGGGAACGACGGGGGAGGAGGATGACATCACGCGGGAACAGGTGGAGTCGTACGAGAGGGCGGTGGGCAAGAACGTGGCGTGGGTGGCGTTCTCGCACAACTGGTATCGGAGCACGGCCTTCCCGCGGGAGACCGCGGAGTGGATCAGAGAGATGGGCTCTCTCCCCTACGTGCGGCTGATGCTGCGGGAGGAGGAGAACAGGGCGAGCGACAGGTTCAGCCTGGAGGCGGTGTTGCAGGGGAGGCTGGACGCCCAGCTGCGGGCGTGGGGGCGTGGGGCGAGGGAGTTCGGCACGCCGCTGATCGTGGAGTTCGGGACAGAGTGCAATGGGGAGTGGTTTCCGTGGAATGGGCTGCACCACGGAGCGGGCAGAAGAGATGGGTTCGGAGATCCAGGAAAGCCGGACGGGCCGGAGCGGTTTGCGGCGGCCTACCGGCATATCGTGGAGGTGGTGCGCGGGGAGGGGGCGAGCAATATCACGTGGGTGTTTCACGTGGATGCAACCGACGACCCGGACGTTTCGTGGAACCGGTTCGAGAACTACTATCCGGGGGACGAGTACGTGGACTGGGTGGGGGTAAGCGCCTACGGGCCGCAGCAGCCGACCGACGACGAGGCGGAGAGCTTCCGGGAGCAGATGGACGGGTGCTATCCCCGGCTGGAAAGGCTGGCGAAGACCAAGCCCGTGATTGTGGCGGAGTTCGGCTGCACGGCCGGGAGTCCGGCGGCGAGGCCGGAGAAATGGGCGGCGGCGGCGCTGGACGGTATCCTCGGCGGCCGGTGGCCGCGGGTGATGGGCTTCTCGTGGTGGAACGAGCGGTGGGAGAACGACGACAACCCCGAGCACGACACGACGATGCGGGTCGAGGATACTCCCGCGCTGGCCGCGGTCTTCAGCGAGAAGCTGGCCGGGGCGGCGGAGAGGATCAGGGAGAGGCCGGATCTGGTTGGGTCGGGATAGCAGCCGGTGGGGAGGGCGCCTCGCCATCGGGGAGATAGCGGATCTCCTCAAGGAACTGCTTGGCGACGGGGACGTCGGGGTGCGTGGCGAGGACTTCCCGGAGGACGCGCTCGGCTTCGTACGGCTGGCCGGAGCGGGCGAAGAGGCGGGCGACGGTGACGCGCAGGAATGTCAGGTAGCGGTCGGGGATGCCCGGGTGGGCGGAGGCGCGAGGCTTCTGTGCCTCGACAACGCGTGCTATCTCTTCGCGGCGGCGCTGGTCGAAGCTGGGTCGGTCCTGGAGGGGGATCTGGTCCCAGCGGTGGTCGGCCAAGATGACGGCACGCATGTAGCGCGCGTGAAGGTCTTCCGGGCATATTTCGAGCGCTTCGTCGAGCAGCCCCAGGGAGTTCTGCATGCGGGTCTCCGCGGCAGCGAGGGCGGCAAGGAATGTGAGTCGAGTGGCGCGCACCTGGTTCTCCAAGGCCGGGCGGAGCAGTGAGGCCTGGTCAGCGGGGAGGGTTAGGTTGGCGAGGGAGCTTGAGATCGGCGTGGCGTAAGCCAAGAGGCTGCGGAAGTTGCTGGTGGCACTTGCCTCCAGATTGACGCTCGCGTCGAACTCGACGTGGGGGAGGTCGTCTGTGTTGATGCGGGCGTTCTGATCGGCGGTGAATCGGCGAATGGCGTGCTCATCCATCAGGTAGCGGCTGAGCAGGAGCAGCGGATCCTCGAGATGACTCTCGGCCAGGTTGCGCTGGAGGGCGGGGTCGGCCATGCGTGAGCGGAGGTCGGAGAAGTCCATCTGAAGGGGGTGGATGGTACCGATCAGCGAGAGGTGCCCGATGTTGGCGACCCAGAGGGAGCAGAAGGGGAAGACGTCCTGGAAGGTGCGGAGGAGGGAAGGGAAGTAGGCGGAGTTGGTGGGTATCCAGGCGCAGATGATGCCGCGGTCGGTGAGTCGGGAGCGGCAGAGCTCGTAGAAGTCGCGGGTGTAGAGATAAGGGCTGAAAGCCGGGTGGATGGCGTTGAAGCTGATGATGTCGTATCTCCGAGTCGTGGTGAGCAGATAGTTGCGGCCGTCGGCGATGATGAGGTTGAAGCGGGGGTCAGAAAGGATGTCACCGTTCTCCGGCAGGAAGAAGCGGGCGCTCTCTTCTTCGGCCGGGACGAGTTCGACGCAGTCTATGCGTTCGAGTGGGTAGTGTGATAGCGACCAAGCAGTGGATCCCATACCGAATCCGATGATCAGCGCAGTCTTCGGTTCGTCGGCGAGCAGTGCGGGAGGGTGGGCAAGGAGCTTGTGGCTCAAGATGTCGCCGTAGTCAGTGAAGGCAGTAGGGGTGCCGTTGAGGGTCAGGTCGCGGGCGCCGAAGAGGTTGCGCATGACGGCCAGAGATGCCTCGGGACCCTCCCGGTAGAAGAGGAGGTCCAGCTCCTTGTATTCGACGCGAGGGGAGAAGACAACGGGAGGCGGGACGCGCCAGGCGAGGGCGAGGCCGACTGCGAGCAGGACCAGCGAGGGCGCCGCGAGCCAGATTGTGCGCTTTGGGGCGGCGAACAGGAGCAGGACGAGGCCCAGGATGCCGCTGAGCACCGCGACAACAGCGATCGCCTGCTGTGCTCCGACGATGCGGAGGAGCAAGAAGCCGGCGGCCAGGGAGCCGATGACGCAGCCGACGGTGTTGGCGGCGTAGAGTTCGCCAAGGTTGCGGCCCAGGCCGCGGAAGTCGCGAATGTAGAGTCGAGTGACAACGGGGAAGGCGCCGCCCATCAAGGTGGAGGGCAGGAGTATGAAGACCGCGCTAACGGCGAAGCGAACCGCCGCCAAGGTGAGCGGGGTGTTGGGGAGGTGCAGTCGGGCGGCGATGGTGGCGATGTGCATCAAACTGCCCATGGTATGAACGAGGTAGACAGCGGAGAGGGCGATGGCGATTTCGATGAGGCCGAAGAGAAAGAGCAGATTACGGCTGCGGTCGGCCAGACGGGCGAACAGGAATGAGCCGACGGCGATGCCGGTGAGGAACGTAACGAGGATGGTGGTGAATGAGTAGATGGTCAGATCCATGAAGTAGATGAGCACTCGGGTCCACAGCACTTCGTAGGCGAGGGAGGCGGCTCCCGCCAGCCCGAAGGCGATGAGCAGGAAGGAGGGAAGCCAGGATGGGATCGAGCGGGAGGAGCCGGCAACCGGGGTGAGAGCGGGGCGCTCTTCGACAACCGGAGGGCGGACTTTGAAGGAGAGCAGGAGCGCCGACAGGGCGACGGCCAGGTTGATGGCGACCGCGAAAAGGGTGGTGTGGTGAGCACCGAGGAGGCGCAGCAAAAGGAAACCTGTGGCAGCCGCTCCGAGAACGCCCCCGAGCGTGTTGGCTCCGTAGAGGAGTCCGGCGCCGCGGCCTATGGCCTCGGAGCGGCGGATGAACTGTCGGCTCATGGCGGGAAGGGTGCCGCCCATGAGAGTGGTAGGCACCAGCACGACCGCGAAGCAGAGCAGGAACCGCAAGGTCGTGAAGGCCCAGGAGTGGGCGGGGAGGGCGCGGGCGAGGCCAATGTAGGTGCCGTTGACGAGAGACAGAGCGAGAGGAAGGGCGAGGGCGCAGAGGCCGATGCCCAACTCCAGCGCGGCGTACAGCCGGAGAGGGTGACGCGCCCGGTCCGCGGCGCGGCCGAGCAGGACGCTGCCGAGGGCGAGGCCCGCCATGAAGGCGGCGAGGGCGGTGGCGATGGCCTGGTTGCTGACGCCGAAGATGAGGGTGAGGTGCTTGGTCCACACCAGTTCGTAGGCGAGGCCTGCGAAGCCCGATAAGACGAAGATCAGGAAGATCGCAACGTTCATGGTTCGCTGGTATCCTGGCCGCAACGGGGACGGAGGGCGGAGTAGCCCAAACGCGACGCGTCCCTTGCCGATTCCCGTAGGCCCATGGGAACGCGCGGAATATCAGACAGGCGGCCGCGAGATATGGATGATCTTACCTCCATTGCGAATGGATTCGTGGGCGGCGACGCCGGCGGCGACTGACATGCGGCCGGCGAGGGGATCGGTGAGCATGGGGCGGCCTTCCCGTATGGCGGCGATGAAGTCCCGGCACATGAGGGGATCGCCGCCGCCGTGTGCGTCACCCTCCGCCTTGATGTGGTAGACCGCGTCGGCGCTGCCGCGGCGAGTGGTGAGGGAGACGGTGTCGGTGGCCTGGTCGTTCTGTAGGCGGCCCTTGGTGCCGATCACGATGTGGTCGCGGTGGTAGTCGGGGGTGAAGTGGCACTCCTGATAGGCGGCTTTGATGCCCTCTTCGAGTTCCATGATGAGAACGTGGTTATCCTCGACATCTACTTGCCGGCGGAAGGCGCAGAGAGTGAAGTAGTCGGGCCAGTCGCCCAGCTGGGCTTCGGGGCAGGTCTCCTTGTCCGGGCAGTCGGGGCAGTGGAGGTCGTTGGGCTTGTCCCCGCCGAAGTAGTCGCGGGAGCCGAAGGCCGCCAGGCGCTCGGCGAAGCAGCCGGTGAGGAAGTGCATGATGTCCAGGTCGTGTGTGCCCTTCTGGAGAAGCAGGCCGGTGCTGGTCTCCCGGACAGCATGCCAATCGTGGAAGTAGAAGTGGCCTCCTTTGCCGACATAGTGGTTGCACCAGTAGGCCTTGACGTCTCCGATGTCGCCGGATTCGATGATCTTCTTCATGGTCTGGAACATCGGCATGTAGCGCATGCAGAGGCCGAGGCCGAAGACGGTGTCGGTCTGCTTGTGGGCGGCGAGAAGGCGGTCGCATCCCTCTACGGTGATGGCCATGGGCTTTTCGAGCAGCAGGTGCTTTCCCGCCTCGAGGACTGCGAGGCCTTGCTCCTCGTGGAAGCTGTCTGGGCTGGCCACCACGACGGCATCCACGTCGGGGTGGTTGACCAGCTCGCGGTAGTCACTGGTCGCGAGGGCGTCGGGGCCGGCGCAGTCGCGGAAGCGGGCGAGGTGCTCTTCGCGGATATCCATTCCGGCGGTGACGACAGCTCCCGGAACGTTCTCGTGGAACTCGCGCACGTAGTAGGCGCCGCGGTTGTCAACTCCGATTACACCAATGCGAATGGGCTGCACTAGATTCTCTCCACAGAGAGGCGCGCCCCCGGCCGGCTTGCCACACGTCCGGGGACGCGGCACACGGGAATATTTCGCCGACCGCCTCCCCATCACCTGCGAAGAGATGTGAGCGGAGAGAAATGGACGGGAACGGCTGGGGCGTGCTCGTCGGACCTGGGAGACCGGCGCAATGGCGGCGCGCGGCGGGTTGATTGGCGCTCCGCCGCGCGCACAACGGGTGATATGTTTGAGTTGGGTTGGGTGCCCCGCGGCTACAGAATCTCCCAGGAGCGCATCACTGCGTGGGGGTTCGAGTGGTCGCGCAGGGCCTCATCGTAGTGGAGGGTGGCGGTAGCGCCGTTGAGGTTGACGGTCTTGCCGACGAGAGAGCCGTAGACCTCGCCTGAGTTGAGCGTGATGTCTCCGTTGGGTGCATAGATCCCACCGTAGAAGGCGGCGTTGCCGCTGATGTCAACGCTGGGTACGTCGTCGAGGCAGTAGATGACGAGGTTGGATGGGATTTGCGAGGTGTTGACAATACCATTGCCGCCGATGCGGACATCGGGGCTGGGTTGGTCGGTGGTCACGTCTATGTAGATCACGACCTTGCCGTTGCAGGTAATCTGGGAGCTGCCGAACATGTCGAGGTCGGTCATGTGATACGTGCCTTCGTCGAGAATCAACTCGTCGTTGTGGTCGAGCCAGATGTCGCCGAGTTCGGTGACGCCTGCGGGGACGGAGGGGATGCCCGGCAGGAGATTGGGCGCGTCTAAGGCCTCGATGGTGCCCGTGATGGTGCCGTTGTTGTCCACGCAAAGCTCGGGGGGGCTGGCGCCGGCGCCGACGTGGACGTCGCCGTGGATCTCGCCCTGAGGCAGGACTACTATGGCGTCGGCGGCGGTGGAATTGGTGCCAATATCGGCCTTTGCGCCCGTGTTGCCGCCACCATAAGGGCCATCATCTGAGGTGTAGCTGTCGGCCATGACGGTGACGCTGCCGTTGCCTACAATGACCTGCTGTTCACCGAATGCTGCGTAGGCGAAGTAGCGTGGCTCCTTGTAGGTGATCATGCGGATCTTGCAGGGGTAGCGCTGTGTGCCATCAGGGCCTGGCAGGTACCCGGTTGCGATCATGGTCAGGCGGTCAGTGAAGACGCCTCTGGATGAGGGCGCTGGTGTGACGGTGACGTCCACGAAGCCGGCGGGGAGTTGGAGGGCGGACTCGCCGGGGTAGGTGAGCCAGCCGTTGGGCTGGTTCATCTCCCACAGTGCCCTGTGGATCCCCGCTTCGGCGAGGTGGAAGGTCTTGGCGGAGCGATTCTCGACACTGGTGCGGTAGAGCGCTGTTTGCGCCTTCTCAATGAGTGAGGCGCCGAGCGTGAGGATGACGACGAGGATCACGATGGCGAGGAGGAAGACGGAGCCTCGCCGCCCGGCCTGATATGTGACGAATGAAGTTGTTCGCATTGCTGTGCACCTCCCGTGTTCGACTGGGCGCTGCTACAGGTTACGAAGCATGAATCGAGACTGATAGGTGACGATCTCGGCCGTCGGTTGGACGTCGGTGCCACACTGTGGGCACTGGATCTCACCGGCAGGGTTCTCTGTGGTGGGGACGCGGATCAGGTCGGCGCCGCAGCGCCTGCACTTCGGTTCGGTCTGCGTGGGCGCGAAGGTGGTGCTGGAGGGTTTGGGCTCGGCAGCGGTGGCGGTGACAGTGATTATGTGCAAGGTTCCGTCGTAGGCGAAGATGGGGGCGGCGGCGCCGCCGCCTGAGCCGCGCGGGTTCAGGCTCGGGTAGATCTGGTGGGTCATGATCCGCGGGGCGCCTTCCGTTCCACCCGCGGGATTGACTTTGCGGTAGATGGCGCCTCCCGTGCTGCCGGTGCCGTCGGGATCCTGGACGTAGTAGTAGTGGATGTGGTCTCCGTCGGCCAGGCAGCCGCTTGCGTCGAGCACGTTTACCACGCGGTCCAGGGATGAGTCATAGGCCCGCAGCGGCATGGTGAGGGTGAGGTAAGTGCCATCGGAGGAGAGGGCGACCCCGCGGGCGCTGCGGATATCGTTGTGGATGCGCTCCAAGGCGAAGTCCGTCTGCTGCATCGCGCCCAGCCTGCCGGTTTCCCGCTGCCAGATGCGGACGTAGGTGAGATAATAGCCCGGCAGCACAGATACCAGAAGGCCCGCGATCACGATCACCATGATGCCCTCGGCGATGGTGGCGCCGCGTGAGGACCGACGAGGCGATAGCAGGGGTCTCATGAGCATCACCACGTCGTCTGCTCGGCCGCCAGGGTCGCTACGCGGTACTCGCCGGAGGTGGAGCCGGCCCAGCTCCAAGAGAGGTTGAGAGACACGAGCTTGAGGCCCTGGTCTGAGGAACTGTCGGGATAGGGCTGCCAGGCGAGTTCTCCAGTGGAGTGGGGGAGATCGGGAGTCGGGATCGAGACCACGCCGGAGGGCTGGGAGAAGACGCCATACCCGCCGGCACGCACTTCCTCCAGGGTCTTCTCGGCGATTTCCCGCGCCTGGGCCATATGGGCCGCTTTTCGTTCCGACAGGGTGGCAGAGGCGAACATGCCAGCGACACCGACGACGCCGATGCCGAGGATGACGGTGGCGACGAGGCATTCTACGAGAGTGAAGCCACCCCTACGCTTTAGATGAGTCATTCGACGGTTCACCTCGCGCGAGCTGCCGGGGCTTCGTGCTGCGGGATATGTGCAGATGCAAGCAACCCGCTCTGTAGGCTGGCTGCGCTGCAGAACGGGGCGAGATAGCTCAAGGTAACGCGATCGGCGACCAGACTACCGTGGTGGAGGCCACGGTTCCGGAGGCGCAATGCTCCGGCGTGCTCGCTACACACCTTCGGCAGCCTGGCGGTCATATCCGGGCTCCGCTCGCACTTGGGCCCGGGGTTTAGACCCATGGCTTTGCGTCCTCGCCTTTCGGCGAGTTTGCCCTTTCGGGGTGACTTATTCTGAAGGTACGTTACTGCTCCACTTCCAGTGTCACCCGGATTGTTCCATAAGTTGCCCCCTAATTGTGAGAACGGGGCAAGAGGGCCTCAGATGGGCGGACAGGGATGCTTCGTACCAACGGTCGGCGGCGAGTCGCGCCCGTCGGGCAGGTATGCTTGGGGGCATGGAGAAGTGCGGGTGGATGCCTGGAGACAGATGCGGAGGATGAGAGAACGCGAGACGAGTGCCAAGAGGGCAAGCGAAGGCCGCCGGCGCGCGGTGCCTCCGACGTGGCTGACGGCGCTGGTCGCATTGGCGGCGTGGGCGGCACTGTCCTCCGGGGCGAATTGCGCGGCCCCCGGCGCGGGAGGGTCAGAGAAGGGGAGAGGCATGATGGCTGAGCATGAATCAATCGTCAACAAGACGGCTGGTTGGAAGAGCATCGGGCTGAGCGGCGGGGGCGCGATGTACGTGCCGACGATCTCTCCGCACGATCCGGATCTGATCTTGGTTAACTGCGACATGAGCTGTGCGTTCCGATCGACGGACGGCGGACAAAGCTGGGAGATGATTCATCACCAGTACCTGCTGGGCTCGACCCAGTGCCGACCGGTCTTTCACGCAACCGACCCAAGCGTCATCTACGCCGCTAATGGATACGAGGGAGTGCTGCGCGTAAGCCGCGACGCGGGAGAGACGTGGTCGCCCATCGGAAAAGGGCTGCCGAGCTGGGGGTTGGGAGCGCTGGCGACCGACGCGGGTGATGGGGACTTTCTGCTTGCGGGCTGTAGGGGAGAGGTATATAGGTCGAGAGATGCGGGCGAGCGCTGGGAGCGGGGCTCGGGCGTGCGGGGAGAGGTGGTGGGACTTCACATCGATCAGACGAGCAAGAGGGGCAGGCGAAGGTGCTTCGCGGCCACGAGGGAGGGGGTCTTCGCCTCTGAAGATGGAGCCGAGAGCTGGGCGGAGATTGGGGAGGGGCTGCCCGAGAAGAGGGTGGTTGATTTCGCGGGCGCCTCGGACTCCGGGCAGAATGAATGCGTGCTGTACTGTGTAGTGGAGGGGGAGGTGGTCGCTGGGCGCTACGTCGGTGGAGTGTATCGCTCGACGGATCGCGGCAGGACCTGGAAGCAGGCGATGGGGCCGGGGATTGATGTGGAGGAGAAGGAGATCTGGGGTCGGAAGCGCGCGCCGCAGTACACGTTCGTGCTCACCACCAATGTGAAGCCGCTGACGGTGTACGCGTGCCGCGCGCGCTCGAATCAGGTCTACCGCAGTGATGACGGCGGTGAGACGTGGCGGCCGACCTTCTTCTCCAAAACCGATTCGGCCGAGTTCAACCTGGAGCCCAACTACCTCACCGCCGAACTCGGCAACTCCGAGATGAACCTGAGCGGCGCCGGCATCAACCCTGTTGACCCGAATGTGGTCATCACGACCGACTGGATGTGCTGCCAGATCACGCGGAACGGCGGGGAGACGTGGGATACGCTCCACACGCGCCACGCGGACGGGCAGGGCGCGCCTGCGAAGGGGCATCGGTGGGAGAATACGGGCCTGGTCGTCACGACCGTCTGGCACTACTACATTGATCCCTTCGAGCGGAACCGGCATTACATGGCCTATACCGATATCAAGTTCGCCCGATCCGACGACGGCGGTAAGACCTGGTACTCGCAGTGGGACAGGCCGCTGCGGAATACCACTTATGAGCTGGCCTTCGATCCTGAGGTGCCCGGAAAGATCTGGGGCGCCTTCGCCGATCTGCACGACATCCCGAACATGAACGTGATCTCGGGGCGGCACTACTGGCCGCGGGCGGGCGGGGGAGTCGGCCTCAGCAAGGACTTCGGGAAGACCTGGCGCGATAGCTCGGATGGCCTGCCAAACAAGCCGGTCGTATCGGTCGTACTCGATCCGCAGAGCCCGAAGGACGGCCGCATCCTCTATGCGGCGCTCTTCGAGGCCGGTGTCTACAAGTCAACCGACGACGGGAAGACGTGGGTCAAGCAGTCGGATGGCCTCGGCGCCTCGGAGGTGAACGAGCGAGCATGCCGCTTGATGCTTCACGATGATGGGACGCTGTTCTGCCTCGTCACCGCGCTGCGCAAGGATAATCGATTCGTGGCGGAAGGCCCGGGGCTCTATCGGTCGCGGGACGGAGGGGAGAGCTGGCAGTGGATCAACGAGTCGCAGCCGCTGCTCTGGCCGAAGGACTTCGACGTTGACCCGCGCGATAGCGACGTGATCTACCTCGGCGCGGGCGATGCCGACCACGCGCGGCAGGGGGGGCTGTACAAGACGACGGACGGCGGCAATACCTGGAAGCGCATCGCTCGCGAGGGACGAGAGACCTTCGGCGCAACCGTGCATCCGAAGCGGCCGGACTGGGTGTATATGTGCCTGACCGAAGGCGCGCCGGGGCCGGGGCTGTGGCTGAGCAAGGATGGCGGTAAGAGCTGGGAGCCGTTCATCGGCATTCCGTTCCGCAACATCCAGCGGGTGTCGTTCGACCCGGACGACGACTCCATCATCTACGTCTGCACCTTCGGCGGGAGCGTGTGGAAGGGGCCGGCGGAGCCGTAGGCGCGCGAACGCGGCGCATGACTCCCTCGGCGAGGCCCGCTCAGTCTCTGTTGATGAACTCGACCCAGCCGTCAACGTACTCTATCACCACGTCGCCGTCGCTCTGCTCCTCTGGATACTCTCCCGGCCAGTAATGTAGCTGCGAGGAGAGATAGCCCTCAACCCACAGGTCATAGGGAGGGTCGCTGGAGAAATGACGGTCGCGCCACTCCTGATCGCCCGTGGACAACTCGTACTTGAACTCTCCATAGCAGAGAAGGCCGATCGTCGGAAGAGCGGATAGGTGCTCGGGCACAAGGTCCGCGAGCGCCGCGGGGTAGTGACCCCGCTCCGCTCTGAAGCTCTCGACCGCAGACACGATTTCAGATCCCCGCGTCAGCATATGCCGGGTCGGATGCTCGTCGAGGCGGTCGAGCTGTCGGGCGGCGATATCCGGCAGCAGAAACGGCAGTGCTGTGCCCACCAGGAGAGCGGCACCATAGCGGAGGCATTGGCGCGCCCGCCGGTCCGAGCCCCGACGGAGCCTGCGCGCGAGCGCCCATGCGAGGAGGCCGAGGCCGAGTCCGCCATAGACGACGAAAGCCGGCAGCACGAGGACGGCGACGGCGAACATTAGCAAAGCGCCCGCATTGTAGCTGATCGCCGGAGGCCGGGGGAGAAGCGGCAGCACGTACGTGAGCAGGCAGAGCGCGGTTGGCGAAAGGGCCAGCAGCCCGAGCGCCCAGAGCGGGGGGCCCGATGGCCCTCTGTCTGTCTCGCGTGTCCCGTCCATGTGCTCCTCCCAATCCCTGCTGCGATCAGGCGCAGTCAGCTTGGCGGAGTGGTAGTATGCCTCCGGTCACTCATGCACATAGGCCCACCCGTCGACGCGTTCGACGCCGCCGCCGAACATCTTCTCTGGGTAGTCCTGGGACGGCCAGTAGTGGAACGTGTCGAAGCCCCCGCCCCAGCCGC
>CP070816.1:1725182-1734746 GCA_020344235.1 Armatimonadota bacterium
CACCATGATTGGATAGAGGGCGTGGCGATGCCGGTGGTCTGGAAGCGGCGCTACGGCGCGGCGCGCGTGTTCTACGCCTCAGTGGGACATGTGGCGAAGGATTTCGACGTGCCGGAGGCGCGGGAGATCGTCAACCGCGGCATCCTCTGGGCGAGCAGATAGGAGGCAGCAATGGCCGTTGATCCGGTCAAGCTGGGAATTGTCGGGTGTGGAAATATCAGCAGCATTTACTGTGAGAACGCGCAGAGGCTGGAGGCCCTCGATTTGGTGGCGTGCGCCGACCTTATCGCGGAGCGGGCGGAGGCACGGGCGAAAGAGTTCAACATCCCGAAGGCGTGCACCACCGAGGAACTGCTGGCCGATCC
Source organism: Armatimonadota bacterium (assembly GCA_020344235.1). GTDB lineage: Bacteria > Armatimonadota > Hebobacteria > Hebobacterales > Hebobacteraceae. The sequence continues at coordinate 1,725,548 of CP070816.1, forward strand.
GGAGATCGAGATAGTGCTGGACCTGACGGTCCCGAAGGCCCACGCGCAGGTGGCGCTCGCGGCCATCGAGGCGGGAAAGAATGTCTACAACGAAAAGCCGCTGGCGGTCACCCGCAAGGACGGCGCCAAGATCATCGAGGCCGCAAAGAAGAAAGGCATGCTGGTCGGATGCGCGCCGGACACCTTCATGGGCGCTGGGATCCAGACTTGCCGCAAGCTGATTGACGACGGTTGGATCGGCGAGCCGATTGGCGCCACCGCCTTCTTCACCTGCCGCGGCCATGAGATCTGGCACCCGGACCCGGAGTTCTATTACGAGGTTGGGGGCGGCCCGGTGCTGGACATGGGGCCGTACTACGTCACGGCCCTGATCGCGCTCATGGGCCCTGTGCGGCGCGTGACCGGCTCGACTGCTGCGAGCTTCCCTCAGCGGACGATCACCAGCCGGCCGAAGTACGGGAAGGTGATAGATGTAGAGGTGCCGACCCATGCGGTCGGGATTCTTGACTTTGCCGCCGGCGGCATCGCCACGGTCATGGTGACCTTCGACGTGTGGTCCGCGGACCTGCCGCGGATCGAGGTCTACGGGACGCTTGGCACACTGAGCGTTCCCGACCCGAACACCTTCGGCGGGCCGGTGCGGGTGTGGCTGAAAGATGAGCGGAAAGAGGTGCCGCTGACCCACGGCTATGAGGAGAACAGCCGCGGGCTCGGTGTGGCCGACATGGCCTGCGCGCTGCGGTCGGGGCGGCCAAGTCGTGCGAACGGAGACATGGCATATCACGTGCTGGATGTCATGGAGGCCGTCGAAGACGCTTCCCGCGAGGGGAAGCACATCGAGTTGAAGAGCACCTGTAAACGGCCGGCCCCGCTGCCGATGGGGCTGCTGCCGGGGACGCTGGACGAGTAGGGGAGGGGGAAACCTGTAGGATGTTCCGGGGCCGGCGTCGCCGACTGCCCCATCCGCGTTACAGCAGCTTCGTCCCGTTGATCACCAGCTCAAACTCGCAGCCGAGGATTTTGGCGGCCCGGCGGGCCATGACCATGCGGTCGAGGAATAGCTCGAAGTACTCCATGATGGGAGCGATCTCGGTGTCGATATCGAGGTGCAGAGAGACGATGGTCCGCTCGTGGTTCACGGTCAGCGCGGAGGAGATGGTGGCGTAGTTGACGCGGTCGTGCTCGTCGTAGCGGGAGGGGTGGATATCGCGCACGCGGCTCCGGGCGACATCCGACTTGTCGGCGATGATGACCGCAGACGCCACCGGCCCGAAGGGATCGCCGTACTGCTCCTCGTGGTTGCCCACCGCGGCCATCACGTCGGCCAGCTCATTCGGGGGCATCCCCATCTCTTTGAGTATCGAGTGGGCGAGCATGACGGCGATCTGGCCGTGCTCCTCGCGGTTGGCGACGTTGCCCATGTCGTGCAGGTAGCCGGCGATTGCAGCCAGCTCGGCCTCGCGCGGGTCGCGGCCGAGGGCATCTATGATATGGCGGGCGCGGTCGGCCACGATATCCGCGTGGCGGAATCCGTGCTCCGTGTAACCGATGGCATCCATGTTGCTGTCTGCGCGGGCTATGTACTCCTTGACATCTTCCCTGTTCTTCACTTCGTCCAGCGTGATATTCTCAGCCATTCTCTTCCCTTCGCGCGAGCAGCTCGTCGGCGAACTGCCGGCAGCGGCCGGCGCGGATCGCTGCTCGAATATCTTCCATGAGACGGAGGTAGAGGTGCATATTGTGATAGCTCAGACAGCGCGCGGCCAGGATCTCCCCGGACTTGTGCAGATGCCGCAGGTAGGCCCGGCTGTAGGTGGCGCAGACCTCGCAGCCGCAGTCTGGATCCAAGGCCCCCAGGTCATCCTGATAGCGCGCGTTCTTCAGGTTTATCTTTCCCGTTTTCGTGTAGGCCGTACCATTCCTGCCCAGGCGAGTGGGCAAGACACAATCGAACATGTCGATGCCCGAGAGCACGGCGCGGACCATGTCGGCGGGTGTGCCCACTCCCATGAGGTAGCGAGGGCGATCGGCGGGCAGCAGAGGCGCGGTGTGCGCGAGGATGCGGAAGGTCAGGTCCTTGGGCTCGCCGACGGAGAGGCCGCCAATGGCATAGCCCTCGAAGGGAAGCTCGGCGAGGCGGCGGGCGCTCTCGGTGCGCAGGTCGGGCTCGAAGCCGCCCTGTACGATGCCGAACAGGGCTTGATCGGATGCTCCCCGATGGGCTTCGACACAGCGGGCAGCCCAGCGATCTGAGCGGAGAGTGGCCGCTTGTGTCTCCTCCCGGCGCGCCGGATGGGCCACGGGCTGGTCGAAGGCCATGATGATGTCGGCGTCCAGGGCGTGCTGGATCTCGATGGCGGATCTGGGAGTGAGAAGATGCTCGGAGCCGTCTATATGGGAGCGGAAGCTGACGCCGTCGTCGGTCACCTCGATCAACGGCGCGAGGCTGAAGACCTGATAGCCGCCGCTGTCCGTAAGAGTGGGTCCAGACCAACGCATGAAAGGGCCGAGGCCGCCGGCCTGTCGGATGAGCTCGAGGCCGGGACGGAGGTAGAGGTGATAGGCGTTGGCCAGGATTATCTGGCTCTTGAGGTGGACCAGCTCCTCCTGAGTGAGCGCCTTGACACTGGCCTGAGTAGCGACAGGAAGGAAAGCAGGGGTGTCGAAGCCGCGGCCGCGAACGGTGACGCGGCCGGTTCGGGCGCCGCTGGGGTCAGTCTGTTGGATGGTGAAGTGGAGCACGGGCGGGCTCAGGTCGGCGGGCAGTATAGCGAGGCCGACGCGGGGTGTCAAGGTGAGAGAGCGCGGCCGCGAAGAGGCAGAATCATATCACATGCGTAGGGAGGGTCCGCAAAGAGGAGTGGGGCCGACGAAAGGGGAAGCAGTCCCGTCCTCAAGTGCCGGGTTGACACTGTTCGACAGGGCTGACTATAATCCGCGGCGGGCAAGGAGGCAGCGGGTTTGCCCCAGGTAAAGTGCCCACGCTGTGGGACGATAAACGACACACGCGCGGCGGGTTACCCGTTCTGTGTTGGTTGTCAAGATAATCTGGCGAGGTGCGGGTACTGTCGGTGGTTTGACAATGAAACGGTCATCTGCACTCAGCCTTTGGTGGCGGACGTTTTCGAGGTGAGCGAGGAGGCCACGCCGCCGTGTGGTTATCACACTGCGCGCGAGAGCATCCAGGTCCGCCGGTGGGGGGTGCACGCCCTGGTATGGGTTGGGCTGGCCGCGGCCGTCTTCGCCTTGGGCTTCGGGCTGCTGGAACTGTTCAGGGCGCCGCCGACTGCTCCGCCGCCGCCTGCACTCGAGCTGGCGGTCGAAGCCGACCGCGGGGGCGCGGTGGTAAAGGGATCGTACACTGCGGAGGTTCTCATCTACAACGCGTCGGATAGGGTAGTAGAGGATATACGTCTCGAGATCGGCAAGGAGTCGCTGGACACGCTGTATCTGAGTGAAGTGAGGCCGGAGCCGCTGCTGCGGGGCGAATCCGGGGGGTGGCGAGTGCTCGCCTTTCCGCGGCTGAACCCACATGAGCGCCGCCGGATCGCGCTGGTGCTGGTGCCCAGGAAGGCGGGGCCGCAGCATCTAGTGGTGAGGCTCCTGTCGGGAGAGAACGCATATCACGGTCAGTGTGATCTGCCGATCATGGTGGCCGCCGATGAGGCTGAGGGAGAGGAGCAGTCGAGCAGGGGAGAGTGAGGAGACCACGCTATGAGACAGGGCGACGCGACGTTGACGCGGCGGGTGCGCAGCGAGTTCATCAGGCGGGAGCTCGACAGTAGTCAACTCGAAGTAAAGGTGATCCACGGTGTAGCCTACCTGGGAGGGGAACTGAAGGCGACGCGGTCGCGGAAGATTCCCGATCCGAAGAAGGAGATGGAGATCATCGAGAATATCATCTACGGGATCAGCGGCATCCGCGGCATCGACAATCGGATCAAGTGGGCGGGCCTTTGAAGGGGCTTGCCGAAAAGAAGTTGGGCCGGGGGCTGTTGGTCGTGCTGTCGGGCCCCTCCGGGGTGGGGAAGGGCACAGTGGTCAAGCACGCGATGTCCGCGCGCGGCGCGGAGGCCAGGCGACTGCGCCGTTCGGTCTCGGTCACGACACGAGCGCGACGAACGGATGAGCGTGAGGGGCGGGATTACTTCTTTCGGTCGCGGGAGGAATTCACGCGGATGGCGGTGGCGGGGGAGCTGCTGGAGTGGGCCACCTATCTGGACAACGACTACGGGACGCCGCGGGAGTGGCTTGACCGGCAGCTTGAGGCCAGCTACGATGTAGTGTTGGAGATCGAAGTGCAGGGGGCGATGCAGGTGCGTGAGTGCCGTCCAGAGGCGGTGCTCATTTATATGCTGCCGGCCTCCTGGCGGGCGCTGAAGCAGCGCCTGAAGCGGCGGAGGAGCGAGGCGGAGGAAGTTCAGCGGCGCCGGATAGAGGTGGCGCGTGAAGAGATCAAGTTTGTGCCGAACTATGACTACGTGATTGTCAACGACCGGGTGAGCAGAGCGGGGCGGCAATTGCTGACGATTCTGGAGGCGGAGCGACTGCGGGTGGGGCGCGCCGACGTGGGCTGCCTGCTGGGAGACGGCGGTGAGTGAGCCACTCGCCGGGAAGACCGTCGTGCTGGGGATCACCGGCAGCATCGCCGCCTACAAGGGGGCGGAGGTGGCGCGGCGTGTGATGGATCTCGGGGCCGATGTTCACGTGACTCTTACCCGGGCGGGAGCTGAGTTCATTACCCCGCTGACGCTGCGCACGCTGACGGGGAATCCGGTCACGGTGAGCATGTTCGACGCTCCCGACGAGTGGCAGGTGAAGCACGTTTCGCTGGCCGAGCGGGCGGCGGCAGTGGTAGTCGCCCCTGCCAGCGCGGACGCCATCGCCAAGCTGGCCCTCGGTCTGGCGGACGAGTTCGTCTACGCGCTGGTGCTGGCGACGCGCGCCCCGCTGGTGGTGGCGCCCGCGATGAACGACAAGATGTTCGCTCACCAGGCGACCCAGGAGCACCTGCAGCAGCTCCGCGCGCGCGGCGCCCGCATCGTCGAGCCCGAGACCGGCAGGCTGGCCTCGGGGGCTGTGGGGCGGGGGCGGCTGGCGGAGCCGGAGACCATCGCCGCCGCGGTGGCGGAGGTGGTGGCGCCGGGCGATCTGGAGGGCGTGCGAGTGCTGGTAACCGCGGGGCCGACTCGGGAGCGGCTCGACCCGGTGCGGTTTCTCTCGAACCGCTCCAGCGGAAAGATGGGCTATGCATTGGCGGAGGCGGCGGCGCGGCGGGGGGCCGAGGTCACCGTGGTGTCCGGCCCGACGGCGATTCCGGCGCCGGCACGGTGTGAGGTGAAGCGGGTCGAGACCGCATCAGAGATGCGCCGAGAGGTGCTGCGGCGCTTTCCGAAGTGCGATGTGCTGATTGCCGCGGCGGCGGTCGCGGATTACGCTCCCGCCACCGTGGAAGACTCCAAGCTCAAGCGCGGCGAGAAGTCGTTGACGGTGAAGCTGCATCCTACGAAAGACATCCTGGCCGATTGCGGCGGGCGCAAGAAGGAGGGGCAGTTTCTCGTGGGGTTTGCCGCGGAGACGGAGGATCTGCTGGCCCGTGCGCGGGAGAAGCTGGCGGCGAAGAAGCTGGACGTGGTGATTGCCAACGACGTGTCCCGTGCCGGGGTCGGATTCGAGTCGGAGCGGAACGCCGGATACGCATTGCTTGCCGGCGGGGAGGAGATCGAGCTGCCGGAGATGGAGAAGCCGGCCTTTGCCGAGCGCATCCTGGAGGTGGTGGTTGCGGGGCTGCAGGGGAAGAGAAGGCGCCGCCGGAAGCGCTGAGTATGCAAACGGAGATGGAAGTTCATGCCAACTGATCGGTACCTGTTCACCTCTGAGTCCGTAACAGAAGGCCATCCCGACAAGATGGCCGATCAGATCTCGGATGCGGTTCTGGACGCAATGCTGGAGCAGGACCCCAACAGCCGTGTGGCCTGCGAGACGTTGATCACCACGGGCCTGGTGATCGTGGCCGGGGAAGTAACGACAGCAGGGTATATTGACATACCGGCGGTGGTGCGGGAGACGATCCAGAGCATCGGCTACACGCGGGCCAAGTTTGGGTTTGACTCGGAAGTGTCGGGGGTGCTGACCGCGATCCAGGAGCAATCCTCCGATATTGCCATGGGGGTGGATGTTGGGGGCGCCGGCGATCAGGGGATGATGTTCGGATACGCGATCGGCGAGACGCCGGAGCTGATGCCGATGCCGATCATGCTGGCGCACAAGATGGCGCGGCGGCTCGCCGAGGTGCGGCGTTTGGGGGAGGTGGATTACCTGCGGCCAGATGGCAAGACCCAGGTGACGGTGGTGTACGAGGACGCGCGGCCGGTGCACCTGAGCAAGGTCGTCGTGGCGGCGCACCACCGCCCTGACGTGGATCACGAGCGCATCCGCCAGGACATGATCGAGCGCGTGGTGGAGAAGATCTGCCCGGCGGAAATGATGGATAAGGCGACGGAGGTGCTGGTGAACCCGACCGGAAGCTTCGAGCGGGGAGGGCCGCTGGCGGACACGGGCCTGACTGGGCGCAAGATCATCGTGGACACGTACGGCGGAGTAGCGCGGCACGGCGGTGGGTGCTTCTCTGGAAAGGATGCGACGAAGGTAGACCGGTCGGCGAGCTATATGATGCGCTATGTCGCGAAGAACATCGTGGCGGCCGGGCTCGCGGAACGAGTGGAGACGCAGGTGGCCTACGCCATCGGGCGGGCCGATCCGATGGGCTTCTGGGTGGATACGTTCGGGACGGGTGAGATTGCAGACGAGCGCTTGGCTGAGATCTGTCTGGAGGCGTTTGACCTTCGCCCCAGAGCGATCATCGACAAGCTGCAACTGCGCGAGCCGCAGTTCCGCCAGGTGGCCGCCTACGGCCACTTCGGCCGCACCGACCTTCCGGTGCTTTGGGAGAGGACGGACATGGCCGACAAGCTGCGCCGGGCGGCGGAGGGGTAGCGGCCGTACGCGGGTGCGATTCTTGGGTGGGCCGGCAGGCCGGCCGGGGTGCCAATGTCCCGCTATGTAGACGTGCTTCCGGATCCGGGGCGGGCCTTGAGCCAGCTCTTCACTTACCAGGTGCCGGAGCCCCTGCGAGATTCCGTTCGGGCGGGCGTTCAGGTGCTGGTGCCCTTTGGCAAGCGGATGGTGGTCGGTGTGGTGGCTGGTCTGCGGGAGCAGACCGAGCGGGCGGAACTCAAAGACGTTGAGGCCGTGCTGGAGGACGCCCCGGCGTTGCCCGAGGAGGCGCTGCCGCTGGCGCGCTGGATGGCCGACTACTACCTGTGCGAGCTGGGGGAGGCGCTGAAACCCTTCCTGCCCGAGGGGATGACCTACCGCGTGGGGCGCCGTTTCCACCTGACAGGGGAAGGCATTCCAGGACCGGTGCGCGACCACCGGGATGCGGGGCCCGTGGTGCGGCACCTGGAGGCGGTGGGGTCGGAGGTCAGTCTGCGGGCGCTTCGGCGAGTAGTGCGCGGGCCGAAGCTTTCGCGCGCGCTGCGGCTGCTCAAGTCACGCAATCTGGTGGCGGAGCGAGCGACTCTGCTGCCGCCGCGGGCGCGGGCGCGGCAGGTCCGAGTGGTGGAGATCGCCGTCAGCCCGGAGGAGATAGCGGAGTACTGTGAGGAGAACGCGGGGAAGGCTCCGGCGCGTGCGGCCTGTCTGCGGGCGGCGCTGGGCGCGGGGCCGCTGCGGCCTGCGGAGCTGGCGGCGAGGGCCGGGGTTTCGGTGTCGGCGGTGCAGGGGGCGGTGAAGCAGGGGTTGCTGGAGGCGCGCTGGACGCCGGTGCGAAGGATGCCGTGGGGCTTGGCGATTCACGATGCCGGGGAGCCGCCCTCGCTGACGCTGGAGCAGAACGCGGCCGTGGAGGCGATTGGCGAGGCCGTGGAGGCGGGACGGCCGGAGTCGTTTCTGCTCTACGGGGTGACGGCGAGCGGGAAGACGGAGGTGTTCCTTCGGGCGATAGGACGGGCGCTGTCCCGCGGTCGTCAGGCCATCGTGCTGATGCCGGAGATCTCATTGACCGCGCAGGCGGTGGGGATCTACCGCGCGCGCTTTGGGGACCGGGTGGCCATTCTTCACAGCGCGCTTTCGCTGGGGGAGCGGTGGGATGAACAGCAGCGGATTCGGACGGGAGAGGCGGCGGTGGTCATTGGCGCGCGCTCGGCGGTCTTCGCGCCGACCCCGGCACTGGGGCTGATTGTGGTGGATGAGGAGCATGAGTCCTCCTACAAGCAGGAGCAATCACCGCGGTACCACGCGCGAGAGGTGGCGCTGAAACGTGGGGAGATGAGCGGCTGTCCGGTGGTCATGGCGAGCGCGACCCCGGCGCTGGAATCGTTCTATGATGCCGAGCAGGGCCGGCACCGGTTGCTGCGGCTGCCGACGCGGGTAGAGGAGCGACCGCTACCGCGGATCAGGGTGGTGGATATGCGGGGGCCCGGCTCGCGCACCCCGATTCTATCCACCCCGCTGCGGCAGGCGATCGCGGCGCGTCTTCAGGGGGGAGAGCAGGTCATACTGTTCCTCAATCGGCGCGGCTTTGCGACGTTTCTGCTGTGTCCGATATGTGGCGAGTCACTGCGGTGTCCGGATTGCGGGGTGGCTCTGAAGTACCATCGGGACAGCCGCCAGGTGCGCTGCCACCACTGCGGGCTGGCGAGAACGGCCCCAGATATCTGCCCGCGGTGCGGGGGACACGAGATCCGGTTCTCCGGATTCGGCACCGAGCGTGTGGAGCGAGAACTGACACGCGTGTTCCCGCGGGCGCGGGCAGGTCGGATGGACCGGGATACCACCGCTCGGAAGGGCGCGCACGTGCGCATCGTGGGGCAGTTCCGCGCCGCGGAGACGGATATTCTGATCGGCACTCAGATGGTGGCAAAAGGCTTTGACTTCCCTGGGGTGACGCTGGTGGGGGTGATCTCGGCGGACACCTCGCTGAACCTGCCGGACTTCCGAGCCGCGGAGCGCACCTTCCAACTGCTGACTCAGGTATCCGGGCGTTCGGGGCGCGGCGAGAAGGAGGGGGAGGTTATTATCCAGACCTATCGTCCGGACCATTACAGCGTGGAGGCCGCCGCCGAGCAGGACTACGAAGCCTTCTACGAGCGAGAGATGGAGGCGCGGCGGGAGCTGAGCTATCCGCCGTTCTCGCAAC
>CP070816.1:1734846-1751699 GCA_020344235.1 Armatimonadota bacterium
GATGGTTTTCGCTGCTTTGGGACTGACTCACTGGGTTATGACCGGCAACCCACGGTGGTGCGCGAGGTGGGATCGTGCTTCAGCCGGATCGTGTCGGAGGAGTGCACGGCTCTGCTCAATGTGCCGATGCTGAAGGATCATGACGTGGCGGGCGTCAGCATCAGCCTGAAGAACCACTTCGGGTGCATCCACAACCCCAACAAGCTGCACCTCAACGGCTGCAGCCCGTACGTGGCCGATCTGAATCTCGCGCCCCAGATCCGCGGAAAGCACCGCCTGATCATCTGCGATGCGCTGGAGGTGATCTACGACGGGGGACCCACTTACCGCCCCAGCACCGCCGAGCCATACGGGGCGCTGCTAATAGGCACAGACCCGGTGGCCTTGGACCGCGTGGGCTGGCAGATCATCGAGGAGCTGCGAGCGCGGGCTGGACTGCGCGCTCTCTCTGAGGAGGGGCGGGAGCCCCACTACATATCTGTTGCTGCTGATGCGGATCACAGACTCGGCGTCGGTGAACTCTCGGGCATCGAGACTGTGGAGGTGTCGCTCTCCTGAGGAGTCGGCATGGCCTGGACCCGCCGCGAGGTACTGAGACTGGGTATCGGATGCGCGCTCGGAGCCGGGGCGCTGGGGGGGATGGCGAGCCTGGCGACTTCCGGGCGCCGCAGGGCGCCCCGGATGTCTCAGCCGGACAGTGGTGCGAAGTGGGTGCGCCGGGCTCAGTACTATGAGAAGTTGGGCCCGCGGCGGGTGCGCTGCGTGCTCTGCCCCAAGGAGTGCGAGGTAGGTCCCGGCGAGCGTGGGTTCTGCGGGGTGCGTGAGAACCAAGACGGCGAGTACTACACGCTGGTCTACGGCCGCTCGGCCTCGGTGAACATAGACCCCGTGGAGAAGAAGCCCTTCTTCCACGTGCTCCCCGGGCGCCCGATCTTCTCCTTCTCCACCGCGGGGTGCAATATGGAGTGCAAGAACTGCCAGAACTGGCAGCTCTCCCAGTCCCGCCCCGAGCAGCTTCCCGCCATGGACCTCCCGCCGGCGCGACTGGTGGAGGCCGCGCGGAAGCAAGGCTGTTCGCTGATCGCGGGCACCTACGCCGAGCCCGTTGTGTTCGCGGAGTACCTGCTGGATGTTGCGCGGGAGGGCAACAAGCGGGGCCTGCGCTCGACCATGGTGAGCGCAGGCTACATCAAGCGAGAACCGATGATCGATCTCTGCCGCGAGCTGGCGGCCGTGAAGATTGATCTCAAGTCGATGCGCGACGATTTCTATCGGAGGAATTGCCGGGGGACACTGAAGCCTGTGCTGGACACCATTGAGCTGGTGAAGAAGCAGGGCGTCTGGCTCGAAATCGTCTACCTGGTAATCCCGACCTTGAATGACAGCGACCGGGAGATACGCGACACGGCCCGCTGGACGCGGGAGCATGTGGGCTCAGATGTGCCGCTCCACTTCAGTCGCTTTCACCCTCAGTATCGCCTGAAGCGCCTGCCGCCGACGCCGTACGAGACTCTCGCCCGCTGCCATGAGATCGCCAGGGCGGAAGGCCTGCAGTATGTCTACGTGGGGAACGTCCCGGAGCACGGGGGAACGAACACCTACTGCCCGAAGTGCGGAAAACTCCTCATCCGACGTCAGCTCTACCGAATAGCCGAGAACCACCTCCGGGGCGGACGCTGTGAGTTTTGCGGCCAGTCCATTCCGGGTCTCTGGTCGTGACCACGGCCGCGGCATCTGAAGCTGCAGTTCGGTTTCCCCTTCGGTTCATCCTAGCGCTGACCCTCATGGGCCTCACGGAGCTGATTGCTCAGGTCGTTCTGACGCGAGAGCTACTGGCAACGTTCCTCGGCAACGAACTCTCCATCGCGCTGGTGCTGGCCGTGTGGCTGGTGTCGGTGGCCGCCGGGAGCGCGCTTGGTTCGTGGGTGGCGCCGCGGATTGCGGCGCCCATGCGGGCGTTCGGCTGGTCTCAGATGCTGCTAGCGTGTCTGCTCCCTCTGGCGCTCTTTGTCGCGCGCTGGGTCCAGCCGGGCGATCTAACGCCGGGCCAGATGCTCGGCCCAGGCGCAATGCTGCTGACGTCGCTGTGCGTGCTCGCGCTGGTCTGCCTGGTCGGTGGCTTCCAGTTCGTGGTCGCCGCGCGGGCCGCGGGGTACCGTGGGCAGCCGGGGGAACGAGCCGGCGAGCGCGCCGTGTCGCCCGTGGGTCTAGTGTATGCCCTGGAGGCTGCGGGCGCGGTGCTGGGCGGAATCGCATTCCACTTCTACCTGGCGGCGCACGTCGGCCCGCTCCGCACACTTGCCGGCGCGGGGGTGCTGAACATCGTCTCCGCTTGCGCTCTGCTTCGGCCCCGGTTGTTGAACAAGAGTGCAATCGCTCTTGTGCCGGCGCTGGCGGCAGTCGCGGGATTGCTTGTACTTAGTGTGCGCGCTGAGGAGTTCGAGATCGCCTCGCTGCGCGGCAGCCCGCGCTGGGCATCTCTGACCGTCTCGCTCGCCCAGAACGCGAGGGATCGTCTGATCTCTCTCGACTCTCTCTTCGTTAGCCCGCGCTGGCGTTCTCTGTATGCCAAGCTTCCGGAGGAGGTGAGGCGCACAATCAGCTCTCTGCGCGCGACGCCGCTATCGGCCTTGCGGAACCCGAGGGCCTTCGCGGCTTCCAAGTATGGAGCGCTCATCGTCACCGAGCAAGAGCAGCAAGTTTCATTCTATCAGAGCGGTGTCCTCCTCTTCACCTCCGGTGACGAGTATTCCAACGAGGTGGCTGCGCATACGGCCCTGCTGCAACACCCGGCTCCGCGACGCGTTCTCCTCATTGGAGGAGGTGTCGCCGGCCTCGCGGGTGAGATGGTCAAACACCCGATCACGGAACTCGATTGCGTAGAACTCGATCCGCGCGTCGTGGAGTTGGCGCGCCGCTGGCTGCCAGAAGAACTGCTCCAGCCGTTGTCCGACCCACGTGTCCGCCTGCACCTTGGCGACGGGCGCCTCTATGTCAAGCACGCTCAGGCCCCGTACGATGTTATCGTACTGAACCTTCCCGACCCCACCACGGCGGCTATCAATCGCTTCTACACGAGGGAATTCTTCGAGGAGGCCTACCGCGCGCTGGCTCCTCGTGGTATCCTCGCATTCAACCTCACGGGATCATCCCACCACTTCAGCGGAACCGTCCTGCTGGCTGCGTCCACCATGCACAACACCCTCGGAGGCGCGTTTCCGGAACAACTGGTAGTCCCCGGAGACCAGATGTTCTTCTTCGCCGCAAAGGAGCCAGGGGTGCTATCCGGAGATTGGCGGAGACTGGCTGATCGGCTCGAACGACGAGGCATCGAGGCGTCATTCGTGAACGAGGTATGGCTGCAAGATGCGCTGCTGCCGTTCAGGCGAGAGATGCTACTTGAGGCGATCAGGGGAGAGAGCGAGGCCCGGCTGAACAGTGACTTGAATCCTGTCAGCTACTATCACCAGACTCGTATCTGGCTCGACCAGCTTTCCTCCGGGCTGGCCCGGCCGCTGCAGCTGCTGTCGCCGATAGAGATTTGGTGGGCGGCGATCCCGATAGGGCTCGCGGTGGTGGTGGTCGCGGTCACGCGCGGCCGCGGTGGTCGGCTCACCGGTGCCGCGGTCCTGATTGCGGCCGGAGCAATAGGTGGGTTCGGGCTGCTGGTCGAACTGCTCGCGCTGCTTGCCTTTCAGTCGGCCTGCGGCTACCTCTATCACGCACTGGGCGCGCTCATCGCCGCTTTCATGGCAGGGCTGGCGATCGGCTCGGCCGTCGTCAGCCGGCGGGAGATAGGTCGGCGGCACTCGGCCCGGATCATGCTTGCGGGGTTGGGAGCGGCCGGGCTGGTGTGCGTGGTGCTGCCCGGGCTTCTGGCGGCTGTGCTGCAGGCGCCTTCACTGGCGCCCATCGCGCTCTCTCTGGCGCTTCTCCTGGTCGGTTCGATGGTGGGCGGCCTGTTCCCGGTGGCGACGACGCTCTACCGTGGAGAACGGAGTGCGTCGAGGGCCGGAGGGGCAGTCTATGCGGCGGATCTCGTGGGGTCGGCAGGCGGCGCGCTCGCGGCGGGCGTGATCGCTATCCCGCTGCTGGGGGCGGCCGGCGCGTCATACGCCGGGGCGCTTCTCCTCGGGGCGGCCTTCGTGCTTGGGCTCACTCTCTTGCGGGAATGATCGCGCGCGACAACAGCACTCATTTGCGGCCGAGTCTCCGCGCCACCTCTTCTCGGGAGGTGCCGCGCAATTGCCAGACCAGCACGCATAGACCTGCACAGACGAGGGCCGCCGCGAGCGCCAGCCTGATGGGGTCCGAGAGAGCGGGGGGTTCGGCCGGACTCAGGATCTTCGATCCCGGCGCGGGCAGCGATCCCGGATAGGCCGCCAGTTGGGCCAGCACCTGCTGCTGCTCTCTCCATGTCCGGGGGAAGAGCAGGAAGCTGGCCTGGACTTGCCAGCCAGCTTCTTCCAGTTCGCGCATCAGCGGACGCGACAGCTCAATCCACAGCGACTTGTCGAACAGCGGGCCCAGGCGACCAAGGAGAGCAGATACGTCAATCGTGCCGCTCCCCAGCTTGATCGTGCCCCGGCGTATCCCACTGAGCGCACCGGCGGCGGCCGCGGAACCACCCTCTGTTACGACGCCTAACTGACAGTCGGCCGAGGTGATATAGTGGGACATGTTCTGCAACATCGCTATCTCGGCCGGGCCCTCGTCCGTGTCAGAGCCTCTCAGCCTGATGATTGCCGCCGCCGCCACCTGCGCGTCTGCGCGGGACAGGAAGCCATGGAGACGGGTCACGCGGACCTCCCTCAGCGCCTCCGGCATTTCGCTCTCAGACCACGGGCGCGGATCCACGATTTCCACGACGTAGTGAAACCGTCCCCGGTCGGGCGGCAGGAACATCCAGCCGAGACCGCCTACCACCATTCCCACCGCGATGAGAACGGCTGCTGCGCTACGACTCACGGTCTTGTGACCTTCTCACTGTCTGCATCTCTTTTCTCGAGCGAATCCCGGCCCGCGCATGCGCCGCCAGCGGGCTACAGTCCCTCCGGGATTGCGACTCCAGCGGCTCGCGCCTCCTCCGCCGCGCGCATTAGCTCGTTCGCACTCGCCCCCCAGCGGGTGTCCGCCCTGTTCCAGGTCGAGAACATTTCCGTTGCTCGTTCAAGATCGGCCTTCGCCTCCTGCAACCTGCCCTGCCGCACGTGGACGCGAGTGAGCAGCGCCAGCCCCCACACATGCCGCGGCTGGAACTCCAGTGCCCGGTGCAACAGCCGCTCGGGCTCCTCCAAAGGCCAGCCTTGTGCGAGGTATAGCTCGGCCAGCCTCGCCGCGGTAGTGGTGAAGTCTGGGGCGATCTCGAGCGATCGCTTCATGTCCTCGGCCGCGGCTTGGGGTTCTCCCGTTCTCAACTCCATCTGCCCGAGCAGAGCATAAGCGTCTGCGTCGTGCGGGTTCTGCTCTGTTGCTTGCCGGAATGCCGCTATTGCCCGAACGTAATCGCCGCCCATCACATATGACTGGCCGAGGTAGTACCAATCCCTGTTAGCGCCGCGGGCGCGCCGCACCTTGTAGGCGTCCGAGTTCACAAATACAGCGAACACTGCAAGGCCCGCCAGGCCGAGCGCAAGCCGGCCGAGCATTCGCGCCCGCGCCAGCCGGAGGAGCTCCACCAATGCCCAGCCAGCGAAAACACACAGCACCGGGAGCACCGGCATGCGGTAGCGGCCGCAGACGAAGAAGCTCACCACCGCGAGCATGTTGGCGGCCACGAACGAAGTCAGCAGCCAGGTCGGGCGCGTGCGAGCCGCGCCAAGCGCAATGCCAAGCAGAGACAGGGGCCCGACGACTGCGAACGTAAGGGGCGCCATTCGCAAGACCGAGGCATTGGCCCGTCCCCAGTCGTAGCTGACGTTGTTGGGTATCTCGTACGCGTTCCAGTAGAGATAAACCTTCTTCGCAAGCAAGCCAAGAGCGCTGAGGGGTTGCTGGCGCCAGAACCTCAGCGCCTCGGAACGCCAGTAGGCGTCGTGTGCTCTGGCGCTCCGCTTGCCGGTCCCCGCATGTGCCTGATACGATGTCCGCTCCCATGCGATGCCGGATGGAATGGGCGAGTAGCCGTCTGAGTTCGGGTTGTTGCCCGTGTAGAGGTTTATGCCGCCGGTTCCGGAGATGGGCACCAGGCCCCCGCTGATGAGGTAGTTCCGCGCGGTGATCGGCAGAATCGGCACCAGCACGCCCAGGGCGAGGGCCGCGACCATCCTTCCGACCTGCTTGGCCTGTCGCTCGCGCAGGAACCAGCCGACGAGGAGCGCGGCCGTCACCGGCCCGAGAAGGAGTAGATTGGGCCGCGCCAAGCCCAGCAGTCCCAGGAGGAGCCCTGCCCCGAACCATCTCCCGCGGGAGGGCGCCTCCAGAGCAGCGAAAACCACAAGCAGGAAGGTCGTCGCCAGGAACATCGCCAGGGCGGTATCGAGCAGCTGACCGTCTCTGAATATGCCGGGGCTATAGAGCGCTAACATCAAGCCGGCCAAGATGCCAGCGGCTTGCCCGAAGGCGCGGCGCCCAAGCAGGTAAGTTAGACCACACGTCACCGCGCCCAGCACCAACTGTATGACCCGGGCGGAGAAGAGGCTCTGGGGCTCTCTGTCAAACAGCCATTGATTGAAGGCGAGGAAGTAGGCATAGAGCGGCGCCTTCGCAAGGACCTCCGGGTTGCCCAGACCTTTCGTGTTGAGAAGGATGGCGGCCCACTTGTACTGCGTGCGGGAATCCAAGATGGGATGATAGAAGAAGGGCCACTCTCGAATCTCGAATAGGTAGGGCACGCGGAAAATCATCGCCAGCAGCACGATCGCGCCCATTGGCACCCACAGGTCACGCGGCAGCGCGCCGGCTCGGGCGCGCCCGGCGTCCTCGGGGTTCAGGAGTTCCTTGCGGTTGTCTGGGCTCGCAGTCATTCCATTGACCGACCGCGCGCTGACGCTCTGTAGTTCTGCCGCACCCACCATTCCTCTTCACTTGTTCACTTCAATGTGAGGATTCTCCTGCGCGGCGGCACAGAGAGCCGACAGGGGCGCACAGCGCGACTGCCGAATCTGTGGCCCTATGGACCTCTACCTCGACCACAACACTGTGATCCACCGCCTCGACCCGCGAGTGAAGATACTCGGCCTGGCCGCAATCTTCGCGCTGGCGCTGGCCTTCAACCATCCGGCATACGTGGCTGGGGTCGCCGCGGCCGTACTCCTGCTGGCTGTGATTGCTCGGTGCCTCGTGAATCTGTGGCGCCTGCGCGCGATCTTCGTTCTGCTCTTTGTCTTCAGCTCACTGCTCTGGCCCGTGATGCTGCGAGGTGCCACTGAAGTTGCGCGGCTCGGACCCATGATAGTGACCCGTGAATCCCTTTTGTACGGGATTGCCGTGGGCATGCGTCTAGACGCGATGGTGGCCGCCGGACTCATCTTCCTCTCCACGACCAGGGTGGAAGAGTTCACCGCCGGCCTGCGTCGGCTGGGCCTGCCCTTTCCGGTCAGCTTCGCTTTCTCCCTCGCGTTTCGCTTCGTGCCAACCTTCGCCGATTCCGCCTACACCATCATCCAGGCCCAGAAGTCGCGGGGCCTCGATCTCGATTCCGGCGGCCTCGTGACGCGTCTGCGGCGGCACGTTCCGCTGCTCATACCGGCGATGATCTGCGCCGTTCGCAACACCGATCTGCTGGCAATGGCCCTCGAATCGCGCGGCTTCGGGCGGGCGGCGCGGCGGACCGAGTACCGGGAGATGCGCCTCCGCTGGACCGATTGGCTGGCGGGCCTTGCCTGCGCGGTCGTCGTCGCGGCCGCGGTCTGGTGGCGCGTCACCGGACATGGCGCCGTCCTGCCTCGACTGTGAAGGGCCGCATGTCACAGGCTGCGAGGAATACCTCGTCCAGGAGCGATTCTTCGGCGGGTCCGCGCGCGGGGCGCCGAGAGTTCTGGTGCCGACTCACTGACTGAGTGGGGCGAAGTCTCTGAGTCTCGGACACTCGGTGGGCCTACGCAGCCGGGGCCATGGGATTGGGAAGCGCAAGCTCAACCTGCAGGTGTGGGTCATGGGGCCCGCCGCGTGGAGGTTGAGCCGCCTCCGTCAGCACTTCGCCCCTACCTCCAATCGGCTGAGGATACTGCTAGAGGAAGACGTATGCCACTTCACGGAGACGCGGCAGGCCCTTGGTCTCCACACCGCATTGATTCGAGGGCACCGCGCAAGCTGAAGCGGGTGATGCCACCACGACTACGAAGAGCGTCTAGCCGGGATCCCACAGCGGGCATACATTGCGCGCGGGATCTACAGTTCTCGATTTGTCAGCATCAGAGAAGTACGGACTCCTCCCGTTGCCACACCAGAGGCGACCATCGCGCGAGATTCCGTGCCCGCACACGGAACGGCAAGTGGCGCAGCAGCGCCCGGGTTTCGTCCCCGAATCGCCTGCCGGTATGGACGAGATCGGAGACATTCGCCGGAGCAGAGCTTCGCTTCTCCGGGCTCTTAGCCGGCGCTTTCCGTCGATGTCGCAATAGGAGAACTGGATAGGTATATCGCCAGCGATTCTCTTCATCCTGGCGCGAAACTCCTCCTCGCTCTCGTGTGCACCGGCAATGAACCACGCCCGCGGACTGACGCCGAAGATGAACTCGTCACTCATGGCCCCCATATCTCATGCTTGTCCGAATCCACCAGTGGGCCCGCACAACCGGCCTTACCGTGGTCTCACGCGTCGTCATCATAGTAGGCTTGCTCTGGATGGCACTTAGGGCAAGCGCCGGTACTCCACCCGCGATAGTCACCGAACCACTTCTTCTCACTGATGAGCGTCCCGCATTTCGGGCAGAACTGCCTCTCCTTACCCGATCTCGGCGGTTCGGCGGTGCAAATGTGGAACAAACGAAACTTCTGCCCACACTTGGCGCAGTAGCCCATGATCATCTGCCTCCATTCGCGTCCGATCTTTCTGCACGCGACTGACTCGCGGTGCGGACTCGTCGCTCGTGTCGGATCCAGATCGCAGACCAGTGGACTTACTAGACCGCGCGGGTTAGCCCATAGCGCTTCCTTACGGATTCTGTCGGAATCATGAGGACCCTTCTATCTGCTGCTCGAGGGTGGCCTGGCGCTCCCGCAGCCTTTCGATCGCCTCTGCGAGCTTTGCGCGGTGCCGGTGGATCGGCTCGGGTGTGGCGCTGAAGTGGGTGAGGTCGGCGCAGACCTCAGACGGAATGTCCAGCAGCTTCTCCTCCTCCTGGTAGACGGAGGGATCGGCCCCCGATTCCTTCAACCGCGCGATCTCCTCTCGGAGCGCCCAGAAGTACTCGAAATCCTCAATCCCGTCCCGCAGCAGCTCCCATCGAATCGAGGGTACCGGCCCTTCGAGGTGCTTCGTCCTGTCATTCGTCGGATCCCGGTTCGGCGGGTAGAAGAAGCGTCCGTCCCCGGTCCCCCAGGGCCTCCGCGCGCCAGCGGGCGCATTGGCGGACGCGACCCAGCTCATCGGGTCCTGCCAGGGGTTCTGGAGCGCGGGGTCCGGATAGGCCGCGCCGGAGGTCCAGTAGTTCGTCTGCCAGACGAGGATGCCATCCAGCCCGTACTTCCAGGTCTCCCACAGCCACAGCCGCATCTCGGTGCCATAGTGGTCGAGGAAGAGGGTGAAGTAGGGCGCCCTGGGTCCGGTGCACAGGTACCACCACATCTCATCGCCGGCAAGCTGCCGCCGAGTCACGACCTCCGGGTCGAAAGTCGGAGGCAGGAAGCACCACAGGTCCACCGCGTCATACAACTCCGAGGTCGGCTGCTCGGTCAGCATTCGGGTGAGTTTGGGCCCCGCCCGGCGGATGAGTTCCATCCCGTCCCGCACGAACTGGTAGTCTTTCTCCTCGGGCTCGTCGAACCAGTAGATGTAGGCCTTATCCAGCCAGCCTCGCTCCTCCAGGTGATCCTGCACCGCGCGCACATAGTGGGTGAAGGCCGCCTCGTGCTCGGGCGTTCCCTGCTCGTACCCGGCGATCCGGCCCAGGCGGCGGTCCTGGTACGTGCCGCCGCCGAGCCCCGACAGGTGAAGAACGAAGCTGTTGAATCCAAGCTCGTCCAGCGCGTAGCGTGCCGCTTTGTCGAACGCGGAGAAGTCCATCTCCGGCTCCGCCCTGCCCTCTGGCAGTCTATCCCACGTGACCCCAACCCCCGCCCCGAAGGAGTACGGGGCCACTCTGTGCTCTGCGAAGCTCCGCAGGTAGAGGTCAAAGACCCGTTCGTATTCCTCTTGTGTCTCCGGGTTGTGGTATCGTCTGATGTTTCGGGCGGACAGTCCGAACCCGCTGCGAACGTGGGTCTCGGTCGGCAAATCGAAGGCCCACACGTGAAGCTGGAGGGGGATCTGCCGCAGTGCACCGTCGGCGGCGACCTCGATTTCCCCTCGGTAGTCCCCGGCCGGGGTGCCTGACGGCACGTGGACTGTAATCCAGAAGGGCTGGTTGCGGCCCGGCTCCAGCGCCACTGCCTCCCGGTGAGGCGGCAGCGGATCGGGCCAATGATCTGCCGCACCCACTTCGTCAGTCGGCTGGGACACGAAGACGTACTCAACCGCGCGGATACTGATCTCAGAAGCTGGAATCCGCGCGCCCGATTCGGAGACCATCTCGCCCGCGGAGAGACGACACTCGCGGATGGGCTCCCGCGGGGTGAGGACGAGTTGAGCGGCCTCGTACTCGTTGCCGGCCGCGCTGATGCGGACTGCCTCGCCCACCCACTCGGGGCCGGGCCGGCTGCGGCTTATCTTCCGTTCGGGCTCACACCACCAGACAGCCAGGGCGGGATCCTCCGAGAGCAGCTCGCCGCCGCGGGCGTCGTAGAGCGGCGGAACGGTGAACTCCGACTCGGCCTCCCAGAGGACCTCCTCGGTGCGACTGTCCACACAGCTAATCCTCAGAACATGATCTCCGCCGGCCTCCAGGTGATAGGGGAGGGTGACCCGCTGCTGTACGTCCGTGGACAGCGACACTCTCTTCTGTGACAGGGAGGCGGTCGCGCCGTC
Organism: Armatimonadota bacterium; assembly: GCA_020344235.1. Lineage (GTDB taxonomy): Bacteria > Armatimonadota > Hebobacteria > Hebobacterales > Hebobacteraceae. Next base: position 1,745,915 of record CP070816.1, read on the forward strand.
TTTCTCGATCGCCGCGGTAGCCCATAGGGCGCGACGCGGACCCCGGTTGCGCAGGACGACCTCCACCTGGGAGTCGCCGCCGGGACGCAGGTCTCCGAGCGCTGAAACCTCAACTTCAAGCCCAGGAGTAGTGCGCAGGATTGCCAGATAGTGTGTCGCGCCTACCGCGCCGAGGACGGATTCGGCCTCCTGAAGCTCACAGCGGTACTCGTACGCGTTCACCTGGAATGTCGAGCCCGGGGTCGACCGCAGCCGGACCCACAGCTCTCGCGCCGGCAGCAGCCGCGGCGGCACTGGGAAGCTCACCCGAGAGACTTCGGCAATCCCCCCGACTTCCACCCATTCCTCGCCATCGCGGCTGGCTTCTATTACGAGCGAACCCTTCTCATGCAGATTGACCGCGAGCTCCAGCTCACCCTCCGCCTGGCGCAACCTCCCTACTCGGTGCCGGTACACAACGTCTGCCTCATCGTCGAAGACCCAGCGATTGGTGTTGAAGCGCGCGCCGAATCGCTCTAGGCAGCGAAAGTCCGCCGCGCCCGGTCCACGCAGGCGGTGAGCGGCCGTGTAGCGTCCCGCCACTACCTCTTCGCCGTCGCCCAAAGGGAGGTTCAGGCCCGCCGGCTGTTTGTACACCGCGCGGGCAAGTTCCAGTGCAACGCGATCAAACAGGATCTTGCCCTTTGTGTGCCACTGGCCGAGGCGGAAGAAGGCGTCGGTGAGAGGGACGTCGGGGGTGCGGAAGAAGAAACTCCTCCTCCCCCACTCGCTCCCGGGCCAGGAATCGCGGTTTACCCAGTTGAGCCCGGCAATCGCCACCCCCCCGCTTGCCTGAGGCTCGCGGCGAACCCAGTAGGACACATGGTAGCGCTGCCCCTGCTCCAACCGCACACCGGCGGCGGGTGTCCACCAAGTCGAGTCATCACCCATGCCAGTGATGCTTACGCACCGCTCGCCATCTTGAGCGCCGGACTCCCAGCCCCCGGCGCCCACTGTGGAGACGTTCCACGCCGTCGGGCCAACCTCGCCGGCCTCGAAGGACGGATTGGGCAGCATGTTCCCGGGCCTGCCCGCGGCAGAGGCACAGAGGTGAGTGAACGCCACAAGAATAGCGCAGAATGCGATAACGAGCGGCGATCTCATGATCGCAGTCTCCCTTCCGACGGCGCCGGCCAGGTGTGACAGGTCCGGGCAGCCGGCCTTAGGGGTTCGAGACGACGGCAATGGCGCCCTTCCCACCTACATCAAGTGATCCCCCCCACCTGCTGTTCGCCCTTGGCGGTGGGCAGGCCGCAGTTCCGGCTACTGCGCGTTTAGCCGTTCAATCGCCTCCGCCAGCTTCGCGCGGTGCGCGTGAATCGGCTCCGGCGTGGCCGTGAAGCGCGTGGGGTCGGAGCAGATTTCCGCTGGCACCTCCAGCAGCTCTTCTGCCTCGCGGTAGCTCTCAGCCTCTGCCCCGGATGTTTTCAGCCGTTCGATCTGCTGCTGCAACAGCCAGAAGTACTCGTAGTCCTCGACCCCGTCTCTCAGCAGTTCCCAGCGAATCGAGGGAACCGGCCCCTCGAGGTGCTTCGTCCTGTCATTCATCGGATCCCGATTCGGCGGGTAGAGGAGCCGTCCATCGCCGTTGCCCCGGGCGACTCGCGCCCCTTCCGGCAGGCCCGGTTGCGACTGCCAGCTCATCGGGTCGTCCCACGGGTTCTGTACAGCGGGGCGTGGGTAGGCAGTGTCGGAATCCCAGCAGTTCGCCTCCCGCATGAGGATTCCGTCGAGCTTGTACTTCCAGGTGGCCCACAGCCAGAGCCTCATCTCTGTCCCGTAGTGATCGAGGAAGTCGGCTATGCAAGACGCCTCTGCGCCCTGGGAGAGTGACCACCAGACCTCCTTGCCGGCGCGCTGTCGCTCCTCAGCACTCTCGGCGGCGAACTCTGCCACGGGGATACACCACACATCCGCCGCGCCATGGAGTCTCGGGGATGGACTCATGGTGAGCACGCGCGTGAACTCGGGGACGGCCCGGTGGATTAGATCCAACTCCCTGCGTACAACCTGGAGACTCCTTTGCCCTCGCCCGTCCGGATAGTAGACAAGGGCCCTGCCCAGCCATCCCCGCTCGTCGAGGTGTTCTTCGACTGCGTGGGCATACTGGAAGAAGGCGGTTTCGTGTTGCAGCGTACGCCGCTTGAAGCCAGCGATCTCTTCGGTGCCCGAGAGCTTCAACGCGAAGCTGTCGATGCCCACCTCGTCGAGTGCCCGGCGCGCCTCCTCGTCGAAACTGGAGAAGTCGAGCGCGGGCTCAATCTTCCCCCCTGCAGCCCTCTTCCATTCGACATCGATTTCTTGCCCAACCCATGCCGGAGACACTCGGTGCGACCTGAAGCTCTGCAAGTACAGGTCCAGAACCCGGCGCAGGTCCTCCTCCGTCTCCAGATTGTGATAGCTCTTTATGAGCCGTTGTGAAAGACCCAAGCGCGTTCTGACATGCGTTTCCTCGGGAAGATCGAATCCCCACACGTGCACCGCCAGCGGCACCCTCTGCTCAGCTTCCTCGGCCTCAATCGCGATCTCTCCATGGTAGTCCCCGGCCGGCGTCCCCGGGGGAGCATGCACGGTTATCCAGAAGGGGTGATTCCGCCCCGGGCAAAGATCCACAGGTGCGGAAAGCGGCGGCAGCGGGTCCGGCCACCTGCCAAGATCCCCGACATCATCCGTACACTGAGTGACGAGCACGTATTCGGCTCTTCGCACCTCGACCTGCGATGAGGGGATGCGAGACCCGGATTCGGCCACGAGGTCGCTCACACGGAGCGAGCACTTGTGGAGCCAGTCGCTGGGCCTAAGCACAAGCTGCGCCGCCTCGTACTCATTGCCGGCCGCGCGGATCCGCAGAGCCGTTCCTTTGGTCGCGGGCGGGGGCCTGATCTCGCTCACCTTTCGCTCCGGCTCGCACCACCAGATAGTGAGCGCGGGATCACCGGACAGCAGCTCGCCGCCGGCAGCGTCCCGCAGAGCGGGCACGACGAATCGCCCCTCCAAGAGCGAGAGCAGCTTACCGCTCTCTGTGTCACTCAGGATGATTCTGAGCACCTGCTCCCCGCTCGGATCGACAGTGTAGGGCAGGTACACGCGTCGCGCGCCTCCGGCCCCGACAGGAAAGACCTTCTCCGACTCGGAGACTATCTCCTCATCCTTCTTGATGATGGCAGTCGCCCTCAGCTTACGTCGGTCACCGCTGTTATGAATTATTGCCTTGACCTCACGGCGGCCGCCGGGAACTAGGTCACCCACGTCAGTGAGAAGCACCCTCACGTCGGGTGCGGCGTATACCACGGCCAGGTATTGACTGTGGCCCACTGCGTTGTGGTGCGCGGCGGCCTTCTCGACGGTGCTGCTGTAACGATAGCCTGTCACCTCAATGCGACCTGCATAGTCCGACTTGAGCCGCACCCAGACATCGCGCGCCGGCATTAGGTGTCCGGGAACGCTCAATCTCTTCATCCCCGGCTTGTCTATCTCTCCGATTCGGGCCCAGAGCTTCCCATCCCGGCTCACATCTACGCTCAGGCGGCCCTTCTCGCACCTATCCACCACCACCGCGATGGTGGCGCCTTTCTGCCGAAAGGCGCGGAGGGACCTGGTGTCGTTCTGGGTGATCTCGACGGGACGTCTGCTAACGACGTGTCCAGGCGCCACCTGAACCGTTCCGCCCCTCATAGGAGCCGCTCTCATGGCCTCATCCAGCTCCGGCATACCCAGCCGGTCAATCTGATGCCTGTACACGACTTCGTCTGCGCCGCCCAGGATCCACCGGTCAGTGTCGAACTTCCCACTGAAGTGGTTCAGGAATCTGCAATCACTTGCTGTCTTGCCTGACATCGCGTGAACGGCAGTATAGACGCCGTCCATGATGCTCTCTCCCGCGCCCAGCGAGAGACCCCCTATGCCTCGCGACCGGTGTATCGCGACTGCCGGATGAAGCTCCGCCTCATCGAAGTAGACCTTGCCGTTGATGTGGTCTTGTCCCAGCCGAAGTTGCAGGTCTGGCAGCCATTCGGGAGAGCGAAAGAAGAACTGCCGTTTCTCCCAGTCGCTGCCTGCGGAGCTGGCGCTGTTAACCAGATTCAGGCCCGCCACCACCCTCCCGTCAGCTGTCGGGGCCTCGCCGCGGACCCAATACGAAAGGCGATAGAGCTCGCTCGGCTTCACCTGCACCCATCTCTCCGCATACCACCAGCCGGTGTCCATGCCGTTGCCAGCCACGCTGATGCAGCGCTGTCCGTCGTGGCCATGGAACTCCCAGTTGCGCGGCCCGAAGCCGAACCCGTTCCAGTAGTACGGTGTGGCGCGCCCTGACTCGAAGGATGAATTCGCCAGCATGTTCGTGAATTCGCCCTCCGCGCGCGCCGCCGGTGTGGAAAGCAGCAGAACGCCGAGAACACATCCAGCTATCGCTCGCACCATTCCCGATTCCCCCCTTTCAGCACGGCCAGCGCTGGTACACACCCCCTCCGCTTTGACTCCTCCGCGGCGTCAGAAGTTCTCCTGAATTCGAACACCGGCTCGTCTCCGGCAGGACTTCCCGAGCCGGCGCGCCAAGACAAGTAGAGCGTATCGCGTGAAGCGCCCAGAATGGTATTTGGAGGAATCGCGACGTGAGCAAAGAGAACGCCGGCCCGGCCGATCCCAAGACCTACGGACGAGAACTGACCGGAGACGACCTCGACCAACTGGCCGTCAACACCATCCGCGGCCTGGCCATGGACGGCGTCCAGCAAGCGAATTCCGGCCACCCGGGCATGCCCATGGGCATGGCCGACGCAACCTATGTGCTTTGGGCACGGTTTCTCCGGCACAGTCCCTCAGACCCCGAGTGGCCCAACCGTGATCGCTTCGTTCTGTCGGCCGGCCACGGGTCCATGCTCCTCTATTCGCTTCTTCACCTCTTCGGGTACGGGTTGACGCTCGATGATCTGAAGCAATTCCGACAGTGGGAGAGCCGCACCCCCGGGCATCCGGAATACTGGTCGGCCGCGGGAGTCGAGACCACCACCGGCCCGCTCGGTCAGGGGTTCGCCAACGGGGTCGGAATGGCCCTCGCCGAGCGCATGCTCGCGGAAGCCTTCAACGGCGAGGAGGCGATAGTTGACCATTACACCTATGGCATCGTCAGCGACGGGGACCTAATGGAGGGTATCTCCCACGAGGCGGCCTCCATCGCCGGCCACCTGGGCCTCGGGCGCCTTGTCTACCTCTACGACGATAATCACATCACCATTGAGGGGGAGACTGATCTCGCCTTCAGCGAGGATGTTGCGGCGCGTTTCGAAGGCTACCACTGGCACGTGGTATCCGTGGACGGTCACGATAGGGGCGCGGTGGCCGATGCCATCGACGCTGCGCGCCGCGAGACCACTCGACCCAGCATTATCATGTGCCGAACTCATATTGCCTACGGGAGTCCCCACAAGCAGGACACTGCTGAGTCGCACGGCGCTCCTTTGGGGGAAGAGGAGGTGCGAGCCACCAAGGATGCCCTGTGCTTCCCCACAGAGCCGACATTCTTCGTCCCCGATGTTGTGAGAGAGCTGTTTGCCAGTCGGCGGCAGAAGCTGGACGAGGAAGCCGTAGACTGGGAAAGGCAGTTTGGGCGTTGGCGGGACAGGCACCTCGAGCTCGCGAAACTGTGGGATGCGCGGATGTCCGGCGCGCTTCCTGAAGGCCTTGCCGAGCGGCTGCCCGCCTTCGAGGTGGGCAAGGCCATCGCCACCCGGAATGCCTCCGGGGA
>CP070816.1:1751799-1773805 GCA_020344235.1 Armatimonadota bacterium
CCCTCCTCCAGCACGATCCGCAGCGCCTCGTGCAGCCCGTACACCATGTTGATCGGCGCCGTGTGGTGATACAGCCGCTCCGAGCCCCAGTACTGCCGCACCATGCTCATATCCAGATACCAGCTCTGCACCTTGCTCTTCCGCCCCTCCATCGCCTGCACCGCGGCCGCGCCAAACGTCACCGGCGACAGCCCGGGCGGGCACGACAGGCACTTCTGCGTCCCGCTGTAGCAGGCGTCAACCCGCCACCCGTCTACGTCAACCTCCATCCCCCCGAGGCTTGTCACGGTGTCCACTAGCAGCAGCGCCCCCGCCTCATGAACCGCCTCGCCGACCTCCTGGATCGGCTGCGCCGCGCCCGTGCTCGTCTCCGCGTGCACGATCCCCACCACCTTGAACGGCCCCTGCTCTCTAATCGCCTCCCCCACCTGGTCCGCCGAGAACACCTGACCCCACGGCACCTCGACTGTCGCCACCTCCGCCCCCGCGCGCTCCGCCACATCTCTCATCCGCTGCCCAAAAACCCCATTCACACAGACGAGCATCTTGTCGCGAGGCTCGATCAGATTGACGACACATGTCTCCATCCCGGCCGACCCCGTCCCGCTCACCGCCAGCGTCAGCTCGTTCCTCGTCTGGAACACCGCCTGCAGCATCTCCCGAGTCCCGTTCAACACTTCCAGAAACTGCGGGTCCAGATGCCCGATCGTTGGCCTCGCCATCGCCTCCAGCACACGTGGGTTGACATCCGAGGGCCCCGGCCCCATCAGCATCCGCGGCTTGATCTCACTCAGCTTCACCATTCACCAACACTCCCTGTCGTCATCTGCGCAGTTCCGCGCCCTGCGCCGCTAACTGCTCCTGCAACACCGCCACCTCCAGCCCCCTCGGCGCGGCACCCGTTTCGCAGCAAAGCGCGGCCGCCGTTCCCGCCGCCTCCCCGATTGCCATGATCGGTGCCATTGAGCGGTGCGACTCATACGGTTGCTGCTCGCTTGAGATGCACCGCCCGGCAATCAGCAAGTTGTCCACCTTTTTCGGTACCAGGCACCGATACGGAATATCGTACCCCTCGTGCTCCAGATACCGCCGATACCCGTAGTAGTGAATGATCGGGGCCGAGCTGATCGCCACCACATCCTCGAAACGCCTCCCGCTGATCGCGTCCTCCGCTGTCAGCTTGTACTCGCCCTCCACGAACCGCGTCTGTCGAATGCCGAGCAGGGGAGGAGTCTCGACAACCCTTGCGTCCGCAAGCTCCGGGTGCTCGGCCTGCTTCTCAGCAAAATCCTCGTAGATCCTCAGCCGCGCCTCCACCTCCCCCTTCGAGAGCTGATCCGCGTCCGTCCCGTCTATCGCTTCGATCCACGGACCCCACACCACCGCGTTTGTCCCGAAGTCGCACGCAAATACGCCCCCCGGTCGCCGCTCCCCGAACGCCACCCGATACATGATGCTGTCCCTCAGCCTCGGCGCCTCCTCCGCCCGCGTCTGCCAGAACGGTGCCCCCGCGCGCGCTGCAACATCTGCATCCCCGCTCGCGTCCACCACCACCCGCGCCATCAGCGCTTGCCGGCCCGACTTATTCTCCACGATCACTCCCCGGAGCGCCTCCTGCTCGACGATGCTGTCACAGAAGTACGTGTGGAACATCAGATCAACACCCGCATCAACACACATCTCCAACGTTACATACTTGAACTTCTCCGTGTCGATCGCATAGCTATAGGCGAGCTGTCCGGACTCAGTGGGGTAATCTTTCTGCTCGTACGGGCTCTTCCCCAGACCATCCAGTTCCTTCAGCTTCAGGATGATCTCCTCCGCGATCCCCCTCACCGTCTGCGTCTCATCCGGCTCCACCTGATTCCGGAACCCGTTGATGCAGGCCATCAGCGACGCCGTCGCCGTCCCTCCGAGATAGGCAAACTGCTCGACCAGCGTCGTCTTCGCCCCATTGCGCGCGGCGGCTATCGCCGCCGCCAGCCCGGCCGGGCCGCCCCCGACTACCAGCACATCCGCCTCCCGGGCTATCGGTATCTCGCGCGCCGGCTCTCGATAGCGTCTCACGCCTGCTCCTCTATCGGGTCGGGAAGCGGCTCCAGCAGCGCACCGTCCGCCCGAAGACGCTCCCGAAGCTCCCCCACCTCCACCTCCCTCGGCGCAGCCCCTTTCGCGGCGGCCATCGCGGCCGCGGTTCCCGCCGCCTGTCCGCAGACCAGACAGCACGCCGTGTTCCGCGTGCTGTTGTGTGCCACCAGGTCCACGCTCATCATCCGCCCAGCGATGAGCACGTTATCCAACTTCCGCGGCACCAGTGTTCGGTACGGAATGCCATAGGCCCCGGCCTCTCGCACATCGAATGTCGGGTTGTCAATGAACCCGAAGCATCCCACCTGATCCTCGAACTGCCTCCCCCCCGTGCAGTCCTCCTGCGTCAGGTCGTAGTCGCAGAGAATGGCCCGCCCCCTCCGCTGCCCCGCCGACGGCGCCGGCCCCGCAACATAGCACTCCTCACACCCCGCCACGTGCTTCCGGAACAAGTCGGCCACCTCGAACATCTGCCCTCGCAGCGCCACCTCCGCCTCCGTCAGCGCCTCCGCATCCAGCCCATCGTTCGGCCCGTAGTTGATGCAATTGCAGTATGTCAGCTCCCGCGGCCGCACCGAGACCGCGAAGAAGTAGCCCGGCACCTGTTCCCCGACGAGTCCGCGTACCTTCTCCATGTCCAGCCCCATGCGCACCAGCTCCCGCCGGCTCCCCCCCGGCTTCACCGCATGTGCCAGGTGCCAGATCAGGCCGTGCCGCTCCAGGTCGGCCTCCATCGCGTCGAGGTCAATGTTGCAGAGGCGGAACGTGAACCCCGCCGCATACGCCCCCGGGTCGCCGGTCCGGAAGTGCTCGACCTCCGCGCCGGCGTACGCCGCCAGATCGCCGTCACCAGTGCAGTCAATGTACTGCTTTGCCCACACCAGGCTGCGCCCCGCCTTGTTCCAGACGACGATCCCTTCTACACGGCCGCCGTCGGCCCTCACCTCATCAACCACCGTGTGCATTAGCAGCTTCACCCCCGCTTCCCGGCACAGCTGGAACGCCGCCAGCTTGAACACCTCGGGCTCGACGGGCGTCGCCATGCTCACGAACTGCCCGCCCCTCTCGATCCTTATGTGTCCCATCCCTCCCCCCAGCTCCCCAACCCGGTCAACTAGATCCTGCGCGATCCCCGCCACGACGCGTATACGCTCCGCCCCGGGATGCGCGCCGAAGACATTGAAGAAGTTGTGCAGGCACGTCGCTCCCGTGATGCCCATTCCCCCCAGCCACCCAGCCTTCTCCACCAGCAGCGTCTTCGCCCCCGTCCGCCCGGCCGCCACCGCCGCCGCGATTCCGGCCATCCCGCCCCCCGCCACGACTACCTCGAACGGCCCATACCGCGCCTCGTCAATCGCCTGCCCCTGCATCTCCCAGCGACCTCCTTACCGACGAAGTTGCCCGCTTCAGCCACCCAAGTAAACCGCATCCCCCATCCCACTCACATAATCCGCCATGCGCTTATGCCGCGCCCGAAAGGCGTCGAGCAACCCGTCGGCCGTCTGCTCGATGCTGCGTCCGTTGTTCGTATAGGGGTCTTGCTTCGTCGCCTCGTTGACCTGATCTATCCACTCCTGCGGGATAGTCTGCGTGCCCGACAGAGCGCCCGCCAGACCTGCTGCAATCGCCGCCAGACAGTCCGTATCGCGCCCGAAGTTCACCGACGTCAGAATTGACTCTTTCGGGTCCCCCTTGCTGATGGCGAACACCGCAAGCCCCTTCGACACGATCTCATTCGCCTGCGACATCCCGTAGTTGAAGTAGTCGCCCCCCTGGTAGTACTGGTAGAACTCATCCCTCATCGCCATCGCATCGCGGTGCTTCGCCGCCAGTTCCAGCGCCTGCTTCACCTCCATCTCGATGGTGTCATAGAGCGCGTACAGGCTTCCCGCCTCCGCCCGGTACTGGACGAACCGCTTCGCGACTTCGAGCACCGATGCCGCCGTCGCCTCCGGCTTGCACGCCTCCGCGATCGCGGCATTGTACAGCGCCGCCCACCGCATCCCGAACGCGGTCTCCCGCATGTACACCTTGCCCACGTCGAAGCAGTCGTCCTCCGCCCCTTCCGGATCACCCGCGTTGATCAACCCCAGCGGATGCGACCCCCGCGCAAGCGACACCACATTCGGGTACGGCCACAGCCTCCCCAGCTCGCACGGCGGCACCCCGGCCCGCGCCAGCTCCAGCAGAGAGCGGTCGAACCGCTCCTGCTTGTACATCATCCTCCCGGGCTCCAGATCGCGAAGCCAAACGGCCACCAGGTCGTGCGCCAGGATCCGGTCTTGCTTCTCGATGATCGCGGTGGCAATCAGCTTTTGCCGCTCGATTCCATCCTCTGTCGTACCGGGCGGCCGCTCCCACTCCGTCTCCTCTGTGTAATGCGCGTAGGGGAGCAACCGATCGAGGAACCCGTACTTTCTCTTGATATCCTCCCGCGACCACCCCTCCACCGCCGCCCCCATCGCCGACCCAACCCACGAACCAGCAATGCATCCCCTGAACTTATCTTTGAGTGTTGTTGTCACTCGGCGCGCACCTCCCGCATCTACTTTGCCGGCCCGCATTTCACCGCTCTCACGGGCCACTGCCCTTATACAAGCTCGGCCACCACAACCCTCTTCTGTCGAGCCGCACCATCTATCGTTCTGAGTCCGCCGCAGGCGGACGAAGGCAGCTTGCCTCTTGCCCCTTTGCCGCGCGCGACCCACGTCCGCCAGACTCAGAGCTTCACCGGCGACACTGGGCGGTACTCACAGCAAGGGCCCGTCACTCTACGCTGTCAAGCCGTAGTCCCGTTGGCAGCATCGTTCTTGCCAGGTTGACATGAAAGGGCTGCTATGTGACAATGCCCCCCACACGGAGGGTGATCATGCAGGCGAGATCCATCAGCGCCGGCCGCGCCTTGTCTGTCGGATTCGATGCCTTCAAACGCTACCCCGGTCTACTGATAGGAGTTTCAGTCCTCTATTTCGTGTTGGCGGCTGTAGGCCAGAACATCCCGATCGTGGGCTTCCTGTACGGCATACTGGTTCAACCCCCCATCGTCGGGGGCCTTGTCATCTTCGTGCTCAACGTGATCAATGACAGGAATCCCACGGTGGGCGATCTCTTCGCCGGTTTCCAGCGATTCGGGACGTGGATGGGGGCCTACTGGCTGCTCACTGCGATCAGCCTCGCCTGTTTCGTTCCCGGCCTTATCCTAGTCGGCATCGGAGCGGTTCTATCCCGGTCCGGAGAAGACGAGATGGCGCTCATCCTCGCCATAGTCCTGGGTGCGGTCGTGTCACTGGTGATAGTGATCGCGGTCACGCTCAGATGGATGTTCGTGTACTACTCCGTAGCCGAGGGCAGAGGCACGATGGATGCCTTCAAGCGGAGCGCTCAGATCACCGAGGGAGTACGGCCCCAGCTCTTGTGGGCCGGCATTGTGCTGGGCCTGTTCTCGATTGCCGGTGTCATTGCTCTGGGTGTCGGCATCATTGTGACCTTTCCCATTGCTATGTGTGCCTTTGCGTCTATATACCGTGACCTGGAAGCCGCCGCGGGGCCCGCACCAGGTGCCATCCCACCCTATGGCCCGAGTCCCACCGAAACGCCTACTCCTGGCCCGGCTCCCGCAACCCCGTGGGCCGAGCCGACTCCGACAGTCATCCACGCTCCCGGCGCGGTGCCCGCCCCTACCACGACCCCTGCGCCCGCTCAACCTGAGCCCACTCCGCCTGCACCTCCGCCCGCTCAACCTGAACCTGCTCCGCCTGCCCCCGCGCCGCCCCCACCTCCGCCAGCTCCGGCTGTCCAGTGGTACTTCGCAGTCGGCGGCCAGCGTGTGGGGCCCCTCAGTCAGGACGATCTGACGGCTCGAATCCAAGCGGGAGAGGTCACCCGAGAAACGCTAGTATGGCGTGCCGGGATGTCAGACTGGCTACCGGCCGCGCAGACCCCAGAGCTTGCCCCACTTCTCTCCCAGCCTCCCGGCGCCAGCCCTCCGATATCGGCGTGAGCGCTTGCGCGTTTGGACAATCGCGTCGGACGCAGGAAGGGTAAGCCCTTCGGCCAGACATGAGCGCAGGAAGCGGACGCTACAACCTGGAGCCAGGACAGCTCCGGCGCGCATTTCTGATTGTCTGGCTCATTGTTAGCGCCGTTCTCCTCTGCCTCCTCATCGCTCCGTGGTTGTCTCCTTCGGATCTGCTTCATGGCATGGCCTCAGCCTGCCGATCTCAGCTCCACCACGGTCCGTCTTGCCCCCTGTGCGGCATGACCACTGCCTTCATCCATATCTCGCAAGGCCAATTCCAGGAAGCCTTGGCGGCGAACAAGTTCAGCCTCTTGCTCTACTTTCTGTTCGTGGCGAATGAGGTGACGGTTCTCTGGATTGCATGTACTCGAGCCGCTCGCCTCCTGAGCCACTGGAAGATAACCGGCCCTTCGCTCTCAGAGGAAGGCCAACATCTCACCAACACGGGAGGGTAGCTATGCAGACGCTCAGCCTCATATGGGGAGTATTGGCGCTTCTGGGGATGCTCATCGCTCTCACCCCCTGTCTCGGTGCGCTCAACTGGATCAACATTCCCTTCTCCGTCCTCGGGCTCATCATCAGCATAATCGCCTTTGCGACGGCCGGAGGAAAGGCAACAGGCGGCTCGACAGCCGGTATCATCTGCTGTGTGATAGCGCTGGTGGTGGGCGGAATTCGCCTCATACTCGGTGGCGGCGTCCTGTAAAGGCGCTTTCTCCACCCCAGGGCCCTCGCCCCTGGCTGCCCTTTCCGCGGAACAGGGCAGAGGTGATCCTCTGCCCTGAATCCTCTCCACTTCGCGTCGGCGGCCTCGTGCTCAGTGCGCCGAGCACGATATACAGGGATCGTACGCCCTCACCAGCATCTCCAGCCTGAGCCGGATCTCGTCTTCGGACCGATCGGTGATTTCTGCAAGATAGCCCTGCATGTCCGCGTCGAGGTTCGCCAGGTTCTGCCCCGTCGGGATCACGCACTTCGCCTTCGTGCACCGGCCCTGTTCGTCATACCAGTAGTCGTGGATCAGCAGCCCCCGAGGCGCCTCCACCACCCCGACTCCCCGGCCCGCCCGCGGCTCGATCTCCACCTCTTCCTCGCTCAACCCTCGTTCGCCGATCTCGTCTATCAGCGCTATGCTGTCCTCCAGACAGTGCACCAGTTCCACCACTTGCGCCACTGTGTTCATAAACGGGTTGTGACACGCCGGGTTCAGCCCCAGCGCCCCCATCGCCTCCTGCGCCTCCGGCCGAAGCTGCCGCCAGTTGTTGTTCACCCGCGCCAGCGCCCCCACCATGTAGGTCTCCCCCCGCCACTGCGCATGCTTGGCGGTGGAGTGCGACACCACGTACTCCCGAAGCGCATCTTCGTATCTGTCGCCCGCGACCGAGTCGCCGCTGCTCGAAGCAATCTCGCCGTCGTACAGGGCATAGTAGTCCGGCCGCCGCAGCGACACGTACGTCGTCGGTCGCTCGAACTGCGGAACCTTGAGCTTCCGATACAGCTCGACAGTCGCGGCCGCATCCTCCCGCAAGTCCACCAGCCGGCCCCGCATCTTCTCCAGAGCTGTGACGCTCGGTGCCTGCGTGAACCCGCCCGGCACCGACCCGACCGGGTGCGTATGCCGCGCCACAACCACCTCCCCAAGCTCATACCCCGCCTTCTTGATCCGGAAGGCTCGCCTCACCACCTCCGGGTCATCCCGAATCAGCGGCATCACGCTCGGCAGCCCCAGAAAGTCCGGCGCCGCCAGGAAGTACGCATGCAGCGCGTGGCTCGACATCACTTCCGCGTCCATGATGAGCCGCCGCAGCAGCTTCGTCTGCTCACTCACCTCGATCCCCAGCGCCGCCTCCGTCGCCCGAAGCGACACACAGCTATGGCTCAGCGCGCATATCCCGCAGATCCGGGGAGCAATGTGACACACTTCCTCCCAATCTCGCCCGACCACCACTGCTTCGAAGAACCGATTCGCCTCCACCACCTCGAACAGAGCGCGCTCTATCTGGCCGTCCTGCAGAGAGGCCAGGATGTTGCCGTGCCCCTCCACGCGGGTTATATGCTCGACCTGAATCTCCACGGCTCAGAACCCTTCCTGCTCTTTACCGCCGCCCGCGGTTCCACTATCCCTAGTCCCTCCTCCGGGCGGGCCCACGTCGCATACAACTCGAACACGCTCAGGATGTCCTCCACTCGGTACCCGTGCTCCTCCAGCACCTCTCGCGCCGCGTTCAGATTGGGATCGTCCACCAGCCCTCGACACCCGAAGCACCGGTGCCCCCGGCTCGTGCATATCGCGTCACACCCACACCTCGTCACCGGCCCCAGGCAGATCTGTCGGCGGTCGTACACGCACTCGTACTGGTTGAGCTTGCACTCGTGGCAGACCGCCTGGTTCGGCACCCGATAGGGCCGCCCCAGCAACACGTGCTTCATCACCGACACGAACTCATCGGCGTTGATCGGGCACCCGTAGATTGGAATATCAACCTGCACCTCCGCGCTCAGCGGCCGCACCTCGCCGGCCTCGAACTCCCGGGCGCGGTCCCCGTACACCATCGTGAGAAGGTCCGACTGGTCGAGCCTGTTGGCCGAAACGTGCGGCCCTCCCAGCGTCGCACACGACCCCAGCGCGATCAGCGTGCTCGCCTGTTCTCGGATGCGCTTCAGTCGCGGCACATCGGAATCCCGCGTGATCGAACCCTCCACCACCGCAACTTCGAACTCCTCGCTCTTCTCCGACATCGCCTCCCGCCACGTTACCACCTCCACGTGTTCCAGCAGCTCGATCAGCGGCTCCCCGAGCCCGAGGACCGTGAGCTGACACCCCTCACAGCAGGCGAAGTCAAAGAACGCCACTCGCGGCTTGCCACCCACTGCTTAGCCCTTCCTAGACACTCTCTTTCATCGTCTTGATCTCGCGGGCGGAGAACACCGGCCCGTCAACACACACACAGCGCCCGTCCACCTGGCAGTGCCCGCACTTCCCGACCCCGCACCGCATTCGCCGCTCCAAAGAGAAGAACATGTGATCCTCCGGCACCCCCATCGCTTCCAGCTCGGCCATCACGAACCGATACATCACCGGCGGCCCCACCAGCGCAACCACCACCGTCCTCACCGGATCAATCGTCACTCTCGGAAACAGTGTGGTCACCACTCCCGCGTGCCCCCCCCACCCTTCGCTCGCCTCATCCACCGTCACCAGCACCTCGTTCCTTGGATCAGCGCTCCAAGCCTCCAGCTCCTCCGGAAACAGGATATCCCTCGGGCTTCGTGTCCCGTACAGCAAGATCAGCCGGCCGTACTCGCTTCGATTCAGGAAGATACTGTCAATCACCGATCGCAGCGGCGCCAGCCCGATGCCCCCGGCGACGATCAAGCAATCCATCCCCCTCATCGCCTTCATCGGAAACCCATTCCCGAAGGGCCCTCGGATTCCCACCTCATCTCCCGGGCCCAACCCGTGCAGCGCCTTCGTCAGCCCACCCAGCTTCCGCACGCAAAGATCGAACGAGCCCGCCTTCTCCGGAGGCGAGCACACCGATATTGGCGCCTCCCCAAACCCAAACACACTCAACTGCACAAACTGCCCCGGCCGGTGCCCCAGGCTCCTTCCCCCGGCCAGCTCTACCACGAAGACGCGATCCTGCCAGGTCAAATCGCGTGCCCCCACAATCGTGGCAATCTCCGGCACGTACAGCCCCGCCTCCACCCCCGATCCGATGCGATCGCCTTTCACGCCGCCGACTCCCTCGCCTCAGCAATCACCGCGTTCAGCACACTCGTCAGGCCGATCCCGGCCGTGCAGCTCTGCGTGCACCGGCCGCAGCCTACGCAGAACGGCTTCCCATACTCCCGCAGCAGGCGCACGAACTTCCGAAACCACCGATGCCGCACCCGGTCGCTCCTCTCCTCGCGGAAATTATGCGGCCCGGCCACCAGCGCGAAATCCGGATACTGACAGGAGTCATACTCACGCTCCCGCGTCCCCGACATCAGGGTCAGATCTAGCCTGTCCTCCACATCGTAGCAGAAGCACGTCGGGCACACGATCGTGCACGTCCCGCAGCTATAGCACCGCAGAGCCGTCTCCTCCCAGACTTGGCTCTCGTACCGGGAGTCCAGCAGGTCAGCAAGCTCCCCCATTTCCGCGTCGACCTGGCAGCTCGTCATTCGCCTCTTCGTCTCTGACCAAGCCTCCGCCTCACCCACCTCCTCCGACGAGGCCTCCCGGCCGCTCACTCTCCCATCCAGTAGCTCCCTTCCCTTGCCCGTCAGCACCTCCGCGAGGTAGCCCGAACCCACCGGCGTCAGAAACAAATCGGCCCCCTCCCGCGTGTCGCACGTCCCCACCGACGGACAGAAGCAATACTCGTCAGGCAGGCACTCCATTCCGACTATTGTCGCCGCTCCCCGCCGCGCCACGTAGTTGGGGTCAACCACCTCGTGTCGCCTTCCCATCGCCCAGTCGAGCTGGTTGATCGCCGCAAGGTCACACGGATGAACGCCGAAGAGGACGTATGGCTCCTCACTTACCACCGCCTCGGCCCCCGCGCCGGGCGGTCGCCGAAACCGCAGAAACGCCTCCCGCTCGGGGAACATGGCGCGCTTCGGCGGCAGCACTGTCCTCACATATCGCAGCGCGACCGCTCCCGGATCCTCCACCCACTCGAACGCGAACGAGTTCCGGCCTCTCTTCACCGGCGCCATGAGCGGGCCCCGCTTTCCGGCTCGCTCCAGCAGGGCCCACACATCGGCCTCTCCCAGCATCGCGCGCCGGCGCGCCGTCACGCGATCTCCTCGAACATATCCTTCCCAACTCCACACTGCGGGCAGACCCAGTCGTCCGGCAGGTCCTCAAACGCCGTGCCGGGCTCCACGCCGTTCTCCGGGTCACCCACCTCCGGGTCGTACACATACGTGCATGCCAGGCATTGATACTTCTTCATCCCGCTCCTCGCAGTCCGGAATCCCCCCGCCCCTGGGCCTTGGCGCTCAGCCGCTCCGCAATTCCCCTCCCCGCAGACAAGCACCGAGACAGGCTTTCCTCATCGGGAACATACTTGACCTTGATCCCCTCTCCCACAAGTTCGACCTTCATCGCTTCCATCGCTTCCTCGATCTGCCCAACCGCCTCCCCGCTCCACCCGTAGGAGCCGAAGGCCGCCCCAATCAAACCTCGCGGCTTCAGTCCCTTCAGATAGGAGAGCGCGTCCGCAACCGTCGGGAATACACCGTTGTTCAACGTCGGCGACCCGATCACCAGCGCCCCCGCATCCAGCAGTTCGGTCGCCACATCGCTCCGGTGCGCCGCGCGCAGCGGCATCATCTTGGCACTGGCGCCGCCGGCCGCAATCCCCTCCGCAATCGCTCGCGCCATCGTCGCCGTGCTCTGCCACATCGTGTCGTACATCACCACGGCCTTGTTGCTCGTCTCCCCGGCCGCCCACTTCGCATACCAGCCGACGGGCTTCTCCACCTCACGCCGCCAGATCGGGCCATGGCTGGGCGCGATCATCTCGATCTCGATGCCGAGCTTCCCCACCTTCTCCAGAAGCCTCCCGACCAGCGGAGACAGCGGCAGCAGAATATTCGCGTAGTACTTCGCCGCCTCCTCGGCCAGGACACCATCCTCGATCTCATCGGCGAACCGTTCGCTCGACGCGAGGTGCATCCCGAACGCATCATTCGACAGCAGGGTTTTGTCCTCGGCCAGGTATGTCATCATGCTGTCCGGCCAGTGCAGCATCCGTGCCTCCACAAACGAGAGCGTCAGGTTCCCCAACCTGAGGCTCTCCCCGTCTTTCATCGCAGTGACCTCCCGGCCCAGCCGGAAGTGCTCGCGCAGCGCCTTCACTCCCATCGTCGAGGCGAAGACCTGCTCCGGCCTGATGGCCGCGATGACCGCTGGAAGCCCGCCCGAGTGATCCATCTCCGCGTGGTTGGACACAACATAATCAATCCGCTCCGGCGGGACGACTGTGCCTATACGCGCAAGCAGCTCCTCCACAAACGGCGCCTTCACCGTGTCAATCAGAGCGGTCTTCTCGCCGACCACCAGGTACGCGTTATACGTCGAACCTCGATGTGTCGCGTACCCGTGAAAGTCACGAATACCCCAATCTATCGCGCCCACCCAGTACACATGATCCGTGACCTTGACCGCACGAAAGGAATCCGCCATTCGCCTTCCCGACCTCCGCTCTGAGACCGACTCCGGCTAGACCCGGGCCATCTTCCCGCTCAACACGTTTATGTGTCCGTACTCCTCCTGAATTATCCCGTCCAACCGCCCTTTGCCCAACCGCTCGGGCACCAGCGCCTTCAGACCCAGATAGAACACAATTGAGTCCTTCTCCAGTCCGATCGCCATCCGCAGCACATCATCCCGCGACTGCGCCGCGCTCAACCGGTCGCTGGGATCCTCGCCCACGTTGAACACATGCTTATCGGCCATCGCCTGCAGGTAGAGGGCCAGCTCGTCGTCCGGATCGAAGACCATCGGCTTCCGCTCCTGCTCGGACAAGTCCCTCCTCATCTCGGCGAATGTCTTCTCGTGGTCGTCCTCCATCGCCGCCAATTCCAGCACCATCTCGCTCGTGCTCGAGTCGGAGGCTAGCTCCGCCGCGCGCCGGTAGAACTTCGCACCGTTTCGTTCTATCTGCTCCGCCATCTCGAATACTTCGTCGGCATTGTAACGTATGCTCACGCGTCTCCTCCTTGATTTGCAATTGCAGGCGGCGCCAACGCGCGCCGCCCGAGTTCCTTATACAGCAGGTACGGCGCCTCCCGAGCGTCCTTCGCTCTCTCCCCATAGAGCCTTGCTTCACGCACTTCTTCGCCGAACCTGCCGGCTCAGGCAAAGGCCGTCAACTTGTCCCTCCCAGCCCCGCAGATCGGGCACTCCTCCGGAGCTTCTCCTTCGTATGTCCAGCCGCACACCTCGCAGATCTGCACCGGCCGCAGCTCCAAGTCGTGTCCACCGTCAACCGCTTCCTTCGCACGCGTGAACAGCGCCGCGTGGGTCTTCTCCGCCTCCAGCGCGTAGTTGAAGCTGACCACCGCCGCCTTCTCTCCTTGCCGCTCGGCCGTCTCCAGATACGCGGGGTACATCTCCTCCACTTCGAACGTCTCGCCCCCGATCGCGCCCACCAGATTCGCCGACGTGCTCCCCAGTCCGAAAGCAGCCATTGACGGCACCAGGTAGTCTCCACCCTCTCCGCGAAGTCTTGCGAAATGATTCATCGCGTGGACTCTTTCGGCGTGCGCAATCGCCCGAAACAACCGCGCCACATTTGGAAAACCATCTTTGGCCGCCTTGTTTCCCCACGCCAGGTATCGCATGTGCGCCATTGACTCGCCCCCGTAAGCGCTCCGCAGATTGCCCGCCGTCATCGCATGCATAGCGCCTCCAGCGCCTCCCAGTCGTCTTCGCTCTCAGGTCACAGTGGCGGAAGCTCAGGTTCTGCCTCTCGCGCTTCGCCCCTTCGCAGCCGGAGCAAGCCAGTGTCCTGCGTTGGGCACACTGAACCGACGCCCGGACCCATCACAGATCTCCGTCACCGACTCCATTGACTGAGGTCTGCTCGCCTGTCCGCAATTGTCTCCCATACCTATCAGGAGATCCGCCTTCCTCGGAGAACCTATCGGAAATCCAATCGCAAGTCTCTCCCTGACACCAAGGAGGTGGTCACGTGGCAGTCATCGTCATGTGGAAAGAGGGAATGCACTTCTGCAGCCAAGTCCCCTCTGGGCAGCTCATGTGCGACGAGTCCTCGGAGGTCGGCGCAGCCTATGCCTCTGCCCCTGAACTCCTGCTGGCTTCGCTGGGCTCCTGCACCGGTTCCGTGCTGGTCCACTTCGGAGAGCGCCATGCCATTCCGCTCGAGGGAATGAAGATCACCCTCGACTGGGAGGGCGCCGAGCGGCCGCACCGCATCGGACGCATCAACATCGGCATCGCGCTGCCCGACACCGTCCCCGACACACAGCGTCAGACCCTCGAGCGAGTGGCACATGCCTGCCTAATCCACAATACCCTCACCCACCCCCCGGAGATCTCCCTCCGTCTAACGACTGATCTCTAGATGGTTCAATGCGCCCCGAGCGCCGGCCCCTCCCGTGCGACGCGGCTCACTCGGCGCCCCTCGCCATCTCCTCCACTTCTTTGCGCCCCGCCTCGAGCAGTTCCGCCTCCTCCGGCGCGAGCCGTCGCAGCAGCTCCATGAACTCCCCAATATGCTCCCGCTCTTCGTCAGCGATGTCCGTGAGCACTTTCCTCGCCAGCGCGTCGTCCACCGCATCCGCATGAGCCATGTACAGGTGCACCGCCTCGTGCTCGGCCGCTATGTTCAGCCGAATCGCACGAATCAGTTCCGCCTTCGTCATCTTCCGGGGCACAACGCCCGAGAAGGGATTCAGAAACTCGGGCATCTTTCACCTCCTATTCTCTCCACCCTCCGGCCCACCGACTGCCTCTGCCCAATCGCTCATGCACATTCCGGAGGCGGCCATCCCTCCCTCTACCTTTCATGTCCGGTTTCCGCGCCAACTCCGTCGCCACAGGCCTCGTTGGCGTCGGATTGACAGCCTTTGGCCGTCGTGCTATCGTCCGAGCGTCATGAAGCCAACCGGCACGGAGCCACAGCTTCTTCGGCGACCGCAGCGACCGGCGCGCGGCGCTATCGCCTGTGGCCCCCTGGTCCAGCTTCGATTGCAGTAGATACCCCTATCCCGGTTTGACACCCCGAGCCACAGGCGCCGAAGGCCTGTGGCTCTGTTCTTTCCCCGGGAGGTATTGACATGAAAGACGGCATCCGTGAAATGACGATGTCCGACTACCCCGAAGTTGCGGCGCTCTGGCAGGAGGTGGGAATGTGGCCGCACGCCAAGGAGGATCGGGCATGGCTGGCGGCGGCGCTGGGGCGCAACCCAACTTGCGCGCTGGTTTGGCGCGAGCAGGACCATGTCATCGGCACCGTCATCGGTGCCTGGGACGGCCTCCGCGGCTGGATCTATCACCTGGCCGTGGCCGAATCTCGCCGCGGTAGGGGCATTGGCACCACCCTTCTCGAGGCCGCAGAGGCCCGCCTCAGAGAGCTGGGTGTCGGGCAGATCAACTTGATGGTCTACGAAGAGAACGCTGCCGCACACGCCTTCTACCTCGCGCGCGGCTACCAGCACTCGCCGGTGAAGGTCGTGAGGAAGAGGCTATTATCGCCTTGACGGCACCTCCGGCCCCACTCATGCCCAATCCGCGCAAACCTATTTCCACCACAGCAGGACCCTTATCGTCCCCCTGCGAACCTAGCAGCACGGTGAGTACCGAGAATGCAAGATAGAACCCTACCGAATAACACCACAGTATCAAGACTGCTCGCGTCCTCCGCCTGCTTGCTCGGCCTGCTCAGTTGCTCCGCGCCGAGCCCCGCCGCAGTCGCGGCAGCCCGAGCCGACGCCTCGTATCCCCACGCCCTGGTCCAGAGGGCCGCCTCCGCCGTCACCCCCGCCCTCGTCCGCATCCA
The DNA here is from genome assembly GCA_020344235.1 of Armatimonadota bacterium. Taxonomy (GTDB): domain Bacteria; phylum Armatimonadota; class Hebobacteria; order Hebobacterales; family Hebobacteraceae. Next base: position 1,767,427 of record CP070816.1, read on the forward strand.
CGTCGTCGAGGTGGACTACCGGTCCGGCCGCGAAGTCAAGTCAGAATCAACCGGCAGCGGCGTGATCCTCACAAGGGAAGGCCACGTCCTCACCAATCATCACGTCGCCGGGAAAGCCGAGCAGATCGTCTGCACGCTGGCCGACAGCGAGGACATAGACGCCGAACTCGTCGGCACTGACCCCCTCACCGACATCTGTGTCATCAAGCTGCTCCCGGGCAAACGCGCCGAGTTCCCCGTCGCCAAGTTCGGCGATTCCTCTCATTTGAAAGTCGGAGATCCCGTGCTGGCAATGGGGAGCCCCCTGGCGCTCTCCCAGTCGGTTACGATGGGAATTGTCAGCAACACAGAGCTGGTGATGCCCGCCCTCTTCTGGCCCTTCAGGTTCGAGGTCGAGGGCGAGGACGTCGGTTCCATCGTCAAGTGGATCGGCCACGACGCAGAGATCAGCCCTGGCAATTCAGGGGGACCGCTGGTCAACTTGGCGGGCGAAGTAATCGGCATCAATGAGATGCAGTTTGGGCTGAGCGGCGCGATCCCGGGCAACCTCGCACGACAGGTTGCAGAGCAGCTCATAGCAAGCGGCAAGGTCGTCCGCGCCTGGATCGGCCTCGAAGTCCAGCCCCTGCTGAAATCCGCCGACCACCGCACTGGTGTCCTCGTGAGCGGCGCCATACCCGGATCCCCGGCCGCTGAGGCGGGATTCGAACCCGGCGATATCCTCCTGTCCATTGGCGGCAGTCCCGTTGTCGTCCGCCTCCCCGAGGAGCTGCCGATCTTCAACCGCGTCGTCGCAGACCTGCCCGTGGGCCGCGAGGTCGAAGCCACCGTGATGCGCAATGGCGCAAAGCGAGTGTTGCGGCTCTCGCCCCGGGAGCGCGAGCTCCTTCGCCCCAGGGATCGCGAGTTCCCCGAATGGGGAATGACAGCGCGCAATATCTCCTTCCTCGAAGCCCAGGAAATGCGGCGGACCAGCTCACACGGTGTGATAGTGACCAGCATTCGGCCCGGCGGGCCCTGCGATGCCGCAAAGCCGAGAGTAGTGGAGAACGACGTCATCGTCGAGGTGGCCGGCACTCCCGTAAAGCGCATCTCAGATCTGGTGGCGGTTACCGCGAAAACCATTGAGGGACAGCCCGAACCCGTGCCGCTCCTCGTCCATTTTGACCGAAGGGCAGAGCGCTATCTCACAGTTGTTACCGCCGGAAAACAGCGCTTGCCCGAGCCCGCCCGGGAAACGCGAAAGGCCTGGCTGGGGGCCAGCGTCCAAGTCCTGACCCGGGACCTCGCACGGGCCCTTGGGCTTCCCGACGAGACCGGCGTGCGCGTCACCCGGGTCTTCCCTGAAAGCCCTGCCCACAAAGCCGGCCTCCAGGTCGGCGACCTCATCCTCGCCATGGACGGCCAGACGGTCCCTGCCTCGCGGCCCGAGCACTCCGAGGTCTTCGCGGCGATGATCCGCCAGTACAAGATCGAGTCCGACGTGGAGTTCGATATCATTCGCAGCGACCAACCCCGTAAGCTGGTCGCCAAGCTGGGCCGGTCGCCGAGCGAACCGCGGGAGATGGCGAAGTACCGCGACGATAACTTCGAGTTTACAGTCCGAGACCTAACTCTCGTTGACTTCGCCCGCCAGCAGTGGCAGGAAGAGCAGCAAGGCCCGGTCGTCGAAGGCGTCAGCGAGGGCGGCTGGGCGGCCCTCGCACACCTCGCAGTCGGCGACCTCCTGCTTGGCATTGATGGATCCCCTACCCCTGACGCGGCCTCCGTGAAAGAGACAATGACACGCATCGCCGCAGCCAAGGCGAAGGCGGTTGTGTTCCGCGTGCGCCGCGGGATTCACACTCTCTACGTCGAACTCAACCCAAAATGGCCGGACGCCGGGTGACCTCCCCGTGCCTCGCTGCCAACTGCTGCCCGGCGTCGGAAGAACTGAAGCCCGACATGAAAGGGGGCGCGCATGACGTCGTTCCATAGCCGGATCCCCGGCCTTCTTGCCCTGCTGTGCGTGTGTCTGTGGACGGTGAGCCCGGCAGCACAGGCGATCGCCGCCGCCGACAGCAGTGCCGCCGCGCGGCAGATCAGCGAGAAGTGGGCTCGTGCCGTTGTCGCTGTCCGTGTTGTATCCAAGATGCGCGTCGTGGTCGAAGGTCGGCAGGTGGATGAAAGCGAGAGAGTGCAGCAGATACGGGCCACCGTCATCCATCCCTCCGGGCTGGCGGTCTGTTCCCTCTCCGAGATAGACCCGTCGCGCGCCATTGACTCGGCGATGGCCGCAGAACCCGACTACAAGTTCGAGGCCGAGGTCACCGATGTCAAGATCCTCCAGGCCGAGGGCAAGGAGATCCCCGCCAAAGTCGTGCTGCGGGACACAGACCTCGACCTGGCGTTCATCCGCCCCACCGAGCCCCCGGCCCAGCCGGTGCCCGCCGTGAACCTCCGCCAGGCCGCCAAGCCTGAGGTGCTCGACGAGGTCGTCGTCCTCGGCCGGTTGGGCGAGGTCGGCAACCGCGCCCCCTCCGTCACGCTCGACCGCGTCCAAGCGATAGTGACGAAGCCCAGGACCTTCTACATTACCGGGCTTTACTCCTGGATGGCCGGCCTGGGCTGCCCGGTCTTCTCCCTCGACAGCAAGCCGGTCGGAGTACTCGTCGTCCGCTCCCTCCCCGCCGCCAGTTCAGACACTGGGGGACCCTACGGCGACTCGATGCCCATAGTTCTGCCTGCCGAGGATATCCTCGAGGTCGCCCAACAGGTCCAGGCCGAATAGCCCGTTCCCGGCGGGAGGTTCCTCTGCCGCCGGCAATCGCTCACCTTCACCGACGAGGGAGCAAATGGCCAACGAGACAGTCTTCCAACGCTACCCCCGGAACCCAATCATCACCCCCGAGGCCGTTCCCGGCGCGAATAGCATCTTCAACAGCGCCGTCATACCCTTCGACGACCGCTGTGCCGGCATCTTCCGCGTTGACATGAACCACGGCGCACCGCAGCTCCATCTCGGCTGGAGCGACGACGCCCTCCGCTGGCGCATCAACCCCGATCCCATCCAATTCCAAAGCGATGACCCCGACCTCTGCTATTCCTCCGGCTACGACCCGCGCGTAACTGACATAGGCGGCGCCTACTACATCACCTGGTGCAACGACTATCACGGCCCCGGCATCGGGCTGGCCGAGACGAAGGACTTCAAGTCCTTCCACATGATCTCCAACCCCTTGCCGCCCTTCAATCGCAACGCCGTCCTCTTCCCGCGCAAGATCGGCGGAGCCTACGCCATGCTACACCGGCCCAGCGATCCCGGCCACACTCCCTTCGGCGATATCTTCTACTGCACCAGCCCCGATCTCGTCCACTGGGGAAACCATCGCTGGGTGCTCGGCCCCCGCGGGGGATGGCAGAGCATGAAGGTCGGCGCCGGCCCCGTCCCCATCGAGACCCCTGAAGGCTGGCTCATGATCTACCACGGCGTGAAGCTCACCTGCAGCGGGTACATCTACTCCGCTGGCGCCGCCCTGCTCGATCTCGATGAACCATGGAAGGTCCGGCGCCGCACCCGCCGTTACCTGCTTGCCCCAACAGAGGCCTACGAGCGCGTCGGCGACGTGCCCAACGTCGTTTTCCCCATTGCCACGCTCCTCGACGACGCAACCGGCCGACTCGCCCTCTACTATGGCTGCGCAGACACCTGCATCGGCGTCGCCTACGCACAGCTCGAGGCCGTGATCGCTTTCATCAAGGCCAACAGCTTCGAGGACAACCCATAGTTCGGACTGCCGCACCGCGGCCTGTCACTTCCTGAGCGCAGCAGGCCCGCGGCATGGATACTCCACCCTTCCTCCATAGCTCACCACGGTGTTGACAGGCGCTCATCTCGCCGCGCTTCGCCCGTCGCCTCCGGAACCGGGCATTCCCTCCCCTTGCCCCAACCACCGCCGCGCGCTATCATGGGAGCCCTGGTTCTCTGGGGAAAAGAGGAGATCCGTCCATGAGAGGCACTCGTTCATCTGTGGAGGTCGAGCGCAAGCTATTGGCCATACTTCGCATACTGGCCGCCTCGGACGAGCCGATAGGGGCCCGCGCAATCGCCACCCAGCTCAAAGCAGACGGCATCGAACTCAGCGAGCGCACCGTCCGCTACCACCTCCGCCTCATGGACGAGCGCGGACTGACCAGTAACCTCGGCGAGCCCGGCCGCCTTATCACCGACCGCGGCCGCGAGGAGATCGAGCAAGCCGGCGTCAGCGACAGGCTCGGATTCGTCATCTCCAAGATCGACAGCCTGGCCTACCGGGCCACTTTCGACATGGACTCCAAGAAGGGCGAGATTATCCTCAACGTCTCCTTGATCCCCGAGGAGCGCTTCGAAGAAGCCCTCGATATCATGCGCGACGTCTTCCGCGCCGGCTACGCAATGTCCGAGTTGGTAATCGCCAGGCGCACAGGTGAGCGGATCGGCGCAGTCACCGTCCCGAAGGGCATGGTGGGGTTTGGCACCGTCTGCACCGTCACCCTCAACAGCGTCCTGCTGAGTCGCGGGATCCCCGTCGAGTCCAAGTATGCGGGCGTCCTGGAGATCTACCGCGACGAGCCCCGCCGCTTCACCCACCTCGTGGCCTATAGCGGGAGCACCGTGGACCCCACCGAAATGTTCGTATCGAGTCGCATGACCAGCGTAAAGGAGGCCAGCCTTGTAGGAAGGGGACACATCTTGGCCAGCTTCCGCGAGGTCCCCGCGGTCGCCGAATCCGACTTGCAGGATGCGCTCGATCAATACAAGCGCAAGGGCCTGGGCGGCATCCTCGCCGTCGGCAAGCCCAGCCAGCCACTCCTCGAAGTGCCTGTCGCCAGGGATCGCATCGGCCTCGCCGTCGTCGCCGGCCTCACCCCCGTCGCCGCCCTCAGCGAAAGCGGCATCGCAGTTCAGAACAAGGCCATGAGCACCCTCGTCGACTTCTCCGACCTGGTCCCGGTCCACGAACTCTGAACGCCCGTGCGCTTGTTGCGCGGCGATGGAACCGGCCTCGGGGGCTCCGGCCGGGCGAACCATATGACCAGCGCGCGGTAGCCTTGCCCCCGAACACAAGTCCAGGAGTAGTGCTCTCACGAGCGGTTGCCATGGACACCCGGCTTCCTTCCCACGAGCCCGTAGGCAATCGCATCCTCAGGACAGACGTTGAGACACCGCCCGCAGCTAAAGCAGTCAGCCGGAAAACGCTTGCCCGCAACGCGCCCGCTGGCGGCCTGGAGGGGACAAGCACGGATGCAGGCCCCGCAGTTTGTGCACCGCTCTCGGTCGATCTTCACCCGGAACACGCTGCCCCGCTCTAGGAGCCAGCTCAGAAACCCTAAAGGAGATATGAACTGGCAGAACGGCCGGTATGCGCCAAGAGACAACGCCAGTGCCGCGAAGATGGTGCTGCCGATAGAGACGGTCTCTATATCGAGGTTGAACAGGTTGAATGGGTTTAAGAAATGGTACACGACAAGCCCCTTCTGTCCGCCGATGATGCCAAAGAGCAGTAGCAGCACCACAATGAAGAGCGCGCATCGCGCAGTATTCGAAGCCACAAATGGGATCTTCTTTTGTTTCAGTCTCCTTAGCATCGGCAGAGAGAACGCCAGTTCCTGCAAGGCGCCGAAGGGGCAGGCCCAGCCGCAGATGAGCTTGTTGCCCACGACTGCCAGAACCGCGAAGAACAGGAATGCCGCCAGTTTCTCTGCCACCGAAGGGTACAGTCCCACGAAGCTCTTGAAGACCTTGACGGCTCCTTCCATAGGGTTGGGCGACTTGCCAAGCGCGAACCCGCATAGTGCCACAGCGACAATGAGCGCGGCAGCGTACGGCCACCGCGGGTACCACATCCTGCGCTCCGCCGCGGGCGAACCGTCCGGTCGCCCCAGCCGGACGAGGAATACGAGCCCGAACAGGACAAGTGCCGCGAACACATAGTACTTCAGCGTGCTCTCCCGGTGCCCAAGAAGATGATGAGCCACGTGGTCGAGCTCCTCCTGCGTAACGCCGAGCGCCGTCAGCGGCTCGCCCTTGGGCGCGTCGAGCGGCAGGCCCAACTCGCGTGCAAGGCTCTTGCCCGTCACGTTGAGCTGCGGGGCTATCTCTTTCATACTCATGTCTACGGTGAAGGCAGCTGGTCCAGTCTGCCCAGCTGCCTTCTGGCGCATGACGCCGACAGCCACTATCACCAGCGCGGCCACGAATGCGAGTGCGAGCCAAAGGCGCTGCCTGCCCGACAGGCTGGCCAACCATCTCACGATGAGTCTCCTCTCTTGCCATCGTTGCAGAGCGTCAGCGTTCCCGGGACGGAAGGACAGCCGACACAAACTGCACCTCCGGCGTTCCCGTCCTTGCATCCCTGTC
>CP070816.1:1773905-1778866 GCA_020344235.1 Armatimonadota bacterium
ATAATGTACCGGCATGCGGTGTGCGAGGCGCTGGCGGAGGAGATGGAGCGGGATCGGCGGGTGGTTGTGTTCGTGGAGGATGTGGCGGACTACGGCGGGGCGTTTCAGGTGACGGTGGGGCTGCTGGAGTCGTTCGGGCGAGAGCGGGTGTTCAACACGGCGATTTCGGAGGCGGCGGGGGTGGGGGTCGCGGCGGGGGCTTCGATGTGTGGGCTGCGGCCGGTGGCGGAGATCATGTACATTGATTTCATGCCGCTGGCGATGGACCAGGCGGCCAACCAGGCGGCGAAGACACGGTACATGTTCGGGGGAAAGGCGACGCTGCCGATGGTGGTGCGGACGACAGTGGGCGGAGGACGGGGGTACGCGGGGCAGCACTCGCAGAGCCTGGAGGCGATGCTGACACAGGTGCCGGGACTGAAGGTGGTGGCGCCCTCGACCGCGTACGACGCGAAGGGGCTGCTGAAGTCAGCGATCCGGGACGATAATCCGGTGGTCTTCATCGAGCATCAGCTTCTCTATACGGAGAAAGGGGTGGTGCCCGAAGAAGAATACGCGGTGCCGCTGGGGGAGGCCGCGGTGAGGCGGGAGGGGACGGATATCACGATCGTCGCGTATCTGAAGATGGCGGATGTTGCGCTGGAGGCGGCGGAGCTGCTGGCTGCGGATGGAATCGAGGCGGAGGTGGTGGACCCGCGGACGCTGATTCCGCTGGATGTGGATACCATCGCGGGCTCGGCGGCGAAGACGGGCCGGCTGCTGATTGTATGTCAGGCGCCGAAGACGGGATGCTTCGGCGAGCACATTGCGTACCGCGCGCAGGAGGTCGCTTTCTCACAGCTCAAGTGTCCGGCGAAGATCGTGGCGGCATACGATGTCCCGCCGCCGATGGCGCGGACGCTGGAGTTGGAGAACCTGCCGAGTCCGGAGAGAGTGGCGCGGGAGGCGAAGGGGATGTTGGGGTAACCGATGCACCGCGTGCTCGAAGAGGAGATCGTCATCCTTTCGGCGGCGCGGACGCCGGTGGGGCATTTCCGGGGGGTTCTGTCGGATTTCGATGCGGTGAACCTCGGGGGATTCGCGATTGAGGGCGCGGTGGAGAGGTCCGGCCTGGGGCCAGATGTGATCGACACGGTGAACATGGGGCTGGTGGTGTCGGCGGGGCTGGGCGAGGCGCCAGGGAAGGCAGCAGCGGTGCGGGCCGGTCTGCTGCCGGAGATTCACAGCCGGACGGTGGATACGGTCTGCGGGTCGGCGATGGACGCGATAGTGCTGGGCATCGAGTCGCTGCTGGCGGGAACCGCGCGGGTGGTGGTCGCCGGAGGGATGGAGTCGAGGAGCAGCGCGCCGTATCTGGTGGGGCCGAAGCTGCGACGGAACACGGAGCACGGCCAGCGCGGGGAGTGGCTCAGGGTCGAGCGCGCGGGGGCCTACCGCTGGAGGCTGAGCGAGAACGCGGCGGAGCAGCTGGAAGGAACGGGGTTGGTGGATCCCACGAGCTATGACGGGCTGTTCTGGCCGGCGGAGAGAAAGTTCATGCGGCAGTACGCGGTGGACTTTGCGGCCCGCCGAGGACACACAGCAGAGATGATCAACGGATACGCGGCCGAGAGCCACCGGAAGGCGAGAAGGGCCAGGGAAGAGGGGCTGTTCGAGGAGGAGATAGTGGAGGCGGGCGGGGCGGCGGCCGATGAGCTGAGGTCGGAGGAGTGGCTGGCGAGGGCGCTGGCGGAGGGGCGGGATGATGTGGCCTCGGCCTACAACTCTTCGGCGCCGGCCGATGCGGCGGCCGCGTTGGTGGTCACGAGGGCCGAGTGCGCCGAGGCCCTGGGCGTGGAGCCGATTGCCAGGGTGTTGGGATACGCGCGGATTGACGGACCGCCGGGGGAGTTTCTGAGCGCGCCAGCGAGGGCCGGGGAGCGCTTGCTGGCGGGGCTGAAGGAGGCGGGACGGCCGGGGGACTTCACGATTGCGGAGGCGAACGAGGCCTTCGCGATGCAGGTCCCGATGTTCGAGAAGGCGTTTGGGGGAATGGAGATCAATGTCCACGGCGGCGCGGTGGCGATGGGACATCCGCTGGGAGCGGCCGGGGCTCGCATACTGACGACGCTGCTGTATGCGATGGGGAGGTATGGGCATCGGCGCGGCCTGGCGACGATCTGCTATGGGGGAGGCGGGGGGTACGCGATGGCGGTGGAACGGCTGGTCTGAGCCGGCCGGGATGCTCGGCTCTGCCGGGGGAAGGCGCAGCGATGAAGCTCGTGGTGTTCGGCGCCGGGAATATCGGTCGGTCTTTCGTGGGACAGCTATTCGCGCGCGCGGGATATCAGGTGGTCTTCGTTGATATCGACGCGCGCCTGGTGGAGGCGCTGAACCGGGAGGGGCGGTACCGGATCGAGATCAAGGACCGGCGGCCGGGGGAGATCTGGGTGGAGGGGGTCTCGGCGGTTGACGGCCGGGATGGGGAACGGGTGGCGAAGGAGGTGGGGAGCTGCGACATGCTGGCCACTGCGGTGGGGACGGGATCGCTTCCGCACATCTATCCTGGGATTGCGCGGGGCCTATCTGTGAGAGAGAAGGCGGGACGGCCGCCGCTGGACATCATCATCTGTGAGAACCTGCGGAACGCGGCTGGGGTCTTTGGGGAGGGTCTGCGGGAGCACCTGCCGGCCGGTTTCCCCATCGAGGAGCGCGTGGGGTTGATCGAGACGAGCATCGGGAAGATGGTGCCGATCATGCCGGAGGAGGTGCGGAGGCGGGAGCCGCTGGTGTTGTACGCGGAGGCGTACAACACGCTGATCCTCGATGCGAAGGGGTTCAGGAACGCGATTCCGGAGGTCCCTGGGCTCGACCCGAAGGAGAATATGGCTGCGTATGTGGATCGGAAGGCGTTCATCCATAACTGCGGTCACGCGGTGTGCGCGTACGTCGGTTATCTAGCGCATGAGGAGGCGGTCTACATCTGGGAGATGATGGCTGACGAAGAGGTGAGGGAAACGGCGCGGCGAGCGATGTGGGAGTCGGGGCGTGCGTTGATGAAGCGATACCCAGATGAGTTCGATGAGCGCAACCAGGGCGAGCACATCGAGGATCTGCTGTCGCGGTTCGGGAACGAGGCGCTGGGGGATACGATCTATCGAGTGGGGCGCGATCTGGGGAGGAAGCTGTCGCGGGGCGACCGGCTGGTGGGCGCGCTGCTAATGGATGCCGAGGAGCGAGTGGCCGCGCCGGCGACGACGCTGGGGGCGGCCGCGGGGCTGATGTTTCGAGGCAGCGATGAGCGGGGGGAGCTTTTCGGTGCCGATGAGGAGCTTCGCCGGAGGTTCACGGAGCACGGCATTGATTGGGCGCTATCCGAGGTGTGCGGGCTGGATGAGGCCGTGGAAGCCGAGGCGCGGATTGCGGCGGGGATCAGAGCAGCGTACGCGGACTTGAGGGAGCGGAAAGAAGGTTGGCTGGAGGGTTTGCTGGAGACCGGTTGAGGCCTGTTCCGGATGAGCCAGGGCAGAGCGGGCGCAGTTCCAGAGGAGGAGACCCGCCTCCGCCAAGGCTACGGCGGGCAATGAGGCTTCCTGCGAGACGCTCAGGACAGGCCTGCCCTGCAAACTGCGGGTCAGTAGCAATCTGGGGAGAATTCGTCGGCGGGGATCTCGGCCCTCACTTTGTGGACGCTGCCGCCGGCCGCGAGGACGAGCACCCATCCTTTCGGGTCGGTGCCCCAGGAGGGGATTTGGAGTTCCTTGCGCCACTCTTTGCCAGCGGCCCAGTGCCAGTGGCACATTGCCAGCGGGGTGGAGTCCTCCCATTTGCCGGGGCCGTACCTGGGCCTCGGACGCCACCAGCTGAGCGTGGCGGCGTACTTCCAGTTGGGGATGTAGGTGTAGCTGACACCGGAGGAGAGGTATAGGTCTCCCTCCATGTAATCGTCGCCGTCGCGGCAGCCCTCAGCGGGGTCGTCGGGACAGATGAGGATCTCTGGGCTGGGGATGTAGGTCGGGTGAAGTGAGGAAAGATGAGGGGCGAGTTCGCCGGAATCGTTTCTGTACATCAGCATCGCCATCCCGATTTGGCGCAGATTGCTCATGCAGGAGGCTTGCCTGGCCGCGGCCCTGGCTTTGGTGAAGACCGGAAAGATCAGGGCGACGAGAATGGCGATGATGGCCATCACGACCAGGATTTCGATGAGCGTGAACCCGGTTGTCGCGCTGCCTCTGCGGGCCATTTTGGACTATCATACTGCGGTGGATTGCGCGGCACAAGATAGCGGTGTGGGGATGCCCAGGAACGAACCTCAGACGGCCTGGGCGGCGGCTGGGAACCGGAGAGGGGAGCTTACGTGATCGTACGCGAGATCGAATGCAAGTCCATATTGAGTAACACGGGGCTGCCGGCCGATTACGCGATCAACTGCTATGTGGGCTGCGAGCACGCGTGCTGGTACTGCTATGCGCGGTACATGAAGCGGTTCACGGGGCACCGGGAGGCCTGGGGGGCGTTCGTGGACGTGAGGAGGAACGCGCCGGAGGTACTCGCGCGAGAGATTCGACGCAAGCCAAGAGGGTCGGTCATGCTCAGCTCGGTGTGTGACGGATGGCAGCGGCTGGAGGACAAGTACGGGGTGAGTGGAGAGTGCGTCAAGATGCTGGCGGAACACGGCTGGCCGGTGTCGGTCCTGACGAAGAGCGCGCTGGTGGCACGCGTGCTCCCGGCTCTGGAGGGCAAGCCGGCCGACCTGGGGGTGACGGTGACCACTTTCGATGAGAAGCTGCGGCGGGTCATCGAGCCTCTAGCCTCGCCGACTGCGGAGCGACTGGCGGCGCTGGAGGAGGCGGCCGGGAGAGGAATCAGGGTGTGGGCCTTCCTCGGTCCGTTTCTGCCGATGCTCACCGATACCGAGGGAAATCTGGAGGCGTTGTTCGCGGCGGTGGCGCGGCTGCCACTGACTCACATCCACACGGACC
>CP070816.1:1778966-1788709 GCA_020344235.1 Armatimonadota bacterium
GAGGGGAAGATCGTGAACCCCTTCGAACTCATGAAGGCGCTGGAGAAGTGAGTGGTGTGCCTTGACCGTCCTTGACGTGCGCTCCCTCGCTGCGCGAGGGTTGGGAGGGCTCGTGTTGGGCAGGGGATCGCCTCCTGCCCTTGTCCCACTCCTTTCGGCAGCAAGCTACCGAAGCAACGAAGCGCCTCGGCAACCGATGAGAAGGGCGTCCTCTCGGTGCTCCTGCGTCGGCGTTCGCCCGTCGCTTCTCGTCTACCGGGCATCGCTCTGCCGTAGCTCCTCCCCGCCTCGATACTCGAAGGCCCCGATGTCCACCGTGCCCTCGATGATGCGCTTGATGCTCGCGTCGGGGTCGCGGCTGGGCTCGTGCGTGGGGAGGATTCGCTCAAGGGCTTGCTCAGCGTTCAGGTACTCGGGAGACGGGTGCCCCGCGTCGATGAGAGGAGAGCCGCGGCGCGGCCGGAAGTCGTGCCCGGCCGGATTGAGGAAGCCGGGGTCGTCGCCGAAGATGCTGTCGGTCACGCCCTCGGGCACGTTCATGCGCCGCTGAAACCAGTTGTTCGTGCCGGTGATCCGGCCCTGGCCGTTGCGTTCGAGGAAGCGCGTCGACGGCCCCGCGAACACGTTGTTGATGAGCACCACATCACAGGTGGAAGACTTCTCGGCGAACAGATAGAGATCGTTGGGCAGGGTGGAGATGATGGTGTTGTTGATCATCGTCAGCCGCCCCTTCGCCACGCCGGTGCCGTCGCCCACCCCCAGGATCCGCCGCTGCGGGCGACCTTGCTCGGTGCGCTTGATGATGACATTGCCGATCCACAGCGTGTTGCCCTCATTGCCGCTGGCCACCTCGGTGCTGTAACCCGCGTCCTCCTCGATCCAGTTGTAGGCGAGGATGGTGTGGTGGCCGCGGCTCTTGAAGTTCTGCGCCTCGGTGGAGTGGTGGATGTAGGAGTTGCGGATCATCTGGCGCTCCGCGCAGAAGTAGAAGTTGTGGGTCATGTTGTGCCGGCCCTGGTACTGGGTGCCATTGTGGCTGATCTCGCAGTTCTCGATGAGGATGTTGTCGGCCGCGTGGATGGCGAACCACCCGTCCTCGTTGTGGTGGGAGTGAACGCGCCGGGCCGTCAGGTTCTTGCCCTGGAAGTAGATCGCGCCGGCGTTGGTGCCATACCGCTCCCGGTCGGGGAAGCGGGCGCCCCAGGCGTTGCGCAGCTCCAGGTCCTCGAACACCACGTCGTGGGTGATCTGCTCGGTGCGGAAGATGCCGCGCTTCACGTTCACCCGGCTGGCGTCGATCACCGGCCGCTTGCCCTCCTCGACCAGTCCGCGGATGATGATGGGATTGCCCGGTTCACCGCTGCGCGTCACCGGTATGTGCGATCTGTCGAGGTAGTAGGTCCCCGGCTGGATCTGGATCACATCCCCCGGCTCGGCCGTCTCCGCACAAAGCTCTTGAAGTGTATCGAGATCGCTGACCTTATGCACCTTCGCCCCCGCGCTCGAACAGAGCGCGAAGATGCTCACCGCGGCGACCGTCATGCTCGCCAGATTCAGGTTCATGGCTGACTCCGTCGGCAGGTCTCCTAAGGGGGCAATTCGTAGGACAGGAGCGCGCCTCCTGCCCAGTTCTTTCGGCTTCGGCAGCTCCTGAGTCCGCCCCGAGGCGGACCGGGGTAGCGGTCCTTCGGGCCTAGCCACAAGCTACCGAAGCAACGGGAATGGGGAATGCCCGCGCTACGGAACAGTAGGGCAGGAGCCTGGCTCCTCTTCGTTGAACTACCACGTAGCGTGATGGGGCCGCCCCGTGTGTTATCATGGGGCGGGTCGTTGTTCTTTAGCCGGTCGCGCTGATTGGTGTGACGGCGTACGGGCATGGGGGGAACGGGGGAGGGGCAGGAGGCAAGCCGCGTTCGTCCGCCAGGGCGGACTACGGAGGCCGAGGCTCCTGCCCTGCGATCAACGGCTTCGGTAGTAGAACTACCGAAGCAACGGTTAACGAGGCAGGAGACACGCTCCTGCCCTACGCGAGTAGATGGCAGTGAATCGCACTGTGGAGGAGGACGGCAAGGTGAGCGAAGTCGCGATTGCTCCGAGACAGGTGCCGCCTGTCGAGACGAAGTTCCGCAGGATTCAGACACCGATCCCGGTGCCGGAATCCATTCCGATTCTCGAATCGCTCTACCGCGATGAGCCCCGCTCGATGCGCGGACAGGGGCCGGTGGTGTGGGATCGGGCGGAGGGGTTCCAGGTCCACGACCGCTGGGGCAACACGTGGATTGATTGGAGTTCGGGGGTGCTGGTGGCCAACGCCGGGCACGGCCGGCCGGAGATCGCGCAGGCGATCTGCGAGCAGGCGAACAAGACGCTGATGCACAACTACTGCTTTCCTAGTGAGATCCGCGCCCGGCTGGTGGAGAAGCTGGCGAAGCTGGCGCCCGATCCGCTGGAGAAGGTGTTCCTGCTGACCACCGGCGCGGAGACCACCGAGGCCGCTATCAAGCTCGCCCGCACGCACGGCCGCGCGGTCGGGGGCGACAAGAAGATTGGGATCGTGAGCTACGAGGGCGCGTTCCACGGGCGGACGATGGGCGCGCAGATGATCGGGGGCATCCCGGCGCTGAAGGAATGGATCGTGAACCTGGATCCGGACATGGTGCAGGTGCCGTTCCCGGATGGATTCCGCTGCGAGGACACGAGCTTCGACTTCTTCCTCAAGACGCTTGAGCAGAAGGGCTTCGGGCCGGACCGCATCGCGGGGGTGATCAGCGAGACCTATCAGGGCGGCAGCGCCGCCTTCTGGCCGGCGGAATACGCGCAGGAGATGCGCGCCTGGTGTGACAAGCACGACATCGTGCTCGTCTTCGACGAGGTGCAGGCCGCCTTCGGCCGGACGGGGACGATGTGGGGCTTCGAGCACTACGGGGTGGTGCCCGACCTGATGTGCTGCGGCAAGGGGATCACGAGCGGGCTGCCGCTGTCGGCCGTGATCGGGCGGGGAGATATGATGGACCAGTATCCGCCGGGGAGTATGACGAGCACGCACACCGGCAACCCGGTCTGCGTGGCGGCGGCGCTGGCGAACCTCGACCTCGTCGTCGGCGAGAAGCTGCCGGAGAAGGCGGCGAGGGTGGGGGAGGTGCTGCACGCGGGGCTGTGCGAGATTCAGAGCAAGCACTCCCAGGTCTGCGGCGCGAGCATGGGCAAGGGGCTGGTGGCGGGGCTGCACATGGTGAAGCCCGGGGGCATCGAGCCGGACGCGGCGCTGGCGTCGAGCATCGTGGATCGCGGCATCGAGAAGGGGCTGCTGATGTTCCACCCGGTCGGGTTTCAGGGGGCGACGGTGAAGATCGCGCCGCCGCTGGTGACGCCGGAGGAGGCGGTGGTGGAAGGGCTTGCGGTGCTGCGGGAGTCCATCGAGGAGGCGCGCTGATGAGCTGGGACAAGCGGCTGAACGTTCTACTGATCGGCGGGGGGATGATCAGCCAGGAGGTCGTCATTCCGACCTTGCTCCAAGAGCGGATGCGCGGGATCGTCGGCGATCTGCACATCTCGGCGCTCAACTCGGGCATCATCAAGCAGTGCGAGGAGCTGTTCCGCGGCGGGCGGTTCGTCGGCTATCCCGACCCGGCGAAGTACGCGGCCGACGACAACCAGCCGAGCATGTATCGGGAGGCGATGGGCAAGCTCGGCGAGCACGGTCTGGTGGTGGTGGCGACGCCGGACCACCTGCATACCGACATGGCGCTGGAAGCGATCGAGGCCGGGCACGACGTGATCGTGATGAAGCCGCTGTGCCTGAAGGTGGAGGAGGCGCACAAGGTGATCGCGGCGGCGGAGAAGCGGAAGGCCTACGTGGCGACCGACTACCACAAGCGGATGGACCGCGCGGTGCGGCTGGCGCGGTATCGGGTGCGGCGGGGCGACTTGGGGGAGATGCTGCACGGCCATGCCTGGATCGAGGAGCCGAAGTATATGCCGCTGAAGTTCTTCGGGCTGTGGGCAGAGAAGTCGAGCCCGTTCGAGTACATCGGGGTGCACTATGTGGATGCCTATTACTTCATCACCGGCCTCACGCCGAAGCGCGTGGCGGCCTGGGGCCAGAAGAAGTTCCTGCCCTCAAAGGGCAGCGATGCCTACGACGCGGTGCAGGCGGTGATCGAGTGGAACGACGGGTCGGTGCTCTGGGTCCAGACCTCGTGGGTGTGCTCGGAGAAGAACTCGGCGATGACGAACCAGGGGCTGCAGATCAGCGGGACGAAGGGGGAGTACTGGGCCGACCATAAGTTCCGCAACCTGCATATCCTCACCGATGACGACGGGTTCGAGCAGATCAACCCGAACTTCTTCAAGCACTACGATAGCTGGGAGGAGGACGGCACGGTGGAGTATGTGGGGTATGGCTTCGAGAGCATCTCGCGGTGGCTGCGCGATATCCACAGCATTCATGTGGAAACGGAGGGCATGTCGGAGAAGGACTCTCTCGCCCACCGGGAGAAGGTATTCAAGGAGTGGGAGGACGGGCAGCGTCCTCTTCCTCGGCAAGCGCTTATCGGCGTTGCTGTGAACCAAGCCGTACGGCTGAGTCTCGACAACAACAACGCTTACGTCGTGTTCGACGACAAGATGTATCCGAAGCTGTCAGAGTAACCGGACCAGGGGGCTCAGTTCAGGCGGGCCGGGCGAATGCTCGGCCCGCCGTTCTTGCTTGAGGGGCACGGCGGAGGGAGACGCCCGGCAGGTGTCTGCTGGGCAAGGCCGCAAGCTCCTGTCGTACGGGGCAAGTGGCTTCGGCAGCAGGGGTCTGGCAGGTCCGCGTCGCAGTTCACGCCAACAGGGGCCGGGCGGCGGGGCCCGAGCGCCGCCGACCTGCATCGGACAGAAAGCCAATGACTCGTTATGCCCTGGGGATAGACGGGGGCGGCTCCAAGTGTGACGCGGTGCTCATGTCAGAGTGCGGCCTGGTGGCTGGCTGGGGGCGGGGCGGGCCCACTCACGTCTACTACGACTCACCGGAGGTGATCGGCAACTCCTATGTGGAGGCCATCACCGAGGCGCTTTCGAGTGTGGAGGACGCGGAGGTCTGGGTAGCAGGGCCTCTGCCGGAGGGCGCTCCGCGCGACGCCGTCCTGGCGCGGAACCGCCTGGCGCAGCACCTCCCGGCCAGCGAAGCGGATACGGCGTTCGCGTCGGCGCAAGAGGAGTGGGGCCTCGTCGTGCTGGCCGGCACCGGGTCATTCGTGCACGGCCGCGCTCCCGATGGGCGCGAGCTGCACTTTGGCGGGCAAGGGCCGATACTGGGTGACTACGGGAGCGCGTACGCCATCGGGCTACTGGGTCTGCGGGCCGCCTTCGCCTCCGGCTGGACAGAACGGCGGCGGACCAGGCTTGCGGAGGCGATTCCGAGCGCGCTTCAGGTGACGGGTCTGGAGGGTGTGTTCGACCGCGTCTACGTGAAGGGGATAACGCGCAGCGAGATCGCGGCCCTCGCGAGGGCGGTCAACGCGGAGGCGGAAGTTGGTGATCGGGTGGCCCTTGGGTGTGTGCACCGCGCGGCAGACGAACTGGCCGAGGTGGCCATCGAGGTGATAGAGGAGTTGGATCTGGCGGGCCTGTCGTTGTCCGTCATCGGCATCGGTGGTGTGGCGCGCCATTGCCGACTGTGGTGGGAGCGCGTCTTCCAGCGCCTGTCGGCGGTCGCGGCCGGAGCGCGGCCAGTCATCCCGCCGATGCTCCCGGCGGTGGGAGCGGCGCTGCTGGCGCTGAGGGAGATGGGCGTGGAGTGGACGCCCGAGTTGATCGCCCGGGCTTGCGAGGGCGCGTCCGGAGGGGCATTGGGTTGTCGGTAGCAGCGGACGGCGGCCTCTGGGTCCGATTCGGTCAGACTGGGACGGCGCGGTCTGCCAGAGGCAGACCAGCCACAGGCTGCCGAAGCAACATGAACGGGGAACAAGGCTATTCCACACGCGGCTGCAATTCGAGGATGAGCGGCTTCCACGGTTCGAGTGTGAGTTCGATCCGTTGTGTCTGGCCGAGGTCGCGTTGGGAGAGG
This sequence comes from Armatimonadota bacterium, assembly GCA_020344235.1. Taxonomy (GTDB): domain Bacteria; phylum Armatimonadota; class Hebobacteria; order Hebobacterales; family Hebobacteraceae. The sequence goes on from CP070816.1 coordinate 1,785,019, forward strand.
AGTTCGCGGGCGCGGGTGGGTGCGTCGAACTCGACGACGAGCTGTTCGGGCTGCTCGAAGCGGGAGTTGTCAGTGTAGCCGATCTCGCCAAGGCTGTCGATGCGGTACTCGGGGTTGCGCGTGATGGCAAGGTAGCGGCGGCCGCCATCGCCGTGGTAGGTGATGACTTCGCAGCCGATGGGAGGCCCGCCGTCCGCGGCGCGAGTGACTTTGAGGGCCGGCCTCACCCCGGCATCTGCAAGGATGGCGGCGATGAGCCGGCGGAGGTCGGCGCCCTTTCCCTCCAGCCGCCACTTGGCGTAGTCAATGGGGGAGAGATTGAGGTAAAGGGTGCTGCCCTTGCCGACCTTGCGGGCGATGAGGACGGGAGTGGAGTCCGGGGCGCTGGGCGCGTGCTGCTCGAGGGGAAGGAAGTCGGTGTAGGCGGCGGGGCGGCCGGTCAGGAGGCGAAGGTGGGGTTCGGCGGGGCCAAGCGGGAGACGCCGGCCCGCGAGGCGGAAGCCGACGCCTTGGCTCGTCTCGGGCTGCTGGATCAGGCCGCGGCTGGGTCGGGTGACGCCGAAGAGGCCGTCCAGGACCCCCGTGGTTCGGCGCTTGCCGTGCTTGTCGAAGACCCCGGGGAGGAAGTCGGCGATGGCGGCGCCTCCGGCGCGGACGAAGGCCTTGATGCGAGCGGCCTCCTCGCCGCCCATTGCCATTGACTGGGGGAGGATGAGGACTTGGTAACCGTGCTGCTCGAGAGCGCCGTCGAGGATTTGCTGGGTGGAGAGGAAGTCGTAGGTCAGCCCGAGATCCTGGATCAGCTTGGTCCAACTGCTGCGCACGAGGGTGATGCGGGAGTGGGTGGCCTCCCAGGAGGAGAAGCGGCGGGGCCAGGTGTCGCCGTCCTCGCGGGAGTCGAGCAACCAGGCGACCTGCACGGAGGGGTGGGAGTAGTGGATGGCGATTGGCGGTTGGTCGCGCTCGGCGTGCATGATTGCGTTGGCGGCGGGTCCACGGAGATCGGCGAAGAGGTCGGCCATGCCCGCGACGAATGGCTTGGGTGTGAGGTCCAGTGACTCGTAGTCGAACCAGTCTTTGCTGCACCAGATGATCAGGCCGCGGTCGCCGTTGAGGAGCAGGTGCCACAGGCGGCGGCTGGCATGGTTGGGGTCGTGCTCGAAGAGGGTCGCGTAGATGGGGGTGCCGTGGGGCAGGAAGGAGCGGAAGATGTCGTGGGAATTGCCGATGTCGTAGGGCTCGACCCAGTCGAGGACCTGGGAAAGGCGCCACAGGTCGTAGCCGCCGAAGGCGGCGGGCATTTGAGTGCCCTCGAGCCCGACGGGGGTGTAGGGGTCTATCTCGCGCACCCATGCGCGGAACTGTCGCCAGGAGTCGGCAAAGCTGATGTCCATGAAGGTGCGGTGGTCGGCCCAGGGAGCGTAGTTCTCGGAGTCCGTGCGCTCGCGGTCTTTGATTTCGTAGGTGGTCATGGGGACAACTTCGTCCCAATGGGAGAAGCTGGTGTCCCACTCGTTGTTGAGGCCGTCGAGGGTGGCGTATTGGTCGCGCAGCCAAGCGCGGAACGCGGCGAGGGTGTGGTCGGAGAAGCAGTAGTCCATGGGGCTGGCGAAGCTGGTGATGGAGCATTCGTCTCCAAGGTCGTAGAGGAGGGGCTTGAGGGGCGCGTACTGACGGACGTCGTCTTGGATGTCTCGTTTGGCCTCGGCGAGGTAATCCGGGTCGTGGAGGCAGGGCTTGCGGATGAGGTGCTGCTTGTCTCGAGTGGAGGTGTAGGAGTCCCAGTCGGCCTGGTAGATTGGTTTTCTCTCGTGGAGGAAGGCGATGCGGTGGATGTTCTCGACGTAGAAGCGGAAGCCGCGGGAGAGGGCGGGCTGAGGGGATTCGCCGGGATGGACCTGGATTGCGGTGACGTTGGCTTCCCGCAGGCGCTGGAAGAAGAGGTCGGGGTTGTCCGTGGTGCCGCCGAGGACCCACATGATGACCTGGTAGGTGTCGGCGGTGCGGGATGGCGGTGTGGCAGTGTGGGCGGGGTGTGCGATGAGGAGGATGCAAGATAACAGCAGGGAGAAGGACCAGAGAGTTCGGGGCATTCGCTATGGTCTCCTTTCCTCCAGCCCAGGCGCGGGCACGAGAACGGTCTATTCTGTGTGCTCGGCGCGGTTCCCTGGGGGGTTCGGGGAGAAGCGGGGAGAGTTGGCCCGGCGACATTAGGCCAGTGCACTCCCCGCTTCTCACATCCGAAAAGGAGACGATGTTAGTGGGATGATTCCATATAGGGGGGTCGGTCCTGAGATGGGAGAGAAAGAAGATTGTGGGGCGTCGGGCATCAGCCCGCCCCGCAGTATCGCCGCCATCGGGTCCACATCCGAAGCACCGCCTACGGGCCCGGGATATGCAGGCAGGAGGCAAGCCGCCCGAGGCGGGCGAGCATACTTTGCCGAAGTAGCTTCGGCCGCGAAGGCTGAAGGCTTCTGCCCTACAAACTGGAACGTCTGCACGGCCCATGCCGGCGACGTCGCCGGGTAGGGGCTGTTTGCGCAGAGGGATACGCACATGGCACAGCAGGAGATCAGAGTTGGCTTCATTGGGTCGGGATACATCGCCCGGCAGCATGCGGAGGCGCTTCGCGAAGTCGAGGGCGTGCGATTCTCTGCCTGCATGGATATGAGCGAGGAGCGGGCGCAGCAGCTCGCCGCGTTCACGGGCGGCCGTGCGACGGCCAGCCTGGAGGAGGCCGTCGAGGAGTCCGAGGTGCTCTGGGTGTGCACGCCGCCCAAGCATCACCGGGCGCAGGTTGTGACCTGCCTCGAAGCGGGGCGGCATGTCTACTGCGAGAAGCCGCTGGCCACGACGGTTGAGGATGGCCGGGCGATCGCGGCGGCTGCCGAAGGCAGTGAGGCGCTAGCCGCCATCGGGTTCAACTTTCGGTTCCACGAGCCCTGGCGCAAGTGCAAGGAGCTGCTCGAAGCGGGTGACCTCGGGAAGCCGATGATGTTTCTCTGTCAGCGTGTGGGCCTCGGAGCTACGGGTGGCTGGCGGCGCGATGCGGACGAGCTGTGCGGGATGACCATTGAGTCGCTGTCTCACAACATTGATCTGCTGCGCTTCCTGCTGGGAGACGTCGCGAGCGCGTCGGCTCATGTGATGGTGGACCCCGACCAGCTCGAGTTCGACATCTGCGTGGCGGCCACGCTGAAGCTCCGCTCGGGGGCTGTCGCGGGCATGCAGGCGACGTGGGCGTCGGCGGTGCCGGCCACTCGCCACGGAGTCGTCGGGAGCGCGGCAACGGCACTCATCGAGGGGCCGAGTCAGTTCGAGTTCGACTGCCTGCGCGTCGCGCAGAGAGACGATGAAGGGGAGCGCGTCTACCGCTTTGCGCTGCCGGCGAATCCATCGCGGGCCGCCTGCGAGCACTTCATCGCGGCCGTACGCGGGGAGACGCCGCTGGAGATTCCCATCGCGGACGGTTTTCGCGCACTGGAGGTGTCGGCTGCCATGCTCGCCTCCGCTGAGCAGGGCGGAGCCGCGGTGGCGGTGGACTCGCGGGGCTGAGCGGAGGGGGCCGCCGCTTTTGGGGCAGGAGGCAAACTCCTGCCCAACCGAGAGAGAGGGCAGGAGACGAAGCTCCTGCCCCACGGGTTGTTCGTTGTGGGCCTCTTGCCGTCTACCGCGAGTCGCTGATGGCGAC
>CP070816.1:1788809-1794618 GCA_020344235.1 Armatimonadota bacterium
CACCGAGGCCCTCGCTGCGTTCAACTGCGAGATACACTGCCGGCCGGGGTCGGAGGACAGGCCGGAGTGGATAACCGCCTGGACGAGAGATCTGATGTCAGGCGATCACCCCACGTTCAAGCCGGGCGACTTCACGATTGTGGAGGACACCAAGACTCGCGCCATCTTGTCTGCCGTGTGTCTGATCCCGCAGACGTGGTCGTACGAAGGCATAAAGATCGGGGTCGGCCTGCCCGAGTTCGTCGGCACGAAGCCGAAGCACCGGCGGCGCGGCCTCGTGCGGGCGCAGTTCGAGGTGATCCACGATTGGAGCGCGCGCCGCAATCACCTGCTCCAGGCGATCACAGGTATCCCGAACTTCTACCGCCAGTTCGGCTACGAGATGGCCGTAGAGGAGTACGGCGGCCGCAGCGGCTTCAAGCCCGATGTGCCAAAGCTCAAGAAGGGCGAGAAGGAGCCTTACCGGGTGCGGCCGGCGGCGGAGGGCGACCTGTCCTTCATCGCGCGCGTCTACCGCCGGGGGACCCAGCGCTACCTGCTCTCCTGCGTTCGAAGCCCGGCCGTGTGGCGCTATGAACTCGATGGGCGGCGCAGGGATGCCATGCTGCGTCAGGAGCTGCGCGTGATCGAGAGCGCAGGCGGAGAACGAGTCGGCTTCCTGGCACACGAGTCCCGGCTGTGGGGCAACGGAATCGGTGCGTCGGTCTATGAGCTGAAGCCCGGCGTAAGCTGGCTGGCCGTCACCCCGAGCGTTGTGCGCTACCTCGCGGCCGCGGGCGAGAAGTATGCCGCGCGGCAGAAGAAGGAGTTCGCGACTTTCGCCTTCTCGCTCGGCACGGACCATTCCGTGTACGAGGTCATTCGTGGGCGGCTGCCGCGGCGGAGCGACCCGTACGCGCTCTACGTTAGAGTGCCGGATGTGCCGGGTTTCCTGAGGCGAATTGCGCCGGTGCTCGAGCGGCGGCTTGCGGAGTCGGTCGCCGTAGGCCACACAGGCGAGCTGAAGCTGAGCTTCTACCGCGAGGGCGTGCGTATGGCGTTCCGCAAGGGGCGCCTGACAGAGGTCGCGGCCTGGATGCCCGGCCGGCCCGAGGAGCCCGAGTCGGCCGCCTTCCCGGGGCTGACCTTCCTGCACCTGCTCTTCGGGCATCGGTCGCTGGAGGAGCTGGAGGGCTCGTACGCGGACTGCTACGGCGCAGGCGATGAGGCCAAGCTGCTCCTGAGCGTGCTGTTCCCGAAGCGGCCGTCGTGCGTGTGGAAGCTCGGCTGAGCCCGGAAGGGGAGGACGGGAGCACGATGGAGATCGTGACATTCGAAAAAGAAATGGCGGCCGGCGTGGCGCGGTGCTACAACGAGCTGGTGGAGCCGATGCCGTATTCCAGCCCCGTGGCCCGGGAGGCATTTTCGGACTTCACGCATGCTCAGTTGCAGGGCTGCACGGAGGAAGAGATCCTGGTTGCGCGGGACGCTGGCGAGGTCGCTGGCTTCGTACATGTGGGAGTCTCTGCGCCCCCGACGCACAAGTGGCATATCGAGGGCGAGCCCGGCGTCATCCGGTTCCTGAGCTACCGGCGCGGAGAACGACCCGTCGGAGCCGCGCTCCTGCAAGCCGCCGAGCAGTGGGCGCGGGAGCGTGAGCGGACCGCGGTAGTGGCCGAATATGGCGGCTACATGTACCCTTTCTACCTTCTCCCGCTGGGCAACATCTCGGAGCAGATCTCCCACGTGCCGCCGCTGTTCGGGATGGCCGGCTACGAGGTGCCTGAGTGCGAGGTGTTCTTCGAGTGGCGGGACTTCCAGCCGCCTGAGGTGAGTGCACCGGACGCCGATGTGGAGTTGCTCTGCAAGAAACCACAGGCTCACGCATCGGGGTTGAAGGTAAGCGTCGCGGCCGTGCAGGGAGAGGAGCAGGTCGGGGAGTTCAGCATGCTTTCGCTGCGCGAAGACCGCTGGCGTCCTCAGCTCGCTGACTGGTGCACGGCCGGGCTGCTCTGCGTCGCGGACCGCCTGCAGGGGAGGGGCATTGGCAAGTGCCTGGTGGCGCGGGGACTGACGGAGATGCGCAAGGCGGGCCTTCGCCACGCGATGATAAGCACCGACTGGAACAACTGGCGCGCCTACCTCTTCTACACGAACTTCGGCTTCAGGTTCCTGGATCGGACCTTCGGCTTCCGGAAGCGCCTCACAGCAGGACAGTAGGGAGACTGCCTGATGGAGATCGTGCAGTTCGAACCGGATATGGCGGCCGGCGTCACGCGGTGCTACAACGAGCTTATCGCGCCAATGCCGTACAGCGAGCCGGTGGGCAGCGAGTCCTTTTCCGATCTGAAGCGGCTCGAGCGGCAGCCGCTGGCACACGAGGACATTCTGGCAGCCCAGGAAGGCAGCGCCATACTGGGTTTCGTCCACGTCGGCGTGGCCGCGCCAGCGACTGAAGAATGGCATGTGAAGGGGGAGCCGGGAATCATCCGTTTCCTGGCCTACCGGCCAGGGCAGCGACCAGTCGGGCAGGCCCTGCTCGATTCAGCGGAGGACTGGCTGCGGCAGCGGGAGCGGTCGGAGGTGGTCGCGGGACACTACAACTACATGTATCCCTTTTACTCCCTCCCCTGCGCGCACATCTCAGAGCGGATCTCTCACGTGCCTCCGTTGCTCGGGATGGCGGGCTACTCGGTGTCTGAGAGCGAGGTGGTCTTCGAGTGCCCCGATTTCGAGCCGCCAAGGGTGAGCAGGCCGGACTTTGAGTTCGAGGTTACTGCTCGCAAGGAGGAAGTCGGCACCTCCGGGCCGCGCGTCGTGGTGCGCGCGAAGCAGGGCGAACAGGAGATCGGGGAGTGCGTCATGGTCTGGCTGGGGTCGGATTCGCGGCGCCCGCAGCTTTCGGACTGGTGTTCTTGCAGCAGCATTCATGTGAACGACCCGCTCCAGGGAAAGGGGCTCGGGAAGTACCTGCTCGCGCGAGGACTGGCCGAGATGCGCAAGGCGGGCGTCCGCCACGCCATGATAAGCACCGACTGGAACAACTGGCGCGCCTACCTCTTCTACACGAACTTCGGCTTCAGGTTCCTTGATCGGACCTTCGGCTTTCGGAAGAGGCTGGGATGAGGCGCTGGCGGGGATCCGGGAGGCACTATGAAGCGGCGCTCACAAGTTGGCGGCTCGCGGCGGAGGCTGAGGCGAAGGCTGAAGCTGGGCGATCTGCTGCGCGGGCCGAAGTGGGAATGGGATTTCCTGCATATCGCGGAGGCGTACGCGGCGCGGCAGCAGCAGAGAGCCGACTCCTCGCTCAATGACTTCGCGGTGGAGCACGGCGCACTCGCGTCGCCGCTGTACCAGGAGACGAAGGAGCGGAACCTCGTGCTGTGGCACGGGACGAGCCTGGAGCGGGCGGAGAAGATCCTGGAGCACGGGTTCTTCCACTGCAAGGGCGTGTGGATGGCGGTGAAGACGAGCACGCCGCTCACCTTTGCGCGGAACCGGGCGAGGGAGTTCGACGGCAGGCCGGCGATTCTGGTCAGCGTCATCGACCTCGACCGATACCGCGAGGGAGTGCACTTCGATGAACGTTGGGGCGAGACACGGTTCAGAGATGATGTGCCGCCGGATGTAGTGCAGTACCTGCTGACCGACCGCGAGTTCAGGTATGTGGGAGAAGGTCGGACCGCGGGATACCGGCTTCCGGTGAAGGCCAGCTTCGTCAGGAGGAAGAGGGGCTGGGCTTCGCCCACGCAAAATCCGGCGACCTTCGACGCACGGCTCGGGCTGACGTACACGATGGCGAGCGAATGGCTGGGTCTGAAGCTGGACCGCTTCTTCGCCGAGCAGCGGAGAGCGACCGCGCTGGAGGCATTCTGTGCGGTGTATGCGAACTGCCATCCGACCGAAGCCATCAGCCGCGAGAAACTGGCGGGATGGCTGATGAGTGAGTGCGAGACGGCCGCCAGAAGCCGATGGGGTCCGCTGCTCTGCCGGTCGAGGAGCGCGTAGGGCGTCGCATCAACGACTGAGGCGCAGTTTGGTGGTCTATGGGCCCGACTTGGTTTGAGACGGTTGGGATTGAGAACGGGAGGAATCCGCGGTGGCGGATCGCCGGAGCGACGAGCAATTGGTGCTTGCCACGCTCGCCGGAGACCGAGAGGCCTTCGGTGAACTCGTCGCGCGCCACCGCGACTCCGTCTTCGCGCTCGCCAACCGCCGGCTTCGGGACTTCCACGCAGCGGGCGACGCCACCCAGGAAGCGTTCCTCAAGGCCTATCGCAGTCTGGCCGATCTCCGCGATCCCGCTCGTTTCGACGCTTGGGTCCGCAGGATCGCAGAGCGCGTAGTTCTCTCAGAAGCCAGGCGCCCGCAGCGCGAGATTCCGACGGACGGCCTAAAGCCCTACGATGAGCGTCTGACCGACGCGGACTTCCTCGAGCAGGTCGAGCTGAACAAGCGAGTGCGGGAGGGGTTGGCCGCGCTCAGTGGGCCCACTCGCCGGGCCGTGCTTCTCTACCACATCAGCGGCTACTCCCACGCCGAGGTGGCTGACCGGCTCGGCTTAACGCCCTCGGCCGTGAAGACCCGGCTGAGCCGGGCGCGGCGTCGGCTGCGAAAGAAGCGCATCGCCAAGGTTCGCAGGCGGACGAGCACGGGTGTGCAGAGATGAATAGACACAAGCTCCTGATGGCGGGACATCCTCACAGCACATACGTGTGGCGGCTCCGTGCGAGCCTGGGAACCGGGATAGTCGGCCTGCAGATGGAACTGGACATAGACTTCTGATATGCACCACGGGATACTTTGATGCCTGCTTTGCCGAGAGAACAGATCGGCGTTGCACTTGACATGTCCGGCTGCCCGAACCGCTGCCGGCACTGCTGGCTCAGCCATGAGGCGCTGTCGAACCGGCGCATGACGGAGGACGACTTGCGCTGGGTCGTCGCGCAGTTCCGGGAATTCAGAAGGGAAGGGGAGGAGCGCCCGGCCTGGCAGCACATGCGCCTCTCCACGTGGGTGCGCGAGCCCGACTACTCTCGGCACTACCGGCATCTCTACGACCTGGAGCAGGAGCTTTCCGACTTGCCCTCCCTCAGGCCGCAGAACGAGCTGCTGGGCGTATGGCGTCTCGCCAGAGACACCGAGTACGCCGAATGGGCCTACAGCATCGGCGTGCGGGTCGCGCAGCTCTCCTTCTTCGGTATGGAGAAGGTTACCGACTGGGCCTTCCGCCGCCGGGGCGCTTTCGAGGATCTACTGGTCGCCACAGAGCGCCTGCTCGCGGCCGGCATTCGGCCGCGCTGGCAGGTCTTCTTCACCAAGCGTCTCCTCCCCGACCTGCCTGAGCTGATCTCGCTGGCAGACGATATGCGCCTTCTTAAGCGCTGCGAGGCCCTCGGCGGCCCGTTCGTCTTCTGGACGCACCTGCCGTCGCCCGATGGCGAGGCATTCAGCATCGAGCACCTGCGCCCCACGGAGGCCGATCTTGAGAGAGTGCCGCGTGATTTCCTCGAGCAGAGCGAGAAGCGGATCGGAGGCCCCATCGGGGTGCCCGAGCGCAAGCTCATCTCCGCCTTCCGGGAAGATGAGCGGCCGGCCATACCGGCCATCGAGACGATAGCGCCGCACGGGCCCTGGTTCGCAGTGATGCCCAACTTCGACCTCTACATGAACTACTCGGAGATCAGCCCGGCCTATCGCCTCGGCTACCTGAAGGCGCACGGCCTGGCCCGCTGTATTGACGTGCTGGAGAACGACAGCAATCCTGGGCTTCATGGCCTGTTCCGCGTGCCTGTCTCCGAGCTGGCCCGCCGCTTCGGCCGGCCCCACG
>CP070816.1:1794718-1797545 GCA_020344235.1 Armatimonadota bacterium
GGCACCTCGCCTTTCTCCGTGTAGAGAAGCTGGTGCTCGATGAAGATCACCGGATTGTCGTCCCGGATCGCCGACTTCAGCAGCCCCTTCGCATCATAGGCGGTCGAGGGCGCCGCCACCTTCAACCCAGGCACCTGAGTCAGCATCGCCTCCAGACTTTGGGAGTGCTGCCCCGCATATCCCCTGCCTCCCCCCACCGTCGTCCGCACCACCATCGGCAGCGTCGCCTTGCCCCCAAACATGTACCGCGTCTTCGCAACCTGATTCGCCGCCTGGTCCATCGCCAGCGGCATGAAGTCAATGTACATGATCTCCGCCGCCGGCCGCAGCCCGCACATCGAGGCCCCCGCAGCAGCCCCCACCACCGCCGCCTCCGAGATCGCCGTGTTGAACACCCGCTCCCGCCCGAACGACTCCAGCAGCCCCACCGTCACCTGGAACGCGCCGCCGTAGTCCGCCACGTCCTCCCCGAACACCACCACTCGCCGATCCCGCTCCATCTCCTCCGCCAGCGCCTCGCACACCGCATGCCGGTACATTATCCGGCCCTCGCTGTCCCGCCGGTACTGACGCATCGGCCGAAGCAGCTTCGGCGTCCTTACATCAGGCGAGACATGCCCCGATGTCGTGTCCGCAAACAGCCCCTCCGCTATCGTCGCCGGATCGGGCTCCGGGCTTCCCACCGCCTGTTCGAGCGCCTTCTGAACACTCGCCTCCGCCTTCCCCCGCAGCTTCGCCGCCTCCTCCCCGGTGATGACTCCCGCCTCGACCAGGCTGCGCTCGTACGTCTCAATCGCGTCACAACTGCGCCACGCCTCCTCCTCCTCCGCAGTCCGGTACTTCACCCGCTGGTCGCTAAGGGAGTGTCCCATATAGCGATAAGTGACGCACTCCAGCAGCACCGGGCCCTTCTTCTCCCGGCACAGCTCCGCCGCCCGCGTCACCGCATCCCACACCGACAGCACATCCATGCCGTTCACCACCTCGGCATGCATGTTCTCGCGGTTATACGCCGCCCCCCGCCGCGCCAGATACTCAATGCCCGTCACCTCCCCCTGCTGCTGCCCCGTCATCCCGTACTGATTGTTCTCTATCAAGTAGATCACAGGCAGACCATATGGAAGCTGGCCCATCGCCGCGAAATTCAGCGACTCGTGGAAGATCCCGTTGTTCGCCGCCCCATCCCCGAACAGACAAGCCACCACTTCGCTCCCACCAAGCTTCTGGACAGCCAGCCCCGCCCCGGTAGCGATCCCCAGCGAGCCGCCCACAATCGCATTCGCGCCCAGGTGATTCACGTTGAAGTCAGCGATATGCATCCCCCCGCCCCGGCCCCGGCAATAACCATCTTCCCTGCCCAGCAATTCCGCCATCGTGCGGAACAGGTGCACCTCCAGCGCGCGCTCCAGCAGTTCCTCCCGCGGCTGTCCCTGGTACCGCTTCCCTGCAAACTCCGCGAGCCTCTCCGCCGACATAGCGAGAATCGCATATCCCCCCTTCGCGATGGCATGCCCGTGGCCTCGATGCGTCGAAGTGATGTAATCGTCTGGCCGCAGCGCCGCCATAGTCCCCACCGCCACTGCCTCCTGCCCGATGGACAGATGCGTCGCACCCGTGAAAGAGAACCCCTCGTGCGACTTCACTCTTCCGTCCTTCAGCGCTACGATCATCTGCTCGAAGGCCCGCACCGTGAGCATCCATTCGAGCATGCCGACGGCGTCGTCTCTGGTCAGCCGACGCCCGACCTCTTCTCCCACCTCGCCCCCATAACGGAACTTCGCTATCCGCCCCAGCTCAATGCTTCCGGCCTCGAATCGCGGCAGTACGCATATCTCCTTCACCATCGCGGCTTTCTCCCTTTCGCATCCCAGGAGCCGGAGAGACTAAGACGCCGGCGTGTGCCCGCGCCGGCCGGGTACCCTCGCGGGTAAGCATACGAGCGCGGTTTCGGCCTGTCAACCCTGAACGGCCGGCCTGCCGAGAGGACTTCGCGTATCGGCAGGAAACTACAAACGCCGGGGGCCGTCCCGTTCTCTCAACGGTCGCCGCGCCCGTCCTTGTCAGCAGGAGGCGAACACTTTGCCGAGCCCGGAAATCCAAACGGTAGTCGCCGGGCACATCTGCCTGGACATGATACCGACCTTCGAAACCGCAGAGGCCGGCCTCGACGCCCTCCTCACCCCCGGAAGGCTAATCGAGATGGGCCCGCTCACCACCGCGACCGGCGGCCCCGTCTCCAACACCGGACTCGCTCTCCACCGCCTCGGCGTTCCGTGCAAGCTCATGGGCAAAGTCGGCGACGACCTTGTGGGAAGCGCCATCCTCGACATCCTTCGCGCCGCGGCCCCCGAGCTTGCCGAGGGCATGATCGTCGAAAGGGGCCTCGCCACCTCCTACACTGTTGTCATCAGCCCGCCCGGCGTGGACCGCATCTTCCTACACTGCCCCGGCGCCAACGACACTTTCGGCGCAGATGACATAGACTACGATCAGCTCTCCGGCGCACGCCTCTTCCACTTCGGCTATCCCCCTCTCATGCGCCGCATGTTCCTCGACGGCGGCGCAGAACTCAGCGCTCTCCTCCACCGAGTCAAAGAGCGAGGCCTGACCACCTCCCTCGACATGGCGCGCCCCGACCCCGCCTCAGAGGCCGGCAAGGCGAACTGGCGCCACATACTCCAGCGCGCTCTCCCTCACGCCGACGTGTTTCTCCCCAGCTTCGACGAGACCCTGTTCATGCTGGACCGTCCCCGGTTCGATCGCATGGCCCAGCAAGGCCGATCCGGCGATCTCAACGCACAAGCCGACGCGGCCCTGCTCGCCGACC
>CP070816.1:1797645-1807391 GCA_020344235.1 Armatimonadota bacterium
ATTGGCCTGTTTCGACTGCCCGCAGTAGTGACACCGGAACGCGACTTCGCGGTCCAGATACACCAGGGGGGCACCGCACACCATACAGTCTCGAAGGCGAACCTGGTTCTCCCCCGCCGAGCTGCGCGCCTGAGCGCCGCGGCCCCCATTCGTGACGGGGGGAATGAGCGCGGACCGAATCTCTGTCGGCACGCCTCGAAGCACCTCCTCCCCCGATTCAAGGACGACGGAGCGGAACGGACCCGGATAGCTGTAGAGCACCCGTGAACTCGGGGCCGGCTTCCACGCGCGGACTGTAACGGTGTCGAACGGCACCTCATCCACACTGCGCCAGTGACTCTTCTGTGCCACCTCCAGCCCCACAAAACCCAGTTTGCTCAGAATCGTCAGCAGTTTCCTCTCTGTCAGCGCCCCCGCGATGCATTCCCCTTTCAGCCGCGGGTTGAACCGGATCTCCGGCGGCAGCGGAGATCGGCTGACGATGTCGCTGAGCACCAGCCGGCCGCCCGGCCTGAGCACCCGCCTGATCTCCGCGAAGACCTTTAGCTTCTCCGGCGACAGGTTTATCACGCAGTTTGAGATCACCGCGTCAACCCTCTCGTCGGCCACCGGCAGAGCTTCCAGGATTCCCTGTTGGAAGGTCACATTGTCATAGCCGAGCCGCTCGACCACTCGGCTCCGCGCGTCGGTGGCAAAGCGCAGCATGTCATCGGTCATGTCCACCCCGATGACCCGGCCGCTCGGCCCGACCAAGCGGGAGGCGATGAAGCACTCCATGCCCGCGCCCGACCCGAGGTCCAGCACGATCTCGCCTTGCCTCAGGCTCGCGGTCAGCACCGGGCTGCCGCATCCATAGGAGCGCGCGACCACATCCTCCGGTATGTGGGACACCAGCCCCGGGTCAAGGGCGACCGGCTGGCAGATATCAGTCTTCGCTTCGCGCGCCGCTTCCCCATAGTATTCGCGGATCTGCGCCCGTGACTTGGCGATGACATCTTGGATCAGCACGCAGTTGGAGTGCACGAAGTCAACCTTGTATGCGCCGCCGTTGTGCACCCCCGCCTCGATCGGACACCCATAGCCGTCATCCCCCATCAAGTGATAGACCACAGGCCCCGGCGGATGCGAGCCGATCAGACGGCGGCGCTCCGCGACGGTCTCGTCGATGATCTGCCGCGCGATGGCCCTGTGGAGCGGCAGATAGGGATCTATGGCCTCCTCGCCGTCTCCATTCGAGGCGAAATAGGCCTGCTCAGGATCTCCGCCGCCGTGCAGGAACACCCAAGGGTCGCCATTGATGCCGTCGCTCTCTATCACCGTGCGTGCGCGATTGGCCGCGAACAGGTCGGAGTTCAGCCAGATGTCCTCGAGGGACGACTCGAACAGCGACCCGGCAGCCTCGGACTCAATCCCCACGAGACAGGCCGATGGGAAGACACGGCCGTCGCGGTGGATGGCGAGGCTGTCCCAGCAAGCATTCGACAAGTCGTACTTGATGTTGGGATCGCCGTTGACCATGCGTCGGGAGTTCTCGATGTTGTCAACGACCAGCCCGACGGCACGCGCATAGCGATGAAGGTCGGATACCGCCGCCACGAGCCGGCGCATTCCGGCGCGGGGTGTGCAGCCACCCCGCTCGCGCACGTGCTGCCACATCAGGTGGAGCTGTCGAACTCCGAGGCCGCGCACCAGGTCCGCGAGCGGGATCAGATCGTCGAGGTTCTCGCGCAGCGCCACGGACGCCACTGTGACGTTCAGGCCCACAGCCCGCGCTGCCCTGATGCCGCGCACGGCTCCATCGAAGCTTCCGGGCGATCGTACCGCGTCGTTGCGCTCCGCGGAGGAGCCATCCAGGCTCACCTGAAGATGCAGCCGCTGGCGAGGCAGCGCCGCCAGGCCGCTTGCCAGCTTCTCGTCTATCAGCGTGCCATTAGTGAGGACGACTGCCGCTGCTTTGTAGTTGCACGTGACCTCTCGCACTAGGGCTGGCACGTCCTCCCGGAGAAGTGGCTCGCCGCCGGTAAAGTAGAACGTGTCGGCCCCGAGGTCGCACGCCTGGCGCACGATGCCGAGGAGTTCGTCAAAGGGCACGCCTCCGCGCCCGCGGGGCCCGGAGGAGACCAAGCAGTGCCGACACGCGAGGTTGCAGCGGTCGCTCACGTGCAGCCAGATTTCCCTCAGCCGCGCCGGCCTCAGATAGCTGGCTCTTCCTCGATAGGGAGACCGATTTGGCAGTGCTGCGAACTGGCCGGCCTCGTCCGCAAATCGCCCCACCAGTGCCAGGCCGCGCCGCAGACTCACGTTCGTCCGTTTGGCATAGCGATAGCTGACTTCGTCCCGCGATCGGCCCGCCCTCAGTTGATGAAGAATCCAGTTCCCGTCCTCATTCGTGGCCAGCCAATTCGGGGCCGCCGGATCCAGCAGCAGATGGTATCCTTCTCGCTTCTCGACATGTAGTTGATCCCTTGACGCCATAACCCGCTTTCGCCCTCGACAGTGAGTGCGACTCAGCCCGCCGGCGCCCCGCGCTTTCTGGCAACTCGACACGCCGCCGGACCGTCCTCGCAGTCTTTGCTCTCACACCGGCTGATTCCTGTTCGGGACAACGCCCAAGCGCCCCGCCGAACTGCCACGCAAGGCGAGCGCCTGCGATAAGGGGTTGCGTCCGCCTGAATCCCGCAAGGGTTGACAGCCGCCTGACCCCGGCTAGAATAGATCCACTTCGCGCGAGGAGAAGCGTATCATCTCGCTGCCAACGCTGGGCCTCGTTCCCCTGGATGATCGGCCGTGCAATCGGCTCTTTCCTGTCCAACTCGCGCCGGCCGCAGGATGGGAGGTGAGCATTCCGCCCCGTGAGTCTCTGGGCTGGTTCACTGAGCCGGGAGACTGCCACGCCATCGCCGACTGGCTGCGCAAGTCTGCGAGCGGACGCCTCGTGATATCCCTCGATATGCTGTGCTACGGCGGCCTGGTCAACTCGCGCTCCCCGGCCGTGCAGCTCGACCTGGCTATGCGCCGCCTGCACACGCTGCGAAGCCTCCGGCGCGACCGGCCTGACCTGCTGATATACGCTTTCAGCCTCATCACCAGGCTCGGAACGACCGTGGCATCCGCGGCCGACCTGGAGATCCACGAGCTTCTGCGGGCTTATTCGCAACTGGTCGACAGAGTGGAGCGCCTCGCCGAGCAAGAGGCGCGCACGGAGCTGGATGCCATTTCCGCGCGCCTCGACCCATCTGTCCTCGCCAGCTACCTCGAGGTCCGCAGGCGGAACCATGCAATCAACCGGGCCGCCATCCAACTCGTGGCCGACGGTGTCGTGGACTACCTCGTGCTCGCCCAGGAGGACGCCGCGCCCGTTGGTCTTCACGTCCCAGAGCAGCTCGCGCTCCGCCACCAAGCCGCGGAATTCCGCGTGAACGACCGAGCATCCATTCATCCGGGCGCCGACGAGGCCGGCCTCATCCTAACGGCGCGCCACTGCCTCTCCGCCGGCGAGAGGCCGCTGGGAATCGCTGTGGACTACGCAACCGACGCGGGGGCCGATATCATCCCGCAGTTCGAGAGTCAGCCCCTGCGCGAAACCGTCGAGAGCCAGATACTCGCCGCCGGCGCTCGTCCGGTCGTGCCGCGAGAAGCCGACGCCATACTCTTCGTGCACACCCCTCGGGAGCGTCAGCGCGACATCACCGAGGCGCCCCCCTTGGGCGAAACGCCGTCCCTCTCGCTTCAGGCGGAGAGCATGGCAGAGCGCATCCGCGCGGCAAAGGCTGCCGGGCGGCCGCTGGGCCTGGCTGACGTCGCGTACTGCAACGGGGCTGACCCAGAGCTGATTGCCGCTCTCGCCAAAGCTGGAGCCGCGCGGCACCTCCACGCGTTCGCGGCCTGGAACACCGCCGCCAACACCGCGGGTACCGTCGTGAGCCAGCTCTGCCTGGAGGCGACCGGTGACCGCGCAGAACCGCCGCGCCCGCGCGCCGCCTCCGCCCGATTCCTCGCCTCCCGTCTGGTGGACGACTATGGATACCAGTCCCAAGTTCGCCAGCGCGCAATCGCGCGCGCAGAGGCGGCGCGTGCCGACCCCTACGCTCTGGGGGGCGCTTGGGCGGAGCTGGAGCAGTATGTCAGCGCAGAGCTAGAGCCACTTGCCCATTCGATCTACTCCGAGTTGCTCGCCGGGCCGGAGCACGGACCTCTGGGTGAGGTTGTCATCTCCCTGCCCTGGCGGCGACTTTTCGAGGTCGAGGTCGAACTGACCCGGTATGAGGAATCGAAGAACCTCCTGTAGACCTCGACCAGGGCCTCGTCGAGATCTACCTTCTTCAGGAAAGCAGGGTGGGGACTGCGGGCGCGGTGTCCCTTTTGAAAGCGCCCCCGTCTGTCGTGAGCGACTACAGAGACGCGATAGCAGAGATCGGACAGCTCCACATACTTGCGGACCAGACGGGGCAGAATGCCGTGCGTGCCCGTTCTCTGCGGTCCTCGATCGACCATCATCGGCATTCCCGTTCAACATGGGCAGAGCCACGATAGACTCCCGCGGGCCCTCGCAGCAGCCGCGTGCGTGGCCTCAACGAGCCATCCCGGCCGCAGTGGCCCTGCAACAGCCGACGGTAGAAGAAGAACTCATAATCCTCGACCCTATCCTGCACCCACGCGAGGTCGTACGGCGCTCGACAGTAGAGGCCGAATCCCCGCCCCACCTTCAGAGGCTCCCAATACTCGCCACCACGGCGGAAACACCCGGCGGCCCGCTCGGCCGCCGCAACAACGGCCCGAAAAGTACCCTCGTGATAGATCGGCACTCTCACAATTCTCACGAATCCCCAACCTGTACTCGATGCGTGCCGGTCGAAGGCGTCGCTATTTGTTTTGAGAAGCTGTAGTTTCTTCGCCGAAGCCCAACAGAAGGCTTAAGCGTGCTACAGCCCTGCTGAGCAGTGCAGCCCTCCCATAGTACCACTGTTCATGTATTATGTCAAGTGCTAGCTCGATAAATCCTCTTGCCGATCCCTTCAAAGGTAACTAATATGTTTGAACTTGTAACACACAGAAGGTTACACATGTGGTATCTTCGTTCTGAACCATGTATGTGCGTATGATCCACTCTTCAGGATAGAGGCCGTCGCCTATGCCAGACGTGAACGTAGGTAGACGCATCAGAGAGGCCCGAGAGGCACTGGAGCTGAATCAGCTCCAACTGGCGGAAAGGGTTGGTGTGAGCCAGCGTGCTGTTTCTTACGTCGAGCAACAGGCCTGGGTGAAGCAGTCCACCCTGCAGAAATACGCGAGGGCCCTCGGACGGGAACTCTCGTACTTCCTGCGCCCGTACGATTATGGCAGTGAAACCGAGACCGGCCTCACCCGGCCGGAGGCAATTCAGCAGGCATTTGCCGTCGTTTGTCGAGATCCGGAATTCGGCTTCGGGTCACGGCCCGGAGAGCAGCTCTCGGTAGAGACCATGCGAGACATTGTCCGGCTGTACGAGCGCTACAAAGGCGTCAGCCTGCTACCGACCGACATTGACTCAACGTGGTCGCCAGACACCCCGCCCCTCGGAGATATGAAGCAAGAGTAGTCTCTCGGGAGATCACCGCTCGTTCGCCACCGTTGGACCCACCCGTCCCCCACAACACAACGGGGCGCCACTACACCCCGTCGCGATTCGCCGTGCCCCGGCTCTGCCCAGTGTGTGGCTGCGGCGTAGTTGGCGTTGACACGCCCCCTTCGGGCCGCTATGATGGTCCTGTTGGGCGGGTCGGGGACAGAATCGTTCTCAGGAGTCGCCAAATGAAGGATGGCATTCACCCGAAGTATGTCCCGGCACAGGTGACTTGCGCCTGCGGCAACAGCTTCGTCACCCGCGCCACCGTTCCCGAGATCCGGATCGAGATCTGCTCGAACTGCCATCCCTTCTTCACCGGGCGGCAGAAGATCGTAGACACCGAGCGCAGGGTCGAGCGCTTCCGCCAGCGATACGAGCGCTATCAGAAGCAGGCGAAGGCTCGCCAGGAGAAATCCGGGGCCAAGCGCTAGCGGGGACGGTTTCCCCAATGGCCAAGGATAACTTCTCCTACGGCGGCCAAGCCATCATCGAAGGTGTCATGATCCGGGGGCGCACCGGATATGCCACCGCGCTCCGGCTCGCCGACGGCGGGATTCAGGTGGCGAGACACCCCTGGAAGGCCCTCACCCAGCGACATCGCCTGCTGAACCTGCCGATCATTCGCGGCACCCCAGCGCTGATCGATACCCTGATCGTCGGTTACCGGTCGCTGATGGCTTCCGCCGACGTTGCTGCGCGAGGTGAGGGGATTGAGCCTCCCAGCGCTTTCCAGTATGGGCTCTCCATCGCTTTCGCCCTGGCGGTGGTGATAGGCGGATTCGTCCTGTTGCCGAGCGCAGTCATCGAGGGGTTGCACTGGCACGCCCTATTGCTGAACTTCGTTGAAGGGCTGATTAGGTTCTGCTTCTTCGTCCTCTTCATCTTTGGCGTCTCTCTGATGCCGGACATGCGTCGCGTCTTCCAATACCACGGCGCGGAACATAAGGTGATCAACGCCTTCGAGGAAACCGGCGATTACAGCGAAGAAGAGGCGGCGCCCCATGCAACCGTGCACCGGCGCTGCGGCACCAGCTTCATCTTCATGGTGCTCTTTATCGGCATCCTTGTCCACGCGGTCGCGGGCTGGCCGGTCTGGTACTGGCGGCTGCTCTCCCGGCTGGCGCTCCTGCCGCTCGTCGCTGGCATATCCTACGAACTGGTCAAGCTGGCCGGCAGGCGCAAGTCTTCCCGCCTGCTCGGCGTGCTGGTCGCGCCCGGAATGTGGCTCCAGAAGATCACCACACGGGAGCCCTCGCCCGAACAGGTACAGGTGGCGGTCCTCGCCGTCGAGGCCGCGCTGGAGCTGGACGGAGCGAAGAGCGCGGCGTAGAATCAAGGCCATCATGAACCCTGAGGTGCGAGACAAGCTGGCCGACATGGGGCGCGAGTACGACGAGCTGGGCGAGCAGTTAGCTCGCCCCGAAGTGGTGGCGGACGCGCGGCTTCTGCGGCAAGTGGGCAAAGCGAGGGCCCGCCTCGAGCCCGCGGTGACGAGCTACCGAGACCTCCTCCACGTGGAGGACGACATCCGCGAGGGCGAATCGCTGCTCGCGGAAGAGAGCGACGCCGAACTCTCTCAAGAGCTGTCTCGCCTGCGTCAGCGCCGCGAGGACCTGCTCGCGCTCCTGGAGGAGGAACTGGCTTCCAGAGATCCCGATGACGAGCGCGACGTAATCATAGAGATTCGCGCCGGGACGGGCGGGGAAGAGGCCGCCCTGTTCGCCGGCGATCTGCTCCGGATGTACATGCGTCACGCAGAAGAGATCGGATGGCAGACAGAGCTGCTCAGCCAGAACCCCGGCGACGCCGGAGGCTACAAAGAGGTCGTCCTCTCGCTCAAGGGACGGCGCGCCTACGGCCGCCTCAAGCACGAGCGCGGCGTTCACCGCGTACAGCGGGTGCCTGTCACCGAATCGTCGGGGCGGATTCACACCTCGGCCGCCACCGTCGCCGTGCTGCCGGAAGTCGAGGATGTCGAGGTCGAAATCGACCCCGCGAACCTCGAGATTGATGTCTTCCGCGCCTCCGGGCCCGGCGGACAGCACATGCAGAAGAACGAGACCGCGGTCCGCATTACCCACACGCCCACTGGCATCGTCATCTCCTGTCAGGACGAGCGCTCTCAGCACCGCAATCGAGATAAGGCCATGCGCCTCCTGAGGGCGCGCCTTTACGAACTCGCCAAGGCCGAGCAGGAGGCGGAAATCGCGGCCGTACGCCGCAGCCAGGTGGGGACCGGCGACCGCAGCGAGAAGATTCGGACCTACAACTACCCTCAAAGCCGCGTCACCGACCATCGGCTGGGCCGCAGTTGGCACAACCTCCCGGGCATAATGGACGGCGACTTGAGCGCCATCCTCGATGCCCTCGGCGAGCAGGAACGGCTCCAGCGGATGGACCAGCCGACTGCCGGCGCCGGCTGAGACCACCGATGCGAGAGGCGATCAAGCCGCCGTCGCCCGTGGCCTCCGCCATCGCCTCGGTTGCCGGACGTCTTTCGGAGGTGGGAATAGAGCGGCCGCGAGCAGAGGCCGAGGCCCTGGTGAGGGCAGTCTCCGGGGTCAGCCGCGAATCGGTCTTGCTCCACCCCGACCGCCGGCTCTCTGCCGACCAACTCTCTCAGCTCGAAGCGCTCACTGCCCGCCGCGCCGCGCGGGAGCCGCTCCCCTACCTGCTCGGCGAGGTCGAGTTCTACTCCCTGCCGTTCCGCGTTTCGCCGAGCGCCATCGTACCGCGCCCCGAAACCGAGATCCTGGTGGAGGCGGCGATCGAGAGAGCACGCGCAGCCGGAGCACGCCGCGCGATTGAAGTGGGGACTGGATGTGGAGCTATTGCCGTGGCGCTGGCGCAGCACCTGCCGCAAGTCCGCGTGACCGCGACCGATGTCTCCTTTCCCGCTTTGCTTCTCGCGCGCGAGAACTGCCGCCGCCACAAGGTCGGCCGCCGCGTCTCCCTCATCTGCGCCGACTTGCTCGCGGGAGTGCGCGGGCCGGCAGACTGCATTCTCGCCAACCTCCCCTATGTGCGGACCGACGAGTTCGAGCAGCTGGAGCCTGAGGTGCGGGATTTCGAGCCCCGGGCCGCTCTCGACGGCGGCGCCGACGGGCTGGGCCACATTCGGCGACTATGCGTTCAGGTTTTCGACCATCTCGCGGACGGCGGATTCGCCGCGCTCGAAGTTGGCGCAGGGCAGGCATCTGAGGCGGCGAAGCTGCTTGGAGCCGGTCGGCTGTCTCGAATCGAAGTCATCGCCGACCACGCGGGGATCGACCGCGTGGTCATCGGCTGGCGACGGGAGTGAGCGGCGATGCCCGCAGAAGAGACGGAAATCCTCGCGGTGGACCCGCAGGACCCAAACCCCGACGCGATTCGGCGCGCGGCCGAGGTCATCCGGGAGGGGGGTCTGGTGGTACTGCCCACCGATACCGTCTACGGGCTGGTCTGTGACCCGAACCAGCCAGCGGCGGTGGATCGCGTATACCGGGCAAAGGGACGACCCCGCGACCTGCCCCTCGCCCTGCTGCTCCGCAACATGGCGCAGGTAAGCGCCCAAGTCGAGCGGGTCCCGGAAGCCGCGGCGCTCGCCATGCAGCAGTTCTGGCCCGGCCCGTTGACCGTCGTCCTTGGGGATCGCAGCCCCGCCACTGCCGCCGTCAGGGCCGGCAGCGACACCATAGGGCTCCGCCTCCCGGCGCACATCGTGCCTCGGCTCGTCGCGGACACCGCGGGCTGCCCACTGGCCAGCACCAGCGCAAATCGCAGCGGCCAGCCGGCCCCGACGACCGCGGAGCAGGCGCTGCATCACCTCGCCGGCCTGGCACAGCTTCTCCTGGACGCGGGCCCCGCGCCCGGAGGGCAGGAGTCGACAGTGATCAGCTTCGCCACCGACCCCCCGGAAGTGCTGCGTGAGGGCGCGCTGCCGGTTGAGAGACTGCGCGAGGTGCTGGGGGAAGTGCGAGCGAACTAGTCCGTACTTCAGGAAAGGGGGTTGTAAGCAGTGGCACTCGACACCATCGTCGCAATAATGCAACGGCGCAGCGTCCGCAAGTACGAGCACAAGTCGATACCCGATGAAGATCTCCACACCATCATCGAGGCCGGCCGCAATGCGCCCTCCGCGGCCAACCGGCAGCCCTGGCAC
>CP070816.1:1807491-1810537 GCA_020344235.1 Armatimonadota bacterium
CTCTTCCTGCTCGGCTACTACAACGAGGTCAACGAGTTCGCGCGCTGCATCCTTGAGGGCCGGCCTCCCGCGAAGGGCACCCTGGAGCAGGCGCGGCAGGCCACGCGGATCTTCGAGGCGTTTGCCGAAGGGCCGGGGAAGGTGATCCCGCTGGGCCCGCGCTGATGATTTCCGCGTGCAGGTGTGCACGCCCTACAAGGAGAGACGCTGAATGGCGAGCAACGTTCGTCCGGCTTCAGAAGCCGCCGCGCATCAGATCGACGAGGATTGGGGCAGCCTGTGCTGGCTGGCCAGCCAGAAGATCGGCAATGCCGAGGGCCTCACGCTCGGCCGCGTCGTCATCAAGGCAGGCATGTCGAATCCAAAGCACAGCCACCCCAACTGCGAGGAAGCGCTCTACCTTCTCAAGGGCAGGCTCGAGCACACCATCGGCGATGAGTCGGTGGTCCTGGAGGCGGGCGACACCATCGTCCTCGACGCCGGCATTCCCCACAACGCCACCAGCATCGGCGACGAGGATGCCGACATGATCGTCGCCTATTCCTCGGGCCTGCGGGGCTTCCAGCCCGAGTCCTGAGACGGGTTCATCGGAAGAAGGCACGAGGCGTGAATGGCGTGAAGTTAAGCGGACCCCGCGGTCGGGTCCCGGAAGCAGGAACCGCCTTCAGGGGCTGTCGATTTAATCGGCCTGAGAATTGCCGAGAGAGCCGGAGATTGGTATTGCAATCCCGCGGGGATTCAAATAGGATGTGTGCGGGACGAGGGATCCTGCAACCGCGCGAGGACAAAACATGGGCCACTGGGCCAGAGCGCCGCACGACCCGGACCAGACGTTGCTCTTCTACCCGACGGTGCGCCAGTGCCTTCCGCCAGACCACCCGGCGCTCTTGGTGGACGAGGTGCTGGAGGAATACGATTGGTCGTCGTGGGAACAGGGGTATGTGCTGTGCATGGGCCAGCCGCCGATCCATCCTCGGTACATCGCCGGGCCAATGGTCTACGGGATGTCGCTTGGGATTCGCACCAGCCGCCGCTTGGAGGATGCGTGCCGGACGCGGATCGACTTCATGCTTCTCTCGCGGGGCCATTGTCCGGACCATTCGACCTTTGCGAAATTCCGCACAGACCACGGGGAGGGGATCAGGGAGCTGTTCCGTTTCGTTGGGATGCTGAGCATCCGGATGGGGGTGGCCTGCCTGAACCTGGTGGGGTTGGATGGCACGCGGGTGCGTGCGAACAGCAGCCGGCACGCGACGGCGAGCGCGGCGAGCCTGGAGGAACGGCTTGCTGAGCTGGACCGCCAGGTGGTGAAGCTGCTGGCCCGGGCCGAGGAAGAGGACAGGCATGAGGACACGCTGTTCGGCAAGGAGGCCACGCCGCACCGTCTGTCGAAGGAGCTTTCGAGCCTGAAGCGGCGGCAAGAGAAGTTGGCCGAGGCCCTGGCGAAGGCTCGCGCGCAGGAGGAGAAGAGCAAGGACGGCTCGGGTTCGAAAGACAAGGAAGTCAACAAGAAGAAGAAGGCCCCGAAGGTGCCGGTGGCCGACCCGGAGGCGACGGTGCAACCGAATAAGGACGGAGGCTTCGCGCCCAACTACACGCCCATGGGGGCCGTGGATGGCCAGGGAGGATTCATTCTGGATGCCGACGTTTTGCCCGATAGCGACGAGGGGCAGGCCACGGTGGCGACCATGGACCGCATCGAGGAGGCCTACGGGAAGCGACCCAAGGAAGTGGTGGCGGACAGCAAACACGGCTCCGGGGCGAACCTGGCGGCATTGGCCGATCGGGAGATCGAGGCCTACATCCCGCTCGAGGGCCGCCACGACAGCCCCGACAACCCGGCCCACCGCGAGGACCCCCGCCAGCCGGTTCCCGAGGCCGACTGGCCGCGCCTGCCGCGCAGCCCGGTGAACAAGAAACTCGACCGAGCGGCGTTCGTCTACGACGAGGCAGCGGGTTGCTACTACTGTCCCATGGGGTGCGAGATGCCCTTTTGGCGGCAGACGAAGAAGAAGGAGAAGAACAGCACGGTATCCTCCCGCACCTACCGTTGCGAGCAGTGTGGCGGCTGCCCGCTGGCCGGCGAATGCGTGACGGCGAAGGACGGCCGCCGCACCGTCTCGCGGGACGAGCACGAGCACCTTCGCGAGGCCATGGACGCCCGCATGCGCACACCGAAGGGCCGCGCCACGTACAAGCGGCGGAAGTGGATTTGCGAGACCCCCTTCGGAGTCCTCAAGACGGTGATGCAGGTGCACCAGTTCCTCCTGCGAGGCCTGGAGAAGGTGCGCACGGAGTGGGTGTGGGCCTGCGTAGCGTACAACGTGCGCAAGCTGGTGTGCGCGATAGCGCATATGCGAGGATACCGCTGGGCGGAGACCTGAGTAGGCTCTGCGGTGCGACCTGTGGAATAGCATCGAGAGAGCCGCCTCCCTGCACTGGAGGAAATGCGAGCCAGGAAACGCGGCCGGCGTGCCATGGGTTTGCGCTCGCCATTCTGGAAGACGGCTCGGCCCGTCCCGTCGCCGCAGCGAGGTCGCTCGGATCGCTCCTGCTCGCATGGCCAACTCCGACTAAATCGACAGCCCCTGAAGGCGTGACTCCGAACAAGACGGTGCCCTGTTGGGAGTCGCGCCTTCAGGCGGTTCCTGTCACCAGCCTAAGGCTTGGATCTCCTGTGTGGCCGGGGCCTCCTGCGAGCGCGATCGGTGCGATCCGCCAGTTCAGCATGGCGCCGGCACAAAGGAGGCTCGAGAACTACCCCGTGAGACCCCAGGAACCCCCCCGTGTACATCCACGAGATGGCCGTGGGACCGCAGTTATTTTCGGGCTTGATGCCAGTGCCCATTGCCGTGCGAGGAGCGCAGACGCCCGATGGTCATAAGGCGCGTAGCGACAAGGCGTTAGAGCCATTCCGGCTTCATGCTGCCGCGCGAACGCACAACGCGAGATCGAGTTCACCCCCGTGGGACCGGGCGCGGCGCCCTCCCCGAGGTCGTTTTTGTGCGTGAGGCGCGGCTTGCGAAGACTGTGGCGATCAGGCATC
>CP070816.1:1810637-1815674 GCA_020344235.1 Armatimonadota bacterium
ACCTGCAGCGCATCAGGGCCAATGCGGAGGCGATGGACCTGCTGCTGCGGGATCTGCTGGAGGTCTCCCGGGCGGGGCGCGTGCAGGAAGTGATCGAGTGGGTGGACTCCGGGGAGATCGTGGCTTCGGTGCTGCGGGACCTGGAGCCCGAGATCGCCCGGCTGAATGTCCGGGTGAAGGTTTCGGAGCGCCTGCCGCTGGTTGCGTACTCGCCGCGGCTGCTGGCCCGGGTCTTCCGCAATCTGATTGACAATGCCATCAAGTTCATGGGGGACCAGCCCACGCCGCTAATCACCATAGGGTGTGAGCGCCTGCCGGAGGGACACCGCTTCTGGGTGCAGGACAACGGGGCCGGGATCAGCCCGGAACATCACGAGAAGATCTTCGGGCTGTTCACTCGCGCGAGTGGGGCCGATGCGCCGGGGAGTGGCGTCGGCCTGGCGGTGGTGCGTCGGATAGTTGAGACTCTCGGCGGGCGGGCCTGGGCCGAGGGCGAGCCGGGAGTTGGAAGCATGTTCTGCTTTACAGTGCCGGCCTCCAGGTCGCGAGACGAGGGAACGGATGAAAGCGACTCCTGACCGAGCCGCCGCCGCGCCGTTCGCAGACGCTGCCTGCAAGGATGCCTGAGGGGGAGGTCTGTCATGGGACACGAGACGTTGAGAGTGCTGATCGTTGATGACAACCGCGATCATGCTCAGCTCATGGAGGAGGCGCTGCGGGAGGGGCTGGACGCCGAGCCTCATTCGTGCGCGTCTTCGCGCGAGGCCCTCGAGCGAATCCAGCACGAGCGTCCGGACGTAGTGGTGCTCGACTACCGGCTGCCCGACGCGCAGGGATGGGAAGCGTTGGCCGCCATTCGGGGCCAGCTCAATGCTCCCATCATCGTGGTCACCGGGCAGGGGAGCGAGAGCGCGGCGGTGGAGGCTCTGAAGGCGGGCGCCGAGGACTATGTGCCCAAGGAGGGAGCATATCTGAGCAATCTCCCGGCGGTGGTGCTGCGGGCGGCGGAGAATGACCGGCGGCGCCGCGAGGAGTTGGTCCACCTGAACAAAACGTCGCGCGACCTGGCCGGCTCTCTGGAGCTGGAGGCGGCGGTGGGGGCTGCTCTGGACGGCGTGATGGCGCTGCTGCACCCCGATGCAGCATGGCTGCTGCTGCCGGAGCCTGGGGGGGGCCTGGAGTTGGTGGGGACGCGAGGGGTTTCACCGGAGGCGGCCCGGGAGCCGAACTCAAAGTTCCGGAGCTGCGCCCGCGCGGCGGTCGGGGCGAAACAGAAAGAGGGCACCGGGTTCCTGTGTGCGGGAGCCAGCGCCGCCAACGTATTCGGATCGCACGACCTGGAGCTTCTGGGGACAATCGCCAGCCACACGGCGAGCGCGGTGCAGAACGCCCGCCTGTTCGCCTCACTGGAGCAGGCGAAGGCCCAGTGGGAACGCACCTTCGACTCCATCTCCGATCCGATTCTCATCAGCGATGATCGGTTTCGGGTCATCCGGCTTAACCGGGCGGCTGCTCGCTGTCTCAACCTTCCGGTGCGGGATGTTCCCGGCCGCGTCTGCCACCGTCTTCTCCTGCGAAGCGAGCAGCCATGCCCGTGGCACGATGCGCTGTCGCGCGGAGTGCCGGTCTCGAGCGACCGTTATCTGTCGCATCTTGGTCGTTGGTTCTCCTTTTCGGCCTTCCCGTTCGCTGATGCCGACGGACGGCCGGTGGGTGTGGTCCACGTGCTGAGGGATATCACCGAGGAGCGCAAGCTGCGCCAGCGGATCAACCAGGCCCAGAAACTGGCGGCGATTGGCGAACTGGTCGCCGGGGTCGCGCACGAGCTGAACAATCCCCTGACCGGGATCCTGGGTTTCTCGCAGTTGCTGCTGCGGGAGGCGCCTGATACGCCATTCCGAGCGGATGTGGAGAAGGTGGCCAACGAGGCGCGGCGGGCGGCGCGAATCGTGCGTAATCTGTCGGCGTTCGCGCGCCGTCAGCCTCTCTCGCGGACGCTGGTGGATGTCAACGAGCTGTTGCGGAAGACGCTGGAACTGCGCGCCTATCAACTTCGCGTGGCGGGGATCAGTGTGGAACTGGACCTCACCTCGAACCTGCCGCGCATCCTGGCCGACTCGGACGAGCTGCAGCAGGTGTTCTTGAACATCGTGAACAACGCGGAGCAGGCGATGGCGGGCCAGGATGCCGCGAAGGGTCTGACTATCCGCAGCGTCGGGGCCTCGCCGGAGACCATCAGAGTGGACTTCCAAGACACGGGGCCCGGGCTTCCGGAGGAGTCACTGGATCGCATCTTCGACCCGTTCTACACCACAAAAGAGCCCGGCCGCGGCACCGGGCTGGGGCTCTCGGTCTGCTATGGCATAGTCCGGGGCCATGGGGGGCAGATTTCCGCAGCAAACGGGACTGATGGGGGGGCGGTGTTCACTCTCGACTTGCCGCTCCACCACGAACTGCTCCCCGAGCTGTCCCAGCGACCGGAGATCCCTCCGCCCGCGCCAGCGCAGATCCTGGTGGTGGACGATGAACCGGTGGTCGCCGATTTCGTCCAGCGGGTGCTGGCACAAGACGGGCACCAGTCGGAGCTGGCCTCTGACGGCGAGGCCGCGCTGGCCAGGCTGAGGGAGGGCGCATTCGACCTCGTGATCTGCGACCTGAAGCTGCCGGACACGAGTGGGCCTCGGCTGTACGAACAGGCGGTGGCGGCTGTGCCGGAGATGCGGGACCGGTTCATCTTCTGCACGGGCGACACATTGGGGGATGACACGGCGGATTTTCTGCGCGGGCAGCCGGGGCCGTGGCTCGAGAAGCCGCTGATGCCGGAGGATGTGAGGCATGCAGTGAACCATTATCTCTCCGTGCAGGTAGGCTCTGATGGGTGATCTGAGCCGGGCCCGCATCCTGGTGGTAGACGACGATGCTGCTGTTCGGAGTCTCCTCGGCCGGCTGCTGTCGGACGCCGGCTGCCGGGTGGAGTGCGCGCCGGAGGCGGGGGCTGCGCTCCAAGCCTGCCGGCGCGGGTCCTTCGATCTGGCGATGATAGACCTTCGGCTCCCAGGGCCCGGCGGGGGCGAGCTGGCGGCCTCCATCGCTGACAAGTGGCCGAACACCGCGGTGATCATCGCGACCGGGGTGGATGACACCGTTACCGCCGTGAGGTGCATGCGGGGCGGGGCCTTCGACTACCTGATCAAGCCGTTCGACCTGGATGATGTGGTGCTGCGCGTCGAGCGCGCCTTGGAGCGTCGCCGTCTTCTTCTGGAGAGCCAGCGGCAGCGGGCCGAACTGGAAGGACGAGTGCGGAGCGAGACGCGCACCGCGCGGCGGGTGTTTCTCGGGGCCATCAAGTCCCTATGCTGGGCCTTGGAGGCCAAGGACGATTACACGCGGGGGCACTCGGAGCGCGTCACTCGCATTGCCGGGGAGGTGGCGCGCGCGCTGGGCGTTCCGCGGGAGGACATACGGCGGATCCGGCTGGCGGGGAGACTTCACGATATCGGGAAGATCGGGGTGCGAGAGAGCGTGCTGTCGAAGCCTGGTCCGCTCACCGAAGATGAGTACCGTCAGGTGCAGACGCACCCCGTGATCGGCGAACAGATTCTGGCTCCGGTGCTGCTCGATGCGAGCACGGTGCGGATCGTCCGGCACCATCACGAACACTATGGGGGGGCCGGATATCCGGACGGCCTCCGCACCTCCGCCATCCCCTTCGGTGCCCGCGTGCTGGCGGTGGCGGACGCCTTCGACGCGCTGACGAGCGATCGGCCCTACCGCTCTCGTCTCTCGCGCGAGCGTGCGTTGGAGGTGCTGCGCGGCGGGGCGGGAACGCAATGGCAGCCGACTCTGGTGGAGGCGCTGGCCCAGCACCTGGAGGCGTTCTGGCCGATAGTGTCGGCGCTGCACGGAAGGGGCCGAGGGCACGGCGGCGAACCCCCCAGCAAGCGAGGGCACGACGAGAAGCCCGATCAGCTACACGGGAGGCGCTAGCATGAGCGAGAAACCGTTGTCCGACGCGCTTGGCATTGACCAGGCCGCAGAGGAAGCCCTGGCGCGGGCGGATGTGCGAACCCTGCGAGAGTTGAACGAGGCCGATCCGGAGGCCCTCGCGATGGCCTCCGGCATCCCGCTGGATCGAATCAAGGACTGGCAGGAGCGGGCGCGCCGCGCCGGCGCGCGCCGCAAGCGAAACCCGGTGGTCACGGGATGGCTGGTGGCCGTCATCGGTCTGGCGATCGCCGTTGCGCTGGGCTGGGGGATGATGTCCATTGGCGCGGCCAGGTTGAAGAACGCGGAGCAAATCCGCCTGGAGGCTGAATCCAAGCTCCAGATGGAGATCGGCTTTGGCGCGAGGAGGGCCATAGATGAGCTGCTCCCGGTCCGCCTCGCGCTGCACAGTAACAACTGGGGGGCAGCGTCGGACGCGCTCTCTCCGGTGGAGGATTGCGCGGAATTCATCCAGCGAATCGCCCCCGAGGGCAGGCTCGATTCGGTCGCGCAGGTGTCGAAGAAGCTGGATGACCTCCAGAGCGCAATTCGGGACCAGTCCAAAGACGCGATGGATCGCCTCACCGCGCTGGAGGCCGCGCTCAACGAGTTGGCACAAGCAGAATGACTTGGGGTCTCTGAGAGAACACCGCGCGCCCGTGCCTGCGGGCGCGCGGCGCTATCTTCGGCGTGCGCCGACGACCGAACAGCCGCCGGCGGCGACCTCTCTACAGCGCAACGGTGCGGCCGGTCTCCATTGACTTCGTCGCCGCGAGGCACAGCTCCACCGCCGCCTTCGCCTCCTCCGGCGTCACGACCGTCGGGACTTCTCCCTTGTCGAGGCGGTCCACGAAGTATTTGACCTCGATGAAGTAGCCGCCGAGGGCCTCGATGTTGCCCGCGGCGCCGGCGGAGCCGGTCGCGGGCACCTCGGGCTGGGGTAAGTCCGGATGCTCGACTCCACCATCCCTGGGCGCCACCACGAGGGCCGGACTCAGTCGCGAGTTGAACTCGATGGAGCCGCCCTCCAGGTTGATCTTGAGGCCCATGGTG
>CP070816.1:1815774-1820159 GCA_020344235.1 Armatimonadota bacterium
GCGTCGTGGATCCTCGTGGCGACAGCAGCGCTGACGCTCCTGCCTCCCGCGGTTGCCGCTGAAGGCGCGGGGGAGCCAGAAGCCGCACCGCCCTCCATTCCTGCGGTGAAAGTCACCGAACCACCCCTGATTGACGGCCTCCTCGACGATGCCTGCTGGCAGCAGGCCACCCACATTGAGGGCTTCTGGCGACAGACGGTGGACGCGCCGGAGATCGAGCGGACAGAAGCTTGGCTCTGCTATGACGGCCGCGCGATCTACGCCGCCTTCCGGTGTCATGACTCCCGCCCTTCTCAGATACGCTGTGACCAGAAGAAGCGGCAGGGCACGTTGTGGCGAGATGACTGTGTAGAGCTGGGATTGGACGTAGAGAGCACCGGACACATCGAGTACGCTTTTCAGGTCAACCCGGCGGGGACACAGCGCGATGAGGTCCCAGGGGGCACCTCCGAGAAGATCGAGTGGAAGGGCGACTGGCGGGCCGCCGCGCGGGTTGATGACGCGGGGTGGTCGGCCGAGATGGAGATCCCCTTCTCCATCCTGCGTTACCCTGACGGTCAGGACTGCTTTCGATTCTGGGTGCGGCGAAGGCTGGCGCGGGAGGAGGACGAGAGTTGCTGGCCGCCCGGCTTTGCCCGCCGGTCAGATACGGAGGAGAGAGCTCGGTGGAGCGGCATCCTGACACCCCCGCTCCCCTTCCGGTACGTCGTCATGCCCTATGCCCTCTCCGTCGCCTCTGAGTACGAGGAGGAGCGCGAGACATTGACAGGTGGCCTCGACTTCAAGGGCACCTTTCCCAATGGTCTTGTCGCGCTCGCCACCTACAACCCTGATTTCCGCAACATCGAGGATGTCGTCGAGACCATAGACTTCACCTACGTCGAGCGCTACCTCCCTGAATACCGGCCATTCTTTCAGGAGGGGGAGTGGCACATGCCTTCCGAGCAGATCTTCTACAGCCGGCGAGTGGAAGAGCTGGACGTGGGCGCGAAGGTCTTTGGCACTCTCGGATCCCACAGCCTCGGATTGCTTGACACCTACGCGCGAGGGGGCGAGAACCACCTCGCATGCAACTACGAACATCTCTTCGGAACGAAAGGAGCAGCTTCGTTCTCCGCCGTGGATCGGCGCGTGCCGGGTGAACCGCACAACGTCGCCTATGGTCTGTTCGCGCGTCGAGACTGGATGTTCACCGGTGCCGGGCGATATCTCTACGCGTGGAGACCCTGGACCCGCACCGAGGGCGAAGGGGGCGACGATTCGGCCGTTTCCGTCGGAACAGGCTTCTGGCAGAACGAAGGCCTGGGCTGGAATCTGGGCTACAGCGCGGTGGGTTCCGAGTTCGATGCCCGCGACGGGTATGTCCCGGAGACAGGCGTCAGGAATGCCAGCGTGGGCTTGCACCATCGCTTGAGATATGACGAGAGTGCCCTCCAGGAGAGATACTGGCGGGCCGAAAGCAGAACCGGAGAGTCGGAGGCCGGTCGTCGCGCCAGCATGCTACTTGAACATGCCCGCCACTGGCGCACCGGCTGGTCCGCCTGGTTCGGGACCATCCATGGGGAGAGAGATGGCTTCGATGTGGCGACCAACTTCACCGGCGTAGAGTGGAACCGGCTAGATATCTATCACCGCGGCCAGATTGATGTGGACTGGGGAGAGCGATACGGCGAGCCGTACTACTATCAGTCTCTCGTGCAGACCTTCCATCCGATCCAGCGCTGTTCTGCTGAGCTGAGGGCTGAACGGGTCTACGCCGCCGATCTAGATGACGACCGCAATGTCATCCCGCCGGAATGGTCTCGCCAGGTCGTCCTGACCACCACCTATGATGTGACCCAGGAGAAGACCGTCAGCGCTCGGCTAGTTCGCCGCGGCTCCAACAGCAACGTCTACGCCGCCTATCGCCAGCGCGTTCGCAAAGGCATGGACCTCCTCATCGTGGCCGGCGATCCCAACGCAGATGAGTGGGTCAGCCGCCTCGCGGTGAAGGCCATCTGGTGCTTCTAGCCCATTGAGCCCGGGCGGCGCCGCGCGCCGGTTGACAGCGCGGCCCCATCACGATATACTACCGCCGGCTAGACAGCCGATCAGGCGGAAAGGAGGTGGTGACGATGAGAGAGATGATACACACCACGAGCGGAATAATCCGTCACCTGCCTCCCATGCCTGAGGGCTATATGATCGCCTGACCTCCATCGTCAGCGCGCTCGCCGAATACGACGCCACAGGCCCAGAGGCCTGTGGCGTTCCGTATTTCCGACTGACCCCAAACCAATGCCAGGCGCGCGAGCGCGCCTCACTACGACTATGGAGACGTCAGTGCAGCATAACTTGCTTGAAGGGACCGTTCTGGAGAACCGCGGCGCGCTGTTCGAAGTGCTCGTACAAGGACACGTCGTCCGCTGTCTGCTGCGCGGGAGACTGAAGAAGGACAAGCGGCGCCAGGTCGCCCCTGTCGCCGCGGGCGACCGCGTTAAGCTGAGCCTGCTCGAGCCCGGCCGCGGCATCATCGAAGAAGTGCTGCCGCGCGCCTCGGACCTATCCCGCAGCGCCGCCGGATCCGTGCCCCTCCAGCAGACGCTCGTCGCGAACGTGGATCAAGCGGTGATCGTCTTCGCCGCCGCCGAGCCGCGGGCCGACTTGTTCATGCTGGATCGCTTCCTGGTGGCGGCGACGGGGGCCGGGCTGGAGCCGGTGATCTGTGTCAACAAATGCGATTTGGTGGACGGCGGACCGCCGCGCGCGCGGTTCGCTGTCTACCCCCAATGCGGGTTCCGCATGGTGTTCACCTCAGCGGAGTGCGGCGACGGTTTGGCCGAGCTGAAGGAGACTCTGCGCGATCGCCGGTCCGTGCTCTGCGGCCCCTCGGGGGTTGGCAAGTCGTCGCTGCTCAACGCCATCGCGCCCGGGCTGCAACTGCGCACGCGCGAGACCGGCGACGTCACGCACAAGGGCCGTCACACCACCAGCTCGATCTCCCTGGTCGAGCTTCCCTTCGGCGGCTGGGTCGCCGACACGCCGGGGCTCCGGCAGCTCGGGTTCTGGGAGGTATCGCCGGACCAGGTGGCGGGCGCCTTCCCTGATATTGAGCCCTATCTAGGGCGCTGCCGGTTCTCGAGTTGCGCGCACGGAGATGAGCCTGGCTGCGCGCTCAAGGCGGCCGTAAATGCCGGGGATGTAGACGCGCGGCGGCTCAAGAGCTTCCTGCAGATGGGAGGGTGCCGATGAACCCACGGGAGGCGTGCCGCCTGGCGGACCTGCTGCTCGGGCGACGACCTGACCGGCTGGAGAGCTTCCGGCCGGCCGCGGGCGGCGACGATTCCCACAGCTTTCGCCTGTGGGATCGGGGGAAAGCGCTGCTGCTCAAGGTGATGGCCCGGCCGGGAACTCCCATCGGCGCGTACTTCTACGGGCGACTCAGGCAGGCGCGCGTGCCCGTGCCGGACCTGGTCGCGTTCTCGCCCGATGGCGGACCCGGAAAGCGTGCCTGCGGGGTATTCGAGTGGGTCCACGGCACGCCCGCGGAGTTCGCCTCCCACGAGCGGCCGCCCTACGATGAGGCCGAGTTCGGTCGTCTCCTGCGAGCCATCCACGATCTTCGGCACGACTCCGGCTTCGGCCGCCTCGACGATCACGGGCGGACCTCGCACTCACGATGGTCGGAGTGGGTCTCGGACCTCCTCGCGTGGGGCGCCACAACCTGCGTTCGGCGCCGCGCCTTCGGACCGGAGCTTGCCGATAGCTTGCGACGCCTGCCGGAGGAATTCGCGGCTGAGCTTGCAGCAGCGCCCCCGGCCCTGCTGCACTACGGCGACATCATGCACAACGGCAATTTGATAGTTGACCCCGACAGTCGCCGAGTCCTCGCGGTCGTGGACTTCTCCGACGCCATCGTGGGCGATCCGCGTCTCGAACTCGCCTGGATAGACCTCTACTTCGGCGCCTACGGCCACTTCGGGCGCGGGTTCGATCTGATGCGATTTCGTGAGGCGTATGGCGACGACGGGGATCTGCATGAGCCGACGCGTCTGCTGTACGTTTGCCTCGCGCTCATGACGATGTTGACCTATGTGGACCCAGGCACTCCGCGGGGAGAACATCACCGCAAGTTGCTCCACGAGATCGTCGAACACATACCCTGACACCAAAGGTGCGCTGGAGCTTGAGCTGCCGCGAGGCGAATGGCTGAATCCCCGGCCTGCCAAAGAAGCATAGTGGAGGTCGCCATGGATAGCTCTGACGAAAGCGACGACTATTAGGACGGCAGTGAGACAAGCCGTGCTGGAGCAGGAGACCTTTCTTCGGCTGACGGTGAGCGGCACACAGCCCAGCACGAGCCCGCCCCGGGGTCGAGTTCGTAGACCCGGATCATACCGCGAAGA
>CP070816.1:1820259-1832384 GCA_020344235.1 Armatimonadota bacterium
GATCCCAGCCATCAGTGAGGTGACAAGCCACCCCCGCTTCCAGCCATTCGCCCGCTACCAGGCCGGCGAAACTCGGCTTCTCGTCTACCGCATCCTGACGCCGCAGCAACCACTCCCTCAGTCCCCCTCCGCCAGCCGCCGCAGTATGTCCCAATAGGCCCCCCGGTACCCCTGCCTGATCGCCTCCACCAGCCGCTCATTGTCGCTGTAGTTATAGGCCTCCGTCCCCGCCTCCGCCGTGGGAAAGAAGAAGCGCTGGTCCCCCCCGACCAGCTCCGCGATATACCCCGCCGCATCTTCGCCCAGCGCGGAAGACAGATAGAAGACCGGTGCCAGGAACTCCGAGTTCCCCTCCGCTTTCCCGCGCAGATTCGGGTTATGCGCCATCGGCCCCTCGCACCTCACCACCTCGCTCAGCTCCGTCCCCGCGTAGACCCGCACCCCCAGCGACACCCCCACCCGATGCGGCGAAATCCCCTTCATCAGCTCGATCGTCCGCGCCGCGCTGTCCCGCGTCTCCCCCGGACCACCGAGCAGCAAGTCATACATGAACACCAGCCCGGCCTCTCGGCAGGCCTCGGCTGTATGCCACAAATCCTCCGCCCGAAAGCCTCGCCCCAATTCCGCCAGCATTCGGTCATCCCCACTGTCCGCGCCGAAATTGATGCCGACGCAGCCCGCCCTCCGCATCGCCGACGCCAGCTCGGCCGTGAACCCCGCGGGAGTGGCGTACGTGTACCAGCGCGCTCGCTCTCCCATACCCCGCCGGCTCAACTCCTCGCACACCCCGAGAGCGTGCTCGGCCGGCACATTGAACTCGCTGTCACACAGGTGAAAGTGACTGATCCCCCTTGCCAGCAGCACCTCGAACTCATCCGCCACCTGCGCCGGGCTCCTCGCCCGCACCCGCCTCCCCTTCCCCAGCGGATCCGCACAGTAGATGCAGCTCTGGTCGCACCCCCGCTTCGTCTCGATCCCCGCCTGCCCCCCTTCCGCAAAGTACCGCTCATTATCCAGCAAGGTCCGCTCTCGCCGCGGCAGCTCCGCCACAGGCCCCAACCACGGCCGGTTGCTCGTCACCCGCCCTTTCTCCCGCCAAACCAGCCCGGGCAGCCGACTCGGTTCGCCCCCCTGCGCCAGCTCCCCCGCCAGCATCGCCAGCGGCACCTCACCATCGCCCGCAATCCCGTAGTCCGCCCCCGTTGCCTCCAGAATCGCCGCCGGCGAAACCGAATAACCGCTTCCCCCTATCACGACAGGGGCATCGGTCTGCTCTCGCACCGCCTGGACCACCCCGGCGAAGCCGGGCACGAAGTCCACCCCACTTGCCAGATAGCAGTCATCGGTATTCCGCAGCGTAAGCCCCACCAGCGCCGTTTCCCGCCCGCGCAGGTTCTCCGCGATCGCCGCCCCCGGGTCGGATTCAAAGCAGAGATCCAGCAGCCGCACCCCAAATCCCCGGGCACGCAGCACATCGGCCGCGTACTCCAGCCCCAGGGGTGCCACCGGCGGTCGCAGCCGGTTCGTGTTCACCAATAGCACCTCAGCCGTCACGCCCGTCCCTCGTCTCCCTCCCCCCGCTCCGCCCCCCGCACGCCGTCACAGTTTGTTCCCAGAATAGTCCCACAAATTTCCTGCGCGTTCGAGAACTTTCCTTGCTGCAATGCGTCTAATACAGTGAAGTCGGAGCGGGCACACACCGTCACTTGGATCGCCGAACATCGAAGACTGCCGAAGCAGGCCGCCCGTCCTGCAATAACTAAGCCGCCCTCCCTCCTACGCCAGGGGGAGTAAGTGCCCCGGGGAATCCCGCCGTCCCCGGGGCACCGTTACATTTCCTTCGGTGGACCGGCGCGGCCCAACGCCAGATCGTAGACCGAGCCGTTCACTCGCGCCATCACTTCCACCAGCTCCGAGTATGGCTCGTCCCGAATATCGACCAACCCATAATTGCTGTTCTCCCCGTCTAACCTCCCCTCGGCCGGCTGATCCGAGTGCTCAAACCAGTGGTAGCCCACGACCATGGGAAGGTCCATAAGCTCGTGCACGTACCGTTCGAAGTGCTGCGCGCGCTGCTCCTGATTGTCAACGACCAGCCCTGCGCCCCGCGTGTTCGGCAGACCGCTGTCTCTCGCCCGAAAGCTGAACTCCGTGATCAGCACGGGCTTCCCCACGATGCACTGGATCGCGCGCGCCATATCGGAGGGGGGATGCGCACCGTAGTGATTCAGCGACACGACGTCCACATACTGCCGCATCGCCTCCAGCACTGGCCTCGGAGCATATCCCGCGAAACGACACCCGAGGATCAAATGGTGTTCGTCCACCGCGCGAATCGCATCGTGAACCACGCGGAAGTACTGCTCCGCAGCCAGCCGCAAGAACCCGACCTCATCCCCTTGCGGGATCTTCGAGCCCGCCTGCGGGACCCGCCCCACCTCCTCGAACGACTCGTATCGCGTCCCCCAGGCTCTATTCAGCTCCCCAATGTTCAGATAACGCCGCTCCAGGAAGCACAGCAAAGCCTGCCGGCCCGGCGCGCTCTCCTCGCGCCCCAGAAACTCCGCGAATAGTGTCTCAGAGCCGCCCCCTTCTCGGCCCCACCCCAATTCATTGTCTGTGAAATACCCGATCAGCCTCGGATCGTCTGCCACCTCACGGCAGGCCTCACGCGCATGCCTCATCACCGCCGACTCGAACCCCGCATCGAATACGTCGGGAAACGATCTCCTCTCCCCCCAATCCACCACCCCAGCGCAGTGCAGAATCACCGCATACGCCATCCCCTGCTCCCACGTGTTGCGAGCGGACCAGGCCCCCACCGTGTTGAATCCCCACCCCTTCAATCGCCCTACGGCGGCCTTGGCCCAATCGGTCTCACGCCCGTACTTCCGCTTGACGGTATCGTAGTACGGAATGCGCTCGGTACCCCGAACAACGTCCGGGCGCGCGTTCACATTGTTCACTCCCACGCTCAGGAACCAGTGCCCGTCCGGGTCCACCAGCCACCACCGACCCTCAGCTCTCTCCGTCCGAAACCACCCGCTCGCGGCCGCACTGCTCTGCTGCCACCCACCGAACGAGTCGAACGCTCTCTCGGCAGTCTCCGCAGACTCGGCCATGCCGAGGACAAGCGTCACAACCGCGAGAAGCTCAGCGCGTCTCAACATCCCTAGCACCTCCGACGTTCAGCAGCAACGATGCTTCGGCACACTTCAGCACCGCCCTTCTCCCTCACATGCGCCGCCGCTTTATGGAATAAGCGACTATGGCACACGGACAGCCGCCTGCAGCGGGCTGTCTCGGACGGCCGACAAGCCTGTTTTCAGGGGGCACAGGCCATCTCCGGGGCAGCCCGCTGAACGGCGGCACCGCCCAGCAGGGGGAACCCAGTGAAGCTTGACCATAACTATCGATTATGGTACAAGTATCGAGGGCAGCCATGATGGACTGCCCCTTCTCACTGTACCCGTTAACAGACCGCTCACACCCCGCATCACAGCACCATTCCCACGCCGGCCATCTCGCGCCTTGCGCAGCAGACGCGATACTCTTCGCTGGGGCGCTGCCCGGGAGTTGAACATTACCTACGCCCAAATGCGTCAGCTGGTTCGGGGATCAAGCGGAATGCCGCGTTCTTCCGTACGCCCGATCCTCGCCATAGCCTTCCTGACCTGTTCGCTTGGAGCGGTCGCCGCTTCCCTGTGGTCGCGCGCCGCTACCGCTCCTCCTCAGGTGGAGGTCATCGCCGACGGAGAACTCCGCGAGCTGCCCACCGATGCCCAGACAGTCGCCGACCTGCTCGCCGAACTCAACTTCACACTCGGGCCCCTCGACCGGACGGATCCCCCCCCTGATACCCCCATCACGCCCGGCCTGCAAGTCCGCGTCACCCGCGTTACCTGTCATAGCATCACCGAGGACGCAACACTGCCTGCCGGCACCATAGTCCTCGCCGACCCCGACCGACCCTTCGGCTTCGCCACTATTCTCGCCCGCGGCCAGGACGGGCTCGTACGCCGCGTGTGGCGCACGTGGGCGAAAGACGGTGAAGTCACCTCCCGCGCCATCCTGAGCGAGCAATTGATCTCCGAGCCCCGAGAGAAGGTGATCCTGCGCGGCGCGCGCGGCCTGCCCACCAACTCCGGCTATTGGCGCCACTGGCGCGCCCCCGTGATGATGGAGGCTACCGCCTACGAACCGGGACCCCGTAGCTGCGGCAAGTGGGCAACAGGCTACACGGCCACCGGCGTCAAAGCACAAAAGGGCGTCGTCGCCGTGGACGATCGCGTCATTCCTCTCGGCACACGACTCTACATCCCCGGTTACGGCTTCGCAGTCGCCGCCGACCGCGGCAGCGCCATCAAGGGCATGCGCATTGACCTCTGCTTCAATACCTACTCCGAGGCCATTCACTTCGGCCGTCGCCGCATCAAAGTCTACCGACTCGACTGAGGGGCGCTCTGCCCCTGACGCTCCTGCCCCGTTATCCCAACGGTTACCGCGTCTTGGTCCCTCGACTTCTGCACCGCCCTCTCCCTCCGACCTCCCGCAGAAGGCAGCGGGGGCCCCGGTTCATGGGGCCCCCGCATTCCGATGGACAAGGAGTGCAGCCTCTCTGCTCACGCCCTCTCTACAACCACCGCACTCCTTCTTCCACAGATTCTTCTCGCGCTCAGATGGCCCTTTCCCCCTCTCAGATCCTGAACTCAATCACCGCGGACACGCCCACCCCCTTCGCGCGATCCGGACTCCCAGACACCTTGTCCGTCGTTGTCGGCAGCAATAGCTGTGCCCGCGCGCTGCCGAACTTCCCTTCCACCTGCACCACGGCCTTCACGCTCTTCACGTTCTCCGGATTGCCCACCACCTGGGCCGCTCCCACATATCCCCCTCTGCCCAGCGAGAGTATCGGCACCACCTTCGTCGCCCCCCTCGCGGCCGCATCCCGCTCATCGAGGGCGCTTGTCAGGAAGCTGTCAATCTGGTCCCCATACTGGCTCACCAGCCAGACGACACCTCCGACCTTCAAAATGCTGCCCAAATCAATCGCTTGCGCAGCCGTGATCGCCAGCCCAAGGCTGAGCAGGCCCACCATCAGGACAATCGCGATTCCTTGTCTCCGAGTCTTCATCTCTTCTCTCTCCCTTGCCTGCTCAGAAATTGAGCACCTTCACGTCCACGAGCGCCCACACGCTCACGCCCTGCACTCTGTCCAGCTTCGTGCTGATGCTCGAAACGGGAATATATGCGTAGATGCGCCCTATGTGCTTGAAATCGAGCCGCAGCTGGGCCACACCCTTGACCTTTTCCACCTGGGAGGTGGGGCCGGCAACCTGAGCCATGCCCAGCCGAACACCTTCTCTCTCCAGGCTGAACACAGGCACCAGCTTCTGCGACGCGCCGGTCCAGTCCACCACCTCTGGCTCCGCAATTGCCTGGACCTCAGCCGCACTCGCCGGCCCCTGCTCCCCCGCCGGCGCCGGTTCCGGAGCCGGCTCAGCTTCCGCCTGCGGAGCCTCACCTGACGGCTCCTCCGCGACCTCAGCCCCAAGCGCTATCGAAATGTTGTCCCGCCACAGACTCGCCAGCGCCTCTGTCGTGGCCCCGTGCGCGTCCGCCTCTGTACTGTAGACCGCCACGATCAACTGATCGTCCATGTACACCCCGTGGCCCCCCGGAACTGGAGCTGCTTCGACTTCGTACTGCTCCATGCTCCTCGCCATCGCCGACCGAAGGCGGTTCGCCACGATCTCCGCCCTCTCCAACGGCGTATAGCCACCCGCGGTTGTCCGCAGCACAATCACCACACGCTCCCCGATCAGCACTTCGGATACCCTCGCCCCGTCCCGGTCCGCCGACCGAAACGACACGCTCGCGCTCGAAAACGCCGCTGCCGCGATCAGCGCCCCGAGAAGACCGAGCCCGAGAATGATCGGCACACTCAGACGTCTACCCATCGGCCCACACTCCTCTCCTCTACAGATCTGCCAGCCATTATACCGCTTCTCCGACATACGACAAGCCCACACCACACCACAATACCCCACTCCTGTCAAGTCTTCGCACCACTCGCTCTCTCTGGCAGGTGTGCCCCAGCCAGAAGCCGAATCTCTCGCACGATGGGGAGGACGCAATGTGTGCGCAAGCCGCCGCTTTCGCCGGCCTCACCCGCGACAACCTGCGCCAGTACCTCTGCAAACGCCTGCGGCCCGGCGGCGGCACCCGGCCCGAGTTGCTCTTGCTGGAAGATCGCGGCAAGCGCGCCGTCCTCAAAGACTACCGCGCCGCGGGCTGGCTCCTCCGGACCTTCGTCGGCCCCTCGCTCATCGCGCGCGAAGCTCGCATCTACCAGATCCTCGCCGGAGCCTACGGCGTCCCCCGCCTGATCGGCCTCCTCGACCGTCACGCCCTCATCATCGAGCACATCAACGGGCGAAACTGCGCCGACTACGCCGACGGGGAGCTTCCCGCCGAGTTCTTCGACCGACTCCGGGACGTTGTACAGGGCATCCACGCGCGCGGAGTCGTGCACTGCGACATCAAAAACCGCTCCAACATAGTCGTTGCCGATGGGGATCAACCATACATCGTAGATTTCGCCTCCGCCTTCGCCAGCCAGGGCCGGCCGGCGGCCCTTCGCCGATTCATCTTCGAACGCTTCCGCACCGACGACCTGCGCGCCGTCGTCAAAGCCAAGCTCCTCGTCGGCCAGCTCTGGAACAAGCCCGACGCCGATTTCGCCTTCCGACGCGATCCCGCCGAGCGCATCGTGCGGGCCGTCCGCGACGCCGCACGGTGGGTCTTCAGGATACTCGCGGGTGGTGGCTGACCCTCTGGCAGCCAGGAGACAGGATATGCAGCGCCGCATTGAAGCCGTCACACTCCATCTCGTCGAAGGAGACATCTGCGACCGCGAGGTTGACGCTATCGTCAACGCCGCCAACAACCACCTATGGATGGGCGGTGGCGTCGCCGGCGCCATCAAACGTCGCGGGGGAGAGGAGGTAGAGCGAGAAGCCACGGCCCAGGGCCCCATC
Organism: Armatimonadota bacterium; assembly: GCA_020344235.1. GTDB lineage: Bacteria > Armatimonadota > Hebobacteria > Hebobacterales > Hebobacteraceae. Next base: position 1,827,300 of record CP070816.1, read on the forward strand.
GCCATCGGCGAATCCGTCGTCACCACCGCAGGCAAACTCAAGGCCGCCCATGTCATCCACGCGGCCGTCATGGGGCCCGATCTCGTGACCAATGCAGACTACATCCGCCGCGCAACTCTCAGCGTTCTCGCCCGCGCAAACGACTTGCGCCTCCTCAGCATCGCCTTCCCGGCCCTCGGCACCGGCGTCGGTGGCTTCTCCCTTCACGAGTGCGCGCACATCATGCTCGACGCCGTGACACAGCATGCCAAGTCCCAAACCAGCCTGGAATCCGTCGAGTTCGTCCTCTTCGGTCGCGCCGCCTACGACGCCTTCGCCGACGTCATCGGCCAAGAGTGAGGTCGCAGAATGCGCATCTGCCCCAACTGCGGACGAGAGAACACAGGCTCAACTGAGTTATGCGAGGCCTGCACCACCCACGTTTCCTCCCGCCGGAAACATCGCAACTATCTTGTGAGCATCCTCGCCCTGGCGGCCCTCATCCTTGTCGCACTCTTCACCCACCTCTACTTCCAGTCACACTTCGTTCGGCCGCCCAGCGATTTTCTCCCCAGCTCCACCATCTTCGCCGTCGGAACCGACCTCCGCCCGGCCGGCGCCGCCGCGCGTCGCCTCCGCGAAACCTGGCCGCAATCCGATATCGATCACCTCTCCCGTCGCGCCACCCACATCGCACAGCAGTTCGTCTACTGGACCGGTCTCCAGCTCGGCCTCGAGCAAGAGGCATCCGCTTGGCTTGGGCGCGAGATAATCGTCGCCGCCCTCGGCCGCACCGACCGCAGCCCTGGTGTCCCTCCCACGCTCATGCTAGTCGCTCGCGTCACCAACCCGCGCCGCGCCCGGGCCAGCCTGGATCGCGCGGTCGAACCTATCGCCCGCGCGGGCGGCTGGGCCCGATCGGTCATTAGGCGAAACGAGTGCAGCATCATCCTCTGGTCCAAACCATCGCAGGGGCCCACTCTTGCCTACGCGATTCATGAAGGATGCCTCCTCGTCGCACCGGACGACAGCTTCATCCAGCAAGGCCTCGCCGCCGCGGCCGACCCGACCCAGCGACTAACCTCGACCCGCGAGTTCGCCGATGCCTTCAGCGCCCTCCCTCCCGATTCCCTCATCTGGTGCTACGGCAGCGTCCCGCCTTTGCTGCGACATCTCTACGAAGCCTCCCCTCATCTCCGCAGAGGCTGGTTTTCCCTGCTCAAATACTACCGCCGCGGCGCACCCGTCCCCCGCGCGCTGCGCCCCCCAATGCGCGGCCCAGCCCAAACCGACCCCGGGGTCTTCGGCCTCGCCCTTACGCCGGAGCCCGACGGCATTCGCGTCACCGGCAGTTACCGTGGAACCGAAAGCCGCGAATCAGGGCCCCCGCCGCAGTGGAGCGAACTTGCCCAGTTCCTCCCAGAGGAAGCCATCGCCTATGCCTTCATTCACGAACCCGTGCGCTGGCTTCCCGCCGTCAGTTCATTCGTCGCAGCACCGCTCCCACCCGAGGGCGCGCCGCTCAGAATACCTTCCGCCCGCCCCCTCCTCCCGGTTGTGCTCGACTGGCTCGGGCTCAAGCAAACACCGACAGATGTTCTCCTCGCCCTCCTCCCCCGAAACGGGCAGCAGCGTCCAGCCCTCCTCGTCGCCCTCCCCAACCCCGAGCCGGTGCCCGCCCCCCGGCAAATCCCGTCCCCCATATTCCCGCTCGTGAAAGACCAGATCGAGGAAACCCTGATCGTGGCCACCGACCAGGCCGCCCTCGCTCAGGGCCGCCGCGCCGCTGCTGATCCCGACAATCGCCTCGCCCCTGACCTCGACCCCAGCGCCCAACTCCAGGCCTGGGCCAGGCCCGCCCGGATATCACCCGCTCTGGCCAGCTTCGAGGAATTGCAGTTCGAGGTCCGAGACGATGTCGAGGGAGGTGAAGGAGAACTCGCGCTCAAAGTGAGTCCGCGAGCCCTGCTCGGCGGGGACTAGTGCTCGAATACCCGCCTGCGAAGACTGCCGAGAAGCCATCCCCACAGGAAACCGAAGAACACGAAGTTCCCGATCAGCAGGTACACCCCACGAGCGGCGCCCTCAGGCGCCAGCAGTCCGAACCACGCCGCCAGCAGCGCACACACGAACAACGCAGTCGCGATCGACAGCGACGCGTGTTCGTCCAGATACGCGACAATCGCGTAGAACACCGGCGCCGCCCAGAAGAATACAACCCCGGGAAGCGCCACCAGGATTCCAATCGGCGTCATCTCCACACCGAACCCGGACACCTGATACGATATCAGCTCATCGTCGAACGGCATCAGAATGGACGTCGCCGCCAACACTATCCCGAGAAGAAACCCGTCCGCCAGCGCCGCGTACACCAGGTTTACCGGAATGTTGAAGATCCCCGGCCCGCCCCAGTTGCCCCGCAGATACAGCGTGCTCAGCCCGATGGCGGCCAGCGCCGCTGCCACCGTAAACCACACCCAAGCCGGCCGATTGAAAGCCGTCGCCCGTTCCCTCCGGTACCGCTTCGGCAGCGCCCGCCCCTCCCGCAGCGCACTCGCCTCCTCCAGCAGTTGCCAGTATCCCCGATTGTTCGGTTCAAACTGAATCGCATAGTTGTACATCGTGAAAGCGTCGTTGTATTTGCCCTGCTCCCGGAAGATGTCCCCCAGCAGCGCGTACCCCTTGGCGTTCCTGCTCTCTCCCTTCAGCCCATCCTTCGCAAGTTCAGCCGCATCATTCATCTTGCGCTGAGCATAGGCCGCCTCTGCCTCGACCAGCAGCCGGCCCGCCTCCGTCAACCCCGCAACCAGATCCCCCGGCTGCTCCTGACCCCGCCTTTCCCGCAGCCGCCTGTCGTATTCCCTCCGCCCCGGACCTGCCAGCAAGAGGTATGCGTTCGTCAGGCGTCGAAACCGCTCTTCCTCTAGGAGCTGCCTCGGCGCCACCTCCCGTCGGTAGTTGCGGATAAGCTGCTGATAGCGCGCGCGAATCTTCTCTCGCGTCGCGCTCCGGGGTAGGCCCAACAGATCATATGCGTTGCGCGGTTCTCGAAGCTTGAGCATGGCCGTCCCGGCGAGTATAGGTAAAGCTTCCCCCCGGTGTCAAGGTAACCATATCATGAACCGAATCGTCTTCCTCGGAACCGGCGGCGCGCGCGTCCTGGTCTTCAAACAGCTCCTCGCCTCCGGGGGCCTCTGGATCGAGCAGGCCGACGCCCGCATCTCCCTCGACCCCGGACCCGGCGCCCTCGTTCAGGCTACAAAGCGAAAGCTTGACGCCACCAAGCTCGACGCCATCATCCTCTCCCACCGCCACCTCGACCACTCCGCCGACATCAACGTCATGATCGAGGCCATGACCACCGGCGGTTTCAACCAGCGCGGCAGCCTCCTCGCCCCCGGAGACGCCTACGAGGACGACCCGGTTATTCTCCGCTACCTTCGCGACTACCTGAAAGAGACTCTCACCATCGGGGAGGGCGGCGAGTATAGCATCGGGAATGTGACCGTCCGCGCCCCCGTCCGCCACGACCACCCCGGCGAGGTCTACGGCTTCGTCTTCGAATCACCCGGCTGCCGCTGGTCCTATATCGCCGACACGCGCTACTTCCCCGAACTCGCCGACCACTACCGCGCCGACGTCATCGTTATCCACACCGTCCGCCTCGAAGAGAGCGAGATCTACCACCTCTCCATCCCTGACGCCAAGCGCCTCATCGAAGCCATCAGACCCCAGACCGCCATCATCACCCACTTCGGCATGACCGTCTGGCGCGCCAAGCCCTGGAAAGTAGCCGAACGTCTCTCCCAGGAAACCGGCGTGAAGGTCATTGCGGGCCGCGACGGAATGCGCTTCCAGCTCCCCGGCCCGGAACCCTCCGAGGACTAGCCCGTGCCATCGTACCGACCGCTAATCCGCGAGATAGCCTGTCCCCCCTCCGCGCTCCACGCGTTCTCCGCAGTCCGCGACCGCCCTGGCGCCATCCTCCTCCAGAGCGCAGCGGCCGAGCCGAAGCTCGGCCGCTGGTCCTTTCTCGCTTCCGATCCCTTCCTCACCTTCCGCAGCAAGGGAACGCGCGTCCAGATTCACCGCCCGGATGGAATCGAAGCGCGTGAGGGCGACCCCTTCGCCGTCCTCCGCGACCTGCTCGCCGACCTCCGGGTCGAACGCCCGCCCGACGCCCCTCCCCTCATCTCAGGGGCCATCGGCTACTTCGCCTACGACCTCGGCCGCTTCGTCGAGCGCATCCCCGAAGACACTGTGGACGACATACCCGTCGCCGACTGCCACCTCGGCTTCTACGGCGCCGTCGCCGCCATTGACCACGTCGAAAGCCGCTCCTTCGTCTCCGCCATCGGCGCCCCCGAAACCGACCCCCGCGCCGCTCAACGCCTATCCGAAGACCGCGCCGCGGAGTTGACCGTCCGACTCGTTCGCACCTCCGAAGCCCCCCACCTCGCAGAGACGAGTAGCTGTCATTCTGAGCGACAGCGAAGAATCTTGGTACCGACATCCCCCTCTACCCGCGTCCCCGCCCTCCCCGTCACCTCCAACTTCACCCACGCCGACTACATCGGGGCAGTCGCCCGCGCCAAGGAATACATCGCCGCCGGCGACATCTACGAAGTGAACCTCTCCCAGCGCCTCTCCGCGCCCCTCGCCACCACACCCTTCGGCCTCTATCGCCGCCTCGCCAGAACCAACCCTGCACCGTTCGCCGCCTTCTTCGAGACCCCTGACTGCGCCGTGGTCTCTTGCTCCCCCGAGCGCTTCCTCCAGGTCCGCGGCCGCGATGTCGAAACACGCCCCATGAAAGGCACCAGGGCGCGGGGCGCCACCTCAGAAGAGGATGCCCGCCTCGCTGTTGAACTCGTCAACAGCATCAAAGACCGCGCCGAGAACGTCATGATCGTTGATCTCGAGCGCAATGACATCGGCCGCGTCTGCGAGTTCGGCTCCGTCCACGTTCCCGAGCTCTTTGTCCTCGAAACCTACGCCACCGTCCACCAACTCGTTTCCACCGTCCGCGGCCGACTTCGACCAGACGCTACCTCTGTTGACTGCCTGCGCGCCTGCTTCCCGGGCGGCTCCATCACCGGCGCCCCC
>CP070816.1:1832484-1836006 GCA_020344235.1 Armatimonadota bacterium
AGCCTCAGCACGAGCAGCCTCACCGTTCCCTTCAGCAGCTCCGTGTCGCTCTTCATGGGTGAGCCTCTGTCCGCCGCATACCTCTTTCCCAGAGGTATTCTACCACGGTGGGTTAGAATGTCAAGAAGCCACTCCGCAACTCCGGTCATGGGATCCCCGGGAGCCCGCCGGGGATGGGCGGGCGGCCGCACAAAAGGGCGGACATTCTGCGGTCAATTCCGGGGTGGATTTGCGGTCAATTGTGCGGCCCATCGCGCAGGCTTGTCTGCGGCCTGCGACGGATTTCGAGGCACTGGAGGCGGCCACGCTTGCTCTACTGACAAGCGAAATGCCCAAAATGTTCAGGGAGGCTCACAAGCAAATGACCGGCCGCTCATATGGCGATCATTCCTCACCCCGATTCGGTCATTCATCGTACTCGGGAATGACCGAAATATGTCCCCACATATGCTGATGTCAGCGTTTGTGGACACAGCATCTGGATGGCTCCGTCGGGCGCGGCCCGAGCCCCGCTCCGCGCCGCGCGAGAGGCCGCGCGGCCGACGCCGCGCAGGTATCTCCGCGCCTGGCTCGAAGTTGTCGCGCGCGATGACCTCCAAGGAACGAGTGCTCACTGCGATGTGGCGAGGGCGGCCGGACCGCGTGCCGATCAACATGCGCGGGGTGCGAGTGTGGGATGAGGAATGGGTGGCGACGCGCGATGTTTCGTACCGGCCGATCATCCACGCGGTGCGGAAGCACTGTGACGTCATTCCCCACGCGTATGTGCCGGGCCTCGGCCTACCGCTGTTCACGGAGGCGATGAAGGAGATCACCGAGATACGCTTGATCGACGCGGGGGACTGGCAGATCCACCAGACCATCATCCAGACACCGAAAGGGGATTTGTCGCAGGATTACTGGGAGTCGAAGCGAGGACACCTTCCGCTGACGAAGGCATGCCTGGTGAAGACGCCGGAGGATGTGGAGAAGGTGCTGTCGGTGCCGTATGTTCCGCCGCGCCTCGACCTGGGCGAGTACCGACGCCTGCGGGAGAAGTGGCCCGACAATCTGGTGATGTGCGACTGCCCGCAGGCGGCGTCAGTGGTGCACGAGCTGCTGGGCACGGAGATGTTCGCGTACTGGTGGATGGAGCATCGGGACTTGCTGTTCGAGCTGAGGGAGGTGTTCCAGGAGCGAGTGCTGGCGGCGGTTGACACGATGTTGGAGGCGGGCGCGGGGCCGGTGCTGGCGACACATGGGTCGGAGCAGATCGCGCCGCCGATGCATTCGCCGGAGACTTACCGGGAGTTCGTGCTGCCGGTGTTTCGGGAGCTGTGCCGGAAGGTGCATGAGGCCGGGTGCTTGCTGCACGTGCACTGCCACAATAAGTTGAGTGCGGTGCTGGAGGATATCGCGGAGGTGGGATGGGATGTGCTGCACCCGCTCGAGCCGCCGCCGATGGGCGATATTGACCTGGCAGATGCGAAGCGGCGGATCGGCGATCGGGTCTGCCTGGAGGGGAACATCCAGATCGGGGAGCTTTACGGATCGCCGACGGAGCGAGTGGTGGAGCTGGTGACGGAGGCGATGGAGGTGGGGAAGCCGGGAGGTGGATTCATTCTCTGCCCCTCGGCCTCACCCCATACGCCGAGGCTGTCGCATTTGACGGGGAGGAACTATCTCGCGATGGTGAAGACGGGAGTCAGGTTGGGGGGGTATTGAGGGAGCATGGTATCGGGCAGAGGCAGGGCAGGAGACGCGCTCCTGCCCTACGCGGCTTGATGATGGATAACTACCTGGCGATGGCTGAGACGCGGGTTGGGGGTACTGAGGAGTCGTGAGCGGCGGACGGCGAGGGGCGTGTGGATACGTAACGGCGCACATGGGAGCAGCGCTGCGGCTGCACGCCCGCCTTGGGCGGAGGGAGGGGATCGGACGGGGCGCGGCCCGGACGAGGGTAAGATCCTTCGACTTCGCCCTGCTTCGCGCGAGGGCTAGGGAGGGCTTCGCTCAGAATGACAGCATTGTGACGGCCGTGAGCGGGCGCCCCTACGGAGGGGCGGCGGGTGTGGGAACGCCCGCCCTACAGTCAAGCGGATCGCAGGAGCAAGCTGCTGCCGTACGAACTAGAGCATTGTGGGCACGCTACGGGCTATGGGTATCAGCGGCCGGCTCGACCACTGCCAGGAGGCGATGTGCAAGGAGGCGTGCTGTCTCCCTGGAGACCACCAAGGACACGTGTACCTCCGGCCGGCCTGGCAGCACCGGTCCGGTGAGGGCGATAGTGGCACCCGGGCCCTCGTGTCCCTCCGTCTCGTTGACGAAGAAGCCAGAGTCGAAGAGGGTTTGCACATCTTTCTTGCTAAGCTGCTCTGCCATCTGTTCTCTCCTTCCCCCTACAGAAAGCCTTTGTCCCTACTACAGTCAGGCGCTGGCAAGCCATTCTTGGGCTTTCCTGCGCGGGCCATCGCGACAATGGTGCCCTCACTTCGCAGTCCGTCGGGAACGCTCTCGAGGGCATTGAGGGCCGCGGTGGGATTCGGAGGTTGCCCCTCGCACCTGGCTGCTCCTTCGTTGGTAGTGCAGTTTCACCTTAGCGAATAGGGAGGTCGCTAGCCCGCTTGGCAACTGCGCTGGCGATCTCGCGAGCCACACGCTCATACTCCTGGATTCGTTCCTCGGTGAACCGTCCCGGCCTGCGACTGTTCAACTGGAGAAGTCCGTGGATCTCCCCGTTTGCCTTGAGCGGTATCAGGGCCACTGACTCATAGCCGATCGCGTTGCAGTAATTGCGGGTAGTGATTCCCGCAACGGCACGCGGGGGTGTATCTCTCAGCATGATGGTAGAGGCGCTTGTCCAGAAGCTGCCGCCTTCAGTGAAGAATGGCTGCGAGGGATCTATGCGTCCTTGGACCACGGCCCCGCACAGGCATGCTAGTTGGGGCGTGCCATCGGCATGTCGGAGGATTAACCCGGCCGCGTCGCGGGCGCAGAGCGGCCCCTCTACCACCACGAAGTCACGGCCGAATCCTCGTGTCACCAAATAGGGGTAATCCTCCGCAGCCTTCCACCGGATTCCCACCGATTCACAGGCAGACACACCACAGATGTGCGCAAACGCTTCGTCCAGCGTCTCCCGCAGGTCGGCCCCCTCCGTCAGTGGGGCGAGCACTTGTCGCACGCGAGCTACCAGCTCTTGGGCTGCTTCGGGATGCACGATGCTGCGCCTCCTTTCCAGTGCCTCTGGGCACGAAAAAGATGAACTGCCAACCTGAAGACGGGCGGGACCACGACGAGGAGACTCAGCGGGAGAGTCCCGTCGGCGGTGCTTGTTTCGCCACGAAGTGTCTTCATCCTCCAACTGTAGGCATCACCGGAGGCTCGGCGGGGCGCGGGCAAGATCCTTCGACTTCGCCCTGGTTCGCCCGAGGGCGAGACAGGGCTTCGCTCAGGATGACGGGGTGCGGTGGAGATGGGAACGGCCGACCTGGGTAAGCGGGGAATCGGGAAAGGAACGGGGCAGAAGACGCGCTCCTGCCC
>CP070816.1:1836106-1858489 GCA_020344235.1 Armatimonadota bacterium
AGCCGCACGCCCCTCATTTCCGATCTCGCCACGGCCTCCCTCTGCTGGTGCAAGAGCGAGGCCCGACTCAACGGGGAGCTGGCGAAGGTGAGTCGTCTTGACCACACCCAACCATAGTCGTTGGCAAGGTGAAGCGGCCAGGGCCGCGGCGGCGTCGTGCTCCGCCGGTTGTGCGCTCCGACGCGCCACCAATAGATATCGCCCGTGCCCGGGACCTTTGTCAGGTCCACTTGCACGGTCGCTTCGTATCCATACGAGATGGGGGTCGACTGCGAAAGAACTCCCTGGGGATCGAAGGTGACATTCGGGTCCCGGGTGACCTGCACGATAGCTTCGTCCGCGCCCACAGAGCTGTAGAAGTGAAACGTGGCGATGTTCGCGGCGATCTCCGGGTTGGCGAAGACGTCCCAGATCTCGTACACGCCTTGGTCATAGCCTTGGAAGACCCAGTACACATCATAGGCGCCAGGCGGCGTGACCGGGATCACGATGTTCCCCTCGGAGGAGTATTCACTCTCCTCCTCCCACACCCATTCGTAGGTGCCATCGGCCACCTGAATCTGCTTCGCAACCATCGGCTTCAACCGGTAGACGTAGTATTGGCCGGCCGCCGGCCCCTCGTAGTCAGGGCCCCAGATCATTCCGTAGCTGAGGTCGGTGTCCTCGAGGAACTTCCCGATCTGATCGTCGTGGCCGTCCACAAAGCTATCCCAGTCATCCCAGAGGAACTCACCCGTCTCGTCGTCATAGTCGGGGATGAACCAGTCGGCCTCCGGGTCGACCGAGGCCAGCTCCCCAGTCAGAGGATCGATGCTGTAGGTTACGTATTCCCACACAGGGCTGTGCACGCCGTCAATCCACTTGCTCTCCCCCAGCCAGTGCACGGGAAAGTGCCCAGCTAGCCGATCGTTGCGCCATATCTCGTAGACGAGAACCCGGGACTCCTGCGTTCCCTGGTACGGTTCCCATGTACTCAAGGTCGCGGCAAGTGGAATCAGGTAGCCGGGCATTGTTATGCTGTAGAACCACCCGCCGTAGGCCATCTCAGCGGCGTTGGCGAGGTTGGAGGTACAGAACCGTGGGGCGGCGATTCCGCCCTCGGTGATGAGACGCGCCCGCGCGGCGTGGCCGGCCAAGCCGAACAGCAATGCCGCGGCGATCAGCACGTTCTCAAAGCGCTTGCCCGTTTGGGCGATGACCCTCGCGGGTGCGGCGCCGACAGTCGTCGGGAGTTCATAGATGGCGCGCAGATGGTCGCCAGTCCTGAGGGAGGTGCCCTCGACCAGGTCGGCGTAGGCCCCGGTGGCATCGGCCTCGGTAACTCTAACAACGCCGATGCGCTCCCCGCTGCGGACTCCGACGAGCTTCATGCCGGTCACCACGCCGCCCGCTGTTCCGACGTTGAAGAACATCTTTTCGCCGCGCGACCACAGCACCATAGCCGTGATCGTGGGGCGAGACTTCATCTCCTCGACAGCATCGAAAGCGGCCTGGGCAAGGGCCTTGCGCAGCAGCACCTCGTCGCTGGCATCCGGCGAGGCCGGCCCTTTTCCGGTTACCAGCGCACCGTTGACATCAGCGCGAGCCACCCGGTCGAACAGGCGAACCGCCAGGACGACCTCGGCGAAACGGCCCTCGGGGCTCCTGAGGATGCGGGCTGCGCGCACCTGCCCCGTAACGACGAGAGCCACTTCCAGCTCGGCCGCCAGCCGCACCAATTCCATGTCGCTCAGAGGGGGAGTGTAGCCCAGATCGCGCATCTGAAGAGTGACGTCTGCCTTGGGAAGGACATCGGGCAGCAGTCGGTCCCGGAGTTCCACCGAAATCGCCGCCGCGGCCTCGTCCCCAAGCACCTCCGGAAGGATGCCGCTCAGGTTGTCGAACGGCGCTACTGCCACCGATTGGGTCGTGGCCGCGCGGGTCGCAATCTGCGCCGCGGCCGGGGAGACCACGACGCCTGTCAGCCACGTGGATCCGATAAACGTCAGAGCGAGTAGATGTGCAATCGCTCGCGCCAGCCGCCCCTTGGAGAAGACGCGCATGGTAGATGATCTCCTTACTTCCCGCAGTCCGCTAGTTGGTGCCGCTCTGCTCCATACTACGAGGGTCCTGAAGAACCCTCGCTAGCCCAACCTTATCGCCCGAGCCCACCGGCACTAGGCGGGCATTCTACCATAGGCCGCGGTACATTGTAAAGCAAATGCCGGTGATTAGACGCGCCCGTCAGCCGTTCAGTTCGGCCCATACTGTATTGAGCCGCCGATACACCTCTTCTCGCTCACCCGAGGTATCCACCACCCAGTCTGCCTGGTGGATCTGGTCCGCGGGCGGCATCTGCGCTGCCACCCGACGCCTGACCTCTTCCTCGGAGATGTTATCCCGCGCCGCAACTCTGCGCAGGCGTTCCTCTTCGGCGGCCGTCATCACCAGCAAATGATCCACAGTCTCGCCGAGCCCGGCCTCCAGCAGAAGGGGTGCAACGAGACATGCCACGCGTGCGCTATGCTCCCGTCGCAGCCCGTCAATTCGCCTCCGTATCTCTTCCTTGATGGGTGGATGGGTTACTGCGTTCAGCTTTGCGAGAGCGCCGGGGTCCCCGAACACTCTCTCTGCGAGCTTTCGCCGGTGCAAACTCCCGTCGTCCCGCAGCACGCACCGGCCGAAGGCGGCGGCTATGTCGGCGAGGATCGCGGAACCGGGCTGCATTAGCTCTCGTGCGATCTCGTCGGCGTCGATGATTGCGGCGCCCCGACTTCGGAAGAACTCAGTGGCAAGTCCTTTTCCAGTTCCGATTCCACCCGTGATCCCAAGAAGAATCATGCGCCACCCCTACCCCGGACACGCGACATAGAGCAAAAGAGGATATCAGGCACCGAGCGATATCGTCCTTTTGGGTCTCCCGATCACGGGACCGCCCGCCGATTATCCTCCCCCCTCTGAGGTTTGGGAGGGCTCCTCCTCTGGCGCGTCAGCGCCCTGTGGTTGCTCGCCCTCCTCTGCCGCGGAGGCTTCTGCCTCGACCTTCTTCTCCTTCATCTCGGGCTCCGGCGGCGCGGACTGCGACTCCTCTTCACCTCCCTGCATCCCTTCCGCTGGCTGGGGCTGCTCCGCGTCCGGTTGCGGCGCGTTCGTGTCTTGAGCGGCCTCCGCCAGCTCGTCCGGCTCCTTCTGACGCGTCACCTGGGTCTCAGCAAGCACGCTTCCGAATAGGTCACCGATGGTGACGCGGCTGTTCTCTTCCTCGCGCGCGAGGTACTCCTTCAGCTCCCGCCGCTCCCGCGCTTGCTCGACTTGTCTCAAGCTGAGCGTCATGCGTCTTTCGGGGGGACGGATAATGACGATTTTCGCCTGCACGGACTGCCCGGTGGAGAGCAGGGCCTGGGCACGCTGCCCCCTACCTCCGGGAAGCTCCGCGTTCGGCACAATGCCTTCGATCCCGCCCTCAAGCCGGACAAAGGCGCCAAAAGGCACGACCCGCGAAACGGTGCCGGTGACGATCTGGCCCACTCTGAAACGCGACTCGACGTCGCTCCACGGGTCCGGCAGAATCTGCTTGAGCCCGAGTGAGATGCGGTTCTGTTCGCGGTCGTAGCGCAGCACCATGACGTCAATCTTGCCCCCGACCTTGACTACGTCCCTGGGGTGATTGATCCGCGTCCAAGACATCTCAGTGACGTGCAACAACCCGTCCACCCCTCCGATATCTACGAAGGCGCCGTAGTCGGTGATGCGCCGCACGATTCCCCGGTAGACCTTGTTCTCCTGGATAGACGCAAGGGTCTTCTCGCGGCGACGCCGGCGCGCATCCTCGATGGCTTCCTTCTGCGACACCACCACGCGCTTGCGAGCGCGATCGACCTCGATTATCTTCACCTTGAGGGATTGCCCCACGAAGCGATCGAGGGCGTGCACGTTGCGGGTGCGAACGTGGGAAGCAGGGAGGAAGCCGCGCAGGCCGAGGTCCACCACGAGGCCGCCCTTCACGCGATCCGTAACCATGGCGCTCAGCACGTCGCCCTGCTCGTGGGCCTTGCTGATGTGGTTCCAGATGAGCTCGTAGTCGGCCCGCTTCTTGGAGAGGACAGGGTTGCCGTCTTCGTCCTCGGGGCGAACGACGTAAACGGCGACGCGATCGCCGACGGCCAGCGCCTTGTCTTCCGATCCGCCGCCAGAGAGCTCGCCCACAGGGATGTGTCCCTCGGACTTGGTGCCGACGTCAACCAGGGCCCCTTGCTCGTCTATGTGGACGATGAGGCCGTCGACGATCTCCCCCCGGGTGAGGGGCTTGACAGCGGGCATGCGACCTTCGGCCATTGCCATCGGTTCCGGGGAGCCCGCCGGCACTTCGGCGCCGGTGGATTCGGGCGCGGTGGCCTCCTCGCGGGTTTTGTCGGTGGGTTCGTGCAGCGGGTGGCTTTCAGACTGCGCTGATGGAGCGTCCTCGTTGACCATGATACTGCCTGTCCTTTGTCAGCCGAGCTTTCACCCTCGCCAGACCGGCCCCCCTTTCGACGCAGAACGTCCCGGCTTCGCGGGCCTGCGCCGCAAGGGCAGGAGAGGGCGCGTGCGGCGCCCCAGCCTCTCGGTAATTCGGGGCCCTCTTGTAGTCCGGACCACAATCAATTGTCAGGAGCGTCGTTGCCAGCACAGGCCGCTACAACGGCTTTGGCACCCCGTCCCGGGCAACCTTGACCTCTACATCTATGTGTTCTTCGACGGGGATGCTCCAGGTCCTTCTGGGTTCCCCACGGGCGCCCCGGTTCCCTGCAACGGCTCCATATCCAGCCAGTTAGAGCCAGACTTCGTGTCTACCTTGAGCGGGACGCGCAGGTCGTAGGCCGAGCCCATCGCCTCTTCCACCAGGCGAGCGGTCTCGTTCAGTTGCGACCGCGGCACTTCGAGGAGAAGCTCGTCATGAACTTGGAGGAGGAGTCGGGCGGCCAGCTCCCCTGTCTGCAGAGCACAGTGCAGGCGGAGCATGGCGAGCTTCATGATGTCAGCCGCCGATCCCTGCATAGGTGTGTTGACCGCCATTCGCTCGGCGGCCTGCCGGAGCGCGGGATTGCGGGAACGGAGTTCGGGCAGAGGCCGGCGGCGCCCAAGGAGTGTGGTGACGAAGCCGGCGGCGCGGGCGCGCTTGGGCATTTCCTCTATGTACGCGTGGAGCCTGGGAAAGCGCGCGAAGTAGCGGTCCATGTAGCTGCGAGCGTCCTCCAAGGGAATGCTCATTTCCCTCGCGAGACGGAAGTCGCTGATACCATAAGGAATACCGAAGTTGACCATCTTCGCGAAGGAACGCATCTCGAGCGTAACGTCCGTGGGATCGACGCCGAATATTTCGGCTGCGGCGGCGCGATGGAGATCTTCCTCGCGCAGGAAGATCTCGATTAGGTTCTCGTCCTCGGTGATGTGTGCGAGTATGCGAAGTTCGATCTGGGAGTAGTCGGCGGACAGGAGAACGTGGTCCGGGGACCCGGCGATGAAAGCGCGCCGGATCTCCATTCCGAGTTCCCGGCGGATCGGAATGTTCTGGAGATTTGGGCCGCTGCTGCTCAATCGGCCGGTGGCGGTCACGGCCTGGTTGAAAGAGGTGTGGAGGCGACCGGTCTTCGGATCGGAGAGTGGGGGAAGGGCATCCACGTAAGTTGACTTGAGCTTGGTGACCTGCCGGTACTCGAGTATCTTCGCTACAATCTCGTGCTCGCTGAGGCCAGAGAGTACGTCAGCGTCGGTGGAATAGCCCGACTTGGTGCGCTTGGTCTTGTCGGGTGGCAGGCCGAGCTTGTCAAAGAGGATTTCGCGGAGCTGCTTGGGCGAGCCGATGTTGAACTCCTCGCCCGCCAAGTCGTGAATCTCGCGCGCCAGCTCCCGTGCGCGAGCGCCGAGGCGGTCGGAGAACGCATCGAGGGCCGGCAGGTCGATGGCGACCCCGGCCCGTTCCATGTCAACGAGGACGGGGATGAGAGGCATTTCCAGCTCGCGGAAGAGATGGTCCAATTCCATCTCCTCGAGGCGTGCCTTCAGAACAGGCTTCAGAGCGGCTATCTGTCTCGCCGCCGTGGCAGCGCTGCTCGGATCCAAGGAGGATTCCCCACCGTCCCCCTCGAGGAGGGACATTTGAGGCACGCCCTCGGATGGAAGGTGCTCGAAGACGACCTCCGCCAGGTCGTGGGAGCGCCGCACCGGATTGGTCAGGTGGGAAGCGATCATGGTATCGAAGGACATCCCGTGTAGGCCGATGCCGCGCTGAGACAGCAGGAGGGCGAGGCGCTTCAGGTCATGGCCGACCTTGCCGATATCACCCGACTCGAGAATCGGTTTCAGGTGTGCAAGGAGGCGGGCGAACCTAGCCCCCTCCGCAAGGATCACGGACGGCTCGCCGCGGCCCTCGGCCAGCAGACACAGCCCGCGGAGCGGCGCGCGCAGCCCCGACCCCTCCCCTGCGATAGGGTAGATCGCGACCTCTTTAGCGGCCTTCAGCTCTCGGGCCAGCTCCTCTGCTGCCCGGACCCGCGTGACTGTTCGGTGGTCGGCAGCGACGGGCTGTCTGGGGCCCTCGATCCGCGAAACGAGCGAGCGGAAGTCGAGTCGGCGGAAGAGTGCCGAGAGGTCGTCTCTTTGCGATGGGCCAAGCTCGCCCGGCGCGCGGAGCCGCAAGGCCTCCGGATCGAAGCGAATCGGCAGGTCGCGAACGATGGCGGAAAGCTCTTTCGCGCTCTTCGCGAGTTCGGCATGGGCCTCCAAAGCGGCTGCGATGCGTGCCGGCTTGATCTCGTCCAGGTGTTCCAGGGCGCCCTCGAGAGAGCCGAACCGCTTGAGCAACGAGCCGGCAGTTTTCTCGCCGATGCCGGGAACCCCCGGGATATTGTCACTCGTGTCTCCGCGAAGGGCTCGGAAATCGGTCAACTTGTCGGGGCCGAACCCGTAGCGCTCCTCGACCGCGGCCACATCGTAGGTTTTGGTGTCAGAGATGCCGCGGCGGGTCACCATCACAGAGACGCGATCAGAGACGAGCTGGAGTTCATCCAGGTCCCCGGTCACCACCAGGACCCGCTGGCCAGACCGCTCGGCCAGAGCAGCGAGGGTGCCAATGATGTCGTCTGCCTCGTAGCCCTCGTAGTCGTAGGCTGGGATTTGCATCGCCTCGAGGACCTGGCGGGCCATGCCGATCTGTGCCGCGAGCTCATCCGGGGTCTCGGGCCGGGTTGCCTTGTATTCGGGGAAGCGCCGATGGCGGAAGGTGGGGCCGGGGAGGTCGAAGGCAACTGCCATCATGTCCGGCCGCTCTTCGTCGATGATCTTGAAGAGCATGGCGGTGAAGCCATAGACGGCGTTCGTCTGCTCACCCTTGGCGTTGGTGAGCGGGGGAAGCGCGAAGAAGGCGCGGTACAGGAGGCTATTGCCGTCGATCAGGGCAAGTCGCGGACCGCCGGCCGGCTTTTCCGAGTTGCCCTGACTCACATCTCTCCCGCAGGCGACCGATGCCGATTCATGCCAGAGGGTACGAGAGGAGCGATTGACCGCGTGGCTTGCCCGACCAGTCGCGCAGCCAGTTCGTCATAGAGGATGCCACCGGTCGCAGTCACCTGGGGCTGGACCGCCACTCGGCGCCTGGCGATGGAGCTGCTGCTGAAGAGGTAGCGGAGCAGCGATGGCTCGCCGTATTCCTTGATCCGAGGGTTCGGGCCGATGCCGGCCAGCTCGCCCGCCTTGTCCAGCCCTTGGCGGAATCCTCCGATCTCGTCCACCAGGCCGTTCTCCAAAGCCTGCTGCCCGGTGTATATTCGGCCGTCCGCTAAGGTTCTCACGGCCTCCAGGTCTAGGTTCTCGCGCCCGTCGGCCACCGCTTGGACGAACTGCTCGTGCACTTGCTCGACCAACGTTTCAACCACTTGGCGCGCCTCATCGCTCATCGGCGCCATCGGATTGAGCATGTCCTTCAGCTTGCCGCTCTTGATGACCTCAGGCTTGATCCCGATCTTTTCGAAAAGGCCGGACATGTCCTCGTGCATAGCGATGGCCCCGATGCTGCCGGTGACGGTGGCCTTATCGGCGACGATCGCGTCGGCCGGGGCCGCGAGGTAGTAGCCTCCGGATGCCGCTACGTCGGCCATGGAGGCGACGACTACGAAGGAGCCTCCGCGCGCCTCTCGGGCATCTCGAACCGCCTGATAGATCTCCTGCGAGCCCGCAGCCGAGCCGCCGGGGCTGTTGATGCGCAACAGTATGCCCTTCACGTTGTCATCGGCCACGGCGGCCTCGATCTGGTGCACGACGTCGTCCGACCCCGTCGCCGCTCCGCCAAACATGGAGAAACCAGATTGGCCGGCAACGATCATACCGTCAATGCGAATCAGCGCAATGCGTCCTCCTCCTGCGGCAAGCTCTTCCAGGTCGCCGCTGATCCCCATTGCCATCAGCAGCAGGATGAAGAGCCCCAGCATCAATGCCAACAAGATGCCGGCGATCGCGAATCCGCACCCCCAGCGCCAGGCCGAGCTTCGCTGCGGCCGCGGCGCAGGGGCCGCCGGGGGGCGGTAGGGGGGCGGGGGTGGTTGCGGCGGAAGTTCACCAGTCACGAGCTTCCTCCTTTGCGGGGTCTGAGCGCCTTGACACGAGTTCTACAGCAACATTATACTGCACTTACGCGCCGGTGTGGCGGAATGGCAGACGCGCCTGACTCAAAATCAGGTGGGCCTTAGGCCCGTGGGGGTTCAACTCCCTCCACCGGCACGCGCCGCCCAGCGGCGCAGAGTCCGCCGTAGGCGCACGGTCTATTCTCCATTGTCGATTCCCGCTCTTTCTCTTCTCGTAGCAGGAACTTGCCTGTCCCGATGCCCTTGGCTATCCCAGGAAGGTTCATCTCCTGATGCCGGCTCCCACCTCCGCCCATCGTAATCGCGACAGTAATCTAGCTACTAGTCGCCGAGGAAGTGACCTATCTGTCGGTATTTGCGATAGCGCGCGACCAGAAGCTCATCGACCGGGGCCTCACGCAGCCGGCCAAGGGTCCGCAGCAGAGCATCCTTGACATTCTTCGCTGCGGCAGCAGGATCGCGGTGCGCGCCGCCGAGAGGCTCGGGGATGACTTCGTCAACCGCGCCGAGCTCCAGCGACCGCTGTGCCGATAGCCGCAACGCCTCCGCCGCCTCCGGGCCTCGAGTCGGGTCACGCCCAAACGCCTCCAGAATCACCGCGCACGACTCCGGCGGGATGACCGAGTAGATCGCATGCTCGAGCATCATAACGTGGTCGCCCACGCCGATTCCAATGGCCCCCCCGCTCCCCCCTTCGCCAATAATGATGACGACGATGGGTGTGGCGAGGCTGCTCATGAGGACCATATTCTCTGCGATCGCGTTGGCAATGCCCCTCTCCTCTGCGTCGGGGCGTGACTCAGCAGCGGGGGTATCCACGAAGCTCACCACCGGGAATCCGAGCTTCTCGGCCACCCGCATCACCCGCCCCGCCTTGCGATATCCCTCGGGACGAGCGCTGCCAAAGTTGCGGAACTGCCGTTCCTTCACGTCCCGCCCCTTCTGATGACCGATCACGGCGACTGTCTCCCCGTTCAGGGAACCGAGGCCGCCTACGATGGCAGGATCCTCACCAAACCGGCGATCTCCGTGCAACTCCACGAAGTCGCCGAGCACTGCTGCCGCATAGTCCAGTGTGTATGGCCGGTCCACGTGGCGGGCAAGCAAGACGTTATCCCAGGCACTGAGCCTGGCGAACACGTCCCGCGTGATACGTTCCTGCCTGCCCCGCAGTGCTACGATGCGGTCTCTGACCTGCGCGCGGCGCTCGTCGCTGATGCTCGGAGCGTCCAGGATGCGCTCCAGCTTGGCGATGTCGGCGTCCACCTGTCGCATCTGTTTGTCGAACTCGGGCCAGCGGCTCATTCGATGCCTTCCTCACTGTCAGGAGACAGCATCCGCAGCAGGCGGACGAGTAGCGGCCGGAGTCCGCGCCGTGGGACCACCATATCAAGCATCCCGTGTTCACTTTGGAACTCGGCCGTGTGGCTGCCCGGTGGAAGTTTGATATTGAAGGCCTTCTCGATCACCCGCGGCCCAGCAAACCCTATCAACGCATTCTGCTCGGCAATTGCGACATCGGCCACCGACGCGAAGCTGGCGAACACTCCCGCAGTTAGCGGATCGGTGTATACGGCAATGAACGCAACTCTTTCGCGAGCCATCCGGGACACGACAGCAGTTGTCTTGGCCATCTGGAGCAGAGAAACTATTCCCTCCTGCATGCGCGCTCCGCCCGAGCAGGCGAACACTAGCAGCGGTACCCGTCGTTCTATCGCGCGCTCGGCGGCGCGCGCGAACTTCTCGCCCACCACCGACCCCATGCTGCCGCCCCGGAAGCTGAAGTCCATCACGGCGAGCACGGTCGGCATGCCCTCAACAGCACATTCCCCCCACACCCTCGCTTCCCGGAGCCCGGTGCGCGCCTCGTCCTCGCCGAGCTTGTCCCGATAGCCCGGAAACCCAAGGGGGTCGCTGGACCGCATGCCGGCATCGTGCTCCTGAAACGATTCCGCGTCTGCAGTGATAGCAATCCGCTCTCGCGCCGTCAGGCGTTTATGGTGGCCGCAATGACGACAGACGTAGAGTTCGTCCAGCGCCTCCGGCTGGTAGAGCATCTCTCCACATTCGGAGCACTTGGTCCACAGCCCGTCCGGCACGGCCTCCCCGCCGGGCCGAACGCCGTCGCTCGGACCTGCTCCTTCGGCAGGCTGAGGCTGCTCGCCGGATCTACTGCTGGCCTCGTGCTGTGTCAACGTTCCCTCCTGCCACCGTCACGGGGATGCACGGCCCGCCGCCGGTGGATCGACCTTCGTGCGCTGTCGTTTTCTGATCCCGACTTCAAGGAAGGCGGCGCACTTTCCCGCGCAGAAACAACTAACTCCACACCTGCCGGTGGGCGGGAGGTCCTCATGGACATCGACGCCATCAGACGCCACATCGACGAGATGGACGACCAGATTCTGGAGCTACTCAATCGGCGAGCCAAGCAGGCGGTCGAGATCGGCCGTCTCAAGCAAGACGCTGGGGGCGCGATCTTCGATCCAGCGAGAGAGAAGCAGATCCTCGACCGGCTAACTTCAATCAATCGGGGCCCCCTCTCGGCGGAGGCCGTGATTGAGATTTTCGGGGCGATCTTCGCCGCCCACCGTTTGCTCGAGAAGCGGCTGGTGGTCGCCTATTACGGCCCCGCCGGATCCTTCACCCACATCGCGGCAAGCACCAAGTTCGGCGCCCGAGCGGACCTCCGGCCCATGGACACCATCTCCGACGTCTTCCGAGCGGTCGAGAAAAGAGATGCCGACTTCGGGGTGGTCCCGATCGAGAACACAACCGCGGGCGTGGTGCCTCTGACCTTGGATGCTTTCGCCGAATCGAATCTGAGTATTTGCGCCGAGCTCCACGTGGATATCGAGCATTGTCTCCTTTCCCGATGCACAAGTCTCGACCAGGTCGCGCTGGTTTACTCTCATCCCCATGCGCTGGCCCAATGCCGCATCTGGCTGCGGTCCAATCTTCCCCGCGCGGAGCTTATCCCGGTTGGCAGTACGGCACGCGCGGCCGAACTTGCGAGCGCGAAGAAGGAGGGTGCGTCCTCTGCTGACGCGGCAGCGATCGGCCCGGCGCTGGCGGGAGAGCTTTACAGCCTGCCCGTCCTTCGCGCCAAGATACACGATATGCCCGAGAATCGCACGCGGTTCGTCACGGTCGGCGGCGTGCAACCTGCGCCCACGGGCAATGATAGGACCTCGCTCGTCTTCTGCGTGGAGCATAAGGCCGGCGCTCTGCACCGCGCGTTGGGCGTGTTGACCGATCATAGCATCAATATGACCTTCATTCAGTCCCATCCTATCAAGCAGACACCCTGGGAATACATGTTTTTCGTGGATGTTGTAGGCCACGCTGATGATCCTGAACTCTCTCAGGCGCTGACGGAACTCCGTGATCGAACCACGCTCCTGCGCGTCCTCGGCTCTTACCCGGAGGCGCCTGAACGTTCGGCGTCTCCATAGGCCAGCGCGGCCGACCGGGATTTCCTATGCCCGGCGACCTTCGCCTTCTGCTGCGCCTTCTCCTGCCCGCTGAGAATCGTCCCCCGACCAGCGAAATGCATCTGGCAGGAGTTCGGCAAGATCGTACTGCTTCTGGATCCCTCCTCGGCCCACGGCGAGAATACGTAACTGAGGGCAGAACTCGGCGAGCACCTGGCGGCAGGCGCCGCAGGGCGGCAGCGGCCCAGCATCCGGACTGTAAATGACCAGCCTGAGGAATTGCCGCTCCCCCTCTGCTACGGCGCGGAACAGCGCGGCTCGCTCCGCGCACACGGTGAGGCCGAGGGATGAGTTCTCGACATTACACGCTGAGTAGCTGCGCCCCCGCGCGCTCTCGAGGGCCGCGCCGACGCGCAGATCTGAGTACGGCGCGTAAGCCTTGCGGCTGGCCGCCCGAGCGCTCGCTGTCAGCTTCTGCCATTCATTCTCCTTCGGCCGGCTGCTTCTCATCCGGGCCCTCCTCCGGATTTCGCACCACGCGTACTTGTTGAATACGATTCTCGGAAACCTTTTCCACGGTGAACTCCAGCGTAAACCCACGTGCGGGCTTCGTCGCGTCGCGCTCGCCCCCATCGTCCGAATCTCGACCAGCATCCGACGGTGCAGAGTAGACTGCCTTTTCGCCCACTGCAGGCAGGCGGCCGAGCTGGTGGAGTATGAACCCTCCGATGCTGTCGAATTCCCCCTCCGGCAGTGTGACCCCCAGGTGGCTTTCGAGTTCATTCACGCTGACCCGGGCGTCAAGGATGACCGTGGTCTCATCTACTACGCGGATGGGTTCCCTCTCCGTGTCGTACTCATCCTGAATCTCGCCGAAAATCTCCTCCAGCAGATCCTCGATGGTCACGAGCCCGGCGGTCCCCCCGTACTCGTCGAACGCGATAGCCAGATGCAGACGGTTGCGCTGCATCAGGTGCAGCACCTCGTCGGCCGGCTTGCTCTCAGGCACCACCGGCGCCGGCTTGCGTGCCACCTGGCCCGCGGTCAATTGCTCGCGCCCGGACTGGAAGGCAGAGACCATATCCTTGGCATACAGGATGCCGATTACATTGTCCACGCTCTCCTGGTAGACGGGCAGCCGGGAGTACCCCGTCTCGTCGCTGAGCCGCGCCACCTCGACCAAGCTCTGGTCGTCCGGCACACACACCATATCGGTACGCGGGGTCATCACCTCCCGCACCACCTTCTCAGCGAACTCGATAACGCCCGCGATCATCTCTTGCTCTTCCGCCTCGATGTCCCCGTTGGCCGCGCCCTTCGCCACCAGCTGCATTACCTCTTCGTCAGAGTAGCTGGGCCAGCCGGCCAGCGCCTTTCCCCCGATCACGGGGACCAGCAGGCGCCTGTTGAACCAGACGGCGATGGCGTGAAGCACCTGACCGATGGGATTCACTACCATGTGGAGCACGCTCAGCAGTGGCGCGGCAGCCAGAGCTACCGACTCTGCCCGCCGAACTCCATACGTCTTGGGGGCCACCTCGCAGAAGATCAGGAGGAAGGCAATCATGCCGACTGAAGTGACGGGCACCCACCGATGGGCCCCCTCGGACAGCCCTATGGTGACCTCGGTAGCATATGCCGAGGACACGATGATGGAAAGGTTGATCAGCAGGATGAGGGTGCTCAGGACCTCTTGCCGGTTCTCGACGAGGCGAACCAGTCGTGCGGCCCCACGGCGCCCCTCCGCCGCGACTTGCCTAGCCCGACCGAGATCCACGCGCATCAGGGCGGCCTCGGAGAGCGAGCTGAAGGCGAGCAGGAAGAAGCAGACGGCAATCGCGACAAGTTGCCCGGCGTAGCTTGCGAGTTCAGTCGAATGTAACGCTGACGAGGGATCGTCCATTTCGTCGCGTCCGCCGCGAGCGGACGCCTCTTAGCACCTCCCTAGGTGGGCTCGTCCGGGCCGGATGACGACTCACGAACCGCGCGTACGCGGGCGATCCGATGCCCGTCCAGCTCCTCGACTATCAGTGTGATTCCCGCGAGCCGCAAGCGCTGCCCCACTTTCGGAACCATGCCCAGACGGCCGTAAAGCAAGCCTGCCAGCGAGTCGTAGTCTCCGTCGGGAAGAGCGACTCCGATGGCCTCCGACGCGTCCGCTATGCTCACGCGGCCGTCCAGCGTGATCGCTCCGTCGCCCACATGCTCAACCGACGGCCGCACCATGTCGTACTCATCGTAGATGTCTCCCACCACCTCTTCCAAGAGATCCTCCAGGGTCACCAACCCGGCAGTTCCACCGTACTCATCCATCACGATCGCCAGGCTGCGGCGCCGGCGCCGAAACTCGGTGAGAAGGTCGCCCAGGTTCTTCGTCTCCGGTACGCGAAGCGGCTGCCGCACAAACGAGGCGACCCCGGTGTCGCCCCTCCCCGAGGCAAGCAGCGGGAGAACGTCCTTGACGTACACTATCCCGACGATATCGTCCAGGTCAGCCCGATAGACCGGCAGGCGGGAGACGCGGTGTTCGGTGGCCAATTGGGCCGCCTCGCCCGCGGTGGCCGTCTCAGGGATCGCAACCATGTCCGTGCGCGGTACCATCACCTCGCGCGCGACCCTGTCCCCGAACTCGAAGATCTGGTGGATCATCACCTTCTCTTCCTGCTCGAGGCCGCCCGTTTCGGCCTGCAAATCCACAATCGCGCGAATCTCCCCTTCCGTCACCGGGGGGGCCGGCTCCGGCCGCCCCCCAAGAGCGCGCGCGACCAGATCGGCCAAGAATCCCACGGCGCGCGCCGGCACGGAAAGCACTTTCGAAGCGATCCAAACCGGGGCCACTACTGCCCGCGACACGCGCTCTGAATTGGCGGCCGCATAGCTGATCGGCACCACTTCAGCGAAGATCATCACGAGGGCCGCCATACCCACTATGGCATAGACTAGCGGCAGCTCCCGCCCAATCGCCCAACTCGCGGCGATGGCCTCCGCGCTGTAGTTGAGCGCGGTGATGGTTACCAGGATAACGCCCAGCGTGGTGGCAGGCTTCGCCATCAGCCGCTCCACGATAGCGCTCGCGCGCCCCGAGGAGACGCGGCGGGTCCGCCGGCGCCCCAGGGAGAGAAAGCTGATCTCGGCGGCGGAGAATAGGCCTGAAGTCACCAATAGCAGGCCGATCAGTGCGAGGGTGAGCAGGTCGCCTCCGATTCCACCGGGCTCTGGCATGTTCAGCTCCCCGTCCGCATGGCGAACGCGCCGTAGAGTCCGATGCCGACAACGAGTGCCACCACCACCCCAATCAGCACCTCTCGCAGGCTGTGAATTCCACTTTCGACTCTGCTCTGGGCCACGAGCACGGCTAACACGAAAGCCAGTGCGCGGATGATAATGTCGTCGGGGGCCAGGAACCACACGCTCACAAAGCAGAAGAACGCAAGCGCGCTGTGAGCGCTGACCACACCTCCTCTGGTCACGGTGCCCCGGCCTCCCCACAGCTTCGCCACTATCACAGCAGAAAGCACTGTCACGACGCCCACGAGGGCGACGTGAAGGAAGTGAGGAGCAGGTCGATTCCCGGCGCCCTGCAGCGCCTCGAGGGACTCGCGGCTGATGAAGACTCCGGCCCCCACAAGGATGGCACCGACGCAGGAGACAAGCACGGCGGCGCTTGCGACATCCTTCGCCACTTTGGCAAGCGCATTATGCTCCGGGCTCACCAGGTCTACCGCGGTTTCGATGGCACTGTTAACCAGCTCCGCAAGCACTACCAGTGTTATGGCAGCGCACAGCAGGAGCAGCTCGATCCGCGAGACCCGAAGCAGGGCGCTGATGACCAGCACTACTGCCGCGATGACGAAGTGATAGCGCATGTGCTTGTGGGTGTGCAGCACATGCACAAGCCCATCAATCGCGTGAGCCACGCTCTGTAGGAGGCTCCTCGACTTCACCGGTCCTGCCCGTGTGGCGCCGGACCTCTCGCTTGGGCCTCTGCTAGCAACTCCTCCACCCTTCGCATCATCTGCTGCCTCTCCGCCGGCGTCCCGTCCCGCCATCCAGTCAGGTGCAAGATGCCGTGCGCGAGCAGGATCGCGATCTCCTCCTCGAACTCGTGACCGAGTTCCCCCGCTTGGCGAGCGGCCGTCTCCGCCGAGATCGCGACGTCCCCCAGCAGCCGGGAGGCGGCGCTTTCTCCTTTCCCCGTCGGCGCGGCATCCCTCGCCGGACCGCCTTTCATCGCCCCGAGCTCCTGTGGAAAGGCGAGCACATCTGTCGGGGCGTCTTTGTTCCGGTATTTCCGGTTCAGTTCCTGAATCCACGCGTCATCACCGATAGCCACGTTCAACTCTGCGTCAGCGTGCCATCCGGCGCCGCACCTCCGCGCTTCCGCCTGGACTGCCGACTGTGCGAACTCCACCAGTCGTCCACAGTCAACGGGGCGCTCTTGCTCGTTCAGCACCGTCACCTCTGGCAACGAACTCTCGCACAATGAAGATCACATTTGCGGCCGGCCTCCGGCCCTAGCTGGCCGCGACCGACTCGGGGTATTCTATTCGCGTGCGGCACAGCACAGCCGCGAGTATACGCGCTATCGTGGTCTCCACCACCGCGATGTCGCGGAACGTCAGGTCACACGCTTGGAGCTGCCCGTCCACCACGCGCTCCCGGACAATCTCTCGGACCATTTGCTGCACTCTCTGAGGGGTGGGGTCGGCAATCGATTTTGCGGCCGCCTGAACGGAGTCCGCCAACATCACCAGTGCCGCCTCCTTGCTCTCCGGCAGAGGCCCCGGATAGCGGTATTGCTCCTCCGACACCGCCTCCGGCCGCTCGCCGCCCAGGGCCTGTCGGTAGAAGTAGCTGGCCAGCGTCGTTCCGTGGTGTTGTGCGATGATGTCCACTAGCTCTGCGGGCAACCGGTGCTCGCGTGCGAGGTCCAGGCCGTCCTTCACATGCGAGATGATGATGAGCGCGGAGAGCGATGAGGACAGCCGTTCATGGGCGTTCTCCATCCCCAACAGCGCCTGATTCTCGACGAAGAAGGTCGGCCGGCCGAGCTTGCCGATGTCGTGATACAGCCCGCCGGCTCTGGCAAGCATGGCCTCCGCGCCGACGGCCTCCGCGGCCGCCTCCGCCAGGTTCGCCACCATGAGCGAGTGATGGTAGGTCCCAGGCGCCTCCGACTGCAAGCGCCGCAGCAGGGGAACTTGGGGGTTGGAAAGCTCCAGCAGTCCCAGCCGGGTGGTGATGCCAAAGGGCCGCTGGAGCAGCACGATTCCGCCCAGGCCCAGCACGGCCGCTCCCGGGCTGTAGAGCAGCGCGGCCAAGCCGGCCTCGCGCACGATTCCGCCGAGCGAATGCGCCTGCAGCAGCCCGATTGCCGCCACCAGCACGAGGTTGGTGGCGGCCATTGACCCTACGATCCAGCGCAAGCGGGCGATGGGCCAAATGTGGGAGGCATAGGCCAGCGCGGCGGCCGCGCTGCCCAGGGAGAGCAGCACTGCCGGCAGCCCCGCGTTCGCCATCAGCCCCACCAAGAGGCTGAGGACCAGGGCCAGACTCATGCCAACCACGTTTTCCAGCAGCACCGCGGCCACCAGTGCAGCCGCCGGCACAATAAGCATCCACACGTTGGGCAGGGCGAGGGTTAGCAGGTTGATCACGAAGAGGGGGACGACCACCAGGAGGGATAGCAGCAGCAGACGCTTGGTGTCCTCGTAGACGGGCGGCGCCCAATGCCGGGTCTGCACTCCCAAGAGCAGAACTGCCAATCCCACCAGGAGAACTGTCGAGGTGATGCGTCGGTAGTCGAGCCGCGGGCTGGTGAGACCCAAGGCCTGCAGCATGGCCAGGTGCTCTCGTGTCACGCGCTCCCCCTCGAAGACGATGGCATGGTCCGCCTCGATCGTCCGCAGCACCTCCTGCACCCGTTCCCTGGCCTCGGCCCGGGCCGCTCGGAAGGCATCTTCGTCAAGCCGCCGGTTCGCCGCCACTTCCTGCCGCACGATCTCCGCAAGCAGGCCCGCCGCCTGCGGCCGGCTCTCCCGGCGTCGAGCCGCCGCCTCCGCTTCCTCCCGCGCCGCTTTCAGATCACCCGTTCCCTCTCGAATCTCCTTGGACATGACATCCCGCAGCACGTCCCGCGCTTTCTCATTCAGAACCCGTAGCTCTCCAGGAGACGCTTCCAGCGCCCATTTCAGAGAGGCCTCGGGCGCGCCGCCCAGGCTTCTCCGCAGGGACTCCTCCCCGCGGGCCGCCTTCTGTGCGGCCTCCACGAAGGCGAACGCTTGGTCAACGCGCTTCTCCGCGTCGGCGCGTGCGTGTGGCAGAGGGGTATACTGCGGGGACACCCGTTGCTCTGCCTCCCTGCGCAGGTGCTGCGTGGCTTCCCGATCCACATACTGCGCCATCCGCGGGGCCCGAATCAAGGCGGAGCTTGGTTCACCGACCTGCAGCGACAACCTTCCCGGGACCATATTGTAGCCGAGCAGCATCAAACAGGCTGCAGCCCAGACGCCCACCCCCATCCCGGTCCGCAACCATGTTCTCCGAGTCGGCCACTCCCGTTTCCGCTCGCCGTTGCTTCGGCGAGCGTCGCGAAGACGTCTCATTCTCTTCCACCGGGATTCCGAGGTTCGTGCCGGGGATTCGCCTCCAGTTTTTCGTAGGCCTGGATGATCCGTTGCACTAGCTCGTGCCGCACCACATCTTGGTCCGAGAAGTAGATGAACGCTATCCCAAGAATTCCAGGCAGTATCTCGCGCACCTGGTTTAGGCCCGACACCTGTCCCCGCGGCAGGTCGGTCTGGGTAATATCCCCGGTGACCACGGCTTTCGATCCAAAGCCGAGCCGGGTGAGGAACATCTTCATCTGCTCAGGGGTCGTGTTCTGGGCCTCGTCCAGGATGATGAAGGAGTCGTTCAGGGTTCGCCCGCGCATGAAGGCTAGGGGAGCCACCTCAATCGTCCCCCGCTCGAGCGTGCGCTGCGCTTTCTCCAAGTCCATCATATCGTAGAGGGCGTCGAACAGGGGACGCAGGTAGGGATCAACTTTGGCCTGTACGTCCCCGGGGAGGAATCCCAGCCTCTCGCCGGCCTCCAGCGCCGGGCGAGTGAGGATCAGCCGGGAGGTGCGCCGTTCCTGCAGCGCTTTCACGGCCATCGCCATGGCGAGGTAGGTCTTGCCGGTGCCCGCGGGGCCGATGGCAAAGGTCAGGTCCGAGCGCGCAATCGCATCCACGTATTCGCGCTGGGTCTGTGTGTGAGGCTTGACCGGCTTCCCGCGGTCGGTGACGAGTACAACCTCCGAGAAGACGACCTTGGAGGGATCGGCACCTGCCTTGCCGACCAGCCGGGCCGCGTACTCCACCTCCCCGGCCGTGACGGGGTGGCCCATTCGGACCAATTTCATCAGCTCCCCGAGCAGATCGGTCGCCCTCGCGACCTGCTCTCGCGTGCCGCGTACGCGAATCTCGTTGCCTCGGGCGCCGATGTCGGCCCCAACCTCGCGTTCAATCAGCCGCAGATTCTCGTCGCGGCTGCCCGGGAGAGCGATTGCCTCGTCACTATCCGCGAGGACATCTTTGCTTTCTGAAGCCTCGTCCACTCCAATCCCTAGCCCGCACTCAGGTAAGGGGGTGCTCCCTGGGCGGCCGGCACCGGTGGGCCGAGCAAGGCGTGAACCGCGCCCAGAGATGCAGGCGCGGTCGCCGCGCGCGACCCATCCGTCCCCCCTACCATCCCGTCACTGGCCTCGTCGTCTCGCGGCGCGCCGGCTGCGTCTGATCGCGGCCGCGAGCATTCGACGCCGCTTGTCGCTGGGTTTCTCGTAGCGCTCGTGACGCCTCGCGGCCTCTAAGACGCCGTGCTGATGCAGTTCACGCTTGAACCGCCTCAGCGCGTTGTCTAATGATTCGTTGTCACGTACTTCAATGGCCATATGCTGCGCTCTCCCCCCTTTCTTTCTCAGCTTCCATGGGGCGCGGAGAGCCCCGTAAAGTCGTTCAGAATGGCTCTGGCACTGCTGCGCCGGGCCGGTCAGATAGCCGCCCTGGCCGCAGAAGCACCCGCGAACGCCGATGGCAGCGCCACCGGCGCATCAACAAGCCAAGCCGGATTATAGCAAGCCCTCGCGGTCCTTGTCAAATGGCTGCGCCTCCGGGGCGTCTGGAGGCGGCACCACGGGCTCCAGGAGCCTATCCCGGCGGCCAGCCCAGACGCCGCCCTGCGAGCAGGTGGAAGTGCACATGGTCCACCGACTGCCCGGCCTCCGGGCCGCAATTCGCCACCAGCCGATACCCCGTGTCCGCACATCCCTCTGCCTCCGCGATCTGGGCGCTCACCCGGACTATATGTCCGATGCTGTCCTTGTCCTGCTCCGAGACAGCATTCAAGGAGGGCACATGCTCTCGCGGAATCACCAGCACATGCGTGGGCGCCTGGGGGTTCACGTCGCGGAACGCCACCACCAGTTCGTCTTGGTAGACAATTGTCGCGGGAATCTCACCCGAGGCAATGCGACAGAATATGCACTCAGCCGATTGTTCCTCTCGCGCCATCTTGCCTTCCTTCTTTCCCTCAACTTACCACGCCCCCATCACACCCGTCAGCCACCCAATCATTTCTTTCCCAGCCTGAGTATCCGCCGGGCGTTCTGCGACGTGTTCTCTTCAACCTGATGTTTGCTTTCTCCCCTCAATCTCGCCGCGCACTCGGCGATTATCGCAAGATTCGCTGGCTCATTGTCTCGGCCGCGCCGGGGCTGCGGCGTCAGATAGGGACAATCCGTCTCCAGCAGTATCCGATCGGCCGGCAGCTCGGCCGCGACTCTGCGCAGCCCCTCACTCTTCTCATAGGTAAGCATGCCGCCCAAGCCGAGCGCCATGCCAAGGTCCAGCGCGCGCGCCGCGTGTTCTCCGGTGCCATCGAAACAGTGCCACACGAGCTTCGATGTCCCGCCAGAAGGCTTCCCTCTGCATTCCGAGACGATGTCGAGCAGCGTCTCCTGCGCCGCCCGGCAGTGCAGGATCACCGGCAGGTCCAGCTCCCAGGCCAACGCCAGGTGACTCTGAACGGCTGCCACCTGGCTCTCTCGCGGAGACAGGTCCCGGTGGAAGTCGAACCCGGTTTCGCCGATCGCCACTACCGCTTCCGACCGCGCCAGGTCGCGGAGGCGGCCGAATGTATCCTGATCAATGCCGCCCGCGTCGTGAGGATGTACGCCCACGGCAGCCCACAGCTCTCGATGGTGCTCGGCCAGCTCCACCGCCAGCTCGCTGCTCGGAAGATCGTAGCCCACGACGATCATCTCCCCGACCCCGGCCAGGCGCGCGCGCGCGAGCACCTGGGCAAGCCTCCTAACTAGTCGCGGGTGGTTGAGGTGTGTGTGGGTGTCAATCGCGCCGCGCTGCGCGGACACCTCGCCCGTCGGCGGCTCGCTTTGCTCTCGCGGCATCGCGCGTCCTTGTCTGGTTCGCACGCCCTACGTCTACGACCATCCGCATGCCATCGCAGTTCGGCCCGTAGTAGTTAGGCAGCAGGTGCGAGCGCCGGAATCCAAAGGCCTCGTAGAGCGACTGGGCCGCGACGTTGTTGACCTCCACCTCCAGGTCGGCTTCGTCAACTCCCTCTTCGGCCAGATACTCCAGCGCTCGCGCCATCAACGCCCCGCCGGTGCCGCGCCGCCGCTGCCGCGGGTCAACCGCGATGGAGGTGATCCCGCCCCGTCGCGCGCTCAGCCAGCCCAGGTTCATTCTCACAAGCGTGTAGCCTACCACCGTCCCCTGCTCATCCTCGGCCACGAAGGAGTGCTTGCGATCGCGGAGTGCGTGGCCCAAGAAGGTGGTGCTGCTGTGCCCCGCCGCGCCGAACGAGGCGCGCTCGACTCTCATCACGCCGGGCAAATCGGTCAGCGCGAACCTGCGGATCCTCATCGGCCCACGATCCTCACCGCGGTGACCTCCCCCGCTGGAACGGCCGCCGACCTGAACCAACCTGTGGACAGTAGCAGACGGCCTTGCCGGTCGATCCCGCGAGCACGCCCGTGAACGGTTTCCCTCCCGACTTCGACCCAAACTTCCCTGCGACGGAGCACATCCCTCCACTGCCAGAGTTCGACGACGAAATCGGAGTCCTCTAGCATCGCGGGCAGAACGCCTTCGAAGCTGCCCAGGATGCGCGCCGCAAGCCGCGCAAGGGGATACTCCCTCCCGGTGGCCGAGAGCAGCGACACCCCCGAGCCTCGCAGCTCCAGCGGGAAGCCCGTCTCAGGCACGTTCACGTTGAGCCCCAGACTTACGAGCGCGGCTGCTACACGACCTCCAACCAGCTCCGTCTCGACTAGGATCCCGCCCAGCTTCTTG
>CP070816.1:1858589-1875558 GCA_020344235.1 Armatimonadota bacterium
ACTGAGGGGGTGGGGGTATCTGCATCAGCGCCCAAGGGTCGGCCCCACGCGGACACGAGTTCACTGGATTCCGTCTTAGGTGAGACTAGTTCGCCAGTGTCGGCCCCAAACCGCCGACTCCTGCCCGCCTAACGAGTGCTGATGATGAGGGCGACAGATGCGGAAAACATCTCCATTCCATTGTTCCTCCTCAAGGCGAAAGCGGCGCCTCCAGGCGCCGCTTGTTGGCTTCACAGGATACGGGAGCACGACTTGGGACACAATGCCAGGCACCCTCGAACCGGCTTCATCGGCCCTTGACGGGCACACGGAGCGCCACACCCTGGGCCTGGGCGAGTTCACGAACCTGGGAGAGCAGATCTGGCCGCCCGAAGCAGTCGAGCACTGAGAGGCGCTCAGTCTGGAATGTCGGGCTCGGCCTGGCTGCTCAGGCAGTATTCCTCGTTCCCCTGCGCCGCCGCTTCGTCTCGCCGCTTGTGGGTGCAGCGCAGCACCATCAATCGGCTTCGGCTGCCGGCTGGGCTTCACGCGCTTCAGCTATCTGGCCGCTCACATCGAACCGCGCCATCTCGCCATCCGACGGCCCTATCTCAACCACTGCTATAGCGCGATTGTGGGGCAGCAGGATCTCGGCCGTGCCCGTCTGTATCTGCCTGACGCCGCTGGCGTCTGGGACCTCAGGATGGCACCATCTAATCATGGTTGGATCTTCGATGGCGTAGCGCCCCAGCTCCTCTCCTGTCTCATCGCTGTACACGACGAGCACCGGCCCCGCGGACAGAGGCCTGAACGGTGGCAGCCCCGGCCGGATCTCTGCCGGACGCGGCGACAGCCGCAGTTCGCCGTCCACAATATCGAAGAAGACTGCGATGTGTGTGCGCGCGGCGTCCTGGAAGTACCCCGGATCGAAGGGCGGCACGCTGTCTAGCACGTCCTGTCGCTGTCGCGCCAGCTCCACATCACGGCCTCTCTCACCGCACCCAGTCGCAAGCCAGGAGAAGGCCACTAGCAGGGCGGCAATCGAGCCTGCCTTCGCGTTGATCATTGTTCCTCGACTCCTACGGGCTGTAATGCGGCCCGCTGTATGGTTGCTGCGCGTTCTCGACCATTTTGTAGACGACTCGCTCGGCACACGGCGTGTCGAAGTCCAGTCCGGCCGTGCAGTGTTGCATAGCGCAGCCAGGATCACAGATGAGGTACCAGCCAGATCCATCTATCTCACGGGCATTAGCGGCTGGCTTGCCTCGCTTCGGTGCATCCGCTTGGGCATCGGCCTTCTTCTTCCAGTTGTTGGGAAGAATCGGCTCCTGGTGGTGACCCCCCTCCGCGTATTCATCTGCGAGGCCGAACAGTACATGGCCTGCTTCGTGTACCATGGCTCCTCGATCCTTCTGATAGGCTGAGAAGATCCGAAAAGCTGGGTTTGCACAGTCAATCCATCTCGCACCAGGTTTGACCATGCTCCACGTGTGACCGTGCATCACTGCTAGGGCCTCGGCAAACGTGAGATTGGCCTTGTTGGACGGGAATACGTGGTAGCCCTTCTCGACGGCTGTTCCCGGCTGCGGGTTGATGTAGAAGTTGAAGGAATTGCGAAATAATCCTATGGTCGACTCCGCAAACATAGCATCCAGAATCATGTACCTGCACTGGGTGCGGAAGAGGTCGAGATCGGTAAGGCTCTTATCTGGGATGAAGACGATGTCGAACACCCAGCCCGGCTCGCCCTGGCAGTACACAGGTGCCGGATGGCCGAGCCCGGGGTACGGCCGGATGGCATACCATACTTCCTGAGATACTGTCGTACCATCTGCGGCCTCGACTTCCACACGGTACCGCACCAGACGGTCCGCACCATACCCGCCCATCTTCCACCAGCCGTACTCTGAGGAGTCAGGCAGGTCCTTCGGCTTCCACTCTTTCAGGACGGTCTCCGGTCCGGGATTGTACGTCCACCACTTCTGGCTACTCTTCTTGATCGTGATCACAGACTCATACAGCGTTACGCGCTGCACTCCGCCGCATCCCCCAGAGTTCACCTCCACGCTGTACCCTACGCTCTCGCCACTGGTGGGGTAGATGGGGTAGTGCATCGGTGCAACATCGATCCAGCCGCCTTGGCAGCCCATCAGGAGTACCGACAACCCCAGCATGACCAAACAGTATCTGGGCGTGTGCATTCCACTACTCCTTTTGTGGTTTGTGGTGAGCGCCCGACGTGACGGACCTGGGACGGCCAAGAACGGGAGAGACGGCGCGGGCGATACGATAGGCGATCGTCAGCATGCCAAGCGGCCAGCACGCTCTGACGATACGGGTCTGAGCCTTCGTGCTGGTCAATCCTACACACACTGCAACCGCTCCTCAGCTACCCGCCACCCCGCCCACACCGCGCCGAGACCGTGTGCTCGCGCTGGATGACCGTGGCCGCACAGCCCATATGGCCCCAGGCTCAGATGACCGACAAACTCCGTCCTGGCTATCATCTGATCCATCCCACTCTCGCAGAGATAGCGCGCGCACTCTCACCATGTGACGATCTACACGTCGGCAACATCGACGCGCGGCACAGAGATACACCATCCGAGGGAGGGATCGGCGAAGTCCACCACACACGCGGCCGAGCTAACGTCTACATAACAGAGGACCCAGAACTGGACGTCGATATACACATCGTCGATCCCGTCGCCAAAGAAGACCACCTCGTGCTCTTGAACATGCCCAGATTTGGCGATGCTGAGAGAGGCAATTCCCGAGACGACCTCGTGCCTGATCACCGGCCCTGGTGTGCTCACCAGGGTCCGGTTCTTGTCTGCCACGGTTGTCGACATACTGACCGCCGCGACCCCGTGGCATGTGTACGGTAACAGAGTATAGCCTGCCAGCTTGGCCTCTCCCAGGATCTCGACGTATGGGGATATCCTAACCTGCCTCATAGCCGGACGGAAGTACTCTTTCGGAATGCGGAAGACGAACGACGCCGAGCCTTGAGCCGAAACAGTGCCAATCGGCTGGGAAGGCGATGCCCAGTTCGCCGCCGCCAGGTCGAAGAACGCCACGGGGTATCCCGGGAGCAGCGCGTCAGATGCAGATGCCATACCGCGGTGAAGCGGCTGGTGGGTAGCCGATGAAGACGACTTAGCGTCATAGAAGGGCGCAATCACCGAGACCGACGACAAGGGAGCCTGCCCTGGGAACCTCGGCAAACTCGCGCCTGCCTGAGGCGCCCCGTGGAGGCCGAACGGGGCATCCATGTGCGGCAGTATCTTCTGCACCAGCGCGAACGGCGGCCTCATATTGTCATCCTTCAGCCGATCTGAAGGCCGCCTTTGGGCCATGAACCGCTCGAGTTTTGGCTTCTGAATGTCGAAGTACTTCTGCAGCTTCTCCGAGTCAATCAGCCCCGCCTCGACCCGCGCCTGGAAATCCTCCGAGAGCTCCCTCGCGCGCCGCTCTCCCTCTTCTCTGAAGGCGGCTTCCCGTCTGGCCGCCTCCGCCTCGAACATAGCTGTAAGCCGTTGCTTCTCGTCGGGTTCCTTTGCCATCGGGCACTCCTCCCTGTCTATGGCCTGCCAGGTCTCACACAACAGATCGTCGTCGCAATCTCGCTCTGCGAAGCCCTGGACGCATCGGAGTCGGGGGACGGGCACCCCCCAGGTCGCTACTGCGCACCGCGAGCTCGCCCGCGCTCGGACGGCTGTAGGGGTTCCCATAGAGCCCTGGGGGGCACGGCCCTCTGGCAGGAACACAGTCCTGAGGGCCACCGTCGCGCTCGCCGATCGGCGTGTCTAGGAGACCGTGCCTGGGCCCCCTCGGCCCCTCGTTCGAGATGATCGGGCAACTGGCTGTCCTGCGCGTGTCCACGGACGGCCCTCGCTTACGTCCAGAGCTGACGCCGGGAAATCGCGCGGGGTCTCCCGTCTCGGGACGCTTTGCCGGTGTCTATAGAGGCCCCTGCTACCTTGTCAACCCGATTGTGCAGGAATCGGCACAGGACGTGCCCCCAGCGACTGCCGTCAGGGCCTCTGGGTGATGGTTTGGTGTGACAGGCAAGGGGAGTGGGTGCTGCGTCCCCGGTCGCGTCCCGCCGGTTGCACGGTTGCAGTCCCAACCGAGGGGTACAGCGCCCCTACCGAGTACCTCACTCGACCTCCCGCAGCCTCTGCGGCCGCCGCCCCCTGCCGTTCACTAGGATGAACTGCCGCACGAGCGCCACGATATTTCCCAACGCTCCGACGCGGGCCGCCGCCTCCACTCTATGATCGCTCTCACCAGGCGTTCATGACCGCGGCCGCCCGACGATTCCCTTGGAGACGAGGTACTCCACGTACTTGTAGCATCCCGAGTAGGGATCATCGGGCTCAGGCGTGACGTCGGGGAAGGTCGGCGCGGCGGGACCTTCCGGAATCCTGGCCTCCCCTCCGGCGGCCAGGCGGGCTACGAACACCGCCATCTGACCGCGGTCGAGCCACTGCTCTGGACGGTACGAGCCGTCCGGTAGCCCGGATATGACCTTTCCCCTCCGCGCGCACTCCACGTACTTGTAGATGGGAGCGTCCGGCGGCACGTCTGGAAACGACGGCTCTCCCGTATGCTCGGGTACATTTGCCTCTCCCCCGGCCAGGGCGCGGGCGAGGAAGACCGCCATCTGGCCCCGGTCAACCCACCGCCTTGGGTGGTACATGCCGTCCCGGTACCCCGACACGATGCCCCGGCCAAGGACGTACTCCACGTAGTCGTACGCGGTGTCTTCCGGCGGCACATCGGGAAAAGACTGCCCACCCGTGTGCTTCGGCACTTGCTCCTCTCCCCCGGCGGCAGCGCGCGCGATTAGAATCGCCATCTCGCCGCGAGAGGCCGCCCAATCGGGGTGGAAGAGTCCGTCCTGTCCGACCAGCGCGACCCCGCCGCGCGCAGCCCGGCCCCTGCTCGCCTTGCGGCACAGCAAGAGCCCCTCGGAGACTGC
Organism: Armatimonadota bacterium; assembly: GCA_020344235.1. GTDB lineage: Bacteria > Armatimonadota > Hebobacteria > Hebobacterales > Hebobacteraceae. Next base: position 1,863,556 of record CP070816.1, read on the forward strand.
CCGCACCGCGCGCAGCAGCACCCGGACCGGCAGGGAGGCGCGAATCCGATCGAGCCTTCTCCTTCGAGCGGTCTTCGCAACGAGCTTCACCGTCGTCTCGCCGAGACCGCGCATGGCCGCAAGCTCGACCTCGCTGGCCGGCAGCCGGCCCCACCAGCTGAACTGCGCGCGCGAGACGGAGTCGGGCAGCGAGATCCCCGGCAGCGCCCTCTCGAGCGCGCGGCGAAGCTCGCCGGAGAGCGCGTAATCCGCCTCGGGAGCTTCTACCTCCCGGCACACGTTGAGCAGATTCAGCTCAAGGTTCAGGGCATAGCAGAGAAGACGGCTCGTGGCAGGACGAGGAGCCCGGAACAGGCCTCTAAGCCGCTCGCCCTCCTCAGTCAGCCAGGGCCCCCGGGGGCGGCCGGCCGGGAGCCGCTCGCCCTGCTCCTCGCTGAAGTGGAGGCATGGAATACCCCGCTCTAGGTCGAACCGGTGCCCGCACTGCACACAGCCGAGGTGGTCGCGCGCTTCTTCGAGCTCCGATAGGCAGGCGGGACAGCGAAGCTTGTCCTTCAACCACGGGTCGAGGAGCGCACTTCTCTGCTGGCCGAGCTGACCGGGCAAGACCTTCTCCGCCAAGATGCGGTCCAGCAGCCCCGCGTCGCCGGGCCGGCTGGTCTCGACGGGCGGCGCGCCTCCCTTTGCCTTCACCACCAGGATTCCGTGATCCCTCTCGGTCGGCCGGCCCACGCGCGTCATCTCCAGGACGATCTCTCGCACCTCCTCCGGAAGCGGCTCTTCACCGACCGACAGCAGCTCGCTGCACCGTCTCGTCGTTTCCGACTGCCGTTCACAGGTCACTTCGCCGCCGAGAACGGTGACAAAGTCTTCCGGCAAGAACCAGTGAAGTTCCGAGTGCGGTGATTCCGTGTCGGTCAGCAGGAGAAGGATCTCGCGCTCGCGCTCGAAGCGGCAGATCTGCTCCGTCGTGAAGATGGCGTAGCGACGAGCCACCCGCGCCACCTCGCACATGACCGCCACCGGATCGGACACGTGTTCCAGCACCTCGCAGCACAGCACGACGTCGAAGCTCTCGTCCTCGTAGGGCAGCCAGTGCGCGTCGCTCGCCACCGCGGGAAGGCCGAACAGCTCCCGTGCCCGCAGGTTCGCCTCCACCGACAGGTCCGAGGTGACGACCTCCGCCGAGAAGAGCCGGCGCACCAAGTTGGCGTGGTAGCCCTCCGCGCCACCGACATCCAGCAGACTTCCGAACTCCATCTGCGCAAGGCGGCGAAACAGGCTGTAAGTGCGCGCGAACCTGACCGCGTGGAAGGCCTCGGAATAGCTGCACCCGGCGCCGTAGATCGGCTCGTGCGCGTAGTAGAGGTCTCCCGGCACCCCGCAGCGATACCGACCGTCGAGCCACCTTATGTTCCTGCGCGTCCGGTCGTCCATGTTCCCGGCCCGGCCTCCGGAGGTGAGGGAGGGCTGCGCGGATTCCCCGTCTCTTGCCATGGTATTCCAGCGCGACAGTCGAGCACCTCTCCCGGGCCTCTCGCCTTGACCACGGCGCGGATGACGCGCGTCATTCGTGCTGAGCCGAGCGCCCAACGGACGGGGCGACTACACAGTGGAGTTCGTGCTCGCCGCGGTGCACCGGTTGGGGGAGCGCTTCTCGCTGACCTTGAAGATCGTGAACTGCTACGACTCCCGGCCCGCCCCCGCCTTCTCCTCCATGTGCCCTGACGAGCACTCATGTACTGCTTTGTACACAGAGTCTCCTTATCCAGACGAGGGGCGGACCGACAGCAGGAGAAGTTGTCGCTCACTGTCACATTCTGACGCCACAGGAGGACAAGCCCAATGGCGAAAGTTGCCAGAGAGATGGTGGAGAAGACCGGTGTCAACGTGGACGAGCTGCTCGAGCTGCTGGTGAACAACGCCGCGGCCGAGCTGACCACTTTCTACTACTACACGATTCTCCGGGTGAATCTCATCGGCCTGGAGGGTGAGGGCATCAAGTCGATTGCGGAGGACGCGCGTATCGAGGACCGGAACCACTTCGAGGCCCTGGTGCCGCGCATCTATGAGCTGGGTGGCAAGCTGCCCGGGGACATGAAGGATTTTCACGACTGTTCCGCCTGTCCGCCGGCCAAGCTGCCCAAGGACCCGACCGATGTCAAGGCCCTGCTTGAGGTTCTTCTCGAAGCAGAGCGCTGCGCCGTGCGCGGCTACACGCATATCTGTAACATCACGGCCGGGAAGGACCATCGCACCTACGATCTTGCGCTCGCCATCCTCCACGAGGAGATCGAGCATGAGGCCTGGTTCTCCGAGTTCTTGGGAGAGGGACCGTCTGGTCACTTCGGCCGCCGGACGCCCGGCGAATCACCCTTCGTGTCCAAGTTCTTGCACCCGTAAGAGGACCGTGCAGAAAGCTGAGGAGGGCGGCCCTGCCCCACTGAATGGTCACGGCCGCCCTCACACGTCTGCGGTGGTAGTCAAGAGCGACCAAGAAGGCGCCACCATGCGCACCTTCACCAGGGAGGAACTCCAGAAGTACACGGGCCAGGACGGCGGTCCCGTCTACTTCGCCTACAGGGGCAGGGTGTACGACGCGTCCGCGAGCTGGCAGTGGCGCGGAGGCAGACATCAGGTAGTCCACCAGGCCGGTCAGGACCTGACAGAATCCCTTGCTGATGCGCCACACGGCGAGGACCTGCTCGCCCGTCTGCCGGTCGTCGGCGTGCTGGTGGACTGACGCGAGCGCGCCCTTGAGCGCGGCATGCGCCACTGCGTCGCAGGCCTCCGTCCCCAGGCCCCCACCTGCTGCGCCCGGCCGTGGCGTCGTTCGCCGCAGCCGTCTCGCTATCTCCCATCCATATGCTACTAGCGCAGACAGACGAGTCTGCTCGCCCTTCTGCCCTGCCGCTGGATCAGCCGGAGCCTGACTACTCGAAGGACCACATCCTCAGCGCTACGATGCAGGCCACCGTCTCCATCCCGCCCTAGCGACGCGCTCGCCTTTCACCGCCACCCCTCATCCTATCCAACATCGCCTTCGCCTCCCGGCCCTCTCGACTCTCGGGCGCTAGCCGGACCACCTCCTCGAACTCCCGCGCCGCCTCCACGTACTTCTTCAGGCTCAAATGAGAATGGGCCAGCCTCAGCCTTGCCCTCAAAGATCTCGGCTCGACCTCTACTGCCCGCGCAAAGGCCTTCTCCGCGGCCTGGTGCTCGCCCACCTTATAGTAGGCCACGCCGAGTCCTTGCCATCCACGTGCCGACGTGGGATCCAGTCGAACCCACTCCCGGCAGGCCGAAATCGCCTTCTCGTTCTTGTTCAGTCTAAGGAGCAGCTCGCAGAGCTGCTGCCTTGCATTCACATCTTCGGGGTCCCGCCGGATCGCTTTCCTGAGGTGCTTCAGCACCTCGCCCATGTTCCCGCGCCGTGCCTGCACATCGGCCATCAGCATATGGCACTTGGGGTCCTTGGGTGCCAGCCGCAGCGCCTCCTTCGCATACGGCACGGCCTCTTCTATCCGTTTCTGCTGCAGCAGCACATCCGCCATCGCGCCCTGGTGCTTAGCGCTCGTCGGCATCAGTTCAATCGCGCGGCCGAACCTCGCCTCGGCCTTCTCGATCTCCCCCATTGCCAGATAAGTTACGCCCAGGTTGTACTCGAAACTCGCGTTCCCTGGCAGCAGCTCCAGCGCCCGCTGGTTGGCAGAGAGAGCCTTCTCGTACTCACCTAGTTGTCCCCAAGCGTAGGCCGCTGTGTAGTACGCGGTCGCCGAACCCGGCGACAGGCGGATCGCCTCCTCCGCAAGCTTGGCGGCTTCCTTGAAGTGCTGCCTTCGTGCTTCCTCCTGCCCCTCCGGGAGAAGCTCCCCCATACGCGCTTGCCGCTTTGCATGACGCTGCTTCATGTTGGACATCACCGGCCGCACCGCGCTCCAACAGACAACGATCAGCGCGCACATCAGGCACAATCCAACAAGCGCCAGTCGCACCGAAGACAGCGGCGCGAAGCGCACTTGTCGCACCCGCGGCTCCCTCCTCTCTTCGCCACGGGCGGGCACGGAGGCCGCGGCCACCGCAAGCACGCCCAGCCAAAGCCAGAAGAACATCGCCGCACCCGCCTGCCGGAAGGTCACTCCGAAGAAGTTCTGGAATACGAATGCCGTCGCTCCCACGGTGATCGCCAGCCCGATCTTACGCCAGCCCGCGTCGCTGTGCCGCACAGATACGCGCCACCCCGTCGCATACATAGCTGCCAGCAGCAGAAAGAAGATCCCGCCTCCGATCACCCCCGTCCCCGCAAGCACCTGGAGATACTCGTTGTGCGCGTAGCTCGGAACCAGCATCTTCTCCGCCGGCTTCTTCAAAGCCCCGTACCACGCAGGTGATAACCGCTCCAGCGAGTACGCTCGAAAAGTCCCATACCCTCCGCCAAGCAGCGGCCGTTCCCGGAAAAGCTCAAAGGCAACCCGCCACTGCATCCGCCGAAGCTCGCCGTACGGATCCTTTAGATGGATTACCTGTTCCACCCGTTTTTGCTGCTTCTTGGGCAGGTGCCTATATGCCAGCACACCCGATCCACCCGCAACGACCAACGCCAGGACCACCCACGGAGCCGCCGCGCGCACCGCGCTCCGCCCCCCGCGCACAACCCCAATAGCTCCTGCAATAGCAGTCCCGAACACTAGGCCGATCGCCGGCGAGATCGTAACTGAGTAATACAAGCACACCATCATCATCGCGGCCGCACCCAAGAACATTGCCGACACTGTGATATCCCACAAGCTGCCGCTGGCCGCTCCGGTTTCCTGGGGCGCCCTCCGGCGAGGCCAGCCGCTAGCAACCGCCGCCGGCATTACCAGAACAAGAAAACTGGCGAGGTACGTCGCATTGCCCAGAAAGGAGAAGACGCGGCCCGGCGAGACGTCCCATGAAATCGGGTCCCGCCCCGCCGCCTGCATGAACCCATACACACACACGGGCACTTCGGCCGCACACGCGGCGGCAATCAACCGCCCCACCTGCGCCCTGCTGCGCAACGAGGCGACGACCAGCAAGTAGAGCCCGATCTGCGCGGCCAGACGGCCGAACTCCGAGATCGTGGCGTACCGGTATCCGGAGTAGAAGATGGTCACGCCGGCCCACACCCCAAAGGCCACCACCAGCACGTTGAGCCGCGACGTCACCCACTCCAATCGCCCCCGGGCCAGGCTCGCCATCAGCCACATCGAAAGACCCAAGGCCGCCGCTATCGTCAAGGCCGCATCTTTCACGTCGCAGATATTGATGGACGGCTTGTTCATCACAAGGGGGACGACGATAGCCGCCGCCAGCAACACGACCTCCCCCAACACCCTCGGCCACTCGATCTCCCGCCTCAGTCTGGCCTTCTCTGTCCTTCTCCGTCGCCGTTTGCCCACGCGTACGCATCCCTGGGTCCAGCCGCCACCGGCTGCACCCGCTCATCCTCTCCTCTGTCCTCTCAGACTAGCTTCCTTACGACGCCCGCCGCTCCGATTCCTGTACCCCTGCCTAGCAGGCAAGCCCCCCGGCAGGAATCCCATCCTCTTAGTGTCGAATACTGAAACAGCAGGGTGTCGGGGGGACATCCTGTCAGTTTTCGCGGATCTTCAGCTTTTCGGGCGATCGGCGCTTTCTTCCGCCGTCTCCCTGTCTCAGAAAAGAGGTCTTGGCTATGCATGACGTTGTCGTAGTGGGTGCCGGCCCCACCGGGTCCTACGCCGCAAGAGAACTTGCGCGGCTCGGCTATGAAGTGCTTGTGCTCGAGGAGCATCCCGAGGTCGGCGAGCCGGTCCACTGTACCGGTGTCGTCGGCGTCGAGGTCTACCGCCGCTTCGATCTGGATCGCGGCTGTGTGCAGGCCCATCTCTCCGGCGCGCGTTTCGTTTCGCCATCCGGCCAGTCGTTTCGGGTCGCCGCCGAGCAACCCACCGCGCTCGTCGTGGATCGCCGACAGTTCGACCGAACCTTGGCCCGGCAGGCCTTCGCCGACGGCGCCAGCTTTCTCCTCGGAACCAGAGCAGACGGAGTCACCATCACAGAGCGAAACGCTCTGGTGCACGCCACATGCCTCGGCGAGCCAGTCTCCCTCTCCGCATCACTTGTCATCCTGGCCACCGGGACCGATGACACCCTCATCCGCCGCCTGGGCCTGTCCCAAAAAGCCAGCCCTTGTATGTTCGGCGGTCAGCTCTTTGTCCAGAACCGTTGCCTCCACGAGGTGGAAATCCACCTCTCCCCAAGTCTTGCTCCGGGCGGCTTCGCCTGGGCCGTCCCCGCGAACGGCCACGGGTGCCGCGTTGGCCTGCTGGCCTGCAGACAGCCGCGCCACCGCCTCCGCAAGTTCGCCGATGCCCTCGAGGCCCGCGGCGCCATCCATCGCAATGGTGCCGAAATGACCTGTCGTACGATTCCAGCCGGCCCTCGCATACCTTCCTATGGGGATCGCATCCTGGTCGTCGGCGACGCCGCCGGCCAGGTTAAATCCACCACCTCGGGTGGAATCTACTACGGGCTGCTCGGTGCTGACGCTGCTGTCCGGACCGCCCATCGGGCGCTGCGCACGGGCGACCTAGCGGCCGTGCAGTTGGCCGGCTACCAGCATCGCTGGCTCGAGCGAATCGGCTCCGAGCAGCGCTTCGGCCGAGTCCTGCGGAGACTCCACGCCGGCCTCAGCGACAGGGACATGGAGGCACTTTTCTGGCTCACTCGCCGAACCGGCATCGCACGGCTGCTCGGCCGCCTTCAGTTCGACTGGCATACGGCCGGCCTGCTCAAGCTCTTGTGCCGCGATCTCCTCGGGCTGGACACCAGCGGCCAGCGGGAAGCGGCTACCCCGTCCGGCAACTGAGCGACCTCCCACGCCTCGCCGCTGCCGAGCTTCCCACCCAGCCGCCCCGTCCGAGCTGCGCAAGCTCCCGGAGCTGGAGATGAGTCGGCTGAACCGCCGGGACGCCACCAGCTCCCGGCGGGGACAGCGCTTCCCCGTGCCCCCGGAGCCTATGGGCAAGCACGTCTGGGTGGACCTGCTCGGAGACGACATCGTCATCGAATACGTCGGCCGCACTATCGCGACCTACTCGAGATGAGTGTTCAGGTTTGGAGTTACAGAACTGTTTACTCTTGGAGGTTACGCAACATACCCCACCTTGCAGGCGGCGCCGCCGACAAGTCGAACCCATCTTGATCCTGGCGGAGAACCGGCCCTGGGTTTGCGAGCATCGCCGGCTCTCCCGCCGCCTTTCATACAGGAGTGATCGCAATGTCGGCCGGCCCCACCGTCTCGGGTTATCTCGACATCCTCGTGAAGTCCCTCCTCGGCGGCCTCTTGATAGCCGTCTTGCTCACCCTCGCCCGCCTCCGGTACTACATCGTTACCGGCCTGCTTGTCTCCATTCCCGCCGTCTCCCTCTACACCTGGTGGTGGATCGGCAGGGAGCATGGCGCCGACTCCCTCCGCGTATCTGTCCGCGCCGCTATGTGGAGCGCAATCCCATGGGTCGCCTACCTTGCCGTGGTCTACCTCCTGGCCGGAAGGGCCCCTCTCTGGCTTGCGCTTGCGCTCGGCGTGCTCGCCTGGCTCATCATCGCCGCCATCTTCGCTCTCGTTCTTCAGCCGCGGCCGTAGTGACCAACACCATCAACACTTCCCCGATGCTCATCCAGAAACGGCAGCCAGGCCGCCCGTTGCGTGGTATAATCACGTCGCGCCGGAGTGGCGGAACTGGTAGACGCACGGGACTTAAAATCCTGTGGGGCCTCGCCCCATGTGGGTTCGATCCCCACCTCCGGCACGTCTCCGCCGATCGGCGCGGCGCGCCCTCCATGCGAAGGCGACCCTTCCCGAAGGCTGCGCGCCCAGAAAGGCCTCAAGCTTGAACGACAAACCGACTCGTCCCGAGAAGCCTCTCTACTACTGCCAGATCGCCCTCGCGGTCGCTGCGCGCGGCACCTGCCTCCGCCGCAACTTTGGCGCCGTCATAACCAACGAGGATATGGCCGAGATCGTCAGCACCGGCTATGTCGGCGCGCCCCGCAAGATGCAGAACTGCATTGACCGGGGATCTTGTCTCCGAGACGAACTCGGCGTTCCCCAGGGCAGCCAGTACGAACTCTGTCGCTCCGTCCACGCAGAGATGAACGCAATCATCCACGCCGCCCGTCGCCAGATGGTGCGCGGACACCTCTTCCTCGCCTGTGTAGACGCCAAGACCGGCGGTATCCTGCAGAACGCCGAGCCCTGCAAGCTCTGCAAGCGGATGATCATCAACGCGGGCATCACCGATGTCTTCGTCCTCGTCGCACCCGACAAGTACCGTCGGTTCGACGTCGCTCAGGACTGGGTGGCCCATGAAAGCGAGATATTCGAGATCCCATCCGGCAACGGATACTAGCCGGCCCCTCCCCACTCACTTACAGAGGAACCTTCCTCGTGAGACCTGCCTACCAACAGTGGCGTGCCCACGACTATCCCGTCCCTCCCACCATGCGCGCCTGGCCTCTCACCGGCTCCGGCTTCCAGTCCTTCGGACGCAGCGGCCGCCCGGTGGCAGTCTCTGTGCCCCGGCCCGGGCCCGCCGAGCTGCTCCTTCGTGTAGACGCCGTCGGAATCTGCTTCAGCGACGTAAAGCTCATCCGCGCCGGCGCCGACCACCCCCGCCTCAAAGGGCGCGACCTCGAGAAAGACCCAACCCGTCCCGGCCATGAGGTGTCGCTCACAGTCGCCGCCGTCGGCGCCGACCTGACGCATCAATACTCCCGCGGCGACCGCTTCACCATACAGGCCGACGTCTACTACCAGGGACGCAACCTCGCCTTCGGCTACTGGATACCCGGCGGCCTCAGCGAATACGTCCTCGTCGGCAAGGAGATCCTCCAGGGCGACGAGGGCAACTACCTCATTCCCATCCCCGACGGCATGGGCTACGCCGAGGTTGCCCTCTGCGAGCCTTGGGCGTGCGTCGAAGCCTCTGCCCGCCAGGCAGCACGCGAGCAGCCGCTCCCCGGCGGCCGCGCCCTACTGATCGAGATACAAGAAGGCGACTGGTCCCTGGATGGAGTCTTCCCGGCCGACCACAACCCAATCCGCCTCTCTGCCTCTGACGGACGAGTCCCAGACACTCTCCCTTCCCCGGGTTGGTTCGACGATATCGTGATACTCGGCACCCCTCCACCAGAACTCGCCGAGCAGTGCCTCCGTCAGCTAGCTCCCGGCGGCCTTCTCTGCATCGCCTCCGACCGTCCGCTCTCCCGTCCGCTCTCTGTGGACCTCGGCCGTCTCCACTACCAGCGGGTCCGCGTCCTGGGCACCACCTCTCGCCAAGTCGCCTCCGCCTACCGCGAAAACAACCGCACCGACCTCAAGCCCGGCGGCATCGCCTGGTTCATCGGCGCTGCCGGCCCCATGGGCCAGATGCACGTCCAGCGCGCCCTTCAGCTCGAGCACCCGCCCCGCAAGATCGTCGCCGCCGATTCCAGCGCAGACCGCACCGCCTACGCCCTCGCCCGCTGGCGGCCTCTCGCAGGCCATTCCCGAGTAGAACTCATCACCCTCGACCCGACCGCCTTTGCAAACGACTCCGAATACCTCGCGCGCGTCGCCGAGGAGACTGATCACCAGGGCTGTGACGACATCGTGATCCTCGCGCCCATCCCAGAGCTCGTCGCTCAGGCCTCGACCCAGGCCGGCCCCGGCTGCGTCGTCAACATCTTCGCCGGCATTCCCATCGGCAGCGCGGCCGACCTCCCGCTCTCAGACGTATACCTGCGGCAAGTCCGCTACACCGGATCCAGCGGATCGCGTGTCGAGGACCTGCGCATCGTCTTGGAGAAGGCCCGCACCGGCCGCCTGGACGCCAACCGCAGCCTCGGCGTTATAGGAGGCATATCCCAGGCCCTCGACGCGCTCCAGCGCGTCGCCGAAGGAGCAACGCCGTCCAAAACCGTCCTCTTCCCGAGTGTGCCCGACTTCCCGCTCACTGCTTTGGAAGACCTTCGAGCAACTGATCCCGACGCCTCCGAGCTGCTCGCCGATGGCTCAGTCTGGACCCGCGAGGCCGAAGACCGGTTTCTCGCAGCCCACGTTGTGATGCCCTGATTCCGCGCTCCCGTCTCGCACCCGAGAAAGCCGTCGCCCGGCCCCCTCGGCCGGGCGAATGCAACGAGCATCTATCCCGCGCGGGTGCCTACAGCCGACCCAGCGCCCGCTCCAGCAGCCGCCGGTGACCCTCCTCCTCGCGCCTCATCCGCTCCAGCTTCTTCCTGACCTCCGGGTCCTCCGCCGCGCGTATTGCCCGGCCGTACAGCTCCACCGCCTCCCGCTCCCCCTCCAGATGAGCCTCCAGGATCTCCCTCACTCCCGAGCGCGGCCTCAGGTTCGGCAAATCCGCGCTCGGTTTGCCCCCTAGCTGATAGATCATCTCTGCCGACTGCTCTGCGTGCTCCAACTCCACCTCTGCAATCAGCTTCAACTGCCGCTTCAGCTCCTCGTCCTTCACCTGCGCCATATGCTGCGGCAGCAGCCACAGCGTACCGTACTCCGCCCCCAGCGCCTCATTCAGTGCTTCGAGCAGCTCCTCCCGACCGCTAGCCACATTCGGCCTCCTTTCACCCTCGCCGACTCTACCCCATTACTCATCGCTTCCCTGTCTCCATCACCGGCGCGTTGCTGACAAACAGGGATTCCCCGGCGCGCGGGCGAATACCACACTTGACCGGCCCGCATTCGGCCCAGTCACTTCTGTGAAACGTGAGGCAAATATGACTCCCCCCAGGAAAATCCTTCTCCTCCTCTCACTCCTGAGCCTGGCCGCTTTGCTCGCTGGTTGCCCCGGCATGCCGGGCGGCCCGGGAGCCGGGCAGGACAACCTGCCGCCAGGCATGAAAGCGCCTCCTGGAATGGAAAGCGGGGGCGGCCGCACCCTCATGGGAACCACCGTCACCGCGCCCGACAATGCTATCCTTCTCGTCAGACACGGCCGCCCCAACTCCAAAGTGGAGTCCCCATGGCGCTCTTGCCGCCGCCTCATCGTCCTCGATGATTGCATGTTGATGGAGGGGATCAACTACGACCGAAGGGCGGACGGAGAATCGGACTTCAACGAAGTGGTCCCCTTCTCCGACATCCAGAGCTTCGCCTGGAAGTACGAGCAGAGACCCACCCCGCCCGCTGAGGAAGAGTCCCCCGCCGCGGACGACGACAAGTAGCCGACGTCTGCAGGCGCGAATAGCGGCCTCTGGAGCGCGCCCCACTCAGGGCGTGCTCTTTTCCTCCTCGGCTGCCTCCTCGGAATAGAGCCGAGCCATTTCCCCCTCTGCCGCCGCAATTACATCCTCCGAGTTGTAGCTCGACCGCGCCTCATTCGGCCGGTGGCTCAACACGACCTCACGCCTCCCCTCCTCCCCCTCCAGCGTGAACTTCATGCGGTTGTTGATTAGCACCGTCGCACAGCGAATGCGCTCACGCTGCATCTCCCGCCGGCCCTCGGGCTGCCTCATATCGAAGAGCTGCACCCTCACCCGCTCACCTTCGCGCCCCCCCAGTTCCTTCAGCAGGTCCGCCGTCTTCTGGTGACACGCGACTCCCAGCGGCGCAAACATCTTCACCAGCACCTTCGCCTCCGGCGAGCCCAAGTCAACCGCCGCACCATCCCCCGCATTCACCAGCTCCCCCCTCCCCAATATCGTCAGCGAATCCGCTTCCCACACAGATTCTGGACCCTCCCCCGGCGGCCGTAGCGTCCCCCGCACCTGGTCTCCCACTCCCGGCTTCTGCCGCGGCGACACCTTCCGCTCCACCTGATACTTCACCTTGAGGACATCCCCCACTTCCACCCCGCTGCCTTCCGACTCCGCGACATCCACCCGCAGCTCGCACTGGTACCACTCCACCTCCTCGGCCACGTATACCCTCTGCGCATCCAGTATCGTCCCCACCACCGTCTCTTCCAGATACATGCCTGCTGCCGCCGCGCTCTTCTC
>CP070816.1:1875658-1878864 GCA_020344235.1 Armatimonadota bacterium
GGCCTCTTCGGCGGTGCTGTCGGCGATGCCGCGACGTCGGCATCCTTCCAGAAATGCGCTTCGAATGTTCTCCATCTCCTCGGATGACCGGTCGTGAGTCATGGCGCGGCGGAGGAAGTCCGACTGCCCAAGCGTGAAGCCGGCGAGCGCGCTTGCCACCTCCAACACCTGCTCCTGATAGAGGATGACTCCGTAGGTCTCTGCCAGCGCGGGCTTTACCGCAGAATGAAGAAAGGTGATGGGCTCTTCGCCATGCCGGCGGGCGAGGTAGGGGCCGATCATGTCGGCCTGCATCGGGCCGGGGCGGAATAGGGAGATATTGGCGATGATGTCGTCGAAGCAGGTGGGCTGGAGGCGGGAGAGGAGGCCGCGCATCCCCGGGCTTTCGAGCTGGAAGACGCCGACGGTGCGGGCGGAGCGGAGGAGCGCGAAGGTCTTCTCATCATCGAGCGGGATGCTTTCTAGGTCGAGAGCCCGGCCGCGCGTCTCTCGGATAATATGAAGAGTTTCCTCGATTGCAGCGAGATTGCGTAGGCCGAGCATATCCATCTTCACGAGGCCGAGATCCTCGATGTCATCTTTGTCGAACTGGCAGACGACCACTCCCTTGGTGGAGACTTCGAGCGGCGTGAAGTAGGTGATGGGATCGCGGGAGATGACGACTCCGCCGAGGTGGACGCTGAGGTGGCGGGGGAAGCCGTCTATCGCCTCGCAGATATCGAGCAGCTCCGCCAGCGCGGCGGAATCGAACTCGGAGCCGCGCAGCTCGGGGAGGGTGGCGATGGCCTCGCGGATTCGCCCCGCGGAGATGTAGGGCATGGACTTGCTGATGCGGTCAACAAGCTGCTCGGGCATGCCGATCGCTTTGCCGACCTCGCGGATGGCGGAACGGGCATTGTAGGTGTTGACGGTGGCGACCATGCCGGTGTGCTCGACGCCGTAGCGCTCCGCCACATACTCGATCATCTCATCCCGGCGGCGGGAGTCGAAATCGAGGTCAATGTCGGGCATGCCGCGGCGCTCAGGGTTGAGGAAGCGCTCGAAGAGCAGGCGAGACGCGAGGGGGTCCACCTGGGTGATGCCGAGCAGATAGCTCACCAGAGAGTCGGCGGCCGAGCCGCGTCCGGAGCAGCGGATGCCCCGCGCCCGCGCCTCCTCGCAGATGTCCCAGACCACCAGGAAGTACTCGCACAGGCCGAGGTCGCGGATGATGTTGAACTCGTGCCGCAGCCGTTGCTGTAGGGCGGGCATACCGGAGCCTGTCCTGAGCGAAGTCGAAGGACCCGCCCTACCATACCTCCGCTTCACGCCTTCTCGGCACAGCCATTCGAGCAGCCGCTCTGCCGGCTCCCCCTCCACCTCCTCATCCGGCTCCGGCCACCACTCCGGCAGTCCTGTAGGGCGGGCATACCCATGCCCGCCTCTGTCATTCTGCCCACTTCTGTCATCCTGAGCGCAGCGAAGGATCTTGGCGTCGCTCTCATCCCCGGCCGGGAATCGCCGATAATCCCGCATCCGAAAGTGCGGGAAGTGAAGCTGCCCGAGGCCGAGATCCACATTGCACTGCTCGGCGATGCGGAGCGTGTTGGCGATGGCCTCGGGATGGTGTGCGAACTCCCGCGCCATCGCGCGCGCCGACTTCAAGTATCGCTCCGCGCCGCGGCGCCGGATGGGGTGCCACTCATCTCTCGTCGTGAGCGTCTGAATGCAGGTGAGGACATCTTGGATGCGCGCCTCCTCGGGGCCTAGGTAGTGGACATTGGCCGTTGCAACGGTGGGCGCGCCCAGCTCTTTTGCGAGCGCGGCCAGACGAGAGATGTGCAGCCGCTCCTGTTCCCCCGGCTCCTCCCGGCAAAGCTCGATGAAGAAGCGATCGGGCCCGAAGATCTCTTGATAGCGCCGCACCGCGCGCCGCGCCGCCTCCACGTCACCCCGGCGGACCGCGGCTGAAACCTCCCCGAAGCGGCAGCCGGAGAGGGCAATTACATCCTCGGAGCATTTGGCAATTGTAGAGAAGTTGCAGCGGGGAACTTTCCGCCACTGCGCGCCGATACGGTTGGGCAGGAGCCTTGGGCGCCGAAGCTCTCGGAGCGAAGGCGGCTTGCTCCTGCCACTCTGTAGGGTGGGGTCTGCCTCCCCGACGTCTTTCGTAGGGGAGCCCCTCTGCGGGCTCCCCTCCCGCAGCACCCGGAAGTGCCCGGCGGTGGTCATCCGGCAGAGGTTGGAGTAGCCTCTCCTGGAGGTGGCGAGGAGGGGGAGGTGGTGGCCGCCCTCGGTGGTCAGCTCCACTCCCAGGATCGGCTTGACGCCTGCCTCCTGCGCGGCCTTGTAGAACCGCACCGCGCCGTAGAGACCATCGTGGTCGGTGACCGCCACTGCCGGCATCCCCAGCTCGGCGGCGCGCGCAACCAGCCGGTCCAGCCGACAGGTGCTGTCCAGAAAGGAGAAGACGCTATGTAGATGGAGGTGGACGAAGCTTGACACTACGGTCTCCAGGTGTCATTATGGTAATACAAACAGGCGTTTGCGTCAAGGCCTTTCACGGGATAGCCATGTGCCAGCCCGAGAGAAGAACCTGACGACCTCTGGAGAACCATCCCGCCATGTCAGCAACCGGCCCCGCTCGCGAATCCTTCATCGGAGAGCCAATAGTCCCCAAGCCCGGCACTTTCGACACCGCGGCGATGGCGACCGGCGGTCCCGGCCTGCCGCGCGTCTTCACCTGGCGTGGCGTCGAGTACGAAGTTGGGGTGGTGCTCAGAACGTGGCGGACCCGGGAGCCCGGTGTCGGGATGGACAGCGACTACCTATACGTGCGCAAGCACTGGTACAAAGTCAGGACGAAGAGCGGCGAAGTCATGACTATCTACTTCGACCACAAGCCTCTCGGCGGCAGGGGCAAGCACAAACAGCGCTGGTTTCTGTTCTCGCAGGAGAGGCTCGACTGAAGTCGTTCGCCGGACGGGCCTACCCGCCAACTATCTTGAGCAAGTTCAGCCCCGATTCCTCGTCGAGCGCTCGGTCGGCTTGCACGCCGACCAGCTCGATGATGATCACTTCGAGCACCAAGTAGACCGACATCCCCGCCCGCGGGCATCCGACAAGCGCGGTGTCCTCGCGCCCGATCCCGGCGTGGAAGTGCAGCGTCGGCTTCCCATCAGACGGGAAAACGGTCCCAACGCCGACCAACTCGCGGGCGTCGTCGA
>CP070816.1:1878964-1885264 GCA_020344235.1 Armatimonadota bacterium
CCTCGACTGTTGACAGCGAATCCATGGCCGAGCACTTCCTCGTCGACAGCATGTCCGGCGCGGTCGGCTTCATCGGCGCTCACAGCGGGACAAACGTCGCCGGCCCCGACCTCTGTAGGCTCTTCCCCGAGGCCTGGGACCGCGGCCATCGCCGCCTCGGCGATATGTGGAACGACGCCCTAACCAGGTTCATCAACACTTACCTCTATGCCGAGCATACCTACGCCAAAGACTCCTTCCAGTCACATCACATCCACAAGTACCTCCTTTTCGGCGACCCCTCGCTCCGCCTTGGCGGAGTCCCCGCCGATCAGGTGCGCCAAGGCGAGGGCGCTGCCGTCTCACACCCATCCCCTGACGCGACGACGCAGTACCGGGGCATCATCTCGCGCGTCCGCTATCCGAGCGCGACCGGCACTGGCAGCATCCGCATCACCGGGGAGGCGCAGCCCGGAACGACGGTGGGGCTCTACGAAGGCCGCCGCCGACTCGGCGAAACACAGGCCGACGCATCCGGTCGCTTTGCCATCCAGCTCGCCGGCCTCAAGGACGGGACCCACGCCATCACCCTCCGTCCCGCCGGCCGCAAAGCACGCAGTCTCGACGCCCGGACGATCCTCGTGGACGTCCAGACCGCCTCGCCCACGGCCACCAACCTCAAGTACCCTAGGACCTGCGCGCCCGGCCGCTTCGTCCTGACCGGGAAGACCCAGTACGACGAGACCTGGGTCGAGCTATTCGAGGGGAAGGTCCTCGTCGCCGGCGACTACGCCCAGCACGGCGGCACGTTCGTGTTGCGCCCCACGAGCCCTCTTTCCCCCGGCCCTTACACCTTCTCGCTCCGCCTCGTCACACCCGCGGGCCGCTCGACCGTCCTTAAGCGCGCCGTGTCCACCACAATCACCGGAACCATCACCCAACCTGCCAGTCCCTCGCGCCGCCCTATCAACCACCCCGCGCTCAGAACTGCAAACCCCTGACCACGTCCCTTCTATAGATATCCCAGCTCCTCTAGCCTTCTCCTGATTTCCTCCATGTGCTCCGGTTCGAGTTCTCGATTCACCGCCAGCCCGGCCAGCGGGTGATGCGGTTTGCCCCATCTGATCGCATTCCATACTCGTTCGTGGAGGTAGTAGAAGACGATCTTGGCTATCACCTCGACCGCCCCTATCTGAACGGCCAGCGCGAAGCGCCTCGTGAACACGAACACCACGGCCATTGTGGTCAGAGTGGCCACCGCCCGCCAGCAAATTGCCTTCACCATGCTACGCTTGTGGTACTCGCGCAAGGCATCCTCCTTTGGTGGGCGAGGCCGCCCCTTGGAACTGAGTCCGGCCTCGCGGGCCGCTCACCCGCAAAGCCACTCCACTATCCCACCTGCGAGATCCGCTATCTCCGGTTCGTCGGGCACCGGCAGCCGGCTCCACACGAAGGCGTCCTCCCACGTGTGCATGCCTTGGAAGTGCGTGTCCGCGCACACCTCCGAGCCCTTCGTCGTGCCCTTGAGATCGAATCCGTTCCGGCTGATCGCCACCAGGTCCGGAGCGAGGTCGAGCTTATGCCCCTCGAAGATCTCTTCCCGCGTGAAGACCCGCGCGATTGCCCGCTCCCCGTCGCACTCGAGCTGAAGGAGCCGTCCCGCAATCTCGTCCCGCAGCTCCCGGGCATCCTCCGGCTCGACACATCCCCTCCCAAACCGCCCCTTCACGTTCACGTGGATTCGTCCCGGATCGAGCGCGAACGCCCGCGTACCCGGCGCGATATCCGCCACCGAAGTCGGGTCATCCTTCGCGTAGTGCAGGTACCCGCTCTCCCGCAGCCACGCGTTCAGCCGCACATCCTGCCGCACCCCGGTGAACCCATGGTCGGACAGCAGCACGAAGCCCTCCCCCTCCTGACCGGCGGGCTGCTCTTTGTGGAACCAATCCCACAGCTCGCCGATGAATCCATCCACCGCGCGGTAGTAGGACATCGCCCGATCGTGCCGCGGGTCGTCTTCCTGCTCCACCGCGCTCCACAGAAAGTGGTGCAGTCGATCCGTCCCCGTCACCACCACCTGGAAGTAACCCCACCGCTCCCGCTCCCAGAAGTACCGCGCCGCCTGCCGCCGCGTCTCGAGCGTTGCCTCCAGGTCGTCGAGCAACCCATCGGGGTCCTGCCGCGCCTTCTGGCTGTCCACATCAATCCGATACCCTATGCGCTCCAGTGCGGGGAGGTGCTCCGCCGGCCACACGCTGTTGGCGAGTTGGAGCGCGACGAACCCCGACACGATCGCTCCCGGCATCCGGCGCGCCGGATACGTCGCCGGCTGGTTGATGACTGTGCAGCGCAGGCCCGACTCCCCCAGCCGATCCCAGAACGTCGGGACCGCGAGGTCGCCGAAGGTGGGGAAGCGGAGTTGGTAGCTGTCCGGCGCGACATCGGTGAAACCGAAGATTCCGTGCTCCGCGGGGTTCGCGCCGGTCATGAACGAGGACCAGCTCACTGACGAGACCGGCGGCAAGGCGGCTCGCATCTGCCGCAGGCCGCCCTCAGCAATGATGCCTGCAGTTCGGGGCATTACCGAGGTGTCGGCCAGGCGTTTCAGCAGATGAAAGGGGACCCCGTCCAGCCCCACCACACAGGCCCGCCGCTTCCGCCGGCGAAGAAAGCGCATCTCTCAGTTCGCCTCAGATATAGCCCAGATCGCGCAGGCGCTGCTTGATGCTCTCTTCCTCCTCCTCGCTGTACCCGCGTCCATCTGTGGCCGGAATATAGCTCATCTGCTCGAGCGTCGCGATAATCTTCTGGACCGATGCCTCAATGTCTTCCTTCGCCGTGTCAACGACGACCTCCGCGTTCTCCGGCGGCTCGTACGGGTCGCTCACCCCGGTGAAGTTCTTGATCTCTCCCTGCAGCGCCTTCTCGTACAACCCCTTCGGATCTCGCTCTTTCAGCGTATCGAGGTCACACTTGCAGTAGACCACGACGAATCTCCCGATGAGCCTCCGATTCTCGTCCCTGATCGCCTTGTACGGGGAGATCGCGGCCCCGATCGCCACGACGTCGTTGCGCGTTAGCAGGTTGCACACGAACCCGATCCGGCGGATGTTTATGTCGCGGTCCTCCTTTGAGAACCCTAGGCCCTTGCTCAGGTTCTGGCGCACCACGTCCCCGTCGAGCACCTCTACGTTCATGCCCCGCTCCAGCAGGATATCCCTCACCCGCTCAGCTAGCGTGCTCTTCCCCGAGGCCGACAGCCCCGTGAACCACAGTGTAAAGCCCTTCGCCATAACTCTACTCACCTTTCTGGATTGTGCGAGCGCCCGCAGTCCGTGCGGGCGGTCAGATGATGGACTGCCCGATCATGTCCTCGGGCGCGTCGAGTCCAAAAAACCTCAGGATCGAGGGGGCGACGTCGTATATCCGATAGCGCTCCTCCCGCCTCAGCGACGCAGCCGCGGCCCCGCCCGGGTCCCAGGCGAAGACGCCGTCGGGCAGGTGGTTCGCGTCATCCGGCCCCGTGTCGTTCTCCCTGAGGTGATTGGCGCCGATCCCCACCGACCCGGCCGATCGCCAGTTCAGATCGCCGAAATAGACGATCAGGTCCGGCGCAATGTTCTTGACCTCTCTGTAGATGTCCTCCGGCCGGAAGACGCGCGTCCCGATGGGCTTTCCCTCTTCGTCGCCGAGCGACTCCAGCCCCTCTTGGATCTCCCTGCGCATGCTCTCGTACGCGCCCGGCGGAATCGCCCCTTGCGGCTCCCGGCCCTCCACATTCATGAAAAGCCGCCCGTAGTAGCCCCCCTCCCCCCACGCTCTCGTGTTCTGCCAGTCAATCATGTTCGGGGTCAGCCTGGTCCGTTTCTCCGGCTGCTCCTTCAGCTTCAGATACCCCTGCTCTTGCAGCCACTCGTTGATGCAGATCGCTCCCTCCATAGCCTTCGCGCCGTGGTCCGAGACCACCATCACGGAGGCACCCTCTCCGGCCGCCTCACCCGTCTTCCCGATCTCCTCGTCCAGGCTCACATAATAGTCGTGTAGCACGTTTTCGAACGGGTTGCCCGGCTCATACAGCCGGTGCGTCGGATCGCAGAACCGCCAGAACCCGTGCTGGAGGCGGTCCGGCCCCATCTCCACCATCATCGCGAAGTCGAACTCCTCCGCCCGCAGCAGCGCGCGGAAGGCGCGGAACCGGGCGGTTGTCATCTTCTTCACTGATTCCAGCAGCGCTGCCTTGTCCTCCGTGCGGAAATGTTTCACATCGATCACGTACTCCCCGCCCGCCGCCGCGTCCAGCACGCCCCGCACCCCCTCTGGATACGTAAACGTGACATCCTTGCTCGGCGTCATGAACCCCGACACCATGATTCCGTTCAGCGGCTTCGGCGGATATGTCTGGGGGATGCCCACCAGAAGCGACTTCAGGCGGTTGCGTGAGAGATGGTTCCACACGGTGCGCGCCTTGACGGCCGTCGCATTGGTCACCTGAAGCGAGTCGTACTCGTAGCTCATGCGGTTCCGGAATCCATACACGCCGAGCATTCCCGGGTCTTGCGAGGTCAGCATCGCCGTCCACGCCGGCACCGTTATGGGAGGAGATGTGGAATGCAAGCGCGCTCCCACGCCGCGGGCCGCCAGCGCCTTCAGGTTCGGCATATCATCCAGCCAGGACTCGAGTGCCCACTGGGGGGTCAGACAGTCGAGCCCGATCACCACCAGGCGCTTCATGCTCCTCCCCCTTTCGTCGCGCTTTCGGCCAATACTGCCGCCACCTCGGGTCGCGTGAACTCCGCCGGCGGCAGCTCCCCCTCCGAGAGCATCTGCCGAACCTTCGTTCCGCTCAAGAAGACGTGGTCATCCTTGCCATGCGGGCAGGTCTTCGTGCTGGCCATGTTGCCGCACCGCGTGCAGTAGAACGCGTGGTCGAAGAAGAGCGGCGTGATGTCTATATCCTGGGGGTCGAACTCCCCGAATATGGTCTGGGCGTCATATGTCCCGTAGTAATCACCCACCCCCGCATGATCTCGTCCAACGATGAAGTGCGTGCACCCGTAGTTCTTCCGAACCACCGCATGGAAGATCGCCTCCCGCGGGCCCGCATACCGCATTGCCGCCGGGAACACAGACAGCACCACCCTCTCCCGCGGATAATACCTCTCGATCAGCTCCTCGTAACACCGCATCCGCACATCCGCTGGAATGTCATCCGCTTTCGTCTCTCCCACCAGCGGGTGGATCAGTATTCCGTCTGTGATCTCCAGCGCACACTTCTGCAAATACTCATGCGCGCGATGAATCGGGTTGCGAGTCTGAAATGCCGCGACCCGGTTCCAGCCCCTCGCCGCAAACAGCACGCGCGTTTCCTTCGGCGCCAGCCGGTAGCGCAAGAAGTCCCGGTGCTCCGGATGCCGAATCAAGTGGATGTTCCCGCCGAGGTAAACAGACGATATGCTCCTCAGGTACTGCACCCCCGGGTGACCTTCATCGGTCGTGCGCAGCACCATTTGCGCCTCGTACTCCTGGCTTACTCCGTACCGATCCGACACCTCCATCACTGCCAGCGCGTTCCCCGCCTCGTCCAGCAGCGCCACCTCCACTCCAGGCTTCAGCCGTTCCTGCTCCTTCGTCTTCGCCGAGAGCACTACCGGAATGCTCCACACCACGCCACTGGGTAGCCGCATTGAGTCCACGGCGCCGCGGTATTCCGCCTCCGTCATGAACCCCTCGAGGGGACTCATTGCCCCGCTCGCGATCATCTCCAGATCGGCCAGCTCGCGCTGGTTCAGCGAAACCTGCGGCATCCGGCCGGCCTCCCTGGCCAGCCTATCCCGATCCTCTCCCTCAACTGCACAATTAACCAGCCTGCCACCATGTGGCTGAATCATCGCCGAATCTCTCTCCTAACACCTAACTACAGATAGCCCAGTTCCCGCAGCCGCTGCCGCGCCGCCTTCAATTCCGCCGCGGTCATGCGCGCGGGGGCCTTCTTGCGCGCAGGCCGCTTCTCCAGCGCGGGCTGGGCCGCCAGGTCCCGCAGTACGTACGTCGCAAACTCGGTCACTGACCGGAATCCTGTCCCTTCGATCAACTGCTGGACACGCTCGTACAGCGGCCGCGGGATCTTCAGCGTTACCATGTCCGGCGTTTGACCTGCCATTGGCCTCTACACTCCCATAGGAGTGTACCCAATCTGCGTGGTTAGCGTCAAGCTCGCAGTTCCGGGGGTCGCGGCGCTCGTTGCGCTCACAACCCCCGGCAGTACCGCCAGCTACGGCGACATCTAGCTCCAGTCGCAGCGCGGATCTTCAGCCAAGCACC
>CP070816.1:1885364-1898047 GCA_020344235.1 Armatimonadota bacterium
CCGCTCAGCGGCGTGAGGTAGACCTAGGCGCATATGCTGGGAAGACAGTGACCGTTGAGCTGATCACCGGACCCGGACGGAAGAAGAACGTGTCGGCAGACTGGGCGCTCTGGCTCGACCCTAGAATCGTACGGTAATCGCGCGCAGGGCTTACATGTTGGTGACGCAGCGCCCCGAAGATGCCGGCCGCGGGAGGGTCGCGTCGGCCTAGCTGCTGGTCAGCACGCTCCACATCTCCCTAACCGTGCTGTGCAGATCACTGAAGGCGAAGGCGTCTCCGAGGCGACGCTGCAATCGCGTGGTATCGGCCACCACAACATCGTCTGAGCCCATTTCCGGCTTGGTGTATGTAACCTGGATCTCCCGACCCGCCGCGCAAGACAGGGCTGCGACGACCTCTGCGACGGACCAGCCGCGGCCGGTGCCTATGTTGAGTATCTCGTCGTCCCATTGCTCCCTCGCGGCTCGCAGCAAGATGCCGGCCACATCTTCGACTGAAACGTAGTCTCTCACGGGATGAGGCGTCCAAAGCTCAGCCCGAATCGGTCCGCTCGCGTCCCGCATCGCAGATACCTGGCCGATCAGCCGGCCCAGCATGAGGTGCGGCCTCATGCCAGGCCCGATCGGGTTGAAGAGGCGGAGATGAATCCACCGCCACCCGGCGTCTCCGAACGCCGACAGGCATCGGAACTGGAGGTACTTGGAGACGGCGTAGGCCCCCCTGGGCGAGCAGGGAGTCGACTCGCTGTAGTGCGTGACGTGAGACTTTCTTCCGTACTCAGCGGCCGATCCCAGCTGGATGAAGTGTCCGCGCCATCGGGAAGCGGCGCAGGCCTCTAACAGGTTCGCGGTACCGCCCAGATTCAGCAGCCAGTGGAGTTCGCGCGGCGCGTTGTGGTTGGTCCCGGCCAGGTGCAGAATGGCGCCGGGCGTGGCCCAGTCGAGCACTTTGCCCGCGAATTCGGGATCACACAGGTCCCCTTGGAGGAAGGGAAACGCCAGAGACGGCTGCGGCGCCACATCGGTCAAGAAGACGGGGATTCCGCCCTCCCCTTCTCGCTCCGCGACCCGCGCCACACGCGAGCCGATCCACCCTGCCGCCCCAGTGATCAGCAGACTGAGTGTTCTCTTCACGGCAGGAACCGCTCCCGATTCTCCACGAACAACGCAGTCGCCTGTTCGTGGTCTTCAGGGCGTCCGATGTCGAGCCAGATACCGTCGTAGATCCTCGCCTGCGCCTTTGCTTTGCCAGCGAGTAGGTCACCCATCAGCATATCGAACCCGTAGTAGCGCCTCTTGGGGATGAACTCCAGCACTTGCGGCGTGAGCACATAGATCCCCATGCTGGCATAGTAGTCGAAGCTGGGCTTCTCCCGAAACCCCACCACACGCTGGCTCTCGTCCAGGTCGAGAACGCCGAGTGTGACCTCAACAGTCCGCCGACACACCGAGATCGTCACATCCGCATCCGTCTCGAGATGAGCTCGGTAGAACTCCCCGTAGTCCATGTCCGTCAGGATGTCTCCGTTCATGACGAGGAAGGGCCCGTTCAGGTCCGCCACTTGCGCCACGGCGCCGATGGTGCCCAGCGGCTTGTCCTCCCAGCAGTAGTCGATGCGAACGCCCCACTTCGCCCCGTCGCCGAAGAAGCTCTCGATCAGGCTTCCGAGATGGCCGAGGGTGATCGTGATGCGCTCAGCGCCAGCACTGGCGAGTTGCCGCACCACGATCTCTAGTATGGGCATGTCGCCCACCGGCATGAGCGGCTTGGGCAGCACTTGCGTGTAGGGCCGGAGTCGCGACCCCAAGCCCCCTGCCTGGACCACCACGCGAGGAATCCTCACAAGGCGTACTCCTCCGGACGGTAGATCTCCGGATGCGCCTCGACGAATGAGGCCGTCAGCTTCAGCCCCTCCGTGAAGCCTACCGTCGGCCGCCAGCCCATGAGTCGCTCCGCCTTGCCGTTGTCACAGATCAGCTCAAGCACCTCGCTTTCGTCGGGGCGAACGCGCTGCGGGTCGAGCACGACAGGCACGCGGCGGCCCACCACCTCCATGGCCGCTTCCGCGATCTCCTGGATGGTCCTGCCTTCCCCGCTCCCCGCGTTCACCGTCTCGCCGATTGCCTCGTCGCAGTCTGCAATCTGAAGGAATGCGTCCACCGCATTGGCGACGTAGCTCATGTCACGAATTGGCTCGAGCGACCCGAGGCGGAGCTCCGGGCGCCCCGCAATGAGCTGCGAAAGGATCGTGGGGATGACTGCCCGGGCGCTCTGCCCAGGGCCGAAGGCGTTGAAAGGCCGGAGTGTCGCCGCGGGCAGGTCGAAGCTCCGGCAGTAGCTCTCCACCAGCTTGTCGGCCCCGATTTTGGTCGCGCTGTAGGGCGATTGCCCCTGGAGAGGATGTTCCTCATTGATCGGCGTGTAGCGCGCAGTGCCATAGCATTCACTCGTTGAAGTATGCACCAGGCGGGGTGTCCGGTTGGCCCGGCAGGCCTCCAAGACGTTGAGCGTGCCTATGACGTTAGTGGTCACATACGCGCCTGGCGCCACGTACGAATAGGGTATTGCGATGAGCGCGGCTAGGTGGAACACGACCTCCACGTCTTCGACGGCGCGCAGCATGAAGTGAGAGTCCCGCACATCCCCGCGAACGACCTCCATCTGGTCCACCGCCTCACTGGGGAAAAACTCGAGGTTCCCCCGCGCCGGCCGCGCGTGGTAATGGAGCATGGCGGTGACCCGGGCGCCGCGCTCGACCAACTCAGTCGCCAGGTGTGAGCCGATGAAGCCGCCGGCACCAGTCACAAGGACGCGCCGCCCTGTCCAGTCTGTCATGCCGTGACCGATCCATTTCCGCCCTCGGGCGCTTCCCTCGAAGCACCTGCCAGGCGAAGCTATGCCTTCTCCTGAGTCTGTTTCTGGCCGTCGGCGCGACCATCCTCTCGCGTGAGGCCGAGCGCGCTCACGTGGACGAGCCCAGGTGTCAGCGAAGCGCCGGCCAGAGGTCCCTGTGGATCAGAGGGCGAAGATGCCCACTGGGGCTAGGACGCCGCGCGTGAGGCGCCGGTGTGCGCGATGAGGAACGACACCATGTCTGCTGCAGCCGACGACCGCCGACCCCGCGTGCTCATGGTCGGGCCGACGCCGCCGCCGATCGGCGGGATTGCGGCGCAGGTCAGCCTGCTCTTGGGTTCCTCGCTCCAGAGCGACTTCCGGATCATCCACCTCGATCCGGCGATCCCTGGGGGCCAGGGTCTGCCGCGCCGCCTCGTGTCCTCGCTGGGCCTGATCGCGCGGTTTCTTGCGAAGGTCTGGTCGAGCAGAGCCCAGGTCGTCCACGTGCATTCATCCTCCTTTGGCGGATTCTTCGAGAAGGGCTTGCTCGCAGTACTTGCCAAGGTCATGGGGCGCAAGGCAGTCCTGCACCTGCACGGAGGTGGCCTGCAGCAGTTCTGGGATCGCTCCCGGATGAAGTGCCTGATCGCGTGGATCTTGCGCACGGTGGACGTCGTCATCGTTCTTTCGGAGGCATGGAAGCAACGGGTGGCCCGGATGTCGCCCTCCGCCCGGCTGGAGGTCGTACCTACGTCGGTGCCTACACAGCTCTACGGTCCTTTCCCCGGGGGGGATAGGGAGCCGGTCAAGATCCTATTCGTGGGCTGGATAGATCGCAACAAGGGGGTCTTCGACTTAGTGGATGCCATAGTCGGCATGGCGAAGCGGCCGCCGCAGTTTCAGGTTCATATGATCGGAAACGGACGCGACATGAACGCGCTCAAGGCGATGATCGCGGATCGCGGTGTTCAGGAGTTCTTCACTATCTATGGGTGGGTCACCGAGGATTTCAAGCGGCGGGCACTGCGAACGGCCAGCATCTTCGTGCTCCCATCCCACGTCGAGGGCCTCCCGACCGCTCTCTTGGAGGCGATGGCGGCGGGCCTACCAGTCGTTGCCACCAGAGTCGGCGCCATCCCCGAGGCAGTCGCTCACGGCGTTCACGGGGAGCTGGTCGAGGCAAAGGACCCCTCGGGGCTTCGATGCGCGCTGGAGAACCTGCGCCAGGACAGTGCCCTCCGTCATCGCTATGGTGAAGCCGGCCGGCGAAGAGCGCGTTGCGAGTACGATACAGAGCGGTCAGCGCGTCGCATCGGTGGCGTTTACCACCGACTGCTGGCCGAGTGCAGGCCGATCGGGCCGAGCGGCCCGCCGGGCGAACGTGCGTGAGGGAAGCCCAGGCTCTCGACCAGGTACGTGCGCGTGTGACTGCTCTTCGAGGGCGCGATGACGGTGGAGCAACGACGCTTGCTTCTGTAGGCGCAGGCTAGTATAGTAGTGCCGGGAGGTGACCTCGCGTGTCATCTGGCTGGAAGACGCGGTTGTATGACCTCAGTCCCCACTGGCTGCAGAACGCCCTGATCTCCGCCGAAGTGGAGAGCCGGCATCGATGGCTCGATTCCCCAGAGTTCCGTTCGCTCTGCGATGAGGTGCTGTCATCGGAGGAGTTGCCTCCAGACGAAGTGCAGGCCCTGCAGGATGAGCGCCTTGGCGCAATGGTCCGTCATGCCTATGAGGCCGTGCCCTACTACCGCGAAGTTATGGACGAACGAGGCCTGAAGCCGCGTGACGTCCAATCGGTGTCAGACCTGCCGAAGCTGCCCGTGCTCACCAAGGACATCGCCCGAAGCCGCGAGCGGGATCTGATCGCCCAAGGCGCTGACCTGCGGAAGGCGGAGTATCAGGGGACCAGCGGCACGACTGGCACGCCCTTCCACCTCTGGGTCGACCGACGCTCCCTCTGGTTGGACTATGCGTTGATCCGACGCCATCGCATATGGGCCGGCGTTCATTTCGACCGTCCCCTTGCGAGCTTCGGCGGGAAGATTGTGGTGCCCATCGGCAGACGGAAGCCGCCCTTCTGGCGTGTCGTTAGGCCCCGAGGAGACTACATCGAGATCCCTCCGATGATTGTCTACTCCGCGTTCCACCTCGCTGAGGACGTAATCGACCTCTACCTTGACCACATGCGTCAGCAGGGCATAGACCAGATAAAGGGTTACCCCTCGAACTTGCTCATACTGGCCCGACACATCCTGAAACGCAACACCACATTCCCTGTGCGAACTGTTCTCACAGGTAGCGAGCCGCTGTATGACCACATGCGCGCCGCGATCGAGAGTGCCTTCGAGTGCCGGGTCTGCGACTGGTACGGGAACACTGAGAAGACTGCCTACGGGTGTCAGTGTGATCGTTACGGGCAATACCACCTAGGCGGCCACCTCAACGTCATGGAGTTCGGCACTGTCGAGGGCAGTGAAGGGGGGAGTCAGATCATCGGCACTTCGCTGACCAACTTCTGCCAACCCATGATCCGGCACGCCACGGGAGACATCGCGCTTCGCGTTTTCGAACCGTGTCCCTGCGGTCGCTCTCTGCCGCTCATGACGCAAGTGCAGGAGAAGGTCGAGGACATCCTGCTCCTGAGAGACGGTCGGATGATATCGCCCTCCGTTCTCACGCACCCTTTCAAGCCACTGCATGGGATAGAAGCATCCCAGATAGTCCAGGAGGATCTGGACACGATACGGGTGCTGCTTGCCACGGGGCCAGCCTACACCGAGGACCAGGAGCAACGTCTACTTGCCGCGTTTCGCGAGCGGCTCGGCGCCGACGTGCGGGTCGTCATCGAGCACGTCAGTGATCTCGTCGCGGAGCCAGGGAGGAAGTTCCGTTGGGTCGTCTCTAAGGTATCTCCCCTCTCGCTCCCCGAGGAAGTGTCCTGCCGCCGGAACACCCAAGGCTGAGCTCTGTCCTCAACTGCGGCTAACCGGCCGTTGCGCCGGTCTGCTCCGCAGCATCGAAGGATGCGAGGGTGACCTCCTCCATCTCCTCGAACGGTATGAGTGGTGGGCCGCTCTCCGCGAGCCCCTTGACGACGGCGCGGAACTGAGCCTGGTGCCCTTTGTCCTGCTTCCTCAGATGCATCCGGCGGAAGCCTGGGTAGCCGTATCCTCGAAGGTTCCGAAAGTTGTCTAGGGCGAGTACCCTGCCCCCGCAGAGGATCTCCACCCGTTCCTTCGGAAACGATCTGTCGCCGTTGGCGAAGTATTGGATGGTGCCCAGCGAACCGTCCTGGAACTTCAGCGTGGTGACGTGGCTCTCGGCTCTCACCTCGCCCCCGCCGTTCCCCATCGCGGCCGCTGACACTGAGGCGATCGCTGAACCGGCGAGGTGGCGGAGAAGATCTATGAAGTGGCAGCCCTCGCCGATCAGCCTTCCGCCGCCGACAGCAGGATCATTGAGCCAGTGGTCGGCTGGCAGAGCCCCGGCGTTCACGAGGACCGTCATCGCCAGCGGCTGGGTGCGCTGGGCCAGCAACTCGCGCATCTTCAGCACGTGCGGCGCGAACCGCCGGTTGAAGCCCACCATCAGTCGCCGCGGCGGGTCGCTGCCGGCGGCCTCCTGGTAGACTTGCTTGATCTCGCCCAACTCCTCGCGCGTAAGGCAGAGCGGCTTCTCGACGAACACGTGCTTTCCGGCGCGCAGGGCCTCCATGACCATATGTGCGTGTTGGTTGTGGCGCGTGGCGATAAACACCAGGTTGATGTCAGGATCGGCCAGGATCTCTCGGTAGTCCGTGCTGGCCACCTCGAAGCCAAACTTGTCCCCTAGATGTCTGGCATTCACGCCGTTGATGTCAGCGACCGTGCGAAGGTGCGCGCCCGCGGTTCTCAGTGCGGGAAGCAGCGTGGCGCGGGCGTAGTTGCCGGCACCGATCAGACCGGCTACGACCTGAGAGGCGGGTGCGGTCGAGGCTTTCTCCGCGATTGCCACCCGGCTGGCGGCCTCCGGCCGCTCAGCGGGATACTCCAGCACCACACCCAGGGAGCTGGGCTCTTTGGTCACGATGTCGTATGCCTTCGAAGCATCGTGAAATGGGACTTGGTGAGATATCAGTGGCTTGACTTGCAGACGGCCTTCCTCTAGCGCGCCCAGGACGGCCTCGAAGTTCCGCTGAGCGGTCCAACGGACGTAGCCGAAAGGATAGTCCTGACCCCTGTGCTCGTAGGCCGGGTCGTAGCGGCCCGGCCCGTAGGAACACGAGACTTGGAACGTCAGTTCCTTCTCATAGAAGTCAGCGCGGGAGAGCTGGAGGCCCGTCACGCCGAGCAGCACGATGCGGCCCCGTTTGCGGCACATCTGGGCGGCTTGATGGATCGGCTCACTGCTCTGAGTCGAGGCTGCGATCAACACGCCATCCACCCCGCGGCCCTCAGACAATCCCTCAGCGGCGCTCACTGGATCGCCGCCCGCGGACAGATCCGCCGCCCTCACACCGAAGCTCTCCGCCAATGCAACCCGCGCGGGATCGTAATCGAGCCCCAGCACTCGACAGCCGCTTGCCAGCAAGAGCTGTGCCGCCAGCAGCCCCACCAGCCCAAGACCGGTCACGACGACGCGATCCCCCAACTGCGGTTCGAGGAGCCTGACGCCCTGAAGGGCTACCGCGCCCAATGGCGAAAACGCTGCCTCCTGATCCGAGACTGAGTCCGGGATCCGCGCACACAGGTTCTGGGGGACCAAGACGACCTCCGCGTGTGGGCCGTTCGAGGCAACCCGGTCCCCGACGGCGAACGCCCGCGTCCCCGGGCCGACTTCGAGCACGATGCCGGCGTTGCAGTAGCCAAGAGGCAGCGGTTCGTCCAGCCGGGAGAAGACCGCCTCCAGGGTGGGAAGCAGGCCGTCAGACTTGATCTTCTCGATGACCTGCTTCACCTTCTCCGGCTGCTGACGGGCCTTGGCCAGAAGGCTTGCCCGGCCGAATTCGACCAGCATGCGCTCAGTGCCGGCGGAGATCAGCGAGCAGCGAGTCTGCACCAAGAGGTGGTCCGGCCGCACGGGAGGCGTTGGCACCTGCTCGACGTCGACCACGCCGGTTCTGAGGTTCTGAAGTACCTGCTCCACGCCGCCTCCCGCGCTCGCCGCACGGTCCATGGCGAGCTCTCTCGGCAAGCCCCGAGGCCCTTGTCACCCCCGCTCGCGATTTCGACGTGGATTGCGCTCCAGCCTTCTCGCGCAGGGCACGGTGTCCATGTCGCATGGCGATGGGACACCACTGAGAGCCCTGCAGCCTTGTCTTCGAGCCTCAGACATTCCGCCACATGGGACATTCAGCGGCGCCTATAGGCGCGGTTCCCGTCTAGGAGGCCTTCCGGAGCCACGGGCCACCCAAGCACATCATCACGGATCGGGAAGGCGTGTTCACCTCGGAGGTGTTCGGCGGCTTGCTTCACGAGTGGGACGTGAAGCCGCGGTTCGGCGCGGTGGGCAAACACGGCTCCATCGCGGTTACCGAGCGCGTGATACTCACACTCAAGTACGAATGGCTGAATCACGTCCCGGTCATCCGCGGACTGGATCACCTGAGCCAACTCCTGCACGCCTTCGAGATCTACTACAACAAGCATCGTGGCCATGCGACTCTGGGCGGAGCGATCCCCTTGGCAGTCCACCGCGGTGAGGAGTGGCACAAGCCAGAGAAGACATCGAAGACACTGCCGGTCAACGTTGAGCGCCGCGTCTTCGCCGACACCCAGATCACCGCCTACCGACTCGCCGCCTGACTTCCTCTGCCGACAGCGACCGATGCCAGCTCGGAGCCCGCCGCGTCACACCGCGCCTTGGCGACCCCCTTCCGCTCCACCCGATGCAGCGAGGAGCAATCCATGTCCCGTCGTTCGCGGCACCCGCGCCTTCGTGACGCCGCTCATAAGAGTCAGAGCCGATCTAGGCCACTCTCGAGCTGTCCCGAGCCTACTTAACATAGACGACTACTCTCGTCTCGCCGCCTGACGGGAGCCTGGTTCCTCGACATGACCTGGCGGTGCTGCGCGCCTGTCGTTGCCGGACAAACCGGACATCAGCGACTTCGACACTCCGCGCGCCCTCAGGAACTCCGTCAACCAATCCGCGAGGGCGGACAGGTATTGCTTCTCCCCTCCCGAATACTGCTCCGGATGAGTCTTGGTACACTACGGTGTTCCGATCAACACCGCCCACATGAGTTTCCGGAGACCACGTGCCCCTGGATGCGTCAGGCTGGTTTTGGTACACTAGAGGGAACAGGAAGCTGGGGCGAGTTACCGCTATCCGCGACGGGTAGGGCGTGCCGTGCTAGGACTGCGAGCCTGCCGCGAGCGGCCCGGATTGTAGTTCCTTCTGTACCACATACGCGATGCAGCGCGGCCGCAACCGACAGCATGTGTTCTTCGTGCAAGACAGCCGCCGCCTCTCCTGCGGTCTGCTGTCGGAGGGCAGACAACTCGCGTATATGGATGGGCCGGCCGGTGAAGCGTGAGAAGTCAGCAGCTGTGCCGTTCTCGCAATAGAGTGCGAAGACCGTGCGGAATGCGCGGATAGCCGCTTTCGACATCAGGGTGCTAATACGTGCATAGCTTTCTTGCCGCGGTACTAGTCCTGTTCGCAGGATGGACGATCGCCGCTCAGCTGGTTGCCTTGGCGGGGGGATCTCTTAACACTCTCTTCGTGGCGGCCCCCCCTTTCCTCTGCGTTGTGGCCGTTGTCTACCTACGTTTGCTGAAGCTGGGGGGTCTCCGGTCCCCAGCCATTGCACACAAAGGCCGCGACGATATAGCAGTGGGTACTGGAGGTCCTGCAACCCTCGCTGTTCTTGCGGTGTGCTTGGCTCCAGCCGTTCTGTTCGTCTCTTGGACGGCCTTCTGGGTGGCTTCGCTGGCAATCCTTGGCTACTGCCTAGCCAAGAGAGAGACACTTGGTGTGTCGGCATGTCACGCGTCGGTGAGGCCGCGGGGATGGGAGTGGGTCACCGTCCTATGTCTGGCCATCGCTGCGGCCGCGCTCACCCTGGCAGTCTCGCGCCCCGATCTGGACGATGCCTTCTATGTCTCTGAAGCCGCGTTCTCGTCCGGACAGCCGAGCGAACCGCTTCTGGCATCAGACACGATGCACGTGGAGCCAGCCCTGCCCTTCGTCTTCTCGACTTACCGTCTTGCCACGTTCGAGGTACTCGCAGGAGGCCTGGCTCACGTCCTTCACCTCCCTGCCATGGATGTGATCTACCGGGTCTTTCCCCCGTTCTGGGCGGTGGTAGTGGTCCTGTCCATCTTCCTCCTTGCTCAAGAACTGATGCCCCGCCGATGGCTCGCGCTCGGCGTAGTGTCACTACTTCTGATCCTCGTCCTTGGGGAATGCCACCGAGGGCCCGCCAATTTCGCGTTCGTCAGGATCTTTCAGGGCAAGGCCGTGTACCTGTCGGCAATCGTCCCGGCCATTTACTACTTGACGGCACGCTACTTCTCCCCGAGAGGAACGTCTGCAGACGCCTTCCTACTCGGTTGTGCTCAGGTGGCCGCGATCGGCACCTCGGCCTTCGCCACGCTGGCGGCGCCGATGGCGACCGTGGGCGCGTTGCTTTCGAATTGGCCTTTGCTCTGGAGTGGGCCAAGAGCAAAGCTGTGGGGGGGTGTCGCTGCGCTGGCAGTCCCCTTGCCCTACGTGATCACAGCAGCAATGCAGGTAGGGACTTCTCTGGCGCACCTCCAAGTCGAGACACCATCCCACGTCTGGGCAAGCGTTTTCGGGAATAGCCAGCAGTACCTGGTTGCCATATTGCTGCTGGCAGGGCCTGTCCTTGCGACAGAAGCGTTGCTTCGGTATCGCCTGGCCGTGCCGTTAGCTCTTCTCTTTGCCGTGTACCTGAACCCTTGGATCTCAGCTTCCATCTCGAAGCACGTCACCGGCCCTCCGCTTTACTGGCGAGTTGTCTGGTCATTTCCCGTCGTGATCTTCGCGGCAACCTCCGTGTGTGTCCTGGTACAACGGATGATTGAAGAGAGGAACCGGCGCCCGCTTCTGGGAATCCTCTCCGCCGTTGTTCTGGGCCTGTTTGCATTGGCTGCTCCCTTCCACACCTTGCGTCACGACAATGGGGTGACGTGGCACTTTGCTGGTAGGAAGATAGCTGCCGGCGACTACGCTGTCGCGGAAGAGGCGATGCGCGCGACCGGAGACAACGGGAGGATGCTCGCGCCGGACGCCATCTCCGGCATTGTGTCGAGGTTTGAGGAACACCCGACCTTGGTGAGCGTGAGAATCGCGTATACGCAGGCTCTCGCCCCTGCGATGGGGAATGAGGCGTACCGGCAGCGATCGGTGCTGTGGAGCTTTGTGTCGGCATCTCAGGAACCAGATCAGGAGGCTACCCGAGCGGCTCTCAACTCTCTCGAAGTCGCCACTGTTGTGTTAGCGCAGAACAGCGCAACCCACGGGAGGATCCAGGTGCTGAGATCCGAGCACTTCCGACGGACAGAAACTATCAATGGGTACGAGATCTGGATTCGTGAGCCCCGCTGATCCTCTTCGCTCGGTAGTGCTCTGAGGTGACCACGAGTCCAGCCTCGGTCATCCGAAGATACCGGCCGTAGACGTCGGGGGTACTTCGCTGTACTTGGGCCGGTCCGATTGTAGGTGTTATGCGTCCGCAGGACCGTTGCCATGGGTCTTCTGCGTCTCTGAGTCGCCTCCTACTCTGGGTAATCAGGCGGCAAGTTCATGGACGGTGATCCGGGGCTCGGCGAAATGCCGGGGGCGAACTGACCCTGGGACTCTCTTTGCTGATCGGCCTGGCCTCTTCCAGTGCTGTCCGCGGTAGCGCACCAACGGCGCCGCGACGTCCAGTCGTCGGTGACCGCGGTACTCGTTGTAGTAGACGGCGAAGTCAGCGAGCAGTTCAAGGAAGTGATCCAGCTCACGGATTACCGGCACTCGTCTCAGCTACTACTGCTTCAAGGTGAGGATCACACGCTTGGTAACGCCGATGGAGCCGTGCTTGCCCACGGCACCGAAGCGTTGTTTCGCAGTCCATTGCCCGAGCAGCTCCCCAAAGACATCAGAGATGAAGAACCCCTCCTGATCGGTGATGATGTGCTTAGGCGATCCATGGCGCGAGAATGCCTGCTCCAGCGCCCCTACGGTCCAACCGGCATTGGGACACTCCAGAGGACAGACGGCGGTCACCATCGTTGAGAAGTGGCCCACCGCGACCAACATCCAGGTGAGCCAGATCCGCCACCGCTACACCCGCGTGCGACCCACCGACCGCACATGGTTCGGGTGCCGAGCCACGATCTGCCGCGGTTTCGCTTCTTCCCTGCCTGCGGTCCGTGAGCTGGGTGACGACCGTTCCGGCCTGGCCTGAGCAGCGATGTTATGCACCGTCGATCCGGCGACAAAGACCCCGAAGGTCCACAGCACCATGGCGACGCGGTGCCGAACCCAGAGGGGGTTCCGCCGGAAGATCTCCCCAATGAGTCCCGCGATCTCCCGCGGCGTCTTGTTAACGGGCTCTCGGCTCGTTCCGCTCGCCCAACTTCCCCTCTATGCGTTCAGCCACCGCCGGACACTGGAACGGCTGACGCCCAGCTCGTCTCTGAGTTGCCGCCGCGGGATCGGGAAGTAATGCATGAGCCAGATGATCCGGAGCCGTTCAACCACAGGACCCGGCTTCCAAGGACGCTGCCTCTCCCAGCCTGCCTTCCAGAACAGCAATGTGCGCTTCCTACTGCTCAACGACCTTCTCCAACACCGGCACACGCATCTCCAGCGGGGCCGCGGCGAGTCCACACGTAGACAGCTACACCTGCCA
>CP070816.1:1898147-1904307 GCA_020344235.1 Armatimonadota bacterium
AGGTTGGCTTCAGCTCGCGCCGCGGCTCCCGCTCCCCGAGCAGCCAGCGGTCCAGGTCGTCCGCCGTGTTCACATTGAAGAACGGGTGGGCGTTCCGGAAGTAGACGGGAGCTGCTCCCACGGCGCGCCACAGTCGATAGACGCCGTTGTTCCCGGAGTCCAGGGCCGCGCTCACAGCGGGCAGCACATCGCTGCGCACGATCGCGCAGAGCGGATGCCAGAAGCCGGCGCGCGTCGCGGCAACGACCACCCGCGGCCGGCGCGCGGTAAAGACGGCGAGGAGGGAGCGGAGCTCGCTGTGGCCGAGGCCGGGCAGATCGCAGGGAAGAACGAGCACTCCCCCGCAGCGTCCCGCGAAGTGCATCAGAGCGGTCTCGATGCCGCCCAGAGGGCCCAGGCCGGGCCGCCGATCGAGGACGACCTGAGGGCCGAGGTCATGATAGCGATGCTGCTCGTTGGCAAAGATTGCGACTTCGTTTATGCCGGCCGCGGCGACGGCGCCGAGGGTGTTCTCGATGATGGTGGTTCCACCGGGGAGCCGGAGCAGCCCTTTGGGACAACCATCGTAGCGAGAGGCCCGGCCTCCGGCCAGGATTGCGGCACAGATCCGGAGCCCCGCCGCGTCGTGTGTGTCGTCCGTTAGCATCATCGGGCAGGTTCAACCTTGACAGCGCAGACTTTGAACTCCGGGATCTTGGCGACAGGGTCGAGTGCAGCGATTGTTAGCCGATTGGCGGGCGCCTCGCGGAAGTGGAAGGCCAGGAACACAGTGCCCGGAGTCACGCGCTCGGTGACACGGGCGGCGATCTCTATCCGGCCGCGCCGCGAGGTGACCTTAACCGGATCGCCGTCGGCGATGCCGAGGCGGTGCGCGTCCGTCGGGTTGATCTCGATAGCACCAACGGAGACAAGCCTGCCCAGCACCTCTGAATGTCGCGACATGGTGCCGGTGTGGAAGTGCTCGAGGATTCGTCCCGTGGAAAGGAGGAAGGGATAATCGTCGTCAGGCAGCTCCTTGGGCGGGATGAAGGTGACGGGATGGAACTTCCCGAGACCACGCGTGAAACGATCTTTGTGGAGGATCGCCGTGCCCGGATGCTCGGCGTCGGAGCACGGCCACTGGAGGGACTGTGTTTCGAGTCGGTCGTACGTAATGCCGCTGTAGATCGGGGTAGTCTCCGCAATTTCTTCGTGAACTGCCGCGACATCCGCGTATGACATCACGTAGCCCATACGACCGGCGAGTTCGCAGGTGATGTTCCAGTCGGCGCGAGCGTCTCCAGGTGGCTCGAGCCCCTTGCGCACACGTTGCACGCGGCGCTCGGTGTTGGTGAAGCAGCCGTTCTTCTCCGCGAACGCAGCGGCCGGCAAGACGACGTCGGCCAGTTGGGCCGTCTCCGTGAGGAAGATGTCCTGTACGACAAGGAAGTCGAGCCCCCTCAGGGCTTCTTCGACGTGGCTGATGTCGGGATCGCTGAGCATGGGGTTCTCGCCCATGATGTAGATGGCCTTGAGCTTGCCCCCGGCCGCCGCCTCCATCATCTCCACCACGGTAAGGCCGGTCGAATCCGGCAGCGAGACGCCCCAGGCATGCTCGAACTTCGACCGGACGTGGCCGTCGGCGACCTTTTGATAGCCCGAGTAGACATCCGGCAGAGCCCCCATGTCGCAGGCGCCCTGCACGTTGTTCTGTCCGCGCAAAGGGTTGACGCCGGTGCCCGGCCGGCCGATGTTGCCGGTCAGCATCGCAAGGTTGGCCAGCGCGAGGACGTTGTCGGTGCCCGTGGTGTGTTGGGTGATGCCCATCGAGTAGACGATGGCGGCCCCGCCGGCGCGGGCGTAGATCCGGGCTGCCTCGGCGAGGTTGGGCGCGGGCACACCGGTGATCTTCTCAGCGAACTCCGGCGTGTAAGGCTCGACCGCCAGCCGCAGCTCCTCGAAGCCCTCAGTGCGCTCTCCGATGAACTGCTCATCCTCAAGACCTTCTTCGAGGATCACATGGGCGAGCGCGTTGATCAGCGCCACGTCGGTGCCGGGCTTCTGCTGAAGATGGAGATCGGCGTACTCGGTCAGCTCGATAGCGCGGGGGTCGGCCACGATCAACCGTGTCTTTCCCCCCCTCACCGCGCGCTTGATGACGGCTCCGATCACCGGATGGCACTCTGTGGTATTCGAGCCGATCACGAAGATCGCTTCGGCCTCGCCGAGATCGTCAATCGAGTTGGTCATCGCGCCACTGCCGAAGGCGCGGGCCAGGCCGGCGACGGTGGAGGCGTGACAGAGGCGAGCACAGTGATCCACGTTGTTGGTGCCAATCACCGCCCGCATGAACTTCTGCATCAAGTAGTTCTCTTCGTTCGTGCACTTGGCGGAGGCCAGTCCTGCTATTGCGTGGGCCCCGGAGCGTTGTTTGATCTCTCCGAGGCGGCGCGCCACCAGGCCCAGTGCCTCCTCCCAGGTGGCAGGCATCAACGCGCCATCGCGGCGGACCAAAGGCTCGGTGAGGCGGTCGGGGTGGCCGAGGAAGTCGAATCCAAACCGTCCTTTGACACACAGCAGACCGCGGGTGGGGCCGGCGCCGGGTGCGCCGGTGACCTTGACCAGGCGGCCGTCGCGGAGGTGCATGTCGAGGGGACAGCCGCAACCGCAGTAGGGGCAGATGGTGGTGACGCGTTCGAACTCCCACTCCCTGCCCTGCCCCTGGGCACCGGCGTAGGAAAGGGCGCCGGTTGGGCAGACGTCGAGGCAGTTGCCACACTCGGCGCAGACCGATTCCGTGCGCGGTAGGGCGGGCGGCAGCCCAACGCGGGTGTCGAAGCCCCGACCCAGGAAGTCCACGGCCCCGGCCACCTGGACGTTGTGGCAGATCTCGACGCAGCGGCCGCACAGGATGCACTTGGTCTGGTCGTAGATAATGGCGGGGCCATCCTGGATGGGGTCGACGCGGACGAGCTCGCCCGCGAACTCGGATTCTTTGACGCCTAACTGGTAGGCATACGTCTCGAGGTCGCAGGCACCGGACTTCTCGCAGGTGAGGCAGTCGTGAGGGTGGTCGGAAAGCAGGAGGTCTATTACCATGCGGCGGTGCTGCCGGAGTTCGTCGGTATCGGTCCGCACGATCATTCCATCGGCGGCCGGGTGAGAGCATGATGCCACCAGCCCTCTGGCGCCCTTCACCTCGACCAGGCAGAGCCGGCAGGAACTGGTGGGCGAGAGGCCCAGCTCGGGCTTGTAGCAAAGGTGCGGTATCTCTATCCCGGCCCGCAGGGCGGCCTCGAGAATCGTACTGCCTTCCGGCACGGCTACGATGATGTCATCTATAGTGAGCGAGACTTTCTCGGCCATGGCTCGGTCCGGTAGCGGTCACCTTTCGAGGTCGCAGCGAAGACAGCGGCGCGCCTCGGCACAAGCAGCCTGCAGAGAGTATCCCTTCATGACCTCGTGGAAGTTACCGCGGCGCTCTTCGGGGCCCAGTACGGGAATGGCCGCGCGAGATGCTTCCTCGTCCGACTCTTCGGGCCTGCTCCGCGCGGCCCGGCCCGTGTCGCGCGGCAGTTCCCCGCGGCCCCCAAGGAATACGTCGATGGCCTCAGCCGCGCGCTGTCCGGCAGCGATGGCCTCGATCACTGTAGAGGGCCCTGCCACCGCGTCGCCGCCGGCAAAGAAGGGTCCGTCGCCGGAACGCTGTGTCAAGGGATCAACTGCAATCCGGCCGCCGGAAACGACCAATTGCCCTTCGGAGAAGGCGAAGCTCAGGTCCGGCTTCTGGCCCACGGCCACGATCACATGATCGGCCTCAAATGACGCCTCACACCCCGGCTTGGGCGCCGGGCGGCGTCGGCCGCTCTCGTCGGCCTCGCCGAGTTCCATCTCCGCGCAGCGCACTGCGCGCACGCGGCCGTTCTTCTCAATCGCAGCCGGCGACACGAGGTAGCGGAAGTCCACTCCTTCCAGGATCGCTTCCTCGATCTCCTCTCGCAGGGCGGGCATCTCTTCTCGGGTTCTCCGGTACAGCACGGTTACGGTGTCGGCGCCCAATCGGAGCGCGGTCCGAGCGGAATCAACGGCGGCGTTTCCCCCGCCGATCACAACCACCCGGCCGCCAAGCTCCCGAAGTTCGCCGGAAGAAACCTGTCGCAGGAAGCTCAGGGCATCATGGACGCCTTCGGTCTCTTCTCCGGACACGCCCAGAAGAGCGCCATCGCCGGCTCCAACGGCAACAAACAGGGCATCGAAGCCCGCGTCGCGTAGCTCCTGTAAGGACTCGACTCTGTGTCCGGTCTCGATCTCCACACTGGCCTTGCGGATGTACTCGATGTCGCGGGTCAAGGCTTCGCGCGGGAGACGGTAGGCAGGTATGCCCGTGGCCATCATTCCACCAACGACGTCCAGCGCCTCGAAGACTTTCGCTTCGCGTCCCATGAGGACGAGGAAGTAAGCAGCAGTGAGGCCGGCCGGCCCGGAGCCGATGACGGCCACCCGGCCCCGCCGCGGCCCCTGCCAGACAGGCGGCGGCACTTCGTCGTGCACGTGTTCGCAGACGAAGCGTTTGAGATGCCGGACCGCGACTGGCTCATCCACATCGCCGCGACGGCAGAACAGCTCACACGGATGATCACAGACACGCCCGCACACGGAGGGGAGCGGATTGCGCCGACGGATGACATCCAGCGCCTCTGCGAACCGGCCCTCCGCGATCAAACCGACGTACTCTGGAACGTTGACGTGAGCGGGGCAGGCACTGCTGCACGTCGTGGTGATCAGCGCCTCGCACGAATGGGCCGAGCAGCGCTGCTCCCGGATGTGGGCCTCGTACTCGTCCCGGAAGTAGCGGATGGTGGACAGCACCGGGTTCGGGGCCGTCTGACCAAGCCCGCAGAGCGAAGTGGCGACGATCATTGTGCCCAGCCGCTCCAGCCTGTCCAGATCCGCCGGCTCGCCCTCTCCCTCAGTAATGCGGGTCAGCACCTCCAGCATACGCCTGGTGCCGATGCGACACGGCACACACTTTCCGCAGGACTCCTGCTGCACGAAGTCGGTGAAGAAGCGGGCGATGTCCACCATACAGGTGGCCTCGTCCATGACTATCAGGCCGCCGGAGCCCATGATGGCACCGATTTGCTTGACCGAGTCGTAGTCGATGGGAAGGTCCAGGTAGCGCGCAGGGACGCACCCGCCGGAGGGGCCTCCCATCTGGGCGGCCTTGAACTTGCGTCCCCTTGGTATGCCTCCGCCTATGTCGAAGATGATCTGCCTGAGGGTGGCCCCCATGGGCACTTCTACCAGGCCCGTATTTCGCACCCGGCCGGCGAGCGCGAAGATCTTGGTTCCCTTAGAGCCCTCGGTTCCGACCTGCGCGTAGGCGTCGCCGCCTCTCTCGATCAGGCGCGGCACGTTGGCCCAGGTCTCCACATTGTTGATGTTGGTCGGCCTCCCATACAGCCCCGACTCGACGGGGAAAGGAGGGCGGGGGCGGGGCATACCGCGTTCGCCTTCAATGGAGGCGATGAGAGCGGTCTCCTCGCCGCATACGAATGCTCCTGCTCCCTTCCTCACCTCGATGTCCAGGTCGAACCCTGTGCCCAGCATGTTCTCTCCGAGAAGACCCAGTTCCCGGGCCTGACTGAGGGCCACTTCGGTGTGCTCAATGGCTATCGGGTACTCGGCGCGGACGTAAATGAATCCTTTGTTGGCGCCAACGGCATAGGCGCCGATGATCATTCCCTCGATTACGAGGTGAGGATCACCCTCCAGGAGAGCGCGATCCATGAACGCTCCGGGATCGCCTTCGTCCGCATTGCAGACAACGTACTTCGGATCACCTCCAGCCGAACGCGCCAACTGCCACTTGCGCCCGGTGGGGAACCCTGCCCCTCCCCTGCCGCGCAGCCCTGACCTCTGCACTTCCTCGATCACGTCTTCCGGCGACATTCCGGAGAGGACCCGCGCCGCCGACATATAGGCCCCGCGCATCAGCGAGTCTTCAATACTCCTCGGGTCAACTACCCCGCAGTTCCTTAGCACCAAACGGGTCTGGTGCTTGTAGAAAGGAATGTCCTGCTGGAGAGGAGCCACCTGCCCGCCAAAGGACCAGCAGAGCCGCTCGACGAAGCGCCCGCCCAAGACGGTTTCCTCGACAATCTCAGCGGCATCTTCGGGG
>CP070816.1:1904407-1930019 GCA_020344235.1 Armatimonadota bacterium
CCTCCAGCACATCGTAGAGACATCCACCCTTGGTGAAGAAGCCACACCCTTCATAGTCATGGATATAGCAGCGTCGCACCTCGCTGTAGTTCACCCACACAAAGTCAACCGCCTCATCGCCCGTGGCGTTGGCAACCTCGCAGTCCTCGATGAACACGTAGTCCGACTGGTTGACTTTGATTACATCCCCGCTGCCGCTCGGATCGTGCACATAGCACCGCTGCACGTAGATGTACTCCGACCTGGGCACCAGAGTCTTGGGATCGCCCGGGTCTATGTGCAGCACGTTCGTCCCGCCGCTGATCTCCATCCCGATGATCTTGATGTACTTGCGTCCGTGCACGTACACGCCGTCGGTGATGTGGGCCGCCCGATCACCGTCGTAAGACTGGAGGGTGATGTAGGCATCCGGATTCCCGTCGCTGTAGAAATCCAGCCGATCCTCCGCGTAGTCCCCGGCCCGCACGTTGATCGTGTCCCCGGCCACCGCGACACTCGTTCCCTTGGTGACCGTGGCAAACGGCAGATCAATGGTCCCCGGGTTGTCGTCGTCACCCCAGGTCGCCACGAAGTAGTCTGTCGCGAACGCACTCCCGCACAGCACAGCACTCACAACCACAACGAGAACCACAACCAACCAGCTCTTCATGGTACCCCCCTGTTCCATTCGAGTTGCGCGCCTCAGACCCAGACGGCCCTTCGCCCATCACCTCCTCCCCGCGGGCAGCAGCGCCCGCTCTCACCTCGCCCGTGGCCTGATAACGCTCGCCGATTCTACCCTGGAGCCCCTTGGCTGTCCAGGGATCTGTCCTCTCTATCTTGTACCCTTGCCCCCGCTGTCATCACAATGAAGACCGCCACCGCCGCCGGGACTCGCGTCAGTCTACCGCGACCAGCCTGATGTCTCCGCTCCCGGTGGTCACCTCCACCGCCCCCTCGCCCGCCCCGAGCCGTCCGCTGATGTTGCGGCCCTGGTGAGACACCGCGCGGAGGGGCAGCGCGCTTGAGATCTCCCCCGAGCCCGTAGCCGTCCTCACCCGACAGTTCGACCCCGCGGAGAGCGCGATGACAATGTGGCCGCTTTGAGTCCGCGCCTCCATCTCGCCGGAGAAGGGCTCGCTGAGCCGAATCTCGACGTCGCCGCTCCTGGTAGTGGCCGTGATGCGATCGCTGGCAGCCTCCCCCAGCCTGATGTTCCCATTCATGGTCCGCGCCAGCACCGGCCCCCGGATACTCTCCAGCGACACATCGCCGCCACCCGTATGGACATCCACTCCCCCTCGCGCGGCTCTCACGCCGATGTCGCCCGACGTGCTCTCGACCGTCACTGACCCGTCAATGCTCTCCACCGAGATCTCCCCGGACTCCCCCCGGATCTCTATCGGCCCTTTCAGACCCACCACGCGCGTCTTCCCCATCACCCGGCGCACCTTTAGCGCCGCCTCGGCGGGAGGCGCAATCGCCAAGTCCATACGGACCGACGAATTTGAAGTCTCCCCCTGAACGATGATCTCATGACCGCCGGCCCCGTCCGGCCCTTCAGACACACCAAGTGCCCGCGCGCGGCGGCGAGCTTCCTCCATGTCACGGCCGAGCGCGTACGTTACGGTCTCCACCCTCACCTCCGGTCCGCCCGCGACCACCTCCACGTCGCCAAAGGGATTGGCGACAATAAGCTCGCTGCTTTCCCCAAGGTCGAACGTCGTCGCGGACCTGGCCACCTCAAAGCGGGATATCCTCGCCGCCTCGCCGGCTTCTTCCGCTGCCGTCCCGGCTCGCGCGTCTTCGCTCGCCCGGCCGGCCGGCTGCTCCCGTCCGCGGACCAGGGCATAGCAGACCGCGAGCACAAGGATAACCGACAGCACTATGCGAGCGCGCATATGGGCACCTCCGACCCCCACGCCACCTTGCGCTGCCTATACCATGTGCTCCCTGTCGTCCCCTGCTTGCTTCCCCGATCGCCGCCTCCCTCCGCTCCATTTCCCTGCGCCTGCGGCCACGCCCGCCCATCTCGCGTATTGACCCAACGCCCAATCTCCGGTAGAATCTCTATCAGTGAACTATTTCACGAGCTGCCGCCAGCGGACCGCCAACGCCCCCAGGACGGCAGTCTCGCCGAAACGGAGGTCTCGAGTTGCGGCCCGCGTCGGACAAGATCCCACAGCCCACACTCTCTCGTCTTACCCTCTACCTGCGCTGTCTCCGCCGACTGGCGAGAGAGGGTGTCAATACTATATCCTCCGCCAAGATGGAGGCCCATTGCGGCATCGTCCCCGCACAGATCCGCAAGGACCTATCCTACTTCGGTGAGTTCGGCAAGCCCGGCGCCGGCTACGACGTCCAGCACCTCCTGGCCCGCCTCACCGAGATCATGCAGCTCGACCGCGAGCAGCGCATCGCCATCATCGGTGCTGGCAACCTCGGCGCCGCCCTCGCAGGCTACGCGGGATTCGCACAGTCCCCATTTCGCATCGTCGGTATCTTCGATAACAACTTCAACAAGATCGGGCGCATGCTCTGGAACCACGAAATCCTCGACCTCCAGCGCCTCTCTGAGATCAACCAACACATGCGCGCCAATATTGGCATCATCGCCGTCCCCGCAGAAGCTGCCCAGGAGGTGGCCGACCAGCTCCTCAAATCAGGTGTCAGCGCCATCCTCAACTTCGCTCCCACCCTCATCGAAGTGCCCCCCGATGTCGCCGTCCGCAACGTGGATCTCACCCGCGAACTCGAGGTGCTCTGCTATCACCTTGACCGCCTGACCAGCTCTCCACAGGACGCCTCTCCCAACGACGACCAGTGATCCGCCGCCGCAGCCCACGTCGGCCGCGTCCCGAGGCCAACGACGACACCACGCGACCAGACCTCCTGCACACAAGCTGCCCAAACAGTGAGGCCCGGCGTACTCCCCCATTCCCCCCCGCCGCACTGAGCAGACACACCCCACAGCCTACACCTGGCCCAGCGTCACCAGCCCCACCAACGCCCACACTCCCTTATTCAGCAGATCGCCCACGATGAACCCGATCGCCATCGGAACCGTGCTTCTATACAGCCTCAACCCCCCATAGCGAACAACCAGCGTCTTGCACGCCCACCCCACGAAAAACGGCAT
Organism: Armatimonadota bacterium; assembly: GCA_020344235.1. Lineage (GTDB taxonomy): Bacteria > Armatimonadota > Hebobacteria > Hebobacterales > Hebobacteraceae. Next base: position 1,907,526 of record CP070816.1, read on the forward strand.
CCAATACCAGTTCAGCCCCCAGCACATGCCCGCCATATACCCGACCGGGTGAAACGGCCACCACCAGAACCGCAGCCGCATCACACCGAGGAACAGCGCGAACGCGGCCCCGAAACAGATCGCGATTAGCCCGTTGACATCCGAATTCGTCGGGTACATTTGCCGCCAGATGATCCTGCCCCCGTCCCCGATGCTCTGCGGCCCCAGCCACCCAACCTGAAGACCGCGCAGCCCGAACCACCCATACCGGTAGATGCCGGTCAGCATGACAAACAGTCCCAGCACCAACGTCACCACGAAGCCCGCCAGCATCGCCTTCGTCAATCGCCGCTTGTCGATCCCCGACGCATCCGCGATCTTGAACGTATCCAGCGCGTTCCCCGTGCACACTTCATAGATCGTCCCGAACCCCTGGCCGTACGCCCACCGCGTCGACATGATGATGACTGTCTCTCGCACCCGGTAGAAAGAACTCCCCAAGGGCGTGTTCAGCACGAACTCCAGCTCGATCGGGAACATCGAGAACCCCAGCCCCGTCTCCGCGCGAAGACGTGCCCACACGATGTAGTACGCCAGAATCCCTCCCACCAGCGCAATTGCCACCACCGCCCGCGCCCCCGCCAAACAGTCGAAGTACACCAGCCCCGCGAATGTCACCACCATCCCGATCAGAGCCAGGCGGTAGGACAGCGGCTCCTCCGCATCAACCTCCCCCGAACGCCGGCTCAACGCAACCCGCACGGCCCTCACAAGGTGACTGCGTGCGATCCACAGCCCCCACAGCCCTATCGCAAGCAGCGCTCCCCCTCCCTGAAACCGCGGCGCCGGGAACCCGCTGTCCCAGATCATAGATGGATCTCGCGGTTCCGTCCCCGCAAACACCCCCGCCACGTTCGCCCCCACCAGCAACCACCAGAAAAACCACGCCGAGAACGAAAGCTCCTTCGGAATCAAATACGCGATCGCTATCATCCACGGCCACAGCACCAGTGTGATCTCCCCAATTCCCCCCAGCGGCCCCACCCTCTGCTCTCGCATCAGAGGCAGCGGCCCCAGCGGAATCGAAGGAATGGACGGCCAGCGCCAGGCCAGCGCGTTCACCAGAGTTATCCCGAACGAGACCAGCACCCCGGCCCAGAACATCCAGCTCCTCGGCAGCCTCCCCGGGCCCTCCCCCCCCCGCCCGCGCCCCTCGCTCACCATCTCCAGCGGCATCTGCGCAATCGGGAAGCTCAGCCGCTCGTTGCTGATCCATTGCCGCTGCAGCACAGAGATGATGCACAAGGCGCACACGAACAGCCCCAACGCGAACGATCCCCACGCAACCAGCGGCTTCCACCACAGCACCCAAGGCACCAACGACTCCCCCAGGAAAAATGCCTCCGCCGTTCCCGGATCTGTCGGAGCAAACCACGTCGGCACGTGTGGCAGGAAGACACTCTGCCAGATGACATAGATGCGCGACATGTAGTAGTAGTGGATCGTCCCGCACAGCATCCATGCCATCGTGGTGGCCCCGATCAGCGGCCCCGCCACCAGCACCATTGAGTACACGACCAGCAGCTCCCGACGCGTCAGCCCGATCCGGCGGAACAGCGGCAGGCCCGCGGCGGCCGTAAGCACGAACAGCAGCACCACGGGCGTCATCGAGGGAACGCCCACGAACATGTCGGCCCGGTTCCAGGCAATCTCCAGGTAGAAGGCCGTCGGAACCAGGACCACCAGCAGCGCGAGCCCGAGCAACACCGCCCGCCGGGTCACGCCCCCAGCGCGATCTGCTGCTCTCGTCCTCTGCTCCATGGGCGCAACTAACGTTCAGCTTGCCGGCAAGCTAACCCTCTTCCCGCCACTGCTTGCTCTCCCCCCGCTCACGCCGCTCCCCCTCCCTGCCGGCAATCTCCGCCCGCCACAGACCTGCGAGCAGGATACACCCCCTCCTGCCAGAACCCAGTCCCAACCCAAAGCGGCGAGACCGAACTAGGCCCCTCCTCCGGCCGGCGGCGCAGCTTAGTCCTCGCACCGCATGCCCAGGTGGCTCCCGGGTATACTGAAGCAGAAGACAGAGAGCACGCTGCATGCCAGGAGCACCACGAACGCAGGCCACGCTGCATGGCGGCGACGCCGAAGTCTGGACCTGGAAAAAGCGAGTCACGGGCACTTGCTCCTGCAAAGAACCACGCAAGGCGGTCTTGCTGTCAGTGAACGGCACTGAACTGCCAGCCCGACGGGAGCGTGATCGCTTCTCGGCCCTTGTCCCTCTGAAAGAAGGGAAGAACCACATAGTCGCCTACTGCCGCGAGGGAGACCGCGGGCAGTGCCGCTCAAACGTCATCACCCTCACACAGCGTCTCAAGAGCAGGCCCGCCGCACGAATCCGAGCATCCATAGACGCAAAGCGCATCACGCTCGACGGCGGCGACAGCAGCCCCAGCGAGGCCACCGCCGCCCCTATCGTCAAGTATCTCTGGCGTCCCCGCAAGGGCAATCCCGCTCGGCTCACCATTCACCGTCCTCCCAACCCCGGCACAGCTCACAGGGTCGTGCTCACCCCCCCCGACGTTGACGGCGAATACTACGTCTCCCTCAAGGTCGCCGACGCAGACGGCAGCGCCGACAAAGCTACCACCTACTTCGTCGTGGAAGACGGGCGCCCCAGGCTGATCGAGTGGGAAACAGAGAACCCCGCCTGGGTGGACAGTGCGGTTGTCTACGGCGTGGTCCCCCACAACTTCGGCCGCCACGGCTTCCGCAGTGTCATAGAAAGACTGGACTCCCTACAGGATCTCGGCATAAGCGCCATCTGGCTCTCCCCGTCCAACGCCACCCCATCCAGAGGACACGGCTACGCAGTCACTGACTACTTCAAGCTTCGCAGGGACTACGGCACCAAGGCCGATTTCAGGCGGCTCGTCAAGGAGGCCCACGCCAGGGGCATCCGCGTGCTCATGGACTTCGTCCCAAACCACTCCTACCTTCACCACCGCTACATGACACACGCGCAGAAGCACGGAAAGGCCTCACCCTACTACCACTTCTACGACCGGGATGAGAGCACCGGCGATCCCACCCACTACTTCCACTGGCGCTACCTTCCCAACCTGAACTACCACAACCCCGAGGTCCGCCGCTGGATGCTGGAGGCCTTCTCCTACTGGGTGCGCGAGTTCGACGTGGATGGCTTCCGCGTCGATTCAGCCTGGGGCGTCAAGCTCCGCCGCCCCGACTTCTGGCGACACTGGCGACGCGAACTCAAGCGCATAAAGCCCGACCTCTTGCTGCTCGCCGAAGCCGGCGCCCGCGATCCCTTCTGGTTCACAAATGGCTTTGACGCCGCCTACGACTGGGGCGACGGATTGGGCAAGTGGTCAATGGAGAGAGTCTTCACCGGGCGCGACCGCATCGTCCCCCGCCTCCACTCCGCTCTAACCAACCAGGGCCGAGGATTCCACCGGGACGCGCTCGTCTTCCGCTTCCTCAACAACAACGACACCGGGCCCCGCTTCATCACCCGCCACGGCCTCGGCATGGAGATGGTCGCCGCCGCCATGCTGCTCACCCTCCCCGGCTTGCCCTGCATCTACACCGGCCAGGAGGTGGGAGCAGAGTTCGAGCCCTACAGGACGCTTGGACCCATTTCCTGGGAAGACCGCAACGGCCTCCGCGATTACTACAAGAAACTGATCTCGCTGCGCACCAAGACCCCCAGCCTCCGATCTCGCCACTGGGAACCCCTGAGCGTGAACTCCCCGCACCAGGTCTACGCCTACGCCCGCTACGCCGCCCCTCAAGACCCGGCCCTTCTCGTCGTCCTCAACTTCTCGCCTGAAAGCGCGAACCCCGAGCTCACGCTCACCGAGCGCTCCCAGTCCTTCGCCCCCCCCACCACTCTCACCGACCTCTTGCGAGACGGGCAGGTTCACACCGCTCTCGCAGACAAATCTGTTATCCGACTCTCGCTCCCTGGACTGAGCGCCAGAATCCTTGGCCAGTCCAAACCCTGACACCCCGCCTCTCTGCCGAGCCGGCCCGCAGACCCCCGCCAGCCAAAGCAACCATATCGCCGCCCCATCCACCGCCCCGACCCCGTAGCCTACCCCTGCGAACCAGAGGTGGAACCGGCATTGGTCGCTTCGGCAGCTCTACTGCCGAAGCCGCCCCTTCGACCCCAACTATCTGCCCACCGGCACTTGACAGATAACACAGTATCTGAGCGGGGCGAAGGGCCTATCCCAAGGCCGTCTTCAAATGACCTCTAGTCGTGCCCAACAGCCGCGCTCGCGGCCTGCCTTTGCCGGGAGGCGGCCGTTGCCTGGATCTGCTCGCGGTACTGGCCGGGAGTGCATCCATACTCGCTCACGAACGCATGATGCAGATGGCTCGCGTCCGCGAAACGGGTTTTGTCCGCAATGTTGTCCAGAGGCAAGTCCGTCGTGAGAAGCATATTCGCGGCGAACGCAAGGCGCGCGCGCCGGCGAAACGTCTTGAAGCTCACCCCCATCGTCTCGCGAAACAACATCGTGAATCGCGACGGCCCCAGCCCGCATGCCTCCGCCGCTTCCGCACGAGACACTAGCTGCGGTATCCGCTTGTACAGCAGCGCCAGCGCCGGCATTATCCGGGTTAAACTGCCCACATAGCCCCGTTTCCCGGCGCTCGTCGCCCCGGGGTACTCCCACCCCCGGCTCAGGTGGAATAGCAGGCGAAGGAGATCCAGCCGCACCGCGCACTCCCAGTCCCTCTGCTTCCCTTCGATCTCGCTTCGCATCTCCCGTGCGATGGCGAGCATGGTCTCTCTCTGCTCAGGGCCGGTAACCCGCGGCCGCTCCCCGGGCGGCGCCGCGAACACCGTTAGCCATGGCTTATCCCCCAGCATCTCCTCCCCAAGAAACGACGGAAGGAAGATCACCACCAGATTCCGCGTGTCCGGTACGACCACCTGGTACCAGTGCGGCTCCGACATCGCACAAAGCCACACATCTCCCGGCTCGCCCCCGATCACGCGCCCCTCCACCTGAATCTCCTCCCGTCCCGCCAGCACCACCCCAACCTCAATCCCAGCGTGGCTGCTGAGCGCGGGGGGGCCCGCATACTCATGCCAGTGTGTGGCTGCCCACAGGGGGGCGCCCGCCGTCAAGTGATAGTCGGGGTTGTAAACCTCCAGAACCCAGTCCTCGCCCTGTGGGCCTATCTGCGGTCTTCGCGCCATTTGGCCCATCTTACAATAATCTTGGCCCTACAGTCAATGACGCCTGTCGAGGCAATCTGCGATAATACCTGGTGCTGTGGGTAGAATATGCGTGCCGTTGGGGGGCCCTTGGCGGCAGTCCCACGGCACGAAGCAGCGAACAGGCATGTCCGAGTCGGCCGGGTGGCCTGACGCCGGATAAAGCTGTAGGCCGCCGGAGAGGAGGTGATACCGTTCGCGAGCTTTGCAGTGCGCAGTTCTACTTTGACACACAACCGGCGTAAGGAGGTAGAGTACCCATCATGCTAAGACGACGGAAGGGTTTCACACTGATTGAGCTGTTGGTGGTAATCGCGATCATCGGGATCCTCGCCGCGATGGTGTTCCCCGTATTCGCGCGGGCCCGTGAATCGGCCCGAAAGGCCGTTTGCCTTTCGAACGTGAAGAACATCGCACTCGCTATTCAAATGTACCTGGCCGACAACAACGACACTCTCCCGCCCAGGGAGCATCGACCGGAAGTGCTCGAGTACTTCGCTGTCACCAAGATGGGGGCACACCCCTCGGATCAGGGGGAGGCCATGCCCTGCGCACACTGGGCCAACCCCTATCTGCGCTGGCCCGTAGTCCTCGACGAGTATATAAAGAACCGGGATGTGTGGCAGTGCCCCAGCGCCAAGGCGCAGGGCGGCGCATCGTTCATTGTCCCGGTCACCGACTGGTTCGGCTTCATGGTGGCGAATACAGATCTGTGGCCGGCTGACTACACATGGATGGTCTGCAACACAATCTGGCCGGCCGGCTGGGGCGGCGAAGTCACCGACACCCTTACCCAGCAGATGTACGCGATCAGTGTCGGCGCCGGTGCCGGCTCGGACGGCGTGAACAAAGTATTTGCCCAGAGCATTGCCACCGATGAGGAGACGAGCGCGGATATGAAGCTCGTTGAGGTCGAGGATCCGGTCAACTACGCGATCTGCGCCGACGGCGGCGTCCAGACGAAGAGACTCCACCTCGGCTCGACGGCATACCCCGACATCTGCTGCACCGAGTGTGCCGGTATAACCTGGCATGAGTCGGTCTGGGGATGGCCGGTCGTCACCGACCCCGCCACAGGCGCGCAGGAATGCCCGACCGCTGCTGACTCCTGCTGTGGAGAGGACGCCTTCTATATGCGCGCGAACCTCGCCTGGGCCAAAGATCCCAAAGCGAAGTCCCAGAGTGCTCGTCACCTGGGTGGCGTCAACATCGGCTTCCTCGACGGGCACGCCTCGTGGATGAACTCCGTGCTGTTGGTGAACGCGGTGGCCGACGGCGATATCGAGGGACCGAGTTCGTGGTGCGACCATGGCGGTAGCCGTGCGGGCTACGAGGCGAACTGCGGCCCAGTCGAACCGTACATGGAATTCCTGTACTAGACGCGCTGGTACGGACGACAGTAAGACGTCATGTATCTTAGCGAGCGGAGCGCGCCTCGGCGCGCTCCGCTCTCCTAAGACCCGCCGAAACCCGTCCTCGCGCATGACCGAGTAGGTGGCGAAGCAGGGATCACAGCGGACCCGAGCCCTGCTGCGCTCATCAACGGCTGAGGCCACATACAGACGGTCAGTTGCACGCCCCAGCCCCACTGTGCCACAATGAGCACCCGAACCCGCTCGAAAGGGCGAAGCATGATACCAGCAGGACGATCACGACTCAGGCTCTGGGGGACCGAGGGAGACGCCATCATCGTCAACACCGACCGCCCCTGGCGCCTCGTCCTCTGGGAGAAGGCCCAGTACGTCCCCTGCTGGGACCTCGGCGGCGACGTCTGGTTCACCCCGGAATGGATGGAGACCCACTCCCCCGAGGATCCACACTGCTACGAGCCGATCATGGACAAAGCCTGCCGCTTCAGCCAGGCCCAGATCCTCGAATCCGGCCCCGCCCGCTCAACCGTCCACTGGCAGTACGCCCTCTGCGACAGCCTCTACCGCATCTTCCGGGGCAACTCCCGCGCCGAGGAGTACTACCACGTCTACCCCGACGGCGTTGCCGTCCGCCATCTCATCGGTTGGCCCGGCAACCAAACTCCCGATGGCCTCAACCCAACTCTCTGGGAGATACAGGAATTCATCATAATCAATGGCGTCGGCGTGCGCCCGGAGAACTGCATCGAGCCAATCGGCTTCACGCTGGCCAACTTGGCCGGAGACCAGATAGACCTAAAGTGGCCCAATCCCTTCGACCAGTGGACCTCACTCTGCAGCGTCTATCCCCAAATCGCCGACTGGTCCGAGTACATCGGCCTCGTTCATCTTCGCCACCATCCCGATCCCTTCGTCGCCTTTCCCCGCAACCCCGCCCTATTTCCCTTCGCCGACTGCGCGAGCTGCGGCAAACCCCATCCCCAGATCTGCGGCTTCGCGGGTGCAGCCAATTACTCTCACTGGCCCGCCAACGACTCCACGGATTTCGTCGGATGGACCGAAGTCACCCCGGAAGAGGTTGACAACCGGGCCACCCACACCTCCTTCTTCAGCACCGGCTACAGCTACCGCGGCATAATCCCTCCTCGCCCCAGCTCCTGGCTCTTCCTGACCGGCGCCGTCACCGAGGGCCTCGAGGAGGCCCGCCGCCTCGCCGGATCCTGGCTCGCCCCCGCGCGCGTTGACAGCTCACACCTGTTCGAAGGATACGCCTACAGCCAGCGTGCCTACCGCTTCCGGGCCGAAGACGGCCGTCCCGTCAGTGTGCGACTCAACCCGACTCGTCCCATCCTGAACCCCGTGCTGCGGCTCTACCACGGTAGGCCGCCCGTGGAGATCACATGGAATGGTGCCGCCCTCGCCCCCTCGGAGTTCCGCTCCCAGGCTGTCGGCGAAGACCTTCTCCTGTGGATAAACCGCACTCTCGAGGAGGAGACCTCCCTCGACATCGTCCCTGCCTGATTCTCCGAAGAGGAGTTGCAGATCTCTTGCCACGGCCGGTCGTCTATAATGTCAGAAAACGCGGGCTGCTCTCTCCCAGCAGATTCGCCTTCATCAATTTCAGAGCCCTGACCCGGGGTTGCGGCCCGCCCGCTCCCCGATAGCTAGCATGGACCTGCAAGACACGCCGCGCAGACACGCTCGCAACCCCGACCACGGCCCGGAATACGGTCGCGGAGGAAGCGAACCCGCGCGGCGGAACGCGGCCCCTCGCCCCATCACCCCGCGCGCCTTCATACTCGGCGCCATCCTCGTCATATTGGTCTCCATCGCCGTTGAATACGGCGAGTTGGTGGAGCAGGTGGGAGAGCTGGTCGGCAGCTCCCTCATGCTCATCGTCACCTTCCTCCTCTGCCTCTTCCTGGCAGCCAACTATCTCTTGAAGCGCCGCCGCTCCCGCCGCCGCTTCTCCCGCGCCGAACTCCTCTACCTCTTCGTCATGCTCACCGCCGCCGGCAACATCGCCGGAGTCGGCATGATGCAGTTGCTGATCCCCCTTCTGGGCCACCTCTTCCACTTCGCGACCCCCACCAACCGTTGGGAGCAATTCCAGCCCTACGTCCCACTCTGGCTCGTCCCCGACACCTCCGTCCTCCCCGGCTACTACGACGGCGGAACCACGTTCTTCACAGCCGACCACATCGCCGGATGGCTGCACCCCTTCCTCACCTGGTCCGTCTTCATGTTCGCCTTCGTGGCCTTCACCCTCTGCCTCAGCCTGCTCTTGCGTCGCCAGTGGATCGAAAAAGAACGCCTTTCCTTCCCCATCGTCTACTTCCCCATCGAGCTCACCCGAGAGGGCACCTCCATCTGGCGCGACAGGCTCCTCTGGATCGGCTTCGTTATTCCCGTCGTTCTGCAATCGCTCGCCAGCCTGAACTACCTCTATCCCTCCGTCCCCTACCTCCCTCTGAAGCCCACCCCCGCACTCAACATCGGACGCCTGCTCGCCAAGGGCCCGACCGACCCCCTCGCCGAGGTCACCCTCGCCTTCTACCCGATGGCCCTCGGCATCGCTTACTTCGCCCAACTCGAGGTGCTCTTCAGCTGCTGGTTCTTCTACTGGGTCGCGCGCCTCGAGGTGATCACCTCCACAGCCCTTGGCTTCGGCGGCCCCATGTCCCAGTCGGACATGCCCTATCTCAACCAGCAATCCCTTGGCGCCTTCGTCGCGCTCGGCGCCGTCGCACTCTGGCTCGGCAGAGGAGAGATCGCTCTTGCCTTCAAGCGCGCGCTGCGCATCGGCCGAACCGCCAAGGACCAATCCGCTCCCTCCACAGGCGCCCTTGTCGGCCTCATCATCGCCGGCCTCTTCCTGCTCTACTTCGGCCTCACCATCGGCATCCCACTCCACATACTGGCCCTCTTCTTCACCATCTACTTCCTGGTAGTCATCGGCTTCAGCCGCATTCGCGCCATTGCCGGTCTCCCCTGGCTCTTCGGCCCCAACCATCCCCCTCACATCTTCATGACATGGGCCGTCGGATCCCGCAACATCTCGACCCAGGCCCTCACCAGCCTCAACTACCTCCAGTGGTTCGACTGGGACTACCGCGGCACAGCCATGCCCCACCAGATGGAGGCCCTGAAGATATCCCACTCGGCCGGCCTCAAGAACCGCGACATCGCCAAGAGCATCTTGATTGCCGTTGCCATCGCCATTGTCGTCTCCTTCATCGCTATACTCGCCATCTGCTACCACTTCGGCGCCGAATCCGGCAAGGTCGAATCCTACCGCATTAACTGGGCCGGCATGCCGATCAACCTTCTCGTCACCTGGGCAGAGACCCAGAGTGGCATCGGCTGGGATGAGATCGCCGGCGGCGCCGTCGGCGCCGGTGTCGTATGCTTCTTGAGCCTCGCCCACACCCGCTTGGCCTGGTGGCCCTTTCACCCCGTCGGCTACGCGCTCTCCTGCACCTTCACCCCACAGTGGCTCTGGTGCCCGCTCTTCGTCGTCTGGCTCACCAAACTCCTCATTCTCCGCTACGGCGGAATCCGGCTCTACCGCCGCGGCATTCCTCTTGCAGTCGGCCTCATCCTCGGGGATTACGTCATCGCCATACTCTGGGGAATCATAGGCTTGATTGCCGGACAGCAAATGCATTCCATATTCTGGACCTAGGAGGTCTCTCAATGAAGACAGACGCAATGGTCCTGGTCGAACCAGGCCGCATCGACATCACCCAACTGGATGTGCCCGACCCCGGACCGGGCGAAGTCTTGATCGAGGTCAAGGCGAACGGCATCTGCAAGGGGGACATCGCCCTCTTCACCGGCGAGATCAACTACGGCTATCCCTTCTTCCACGGCCACGAGCCCGCGGGAATTGTGGCGGCCGTCGGCCCAGGCGTCAACGGCCTTCAACCCGGAGACAAGGTCGCCTGCCTCGGCTCCCCCTCCTACAGAAAACACTACATCGCACACTCCTACCAGATTGCCAAGATCCCCGACCAGTCCGCCGACCTCGCACTCTGGATCAGCGAGCCGCCCGCCTGCGCCGTCCACGGCGCGCAAGCATCCGATTGCAAGCTCGGAGATAAGGTCGCTCTCCTCGGCTGCGGCTACATGGGATTGCTCGTGCTCCAGGCCCTTCCGCGGGAAACCTTCAGCCGTCTCATCGTCACCGACCCCGCGAAAGCGCGTCGCGCCCTCGCACTATCGCTCGGCGCGCCCGAGGCCTACGACCCCACCACCACCGACCTCTCCGCCCTCGCCCAGGAAATCGGCGGCTTCGACGTCGTCATCGAGGCCAGCGGCGAACCCGGCACCATCTCAACCGCAACTCAGATGCTCCGCACAGGCGGCACCCTCAACATCTTCGGCTGGCACGCCGGAGAGGAACTCGTGCCCACCCACGATTGGCACTACAAAGGGTTGAAGGTCCTCAACTCCTCACCCATGCTCACCCCGGACTTCACCCCCTACTTCCGCGCCTCCGTCGCCCTGATGGCGACCGGACGCATTGACCAGAAGCCCCTCATCACCCATCGTTTCCCACTCGAGGAAAGCCAGCGAGCCCTAGAAGTGGCGGCCGGCAAGGAGAACGACTACGTCAAGGGCGTCATCACCTTCTGATCGCGCCGGACAACCATTCCCACCGGAATAGGAACAACATACCATGACCCCCAAGCAGAGAATGCTGACCGTCCTGTCGGGCAAGCTGCCGGACTGTGTCCCGGCCACCCCTGACTTCTCCAACATGATCCCCGCGCGACTCACGGGCAAGCCGTTCTGGGATACCTATCTCTACAACGACCCGCCGATCTGGGAAGCCTATATCGCCGCCGCCAAGCACTTCAACATAGACGCCTGGCTCGAAGGATACGATGGCTATCTCCCTCCAATCTTCCCGGACCAGCTCCGGAGCCGTGCGGAGTGGAAGGACTACATCGTGTACCGGGATGACGAAAGGATCGCGACCCAGGTCTGCCGCATGGTCAATGGGAAGCGGGAATGGCTTCCCAGGGTGACCGCCTACTACGTCGCCGACCCGCCCACCGAAGGTCTGAAGCCCGAGAAGCTTGGTCTGCCGCCGGTGCCCGAGCGGTGGGAGCCGATCGAGGGCCGAAAGGCGCAGCCGACCGGTTGTGAGGCCGTCAAGATTGCCAAGGAGATGATGGGCGACCAGGGCCTGGTGGCCGTGTATGTCACCTACTCACTGGCCCTCAACAGCGAAGAAGATATCTACCGCTACTATGACAACCCCGACAAACACGAGCGCTGGGCCGCCGAGCGCGTCGAACAGGCCGAGCAGCGGTTCGCATATCTCATGTCCCTCGACGTCAAACCGGACGTGATCTCAGTGGGCAGCTCGGGCACGCTGGTTTACCAGACCGTGGAGATCTTCCGGCAGCTGACCTTTCCGGCTGTAAAGCGGGTCATCGAGCTGGCATCGGCCGCCGGCATCCCGACACACGTGCACTCCTGCGGCCCGGAGAAGCAACTCGTCAAGATCATGGCGGAGGAGACGGATCTCACCATCATAGACCCTCTAGAGAGGCCGCCGATGGGGGACTGCGACCTGGCTGAGCTGAAGCGGCTGTATGGGGACAAGATCGTGCTGAAGGGCAATCTGCACACAACCGACGTCATGCTGCGGGGCACAGTCCAGGATGTCGTCGCCGCCAGCAAGAAGGCCATTGACGATGCCGCGGCCGGCGGCCGCTTCATACTCGCCACCGGCGACCAGTGCGGCAGAGACACCCCCGACGAAAACATCCACGCGCTCGTCGAAACGGCCAGGACCTACGGCAGGTACTAGCAAGCCGTCTCTGACCACTGACCTATCCCTCCCTCTCTATCCTCCCCACCGCCTCCCACACTGCGGCCGCGATGTACTCGTTATCCTCCTCTGACATGCGCGGATGAATCGGCGGACAGAACAGCCGCCGCCCCACCTCCGCCGAAACCGGCAGCTCTTGCCCCTCCGTATGACGTCTCACGTACGGAATCTCCTCCTCCACCGGCCGATTGAACACCCCGCAGTCCACCCCATGCTCCTCCTTCAGCACACCTATCAGCCGGTCTCGCTTCTCCCCTGCCCACTCCCGTGCAACCAGCACCGAGTACATGTAGTATGAGTGCTCGTACCCCTCCGGCTCCTGTGGCAGCACCACACGCGGACACCCCTCCAGCATCTCACTCCGCTGCCGGGCCAGCTTCCGCCGCGCGGCTATCATTCCATCCAGACGCGCGAGCTGTATCGGCCCCACCGCCGCCTGCACCTTCGTCATCTTGTAGCTCGATCCCCAATGCTCCCCGCCGAACTGACGCATCTCGTGCAGCCGCGACAGGATCCCATCATCGTCCGTCGTGATCATCCCCCCCTCCCCCAGCGTCGTCATATTCTTCATCGTGTGAAAGCTGAAGACATTCATCCACCCCTTCTTCCCGATCTTCGTCCCCTTATACCCCCCTCCGCACGCCCGCGCCGCGTCACCGATCACCTTCAGCGGCCCGTGCTTCGGGTTCGGATGCCGCGCCGCCAATTCCAGCAGCTCGTCCATCGGCGCCGACAGCCCATTCATGTGCGTCGCCAGCACCGCCCGCGTCCGCGGCGTGATTCTCCTCTCCACATCCTTCGGGTCCGCGCACAGCGTCGCCAGGTCCACCTCACACAGCACCAGCTTCCCTCCCGCCCCCAGCACCGCCATCGGCGCCGCTCGGAAGTTGATGCTCGGGCAGATCACCTCCTCCCCCGGCTCCAGGTCCAAGCACCTCATCGCCATATCCAGCCCACAGCTCGCGGTGCTTATCGACACCGCATGCTTCGTCCCGCAGTACTCCGCAAACAGCCTCTCGAACTCCTCGATCTCCTCCACGATGAACCCGAACCCCACCGACGGGTCCATCGAAGCCCGTATCGTCTTGACAACAGCCTCAATCTCCTCCTCCCCATAGCAACTCCCCAGCATCGGCTCCGCCTGCCACGGACCCGACATCCCTCTCTTCAGCACCTCCCGCCGCCGCTTCTCGTCCATCATCTCCACGTTCCTCCTGACCGGGTCCACACCACTCGCCTCAGCACAGACCGCTCGCCGCGCGACGCCCCCTCCAATTCGCCTCCCCTCCCGCCGGACCTCGCCGAGCCCCGGCTCGAACATCTCCCGCCGCGTGCGGCGTACCAAGGACCATCTCTCCCCGCGCCGAAATACCCTGCCGACTTCAGGGAGAGAAGCGAGCATGCCCACCAAGAGACGCTACGCACAAATCGGATGCAGCAGCCGCGGCGCCATGTATCGCGACGCGCTCCTGCAGACCTACTCCGACACCTCAGAACTCGTCGGCCTCTCCGACTCCAACCCCGGCCGCCTCCAGCTCTACCTGCAGACCGCCCGCGACCGCGGCCTCGAGGTGCCCGGCTACCCCGCCGAAGACTTCGACCGCATGATCGAAGAGCAGAACCCCGACTGCGTCATCGTCACCACCAAGGACTGCCACCACGACGAGTACATCTGCCGCGCCATGGCGCTCGGCTGCGACGCCATCACCGAAAAACCCATGGCCACCGACGAACACAAATGCCAGCGCATCATAGACGCCCAGCGAGAGACCGGCAAGCGGTGCACCGTCACCTTCAACTACCGCTACTCCCCCGCCCGCACTCAGGTCAAAGACGTCCTCATGTCAGGAGTCATCGGCGAAGTCCTCTCCGTTGACTTCAACTGGCTCCTCGACACCCGCCACGGCGCCGACTACTTCCGTCGCTGGCACCGCAGCAAAGAGAACTCCGGCGGCCTCCTCGTCCACAAAGCCACCCATCACTTCGACATCGTCAACTGGTCGCTCTCCAGCGTCCCCGCCTCCGTCTTCGCCCGCGGAGACCGCAAGTTCTACACCCCCGACACCGCCGACCGATATGGCCTGAAGAACCGCTCCGAGCGCTGCCTCGACTGCCCCGAATCCGAAAACTGCCCCTTCCACCTCGACCTGCGCGCCCACGAGGAAATGCGCGCCCTCTACCTCGAAAACGAGCAATACGACGGCTACTTCCGCGACCGCTGCGTCTTCAGCGACCAGATAGACATCGAGGACTCAATGCAGCTCGTCGTCACCTACGAAAGCGGCGCCCGCATGAGCTATTCCCTCAACGCCTTCATGCCCTGGGAGGGCATGATGATCTCCTTCAACGGCTCCAAGGGCCGCCTCGAGAGCGTCACCCGCGAGAGCGTCTACATCAGCGGCGACGGCACCACCCCCGGCGAATTCCAGCCCGAGGGCACCACCCTCCGCCTCTTCCCCCACTTCAAGCCGCCCCACGAAGTTGAAGTCTGGCGCGGCGAGGGTGGCCACGGCGGAGGCGACGTTCGCCTCCTCGACGACATCTTCAGCCCGAATCCTCCCGAGGACAAGTACAAGCGCGCCGCCGACCAGCGCGCCGGCGCCTACTCCATCCTCACCGGCATCGCCGCCAACAGATCAATCGAAACCGGCAAAGAAATCCTCATCTCCAACCTCGTCCAGAACATCGGCCTCCCCGACTTCCCACCCATGCCCTCCCCCGATGAGCCCATCCCTCTCAAGTAGCGGACCAGGCACGCCGCCGACAAGGCCACCTGACCTGCGCCCTGCCAACCACCTCCGGGCCGATAACGGCCCATATAGACCCGCTGTCGCCCGTCGGTGCTCGAGTCTCATTCCATGGCGCCGCCGATTCCCACGGTCCACAGCAGCGCGACATCGCCTTGACACCGTAGACTGCATCTGCAACTCTGTCACACGGGCGGCTCTTGAGCCAGGCACTTCTCGACAGCACTTAGCCCCAAGAAACCTTGAGGGGAAACAGACCCATGCGAATGCTCCGCATCTCCTGGATCATCCTCGTTGCCGTCGGTGTGATCGTGTCGGCGGTGCCCGCGCTGCGCCAGCAGGTCCGCTCTCGATTCGTGCCGCCGTCGGGCGCTGCCGGCTCCTCGGGCACAACCTGCGCACCCGCGCAGGCAACCTTCTACGCGCAGAGAAGCCGCGACTTCGTTGAGGACAACTTCCCCGATGACCCCGACATGCTGTTGGCCGGTGGACTGCTCTCCAAGGACATCTCGCTTCTCAGGCGAGCCGTCGAAGCTGGGGGCGGCTCGGCAGCCCACGCCGCTTACGTGGATGCTCTCCTTGAGGATGCTCCCAGCTACTCCCGCGTGGCTCACTTCAGAGTGGACCCCGCGGACCCAGAGGCTGTCTCCGATGCGCGTCGGAAGGTCGCCGAATCCGGACAGCCTCAGAAACTATCGCCCCAACAGATCGCGCCTCTCATGGAGGCAATTCGTGCCTGGGAGGGCGCCGATCCCGACAACGCTCTGCCGGTAGCACTGGAGGCCGACTACCTCTACGGCCTCCACACAGACGCGGAGGCACTGACTCGCTGGGAGGATGCGGGGCGGCTCCCCACGGTCAGTCTGCGTTGGGAAGAAAAGTCCCGTGCCGTCGCCGGCCTCCTTTCGGAGATGGGCATGTCTGAGGCAGACGCCATTGAGGCATCCAGCGCGGCTATCCCGATCTCCGTCGCCCTGCAGCGGCTGCGGCGATGTGCCCTCATTGCCCTCTACGAAGGGCGCCTCGCGCTGCTCCAGGGCCGCCCGAACGACGCCATGCGCTGGTGCAATGCGACGGTAGACGTTGGCACGCACATGCAAGAAGGGGCCGGGACCTTGATCGTCTTTCTTCCTGGAGTGGCGATCCAGTACGTCGGTGCAAGTCCCGTCTGGCACTGGCTCCCGGACCACGCGACGAGCACTCCAGGTGGCCCGCTCCAAGGCGGACGTCTCTGGTACGGACCCCAGCACGCGCACTACACGGGCGAGTTTGGGGAAGCCGCCGTCAACGGCTTGAGAGACAGGCTTGTCCGCGCGAAGGTGCGCAGTCAACTGACGCGGGAGTACGTCGGGAACATCATATCCTACCACCCCCGCTACCAGGCGTACACGCTGCTGGGCCTCGCTGGTTCCTTCTCGGCACTGCTGGTGTTTGGCCTTGTCCTGTTCGGCGTCGTCGGCACTTGGAGATGCCGCAAGGCCGATGAGGCCACTGGCCTGCGCCTCGTTTGGCAGATCATCATCGCCTTGCTGATCTTGTTCTCGGCCGCTCTTCCGCACATCGCGGTCCGCCACATAGACCTCAGCAGGTTCGGAGAGTCGCCAGCACTAGGGATCGCGGTGAACCTGTTCTTTATCCTCCCGCCTGCGCTCGCGGCAGTCTTCCTGCCCCTGCTCGCCGCCGCCTTCAGCCGTTCCCCGGGTGCCCGCCTTCGCGCTGCCTGGCGCGGGAACCTCCGCCGCGTGCTGCCGCTTGCCGCTGCCCTCTCCGCAGTCGTGTACCTCTGTGTGAGTCTTGGTGCTGCCAGCATCCAGGAACGCTGGGTCCGCGAGTGGTCTTCGCCGGAAACTACCGAGATGACCATGGTGATCCAGGCACTGGGCGACGCCTGGACCGACCCCAACATCCCTGCTGACGCGTGGCGCGCCCAGACCCCCCCAGAGCAGCCATCCGCGTAGACAGGTCGAGCCCCTGGTGCGAGGACCGGCGCGGCGCGATATCGGCAGTTCCCGCTTGAAGAAAGCCGTTTCCCCAACGGTTCTTCAAGGCGACCAGGAGAATCCCGAGGCCGCCGGTTAGAATGATCCAGTACTGAGCCCAGACTTCGATGCCTGACTCCATCACTTCCCTTCCCGGAGGTTGGCAACTACCACTTCAGCACGAAGGGCTTCTCAAACACCCCCTTCAGCCAGCCCACAAGGAACAGCCCGACTAGGACGAGGAGCCCAACAACACCCGCCAACAGGGGCGAGTCGTACCAAGCACCGACGAGATAGCCCACCACAGAGGAGCAGAAGGAAAGCAACGCCAGCCTTACACACCAAGACGCAGTCTTACCCAGGATCATCGCGAACTCCTTTTCCATCAAGTTGAACTGCAGCCGTCCTTCACTTCCTCTCCCGGTCCCTCTTCTTGATTGCCTTGCTCACGGCCCCGGTGAGACTGGCGTACCGAGCGGCCGCCCTCACCCGCAGCACGTGCCGGCCAGTCCCTCCACCCCGTGACCCCGCCCGGCAAGCCTCTGCCGGGCGCGTCGTTTCCCCGTTGCTTCTCTACCCCTCCGGCACCACAAACCCAAACCGCGCCTCGCCCACCCACTTCTCATACCGCGAGTCCGCCCCCCAGCCCTCGTAGCTGTCCACGATCTCCTGCTGCAGCTCGTACCGCGCCGTCCTCCGCCCATCCCCGATGACGGCCGCTCCCCCGCACTCCACCCCGCGCTTGAACCGCACCTCGATCAAGCGTCCTCCCGCTCCCATCCGCAACCTGACTTCATCGTCGCTCAGCATCAGATTCGGCGTCGCCAGCGGCAAATCCGCGCCGCCGACTCGCATCACCACCAGATACTCCATCATCTTGCCCTGTGCCGCAGGCCGGATCTCCAGCAGCTTCTGGCCTTGCCACTCCCAACCCGGCTTCAAGACATCCCGGACAGACGCCCCCGCGCCCTCCGGCAGCAGCGCGCATCCGTGCAGGAACTCCGAACCGCCGCCGATGCGGAATGCACTCCCGTCAACCTCCAGCTCCGGCCCCGTCGCCGCAATCCAGCTCGACTCCTCCGCGCCCGGCCCCAACTCCACCCGGTCGTAGATCATCACCACGTCCGGCTTCACGAACACCAACTGCCGCTCCGCGCGCTCCACCTCATCGCACGGCCACGCGTTGCTCGCGTCCCCCGCCGCGTAGTCCAGATCGGGCCACGTCTGATACGCCAGCAGCCGCCCCTCCTGCATGAACAGCGTCTCCGTATGCCCGTGCAGGTTCAGACCTCCTCCCCACCCGTTCTCCGCCGGCCGGTACCCGACCAGCCGCCGGTCGCGCCCGATGTAGCTGAACCCGGCCGGCGAGAATCGGTTGATCACCAGGTGCTCCCCGTCCCGGCAATGATGCAGGTTCAGCCGCCACCGCTCGATCCAATCTCTGCCCACCACCACCGTGTTGCCCCACGCGGCCACATTGTTCCCGTCATCCGTATATAGCGCCGGCGTGCCGATCAGGTATTCTCCCCCCTTCACAATCGTGAAGTGATTCGGCTTGTGACGGGTCGTGTGCTCCCGCACCCCCGAGATGAACGTAACCTCCGTCGCCCCCTCATCCCAGCCCGACCGCATCGGCGCCCACCCCTCCACCTCGAACACCGCCGTCGGCGGCAGCTCCCCCATCTCCACCTCCGCCCCCTCCGGGTCATACCACCCCAGCGCCAGCGCAATCGGCACTGAAACCCCCGACACGAAGTGGTTCGCATGGCCCGTCATCGGCCCTGTCAGCGGCCGCCCCCTCAAGGCCATCAGCCTGTCCACCGCTCTCCCCTCATCCCCCGCCACCGGCCCCTCCATTTCCCTCACCCAATCCTCCCAGCCATAGAACTGCTTCTCCAGCGGGTGCCCCGCAAGGCTCGCAAAGATCCACCGCCACGGCTCTCCCCCCGGGTTCCCCACCTTCGGCTGCACATCACGCTTGTCCTCGATCGGGTCCGCGTAGTGATGAAACGTCAGATACCCGCTGAACATCGGCTTCTCGAACAGCCGCGGCTCCCCGAAGAAGTTCCGCAGCATGAGAAAGCTCAGCGTATACCCATGCATCGGGCAGTGACACCACGTATACGGGTTAAGCCACCACGTCCCGCCCCGCCTCCCGCTATGTGTCTCGAAGTACCGCTCCGCGTTGTTCTCCCACGTCATGATCTCGTAGATCAGACCCCTCTTCTCCGGCGTCAGCGGCTCCTCCAGCGTCGCCAGCGTCCACGGCAGCACGTCCATGTTGCCGCATTGCTCCGCCAAGAGCCCGTGCAGCTTCAGCGATTCCCTCGCCCCCTCCGGAGCCAAGTCAACCAGCGAAGCCGCCGCCCCCGGGAAGAACGGCCCGTGGTGATGATACATGATGTAGTGGTCGGCCTTCTCCGCCGAGCGCAGCTCCTTGATCTTCGCCCCCAGCCGCGCGCTCCCGCGCTTCAGAAAACGCTCCCCAAACTGCACCGCCAGCATCCGCCATCCCAGCTCATAGTTGCGCCACCCGTACTCATTTCGCGCCTGCCCCGGATTCGTGATACTCTCAGGCGCGCAGGCCCCACATTCATCGGCCGTCGGCCCCGGCGGCAGGAACAGTTCCGGGAACCGCCCCTCCCGCCGCACCATCCGCTCCAGCCATTCCCCATACCGCCGGTATAGATTCGGACGCCGCGCAATCCGCGCCCTGATGGCTTCCTCTTCATCCGCCCGCCAGAACAACCGCGGATGCTCCAGCTTTGGCAGCCGCACAAACCCCCACTCCCGGACGACCTGGCCGCGCGGCGCCTCCAATGACTCAACCTTCACGGCCAGCCTGAACCTCCCCGTATCCCGGAGAGAGAATTGCAGCGGGTACGAACCCATCTCCCCGGCCCCTACATCGGTCTTCGCCCCCCCGCTCCCGTGGACAACCTCCCCCATGTAGTTCCGCACCGAGCACGACACCGCCAGCTCCGCCCGCGCCCGGCCTCGGTTGCTCACCTCCAGCGTGAACCGCACCGGTTCATCCGCATAGAACACCCCCTGATACGACGCCAGCGGCACCCGCCCGTGCACCTCCCGCGGCTCCGGCACCAGCCTCACCTCCAGATCCGGGTCCGCCGACCGACACACCGCCACCCCGTCCACCCGCGCGTAATCGCTGTGCGCCCGCACCCGCAGCACGTGCCGGCCCGGCCCCACCCGGAAGCTCGGCGCGTTGTACCTCCAGAACTCCTCCGACCCGTTCACCAGAAACATCTCGCCGTCCGGCGTTGCCCACACCCCCTTCGCCCAGTCGAACTCCGGCCCCCCATCGAGCGACACGCTGATCGTTCCCGGCTCCTCCTTCCCCGTCAGCGGCCGCTGCTCCATTCGCTGCGGGTCCGCAGCCAGACTCAGGTCCACCCATCTCTCGTCATCGCCCCCGCCCTTCACCCCCAACACTAGCTGACCATCGGAGGAGTAGACCTCCTTTCCTCCTTCCAGCCCCGCCGCGGGAACCTCCACCCTCGTCCGCCGAGCAGCATCCTCCGGCACCTCCTCCGAAGACTCCGCAGGCTTCAGTGTGGCCGCATCCAATGCCACCGGGCTCAGCTCCACTGCCACCCGCGGCGTCAGCGCAAACGGAATCCTGTCGTCCGCCATCACCGGCCACCACCCCGTGTCTGGCATCGGCACGAACTTCACCCACCGCGGCTCCGCAGGCATCGGCAGTCGCGCCACCACCGCCCCTTCCTCCAGGCTCACCACCGCCAGCTCGCGCGTCTCCTGACACGTGACGAACAGCCGGTTTACCTCCGTCGCCGGCACAAGTTCCTCCCTCTGCAAAGCGACCTGGCTCACCAACGCCACCCCCCATGGCCGGCCGGACACCGGCAGCTCCCCCTCTATCCGCCGCGCGCCAATGTCAATGATCACCACCCGATCCCCCGCGGCATCTGCAACATATAGCTTGCTGCCGGATATATCCAGCGCCATCCCCACCGGGTAGCCGCCCACCTCAATTGGTTCATCGAGCGACTCCCTCTCCACATCGAAAACGCCCACCAGCCCCCGGCTCGGCGACGTGAAGCACACCACATTGATCTCCCTATCCCCGCCCTTCGCCCATACCACACCCGCCGGTCCTGGCATCTCCGGCAGCGCGTCTCCCGTCTTCCCCGCAGCCGGCCCTCCCGTGACCGCAGACACGTCAAATACCTTTCGCTCCTCTCCCCTGACAATATGGATCTCGTGCGGTTTCACCGACTGCGCCGACTCCGTATCCTCCCCGCAAGCGCAGCCCGGACCTCCGCACCCCGGCTTCAACAGCCACCTCCCCCGCGCGTCCCCGGGAAACAGAAACTGCACCTTCTCCGCGGCCGCCTCCTCCAGGCTCAGCACATCGAACGCCGGCTGCTCAAACCGCACGATGACCTGCTTCACCGGCCCCCCGGCAACCTCCACATTGATGGGTGGAACCGACAGCGCCGCCTCTCCCTTCACCTCTCCCGTTGCAGCATCCACCGCGATCACGCGCTTCCCATCGCGGCACGCGACATACAGCGTCCCCCCATCCAGCGCCAGCGACCACGGGCTCCCGGCAGCAGCCATCTCCCTCACCACCGCCAGCGTCCCCGCGTCGATCACCACCACCCGATCCCCCAGCCCATCCGCCACATACACCTTCCCCGCCTTCCGGTCTGCAACGAGGTCCGCCAAGTAGCCGCCGACCTCCACGAACCCCACCACCTTCTCCTCCACCGCGTCGAACACCACCACCCTCCCCGCCGCCGGCGCCGTGCAGAACACCTTCGTCCCCACCCGGTCAACCACATCCGGACCCGGCTCCCTTACCAGCGGATACGGAAACCGCCGCGCCGGCTTCTGCTCCCCATTGCGCCACCAAACCGGCCGCACTCGCAGGATCGTGGACTCCCTTGTCTCGAAGGGAAACGCAAGCGCCGCCTCCCCGCTCCCAACCGGCTCCACATAGCGCTCCCCCGCACCGTCCGGCGCGCTCACCTCCCACCTCCCCTCTTGCTGCGCCTCCTCCGCCTCCCATACCGACCAGCCCACAGCCCCCGGCAGCTCGAAAACGGCCGCCCCAGCAGGGAGACCAATGACAACGAGCCACAGCAGCGCAAGACCCATGCTGAGGAGCACTGCCGATGTCTTCGAAACAGCCCGGCCGCCGCCCATGTGAAGAGTCATCGTAGACCCCCTTTTCGCGCCCGATGTCGGTCCATCACCTGCAACGCGCGAGCTATCCCAGCATATGATTTCGAGAGGACTAAAGCTTGAGGTCGCCCGATTTGCAGTCTAAGCGGCTGCCCCCCTC
>CP070816.1:1930119-1935715 GCA_020344235.1 Armatimonadota bacterium
AGCGGGCCTGCTGCTATTGCGGACTGGTATTCGGACCAGTCCACGTGCCTGCTCTTGGGGAGGCGTATGCAGTACACGCCGTCGTGGGCGAAGGCGAGGGCCGTGCCCATGCCGCCGAAATGGACGAGCTTGCCAGCGATGACAATGTCGCCGACAGGCCGGTGGGTGGCCTTGCTGAAGTAGGTGCCGTTGACAGCGGCCGCAGGGTCGAGCCGGCGAATGAACTCGGAGAAGCGCTCGGTCCGGCCGATGCCGCCGGCGGCAAGGACGGGGGAGACGAGCACGCGAGGATCATTGAGATCTATCTCGATGACGTGGAGCGACGCCCCCGATACGCCGCGGCGAGCATAGGTTATGGGGTCGGCCGCGGAGAGGCGGGAGGCGAACAGCATACACAGGAGAGAGAGAAGCGGCAGAAGTGGGGAATAGAGGGATCGCCTCCGCGCGCTGTACGTGCAGGGGGCCGGCCGCGCGCGGTATTGTTTCAGTCGAGGATGTCTTCGCGCTTCCAGCCGAAGGCCTCCTCGAAGCAGTCCCCGGCGATCTGGGAGGAGCGGACGGCCTCGTCTCGCTTGCTGCACCAGACCTGGTCGGCCGCGAGCTGCTTGCCCAAGGGGGCAAAGACGGCCGCGTGGGCGCAGGTGGCGCAGGTGGGAACGTAGTCGCGGTTCCCCTCTTTCTGCCCCTGGCCGTGCAGGTCTCCCTGGCACTGGTAGCAGTAGTCCCTTTTCGCAGAGTTCTGTGCGCCGCAGTGAGGGCAGGACATCATCTCCATCCAAATGCGCCTCCTCTCGGGTTGCCCACGGGGCGACGCGCCGCGCGCGAGCGCGGAGCAGCCGCCCTACTTGGGCTCGGCCTCGTCGGCGACGAGCCCGGCCTCGGTGCCCTCGAGCACGCGCCGGACGAGCGCCACAAGGCTATCAATGGAGAACGGCTTGGTCAGGTAAGAAGTGACCCCCCATCGCCAGCCGTGAGCTACATCGCGGTCCCCCGACTTGGCAGTGAGCATGATGACGGGGATCTCCTTGGTTTCGTCGGACTGCTGCAGCACTTGCAGTGCCTGAAAGCCATCCATGACCGGCATCATCACATCAAGGATGATCAGGTCCGGGGCCCCGCGGCTGACGGAGAGCAGTGCCTCGGCTCCATTATCGGCTGTACTGACCTGCATGCCCTCGGCCTCGAGAGCAGACCTAATCAGGTCCACAGTAGGCAGATGGTCATCAACGACTAAGACGTTGCACGCCATGTTCTCCCCTCCCCCCACTGGATCGGCCCGACTGCCGCCCCGCCGGGAGCATTATACCACGCGGAGGGCGTATGCACGTGTGGATGGTGGGGAGAATTGTGCGGCAGCCGGTCTGCCGGGGCCCCGCCAGGCGCTGAAGGAGGGGATGTTGATGTGGTATAGTGCGAGAGAGCGGCCCGGCGGAGGGGCAAGGAGGTCCAGCATGGTTAGGTCCATAGTGCGGTCTGTCTTGATGGTAATCGCTTGCCTGGGAGCGCAGGCGCCGGGGGCGTGCAAGGAAGCCGTGCAGTTGGCCTTCAAGTTCTCGCCCGGGGAGGTGACGACGTACGAGGTGGCGGTGTCGGGAGCCGGCCACGTGCGGTCGTCGGAGGGCGAGCTGGTGCCCGTCGGCGTGCAGGGGAGCCTTTCGTTCAATTGCAGAACGGTGGAGGTGCTGGCCGATGGCAGCGGGCGCTCGGAGGGACGTCTGATGCGAGCGGACGTGGAGGCAAGCATCGGGCAGCAGAGAGCGCGGTTCCTGTATGCGAACGGGCGGCTGCGTTGGTTTGCCAATGGGCAAGAGCATCCTCCACCGAATGTGGATTTGAGCCAACTTCCCCTTCTCGGGGCGCCGATAGTGTTCACGGTGGCGCCCAATGGCCGCGTCAGCGGGGACTCAAGCCTTCTGGAGGCGCTGCGGGAGGCCGCTCCGGCGATTGGCGGGGGGCAGTTTCCACAGGTGGGAGAGCAGGTGTTCCCGGACGGCCCGGTCGCGGTGGGAGAGACGTGGCGACACACCGCACAGTTGCACCCGTTGGGCCCGACGGCGCCGATAACGATCACGACGTCGCGGACCCTGGACTCTCATAGTCTGGAGGGCGGTGTCGGCGTCGCAAAGATCAGTGGTTACAGCGAGGCCCGCTTGCGGGCGGGACAGTTGTCCCTGTCGCAGGGGGAAACGGAAGTGAGGGTCGCCACGCCGAGGCTGCGGAGAACGATTACCTCCACCGAGTTTTTCAACACCTCTGAGGGCCGGCTGCTGAGGGCCGACTACGAGGTGGCGGTCTCGGCGGAGGTCTCCGTGGGCATCGAGGAAGAAGAGCGAGAGGGCGGGGTGGAGGCCCGGTTTCACGTCACGGTGCAGGCGCGGTAGGGCCGCGCTCCGCTCATGGCCGGAGATTGCGCTCTCCCGCGATCTCCAGCACCCTTTGGACGACCTGCTCGATGTCCATGCCTCCGGTGTCGAGGTGAACTGCGTCGTCGGCGGGTCGCAAGGGTGAGTGAGCACGGTTGGAATCGCGGTGATCGCGCGCTTGGATCTCGGCGAGGACTTCGTCGCAGTCGGCCTCGAAGCCGCGCTCTCGAAGCTCGATCCAGCGACGCCGGGCTCGCTCCTCGGCGGAGGCGGTGAGGAAGATCTTGATCTCGGCGTCGGGCAGCACGACGGTTTGGATGTCACGCCCCTCCATCACTACGCCGCCATCGCGCGCCATATCCTGCTGAAGCGCGACCATCCACTCTCGGACCGCTGGCATCTCGGAGAACTCGGAGGCGAGCTGACCGATCTCGGGAGACCGAATCTCCTGGGTGATGTCGCGGCCGGAGACCATGACGCGATTGACGCCGTCGGGCTGGGGTTCGAGACGGAGGTCAACGCTGTTGAGCAGTTGCGAGACGCGCTCCGGGTCGGCCGGGCCGATGCCGCGGGCGCGGGCGGCCCAGGCGAGGGCGCGGTACATGGCGCCCGAGTCAACGTAGGTGAAGCCGAGGCGGTGAGCGACCAGGCGCGCAACCGTGCTCTTGCCCGACCCGACCGGCCCGTCTATGGCGAGGCAGGGGCGCCTGGGAGTCACCGCCCGTAGACCTCTTTCGGGTCGAAGATGCGCTCGGCCACGACCTGGAGTTGGTCCCCCACAAGCTTCCGGAAGAAGCAGGAGCGATACCCCTCGTGACAGGCGCCGCCGACCTGCTCGATCTTGATGACGAGGGCGTCGGCGTCGCAGTCCACGAGGATCTCCTTGACGAGCTGGATGTTCCCCGAGGTCTCGCCCTTCATCATGACGCGGCCGTGGGAGCGGCGGAAGAGGTGGGCCTTGCCGGTGTCGAGGGTGAGCTGGAGGGCCTCGCGGTTCATGTATCCGAGGACGAGCACTTCGCCGGTCTGGTGGTCCTGGAATACTACGGAGATGAGCCCGTTGTCGTCCCACTGGAGGGAATCGAGGTCCATGCGAGCCTCCTAGTTAACGGTGACCATGAAGCCGACGCCGGTGAACCACCCGACGATGATCCAAAGCAGGGCGCCGAGGACATCGCCCAGGATGACGCCCATGAAGAGGGGGCGGAACTGGACGTAGCCGCGAAGACCAGTATACCGGATCGTGATGAGCTTGAATAGCCAGCCGAGGAAGAGGGAGAACCAGAGGCAGAGGCTGGCCCAGGAGGTGGCCATGACGAAGCCGAGGGGATGGATGGGCCACCAGACGAAGTTGAGGCGGAGCCAGGAGAGCGCGGCAACGATGAGGCCGCCGGTGAGCATCGAGATGTATTGGACAGTGGCGGGGCGATCCGGGTTCTGAAGGCGGGTTGCGAGGAGGCGGAAGAAGCGGGTGGGGTGGTGCTCCAGCTCCACGACATTGTTGGCCTGGAAAGCGCCCAACTTGTAGAAGGTGAGGAGGTAGGCGGGGACGCTGATGATGACGCAGACCAGCAGCGCGAGGGCGATGGTGGAGACGAGCCTTCGCGTGGAGACACCCTCGATCTCGCCGAAGCGGAAGGCGTTGAGGACCGATGGCATGAGGAACTCGCGCAGGTCCCAGGTGAGAGCGCAATCTACGAAGGTCAGGACAGTAAGGTTGGTGGGCCCGACGGCGGTGGTTCCCCCGAAGAGGAGCAGATAGTCCACCGGGTTGAAGATGAGGTGGGTCATGAGCATGCCGGCTTCGGCAATGATACGAGTGAGGACGAGGCAGATGGCGACGAAGATGATGAGGTGGGCGAGGGCGAAGTGGGGCGTCATACCGGCCGCAAGAAGCCACCAGAGGGCGATCCCGAACCCGACCAGGAACCCGAAGACGGTCCAGCGATAGCTGATCGGCTCGCGGTCGTCGGCGGGGTCGTGGGCGCGTGTGAAGGCTCTTCTGAAGGCATCGGCAATGGTGCCTCGCAGGAGCCAGAAAATGACGAAGGCGATGGCGAGAAGGCCACCCATCTGCTGGGAGCGGGTGATGTCGCTGATGACGCCCGACCAGGCGCTGGTGCCCTCATGGCCGAGGGCGCTGAGGACGACGCCCTCGGCTTTGATGAAGAGCACGGATACCCAGAAGCCGGCGGCCACTTCCAGCGAGAGGAGATAGCCGAAGCCGACGGCGGAGAAGTAGAGACCGAGGTAGATGGGGGTGGCAGCATTCCACGGCCGGTCGGGCAGGTATTGATCGAAGTCCCAGAACGTTGGGATGTTGGGGAGGGCGGGGAAGTGCTGGTGGAGTCCGTTGATGAGGTGGATGAGGAAGACGGCGCCGGCGCCGATCCAGACGAGGCGATTGGTGAAGAAGCCGGCCGACGGGCCGCGCTCGTGTTGGCGCAGGACTTCGACGGGGAACTGTACGAGCGGGAAGGTCAGGCGCTCCCGATCCGCCCACTGCTTCCGCACGAGCGCGGATAGACAGATCATCATGACCCAGAGCGCCCCGAAGAAGATTGACCAGCGCGACATCATGACCCACCAGAGGCGCCAGGGCAGCCGCGCCCCTTCGGGTAGCCCTTCCCAGAACCAGGCGGAGGCTTGGACATCGGGGACGGCCATCCAGGTCGGTATGCGGTTCCAGAAGAGCTGCTCCCACTGATTGCCGGGGCTGGCGTAGTAGTAGGGCACGGTGCCGCAGGGGATCATGTAGCGTAGCAGCCCCGAGGAGGGGATGCCGGAAGTGACCATGATGATAATGTAGATCACGGCCGTTTCGCGAATGCTCAGGAGCGCCCGGCCTCGCAGGCGGAAGGCAGCGAGGTTGAGCAGGGCGAGGAGCAGCAGGACGGCGACGGCGCCGACCGGGAAGTGATTGCCGGCGATGTAGGTGTTGCCGACTACATAGTCGTTGTATGGGGTGAGGGCGCAGAGGCCGCCGGCGAGCAGCAGGCCGAGCAGAACGCTGCGCCTGGTGATGCCTCCCTCGCCCTTCTGCACGCGTCGACTCCCGAGAGTAGGGTGGTTGCTTTTCTTACGCGGCGACGGCGACCGGGCGCACGGGGACGCCGCGCTCGGACAGGTACTGCTTGATCTCCGCTATCGGATGGGCCGAGTAGTGGGCAATGCTGGCGATGAGCGCGGCCTCGCAGCGGCCTTCCGTAAGGGCTTGGTGCATGTGCTCCGGG
>CP070816.1:1935815-1940039 GCA_020344235.1 Armatimonadota bacterium
GGAAGGCCCCGAGGAGGCCCGGTTCTGTCGCGCGTGTGGTCAGCAGTTGGCGACAGGCAAGGGTGGTGAACTAGCGGCGCCGAAGCCGGCGTCACCTGAGGAGCGGGCGCGAGCGCACTTGGAAGAGGCGTTTCGCCTGAGCGAGGCGGGCAGGCTGCAGCAAGCCATACAGGCCTGCCAGCAAGCGATTTCCTTCAATCCCACGTCCACCTCTGCGCACTCTCTGTTGGGCACTCTGTTCGAGCGCGTGGGGGATCGCGAGGGGGCGATCCGGGAGTACGAGCAGGTGCTGACGATCAGCCCCGGGAGCACGGTTGAGCGCCGGCGGCTGAACGAACTGATGGGGGTGCCCGCGGCGCCGGAGGCAGCACCGGTAACGGTGCGAACGGCGCGGCTGGCTGTGACGGGTGGATTCCTGGCCGTGGCGCTGGTCTTTGCGGCAGCGATAGTGTTGACGACGAGCCGGACGCCGTCGCGTCGGGAAGCGCCTCCGCGGAGGGCGTCGCAAGCGGCGAGACAGGAAGGCGCGTCGCCGAGCGCTGCGGCAAGCGCGGTCGCGCCCCCACGACTGGTCAGCCTGGGCCGAAGTTTGCCGCCGAGAGCACCGCGTCTGCGACAGGTTGCGGCGAGGCCGAGGGCGGCGCCGCAGCGGCCTGGGTATGGGTTCGGGCAGTGGGTGGGGCCGGGCGCCTATCTGCTGCCGTCCGGTGGCAGGAGTTACTCCCAGGCGCCAGCTCCTGCCGCGAGGTGGCAGGCGATGGGTCCATTCGAGGGAGCGGTGCCAATGGCGGGATCGGAGGCGCCGACGCTCAGCACGCCGGGGTGGCGCTACCCGGCCGGTTTGGGGCAGGTGCCGGCCGGGGGCTCTACGCGGCTGGCGCGCACGTATTACATGCAGGGCGACTATCGGCAGGCGGTTGAGACTTATCGCGGGTACCTGCAAGAGAATCCGAACGCTGGGGGCGCGGTGCGGGAGGAGCTGGCCTGGGTGTATGTCGAGTCGGGCGACTATCGGAGCGCTCGCAACGAATACCGCACGGCGCTGGATGCTTATGGGAATGACCTGGACCGGGGGCACAATGTGGAGGCTGCCCGGCACGGTGTACGCACTTGTGAGTCTGCCCTTAGCGCGTTGGAGAGCCACTAGCGCGATCGGAGTGGCGGCTGCGCTGGTGCTGCTTGTATGCGCCGCCGGAGGCGCGCAGGAGCCGGCGGCGCGCTCGGTGTTGTTGTTTCCCGTGCGCAGTCACTGGCTCTCGGAGCCGCTGGCCGAGTCCCTCACTGTCGCCCTTTCCAAGGAGCTCAGGGAGTCGGGATTCCGGGTCATGTTGGCCAGCCGTGACGCGCCAGCGATCCGGCTGGCGATGTCTGAGGGCTGGGTTGGGGCGGAGCACGTGGCAGGGAGACAACTCGAGTCGGCGCGGCACGCGCTGGCCGTGGCGACCGGCGCTGGGGCCTCGCTGACGGCGGAGCTGATCGAGGGCGAGGCCGACGTGCGCGTCGAGGCGATGTTGGCGGGGGCCGTCTCGCGCGAGGTGGTGAGGTCTCAAGCGAGCGCGCCGGCGGGGGAGGAGCCGGAGGTGATTGCGCGGGAACTGGCGCGCCAGGTGGCAGAGGCCGTTGCCGGCGACCTGTGGGCACGGGCGGGGGCCGATGAGCGGGGGCGGCGGGCGGCCGCGGCGGAGCGCTATGCCGCGGGGCGGGCGGCGCTGGCGGAGGGGATGTATCGGGAGGCGGTGCTGGAGTTGGAGACGGCACTGATAGGTGAGCCCGACAGGCCTGAGTACCTCTGGGAGGCCGCCCAAGCGAGGGCGGCCGGTGGTGACTACAAAGGCGCTGTGCTGCGACTGCGCCGGCTGGCTCGGCTCAGGCCCGAGGACGCGGAGGTGCTCCTGAGGCTGGGCAATGTGGCTCTCACGGCGGGAGAGCCGGAGCGCGCGGAGGCGGCATTTCTGAAGGCGGAAGAGCTGTCTCGAGAGGACCCGCGGGCAGTCGAGGGCGTGGCGCGGTCGGCCCGCGCGCGGGGAGACTTCGAGCGCGCGGAGAGCTACTACCGACGGCTGCTGTCCCTGGTCGGAGTGGGCGCGCCGGTCCATCGGTCGGATGTTGACGCGGGCCGGGGAACTAGGTCTCGGCGCGCCCGGGACCTGCCGCCCGGCGTTGGTGACTCTCTACCGGTTATTCTTTCGCACCTGCCGGACGACACGATCCGACTCGCGGGGATTCCACCGGAGGAGGTTGAGCTGCAGCTCGCGCGCGTGTACCTCCGGGTGGGCGATATGCAGGGCGGCCTGGCCGCCCTCCTCCGCTACCACAAGGGCGAGGACCGCCGCCCCTGCCGGGATGGGGAGTATCTGGACATCTTCCCGGCGCTGGACGAGGAGTCGGAGCGGATCGCGCGGGGCGCGCAGAAGATCTTCGGCGCGCGGGGTGTTGGTGACCTCGATGATGAAGAGGCCGACGCTCAGATGGACAGGCTGCACAACCAGTCGGACGTTCTGGCGACGCTGGCAGAGCGGATGGAGGTTTCTGTGCGGCTCGATCCTGCGCACCGATATCGGCGGCTGGCCTACAATCTGTTGAACGAGTCGAACTTCGAGGCGCTAATGTTTCTGCGCACGCAGGACCCGGATCGCCAGCGGCGGGCGGAGGTGCTGCGCAGCGCCTTTCGGGAGGCGCGGGCGCGCGCGGTCCAACTGGGGGAGGCGCTGCTTGAGTCAGAGGGCGACGATAGCAGTGCGCTTCGGCCGCCTCCAGAGAAGGTGACTGCTGGGTGAGGTGGCGGGCGTCGGGTTCGACGGAGAAGCACTGGTGAAGCTACTGCTCCACTGCTGCTGCGGGCCGTGCGCTACCGTGGTGGCGGATTACTTCCGGCGGCTCGGCGATGAGGTAGTGGGGTGGTTCTTCAACCCGAACGTGCACCCCGAGGAGGAGCGTGTTCGCCGGGAGGAGGTGTTGGCCGAGGGGGCGCGGCGAATGGAGCTGCCCCTGTTGCCTGCGGGCCGCGGAATGGGGTTGGACAAGTTCCTGCTGGCGCTGGCCAGGCGAGGAGGCAGTCGGTGCGAGGCGTGCTATGAGCTGCGCCTCGTGGAGACCGCGAAGGAGGCCGGCGCGCGGGGGTTCGGGGGATTCTCCAGCACGCTGCTGATCAGCCCCTACCAGGATGTGGCCGCGATAGCGGACATCGGGCGGCGGGCCGCAGAGCGGTTCGGCTTGGAATTCCGATCTGCCGACTTGCGCGAGAGCTACCGCGAGAGCTGTGAACGCGCGCGGGAAATGGGCCTCTATCGACAGAACTACTGTGGATGCCGTTTCAGTGAACTCGAAAGGGCGGAGCGTCGGGCGCTGCGCGCGATCAGCAAGTTGGGGGCGCGCGCGGCATCTGCTCCGAGGCGGAACGGTGCCGGTCGGCAGAGACACAGGTAAGCGGACTTGGTGAGGGCGATGGACCGAGCACTCATCTGGCTTGGTCTGGGGCTAGTTGTGCTGGGGGTGCTGACCATAGGCCTGGGCGCGCTGCTGGGAGCGCTGGGGGGAAGGGGAGGGCGCCTGCTGCCCGGGGACATTGTGGTCTCGCGACCTGGGTTCACATTTGCCTTTCCGGTGGTTACGTGTCTGGTGCTGAGCGTGTTGCTGACCTTCATTCTGTGGGTGATCGCGGCTTGGCGTCGCGGGTAGGTTTCGGGGGCCGCTAGTGCAGGTGCCGGGCCCAGGATCTGCGGCGCAGTCTGCTGAGGAACTGGAAGTATGAATATCATCGTCGCTCCGGACAGCTTCAAAGGAAGCCTTACCGCGGCCGAGGCGGCGGATGCCATCGTGCAGGGGGTGAGGGACGTGCTGCCTGAGGCGGAGATAGTGTCCATCCCGCTGGCCGACGGCGGAGAGGGAACCGTGGAGGCTCTCGTGCTGGCGACCAAGGGTCGCTTCGTACACCAAAAGGTGACGGGGCCCATGGGCGACCCGCTGAAGGCGACCTTTGGGGTTCTGGGGGATGATGTGACGGGGGTGGTGGAGATGGCAGCGGCGGCCGGGCTGCCGCTGGTGCCGCCCGAGCAGAGGAATCCGCTGCTGGCGAGCAGCTACGGGGTGGGGGAGCTGATGCTGGGGGCTCTGGAGGAGGGGTGCACGCGGCTGATCGTGGGACTGAGCACGAGGGACCAAGGCGCAAAGAGCAAGCTCCGCCGCATGGACGAAGCTGAGCTTGCTCGATGAAGCAAGCCGGGA
>CP070816.1:1940139-1943629 GCA_020344235.1 Armatimonadota bacterium
CTGGACTGCGACTTCTACATGTGCTCTCACTACAACCCGATCTTCCGGGACAAGTCGCCGGAGCACATCACGGTGGAGGATGAGATCTTCGATGACGCGGACCGGGAGCGGATGACGGCGACGATCCAGAAGCTCTCGAAGCCGGTGATCCACTATAA
Organism: Armatimonadota bacterium; assembly: GCA_020344235.1. Classification (GTDB taxonomy): domain Bacteria; phylum Armatimonadota; class Hebobacteria; order Hebobacterales; family Hebobacteraceae. The sequence goes on from CP070816.1 coordinate 1,940,298, forward strand.
GATTCTGGCCGGCGGGCGCCATGATCCGAAGGAGGCGTTCCGATACACGGCGAGCAAGATGCGGCCGGGGGACGCAGTGTGTGTGGGGGTCTATACGAAGGATAAGCCGGATATGATCGCGGAGGATGTGAGGCTGCTGGAGGAGAGTCTGGCCGCGGTGGGGCAGAAGGCCTAGCGGCATCACTTCGGCCTTGCAGAGGCGGCTACCGGGTAGGGAGCCGCCTCTGCAAGTAGAACCGCGAAGTCTCCGGCTGGGGGCGACCAAGGACGAGCGAGTGGCCGGTCAACTCGGACACAGGGAGCGGGTGCTGCGAGCGATAGACCACCAGGAGGTGGATCGCGTCCCGTGCTTCTTCGCAGCGGAAGATGATGTGAGCGCCCGCCTCATGCAGGACCTCCACCTCTCGGACCCGATGGAGATAACGCGGCACTTCGATGCAGACACCATTCAGGCAACGGTGTACCAGGACTTGCCAGATCTGTCTCATGTAGAGAGAGTCGAGGACCTGGACGGCCTCGAGTGGCCGAGCCGGCGGACGGTGGATCTCGAGAGAGCGGCCAGACAGCTCGAGGAGGCGAGGGCAACAGGACTTGCGGTGCTCGGTGGGGTGTGGGCCACCATGTTCACCCTGCCGCGGCGCAAGATGGGGGAGGCGAAGTTCCTGATGGCCATGGTGGATGCCCCCGAGCTGATCGCCGGGCTGGTGGAGAGGGTGACCGACGGCTTCCTCGACATCAACGAAGCCTTGTTCTCGCGCTGCGCCAAGTATGTTGACGTGTGTTTCTTCGGGAGTGATTTCGGAACGCAGGATTCGCTCTTCATCAGCCGTGACTCGATCCGCAAGTTCTTCCTGCCCCAGATCACTCGGTTGGCCCAGCACGCTAAGGGATATGGGCTGAAGGTGATGTATCACACCTGCGGAGCGGTGAGCAGCATCATCCCGGACCTGATCGAGTGCGGCATAGATGTCATCGACCCGGTGCAGACGGCCGCGCATGACATGGAGCCGGCGCTGCTGGCCGCGCGGTACAAGGGCAAAATGGCTTTCCACGGCGGCATCAGCACCCAGACTGTGCTCCCCCACGGCACGGCCCGACAAGTGCGCGAGGCAGTGAGAGAGACGATTGCTGCTCTGGGACCTACCGGCTACATTGCCGGCCCGGATCAGTGGATGATGGCGGATATCCCCACCGAGAACGTGGTGGCGATGTACGAGGCGATCCGGCGCTACGGAGGGTAGCGCGAGGAAGTGCAGGCTGGGATCGGAGCGGTGGGCTCTGGGGAACTCTTCCGGGGGCGTTTGCATCAGCTAGGGTGAGGGAGGCGGAGAATGCTGTGTGTGTGGGCCTGCTCGAAGGAGAGGCCGGGCGAGCTGGAGGAGGATGTGAGGTTCTTGGAGGAGGGTCTCGAGCAGGCCTTTGCACGGCGAGAGTAGAGCCGTGTGTTCGGCAGCAGCGAGAGACGAGTCTCGAGTGTGAGGAGCTCGCCGCTAATCCGAACCCCAGCGTATGGGGCGCTCACCTGAGTAGGCGGGCATCACGCTATATCCGTGTTGTCTAGCCCACGTGTGCGCGCTTTCCTCTAGTCGTTTGTTCTGGCAGTTCAGGAAAACCAAGGCCATGGACTGGTCACCGTACTTAAGGAGAGCATTCACGAGAGCATCTTCGCAGCCAGGCACTGCTCTCCGGATGTAGAATGGATATGCTCCACGTGCGGCTGCCAAGTTGCCATTCCTGAGCGCGCGCAGCAAGGCTTCGCTGGCATCTGCATGATCGATCCGGGATAATGCCGTCGCCGCACTGACTCGCACTTCCCAGCTTTCATCATTGAGCGTCCCAGCCAGTGGTTGAACAGCATCTGGATCGCCGATGTGACCCAATGTTGTTGCTGCTGCCTCGCGAACAGTGGCTTCTTGGTGATCTAAGCGGTCAATCAGTTGCTGGGTCGCCAGTGTACCCAGCTGCGTTAGTGCTACGGTTGCGCCCTCGCTGACGGAGCGGTCCTGGTGCCCCAGGGCGACGATCAAGGGCTGGACCGCGGGCATCCCCAGCTTCGCCAGGGCGTCTGCTGTCGCTCTTCGCTGATCAGGATACTTGAGATCTTCAATCAGACTAGCGATCGCGTGCTCGATAGCAAATCGGCCCATCTTCTGCAGAGCGTCTCTAGCCGCAAATCCAACGTCGTCGGATACATCTGTCAGGGAGTGCGTCAATGGGTCAACCGCGCGGCCGTCTGCGAGCTCGCCCAGCGCGATTGCTGCACATTGTCTCACGCCGGGGTCCGTGTCGCTCAGGGCGCCAATCAAGGGTTCCACGGCGCGAGGGTCTTTTCTCTCGCCGAGTCTCTTTGCCGCGTCGCGTCGGGTATCTGCACTGTAGTAGTTCAGCCTCGCAATAAGTGTCTCAACAGGGACGGGATCGGAACAGCCCAGCGATGTCAGAAGAACGCAGATGAGTGCCAGAGGCACAACTGCTCTGCGACGGCCTGGTGCAAGTTGCCCTGAACCGATCAAGGTAGGACCTCCTGCCCCGCTGGAGGAAAGAGTATCCGTTCGATGGGAGTTCTACTGTGGCCACTTCTTCACCTGGTGCCCCCATACTCTCGCTGTGAGCACGCTAGACTACGACCTTGTACCCAGAGGGCCAACATATCCAGGGGCACAGCAGAGAAGCTGCCGTGTCATCTGGCGAGAGTGAAGCGCCCGCATCCGCGGTGCAGCCGTGCATCGCGAAAGGTGGGGCGGGGGTGGTATTCTCCGGGTAGTCGTTCCCACTTGTGCCGGGCGGGTGCTATGATGCCGCTCGCCGCTCTTTGACGGCTGGGGGCGCGGTGAGCATTGTGGCACCGTAAAGTCGCGGCACTGGCAGACGAAGAGATACAGCACACGTAGCAGCAGAGTTGCAGAAAGGGGCTCGCCTTGTACCTCAAGCGCCTGGAGCTGAACGGTTTTAAGACCTTCGCTGACGATACGACGCTGGAGTTCGGCCGCGGGGTCAGCGGCATCGTGGGGCCGAACGGGAGTGGGAAGAGCAACCTCGCGGACGCGATCCTCTGGACCCTGGGCGAGCAGAGCATGAAGTCGCTGCGCTCGTCGCGGGCGCATGATGTGATCTTCGCGGGAAGTGAAAGCCGGCGGCGGGCCGGGGTGGGGGAGGTATCGCTTACCCTGGACAACAGCGATAACACGCTTCCGCTGGATTTCTCGGAGATCACCATCACGCGTCGGGTGTTTCGGACGGGGGAGGGGGAGTACTTCATCAACCGCGTGCCGTGCCGGCTGCGGGATATCCACGAGCTTTTCCTCGACACGGGGATCGGCAAGCACGCCTAC
>CP070816.1:1943729-1951639 GCA_020344235.1 Armatimonadota bacterium
CGGCGCGGATATACGCAGCCCGAACATGCTGCACATGATCGTCGAGCACCACGGCCTGGGGCTCGGCCACATCACGGACCGGCAGCGCTTGCTCATGGCGCTTGCGGGTGAGATCATAAACGCGCACCTGGGGGAGGCGTTGATCCGGCGAGACGGGGATGACCTCTATCTGGGTGACCGTAAGCTGTCGGTGTCGGTGGCCACGACCTCGCCGGACTCGGGGCTGATCCACGCCGGCTTCAACGTGCGCGGGGAGGGCGCGCCGGTGCCAGCGATTGGTGTTGAGGAGCTGGGCCTTGAGCCGCGGGACTTCGCAAAGAAGGTCCTGTCGGCATACGCGGCTGAGATCGAAAGCGCGCGCAAAGCTTCGCTGAAGGTGAAGCGGGTGGAGTAGTCCCCGCGCCTTTGTCAGGGTGACGAAGATGACGGAGTTCCAAGTGGCGGACGAGGCGGGCCTTGGCAGGGACGAGGCGGGCCGGCAATGACCGCGCCATTGGTCGAGATCTTCTCTTCCATTCAAGGCGAAGGCTTGCTGGTTGGGGAGCGGCAGGTGTTCGTGCGGTTTGCGGGATGCAATCTGGACTGCGCGTATTGTGACACACCGGCGGCGAAGACGGAGCCGCCGGTGTGTCGTGTGGAGAGGACCCCCGGAAGACAGGACTTCGAGGGGGTTGCGAATCCGCTGTCGGCCGCGGACATCGCGGGGGCGGTGCGGCGGCTGGTGCGGCCGCAGCCGGGGCTGCATCACTCGGTCGCGCTGACCGGCGGGGAGCCGCTGCTGCGCGCCAATCTGCTCCTTGAGCTGCTGCCGATGCTGGGTGACCTTGGGCTCGGAGCTTATCTCGAAACGAACGGGACGCTGGCGGATGAGCTGGTGCGAGTGCTACCGCATCTCGATGTGGTGTGTATGGACATCAAGCTGCCGTCGTGCACGGGGCAGGGGCCGCTGTGGGGGAGTCATGAACGTTTCTTGCTCGGGCTGGCCGCGGTTGAGGACCGCACGCGGCTGGACCTCGTGAAGTGTGTTGTGACCGCCGACTGCGATCCCGGGGAGATCGAGCAAGCGGCGCGACTGATCAAAGGCGTCAATGAGGAGATGGCGCTGATCCTTCAGTCGGCGACACCGGTCCGCTCGGGCGTCGCGGCACCTGCGGCGGAGCAGATGCTGGAGTTCCAGGCGATCGCAAAGCGATATCTCTCTCGGGTGAGAGTCATACCACAGGTGCACCGGCTGGGCGGTTACCTCTGAGTTAGTCCAGCGAGGCCAGGATCGCGGCCACGACGAGGGGCGCGGCCTCTCGGATCTTGCGCTGGTCCTCGGGGGGCTGCGCTTCGAGCCAGCGCCGGACGTGCGGGTGGTTGAGCAGCACCTCCGCAGCTCTGTCGGGGCTGATGAGCAGTTCGAGGAACCAGAAGAGTCGGCGGGCGTAGCGGTAGATTCTCCAGAAGCGTCTCATTAGCAGTCACCTCCAGGTGTGTGGATCTCGACCTCCCCCTCCGCGATACGCGCCGCCACCCTCGCCCCCATGGCCTCCGCGATCTCGCGCACTGGGGCGACCGCGCGTCCGTCGTGGAGGAATCCCTCGATCACGCGCTCGCCATCAAGGAGAATGGCGAGCGGCCGCGCGGGCTGCGGCAGGTCCACGACCTCGAAGTGCATGGGATCGGGCGTGCGCCACTCGCCGCCCCAGGCGAAGCCCTGTCGGGCGAAGGCAGCGATGAAGCGCGGGTCCTGCTTTGCGCGCGAGCCGTAGGGAAAGAGGCGCGCGTTGACGTCAACCGCAATCCCCCAAGCATGTCGAGAGAGCGGCCGACGGGGGTTCCACCCCATGTGGCGCGGCACGAAGCATCCATCGAAACTGTTGGCGAGGTGGCAGAGGCCGCGCCGCTTCAGGTCGTTCAGCAGCCGAGTCAACGCCGATGCAACCAGGCGATGGCACCGGATGATGGAGAGCCGCCGGGCGCGCGCGTCGCGCAGCTCGAAGGGTGGCGCGATGGAGATGATGTTCTGCCGCTCCCATTCACCGAGGATCTCGATCGCGCCGCGCTTGTTCTGATGGTCCCGCCAGGCGAAGCGCCCGAAGGTTGACTCGACCCATTCAGTGCTGCGAACCATTGTCAGCCGCTCCTGTCCGCGGTCAGGTGGGCAGCGATCCGCTCCATTGTTTCGAGAAGCCTATCCTGCCACCGACGCTGCTCCTCGGCCTGATGGGAGAGGCTGGCGCCGAAGCGGGCCAGGGAATTGCAGACATGGTTCATGTGGTTTTCGACCACGTGCGCGAAGCGCTCACCCGCGGCCTGCGTGGCCTGTGCCTGGGTGTCAAGCTGGCCCTTGAGTTCGTGCACGGCCGCGTCGTGAGAGGCCATTGTGCGACGCAGAGTCCACCAGAAGAGCCAGGCCATGACTCCGGCGAGGCCGTACTCCTTGAGAATAGTGAGGGCCTCCACTGGTGCGCCCGTCATGGTCGGTCCATCTCCGCGGGTACGACGCGCACCCCAATGCGACCGTCAGGGGTAACGAACGGCACACCGCGCCAGTCGATCCGTTCTTCCTGCATGACCTCGAGGACGCGCGCCACGCGCTATCGGAACCGCTCCAGGCGCAGCCGTTCGATATCGGCCTCGGAAAGGTCGGATTTGTCGCTATCAGGCTGGCTCATGGTCAGCATCCTCCGATCCGTCAGCAATGGCGTCCAGGTCGCCTTCCGCCAGATCGTCGAAGCGCGGCGGCAGCGTCGCTTGTGTTGCCGCGAGTTGTGAGTCGTGCCTGGTCCTGCACAGGGCAACGACTGTGGCGAAGGCGCTTGGGTGTGCTTCCCGGAGCTGCTTCAGGAGGTCCGCAGCCCGGTGCTCGTCGGCGAACGTGTCATGCAGGGCGTGGATGATGGCCCTCACTTTGTCAGGCGGGTAGTACATGTCTTACCTCCTCACGCAAAGGCGACCTGATGCTCAGTTCCGGCACCGTCCTGGAAGTAGAGCTTGTTGTCGCTCTTGGTGTAAAGCTTGCCGTGGTTTGCATCGGGGGTCGGAGTGGTTGTCTCTCTCATCGCCAACACGCCGTCTCTCAGGAGCGAAACATCAGCTTGGTTGGACAATGGTTCGGCGCCAATTGCGAGCTTGCCATTCATGCGACTGGGAATGTCATCGTCGATGAAGATGCCCCATGGCGTTGTGACACCCGTGCTGAAGTCGGACGGAATGTAGAAGGCATACCGAGTCCCGATGGTGCCAGCCCCGCCGCGTTCTCTGGCATAGAAATCGAAGACTGTAGTGTAGGAGGTGCTTGCATCCGCACTCCCATAGAAGTAGGGCCACGAATCGAACAGACAGACACTGCTCACAGTGGCGCCGGCAACAGCTGTCGCCACGCGCGCCACGATGGATCGAGCAGCGGCCAGAGCATGAGCACCGGCGGGCAGCCAGGTGGGAGAAGACATAAAGCCGTACATCGTCCCGCTGTGGTTGTCTTGGCCGGGCTGCCAAAGCGAGCCCAAGAGCAGACCGTATTGAGCGCCACTCGTATCAGCGAAGTAGCCACGGAGGTAGAAGGGATAGGCTGAGTTGTAGGCGATGCCCGCTGCGATCCCAACGCTGTCCTCGAGCTTCAAGTGGTTGTCGAGGACGGAAGCTCGCAGGGCGCCACTGGTGGTGATTCCCACTTGGCCGTTGGCGGGCCAGTAGATGCCATCGTCGGCATAGCTGCTTCGGGCGATTGCGGGAACGGCTGCGCTGCCCGCGCTGGGAAGGAGGACCTGGGCAGAGGTGAGCCTCATCCGCTCGGCGAGCGACCCGCCTGAAGCCACGCGAAAGGAAAGCGCTCCCGTGTTGTCCGCCCCTGCTCGCACGCCGTAGATGGCAGCGATGACATTCTCTGTTCCGGCGGAGTCCTCGATGGCAAGGGCGTATCCTGCGGCGAAGCCATCGACCATGTCACCGGAAGTCTTGTGCTTCGAGAGAAACGCCGAGCAGCCGATGTTAGTCTCACCGCTGGAGCGGATAACGTCTAGACGGCCGCGGACGCTGCCACTAAGGTTGAGCCTCGCCCGCTGCTGCCAGGCCGAAGTCGCCCAGGGGGCGTTGCCTTGCGAGGAGTCGGGATACCACCACACGAAGAGGTTGGCGTCTTCGTCGAGGCCGATGATGGCGGAACTCTTGTCGTGGGAGTCCCGACCCCACTGCCCGCTGCCCTCATACCAGGAGTTCCGCTGCATCGCCGTGACAACCGTGCCGGAGGGGTCGTTGGAGCCGATCTGTGTGAAGCGGCCGTAGGGAGGGGCGCCGGAGCCATCGAGTTCTAGGTTCATGCCGCCCATGACGTAGTTGCGGTGCTCGGTCATCATGAAGCCGAGCTGCCAGCCGCCGACGGCCGCATAGTCACCGATAGGGTTGTTGCCCGGCACGGCCCGCCACCAGGCCGCGCCGCCTATCGGCTCGGTCGGGATGTTGTTCTTGGAATGGAGGGCGATGAGGTAGGCGTACTTGGTGGTGTCAATGCGGTTCCACTGGTCGGCCTGTTCATCGTAGGTGGCGTTTATCGCCCAGAAGAAATCGCCGTCTTTCTCGAACATGCGCGTGCGCTGAGTGGCGCTGGTGCCAACGGCCTTGAACAGAAGCCGCTTCATATAGGCAGAGGCCATCCCATCGCCGTCGTAGAGATCCTGGAGTGCCCCGTGTTCGGCGGCGGAGAAGTGATAGTAGCCACCCGGGCTGCCTCCCTGGAGATCGGTCAGGGTGTTGTGTAGCTCGGTGGGAATGTCCACCCATGCTGTGCCGTTCCACCCGCGCCAGGTGCCGGCGGAGTCGTCGAAGTAGATAGTGCTCTTCTGGGGGTCGGACGGTTCCTGGGAGGAGACAGAGAAGACGCCGATTCCGGCGGAATCCTGGGACTCGTCGGCGGCCATGCTGGGCCCGGTCACCCAGGGGGATCCGGAGTGCCCGGCCTCATACTGAATCGAGACCCAGTCGCCGACACGCGGGACGTAGCCCGAGATGATCGGGACTTCTCTCAACTCGAGGGGGTTGTTGTGAGCATCATAGCCGACGCGAAGGTCCGCCTGGTTGCCGTTGACAGCCAACACCTGGCCGCGCTCGAAGAGACGGCGGGCGCGTCCCTGGAAGGGGTCGGTGGCCGCCAGTTGGCCGAACAGGTCAGGGCGAAGGGCCGGGGTGAACTCATCACTCATGACGCTAGCCTTCCATTGGGAGTCAGGGAATGACGACCTGGGCGACAGGGCTGGGCCAGCTCTCGAAGTTGTTGCCTGGGTCGTAGAAGGTCACCTCGTAGTACAGGCTGCCGCGCAGGCGCTCGGTGCTGTAGTCTATCCATGTAACCAGGCCCGCGCCGGGCTGGGTGCGAGTGGCGATAAGGGAGTAGGGACCGGTGCTGACCTGAGAGCGATAGATGTTATAGCAGGTGTCCGTGGGCGCGGGCAGGCGCGGGTACCAGGCGAGCGAGGGGCGGCTCATGCCCCAAATGTAGACCAGACTCGCAGTCAGGCTCTGAGGCTGCCAGGTCGCCTCGGCCTGCGTGGGGAGGCCGCCGCTCTGCGGCGCGCACGGCACCGGGCCGGCGAATTCGCCCAGCACGTCGGCCGTGTTCCAGGCGGCCACCTTGAACCAGTAGGTCTGGGCGTTGGTCAGGCTCGTCACCGTCGCTGGCGGCACGCCAGTGCTGGCCACCTGTGAGTAGCTGCCCGCAACGGTACCGGCCTGAAAAACGCGATAGCCGACAATGGAGGGGTCTTCCGGCTGGGGCGCCCAGTCGAGCCGCACCGCGCTCTCCATGGGATGAGCTACCAGACTATCCGGCGCGCTGGGCACCCGGTGCCGGTAGCCGCGGAGCTCCAAGGTCATGGTGTGCTGTCCGTGCCGGTGCCCGGTCTGACGATGGGTCACGGCCTCGACCCGATAGAGCTGTTCCGGGCCGGAGTGAGTGCAGCCACTATGCACCACAGTGACCACGCGGCCCGGCCGCATGAAGACATCGCCGGCGATGACACCGGAGCCGGTCGGCTGAATCCAGCTGTAATCTCGGCGAATAGAGTTGGCGAGCTGGCGGGCGAGCGGTGCAGAGCGCATGGTCGGCTCGAAGATGGTGAACAACCGAGGCCCGTAGCGCGCAATGCTCTCCGGATCCTGTACCGTGACGCGGATATCTCGATTGCGGGCATCACGGCTCTTGACGACAATGCGGTTGCGGAGGTTGATCCCCGATACCGACGGGGCCCAGCCGAGCAGGTCGCGATCCGAGAGGTAGGTCTCCTCCCCGGTCTGGGTGGTCCACTCGAGGTCGTGAAGGGTGTAGATGCCGTCGTCATCGGCCTCCAAGACCCAGCCGATCATCTTCGCGAGCTGGGAGCCAGCGTCCAGGAGGCTCGCATTCTGCTCGGTCCATTTGGGCATGATGAAGGCCGTGGAGTCGAGCGAGTAGTCATCGCCGCTGAGCGCGGCCTCGTAGCGCGCACTGGTCAGCAGGTCCTCGACGATCTCCTCAATCGGCAGGTCCGCGTAATGATCGAACACTTCTATGAAGAGGTCGGCCAGGCGCTTGGTCATGTCGCGGACCTGGCCCAGGTGAATGACGCCGCGATCGGTGGCGTGCTGAGTTATGTCATCGCCCAAGATGCCGGTGAAAGTTGTCTTGAGCCAGTCCATGGTGGTGGACTCGTCGTAAATGGCAATCTCGTCTATGTGGATCCATGCCTCCTGGGACTTGGGCGAGAACCGAAGGATCACCTGAGAGACATCCTGCTGGTGGACGTCCAAACCGCAGATATACTGGCGGCGGCCCGCTGGATCGTCTCGAAGATGGTCAACGGGAAGGGGCGCCATGTAGCTGCCTGCGCTTCCGACCAAGGTCACGGAGGCCGAAGTCGGCAGCAGCACGCCGGCAGCAGAGCGGCTCAGCAGGCTCGCGGCGACGGAATGGATCTGCCGGGCCGGGGACAGACTGAAGACCACGGTGGCCTCTGTGCCATGCCATCCCACCCAGGCGTCGTCCACCTCGTTGCGCGGCTGGCCGAATCCGCCGTCGCTGAGTTCAGTGCCGCGCAGTGACTCAGGTCGCGTGGGGGAGGCGCTCACGCATGCGTAGGGCATGCTGTACGCCAGGTTGGGGTGCAGCTCGACTCCCTGTTGTATGCGAACGAGGCGCCCCTCGTCCAGTAGCGGATCATAGGCGCTGGAAACGTCGTAGTTCCAACTGCTGACCCGATTGTCGCGTGCGAGCATGCCGTCCGAGTTGTCCAGCATCAGGTCGGCGGTCGTGACGGCCTTCAGCCGGCGCGTTATGGTGAAGGGGAACAGGAGCCGGTCGGATAGGTCCCACCAGGCGTCGTCCCTCTGCATTCGGAGCTGGGCCAGAGGCCGCGCATTTGCGAAGAGCTGGTTGGCCTTCACATCCATCTCGGTTGGAGCGTAGCCCGCCACTGTCAGGCGGGGATACGAGAGGTACTGCTCGAACGGCTGGCCCGAGCGAGTGACGCGGAACTCCAGATCAAGGCCGGCCGGGGCCTGCGGATGAATCCAGAGGGACCACACGTCCTCGGCGAAATCCTGGGGGCCGTAGTTGGCGGGGTCGGTGTCCAGTTCGCTCTGCCTTGCCTGCCCCCCGATAAAGTTCTCGGTCGCTGACGCAATGGGCGTTGACAGGCGCTGGGTCGTGATGGGGTCGCCATCGGCAAACCAGGTGCTCGGGTAGAGCAACGGCATGTCGTACGGGGGAACGGCAAGTGCGCCGACCGGGCGCCACGCGTTGCTGCCAACCTTGCGGTATTGGAGCTGGCGGGCGGCAGCGAGATTGTGCCTGCCGATATGCTGGGACTGGCTCCGCACCAGCATGTGCGCGCCCGGAGCCACGGCCGGCAGGTTGCTGTCCTCCCGTCGCAGGGCAGAGCTGGTGGCGGGCGGCC
>CP070816.1:1951739-1957333 GCA_020344235.1 Armatimonadota bacterium
CCACGAGCCCCAGACCACCGGACCTCGCACCCTCATCGTCACCATGCCGCGGGTGAGTTGGAGCGAACTGCGCTCCACCGAGATGCCCAACCTCCACGAGCTCATGGCGCGCGGCGCGGTCGGGCTCATGCCGGTTGCGTCCCCCTCTGACGCCGATCCCCACCGCACATGGGTGACCCTGGGTGCCGGCAGGTCTGCCGTCGGCGCCGCCGATATGGGACGAGCCGAAAAGTGGGGCGAAGTGGGTGTGCAGGCTGACCTTGCCCCTCTCCGGCGCGCAAACGAAGAGGCGAACACAGGCGCGCAGGTCGGCGCGCTCGGCGGGCTGCTCCAGTTTCATGGCCTCGCTACCGCGGTGATCGGCGACGACCAACCAGCCGCCGGTCCGCTGCGCTGCTTCGGCCTGCTTGTGCTTGCCGACGACCTCGGCAAGGTGGACTACTGCCGGATGGGCAACAGCCTGCGCGCCGGGCCCGGCGCAGGCGGCGAGCTGAACCCTGAGCTTGTCCAAAGCGCCCTTCGCGAAGCTCTGCTCCACTACCACATCATCTTGCTGAACCTCAGCAGCCCTGAGCGGGCAGACAGTATCAATCCTTCGAGCGCCCCGGGAGACCTGTCCCCGGCCAAGGCCGCTGCGCTCCGCACGGCAGACGCGATCATTGGCGACGCGGTGGCCGCGCTGAAGGGGTATAGCGCGCAGGTTATTGTCATCTCGCCCATCTCCCCTCAGTACCTGAGTCCACCTGAACGCTCCCTCGGCCCGGTGGTCGTGTACGCGACCGACCCCGAGACGACGCCTGGGCTGCTCACGAGCAGCGGCACGCGCTGGCCGGGCCTCGTCAATGCGGCCGACTTCGCGCCAACAGTGCTCGCAAGGTGGGGCATCCATCGCGTGGCGCCTGCAGGGCCTGATGTATGGCATATCGTCGCTCACCGGTACCGATCCATCAGCGGGCACGCTATGGAGGCCGTACCCGCGGCCAACGCGCTGAGCAGACTGGACTACCTGGATCGGTCGCTGTCAACTCGCTACCAGTTGCGCTTTGCCGCCGGGAACTGGTATCTGGCCTATGGCGGTTTCGTGCTTGCAATGGCGCTGGCCTTCAGTTTGTGGTGGCCGCACGGGCTGAGGCGGCTCGGAGCCGCCGGGCTCGCGGTCGCGCTGGCGCCGATCGGGCTGCTGGTCGCGCCCATCGCCGGGTTGGACCGGGCGGCGCCGCACCTCCTTTCGGCGGCGGCGATTGCGGCGGCCGCCGCGCTGCTGGCCGGGCGCATCCGGCCGCCGGCGCGCGCCCTCGCGGCCGCGATGCTGCTCGCGGCGGGGCTGATAGTGGTGGACGTCGTGTTGGGATCGCCCCTGATGCGGCGGTCCACCTTCGGCTTCGGCGTGATGTCTGGCGCGCGCTTCTATGGCATAGGAAACGAGTACATGGGCTTTCTCGCGGCAATGGCTGTCATCGGACTCGGCGCCCTCCTCCAAGCCGCGCCAAGAGCCAGATGGCTGGCGGCCCTTGCGGGCATTGCCGTCGTGCTCGCGATCGGCGCTCCCCGCGCGGGCGCCAACTGGGGAGGCGCCTTCGCGGCCGCCGCCGGCCTGGTGACACTGTGGCTGCTGCGCGCGCGCAAACCGTTGCTCAAGTCGCTGCTGGTCGCGGTCGCGGTGCTCGCCGCGAGCGCCTTGGCCCCCGCCGCCCTCGATCTCCTGCGGCCCGCCGCAGACCGCACGCACATCGGGGCGGGCGCTGCCGCTCTCCTCGCCGGCGATGGGGGTATGCTAGAAGAGGCGATCCGGCGGAAGGCGGCCATGAACTGGGGCTTGCTGCTCTCCTACCGCCTGCCTTTGCTGATCGGATTCCTGCTCTTCGCCGTGCTGCTCTGGCGGCTGCTCTCCCGCGGCGGGCCTGTCCGGCAGTCGCTCGCCGCGCAGCCCGCGCTTGCCGCGGGTTTCATCGGAGCTGTGGTATTGGCTCTGGTGGCGGTGCTGGTCAATGACTCGGGCGTGATAGCGGCAGCCGCGGCCTTTGGCGTCACCGCCAGCGCGACCATCTTCGTGGCCGCGCGGCCCGCGGAGGCGCGCGCATGAGGGCCCTGGGCATTGACTTCGGCGAGCGCCGCATCGGAGTGGCCGTCAGCGATGAGCTGGGGATCATGGCGCGGCCCCTCTCCGTGGTCGAGCGCACCTCGCGCGCGGAGGACATTGCGCGGATCGGGGAGTTCGCGTCGAAGCGGAAGGTGGAAATGATCGTGGTCGGTTTGCCGCTCAACATGGATGGCTCCCCCGGACCGGCCGCGCGGCGGGCGCGGCGGTTCGCGGCAGCCCTTCGCCGGGAGTTGGGCCTTCAGGTGGAGCTGTGGGATGAACGCCTGACCACAGCGGAGGCGGACCGAGCCCTGATCGCCTCCGGCCAACGGCGGGCCCGTCGGCGGGAGCTGCGGGATGGCGTCGCCGCCTCGCTGATCTTGCAGAGCTACCTGGAAGCGCGCCAAAGGAATCGAAGGGAATGACTGAAGACAGCCCGCCACGGAGGCGCACCTGGTTAAGAGCCTTGCTGGTGCTACTGTGCCTGCCGGTGCTGATCGCCGCCGGTGCGGTGTGGACGGTGGTGACGCCCGCCGGCTCCGGGCCGCGCAGGGTGGTGACCGTGCGCGAGGGCCAGTCCGCCTGGGAGGTCACGGCGATGCTCGAGGACATGGGCCTGGTGCGAAACGCCACCGCGCTCGCCGCGGCCGGCTATCTGACAGGGAAGTGGCGGCGCATTCAGGCCGGGAGGCACGAGCTGGATTCCGGCATGACCGGCATGGAGATCCTCGACGCCCTCTGCCGAAGCGCGCAGAGTGCCTGGCGCTGGCTCACCATCCCCGAGGGCTACACCCTGTGGCAGATCGCGCAGGAGGTCGAGGACAAAGGGCTGGCCGCGGCCGACGATTTCCTCAACGCCTCTCGTCATCCACAGGCATTCGAAGTCGGCTTCCCGCTGCCGAATGACAGCCTGGAGGGCTACCTTTTCCCGGACACCTATCGGGTCCAGGGCGGCGAAGCCGCCGAGGATATCGTCGCGCAGATGCTGCGGCGCTTCGACCAGGTCGTGTGGCAAGAGCTGTTCGAAGGTGGGGCCGACTACGGCGGACGGCGTCTAACAGAAGTGATAATCCTCGCCTCTCTAGTGGAAGCAGAGGCGCAGCGGGAGGATGATCGCGCCATCATCGCAGGGGTGCTGATGAACCGCCTCGAGCGCGGGCGCCGGCTCGAGTGCGACGCCACAGTGCAGTACGCGCTCGGGGACAATCGTAAGGAACGGCTTAGCTATGAAGACCTGCAGATCGAGAGCGAGTACAATACCTACCTGCACGAAGGGCTGCCGCCGGGGCCGATCTGCAACCCGGGGGAAGCCAGCATTCGCGCCGCTATGGAGCCAGCCGAAGTGCCTTATCTTTACTACGTAGCGCGGTCAGATGGGTCTCACATATTCAGTCGCACCTTCGCGGAGCACCAGGCCGCAACCGCGCGCGTCCGCAGGCACCGGCGATAGAAAGCGATTCTCGATGCGGCAAGAGCCCGACGCGGATATGCCGAAAGTGGGACCGAGAATGGGCATGTGGCCCAGGCGCGAGCGGCCGCGTCGTGCGCTGTTGCCGCAGTTCTTAGAGCTGCTTGTAATCATCGGTTTCCTGGCAGCCTTCTACCACGGCATCACCTGGTACTGGGAGTACACCGCCCCCGAAGAGGTCACCGTCCCCAAACTCGTGGGCCTGACGGAGCGAGAGGCGACCAGCGTGTTGGAGTCCATTGGGCTCCGGGCGGCGGTCGTGGGTCAGAAGCCGGATGAGGAGGTCCCCGAGGGCGGGGTGCTGCTGGCGGAGCCGCCCCCGGAGCGGAAGGTGAAAGTGGGACGTCTCGTGCGCCTTACCCTCAGCTCTGGCTCTCGCTGGTCGGTGGTGCCCGATGTGCGCGAGATGTCTGTGGACCGCGCGCGTGCCCTGCTGCGAAAGGCCGGCCTGTCAGTCGGAAGGGAAAAGGCCGTCTATGACAGCAAAGTGCCGATTGGCTACGTCGTCGCACACGTGCCCGAGGCGGGCGAGCAGGTGCCGCGCAACATGGGGGTTGATCTTTTGGTTAGCAAGGGACCGGCGCCCCGGTCGCTCGATGTTGAGCCGGCCGCTGCGGCGCGCAGCACCTACATTGACTTCATCGTTCCCCCAGGGCCCGGCCTTCAAGAGGTCCGGATCGTGGTCCAGGACGACGAGGGCGAACGCACCGCATACAAGCAAGTCCATAAGCCCGGCGAGAGGATCGTGCACAGGGTTTCGGGGAAGGGGTCCTCGATTTCGGTCAGGGTCTATCTGAGCGGCGAGGTCATGCAGGAAAGGGCTTTCTGAAGAGGCCCTTGGGCGCGGGCTATGCCCAGGTACCGGATTGGGATAGATGTCGGCGGCACCTTCACACATGCGGCCGCGCTGGAGGCCGGCGCGCTGGGGCTGGCCGCGCAGGCCAAGGTCCCGACCACACACCGCGCGGCCCGGGGCGTAGCTGAGGGCGTCGTAGAGGTCCTGCGTGTCCTGCTCGCAGAATCCAGCATCTCACCCGACAGGGTGAGCTTCCTCGCATACAGCACCACCCAGGTCACCAACGCGCTGCTCGAGGGCGACGTCGCGCCCGTGGGGATTCTCGCCCTCGGCTCCGGGCTTGAGGGCAGGCGCGCCGCGCGGGAGACCCAGGTGGGCGACATCGCGCTCGCGCCCGGCCGCCGGCTCACCACCTTTCACACTTTCCTCGATAGTGAAGGCCTCGACGAAGCAGCGGCTGACCAGGCCCTGTCCGCGCTGGCCGAGCAAGGCGCGGAGACCATCGTCGCGGCCGAGGCCTTCTCCGTTGACGACCCCACCCGGGAGCAGATGGTGATATCGCGCGCCCAGCAGGCCGGATTGCCCGCCACCGGCACGCACGAGATATCGGGCCGCTACGGCCTGCGAATGCGCACCCGGACCGCGGTCATCAACGCCAGCCTGCTGCCGAAGGCGATCGCGACTGCCGACATGACCGAAAATGCAGTACGCGAGATCGGTATCACGGCACCGCTGATGGTCGTGCGCAGTGACGGCGGTGTCATGCGTGTCGAGGATATGAGGCGGCGCCCACTCCTGACGCTGCTCTCGGGGCCGGCGGCCGGGGTCGCGGCGGCGCTCATGTACCTGCGGATCAGCGACGGAGTCTTTCTCGAGGTCGGTGGCACCAGCAGCGATATCACCGCGATTCAGCACGGCCGCGCGCTTCTGCGCACGGCGGAGGTGGGCGGACATCGGCTGTTCATGCGCACCCTCGACGTGCGAACCGTCGGCGTGGCCGGGGGGTCGATGCCGCGCCTGCGCGGGAGCGCGATCGCCGATGTCGGGCCCCGCAGCGCGCACGTCGCCGGCCTCTCCTATGCCTGCTTCACCGATCCGGCGAGCCTGGCCGCGGGAGAGGGCCGGCCGCGCATAGACTCCGTCGCGCCGCTGCCCGGCGACCCGGCGGATTACGCGGTTCTCGACGCCGGGTCTGGTGAGCGCGTCGCCGTCACGCTCACCTGTGCGGCGAACGCGGCCGGCCGGGTGCC
>CP070816.1:1957433-1972969 GCA_020344235.1 Armatimonadota bacterium
ATTCGGCAGCTCAGCCCATCTCGCGAACCCCGGACGCGCCCGGTCGGCTCGCCCATTTCTCATTATCGTGCCTCCGTAACGCCATGCTAGAAGGTGGGGGAGGTACTATGTACGACCGGCACGTGACCGTCCCACAGGGAGCGGCCCGTGCTGACCATCCCTTCCTTAAGTGCATTTTCCATAGATTGGCTGGGATTGTGAGAGCGAAAGCCTGGGCGACGTCTAGTCGAGAGGGATGCCGGTGGCTGTCAGTCGGGAAACCAGGACGCTTGATTGGGGTATGACTAGGGGTCATACTGCGATGTCGGGATTCACAAGACGCGGTCAGGACGGCATTCCCCGACTGCAGTTGGTGTCAGGGCGGGTGAGAACAAGGCGGGGCTCAAGGAATGCCTTAGGGCACCCCAGGACCGAGGAGACAGCGGACACATACGAATCGCGGGCCCGGATGTGGGCCCGCGATTGCTGTTGGCCGCGAAGGCGCGCCAAGGAAGCCAAGGGAGGAGGGCTGCGGCCTCCGAGGATCACTCGGGTGGGAGCGAATCGAGCAGCTCGGGGAGCATGGCGTCCTGCTCGCCCGAGAGCGCCGGCACTTCGTCCGGCAATCTGACCCAGAAGAACTCGAAGGTGATGGGGCCGGGGCTTCCATCCGCAGGGTCTGTTTCGTCGTGTCGCCATCTCACGGGCGGGCAGCCGTGGTATGTGAGATGGTAGAAGCGACAGTGATAAACCTCATCCCGCGCCTCGACGTAGACGTCGTGATCGCCGAGGTAGCTCTGGAGTTCGAGCCCCTCGAGGCCAGTTTCCTCGAAGGCCTCCCGCATGATGGCCTCGTCTGGCTTCTCGCCTTCCTTCACCGCCCCGCCCGGAACCTGGATGCCTGCTTCGGGAAAGTCGGGGTGGGCGAAGACCAGGAGGCGGTCAGCGTGGGTGATGTAGGCCAGCACGACATGTCGGACACGCGGCATCGGGACCTCTCCCATCGAGTGCGCCCCCGGGACGAGTGCTACAGGATCTTCTCCAGCCCCACGACTAGACCCCGGAGGCCGCGCACTTTGCGGATTGCGAGGAGAACGCCGGGCATGAAGGACTGGTGGCTGGTGGAATCGTGGCGGATGGTGAGCGTCTGGCCGAGGCCCCCGAGGATCACTTCTTGATGGGCGACCAGGCCGGGCAGCCGCACGCTGTGGATGTGGATGGCGCCTTCGGCCTGACCTCGCGCGGTGCGCCCATCGGAGGACTCCACTCCGGCGAGCTTGCTGCCCGACGCGCCCGCCATCAACTGGGCCGTTCGGAGTGCGGTGCCCGAGGGCGCGTCGCGCTTGTCGGCGTGGTGCAGCTCGATGATCTCGGCCGAGTCGAAGTGGCGCGCGGCCTGGGTTGCGAATTGCATCATCAGCACGGCGCCGATGGCGAAGTTGGGAGCGACCAGAGCGGGGGTCCTCCTCTCCTCGCAGAGCCGCGCCAGCTCCCGGAGGTTCTCCTCGGTCATCCCGGTGGCGCCCACGACCGTGGCAACTCCGGCTTTGACGGCGGTGCGCGCGTTTGCCATCACCGCGTCGGGAACGGTGAAGTCAACCACCACCTCCGGCGAGGCCTGCGCGATGGCGTCGGCGAGAGAGTCTGTGATCAATACCGGGGGCGCCTGCGCGCCGGCGAGGCCGACCGCGTCTTGGCCTGCACAGACCTGGTCAACGGCGCCGACCAGCTCCATGCTCTTCTCGGCGCAGACGGCGCGCACCACCTCTCGGCCCATCCTACCGGCCGCCCCAACAACCAGCACGCGAATGGTAGCCATGTCGTGCTCCCTAGTCGGTGAACGGCCCTACGGCGACCAGAGCCTGACGGTCTCCGGCGAAGGCCAGGCGGGCCAGCTCCCCGACGTCTTCGGCGGTGACCCTTTCCACCCCTGCGATGATCTCACCCAGTGAGAGCGTCCGGCCCCAGCAGACCTCCGAGCCGGCCAGATGCTGCATGCGGAAGCTGGTGCTCTCCGCGGCCAGCGCGATCGCCACCTTGAGCTGCGTCTTGGCGCGGGCCACCTCATCTTCGGAGGGCCCCTGCTCGCGCAGTCGCAGGAGTTCGCTCTCGATCAGGTCCAGCACGAGCTGGAAGTTCTCCTTGGCGACGCCGGCGCTGATGACGAACAGCCCCGCGTTGCGGTAGGCCTGGAGGTATGATCCGATGCTGTAGGCCAGGCCGCGGTTTTCGCGGATCTCCTGAAAGAGGCGCGAGCTGTTTCCGCTTCCGAGGATGACGTCGAGCACAGCGAAGGCGTGGCGAGCTTCGTCCCGCTGCGAGCAGCCGGGGGTGGCGAGACAGAAATGCACCTGGCGTGCGGGGCGCGAGATTAGCCGTCGTTCCGGCCGGAACCCCGGCGGGTTGTGCTCGGGCTTATGCCCGCGGGGGCTCAGGTCCTCGCCCGCGCGGGAGGCGATGTCAACCACCCGCTCGTGGTCGAGCCGCCCGGCCGCCGCGACTAACAGGCCATCCGCGGCGCCGAAGTCCGCGAGACGGCCGAGCAGGGCGTCGCGTGCGATGCTGGCCACGCTTTCGCGCGTACCGAGCGGCGGGCGAGCCAGGGCGTGGCCCGCCCACACGGTTTGCGGGAGGAGTTCATGCACCCATCCCTCGGGCACATCCTCGAGGTGTGCGATCTCCTGGAGGACGACCTGCTTCTCGCGCTCGAGGTCGGGCTCCGCGCAAATCGAACGCAGCAGGAGGTCGAAGAGCAGCTCCAGCGCGGCCTGCGTGTGCTCGGCAACTGTCTGCGCGTGGAGATGGATAAGCTCTCGATCGGTGAAGCCGTTGACGTGGCCGCCGATGTCGTCTATCGCCCTGCCGATCTCGAGGGTGGAGCGAGCGGCCGTCCCCTTGAAGAGCATATGCTCGAGAAGGTGGCTCATCCCATCGAAGCCTGGAGGGTCGTCCTGCGATCCCGCGGTTACCCAGAGCCCGACGGTGACCGAGTCCACGTGGTCGAGTCGCTCGGTGATGATGCGGAGGCCGTTTGGAAGGACGGTCCTTTCAGCCTGGGCGCCGCGCCGAGAAGGTTCCATGGGCATAGTGGAAGTCTAACCCTCGCGCACTGTCTGTCCTGCGCGAGCAATCGTTCGCTCGCGCCGGACCGCTCGTCCGGGGCGTCCCCGGATCAGCGCCGACGGCGACCCCGTCCGCCGCGGTCGGAGTCGCCCCTGGGGCGCCGTCTTTCGCCGCCCTCGCGGCCGGGAGGCGCGGGCCCGAGATCGCTGCGGGTCAAACGAACCTTGCCCTGGGGGTCGATCTCGATGATCCTGACCTCCACCGCGTCCCCCAGCTTCAATACGTCCTCGACCCGATCAATGCGCTCCCGGGCAACCTGGGAGATATGGAGCAGGCCGTCACGCCCCGGCAGGAGCTCGATGAAGGCGCCGAACGGGACGATGCGGACGACCTTTCCGGTGTAGGTCTCGCCGACCTTGAGATCCCGAGTGATATCCTCTATCACCTTCAGCGCCTGAGTGCCCGACGCCTGGTCGGTTGCCGCGATGAAGACTCGCCCATCTTGTTCGATGTCGATCTTGACCTCGTAATCGGCCTCCAGCTTCTTGATCATCTTGCCGCCCGGGCCGATGATATCCCCGATCTTGTCGGGGTCCACCTCCAGGGCGAAGACGCGCGGGGCATGGGGGGCGAGCTCGGGCCGAGGGGCCGAGATAGTCTCGGCCATGCGATCGAGGATTAGGTCCCGCGCTCTACGGGCCTGAGCGAAGGCCGCCTCGACGACCTCCAGGGAGAGCCCGGCCTGCTTGACATCCACTTGAAGGGCGGTGATGCCCTGGCGAGTCCCGGCGACTTTGAAGTCCATGTCGCCGCCGAAGTCCTCGAGCCCCTGGATGTCGGTCAGGAGTTGGTGGCGGGCGCCGTCGCTCACCATGCCGATGGAGATACCGGCCGCGGGGCTGGTGATCGGCACACCGGCATCCATGAGTGCGAGGCTGCTGCCGCAGACACTGGCCATCGAACTGGACCCATTGCTCTCCAGGACCTCGGAAACCACTCGGATGGTATAGGGAAAGGCCTCTTCCTCGGGGAGCAGGGGCAAGAGCGATTTCTCGGCAAGGGAGCCGTGTCCCATGTCTCGGCGGCTGGCGCCGCGCATCGGCCGGACCTCGCCGACGCTGTAGGGCGGGAAGTTGTAGTGGTGCATGTAGCGCTTGGACTCGACCACTCCGAGGTCGTCTATCAACTGCTCGTCGCCCACTCCGCCGAGGGTCACCACCGACATCACCTGCGTCTGGCCGCGGGTGAAGAGTGCCGAGCCATGGGTGCGGGGCAGGAGGCCCACGTCACAGGAAACCTCCCGGACGTCCTCGGGCGCGCGCCCGTCCGGCCGACGGCCTTCATCGAGTATCAGGCGGCGGAGCTCTCGATCGGCCTGCTCGTCCAGCGCGGTCTTGATCTCGGCCAGCCGCTCGGGGAAGTCGGCGGCGAGTTCGGTGCTGAGTTCGTCGAGCATTTTCGCGGTGGCATCTTCCCGCGCTTGCTTGTCCCGACTCTGGATCGCCTCGCGTATGGTATCGGAGAAGCGGGCGACCGCGGCCCGCACATCCTCTCCGACCTCCAGGCGCGCGAAGTCGACCTTCTCCTTGCCCGCATCGGCGGCGAGCGAGCGCTGCATTTCAATCACTTCCTGCGCGTGCGGGACGGCGAACCGTACGGCCTCCACCAGCACTTGCTCCGGAAGCTGGTCGGCCATGCCCTCCAGCATGAGAACGCCATCCGGCCCGAGGACCACGACGAGGTCGAGGTCGCTCTGGTCGCGCTCGGAGTAAGTGGGATTGATCACGAACTCGTCGCCGATTCGCGCCACGCGCACCGGGCCTATCGGGCCATTGAAGGGAATGGGGGAGATGGAGAGGGCCGCGGAGGCGCCGACCATGGCGGGGAGGTCGGCGGCGTTATCGGGGTCGGCCGAGAGGACGGTCGCGATCACCTGAATGTCGTTTCGGAATCCGTTCGGGAAGAGGGGGCGGATGGAACGGTCAGTGCGGCGAGCGGAGAGGATCGCGCTCTCGCTGGGCCGCCCCTCACGGCGGATGTAGCGGACGCCGGGTATCTTGCCGGCGGCGTACATCTTCTCCTCATAGTCCACGAGGAGGGGGAAGAAATCGATGCCCTCGCGCGGCGGCGCCATGGTCGCCGTCACCAGGGTGATGGTGTCGCCCAGCCGGACGCAGACAGCTCCATCGGCCTGCTTGGCCAGGGTTCCTGCTTCGACGGATAGCGTCTTTCCGCCGAGTTCACGTCGTGCGATTGCCACTTGTGCTTTTGCCTATCCGGGGCACGCCCGCGATAGACAAGCGGCCTCGCCTGACTCTCCCGCCTCTGGAACAGCACCTGCACCGATGTCTGCCGACAGACTCGACGTCAGTCTGTTTGAATGCGTCACGGCAGCCTGCCCTCGGCACACATTGGTTCAGGTTCGCTCCGTGGGTGGGTAGTCGGCAAGCGCGGCCGTCGTCCGTCGCGTGCTCGACACGCCCCTAGCTTGGTTTTTGAAAGAGCATCACGGACGCGCGCGGGCTAGGAGCCCGGCGAGCGCCGTGTTGACCTCGTCTTGTCGCGCAGTCCGAGCTTTCCGACCAATGCCCGGTAGCGCACGACATCCCGCCGGCTCAGGTAGTCGAGCAACCGCTGACGCCGCCCAATCATGATGAGCATGCCGCGGCGGGAGTGGTGATCTTTCTTGTGGCGCTGCAAATGCTCTTGCACCTGGCTGATTCGCGCGCTCAGCAGCGCCACCTGAATCTCAGGAGAGCCCGTGTCGTCCGGATGCAGCTTGTTCTCGGCGACGACAGTGTCTTTTGTTTCCTTGACCAGCGGCACCTACTGCTCCTCGCATCTCAGGTTCTACCCACAAGCCCCCCAGTCCACGGGGCAGATCATAGCACATCGTCCGAGTCGTGTAAAGCTGTCAGAATCCGCCGGGCGCGGCTGCAATCCCGCGCTATCTGCTTGCGGAGTGCCTCAAGGGAGGGGAACTTCTTGTCCCCGCGCAGCCGGGAGATGAACTCCACGCGCACCACGCGGCCGCGAAGGTCCGGCGGCCGGCGGGCCGATCCGCTGCCGCCGGGTGTGAGCAGGTGCACTTCCACGGTTCGCGCGCCCTTCCGCGCGGCGGTCGGTCGCCTGCCGATATAGGCGACGGCCGGCCAGAGGCGCCGCCGACCGGCCAGGCAGGCATACACACCGTCGGCCGGAACGAGCTTGTCTTTGGCAGGGTTCAGATTGGCGGTCGGGTATCCCAGCTTGCGGCCCAGCCCTGCACCGGCAACCACCTCTCCTGCCACTTCGTAGCGGCGGCCGAGCACTTCGGCCGCCGCGGATACGCGGCCCCGCGCGAGCAGCCCGCGAATGCGCGTGCTGCTCACTTTGGCGCCGCCCACGATGATGGGCTGCACCACGCTGACGCGGAAGCCCAGGTCGGCGGCCATCTCATGGAGCAGGGGCGTCGCCCCCTTGCCGGCGGCGCCGAAGCGCCAGCCCTCCCCGACGACGAGACAGCGTGCGTGCAGCCTGCCGAGCAGTGCCTCCCGTACGAAGTCCTCGGGAGGGGTGTCGGCGAGCTTGCGATCGAAGCTGGCGACCACGGTAAGCCGGACGCCGAGGTCCCGGAAGAGCGCAAGCTTCTCCGCCGTTGTGGTCAGCAGGGGTGGCGCGCCGGCGGAGGACAGCACTGCATCCGGGTGAGGTTCGAAGGTGAGCGCGGCGGGCAAGATGCGACTGCGAGCGCCCCTCCGCACGGCCGCCGCGATAACTTCCCGGTGTCCCCGGTGCACGCCGTCGAAGACGCCCATGGCCAGACAGAGCGGCCGGGGGATTCGAGACGTCAGACCGCGGATGACCCTCACTTCGTTGAACTCCCTTCGCCGACCAGTACTACCCGAGGTCTCATCTGTCCCTCCGGCACCACCTCCCCCAACCCGAGGAAGCGGCCTCCCGGGCCGTAGGCCTTGACGGGCCATGCGGGCGCCCCGGCGGCATGGACAGAGGTGCCCTGGGCGAAGGCGCGTGCACCTCTGGCATCGAGTTCGACGGTGGGGAGATCGGCCAGCGGCCAGTCGAGCGGCAGGATGACCCCGCGCCCGTCCCCGCTCTCACAGCTCTCTTCGAACTGCTCCAGAGTGAGGGAGTGCGACAGCTCGAAGCGCCCCACCCGGGTCCTCACGAGGAAGGCCAGGTAGGCGCCGCAGTCGGCCTTGCGCCCGAGTTCGGAGGCCAGCACCCGCACGTAGGTGCCCGCGCCGCAGACGACGTCTATCAGGGCCCGCGCGCGGGGGCCGGGCGCGAACTTCACCAGCTCAAGCTTCTCGATCCTCACCCGCTTCGGCCGCCCCTCCCTCTGCTCCCCTTGCCTGGCCAGCTCGTGGAGCCGGCGCCCACCGACCTGGGCGGCGGAGAAGGCCGGTGGGACTTGCTCTATCTCGCCCAGAAACTGGGGCAGCAGCCCCCGCAGATGCGCCTCCGTCAGCCCACCGGCGTCGTTCGCTTCCACCACTTCGCCCTCTGCGTCCAGGGTATTGGTAGTTATGCCGAAGGCGACCTCGGCGCGGTAGGCCTTGTGCGACCCGGCTGCAAAACGGAAGAGCCGCGTGGCACGACCGATGGAGACCGGCAGCACCCCTGCCGCGGCGGGGTCGAGGGTGCCCAGGTGGCCGACACGGGCCGTCGCCAGCCGCGCGCGCACCAGGGAAACCACATCGTGGGAGGTCATTCCCGGGGGCTTCAGCAGGTTGAGGAAGCCGTCAGGCGCCATGCGCGGGGCTCGACCCCTTGAGGGCATCCCGCACTGCGGCCAGCACCCTGTCCTGCACCTGTTCGGTGCTGCCGCGCACCGCGCAGCCGGCCGCCATGGCGTGTCCTCCGCCGCCGAAGGCGAGCGCGATGGCGCTGACGTCCACGCTGCCATCGGATCTCAGGCTCACCCGGACCTGCCCGCCGTCCACCTCCACGAAGAGCAGGGCGACGCGGCGTCCGCCGATGGCCCGCAGGTGGTCAATGATTCCCTCGGTGTCGCCGGGCTTCGCGCCGGTCTTCGCGAAGTCGCGCCGCGTGAGGGTCGAGCTGACTATCTCGGGGTCGTGGTTGGGGGAGAGGCGGGTGAGCGCGACCCCAAGCAGGTGGGTCCCGGGAACAGAGCGCTCCTCGTAGATCCTGCGCGCGATGTCGTGGGGAACGGCCCCGGCGCGCACCATCTCGGCGGCGACAGTCAGCGAGTGGGCGGTGGTGTTTCCGTAGGAGAACCGGCCGGTATCGGTCAGAATGGCCGCGTAGAGGCAGGTCGCTATGTCCGCGCCGATTTCGACGCCAGAGGATCTCAAGAGCCCGTGCACGATCTCGGCGGCGGCCGCGGCCGAGGAATCCACGAGCCGCACCTCACCGAAGCTCTGGTCTGTGGCGTGGTGGTCTATGTCTATCAGGTGCGGCAGTTGCTCGAACGCGGGGCGAAGAGGCCCCACGCGCGTGAGGCCGTCGCAGTCCACCACGATGCCAAGCTCGGCGGGCCACCCGGGGGGATCGCTGGAGATGCGATCGGCCCCGGGAAGGAATCGGTAGTTCAGCGGAACGGGGTCGGCACAGAGCGTCGCCACTCGCTTGCCCTGGGTCTCGAGGGCCAGGGAGAGTGCGAGTGCCGAGCCCAGGGCATCGCCGTCCGGGCGGACGTGGGTTCCGACGTAGATGCTCTTACTCTTCCGAATGAGAGCGATCGCCGGGTCCCGGCCGCGGTTGATGGTGTTCCTGCTCATGGCTGATCTGGTCAAGCAGTTCGAGCGTGCGGGCCGCCCGGGAGAGAGACTCATCGGCGCGGAAGTCGAGGACAGGCATTGGGCGGAGATGGAGTACCTTCATGAGTTCCGAGCGGATGAACCCCGCGCCGCTGGTCAGCCCGGCGAGCGCGCTGTCGCGCTGCTCTCTGTTGCCGAGCACGCTTACGAACACCCGCGCGTGCCGGAGGTCGGCATCCGACTCCACCTCGGTGATGGTGACCATGCCGACGCGCGGGTCCTTGAGCTTGAGATGCACCACATTGCTTATCTCGGAGCGCAGCAGGTTCTGCACGCGCCGAATGCGCTGCGACGCCATTGCCTGGCACCCGTACCGTCAGAGGAATTCTAGATCTCGGCCGATGACGGCCGCCCGGGGCTCGCTCTCGATCAGGTCGGCTACTTTTGCCATCATCCGGTCGAGGTGAACGCGCTCGTTCGAGACGGCAACGGCCGCCAGTTGAGCATAGCGCACAGAATCGTTCTGCCCCACCTCGGCGGCGGCGACGTTGAACCGTCCGCGGATTCGGTCGAGCAGGCTGCGCACCACCTGCCGCTTGTCCTTCAGCGTGCGGCCGTTCGTGATCTCCAAATCGACCACCAGCGCGGCGATGTGCATGCTGCCGGCCTCAGAGAACGGCGCGTCGAACTTGGCGCTCTTCCACTGCCTCGATGACGTCCCCGACCTCGAATTCGCTGAACCCTTCCACCACGATGCCGCACTCAAATCCCTGGTTCATCTCGGACACGTCGTCCTGGAGGTGGCGCAGAGAGGCAAACTTGCCTTCGTACACAACATCGCCCCCTCGCCTCACCCGGGCTGCCGCGCTTCGCGGCACTCGCCCCTCCAACACGTAGCATCCCGCGATGGTGCCCACGCGCGAGGATTGGAAGAGGGCGCGCACCTCCGCCCTTCCAACCACCACCTCTTCGTACTTTGCTTCGAGCATGCCGACCATGGTCTGGCGGATATCGTCCAGCAGGTCGTAGATTACTTCGTAGCGCCGAAGCTCGATGTGCTCGTCGGCGGCCAGCCGGCGGGCCTGCGTGTCCGCGCTCACCTGGAAACCAATGATGATGGTGGGTTTGGTCACCGCGGCGAGGCCCACGTCCGACTCCGTCACCTCCCCCACCCCGGTATGCAGGACATTGACCGCCACTTCCTCGGTGTGCATCTGAGCGAGCGCGCTCTCGATTGCCTCAACCGTGCCCTGCGCGTCGGCCTTGAGGATGAGGCTGAGCACCTTCGCTTCGCCCTCGGCAAAGAGCTCGGAGAGCTCCAGCATCGAGGTGGGGCCGACCGGCTGCAGGTCGGCCTCCCGCTGGGCCTCTCGTGTCTCATCGGCGACCGCCCGCGCTTGCCGGTCGGTCTCCACTACCCGGAAGAGCTCGCTCGCCTCGGGCACATCCGAGAGGCCGATGACCTGTACGGGGGTGGACGGTCCCGCCTCCTTCAGGCGACGGCCCCGATCATCTGTCATCGCACGGATCTTGCCGGCCACCGGCCCCGCCACGATACTGTCGCCGATTCGCAGCACGCCCTCCTGCACGAGAAGCGTCGCTTGACTTCCCCTTCGCTTGTCCAGTTCGGCCTCGAGCACAACGCCCTCGGCGGGGGTGTCACGGAGCGCGCGCAGCTCTCTCATCTCCGCCACGAGCAGAATCATGTCCAGCAGATCGCTCAGCCCCTTCTTCTCCAGCGCGGAGATCTCCGCGCAGATCACATCTCCACCCCACTCCTCGGGGACCAGGCCTCTGTCCACGAGCTGCCGTTTGACGGCCTCCGACGAGACATTGGGCCGGTCCATCTTGTTGATGGCAACGATAATGGGCACCTCGGCCGCCCTTGCGTGGTCAATCGCCTCGACAGTCTGGGGCATGACGCCGTCGTCGGCGGCCACCACCAAGACGGCGACATCGGTCACCTGCGCGCCCCGGGCTCGCATGGCCGTGAAGGCCTCGTGTCCCGGGGTGTCAATGAAGGTGATGAGCTTGCCCTTCACCTCGACCTGATAGGCGCCGATGTGCTGCGTGATCTCTCCGGGCTCTTGCGCAGTGACGTTGGTTTCGCGGATCGCGTCCAGCAGCGTCGTCTTCCCGTGATCTACGTGCCCCAGGACTGTCACCACGGCCGGCCTCTCGGGCGCGTCGGGAGGCGCGGTGCGCCGCGGTACTACCCGCATCGGTCGGACAGGCGCCTCTTCCGCCGGCTTCTCCCTCTCGGCCGCGGCTTCCGCCTCTTCGGCCTCTGCGGGTGGGGCCTCCTCCGCGACGGTCTCAGTCTCCACCGGGGCTTCCTCCGGCGGCGCTTCCGGCACCTCGACGTCGACGGTATATCCCCACTGCTCCCCGATCAGGACGGCGAGTTCGGGGGCGATCGGCTCCTCTTCGCTCACTGTTTCACCGAGGCCTTCAGCGGCGCTGATCACGTTATCGGCGTCGGTATCGAGAGCGGTGGCAAAGCCCCCGACTGTCACAGGAGCCTTGAGCTTAACAACATCACCCTCTGCGGGCACCACCCCTTCGGGCACGGCAGGCGCCGATGGCTCTTCCTTCGGCGGAGCCGGCTTCGGCTTCGCTTTGGGAGGCGCTTCGGCGGCAGCGGCCTCCACCTCCTCTTCACCGGCGAAGCGGGCGCGAATCTGCGACAGATAGGCGGGCGGCACGCTCGAGCTGGCGGTCTTGCCACCTATGCCCATCTCCTCGAGCAGCAGGAGTATGTCCTTGCTGGCGACTGCTAGTTGTCTTGCGAGCTCGTAAATCCTCATCTATCGCTCGCCCCGCCCTCGAATGTCCCGGGGGGCTTGTCAGACGCCAACCGGTTCCTGATCGCCTCCGTCACCTCCGGCCCGACCGTGACCCCGAGCGCCCGCCCCAGCCGCTTCCGGTTGGCGACCTGCTCGACGCAGCGCTCGTTGGGGCAGAGGTAGGCCCCGCGGCCGGCCAACTTCCCGCTCTCGTCAACGCACACCTCGCCCGCCGGCGTCCGCACTATTCGCAGCAGCTCCGCCTTCGGGCGCACCTGGCGACAAGCGACGCAGCTTCTCTGGGGCACATGGCGGGGCCGCGTCATTCCTCTTCCTGCGCCTGTTTGGACTCCTGGCCGGAGGGCGCGCTCTCGGCGGCCGCGACTTGCGGAGCCACCTCTTGCTCGGGGGCCTGGTCTGTGATCTCTTCCAGCGCGATGTCCTCAGGAGCCGCCTCCGCAGCAATCTCCTCGGGGACGGCTTCCTCGGCAACCTCTGCGGCCGGAGGCTCCTCGGCGGCCTCTGGGGTGGGAGGCTCTTCGACGGCCTCTTCGGCGGCAACCTCTGGGGTGGGGGCCTCTTCGACGGCCTCTTCGACGGCGGCCTCTGCGGCCGGAGGCTCTTCGACGGCGGCCTCCTCGGCCACTACTTCCTCGGCGGCCTCCTGCGGGGCGGCTTCCTCCGCTGCCTCTTGCGCGGCAGCCTCTTCGGGGGCCGCTTCTTCCGCCGCGGCCTCCGCCGCGGCGGCAGCGGCAGCGACCTCCTGCTCGGCCATCTGGGCCTCGCTGCGGATATCAATGCGCCAGCCGGTGAGGCGGGCGGCGAGCCGGACGTTCTGGCCCTCCCGACCAATGGCCAGGGAGAGCTGGTTGTCAGGGGCGATCACGGTGGCAGCCCGCGTTTCCTCATCTATTAGCACGCGACTGACCTTTGCCGGGCTGAGGGCGCTGGCCACGTACTTCGCGGCCTCGTCGCTCCAGCGGACGATGTCCACCTTCTCCCCGCGCAGCTCGTCCACAACGGCCTGGACGCGGCTCCCGCGGTGGCCGACACAGGCGCCCACCGGATCCACATTGTCTTGGTTTGAGACCACGGCGACCTTAGAGCGAGCGCCGGCCTCGCGAGCCTGGGCCTTGATCTCCACTATCCCCTCGTGCACCTCGGGCACCTCGAGCTCGAAGAGCCGGCGCAGCAGCCCGGGGTGGCTGCGGGAGACGAGCACTCGTGGCGTCTTGGTGGTGCGCTTCACCTCGAGGATGTAAACCTTCATGCGCTCGCCGAACCGGTAGCTGTCGAGACGACTCTGCTCCGAGCCGGGCAGCACCGCCTCCACTTTGCCGACATCAATGAAGACAGTGCGGCCCTCGCGCCGCTGCGCGACGCCGGTCATAACATCGCCGTCGCGGTTGTTAAAGGCCTCGAAGATGATCTCCCGCTCGGCCTCGCGGATGCGCTGTGCCACGACCTGTTTGGCGGTCTGCGCGGCGATGCGGCCGAACTCAGAGGGGGTGACCTCAATATCCAGGAACTCACCCTCCTCGACGGTGGGATCGAGTCGCCGCGCCTCGGCGAGCGCCATCTCCGTGTGGGGGTTCTCGACATGCTCGATGATCTGTTTGCGGGAGAAGACGGTGGCCGTCCCGTTGTCCCAGTCGATATCGACGTGAATCTCGCAGGTGGCGCCGAAGTGCTTCTTGTAGCCGGAAATGAGCGCGGCCTCGATGATCTCGCTCAGGGTCTCGAGAGGGATATCTTTCTCCCGGCCTATATCGCGCAGCGCTTGTACGAAATCCACCTGCATTTTCCCTACTTCCTAACGCCGAAGAGTGGGACAACTCCCACTCTTCAGACCGCGAGACGCAGACTCGCTTGCACAGTATAACATAGCGATAGGGCCTTGACAAGGCGGCCGCACGGCTGTCAGCGGGCGGGAGTAAAGGTGAGCGCGCGCGGTGGAGTGCCTGGGAGCGAGTCAACAGACGCGAGTGGTTCTCCCCCTCACTCGCATCGCAGCGAGACGAGGCCCTCCAGGGTGCTCAGGGCTCTGGCGAGGGTGGGGAGGTCGCATCCGCTGGGCAGCTCGACGCGGAGCTGCATCTCCTGCACATCGCCCGGCCCGCTGCCGGCGACCTCGACCAACTCCACTGTCACTCTCTGCGCGGCGAGGAGGTTCTCCACTTCGGCCATCCGATCCACGCCCCCCGTGAGGCGCAGGGTCAGCCTCGCGAGACGGGCCCGCGTCAGCACACGCGTCTCCACCCGCCGCAGCGCGCTGAGGGTGAGCAGCACCACCGCGGTTGCGATTGCGGCAACCCAGAGGGCCTTGCCGCCCAGCCCCACGCAGAGGCCGATGGCGGCCACCGCCCAGAGGCTGGCGGCGGTGGTCAGGCCGCGCACCACGTTGCCGTGGCGAATAATCGTTCCGGCCCCGAGGAAACCCATCCCGGTGGCCACCTGGGCGGCCACGCGCGCCGGATCGGAAGCGGGGCCGAAGCCCATGGAGGCAAGGGTGTAGACGGCCGACCCCACGCAGACCAAGATGTGTGTCCTGAGACCGGCGGGACGGTCGTGCGCCTCGCGCTGCCAGCCCACGATGCCGCCGAGGACGACGGCGAGGGTGATCTTCACCAATATCAGGACTGGCTCGGGCATAGGGTCACTCCGACGGGGAGAATCGGCGGGATACGTTCTTTTCCAGCAGCCTCCGCACCGCGGCGACGGCCTCTCCGGCGGCCACCGTCTCGCCGTCGCCGCCGCGCCGGCGCACTTCCACCTTCCCCTCTCCTGCCAGGCGGCCGACCACCACCTGACCGGGAACGCCGATGAGATCGGCGTCCTTGAACTTAACCCCCGGCCGCTCCGGCCGGTCCTCCAGCAGGGCGTCCAGTCCGGCCGTCTGGAGATCCCGATAGATGCCCTCGGCCAGCTCCCGCTGCTGGTGGTCGTCCTGGTTGACGAGAATCACCTCGACCTCGAAGGGCGCGACCGCGACTGGCCACAGAAGCCCGGCGTCATCGCGGAAGTGCTCCGCGACGGCGGCCATGGTGCGGGTGGTGCCGATGCCGTAGCAGCCCATGACGATCGGTTTCCGGTGTCCGGCGTCATCGAGGTAGATGGCTTCGAGGGGCTCGCTGTATTTCGTGCCCAGCTTGAAGATATGGGCGAGCTCGATGCCCTGATAGCCGGTCAGGGGGGCACCGCACCTCGCGCAGGGATCGCCCGGTACGGCGCTGCGGAGCTGTGCCCAGCGGGAGACCTCGAAGTCGCGGTCCCAGTTGACGTTGCGGAGGTGGAGGTCGGCTCCGTTGCCGCCGGTGACGAAGTTGCGCTCGCCGCGAAGCTCCTCGTCGGCGATGATCTCCGCCTCCTTGATGCCGACCGGCCCGGCGAAGCCGACAGGCGCGCCGCTGACGCGCTCGATGGTCTCGCGGTCGCCCATCACTAGCTCCTTGACGCCGAGCACGATCTTGAGCTTGTCTTCGCTGAGCTCGCGATCTCCGCGGACGAGGGCGGCGACAACGCGGCCGTCGGCAGTGTAGATGAGGGTCTTGACAAGGCGCTCGGCAGAGACGCCCAGGAAAGCGGTGACCTGCTCTATGGTTCGCTGGCCAGGCGTCTCGACGGGCTCGACGGGCTGCATGGGATCATCGGGCTCGCGCGTTTCGGTCTTGGCGAGCACGGCCACCTCGGGGGTGGCGTGGTAGTCGCAGGCCTGGCAGTGCAGATAGGAGGTCTCGCCGGTGTCGCAAACGGAGACGAACTCCCGGGTGTCCCACCCACCGATGCCCTCGCCGGAGGAGTCTGCGACATGATAGGGAAGGCCGACGCGGCGGAAGATGCGATGGTAGGCGTCGAGCATGGCGTCGTAGGAGCGGTCGAGGCCCCCGTTGTCCCGGTCGAAGCTGTAGGCATCCTTCATGGTGAACTCGCGGGCGCGGACGAGCCCACCCCTGGGGCGCAGCTCATCGCGGAACTTCACCTG
>CP070816.1:1973069-1981819 GCA_020344235.1 Armatimonadota bacterium
CGATGGCCGTCCTGGTGTTCCAGTGGTATGCTGTGGTGCAGGTGGGTCTGTGCGTGCTCAGCAGCCTCGGGGCGGAGGCACTGTTCACGTGGATGCGAGGGAAGCCGGTGCGTCTGGGCGACTGCTCGGCCCCTGTCACGGGCGTGATCTTGGGGCTGTCGCTGCCGTGGAGCGCGCCGTGGTACATTGCGGTCATCGGTTCCGTGGTTGCCATGGGGTTGGGAAAAGCAGTCTTCGGCGGCCTCGGCTGCAACATCTTCAACCCCGCCATGGTGGGGCGGGCCTTCGTTATGCTCAGCTTCGCGAAGGCATTAGGCGCCTCGGCCTATGTCCATACGGAGTCCAGCCTGGAGGTTGTCACCAGAGCAACGCCCCTCACCTTGGCAAAGAAGGTGGCGGCGGACCTGGCGGCCGGCAAGGTGGTCGGCCCCGATCTCGAACTCCAGATCGCGCAGGCGCGGGAGCTGTGGCCCCTCTGCGTGGGCAACATCACTGGCTCGTTGGGTGAGACCAGCGCGCTGGCCCTGCTTATCGGGGGAATCTACCTGTGTCTGAGGCGGTCGGCATCTTGGGAGATCCCGGCGGGGACAGTTTCCTCCGCGCTGGTCTTCGCCGGGCTGGCCAACTGGGCCAACATCACGCCCTGGACGGCGCTGCATCATCTGGTGGGGGGCTCACTGCTGTTCGGCGCCTTTTTCATCGCCACCGACCCGGTGACCAGCCCCGTAACTCCCAGGGGCAAGTTCTTGTTCGGCCTGGGCATAGGGTTCCTGGTGATACTGCTCCGCGTCTTCAGCGGCTATCCCGAAGGCGTGATGTTCGCGGTTTTGTTGATGAACGCGACGGTCCCGCTGATGAACCACTGGACGATTCCGCGCCCGGTCGGAGGTCCGACCCCGCAGAGGACCGAGAAGTGATTCAAACATGAGCGATCTGTCGAGACAACGCGGCTACCTGCGGGACGCCTGGCTGGTGATACTGCTCGCGCTGGTCTTCGGCGGCGGCCTCGCCGGCGTGCAAAGCGTGCTGAGCGACAAGATTGCCGAGAACAAGAGGCAGGAGACCTACAGCGTGATCCCGGAGCTGGTGAGCGGCGCGGACGCGACCAAGACGGTCGAGCTGCTGATCGAAGGCCGAAATGGAAAAGCCGCGCGCGTCTACAAGGTGACGGCCTCGGATGGAACCCACAAGGGCTGGGTGCTGCCGGCCGATGGGCAGGGATTCGCGGACCGCGTGGAGGTGCTGATCGGCCTCGATGCAACTCTCTCGACCATCACCGGTCTCTACGTGCTGGAGCAGAAGGAGACCCCGGGCCTTGGAGACTACATCACCGGCGAGACCTTCCGAAGCCGCTTCCGGGGCAAGCCGACCGACGGGTCGCTAACGGTGGTCAAGAGCGATCCTCAGGCCGACAACGAGATTCGCGCGCTGACGGGCGCGACAATCTCCTCGGAGAGCGTGGCCGCCATCGTGAACGCGGCCCTCGCCAACATGAAGGGACCCATGCAGGAGCACGGCGCCTCGCCGAGCGAGGACAGCGGCCTCGCGCCAACCGCACCCGAGGGCCGGGGGGACTAGAGGAAACCGGGTTTCAGTATGAAACGAGACGGACCGACAGCACTGGAGCGATTCATCAACGGCGTTCTGCCCGAGAATCCCGTGTACCGGCAGCTCCTCGGGATGTGCCCGACCCTGGCCGTCACTAATGGCATGAAGCCGGCGATGACCATGGCCGCCGCCACCGCCTTCGTGCTGATCTGCGCTAACATCATCGTCAGTCTCATTCGCGGCCTGCTCAAGCCTCACCTGCGGATCCTGGTCTTCACGCTCACCATCGCCACCTTCGTCACCATCGCCGACAGGTTCCTGGCGGCTTACATGTACGAGATGAGCAAGCAGCTCGGCCCGTACGTCCCCTTGATCATCGTCAACTGTCTCATAATCTCGCGCTGCGAGATCTGCGCCTCGAAGCAGAGCTTGGGTGTCGCCGCGGCGGACGCGGTGGGCATGTCGCTGGGCTTCGCGGCCGCGCTCGCCAGCATCGCCACCGTCCGCGAGATTCTGGGCTCCGGGAGTTGGTTTGGCATTTCAGTGCTGCCCGCTGCATGGCCGGGATGGGGCATCATGGTCCTGCCGCCGGGCGCCTTTCTGACGCTCGTTCTGCTGCTCGGCATCGCTGAGTGGATGAGCGCCAGACGCCGCCGCGCGCCGGAGCGGCAAAGCGAAACAGAGTCGGAGTGTTCTCTACATGGACACGCTCACTAGCCTGGTTCTAATCTTCATCGGCGCGGCGCTGATCAACAACTTCGTGCTGCACTACTTCGTCGGCATCTGCCCCTTCCTGGGTGTCTCCCGCCGGGTGGACACCGCCTTTGGCATGGGCTGTGCGGTTACCTTCGTAATCTCCATTTCCGGGCTGCTCAACTGGACCGTCACCTACTTCGTTCTGCGGCCCGGCGCGCCGCTGCCGGTTTGGGTCTGGCAGGCAGTCGGGGGCGATCCCGCAAAGCAGATTGACCTGTCGGTGCTCAGCTACATCATCTACATCTTCGTCATCGCCTCTTCGGTGCAGTTCGTCGAGATGTACGTGCGCAAGTTCTTCCCCCATCTCTACCGGTCTTTCGGCGTATTCCTCCCCCTGATCACCACCAACTGCGCGATCCTCTTCGGGTCCCTGGAGATCATGAAGCGCCTGCAGGACCCGACCAAGCTGTGGGGGCTGCACGAGGCCCTCGCACTGACACTGGGCGGTGGCGTGGGCTTCACGATAGCAATATCTTTGATGGCCGGGATACGGGAGGAGCTGGACATGTGCGACGTGCCCAAGCCGCTCAAGGGCGCGGGCGTCGCACTGATCATCGCGGGTATAATGGCCATGGCATTTATGGGCTTCGTAGGCGTGGACAAGGGAGTGCACGGCGTGCTCAGCGCGCTGCTGAAGTGAGGACGCGGGAGAGATGCTGACCACAACCACAGTTGCGCTGACCTTGGCGGCCGCCGTACTGGCCGTGCTGGCCTTGGTCATGGCGTACGTCCTCGGCTGGGCCAACCGCGCCTTCCACGTAAAGGTGGACCCGAAGGTAGAGCAAATCATTGAGGCGCTGCCCGGAGCCAACTGCGGTGGGTGCGGCTACGTCGGCTGCGCCGAGTATGCGGCGGCCGTGGCCCGAGATGAAGCTGTGGTGAACCTATGCGCCCCCGGCGGGGCCGGCGTCGCGCAGGCGCTCGCCGGGATCATGGGAATTGAAGTGGACGAGAGCTTCCCCTACCGGGCTGTCGTCCACTGTTCGGCGAACCTCGACCAGCGCTTGCAGAGGGCCGAATACACCGGCGAACAGACCTGCTTCGCGGCCAACCTAGTCGCGGGCGTGCAGGGATGCACCTACGGCTGTCTCGGCCTCGGCGACTGCGAGCGGGCCTGCAAGTACGGTGCCATCCAGATCATCAACGGACTGTCCACGATTGACTACGACAAGTGTATCGGTTGCAAGGCCTGCGCGGGCACCTGCCCGCGCAACATCATCACCATCGTGCCCTTTAAGGCACAGCACATGTTGGTCGTAGCCTGCTCAAACCAGGACTCCGCCGGCGACGTGAGGGCAGTCTGCATGGTTGGCTGTCTCGGATGTCGCGCTTGCACCAAAGTCGCGCCGGACCTGATCTCCATCCAAGGTGCCCTCCCCGAAATCAACTACGACAACTACGATCCCACAGATGATATCCTCCAAAAGGTCCTGGAAAAGTGCCCCCGAAAGAGGCTCACTTTCGTAGGTCGGCCTACCGAAAAGGACCTGGCGGCCGTTGCGGAGGAAGAGCTGCCCGAGAGCATCCAGGCCGACTTCAAGACCACTGTCGATGAAACGGAGTGGCGGGGATAGCCGAGCAGCCTCCTCTCCCTGCTCCTTCGCGCAAGATCGCCCCACCCGGAACCCCTGAATCAGTCAGCTTGCCAGACCGTGAGTCGCTCCCTCAGCGGCCCACCCACAAGTTTCGCGACGCGCGGCGTGCAAGTGATCCCATAGTCTTCCTTGTCGCCGAGCACCATCACCGCGTCGGCCTCCGGCGGCAGTCGCTCCAGGCCCTGCACTCCCAACACACTCAGCGCAGTCGCCCACACGTCGGCCGTCAGCGCCTCCGGCGCGATCACGGTCACGGAGGGGACGGCGGCCGCCGGCCGTCCCGAGCGCGAGTCTATGATGTGGCTGTAGGGCTTGCCGCCGATAACAGTGAAGCGGGCGTAATTGCCGCTGGTGCAGACCGCCGCATTCCGAACCCGCAGCTCTCCCAGATTTCCCTCTGCGAACGGGTCCTTGACCTCCACCGGCCACTCCTCCCCTTCCAGCGGCCGGCCGAAGCACCTCAGGTCTCCCCCAACATCCACCAGTCCGCCGCCGCCGCCCGCCCGCTGTAATGTTTCGATGGCACGGTCAATGGCATAGCCCTTTGCCACCCCGCCGAGGTCCACGCTGGCTTCCGCCCTGCGCTTGATCGCACCCTTCTCGGTCAGCTCGATCATCTCCCAACTGGAGGCGGCTCGCGCCTCGGCCACCTCCGCCTCTGTCGGCAGCCTGTCCCGCTCTCCCGCGCCCCGCCATAGGTTGATGAGGGGCCTCACTGTGACGTCGAACGCGCCTTCGCTTTCCCCCGCGGCCTCGCGCGCCGCCCGCAGCACCGCCAGCGTCTCCGGGGACAGCGGGACTTCTTCCCCCGCTCCCGCCGCGTTCAGGCGGGATATCTCGGAGTCCGACAGCCAAGTGCTCATGCGGGACTCCACCCCGCGAAGCACCGCCTCCGCCTCATCGAGCGCCTGCTCGGCGCGCCCCTCCTCTCCCTCCTGCACCACCGCCGCCAACGTGCAGTCGGTCCCCATGACGCCCTGCGGATAGCGGCCCACCGCGACCCACCGCGCGGCGCGCGGGTGCGAAATCTGCCACAGGCCCACGCCCACCAGCGCGGCGACCGCCAGAATAACACCGCCTCCGATGAATTGCTCTCTGCGCATCATGCCACTCATGAACACTCACACCACATGAGCGTCGCTGGAATTGTAGCGCGCATCGGGGCGTGGGGGAAGTCTCCGGCCGGGGCGGATGCCGGCCGCCGCGGGACCCTCGCTGGACCGCGGACAGGGGTGCTCAGGGGCGGCGTGGAAGTAGAGCGCGCTGGTGCCGCGCCTTTCGAGCTTTGCGGCCAGGCATGAACTGTAGCACTCAGCGCGGGAGCGAGAGGGATACCCAGGGAGGACAAGCGTGAGGGCATTGATCCTTGAAGAGTACGGCCGGCTCGTCTACGGCAACGTGCCCGACCCGCCCGTGGGGCCGCATGACGCGCTGGTGCAGGTGAAAGCCTGCGGGATCTGCGGCAGCGATGTGCACGGCGTGGACGGCTCGACCGGCCGTCGGCGGCCGCCCATCGTAATGGGGCACGAGGCATCGGGGGTTATCGCACAAGTAGGCGCAGAAGTCGCCGAGTGGAAGACCGGGGACCGCGTGACCTTCGACTCCACGATATCCTGCGGAAAATGCCACTTCTGTCGCAGGGGACAAGTGAATCTCTGCGACAGCCGGAGCGTGCTGGGAGTCTCCTGCGACGAGTACCGCAGGGACGGCGCCTTTGCTGAGTACGTCGCCGTTCCCGAGCGCATACTCTACCGCATCCCCGATGAGCTTTCCTTCGAGCACGCCGCCATGGTGGAGCCGCTGTCGGTGGCCTTCCATGCGGTGGGGCGCATACCCATTTCTGTCAACGACACCGCGGTGGTGGTCGGCGCGGGCATGATCGGCCTGCTGGCCTTGCAGGTCCTGCGCGCCGCCGGCTGCGGGACCATAATCGCCGTTGACCTGGAGGAGGACAGGCTCGACCTGGCGCGCGGGCTTGGGGCCGATGTGGGCTTGAGGGCCGATGCCTGCAATGTCGTTGAAGAGGTCCGCCGGCGGTCAGACGGTCGCGGCGCCGATCTCGCCTTCGAGGCCGTCGGGATGCCGCAGACTATGGAGACGGCCGTTCAGTGTCTGCGGAAGGGGGGCTCTCTGGCGCTCGTCGGGAACCTCTCGCCGACCGTGCAGCTCCCGCTCCAGGCCGTGGTCGCGCGCGAGCTCTCGCTCTACGGTTCATATGCCGCCCGCGGCGAATACCCCGCGTGCCTCGACATGATCGCGCGGGGGGCCGTCAAGCTTGAGCCGCTGATAAGCGCGGCCGCGCCTCTCTCCGAAGGCGCGGCCTGGTTCGAGCGGCTGCGCAGCAAAGAGCCAGGTCTGATGAAAGTCATTCTCCGCCCCTGACGCTCGACGGAAGAGGAGGAAAAGCAGTGGCGCCTGATCTCTTTGACCTAACCGGCCGGGTGGCGATCGTTACCGGCGCCAGCCGCGGGCTGGGACAATACATGGCTCGCGCCCTCGCGCTCGCCGGGGCCGACCTCGTCCTTACCAGTCGGACCGCCGAAAGACTCACGACGACCCGGCGGCAGATCGAGGAGATGGGCCGGCGTGCCGTGGCGCTCGAACTCGATGTCCGGGATCACAACAGCATCCAGCGGATGATCGAGGATGCGTGCCAGGCCTGCGGCAAGATTGACATTCTCGTCAACAACGCCGGGTGCAATGTCCGCAGGCGCGCCGTCGACGTTACCTGGGATGACTGGAATCTCGTCCTCGACACCAACCTGCGCGGCACCTTCTTCGTCTCCCAGGCCGCGGCCAAGAAGATGATCCCACTAAAATACGGCCGCATCATCAACATCGGATCGGTGACCTCTATCTTCGGCTACGCGAGCCTCGCCCCTTACGGCGCCAGCCGGGGAGGCGTGAAACAGCTCACCATGAGCCTCGCCGACGACTGGGGGACCCACGGGATCACCGTCAACTGCCTCGCGCCCGGCTGGTTCAAGACAGCCCAGAATGCAGCCCTATATGACAACAGGGCCTGGGTCGAGTATATAACAGACCGCATTCCCCTCAAGCGAGTCGGCCTCCCGAACGATCTCAACGGCGCCGTCGTGTTCCTGGCCTCCGAAGCCAGCGAGTATGTGACGGGACAAACACTCCTCGTGGACGGCGGGATCTCCACGGGAGCCACCAAGGCAACGCCCGAGGAATTCGATAAGTCGAAAGTCTGATCGCATACTAATAGAGCGATCACTCAAAGCCGCTTGTGCCGGGTGACTGCCGGTCGACAAGCGTGCACCACGGAGGACGGACAGCGGTCGCGTCGAAGTGCGAAGTGAGTCGGATCGTCGGGTAGGTCGGAACCCCGGTGCGCGGCTGTGCACTCAGTGACCTCCCCCGGGCAAGGCGCCCGTGCCTGACTTCAGGAGGCCCATGAAGCGATATCTTCTGCCGGCAGTGCTGCTGCTTGCTGTAATTGGGCTCGCGTATCTCGCCGTCTTCCGGTCCGCGCGGCCGCGCGTGCTGGCGCGAGTTGAGGGCGAACTCCTCTCCCCACCTTCGGGGAACGGCCGATGGGTGGCATGGCTGGAGGGGGATTCACAGGAGGCCCGCCTGGTAGTCGCGCGCAGGCACAGGGACCGCCCGCGGGTGGCCTTCTCTGCGGCCGGACTCTCCGGCCTAGCGGTGGCCGGCGACTCTGCTTTCCTGACCAGGACAACAGAGGCAGCGGGAGGAGAGCCCGAGGTCTCGCTGCTGCGCGTCGACCTCAGCGGGGGCGCTGCGGAGGAAGTCGGCCGCATTGAGCGGAGCGCGCGCCAGATCGTTTGGGGAGACGGCTGGCTGTGCTGGCGGGAATACTGGGAGGCCGCCCTGCCGGATGTCAGCTTCGTTGTGGCCGCCGCGCCTCTGACCGTGGTGCGAGCCTGCCGGGAAGACGGTCGCGACCTTCACACGCTCGACGCGGTGACCGCCGGAGGCCGCGATTCGGGAGACCACCTCGAGCTGATCGGCATCGCGAGCCAGCATGCATACTGGCTCGACCGAAGGGCGGCCGGCGACGTTGACAGCACCGCGATCCGCCGAATCGCACTCCCGGACGGGCGGCCTCAAGTGTTGGCGCGCGAGCCCGGCCGGCGGACGGCCGCGCTTTCGCGCCGCGCCCTGTTCTGGTCGGCGCCGTCGCTCGAAGCCGCCGAGCCGATGCAGTTCGCGTCAGTGAAGCGCCTCAGGCTCGACGATCCGGAGACGAAAGTGATCGCCGATTGGCTCGACTCGCGTGTGGCAGTCTTGGCCTCGGAAACGGATGCCTACGCGCAGGGACGGCATTGGCTCTGGCGCCTCGGCGATGGGCGCGGGAAGCAGCGGCATTTATGTGGAGTCGCCGCGGGGCAGGGCGGCGCCGTCGTGCTCGGGGACGAAGAGTACTTGGTGATCCGTTCGGCAGGCGGCCTGTCCGTAGCCAGAAGACCGCTGACATGTTCGGCGCGAGTGCGCACTGTGTTCTCTCTATGAAACTTAGTGGTCACAGCACATGAAGAAAGAGGTCCCTCCGATCATTGCCCTTGTGGGTATTCTACTCGCCCTCACGCTTGTCCAGATCCTGTATTGGCGTGGCCTGATAGGAGGGCCGACCCATCTTCGAGCTGGGCTGGGCGCAGGCGGAGCGCAGCCCCCGGCCAAAGCGGAAGTGCCGGCCGGCCGACCTGAAGTGAGCGTGCTCACCCTGGCCGGCAGACCGGACCCCGGGTATCGAGACGGCGAGGGCCATCGCGCCCTATTCGATGGGCCGGTCAGCGTCACCGTGGACCGAAGAGGCGTGGCATATCTCGCGGATAGCCGAAATCACACCGTGCGAGTTGTATCTGC
>CP070816.1:1981919-1994481 GCA_020344235.1 Armatimonadota bacterium
CGGTGGAGCTGATGGTCAGAGATAGATTGATCGCGAAGGGGGAGGTGGTTGTTGTTGAGGATCGGTTTGGGGTGCGGATAACGGAGGTCGTGGCGCGGAGCCAGGTGTGAGGCAAGGGGAGGAGAGGTCAGCGGCAGATGGAGCGGGACGGCGAGAGAGAGCTGAGCGGGCTGAGGAAGGCGGCGGTGCTGGCCGTGATGCTGGGGCCCGAGCAGGCGGCGGAGGCGATAGAGCAAAGCGGGCTGGATGAGTCGCAGGTGGAGCGACTTGCCGCAGAGATGGCGCGGCTCGAGATGGTGGACGAAGAGACGCGGCGGGCGGTGGGGAAGGACTTCGAGGCGACGGCGGAGGCAGCAGCGTCGGAGGAAGGGGGGATGGCTGCGGCCGAGGAGCTGCTGCGGAGGTCGCTGGGGTCGGAGAAGGCGGCTGAGATCATTCCCTGGGTGCGGCCGCGGCGCTGGGCGCGCCCGTTCGCGTCGCTGATGCAGATGGAGACGAGCCAACTGCTGCAGGTGCTGAGGGAGGAGCAGCCGGCGGCGATCGCAGTGGTGCTGCGCTATCTGCCGAGGAAGAAGGCGGGGGAGGTGTTGTCGGGGCTGCCGGAGGAGGTGCGAATGGAGGCCGTGATGGGGCTCGTGAAGGGTGGGGAGCCGTATGCAGAAGCGCTGAGACAGATGGAGTCTGCGCTGGTAAGGAAGGCGGCGGGGACGGGGATGGCGGAGGCTGGGGATCAGCAGCGAGAGGAGAGCGCGCGGGCTGGGCCGCGGACCCTGGTTGAGATACTGACTCAGTCGGACCTGACGGTGGAGAACGCAGTGCTGGAGGCGCTGGCCGAGCGGGATCCTGAGCTGGGGGAGCAGGTGAGGGAATCAATGTTCATCTTCGACGATCTGCCGCGCCTGGAAGCGAAGGCGGTGCAGATAGCGGTGCGGGAGGTGGAGCCGTCGGATCTGGCAATGGCTCTGAAGGGAGCGCCGGACGACATCAGGGATACGGTGTTCGAGAACCTGTCGGAGAATGCGGCTAAGGGACTGCGGGAGGATCTTGAGTCGCTGGGGCCGGTGCGCAAGCGGGACGTGTATGGGGCGCGGGAGAAGCTGGTGACGGCGGTGAGAACGCTGGCGGCGGAGGGGAGGATCCGCATCCGGCCGGAGGAGGAGGAGCAGGAGGAGATGATCGAGTAGGAGGAGGGCCGAGATCAACCTGGCAGGTTTCTCCGGGCCAGCACCGAATTCTGTTCATGTGTGGTGCTGGCTGTCTTGTGGCCGCATTTGCCCCGCGTGCAAGTAGAGGGCCATCGGCCGTATAGACCGCACTCTATGTGCCATTCCTCCGCGTTGTGACTTGAGGCGAGGCGATGTTGACG
Source organism: Armatimonadota bacterium (assembly GCA_020344235.1). Taxonomy (GTDB): domain Bacteria; phylum Armatimonadota; class Hebobacteria; order Hebobacterales; family Hebobacteraceae. The sequence goes on from CP070816.1 coordinate 1,983,286, forward strand.
GATAACATTCTAGATCTGATCGGCAACACTGCGCTGCTGCGGCTGCGCGGGGAGAACATATTCGCGAAGGCGGAGTTCCTCAATCCCGGGGGGAGCATCAAGGATCGAGTGGCACTGGCAATGATCGAGGGAGGGGAGCGGGACGGGCGGCTGAGGCCGGATTCGATCATCGTGGAGCCGTCGTCGGGGAACACGGGGATCGGGGTGGCGCTGGTGGGGAGGCTGAAAGGGTATCGGGTGCGGATTGTGATGCCGGAGGGGATGAGCGAGGAGCGCAAGAAGCTCATCACGGGGTTGGGCGCGGAGCTGATTCTGACGCCGGACAAGGACGGGATCTCAGGGGCGGTGGAGAAGGTGAGGCGGATGGCCGAGGAGGATCCGCGGGTATTCGTCCCGCAGCAGTTTGAGAATCCGGACAATCCGCGGGTGCACTATGAGGGGACGGCGCCCGAGTTGTGGCGGCAGATCCGCGGAGATGTGGAGTGCTTTGTGGCCGGGGTCGGGAGCGGGGGGACGCTGCAGGGGGTGGGCAGGTTCCTGAAGGAGCACAAGCCGGACACGAGGATCGTGGCGGTGGAGCCGAAGAATGTGTCGGCGCTGCTCGGCCACGAGCCGGGGCTGCACCAGATTCAGGGGATCGGGGACGGGTTCGTTCCGGCGGTGCTGGACGTATCGCTGGTGGATGAAGTGTTGGAGGTGACCGACGAGGAGGCGATCGAGACGACGCGGGAGCTGGGGCGGGACTATGGGCTGCTGGTGGGAATCTCGTCCGGGGCGAATGTGTGGGCGGCGCGGGAACTGGCAAAGAAGGTCGAGGGAAACATCGCCACGGTGCTGCCCGACCGGGCGGAGCGGTACTTCAGCACGGCGCTCCTGTAGGGAGGGGCCGGGCCGAGAACCAGGACAGCGGCGGGATGTCGGCCATGGTGCGGAGGCCGGGCGGGGCGGCGATGACGGTGGGGACGGCGTTGGTGAGGATGGAGCAGGTGGCAACATCGCCGTTGATGCCGCCGGGGACGGTGAACTTGAGGTCGGGGACACCCTCCACAATCACGGTGTCCTGACGGTCGGGCTCGCCGAGCGAGGCGCGGAACTCCAGGCGGATCTTCTCTTCGTCACCAGCGTATCCGAGGCCGAGCTGGTAGACGCCTGCGGCCTGGCCGGGCTTGACGGTGATGTAGTCGCTGCTTACCTCTCGTTCCGCGATGACGGGCTCAATGATGTCTTCTGTGTGGTCGAGCTTCCATCCGAGGCGGGAGCCGATGAGGTGCATGGATTCCGTGAGGCCGACGTGGCGGAGAGACCCGTCGGCCTTCTTCTTTTCGAACTGCTGCAAGTTGAGTCCGGCGCCGATCTTCTGCTGGAAGGGGAGGCGGCGCGGGCGGGCGTCCTGACAGCGCAGGACGGTGATCTTGCGCACTTCGCGGCAGACAGCGGTGAGCGCGGTGGGGAGGATGTCCATGAGGAAGCCGGGGTTGACGCCGGTGCCCAAGACGGAGACCCCGGCGTCGCGGGCGAGGCGGTCTATTTCCGCGCTGGTCTCGGGAGCAGTGAGCCGGGGGTAGGAGAGTTCCTCGCAGCTTGAGATGACGTTGGTGCTGCAGGCGATGAGGGCCTCGATCTGGGGGTTGGCGGCCGGAAGGTGGGAGACGGTGGTGAGCACGGCGACGTCCACGGGGCCGTCGGCGAAGGGCTTGCGGAGGTCATCGCAAACGGCCAAGCCGAGTTTCCTACCCAGGCCGGAGACTTCGCCGAGGTCACGGCCGGCGAGGGAGGGGTCGAGGTCCGCGGCTCCGACGATCTCTATCTGCGGGCGGTCCAGCAGGTAGGAGGTCAGCATTCTGCCGAGCGCTCCGAGGCCGATCTGAACGACTCGCATCTTGTCTGGCATTGGCTATCTCCGGGGGACGGAACGAGAAGAAACGCGCGAGGTCAGGATCGAAGATTGCCGTAGCGATCCCAGTGGACGATTTCCTTCAGAGGCCGCTTGTCGGCCTGGCTCTTTGGCTCGGCGGCCTTGCCAACGGGGAGCGCGACCATGAGGCGCATGTTCTCGGGTACGCCGAGGGCTTTCTTGTGGTCGTCCTCGTCGCGGAGGAGGGTCCCTTCGATCCAAACGCTGGCGTATCCGAGGGCGGTTATGGCGAGGAGCATGTTCTCGGTGGCGGCGGCGATGTCTTCGAGCCAGAACTCAGACTTGCCGGGATCGGCGGCGACCGCGATGATCAGGGACACATCGGCAAGGCAGGCCTGGGCCTTGGCGAGCTTCTTGATGGTGTCGGGATCGCGGATGACGATGAAGTCGAGCGGCTGGCGATTGCGGCCGGAGGGTGCGCGGCGGCCGGCGTCGAGGATGCGATCGAGGTCGGCCTGGGGAACATCCACGGGTTTGAGGTCGCGGACAGAGGCCCGCTTCTCGATGGCTTCGAAGAGATCCATTTGGTGCCTCCCTCTTGAGTTACAGGACGGGTTCGGCGGGGAGGATTGGGGGTCCTTGTGGAGGAGGAGGCGACGCGGGCACACCACCCAGCAGCGAAACCGATGCGCCTGGAGATAAATGGGGGCGCAATCTGAGCAAAGGGACGAAGCCGAAACGAGTTCAGCGCGCGTCGGAGAGTGACGGTGTGAGGAGAAACGGGGACGTTGGCGAACAGAGGCATGGAGTTCCAGAAGACGAGACGGGAGCGATCGCATGAGGGCTGTTATCGGTGGGCTTGCGCTTGTGATGGCGTTGGCTGTGCTTACGCCGGGGTGCGGCCGGCGGGAGCGGGCCTCGCAGACGATTCGGCAGGTGGGGTCGACGACGGTGCTGCCGCTGGCAGAGAGGTGGCGAAGGGAGTTCAACAAGGTGCACCCGGAGGTCGAGATCGCGGTGTCGGGGGGAGGCTCTGGGACGGGGATGAAGGCTCTGATTGCGGGGACGGCGGAGATCGCGAATTCCTCGCGAGGGATCAAGGCGAGGGAAGTTGAGGAGGCGGAGGCGGCGGGTGTGAATCCAGTGGAGCATGTGCTGGCGTATGACGGGATTGCGGTAATCGTACACCCGTCGAATTCGCTCCATGAGATGTCGGTGGACCAGCTTTCGGAGATCTTCTCGGGAGGGGTGACGAACTGGGGGGAGGTGGGCGCCGGGGGCATGGGAGAGATTCAGGTTGTGAGCAGAGACTCGGCGTCGGGAACGTACGAGGCCTTCAAGGATTTGGTGGTGACTCTGGGCGGGACGGATAAGACCCGGGATTATGCGGCGGCGGCGCTGAAACAGGCTTCGAATCAGGCCGTGCTGGCGCTGGTATCGAAGACAGAGGCAGCGATTGGCTATGTCGGGATGGGGTATCTGGATGAAGGTGTGAGAGCTCTGAAGGTAGCACCTATGGGCGGTGGGGAAGGGGTCGCCGCAACGGTGGAAAAGGCGATGTCTGGAGAGTACCCGGTGTCGCGCGCGCTGTACTGCTACACCAGCGGGGAGCCGAGCGGAGTGCTGAAGGAGTATCTGGATTGGATGAAGGGGGCGGAGGGCCAGAGGATCGTGGAGGAGCTGGGGTTTGTGCCCGTCGAGTAGAGACGCGGGGAGGGCTGCGATAGTGCGGGAGACGGCGGGGCGGTGAGGACAGGCGCACAACGAGCGTGGGAGTGGCTGATCGAGCGGCTGATTCAGGTGGCGGGGGCGCTGGCCGTGGTGTTCGTCCTCCTGATCTTCGTCTTCCTGGTGCGAGACGCGCTGCCTATCTTTCGCGAGACCACGGTCGGGGAGCTGGTGGGGGGGAAGACCTGGCTGCCCACCGCGGACCCGCCGAAGTTCGGCCTCCTGCCTCTGATACTGGGGTCGCTGTACGTGACGCTCGGGGCGCTGGTGATTTCCATTCCCCTGGGGGTGGCGTGTGCGACGTTCATTTCGGAGGTGGCGCCGAGGTGGATGCGGGAGACGCTGAAGCCGGCGGTGGAGATGCTGGCCACTATCCCGTCGGTGATCTTTGGCTTCCTCGGGCTGCTGCTGGTGGGGCCGTGGCTGGCGGACCGGCTGGGTTTGCCGGTGGGGCTGTTTGCGGCATTGGGGTCGCTGATGCTCGCGTTCATGGCGATGCCGATGATTGTGTCTGTTTCAGAGGATGCCATTCGATCGGTGCCGAGGGCGCTGCGGGAGAACTCTCTCGCGCTCGGGGCGACGCGGTGGCAGACGATCCGCCGAGTGGTGCTGCCTGCGGCGCGGTCGGGGATAGTGGCGGCAGTGCTGTTGGGGCTGGGACGGGCGATCGGAGAGACGATGACGGTGCTGATGGTGACGGGTAATGCGGCGGTGATCCCGCAGGGGCTGGAGGGGTTCCTGCGGCCTGTGCGGACGATGACCGCGACGATAGCGGCTGAGATGGGAGAGACGGCGTACCACACGCCGCACTACCACGCGCTCTTTGCGATAGGGCTGCTGTTGTTCATCATCACTTTCGTGACCAACACGATTGCCGACGCGGTGACGAGGCGCGGCGGCAGGATGGGGCGGTGAGGACAGTGCAGCGGCTGAGGCCCAGGGCAACGCAAGCGGTGGTCTTCGCGGGGCTGTGGGCGGCGGCGGCGGTAGTGGTGCTGCCGGTGGTGGGCATCCTCGCTCTGATGTTCATCCGCGGCGGCCGCGCGCTGTCGTGGGAGCTGCTGTCGTCCGCGGAGGAGGGCTTGCTGCCGGCGATTGTGGGAACGATGTGCTTGGTGGCGCTTACGGCGCTGATCGCGGCGCCCTTGGGGATCGCGGCGGCGGTGTATCTGAGCGAGTATGCGCGGAGCGGGCCGCTAGTGCGGTTGATCCGGCTGGCAATCGTAAATCTGGCCGGGGTGCCGTCAGTGGTGTACGGCCTGTTCGGGCTCGGGCTGTTTGTGATGTTGCTGGCGTTTGGGCGGTGCTTGCTGGCTGGGGCCTGCACGCTGGCGCTGTTGGTGCTGCCCCTGGTGATAACGGCGTCTGAGGAGGCTCTGCGGCAGGTGCCGGGGCGGCTGCGGGAGGCGTCGTTCGGGCTGGGGGCGACGCGGTGGCAGACGGTTCGGCGGGTGGTGCTGCCGAACGCTCTCCCCGGGATGATGACGGGTTTGATTCTTTCGGTTGGACGAGCGGCCGGAGAGACCGCGCCGATACTGTTCACCGCCGCCTTCATCAGTCTGACGAAGCCGTTTCCGTCGTCGGCGCTGGACCCGATAGAGGCGCTGCCATTCAAGCTCTACTATATGGCGACGGAGGCGCACGGGGTAAGTGAGGAGGTCAAGTGGGCGACGGCGGCGGCGCTGGTCATGTTGGTGCTGGCCATGAACCTGGCGGCGGTGGTAATTCGCGCGCGCCTGCGCGGCGCTCGGAGGTGGTGATGGGATCGCCGGACGTTGGCGCCGAGTTGATTCTGAGACCGGAGGGGGAGATAAAGCTCGAGACCAGCGGGGTGAATCTGTTCTACGACGGCTTCCAGGCGCTGCGGGAGGTGAGCGTCGCGGTTCCGGCACGGCGGATCACAGCACTGATCGGGCCGTCCGGCTGCGGCAAGTCGTCATTCCTGCGGTGCCTCAACCGGATGAACGACCTGATAGATGGAGCGCGGGTGGTGGGCGATGTGCTGCTGGACGGCAATAGCATCTATGATCGGGCGACGGATGTGGCGGAGCTGCGGAAGCGGGTGGGGATGGTGTTCCAGGCCCCCAATCCCTTTCCGATGTCCATCTACGATAATGTTGCTTATGGGCCGCGTCTCCACGGGACGCGGGGTCGGGAGAAGCTGGACGAGATTGTGGAGAGCAGCTTGCGGGGTGCTGCGCTCTGGGACGAGGTGAAGGACGGCCTGCGCAAGTCGGCGCTCGACCTATCCGGTGGGCAGCAACAGCGGCTCTCGATCGCGCGGGTGCTGGCGGTGGAGCCGGAGGTGCTGCTGATGGATGAACCGTGCAGCGCGCTCGATCCGACGGCGACATTTCGGATCGAGGAGCTGATGCTGGAGCTGATGGAGCGCTATACCATCGTCATCGTGACTCACAACATGTACCAGGCTTCCCGGGTGTCCCAGTACACGGGGTTCTTCTTGCTGGGCGAGCTGATCGAATACGGAGTGACCACGCAAATCTTCGAGAACCCAAAGGACCGGCGCACGGATGACTATGTCCGCGGGCGGTTCGGTTAGGGAGGCGGGCGATGCGGCGCACGCGCCAGGCGTTTGACGAGCAGTTGGAGGAGCTGGAGCGTCGGCTGGTGGAGATGGGGAGGTTCGTGGAGTCGATGCTGGAGAGGGCGGTGCGCGCGCTGGTGGAGCAAGATGTGGGGCTTGCGCGGCGGGTGATCGCGGATGACGACACGGCCGACGAGATGGACCTGGATATCGAGCAGCACTGTATGAGGCTGCTGGCTCTGCAACAGCCTATGTCGCGCGACCTGCGGACGATTGGGACCGTGATGAAGGTGATTGCGGATGTGGAGCGCATCGGGGATTACTCGGTGGACATCGCGAGGACCGCGATAAAGCTGGCGGACGAAGAGTACTCCAAGCCTCTCGAAGATATTCCGCGGATGGCGGAGATAGTGCGCCAGATGCTCCGGCAGGCGCTGGAGGCGTTGGTGGCACACGATCTCGACCAGGTGACGAAGGTGGTGGAGCGCGACGACGCGGTTGATAGGCTGTGGTACAAGATTCTGGAGGACGTAGAGAGGTTGATGCAAGAGCGCTCGGAGGTGGTGCCGCAGGCGGCAGCGCTGCTGCTGGTGGCTCGGTACCTGGAACGGGTGGCGGATCACACGGTGAATATCGCCGAGCGCGTGGCGTACATGGAGACCGGACGGCTGGAGACGCTGGCGCCGAGCCACGGGACGGACTATCAGCCCGAGGGGGAGGCAGGGAAGGATCGAGACCGGGAGGAGCGGGAGTAACGGCCGGGGAGGCCCTCTTCGGGAAGCTCGAAGGCAATGCCAGCGAAGCTGGGCGACGGTGTGGGCTCGTGTTCCTCGTTGCGACGGGATGGGATCGAGGCGGCCAGCTCCTGGTCGGTGCGCAAGCTGCCCGGAGATGTGTTCGCAGAGGAGCGCTTATGGCGGGACTCGGCGTTGACAGGGAGGCAGGCGGTTTGGTATACTGCAACCCGCCAGGCGCGTCGGTAGTCTGGGCTTGGGACTGCCGGGCGCGTCGGTTTTGTTGGCAGCAGCGGAGGTGATCGAGAGATAGAACGACAGGTTCGGGTGAACGAGCGCATACGCGCTCGGGAAGTGCGCCTCATAGATGAGAACGGGGTGCAGTTGGGGATAGTGCCGGTCCGCGAGGCCCTGCGGGTTGCGCAGGAACGCAGTCTTGACCTGATCGAGGTGGCCCCCAACGCGCAGCCTCCGGTCTGCCGGATCATGGACTATGGGAAGCACAAGTATCAGCAGGCCAAGCGGGACCGCGAGGCGCGGAAGAAGCAGAAGGGGACAGAGGTTCGGCTGCTGCGGATGAAGCCGCAGATCGGGATACACGATCTGCAGATCAAGCTGCGGAAGCTGCGAGAGCTATTGTCGGAGGGCAACAAGGTCCGGATTAGCCTGCGATTCCGGGGGCGGGAAATGAGCCGTCCGCAGCTCGGGACCGACCTGATGGAGCGGATCGCCCAGGAGCTGGCGGATGTAGCGCAGGTGGAGGGGGCGCCGCGCCGAGAGGGGCGGATGATGAATATGCTGGTGGCGCCCAAGCCCGGAGTGAGGGCAACCCCGGAGAAGAAGGCAAAGGCGACGGCAGATGGCAAGGAGCAAGTCAGGCAAGAGCGCGCGGAAAAGCCGCGGCCGGTCGAGGAGCGTCCGCGCCAAGTTGAAGACGCAGAAGACAGCGGCGAAGCGGGTTAAGCGGACGGGAACGGGGAAGCTGCGGATCCGGCACGCGTTCAAGAGTCACTTGCTGACGCGCAAGTCGGCGGCGCGGCTTCGCCGTCTGCGACGGCCGGGGATTGCGTCGGCCAGCGATCGGAAGCAGCTCGAACGGCTGGTGCCGCCGACGGGCTCGGCCGGTTGAGGGAGAGGCCTGAATGGCGCGTGTCAAGCGAGGAAGGGTTGCGCATCGGCGACATAAAGCCGCGCTGAGAGAGGCGCGGGGATATGTGGGGGGAAGGCACCGTCTCTTTCGTACGGCGAAGGAGACGCTGATGCGCGCGAAGCAGTACGCCTACCGAGACCGGCGAAGGCGGAAGCGGGAGTTTCGACGGCTGTGGATCGCGCGGATAAATGCTGGAGCGCGGGGACAGGGAGTCAGCTACAGCCGTTTCATGCAGGGGTTGAAGGCGGCCGGGATCGGGTTGGACCGACGGAGCCTGGCCGAGCTGGCGGTGCGTGACCCGTCGAGCTTCGAGAAAGTGGCAGCGGCAGCAAAGAAGGCGCTGGCGGGGTGAGCCGCGAGGGATCACCGGTAAGTTGGCTACAGTACGGCGCGGCGAGCGGATGCGGCATCCGCTCGCCGCTCAATTCTTGGGGATGGGACGACCTCGCCGCCGCTTCGGCTCTACTCTGTCGGCTCTGAGGGGGTCTCGGCGGGGGGCGAAGGTTCCACCACTTGGGGTTCCTCGGCGCCTGCGCGCAGCTCGCTGAGGCCGAAGACGAATATTCCGAGGCCCACTATGATCGCCATGATGACAAGCCCACCCAGCACGAAAGTGACGACTGCGTCTCGCCAGACGTCGTATGCCACGATGAGCCAGACACCGACAGCGATCAGGATGAGGCCGATGAGGATAGAAAGCACCTTTCCCATGCTCGCTCCCTCCCGTGTGCGGCAAGGCCAAAGGAGAATGCACCGCCTCGCCTGTTAGCGCCTGATTCCACCTGGGGCTCCCACTTCCTTCTACCCTCTGATTGCTTGTGCACAGGCAGCGGACAATGGGTGTAGGGGCGTTCGTTGACACGCCTCGCGCGGGATTGCTATACTGCCGGCCGGCAGGGGCTAGTCGCGGCGCCGGGCTGGGGAATCAGCATGGCTGTCGCGCGGGGGTCAAAGAGCAAGGAGGCCCGCAGTGAAGGGAATTGTCCTGATATACGGCAAGTTTGTCTTGTTGGGGTTATCGGTGGGACTGCTGAGCAGCCTTTTCGGGGTCGGTGGGGGGATAATCATGGTGCCGGCACTGGCGTTCCTGCCGAGCTTCACCCAGCATATCGCTCAGGGCACGTCGCTGGCCGTGATGATTCCGACGGCATTGGTGGGAGCGGGGAGGTATTGGGGTGGAGGGAACGTCAAGCTGGGGGTGGCGCTGGCGGTGTGTCTGGGGTCCATTCCGGCGGCCTATCTGGGAGGAACAGTGGCTCAGGGGCTGCCGCAGACTACGCTGCGCGCGATGTTTGCCTTGTTCATGGTGGCGGTGGCGGCTCACATGATGCCCAGCGGCGGCCTGCGTGCGATGAGTCTGCTGATGGGGATGATGTTCGTTGCAGTTGGGGTCAGGTTGATGCTGGGGAGATGAGGAAGATAGAAGGAGAGAGAACAGCATGGGCCCTGCCGACGAGGCAGGGCCCATTCCTTTGCCGTCACGCAGCCACGCGCGAGAATGCTGCTTACTTCGTGTTGAAGGTGTAGCTGATACCTGCCCACCAATGCCCGCCGAAGGTACCGACCTTGAGGGTCGGCCAGCCGGGCTCGGGCACGAGGGTGATGCCGGTGATGACGTCGGTGCCGTCGTAGAGAGCAATCGCGCCGACGGCCGGGTTGGCCGGTCGGAACAGGACCTGGACTCCGCCGAAGAGACCTTCATGTCGCTCTTCACCAAAGAGCGTGTTGTCCTCGGTTCCCAGGCTCAGGTGAAGGCGAATGATCGGCTCGGTGGGCGGGCCGGCCAAAGGGGGGTTGAGAGTCTTGGCGGCCGATAGGAAGTAGGAGGCCTTTCCGTAGACGCGGGAGAGGTCGCGGCCGCCGAGCACCACAATGGGACGCTCCAGCGTCTCTGGCTGGGCCACGACGGTGGCATTCCAGATGGTTTCGACGCCGACCTCGTTGACGTCGTAGCGGTGGGCGTCGATCTCGACGGTGTCGGTGAGGCCGACATAGAGAGTCTGGGCGCGCACGTAGTCGATACCCATGTCGCGCAGACCTGCGATCAGGCTGCCGTCATCTACGCCGATGTAGTAGTGCGCCAGATCGACCTCGCCAGCTTTGAGCTGGTTGGCTGTCGGGACGGTGACGATGTCGCCCGCCAGGGCGGCACCCGCCGCGATGCCCAGCACGATGAGGCTTGCGACGACGAGCAGTACCGGACAGTGTTTCAAGGCGTTTCCTCCTCACCCGAGAGATTAGCTTCCCCGCTCGAGCGGGTGAAGCAAGTGGAAGGCACTATAGCAGGGGAAGCAAGTAGTGTCAATCCGAGGGGGGCGGGAGGCGACTTCGGGCCGGCGTTGACACTGCGCGAGGGGCAGGTCTATACTGGGCCGATCATCGCCGGAGGGGCGGGTAGTGAAGCTAGGACTGGACACGTACAGCTATCGGTACGCCGCGGGTCTGTGGGAATACACGCCGCACGAAAATGTTCCCATGACCGTGGATCACTACTTGCAGAAGGCGGCGGATTTCAACCTGGACGGGCTGCAGTTGTGTGATGCGCGTCATCTGGACAGCCTGGAGTACGGGTATGTGAGTGAGCTGCGTGAGAGGGCGGGGCTGCTGGGGCTGTACCTGGAGCTGGGCACGGAGGGCACGAATCCGGACCACATTCAGAACATGGTGCGGGTCGCGCACGTGATGGGGTCACCGGTGGTGAGAACGTTCGTGGGGAAGCCCCGGCCGGCTTCGGCGAAGGCGATGCGCGAGTTGCTGTCGGCAACTGCCGGTGAGATCGCGCAGGTGGCGCCGGTGTGCGAGCGCTACGGGGTATCGCTGGCACTCGAGAATCACCAGGATCTGACGACCGATGAGCTGCTGACGCTGCTGGAGCTGGTGGACAGTGAGTGGGTGGGGATCTGCTTCGACACCGGGAATCCCCTGGCGCTGCTCGAAGACCCTCTGGATTCGGCGACGGCCTTTGGGCCATTGATCAGGAGCGTACATCTGAAGGACTACCAGGTGGCGGCCCGGCCGGACGGGTTCTCCCTGGTGGGATGTGCGCTCGGGGAGGGAGTGGTCAAGCTGAGAGCGATCCTCGATTTTCTGGCGACGCGGGCGCCGGAGGTGAATCTGAACATCGAGACATATATGGGAAGGCATACGTTCGAGGTGCTCGAGGAGGGGTATCTCGACCGAGTGC
>CP070816.1:1994581-2012470 GCA_020344235.1 Armatimonadota bacterium
GCCGGCAGACCGGACCCCGGGTATCGAGACGGCGAGGGCCATCGCGCCCTATTCGATGGGCCGGTCAGCGTCACCGTGGACCGAAGAGGCGTGGCATATCTCGCGGATAGCCGAAATCACACCGTGCGAGTTGTATCTGCGAAGGGTGAGGTGACTACGCTAACCGGCGCTCAGGGAGAGCCCGGACATGTAGACGGGCTGGCGCGACAAGCGCGCTTCTCCGCTCCCGCGGGCGTGGCTGTCGCTTCCGACGGTCGGGTGTTCGTGGCCGACACCGGGAACCACCGGATCAGGTGCATCACGCCCGGCGGAGTGGTGTCCACTTATGCCGGCGCCGAGACCCCTCGCGATGGAGCCGGGAGGTTCGTGGGAGGATATCGCGACGGGCCGGCCGCTCAGGCGCAGTTCTGCTATCCCGTCGGGCTGGCCGTGGACGAGCGAGGCGTGCTCTATGTGGCCGACGCCGGCAATCACAGCATTCGCCGAATCAGCCCGGGTGGACACGTGAGCACACTCCCGACTTCAGGAGCAGGCGAACTCAAGACGCCCACCGAACTCGCTCTCGCGCCGGGCAACCGGATTTGGGTCGCGGACACTCCGCAGGGAACGCTCTGGGTGGGGCCGCGAGGCGGTCCGCTGAACCAGTGGCCTGCGCCGGAGGGTTCGCAGAGCTTCGCCGCGCCCGCGGGCATTGCGGTGCTCGGGAAGGGCTCCGCGCGGCCGGCAGTCTACGTCGCGGACGCCGCAAATCACTGTCTCTGGAGAGTCCAAGGCGACGAGCTTACGCTGGTCGCTGGCGAGCAGGACCCGCGCTCTTCCGGATGGCAGGACGGCCGCGGGGACCGGGCACAGTTCTCATCTCCTGTCGGCCTCGCAAGTGCGCCGAGCGGCGACCTCTACGTCGCAGACTTCGGGAACAACTGCCTGCGGCAGGTGACATTCGGCGGAGAGCATGGGGAGGCCGATTGAGTGCAGATTGACATTCGCGGGCTGCGGAAGGTCTATCCGGGCGGCGTCGTGGCGCTTGAGGGCCTCGACTTGACGATACCGCCCGGAGTCTTCGGTCTGCTCGGACCCAACGGGTCGGGGAAGACCACTTTGATGCGCATTCTGGCGACTCTGCTGGAGCCCAGCGCCGGTGACGCATACATTGACGGCCGCGACGTCCGAAGGAACAAAGCGCCGATCCGCGAGATGCTCGGATACATGCCCCAGGAGTTCGGTTTCTATCCCACCCTCACTGCCTACGAGACGCTCGACTACTTCGCACTGCTGTGTCGGATGAACGATCCGAAGCAGCGTCGGTCGCGGATTCGTGAATCCCTCGCCCAGGTCAACCTCGAGCAGCTGGCCGAGCGCCGTGTCGGCACTTTCTCCGGCGGGATGAAGCGGCGTCTCGGGATCGCGCAGGCGCTGCTCAACGACCCGCGCGTGCTCATTGTGGACGAGCCGACATCCGGCCTCGACCCCGAAGAGCGCATTCGCCTGCGCAATCTGCTGGCCGAACTGGCCGGCGGCCGCATAGTGATTCTCTCCACCCACATCGTCAGCGACGTGGAAATCACCTCCGAGAGATTTGCCATCCTGCACGAAGGCCGACTGCTGTTCTCAGGGAAGCTCGCCGACCTGTTGGCCCGCCTGGAGGGGCGAACCTGGATCATAGACATCGAGGAGGAGGAACTCACCCGCGTGCGAGAGCAGTTCTTCGTGACCGGTGTCTTCCGATCGGCGACGGGCATGCAGGTGCGGGTGATTGCAGATGCGATGACTCACCCACGGGGCTACTCGACCTCACCAACGCTCGACGACGGTTACGTTGCAACCATGAGGCAGGAGGCAGAGCTGAGTGCGGTGGACTGACCTGCGCGCGGCGGCAGTGCTCGTCAGGCGGGAGTATCAACTGGCCTGCCGCGGGCCCGCATTCTGGGCGGTGACCGTGCTCGGTTCCCTGCTCGCCGTCTGGCAGGCAAGCACACCTGGCACCAGCGCGGCGCTGGCCGCCTACCAGACCCGGCAGATGGTGATCGTCGGAATAGGCGCTCTGGCGATTCTCCTGGCGGGCAGCGCCGCCTCGCGTGACCGCCGCCGGCGCGCTTCCGAGCTGGTGCTGTCGAAGCCTGGCGGCAGCTCCAGCCAACTCGTTGCAGCCCGTTTCGTCGGGATATGGTTCTCTCTCCTCAGCATGGCGGCCATCATCCTCACTGCTTCTTCGCTCAGCCAAGGCGTGCTGGCCGGCACGCCTTCGAGACCGGCAGTATACCTCAGCGCGCTCGTCCTCTCGGTCGTGCCAATGGGGCTTGCAGTCGCCCTCGGGTTTTCCTTGGCGACTCTGCTCACTACCCCGCTGGCGTCCGCCGCGGCGGCCATCTACTGGGTTGCAGTTCCTCTCTCCCGCTCTCACCTGGCCATGGTGCTCGACCTCACGCTTTCGCAGCACTGGTTCTTGGCCGCTCTCCTTTCAGCCGCTCTTATCGCTCTGGCTGCTGGCCTCTACGCACGACCTATCCGCGGCGAGGATCGAACGAGCGCCTGCCTTGGATGGGTTAGCGCTCTCCTAATCGCGGGCACCGGAACGGCCGCTTTCGCCATCGTCTCGCAGGGCCACGATGCGCTGCTCAAGCCCAACCCGGTGCTGTCGGCAATCGCCAGTCAGACCTGCGTGCAAGAGCGCCGCGCCCCGGGCTTCTGGTTGCCGGATGCGCGGGGACGCTTGGTCGGACTCAATGACCTCCAAGGCCGGCCTGTGCTGCTTGCCTTCTGGGGACCGGCTGCGTCGGATTCGGCTCGCGCGCTGGTGGTGCTTTCTCAGCTTGCGAGCGAGCACGCGCCCGACGGGTTGGCTTCCGTCGCAGTCTGCCTCGACCGTGACGCCGCCACCGTCCGTCTTTTCTCGCGCGAGGTGGATGGACGTGTCGTCATGGTCTGGGACCGCGGACGGCACTTCGGGGACGGGCTCGAGTGGTCGGATTCCCCGCTCGCCGTCGCCTATCAGGTCACCGGAGTTCCGACGGCATTCCTCCTGGATTGCGAGCGACGAGTCGTCGGCCAGTGGCAAGACGAAGAGGTCCTCGACCAACTGCACGGCGCGGTATCCAGACTGTTGGCGGAGAAATGACGAAGGATAACCAGCATCCAGCGAAGGTGCGGAGGCGGTCTTCCCTCTGGGCCTATAACGTCCGCATCTTGGCGGGAAACACCTACTGGCTGGTTGCCATACCAGTGGCGGCCACCCAGCTCGTCCTCTTCTGGAACATGGCCACCGCCACACTCTTCTCGCCCACACGCGCCGCCCAGACTATCGAGCTCCTCTCGCCCATTCTTGGCGCGTTCATGTGCGCCTATGCTCTCGCGCCGGAGCAGGATGGAGTGGGCGAGCTCGTCTTCGTTCGCCCCGTATCATTCGAGAAGATCTTGCTGCTCCGTCTGGCGGTGATTCTCGCCTTCGTCTTCGCAGTCATCAGCCCGGCCTTCGTCATCTACCGGGCGGGCATTCATGACTTCCCGCTCGGGATGACTGTGCTCGCCGCCGTTCCTTCCATGCTCTTCCTGTCCATCCTTGCCATGGCGCTCGCAAGTGCCACACGCCACCCCCTGATCGGTTTCGGCGCGGCTGGTGCCTTCTGGGTGCTGGACCTCAGCATCGGCAGCCACTTCAACCCGCTGGTTTCCCTTCACGGCTTCTCCGACCATCTGGCGAACCGCCCCATGGCCGAGCAGTGGGTCGTCGGCAAGCTGATTCTGGTGGGCCTCGCTGTTCTGCTCTATGTTTGGAACCGGAGACTGCTCGGCCGGCCGCCGGCCCCTCGTCGGTGGGTGTCCGCGGCGCGCAGCGCAGTGCTGCTGATCCTCCTCTTGTCCGGCTATATCGCGGCCGGCGCCGGGTACAAGGTGGCCTACGGGATTAGGCACGAGCGGGACTTGGGTTACCGCGCCAGACTTTGGTATCAGCAGCAGTTCCGGTGTTACGGCCCTCTTCCCGTGGCCTGGATGTTGGGCCCGGCGTTCCCTCTCTACGTGCAGGCCGAAGTGGGTCGCGACATTCCGCTCGCCGGCCCGGGCACGGCTGGCTCGTGGACGGCCGTTGATCTCTCTCGCATGAGGGCCCTGCTTGAGCGATACCCCAACAGCATATGGGCCGACAACGCGCAGTTTGAGATGGCCAGGTACTGGCGGGGGCAGCCCGCTGCGCTTCCGTGGCTGGTCATAAGCTGCCGCGCGGGTGAGCGCGCACCGACGCAAAGATGGATGCGCGAAGATGCCGCGCGCGCTTCGCAGGAATTCCAGAAACTAGTGGACAGGTATCCCGACAGTCCGTTCGCGCCCCTCGCCCTCTCGCAGCGCGCCTTCATCGGTCTCAACATGCTGGACTTCGACTTGCCCCGCACTTCCTACGAGCGCCTTGTGGCTGATTATCCCAGGGCCCCCGAGGCCTACGACGCGGGCATGAGGCTGGCCGCCGCCTACCGGCGCGAGGGCGAATTCCAGAAGGCCCTCGCGGCGGCGGACACGGCGGCCGAGGTCGCTGCCTGGGATATCCAGGCGGAGGCGCTGCTCGCTGCCGCCCGGGCCGCCCAACACCTCGGAAGAGAGGATCTCTCCCGCGACCGCTACCGACGCGCGCGAGCGGCGGCGCTGCGTGCCGTCGAGCGGGCCACCAGGGGCCACAAGAGCCCCAGCAGACTCCTGAAGGGAGAGCTGTTCGACCGGTCCAATGCCGTCATACAAGCGTGTGAGCACGCCATGTCCGGGAATGCGGCATCTCCCCCGCCCAAGCCGGCGGCGACCGAGGTTGTCGGCCGCATTGTCAAAGACGGGCGGGGATTGCCGGGAGTGAGAGTGGCCCTCGGGGCCTCGGCGGCGGGCGATGGTTTGCCTTCTCCATTCCACCAGGGCCCCGCGGTGAGCGCAACCACAGACGATGAAGGCGCTTTCCAGCTCAGTCCTGTGCTCGCAGGGCAGTACAGGGTCGCCGCCTTTGCCGTGCAAGCGCCGCAAGAGGAGTTGGAGTGCTTCGTCGAAAACCTGCGACTGCCCGTCTCCGTCAACGGCTCGCCCATTCTGCTCCCCACCTTCCACCTGCAATGCCGGCAGCGCCAGAACGTCGAGCCAGTCGCTCGTCGCGCCTCCCCGACCTCGCTCCGGCGTGCGCCGCGGGACGGCGAGCTTCGGCGGTCACGCTCCGAGACCACTCATCGCGGAGGGCGAGGACGGCGCTAGTCCCAAGGGTCTTGCTCCGCGCCCTCCCTCGGAGAGCCGCCGACCATGTAGAGAGGACCCCCCTATCGGCCGAGTCTCAGGACATAAATCCCCCGGCTGTCCTGCAAGGTGACGCTGTCCTTTCCGATCGTCTGGACGCGAATCCTGTTGTCGATCAGATACCCCTCGCGCACGACATAGTGCTCATCCTCAAACCGCAGCACAGCGGTGTTCGGCGTGCCAACGATAATCC
Organism: Armatimonadota bacterium; assembly: GCA_020344235.1. Classification (GTDB taxonomy): domain Bacteria; phylum Armatimonadota; class Hebobacteria; order Hebobacterales; family Hebobacteraceae. The sequence goes on from CP070816.1 coordinate 2,000,031, forward strand.
CGGTCACGTACAGACTGCTTCTGTCCACGGTCGTGGCCATGCTGATAGGAGGTGGCAGAAGAGGCACCGCCACTCGTGCCCCAGACTCCGAGCCCGGGGTAGCGGCCGCCCTCGTTGCGGCCCTACGTGTGCGAGGTGGGATCACGGGACGGAACGGATCGCTCTCCGGCGGGGCCACAGGCGTCACCAGCGCGGCCATGCGCGCTCCGGCCGCCGCCTCCGGCGCCTCTTGGGAAGACGCGGCTTGACTTGCAGCCGCCGCGGCATGTGCGTGCTCCTCGGCCGCCCTCTTGGCCTCCCAATGTCGGGAGAGCGCCACATACCGGAGACCGATCACGACCCACACCGCGATAAGGATTATACCGAGAACAATAAGCTTGCCTCTGCTCTTGCTGTCATACTTCATGATCGAACTCCTCCGGCGGACGCGGCCTGCTCATCCCCGGCGCCGCGCTCGCCGCTGCTCTCCTCACCTGCTCGCTTGATGAGGGGCGCGCCGGAGCCCTTCACCAGGTACAGGTCAATCGTGATCGTGCCGTTGACCCGCGGATAACCCACCTGGTTGTCAGTGGCAACCTCCATGCGCTCCACCGTCAATAGGCGCTTGTACGATTCGAGCTTCCGCAGGAGATAGAACGAAGAGAGGAAAGTGCCGGAGTAGTTGACATTGTGAGGCACCCTCTCGATCGTCGGCTGGGGCACCTCGGAAGCGCCGCCGGAAGATTTCCCCGACCCGCCTCGCGCACCGCCCCTCTCCTTCTCCTCACCACTGCTGATGGGCCGCGCGACATCGGCCCGTCGCACCAGATTCAGAGTGTTGTCTGTCTCCGTGCAGAAGTCGATAAGGTCGGTGAGGAATAGCTGCTCTTCGTCGTTCGCCAGAATGCCGAACTTCTCGAAGCGAGATGCGCCAACGGGGGGCGGCCCGGCGATGCTGGCGTCTTCGATCTCCTTCTGCATCTCGGCCAGTTGCTCTTTGGAGCTGTTGACGTCTTCGTTCAGCCGACCCAGTCTGGAGAGCCTGGGCGAAACCAGGATGAAGAAGCACAGCAGCAGCCAGACAACTACCGCTCCCAGCGCGCCAACATGCGCGTAGAGCATCATCCGCTCCTTCGGAATCATCGCACACCCCCTTCCCTAGCGGCGGCGGCGCCGGCTGGCGTCTCCAAGCCCGCACCGGCTCCCGCTTCAGCGACCGCGCGAGCACTCCGCGCCGGAGGCAGAAGCCCTCGCAGCAGCCGAGCATTGATCTGGTAGCGGATCACCACTCGACCCCGAGCGTAGACATCGTCCTTGGTCAGAGAGCCAAGCACCACGTTTTGGAGGTAGGGCGACCCCGAGAGCGACTCGATGGCCCGCGGGATCGTCTCTCGGTTGGTGGATACTCCGGTGAGGCTGATTCTGGAGCTGTCAGGCGAGGCGACTCGGGTGAGCCACATGTCCCTCGGGAGACGAGCCGCAATGTCCACCAGAATCTGAGACCACCTCACAGCCCTCTCCCTCGCTATGCGAGCGGTCTGGCGCTCCACCTCGGTGCGCAGAGCAAGCTCGGTTGCCTCTGCCGCACGCAGCGCCTCTATCTCAGGCTCCAGGGCAGCGATCTGCAGCTCGAGGGAGCTCAGCCTCCTCTCACTCGTAGCAATCTTGCTGCGCAGGGACAACGCCCAGACCGAACATGCCAGCAGAACCACGCCCATAACCACCACCGCCAGCTTGATATAGGGCCGGGCCGGAACCCAGACAGAAGTAGACACTGGGATGAGGTTGATCGGGAAGAGAGCATCACTGCCTCTTCCGGCGGACAGAGCAGCGCCGCGGATAAGAGCGAGACTGAGCACCCGCGACAGCGCGGCCGAGCCCCCCTCCAGCTCTGCCGGCAGGCTGACATCGGTTCCCGGTCGGCCCAGCTCGACCGGAAGCTCAAGCTCCTTCGCCAAATGAGATGCCGTCGCCTCGGCTTCCGGGTGATCTGCGGCCAATATCACGCGCTGGACAGCGCGACGCGGGAACTGGTTCTGGAAGAATCGGAAGCAGTGAGTCAGCTCCGAGTAGAGCTGCGGAGGAGGCACGAAGGCGCCCCCCTCTTCGGCCCTCGGAGCGACCCACTCTCCTTCTTCCCCCTCCTCCGGGAGACCCGCATTCGCACTGTAGCACAGATGACAAACCCCCTCGTCGAAAATCATCACATCCGTCTTCACTTCCCCGACAACGGCTACTGCGACCACGTCCGAAGTGCCGATACGCTCCTGGTACGCTCTCGCCGCCGCCGCCGGAGCTGCCTCGACCGACAGCAGCTCCAGCCCGGCTGCGCGGGCGCAGTCCTGACACTGCTCAATATTCGCCTCCCGAGCGGCGGCGAACAGAACACTGGACATCTCCTTACCGCCTTCTTCGAGTTCCTTGACGACCGAACAGTCCACCACGATACTGTGTTCGGCGAAGACTGCATATCGCTCGGCCACCGCCCGCACTGCCCCCAGCATATCTTCCCGGGGCATCGTGGGCAGTTTGATGAGCTGCGTAATCGCCGTGGGCCCCGGGAGAAACATGACGGCATTTCTCGCCGTCATCTGCCTCTCTGCGATCAGTGCCGATATCTCCCGGCCCAGCACTGCTCCGTTGGCGATCTGATTGCCGTCGAAAGCGCCCTCCGGTGGCTCGATATCACCAACGGCGGAGACGCGAACCTGGCCGTCCACCAGGGAGGCCTGTGCCACCGTCACGCGTTTCGCCGAAAGAATGATTGCCAGGATGTGTCCATGTTGTGTACGCATGGCCCCGCCTTTCTGTGACTACTTATTCCGTAGAGTGACCGCCGATCTCAGCCTCGCCGAGTGACCCGCGCGTTCCACCACCAGCTCGGCCGTCACGCTCGCCGCCTCATCGGCGACCGCGGTGGGCCCACCATTGTCGTCATAGTACTCGAAGCCCAAATGCGACACATTGGTCGCCATCCGCTCCCCGCCGGAATAGCTGCCGGGATCGGCCGAACGGTATCGGTACAGCGTCGCGTCATTCACCCAATACCGGACGTTATTCTCATCTTGATCAACAAACCAGATCTTGTCCGCACCGGCCTCTACAACGCCGGCGCTTCCCCGCAGCCGGCTGGCCATGTCATCCATGGCGACCTGAGCTTTGCGGTTCACCTCGGTCTGAAGGCTCGTCGTGCGCTGAGTGGTGACCCCGGACACGAACACCCGGTGCAGACCGGCCAACACCAACAACCCCACAATCACTGCCACGAGCACCTCAATGAAGGTGAAGCCTGCGAGTCTGGTCTTGATCCTTGCCTCCCTCACTGCAGGAACCTGCTCCATAGTTTCAGATGCCAAACGGGATCAGGTAAGTGGTGGCGATCGCCAGTGTCTCCGTGCCGCCGGCGCGGTACACCGACACCTCCGCCTTCTTCATCCCCGAGTTGGCGGCATCGTTCGGCCGCACCGTCTCCACGGCCACCTCCACCTCGAAGAAACCGTCCCCGGGCTTCAGGTCGCGCGGCTCGCGGAGTTCGCTTTCAACCTGATCGAAGCCCTTGACCTTCAATCCTTCGATCTTCTCCCGCACGATGCTGGAGGCAACAGCCGAGATCGAGGATTCGTTCGTGGCGACAAGCGATTGCCAGAGCCCAATCACGACCGGCAGGATGACCACGGCCAGTATGGTCAAGGCGATGAGCACCTCGACGAGGGTGACCCCGCGTTTAGCGATGAGTCTGCGAGAGCTCATCTTACAGCCCCTGTTCCCGCCAGCTTCGAGGCACCGGCTGCATCTCGCCGCGGTCCGGCTCGCGGAACCAAGGCGGCGGCGTGTTCCCCGGCTCATACGGGCAGCCATCCACATCTGTTATGCCGTATCGAGTGAGGAAGTTACCGCCGAGCCTCACGTTCGGCGCCACCACGCATCCCTCGACGTTCGATGCCTGACCCGTGTAGCTGTTGCCGGCCCAAACAATACCTGACACCCGGAGTCGGTCGCGTAGATCATCGTCCCCAACGCCCTGGTCGCGAACCACCACGTCCCTGCCCGCGATCATGGCGGGGTAGTAGACCCGTTCGTCACACGGTGCATCAGGGTTCGCGATCTCCGGCGTGATGCTGCAGTTCTCCACGCCGTAGAAGGTGATGTTGCCGGTTGCGATGATGGTGCCCTTGATCTGAGCGCGGCTCTTTACGTGAATATCCCCGTGTACCAGGTAGTTGCCCACGTAAGTCTCGTCCGAGAAGGTGACCGTGAATCGCTTGTTGCTGCTGTTGCACACATAGGCGTCGGGATTGTCCTCTCCGTACCAGTCGGGCATGAAGAAGTTCTCATCATTGCTGGCATGGCCGGCGGTTGCGTGTGACGCGTGGTCGAGGGGCGTCTCGCTGGAATCGCCAAACCAGTACATGTGTCTTGCGGGGTCTGCGTCTACCGACTCAGTCGTATAGGCAGGCAGCGTAGCCTGATCCGGCCAGCGAGGATCGGGGATGCCATCCCCGTCGGGATCACGGGGGATCTGCTCCTTTGTGACCGGGTCGCAGGATAGGTCGAAACGCACCCAATCATGCCACAGATCCCACATCGGGGAAGGCAGCGTTTCCCCGCCGGCGGGGCCGTTCGGGTCATCCACGAAGTCCATCGGGTCGCCCACCTCGCCTCCGATCTCCACTTCCCCCGAGCCCCCCTTGACATCCGCGTAAGGCGGATCCTCCATGCCGGGCAAGTCCGTGTCTGAGTAGTACACGTGATTCCAGGCCCAGTCGCCGTCCGTATCCAATTTGATCTCGACCGTCCGCGTCAGATTGTAAACGGTTCCCTGCAGGCCGGGATTAACAGTGCCTTGCCCGACGAGGTTCACGATCCCTGCTGCATCGGGGCCGGTCCAGACCACCGAATACGCTCCCCTGGCCGGCCCATTCGTCAACTCTCCCTGGTACGGCTGCGGAGGAGGATTGGCAGGCCCTTGCGCGCGCCATTCAGACATCAGGGAGTTGATCCCGCCTTCCGCCAAGTACAGCGCTTGGATATACTCCTGGCGGGAGGTGGCGAGCAAGCGTGCGGAGGCGGCCATAGTCAGGACCGCGATGACCAGGATCGCCACCACCAACATCACCATCAGCGCTGCCACAAAGGCAAAGCCATCTCTTGACCGCCTTCTCGTTCCCATCATCCCTTTCGCTTTCCCTCCCCAGCCTGCCTCGCCGCCGACCTGGCAGTCGCCCTTGGCAGACCTCAATGTCCCGAGCCTGAAACCGGACAGGATATTGTAATGCCCTCGGGTCCGGGACTGGTCGCCGGATCGTACGTGTATATGTAATGAAATGCCCCACTATCATCCAAGGGACACCGCGGTTCCTCTGTGAAGTAGGCTCGATCTTGCAGGAACTGCTCGAAGGCCGCCTGATCAGCAGGATAAGTGCGGGCGTTCTTGGTCCAATAGACTTCCAGGGCCGAGCGGATGGCCTCGATGTTGTCCTGGCACGCCAATTCATCGGCCGTAGCCTTGCCGCGACCCACGGACAGAACCCCGATTAGTATGACCACCGCGACCAGCAAGATAACAGCTATCAGTTCGGGGAAAGTCCACCCTCGTCGACAGCTAACCGGGGCGTCCTCTTCTCTCTCGCTTCTCGATATCCCGACCATCTCAGCAATCACAGGCAATCAGGCTTTCAGCAGCGCGACCGGCCCGCCGCCTGTCTCATCTCCTATGTTCCACAGCTGTTTTCCAAGAGCCCTCGAAGTGGTCCCAGGTATCGACCGCCACTCCCACCTGCGGGTTGTCCGGGCTCGGTGAGCCGCCTACAGTGCCGTCCTGCAAGATCGCCACGAATTCGTACGGCACTCCGAACGGGCACGAAGGCACTTCATCCAGAGGAGGAGAGGCTACCCACGAGGGAGCGGTGGAAGTGCACAGTTCCTCGATGGTGGACGGCCAAACCTTGTTCATCGCAAAGAATTCCTCACACGCCGTGCCGATGATCGCAATCTGCGCCTGGCAGCCGCGGACTCTCGAGTTGTAGACCGCATGGAAGTAGCGCGGAACTGCGATCACCATGAGGGCCGCAATGATCAGGATCACCACTAGCAGTTCCACCAGGGTGAATGCTTTGGCGCGACGCGTATCCAGCCTGTTGTGCTCCAAGTTGCGTCGCCTCATACCGTCGGCGCTCTCTTGAAGAGCGGCGCGCTCGTGCAAAGCCACCTCGCCGGCGCGCGCCTCTCCTCAGGCCCAAGGAGGCGGGGCACCGCCCCGCCTCCCAATAACCCATTACAGTCACTAAGACTCTAGGGCAGGTGCTCAGTAGCGTTCTGCCACTGCTGCGTCGCCCAGTGTCCGGCCCAGTCTGTCTCTACGCCGACCTGAGGCGAGGTTGCATCTGCTGGGTCCTCGTAGAGCGGAACCAGATCGTACGGCTTCAGGCTGAGCGCGGTCTCGAACGGGCAGAGAGGGAGTTCGGTGAGCTGTCCTCCCTTCATGCCCGCAGGCGTCGTGGCCTGTGCATCTCCCGGAGTCAGCATGTCGGTCACGTCCGTCGGCCACTCCTTGTTCTGAGCGAAGTAGGCCTGCACGGCAACGTTGATGATCTTGAAGTTAGACTGGCACGCACGCACGCGCCCTTGGTAGATAGCAGCGAAGTACCTCGGCAGCGCCACGGCGACGAGCACGGAGATAATAATGATCACCACCAGTAGCTCCACCATCGTGAAACCCCGCTTGCTGTGCGTCCTTCGCAGTAACCCGGTCATGTTCTCACCTCCTTTCTGGGGTCTGAGAGAGTTCTATCCTAACCGTGTCCATCACGGGTGCACGCGGTGTGCTGCTTCAACCTGCCTACGGACCTCCGCCGGGGCCTTGCTTCAGCAAGGCCGTCAGATTGAAGATCGGCATGTACATGGAGATGGCCACGAACCCCACGATCGCTCCCAGCACCACAGTGAGCAGCGGCTCCATTATCGTCGTGAGCCGCTTCACCGTGTACTCGATATCGCGGTCGTAGAAGTCCGCAACCTTGTTCATCATCCCCCCCAGGTCCCCCGACTCCTCCCCGGCAGCGACCATCTGGATCACCATCGGGGGGAATTCCTCACTTGCCTCCAGGGGCTGGCGGAGCTTGTCCCCCTCAGTGACTCTAACGATGGCAAACTGCAGAGCCGAGGCTATCACATAATTGCCCGATACTCGCGCAGCATCCTCCAGCGCGTCCACCAACGGAACGCCCGTGCTCACCAACGTCCCCAGCACCCGAATAGATCGGGCGATAGAGACCTTGCGAAGCAATACCCCGAACAGAGGCATCTTCAGCTTCAGAGCATCGGCCTTCGGCCGGCCCCGCTCCGACCGCGCCCAGGCCCTGGCTCCCATCACGATCCCCACAACGCCGAGCCCCACCGCCCACCAGAACAGCGCGAAGAAATTCGACACCACGATGAGTGCCTTGGTCGTACCCGGCAGCTCCAGACCCGCGCCCTCATAAACCTGCGCAAATACGGGGATCACGAACAGCAGAAGAAAGGCGACAATCACTATCGCCAGACCGATCACCAGAACAGGGTACACAAAGGCCGAGCGAACTCTCTGACGCAGATCCGCGTCCTTGTCCATCTGGACCGCGATCCGTTCCAGCGAGAGTTCCAGAAAGCCCCCCGACTCCCCGGACTTAACCATGCTGGTCATGATACTCGAGAAGATCTGCGGATAGCGGCTCATGGCGCTCGAAAGAGACTGCCCATCTTGCACCCTCTGCCGAATGTCACCCACGGCGCGGCTTAACTCCGGGCTCTCCGTCTGATCCCTGAGCGCACTCAGGCACTGAATCAGGGGTATGCCGGCGCCGATCATCGCCGCGAACTGCCAGGAGAAAACCACCAGATCATCGTGCCGGACCCGGCGCGGCAGGAACCCCAGCGCCTTCTCCCCGCGTTCCTTCATCTCGGTCACGGCCACCGGGAAGTAGCCCATCTCGGTGACCCTGAGCTTCACCAAGCGCTCATTCTCAGCCGCCAGAGTCCCGCGCACCAGTGCCCCCGAATCATCTCTCGCCCTATAGCGGAAGGTCGGCATGGGGTACGATCACTCCTCCTCAACACGCAGCACGCGCAGCACCTCTTCCGGCGAAGTGACCCCCTCCACCACCTTCTGCACTCCGCACTCCTGCATGAGAATCATTCCTTCTCCAACAGCCGCTTCTCGAAACTCAGGCGCCGATTTCCCTTCCATCACCAGGTGCTTGATTTGTTCGCTTACCCGCATCACCTCGAAGACACCCGTTCGGCCCCGGTACCCCCGGCTGGCGCACACCTGGCAACCCGTCCCCCGCGCGAATGTGACATGTTCTCCACGCCTCTTCTGCGAAATGCCGAGTTGATCGAGCAGGCCTTGCTCCGCTTCGTAAGTCGTCTTGCAGTTGCGGCAGACCACCCGCACAAGCCGTTGACCGATAACGCCAATCACAGACGATGCAATCAGGAAGGGCTCCACCCCCATGTCCAGTAGTCTCGGCATCGTCGAAGCAGCATCGTTCGTGTGCAGCGAACTGAAGACCAGATGCCCCGTCAGCGCAGCGTGCACGGCGATGTCCGCCGTCTCTCGATCACGTATCTCGCCCACCATTATGACATCAGGGTCCTGGCGGAGAATGGCCCGCAGACCTCGCGCGAACGTGATGTCGGCCGCTATGTTCACCTGGCTCTGGTTGATGTTCGCCAGTTGGTACTCCACGGGATCCTCAATGGTGATGATGTTATTGTCTTCCCGATTCACGCGGCTGAGAGCCGTGTAGAGCGTGGTCGTCTTCCCCGAGCCGGTAGGTCCCGTAGACAAAATCATCCCATATGGCTTCGCAATCAGGGATTTCACCAGCTCTTCCTGCTCAGGCAGGAATCCCAAGTCCTCCAATTGCAGCAAAACCGAAGACTTGTCCAGGATTCGCATTACGATCTTCTCGCCGAACAACGTCAGCAGAGTTGACACGCGCAAGTCGTAATCGCGGTTGTTGCTCTCGATCCCAATGCGGCCGTCCTGGGGAAGGCGCCTCTCCGCTATGTCCATACCCGCCATGATCTTAATCCGCGAGATCACCGCAGGCTGAAGGCGTTTGGGTATCTGCATCATGTCGTACAGGATCCCGTCAACCCGGTATCGGACCCGCACGTCCTCCTCCCGCGGCTCTACGTGGATGTCGCTGGCAGAGCCTGTGATCGCTCCCTGGATGACCGAGTCAACCAGACGCACCACGGGAGCGTCCTCCACCAGTCGCTCCAGATCCCTTACGGTTATCGTCTCACTCTCCTCACTCGCCATCCCCGAGGTGTCTTCGATGGCTTTGTAGGCCGCTGCCCGTCCATCGAAGAGCTGATTGACGGCCAGCAGCACGTCTTCCTCTGGGGCGAAGAAAGCTCTCACCTGGAGGCCTGTGACTAGCCGCATGGACTCGATCGCACTCAGGTTGAGCGGATCCGACATGGCGACGTGCATCACGTTATCTTCCACCTTGAAAGGAACGGCTCTGTACGTCCGCACGAAGCTCTCTGGGAGCAGAGCCCCGAGTTCCGGTGGCGCCGACAGTTCAGAGAGTTCCACCGCGGGCACACCGAGCTGGTCCTCCACTGCTTCTGCCAGATCCCGTTTCTTGATCACACCTCGCCGCAGCAGAATCTGGCCCAGGAAGTCCCGTGTTTGGCTTTGCTCCACCAGTGCCTTATCCAGGTCTTCCTGTGTCACTACGCCGCGGGCAAGAAGGATCTCGCCCAGCTTCTTGGTCTTCAGTATCACGGCAGCCTCACCTTAATGCATATGCCCATATGCTGTGCTGTATGACAGTTGGTCGAATAGAGACCGGCCCCCCACTCGAGCGCTCTCATAGCTAGCGCTGAACACCATTGACCGGGATCGCCCCATCGGTAACTCCCCGCCTTGCCTGAGCAGCATACCCCCCGGAGGGGAAAGTATTCCCCTGCCCGCCATCTGCTCAGCCCAAAAAGGGATAGCTCGGCCGGACACAAACCTATGTTCCGAGAGCCATCTTGCCTCGGGGTTATGCCTCCTCGCATAGGCGTACCTATGCTTACCCTATTCTAACCACATTCACGCCAGTAGTTGCGCGGTTTGCCGACAATTTCTTCACAGATGCCTGCGCTTAACTAGGTAGCCCCCCTCAGCGCAGCAGCCGGGGGCCGCGACCCGTACCTGCCTCGCCCTTGTCTCGAAGACGCATACCAACCGCGTCGCGTTCTCGCCAGCCTATGTGGTATACGTCCCTGCTGGAGAACTCAAGAGCCCTTGCGCCAGTACTCGTTCGGGGGCTGAGTTCTTGTCGTCAGCGCTGGCGGCGGATCGCGGTCACAGGCGACAAGAACTCGCACTCGCACTGCTGTCCTGCGCGACTGGCGCCGGAGCGCCTCGGGGGTGGCTTATGACAGCTATCGCAGAACGACGAAAAGCGTCTGACGAGATCTGCTACGAAGTCCGTTGCCCTCAGACTGGTGAAGTTCTGGGGTACGTGGCCGCCGGCGGCGGTTCTTCCGCCCACCCCTTGAGCGAGGCCCTGCAGCAGAACGGATTCCGCCTCGTGGCTGCGGAATCGCAGCCACCTGCCACCCCGCCGGCCGACTTCCTGCCCTAGGCCTCCCCGCCGAGGAGCTCACGCCCCTCGCCCCTTGCCCGGCGTCACCACTGTGAGGCCCTCAGGCACGACGTGCACGTCTGTTGGGCTCTCCCCCGCCGCCTCTCCATCCACTTGCAGGCATACCGGTGGGTCGCATTCGAACCGCAGCTCCCGGGCCCTCACATGGCGAACTCCCGGATGGTTCCTGTGCCTGCCGATGAGCGCCGCTATCACCTGGCCGGTCGTCTCCGCGGCCGACTGGCTCTGGAAGAGACACAGATCCAGGCAGCCATCATCTATCCGTGCCTCCGGAGCGAGTCTCCATCGGTAAGTGTACCGGCTCGCGTTCGCCACAACGGCGAGCCAGGCGTCGGCCTCGAACCCTCCCTGGTCCGTGCTAATGCGAAACCGGCTCCGCCGGTGCCTAGCCAGCAAGCTCAGACCGCGCGCCACATACGCGAACGAGCCGACCAGATTCTTCACCTGCGGTGCCACGGAATGCACCACTGCCGCGTCGAATCCCAGCCCGGCCATCAGCGCGAACGGCCGGCCGTCGGCCACACCAAGGTCTACCCGCCGCAGTCGGCCTCCCGCCGCGACACCTATCGCCTCCTCTATCGCCAACGGAATGCCCATCTCCCGCGCCAGAACGTTCACCGAGCCCACAGGCAAAATCGCCATAGGGAAGCTCGTGCCGATCAGTGCGGGGAGGGCGGCATTGATCGTCCCGTCCCCTCCCGCCACGATCACTCTTACCTCCTCAGGCGATTCATGTCGCAGCGCATCGCCGAGCGCAAGGGCCACCTCTTTCGGCCCTGCCGCCTCCACGGGCTGTGCGTCGAGACCCGTCGCAGACAGCCGCTGCCGGATCTGATCCAAGAAGGTAGGACCGCGGCCGCCCCCGGTGTGCGGGTTGACCACCAGCAGCGCTCTCATTCCCTCACTCCAGGTTCACCATACCAGACCACCGCTTGCCGCAGGCTGGCAACTCCTGCGCGCGACATCAATGATCAGTCGCTCCTCCACCCTTCCTCGCTGCTTCGCCCAACCCCCACCCACCCTCCTCCAGTCATCTGTTCACTTCCAGAGTTACAACTTCGTCCAGCCTTGAGAGTTACACCACAGGCCTGCCCGCGCAGGACCGCCCCGCCGGACGCCGAACCAGACTGCGGCGTCCACAGCCCCGCAACCGTCCGTTCGCCCAATCCGATACTCCGAAAGAGCACCATGTGAACCGCAACGTGCCCCTCTGGCGTGGATTCCTGGTCGGCATCATCCTGCTGCCGTTCAATGTCCTCTGGGTGCTCTACATGGAGCACATCGCCGCCCACGGCCCCATCCCCTCCACCATCTCCCTCTTCTTCAACGTCGTCTTCGTCCTCTTCTTTCTCGCCCTCGCCAACGCACTCATCCACAAGCTCCGGCCCCCCTGGGCCCTCAACCGCGGCGAACTCATAATCGTCTACGTCATGCTCACCACCGGCACCGCCCTCGCGGGCCTCGACGGCATGCAGGTGCTGCTCCCCGTGATGACTCATCCCTTCTGGTTCGCCAACCCCGAGAACCGCTGGGATCAGCTCTTCGCCGACGTCCCCTCCTGGCTCACCGTCTCCGACACCGATACCCTCTACGGATACTACAGCGGCTCGGCAACCCTATACCAGGCGCGGATCGTCCATGCTTGGCTGACCCCCGCGCTGTGGTGGACTGGCTTCATCTTCGTCCTCGTCTTCGTCATGATCTGCCTCGCCGTGATCGTGCGCTCCCAGTGGGCCGACCGCGAGCGCCTAACCTTCCCCATCATCCAGCTCCCCCTCGCGATCACCGAGCCCGGCACCCCACTCTGGCGAA
>CP070816.1:2012570-2032790 GCA_020344235.1 Armatimonadota bacterium
CGGGCGGGATCTCGCAGCTGGGCCACCGTCGGCGTCCACGAGAACATCATAGAGGCAAGCTGGCAGGCCCTCGTAGACGGAGTCGAGTACGGCCTCCTCAAGTCGCTGGGGGAGCCCAACAGCCCCGACTGACGCCCGCGCTGCACCCTCTCCCACAGCTCAGCATGTGCCTACGGCCCGTAGTGTGCCAGAACTAGTCTGAGACATCCAGGAAGCCAGGTTCCTCGGTTCCTGGCGCCTTTGTGAACCGTCTCTGGAACCGGCCTGTGGGTGTCTCACTGCAATGCAACACACACATGCACAGGCCTCACACCAGTTCAACGCCAGTTGACATTGGCCCGGAACCTGATCATCATAGCGGCAGGGAGAAGGTGCTGCAAGCTCTGGGGGCTCACGAATGCGAAAGGGACCGGACGAGGGCCGGCCGCACAAGCCCTTCCTGATCGATCCGGCCGAGGAAGGGATGAAGCCGCAGGGCGTGGACGGCACCTGGTGGGCATACCTGTTCTCAGGTTGGGCACAGCGGGTCCTGCCCAAGCGCTTCCGGGGGCTACCGCCGCTGTTCTACCTGCCTGCTCTCGGGGGAATCCTGTGGGGCGCGACGTTTCTCTTCTTCCGCATGTCTCGACTCCCGATTCCCACAGGAATGACACTTGAGCCAGCGCCGCCGCTGCCGAACACTGCACTGGATGTGACCACCATCCTCATGGCTGCGCTAGGGATACTCCAGGGAATGGGGACTCTGTACCGAAGGCAGTGGGGTCTGACGGTTGTCTATGCCTGGTTCGTCCTTACGATTCTTTTCGGTTGGCTCGCGTTCGGGACGCTTCGGAACGAGTCGCAAGCCGGACCGATCCATCTGCTTGTCGTGCTGGGCAACACTGTTACCGGCCTTGCCTTCATCATCTACTATCGCAACCGTAGCGGGTGGTTTGGAGTCTTCACTCAGCAATAAGCGATCCGGTCTCATCATGCCATGGAGACGAGCTCGGGCGTGCCCACACATCGTCACTGCGTGTAGTCGGCAACAACTCATCGGTGCCGCTGGTGGGCTTCGGCGGACAGATTCGGTTCTGCCTGGGTTCAGTCTGGCTACAGGTGCCGAGCGGCCAGAATCGGCTCGGGTGGGCCTCGACCGCTGCTTCCGCACGCCTGCAACGAGCCTTGGAATCCCACCACCTGGCATCGGATCTCCCTGAAGGGAGCATCATGCAGCGCAGGCACATGGCTACAGACATCCTCGTCGTCGGTAACGGCGGCGCCGGCCTCAGAGCCGCCGTTGCCGCTGCCGAGGCAAACTGCCGAGTACTCCTGCTGTCCAAGATCGGCGCCGACAGGCCCAACAGCACTGCCGTCATCGCCGGCTGGGGCGCGCATGTCCCCCCCCAGGACGTGGAGAGCTACTTCCGCATGGTCGTCGAGGAGGGCAACTATCTCAGCGACCAGGACCTCGCCTGGCAGTACGCCACCGAGGTGGTTGACCGCATGCCTGAGCTGCGGCGCTTCGGCGTTGAGATGCATCTGGCAGAGTCCACGCTGGAGCGTCCGGGCACGGCCAGGAACCTGTGGTACTTCCCCGGCCCCCCGCGCCGTCTGGGAGATGCCATCCGCAGCCCCTTGCGCCGAGCGGCCTCGGAGAAGGGGGCCACAGTGCTGGACGACACCCTCGTCACCAGACTGCTCACCTCGGATGGGAGCGTCAATGGCGCGACCGCGCTCGATCTCACGACGGGTGATCTGGTTGTCGTGTCGGCGAAGGCCGTCGTGCTGGCCACCGGCGGCGCCTCCGGCCTTTACGCGCGACAGAACAACCCCGCGGGAACAACGGGGGACGGCTTCGGGCTCGCCTACGCCGCGGGGGCCGAGCTGGTTGACATGGAGTTCGACACTTTCATGCTGTCCCACCAACAGCTCCAAGCCCTCTTCACGGGCCGCCTCACCGACGAGGAAGCCCTCTCGACCCCCGGCGCTCACCACTCTTGCGGCGGCGTCAAAGTTGACCTCGCTCGCCGTTCGACGCTGCCGGGGCTCTACGTCGCAGGCGAGGCTGCGGGCGGCACCTTCGGCTCCGCCCGCCTCGGCGGCTCCGCTGTGGGCGACATCATTGTGTCCGGCTGCCTCGCCGGCCTGAGTGCCGCCGAAACCGCGCGGGACAAGCCTGGGTTACAACTCGACCAAGACCAGGTAGTCATCGAACGGGCCAGGCTCGCAGCCTTTTTCGACCGTGACGGCCTTCCCGCGCGGGCGCTCGCGCGGGAAGTGCGCCGCGTCATGTGGGAGAACATGGGGCCGGTCAGGAGAGAGGCCGGTCTCCAGAGCGGCCTGGAGAAGCTGCGTGCCCTTCGCGCCAAGGCCGCCAGCATGTCTGCGCGGAACCCGCGGGATCTGCGTCACGCAGTCGAGGTCGGATTCATGCTGGACGTGGGCGAGGCGATCGCCGTCGCCGCCCTCAGGCGCGCCGAAAGCCGGGGCACACACTGGCGACTAGACCATCCCGAGCCCAGCAATACCGACTGGCTCTGTAACCTCATCGTGCGAAAAGGCGCCGACGGCGCCCCCGACCTGACAGCAAGACCCGTTGCGCTCTCTCGCATCACTCATGCGGGCCCCTGCCGCATAGGCTCCGCCTGGACCGGAGGATACGTTGGTCTAGCTGCCTAGACCGCGCCCCCCGAGAAACATTGTCCGGTCGTTGTGGCCCTCACCTCCCAACCCGTTCATGCCGGTCTCACAGCCGTCTGGCCGGCACGCCCGCTCCTCGCTCATAGTTCCGCCCTTCTCGGGCAGGGAACCCCCAGACTGCATCCGAACATACTCCCCGAGGGCGAGGCAGGGTCATGGACTCCACTCTGGCTCATACGCCGACCGAAGCTGCCGACGGACCGCAGCATCGGCTCATTGCGGTGCTCATTGGCGCTTCCAACTACTCGGGCGATCTTTGCCCTTTGCCCTATGTCGCCACCGATGTCGCCGCCCTCCACACTGCACTCCTCAAGACTCAGCCCCCTGACAGCCTGGACTTGCAGGTGCTTGCCTCTGCCGGTCCGGTTGCCGCAGATCGGCCCCCGACCAGAAGCCACATACTCCGCGCCCTCTCCCGAGCGGCCCAAATCGCCAAGGCCGAGGACACAGTCTTCATCTACTACGCGGGCCACGGCATGATACTGAATGGCAGCTCCGTTCTGGTTCCCGAACAGACAGAGCCGTCAGCCTCCTCGGAGCAGCGCGCCACTGTCTCCGTCGAGGAGATCATGGAGGCATTCGTGCAAAGCGCGAGTCGGCCGCGAGTCCTTATCCTGGATGCCTGCCAGAGCTGGCAGGAGCAGCCCGTGACGCTCTCCGCGGAGCACGGCGCGGGCGGATCTCTGGGCCGAACCTGGGGACGCACAACACACGACTTCATCCGCGGTCTGCCGCTGACCTCACCCGACTGGGTCCTGCTACTCTCCTGTGCGCCAGGGGAGGAAGCTCTCGAGATAGACGGCCACGGCCTGTTCAGCCGCCTGTTGGCGGCCGGCCTCCGGCTGGACGGCGACCTCGACGGCGATGGCACTGTTCACCTTGGCGAGCTTGTCCACTACCTTGCCACCGCCGTACCGGCGGAAGCTTCCTCATTTCACAGCGAACTGCGGCGCCCACATCTGCAGCATCCAGTCCTGGTGTGCCGAGGACAGATGGACATCCCTCTGACGACACGGGCCCGGGGCGAGTCAGAGATCACTCTCCCAGACTACCAA
Organism: Armatimonadota bacterium; assembly: GCA_020344235.1. GTDB lineage: Bacteria > Armatimonadota > Hebobacteria > Hebobacterales > Hebobacteraceae. The sequence continues at coordinate 2,016,308 of CP070816.1, forward strand.
CGGAGGTCGCTTCCCAGACCTGGGTTCCTGTTGCGATGGGCGCGGGCGCTTGCCGGAGCCTGGCCCTACGGCGACTTCCCAGCTCGCCGGTTGGGGCCGATTGGCACGGGAGTGTTGTACGCAACAGCCTTGGCGGCGGCCGCCGCCTACTTCTTGCAGGCAAGCGGAAGGCAGGATATCACTTGGATCGCACTCCTGATGGGAGCGGCGACCATGCTCATCTGGTGGCTGGTGGTGGGGCTCGGGGTAGCTGCCTCGCAGGACGCGTGGCATGCCGGCGGATACGTCACCGGCCTGGCGCTGGTCGCGTGGCACATTCTGGCATATGTGCTGCTCCGCGCCCTATCCCCCCCGGCCCCGCCGGATGCCGTCACCGCGCTTGGCGTTCTGCTCTGTGTAGATCTGGCGCTGATCATCGTCCTCGGGACCAACGCCTGGCAATTCGTCTTGTCGATCTTGGTGCTGCTGCATCTGCGAGAGAGAGCCATCGTCGCGCGATCCCTGACCGAGCTGGATGAACGTTGGGTCAATGCTCGCATTCCCAACGTGATTGCCATGGTGTCGGTTCAGCCCCGGCTGTACTTCCTGCTATTCGGTTTCCTGGGCACAGGAATCCTCATCTGGCAGATCGTCGCGGCATACGCGAATGCAGGACAATCGGCCGACGGCCAAGCCCTCTTGCTCCACCATGCGGCATTGTTGGTTCTGGTGTGGTGGAGCGTCTGCTGGTACTATGCTGTCTATAGATTCGTTAAGGGGCAGAGGCGTCCTGATGTCTGAGAGGAACGGCTTCTTCTCGCGGGCGAATCCCGGACCGCGCGCAGAGCGCTGGCTCTTCTGGGGCCTGGCCGCCGGGGGCGCCACCTGCTACTGCCTGTACGCGCGCTCGTGGCGGGACTGGTGGCGGATCCTTTATGATGTCCCCGCCTCCCTCGCTGTGTTCTCGTTCGCAGCGCGGGTGCTTATTACGGGCCTTCAGCGCGATCGGAGTCCGTGGTGGTTGTCGCGAGCGTGGTTGCTGCTTCCGTTGGTGGTCGTCCCGGCGGGCCGAGAGTTCCTCGGATGGAGGATATCAGGTCACTTGACCGACGCAGCAATCGCAGCCGGCGGCCAGATCCATTGCACCTCATCCCCACGGATCTTGCAGCCCCTCTACTGGCTGGTAGTGCTGACGACCCTGAGCCTGCGGTGGGTTCACTTCGATGAAGGCGATCACTGGCAGACCTACCGCGCGCTTGTGGTCGCGTCCGGCGCCCTCCTGATCTCCGAGTTGATCTTCCACCGACTGAGCGCGAGGCGCGTGCGCAGAACCCGATGCACCTCTGGAGGCAAGTCTGATGGAGACACATGTAATAGAGATCAGTCTTCCTGACACGCCCCCGAAGGCGGGGGCAAGGCGTCTGTCGAAGGCCCTGCACGAGGCAGACCGCGCCCTATCCGGCAAGACCCGGTTCCAGGTCAGACGCAGGAAGCTCAGAACGCGCGCGGTCGGCGTCCAGCCCGACGTGCTCGTCATGACCATCGCCGCGGGCGTGCAGCTAGTCACCGCGCTTGTCAGCCTGCGGACGGCCATGCGCTCCGTACAGCAGTCTCACCCTGTGCCGTCCACACCCCGGGAGATCGAAGTGGCGAGCAGCGATCGAGTAGTGCGGATTCCCTTCGATGCCAGTCAGTCGGAGATCGAGGTCGGGCTCGGCGGGCTCCAACCAGAGGACGTCATCAGGATTGCGTTCAAGACCGCCTGACTGTGGATCGTTTCCTTCTGGACCGCCGCAATGGACTCTTGGGCCCCGCAGGTCGGTGAGCGACCGCCCGCGAGCCGCGGCAAACCCGACTTCGCAACGCGCCGCGTTACTCCGCGGGGCACTCTGCGGCTTCCGCCGCCTCGCTGCGCCCGATGATTCGCGCGATGGGCGCCAGCGCGTCACCGAGCGGGATGCGCCCGAGCACGACCTCCCGCTCCTCCGCCGTCACCACATGGAAGTCCCGGTCAGTCAGCTTATGCCGCAGCTGCGACAGCAGGTCGTGCATCAGCCAGTGGAACACCTGGACGTTCGTCTCGCACAGCCAGGGGTCGAACTTCAGCGCATTCCCCATCAGCTCCTGGCTATCGTACGCGCACCCGCCCCCGCACGTGGGAAGCGCCGGACACTGCCTGCACTCTCTCGTGTCGACGGGACTGCGAGCCGCCCATTGCAGAAAATCGGCGACTGTGTCCTCCGAGAATTCGTGTATCGGCACATACGACCGTCCGTCACCCGCGTTGTATTCGCAGATCCCGGCCTTCCCGTCCGGGGCCACCACCACCTTGCCCCCGCAGCCCGCGCAGGCGTATCGTCTCCACGCCCCCGTCACCAACGGCCCCACCCGCTCGCACATTTGCTGATGGTAGATGCCCCTCTCGCGCGCCGCCAAAAAAGTCCGCATCAGGATCTCGGCGGCCTCGCCTGGCGCGCACTGGTGCGGGCTGCGCGCAGCGGTCAGAGGATGCAGGTGCGTCACTGCCCCGCACTTCTCCGGAACCAGATCGCTGAGCATCGCTTCGAACGACGAGGCAAAGCGGTCGGCCGTCTCCTTCGTCATCGTCGCCGAAACGCCCACGCAGCACCCATGCGCTTTCGCCTTCCGGTACCCCGCCGCCGATGCCTCATAGCTCCCCTCCCCGGTCAGGAACTCACGGTGTCGGTTATGTACGTCGGCCACGCCGTCCAGCGAAAGGTATACGAAGACATCGTTCGCCGCCAGAAACTCGGCCGTCTCGGCATCAATCGCCACGCCGTTCGTCTGCAGCATGATATCGGTGTCACACCCTCCCGGCCCCTCCCGCACATGCGAGATCGCAGAGAAGACCGTCTCCGGAACCAGCAGCGGCTCGCCTCCAAAGAACACCAGGGTCCGCCGCTTCCCGCTCGGGATTGGTCCCAGCACCCGATCAATCGCCTCCCGCGCCGCCTCCGGCGACAGACGGAACCCGGCCTGCTGTCCCTGCACACGGGTTATCCGGCAGTACTCACATGCCAGCTGGCAGTCAAACGTCGGCACCAAGAACAAGCTCGCCACATCACTCAGGCCGTATCGAGCTGAGTGCGCGCCTGACGTCGGCAGCTCGGAGACACTTCTCGACACGAAATCGCGGACCTCACGGGGAAGTGAATCCAAGCTCCCCTCCCCGGAAAGCGCGGCTTCCATCAACTCCGCCCCGCGCGGCGAGCACAACACCTGCTGCATAAGGTCCGCCCGGAATACCACGGCGCCCGCTGGGTCTCTGGCCGTGAAGAGATGAGTGTACTGATGTCCATCAAACGTGCGGTGAGTCACATACTCAGACGACATACAGCCTGCTCCCTTTGTCCTGCGAGGCATACCCGGCCTTTACCCATAATTGGATTCGTAGACACCACCCTGGGGCCGTAGTCTACGAGAACCGCCGGTGCGCACCCCCTCTATCTCCGGTCACGTACGCCTCCGGCGTTCGGGGCCTTCAGGCCCGCCGCGCATCCGGCTCCGCCCATCCCGCTACGCCTCTTCGCCCCCGGCCTCTCTCCCCGCACCTTCTCCCTTCTGTCGCTGCCGGTAATCCTCGATCGCCGACCGCAGCGCCTGCTCCGCCAGCACCGAGCAGTGCATCTTCACCGGGGGTAGCCCGCCCAGAGCCTCCACCACCGCCTTGTTGCTGATCTCCAGCGCCTCCTCGATCGTCTTCCCCTTCACCAGTTCAGTCACTATGCTGCTCGTCGCAATCGCCGCCCCACATCCGAACGTCCGAAACTTCGCGTCCTTGATCACCCCGTCCTCCACCTTCAAACTCAACTCCATAATATCTCCGCACACGGGATTGCCGACCTTCCCGATCCCGTCCGCGTTCTCTATCTCCCCAACATTCCGCGGGTCGCGGAAATGCTCCATTACCTTCTCGCTGTACACCCTCCTCCGCTCCTTCTCGGCCGTGCGGCAAACCGGAAGACCGTATCACAACCGCGCGCCCTCGTCAACCAATGCCCAAACCTCCCGTGTCCACCACCAAAGTCACCGGCCCATCATTCACGAGGTGCACCTGCATCCGCGCCTGGAAAACCCCGGTCTCGACCTGCACTCCCCCCGCTCGCGCCCGCGCGACGAACTTCCGGTACAGCCGGTCCGCCTCCTCCGGCGGCGCGGCCCCGGTGAAGCTGGGCCGCCGGCCCTTGCGGCAATCGCCCAGAAGTGTGAACTGGCTCACCACCAGCAGCGAACCCCCGACATCGCCGACCGACAGGTTCATCTTGCCCGCATCATCTTCGAAAACGCGCAGGCCAGCCATCTTGTCCGCCAGCCACTCCGCCTGCCGTTCGCCATCCCCCTGGGCCACACCGAGAAGCACCAGCAGCCCTCGCCCGATGGAGGCGACGGTCTTCCCCTCCACCTCCACGGAGGCCGAACTCACGCGCTGAACCACTGCTCGCACGGGACAGCCCAGCCCTATCCTAGCTGCCCGACTTGCCCTTCTTCGGCAGCGCGCGCATCAGGTTCGCCATCTCGATTGCCGATCGCGCGGCGTCCGCCCCCCGGTTCCCCGCCTTCGTGCCCGCGCGCTCCACCGCCTGCTCGATGGTGTCGGCCGTCACCACCCCGTAGATCACCGGCAGGCCCGTCCGCAGCGACACCTGCGCAATCCCCTTCGCGGTCTCAGAGGCCACATAGTCAAAATGCGGCGTGGCCCCCCGGATGATGGCTCCGAGACAGATAACGGCATCGTACTTGCCGCTCTCCGCCAGCCGCTCCGCGACCAGCGGCAGCTCGAAGCCCCCCGGCACCCACGCGACCTCGATCTGCTCCTCCTTCGCGCCGTGCCGCCCCAGCGCATCCACCGCCCCACCCAGCAGCCGACGCACGATCAGATCGTTGAACCGGCTCGCGACGATCCCAAAGCGAAGCCCATCGGCGACCAGCGACCCCTCATAGCTCTTGCTCACGACGATTCATCCTTTCCGCTGTCCTCTTCCTCAATCATGCCGGAGAGAAGGTGTCCCAGCTTCTCGCGCTTGGTTCGCAGGTACCCCCGATTGACCTCCGTCGGCGCAATCTCCAACGGCACTCGCTCCACCACCCGTATCCCGATCCCCTCGATCCCCACCATCTTGCCCGGGTTGTTTGTCATCAGCCGGATCTCGCGCAGCCCCAAATCGGCCAGAATCTGCGCCCCGATCCCATAATCCCTGATATCCGGCGCGAATCCCAGCAGTCGGTTCGCCTCCACCGTATCGTGCCCGTGCTCCTGCAGCTCATAGGCCCGGATCTTGTTGATCAGCCCGATCCCGCGCCCCTCTTGCTGAATGTAGAGCAGAACCCCCGATCCCTCCTCCACGATCATCTCCAGCGCGCGCTCGAGTTGATCCCCGCAGTCACACCGCAGCGAGTGGAACACATCCCCGCTCAAGCAGCTCGAATGCACCCGCACCAGCGTCGGCCCCGGACCGATCTCTCCATGCACCAGAGCCAGATAGGGCTTTGTGTCAACCGTGCTCTCATACGCATGCACGGTGAAGTTCCCGAACCGCGTCGGCACCATCGAGGTCGCGGCCCGCCGGACCAGCTTCTCACGCTGCCGGCGGTAGTTCATGATGGATTCCACCGTCACTATATGAAGATCATGCTTCCTGGCCAGCTCCGCCAGCGCCGGCAGCCTCGCCATCGTTCCATCTTCAGCCATCACCTCGCAAATCACCGCACCCGCATACAGGCCGGACAGCCGCGCCAGGTCCACCGACGCCTCCGTCTGTCCCGCCCGCGCCAGCACGCCCCCCTCCTTCGCCTGGAGTGGAAACACGTGTCCCGGGCGCGCCAGCTCCTCCGGCTTCGTCTTCGCGTCGATCAGAGCCCCCACGGTGGCCGCCCTGTCGTACGCGGAAATGCCCGTCGTGGTCCCGCGCACCGCGTCCACCGATACCGTGAAGGCCGTCCCGTGCACCGCTGTTACCTCCGCCACCATCGGATGCAGATCAAGCTCGTGCAGCCGCTCCCGCGTCATCGCCACACAGATCAGGCCCCGCCCCTCCTTCGCCATGAAGTTGATCGCCTCCGGCGTCGCAAACTCCGCCGCCATCGCCAGATCGCCCTCGTTCTCCCGACCTTCATCATCAACGATGATCACGAAGCAACCCGACTTGAAGTCCTCTATCGCCTGCTCCACCGAGACGATGCGATTGTCGCTCTCTCGTTCTCCCATCACTATAGCTCCGACTCCGACAGCCAGGCCAGCAGCGCGTCACCGGCCGCAGACTCCATCCCTCCCTCACCCCGTGCCAGCAGCCTCTCCACATGCTTCGCCAGCAGATCCGCCTCCATGTTTATGCCGTCCCCCGCGCGCAGTTCCCCCAGAGTCGTCGCCCCCCGCGTCGCTCTCACCAGCGCCACCGAAAACCGCCTCTCCCTCGGAGAAACCACGGTCAGGCTGACCCCATCGAGCGCCACCGACCCCCGGTCCACCAGATATCGCTCCAGACCGGCCGGGCAGATCAGCTCCACCAGCCGCGTCTCGCCTCGCTCGTGCGCCGAAATCACCTCCGCGACCCCGTCAACATGCCCCGTCACCAGATGCCCCCCCAGACGATCCCCCAGCCGCAGCGGCCGCTCGAGGTTCACCCGGTCACCCCGCCGTTTGCCGCCCAGAGTCGTCCTCTCCGCGGTCTCGGGAAGCAGCGAAGCCCAAAAACGATCCCCCGCTGTCCGCTCCACAGTCAGACAAGCTCCGCTCACCGCCATACTGTCCCCCGGCTTCAGATCCTCCAGCACCCGGCGCGCCTCAACCGCCAGGCGCAGCCCGGCGCCGCGCTGTACCTCCGCGATCTTTCCCACTTCCTCGATCAGCCCGGTGAACATCCTCTCGTTCATTGCACGACATCCCCGCTAATCAGCAAATCTTCCCCCACCCGCCTCACCCGCAGCGACGTGATCCGCCATGCCTCCGCCAGCCGCTTCACCCCCGCGCCCTCCACCGGTGTCAGCGCCCCTGCGCCCCCGATGATCCGGGGCGCCACGAAGAAGTATACACGATCCACCAGCCCCGCCGCCAGCGCGCCCGCCCCCAATGTCCCGCCTCCCTCCACCAGCACGCTCTGAACGCCCTCTGCCCCGAGCCGCCTCATCAGCCCCTTCAGCTCCACCTTCCCCCGCTGCGAGCCCACCACCCACACCTCCGCACCGGCCCGCTCCAGCCGCCGCACTCGCGCCCTGGGCGCCTGCCGCGTCACCGCGATCACCGGCGGCCGCTCGTCCGCGGTCAGCAGGCGCGCGCGCGGCGGCGTCCGCGCCCGCGAATCAACCACCACCCGCCGCGGCGTCCTGCCCCGCGATTTCCGCGCCGTCAGCTCGGGGTCATCCGCCAGCACCGTGCCCACCCCCACCATCACCGCATCGTGCCGGGCCCGCAGTCTATGCGCGGCCGCCCGCGCCCGTTCCCCCGTTATCCACTTAGAAACGCCGGCCGCAGTGGCGATCTTCCCATCCAGGCTCATCGCCGCCTTCAGCGCCACGAACGGCATTCCGGTCGCGATGTGCTTGCAGTAGGCCTCGTTCAGCCGCCGCGTCTCCGCCTCCATCACCCCCACCTCCACCTCGATCCCTGCCCTCCGCAGACGCCGAATCCCTCGTCCTTTGACTTGGGGATTCGGATCAACGCACCCCGCCACCACGCGCGCCACGCCGGCTTCCACGATGGCATCGGTGCACGGCGGCGTGCGGCCGTGGTGGCTGCATGGCTCCAGCGTCACGTACAGCGTGGCCCCCCTTGCCGCCGCCCCCGCTTCCCGCAGCGCCCACACCTCCGCGTGCGCCCCCCCCACCTCGCGGTGATACCCCACCCCGATTGCGCGCCCGCGCCTCACCACCACCGCGCCTACCATTGGGTTCGGGCTCGTCCGGCCGCGGCCTCGGATCGCCAGCCTGAGCGCACGCCGCATCCAGCGAACGTCCTCGCTCCCGCTCATTCCTTCTCGTCGCCCGCCGGCCCGCCCCCAGTCTCCGCTCCCGCGCCCTGTCGCCCCTTCCCTTGCGTCCGCTCAGAGATGAAGCGGGCCATGTCCCGCCAGATGTCGTGCTGCCGCTCGGTGAAGCGTTCCTCCACCTCTCGCACGTCGGCCAGCATCACCCACACCAGCACCACCGCCACCATAATGCACCCAGCCCAGAATCCCATGAATAGAGAGTAGTTGGCCCGGGCATCCGTCAGCTTGAGCACGAACAGGCCCACGAACACTGCCGCCAGCAGCAACAGCATCAGCAGTCCCGCCGCCAGCCGCAGCACGAACCGCCGCCGTGAGATCAAATGGCGGCCCGCACCGTACTGCCGCACCTCCACCATCAGCAGCACTACCGTCATCATGCCCAGCACGACCAGCGAGATGGCAACTGTGAACATTCCGGAACGCCCTTCGTTCGCGGCGGGCCGCTTTCGCCCCTACCTCGCGCGTCTCATGATAGCACCCCCACCCGCAGAAGAGCAAGGCAGCCCCCCGCCGCCCCCAAGGTCATCCTGAGAAGCGCAGCCCTTTGAAGCCTTGGCGAAGGAGGGCGAAGCGACGAAGGATCTTGCCCTCGCATGCCACTTTGCCCCACGCCACCCGCCTCCCGCGTTGACTCCCCCCGACCGCCGATGCTATACTCCCTCCAGCATGAGCTGGCTGGTTTCCGCCCTCGACGGCTGGGCGGAAATGCAGAAGATTGAGGAGGGGCTCGCCTCCGCGGGCGCCTCCCGGGTGCGCGTGGACGGCGCGACCGACCCCGCCAAGGCGCTGGTCGCCGCCGGGGTCGCGCGCGCCTTTCGGGTCCCGGTGCTGCTCATCTCGCCCACCAGCGAATCCGCCCAGCGAATCTACGACCACCTGCTCGCGCTCGCCGACGGCCTCGCCCCACCCAGCGAAGAGAACGGACCGAACGGGCGATGCGCCGTGCTCCTTCCCTCCCTCGAAGCCCTTCTCTACGAGGACATATCCCCCGACCCAAGGCTCGTCGGCGACCGGCTCTTCGCCCTCACCAAGCTTCTGCAAAGCGAACCCAGCACTCACAGCGCTCCCATCGTCTTCGTCGCCAGCGCGGCCGCCGCCCTCCAGCGCTGTCTGCCCCCCTCCGCGCTCCGCGACGCCTTCGTCACTCTCACAGTTGGCGAGTCCGTGGACCGCGACGCCCTCCTCCTCCGCCTCATCGAGCTTGGCTACCAGCGCGAGGAAATGGTCGAGACACCGGGCCAGGTCAGCGTGCGAGGTGGCGTCATTGACATCTTTCCGGCCGACGCCTCCTCGCCGGTCCGCCTCGAACTCTTCGGCGACGAGATAGAGTCCCTGCGGCGCTTCGACCCCGGCACCCAGCGCTCTATCGAGCCCGTGACCAACATCTCCGTGCTCCCCGCGCGGGAGGTCGGCCTCACCGAGGAAACCGCCGCGCGCGCTCGTCCCCTCATTCAGCAGGCCCTCGAGAAGCAGACCGACGCGCTGCGCTCCCTGGGCAAAGGTCTGGAAGCGGCCCGCCTTCAGGAGCGCATCGCCGAAGTCATCCAGGCTCTCGACCAGCGGGCCCACGTGCGCGGCCTGGAGTACTTCCTGCCCTTCCTCCACCCGCAGCCCGCCACCCTGCTCGACTACCTACCTGCCGACGCCCTCGTTATCGTGGACGAACCCGGGCGGCTCGCCGAGCGCTACCAAGCCTTCCAGAGGGAATTCTCCGAACTCCAGACCGCACGCCTCGAACAGGGCCTCCTGCTGCCCATCCCCGAGTCCCTTCACCTGTCGCTCGAGGAGGCCCAGCCGATCCTGGATCGCCACCGCGTGGTCGAGTTCACGCTCTTTGGCGCCGCCCCGGACAGAACCCCCAAGCTCCGCGTAGACATCGGTGCCAGGCCCGTCGAGGAGTTCGCTGGCGACATCCCGCGCCTGGCCCAACAGCTCCAGCGCTGGCAGCAGCAGGGCGCCCGCGTCCTCATCGCCACCCGTCAGGTGGACCGCCTCATCGAGCTGCTCGATGAGGCCGGCCTCGGCGACATGGTTCGCGAGCAGCCCGATGCCGCGCCTCGCCCCGGCCAGCTCGTCTTCTCGGAGCGGCCGCTCAATGAGGGCTTCTCCCTCCCCGGCGCCGGCCTTGCCGCGCTCACCGACCGGGAACTCTTCGGCTGGCGTCGGCTGCGCCGCCCTCTCCGCCGACGCGCCGCAGAGGGGGTTCCCCTAGGCTCCCTCACCGACCTCGCGCCCGACGATTATGTCGTCCACATAAACCACGGCGTCGGGATCTATCGCGGCTTGGTCCGCCGCGGGCCGGAGGACCAGCAGCGCGAGTACCTGCTCGTCGAGTACGCAGAGCGCGACCGCCTCTACGTCCCCACCGAGCAGTTCGACCGCGTCCAGAAGTACCTCGGAGGCGAGGAGGAGCGCCCTCAGATCCATCGCCTCGGCGGCAGCGAGTGGGAGCGCACCAAGCGCCGCGCGCGCCGCTCCGCCCGCGAGCTCGCCGGCGAACTCGTCCGCCTCTACGCCGCCCGCCAGCGCCAGCCCGGCCACCCCTTCCCGCCCGACACCCCCTGGCAGCGCGAGATGGAAGACGGGTTCCTCTACGAGGAGACCCCCGACCAGCTCACCTCCATCGAGGCCGTCAAGCAGGACATGCAGGCCCCCCAACCCATGGATCGCCTCCTCTGCGGCGATGTCGGCTACGGCAAGACCGAAGTGGCCGTCCGCGCCGCCTTCAAGTCCGTCATGGACGGCAAGCAGGTGGCCGTGCTGGTCCCCACCACCGTCCTCGCGCAGCAGCACTACACCACCTTCAGGGAGCGCCTCACTCCCTACCCCGTCCGCGTCGAGATGCTCAGCCGCTTCCGCACCCCAAAGGACCAGGCGCGCGTTGTGGCCGACCTGGAGGCCGGCGCGGTGGACATCGTTATCGGCACCCATCGCCTGCTCTCGAACGACATCCGCTTCAAGGACCTGGGGCTCGTCGTCATTGACGAAGAGCAGCGCTTCGGCGTCCGCCACAAAGAGAAGCTCAAGCAGCTCCGTACCACCGTGGACGTCCTCACCATGACCGCCACCCCCATCCCGCGCACCCTCCACATGGCCCTCAGTGGAATCCGAGACATGAGCGTCATCAACGACCCCCCAGAGGGCCGCACCTCCATCATCACCCGCACTCTGCCCCGCGAGGACGGCATCATCCGCGAGAGCATACTCCGCGAACTCGAGCGCGGCGGCCAAGTCTACGTCGTCCACAATCGCGTCGAGTCCATAGCTCACATCGCCCATCACATACAGCGGCTCGTCCCCCACGCTCGCGTCGTCGTTGCCCACGGCCAGATGAACGAACGCCAGCTCGAGCGCGCAATGCTCGAATTCTACGCCGGCGAGGCCCACATCCTCGTCTCCACCACCATCATCGAGAACGGCCTCGACATCCCCAATGTCAACACCATGATCGTCACTGACTCCGACCGCCTCGGCCTCGCCCAGCTCTACCAGCTCCGCGGCCGCGTCGGTCGCTCCAACCGCCAGGCCTACGCCTACCTCATGTGGACGCCCTACAAGCAGCTAACCGAGGCCGCAGAAAAGCGCATCGCGGCCATCCGCGAGTTCTCCGAGCTCGGCTCGGGATTCAAGATCGCTCTTCGCGACCTCGAGATCCGGGGCGCCGGCAATCTCCTCGGACCCGAGCAGCACGGCTTCATCTCCTCCGTGGGATTCGACCTCTACATGCAGATGCTGGCCGACGCCGTCCAGGAGGCCAAGGGCGAAACCCCCGCCGCCCGCCCCCAGGTCAGCGTGGACCTCCCCGTGCAGGCCTACCTGCCTGAAGACTACGCCCCCGACCTCAACCAGCGCATCGAACTCTACCGCCGCCTCGCCGCCGCCCCCGACCACAGTCACCTCGACCAGCTCGCGGAGGAGATAGCCGACCGCTTCGGTCGCCCTCTCTCCCAGCCGGTCGAGGACCTCGTGCGCCTGGCGCGGCTCAAGGTCCGCTGCGCCTCCGCCGGCGTCCAGAGCATCACCACCGACGGCTATCTCGCCTCCCTCCTGCTCACCGAAGGCCGCCGCCTCCCACCCCCCTTGGCCAACCGCCTGCGCATGGCGCTCCCGCCGAAGACGCGCATCTGGCTGGCCCTCATCAACCACGACCGAGTCGTAGTGTCTCTACGAAAGGCCGACTCCGAGGGCCTATTCTCTCGCCTGGAGCAAACCCTCGAGGCCCTCGCCTCGCTCCCGCTGGAAGAGGAAGCGCGGCGTCACCAGCGTCGCTTGGGCCTGCTCGACGGCCGCAAGAAACTCGCACAGAGGACCTCCGCCGCGCGAAGCGGAAGGCCTCCTCTGAGCTGAGGAGCACGCGATGCCCAGACTGGTTTCGGTATGTTTCCGACGGGCCGGACGCCCCTACCACTTCGACGCCGGCCGTCTCGACCTTCAGCCCGGCGACCGAGTCGTCGTCAGGACCTCGCGCGGGCTCGAAATCGGCCTCGTGCGCGCCGGCCCCACGGACACCCCGCCCGATCAGATCACCGGTGAACTCAGCTCCATCGTCCGCAAAGCCACCGAAGAAGACCTCCACAAGGACGAACGCAGCGCCGAGCGCGAGCGCGAGGCAATGGAGACGGCCGCCAAGAAGGTCGCCGAGCACGGACTGCCCATGAAGCTCATCGAGGCCCAGGCCACCCTCGACCGTTCCCGCATCGTGATTCACTTCAGCGCCGAAGGCCGCGTTGACTTCCGCTCCTTGGTGCGAGACCTCGCACGCGCCCTTCGCACCCGCGTCGAACTCCATCAGGTCGGCGTCCGCGACGAGGCCAAAATGCGCGGCGGCCTCGGACACTGCGGACGTCTGCTCTGCTGCGCCACCTTCCTGACCGATTTCGATCCCGTCGGAATCAAGATGGCCAAAGAGCAAAATATCTCCCTCAATCCCCAGAAGATCTCGGGCGTCTGCGGCCGTCTTATGTGTTGTCTCAACTACGAGTACGCGCACTATCGAGAGGCCAAGAAGTGCCTCCCCAAGGTTGGCAGCCACATTGATACCGACCACGGCCGCGGTAAGGTCATTGAGCTCAATGTCTTGCGAAACCGCGTGGTGATCAGTCTCGACGAGGGGCGTCAGATCGAACTCCCCACTGCCGCCGTCGCCCGACACAAACCAGGATGTCCCCACCTCACCGCTGCCGGAGACGAGCATCCAGACCGCGCGCAAGACACACACGACAGGCCCGAACCCGCCCCGTCTGAACATCCCCCCGCTCGGAAAGACCCGCGGACACAGCATCCGTAGCCGCCCCGCTGCATCCCGCTCGCCCTTCCCCCGCTCAGGCTCAGTAAGCCAACCTCCACTTCCCCTCCACCACCTTCACCATAACGAAGGCGTCCTTCGTCAACCCGTTGTGATCCTCCGCCGAGAAGTTGAATACCCCGCTCGCGCCAAGGAAGTCGGTTGTCCCTTCGATCGCGTCTCGGATCCCCGCCCGGTCCTCTCCCGCCTGCCCGATGGCGCTCACCACGAGCTGGATTCCGTCCCACGCGTATCCCCCGAAGCTGTCCGCCGGACTCCCGGCCTCCGCCTTGTACTTGTCCGCGTAGTCCTCCAGCACCGGCCTCTGCGGGTCCTCAGTGGCAATCTGATCCAACACAACCAGACGTCCCGCCGGCAGCACCACACCGTTCGCCGCCTCTCCTGCCACCTTCAGGAAAGTCTCATTCGCCACCCCGTGGCTGCAGATCAAGGGCATCTCCATCCCCAGCTGTCGCATGTTCCTGGCGACGATCGCCGGCCCCGGAGGGGTCCCCCAGCAGACCACAGCCTGCGCCTTCGTCTTCGCAATCTTCGCCAACTGCTGCTCCATCGAGGTGTCTCTGGGAGCGTACTCCTCGCGGGCGACCACCTTGATCCCCGCTGCCGGCATCAGCTTCTCGGCCTCCCGCGTTCCCCTCTTCCCAAGTTCCGTGTTGTCGGCCAGAAAGGCGATCCGGCTGATCTTCTCCCCCCTCAGGTGCTCGATGATCTTCTCGATTGCCATGCGATCCGTCTGCGGCGTTTTGAAGACCCACTTCCTCACCGGCTCGACGATGTCAACCCCGGCCGCACACGAGATCAGCGGCACCTCCGCGCTTTCCATGTAGTCCATCACCGCCAGCGTCGTCCCCGTGCGGCTCGGCCCCACGATCGCCAGCACTTCGTTCGCTTCCACCAGCCGCCTTGCCGCTTTCAGCGCCTCCGCCTCCTCGCCCTTCGTATCCTCGATCACGATCTCCAGGGGACGCCCGTTGATCCCGCCGTCGGCATTGATCATCTTCTCCAGCATCTCCGCCGTCTTCTTCTCGGGAATCCCCAGCGACGAGGCATCTCCCGTCACCGCAAACATTGCCCCTATCACGAACGGCTTCCCACTGACTTCTTCGCCGGGGCCGGGGGCCTCTGCTCGCCGCTCGCCGCAGCCCGCGGCCCACACCAGCGCAAACAGCAAGACCCCCAGCACAGACAGCAAACGAATCGAGCTTCTCATCAGCGCTCCCTCCCGCACTACTCCTCGGCCCTCACATCACGTGGCCATCGCGTCGCACCGCTCACCGTCCGAGGGCGGACCGCCCATCCGCCACTCGACCACCTCTGGCAACAGATTCTGCTCCCCCGCACTCACCCCTGTCTCCTCTCCACATCCGGAGGCCATTGCACCACCCGTCCCGCGCCTCTCCGCGCCCGCCCCCCGCCCCTCCACTTTCGTCGCCGCGGCACGTTCAGTTGGGTAGGGCAGGAGCTTGCTCCTGCCATCTGTCATCCTGAGCTTGGCGAAGGATCTTGCCCTCATATCTGCGACGCGTAGAGCAGGAGCTGACTTGTCCTGCGAAGCCGGTTCCTGCGAAGCTTCGGCGAAGCAGAATGGGGAAGCAGGGTCTCCTGCCCCTACATTCGTGGGTTCCTTAGGCCTGTCCTGAGCCTGCCTGACGCAACCGGGCCTTCTGCCCTACTTTTCCTCCTGTCCCACATCGCCCAGCGGCCGCAGATCGCGTTCCGGCGTGTCGGTCCCCTGCCTTCCCCGCCGCCGCTCAAGCCGGTCCCATCGCGTCACCGGCTTGGCGCGCGCATCCGGGCCCGCCTCGGGTGCCGCCTCGGGCGCTGGCCGCTCCCGGGGCATCGCCCGAACTTTCGCCAGCCCCTCCGTTGCCATCGCGCGCCAGGGGCTATAGGGAAACTCTCGCAGCAATGCCTGGTAGCACTCCTCCGCCTGCACGCGGTAGCCCGGCAGGCCCCCTGCGATCTCCGCCGCGCGGATCAAAGCCGTCTCCGTCTGCGGACCCTTTTGCCCCGACAGCGTCAACTGCCGAAACATGCCGAAGGCATCTTCCTTGCGCCCCGCATCCTCCAGCGCGCATGCCAGCAGAAACACCAGCGCCTCCGGCAGCGCCGGCATCTCCCGGTACTCCCTCATCGCCTTATAGGCCGCCACCGCCTCCGCCCCCCGGCGCTGTCTCAGGAACAGCTCCATTGCCCTCGCATGAGCCTCCCCCGCCTTTGCCAGTCGCCCGCTGCCCTCCCGCGCGCGGCCCAGCGCGTACCACGCATCTGCATCATTGGGCGACTGCTCCACCATCCGCTCCAGCTCCCCCGCCTGTGCGAACGCCTCGAACTGCCCCGTCACCGGCCGTCTCCCCTCCACCAGATCCGTATGGACCACTCGCTTCCGCAGCTTCAGCGCCAGCGCACCTCCGAGCCCCACCGCGAACCCCCCAACATGCGCCCAGTGAGCCACCCCGCCCCCTCCCCCGTACGACGCCTCCAGAGACGTCTTCAGAAGCCCCTGGATGACCTCCCACCCAACCCACAGCCCAACGAACGCAGGCGCTCCGATCTCGGCCACACCTGTCCGCCAGTATAGGAACCAACCGACCAGATACCACACTCGCACCTTCGTCCGCAGAAAGCAGACCGCGGACAAACCCATAATCCCCGCTATCGCCCCCGATGCCCCCACCACCGGCACTTCGAGCGACCCCGGGGAGAAGAGAACCCCCACCAGGGAATGCAGCACCGTCGCTCCGAGATCGGATGCGAAGTAGAATGCGAGCAGCAGCCAGGCGCCGAACACATCCTCCGTCAGCGTCGCGAACAACCACAGGAAGAGCATATTCCCCAGCAGATGGAACACCCCCGCATGCATGAACGTCGAAGCAACCCACATGGGGAGCGACGGGTGGGCCGGAACAAACCCCCGGGGCATAGCCTCCTCCGAACCCATCCGGAGGATGAAGACGAGGACATTCGCCCCTATCAGCCCGTACGTCAGATAGGGCACCCGCCATCGCGGCCGTGTCGTCCCCAGTGGCAGGAAGAAGAACACCGGGCCGGTCCTCCTCTCGCACCGTGCGAAGCTGCCCTCAACGCGGAGCTATACCCCCCCATTCCCCATCCACACCTGCTCTTGCTGCTGTTCAAGCGACCTGGCTCGCCGCACTGGCACCGCCGCCTCCGCCGGCCGCGGCCCGCGAGATCC
>CP070816.1:2032890-2052308 GCA_020344235.1 Armatimonadota bacterium
GGCCACTCAGGTGGAGCGGCTCTCGCGTGTAGTGACGTCGGAATCTGCCACCTACGCCCAACGCTCGAACTCGGCAAGGACACGTGGGAGAATCGGACCGCTTGAGGAGCCGATTACATACGAGGACTGTGTAAGACTCTGGAGGGAAGGGCTCACTGACGGTCTGTGCGATGATATGGTCATGTGCTCGGCCGCCGCCGCGATTGCACAGATCGGGATCAGTGACTGGGATGAGGTAGCCAAGCTGACACTGCTGGTCCTCAGGCTGGACCAAACTGCCCGGGTTGCCATCGCGCACAGACCAGCCGGCTTGCCGCCTGGCCCGGCGACGCAGGTATACCTGTGCTGCCTCCTCGCACTCTCAGACGCCGGGCGACGATGCCAGACTGAGGAGTTGAGCCGAGATCCCAGCCGGGCAGTGGGGCTACTGTCAGAGATGACGAAGATACACGACGCCAGCGGCCGTGCCTCAGCGGCTCTCCTCCTCTCCGGCGCTCGCCAAGCCGCGGCTCGCGTCTCAGACAGCCTCGTGACGATGCTTCACGATCCCGATGCAACAGCAGCCGCAACGGCGGCCGGTGCGTTGCGGTTGGTGGATCCGGAAGCCCTCGAGACACACTGGCCTGAGGCGGCTCGATCGGTTGCCAGGTTCGTGCGCGCTAACCTGTCGCAATTCAGAGCAAGGGCGCCGCAGCTTGCCGCGTGGGCAGAGAGCGTGGGAGAGGGAACCATCGTCAGCGAAGCGGAGGAAGATGCCTTCATGTCCATGCTCGATGCGTTGCTGCAACGCGATGGGTAAGGGAGGGCGGTCCGTCCATTCCCTTCACAGCAGGACACCGATCCCGGGGCAGGGCGCATCAGACACCGTGCCACAACCAAGTGTAGGAGATGAGAAGCATGGCAACTAGTGACTTCGGACTCATCGGGCTGGCTGTGATGGGACAGAATCTGGCCCTGAACGTGGAGAGCAAGGGATTCTCTGTTGCTGTGTACAATCGCACCGCGGCGCGGACCGAGGAGTTCATGGATAAGCTGGGGGGCGGCAAGAAGTTCGCGGACACTTACTCCATACCCGATTTCGTAGGCGCGCTGTCGCGCCCGCGCAAGATCATGCTCATGGTGAAGGCCGGCCAGCCCGTTGATGACTTCATCGAGCAGTTGGCGCCTCACCTGGAGAAGGGCGATCTGGTCATTGACGGCGGGAACTCGCATTTCCCGGACACCATTCGGCGCAACAGGGCGCTCGCAGAGAAGGGCATCCTTTACATCGGTACTGGAGTCTCGGGAGGTGAGGAGGGCGCGCTCCACGGCCCGAGCATCATGCCCGGCGGGCAAAGAGGAGCTTACGATCTAGTCGAGCCGATATTGACGAAGATCGCGGCCCAGGTGGAGGGTGAGCCGTGCTGCGCGTATATCGGCCCCGACGGGGCCGGCCACTATGTGAAGATGGTCCACAACGGGATCGAGTACGGGGACATGCAGCTCATCGCCGAAGCATACTTCATCATGAAGAACGCCCTCAACCTAACGGCCGGCCAGCTTCACGACGTTTTCGCCAGGTGGAATGAGGGAGAGCTGAACTCGTACCTGATCGAGATCACGCGGGACATCTTCGCTCGCAAGGACGAGGAGACGGGGCAGCCGCTGGTGGAGGTGATCTTGGATAAGGCCGGTCAGAAGGGAACGGGCAAGTGGACCTCGCAGAGCGCGCTCGACCTGGGCGTCGCCGCGCCGACCATCGTGGAGGCCGTGCTCGCCCGCTGCATTTCCGCGGTGAAAGAGGAGCGGACGGCCGCGTCGAAGGTGCTGCGCGGTCCCAACACCACCTACGGGGGCGATTCGAAGGAGTTCATCGAGGCGATCCGCCAGGCCCTCTACGCTTCGAAGGTATGCTCGTACGCGCAGGGCTTCGCGCTGATGAAGGAGGCGGGCAAGGAGTATGGGTGGGACCTGAAGTTCGGTGAGATCGCCAAGATCTGGCGGGGCGGGTGCATCATCCGCGCTCAGTTCCTGCATCGCATCACCGAGGCCTACGAGCGCGACCCGAAGCTGGCCAATCTCATGCTCGATCCATTCTTCAAGGGTATTCTCGAAGACGCGCAGGAGAGCTGGCGGCATGTGGTGGCATCCGCCTCGACGGTGGGCCTGCCAGCGCCGGCATTCAGCTCGGCGCTGGCCTACTTCGATTCCTACCGGCGCGAGCGCTTGCCAGCGAATCTGATCCAGGCGCAGCGCGACTACTTCGGCGCGCACACCTATCAGCGGGTGGACAAGGAAGGGACGTTCCATACGGAGTGGTTGAAATGAGATTTGGCGGGCATGCGTCTTCGGCGCAGTACCCGCCCTACAACTGGGCAGGATAGTGTCTTATTGCAGGCGAACGGAAGCACTCAGACGAGACTCGCAGCGACCATTGGAAGCAGACGGGGCGGCGCCACGGTGTTCGAAGGCATCCGTAGACGGATTCGCAAGCACAGACAGAAGCATACGTTCAGCGAGTACGGCTTCGAGGTGAAGACCTTCTGCCTGCGGGAGTACGGACGCGTCCAGTACGCGCAGTGGCTACACCCCGCCGAGACGAAGAAGGACATCACCGACGAGATGATCGCCTCGCTTCGGACCTTCATACTCGAGGGCGATACAGTCATAGACATCGGAGCGCACACCGGGGATACAACCGTGCCCATGGCGGTGGTCGCCGGTCGCTCCGGATGTGCGTTCGCAATCGAGCCGAATCCCTACGTCTTCCAGGTGCTCGCAGCGAACGCGAAGCTCAATCCAACATTGACCAACATTGTCCCCCTCAATTTCGCCGCCACCGAGACGGATGGGTCCTTCACGTTCCACTACTCGGACGCGTCCTACTGCAACGGGGGCTATCTTTCACATACGCGCAGAGGGATGCAAGGGCATCGCTATCCCCTTGAGGTCGAGGGAAGAAACCTCGAGGCATTCCTTCGCCGGGAGCATGCTGAGCGTCTCGGAAGGCTCTCCTACGTGAAGATCGACGCCGAAGGCTATGATAAAGATATCATTGAGTCTCTCATGGGGGTGCTGCAGCAGTACCGGCCGGTACTTGTGACAGAGGTCTTTAAGCGGCTCGTACGAGAGGAGCGCGAGGGGCTCTTCGACGTCCTCGATCGGGCAGGATACAAGCACTTCCGCCTTGCCTCCGGCGCGAATCCCCAGGGCGAGGAAGTCCGCCGAACGGACATGACCAAGTGGGATCGATTCGATATCCTAGCATTGCCCCGGAGGTGATCGCAGTCTCGTAGGTCGGGAGTGCTATTGGGCAGGAGCTTGCTCCTGCCACAGACGCACCCCTTTTCGGGGCCTCCGCGGGCATGCAGAGACATGTCCGCCCTACAAGAGGATGGCAATGCAGCCAACCGGCATCGGATACGATAACCGCCTCCTTACCGACGCCGAGGTCCGCTCCACGGTCCTCGACGCCCTCGGCCAGGCGGATGTCGGCGGCCGGCGCGTGCTGGTGATCATCCCCGACCACACTCGCACCGCTCCGATCGGGCAGCTCTTCCGGCTGATTCATCAGGTCTGGTCGCCGAAGGCAGCGCAGCTTGACTGCCTCATCGCCCTCGGCACGCACCCGCCGATGTCGGGAGAGATGATCCTGCAGCGCCTGGAGATGACGCCCGAGGAGCGGCGGACGACGTTCGCCAACACGCGGCTCCTCAATCACCTGTGGAAGGACCCGGGCGCCCTAACCGAGATCGGCGTGATGAGCGCGTCGGAGATCGGCGAGATCACGGATGGGCGCTTCGAGATGGAGGTGGGGATCACGGTCAACCGCATGATCTTCGACTACGATCTGTTGTTGATCGTGGGTCCGGTCTTTCCGCATGAAGTGGTCGGCTTCTCCGGCGGGAACAAGTACCTGTTCCCGGGCATCGCGGGCCAGCGGATCATTGACTTCTTCCACTGGCTGGGCGCGGTGATCACGAATCCGGTGATCATCGGGAACAAATGGACGCCTGTGCGCAAGGTCGTTGACCGAGCGGCGGCGATGGTCAGTGTGCCGCGCCTCTGCATTTCGCTGGTGGTCAAGGAGGAGCGGCTGGCGGGGCTCTACTTCGGGAGGCCGGAGGACTCGTGGTCGCAGGCGGCCGACCTGTCGCAGAAGCTCAACATTGTCTACAAGGACAAGCCGTTCCAAACCGTGCTCTCCTGCGCGCCGGAGATGTACGACGACATCTGGACCGCGGGGAAGTGCATGTATAAGCTCGAACCGGTGGCGGCAGACGGGGGAACGCTCATCATCTACGCGCCGCATGTGACGCAGGTCTCGGTCAGCCATGGTGCGATCATCGAGAGGGTCGGCTATCACACCCGCGACTACTTCCTCAAGCAGTGGGACAAGTTCAAGCAGTACCCGTGGGGCGTGCTCGCGCACTGCACGCACGTGAAGGGCATTGGCACCTTTGAGAACGAGGTCGAGAAGCCGCGTGTCAACGTGGTGCTCGCGACCCAGATTCGCCCCGAGGTCTGCGAGAAGATCAACCTTGGCCATCTCGACCCGAACAGCATCCGCCCGGAGGACTACGCGGACCGCGAAGACGAAGACGTTCTCTACGTCCCGAAAGCGGGGGAGACGCTCTTTCGCTTGAGAGACGCTCCGCCGGAGCTGGGCGGGAAGGTGTAGGGCGGGCATACCCATGCCCGCCGGGTTGTTCAGCACAGCAGGGGCTTGCCGCCTGCCACATAGTCGCTATGTGCGTGAGTTGTCATGGGAGACATCCTCGACGACATTGAGGTGTAGAACGGCGTGGCTCAGCAGCAAGCTACCGAAGCACGAGCAGAAGAGGGATTTCTGCCCGGACATCTAATGCGTACCTGTTGGGCTGGACCCGTAGTATCGCGGCTTCGCGTTGGGGCATTCGCGAATCAGGGTGGCGTGTAATGCAAGGAGCACCCGATTCTGAACAAGTTGGGGCGGAACGCCGCTGTCCCTCCTGCGGCGCGGCTTCGGACGAGTCGGCGCGCTACTGTCCCTCGTGCGGGCGCGCGTTGGTCGGCCGCGCTGCGGGTACTGACATTGGCAACTGGGTTAGCGCTGGCTGGGCGCTGTTCCTCAGGGACATCCCCATCGCCATCGCGATACCCCTGATCGTAGTCATCCCTGCTGTCGGCTTCTTTATACTGGGTTACTTTGGCTTCTTCACGTTGGCGATCGTCGCCGAGGAAGCATCCGGCGCGCCGTACATAGTACCAATAGTCCTGGGCGCGCTCCTGGGCGCGGAAGCCGTGTTCTTATTCCTAGTAATCCCTGCCCTCCAGGGGGGCATCTACGCCTGCTTCCTGCAGGGGATCCGCACCGGCAAGTTGACGGCCGACAACCTGTGGGCCGGATTTCGCCGCTGGTGGGCGTGCACGTGGGTATCCGCCCTGCTGGGCGGGGCCGCAGTGCTGTGCCTGCCCCTCATGTTCATCTTGATCGGTTTGCCGCTCCTCCTGGGCCTACTCACCCTTCACTGGCTGTCGCTCTTTCGCATCGTGGACAAGGGGGGCGGCGGGATCGAGGCACTCTCGTTTGCTTGCCGCGCGTTCCGCGGGCGGCCGTGGATCATGCTGGTATACACCTTGCTCATGTTCATACTTATGAACGCTGGCGTGGCCGCAATGTACTTTGGAGTCCTGGTGACCATACCTATCGCCGACGCGGCCTTTGCCGCAACCTATGACTCGCTGAGCAAGGAGCAGGAGCCGGCGCCCGTGCCTTGACGCTGCCTCTCCCCCACGCCCCGCCCGAACTGGACGGCGAACGATAACCTGTAGGGCAGGCATACCTATGCCCGCCCGGACGGCGGAAGCAGAAGACACGCTTCTGGGCCACGGAAACTCGATTCACCGGGGGGTACCCAATGTCCGATCCTGGCGAGGATCTAGAACTGTGGAATGCGGCCGCTGAGCGCTATGAGGAGATCCTCACGGAGGGCTCTGACTGGCGCCAGGGGCTCGTCCTGCGCCCGGCTATCCTCGAGTTCCTCGGGAATGTCGGTGGGCAGGAAGTCCTCGATGCCGGGAGCGGCCCTGGGCTCTTGAGCATCGAGCTTGCACGCCAAGGAGCGCGGGTCACCGCCGTAGATGCCTCAGAAAGGATGGTGACTCTGGCCCGGCAACGCGTCTCCGCTCAGTCAGAGGCCATCACGGTTCTCCAGGCTGATCTGTGTTGTGAACTCCCGTTTCAGAACGACGCGTTCGACGCCATCGCCTGCAACATGGTCCTCATGGACATTCGCGAGATCGACACTGTGCTGGCGGAGTTCTGCCGGGTGCTGCGACCTTCAGGCAGGCTCGTGTTCTCTATCACGCACCCATGCTTCTTCATGTGGTTCTGGGAGAAGGACGAAGCTGGCAACGAGCTCTTCAAGCCGGTGGACGACTACCTGACGATACGTTCGGATATGAACGAGTTCTGGGGGCCGACGCGACACTATCACCGGCCGTTGACCTACTACTTCGCGAAGCTGCACTCAGCAGGCTTCTTGGTTGACGACTTCGTGGAGCCCGTTCCGGCGTGCTCCAGGACGCCGGAACTCGAGCATGTTTGGCGGGTCCCAGACTTCGTCGTTATGCGAGCACTGCCGCGGGGGCGCGCGACCTGAATGCCGCGCAGGAGTCGCCTGCAGCCGAAGGGCTTCGGCCCCGGTGTGCTGAAAGTATTGCCTGTACGCCTGGAAGGAGATTCCGGAGTGCTTTCGCGCATACTCGCAACCCAGGGCCTCACCGCGCCTCTGCCAGCGACGGAGGCAGAGAACCTGGCCGGCCGGATTTCCCGGGCCACCGGCTGGCAGCCGTACCAGAACTCGCTGGTGGGCTCCGGCGGTGTCATCTTCTTTCTGGGGCGACGCGGCAAGGAGAAGCGCCTCTGCCTCGCCTGGGAGGCGGCGTCGTCCCCCGAGTTGCTCGGTGACTTCTGCGGGGAGCGGTTCTCCGCGCAGGTCGGCGATCTGCACTTGGATATGCAGGCGGGCTATCTCGACCACACCAACGCCGTCGGTCTTCGGAAGCACTTGGCGTTCCTGCGGCCGCAGTTGATCGGCATGAAGCCGACGATCGGAACCGGTGACCGGCTGGGCCTTGCCACTCCTGCCCATGTGCGGGCCGTGCGCGGCACGGGGCTGAGGCCTGTCTTTGCGCAGCAGTCCATACGGGAGATGACCCGCACCGGCCGCACCCCTGAGGAAGTGATGGATACGGCCACCTTCGGGGCGTTCGAGGAAGGCTGGCGCGACGGCTTCGGGGCCGACGCAGACCACCTGAAGACGAAGGAAGATATCGACGCGACCGTCGCCGCCGGCTTCACGATGTTCACGATTGATCCGGGCGATCATGTGGATAACGAAGGCGAGACCGACGACATCGTCACTCTCAGGAAGAAGTTCGAGGCGCTCCCCTGGCCGGACCTGGAAACGGCGATGGAGGACCAGTGCTCCCGCTGCATCGACAAGAGCGTCCGGCTCCCCGACGATAGGGTCGTGACGCTCGACGAAGAGTCGCTCTTCCGCGCGGCGGTGAAGTACGGCCGCGCGCTGGCGCATACCGCGGCGATGTACCGCCATGTCAAGGAGAAGATGGGCGACCGCCCGTTCGAGCTTGAGATGTCGGTAGACGAGACCGCTACTCCGACTTCGGTCGCGGAGCACGTCTTCGTGGCCGGCGAGCTGCGCCGCCTCGGGGTAGAGTGGGTGAGCCTCGCGCCGCGCTTCGTCGGCGAGTTCGAGAAGGGCGTGGACTATATCGGCGACCTGGCGGCGTTCGAGCGGACCTTCGCGCAGCACGTGGCCGTCGCCCAGCACTTCGGGCCGTACAAGATCAGCATTCACTCGGGGAGCGATAAGTTCTCGATTTACCCCGTCGCCGCCCGCCTGGCCGGAGACCTGATACACCTGAAGACGGCAGGGACGAGCTACCTGGAGGCCCTTCGCGCAATTGCATCCATAGATCCGGGGCTCTTTCGCGAGATTCTCAGCTTCGCGATCGAGCGCTACCCGGAGGACCGAGCCTCCTATCACGTCTCCGCGAAGCTGGAGAAAGTGCCGCGGCCGGAGAACGTGACAGATGATGAGCTGAGCGGCCTGCTGGACGAGTTCGACGCGCGGGAGGCGCTGCACGTCACTTTCGGCTCGGTGCTCACCGCGGAGGGGGACGGAAAGCCGCGCTTCCGAGATCGGCTCATGGAGGCGTTGACGGCGAACGAGGAGGTTCACTACGAGACCGTCCGCGCGCACATCGAGCGGCATGTTCGACCGTTCGCGCAGGCGAGCTGAATTCCGAGCAGGCACAAACAGATTGAGGAGACACAGGCATGACTGCCACCAACCCACAGGCCCCGCTCAAGGAGTTTCAACCCAAGCACGAGTTCTTCGTCGGCATAGATTCCGACGGGTGCGCCTTCGACACCATGGAGATCAAGCACAAGGAGTGCTTCATCCCAAACATCATCAAGCACTGGGATCTCCAGCCGGTTTCAAAATACGCGCGGGAGGCGGCCGAATTCGTCAACCTCTACTCCAAGTGGAGGGGCATCAACCGGTTTCCCGCGCTCCTCATGGTCTTCGATCTCCTCGCGGAGCGGCCGGAGGTGCAGCGACGGGGCGTCAAGATGCCAGACGTGCCCTCACTCCGGGAATGGGTGGACACGGAGAGCAAGCTGGGGAATCCGGCCTTGAAGGAGGCGGTGGAGAAGAGCGGCGATGCCGTGCTGAAGCGGACCCTGACGTGGAGCGAGGCGGTCAACGCGGCGGTGGCCGATATGGTGCACGGCCTCCCGCCTTTCCCGTATGTGTGTGAGTCATTGCAAGCGCTGGCCCCGACGGCGGACATGATCGTGGTGTCGGCGACGCCGGGCGAGGCGCTGCGGAGAGAGTGGGAGGAGCACGATATCGCCAAGCACTGCGCCGTGATCGCCGGCCAGGAAATGGGGAGCAAGAGGGAGCACCTGGCTCTGGCCGCAGGGGATAAGTACCCGAAGGATCACGTGCTGATGATCGGCGATGCTCCGGGCGACATGAAGGCCGCTCGCGCCAACGACTTCCTCTTCTATCCGGTCGACCCGGGCCGGGAGGAGGACTCTTGGCAGCGCTTCCACGATGAGGTGATAGAGCGATTTCTGTCAGGCAGCTACGCCGGAGAGTATGAGGCCGAGCTGGTCGCCGAGTTCGAGGCCATCCTCCCCGAGACGCCGCCCTGGCAGCGGTGAGGCGGCACTGGCTGGAACGGCTATCCCTTGACGGCCCTCTCGAGCTTGGCCACTTGCTCGCGCGTGCCCATGGCGATGAGCGTGTCGCCCGGGCTGACGGCGGTCTGGGGACGGGGGTTGGTGTGAAGTCCGCCGCCGGCATTCATTACGCCGAGGATCATCGCTCCACCCTCCTGCATAACTCCCGAGCCGAGCATCGGCTTCCCCATTACCGGCGAGCCCTCGGGCACTGAGACTGCGAAGATGTCCACGTCCAGGTCCTCTCGGTGCAGCACCTCCTCGAGGAAATGGACGACGCTGGGGTCAATTGCCGCGAACGCGAGGTCGCGGCCGCCTCCGATGTAGGGGGAGTGCACACTATCGGCGCCCGCCCGGAGGAGCTTGTCCACCGTCTCCTCTCTACCGGCTCTGGCGACGATGTGGAGCTTCGGGCTCAGGAGGCGCGCGCTGAGCACGACGAAGAGGTTGTCCTCGTCAGTTCCCACTGCGGCGATCAGGCACCTCGCCCGCTCGACGCCTGCATTCCTTAGCTGCTCGTCCTCCGTGGCGTTGCCCTCCACAAACGGAATGTCGGTTTCTCGCAGCAGTTCCAGCGCGGCCGGATCTTGCTCGATCACGACCGTGGGAAGGCCCCGTCGGCGGAGCTGATGCACGGTCTCCCGGCCCATGCGCCCGTAGCCGCACACTATGTAGTGATCTGTCGTTTCTCTCAAGGCTCGCAACCTCCGTCTGAGCTGCACTCGTTCGCTTAGCTGCTGGCCCACCAGGAAGCTTGCTGCGCTCCGCGCCGCCAGGGCCAACAGCACGAGCCCGGTAACGGCGAAGCCGGTGGTGAAGAGCTTGCCCGCTTGACTGAGCGGATGAACCTCCATGAAGCCGATGGTGGTGATGGTGAGCACGGCCATGTAGGCCGCGTCGATGAAGGACCAGTGCTCGCGGCTGAGTCGGCTCTCGATGTTACTGTAGAAGCCGACGGCGACGAGCATCACCATGAGGAGTACGAGCAGGAGGACCCGGAACTGCCGGGCCGATCTGCTCAGGTCACCCAGAGGGGGGAGTCGCCGCCAGGTGCTCATGCCACCGGTTTTCTGCCGATGCGGCAAGACTCCTCCTCGCCGGCGGGCTGGGTGTAAGCGCGGCCGTACAGGGACGACACGCGTTAGCCCAGGATTGGGCTCAGGTCAACCCGTCGCCCTTCCTCGGCGCTCACGTAGGCCGCGTACAATACGATGGTGACGTCGCGCGCGAGCATGAACCCCGAAGCCGGCTCTCGGTCCTCTGCAATGCAGGAGACGAAGTCCGCGATCTCCTGCGGGTAGCCCTGGTTCCAGTGCTCCTCGGGAGAGGGGAACGTCCAGCCGCCTTTAGTCTCGATCTTCTCGGTGATGTATTCGTCGGCGAAGATATGAGCGGCCGGAGCGTAGGCGACGCACGAATCGTTGGGGTTCATGTTGGCGCGAATCCGCGCGTTGGATAGATAAGCCTCGAGGTAGTTCTGAACTCCGCCGAGAGTGGTGTCGGCCGCGGTGATCTCCGCCACCGATCCGTCCACGAACCTCAGCAGCATGCTGCCCCAGTCCTCGACATCCTGCCAGTCGGTCTTGAGGTAGTGCTTCTCCTCCTGCTTGAAGGCCTCGATCCAGGTGAGGTTGCCAACCTCGCAGATAACGGAGGCCGGACGAATAGGCTTTCCGAGCTTTCTCTCCCCCTCCCACTGCTTGAGCTGGAGGACCGCGCCCAGCGGGTGGGAGGCTTTCAACACCAGCGACCCGCCGCCAGCGGTGCGCCACTGCTTGGCGTACTTCGAGGGCGACCCCGAGTGCGACTCTTCGGCCTGCACGCGGATGATGGTGCCGCCGGCCGCGGCGGCCAAGCGACGCAGCTTCGCGAACGACGGGGCATAGACCCAGTTCTCCGCATAGCCGAACTTCACTCCCGCGGCCTCGATCGCTTCCCCGATCGTGTCACATTGCTCCACCACTTGCTGGAGCATCTTCGCCTTCGGGACGGTGTTTCCGATGAGTTCGTCCTCCGGCGCGCCCGGCTCGCCGAAGTAGCCAGTGAGGTGCTTCTCGCAGATGATGTGCTTGCCGGCCTTCGCTGCCGCGATGGCGTGCTCGGCATGGACGTGGTTGGGGACCACGAGGTCAACCGCGTCGAGTTCCACTTCGGACAGCATCTCCTGCATGCCGCCGAAGGCCTGGGGGATTCCGTGCCGGGCGGCAAAGGCCTCTGCCCTTTCCTTGGAGCGGCCGCAGACGGCCACAAGCTCGCAGCGCTCGGGCCCCAACTGCCGGTAAGCAGGCACGTGGAACTGAGCGGCATTTCCGTAGCCGACGAGTCCGACCCTGACCTTGGTCATGGGAGGCAATCCTTCGCAAGCGGCGCGCTATCTGACGTTCCGACGCTACCCAAGGATGGGCTTGAGATCAATGCGGCGGCCCTCCTCTGCGCTCACGTAGGCTGCATAGAGCACCAGTGTGACCTCGCGGGCGAGCGCGGCCCCGGAGACCGGCTGTCGGTTCTCGATGATCGCGGCGATGAAGTCGGCCACCTCCTGGGGATATCCCTGGTGCCAATCCTCGTCCGGCGAGGGAAATGTCCAGCCGCCCTTGGTTTCGATCTTCTCGCTGATATACTCGGGCTCGAAGATGTCTGCTTCGGGAGCGTAGGCGACACAGGAATCGTTCGGGTTGATGTTGGCGCGAATTCGCGCGTTCGAGAGGTAGGCTTCGAGGTAATTGTGGACTCCCCCCAGCGTCGTGTCTGCCGCCTTGATTTCCGCCACCGACCCGTCCTCAAACTTCACGACGATGATGCCCCAGTCCTCCACGTCCCGCCATCCCGTGCGCAGGTAGTGCTCCTTCTCCTGCTCGAAGGCCTCTATCCAGGTCAAATTGCCGACCTCGCACATCACTGACGCCGGCCGAATGGGCCGGCCGAGCTTCTCCTCCCCCTCCCAGCGCTTCAGCTGGAGGGCCGCGCCGAGTGGGTGTGAGCCCTTGACCATCAGTGATCCGCCCCCCGAGGTGCGCCACTGTCTGGCATAGTCGGCGTGGGAGCCGGAGTGGGACTCCTCGGCCTCAATTCGTATGACCGTCCCCCCGGCAGTCTTGGCGAGGCGCCACAGCTTTGCGAAGGCCGGCGCGTAGACCCAGTTCTCCGCATAGCCGAACTTGATGCCGGATTCCTCGATGGCTTTCAGCACTTCTTCGCACCGGCGGCCGGCCTCCTGGAGCATCTTCCGTTTTGGCACTGTCTTGCCGATCAGATCGTCCTCCGGCGTATCGGCGTCGCCGAAGTAGCCAGTGAGCGGCTTCTCGCAGAATACGTGCTTGCCCGCCTTCGCGGCGGCGATGATGAAGGGCGCGTGCAGGTAGTTGGGGACTGCGAGATCCACTGCGTCCAAGTCCACCGCGGCCAGCATTTCGTCCATGCTACCAAAAGCGGCTGGGATGGCGTGCTTTTCGGCGAACGCCTCAGCGTCGGACTTTGGGACTCCGCAGACCGCCGCCACCTGGCAGCGCTCGCGGCCGAGCTGCTGGTAGCCGTGGATGTGCAGATTGGCCGAGAAGCCGCAGCCGACGAGGCCGACACGAACCGGGGTCATGTAGGCTGCACCTCCTTGATTACTTCAATCCACCGACCCGCCCAACGAGGACCCGCCGCGCGGGCGGGACGGACCGGCGATCCGCTACTTCGCATCATAGACTTCCGGATTCACACAGTGCTGGGGCCGCTCACCATTGAACACGGCCAGTATCGCGTCCGTCACCCCATTGCCCATTCCCAGCAGAGCGCCCGTTGTGTTGGATGAGTTGTGGGGCATCGTCACCGCGCGCTCGCACCGAAGGAGCCGGCTATTGGTGGGGGGCTCTGCCGCGTAGACATCGAGTCCGGCGCCGAAGATGCGTCCCTCCTCCAGGGCGGCCGCGAGCGCTTCCTCGTCAATGATGGCGCCCCGCGCGGTATTGACGATGATTGCAGTGGGCTTCATCAAGGCGATCTTGTCCGCATCTATGATTCCCTGCGTCCGTTCGTTCAGGGGCATGTGGACGGAAACGAAGTCCGACTCCTTCATTACTTGCTCGAGCGATGCCGCTCGCTCAACTCCATGCTCGGCCGCGAACTCTTCATCGAAGTACGGGTCATAGGCCAGCACCCTCATCTCGAACCCTCTGCCGCGCAGGGCGGCCGCCTTGCCGATGCGGCCCATGCCCAGCAGGCCGAGAGTCGCGCCGTGGACGTCCACTCCATAGGCGTTGATCCATTGCCCCGCCTTCGTGGTGCGATCGCCGAGGGGCACATGCCGAGCAACCGCAAGCATGAGCGCGAAGCTCATATCGGCGACCGCCTCCGCGTTGGCCCCGGGCACATTCGCCACCACTATCCCTCGCCGCGTGCATTCGGCTACGTCTATGTTGTCTATCCCTGCTCCGTGCTTCACGATGACCTTGAGGCGATCGGCTTGCGCGAACGCCGGCGCCGAGAAGTCGTCAACTCCGGCCCCGCAGGCGTCTGCCTCCGCGAGCAGCGGGGCCAGCTCCTCCGCCGTCATCGGCCGCCCGTGGGGATTGTGGATTACTTCGTGTCCGGCCTCCTTCAATCGCTCCTCGGGCTCCTTCGTGACTTCGCTGAAGGAGGTGGCCGTGATCAGTACTTTCATATGCCTTTCTCCTGGTCCAATGCGCGCCGGGCTAGATGGTTCCTTCCAAGCGGACGATCTCGACATTCTGGTTGGGGCAGCGGCGGAAACACATTCCACAGGCGACGCACTTGTCCTCATCTATACACCAAGCGTCTGATCCTTTCGCGCTGACCGCGAAGTTGGAGCAGAGCCGCGCGCACAGGCCGCAGCCGGCCCCGCACCCACAGCTCAGGCAGCGGCTGGCTTCTCGCACCGCCTCCTCCTCGGTCATCCTGGGCACATAGGGCTCGAAGTCGGCCTTGCGCTCCGCCGCGGGCCGCAGCTCCAACAGGGCACGCGGCTCCCTGCGCGCAATTTGCGTGCGGGCGAGCACGCTCTCCCGTGAGACCT
Organism: Armatimonadota bacterium; assembly: GCA_020344235.1. Taxonomy (GTDB): domain Bacteria; phylum Armatimonadota; class Hebobacteria; order Hebobacterales; family Hebobacteraceae. The sequence continues at coordinate 2,047,149 of CP070816.1, forward strand.
CGGTTAGCACGGGGTCGTAGTCGAGCAGCGGCTCTCCATCAGAGAGGAACCGGTCAATGGAGACAGCCGCGCGTCGCCCGGAGGCCACCGCCGCGATCACGCTGTCTGGCCCTGTCGCCGCGTCCCCGCCTGCGAATACGCCTTCGATCTCGGTGGCCCCGGTCTCAAGGTCACAGGCAATGGTGCCCCCGGGGGTGAGGGCCAGCTCGCCTACCTCGCCATCTACGGCCTGGCCGAGAGCATTGACTATCATGTCACACGGGAGAGTGAAGTCGGTTTCCTCCACCGGATCGGGCCGGCGCCGGCCGGAGGCGTCGGGTTCGCCGAGGGTGTGAATGCGCATCTTCAGGCCGGTGACTCGATTGCGCTTCTTGAGGACCTGCATGGGAGCCACCAGGTAGATCACGCGCACCCCCTCCTCCTCGGCCTCCCACACCTCCTCGGGCACTGCCGGCATCTCGTCGCGGGTGCGCCGATAGCAGAGGAAGACTTCTTCGGCGCCGAGGCGAACCGCGGCGCGGGCGGCGTCCACGGCCGTGAATCCGCCGCCGACGACTGCCACCCGCTCGCCGATCTGCACCTTGTGACCCTTGTGGAGCTTCTTCAGCAAGTCCACCGCGGAGACCACGCCGCGCGCATCTTCCCCCGGAACCTCTAGATGCCTCCCGACTTGACAGCCGATCCCGAGGAAGATCGCGTCGAATCCCTGCTCTCGCAGACTCGCAAGCGTGAAGTCCTTGCCGAGGCGCTTGTTGCAGCGGATCTTGACGCCCAGGGACTTCAGCGCGGCGATCTCCTTCTCCAGCACTTCGTCGGGGAGGCGGAAGGCCGGTATGCCGTAGCAGAGCATCCCGCCGGGCTTGCGCTCCGCTTCGAATATCGTCACCTGGTGGCCGGCGCGAGCGAGATCCCAGGCGCAGGCGATGCCGGCCGGCCCTGACCCGACAGCGGCAACCTTCTTCCCCGAAGATGGCAGGCGATCAACTTCGGGCTTCCATCCCCGCTCTGCGGCATATTCGATCACGAACCGCTTGATGTCGCGAATGCGGATGGGTTCGTCAACGTCAGCGCGAATACAGGCCTTCTCACATGGATGGGAGCAGATGTAGCCGCAGACGGACTGGAGCGGATCCCGCGACGCGATCAGCCGGTAAGCATGCTCGAAGTCTCGCTCTGCGACCTTACGCACATATCCCTGGGCCGGCACCTGGTTCGGGCAGGCGAACTTGCAAGGGGCCGAGAGCTGTGGATCCTTGATCCGCGCGCGGCCGGGATAGAGCGTCAGCCGCTCAGATGAGGTGACCTCGTTGACCAACAGGTCGCGCATGTCGCTCCAGGCATGGAACCCCATCCGGTCCATGTACTCAAGAACGCCCTCCTGCAGCTCGCGGACGATGCCATAGCCGTGGGTCAGCACGGCGGTGCAGACCCCCACCAGGTCAGCGCCGAAGAACGCCATCTCGACCGCGTCCTGCCAGGTCGTCACCCCGCCGGTGGCCGTGGTGCGAACGTCGGGACCGTTGCGCTTGCGGATCTCGAAGATGTCCCGCAGCGCAAGCGGCTTCGCCCACGGGCCGGAGGTGCAAGTGAGCGAGACCTGCTGCTGGAGGTGAATAACGGACTGCTTCGGGTCCCAGATATTTATGGGCGGGAACGCGAGCCGATTGGCGTTCGAGCCGACCGCGGCCGCACCGGCCCGGTATGCCGCCTGTGCGACCTCCGCCAGGCGGCCGCCCTCCGGGCTGAGCTTCACGAAGACAGGAATCGAGACGGCTTCGACAGTGGCCCTCACGACTTCCTCGGTCACCTCCGGCTGCATTCCGAGTGAGGCCCCGCTCTCGGGGCCGCCCTCGTGCGTCTCCCCGGTGAGGGCCACGTTGAAGGACATGTTGGGGCAGCAGAGGTTGACCTCCAGTATGTGGGCGCCGGCCTGCTCGAACACCCGGGCCATGTTGACCCAACCCTCTACTCCTTTGTCGCCCGCGTAAGAGTAATTAGCCATGATCACGAAATCGTCGGCCACTCTCGGCAGCGATTCCTCGATTAGCTTCACGGCCTGATCGAAGGTGAGCCGCTTCTCTGCCGTGAATGCGAACAGGCCCTGGGGATCGAAGTACGCGTAGCGGGGCTCCCGGTTGATGTAGGGCGTGGGGTCGAAGCTGAGCTTGATCGACGCGCCCGACCAGCCCGCTTCAGAGCCGCGCTCCAACTGATCGGCAGACTGGGTGGCGGGGCCCGACGACAGAAAGAACGGATTTCTGAAAGTGACGCCGGCCACCGTCACGGCGAGCCGGGGATCTGCGGTCTGCTTGCTCATAGTGCGATTGGCGCTCCTTGGACATTCGCCGACATCGGACTGGGAAAGCACGGCGCGCAGGGCCGCCGAACGCGCCCATGCGCGCCAGTCCTGTTGCCGCCAGCCTCGTTGCGGCGTCCCTCGGCAGGCCGGCCGACGCCTGCCGAAGTTCACTTCGGCGCCCCTGCCGCTGTTTCCCCCCGCGCGCTGTCGGGCCACGGCCACGCAGCAGCCTGCAAGCGGCCGGAGCGGGCACAGACTCGCCGCAAACGTAGAGCGGAATGCAGACGAGGATCAGACCTGGGCGGCGACGAAATGCTGGGCGGTGGACTTCCACAGCTTCGAGATCGGCGAGCCCCGACGCGGAGGATGATAACCAGACATGCCCTATCCCGACCTGGAACCCAATCCTGACTTCGATCGCCTGAAGAGTGTCATCGCTTGCAGAGAACCGGACCGAGTCCCGTTCATAGAGCTGTTCCTGGACGAGGAAGTCATGGTGGCCATCCAAGAGCGTCCCTTCTCCGACGATCCCGCGCGCCGCTGCCGCGAGATCGCCGATCTCTACTTCCGGCTCGGGTACGACTACGTTCCGGCCGGCACGGATCTCACGTTCGCCCACGACGCCGTGGAGGCGGAGGACACGGCCGCGCTTTCCAGGGGCCGGAGGAGTTGGCTGCAGGAGAGCGGGGGAGTCATCCAGACGCGGGAAGACTTCGAGAGCTACGCCTGGCCTGTGCCGGGGGAGGGCCTCCTGGTCTCGGTCGAGCGCGCCGCCGAAGCCCGTCGCGATGGCATGGGACTGATACCTCTCGGCCCGGGCGGCGTGCTGGAGAATGTGATGTGGCTGATGGGCTACGGCCCGATGAGCTATGCGATGGCAGACGAGCCCGATCTGGTGCAGGCCGTGTTCCAGCGGGTCGGCGAGACGCTGGTCCAGGTGTTCGGCAGCATGGCCGGGCACGAGGCCGTGGACGCGGTGTTTCTCGGCGACGACATGGGCTTCAAGACTCAGACTATGATCTCGCCGGAGGCAATGCGCCGATACGTCTTCCCGTGGCAGCGCCGAATTGTGGAGGCCGTGCACGCCCGCGGCAAGCCGCTCCTCCTGCACGCCTGCGGCAACCTGGAAGCGGTGATGGATGATCTCATTGATCGCGTGGGCATTGACGCGAAGCACAGCTTCGAGGATGTAATCACCCCGGTGACCGAGGCCAAGAGGCGATGGGGCGACCGCGTCGCGCTGCTGGGGGGCATTGACGTGGACCTGCTCTCACGAGGGACCCCCGAGCAAGTGCGCCGTCGCACTCGGGAGGTCTTGGAGGTGTGCATGCCGGGGGGCGGATATGCACTGGGCTCCGGGAACTCGGTCGCCAACTACGTATCCGTGGAGAACTACCTCGCAATGTTGGAGGAGGGCTGGCGCTCGGGCGTGTACGCCTGAGCAGTGGCCATGGTTCGCAAGGCCATCAGTCTGCTGAATGCGATCGGCTTCGAGCACGCCGCCTCCGCGCTGCCCTTCGCCCTTTCGGCCGCCTTCGTGGCCTCATATGGTTGGCCCCGCGTCCGCACGCTCTCCTGGATCTTGGTCGCCATGGTCGGCGCGCGGACCGCGTGGATAGCATTCGGCCGCATCGCCGGCCTCGACCGCGAGCGCAGGGATCCCGGTACGGCGGGGCGCACTCTCCTTGCCCGCGACCTGGGCACACACACGGTGTGGCTCGTTCTGATCGTTGCCGCGGCGGCGTATTTCCTTGGTGCAGCGATGCTCAACCGGCTCTGTCTCGTCGTCTCACCGTTTGCCCTCGCTGCGGTGCTCGTTTGCTCCTACAGCAACCGGCGGACGGTCATCACTCATTGGATACTGGGTTTCTGCCTGGGCCTCGCTCCGGTCGGCGCCTGGATCGCGGTGCGGGGACGGATAGACCTCCCTGCCATCATCCTCGGCGCGGCCGCGATGTTCTGGGCCGCGGGGTTCGACATCATTCGCTCCTGCCGGGACATAGCATTCCACCGAGCGCACAAGCTCTGCTCCCTCCCCGCTCGGTGGGGAGCGCGGCGGGCGCTGCTGTTCGCCGCCGCAAACCACATGGTGACGGTTTGGTTGTTGGCGCTCTTCGGCGAGATCGCAGAGTTGGGCTGGCTCTACCTGCTGGGCGTGGTGCTCCTGGTGCCGGTTCTCTTCTGGGCACATCGCCTGGTGCGGCCCGACGACCTCAGCCGCGTGGAGACGGTTCATTTGCTCGCGGACGGAGTATTCAGCGTCATCCTGTTCCTCTTTGCGGCCGCGGATGTTATGCTGATCGGCGGCAGGATGCGGATATGACGGAGGCCCGAGGCCCTGCCGCGGCTCGGCCCGGCGCGGGAGGGAAAGAGCAGCAGGAGACCGGAGAGATGGCAACAGCTCCTCGTGACACATTCGCGGTGATCGGCGGAGGCGGCGCCCACGAGGTGCTGAAAGCACACACTCACAATGTCAAACGCCTTGGGCCCGTCCCTACCCCCTTCGGCCTTTCGGGCGCTCTCTACCGAGTCCGCATTGGCGATGCGCACTTCCTGTTCTTGCCCCGCCACGGCGACACAGGCTATGAGATCGCCGCACCGTGGGTGAACTACCGCGCGAACATCTACGCCCTGAAGGAGAACGGCGTCTCCTACATTATGTCCTGGTCCGGGCCGGCGGCTCTGGACAACTCCCTCAACATCGCAGAATACGTGCTCCCGAACGACCTAATTGACGAAACGCGCGGCCGCGAATCCAGCTTCTACAAGGGCACCGGGCTTGGCTTCATCCGCCAGCATCCCGTCTTCTGTCTCGAGATGCACGACGCGGCCGTCGTGACTTTTTCGCGCCTCGGCATTCA
>CP070816.1:2052408-2067417 GCA_020344235.1 Armatimonadota bacterium
CCGAAAGCCGACCCCCTGCACGGTTCCTCTTACCTGAGCTTCACGCCGCGTGGTGTTCACGAATTCAGTCTACCCACTGCTCGCGGGCAAGAGCACGCGCATCTGCCCCCGCCCGCCGCCACTGTGGCACCGGCCTCGCCAGCGTGAATACGCGCACCTCTTCCGCACCTGCCCGCCTAAGCACCCGGGCGCACTCCGCCATCGTCGCTCCCGTTGTGAACAGGTCGTCAATCAGCAGCACCCGCTGCTTCGCAATCACCTCTCGCAGGTTGGCCTCGAACGCGCCCTGCACATTCGCTCGGCGCGACTCGGCCGGCAGGTCCACCTGCGGCAATGTCGGCCGCGTGCGCTCCAGCAGCGGCAGCAGCGGCTTTCCAATCGCCCCGGCAACGACCTCCCCCAGTTCCCTCGACTGGTTGAACCCGCGTTCGCGCAGCCTGGACTCGTGCAGCGGCACCGCGCATACCACCTCAATTGTCTCCGCATGGAGGTCCGCCGCCGGGCCGTCTCCCAGCGCATCCGCCATCAGCCCACCCAGCGGCTTCCCAAGGACCAACTGGCTGTGATATTTGAACCGTCTGATCGCCGCCGCAAGCGGCCCCTCATAGTAGGCTGCGCTGCGCGCTACCGAGAACGGCCTTCGCCTTCCCCGGCAGTCGGCGCACTTCGGCGCGGTCTGCGCGCGCGGGTCGAACGGCTCCCCACATACCTCGCAGACGGGGGGGCGGATGCGTTCGATTGCGGCGGAGCATTCCCCGCAGATCGGCTCCCTCCGCAGCCGGCCGCAGGCCTCACACCGAGGTGGATACAGCAGGTCCAACATTCCGCGCCAGAAGGGGTGCATGGGCTTCGTTGGTGGCAATTCCGCAACCGGAGCGCCGGTCCTGCCGCAGCCCCGTTCCCTAGTTGGTGGGCTCGGGAGCGGCTCCGCTTTCCACTGGTTCGGCCGGTGGCATCAGGAGAACGCGCAGCAGCGAAGGGGCAAAGACGCTGGTGAGGACGGACATGAAGATGACTTGGGAGTAGACGTCGTTGGAGATCACGCCTCGCTGAAGGCCGATGAGCGCGATCACGATCCCCACCTCGCCTCGGGGCGCCATGCCGACCCCCACCGCGAGCGCATCCCGCAGCTTCATGCGATAGGCGGCGAGGGCGCAGCCGACCACCTTGCCGAGAATGGCGAGCCCGGTGATGATGAGGCCCACCTGCAACACCTGCGGGCTGAGCAGCAGACGCAGGTCCACCTTCGCGCCCATCATGACGAAGAAGATGGGCACCATGAAGTCGTAGATGGGCTCCATTGCCCGGCGCAGTTGCGGGGCCTCCCGTAATTCCGCGAAGATGACACCAGCGAAGAAGGCTCCGATGATGGCTGCCAGGTGGATCACCTCGGCGAGCGCGGCAAAGGCAAGACACAGCGCAACCGCAACGGCAAACAGGACCCTTTCATTATTGGCACGCGTGAAGCTGTAGAGCCGAGGGCGAAACCGCTGCACGGCCGAGCGGGCGAGCATGAAAGCGACCGCCAGCGCGCCGACCGCGGTGCCCAGAAGGATCATGATCTGTGACCCCGAGACGACGGCCCCAGCGGTGATCCCGGCGACGACGGCGAGCACTAACATCCCGCCGATGTCGTCCAGCACCGCTGCCCCAAGGATGACCCGCGCGACGCGGCTGCCGAGCTGCCCCATGTCCTGCAGCACGCGCGCCGTGATCCCCACGCTGGTGGCGGTGAGCGCCGCGCCGACGAACAGCCCCTCTGCCAGGGGACGGTCAAGCAACTCCATGAAACCCAAGCCCAAGCCGAAGGGGAGCACCATGCCCATGATCGCGACCCCGGTCGCGATGCCCCCCACGCGCAGCAGCTCTCTGGGCTCCACCTCCATCCCTACGATGAAGAGCAGGAAGACCACGGAGAGCTCAGCGAAGGTGTCGAGGAAGGGCGATTCGCCGACCAGCCCCAGCAGATGAGGGCCGATGATCATCCCCGCTATGATCTCGCCCGCCACCACCGGCTGACGCAAACGCAGCAAGATCTCCCCGGCCAGCTTCGCCGAGACGAAGAGCAGCAGCAGATCGAACAGGACGCGGCCAGTCTCAGACACTTCAGGCATTGCGGTGACCTCAGCGCGGCATCGGGGCGGCTGGTGCCGAGAGGGGCTCTCTAGGGGGTTCGCCGCAGGCGCGGAACTCCCTGCGAAGCCAGCTCAGCCGGGGTGCTGGCAGTTGGAGCGGAGTAACATGGAGATCATCCCCGGGGACTGAGTGGGGCAAGGAAGTCCGCGCGGCGAAGTGGGTTGCCGACCGCGAGGCGAGGAAGCGGCTGTCAATCCGCGTCGGTTCGTGGCCGAAAGTCAGTTGCTCTCGGATGGTAGCCGCGGTGTCGGGCAACGGCTTTACCGCCTCTCTGGCTTTGTGCTAGAATGCGCTGCGGACTGTCTGCGGATTCGCAGAGGAGCCACAATGCCGGACGCCTTCCCAACACCGCGACGGGGGCTGCCTAAGGTGGTGTCATGGTCACGCTGACGGAGGTTGAGTACCGCGACAAGGTCCACGGCGGCTGGCTCGGTAAGCTCATCGGGAGCGCGGTGGGCGCTCCTCTGGGCGGCCAGCGACAGACCCGGGAGGTAGAGGATTATCCCGAGGCGCTGGCGCGCGTGCCGGTCCCGGCGCAGGATGGGACGGACTTCCAGCTGGCCTGGCTGCGTGCGCTGCAGACCGTGGGCCCCAAGATCGGACCGGACGACCTAATCGCCGCCTGGCTGAGGCACCTGGCGCACTCGCACGCCGAGTTCGCGTACGCCCGCGCCAATTTTCACAAAGACGTGCGGCCGCCGGTCTCAGGTATCTTCGACAATCCATTCCGAGACATGCTGGGCGCGCTCGCGCGGGCCGAGCTGTGGGGGATGGTGGCGCCCGGGGACCCGGAGAGGGCTGCTTCCTACGCGCGCCAGGACGCGATGTTGGACCACGCGGGGCCGGGGGTGGAGGGCGCGGTCTTGCTGGCAGCAATGTCGAGCGCGGCTTTCGTAGAATCCGATCCCGGCCGCCTCATAGAAGTGGCGCTGAGTCTCCTGCCGGAGGAGGCAAAGGTCGCGCGCGCGGTACGTGATGTGGCACGGTGGCATGGTGAACATGCCCACTGGGCTCGGACGCGGGAGATGCTGCTGCGCGCGTATGCCTCCGAGGACGTGCGAGACAGCACCATTTCCGCGGGCCTGATCGCGCTCTCTCTGCTCCACGGCCAGGGCGACTTCGGTAACAGCTTAGTCGCCGCTGCAAGGTGTGGATGGACCAGTGGCGTCACGTGTGGCGCAATCGGCGCGGTGGCGGGCATTGTGCTAGGGGCAGGCGGGATACCTGCGAACTGGCGTGAGGCTGCCCGGGACGAGCTGACCGCGGGATGGGGAGTCGTTGGGCTTCCGCGCACCACGCGCACGGCCATCCTGGCCGAGCATACGTGTGACGTAGGACGGCTTGTAGTCCGATCGCAGTCCGCTGGCCGCGTGCAGCTGACCGAGGAGCCCCCGGAGGAATCCTCAGAACTGGCTATTCCCGAAACCCCCGCGGTGCTCCGGCACCTCGCCATAGGCCCCTACGTGGCCTCTTATCGGCGGGGGCCTCTCGAGGTCCACATCGACTACGACGGAAGGCCGAGCATTGGGTATGACGTGCCTCGGCACCTCACTATCGGCATCGCAAATGCAGCCACGCGCGGGCTGGACCTTCAGACTCGCATCTCGTGCCCTGCCGGGTTTGTAGTGACCACAAGTTCCGGGACAGTGACGCTGCCGGAAAGCGGCCTCGTGTCCTTCACGGTCACCATCAGCGCGCCGCAGGAGCACGCGCAGATCGCCGTCGTCAATCCCTGCACCCTTTTCCTGTCTCTCGAGGATGGATCTGAATTCACTGTCCCGATTGCGCTGGTCGGCGAGGCACTCTGGTACGCGGCCGGTCCCTACGGCGATTTCGAGGAAGCCCACGCCCCTGAACAACCCGGGATTCTCGCCGGAGACATGCCCTTGGGCGCCGAGGGTTGGCAGGGGCTGTCGGTGGCCGAGCCGGCGGTGAACTTGCTGGCCGATCTGGAGAGCGAACAGGGGACACACTACCTGGCGACAGATCTCTTCCTGCCGCGGGAGCGCCGGGCGCGGCTTCGGGTGGCCTGCAACGACGGAACGAAGGTGTGGCTGAACGGGCAGCAGGTGTTCTTCCAGCACGAGCATCGGCCCGTCTCTCCCCTGAGCGCGGACGAGTTCGAGGTCGCCCTGCGTGAGGGATGGAACCGTCTGGTTGTCAAGATGGCGCAGTGCTCGGCGCGGCGGTTCTTGGCGGCAGCACTCAGGGACCTGCAGGGCCATCTGCTGCTGGAGGCGCTCAACAGCTTCCCGCGACCTGCGTAGCCCGAGGGGGGCGGCTGTGCCGGTCGGCACAGCCGTTCTACACTTGTGGCTCGTTCAACCGAACGCTGCCGCGAACACGTGATCCCAGCATCTGGCCGATAGCATCGTGTTCTGAGCGTTGGCCCTGAGCTTCTCCGCTAGTCCTCTCCCTCGCTCAAGTGCCTCTCCAGCAACTGCTCCAGCCGGCTGGCCGATAGGCCCTTTCCGCTGGCCACCACCTCCCCGTTGACCACCACCGTAGGAGTCATCATCACCCCGTGCCGGTCGGCCTCCTCGGAGAGCACGTCGTGCTTCCGCACCACCACCCGGCCGCGATGCCGCTCGGCCAGCCGGCGGGCAATGCGCTCCGCCTGGATACACTTCAGGCATGGGAAGATCACCCCGAACTCCTTGATCCCATAGAAGATCTTGATCTCGACGGCATCCTTGCCCTGGGCCTCTTCGTTCGGCTTCTCGGGACGTGCCGCGGCTGGCAAGTCTGCTGGCGCACGCGTCGCCATATCCGGTATGTTCAAGTGGGCCTCGCAGCGGCGTGCGACGTCGTCGGGGCAGTGTTTGATCTCCCAGCACGGGATCAAGTCCAGGAGCCGACGGATGCCGACGGTCGTCAGACTGTGTCCATGGATCAGCTCTGAGATGCAGCGAATCCAGATCAGGTCCTGCTCGCTGTAAAGGCGCTGGTCCGCCCCGGGCTTGCGGGCCGGGCGGATCAGCCCCTCCTGCTCGTAGATGCGCAGCGTGCGGGCGCTCAGACCGACTTCCTGCGCCGCTACACCGATCAGGTACACCGGCCGTCCCGGGTCTCGTTCCATCGCCTCCCGCTCCTGTGGGATGCCTAACTATGATCCCTGGCAGCAATTATTGTCAAGGCTCTTCACATAAATTTCACAGCACTCACATGGGATCGCTCCGGGGCTCTCCTAACCTGGAACTGGCAGAAGACGAATGGGCGCGACCTGAGGAGGAGCCCGATGGCGCAAGAGCATGACTTCAAGGTGGCTGTGCTCCCCTGCAACGGGATCGGCCGGCTGGTTTCCACCGTCGTGCGGCTGGCGGGATACCGCATCAAGAAGGAGCGGCCGGACCAGGTCGTGCTGCTCAGCAGCGGCCGGCTCGCGGTAAAGGAGCCCGAACACCTAGCTGCTTTCCAGAAGTACCCAGTTCTGGTCATAGACGGATGCCGGCCGCACTGCGCGAGCTTCATGGCCGACGAGCTGGGGAAGACCCCCGCAGCGCGCATCTACATCGCGGATGTGGCGGCTGAGAATCGCATCTCGATTGCAGGAGACAAACGCCGCGGGCTGACGGAGAAGGGCAAGAAGCTGGTACACGCGGTGGCCGACAAGGCGGGGGCGGAGATTGACCGCATCATCGCCGACGAGATGCTGAGCACGCTCTGAGGAGGAAAGCAATGGCTGACAAGGTATGCTTACAGCCCTGTCTGGGGCTGCGCAAGGAGGCCGTGCTCGGCCGCCAGGCTCTCTACGTGATTCACGAAGACCTGCTCCCCGATGAGACGGTGCTCGGCTGCGGCCCCGCGCTCAACGCGAATGTACAGGAGGACGTGGACTTCATCAACCTATATCCGGTGCTGACGGTGGAGGCCTGCGACTTGGACTGCGCGACCAAGCTCGTCGACAAGAAGCAGCAGAGGGCCGCCCGCACGATCCGCATCCCCGACCTGGTGAACGAGCTCAAGCTCGACCTCGATGCCCTGCCCGAGGAGCACATTGATATCGAGGATCCTGCCGTGCAAGCGGTGGCGAAGCGGATTGCGGAGGACGTTAAGGAGCTGCTTACCAGCTCCTAGGGAAACGGAGGCGCGGCCGATGAAGCGACCAAACAGGCTGTGGGGCGAGTGCCTGAGCGAGTTCCTGGGCACGCTGATTCTGGTCTTCTTCGGAGTGGGCGCGGTCAACGCCGCCGTGCTCGCCGGGGCCCAGGAGGGGCTCTGGCAGGTGGCGGTCGTGTGGGGCGTGGCCATCGGCCTCGCAATCTACACCGCGGGCGCGGTCAGCGGAGCTCACATCAACCCGGCCATCACGGTGGCAATGGCCGTCTGGCGCGGGTTCCCGAAGGGAAAGGTCGCGCCCTACATTCTCTCCCAGCTCGCGGGGGCCTTCTGCGGATCGCTCATACTTTACGGTCTCTTCCACGGGATGATCGCTCACTTCGAGGTTGTCAACGGCCTCGTCCGCGGCGGGCAGGGCAGCGAGCTGTCCGCCATGGTCTTCGGCGAGTACTTCCCCAACCCCGCCATGATCGGCACCACTCCCGAAGCCTACCGCCAGGTGTCTCACATCACCGCGGTGTTTGGCGAGGCGATAGGAACTGCCTTCCTCGCCTGCTTTGTCTTCGCACTGACGGAGCCGCGCAATCCCGACGCGCCGCGGTTCATGGTCCCGATCTTCATTGGGCTGACGGTTTCGATCATCATCTCCATCGTCGCACCTCTGACGCAGGCCGGCCTCAATCCGGCCCGCGACTTCGGCCCTCGCCTCGTCTCCTACATCTTCGGATGGGGAGACATTGCGATCCCCGGCCCGCGCGGGGGGTTCCTCACCGTGTACATACTCTCCCCGATTATCGGCGCTGTATTCGGCGCCGGCGTGTATCAGGGGCTGGTGAGAAGGTACCTGCCGGAGCAAGAGTTGGTAGAGGGCAAGGAAGCGCAAGTCCCTGCGCAGGAGGCGGTGGCCGGGATCGGATGAGAGAGATCATGTCGTGAGGGAGGATAGGATGAGAGCAAGGTATGTTGGGCTGGTAGTAGGGCTGCTGCTGGCGGCCATGGTTGCCCCCGTGTGGGGGGCCGACGACACGGTCTACCTGATGGCGCCGGGGACGCGGCAATGGTCCGCGCCCAGGACCTTCTGGGCCCGCTTGGGAGTGAAGTTCAGTCCCCCCAAAGGGGCGAAGGTAGTGCGCATCTGGCTGGTGCAGCCCAGGACTGAGGAGGGCCAATTCGTGACTGACTTGCGTTACAGCAAGCCGCCCGTCTGGGAAGGTGTGGATCCGCTCTACGGGAACCGGTTCGCCTATTTCGAGTATCGGAACCCAGAGAAGGCGGTGGCGCCTACGATGGAATTCAAGGTGACCAAGCACCAGTTGAACTTGGCCGTCCACCCGCTGCATATCCCACCGGTGGCGCAATGGCCCGAAGGCTTCGAGACATTCTTGAGAAGTGAGCAGAGGGTGGTCGTGAACGATGACATCCGGCGACTGGCGCAGGAGATTGCCGGTGACGCGACAACTGCGTACGACAAGGTGAAGGCCTTCTATCTGTGGATTCTCGACAATGTCCGTTATACCCATGAGGACCTTCCCGACGGGACGCTTGGCTGCACGCTGCAGGCTGACAGCGTACATGTACTGCATAAGGTGTGCGGGCACTGCAGCGACTGGCATGGGTTCTTCATCGCCCTGTGCCGCGCGGCGGGGATTCCGGCGCGGCTCAACTATGGTCTGGAGCTGACAGACCGCAAGCGGTACTCGCCAAGCCACTGCCGCGCAGAGGCCTACCTGCCGGGGTACGGGTGGGTGAACATGGACATCACCCACGCTAGGTACCATGCGCACGAAGCGGGCCAGATGACAGAATTCGGCTATGTGGAGAACACCTGGATCCGCATGATGGTGGGGACGGACTATCCGTTGTCGCCACCGTCAGCGGCTCCCTGGCCGGCGAGCCGCACAGGAACGAATCCGCCGCTGGTGCGCATTCAGTATATCGAGGTGGATGGGGAACCCTGGCCCGATCTGGATACGGCGAACCCGAAGTTCAAAGGGCAGGAACTGAATCCACAGTACATATGGGACTTCAAGGAACTCAGCCACGGCCAGGAGCGCATACCATAGAGCGCTGAATGGAACCCCGGTGTGAGTAGCGGTGAGCATGCCGGACGGGTGGGATGACTGGACTGGCTTGGGTGATAGCAGGAGAGCAGACGTGAGTGAGTCCGCCGAGAAGGCGATAGCTGGGTCATCGGTGATCCTCGTGCCCTGCGCCTGGGGTGAGGGCGTGGGCTGTCAGATTGCTCGCCGCGCTGTCGAACTCGTTGCGGCGGACACGCCCGAGGCGGAGGTCGCCGAAGCCGAGGACTGCCCTCGGTCGGCAAGGCGCTTCATCGTGGCCGTCGATGGGTCGAGCAAGTGCTCCGCGTCGCAGGCGCTGGCGGAGTGCAAAGTGCGGCCGGCGGTGGTGGTGTCTGCGCCCGAGGTGCTGGCGCGCGCAGGTTTGGTGAAGCCGGGGGTGGACGTCCGGGGTCGCATGGAGGACCTGGCCGCGGCGCTGGCCGCCGAGATCGAGGGATCGCTCCAGGAGGTGCTAGAGGAGGTCCGGGAGCGAGAGCGCTACCGCACGGAGATGGCGCCCGTCCTTCAGCGCTTCCGCGGCATCTGGACGAAGTTCGAGGCCTTTCCGCCTCCACCCAATGGCGGACCTCCGGAACCGGACGCCAAGCGGGTGGAGCTGATTGGCAAGCGCAGCCGCAACCTCTTCGTGCGCTTTGACGAAGTGGTCCCTCCGGCGGAGTGGGCCGAGCCGCACGACCTCTTCCAGGACGCGCTCCTCTGCATCGCCTACGCGTGCGAGGGATGGGTGGCCGGCGACTCGGAGCGCTGGGAGCACAACCTGGACAAAGCGCGCGTCCAGATCGAACCTTTGCTGCGACGGCTGGAGACATAGCCCGCGCGGCGTGCTTCTCCCGTTCCGGCAGGTGCTCAGGCGCATTCCCTGAAACCAGGAAGGCGGAAGCGCGCCCGCGCGCTTGGAGGAAGATATGCGAGTGATCAACTGCCACGCCCACTTCCACGGCCGCGACGAGGTTGAGGAGAAGCGCGCCCTATGGGACTCGCTGGGCTATGAGAAGATCTGTGTGAGCTTCCAGAACGAGCAGGTGCTGAAGCTCGCCGAGCGATACCCGGATTACATCATCCCCTTCTACCATCTCGACCTCGACGAGGAGGGGCCCGATGCCGTGACCGCCGCCAAGGAGCGCGGCTTCCGCGGCCTTAAGCTCATCGGCCCACAGAAGCCCTACTCACACGAGTCCTACTTCCCCATCTACGAGCGCGCCCAGGCGCTCGGCATGCCGGCCCTCTTGCACACCGGATTCCTCGCCTTTCGGCCCGGCCGCGGCGTCCGCCAGGAGAACCTCCGCCCCATCTACCTCGTCACCATTGCCAGCTACTTCCCCGAGTTTCGCATGGTCGGCGCGCACCTCGGCAACCAGTGGCCCATGGAGGCGGTCGAGGCGATGATGGAGTGCGAGAACGTCTGGTACGACATGAGTGGCGGCACAGTCCGCAACTACCCGACCTCCTGGTTCCGCTGGCTCTTCGCGCGGGTGGAACGGAACCAGACGAGCCAGGAGCCGAAGATCAACCTCGATATCATCGGCAAGCTGGTCTTCGGGTCAGACAACCCCGACGACACCATGGAGTTTTATCAGAGCTTCATGGCTGCGCTCGATATTCCGTCCGAAGTGCAGGCGAAGGTATACTGCGACAACGCCGCCGAGTGGCTCGGGCTCTAGCGCCCCGCCGCGCGGCCGCAGTGTGGGAGGTGATGCCGGTGCAGGAGCAAGTTTCCGTCAGCCGGGCCTGGGAGAAGAAGTTCCCCGAGCACATCGTGATGGTGACCACGATCAGCGCGGCCGGGAAGCCGAACATCATCACCTTGGGCTGGGCGATGCCCACTTCTGGCTCCCCGCCGATGTGCGCCGTATCCATCGGCCTCCCCCGCTACAGCCATGACCTGCTGGAGGAGGTACCTGAGTTCGTGCTTGCCTTCCCGGCGGAGGATATGGAAGAGGCGATGCTCTTCTGCGGGACGAAGTCGGGGCGCGATGTGGACAAGTTTGCCGAAGCGGGACTGACGGCGATTCCCGGCGTCGCCGTCCGCCCCCCGCTGATCGGGGAGGCGGTGACCAACATGGAGTGTAGGGTGTCAAGCACCCATCGCACCGGCGACCACACCATATTCGTCGGGGAGATCGTTGCCGCTCATCACAGCACCCGCAGCGCGCGGCGTCTCTACAACCTGGGCGACCGCGGTTTCGGACCGCTGTAGACTGACGGTCGGCCGCTCGACGATTGAGGAGGTAAGAGAGCGATGAGAGTTGTGCACTCGGCGGAGGTCGCAGCACAGCCGGTCGAGGAAGAGGGCGCGCGGAATACCACCGTGCGCTGGCTCATATCGCGCCCCGAGGGCGCGCCGAACTTCGCCATGCGTCTCTTCGAGCTGGCGCCGGGCGGCTGCACCCCGCTCCACGAGCACCCCTGGGAGCACGAGGTGTTCGTCCTCGATGGCCGGGCCGACGTGGTTCAGGATTCGGGGCCGACGCCAATCGCGCCGGGTGACGCTGTGCTTATGCTACCCGGCGAGCGGCACCAGTTCCGCAACACGGCGAACGCCCCGGCGCGGATGCTCTGTATGATTCCCTTGCCCGAAGAGGCCTGAGGCTTGCGGCTCCGCGGCCAACGCTCGACACTCGGACCGATCACATTCCTGATAGTCGCCGCCGGGGCGGCCGCCTATCTTCACCTCGGTCTGCCGCGCATCCCCGATCGCGACGCCTTCTACCATCTCGCGCATGCCCGCGTGTACGTCGAGGAGGGACCGTTCGCGAGCGAGTTTCCGTGGCTCGTGTACTCGGTCATTGACCGCTATTCGGCAGACCTCTGGTATGGCTTTCACGTGTTGCTGATGCCGTTCAGCTCTCTCGCCGCCGCGCACCTCCAGATCAAACTGGCGGGTGTCTTGCTTCTGGCTCTGCTGCTTGTGCTTCTCTATCTCGCCATGCGCCGAAGTCGAATCTCCTACCCGTTCCTGTGGCCGTTCATGCTGCTCTTTGCCGCTCCCGTCGTCCTCTACCGGCTGCTGATGACGAGGCCTCATGTCTTCTCTGTGGGCATCGCGGCTCTCTTGCTGGCCTGTATGCTGAGCGGGAGCGTCTGGGAGGTGGGCTTGCTGTGCCTCGTCCTCACTTTCGTGCATGTGAACTTCTTCTGGGTAGTCCCCGTCGTCGTTGGTGCCGTCATTGTGGTGAAGTTCTTCACCGAGCAGGTGTGGGAATGGCCCAAAGCAGGAGCGGCGCTGGCCGGAGCCGCGCTCGGAATGCTGCTGCGTCCGAACCCGATCGGCGCGGCGAAGCTCCTCTATGTCCAGATCATCAGCCTCGCCGCCGCCAAGCAGGACCAGGTCCCGCTGCTCTTCGGCTCCGACCTCCTGCCGGGTGCCGACCTGATCCGAGTGAAGCCCGGTGCGGTGGTCTCGGACTTCTGGCCTTTCGTGATCCTGTGGTTGGCGGCCGCTTTCGTCTTCCTGGTCGCGCTCTTCGACCCTGACTGTCGCCTCGCTCGCAGGAGTCGGTCGTTGCTCTGGGCCAGTCTTGTGCTGTCGGCATTCTCTCTCTGGTCGGCACTATCGCTCGCATGGCGATCAGTTGACTTGTTTGTCGTCTTTGCCGTCACTTTTGTCGCGGCTGTCTTCACCTTCCTTCTCCGTGGAGGACGAACTGAGGACGGTGCCTGGATGTCCCGGCGCGCGCGGACCATCCTCGCCGCCTCCGGCACCATTCTCTTTGCCTTCATGGCCTGGCATGCACTATCACAGCACGCGGGCCAGATGAAGGCCGCAGGCAGCCTCCCTTACCGCTATCGAGAGGCGGCCGAATGGCTGCGTGATTACAGCCAGCCCGGCGAAATCGTCTTCAACAACAACTGGGATCTCTTCCCCGAGCTGTTCTACTGGAACGAGCACAACCGATACATAGGCGGAATGGACCCCATCTTCCAGTACGCCTACAACAAGGAACTCTACTGGAAGGCACACCACCTCTATATAGACGCTGCCGCCGGATACACGTGGGCAGGCCCCACTCGCGCGCTGGCTCCCCCCGAGGAAACCTACACGGTGCTCCGCGAAGACTTCAATGCCGCCTACCTCGTCGTGGTCGAGAAGCGAACGCCGAGACTCTATTCCTACGTGATGAGCGACCCCCGCTTTCGGCCCGCCATCGAGAGCGGCGGGCTGACCATATTCGAAATACTAGACCCGAGTGAGGGCCCGCCGCGCGCGGGCGTCCAGTGACGTCCTCGCACTGACCTACCTGACGTACCCGAGCGCGCGCAGCCGCTCCTTCATTTGCGGCGTTGGCTCACTCTCTCCCGCCTCGGGCGGGGGCGGCATCTCTGCCTCGGGGTCAAGAAAGTCAAGAGGCGGCCGCCGCTGCCCGAGCGCAAAGCTCCGAAACGCCTCCAGCAGCTCTGCGGCTTCGTCAGGGTGTTTCTCGATCACGTTTCTCCTCTGTCCAGGATCCACCCTCAGGTCATATAGGGCCCGCCACTCGCCGTTTCCCCACAGCATAAGGGCCCAGTTGGGGCTTCGCACGAGGTAGCTGGGCGGCTTGCCGTCGGATCGGCAGAACACGAAGTCATGCGCCCGATCCGTTAGCCCCGTGATGAGAGGCAGGAGCGAGCGTCCCTGAATCCCCTCTCTTGGGTACGGGATCATGAGCGTGTCGAAGACGGTGGGCAGTAGGTCGATGGTCTGGGTGAGCGCTTCTACTCTTTCCGTCGGACGCACGCCGCCGGGAAACCTGATGAGAAGCGGGATGCGGGTCAGCTCCTCGTAAACCCCCCGCTCGTGCCACAAATAGCCGTGCTCTCCGAAGGCCTCGCCGTGGTCGGCGGTCACGATGAAGAACGTGTTGTCGAACACGCCCGTCTCCCGCAGCAGGCGCTCCAGCTCGCCGACGGCCCAGTCCGCGTAACGTAAGTTCGCGTCGTACAGGTTGATCCACTGCGGCAGCGGTGGACGCGCACACGTGCGCAGCAGCTCCCGGTCGCCCACCGGAAAGGCGAAATCGCCCGCCTCGAAGCCGGGCGGCTGCTTGCCTTGGAACAGCTTCGTCATCTTCTCCGGCTGAATGTAGGGCTGGTGCGGTGGGTCGAAGTGGACGTACATGAAGAACCGAGAGCGCCCCTGTTTAGTGACCCACTTCTCTATCAGGGTCAGCAGTGCCGCGGGCGATGTGAACTCTTCCCAGCCGTCCACCAAGGGCTCCACATCTCTCTGGTCGAACACCTCTTGAAAATCCAAACCGATCCCGGCCCCGGGAGACGCGTTGGGGTTCGAGCTGAACATGACGGTTCGCAGCCTCGCGCGTTCGAGGCCCCCGGCCATGGTGAAGGTCCCGTCGAGGAGGTGGCGGTTCCCGGTGGCGAGGTGCGTGTCGGTGTGCTGGGATGTGAGCAGCGAAACAGTCGATGGCTTGGTAGTGACATGCTGGCAGTAGTGCCGCTCAAAGCGCACCGATTCTTTGGCCAGGCGGTCAATGTTGGGTGTGGTGTCCCGCAAGTAGCCGTAGCAGCCGATGTGGTCAGCGCGTGCCGCGTCGATCACCGCGAGCACGACGTTGGCGTCACGCGCTGCTTGCCGAAGCGCGTCAAGCTTAGGGGCCGTGCCCGTGAAGGTTGCCGGTGCGAAGGTTTCTGCCTCGCGGCCGCGCAATAGGAGCACGGCGGTCGCGGCCGCCAGCCCTACTAGCACCAACCACGGCATCCAGCGCCATCTTCGCTTTGTGGATCCGTTCGCCACGGCGGGCCGTCCGTTGCCGCGGAAGTCCGCCCGCGGCCTCACCATACGGCTTGCGGGTCTCGCGCGCAGCCGCTATCTGAGATACCCAAGGTCTGCTATCGCGTTGACGCGTGCTCTGTCTTCGGGCGACATCTCTATCTCAGGAACCTCCGGGAGTCCCGGCATCTCAGCATCGGGATCGAAAAAGTCCATGGGCGGGCGGCGCTGAGTCTGAGCAAAGCGGCGGAAAACCTCCACCATCTCGGCCATAACCTCGGCTTTGTCGGCGGCGACGTTGTTCTTCTGAGTCGGATCCGCTCTCAAATCGTAGAGCGCCCGCCATTGGCCATTGTTGTACAGGATCAGAGCATGGTCCTTGCTGCGCAGGAGGTACTTGGACGGTGAGCCGCCGGCCCGGGAGTAGACATGCGGGGCGGGAGAACCGCCGACGCCGGCCAACAACGGCAGCAGAGACTGCCCTTGGATCTCCTTTGTCGGGTGAGGAATCCGAAGAAGATCGAAGATCGTAGGCAGCAGATCCACGGACTCGGTTAGGGTGCCGAACCGCTTCCCGGCGAGCGCGTTCCCCGGGAACTTGATTATCAATGGTATGTGACAGACTTCATCGTAAACCGAGCGACCATGCCAAGGGTGGCGGTGCTCTCCGAAACCCTCGCCGTGGTCGGCGGTCACGATCAGAAGAGTGCTGTCGAGTATCCCCCGCTCGCGAAGCAGCGCCTCCACCTCGCCCACTGCCCAATCCCCCCAGCGGAGATTGGCGTCGTAGAGGTTAATCCACTCAGGCAGGGGAGGAGGCGTGGGAAAAGCCGGCGGGACGCGCTCGGGGAACGGGAGGTCCCCCGGCTCGAAGTTCACAGGTTCCAGTCCCGCGAAGAGTTCGGTCATCTCCGATGGCTGACGGTACGGGTAGTGAGGGGGCAAAAAGTGCACGTAAGCGAAGAACCGTGAATTGGCGTGATCGTCCAGCCAATTGCTCAAGGCCCGCAGGAGCGGCCTCGGATGGTA
>CP070816.1:2067517-2077885 GCA_020344235.1 Armatimonadota bacterium
CCCGCAGCGCCTGCTCGAGCTGGGACCCGCTCACCACATCTCGGGGCCGCGGCTTCAGCTCACTCAGCGCTCGCTCATACTCAGCCTCGGGGCTCGCCACCCCCGCCGTCGGGAAACATGCCCCCAAACATAAGAGCGCGGCCGACACGGCCGCCAACACCCAGGTCCTGCCCAGCCCGACACAGTTGCCTGCTTCTTGCATAACACACGCATTATACCCCACTCGGCCCCCTTCGGGCAACGACTGCCGCCGCCAGCGGCCTTAGAACCTCCCATCCGCTCGCAGGCAGCCAGACCAAATCGGCAGAATCGTTGGTGGGAGAGGCTCAGATGCCTAGCTGCTCGGCGGCGTCGGTGCCCGGCCGCGATGCAACGCAGGCTATTCTGGCGCCACTATTGAGCAAAGGAGGTCTCGATGGCAGGAGTCGCCGCGGATGTCGTGCAGCTTATAGGAAACACTCCGCTCGTGCAGCTCAACCGCGTCACCGACGGCGCACCAGCCAGCGTGCTCGCCAAGCTCGAATTCTCCAATCCCGCGGGCAGCGTGAAGGATCGCATTGGCTGGTCCATGATAGAGGCGGCCGAGAAAGAAGGCCGCATCAAGCCCGTCGACTCGGTCCTTGTCGAGCCCACCAGCGGCAACACGGGTATCGCGCTGGCAATGGTCGCCGCCGCGCGCGGCTATCGCCTCATCCTCACCATGCCCGAAACCATGAGCCGCGAACGGCGCCTGCTGCTCAAGGCCTTCGGCGCCGAACTCGTCCTCACGCCAGGCGACAAGGGCATGCGCGGCGCCATCGCGCGGGCGGAGCAACTGCTGCAAGAAACGCCCCACAGCTTCATGCCACAGCAGTTCAGCAACCCCGCCAACCCAAAGGTGCACCGCGAGACCACGGCCGAGGAAATCTGGCGCGATACCGAGGGCAAACTCGACATCTTCGTCGCCGGCATCGGAACCGGCGGAACGATCACGGGCGTCGCCCAGGTCCTCAAGGCTCGTCTTCCGGAGCTGGAAGTGATCGCCGTGGAGCCCTCCGCGTCTCCCGTCCTGTCAGGCGGGCAGCCGGGACCGCACAAGATCCAAGGCATCGGCGCGGGCTTCAAGCCCGACGTCCTCGACATGGACCTCGTGGACGAGGTGATTCGCGTATCCGACGACGATGCAATGGCCATGGCCCGCCGCGTCATTCGCGAAGAGGGGCTGCTCTGTGGCATCTCCTCTGGGGCCAACACCTGGGCCGCAGTCCAGGTCGCCAGGCGCTCGGAGAACAAGGGCAAGACCATCGTGACCGTTCACCCGAGCACCGGAGAGCGATATCTTTCGACTGTCTTGTTCGAGCATCTCGCGGACTAGCGCCACCCGCCGGGTCTGGGGTCGCCGGTGGAGGGCAGCGATCATCGCCGGCCGCTGACCGGCCCGCCCGAGGCGCGCCATGATGATCTGGCGAACTATCCCCGACACCTCCCGCCGCGCCTTAAAGTGGGATGCCACGGCGGCACTTCTCGGCGGCCTGTACCTCGGGGCATTGTTCCCGTTTCTCGGCGTCATCGCCCGCCGCGACCTACACGCATCTCCCTACCTGATCGCACTCCTCGGCGCCGGTGGGTCCGTGGGAAACCTCTTCACGCCTCTGATGGCCCATCACATCCGCCGCCGGGCCAAGCTGCCCTACGTCGTCTGGCCGTGGCTCGTCTCTCGCAGCATCTTCCTGCTCATGCCTCTCGCGGTGTTTGCCCCCACCTTCGTCGCCATCTGCTTCCTGGCCTTGGCCATCAGCGCCCTCGCGGGCCCCGCCTACGCCGCCGTCATACGTGACGCCTATCCCATGGAGCGCCGCGGCTTCCTGATGGGACTGGTCCGGGTCCTCGCGGTGGCCGGCTCCATAGTCGGCGCCCTGGTCGCAGGAAGTATGCTGGATCGGATCAGCTTTCGCTGGGTGTTCCCCGCCGCCACTTTGCTCGGAATCGCCGGAGTGGCGCTGTTCGCTCGCATCGGCGTGGCAACGAAGCCCGACGAATCGAGCCCCCCTCAGGCCCACCCCTGGGACGCCTTCGGGCTGCTCATCACAGACCGCCCTTTTCGGATATACGCCGCCGGCTTCTTCCTCTACGGCCTCGGCAACCTGATACTCGGCCCCGTCATCCCCGTCTTCCAGGTGGACGAACTCGCGATCACATCCCAGTGGGTCGGCTATCTGGCCACCGTCGGCGCCGCCCTCAGCATGATCGGATACGTCTGGTGGGGCCGCGTCCTCGACCGCAAGGGGCCCTTCCGCCTCCTGCTCATGGTGATCGCGGTCTCCGCCATCGCGCCCCTCACCTACTTCCTCTCCCACAGCGTGCCCGTCCTGCTGATCGCAGCCGCCGCCCAGGGGTTCGCCATGGCCGGCGGCGACCTCGGCTTCGTCAACGCGGCCTTGCGCTTCGGCACCCGCGACGCCGTCCCCTCCTATGCCGGCATGTTCTCCTTCCTCCAGGCAGTCCGCGGCATTCCGGGCCCCTTCATTGGGGCCGCGCTCAGCCACGCCATCGGCCCCCGCAACGTCTTCCCCATCACTCTCTGCCTGTGGGCCATATCCGCTCTCATATTGTTCGCCGGCAGGAGAGCGCGTCTCAGATCAATGGAGAATGAATAGAAAGGCGATTGGTCGTGCCCGCCCCGCAAGGGTCCCGTCACACTCCCGCACCTAAAACTCCTCCAGCATCCTCACCGCCGTCGCCGCCAGCATCGCCGCGCCGATGGGCAGCACCCGCCGGTCGTCCATATCGAACGTCGAGCTGTGCCCGGGCGACGCGAACCCCTTCCTCTCATCCAGAATCCCGAGCCGGAACATCGCCGCCGGAATCCCCGCCAGCCCGAAGTACGCGAAGTCCTCCCCTCCCAGGTTCGGCTTCGGGATCTCCACTACGTTCCCCGCCCCCAACATCTCCGCTGCGGCATCTTCGACGATATCCACCACCTCGTCGTCATTGAGCAACGGCGGATACCCGTCCTTCTCGATCCTCACCCGCAGCCGCGCGCCCATCGCGCCCACCAGCTTCCGAAGATCGCGCGTCAGGAAGTTGGTGATCGCCGTCCGTCCCTCCGGCTCCAGCGTCCGGATCGTCCCGGTCAACTCCACCTTGTCAGCCAGCACGTTCGCCCGCGTCCCGCCCCGGATGATCCCGAACGTCACCAGCTTCCGGTCCACCGAGTTCGTGTGCCGCGCAACGAACTGCTGGATCGCGATCAGCGCCTGGCTCGCAACCGCGATCGAATCCACCCCTTGGTCCGGCCGCGCGGCGTGCGCCGTCTTCCCCTGGACCACGAGGCGCACATCCTCCGTCTGCGCCGTGTCGTACCCGCGCCTGATCCCGATCTTCCCCGCCTGCGTGTCCGTCGCCACGTGCAGCGCGGCGATCGCGCGCATACGTGGCCGCACCAGCACCCCGTCCTCAATCATAAACCGCGCCCCCCCCAGGCCCTCCTCTCCCGGCTGGAAGATCAGCTTCACACCGCCCGGCAGCTTCCCGCGCATGTCCTGCAATATCGCCGCCGCCCCCAGCAGGCACGCCACGTGCGCGTCATGCCCGCAGCCGTGCATCAACCCCGGCCGCTGGGACCGATACGGCACATCGTTCTCCTCTACCAGTTCCAGCGCGTCCATGTCCGCCCGCAGGCCGACTGTCCTGCGGCCCTTGCCTCGGATCAGCCCCACGACGCCCGTCTTGCCGACACCCGGCGTCACCTTTGCGACGCCGATCTCCCGAAGCCGTTCCATCGCGAAGGCCGCCGTCTCGTGCTCCTCCATGCTCGGCTCCGGGTTCATATGAAGGTGCCTGCGCCACGCCACCAGCTTCCGCCTCAGTCGCCCGGCATGCGACAGGATCTCCATCGTCGTGCTCCGCCTCACCTGTTCCTCCTTTTCCGACCTAGCGCGCGGCACTCCCGCACATCGGCCCCTGGGATTTCTTCTCTCACGCTTTCGACCTCGGCGACATCTTACATCTCTTGAGAGTCTCCGCCAAAACAGAGGTTGTGCCCCCGAAAACTCCATCCGGGCGTTCTGGCGGCCTTCATGCCTGTCTCCCTGCTGGTTGCAGAGGCGCGCCGAGGCGCTCATTCCCGCATCGGCCAGGCGAGACAGCTTCGGTCTGTCTGGGAGACAGCAGGAGCGAAGGCGTTACTTCCGTATCTGTTCTATGGGAGGGGCCGAGTCGCGGGCCGATGAGTTCTTGCGAACTACATACAAGGACACAATCTTGAGGCGGGCAATCGCGCCGTTCGTCATCGGCGTTGCTCTGTCGGCCTGGATCAACTCCCAGTGGGGCGGGATGGAGGACGCCTACATCAACTACCAGTATGCGGTCCGCCTGGCCGCGGGAGAAGGGTTCACATTCTCGCCCGGCGCGGCGCCGACCTACGGCACCACCACTCCGCTCTGGACCTTGATCCTCGCTGCTCTTGCCAGGGGCGGCCTTTCGCCGCACGCGGCTGGACCGGTGCTCGAATGCGTCTTCCACGGACTGACCGCGGCGATGGTGACGCTCATCGGAATTGAGCTGGCAGGGGCTGCTGCCGGATTGCTCGCCGGTCTCTTCTGCGCCATCTCGCTATCGGTATTCTTCCTGACGGGTGGAATGGAGACATCGCTGCTGATGTTCCTGGCCGCTTTGATGGCCTGGGCAGGTATGAAGGCCAGGCAGTCAGGTCGCTGGAGGGGCGTCGAGAGCGTGCTGCCCGGCCTCCTTATGCTGACCCGACCGGACGCGGTGCTGCTCGCGGCGCCAGTGATACTGTTCCGGTGCCGGGAGAGCCTTCGACAGGGCGTGAAGCTCACCGCATTGACCGCGCTCATCTACCTGCCGTGGGCCCTCTACGCCTTCATGACATTCGGCGACATTGTGCCGTTCTCTATGAGAGCGAAGTACGCCGTTTCCGGGGCGAGCGGGTATATGGGGCTGAGCACCTTCCTGAGGCAGTATGTAGCGCTCGGGAAGGGGAGCGCGGTGGCGCTCTGGCTGTTGCTGGCGGTGGCGGCCGTCGGCGCGGCGTCGCTGTGGCCCCGGGCGCCGCGATTCCGGCCGTTCATCGTCTGGCTTCCGCTGTACTACCTCGCTTTGGTCAAGGTTGGACGGGCGCCCGACTTCCCTTGGTATTACGCACCACCCATCTGGGTGGCATACTTGCTGATCGTGTCGGGGTTGCAGAGGCTGGCGGCGTTCGCGCCGGAGCGCCGCCGCAGGATTGCCTTCGGGTGTTGTGCGGCGCTCTGCCTGCTGGTGGTGGGGTGGAGCAACTGGAAAGCGGTAGCTCCGCTCCGCGCGCGCAACCCCTACCTCAGCTTTCACCGCATGCTGGCGGAGCGGGTGAGCGCGCTGTCGAAGCCCGGCGATCTGGTGGCAACGGCGGAGATCGGGAACATTGCCTACTGGACAGGGAGGCGCATCCTGGATATCCGGGCATTGACCAGCCCGGAGGTGCTCGAGTATGCCAAGGCCAGGGACATCGGACCGATGATCAGGCAGTGGAAACCTGACCTCGCAGTCCTCCTCGGCTGGGAGAACCAGCCGGAGCTGAAGAGTGGCTATGAGATCAGGGAGCGGTACATGTACTGGAACGGCATGTACTACAACATCTATATGAAAAAATAGGCGGGACCGGGCAAGCGTTCTGCCGCCGTCGCAGGTCCGCTGACCGGCGGCCGCCCGCGATCCTCGCCACCTCGCTTGGATGCGCGGATACGTAACATAGTGAGAGCAGACCTGAGAGGGAATCCGGTCGGCCCTCGCCGAAGACAGGAAGCGCGAGGGGAAATCCAGTACGCGGAGAGGGGAGAGGCATGTCAGAAGAGCAAGAGGGCCGGCAGACGACCGGGGGCGATGGCAAGAAGTTCTTCCTCGTGGGCCTGCTTGGCGCTGCCGTGGGAGCAATCACCGCCATGCTGCTCACTCCTTGGCGCGGCTCTGAGGCGCGCGAGAAGCTCAAGGAGGGCGCCCAGAAGGCTGGCGCCGCCGCCAAAGAGGGCGCAATCAAAGCCAGCAGCGCCGCCAAGGAGAGGGCGGCTAAAGCTGGTAAGGCGGTCAAAGAGAAGGCCGGCGAGGTCGCCCGCCGCGCCAAGCGCGGAGAGACCGAGAAGAAGAATACCTGAGGGCGGCCCTCGACAGCTCCGGCCTCCCTCGTATCAGGCGGAACAGCCTATTGCGCTTTGTCGCGGGACCATATCTGTGCTGACCCAGGAGGCTTACAAGTGAGTAACCGTCCCTGCCGTTTGTGCTTTCTTGCCTTTGCCGCCATCCTTCTATTTGCCGGCCCGCTGATGGCCGCGCCCTCCTTCCGCGGCTACACCGGCCTGGTCGCGGTTCCCACCGCCGACACCCTCGACGAGGGGGACTACAACGCCGCCATATTTACCCTCGACCTGGAAGAGGGCGTGGACTCCAACGTCTTCGCCGCCAACCTCGGCCTCGCGGAGGCGCTGGAGATAGGCTTCGCGCACTTTGATCCCGAGCGCGGGTCCGGCGAGACGTTCATCAATGCCAAGTACCGCTTCGCTCCCGAGACTGCCGAGCGCCCCGCCTTCGCGGCCGGCGTGGTGGACTTCACGGATGAGGTGGACACAACCGTCTACATCGTCATCACGAGGTCCCTCGCCGAACCATACCAGATGGACTTGGACCAGATAGTCGCGCCCCAGCTCCATCTCGGCATCGGCGGCGGGCAGTTCGACGGCCTCTTCGCCGGACTCTCCGCCGTGGTCGGCGAGCGCCTCACGATCATGATCGAATATGACAGCGACGACATCAACCTCGGCGCCAACCTCCCCCTGAACGACGAGTTCATCGCCCACTTCGCCATCCTAGACGCCTTCGACGATATCGGCCTCGGCATCAGCTACAACAAATCGCTGTAGATCCGGACGCCATCGCACGCAGCGGGGGCAGGAGCACACCTCCTGCCCCGTTCTTCTTGCCCGGCACGCCCTCGAGCGGTGCCGCGCTCCGCAGTCCAGGACGCATCCCGACTCTACCAGAGCGGCCAGTTTTGCCTGCTCACAGCGCCTGATCAGGCGGAGGACCGAACCGGAGAGCTAAGGAACTTGGATGGCACGTAGACTTGATAGGTATGATCGCCAGGTGGCGGCTGTTCATCTGTCCAGGTGAAGCGGATGGAAGGCTCAGCGATTGCGTAAGGCTCCCAGTGCACCACGTTACCATCCCGGAAGACGATAACGCTTCTGGGCCTGGGCACGGAGTAGGACTGAGGCAGATTGAGGGAAAGCCGAACCGGATGCTGGTGCGCTTGGGTGAAGCTTGGCGAGGGTTCGAGGTTGGCGAACTCGACCTGCCCGCGAGTGACGCACGTCCGGCCGTCCCGGAGCGCGTCCAATATGTTGTCCTCTGTGCAGGGCTTCTCCCCCAGGTAGACATACGTGGCGTGTGAGAGTTGCTCCGCCGCGAAGTAGGGGAAGACCGCGACCTCTGCCGCTCCCCTGAGCCTGAGAAATGACTTGGCGCCCGCGCGAAACAGCCATTGGTAGGGAACTCGCGTCACCCGGAAGCGGTCGATCACCTTCGCGATCGGAGGCCAAGTCGTTTGCGGACCGACATGGAAGTCGCAGCTCGCGTAGACGCCCTTCGGTGTGCCGGAGCCCGACGCTCCATGTTTGTCGAAGAGCGTGATGTCCTCTGTCTCGTGTATCAGCTCGACAGCACCCGAATAGAAGAAGTCAAAGTGGCAGCTGCTCGCCAATCGCTCCAGATCGTACCGGTAATCGGAGCGCTCGCCCGGCTTCGTGCTTACCGGGCTGTGCTGGAACTGATGGCTGGCGAGGGAAGGGACGTTGTGCTGGCGGAGCTTCTCCTGCACGGCCAGGACTGTTCCCCGGCGGCCGCTTGAGTCAACCCAGTGGGCGAAGGGATCGGTGCCGGGTGTCTTCCAGTCGAACTCGTCGGCCGCCACGAGGGACCGGACCGAGAGTGCCAGTGTGTGCGCCTCGGAGGAGTCGGAGGTGCCCTCGTTTCTCCAATGGACCTCCAACTCCCCACCGGGGATTACCGGGATAGGTAACTTCCCCGTGGCCTCGTCGCACGCCGCGAGGTACTCGGCGCGGGTCCTGTGCGTAGACAGCTTCAGGTTGCGGAGATGGTCAGTGACTATCAGGAAGTCGAAGCTTTGGCGGACGGCGATCTCCCCCGCCCGCAGCACGCTCGCCCACCCATCGGAGAACTTGGTGTGGAAGTGGATCAGGCCGCGCGCCCAGCCGTTCCTCTTTTCGGGGTCGTACGCGCTACCGTAGCTCATGGAGTTTCCTCCGTTCTGGGCTGTAGGCACCCGAGAGCCCCTCGGGACACAGCACGATAACTGAGCGCGTTACCGGCAAGACGCTATCACGGGGCTGCGGAGACATCAATGCGCTTGTTGTACAGTAAGCAGACAAGAAGCCGGCCGGTCTGGCCTGGAGGTCGGTTTCTGGGATGATCTGGCCCACTGGGCGTCCTTGAGAAAACTGCCCTGAGTGCTGATGCCTGAAGCTGACGTTCCCGAGGGCCTGCTCCCCCCCCACCCTCCGAGCAGGCGCCCCGCGCTTTCCCGTGGAATCCTTCATCGCGAGACAGAACTGTGGCCCTTCGATTCGACCCCCACCGCTATCGCGATCGCATCGAGCAGTCCCAGCGCCGACTCGCCATCGCCCGCTCCTTCCGGGAGCCCGACCAGGTCCCCGCCCTCATCAGCGTGGGCGGCAGCTTCTTCTGCCGCCTCTTCGGCCACAATATCGCCGAGTATTACCAGAGCCGCGACCTCAACCTCGAAGTCCAGCTCAAGGGCCTCCAGTGGTGCTACGAAGAACTCCCAGACGACCGCACCGGCTTCGGTATCGGCCTCGACATCGGTCCTCGGGGAGAAGCGCTCGCCTTCGGCGCTGAAACCATCCAGCCCGACGACACCTCCCCCTGGATCCGGCCCATCATCCACGACCCCGCCGACGTCGAGCGCCTCCAGGTCCCCGAGCCCGCCCAGAGCCCGGGCATCCAGTGGTACTACCGCGAGCTGCAAAGCATCCGCGACCTAGCGAAGCAGCGCGGCGTCACCGTCCCCGTTTCCGGCGGCCTCAGCATCCACCCCCCGCTCTCCGCCGCCTGCGCCCTCGCCGGCCCGGACCGCATCTACCGCTGGATGTACGAAGAGCCCCAGATCATCCACCAACTCTTCGCCAAGCTTCTACAGACGTTCTGCGCTCTCAGCGACTACGAGGATGACCTCACCGGCGCGCACCGCACCTCCGTCGGCCTTGCCGACGACAACTCCGCCTTCATCTCAGAGCAGATGTACCGTGAGTTCGTGCTCCCCTACAACCGCGCCATCTACGAGCGCTACGGCGAGCGCAACCGCTACCTCCACGCCGACGGCCCCAACGACCACCTCTTCTCACTCTACGCCAACGAACTTCGCCTGACCGAGATGGACATCGGCGGCTTCAGCGACATCGCGGTGGCCAAGCGCGAAATGCACGGCAAGACCGTCATCGAGGGGAACATCAACTGCAAGGACCTATACGGCGACTTCGAAACCGCCCGCCCGGCCGTCGAGCGCGTCGTCTCCATCGGCGCTCCCGGCGGCGGCTACATCTTCGGCGTCGGCGGCGAAACCTACCCCGGCGTCAACCCCAACACCCTCATCCAGGCCGTCCGCCACGCCCAGCAGACGACCCGCAATCCGGCCCACTAGCCGCTGCCGCCCCGGCGGTCGCCCCCTAGCCAAAATGCTGCCGCCGCGTGAACAGCACGAGCGCGATGAACAAGTTGACCGCCGCAGAGATCGTGAACAATATGAGCCCGAGCCCCACCGTCCCCGACTGAATCGCTGACGCCATGCCGAGGCCCATGTAGGTGAGTGAGACGAGCAGCCCCAGCAGCGCCCCGATCAACGCCAACCAATAGCCCCACCACCGGAAGCTCAGCACCCCCCACAGGATCAGTGCCGATAGAATCAGGCCGAGGATGTCGACGCGGAAAAAAGCAAGCAGCACCTGAAGCGCCAAGAACGCCAGTACCGCGGTGAACAGCTTGTCCGCTCGCGCAACTGCCTTGATGTACTTCCAGCTCGTCTCCGGCTCTTGCCCCGGCGCGGGCTCCAGCGGCTCCACCTGGTAGCGCAGATCCAGACGGCCCGGCGGCGTCCGGCCTCTCCCTCCTCGCGGCGGCGCTTCGCCGGCCCGAAATCGTCGGATCTCATCCTCCCCCGACACGCTTGGCGCGCGTCCCTCCGCCCCACCGCCGAGCGGCCTGAGCTCTTCGCCTGCCTCCCCCTCCGCGCCCGCCCCCGGCACCGGCTCCGCCCCTCCCCCGAGCGGCTTCAGGTCTGCCGTCTCCACCGGCCTCCGGCAG
>CP070816.1:2077985-2109054 GCA_020344235.1 Armatimonadota bacterium
CCAGGGAAAGGAGTCCTTGAACTTCCAACTCAGCATCCTCATTTACCTGGTCGGTTCGCTGGTCCTTATGGTTCCCCTGACTCTCATCCTAATCGGGCCACTCCTTCCCTTCGCGGTGTGGGCCTTCGACATCGTCATGATCATCATCGCCGCGATACAGGCCAACAAAGGGGTGAAGTATCGCTATCCGCTCTGCATCCGGTTCATCAAGTAGCGGCGCTCTGCGGCCGCTTATGGCGGAGAGATAGAGCGGGGAGCCGGAGCTTCAGCTTCGGCCTACTCCCGCATAGCGTCGAGAGTGCACAAAAGACCCCAGTGGGGGCGCGCCGGCGCGCGATGATCAGCCATGCTGCAACCTACGCCTGGTCTCGCTGAGGGAATACCCAAGCGCCGCCGCCGCCGGACCGTCACACCGGCCGCATTGGTCGCGGTCGTCATTGCGCTGGCAGTGCTCGCGGTCGGCGTCCTCGTCGCCGGCCTCTTCGTCTTCTCCATCGTGACTGCTCCGTGGAATCCCGTTCTGCTCGCATTTCTCGCGAGCTTCGAGATGTACAACGACAGCGGTGCGGACATCTGGGTCACGCCGATAGGAATGCGGGAGGGCTCAGGCGAGTACGGCCCCTTGCCAATGTATCAGAACAAGTTCCCTCCGGCAAAGCGAGCGCGCAGCAACCACGATATCCCGCTCCGCGACGGGGACTCGTTAACAATCACTTACGACTGCGACGATATCAACTTCCGACATATCCTCGTTCGCACGCAGCAGCGCAAGCTCTTCATTGTCGACACTGACAGGATCGGAAACCTGTACTCTTGCTACCCACCCCAGGAGGAGGTGTACGGCATACCGCCTCTAGCTGACCTGGCCCAGGCGTCCGACGAATTGGTGCCCTGTACGCGAGGGAAGACTGTTCGGTACTCGGCCGCCCAGGAATACTAGCGACTGCCGCCAAGAGCGGGCCCCAGTCTGCCACCGCGAGATCAACTCGCGTTGGCTATCGCGTATTCGATGGCCTTACGCACCCACTCCCGGTGCTCGGCCGCACCCAGCCCGCGGATGTGCAATACGCGCTCCGGCGAGACTACCGCGAGGGACAAAACCTCTCCCTGACGGGCGAGTTCTATCGTCTCGATCTGCTCTAGCGCGACCGCCTCCACCTTCTTCTCCGAAGTGTGGTACCGCAGCACCCCCTCGCCTATCTCCAAGCGGACCCTCGCAAGATAGGCGATAAGCTCTACCCTGAGCATAATCGCGACGTACGTCACCAGGCTGACCAGGGCTATCGCCGCGATCCATCCCGCCCAGACAATGAAGCTCCCCGGAAAGCGCAATACGCCCAGCGTAGCGAGTGCGACCAGCACCACCGGAGCAACCGCGAACGCGAGCAGCCCGATGCTCGGGCGGCGTCCGGGCGCGGGCAGCCGGATAGTCCACGTGCCGTCTGACTCTTCGACTTCGAGGGCACAGCCCCCGGGCCGCTCCGGCGCAGGACTGGGCGGCCGGCGCGCCGCGCGCTCTCGCAGAGCCAGCCCGATCTCGTCCGCCATCGTCCAGGTCTCCGAGCCATCCGCGCGCACCACTAGCGGCCGGCCCAAGCCCCGCCCCAGATTCCGAAGGGCGGCGCGAGCCTCCACCTCACAGCCGTAGTCCAGCAGCGCAACACGCTCTCCGTTGCGCAGCACCGCCGCGATCGTCCACGGCCGTAACCCCCCCGCAGATGCGCGGAGTTCGAGGTGGGCTATGCTCGCCGTTTCGAGGGTCCGGCTTCTTTTCCGCCAGCCGAGCGATGAACACAGAGCCAGCCGCGATCCGCCTTGCTCCGCGGTCACACCGCGCCGCCGCCGCAGTGCAGTCAGCCAGGCGACGAGCGCGCCACCAACGGCCGACACCGCGAGCACCTCCCGCAAGTCCACCACTTTCCACCGGGCGCGGCCGGCATCGGGCCAGAGGTTGGCGGCGAGCGCTGTCAGGAAGAAGACCAGCCAGGCCAGCCAGAAGCAGCGGCGGAGATAGTCTATCGCCCTCGGCCGCCACCGTGATGTGAGTTCCCCGTGCGCCGGAGCCGGCGCGAGCAGCGCCGCCCCCAGCCCGACCCACAGGAGGCCAAGAAGCCACAGCGCCTTCCGGCCGAGCGGCATCGCCTCCCATAGCTGCTCCCGCTGTACCGCCAGCACCTCGCGCCACGGAACCTCCGCCGGCCAGCGGGCCCGCAGCCGGCCGGGCTCCCCCTGAAGGTAGGCGAGATTCTTAGCCTCTCCCGGCCGCGCCCGCCGCCCGGGGTAATCCACCCAGATGTGGCTGAACGACGCCCGAATCTCGTAAGGCAGTTCCTTGCCGGCCAGCAGACTGGCCAGCAAGACGGCCTTCGCCTCGCAGTCCCCGTGCGAGGCACGTGCTGCTTCCGCCGCCGTAGGAACGTACCACGGAACGCGGTACAGTGGCCAGTCGGCGGTCGGGACCAGCAGGCTGTCCACAAACAGCTCGATCTGACCTGGGTCCGGCAGAAGCTGCCAACCCATCTTCCCTTCGATCCTCGGGTCAATCGGGAGCCGTCGGTACCGGGCGAGATTCTGCACCAGGACCCATGGATTCGGATAGCACGAGAGCAAGGTCCAAGCTGCTGCCGCCAACACGAAAAGCAGCACCCGACGGCGCCGGCGCCAGGATGCAGGGCTCGTCGCCTGCTCCCTCACCGCCGCCTCCGCGCTGCCTCGGCAGACTTACTGAGCCGCGCAAGCCGCTCTCGCATACGAAAAGCGTGGGAACCCTCCCAGTACACCCGGCCGCAGTCGGGGCAGCGAGCATAGCTCTCCTGCGTCAGGTACACGAAGGGTGGAACGCGGTCCCAGACTTCGTCCCGCGCCGCCGACACCAGAACCTGGTTGCACACCGTGCAGCGTGTCAGCGGCCGGGCCTCAGCGAGATCGAGGGCGGCCTCGCGAACGAGCTGTCCCAGTTGCTCCTCCACATGATCATCCCTGATCGAGATGATGCAGATGTCGGGCGGGTCGGGAAACCCGGTGTCCCGCGTCAACACGACTGCGCCTCGCTCCCGCGCCCAGGCGACCACCTCGTGGTCATCCGCGAAGGGGTGATACAGCACATCGAACCCCAATGCGCGAAGCCATTTGGCCAGCCGTCCCAGCATGCAGTCGGCGACGAAGCGCGGTGGCATGGGACTCCTCCCCTACCCGAAGAAGGCTTCGGCGTGCCCAGGCGGCGTCCTGCCGATCGTGGGCCGCCTGACAAGCGCGGCGCCGCGTGGTATAATGCAGCATGGAGATCGGCCTGCGATCTCCTTTTTTGGGGACACGATGTCGGTACTCTCTGTCATCTTCGATTCTACGCGGCGTGAACTCCGGCGGGCGCGTGCGCTCGCCCAGGAGATCGACGCGCGCGCCCCGGAGATGCACGAGCTGACCGACGAGCAGATCCTCGGCAAGACCGATGAGTTCCGCGGCCGCCTCGCCCGCGGCGAAACCCTGGACGATCTCATGGTCGAGGCCTTTGCCCTCGTCCGGGAGGTGACCTGGCGGATTCTGGGTGAACGACAGGTTCGCTTCCGCATCTACCGCGACGAGAAGATTATGCCCGAGGAGGCGATTCTGCCGGTGGGCGACGCGGACCAGTTCGAGGACCGCCTCCGCGCGGAAGGCGTCCGCCACGAACGCGAGCAATACATGGCGCACTTCCCGGTACAGCTCGTGGGCGCCATCATGCTCCACTGGGGCCGGGTCGCCGAGATGAAGACCGGTGAGGGAAAGACCCAGGTGGCCGTTCCCGCCCTCTACCTCAACGCGCTCGAAGGCAAGGGCGCTCACCTCCTCACCCACAACGACTACCTCGCCAAGCGAGACCGGGATTGGATGGCCCCGATCTGCGAGGCCCTCGGACTCACCGTCGGCGTCATCCAGCACGACATGATACCCGACGAGCGCCAGGCCGCCTACGCCTGCGACATCACCTACGCGACGAACTCGGAAATCGGCTTCGACTACCTGCGCGACAACACCGTGAATTACGCCGACTGGCTCGTGCTCCGCGACCTCCACTATGGCATCGTGGACGAGGCCGACAGCCTGCTGGTGGACGAGGCCCGCACCCCCCTTATCCTCGCCGGACCGGGAACCAAGCCCACCGAACTCTACCGGCGCGTCGATCGCGTGATTCCGAGGCTCACCGCCGACACCGACTACATCGTGGACGAGAAAGGCAAGGTTGCGACCCTGGCCGAGGATGGAGTCCGAAAGCTGGAGCGAGAGCTCGGCGTCTCCAACCTCTCCGACCCCGAGAACCTCGAACTCTTCCAGCATGTCAACGCCGCGCTCCGGGCCCATGCCTGCTACAAGCGAGATGTAGACTACGTGGTCCGGGACGGAAGAGTCATCATCGTTGACGAATTCACCGGCCGCCTCATGTACGGCCGCCGCTACTCCGAGGGCCTGCACCAGGCCATCGAGGCAAAGGAGAAGGTGCAGATCGAGCGCGAGAACGTGACCACCGCAACCATCACGCACCAGAACTTCTTCCGCCTCTACCGCAAGCTGGCGGGGATGACCGGCACCGCGAAGACAGAGGAGCCGGAGTTCGTCAAGGTCTACGATATGCCCGTCGCCGTGATCCCCACCCACCGCCCGATGATCCGCGCCGATAACCCCGACGTTATCTACAAGACCCAGGAGGCCAAGTACCACGGGATCACGGCCGAGATCCTTCAGATGCAGAGCCTGGGCCGCCCCACACTCGTGGGAACGCGCTCCATCGAGGTCTCGGAGCGGCTGAGCGAGCGCCTGAAGCCCGAGAGGCTCCAGCTCTTCGCTCAGTTGCTGCTGCTAGAGGACGCGCTGTTCGAGACGCAGGAGCTGAACGACCAGCAGCGGCGCGAGCTCGCCCGCGCGCTCCGCGCCCGCCTCGGCGAGGTCGAGCGGGAGATACGCCACCTCGAGGCGGCCGTCGCGAAATTCGACCACGGCCCCGCGCGAATCGCCCAGCCCGAGGAGCAGCGGAGAATCGAGCATCGCCTGGCGCGGATGGGACGCCTGGGCGAGGAAATCCACGGGCTCGCCGAGCGCCTCGACGGTGAGAATGGACTCGGCCAGGGAGAGATCCGCCGCACCGCGGAGATCATCTGCTATCAGGTGCTGGAGGACATCCCCATGGGGAGAACCTCCGCTCTCTTGCGGGCCTTCGGCAGGCAGCCCGATGCTACCATGCCCCAGAACGCGCGGCGCCTCGCGACGCTGGTCGGGTTGGAGGAGGGCCGCCACGCGGAGCTGGCCGAAGTGCTGGACCGGGGAGTGGCCCACCGCGTCCTCAACGCTAAATACCACGAGATGGAGGCGCACATCATCGCCCAGGCCGGCCGCCCGGGCGCGCTGACCATCGCCACCAACATGGCCGGACGGGGCGTGGACATTCTCCTGGGCGGCAATCCCCAGGAGATGACCAACGAGGTGCTGCGACGGGACGGAGTCGAGCCGGACCAAGCGACCGAAGATCAGCGCGAGGCGGCCCGCCGCAGGGCCGACGAGATTTGCGCCACAGATAAGGAGAGTGTGCTGAACCTCGGCGGCCTCCACCTCATCGGCACCGAGAGGCACGAAAGCCGGCGCATAGACAACCAGCTCCGCGGCCGGGCCGGCCGCCAGGGCGATCCCGGCTCCTCCCGGTTCTATGTCTCCTTCGAAGATGAGCTTATGCGCCTCTTTGGTCCCGAGCGCCTCGACTTCTTCCTCAGCAAGTGGCCGGAGAACGAGCCCATCGAGGCCAAGATAACCACCCGCATGATCGAGAACGCCCAGAAGAAGGTCGAGGCACACAACTTCGAGATCCGCAAGCATCGCCTCCAGTACGACGATGTCATGAACCACCAGCGAGCACTCATCTACGAGCAGCGCAACCGTGTCCTGCTCGGCGAAGACCTGCGCGAAAGCGTCATCTCCCACATGCGGGAGTTTGCCGCCGCGCGCGTCAATGAGTTCGCCAGCCCAGAGATTCACCCCGACGAGTGGAACCTCGAGGCCCTCCACCAGATGCTGGCCGAGACCTACCCGGTCAAGGCGACTCCCGACCAGATGGCCGAGGTCCGCCACCACGACGAGCTGGTCGAGTTCCTCCAGGATGACATCGTCTCCGCCTACGAGGACCGCGAGCGCGAGGCCGGACCCGAGCAGATGCGCGAGCTGGAGCGGCTCGTGACCCTCAGGGTCGTGAGCGGACGCTGGATAGACCACCTCGCGGCCATGCAAGATCTCGAAGAGGGGATTGGCCTGCGCGGGTACTCCGGCGTGGATCCGCTCATCATCTACCGAAAAGAGAGCTACGACTACTGGCAAAACCTGCAGGCCACCATCCGAGAGGATATCATCCGCTTCCTGTTTCGCGTGGAGATCGAGAAGCAGGAGACGGAGGAGCAGCGCCGCGAGAGGCTGGGCCTGAGCGCGACCCCGCAGGGCCAGCCCGTAGACATGGAGGACCAGGACGGAATGCGTCCGGAGGCAGCTCCCACGGCGACCGCGGTCAAGGCCCCGCCGACCCGCGAGATGCCCAGACGCAGGGCCGCCGTGCGAACCGGCAAGAAGGTGGGGCGTAACGACCCCTGTCCCTGCGGCAGCGGGAAGAAGTACAAGCGATGCTGCGGGCGTAAGGGCGGCGGCGGGGGCCGCTAGCCATCTCGGGTGTCTAAATACAAGGAGGTGATTTCGCGTGGCCGACTTGCGCGAGTTACGACAGCGCGCGGAGCAGATGCTCAATCAAGCGCATGAACTGAGGGACCGTCTTTGACCTCTCACAGCGCGAGCAAGACCTGAAGCAGCTCGAGCAGCGCGCCGCCGCGCCCAACCTCTGGGATGACCCCCTGGCAGCCCAGCGGCTGCACGTGGATATCGGTGGGCTCAAGCGCGAGATCGAGCCCATGCGCCAACTTCTTTCAAGGGCCGAAGACATCTCCACCCTCGCCCAGCTTGCAGAGGAAGAAGGCTCCGACAGCGAAGCCGAGGAGATCGAGGCCGGACTCGCCGAGATCGAGGCGATGATCGCCCAGCAGGAGCTGCTGCGGCTCTTCACCGGGGAATACGACGCCCACAACGCCCTCCTCTCGATCAATGCCGGGGCCGGAGGGACCGAATCTTGTGACTGGGTGGATATGTTGGCCCGCATGTACGGCCGCTGGGCCGAAGGCCGCGGCTACGGGTGGGAGATCATAGACCACAACCCCGGGGAGGAGGCCGGCAGCCGCGGCATCACCGCCAGCATCACTGGCGACCACGCCTATGGACGTCTTAAAGGAGAGCGAGGGGTGCACCGGCTCGTCCGCATCTCCCCCTTCGACGCCGCCAGCCGCCGCCACCCTTCCTTCGCCTCCGTAGACGTCATCCCCGAGGTGGAAGAGGCCGATGAGGTGGAAATCAGCTCCGACGACCTGAAGATAGATACCTTCCGCGCCACCGGGGCCGGTGGCCAGCACGTCAACAAGACCGACTCGGCCGTGCGTATCACCCACCTCCCCACCGGCCTCGTAGTCTCCTGTCAGAATGAGCGGTCTCAGCACAAGAATCGGACTTTTGCCATGCGAGTTCTGAAGGCGCGTCTGCTCGAGCGCCAGCGACAGGAGCAGGAGAAGAGGCTGGTTGAACTCCGGGGCGAGCAGACCGAGATCGCCTGGGGACACCAAATCCGCTCCTATGTCCTGCATCCGTATCAAATGACGAAGGATCACAGGACCGGACATGAAACAAGCAACACTGCGGCGATCCTAGAGGGTGAGATAGACGGGTTCCTCGAATCCTATCTCCGCTATGATATGGCGCGGCGCGCCAGAGAGGGCGCAAACTAGATTCGCGCCTGACAACACGGGGTATAAGGTGTTTGTAGGCAAGCCCTAGGCTTAGGACCAAAGGGAGGTGCCGACATGAGGGTTAGCACAGCAGTGGGAATCTGGGCAGTGTCATTCGGGCTGGTGCTCGGCGCTGGCGCCGCGCGGGGTGAAGTGCTCGGCAGGAGCACCGAGCCGCTGAGCGCCGAGAAAGTCCGCGAGGCAGAGTGCTTGCTGGGCGATCTCGTCGCCGACGCCGCGCGCTCCGCGGTCAATGCCGACCTGGCCCTGGTGCATGCAAGCCAGCTTCGCCCGACGGTCATCCCCGCGGGGGACCTGACCCGCAACGCGCTGACCGCAGCCTTGCCCTATCCGAACGAGCAGGTCGTGCTCGTCACCGCCTCCGGCGACCAGATATGGTCAGCGCTGGAGCGAGGCCTCTCCATGCTGCCCAAGCCGAGCACGGCCTTCTTGCACGTTTCTGGCATCACGGTCGTGTTCAGCTCCGAGGCGAAGCCGGGAGAGCGCCTCGATCAGGTCAACATCGGGCGGGAACCTCTCTCGCGAGCCAAGACGTACCGCACGGCCATGCCGGCCTCCCTCGCAAAGGGAGCGCTGGGGTACTTCCGCATCTTCAAAGGCCTGAAGGTCGAGGTTACGGGCCCTTCGCTTGGTGACGCCCTGTGTGATCATGTGAGCGACGAGCGCGTGATCTCGCCCCCGAAGGAGCAGCGGCTGAAGGATCTATCCTCCGGCAGCGAATAGCTCAGAGCTGCGAGGCGAAAGTGGTCGCTGCACCGTTGCCTTCCCCATGCGACACGATCGCTCCGGACCACATCCCGAAGGGGACCGAGAGGCAGTAACCAATGAAGCGCAGTCGGAACCTCAGAGACTACATCTGGTGGGCGCTGCGCATCCTTAACCTCTCTCTGCTGTTTGCCATCGCGGCTGTCGTGGGATTGGTGCTCGGCACCTACTCCGGGATTGCCGCGTTGATCCCCAGGGCGCGCGATCTCGGCGACATCAGGCCCGGACTCCAATCCCGAGTGCTCTCGGCCGATGGCCAGCTCCTCTACACAGTCGCAACCGAGCATCGCGAATTCGTGCAGCTCGAGCGAATGCCCCGCGCCCTGCAAGACGCAGTCATCTCAGTTGAGGACAGAGAGTTCTACCGCCATGCCGGGATCGACCCCCGGGCCATCATGAGGGCCGCCATAGCCGACATCATCGCGCGCGCCCCCAGACAGGGCGGAAGCACAATCACCCAGCAGCTCGCGCGCAACGTCTATCTCACCCCGAGTCGAACACTATCGCGCAAGCTCGCAGAGGCAATCCTCGCAGTGCAGTTGGAGCGGGCCTACACCAAACCCGAGATCCTCGAGCTCTACCTCAACCAGATCTACTTCGGCGAAGGGGCCTACGGAGCCCAAGTCGCCGCCAAAACCTACTTCGGAAAGGACGTCAGCG
The DNA here is from genome assembly GCA_020344235.1 of Armatimonadota bacterium. Classification (GTDB taxonomy): domain Bacteria; phylum Armatimonadota; class Hebobacteria; order Hebobacterales; family Hebobacteraceae. The sequence goes on from CP070816.1 coordinate 2,087,267, forward strand.
ACCTCGATGCCGCGGAGTGCGCACTGCTGGCCGGCCTCGCAAAGGCTCCGGGGCGCTACTCCCCCTTCAAGCACGAGGAGCGCGCCCTGGATCGCCGCAATCTCGTGCTGGCCATGATGGAGGGCCAGGGCTGTCTGACGCCCGAGGAGGCCCGGGCGGCGCGCGAAGCCCCGCTGAAACTGGTTGAGGATCGGAAGCCGCTCGGCCTCGGCTCCCCCCGCGCGCCCTACTTCACCAACTACGTCATGCGCGAGGTAGTCGCCGGCTACGGCCCCGATGCTCTCTACAAGGGCGGCCTGACCATTCGCACCACCCTGAATCTACAGATGCAGGAAGCGGCCGAAGAGGCCATCGCCTGGGGGATGGAGAACGCCAAGAAACGCAAGTTCCAGGTGGACCAGATGGCCCTCGTAGCATTGGACATCCGCACCGGCGCCATCAAAGCCATGGTCGGCGGACTCGACTACTCCCAGAAACAGTTCAACATCGCAGTCCAGGGCGCGCGACAGGCCGGTTCCGCCTTCAAGCCCTTTGTCTACACGGCCGCCTTCGAGCAGGGCTACACCGCCGACAGCATCATCGAAGACTCCCCCGTCAGCTACCCGGCCGAGCCAGGCAAGATGTGGGCCCCCGACAACTACGACGGTGAGTTTCACGGCCAGGTAACCTTCCGCGAGGCCCTCGCCCACTCCTACAATGTCGCCACAGTCAAGGTGGCCGATCTCATCGGCATCGGCTCGGTGATCGCCACCGCCGAGCGAATGGGTATCTACCGCGGCATGCAGGAGTACCTGCCCCTCGCCATCGGATACTCGAACGTCACCCCTCTGGAAATGGCCTCGGCCTACTCCGTCTTCGCCACCGGAGGGATGCGCACTGAACCCTTCGGCATCAGCAGCATCGAGGACGCGCAGGGACGCACGCTGGAGAAGCACCAGGTCATCTCCTGGCGAGCCCTCAACGCGCGGGTGGCCGAGCAGATGGTGGATATGTTGACGGAAGTCGTGAGGAGCGGCACCGGCGCCGCGCAATCCTACTTGCTCAGGAGGTTCCCCATAGCCGGTAAGACCGGCACCTCCAGCGAGTACCGAGATGCCTGGTTCATCGGCTTCACCGATGACCTCAGCGCGGCGGTCTGGGTCGGCAACGAGGAGTTCAAGACAACCAGTCCCAACCGGTGGCGAAGGGGAGTATCGGGGGCCACCCTCCCGGCACCGATCTGGGCGCGCTTCATTCTCAAGGCCCAGCCCCTCATGGCGGCAGAGCGAGCACAGGTTGAACCACCCCGCGTCATAGAGATCGACCCGAGCGAGCAGGGATCTCCCGAGGCCCCACAGCCGCCCGATACTCTCCAGACGGCAGAGGCCGACCAGACCGGAGAGGGTGAGGGAACGGCGACACCGCAAACGATCACCAAGCGCGTCTGCCCCGTCTCGGGACGCATCGCCGGGCCGTATTGCCCCAATCCCGCTGTCGTCACCTACAACATCGCGTCGGGCGAAGCCCCTCCCGACCAGAAATGCGACCTGCACACCAGCACCGCGGCAGGGCAGCCGCCCCCGCCCGAGCCCGCCTCACCCGCGCCTCCGCCGGCCACCACAAGGGTGACACTCCCGATCTGTGCCATCACGGGACAGATAGCCAGCCCGCGGTGCCCGATCGTCGTGAACCGCACCTTCCAAACCGACGCGGCCCCCACCGAAACCTGTACGCGCCACGGCCGCTCCGCGCATGGACTGTGAACCCACGATAGGCCTCCTCACATGACCAAGTCATTTCGCGTCGGACGGATATTCGGGATAGAGATCGAGGTGGACTACACCTGGTTCATCGTATTCTTCCTGCTCGCGGCAGCGCTCTCGATGGACATCCTCGCCACCCGCCTCCCGCACCTGTCACTGGGAATGCGCTGGCTCGTCGCCGCCTTCACTACCGTGCTCTTCTTCGGAAGCGTCCTCCTCCACGAACTCTCACACTCCCTGGTCGCCAAGGCAGAAGGGCTGACCATCAGCGGCATCACCCTCTTCATCTTCGGCGGCGTGTCCAAGATGACCGACGAGCCAAAGTCGGCCGCAGCCGAGTTCAAGATCGCAATCGCCGGCCCTCTCATGAGCCTGCTGCTGGCAGTGCTCTGCTTCGGGCTCACCTTCGCGCTCCGCCCGATGCCCGGCGGCACAGTCTTCGCAGTGGTCTTCGGCTGGCTGGGAGCCATGAACGGAATGCTGGCCGTGTTCAACTTGCTCCCCGGATTCCCCCTCGACGGCGGGCGCGTCCTGCGCGCAGGGCTCTGGAAAGCAATGGCGAGCTTGGCGGATGCGACTCGCATCGCCGCCACCTTCGGTCAGGCGCTGGGCATCCTGATGATCGTCGGCGGCGTTTTCTTCTTCCTCATCGCACGCGACGCCGGCTTCCTGTGGCTTGCTCTCATCGGCTGGTTCCTCACTCAGATGGCCCAATCCAGCTACCAGCAAGTCGTCTTGCGGCAGGCGCTCTCGGTGGTCCCGGTATCTCAGGCGATGACGGCCCAGGTGCAGGCCGTCCCCGCCGATATGCCCCTCGATCGAATAGTCAACGACTACATCATGGCCTACAACCATCCCGCCTTCCCCGTGCTGGACGGCGATCGCCTGCTCGGCCTGCTCTGCCTCGCCGACATCCAGCGCGTTCCCCGCGAGACATGGTCCCACGCGACCGCGCGCGATACCGTCCCGCCTCTGACAGAGCAGTATGTGATCGCTCCCCAGGCAACCGCCTGGGATGCTCTAATCAGGATGACCACGGAGAACTGCGGCCGGCTCCTGGTAGTGGAGGACGGCCTCGTCCGCGGCATCATCAGCCGCACCGACATCATGCGCCTGATGCGCATGCGCATGCAGCTCGGGGTCTAGCTCGGTCTTGCCGCAGCGGCCATGCGGCGGCGCTCCCTGCGGCTGATTGTCCTGGCCGCCGATATCGTCCTACTCGCCGAGCAGCACGCCGCCCGCCTGCCGCGAACACCCCCCTCCGCTGCCTCGCGCTCCCTGACTCCACTCCGAATTCCTGCCGGAAAGCAGTATAATGGTGACGAGGGGCCGGCCCCTCGCGTCTAACAGGCGAGGCTTCGCGCCATGCGCATGCAGAACTGCCCCCACTGCGGGGCCAACAACAGCATCAAGCGCACCACCTGCTATCACTGCCAGCAGCCGCTGCTAGCTCCAGAGCAGGAGCCCTCAGCCCCGGCCGCCTCCTCCCGCTGGGAGGCCCTCGAGCCCTTGCACGGCCAGGCCACCAGGCGCGTGCTCCGCCCCGCCCCTGATGACGCCTTTGCCGCCGCGGCCTCCAGAGGCGAGGCGCCGACCGCGGCGCGGGCCGCGGCCCGGCGCTACCTGCCCTCCGCCCGCAGGTCCCTTGCCCACATACGCCGCATGTCCCAGTTCTTCCGCCAGCTCTCCACCATGACCGGCTCGAGCCTCACCCTTGCGGCCGCCTGCCGAGAGCTTCAGCGCACGGGCCCGAAGAAGCTGCGCTCGCTCGCAGCGCAGATGCTCGAAGCCGCCGAGAAGGGCGCCCCCATTTCCTCTGCCATGGAACGCGATCAGCACCTCTTCTACCCCTGGCACCTCGGCCTCCTGCGCGCGGCGGAAGCCGGCGGCTTCCTCCCCGAGGCCTTCGACCGGATCGCGCACGCCTATGAGGTTGAGTGGGAGACGCGGTCCGCGCTCAGGCTGCGCCTGTTCTTCTACGTGTTCTTCGGTCTGCCGGCCATGCTGCTCGTACTTCCCGTCGTTCGCTTCCTGCAGCAGCCCATCCCTGAGATAGATTCCTGGACCCCGCAGTACGTGATAGATGGGCTGCTCGCCCAGGTTCGCAGCGTATCGCTTCCAATCGCAATCGGGTTCATCGCGGTTGTCCTGGTTTGGCAGCTCCTGGGTGCCACAGCCTGGTTCCAGGGAGTCCAGCAGCGCATCGTCGCGCGGCTGCCGCTCGTCGGAAGCCTTGCCCGCACCCACGCGCTCGATCGCTACTTGTCCACCCTTGGCCTGATGCTTCGGGGCAGCGTTCCCCTCGGCGAGGCAGCGGAGCAGGCCGCGCTCTCCGCCGGCCACGCCGTCCTCACACCAAAGCTCCTGCGCATCGTCCCGGCGCTCCGGGGGGGGGTGCCGCTCTCCCAGGCCCTCGGGGCCGAGCGCCTGCTGGACGCCGACGCCCTCGGCATGACCGCCACCGGCGAGGCATCGGGCGCGCTGCCTGACATGCTGACCCGCGCCGCTGACTACTACCGACTCGAAAACGAGGCCAAGCGCCGCATGCTGCTGCGAGCGGCGGGAATCGCCATCGGAGTGCTTTGGCTGTCCCTGGCCGGGGCTCTTCTCATCAGCGGCTACCTGACGTACTTCGACTTCCTGTTCCGTGCCGGCGACAAGTTGTGGATGGAGCAATGAGGAGGTGGTTGAGTGAAACTCGAAGTTGACGACATGTGCTTCGCGTGCGGTCGGAGCAATCCCATCGGGCTCAAGCTCCAGTTTCAGTTCGATGGCGAGGACTACATCACCACCTTCGACGTCCAGCCCGAGCACCAAGGATGGGCCGGCATCGTGCATGGAGGACTGCTGGCCACTGCGCTCGACGAGGCGATGGCCCGGCTGCTCTGGGAGAAGGAGATAAACGCCATCACCGGCCGCCTCGAGGTGCGATATCACGAGCCCGTCGAGATCGGCGACTCCCTCCAAATCCGCGGCCGCATCACCCGCCGGCGCCCACCCATAGTTGAGACCGCGGCCGAGGCGACCAATCCCGAGGGCGCCCTCGTCGCCGAAGCCAGCGCGGTCAGCATGCAGGTCTAGCAGCCCACACTCTCATACCGGCGATGGCCAAATCTCGCCGGCGGAAGGCAGCGTCTTTCGGCGGCCTTCCTCACCTTCATCGCCTGGGAGGTCGCCCAGCACGTATGGCTCATGAATCTGCCCATGGCCCTGTACCACATGCTGTCTCTTACCGTGGACCTTCTGCTGGTGCTGCTCATTGTTCTGACCGCGCTCGCCGCCTACCGCGCCCCCCTCTCCTTCGATCCCCGAAACCACCAGATCCAATACAAGCTCCAGCGCGCCACTCGCGTGAGCCAAGCGGTCTGATTACTTCGGCGACCGGCCTCCGCTCCACCGACCTCCGGCCTCGGCGCGCCGGCCCTTCGCCACCCCTCACCCTTCGAACTTCAACAGCCCTCAGTAGTCCCCCGTTGATTCCGATTCGAGACCCGGAAGCGACTCCCACCGCTCCCTCGTGATCGCCATCCTCACCTCCGCGCGCCGGAAGGGGCGCTCGCCCGCGCTCGGCCCCCTCGGGCGGAAGCCCGCCTTCTCGTAGCAGCGCAGCGCCCCGCGGTTGTCTGGGTGACACGACAGCTGCACCTCCCGCAGACCCAGCTCGCCGAACGCATACTCTAGCAGAGCCTTGGTGGCATAAGTGCCATACCCTTGGTTCCAAAGCGTCTTCTCGCCAATCATGATCCCCAGGAAGCCCGTCCCCTCCCGGCGGTCTATGCCGCGCAGACCGCATGTGCCGATCGCCTGTCCGTGCTCGTCCGCGATCACGAACACCCGCTGCTGCTCCTTGTCGGCGAGAACCCCGGCTATCCATGCCCGCTCCTGCTCCACAGAGCGCGCCGGCCGGATCAGACCCAAGAGCCGCCTCACGTCCGGGTCCGACACCCAGCGGAAGCACGTCTCCGCATCGCTCATCCGAATCGGCCGAAGCTTCACGCAAGCCACGAGCCAGTAGCTTCGCCGCCCTCCGGCATCGCCCTTCGCCTCGCCGCCCCCCAAACCAACCCGCGGGCCCGTGTGCGGGCTGTTTCTTTACACCCAGGGGCGCCTTTCCGTATAATGACGCCCAGCGCGGCCGCCGCCGGCGGCCCCGAATGAGGAGCTACATGCCCACGACAGGCCGAGCCACAGCGACCCGACGTGCCTGCGTCGCAATCATTGCACTCTCTGGAGCGCTCATCGCGGTCTGCCTGCTCCCCGGCCGGCCCGCCTCCGCGCTTCGGCTGCCAACAGGCGAGCCCGGGCTTCGCGTCCGCGTCCACGTCCAGTGGAACCAGCAGTACCTCTCCCTCGCCGCCAAGGTCCCCGACCTCATGGTGACCGGCTCCAGCACCGCCCCCATGTCGGCCCCCGAGCAGGACGACGCCATCGAGTTCTCCTTCGAGACCCCCACTCAGGCGGGGCCCTCCCCCGCCTACCGTCTCATCATCAGCGCCGCGGGCGGCATGACGCTCCTCGCCCGCGATGCCGGCGGCCGCTGGCGTCCCGACAACTCATGGACCGCCGGCCCGCGAACGATCAAATACGTCGTCCAAGTGGACGCCACCCTCAACGATCCCACCGATGAAGACGGCGGCTTCGTCGTCGAGTGCGCGATCCCCTGGGAGTTCCTCCACGGCGCGCCCATTGACGGCCCCGACCTGGGCTTCAACGTCGTCTCCTGGATGCAGGGCGAGAGCGAAGGCCTCGCCAGTTGGGCGCCCACCGTCCAGCAGCCGGCCGACGTGGGCAGCTCCCTTCGCTGGGGCAGGATGCGAATCAGCACCAGCGCGGCCCTCGCCAAGGCGCAGGGCGCGTGGATCCCCTGCCCCTACGTCGGCGCCACACCGTTGATTGACGGCAAGCTCGCCGCAAACGAATGGCTCGCGGCCAGCACTCTCGAGTTCGACAAGCCCAAGCCCAGCCTCGTGCAGCCCCGGCCCCCCGCCCAGAGAACCGGGGTAATGCCCACCCTGCTCGCCGTCTACCGTTACGATTGGCGGTGGAATCCCGGCCCCAACCAGGGGACTCCCTTCTGGGCCCCGGACGGCGCCCCCGCCACTGCCGACCAGCCGATGGAGGGCGCCGGGCCCTGGTACACCTCCGAACGAGTGGACTGGCACAGCACCCAGCTCGAGGCAATCCAGCGCGCCGGCATAGATGTCATTCTCCCCGTCTACCGCGGCGACGAGGATTCGCGCCGGAGCTGGGCGCGCCCCGGCCTCGATTACCTCACCGAGGCCCTCAAGCGCCGCCGCGCACAGGGCAAGAGCTACCCACTGGTCGGAATGCTGCTGGACACGACCTCCCTCCACGGCGCCAACCTCAAGTCCGACGAGGGCAAGCGTCGATTGTACGCCATGATCAGGGACTTCTTCCTCCACGTATCCCCTGAGTTCTGGGCCGAGCTGCCCTCGCCCGCGGACGACCGCGCCGCCGTCGTGCCCCTCCTCCTCGGAGAGCCCGACGGCCTCAGCGACTGGGACGGCGGCTTCCTCGACTACTGCCGCCGGCGCTTCGCCGAGGACTTCGGTGGCGCGCGGCTCGCCTGGCTGGGCAGCCCTGCCTGGGGAAGCCGCGGCGCCGACGACTTCTACGCGCATGTCCGGCTCGCGGCGGCAACCAGCTTTGCGCAGGAGGCACCCGGTGCCGCATCCGCAGCTGCGCTGTCCCCGGGGCACTGCCCTCCTCCGGGCGCTTCGGGGGAGATCCGACCCCGTCGCGAGGGCCGCGCCTACCGCGGTGCCTGGCAGCGTGCCCTGGCCGCAAAGCCCGATCTGCTCGTGATAGACAGTTGGAACGACTTCGCCTCGGGGACCGAGATCGCACCCAGCCGCCAATACGGAGTTGCCTATGTAGATGCCACCAAGTACTTCAAGGCGCGACTGGGCAGCCAGCAGCCCCACCAGTTGCGCCTGAAGAAGCGTGCCCTGCCCCCCGCCCTGCGCCCCGGCGCCGACTACCTCGTCGAGCTGCTCGTCGAGAACCTCGGCACCGAGGACGTCCAGACCGGAAGGCGCGTGACCGCCGACTATCACATAGCCCGGCAGTCCGACGGCCGCGTCGTTCAGCAGAAGATCGCCGCGCAGAGCCTGAGCATTCTGGCCGGACAGACCAAGCGCCTCCCGGTTGTGATCTCCATCAAGGACGACGCGGGAAAACCTCTCCCGCCCGGCGACTATCTCTTCTCACTGTCAGTGGTCAAGAGCAAGATCGCCTATCTTCGCTCCCGGTGGTTCGCCCGCACCCTGGCCGAACTCGCGATCCCCATCACGGTCGCCGATCCTCCCGCCCGCCGCGCGACGATCCTGAGCACCTCGCTGCCTTCTGCAATAGAGTGGGGCGCGACAGAGCAAGTTGTGGTCAGGCTTCGCAATGATGGCGCGGCAACCTGGCGTAAGGGCAACACCTTCCTCACCTATCGCTGGCTGCCCGAGCAGCACAATGAGGACGCAGCAATATCCCAAGGTGGGACATCCCGGCCACTGCGGAACGCTGACACTCGCGCTGATCTGCCTCAAGATGTCGGCCGGGGCGAAGTAGTCTCAGTGCTCATACCTGTCACGGCCACGGAGGAGCAAGGGGCGATCGGCCCCACATCTCCGCACGACCGGCCCGCCTGCCGGATTCAGTGGGACTTGGTCGAGGACGGGAGCCCCTCGTTCTCGGAAGTCGGAGCCCCGCTCCCTGACGAGGCCATCCAGGTGGTGGCGAAAGCGGGCGTGGTCTACGAGTCCGTCGAGGGCCCGAGAACCATGGAGGCCGGAGAGCGAGCAGACTTCTCCCTCGCGCTCCGCAACCGAGGATATCAGGTCTGGGCCGCGGAGGAATCTTTCGTCAGATACACTTGGCATCGCTGGGATGGACGAGAAGTCCTGCCGGGACGAGCTTCACACGTTCTTCAGAACGTCCCCCCCGGCGGCACGGCGGAACTGGCGGTACCGGTGGACGCGCCCCGCCTCCCCGGGCCCTACTGGCTCACCTGGCAGGTCATGGTCAACGGCCGCAGCGCCGACGCCTGTCGGCACGCCCCGCCCGTCTTGCCCGTGATGGTGCGGTCTTCCAAGATGCACGCCCTCGATCTCTCTTCCTTCATGAACGTCGCCGCCGTTACCACCGACAGCCGCCGCGCGCAGGGCGATCTCGACGGCGCGGGCCGCAGCCTGCCGGCCGAATGGCTGCCTCCCGACCAGTCCGCGCCCGGCAACGGTGTCTATCCCAGCGGGTACTATACCTCCCACGCCCCCTACACCGTTCCCTTCGCCTTCCCCGACACCCGCTCAGGCACAGGCGGGGCCGTAGCCTGCGTCGGGCAATCCATCCCCCTTGGCGATCGGCCGGCGGCGCGCGTTCACCTGCTGGCCGCCGCCACGGCCGACTCGCGCCCGGCCGCATTCGGCCTCAAGGGCCGCACCGGCGAGACGAGTCAGCTAACTGTGACGGTCCCCTCCTGGGCGCAGCGCGACGACGCAGTGATCATCGGCGCCTACGCCCCATATACCCGGACTATCACCGGCGACGACGCCTCCGTGCCGGCCTACCTCTACCATCTCACCCTGAGCGCTGGCTCCCCAGCCGCCGTCTCGCTGGAGCTTCCGCAGGCCCCGGAAATCAAGATTCTCGCGATCACGGTGGAAACCGAATAACCCCTCGAGCCTCACCCTCGGCGGCCCGTGATACGGAGGTATCCTATTGGAAAGCTGGCTGATCAGAAACGCAACCGTGGTGACGATGGATGACGATGGAAGAGTGCTGCCCGAAGCCGACATCTTGATCGAGGCGACCGAGATCGCGGGGCTCTGGCCCCGCTCCGAGGCGCCGCAGAACCCTCCCGAGGCGCGCGCCATTGACGCCGCTGGCATGGTGGCGATGCCCGGCATGATCAACGCACACACCCACTGCGCCATGACGCTTCTCCGCGGCTATGCCGACGACATGCCCCTCATGCCCTGGCTCGAGGAGCGCATCTGGCCCTTCGAGATGAAGCTCCAGGAAGACGATGTCTACTGGGGCACGCTTCTCGGCATCGCCGAGATGATCCGCGGCGGCGTCACCTGCTTCAACGACATGTATCACTACTTCGAGTCCACCTCCCGCGCCGTGCTCGACAGCGGCATCCGCGCCAATGTCTCCGGCGTGCTCCTCGCCTTCCTGCCCGATGCGAAGGAGCGACTCGAACGCGCCATCGAGTTCGCCAAGCAGTGGAAGGACAAGGGAGACGGGCTGCTGGTCACCATGCTCGGGCCGCACGCGCCCTACACCTGTCCCAACCACCTACTCGACCGCGTGATTGAGGGCGCTCACGAGGCCGGCGTCGGCATCCACATCCACGTCTCGGAAACAGCCCAGGAGGTGACCGACAGCCAGCGCGACTTCAGCCAAACACCGGTCGAACGGCTCAAGGATATCGGTCTCCTCGACGTCTCGCCCGTGCTCGCCGCGCACTGCGTCCATCTGACGGATTCCGACATCGCGACCCTCGTCGAGAGCCAAGTCGGCATCTCCCACAACCCTGGCAGCAACATGAAGCTGGCCTCCGGCACCGCGCCGATCCCCAAGCTGCTGGAGGCGAACGCAATCGTGGGACTCGGAACAGACGGCGCCGCCAGCAACAACAACCTCGACATCCTTGAGGAGGCCCGCCTCGCCGCGCTGCTCCATAAGCTCCAAGCCGACGACCCAACCGTCGTGGCCGCCCGCCAGGCCCTCTGTATGGCGACCAGAGGAGGCGCGCGCGCCCTTGGAATCCACCATCGCGTCGGACAGATCAAGCCCGGCATGAAGGCCGATCTCGTGCTCCTCGACTTCCGACTGCCCCACCTCTTCCCCCGGCACGACGTCGTCTCCCACCTCGTCTACGCCGCCCGAGCCGGGGACGTCCGCACCGTCTTCGTCAACGGACGGCCTCTGATGATAGACCGCCAACTCCAGACCCTGGATGAGGACGAGATCTTCGGCCAGGTCACCGAACGACTGAAGCGGCTGGTGCAGTGACCCACGGCGGAGCGCGGCCGATGCGATCCTCGCAGGACGCTGACCCGGCGCGCATGCTGCGTCGGGCCCGCCGCGCTCGGCTCTTCGACTCTCTCGCCCGTATCTATGCCGACTTCCCCGAAACCACCTGCGAGAGCTGCGCGCGCTGCTGCTTCGAGAGCCCGGGCATATTCCTCGTTGAGTATCTCAGCCTGATTCACCTCGTAGCCCAGATGCCGCGCCAGCGTCGCGAAGCGCTGCTCGATCGCTCCTTCGGCGAGCTATTCTTCTCCTGGATCGAGCCCCACCGCCAGTGCATCTTCCTCGAATCATCGCGCTGCACCATCTACCAGCAAAGGCCGCTCGCCTGCCGCCTCTTCGGGCTAGTCGCTCCCCAGGACCGCGACCGTGCAGAGGCCCAGGCCAGGCTGGCCGCCCGCCAGGAGGCCGAGCGCCTCCGGCTCTTCGGCATCCACATCCCCGAGGCCGTCGTTCAGCGCTCTCTGGCCGGCTGCGACCGCGTGCGGGACACACACGGCCGGCCCCTCAGTGTGGACAGCGACGCAGTCGCCGCGCGCGTCGCCAGGCTCGACGCGGCCCTGCTCCCTCAGGAGATCGTGATGCAGGACTTCTGCTTCCGCTCCCTACCCGAGCGCCTCGGTGCCGCCGCGCTCGGGGCGGAAACCATTGACGGCATGAGAGTCCAGCTTCTCCGTCGCGCGCAGCGGGGCGAACCCACCCGCGACCTGATCGCGCTCGTCCTCGACCAGGCCCGCCTCCCCACCTCTCTCCGACAGAAGAAAGGACGGCGACGATGACATTGCGACTCGGACTGCTGGGCGCCGGCATCATGGGCCGCGAGCTAGCCGACGCCATCACCCAACACGTCGAGGAGGCGCAAATCGTCTCCGCCTACGACCCATACCCCCTCGCGCGCGACGCGCTGTGTAAGGATTTCGACGCCGAGCCGGCCCCCTCCGAGGAGGATCTCCTCCGCCGCGCAGACATCGAGGCGGTGCTGATCGCCACCCCCAATCATCTGCACTGCGAGCAGACGCTCGCCGCCGCCTCCGCCGGGAAGCACGTCTTCTGCGAGAAGCCCATGGCCCTTTCCGCGGCGGACTGCGACCGCATGATCGCCGCCTGCGAGCGCGCCGGAGTGAAGCTCATGGTCGGACAGAGCACCCGGCTCTATCCCCTTTGCCGCCGCCTGCTCGAGCTAACCGAGGCGGGCGACCTCGGCGACCCCCTCTTCGGCCTTGGCACCTGCTTCTTCCCGGGTTTCGAGGATCGCGACAGCGGCCTCTGGCACGTCGAACGCGCCCGCTCCGGAGGCCTCTTCTTCCACATGGCCATCCACCAGATTGACCTCTTTCACGCCCTCTTCGGCCCTGCCGCACGCCTCCAGTACTCGGGCGGACACTACGGCGCCGCGGCCCGCGACTTCGACGATGTCGCCACCATCCTCCTCGAATTCCAGTCCGGTGCGACGGGCGCCATCTCCGTCTCCAGCGTATCACCCGTTGACTCCACCGACGTGCGCCTCATCTTCTCTCGCGGCTTCGCATGCCTGGACAGCCCCTGGAGCTACCTGGAGCACGGACCGGAGGCCGACCACATGACCCGCCTCACCGCCGAGGAGGCGCCCGGACCCGGCGCGGTCGAGATGGAGCTGCGCAGCTTCGCTCGCTGGGTGCTGCACGACGATCCCCCAGTGCTCACCGCGGCCGAGGGCCGCGCCGCGGTGGCAGTCGCGGAGGCGGCGGACAACGCGAAGTCAAACGGAGAAGCGGCCGCCATCAGCTAGTGCGGCCGCGCGCGCCTTCGTCCCCCCACACACAGTTTCGCCCCGGCAGGTCGCAGCTGCCGGGGCGCTGATCAAGTGGTTTTGAAAGGCCGAACTGGCCGCCGCTCAACTACAGAGGAAGAACATTACCTGCGTGCGGCCCCTTGTCGCCGTCCATGAGATCGAACTGAACCTGCTGCCCCTCCTCCAACGTCTTGAATCCGGGCATCCTGATGGACGAGTAGTGCACGAACACGTCCTGACCCTCTTCGATCTCGATGAAGCCGTAGCCCTTCTGGGGATTGAACCACTTGACCTTACCCCTCGCCATCGGCGCACCTCCTTGGTCCAACACTCGCTCAATCCGAGAAGCGGCCCGGCGAAACGTAACATAACCTGGCGGCACATGTCAAGGGCACGGCGGACCGCGCTGGCCACAAAGTCGGCGAAGCTAGTGCAGCAGTTCGGCCAGGAATCTGCGGAAAATCGGACACCTGCGGTGCGCGTCGTTCCCGCTCAAGCACCACTCCCGTCTCACCGGCTCCTCCAGCGGCGCCTCCCCCTGCTCCTCCTCATCCTCCGGCGCATTCTCCAGCAGGGCGCACTCGCCGCTGTCGAGCGAGTAGTGAGGGCACGCCATGGCCTCCCCTCCTGCCGATCACGATGACTTCGTAGAAGATCCGGAGTCGTCGCTCTCAGTGTCCTCGCTGATCTCCTTCACCGACTTCCGGAACTCCTTGATCCCCTGGCCCAGCGACCGGGCCAGCTCCGGAAGTCGCCTCGCCCCGAAGAGCAGCAGCACGAGGACGAGAATAACGAGGATCTCTTGACCCCCGAAAGACCCAAACAAAGCCAGCATCGACACGCTCCGTCAGGCTGTCGCTCCGACGACGCGATTATACGCCCACCGCAAACACCTGGCAACCCCCTTCGGGGCATCTCTTGATCCTCAGGCTTGACTCGCACCGGGCGATTCCATACAATACGGCTTGCGAGTGCCGAGGTGGCGGAACTGGCAGACGCGCTAGGTTCAGGACTTAGTGGGCTTTCGCCCGTCGGGGTTCGACTCCCCGCCTCGGCATACGTCCGTCTGCGCTCGCATCCGCCCTCGCTCCGGCCCCCCGCCCGGCGAGGACGCCCATGAGCGGCTTCTGCCCTCCTGACTGCCTTTCCGCCGACGCCCGGCGAAGCGCCCGCTGCTGAGAGGATCGCTCAGAGGTGACACAGACCATCCGCAAAGTCTCCATCATCATCCCCGTCTACAACGAGCGAGACACGCTCGCCGAAGTCATCTCCCGCATAGAGGCCGTCGAACTCACCGGCCTCGAGCGGGAGATCATCGTGGTGGATGACGGATCCGACGACGGCACCGCGGAAGTATGCGCCGCGCTCACAGACCGCGTCGCGCAGGTGATCCGGCATGAACGCAACCGGGGCAAAGGAGCCGCGCTCCGCAGCGGCTTCGCCGTTGCTACCGGCGACGTGGTAGTCGTTCAGGACGCGGACCTCGAGTACGACCCGCGCGAGCACTCCACCCTCCTCGCACCCATCATCGAGGGCCGCGCAGACGTTGTCTTCGGCTCTCGCTTTCAGGGCGATCGGCCGCACCGCGTCCTTTTCTTCTGGCACATGCTCGGCAATCGCTTCCTCACCCTGCTCTCGAACATGGCGACCAACCTCAACCTTACCGACATGGAGGTCTGCCACAAGGTGTTCCGTCGCGACGTGCTCGATCGCCTCCACCTCAAGGAGAATCGGTTCGGCATCGAGCCCGAGATCACCGCCAAGACCGCCGCAATCCCCGGCATTCGCATCTATGAGGTCGGAATCTCCTACGCCGGCCGCACCTACGAGGAAGGCAAGAAAGTCTCCTGGAAGGACGGCCTCTGGGCCATCCTCTGCATCCTCCGCTACTCACCTTTGCTCCAGCGCTTGCTCGGCAACAGGCCGCGTCCCCTGGCCGCTCCCGCCAGCGCCCCCCGCCGCACCGACGGAGGCGCGGCCGCCTCCATCGCCCTGCGCGCCCTCGCCCTGGCCCTCGCCGCCGTCTGGCTCGTCGGCTCCGCCGCGCGCGGTGAGCTGCGCGCCTCCGCGCGGCATGCTCTGGCGGGCTTCCGCACCCGCGCCCAGGCCCCCCCCGGCCAGCCGGACGCCCGCCGCCAGTGGTCCGGACCCTACTTCGACGCCCTCACCATCCTTCAGCAAGAAGACTTGAGCCCCCAGACCACAGTCGCAGTCGTCCTCTCGGAGGAGGATCGGCCCGACCGCGACGGCCCCCCCACTCGACTCTATGAGACGGTATACCGCCTCTATCCCACAAGGCCTGTCTTCTTCTTTCCCGATGCGAACGGCGGCTATGCGCCCTTCTGGTTCGACTCGCCCACCGACCAGGTGCCCGCCGCCAAACCGATCTGGCAGCACGACTATGTCCTCTGGGCCGACCCGGCCCCACCTCCGGCAGCGTGGTCACATGCAGCGATCCTCCACAACTCCGCCGCGCGCGTCTATCGCAGGCTGAACGGATAACCGCCGCCGATGCTGGGGCTCGCGCGCACTGCTCTTGCGATCTTCACCATCTGGCTGCTGGGAGCCATCCTCCTCGCCGCCCTCGGCCTCCGCCGCCGCCGTTGGCCCCTCGAATACGCTCAGCCTACTCTCGACTTCGCCGCCGGCTGCGGCCTGCTCGCCACGATCTTCACAGTCATTGGCCCCCTCGGATGGCGCATCTCCCCCGCACTGGTTCTCCTCGTGGGATTCGTGCTCGCAATACGCGCCGGCTTCAACCTGCTTCGCGAGCCGTGGACAGAGCGCGACCAGGTGGAGGAAGTGCCCCCCTCCGCCGGTTGGATGCCTTGGGTCTCCGGTCTCCTCATCCTGCTCTTTGTGGTGCTCGCACTCGGCGTAACCGCCAATACCTATGCGACCAGCATGTTCTGGGACGGGCGCTACATCTGGGCCTTCAAAGCCAAAGCCCTCTTCTCCGACGGCGCACTGGACCCCGAGACGTTCACCAGCCTCGCCCGCTACCGCTACACCCATCTCGACTATCCCCTCGCCCTCCCCTCCGCCCAGGCCTGGGTATATCAGATCCTCGGCCATGTGGACGAGCGCCGCGCCAAGCTCATCGGCCTCGTCTTCTGGCTCGGCACCGCGGTCCTGCTTGCCTGCTACCTGCGCCGTCGCATGGCCCTGCCCTGGGCGCTGGGCATCAGCCTGCTCGCCTCCCACATCCCCGTCCTCGTCTATCACGCCGGTGGCGGCGGGGCCGATGTCCAGCAGGCATTCTGCTTTCTGGCCGCCGGGGTCCTCCTCGCCGACTGGGTCGAGCGCTCCCGCCGGGAAGACGCCCTGCTGGCCGCGCTCATGTTCGGCATCGGGGCCCTCGTCAAGGCCGAGGGCGTCAGCATGGCCCTCGGCGGCGCGCTCGCGTTCGCGCTGGCCTGGCGGTTCCGCGGCCGGCGCATCAACAAGCCCACCGCGCTGCTCGGCCCCGCATGCCTGCTGCTCCCATATCTCCCGTGGGCCGTTCTCCGCGCCTCCTGGGGAATCCCCAGCCCCCAGCTCACCCGCATGCAGCTCCGCACCTGGCCGCAGCTTTGCTCCCGGCTCGACGCCATCTATCACGCTCTTCTGGAGTCTCTCCGCTCCTGGCACGCCTGGGAGCTGACCTGGCCCTTCGTGGGTTTCGGCCTCCTCGCCTATATCGCCTCCGCCTGGCGCCACCGAGCCCTCGCGCCCCTTTGGGGTCTCCTCTTCTGGCAGCTCGCCGTCTACCTCGCGATTTACGCCTTCAGCCCTTACGACATCACCTGGCATCTCACAACTTCCCTCGACCGCGTCCTCCTTCACCTCGCGCCTCTCGGCCTCGCCGCCGCGGCCTCCTCCCTCGCTGCCTGCGGCCTCCCGGCAGGACCTGAGCCGGCCCCAGCCGAATCACACCCGAGGAGGGATCACCAAGGGCTATGAATCCACATGGACCAGGCTTCGAATGGCACGATCAACTCCCAATCCCTGGAGTCCGCTCTCTTGGCTCCGGAGAAGGACGCCTGATCTCCGGGGTGAAGGTCCGTCGGCTGCCGGCCCTTCCCGACGAGCGCGGCGCAGTGACCGAGATCCTTCGTTCCGACGACCCGGAGTACTCCCGCTTCGGCCAGGTCTACATGACCACCACCTACCCCGGTGCCGTCAAGGCATGGCACTATCACGAGCGCCAGACCGACATGATCTGCTGCGTCTCCGGCGAGATCAAGCTCGCCCTCTACGACGACCGGCAAGACTCGCAGACCCGCGGCCTCGTCAACGAGATCTTCCTCGGCGATTCCAACCGGCTTCTCGTCAAGGTGCCGAGCAGTATCCATCATGGGTGGAAATGCGTCGGAGAGCGTGTCGCACTCATCATCAACACGCCCGACCAGGTCTACCAGTACGACTCTCCCGACGAGCACCGGATCGCTCCCCACGACAACGACATCCCCTACGACTGGGCGCGCAAAGACGGCTAGCATCCATCCGGCGTTCGCGCATAGGCCGGCCTTCGTTGCACTGGCGGCACATTCGCGCCCCACTGCAACACGCTCTCGGGCCGAGCGCACAGGACCGCGACCGCGCAACAAGGAAATCACCATACACAAGTGAGTGCATCCATGGGCGACGAGCAACGCGATCTATCGCAGGCCCTCGCTAGCGCGAGGGAGGCCATCTCTATCGAAGCGGCCGCCGTGCGCGCGCTGGAGGAGCGCGTCGACGACCGCTTCGCACGCGCCGTAGAACTGATACTGGACTGCTCCGGCCGTGTCGTCGTTACCGGCATCGGAAAGTCCGGAGCAGTGGGCCGCAAGCTCGCCGCCACCCTCGCCAGCACGGGCACCCCCGCGCTCTTTCTTCATCCTGCCGAGGGGATGCACGGCGACCTGGGCATGGTCGCCGCCGGCGATGTCTTGATAGTCCTCTCCCAGAGCGGATGGACTGACGAGGTCACCACCGTCATCTCAGCCATGAAGCGCATCAGCGTCCCCATCATCGCCTTCACCGGCCGCGACCACAGCCCCCTCGCCGACCAGGCCGCTGTCACCCTCAACGTCTCCGTGGAGAGAGAGGCCTGCCCCCTCGGCCTCGCTCCCACCGCCTCCACCACCGCCCAGCTCGCAATGGGCGACGCTCTCGCCGCCGCCGTCATGACCGCGCGCCGCTTCACCCGCGACGATTTTGCAGCCCTCCATCCCGGCGGACACCTCGGGCACAAGGCCGGCGACCGCGTCTCTGACCTCATGCGCAGAGGCGACGCGGTCGCAACCGTAACGGCAAGCACCGCGCTGCGCGACGTCCTCTTCGCCATCACCTCCGCCCACGCCGGCGCCGCGGCCGTACTTGACTCCGACGGCCGCCTCTCCGGCATCATCACCGATGGCGATGTCCGGCGCGCGCTCCTCGCCGACGACAACGCCCTCGTCGCACAGGCCCACGAGGTGATGACCCGCGACCCCAAGATCGCCCACCCCCAGGAGCCCGCCGTCGAGGCCTTCAGGTTGATGCGCGAGTACAAGATCGGCGACATGCCCGTTCTCGACGCGGATCGGCGAGTGGAGGGAATGCTCAACCTCAAGGACATGTTGAACCTGGGAATGGAGTAGCGCATGGCCGAGATTCGCTTCGGCACAGAGGGCTGGCGAGCCGTGCTCGCCGACGGCTACACCTTCGATAATGTCCGCGTCGTCGCCCGCGCGGCCGCCCGCTGGTTCAAGCAGCAGCCGCGCCAGGCCCCCGTAGCGATCGGCCACGACACCCGTTTTCTCGGCGACAGGTTCGCCGCCGCCGCCGCAGACGAACTCGCCCACTCGGGCATCGAACCACACCTCTGCACCGCCTACCTCCCGACCCCGGCCATCGGCTACTACGTCGTCGCCAACAATCTCGCCGGCGCGCTCGTCCTCACCGCCAGCCACAACCCCGCTGAGTGGAACGGCGTCAAGCTCAAGGCCCCCGAGGGCGGCCCGGCCGAGGAGGCCGACGTCAAGTGGGTCGGCGATGAGGCCAACCGCATCCTCCGGAACGAGCCCCACCCGCGCGCACCAGCGCGCGACCACCAGCGCTTCGACGTCCGGGAAGCCTACCTGGAACGTATCCTCTCCCTGGTGGACCGCGATGCCATCGCCCGCGCCAAGCTCACGGTCGTCGCCGACATCATGCACGGAGCCGGCGGAGGCTACTTCGACGAGGCCCTCCGCCGCGCCGGCTGCGCGGAGGTCCGCACCGTCCGCCCCGACCCCGACCCGACCTTCGACGGCAAGCACCCTGAACCCATCGGCCCCAACCTCGAGGAAAGCGTCTCCCTCACCGCCGACCCCGACGTCAGCATCGGCCTCGCTACCGACGGAGACGGCGACCGGCTCGGCCTCATGGCCCACGGCGAGTACATAGACATCCAGCGCTCCATCGTCTTCGTTCTCTACCACCTCTTGAAGAACCGCGGGTGGCGCGGCCGCGTCATGCGCTCCATCAACGTAACCTCGATGGTTGACCGCCTCTGCGACCACTACCGCTGCTCCGTCACCGAAACCTCCGTCGGCTTCAAGAACATGGGCCCTGAGATGGTCAAGTCCGACGACGTGCTGCTGGCAGTGGAGGAGAGCGGAGGCTTTGGAATCAAGGGCCACATACCGGATCGCGACGGCTCCCTCGCCGCCCTCATAGCCTGCGAGGCCCTCGCCTACGAGGCCAAGCCCGCCCGTGATATCCTGTCCGACATCTTCGCCCTCACCGGTGGCCGGTGCTACTTCGACCGCCTCGACCTTCGCCTCCAGCCCGAGCAGCGCGACAAACTCCACGAAGCCCTTCCCTCCCTCGCGCCCGACGCCCTCGCCGGGCAGCCGGTGGAAACCGTCAACCGGCTCGATGGAGCCAAGTACATCCGCAAGGACGGAAGCTGGCTGCTGCTCCGCCTCTCCGGCACCGAACCGCTCGTGCGCGTCTATGTGGAGGCGCGCGGTGAAGCAGACGTCCATAAACTCCTTGAGGCCGGGCGAGATCTCGTCCTCGACATGGCGAAAGGATAGCGGCATGCCTCCAGATGGCAAGCTCCATGTGGTGATCATGGCCGGTGGCACCGGCACCCGCCTCTGGCCCATCTCCCGCCGCAGCCGGCCCAAGCAGTTCCAACCCCTGCTCTCCGATCAGACCATGCTTCTCGACACCTATAAGCGAGTGCGCCCCCTCACCGCGCCGCAGCGCGTCTGGGTCGTCACCAATGCCGAGCACGTCTCAATCGCCCGCAGCCAGCTCCCCAAGGTGCCCCCGCAGAACGTCCTCGGCGAGCCCATGGGCCGCAGCAGCGCCCCTGCCGTCGCGCTCGCCGCCGCCCGCATCGCGCGCACAGACCCCGAAGCCGTCGTGGTTGCCACCCCCGTTGACAGCTACATCGGAGATGCCGTCGCCTATCGCGATTACATCGCCACCGCCGTCGAGACCGCCCAGGAGCGCTTCATCGTCGTCCTCGGCGTCATGCCCTCCCATCCGGAAACCGGCTACGGCTACGTCCAGCGCGGCAAGCGCCTCAAGAGGCCGCTCAGCGGCGCCTACCGCGTCGAGCGCTTCACCGAAAAGCCCGATGAGCACAAGGCCGAGCGCTACCTCGCCCACGGCGGCTACTACTGGAACATGGGCCAGTTCATCTTCCGCGCCGATCACTTCATGGACCGCTGCGCCGCACACTTGCCCGAGGTCGCCGACGGCGTGCGCAAGCTCGCAAAGTCCGACGAACCTCCCGCCGAACTCATCGAGCAGGTCTACCGCGACCTCCCCTCGATCTCCATGGACTATGGCATCGCCGAGCGCGAAGAGGACATGGCCGTTGTCCCCACCGCCCTGGAATGGAGCGATCTCGGCCACTGGCGCTCCATCAAGGACATCGCGCGCCGCCGCGGCCTGCCCGAGGCCCATCCCGAAAACCACATCGCAGTCAGAAGCCCCGACTGCTTCGTCGTGGCGGATTCGGGGCGCCTCATCGTCACCGTCGGGGTCGAGGGCTACATCATCGTTGATACCGATGACGCCCTCCTCGTCGTCCGCGAAGAGAACGCCCAGGATGTCCGCGACGCCCTCGACGAGATTCAGCGTAGCGGTAAAGAGCAGCACCTCTAGCCGCCCCTCCCCATCGTCCCTCCGCCCCAGGCTCGACGCCAACCTCCACGCCTGGAACTTCAGCATCGGCCTCAGCTGGATCGTCAGCGGCCGCCTCCCCGCTGGCTAGCTCCCCGCCTCCCTCGCGCCGTGCGGCCAGATCTCATCCTCCCCTGATAGAGAAAGGGACTCCCACCCCCGAGCTTGAATCCCGCCCCTATTGCCCGACCGAGGAGGCCGACTGCATGTTCGCCGAGCGCTACCCAGCAGATCAGATCGCCGACGTCCTGCTCGACCACGAGTCCTACCGCCCCTTCCCCACCGCTGACGACCACCGACAGTGGGACGCCCTCCCCCCCGACCTCCGCCAGGCCGCCCTCGCCGCGGCCGAGGACCTCCGGGGCATGGACTGGCCGCCCCTCCCGGCCAGCCTCTACCTCGACTTCTCCCGCACCGGCGACCGCCGCCCCTACGAACAGCCCTACTTCCGGCGTCGCGGCTCCCTCGGCTCCCTCGTCATCGCCGAGTGCATCGATGCTCAGGGGCGCTTCCTCGACGACATCCTCAACGGCATCTGGGCCATCTGCGAGGAGTCGAGCTGGTGCATCCCCGCCCACAACTGGCCCCGCGGCCTTCCCGACACCACGAGCCCCATCATCGACCTCTTCGCAGCAGAGACCGGCAACCTGCTCGCATGGACCCGCTACCTCCTGCGCCCGCAGCTCGACGCCCTCGACGAGCGCATCTTGCCCCGCCTCCGCGCTGAGGTCAAGGCCCGCATCCTCGACCCCTTCCTCTCCCGCCGCGACTTCGGCTGGATGGGCTTCAACGAAGGCGTCTCCCTCAACAACTGGAGCCCCTGGTGCACCTCCGCCTGCCTCGCCTCATCCCTCCTTCTCGAACTGGACGAGGCCCGCCGCGCTGAGATCGTCGCCAAGTCCCTCGGCATCCTCGGCCGCTGGCTCGCCACCTACCATCCTGACGGCGGTTGTGACGAAGGGCCCAGCTACTGGACCGTCGCCGGCGCAGCCCTCTTCGATTGCCTCGAACTCCTCCGCACCGCCTCCGACGGCGCGATCGACGTCTACGACGATCCCCTCATCGGCGAGATCGGCCGCTACATCCACCGCGTC
>CP070816.1:2109154-2124996 GCA_020344235.1 Armatimonadota bacterium
CTACCTCCCCAGATCGCAGCAGGCTTTTCAGTATACCACATCCCGCGGAGGCCTCACTATAGGGAGCGCTCGGCACTGCTATGGAGGCGCAGACGCACTCCTGTGGGAGTGGGACAATGGACAATGCGCGGCCATTTTGGCTATGTGACCGGACAGATCCGCTCGCCCAGGAACGCTGAGAACGGGCTCAGGAGAGGTCGGGCGGACGTCCGAAATGTGACCATGTCCGTCCGTTGACCGAATAGACGTTGTTTGCTCGTTCTGGACAGGCTGGTCAGATTATGGCCACGTGAGCCCTCTTGATCGTTGTGCTAGTTTGCGACGGCCTGGTGGGATTCGACAGGAGCAACCCAGCCCTCCGGGCTGAAGCGCGCTCGACTTGCACACACTTCGACCCAGCGGAGTCATACCCCGGCGCGAACAAAGGGGCCCGGTGAGCAATCCCCGGGCCCCCTGTCTGCTCGTGGTGCGCGTACGGTCCTATCTGATCGCGATGTCAACCCAGCAGTCCATCAGCCCCTCCGCTATGTCTGCGTGGATGCGGTACACGCCGGGATCCAGTGACCGAGTGCTCAGGTTGAAGATGTACTGGCAGTCCTCCTCGTCATAGCGGAACGTGTTGCCGCCGTCGGGCTGGGTGGAGGAGGCGGGCTCGTTCACGCCCGAGGGGACGCCTGAGCTGACGGGCTCGAGCCAGATGGTGCAGTGGACGCCGGCTACCGGCTGCTGGGTGGACGGGTCCAGCAGGCGGAACTTCACCGGGATCGTGCTCCGCTGCTTGAACACGCTCATCTCGTCCGGCGGCATGTTGATAGGCGGCAAGAAGCCGACGAAGTTATACAATTCGGGCGCAGCGACAACCGTGATGCTGACGGCAGCCGTGTCGGTGCCGCCCCGCCCGTCGCTGATGGTGTACTCGAACGAATCCGAGCCATCATACCCTACGTCGGGCGTGTAGGTGACTGTCTCGTCGGCATTGATCACGGCCGAACCGGATGGCGGATCGGTCACGCTGGTGACGGTGAGCGAATCGCCGTCCGCGTCGCTGTCATTGGCCAACACCGCGATCGTGACGGGCGTGTCCTCATCGGTGGTCGCGCTGTCGTCCAGCGCGACGGGCGGCGTGTTGCAGGACCCTTCGAAGGCGCCTATGTCGGTGACGCTGATGGTGTCGCCGTCGCCGTCCTGCGGACGGGTGTTGAGAGCATAGTCGATGAGCGGCGCGCCGACGTTGGTCCCCGCGTCGATACACGGCGAGCCAGCTTGGAGCACGAAGCTGCAGGGCGCGGACGGCGTCGCGCTGACGAAGAGCGGGTCGGCATGGAGGTCGTTGGGACCGGGAGCCCATGCGCCCTCGTAGTCGCACACGTTGTCCCACAGGCAGTTGAAGTCAGAGTCGACCGGATCCGCGGAGCCCAACGCGCATCCGTCGGTGCTGGATGTCACGATGTTGTTCCTGACCACGACCGTTCCGACCCTGTCCCCGACATAGACGGCGCTGCCTTCGGCCGCCGTGCTATGGTGGATCGTGTTGTTGATGATGGTGGCGCTGGGAGAGTAGATGAAGCCGTTCACGTAGATGGCTCCTCCCTGGCTGCAGCCCCAATACTCGTGACACGTAACGGGGACTCTGTTGTCGCGAAAGATGTTATTCGCGATCACCGCCGCGCCTCGCTCCACACTGATGCCGCCGCCGCGGCTGAACGGTCCGGAACCCAAGGTCTCGCCGCTGACATTCTCGGCGATGTAGTTCCCCAGTATCTGGCACATGGCGGCCTCGGTGTAGATGCCTCCCGAGGAATACTCGTAGTTGTCGTTGCCCACAATCTCGTTGCGCTGAATCGTCACCTCTGACCCTGGATCGCAGCGTACCGCGCCGCCGTCGTACCGGGAGTCGTTGAGGTTGAGAACATTGTCCTCAATGAGGACCGTCGAGTTGACGCCGCAGTACACCGCGCCGCCGCCCCAGTAGCCGAAGTTCTCGGTTATCGTGTTGTGGCGGATCGTGGGTGAGCTGCCGTCCCTGCAATGGATGCCGCCGCCCCCGGTGTAGGGAGACAGCCCGCCCGAGGAGTTGTCCGTGATGATGTTGTCCCGGATGAGAACGGACGATCCGGCCTCGATCACGATTCCCCCGCGCAGACCTGTGCTCGAGGAGGCGCCGGTGATCGTGAGATACCTGACTTCGGTCGTCGCGCCGGTCGTGGCGCCGCACAGGACAACATAGGGGCGATTCGTACCGTCGCCGTTGTCCCCGGTGATCACCGTGCTGACCGCGGTCGCGGCCTGGCCGCGCGACTCCAGAACCACGCCATCCGTGTTCAGGGTCACCGATTCCCGGTAGGTTCCGGGGGCGATGCTGACGACATCCCCGGTTACTGCGACCGCCACGGCATCGCCGATGGTTCCATAGTCTTCCGGCACCAGCAGAGTGGCCGCCACGGCTGACGAGGCGCAGCACATGACAAACCCGGCGAGAACAGTTGCACATACAGCCCATCCACACTTGAGACGCATAGCACACCTCCCAAGGAGTTATTCGCGGTGGGTTCCCCCTCTGTGGGTCCGGCTGCGTCCTGCGTGCTGATCCGCCGATGTTGCCGTGGAACCCCTCGCACGCTTACCCTGGTTCTGCGAGACTCTCCTGGTCCCTTCTTTTTCGTCCGCTGTGCCGTAACTCTCAAGACCGCTCGAAGGCGTAATCACAATACCCACAGGGCCAGCAACCGGACCTGAGAGTCACACCACCGCCTTACACCGGGAGGAAGCAGGCCCTGGGCGACGAATGATGGTCGCCGCCAGGCCGCCCTGGATCTGCTGCGGTGGTCGGCCTGTGAGGAGGAAGGTGTATGGACCGAAGTCAGGCGGAGACGTTCGCGACCCACATGCTCAAGTTCGTGAGGAAGCAATGGCCCGCGGCCGAACCGGTATCGCTCGAGGTCGGCCACGACGACAAGAACGACGTGCTGTGGTGCAAGATACATCGGAGCGAGGAGGACCGCACCCACGGGGCCGGCTATCTCTTCACGGTGGCCTATCTCGACCGCGTGCTTCTGGAGCAGGGCGACTAGCTATGGGGGCAGGAGACCCGCCTCCGCCAAGGCTATGGCCGGCAAGCACGCTGCTGCCCTACGAACTCGTCGCGACGGCTGCCGCTCACCTCTGCGATCAGATCGTAGGGCTCGGCGGCGGTTACCTTGACACGCACGAATTCGCCCGTTTTGAGTCGCCGCCGGCCGGCCTGCACCTTCACCGCGCCGTCTATCTCGGGCGCGTCGCGGAAGCTTCGCCCGATCCACTCCCCGGACGACTCGCGCTCGGCCTCGATCAATACCTCGATCTCGCGGCCGATCCAGCGTTGGTTGCGGGCGAGGGAGATTCTCTGCTGGAGCGTCATCAGCTCGTGGAAGCGCTGCTGCGCCACCTCGGCGGGGACCTGGTCGGGCATATCGGCGGCGGGCGTGTCGGGTTCGGGTGAGTAGCAGAAGGCCCCCGCGCGGTCCAACTGGGCCGCCTCCACAAACTCCAGGAGGCGGCCGAACTGCTCTTCGCCCTCCCCCGGCAGGCCCACCAGGAAGGTGCTGCGGAGGGCGATGTCGGGCATAGCGCTTCGCAGTCTGGCGATCAGCCGGAGGTAGGCGGGCCCGTCGCCGGGCCGTCCCATCCGGCGCAGCAGCGCGCGGTCGGCGTGCTGGAATGGCACGTCAATGTACTCGCAGACTGTAGGCTCCCGCGCGATGGCGGCGATCAGTCGGTTGGTGACCCGGGTCGGGAAACCGTAGAGTAGCCGCACCCAGCGGAGGCTGCGGACACGCGCCAGCTTTGAGAGCAGGTCGGCGATGTCTGTGCTGCCGCGGTCCCGGCCGTAGGCGGTGGTGTCCTGGGCGACGAGGTTGATCTCGCGCACGCCGCGCTGGGCGAGGGCCCGCGCCTCGCGCACAACGGAGCCCGGGGATCGGCTGCGGTAGCGGCCGCGCAGGCGAGGGATGACACAGAAGCGGCAGCGGTGGCTACATCCTTCAGCTATCTTGATATAGGCGGTCCAGGGCGCGGTCGTCATCACGCGCGGCGTCCTGTCGTCGTAGAGGTAGGAAGAAGGGGAGGCCGCGGGCTTCCTCTGCCCCGCGCCCGTGAGGGCATGCTGCACGATGGAGGCGACGCGCGCGACATCGCCCGGGCCCATGAAGGCGTCTATCTCGGGGAACTCCTGGCGGAGGCGGGCGCTGTCGCTTTGGGGCCAGCAGCCGCAGCAGACGAGGGCCCCGGCGCCTAGCGAGCGCCGCCACTGGCTTGCCTCCGCGAGGGCCTCGGCGGATTCTTCCCGCGCGGCCTGGACGAAGGAGCAGGTGTTGATGAGGAGCACGTCGGCCTGTCCGGGATCTGAGACCAGGGAGAAGCCTGCCTCCCCCAGGAAGCCCAACATTACCTCGGTGTCAACTAGGTTCTTTGGGCAGCCGAGGGAGATTGCCCCGACCGCGAGTCCGCGCCGGCCCTGGAGGGCCTTTCGGGGGCGGCGGCGGGACATCAGGTGAGGCCGAGCAATGCGTCGAGCTTGGCGAGATCCAGGTGCTCGTCGAACCGCTCCGCTGCGCGGGAGATCTTCTTCGGCTCTCTCACGCGGAGCCTGCCGAGCATCTCGTCGATAGTGCTCACGGTGTGCAGGGTGTCATCGGGCACGAGCAGCACGGGGACGCCCAGCTCCTTTGCGCGTGCGAGGACCGTGTGGCGGGGCTGCAGGTCGCCGGTGAGGATGAGGCACCGGGTGGGGGTCTCGAGGGCGGCAAGCTGAATGTCGCTGCGGTCGCCTCCTGTGATGACGCACTTGCGCGGGGTGCGGCGGAAGTAGTGGAGGGCGCGATCCACGCCCATGGCGCCGACCACGAAGTTCTCCACGATCTCATCGGCCGCATCGGCGCCGCAGAGGAGTCGTCCTCCAGTGGCCTCGACCAGCTCGCGGATGCTGACCGAGTGCAAGACAGGGTCCATCGGAAGCAGGCCCAAGACGGTCATTCCGTCCCTCTCCAGGCAAGGGACGACGTGCTCGCGAACGCGCGCTTCCTCTCGCGGCGGCACGAGATTCAAGATGACACCGAGGAGGCGGTCGTCCAGCGCGCGGTGAGCGGCGATGATGCTGTCGACATCGAGGAATGACAGGCACCGGGTTACGAGCAGCACCTTGGCGTCGAGCATCTCCGCGACGCTTGCGCCGTCGAGGCCCAACACACTGCCGCCGCTGAGCAGGGACCCCGACCCGCCGACCAGCATCACATCCATGCCGCGGGAGGTGGCCGTAAAGGCTTGCGCGACCTGTCGCCGCGCATCCTCTGGCTCGAGGTGACAGGATTCTTCGACGAGCAGCACCGGGCACAGGTGAGAGGGAGAGGCCTCGAGGTTGAGATGTTGGGCGACGAACTGCGCGTCCTCGTCGGTCACCTGGTCGCCCATTGCGACGGGGAGCATCCCGAGTGGCTTCATGTACCCCACCCGCCGGCCCTGGCGCTGCCAGCGCATGCCGAGCACTAGACAGGCGAGCGTCTTTCCCGAGTACAGTTCGCTTGAGGCTACATAGAGTGTGACCATGGCCTACCTCCAAGCGCTATTCTTCGGCAATTGTGATCCGCGCGTCCAGGGCCACGACGCCGGCCCCGGGATCTCCTACGCGCAGGGGGTTCACGTCCATCTCCACAATCTCCGGGAGGTCCGTGACCATCTGAGAGACCACGAGCAGAGAGTGAACGATGGCGTCAATGTCACAGGGGCTCTCGCCGCGCGCGCCGTGGAGCAGGGGCGCCGATCTGATCTCCTCGATCATTCGGCGTGCGTGCCTTTCGCCGAAGGGCGCCACGCGGAAGCTCACGTCGTTGAGCACCTCCACGTAGATGCCGCCGAGCCCGAACATGACTAGAGGGCCGAACTGCGGGTCGCGGGTGCTTCCTATGATAACTTCGCGGCCGCCCTGTATCATTTGCTGCACGGCCACGCCGCGGAGCGCGGCGTTCGGCGCGTAACGCCGCACGCGAAGCATCATCAGATCATAGGCGTCAATCGCCTGTTGGCGATCGCGGATGCCGACCCGCACTCCACCGATGTCCGATTTGTGCAGGATGTCGGGGGAGATGATCTTCATGACGACGGGGAAACCGATCTCGGAGGCGTGCTTCTCGGCCTGCTCCGCGGTCTCGGCGACGCGGCTCTCCGGCACCTTGATGTGGTAGGCGCGCAGCACCTCCCGGGCCTCGATTTCGCCCAGATTCACGCGGCCCTCGGCGCGCGCCCGCGCGAAGATCGGCCGCACGGCCTGCTCGTCGAATGGGAAGCTGGGAGGGTCATCGGGCGGCTCCTCACGCCACCGGCCGTAGCCGACCATGGCGGCCAGCGCCTGCACGGCGCGCTCGGGAAAGAGATAGTTGGGGACCTGCCTGCTGTTCAGATACTCCATGGCTTCGGCCATCGCTTGCCCGCCCATGAAGCAAGAGAGAACAGGCTTGTCGGAGGCGGAGGCCGCGCGGGCGAGCCCCTTCGCCGTCTCGTGGGGTTCGGTCATGGCCTGTGGTGTCACCACGGCGACCACGGCGTCCACGTTGGGATCCGCGAGGAGAGTCTCGGCGCCGAAGGTGTAGCGGTCCGCCTCGGCGTCCCCGAGCACATCAACCGGATTGTAGAAGTTGGCGGCCTCAGGGAGTCGCGTATGAAGTGTGGCGACGGTGCTGGGGTCGAGGCCTGCCAGTTCGAGGTCCGCGCGCTCCACCGCATCGGTGGCCATGATTCCCGGGCCGCCGGCGTTGGTGACGATGCCCACGCGGGCACCGCGCGGGACCTGCTGATAGGCGAAGGCGACGGCCAGGTCGAACAGCTCCTCCATGGAGTGGGCGCGAATGACGCCGCTCTGGAGGAAGGCCGCTTCGTAAGCCTGCTCGGACCCGGCCAGGCTTCCCGTATGTGAGGAAACGGCGCGCGCGCCGGCCTGTGTGCTGCCGGATTTCATCACTACCACGGGCTTCTTCGCGCAGACCCGCCGCGCCACATCCATGAACTCGGGGCCGTTGGGCAGGCCCTCGACATAGCCCACAATCACCGTGGTCTCGGGGTCGTCCTCCCAAGCCCGAAGCAGATCAACGACACCCACATCCACCCCATTGCCGAAGCTCACGAACTTGCTGTAGCCGACGCCGTGCTGGATGGACCAGTCTATGATGGCGGTGGCGAGGGCGCCCGACTGGGACATGAGAGACACCGTCCCCCGCTTTGGGAAGCCGACGGCGAAAGTGGTGTTGAGCCCGTTGCCCGTCGCCATCACACCCAGGCAGTTCGGCCCTATCACGCGAATGCCGAGGCGGTGCGCGGTTTCCGCGAGCTGCCGCTCTCGCTCCACTCCCTCCGGACCGGCCTCCTTGAACCCGGCCGAGATCACCACGGCGGCCTCGACGCCCTTCGCCCCACATTCCTCCACCACCGGGACTACCACCGGGGCCGGCACCACGACCACGGCGAGATCCACGGGCCCGTTGATCTCCGATACGCTGGGATAGCACTTGACCCCCAGTATCTCCGCCGCGCGGGGGTTCACGGGATAGACGGCGCCCTCGAACCCGGAGGAGAGCATGTTGCGGAGTATGTCGTGGCCGACCTTCCCGGGTCGAGTGGAGGCGCCGATGACGGCGACCGAGCTAGGCTCGAAGAACTTCTGCAGAATGGTCTTCTTGGGCATATGTGAATTCTGGTCTCACTTAGGTCTTCAGGTCTGCGTTCCGAGCCGGCCGCTGCGATAGGCCTGGATGAAGTCGAGACACATCTCGTCTTGTCCCAGCAAGGCCTTTCCCGCGCACACGACGGCCATCAGGCCGGCATCGAGAGGATCGAGAATAGCGGCGTCGAGGCCCTTCGCCATGGCCATGGCGAGGAAGGTCCGGTTGAGGAGGCGGCGCGCGGGCATCTGAAATGACACGTTGCTGAGCCCGCAGATCACGTGCGCGCCGGGGAGGGAATCTCGAATCCCGGCCACCGCATCGAGGAAGGCCGCGCCCTGCTCGTTCTCCAAGCCGACGGCGCGCGCCAGCGGATCAATGAAGAGATCGTCCCGGGCGACTCCGGCCCGCTCGGCGGCCTCCGCCAGCTTCCGGGCGATGGCGATACGCTGCTCGGTCGTCTCCGGCAGACCGCTGTCATCAAGCGTGAGGGCAACCACGCGCGCGCCGTGCCCCTTCACGAGGTCGAGCACAGGTTCCAGACGGGCCTCCTCGGCGCTCACCGAGTTGACCAGCGCCTGGCCCTTGTGAGCCTGCAGGCCGGCCCGAAGCGCCGCGGGGTTCGCGGAGTCTATGCAGAGCGGCTTGTCCACCGCGCTCTGGACCGTCTCCACCAGCCAGACCATGTCATCCGGCTCGCGCTCCGCCTCTGTTCCGGCATTGACGTCTACGTAGTCCGCGCCGGCCTCGACCTGGAGGCGGGCCTCCCGGGCGATGAAGTCTGCGCTGCGGCCAACAACGGCCTCGCGGACGCGCTTGCTGTTTCCGTTGATCCGCTCACCGACGACAATCACCTCGTATCCCTTCTGTCAGCGCGTCAGGCGCGCGCCATAGGTGTCTTCCAATCCGCGGACCAGCGCGGTGAGCACCCGGTTGGTGGGGGTGGGGACGCCGACCGCCTCCCCCTCCCGGAGCACCGCGCCGTTGATCGCGTCGATTTCCGTGCGGCGCCGACGATGCACATCCTGCAGCATGGAGTTGACATTGTTCGCCGTCCGCTGACACATCTCCTGAGCGTAGGCGGCGACGTCTTCGTGGGTCAGCGCTATGCTCTTCGCCTTTGCCACAGCAGAAACCTCGGTGGCCGCCGCGGAGAGCATCTCGCGCAGATGCCGTGACTCCAGAATGCCCCCATTGCGCACCTGCGCGAGTGTGGCCACCGCGTTGATGCCGGCGTTGACGGCGAGTTTCGACCAGACATCCGAGTCGAGATCCGTTGTCAGACTGGCATGGACACCGGCCGATGCGAAGGCCTCGGTGACATCCGTCAAGCGCTCGGTAAGCTCGCCGCTGGGCTCCCCGATCACGGTGGCTCCCTGGCCCGCGTGGTGGACCTGCCCCGGGGCGATCAGGGTCGCAGCCTGGGAGGTCACGCCGCCGATGACACGGTCGTTCCCGAGCACCTCTTGGAGCACCTCGATGTTGCCGAGGCCGTTCTGGAGCGTCAGGATGGCCGTGCCGGCGCCCGTGAGCGCGTCGGCCACCTGGGCCGCCCCGCGCGTGTCGAAGGCCTTGACCGCGATCACCACCAGGCGGGCCTCCCGTGCGTCCTTTGGCGAGGCCGTGGCGCGGACGCGCGCGTTGAACTCTCCACTCACCCCGGAAACCCAAATGCCGCGGTGGTCGAGCAGCCGCGCGCGGTCGGGGCGGCGATCTATCAGCCAGACCTCATGCCCGCCACGGCTGAGCATCGCTCCAAATAGGCACCCAATCGCGCCGGGCCCTACAACCGCGATCTTCATGGGTTTCCCCGCCTGCGCTTGTGATCCGTGAAGTGCGCCCCGGCCGCGCTCAGTTCCGGGCGAACAGCGGGCGGCACTGTCGGCGAGCCGATTGTCGGCCAACCGATCCGGCGGCGCGCGCTGCCGGTGGAGGGCTAGTCACGCCGCTTCTCCCACTTCTCCAGCTCGGCCAGCTTGCCGTAGGTGTCGCCGTCCTTGATCTCCTGACGGATGCGGTTCTCGCGCTCGTACCACTCCATGCCCCGGTTGGCCCACTCCGCGGCGTCATCCCGCGGGACCCGGACCACGCCGTCGTCATCGCCAAGGATCCAATCCCCGGGCTCCACGACTTCCCCGGCCACGGTAATGGATATCCCGATTTCGCCAAGGCCGCGCGGCTCGCCAGCGTTTGGGCAGACAATCCGGGAGAAGGCCGGGAACTTCAACTCCCGAATGTCTCCGCTGTCGCGGAGCGCGCCGTCTATCACCACTCCCGCGACCCCGCGGTTGACGGCGCTGCGGGAGGCCATCTCGCCCCATATGGCGGGGCCCACTCCCCCGGCGTCAACGACGATCACGTCTCCCGGGCTTGCGCGGTCTATCGCCTCCACCGGCTTGGCATAATCGCCGGGTGCGGTGCGCACCGTCAGCGCGGGCCCGACGACCTTGAGCCCCGGCGCAACGGGCCGCAGCCCAGGCAGCACCCCGCGCCGGTGCATCGCGTCCGAGAGATTCGCCGCCGAGATCTGCATGAGGATCTCGCGAATCCGCTCGCCGGTGACTCGCTTGTAAAGGGGCGTTGGGATGCTCACTCCCTCTGTGATCGCGCGTTTCAACTCCGCTGTCGCCCGGCGCGCGTCGGGGGCCTTGGAGATGGCGCCCCCGACGATCACGACCGAAGCGCCGGCCTCCACCGCGCGCGCGGCGTTCTCCGAGTGAATGCCGCCGGCCACGCAGACCTCCACCCCCGCCGCCTCGACGACGGCGCGCAGCAGCGCGAAGGGATCGTCGCCGCGCATCTGCATGTCAATCGCGGTGTGGACCCCCACAAAGTCAACACCGAGCCTAGCCAACTCCTTCGCGCGCAGCACGGGATCGGCCGTTCCGAGCAGGTCGGCGACGATCCGGGCTCCGTACTCGCGGCCCGCCTCCACGCACTCGGCAATCGTTGCATCCGAAGCCGCGCCGAGCACGTGCGCCACGGCGGCCCCCGCCTTCGCGGCCGACTCTACCTCGATCCGGCCCGCGTCCATCACCTTCATGTCGGCGGCAATGGTCAGTTTGGGGAACTGCGCCCGCAGACGTCGGACAGACTCCAGCCCAACGCTCTTGATGAGCGGGGTCCCTGCCTCCAAGATGTCGGCGCCTCCCGCGGCGGCCTCCTGGGCCACCTTGAGGGCGCGGTCCATCTCAAGGAAGTCCAGGGCGACCTGCAGCCGCGCTTTGTGCTGTTGATCCTTCATGCTATCTCTCACGGCGAAACATGGCGCTACGCCGATGCCCGTGCGACGACACATCGGCGGCCGTTCCGCTCGCGGACGGAGTGCGCGCGGCGCCGGTGGAAGTCGGTCGTCTGCTCGAAGGCGTAGGCGGCGCGCAGCAGCGCCTCTTCCCCCAGGGACCTGCCAACCAACTGGAGCCCGATCGGCATCCCATCCGGAGAGAAGCCGCAGGGCAGGGACATGCCCGGGAGCCCGCCCATGTTGACGGGGATGGTGCATACATCCGACAGGTACATAGCGATGGGGTCCTCGGTCTTCTCGCCGAGGCGAAAGGCGACCGTCGGGCTGGTGGGGCCGACGAGGATGTCGTACTGTTCAAATGCGCGGTCGAAGTCTCTTCGGATCAAGCCTCGGACCTGGCTTGCCTTGAGGTAGTAGGCGTCATAGTATCCCGCGCTCAGGGCGTAGGTGCCGAGCATGATGCGCCGCTTCACCTCGGGGCCGAACCCATCGTCGCGTGTTTTCCGATACATCTCGATGATGTCCGCCGCTCCCTCCTCGGGAGTGCGATATCCATACTGCACGCCGTCATAGCGGGCTAGGTTGGAGCTGGCCTCGGCCGGGGCGATGAGGTAGTAGACGGGGATGGAGTAATTGAGGTGCGGAAGGGAGACCTCGCCGCACTCGGCACCCAGCTCGTGGAAGCGCTCGACCGCGCCGCGAACGGCGGCGCCGACCTCTCGATCCACTCCCACGCCCTGATACTCCATGAACTCCTTCACCAGCCCGACGCGCATTCCGGCGAGTTCGGACACGAGCGCCCGGGTGTAGTCGGGCGCGGGCGCGGCGATGGAGGTCGAATCACGCGGATCGTGGCCGGCCAGCACATTAAGCATCAGCGCGCAGT
This sequence comes from Armatimonadota bacterium, assembly GCA_020344235.1. GTDB lineage: Bacteria > Armatimonadota > Hebobacteria > Hebobacterales > Hebobacteraceae. The sequence continues at coordinate 2,120,970 of CP070816.1, forward strand.
CGCGCACATCCTTCGTGATCGCGCCCACCTGATCGAGCGAGCTGGCGAAAGCAACCACACCGTAGCGGGAGATCCGGCCGTAGGTCGGCTTGAGTCCGACGACGCCGCAGAAGCTGGCCGGCTGGCGAATCGAGCCGCCCGTGTCAGTTCCCAACGCGACTATCGTGGAGGAAGCGGCGGCGGCGGCCGCGGAGCCTCCGCTCGACCCGCCGGGGACGCGCTCCAGATCCCAGGGGTTGTGCGTGACGCCGAAGGCCGAGTTCTCGGTGGAGGAGCCCATGGCGAACTCGTCCATGTTGGTCTTTCCCACGAGCACCAGACCGTTCTCTCGGCATCGCTCGACCACGTCTGCATCGTAGGGTGGAACGAAGCCTTTGAGGATCCGTGATCCGCACGTGGTCTCGATCCCCTTAGTGCAGAAGATATCTTTCAGCGCCAGCGGCACGCCGGCCAGCGCGGGGAGGTCCTCGCCCCGCGCCCGCCGTTCGTCCACCGCCGAGGCCTGCCGCTCGGCCTCTTCCCGGGTGAGCAGCAGATAAGCCGCCAGGTTGTCCTCCACTTCGTCTATGCGAGCGCACGTCGCCTCGAGCACCTCGCGCGCCGAGGCCTCGCGCTTGCCGAGCAGCTCCGACAGCTCGTGCGCGGTCAGGTCGTTGAGCGCGCTCATTCGATGACCCTCGGGACGCGGAAACAATCGCGGGCCCGATCGGGGGCATTCTGCAGCGCATCCTCTGGTGTCAGTGGATCGGCGGGGTCGTCCTCCCGGAAGACGTTGGACATCGCCACCGCGTGCGACATCGGCGGCACGCCCGAGGTATCGAGCTGCTGGAGCTGCTCGAAGTGCTCGAGGATCGAGTTGAGCTGTGTGGTGAAGCGCTCGCGCTCCTCCTCGCTCAGGCGCAGTCGGGCCAGCAGCGCCACGTGTTCCACCTGCTCCGGTGTCAGTCGCATTCCTCGCTCCTCAGTCCTGTGCCGGCGCCTACGGTGCCCGCTCTATGACAACCCGGGACCACGCAAAACCCTCCTGAATGACCAGGCCGCCGGTGTCCGGGTTCGGCATCATTTCCTGCTCCCACCCCCGGCGGTCGGACGGCCCGTCCGTCACGGTGACCCGGTGCAAGGACCCCCGCGGGACTCGATAGGTGCCGTCCCGTATCTCGATTCCCACCGCCGTCCGCAGCCCGCCGCGCACCTCCACGGCGCCTCGCCGCACCATCGCCTGCGCGCCGTTGCCGTGGACGAGCAGCTCTATGCGATCGGCGTCGTAGCGCACCACGCTGACGGTGGCGGCCGCTTCCTCTTCCGAGGTCCAGACGTATATCGGCAGGGGAGTGGCGACCGAGAGCGAAGCGCCGGGGAAGAGCAGCTCCACCCAGTCGCCCTCGTCCGGATTGCCGAGCCGCATTGCGCCCTCCGGGACGCGGTAGACCTGGTTGCCGGCGCCGTACAGGTTCAGCGCCGTGGCCGCGCCGTCGGGCGAGGCCAGCCCAACCGACCAGTCGGCGTAGACGCCGACCGACACCCCCGGCCAGAGGCCCTGGGGCTCGGTCACTTCGAGATCGGCCTCGTTTGCAAGCACCCGCGCGTGGAGTTCGACGAAGTAGGGGTCCGAGGAGTCCCGATCCTCATACAGGAATCCAGGGGAGTAGACAGCATATCCCTGTCCGAGCGGGTTGACCCGAAGCTCGGGCGCTTCGTCGGAAAGGAACTCCACCCCCAGGTAATCGGCTATCGTCGGCCGGTCCAACACCTCCTCCATGCTCTGGGCAAGTCTAATCAGGTCCTCGTTGTAGGCAAGTCCGGCCTCCTCCGGCATCTCCGAGAGCGGTGTGCCCTCGCCGCCCCACACCTCGCCGACCTGCACTTCTCCCTCCGGCGTCGCCGACCATGCCGCTTCGTCCACGCCGAAACGCAATCCCAGGAGCTGGTTCATCACGTCCGGCACCGAAGTTACAATCCCATCGGCCTGGTACATGGCGATGCCGGCGTCGGCCACCAGTACGCCGCCCGCCATCACGAAGTTGTGAAGCGCCAACTGCGCCTCCTCCGGGAGATAGAGCGCCATCGGAGCGATGATTACACCATAATGGTTGAGGCCGGCCCCGGTCAGTGATTCGAGGGCCAGCACATCGAACTGCCCGAAGCGGGTACCGTCCCGCGCCAGCCCGAAGATGGCGCCCGGTTCATTGGGCGCGAACCCATCCAGGTAGCCATACAGCCCCTGCCCATTGCGCATCCCCCCGCCCCCAAAGGGTTCGTAGAGAATGGCGGCCCGGGGCCTCGGTTGGGCCGGGAACCACGCCGATTCGCGAACAGCCCGCGAGAGCTCAGCAAGCGCGTCCTTCAACACTTGCGAATCGCGGACGACCACCCAGCTCGAGAAGGCCACGCCGGCTGCGCCGTGGTGCAAGGCGAGATAAGCCCAAGTTGCGAGGGAGTTGGCATTCGTGCCCGCGCCGACTTCCAGAGTCTGGACCACTGCAAACTCGTTTGCCCTCCGCGCGATGTCAACTGCGTGGACGTTGTGTGTCCGCCACTCCGCCTCAGCAAACGAAGGATATGTGTTCAGCACCATGCCGTCGAAATCGGGCCGCGCGCTAATGATCGAGCGGTAGTCGGTGAGCGCAGAGGCGAACACCAACCGGCCCGGGTCGGCCCGACGCACCGCACCCGCCCAGAGGGAGAGCACATCCGCGTAGGCCGCTTCTCGATAGTAGGCGAAGTCCACGCTCGCGCGGCCCAAGCCCCCGGGCTTCGTCTGGTCTATGTCCTGAACGCCGCCTGTTGTTATCTCCTCCCAGTCCCCGAACTCCGTTCCCCAGGAGTTGTTGACCGCAGCCAGCGAGGAATACCACTCCCCCAGGTAGCCGAGAAACCCCTCGTCGTTCCAGATCACCTGCTCCGGCGGGACGGCCTCCACCGACCAGCCGATCAGCGCGGAACGTTCGCCCACTGCCTCGGCCGCCTTGGCCACGAACTCGGTCACGGCCGCGGCGTACTGCTCGGACTGCGGATCAATCGCCAGCTCCGTCCCTTCCTCGTCCAGCAGCGCGGAGGGAGCGAGCGCCGCCACCACCATTAGCCCCCTGGTCTCCGCCTCCGCGGCGAGAGCGGCGAACGTCTGGAGGTCGTGCTCAGAGGTCGCCTGGAGCAACACGTAGGCGGTGTTGAAACCCAAGGCGACGTACTGGTCGAGATCGCCGACATTCTCCAGGCCTCTGGCCCACATCAATACGGTCGGCCGCCCGTTGACCCTTATCAGGTTGGCCTCTCGTCGGGCCACCACCGAGCGGGCCTGCAGCAGATTGCTCGCGGGGGCCTGCTGTGCGCACGCGGCCGTCCCCATCACGACCAACGCCGCCAGGCCGAACCATGCCATCCGCGCGGTTGCGCGAAGCGCCGGCGCCGCTGCCCCGGCTCCTGCCGCGGGACCTGCGAGCCTACTGGTAAGCACTACCCGTGTCATCTGTCACTCCCCCTAGGCATCATCGCTGCCCGCCGGTGTCTCGGTCCCGCCCGGTGCGGACCGCCCGCGAGGCCGAGCCGGTCGGCCCGGCGACCGAACACTCTCGACTCAAGACCGGGGCCTGCTATCGGCCCTGCCCACAAAACTTCGGCGAGGGACGCCCCGTCCCTCGCCAGCCCGCGGCTCGACGGCCTACAGCGCTCCCACGCTTGCCTGCCGGACCCGCTCCGCCTAGGTCAGCGCCAGTTCGGTTTCCGGGTCGAAGAGGTGGGTCTTCTCCATATCGAAGACCACCTCGAGCGACTCCCCATCTTTCGCCTTGGTCTCCGCGTCGAGATCCGCGGTCAGGGAGTGCTCTCCCGCCGTCAGGTAGGCATGGACCGTTGACCCCATCGGCTCTGTGACGTCAACGGTCAGAGTTGCGCTGTTTCCGTCGGAGGCCGGAACGGGCGGGTTCAAGCTGCGGTCATAGATGTCATCCGGCCGGACCCCGAAGAACACGCTGCGTCCCACCCGATCCCGCACCTTGCTCTCGTATCTCTCCGCGACCCGCAAGAGGAG
>CP070816.1:2125096-2130080 GCA_020344235.1 Armatimonadota bacterium
CGCGCGCGGCGCGCGCGGCGGCCGCGGCGCGCGCGGCATGGGCGCCGGGGGAGCCCGCGGCGGCGCCGGCGTGTCCCGCACTGCCGCGCCGCGCGCCTCCCAAGACGAGGCCCGAGGAATGTACTGGTACTACCGCCGCCCCGGCGGCGCGACTATAGTCCTCAGCCTGACCCAGACCGGCGAAGTGTGGGGAATCACCCTCACCGGCAACACCGCCTACCCCGAAGGCCGCACCAGCAGAGGCATCGGGCTCACCAGCAGCTACATGCAGCTTATTTCTCAGTACGGGTATCCGGACCAGATTATCACAGGCGGCACCACGCTCGAACTCACCTACGTGGATCACAGCGTGCGCTTTACTCTAGATAACATGCGGGTGCGCAAGATCTCCATCGGCGCCCATATCGGCCAGGCTCTCCAGCCCACTCCCGAGATCGCACCGGAGGAGGCACTCCCGCCCGCTGGCTTGAGTGTTGAGGAATTGAGAGGCTATCTCTAGCCTCCCCGTCCCGGCGGCCTTCGCTCTGCGACGGCCGCCCTCGGAGGTGCCAGGCCACGGCACTAACCGGGCCTAGCGGCTCAAGGAGAAATCGCGGAGGGAAACAGCAAATGCGTATCATTGCCAAGCAGCCGTTCCTCGGCGCCGCCATCATCTTCGTCGCCGCGCTCATCGTCGCTGGACCCTCCCGCGCAGTGGAAGACCAACTCCTCGGCGTGCGCATTGGAGCCTCCCATCGCCACCTCCTCGACGACGGCCGCTTCGGCCAGCCCGACGGCATCTTGTTTCCGGCCGGCGGCGCCCTGCTATTCCAGACCGTGGCCCCATCGCCAACCGCCGGTCTGCCCAGCTTCGGCCAGCAAACCACCGCCGAGGCGCCTGTGTGGGTCGGTCCCGTGCGCGCCTCCACCCTCAATCCGCTCCAGCTCCAGTGGGTCTACGACTTCAGAAAGGCCGACGGCGTCGCCCTCGGCGTCGTCTTCAATACCGAGGGCGGCGACGCCGTTGTCACCGACCTCATAGTCGCAGGGTACCCCGAGCGCCTCAAGGGGAAAGCGCCGCCAGTTCGCACCCAGAAGGGAGTCGTGCTCGGAAGCACCTTCGCCGACGTCCTCAAGCGCTACGGCTATCCTCCCCTCATCGAGATCTACGCCCCGACTACCGGAGTTGCCGGCCGCGCCGGCGCGGCCGGCGCAAGGCCCAGTGGGATGCGGGCAGGAGTGCGCGCCGGCGGTGCTGGCGGCCGCGGCATGCGCGCCGGTCGCGGCGGCGGTCGCCGGGGGGATCGCGGTGGCATGCGCGGCGGTCCCGGTCGGCGAGGCACCCTCCCGGGCGACCTGATCGAGGGTCCGCCGCCCGTAACCACCACCATGACCGCACAGGCCCCCGAGTTCGAGCTTGTCCTTACCGCCATGCGCCGCGGCGGCCCTAGAGGCGGCCGCGGCGGTGCTAGAGGCGGCCGCGGCGGCCCTGGTTTTAGAGAGGGCCGCGGAGCCGGCGTCAGAGGCGGGCGTGGAGGCGCCCGCGGAGGCTTGCCACCCCTCGGCACCAGAGCCCCGGCTCCCGGCGCGGCCGAGTTACTTACAGCTGAGGCCGTCGTGGATCACGCCTCGATCGGCTTCTCTCGCGACTGCATCCTCACCTACGAGGGCGTCGCCTTCACGCTCCACGACATGAAGGTATATCGCATTCACGTCTCAGAGTGACTACCCGGCCCTGCGCGGCCTCTGACCGCCGCCCAATGAACGACAGACCGCTCGCCTGCGAGGGGCTTCGGCTCCTCGCTCTGTTTCCGACCCCGAAAACCGGGTACATGAATCACAGAGGTGCCAACCGATGAGGCTCCGTTACCAACTGGTCGTCGCCTTTCTCGTCATAGCCCTGATGGTCAGTTCCTTCGTCGCCGGACGCCAGTTCCAATCCCTCGCCGCCTCTCTCTCCGGCCGCGATATCCAGGCCCTCCGGCTCATCAGCGCCGCGCTCGGCGACAGCGATTCCGCCTCCGCGGCCGCCATCGAAGACGTCAGCATCAGCCCCCTGGCCACCTTCCAGGAAGTCCTCTCCCACCTCCGACTCCAGTACGTCTCCCCCATCGACGACGAGCGCGAGCTGACCTACGGAGCCGTTCGCGGCCTTCTCTCGGTTCTCCGCAGCAAGCCCTACGAGGATCGCTACACCCGCTTCTTCAACCCCGATGCTTACCGGTCATTCCTTGAGGAGAATGAAGGCCACTTCGGCGGCATCGGCGCCGAAATCGGGCTCCGGGAGGCCGAACTCCCCCCTGACTTCCTTGCACAGTTCCCCGACGGCCTCGTCTGCTCCGTCTGCGGCGCCATCATCAAGGAACCCAAGCACTTCCAGGTCGTCATCATTGCTCCCCTGCCCGAGAGCCCTGCCGAGCGCGCCGGCCTCCAGCCCGGCGACCAGGTTATTCGCGTTGACGATACCCTCACCGCCAGGCTCACCCTCGGACAGGTCGTCAACCTCATCAAGGGTCCCCCCGGCACCACCGTGAAGCTTCTGATCGCACGCGAGGCAGACCCCCATCCCCTCGAAGTTCCCATCACCCGCGCCGTCATTGACGTCCGCAGCGTGAACTACAAGCTCCTCCCCGACCGCCTCGGCTACCTCCGCATCTCCACCTTCAACGAGACCACCTCCGACCTCGTCAAGGAGTCCCTCGAAGACCTCCGTTCCCAGGGCATGCGCGGACTGCTCCTGGACCTCCGCAACAATGCCGGCGGCGGGCTCGAGGTCTGCATCCGTGTCGCCGGCCAGTTCCTCGGCTCCGGTCCCGCCGTCTACATCCAGGAGCGCGGCGGCGAGCGCCAGCCCCGCAGCGTCCCCGGCGACGGCCGTCCCTTCGACCTGCCACTCGTCGTCCTCATCAACGCCGGCACCGCGAGCGCCGCCGAGATCCTCGCCGGCGCCATACAGGACAACAACCTTGGCACCCTCGTGGGTGTGGACACCTTCGGCAAAGGATTGGTCCAGACCGTCATCCCCCTCCACGACGGCTCCGCCATCGCCCTGACCACCGCGCGCTACCTCACACCAAGACTCCGCGATATCGAGCGCAAGGGCATCGAGCCCGACTTCGAGGCCGAGCAGTCTCCCAGCAAGGAGTACATCCCTCCCCTCAGCGAGAGGGATACGCAGGGCGCCGCCGCCCTGGACTTCCTCCGCAAGAAGCTCTCCCAGCCCGCCCAGGCCGCCGCCTGATGAGAGCCCCGCCATCGCAACCGCACCTGTAGGGCGGGCATACCCATGCCCGACACTTGGCGTCGCTGCCCGTGCCACCACATACCAGCCAACCTGCAATCCCCAAGAAGACCATCAGCGCCTCCCGGCGCACCGAACTCCTCGGCCACTACCCCGACTACCTAATCCGCCGCCTCCGCCAGATCGGCCCCCACAACATCCACACCCTCGTCATCTGGACCAAAGACCCCACCAACCTCCTCCGCCATCAGCCCCTCCGCGACGCGCTCGCCGCCGTCGGCCAGATCTTCGTCCACTGGACAGTGACCGGCCTCGGCGGCACCTTCCTCGAACCCAACGTCTCACCCGCCCGAGACCAGCTCCGCCTCCTCGACGATGTCATCGCCTACGTCGGCGACCCCCGCCGAGTCCACTGGCGATACGATCCGCTCATCTCAGCGCGCCGCAACGACCAGCACATCACCAACCTCGACCTCGATCTCTTCTTCTCCCTGGCCGAGCCGTTCGCACACTCGGGAGTCCCCGTCGTCCACACTTCCTTCGTCACGATGTATCGCAAAGTCAGCCGCCGCCTGGCGGCGGGCGGAGTCGAGGCCGACGAGCACGACCCCGACGCCCGCCGCGCCTTCCTCGATCGGCTCTGCTCGGCCGCCTCCGACCTCGGCCTCACAGTCAAGACCTGCTGCGAGGCCGGCTTCCCCCTCCAGCGCTGCATAGACGGCGAACTGCTTCAGAGCCTCCACCCCACGCACGATCCCTGCCGCACCGACCGCGCCCGCGGCCAGCGTAAGCTCTGCGGATGCACCGTCTCCCTCGACATCGGCCGCTACCTCCCCTGCCCCAACCGCTGCCTCTACTGCTATGCCCATCCCGCCCCCTGACAGATACGGACCTCGCCTCCCACCCTCGGGCGGCAGGGGTGGGAAAGCTCCCCCTCGAACAATCTCCACGAGACGGAATCCCATGCCCTACTGCCCAGCCTGCAAGTCCGAATACCACCCCGGGGTCGGCCGGTGCCCCGACTGCGACCGCCCCCTCCTCAACGGCTCTCCCCCCGAGCCTCCAGCCCCCCCCCCCCTCCCCCACGCCCCGCGCGGCATCCTGTACGACCCCGCGGAAGCCGAGATCGTCGGGGCAGCTCTCTCCGAGGCCGGCATCCCCACCTTCATCCGCCGCCAAGGGCCCATCACCGGCGAACTCGGCCGCGTCACCGACGGCATCACCGACGACTACGCCGTCATCCTCGTACGCGAAGACCGGCTTCCCGAGGCCAAGCGCATCCTCGACGACATCCAGTCCGGCCCCATCGAATGGCCCCCGGGCATGGAGCCCGACGACGAGGAGGATGCGCTGTAGGGCGGACACGCTGACACCCATCCGCGCGAACAGAGTGGGTGAAGAGGAGATCAGTCAACCTTGAGGAGCCCTGCTTCTCGCATCCCCGACAGGCGCCAGCGAGAACCGACGGAGAAGAGGCACACCAGATCCCAGAGGCTGGACCGTCGTGCAGCGGCCGTAGTCACCGCCATCGCGCTGGCGGCCTTCACATTCGTGAGCTTGGCCGTCGAGCCGGTCGGGCCGATAGCGTGGAGCCCCCAACTGCTGCTGCTCTGGCTCATCGTGGCGATCGGCGCGGGCAGGGCGCTCCTGGGATTCCAGAAACCCAGCCAGGAGGTTCCCCACCCGCGGTTCCCGCTCTCGACCCTCCATCTCTGGCCCGCCCTCGCGACCGCTGCTGCGCTGCCCTACCTCCACGGCCTCACC
>CP070816.1:2130180-2133480 GCA_020344235.1 Armatimonadota bacterium
CCTGCCGCTGGGGAGATTGAGGTTGGCGGCCTGGAGGGCCTGGACGATGTGGTTGATGCTGAGGCCGTAGGCTTCCATCTGTGCTTTGTCGACGGCGACGAGGATCTCTCTGAGGTCCCCGCCGGCGACGCGGACGGCGCCGACGCCGCGGAGCTTTCCGAGCCGGTCCTTGACGATGTCGTCAGAGATGCGCCGCAACTCCTGAGGAGGCCGAGGGCTGGAGAGTGCGAAGGCCATGACGGGGATGGCGGACATGGAGAACTTCTCTATGACGGGAGGCTCCATGTCGCGGGGAAGCGCGAAGCCGGCGGCATCCACTTTCTCGCGGACGTCGTTGGAGGCGGTGTCGAGGCTGGTGCCGAGGTAGAACTCGATGGAGACGCTGGAGACGCCCTCCTCGGAGGAGGAGACGACGTTCTTGACGCCGCTGATGGTGCTGACGGCGTCCTCGATGGGCTTGGTGATGAGGGTCTCGATCTCCTCGGGGCCGGCGCCGGGGTAGACGGAGATGACGGTGACCCAGGGGAACTCGATGTCGGGGTAGAGGTCAACCGGGAGCTGTCGGAGGGAGAAGAGGCCGAGGACGAGGATGGCCACCACCACCATGGTGATGGTGACAGGGCGGAGGATGGATACGCGGGTCAGCCACATGGACTAGTCGCCTTCACCGCCTCGGACCTGGACCGCGCTGCCGTCCTGGAGGCCCTCGGCTCCGGAGACGACGACTTTCTCTCGGGCCTCCACGCCACTGATGATCTCGGCCCTGGTCCTGTCCATCATCCCGACGGTGACCGGCCGCGCTTCGACTCTGTCTTCCTCGACTACGAAGACGACGGGCCGGCCCTCCCTCTGAAAGACCGCCGTTTTGGGGATGACGACGACATCGGGCTTTTCCTGGACTACGACCGCGCCTCTGGCGAACATGCCGGGCCTGGTGAGGCCGGCGTCGTCCACTATGCTGATGCGGACGAGGAAGTCGCGGCTCGCGGGATCGGCGATGGGAACGAGGCGTTCGACTTCGGCGAGGACGGCGCGGTCGCCGTTGCCCTGGACGGTGACGTCGACGCGCTGGCCGCTCTTGACTTTGAGAGCGACTCGTTCGGGGACGGTGGCTTCGTAGTAGACGGAGGAGAAGTCAGCGAGACGGAGGAGCGGGGCACCGCCCATGGTGGAGGTAATCTCGCCGGGGTGGACGTTGCGCTCGTAGACAACGCCGGTGAGGGGAGAGCGGATCACGGTGTAGCTGAGCATCTGCTCGGCGCTGGCCAGGGCAGCCTGTGCTTGGTCGAGTCCGGCGGCGGCGGCCTGGACGTCTTTGCGGGCGGCATCTACTTCTTCGGGCCGGGCGCCCTTCTCGATCAGGTCGAGGGACTGGCGGGCAGAGTCGCGGTTGGTGCGGGCGGTGTCGTAGGCCATCTGGGCGGAGTCGAGCTGCTGTTTGGAGACGGCGCCCTGTGCGAAGAGGCCGCGGAGTCGCGCGAGATCGGCCTCGGCGGTTTGGAGGGCGGCTTCGGCCTGCTCAAGCCGGCTGCGGGCGATGGCGCGCTCTTCCGGGCGGGCCCCCTGCTCGAGAATCTGCAGCCTGCTGCGGGCGGCATCGAGACGGGCGCGCGCGGCCTCGGCGCCGGCGCGCGCCTGGCGCGCGCTGCTCTCGGCCTGCACGCGGTCGAGGGTGATCAGCACTTGACCTTCGCGCACGGCGTCGCCCTCTCTCACCGGCACGTCGAGGACCTTGGCCGCGATCTGCGCGGCAACGTCGGCCTCGCGGTGGGCGCGGATTGTGCCCGTCACCGTGACGTGATCGGCCACGGTGGCCACCTCGGCTTCGGTGACGGCGACCGGCACGGGGATCTCCTCGGCCTGGTTGGTCTGGCCGGCGTCCTTTTCTCCGAAGCGGGTGCATCCGGACGTCACGGCGGTCATGAGCAGCAGCGCCAACGCCAAGCTTTGCCGCATTGTGTTTCTCCGTGCGCTCACGATGTTGGGTGCTCACTAACAGCGGGGGCGAGCATGATCGCTCCGGCTGCCTGCGAAACGGGCTGACCCACTGCAGAAGATCATACCCGATATTGCGGTGCAGCTTGCACGGAACATCTTAGGAAATAGCAGTCAATTGGGTCAAGGGCCGCGGAGCAGCCGCACTGCACGGCGAGCAGCGGCAAGCATTGCTTATGGCTGCAGCCACGGAGGCCGGCCTGAGCGCTCAGCCTCATCGCGCTTGCGCTTCGCCTCTTCCGCGGCGGCACGGACGCGCCTGAGCCGCCGCACGGCGACCCAAGCCATGGCGGCGAGCATCAGGAGGAGCCAGAGCGTGTACCAGGGGGGGCGGTAGCCCGCCAGCAGCGGCCACAGACTGGCCAGGGCTACCACTATGAGGATTGACTCGGCTATTTCGGCGCGTCGCATACGTGCGTGCTCCACTGGCGGTGCAGCCTCCTTCTTCGACGTGGAGGTGCGGCGACCTACCAGTTGGGGTGGGAGGGGCGGAATGTGGTAGCATTTTGGGGTGCGAGGTCGAGAGATGGAGAGTTTGGTCGAGGGATTCCTGAGGGAGCTGCGGGAGGCGCGAGGCGCGGCGGCGCGGACGGTCGGCGGATACGCGCGCGACCTGGAGCAGTGGGCGCGGTTTCTGCGGGAGCGGAAGCTAACCGCGGGATGGGAGGGTGTCAGACCGGCATACGTGCGTCGGTTTCTGGCAAGCCTGCACGAGCAGGGATATGCACGGACTTCTATCGCGCGCAAGCTGTCCGCGCTGCGGTCGCTCTATCGTTATCTGCGGGCGCGCGGCCATGTGTCCTCGGACCCGACGGTTGGGATCAAGGCACCGCGAGGGCGGCGGCGGCTGCCGCGGTTCCTGTTCATGGGGGATGTGGAGAAGCTGCTGGCGGCGCCGGATGTGAGCACCCCGCTGGGCCTGAGAGACCGGGCGCTGTTGGAGACGCTGTACGCCACGGGGCTGCGGGTGGGGGAGCTGGTGGGCCTGACGGTTGTTCAGTGCGAGGGCGCCTCGGACTTGCGGATAGTGGGGAAGGGGGGCCGAGAGCGGTTGGTGATCCTGGGAAGACCCGCCCAGGAGGCCATCGCGCGCTATCTGGCCGAGGGGAGGCCTCACCTGGCGGCGCGGCGGCGCGACCAGAAGGACGAGGGGCGGCTGTTTGTGAACGTGCGCGGCGGGGCTTTGACCGATCGCGGGGCGCGCCGGGTGGTGCATCGGCACCTGCTGCGAGCCTGCGCGCAGCACGATATAGGCCCGCATGCTCTGCGACACACATTCGCCACCCATCTGATGGAGGCGGGAGC
>CP070816.1:2133580-2137044 GCA_020344235.1 Armatimonadota bacterium
AACGACGAGCGCATGTACGGGGACAGCCCCGTCTGGATCGCCGACACGCTGGTAACCTACCTCGAGGAGACCGGCGACTTCGACCTGCTGAACGAGCGGGTCGGCTTCTACGACCTGAAGACCCATCGCCGGGACAATCGTGTCAGGAAATCGGTCTATCGGCACGCTCTCATCGCCCTGGAGGGGCTGTACGCAAACCGCGGTCGCAAGGGCCTCTGCCGCATCGGCTATGGCGACTGGAACGACGCCATGGACGGGCTTTCAAAGCGCGGTGAGGGCGTCAGCGCCTGGCTCTCCATGGCCCTGGTATTCGCCTCCCAGCGCATGCTTCGCCTCGCCCGCCACCTGGATGACGCCCCCACGATTCGGCTCCTGGAGCGCATCGTCCGCACCGTCACAAGCGCCGTGAACCGTAATGCGTGGCGCCGCGATCACTATCTCTTCGGCTTCAATGACGACGGCCTCGCAGTCGGATCCGACGACAGCGAGGAAGGCCGCATGCACGCCACCGTCAACGCCTGGGCGCTGTTCACCGGGGTGGCTGCCGCCGCCGGCCGGGAAGGAAAACTCCTGCGCGCCATGAAGCGCCTGTGGACCCCCATCGGGACGGCATCGCTCGACATTCCCTATACCCGGAAGAGCCGCGACGTGGCGGGCCGCATCGCCGACATCACCCCGGGGCAGTTCGAAAATGGCGCCCTCTACACTCATTGCCACTCGTTCTTCCTCTACGGCCTCGCGGCCACCGGCCGGGGAGATCAGGCCTACTCCGAGCTGAAGCTCTCCCTCCCCGACAACACCTTCCCCGACATCGCCACAGGACCACCTCACCAGCAGTCGAACTTCGCCGTCGGCCCCTCCCACCCGAACTTCGGAATGAACCTCTACAGCAACTTCACCGGCTCCACCGCCTGGTATCTCAGAACCATTGACCGCATGATCGGAGTCTTGGCCGACTTCGACGGCTTGCGCCTCTCGCCCGCCGCCCCCTCAGCCTGGAAGGAATACCAGCTCCGTAAGCGCTTCCGCGGAATTGACTATCACTTCCACTTCCGCCACCAGAGCGGCCGCAGCCGCGTAGCTTCGGTCACCGTGGACGGAGAGTCCCTGCACCCGGTGGACGGCCAGTTCAAGATCCCTCTGCCCGCGCGGAAGCCGAGGCGCCCTGTCGAGGTCAACGTAGTCCTTTGATGCCGGCCGTCTCAGGCTCAGCCCGCCCGCGCTCGCCTCCACCGCCGGCATCCACTGCCCGGTCCGAGATGGCGGAGCTGTTCACCCCGATCCCCTTCCCCGCCTTCGGGCAACTCCTCGGCTGCCACCTTGCGCTGGTGACGGGTATCAACCCGGGTGCGCCGCGCCGGCTGTGCAAGGTCACGCGGACACTGCAAGAATGACGCGGGTGCTGTAGATGGAGACGCCGAAGATAAGCAAGGGAGAAGTCATATGGCGCGCCTAGCGGCACTAATCGTCGTCGCCGCGCTGCTGGTCGGCTGTGGCGGCGAGCAACCAACGCGCGAGAGCCAGACCGTGCCGGAGCAGAAGCAGCCGCCCGCCGCGGCGGTGGCGCTCAGCGCTCCCAGCCCGGATGAGATCGCGGCCGTGCAAGAAGCACGGAAGATGCGCGTCGAGATGGAGACCGAGAAGGGCGCGATGCTGCTCGAACTCGACGGGGCGGCCGCGCCGGCCGCAGTGGCGAACTTCCTGAATCTCGTGGAGGCGGGGTTCTACGACGGGATGCCCTTCCACCGGGTGGAGGCGGGATTCGTGATCCAGGCCGGCGCCCCGGAACTCGTCGGCCGGCCCCCTGTGAGCTACACCATCCCCGACGAGCGGTCGCCCATCGCCCACGAGCGGGGAGTCATCGCCATGGCGCGCCTCTACCGCGGGCAACACATGCTGCCCAACTCAGCCAGCACGCAGTTCTACATCTGCCTCCGTCCAGCACCCCACCTGGACGAGATGGGCTTCACAGCCTTCGGCCGGGTGGCGGAGGGGCTCGATACGATTGACCTGATCGCCGCGGGAGACAACATACTGAGGGCGTCCGTGCTGCCGCCGGCCGAGGAGTGAGCGTCGCCGCAGCCGCGCTCCCGTCGCGCATCGCGGCCCGGCTGGCGCTACTTCAGATACCGGTTGAGCGGGCAGTCCCGGCAGTCCCGGTTGGGACATGGGACTGCTCTCCCACAGCCGGTCTTCACCGCCGGCCCCTCTGCCGGCTTCGTCTCTGCCTGGGCGGCAGGCTCTGCCCGGGTGGCAGGCTCTGCCCGGGTGGCAGGCTCTGCCCGGGCGGCAGGCTCTGCCCGGGCGGCAGGCTCTGCCTGGGCGGCGGGTTGTGCGCTGCTTCCCGGCTCCTCAACCTGAACGGCAGGCGTTCTCTTGCTGGCCGGCGCTTGAGCAACCGGCATCGGCCGCTCGACGCCGGAGACAGCGGGCCCAGCGGACCGCGAAGCGACCCGCCTCTCCGGGCGGTGCTCCGGCGGCGCGCTCTGGAGGAATGCGCCGACGGCAAGAACCAACACCAGGCCCAATGTGATCGCCAATGGTGCGAGGAGTCTCTTCACTCCGGCCACCTCCTCGTCACGTCTGAGCGTACCCACAATTCCAGACGAGGAGGGTGCGCTGGGATTCCCTCATACACAGCACGAAGCTCGGGCTTCCTCGCGCTACCGGACCAAGATGTCGGGCCGCTCGAAAGTGAGCCCGGCCGCCGTCACCGTGACGGTGGGGAACCCCGGCGATGCCGAGATGATCTCCGACCCCTCCGCCGCGGCGATGATGGTATCCTCGGACTTGGTTCCCGTGATAGACGGGTTCCACGCGAATGCCTGATCCGGCTGTACCGTGTCATCCGTCTCTGTGGTAGCGCGGTAGTCCCGCGGCGCATATCCGGTCGGCCCTCCCTGGTGGTGGAGCTTCCACTCATCCTCATAGCCCTGGACCGCGTATGCCTCCAGGCCGGCCTTGAAGACCTCCCCGATCCGCGCCCCGGGGCGAGTGGCGGCGATGAATGCAGCATCCACGGCGGCAACCGCGTTGTGCCTCTGCCGGAGATCCTCCGGAACTGCGCCGAAGTGCACGATGCGAGTCGCGGAGACGATCAGTCCATGCCGCCGCCCGCAAACCACCAGCATCACCACACGCTCTATCTCATTGTCCGTGGCAATGGGATGCCGATACTTCTTCAAGCGCTCATCCGCCGCCACCAGCACCACGATGGGTTGCACCCCGCGCCGGTAGTGTGCCGCCGCCAGCTCCGCGGCCGCCTCATGTTCCCTCATCCCCTGCTCCACGTTCATGCACGCCTCCCCGATGGCGGCCCCAACCGCCTGGCCCACCGCGCGATATCGCTCGACCTCCTCCGGCGTCAGCGACGCGCGCAGCCCGGCGATCTCCGACGCGCACTCCACCGCGCCCGGCAGGGGAACATCCGCGGCGATCCTCTGCCCCGCCGCCACCCGCGCCAC
>CP070816.1:2137144-2146673 GCA_020344235.1 Armatimonadota bacterium
CCGAGACCGCGTCCCCCCCTCCGCGTTCAGCTTCCCCCCCCGCCCATCCTGCCGCCCGAGCCACTTCCGAAACTCCGCAAGTGTCGCCTCGCTCCAGCACAAGTCGAGAGCATCCTCATAGCACGTGATCGAAGACTCATCCGCCAGGTAGTACGCCAGCGGGTTGTACTTCAGCACCCGAGGCATGTTCCTCCTGATCGTGCGCGCAACCGGCACCCGGAACTCCTCCGTGTGGATGCACGGCACCCGCACCAGATACTTGGTGTCCTTCGTCCTCCGGTACTGCGCCTTCCGCCGCAGGTAGGGCTGCCGCCGGTACCAGTAAACGCCGAAGCCCGGCGTCTCCAGCGACACCGTCAGCAGGAAGTTCAGCCGCGGGTTCGATGTGCTCGTCACCCCCGCCCGCCGGTACTGGTCCTCGATCAGGCCGGTCCACGGCCACAGCCCATCGTGCAGCCACGGCACGTTCACCTCATAGTCATCCCACCTCCGCCGCGGCGCGGTCAGCGCCACCTCCGCCCGCGCCTCGTCCACGAACCGCTTCCCGTCCACCAACCGACACTTCACCCACCCGACATTCGTCAGCGGCCCCGCGCACTTCACCCGGAAGCGCACCTCGCGCGCCGACCGCACGGCATACCCCTGACTGTCCAGCAGCCTTCCACTCTGATCCCACAGCTCCGCGACCAGTGTCAGCCCCCGCGGCTGAGCATCCAGCCTCGCCCGCCCGCTCAGCGTGCCCCCGGCCGCCACCGCGTCCGTGTCGAGCAGCACCTTCGTCACGCGCCCTTCACGCCGCACCTCATACGTCCCCGTCCCCCAGTCCTGCTTCTTTCCGCCGGCGCTCACGATCACATCCGCGAAGTGCCGCCCGCCCGCGGCTATGCCCTTGGGCAGCCCGACCGTCACCTCTTTCCCACCCCGCGTCACCCGCACGCTCCGCGTCGCCTTCCCCTCCACCTCACCCCGCTCGTCCCTAAACACCACCTCCACCCGCGCCTGCTTCGCCGCGCCCTCGTTCCCCAGCCAGAGCGTTACACTACCCCCGCCGACCTTGTCCGACGCAAAGCGCCGCGCCGACAACTCCACCGCCTTCAGCCGGATCGCGGGCTCCTTACCGCCCGCCCACACAATCGAGCGCATTAGCAGGCTGAACAGGTACTCCCAGAAGTTCTCCTTCAGCTCGCCGCGCCGCGCCTGGACCTCTGGATAGAGAGCGTAGTTGTGGTACGCCAGCCCGACCACGCGGCCCTTCCCACACTTCTTCACCGCCACCACCGGCGACCCGCCCTCGCCCGTAGCAAGCGCCTTCGCCCCCTTCCCCAGCCGGTACACGTAGTGCTTCAGCGGGCCGTAAGGCAGCGCCTCAAAGGGAATCCCGTCAACGATGAAGTGATCCGCCGCCTTCTCCCACCGCGCTCCGGACATCACCTCCTGCGGCGGCTTCGGGTACCCCTCGTCAATCCCCGCCCCGGGCGCCTTCAGCGTCGTCGGCTTCACCCCCGCAATCGGCGAAAGCTCCCACAGGCTCTTGTCCCGCTCATCCTCGCCGAGATGGGGATGCACCAACACCAGCCCCATCCCCCGCCGCACCCGCGCCTCGATCATGCCGCGGATCTTCTTCGGAGTATCGTTCCACCCCAGCATGCTGTGCATCACCAGCACGTCGTACCGCGCGCTCGACTGAAGCTCCGTCTCCAGCACCTGATAGGACTTCGAGTAGTCCTTGGGAACCAGGTTGTCGAAGTCAGCGTACCGATCAATGCACCACTTGTTCACATCCCATCTCGGATCAACGCTCACCACCCGCGGCTCCATCGTCAGCCGCTGCATCAGCTCAACCACCGTCCGCCCCTCGTGCACGCTCGATATGATGAACGCGCGAATCGGCCCGTTCATATACGGGTCGGCCCACTTCACATGCGGCGTCTCCACCTCGCGGGAGTAAACGATATCGTATTTCGCCGGCTGCTCTGCTCGCCTCCGCTGACTACTTCTCACCTCACTACCTCCTCATCTGTCCAGTCCCCCCGCCTTCGTCCCGCCCCTCCTTATCCGCCGCCCGCCATCCTCCTGCTACAGGGCGCGTGCCCGCGCGCGCCGCCATGATCCGTTCGGCAGGAGCCAGAGTTGTCCATAGCCTTGGCGAAGCAGGCTTAGCCACGTTGCCGAGCGGGATCTTGCCCCCGCGCGCCGGGCCGCTCGTACGCGATCCCCTTTGCAAGCTCCCGTTGTTGTCCGTTGGGCAGGAGCTTGCTCCTGCCACGCTGCGCCGCGGGCATGTTGGAGTTCTCCCTGACCGTAGGCCTCGTAGGGCGGGAGCCCCTAGGCCGCTGAAAGCGGCCGGGGTGGTGGTGGCCGTAGGCCACCTAGCCACGTGTCTCTTGCCCCTTCCCTTGGCCCTCAAAGCGCGCGATTCCCCCAAACCGCCCACCGTAAAGACCCAGGAATTTCCTGCCTTTTTCGCCTTTCCTCTTCACTACTCATGGACTCGCGTAAGAAGCCGGTGACCCCAAAGGCGCTGTTTGTGAAGGGGCTGGCCGCGGCCCGGTGAAGAGCCGTGGAGGGAGTGAGTTACCGCGCTGAGTTGTCCCCTATTCTACCGCGCCCCGGCGCGGGCGAAGGAGGCGAGGAAGATGGGAGACCGCTACACGAAGGTCGTGCTGACGGCGATTGCAGTGGCGCTGACGTGGTTGTGTCTATGGGGGCCCGCGCCGATGTGGGGTACACCCGCACAGGCCGGCGTGGTCGACCACCAACGGATTCAATCGCGGCCGAGGCCGTGGGCCTACCATACACTGTATTACACGCACCGTGATGGCGTCAGTTACTCGGTCCTTCTACGGGTGGACCCCTTCACTGATGAGATGGAGTACTTCACGCCATCGAGGATGGGCATCGAACTCGGATGGATAGGTGTCGGCCCTGGGCGGGCTCCCACAGGACGGGTCATCGAGGGCGAGGACTCGGACTGGATACGCACCCCTGATCGTTGGAGGCAGGTACCGAAGTCGGGACAGTAGGGGAGGTCCCATGAGACGCTGGCGCTGGCAAATGTCCAAAATGGCCGAACGGTCATACTTCGGCCAATGGACGGACATGGACATTCTTTGGTCAATTCGCGGTCACAGCCACGGCCCTCTCAGATGCCCTCTCGGGCAAATGGTCAATTCGGTCAACTAGCTGATTGGCCGCGAATTGTCCATTGTCCCACTCCTATGAGAGTGTCCGCACACTCCCACGAGAGCACAATCCGGATCGGTGTGAGGTGTAATGTCGAAGCCGAGTGATAGCACTATCTCGGACCTCCGCGCCCGCCTCCGCGCCATGAAGACGAGCCGGCATCCCGTTCGACAGTCGGCCAGCAAAGTGCTACAATCTTCCCGAGGATCCCAGCGGTGTCTGACGCCCGGTCCCAGCTCCAAGACGCGGCACGCATCGTCATCAAGCTCGGCTCTAAAGTTGTCACCACACCGGACGGAGCGGTTGACGAAGACCACCTCACCCACCTGGCAGAGCAGGTCGCCGAGCTAACGCGCGCCGGCAAGCAGATCGTACTGGTCACCAGCGGCGCCATCCGCGCGGGCCGCGCTCACCTCGGCATCCGCGATCAGAGCCTGGACCTGCCCGCGCGCCAGGCAACCGCCGCCGTGGGCCAGATCGAGCTGATGTGGCGCTACCGGGAGATCTTCGGCAAGTTCGGCCAGCCGACAGCGCAGGTGCTCCTCACGCAGTTGGAACTCTCCGACTTCCGCCGGTACCTCCACCTGCGCAATACCCTCAGCACGCTGCTACGGGAGTACCACGTGGTCCCCGTCCTCAACGAGAACGACTCGGTGTCCGCCGACGGCGTGCAGATCGGGGAGAACGACCGCCTCGCCGCGGTGGTGGCGTCCAAGCTCGAAGCCGATCTGCTGCTCTCCCTCTCCGATGTGCCCGGCTACTACAATGGCGATCCAAACCGGGACCCGAAGGCCGAACTCATCCCGGTGGTGCGGGAGATCACGCCGGAGATGGAGAAGGCGGCGCTGGATTCTGGGGGGCCAGCGGGGCGGGGCGGGATGCGCACCAAGCTGGACTCGGCCGAGCTGGCGATGAACGCCGGGGTAATAATGGTGATCGCCCACGGGCGGGAGCCGAATGTCATCCGCCGCATAATGGCGGGCGAAGAGGTTGGCACCATCTTCCTGCCAAAGGCGGAGAAGCTCCGTTCCCGGAAACGATGGATAGCATACGCGGCCCTGCCCAAGGGGAGGATCACCGTGGATCAGGGGGCCGCCAAGGCCCTGCTGGAGGCCGGCAAGAGCCTCCTGCCGGTGGGCGTGACGACTGTGGAGGGCAACTTCGAGGCCGGCGACATGGTTTCGGTGATGGTGGACGAAGCCGGGAGGCGGCGCGAGATCGCGCGGGGGCTGGCGAACTATAATTCGGCGGACTTGAAAAGAATTCAGGGCTGTAGATCGAAAGATATCCCGAAGCGGCTGGGGCACCGAGACTTCGACGAGGCGATCCACCGGGATAACCTGGTCTTGCTGTGAATCGAGCCGCCGAAGAGGAAAGACCGCAACGATGATGGTTGCTCGCGGGGAACGAATACTCATGCGGGGCAACGAGGCCATCGCCCAGGCCGCTCTGGATGCCGGCTGCCGCGCCTACTTCGGCTATCCCATTACCCCGCAGAACCAGATCCCCGACTACCTGGCCGCCCACATGCCGGAGGTCGGCGGTGTCTTCGTGCAGGCCGAGAGCGAGGTCGGCGCGATCAACATGGTGTACGGCGCGGCGGCCGCTGGCGCGCGGACGATGACCACCTCCTCCAGCCCGGGAATCAGCCTCAAGCAGGAAGGCATCTCCTACATAGCAGAGTCGGAGCTGCCTTGCGTGATCGTCAATATCATGCGCGGCGGCTCCGGCCTCGGCAACATCGCCCCCGCACAGGCTGACTACTTCCAAGCGGTCAAGGGTGGCGGCCACGGGGATTACCGCACACTTGTGCTGGCTGGGTGGTCGGTGCAAGAGCTCTACGATCTGACCCGCGAGGCTTTCGACATCGCCGACCGCTATCGAAGCCCCGTGATGATTCTCGGCGACGCGCTCATGGGACAGATGATGGAGCCAGTGGTGATTCCGCAGGAGGTGGTGGAACCCGAAGACCTGCCCGCCAAGCCATGGGCCACCGACGGGGCGAAAGGCCGCCCGCGCAATATCATCAACTCGCTCTACATAGAGGCGCCGGATCTGGAGGAGGTGAACCTTCGGATCCAGGGACGCTACGACGAGGCCGCAGCGAGTGAAGTGCGGTATACCACCGAGCACCTGGCGGGAGCCAAGATCGCCCTGGTAGGCTATGGCACGACGGCACGCATCTCAGTGGCGGCTGTCGAGCAGGGCCGTGCCGCGGGCCTGCCCGTGGGGCTCTTCCGACCGATCAGCCTCTTTCCGTTTCCCAGCGGGCAGATCGCGGATCTCGCCGAGCAGGTGGAGGCGATCTTGGTGGTCGAGCTGAGCCTGGGCCAGCTTGCCGAGGACGTCCGCCTGGCGGTGGAGGGGCGCTGCCCGGTACACCTGTACGGCCGGACCGGCGGCATTGTGCCCACCCCCGCACAGGTGCTTGGGGAGATCGAGCGCCTGGCGGCCGAGAAGTGAGCACGAACATGAAAGCCGAGACCGAGACAAGCGTCGTGTTCGAGCGCCCGCGGACGCTCGAACCGGTAAGAATGCACTACTGCCCCGGGTGCACCCATGGGATAGTCCACCGACTGGTAGCGGAGGTGATGGACGAGTTCGGGCTGGCCGAACGGGCGGTCGGGATTGCGTCCGTGGGCTGTGCGGTGTTCGCGTACAACTACTTCACATGTGACATGATCGAAGCATCCCACGGCCGCGCGGCGGCGGTTGCTACCGGCGTGAAGCGAGTGCGGCCGGACCTGTTTGTGTTCACCTATCAGGGGGACGGGGACCTGGCCTCCATCGGTATCGCGGAGACGATCCACGCCGCGGCGCGGGGCGAGAATATCAGCATCATCTTCATCAACAACGCGGTCTACGGGATGACGGGCGGCCAGATGGCGCCGACCACGCTCCCCGGAATGAAGACGACGACGACTCCGCACGGCCGCGACCCGAAGGTGGCCGGCAATCCGATCCGCGTCTGCGAGCTACTGAGTTCGCTGGAGGGACCGGCATACCTGGCGCGGGTGACGGTGACCAATCCGCGGCTGGTGCGGGAGGCGAAGCGGGCGGTGCGCAAGGCTTTCGAGGCTCAGCTCAAGGGGCTTGGCTTCTCGCTGGTGGAGGTGCTATCCACCTGCCCGACGCGGTGGGGGATGCCGCCGCAGGAGGCGCTGTCGTGGCTGGACGATAATATGGTGCCTTACTATCCCCTGAAAGAGTTTGTGGTCGGTGAAGGGCTCTCAGAACTGAAATGAGCGGGGAGCGGCTACATCACGAGGTGTTGATCGCGGGGTTCGGGGGGCAGGGCGTGGTGCTGGCCGGCCTCCTGCTGGCCAATGCCGCGCTGGCCGAGGGTCGGGAGGTGGTGTGGGCGCCTTCGTATGGGCCGGAGATGCGGGGGGGGCCGGTGCACTGCACTGTCATCGTGGCCTCAGAGCGGATCGGCTCGCCGGAGGTCTCGCTCGCCGACTCCCTGCTGATCATGGATCGGGCGTCTTTGGACCGGTTCGCCAAACGCGTAAAGCCGGGCGGGCTGTTCGTGCTGAACAGCTCGCTGGTGGAGGCGGGGCCGGACAACGACACGTGCAAGATGCTGCCGGTCCCCGCACTCGATGCTGCGGAGAACCTGGGAAACCGGCAAGTGGCGAATGTGGTAATGCTGGGGGCTTTTCTGGAGAGACGACCGATCGTCTCCCCGGAGAGCGTGAGGGGAGCGATGCGGGTGCTGGCGGGGAGGGGATACGAGAACTTGATCGGAGTCAACGAGCGGGCACTGGCGCGAGGGCAGGAGCTGGCGCGGGAGTCCTGCGGGGACGGGGAGTAGACGGGGCGAGGTAGTCTGTCTCTACTCCCAGCGGGGCGCAGAAGCACTTGTGGGGGGGCGGTGCCGTGTGCCTGCCAAGCACCCTCGAGAGCGCTGTCACGACTGGCAACGGAGTGGTTAGCCGTCGGGCGTCTACAATCAGCCTAAGCGCGGTTTTCGGGAAGAACAGGCTGCTAGGAGCAAGGCAGTCCGCAGGCGCGGTCGCCTCCCAAAGCTTTCGCCCCATACAGCCTGTTGTCGGCGACTGTGAGTATGGTCTCCGTCGAAGGGGCGTCCACGGCCTCGGTCACGCCCAGGCTGGCGGTCAGTCGGAACGGGGGGCCCGCCCCACGGGGAAACGACTCGTTGCCGATGGCACTACGCATGCGCTCGGCGACAGCTAACGCGGCGTGCTGGTTCGCGCCGGGAAGCAGCAGAAGGAACTCATCCCCGCCCATTCTCCCCAGCTGGTCGTACGGGCGAGTCGCCGCGGTCAGCCGGCGACAGCACTCTTTCAGCACGGCGTCTCCGACAGTGTGACCGCGCTCATCGTTGACCTGCTTGAAGTTGTCGAGGTCCATCATGATGAGGCTGAGGGGAGTTCCTTCTCGCCGGCTCCGGGTAAGCTCTTCTTCGAGTCGAGCTACAATGGCGCGGCGGTTCATCAACCCGGTCAGCTCGTCCGTGGTAGCCAGAACTTCGAGGCGTTGGTTCACTTCGACCAATCGGCGCTCCACCCGGCCGAGGAACACATAGAAAAAAGCAAGCAGGATACCTCCGACTGCGAGCCATGTGACACTGCTGAGAAGAGCGGCGGCATTGGCGGCCGCAAGCTCTTTGGTGACGTTGCGCATCGCGATGAGGTCGCCGATAGCAACCCCTCGAGCATCACGAAGCGGCAGGAAAGCGCCGCGGTAGCGCTGGCCGTCTGCCGTGGCTGCGCTGACCCAGGCGACTCCGTGCTCGTGCTGTCGCCGTGGGAGGTAGTCTGAAACACTCCGGGGGATCTCCTCAAGCGTCTGCGCAAAGACGACGCACTCCGGGAATTGATCCCAGTCCCCACGTACGCCCAGGAGCTCCTGACGTGTCTTCCAACTTTCTTCGTAAAGATGCTGCTTGTCAACGGTCACGAAGAGTTCGGCGTCACACGCCTCGCACACTCTTGGGATGATGTGGGTGATTTCCTCGCTGAGCTCAACGTAGCCTATCAACCCTTCCTGGTCGTACCAGGGCATGACGACTCTTAGGGCGAGAGTGCCCAGCGGCCCGAACTCAAGCCCGTGAGAGATCTCGCGGGTGCTCTCCGCGGTCAGCGTCGTGTGGCGATCTACGGTATCTCCGTGGACATGGGGCTGGTGAACGCGGAGCAGGTTGACGCGGAGGGAATCGCTGAAGTAGAAGTGTGTGATGTGATGCTCGGCGCGAAGCTGGTCGAAGACGGGGGTGACGAGTGCGAGCAGCTGCGCTCTATCTCGTGAACGAAAGGCGGATCTTACCTGTTCGTTGAGGGCCAGCGCTCGAAGGACCGCGCTCATAGTGTCGGCATCGCTCTGCAGCTCGTTCTGAAAGGCATGGGGAACGGCTCTGAGGGTGCTCGCCAGTTCGGCTTCGATCGCAGCCTCCTTGTGCCGCCTGATGCTGAAGAGGAAGCTGCCGAGCAGGATTGCCAACCCCAGAGCGAGCGGTATGAGGACGCGGACTCTACAGCGGTTCTCTACCATGGTTCTCGGGGGCGCGACGTGAATAGGCTGTCGCGGTCGCGCGCGGTTTGACTCCGGTTGTTGAGCCTCGACGAGGCCAGTCTATCAAAGAACTACCGCTCAGGCAGATCGCGCGAGTCCGATCTGTTCAGCTTCAGTGTCGGGGTTCCGTATCCCGCCACCAATGAGCCCCGTCGTGAGTCTCATGCAGAACGGCCCAGGGAGATGCAACTACGCTCACCTTTGCTGGGATTCGACCTCTGGTAACACATCTACCACACTATGGCCGAGATGTGACCCGGCCGGCGCATTCGATGCTCCGCAACTGGGGGTCGAACAGCAGTATGTCAGCGGGGTCGACGCGGAGTCGAGATGTTGCTTGACCGAAAAGGACGCTGAGTGTCACATCCAGGTCCATACTGGGGGTACTGGCCGCGTTTGTGGACTGCAGGGCATCGAAACGGTGCAGAGGCCCGGCGCCACTCGGGGGTCCTAGCTGTCTGTCCGCGCCCGGACTTGCATGTGCGCGGTGACTCTAGGTCTTCCTTGGTACGTTCTGGTTCTGGGGCTTTGGCGGCGTGGGTAGGAACTGGTCCCTCCCCTCGCGCCGCGCTTCTGCCACTACGCGATTGGCCTCGAAGAGGCCTTCAAAGGAGCCGCAGTCCAGCCACAGCCCGTCAAGCTCGCTCCAGGTCATCAGGCCATCCTGGATGTAGAAGTTGTTCACGGTCGTGATCTCAAGCTCGCCGCGAGCAGATGGCTCCGACTGGCGGACGTAACCGAAGCACCGGGCGTCGTAGATGTAGAAACCGGTTACGGCGTAGTCGCTCTTCGGCGCCTCGGGCTTCTCCTC
>CP070816.1:2146773-2149845 GCA_020344235.1 Armatimonadota bacterium
GCCTCCACCACGTCGTCGCCTGGCTGCAAAGCCGCCGCCCCATCCGCCAGCAGTTCCCGATTGCCTCCCGCCGGGTGGCCCCCCGACCACTGTGTCACCAGCACCGGCCTCCCCTCCCTCAGCGCGCACTTCGCCGTGTGCACCGCGCCCCCCTCTGCTCGCGCAACTCAAACCGCACCTGCATGCTTCCGCGGCCGGCTATGGATGAGGCCAGCCGCGCCAGCGCCGGGCCGAGGCCGAGCATCACTCCTCCTCAGGCCGCCTGCTTTCCAGCCCCTCCAGATCCTCCGGCGTATCAACCCCGGGCCACGCGGAAGCCACCTGCACCACCCGAATGCGGTGGCCGTGCTCAAGCGCCCGCAGTTGCTCCAGCTTCTCCGCTCTCTCCAGAGGCGTCGGCTTCAGCCTCGCCAGCTCCAGCAGAAACTCCCGCCGGTAAGCATACAGCCCGATATGCCTATATCGCGTCGCCTCGCGCCGGTCATCCCGCACGAACGGAATCGGCAGTCGCGAGAAGTACAGCGCGAACCCCTCCCTGTCCACAACCACCTTCACCACATTCGGGTTCGCCAAATCCTCCACATTATCTATAGGGCAGCACAGCGTTCCCATCGGGATACCCCGATCCTCAATCAACGGTTCCGTTGCGGCATCTATCGAGGCCGGCTCGATCAGCGGCTCATCCCCCTGCACGTTCACTATCAGATCGCACTCGATTCGGCCCGCCACCTCGGCGACTCGATCCGTGCCGCTCGGATGCTCCGGCGCCGTCATCGCCACCTCCGCGCCAAACCCCGCAGCCGCGGCAGCGATCCGCTCATCGTCCGTAGCCACGATCACCCGCTCTGCAGATCGTGCCTGCAGGGCCCGCTCATATACGTGCTGAATCAGCGGCTTCCCCCAGAGATCCGCAAGTGGCTTTCCCGGAAAGCGCGTCGAAGCATAACGTGCGGGAATGATTGTGACGACCCTTGTCACCTGACCCTCGCTCGCTGCCATTCTAGTGAAGGCAGATACCACCGTCAACAGCCCTCTCCCAAGTGTGCCCCAGGGTCCCGTCGCTGTCATCCAGAAGGTCGCCCACGCCACTTGCTCGCGGTGCCCGAAATACCGTGTTCGGACGTGTGAATATCCGTTGACAAGGGCTACCGTTTCTGCTATTCTGTTGCGTTGTCGCCTCTCAAGCGAGCCCCACTCACGCGGCCGCGCCTGAGGCGCGAGTCCACAGGAAGAGCCATTATTGTGCCTACAATCAGCCAGTTGGTGCGGAAAGGCAGGAAACAGAAGCCCTTGCGGGCGACACCGACGGTCCGCTGGGCCCTCGGGTGGCAGTTCAACGCCTACCATCGCCGATTCCGCCGAGCCTCTGGCCCGCTCAAGCGGGGCGTCTGCACGCGGGTCTATACGGTCAGCCCCAAGAAGCCCAACTCGGCCCTTCGCAAGGTAGCGCGCGTGCGCCTAAGCAACCGAATCGAGGTGCTGGCCTACATTCCTGGAGAGGGGCACAACCTCCAGGAGCACTCTGTCGTCCTCGTGCGCGGTGGAAGGGTTAAGGATTTGCCGGGCATTCGCTATCATATCGTGCGGGGGGTGTTGGACACAGCCGGGGTGGACGAACGTAGGCAGGCGCGTTCCCGCTACGGAGCAAAAAGGCCCAAGCAGTAGAAAACAGAAAGCGCCGGTGAGCTCTGCCCTGAATCAGTAATCGGAAGCGGAGAAACACATGCCGAGGAAGGGACCGGTCGCGCGTCGCACACCGCGGCCGGATGTTGTGTACGGAAGCCGTTTGGTTTCCCGGCTCATCAACCAGATTATGCGCCGGGGAAAAAAGAGCGTGGCCGAGCGCGTTGTCTACGGCGCCTTGGAGGAGGTCGCCTCGCGCACCAGCAAGGACCCGCTTGAGGTCTTCGAGCAGGCATTGCGTCAGATCATGCCCACCCTCGAGGTGAGACCCAGGCGCGTCGGCGGCGCGACCTATCAGGTGCCTATTGAAGTGCGCCCCACGCGCAAGCTGGCGCTGGGATTGCGCTGGTTGGTGCAAAGCGCCGGTGCTCGTCCCGGGCGCACAATGCAGGAGAAACTGGCGTCCGAACTGATGGACGCCGCTTCAGGACAGGGAGCTTCGGTAAAAAAGCGAGAGGATACCCACAGGATGGCGGAAGCCAACCGGGCCTTCGCTCATTATAGGTGGTAGCCTCGGAAGCATCCGTCTGCGCCCGCCCGGCGGGCACGGCGGATGGCAGGGAGCCCTAGGCCATCGACGGCCGGGCCTGCCCTGCTCAGTTTCGGAGGGTGGCCCCATGTGGGCAGTTGCCAAGTCTCTGCCGGCTTCGGAGCTGCCACCACAAGAGAAGTCGATGACCTATGGCGCGCGAGTTTTCGCTCGACAAGACGCGTAATATCGGTATTGCGGCCCATATTGACGCCGGCAAGACCACCACCACTGAACGGATCCTCTTCTATACCGGTCGGGTCCACCGGATGGGTGAGGTGGACGCCGGCGCGGCCACCATGGACTGGATGGCCCAGGAGCAGGAACGCGGCATCACCATCACCGCCGCCGCCACCAGCTGCTTCTGGCGCGACCACGCCATCAACATCATCGACACCCCCGGCCACGTAGACTTTACCGTCGAGGTGGAGCGCTCTCTCCGCGTCCTCGACGGCGTCGTCGCCATCTTCTGCGCAGTCGGCGGAGTCCAGCCCCAGTCCGAGACCATCTGGCGCCAGGCCAACAAGTACAGCGTCCCCCGCATCGCCTACGTCAACAAGATGGACCGCACCGGGGCCGACTTCCATCGCGTCCTTCACGCCATGCGCGAGCGCCTCGGCTGCCGCGCCATCGCCGTTCACCTCCCCCTCGGCCAGGAAGCAGACTTCCGCGGAGTGGTGGACCTCATCCGCATGAAGGCCATTGCATACCTCGACGAGGAAGGCAGAGATTTCCAGGAGGAGCCGATCCCCGAGGACATGATGACCCTCGTCTCGCGGTTCCGAGAGGCCCTGCTCGAGGCCGCCGCCGAGACTGACGAGGCCCTGATGCACAAGTACCTGAGCGGAGGTGAGCTCAGC
>CP070816.1:2149945-2154326 GCA_020344235.1 Armatimonadota bacterium
GTCGGCTACCTCAGCGTACGTGCTTCCCGTCCAGCCGAAGAACCGCACCTCGCGCTCTCTTCCGATCGCGACGAGCGGCTCGGCGAACAACTCTAGACACCGAACAGTCCCCCCACCTATATGGTCTTCAACGGTCCAGACTGCTGAAGACCACTCGATGCAGTATCCGGGTTGTTGCGCGTCCGTTCGGGCGGGCGAGCGCCCGATGACATACATGCGGGTCCGGATGCGTCTCGGCTCCCGCTGCTGGTCCGTGACAACCACAACTGCCTCGTTCTGCCCGTCACCGTCCGGGTCACCCACATCAAGGTCAACTGCGCCTGCCGGAAGTGTCTCTTCGTGAGTCACAATAAAGCCGTCCCCGCGCCGTTCCAGTATCCAGAGGGTGACGCTTCCCGGGCCCCCGCCAGACTCACCAGCCACGTGACGGCTGACAAGGACTAGATCAGCCCGCCCGTCACCTGAGATGTCAGCCACAGCGACCTTGCCTCTCTCAAAGCCTTCCAACCTGAACAGCGGCGATGCAGTCGTCGCAGACGGGTCGCCGTCGGCCCCGACGCGCCCGGCGAGCGCCATCCCAAGCGCAAGAATCACCAACACCCTCACCATGTCACTCTCCTTGTCTGAGCGACCATCCCTTCAGCTAGCGTGCTCCTCGCTATCCCGCACGCCCACCACCGGCTCTGCCGCGAACTGCAACGCGTGGAGCCGCGCGTAGGTACCACCTTCAGCCAGCAGTTCCGCGTGTTTCCCCACCTGCGTGATCTCTCCGTCCTCCAACACCACAATCCGGTTCGCCCGCAGCACCGTCGAAAGCCGGTGCGCGATCACGAACGACGTCCGGCCCGCCATCAACCTCCCCATCGCCTCCTGCACCAGCCGCTCCGACTCCGAATCCTGCGCGGATGTCGCCTCATCCAGAATCAGAATGCGCGGATCGCGCAGTATCGCCCGCGCGATGGCAATTCGCTGCTTCTGTCCCACCGACAGCCGCACGCCGCGCTCCCCAACCTCCGTCTCGTAAGCTTTCGGCAGCTCCGTGATGAAATCGTGCGCGTTGGCCGCCGTCGCCGCAGCCACGATCTCCTCGTCCGTCGCCCCCTCTCGGCCGAACCCGATGTTCTGCTTGACGCTTGTGCCGAAGAGGAATGTCTCCTGCGGGACGAATGCGATCTGCGAGCGCAGCGAGGCAAGCGTCACTGACCGCACATCCACATCATCCACCAGCACTCGCCCCTTCCTCACATCGTACAGCCGCGCGATCAGGGAGACCAGTGTCGTCTTCCCCGCCCCGCTCGGCCCCACCAGCGCGATCATCTCCCCCGGCCGCACGTCAAGCTCGACGTCTCGCACGACCTCCGGCTCCTCCTCCCCGTACCGGAAGCTTACCCCCTCGAACCGGACCCGTCCCTCCACCCGAGCCAGCTCGGCCGCGCCCTCTTGCTCCACCTCGGGCTGAGCGTCAATGAACTCGAAGACCCGATCGGCCGCGCCCACCGCCCCCGCCACCTGAGTGTACAGGTTCACGAACGCGCTCGCCGGCCCGAAGAGCATGGCCACAACGTTAATGAACAGGATCAGGGCCCCCGGAGACATCTCTTCATGCCGGATCAGGTTCACCCCACCCACCAGCACCACAAACGTCATCCCACCCCACGCGATCAGGTTCGCCACCGACCAGTTCCCCGACCCGATCACCGCCTGCTGCACCCGCGACCGGACCAGCCCGAACACCCGCCCCATGAACCGGCCCAGCTCACTCCCCGCGCGCCCGAACGACTTCACCTCGCGCGCCCCGGAGATCGTCTCCTGCAGGACCTCCTGCACCTTCCCCGTGTCCTCGCGCACCCGCCGGCCCGCTCTCCGGAGCGGCCGCCCGAAGACTGCCAGCGTGATTCCGAACAGCACCGGCACCGGCAACGCTATCAGCGCCAGCCGCGAATCCTTCCACACGAGAATCCCGATCGCTACCGCGGCCATCAGGATGTTCGTGATGACGTCAACCAACGTCGAAGAGTAGAGAAGCTGCAGCGCCTCCACATCGTTCTGCACGACCGACATGATGTCGCCCGTCTTCCGCCGATCGAAGTACTTCATCGGGAGGGTGTGAAGATGGCGGAATAGGTCGCGTCGCAGGTCAGCAGCGGCCCCCTCCCCCGCACGCGCGAACAGATAGCTCCTCGCCAGCCCGAAGGCGCTCCAGATCAACGTGGCGCCAATCGCCCAGTACGTGATGCGGTAGAGCACCGCCAGCCGACGCGCGGCCGCGTCGTTCGACAGGAATACATCATCCACCAAGTGCATGCTCACGAAGGGCCAGACGAATCCCGCCGCCGTCACCACCACCGCGCACGCCAGCGCCGCCGACTGCCACCCCCAGTACGGGAGCATGTAGCATAGCGCTCTCGCCAGTGTCTTCACTCTCGCTCCACCCGCTCCGCCAGCAGTTCGTCCAGTTCCCGCGAGTAGTCCCGCAGCGCCTGCTCCGGCGTCTTCGTCTGATAGACCGCCGCTTCCACCGCCGCCTGCAGACCCGTCCGTATGTCGAACCACTCCGGTATCGCCGGCAGCGACCGCCCGTACTCCTCCATGAGAGATACGAACTCCCCGAGTTGCGGGTTCTCCGCCATGAACCCCGCCGCCTCCACCGCCGACCGCCGCGGCGGAATGAAGAACAGCGTCGCATTATAGGCCGCCAGGTTCTCCGGCTCCATCAGGAACGTCATCAGCTCCCACGCCAGCTCCTTGTGCGGGCTCTGCGGCGACATCGCGAGCCAGTCCGTGTAAACCGACACCACCCGCTCCTTCCGCCTCGGCGTCGCGGCGATTCCGACCTCGGGGAGCAACTCGGGGGCATACTTCTTCACATTGTAGATCCCGAACTGATTCATGATCTCCATCGCCGCCCGCTTCGAGGCAAAGACCGGCACCGCTCCGCCGGCCACCGGCATCCCCGCCGTCGGACACACGCGGTGCTTGTTATAGAGATCAGCATAGAACTGCAGCGCCTCGATCGCCTCCGGGCTGTCCAGCAGCGAACGCCGCCCCTCCTCATCGAAGATCCGACCCCCATTCTCCCACAGGAATTCCACGAAGATCTGCCACGACACCAGCAGATTCATCCCCGCCAGGTCAATGATCTCCCCCCGCCTCACCGTCATCCGCTCCGCCGCCTCCGCCAGCTCCTCCCAAGTGTCCGGAGGCCGCTCGAATCCGGCCTCTCTCAGCAGATCCCTTCGGTAGAGCAGCACACGCGGCGCCGACAAGTATGGAAGCCCATACACGCGCCCGCGGTAAACGCACGTGCTCCACGACGCCGGGAAGTAGTCATCCGCCTCCCCCCACCGCGCCACATACTCGTCCAGCGGCTCCGCCATCCCCCGGTAGGCCAGCCCGCCCACGTACTCCGCCCCCACCTGAAACACATCCGGCGCCACCCCGCCCGCAAAGCTGATCGTCAGCTTCTCGTCCAGATGCGTCCAGTAAACATACTGTGTGTTGACCTTCACCCCCGGGTGAGCCGCCTCGAAGCGCGGGATCAGCTCCTTGTCGAGCAGGTCTCGCGTATCCTGGTTGAAGTCGGCGATCCACAGCTCCAGCTCAGTCCGCTTCTCGCCGCGCGCGCACCCGCAGAGGAACACCACCCCCAAACCCAGAGCCGCCAGCCACAGCCCCCGCTGCGTCACCGGCCTACCAACCCCAATACCACTTCGCGTAGAACAGCGCCACGAGTCCCACTGTCACAAACACGTGGTACTGCTCTCGGTTGGCCAAGGCCTGCGAGAACGACCACCGCCGGCCCCCTCCAACTCCGCCGCTTCGAAGCCGCGGCAGGACCTTCGGTACCTCTGCCGCATACTCCGCGTGCCTCTCCCCGTACTCCGCGCGAAGAAGCCGCTCTTCCAGCGAAACCTGGACCGCGTACAGAACGATAAACAGCGGAAGGACCACCACCCACGCCCACACCACACTCATCATCACACAGAACCCCAGCGCCGCCACTAGGCTCCCCACATACAAAGGGTGCCGCACATACTGATAGGGTCCGTCCGTGCACAGCCGACCACCCTTCTCCAGCACCCCGGCCGCCCACACGCGAACCACCAGACCCGCCGCCACCAGCCCGCTCCCCACCAGATTCGTCACCACCCCCGGCCGGGCAAGCACCAGTCCCAAGACCGCCAATACAAGGTGGCCGTGAATCCTCCTCAGCCCGAGCGCGCCTTTCACTCCCTCTCCTCCGCCCTCCTCGCCTCCAGGCCGCCTACCCCTTCATGCCCCCCAGAACCGCGGCCCCCACGCCTCCACCCTCCACGTCAGCAGCACCATCCCGACCCCCACCACCAGCGCCACCCGAAGCTCGTGATTGCGAAACACGCAC
>CP070816.1:2154426-2157942 GCA_020344235.1 Armatimonadota bacterium
AGCTGCCGCAGGAGCTGGATGAGCTGTCTCTTCTGGGCGTCTCCGAAGATGACGCCGAGGCCGTGTCGGAGGCCGCTCGCGCCGGTCGCGTTGCTGGCGAGGCGACCAACTATGCCCGCCGTCTTGTCAATCTCCCCCCCAATGAGGTCACTCCCTCTCGGCTGGCGGAGGAGGCGGCCGCGGCGGGAGAGAGCACGGGCCTGGAGGTGGAAGTGCTCGGCCCGGACCAGCTCGAGAGGCTTGGGATGGGGGCATTCCTGGCGGTCGCCCGGGGAAGCGAGGAGCCGGCCCGTCTTATGGTGCTGCGTCACCGCGGGAAGGAAGGCGGCCCCCGCATCGCCTTCATTGGCAAGGGATTGACCTTCGACAGCGGCGGACTCTCCATCAAGCCAGCGGAGAAGATGGAGACCATGAAGCAGGACATGGCCGGCGCGGCTGCGGTGCTGGGGGCCCTTCGCGCGGTGGGCCAGCTCAAGCTCGGCGTGGATGTGCTCGGCGTGATTCCCGCCGCCGAGAATCTTCCCAGCGGTCGAGCGTACAGACCGGGCGATATCGTGAAGGCACTCAACGGCAAGACCATCGAAATCGTGAGCACGGATGCTGAGGGGAGGTTACTGCTGGCCGATGGACTCGCCTACGCGCGTCAGTTGGGAGCCACTCATCTGATAGACGTTGCCACGCTGACCGGAGCCTGTATCATCGCTCTCGGACATGTTGCCGCAGGCGTTATGGGCAACGATAGCCCGTTCCTTGAGGCAGTGCTGGATGCCGGCGATAGGGCCGGCGAGCGCATGTGGCGCCTGCCGCTGTTTCCCGAGTACCGGGCCCAGTTGGACAGCAAGACCGCGGATCTGAAGAATGTCGGCGGGCGCCCGGCAGGGACCATTACCGGAGCCTGGTTCCTGCGCGAGTTCGTGGGAGATACCGCCTGGGCCCATATGGATATCGCTGGCACGGCGTGGAGCGAGAAGGACGAACCACACCAGGTCGAGGGGGCCACCGGCGCCGGGACGCGGACGCTGATCGCCCTTGCCGAACGGATGGCCGGAGGTGTCACATGAGGTGCAGCGGAAGAATCGCAGCGTTCCTGCTGGTCGCGCTACTGGGGGTCTTTGTGGGAGCGGGCCTCGCTTGGCTCGCATTGCGCTTGTGCCGTCCTGTCGTCGCCCCGGCCCCCGGCAGCCGGCCCGCCGCTCTTCCCCACGCGACTGCTGAGAGCCCGGCGGCCGCGCCGAGCGCAGGCCCTGAAGGAGCCCCGCCCCGCGTGAGCCGCGAGTCGCAAGATGCGGTAACGGCCGCGATTGCCCGGGTCGGACCCGCGGTTGTCAACATCAACACGCTCTACAGACCAGTGGTCCGGGACCCGATGGAGCGCGTGCTGCGAGAGATCATAGGGTCTCCGAGTGATCCGTTCCCCAAGAAGGGGCAAGGCAGCGGCATCATCATAGACGGGAAGCAGGGCTATGTGTTGACGAACGCACACGTGGTCGCAGGCGCCTCCAGCGTGGAGGTGAATCTCGCTGATGGGCGGCGCCTGGAGGCGACAGTGGTCGGCGTAGACCCGTTCTCAGAGATAGCGGTGCTGCAGGTGCCGGGAGGTGACTTGCCCACAGCCACCCTGGGCCGCGCGGCGGATCTGCCAATTGGCTCATGGGTGATCGCCATCGGCAATCCGTTCGGATTCGAGAACAGCGTCACCGTCGGCGTGATCAGCGCCAAGGACCGAACTCTGACAGGCCCCAATCGAGTGACCCTCCACGATCTGCTTCAGACTGATGCCTCCATCAACCCCGGCAATAGCGGCGGCGCGCTGGTTGATCTGAACGGCGATGTGGTGGGCGTTCCCACCGCCATCATTCCCTATGCCCAGGGGATGGGCTTCGCCGTTTCCGTGGATGTGGCGAAGCAGGTGGCGGAGCGGCTGATCGCCACCGGCAAGACTCCTTGGCTTGGGATCACGCACCAGACTGTCACGCCCGGGCTGGCGGAGGAGATCGGGCTCCCCGCGCCAAAGGGCAGCTTGGTGGTGGAGGTCGTCCGCGGGGGCCCGGCCGCCCGGGCCGGCATCCTGCCGGGGGACGTGATAGTGCGAGTCGGCGATCGGGAGATCGACACGGCCAGGTCGCTCGGGTTCGCTGTCCGCTCACACGACGCCGGTGCGGGAGTGCCGGTGACGATCTGGCGGAAAGGGCGAGAGCGGACGGTGGAGGTCACGCTGGGGGCAGTGCCGATGTAGGAATTTGGGGGGCCGCCGTCAATCCCGTCGGTAGTGGCAGCCCCGGCTGGTGGGATTCCTGCGCGCCGCGCCGGCGATGATCTGCGCGGCGGTGATGCCGTTCCGCAGGCCGATAAGAGAATCCGCCAGTTTGGTCTCCTGATAGAACTGCTCTATGCGGTGGGCCAGGTAGCTCAGGTCGGCGACTGCGCGGTGCAGGCGCTTCTGGTTTCTCACGATTCCTGCGTAGTTCCACATGGTGCTCTTGATCATCATCCAGTCCTGGATGATGAGCAGGGGGTCAATTTCTTCTGTCAGGCCCTCGTCGTACCAGACTGCGATCTCGGCCGTTCGATTCTCGCCCAAGGGCTGGTGATGGCGCGCTGCCTCCTCGGCCGCGCGCTGCCCCCACAGAATCGCTTCCGGCAGCGATGTGGATGCCAGGCGGTTGGCCCCGTGCAGCCCCGTACAGCTCACTTCGCCCGCGGCATATAGGCGTCGCAGAGAGGTCCTGCCCCAAGTGTCCACCTTGACGCCCCCGCAGAAGTAGTGCGCGGCGGGCACAACGGGCACCGGCTGTTTGGTGATGTCCACGCCGTACTGCAGGCAGGTTTCATAGATGGTCGGGAATCGCAGCTTCGGGTCCACCGCCAGCGGCGAGAGGTCAAGAAGCACATACTCGTCGCCGTGCTTCAGCATCTCCTCGTGGATCGCCCGCGCGAGGACATCTCTCGGCGCCAGCGAGCCGTCGGGGTGGTAGGCCGACATGAACTCGTTACCCCGTCTGGTGCGGAGAATCGCGCCCTCTCCCCGCACTGACTCGGAGATGAGGAAACGGTCGGCGTCTCGATGGTAGAAGGCGGTGGGATGAAACTGAACATACTCCGCGTTGAGAATCTCGGCACCCGCGCGGTGCGCCATCGCCAGCCCGTCCGCCCGCGCCACGCGCGGGTTCGTCGTGTGCAGATAGAGCTGCCCGATACCGCCTGTGGCGAGCACTGTGTGGGGCGCGAAGAACCGCTTGATGCGGCCTGTCCGCTGATCCAGGACGTAGGCGCCCAGGCACTCGATCTCCCCGTATATCGCGCCGGGATCCATGGAGTGATGCGGCACCGTGATGAGGTCCACGGCGCTGTGTTCGGTGACGAGCTGCACCCGGCTGTTGTCGCGCACCGCTGAGAGCAGCCGGATTGAGATCGCGTGTCCAGTCGCGTCGTCGGCGTGGGCAATGCGCCTGCGCGAGTGCGCCGCTTCCTGGGTGAAGTCCAGATTCCCCTGCGCGTCGCGCGTGAAGTCGACCC
>CP070816.1:2158042-2167244 GCA_020344235.1 Armatimonadota bacterium
AGCTGTCGGGAGCAGGACGCTGACGCGGCGGCGCTGTGCGCGGACTGCGGGGGAGAGAGGAGCAAGCATGGAGCACAGAGACTTCGGGAAAACCGGGCTGCGAGTTTCGGAGATCGGCTTGGGGTGCGGCCCCCTGGGGATCCATCCCAATGCCGACTACACGGCGCTGCTGACGCGCGCGCTGGACCTCGGGATCAACTTCTTCGACAGCGCGGACTTCTACTCGAGCTATCGGAGTGAGGAGTGGCTGGGTAGAGTGCTCTCGCCGCGCCGGGATGAAGTTATCATAGCGACGAAGTTCGGGACGATCCCCGGCAAGGGCAAGGACTTCAGCATTGCGCACATGCGGCGGTCGCTGGAGCAGAGCCTGAAGCGGCTTCGCACGGACTACATTGATGTGTACCAGTTGCACAGCCCGCCGCGGTCCGTTCTGGAGGACGAGGAGCTGCTGGCCGCGCTGCAAGAGGTGAAGGAAGAGGGGAAGATTCGCTGCTGCGGCATCTCGCTCGAGGGCGGAGATTACGGCACCGAGGCGATCAGGAAATGGAACGTGGACTCGGTGCAGATCACCTTCAACCTCTTCCACCAGGACCCGGCGAAGAGGTTCTTCGATTTCGCGAAGGACGAAGGGGTGGGCGTTATCGTCAAGTCGCCGTTGGACTCAGGCATGCTCGGCGGAGACCTGTCTCCTGGGTCGCAGCGCAAGCTGGATGACCCGCGCGACCGCTGGGGAGAAGCAGAGACCGCCCGCCGCCAGCGGCTGTTCGAGGAGGTGGAGTTCCTGGCGGAGGGAACGGGGCGGACGTGGTCGCAGGCGGCGCTGCAGTTCGTCCTCTCGTTCGACGGAGTCTCCACCGCCATACCGGGCACGACTTCGGTGAAGCACCTGGCGCAGAACGCGGCCGCCGCGGGAGGGCGATTGACGCCGGAGGAGCTGGCGCGGATAGAAGGGCTCATGGGCGGGCAGTTCAAGTCGCTGAACCTGGACTGGTGACCGGAGGCCCGCGCAACCCGGCTCGAAACGTGCCCGGCGATCCCTGCGTGCGTTAGGCGGCTGCACCCCCGATGTCAGCGCGAGGGGAGAAGGACAGCTTCTGTCGAACAGTCCCTCGGCTAGATTGCGTCCGGCCTGACGGGACAACCCAAGACAGAAGATTCAATACTAGGAGAACGCGCGACATGGCGAAGAAGGTGAAGCTGGGGCTGATCGGATGCGGCGGAATCATGAGCATGCACGTGGATCAACTCGAACCGGTCAAGGCCGCCAAGATCGTCGGGCTGGCCGACACCAGCAAAGCTATGATGGGGCGCTTCCTGAAGCGGCACCCACACCTAGAAAGGCTGCCCAGCTTCCGCGACTACCGCGATCTGATCGCCGAGGTCGAGATGGACGGCGTTATCATCGCCACCCCGCACACACTCCACTATGAACACATCATGACCTGCCTCGATCGGGGCCTTCACGTGCTCGCGGAGAAACCGATGGTCTGCACCACAGCGCACGCCAAGTCTGTCATCCGCAAAGCCAAGCAGACAGGGCTGATCTTGATGCTCGCCTACCAGCGTCACTTCTACCCCGCCTTTCGCTATGCTCGCGAGCTGGTGGCCGACGGCAAGATCGGCAGAGTCACCTTCGTCCAGGGGCTTCAAGCACAGGAGTGGCTGCGGGGCACGCGGGGAACCTGGCGCCAGGACCCGAAGTTGAGCGGTGGCGGCCAGCTCAACGATTCTGCAAGCCACCTATTGGACGTCACCCTCTGGGTAACAGACTTGGTTCCCGATACCGTCTATGCTGCGGTGAACAATCGCGGCACCAAGGTGGACATTCTGTCCGGCCTGACAGTGCAATTCAAGGGCGGCGCTATCGGCAGCCTGGCCGTGGTCGGCGACGCCCCGCGTTGGTGGGAGGAGATCACCTTCTACGGAGAGCAGGGGGCCCTCTACGTTCGGGACGGCCGCTTAACGCTCCAAACGGCCTATCCCAAGTCGAAGACCAAAAATGTGACCGACCGCAGGCGCTACCGGGGAGATGCCGACAAGAACTTCGTGGACTCAATCCTGGGCCGCGACGAGCCGCAGACTCCCCCCATCTGGGGACTGCGCGTAATCCAGCTCACCGAGGCGGCGTGGGAATCGGCCCGCACCGGCAAGCCCGCGAAGGTCAAGCGTTGAAGAGGCCGTGCGTCAGTCCTCTTCTTCGCCGCTCAGCGCGTCTCGCAGACGGCCGAACCAGCCCTTCGCGTTCTCCAGTTGATCGCCCCCCTCGCGGGCGAACTCCTCCAGCAGCTCGCGCTGGCGCGCGGTCAGCTTCTCGGGGGTCACCACATGGACCCTCACGTGCTGCGAGCCGCGCACCCCGGTGCGGACGTCCGGGAGGCCCTTCCCGCGGACCACAAATGTCTCCCCGGTCTGTGTGCCGGCCGGGATCTCTAGCTCCTCCGTGCCCGCCAGCGTAGGAATCGTCACCGAGCCCCCCAGCGCGGCGACCGTGAACGGAATGGGCGCCTCGCAGTACAGGTCTCTTCCTTTCCGTTCGAATACCTCGTGCGGCCTCATGTGAACGAACACGTACAGGTCCCCCGGCTGCGCGCCGCGTTCCCCGGCCTCCCCCTCGCCCTCCAGGCGCAGCGAAACACCATCCTCCACCCCGGCGGGAATCGTCACCGACATCTCCGCTTTCACCACACGGTTCCCGGTCCCCTGGCAGGCCGGGCACGGGTCGGATACCACCGTTCCCTCCCCCCGGCATACTTCACAGATGGTAACCGTGGACAAGCGGCCGAACGGCGTCGCCGTCGTTTGCTGTGACTGCCCCGTGCCGCTGCAGTTCCCGCACACCTGCCCCCCCGCCCCGGATCTGCTGCCCGTCCCCCCGCATTCATCGCATCGCTGGAGCCTTTCGGCGGAGATAGTCCTCTCCACCCCGGTGGCCGCCTCCTCCAGCGTCATCTGGACATCGTAGCGCAGGTCGGAGCCCCGCGCCGGCTGGCGTCGGCCGGCCGCCCGGCGGGAGCCGAAGAAGGCATCGAACAGATCGCCGAAACCGGCCAGCTCGTCCCAGAGGTCACCACCAAAGCTGTCGGGGGGCGCCGCGTGTCCGTAGCGGTCGTACTGGCGCCGCCTCTGGGGATCGCCCAGCACCGCGTAGGCCTCGGCCATCTGCTTGAACCGCGCTTCCGACTCGGGGTCATTCGGGTTCACATCGGGGTGGTGGCGACGGGCGAGCCGGCGAAAGGCTCGTTTGATCTCGCCCTGGGGGGCGCTGCGATCCACGCCCAGGATCTCGTAGTAGTCGCGTCTCGGAGGCATAGGTCAGCCGGGCACTACTCGGATTCTTCCTTCGAGCTTCCCCCCCGGATACGAACGTCACCCCGTGCGATCTCCTTCAGGGCCCGGTTCACCAGCCCGCCACTGCCCGGCTCAAGTTTGCTGTCTATCCGGTCTCTCAAGTCATGGGCCCGCCCCACCACTCCCACGACCAACGCATACTTCCCGAACCGCTTCATTAGTGTGTCTATCACTTCCGTCTGCCTTTCGATTGCTCGGCGAGACCGCGACCTCATAGGCTCACAACTCCGGGGACTGACTGCGTATTGCGAGTATACGGATGGCTCGTCCGCGTTGTCAAGGCGGCCCGCTACTGCCACCCCAGAGAGGCAGGCGCTCCTGCAGCGCGGCACGCACCGGAGCGAACGTTCTCCTGTGCACCGGACACGGTCCCAGCCGTCGCAGGCACGCTAGATGGTCCCGCGTCGCGTAGCCCTTGTGACGGCCGAAACCATAATCCGGATACTGCTCGTCCAACTCCCCCATGATCCGATCCCGCGCCACCTTGGCAACGATCGAGGCCGCTGCGATGCAGGCACAGAGACGATCGCCGCCTATGATTGCTCGTTGGGCCACTGGGACCCCCGGCACTCCCCTCCCGTCCACCAGCACCAGGTCGGGGCGCGTCTCGAGCTCTGCTATCGCCTGGCGCATGGCGAGCCGCGCGGCCCTCAGCACGTTCAACTTGTCCACCGTTTCCGCACTCACCAGACCCACACCGATGGCCACTGCCCGTCTCTGGATCAGCTCGAACAGCCGCTCCCGCTCCGCGGCGCTCAGCAACTTCGAGTCCGCCAGCCCGGGCATGCGGCACCGACCGGGAAACATCACTGCCGCCGCCACCACGGGCCCCGCAAGCGGGCCTCGTCCAGCCTCGTCCACGCCAGCGATGTTAGTGAAGCCCCGCGCCCTCAGCTCCTGTTCCGTCCGCCAAAGCCCCCGTTTCCTCTTCGAAGCGGCTTCGCGGCGTCGCACCACTCACGCCTCCCTCACCATCCGGCAGGGCACTTCCGCTCCACCGGGCTATCGGGCCGCCAGTGCCCGCCTGTCGCCCCCCTGCTGCGTCACTATTCTCATACCCTCCTCCAGACGCACCCCGTGGTTGTCTCCCAGCAGCCGGATTCGCATGGGCGGCCAGAAGATCACCATCGCCTTCCCCAACAGGCGCCTTGCCTCCAGTACACCCCACTTGTGGCTGTCATGGCTATAGGGGCGGTTGTCCCCCAGCACAAAGTAGCATCCATCAGGCACGCGGTAGGGCTGTGCCGTGGCGTGGCCGGCGTCGTCCTCTGGCCAGTTGTAGTTCGGCCGAGCGACGTTGGGGGCATCCTCAAGCCGCCGGCCGTTAATGTATACCCCATCATCGACCTTGATCTCGATCTCATCTCCCGGGAGTCCAATCAGTCGCTTGACGAAGTCCTTCTTGCCGCCGCCCTGCACTGCCTCCGGAGGCGCGTCGAACACGATAATGTCGCCCCGGCGCGGCTCGTTCAGCCGGCAGACGAACTTGTTGACCAGAATACGGTCACCCGGCATCAGCGTCGGCACCATCGACTCCGAGGGAATGAAGAAGGCCTGAACGACGAAGGGCCGTATCACCAGAAACACCAGGATGAAAGCTATCAGCCCCGAATCCAACAGCTCAATAGTGAAGTGTCGCCCGGGCGCGCTTCGCCACAGCCCCCACACAATGCGCAGGAGGGCGAGCAGCCCGATGAGCGCCGCGATCTTCCAAGGCTGATCCAGGTTCATACTACGCGCGGCGATCCTCTTTGATCCGTGCCGCCCGGCCGACCCGGCCCCGCAGATAGTACAGTTTGGCTCGCCGCACCCGGCCGCGACGCAGCACCTTGATCTCCTCCACCCGGGGAGAGTGCAACAGGAAGGTGCGCTCCACCCCCACCCCATGGGTGACCCGTCGCACCGTGAAAGTCTCCTTCAGCTTGGTGCCCCCGCGGGCTATCACCACCCCCTCGAACGGCTGCAACCGCTCGCGCCCGCCCTCAACGACACGCACTGTTACCCGCACAAGGTCGCCCGGGCCGAACTCCGGCGAATCCTTCCGGAGCTGAGCATTCTCAATCTCTTTCATCGCCAGCATCTGGTATCACTCCCGTAAGAAAAGCCCGGCGACAGCTTCGCCAGGGGAAAGATCACGCCCGCGATGGGCGGATTATAGCACATCTCGCCATCCTGCGGCAAGCCGATGGCCAACGCGAGCCGGCCCGGCACAGAGCGCCAGGCCGGCCTCGGTATTGCTTCCCTGTGAGCCTAGTGGATCGTCTTCGTTCCCGTCACCTCGTTTAGGTCCGTCACTCCGGGGCCCTGGTGGGGAATCCGAACCAGCAGGTGCTGGTCGCTGAGATTAGCCACGAAAAAGAGCACGCCCTTGCTCGCGCCGAGCATAGGCACCGCCAGATCGCTGTCGATCTTCACCTTAAAGAAGAGAGGCAGGATCTCCGGCCGGTAGACCCCAATCACCACCGGCCCCTCTTCATGGCCCTCGTACCGGCGCCAGTGATAGATGAAAGTGTCCTCCGGCTTGAACGTCCCGTCCCAGGAGTAGATGGCCATCAAGCTGATCTCGTGTGTGTCCGCCGACTCGGGGCCCAGCGCCAGATCGTGGACGGCTCGAACCAGATCCAGACCGTTTCGCGTGCCGACGAACTCGTAGCGAAAGCCGGAGCCGACCGCTCCCGAGAACTCCTCCGGCAGGTCGCGGAACTCGTAATAGCAGCCGCGCTCGGACAGCACCACTCTCACCAGGTCGTTCACATACTCGCGGCCTTCCCCCACCTGAGTCTTGATGTAGTCAATCATCACTTCGTATTCCGGCCGGCCTTCATCTCCCAGTGTTGGCAGCTCGTGTTCTCGCCAGTTCATGTCTGCCGTCCTCTCCGGAACCCCAGTCTCCACGGCTATGATACCCATTTGCGTCTGCGAGCTACCCGCAAAGACACCCGCCCTGGCCATATACCACGATTCATGTCCAACTAGCAGACACATTTGGTCTTTATGTGTCCCTCACGTTTACCAGCCGCGTTGTATGGTATACTCTCAGCTAGGGGGATACTGCCATGTGGGTGCATGCGACGACGGCGGCCTCTTTCCTTCTACTCCTCACCTGCTTTCCCGCCTTCTCGGCCTCCCCGGAAGCGCCTGTCAGCCAAGCAGAGGCGACGCCGGCTTCGGTCAAAATGACTCCGGAGGAGAAGGCCGATGCCGAGATCGGGAAACGCGCCGCCGAGGAGGTGAAGAAGCAGTTCAAGATCATCGAAGATTCCCCCGAGGTGCCCCGCATCGCAGCCATCGTCGAGCGTCTCCGACCCGCCACTGAGAAGCCCCACCAGACATATCACGTGCACGTCATCGAGACCAGTGCCCTCAACTCCTTCGCCATCCCCGGTGGCTACCTGTACTACACACAGGGCCTGCTGGAGGCGGTCGAGTCCGAGGACGAGCTGGCCGCGGTGACTGCCCACGAGATGGCGCACATCTGCCTCAGCCACTCCCGCAGGTTGATGAGCAAGGACGAGCGCTATGAGAAGATCCTCGGCCCCCTCGTTCTGATCTCGATCCTGAGCAACTCGGAGGCGCTCGACCCCGGCAAGATCGCACTGATAGGGGCCCACATCGTGCAGGACGCGCTGAACCACTACGGCCGGGAAGCCGAGCTAGAGGCCGATCATGCCGCGGTCATATACCTGAAGAGTTCCCAGCGCTACCATCCAGTCGCCGTCCTCACGGTGCTCGAAGGCCTGGCACGGCTCGAGAGCGGGCGCCCACAGGTCGAGATGGGCGTCTTTCAGACCCACCCTCGGTCCAGGGAGCGAGTGGAGGCCGTCAGGAAGTCCCTCGAGGAATTGAGCATACCAATCGAGCGGCGGCGCGTCACACTGTCGCTCGTCGCGGAGGCCGGGCCGGTAACCCAGGACGACGTCGACATCGGCGAGCTTCGGTTGAACGGACGCGTGATCTTCCAGCCGGCCGCCGAGCTCAATGGCCTATCTCCTCTGTCTCGGGCGGAGCGCAGCGCGGAGATGCTGAATGCCTTGCTGCTCGCGAACTTGCAGCTCTTGGAGGTAGGGGTGGTGGAGGGAGACCATGAAGCGCGGCTCGAAGCGCGGGGCGAGACGATTCTGACCATCACCGAGGCAGATGCCTCCTTCCACAGCTCGACCGCGGAGGCGTTGGTACAGAAAGCAATGAATGCCATCCGGCTGGGGTTCCAGGAAGAGCGCGTCCGGCGGGCCTACTAGGCCCCGGCCCGCCATCAGGACTGGTTCTTCGCGATGTTCGTCGGCCGCTCTCGGCGGCCCGCCCCTTTCTCTTGGGCCTTCGCCCCTCAGCGAGTATAGCCCGAAGATGCCTCGGTGCTGGTGGCCAGCAGACCGGCCGGCAGGCTTTCGGCGAGCTCCAGATAGAGCCCCGTGCCCACTGCGACGCAGGTGAGGGGGTCCTCGGCGAGGCGCACGGGCACGTCGGTCTGAGATTCGAGGAGGCGATCCAGCCCCTGAAGCAGCGACCCGCCCCCGGTAAGGGTGATCCCCTGCTCGATGATATCCGCCGCCAGTTCGGGCGGCGTGCGCTCCAGCACGCCGCGGACTCGTTCCACCAGAGAGGCCACCGGCTCCGCAAGCGCGTCGCGCACCTCTTCGGAGCTGATCTCTATCGTCTTCGGCAGCCCCGTCACCACGTCCCTGCCCTTCACGCCCATGGCAGTCTCGTTCGGCAGGGGGTAGGCGGAACCGATGCGAATCTTGATGTCCTCCGCGGTCCGCTCGCCCACGATGAGGTTGTAGCTGCGCTTGATCTGACGAACGATCATGGCGTCCATCGCCGTGCCACCGATGCGAACAGACTCGCTGAGGACGATTCCGCCCAGAGAGATGACCGCGATGTCAGTGGTGCCGCCACCCACATCCACCACGAAGTGCCCGCTGGCCGTGGTCACCTCGAGACCCGCGCCTATGGCGGCCGCCATGGGCTCCTCGACGGGGATGGCGCGCTTGGCGCCGGCCGTCAGAGCGGCCTCGATCACCGCCCTCTTCTCCACCGCCGTGGCGCCCGAAGGAACGCAGATGCACACCTGGGGCTTCAGGAATCTTCGCCTGCCGCAGACGCGGATGAGAAGATACCGAAGCATCTTCTGGGTGATGGTGAAGTTGGCGATGACACCGTCCTGCACTGGCTTGACGGCGGAAACGGAGCCGGGAGTTCGCCCCAGCATCTCACGCGCCTCGTTGCCCATGGCCACGATCTCGCCATCGGAAATCGCAACCACCGCCGGTTCCCGCACTACGATGCCCCGGCCCTTCGCATACACCAGGATGTTGGACGTACCGAGATCAATACCGACGG
Source organism: Armatimonadota bacterium (assembly GCA_020344235.1). Lineage (GTDB taxonomy): Bacteria > Armatimonadota > Hebobacteria > Hebobacterales > Hebobacteraceae. The sequence goes on from CP070816.1 coordinate 2,166,731, forward strand.
CTGTCCCAAGGCGGAACATGTGCTATCCTTCTTCCTCCCCCGCCGTCGTTAGCTGTGCGCCAATCGCGCGCAGCTTGCTCTCGAATTCCTCATAGCCTCGCGCCACGAACTGACGGCCGGAGACCACGCTCTCTCCCTCCGCGGAGAGAGCGGCGATAACCAGCGCGGCGCCGTCCCGGATGTTGTGCGCCGCCACCTCCGCTCCCTTCAGACGGTCCACGCCGCGGACGGCGGCCTGCCGCGGCCCCAGCAGACGTACCCTCGCGCCCATCTTCTCAAGCTGCTCCAGACACTGGAGACGCCGGTCTAAGATGCTCTCCCGGATGGCGCTCTCGCCGCCCGCCGTCGCCAGCACCGCCGTCATCGGCGGCTGCAAATCGGTCGGAAAGCCCGGGTAGGGCTCCGTCACCAGGCTCACTCCCCGAGGCCGGTCGCGGCAGCTCGCACGCAGTCCCTCTTCGACCTCGGAGATCTCGACGCCAGCCTCGCGCATCTTCGCCAGCACCGCGCCCAG
>CP070816.1:2167344-2181688 GCA_020344235.1 Armatimonadota bacterium
AACACGAGGCGCGCTCCTGGCTCTGCGTGATCGAGCACTGCCTGGGCCGGTCCGGACGCGTACTGGTGGACCCCCCAGGGGACCAGCACGACAAGCACCGCATCGCACCCGGCCACCGCGCGCTGGATGACCTTGGGGTCGTTTGTCGCTCCCGGGACGACCGTGATCCGCCCCTCGAACCGGTCGAGCTTCTTCACGCTCTTCTTCCGGCATACACCCACCACCTCGTAGCCCCTGTCCAGCGCGTGCTGGACCATGTACTGCCCGAGTTTCCCAGAAGCCCCGATGATGCTGACCTTCATGACGTCACACCTCGCTCTCGACATTCCATCGCCGCGGGCCACGATGGCAGAAGTTCCACGTGACAGAGTATCACGTCCTTGGTCGGTAGAGGATAGCCGCTACAGGCCGACCGCGCCATCCGGAGCTCTCGCGCGGCGGTTAGACACAGGGTCTCTGTTAAGTAGCGGCGAGACACCGCTGAGAGACGTCAAAGCGTGCAGAATGGTGTTGCCCGAGAGCACTTGCTCGAGATGCCCCCGCTGGGCAACACACAGGTGTTTGTGGACCCGAAACGCTCCTGCTGATGCCAGTCCGAGCGGCCTCAGGATCGCCTGACAACGACCGGCGGTTTCACGGCGGAATAACCACTTCACCCGGTTGTAGACGCCTTGGATGAAGGTCCCGACTGATGGGTCCGCCTCTGTGAGGCCGATGCAACCACGCGACAGGGGGGAGAGAGTCCCTCATTCGCCTCTGCCTGCGGATGATCGAGGTTTACGAATAATTCCGGAAGCAGTCATCAAGATGCCATCATTGCTTGCTACATTTACAGTAATGTTACTACTAGTGGGGCGAGAGGAAGCCATGCACATGCGATTTCTGACTGCCAACTGCTGTCTGCTGCTGGCCACCATGGCGGCCAGCGCCACCTGGGCCGAAGAGCTGAACTTCACTGAGCAGTCGAACCTGGCGGCGGCTGAGAGGGGCCAGGCAGGCGCCGAGTCGGCTGCGCGGTCCGATCCGCAGGGCGACCGAGCGGCAGACTCCGAAGAAGGACGTGAGGAGATTCCGGAGATCGAAGTCGAGGTGATCGGGAAGAAGTGGGGAGAGCAGTCGGTGCCCTCCCTGGCGCCGAGCACTGCCGAAGTGATCAGCGTGATGGCGGCCGAAGAGGTCGAGGCCGTGGGGGAGACCACGCTTGCGGACACCATTCAGTTCCTGCCCGGCGTGCAGGTAGTGCGCCAGGGCCGGAAGTTCGAGCGGCTGGTCTTCGTCCGCGGCACCTTCGTGCCCACAGTGCTTCTGGACGGGGCTCAGATCAGCGCTGCGACGACTGGATTCGTGAGCGGGTTCGCCAACCGGGCTCTCTATTCAATTCCGCTCTCCGCCGTGGAGCGCATCGAGGTCATCCGCAGTTCTTCGAGCATGATCTATGGTCCGCAGGCCCTCACCGGCGGTGTCATCAATATCGTGACCAAGAGCGGAGAAGGCCCCGGGCACTTCGAGCTCAACACGGAGGCTGGCGACTACGATAATTGGCGGCACAGCGTCGGAGCCTTCGAGGGGACCGAAGACCGCGGCACGGCTGTTGTCGCAGAGCGGGCGACCGGCGAGAGCAATCTCGAATGGGGATTCCGCCGGATGAATCACCTGTTCTGCAAGTTCAACCGCAACCTGGATAACGACGATACCGTCAAGCTCTTGTTCCTGAGCAACGAGGGCAGACGGCAAATCGACATGTGGTCGGAGGAGTTTCAGCAGATCACAGGAAGGGGCCCGGTCTACTGGACGTTCGACCCCTGGCGAGAGCGCTTTACGTCCTTGGCCTACGCGCACAACCTAGCCACGCCGGGGGCGGGTATTGACCTGCTCCTGTGGGCGCGCAACCGTTTCTTCCACCAACCGTACTACGATGGCCCGATCGCGCCAAAGCCCAAGGCGACCGTGTACAGCGACACGAAGGACGACACTGTGGGGGTGAGTCTCTTCTGGCGGCAGCCCATGAGCCGAGAGCACTACCTGCGGATGGGCGTGCAATGGTTCCAGCTCAATGGGTACGACCAGGATGCGATACTGGATCCCGGTACCGGGCGTGTGGTCGAACAGCCGCCCGTTAGTACTGACAGCAAGCTCGCCAGCTACATCTTTCAGGATGAGTGGACCCTCTCTGCCGGAACGCGGTTCTACTATGGAGGCCGATACGAGACCCCCGAGGATCGCGACAACGCGCTCGTGTACTCACTGGGACTGGAGCGGGACCTCGGCGACAAGGCTCAAGCTTACGCGCGCTTCGGCACCGGCGTGGAGTTCCCGAGCCACTCGCAATTGGAGTCCGATCCCACCCTGGAAGATCAAACGAGCAAGAACTGGGATGTGGGGCTGGATCGGTCTTTCGGCCCCAACCTCGTGGGCCACCTGGGGTGGTTTCAGGCTGCCATCCAGAATGACTTCATCGAGTATCTGAAGCCGGGCGGGGATCCCACCAACCGCCGCCATTATCTCACTGCTCAGGCCGACCAGACGACTTCCGGAGTCGAGGTCGAGCTTCAGGCAAGGGCGAACAACCTGCGTTGGTTCGCCAACTACACGAACCTCGATCGCTCAGTGGGCCGGACGCCAGTCATCGGAGGCCAGCCCCTGCAGCTCGCCATTCCGCCGGGCAATATCTTCAACGTCGGCCTTCGCTGGTCGCTGCATGGGGGCCGCACAAAGATCAGTCCCACCTACAAGTATGTGTCCTCCTATCTCGCCGGGGCGCGGTACTTCGCCGGCGCCTGGCCCATCGACAGCTACCAGGTCACGAACGTGAGCGTTTCCCGGGAAGTTGGCAAGGGCTGGTCGTTCACGGCTGCGCTCAACAACATCTTCGATCAAGAGTATGAGACCCAGCCGGGATACCCGATGCCCGGCCGCAACTATCTCGTGGGGCTTTCGCGCACGGTTGGCAGCGAGTGAGGTTGGTCGGCCATGTACTGCACAACCGATAGGAGTCACGTGGTGCGCACAGCGCCCAAGGCATCCGTAACCGCCTGCATCCTCCTGCTGGGCACGCTCTTCTGCGGGGTGCTCAGCGGGGGGGCCACGGAGCCCCTGCAGGTGGCGACCATGCCGCTCAATCCTCCGCGACTGGTAGCCGAGCTGGCTGCCGGCTACGTGGAGGAGACCGGCCGGCGGGTCGTGGTGACGTCCTGCGGGGGCTTCGACGAACTGGCGAGCGGACTGGCGGCCGGGAGATTCGAGGCTGTCGTCGGCACCTGTGTCGGATCGGCTGCGGCAGTCGTCGAGCGCGGACTGGTAATCCCCGAAACCAAGAGGACCATCTACTACCACCGTCTTGCTATTCTGCTGCCGGCGGACAATCCCCGCCAGATCATGTGTGCGGAGGATCTGGATCGCCCGGGGCTGCGGATCGGTGTGTTCGACATCCACACCAAGGGTCCGCTGGTCGAGAAGCTGAAGGGCCGCGCGACTGTAGTCAGCCAAGATCAGCAGCTCCTGTCGGATCTGCTCGAGCAGGGCCGGCTGGATGCGCTCCTCTCCTGGGATTGCTTCGGCGCGGTCCGAGGAGACCTGGTTACGATTCGCCTCCCCCGTCGAGTCGCAGGTGAGGGGGCAGCGATGGCGGCCCCATGCTTTGTGGCCAGGGGAGCTAAACACAGAGCTGAGGCGGAAGACTTCCTGGATTTCTGCGCCAGTTCTGACGAGGCCCGCCGGATCAAGCTGCGACACGGACTGATGTTGTCGGGGGGCACGGAGGAGCAATACCGCGGTGCCGGGCACCGCTATATGCCTGTCTATCGCTATCTGGCCAGGCAGATAGTGTTGGACTATGCGGGTGGGCGGAACACGTGTCTCGACTTGGGCTGCGGTGAAGGGCAGATAACGGTGGAGCTTGCTCAGATGACCGACCTCGAAGTCACCGGATTGGACATCGAGCCCGAGGTGCTTGAGCTTGGTCAGCGCTATGCTCAAGAATGTGAGATAGACGACTTTCGCATCCACTGGGTATGTGCGGACGTCCACTCGCTGCCCTACCGAGATAACAGCTTCGATCTGGTGGTCAGCCGCGGGTCCATGCCGTTCTGGCGAGATCATGTGCAGGCGGTGAGAGAAATCCTGCGGGTGCTCCGGCCAGGCGGACTCGCCTTTATTGGGGGTGGCGCCGGTCGGCTGTGCCCGCAGGAGGTGTGGGAGGAGGTGCGGCCGGGCGGGGGCACAGACAAGGAAGTAGGCGAGGTGTTCCACTTCCCGTTCCCGATGGGCAACTTCGACGCGCTCATGACCCTTGTTGGGGTCACGGACTATCGCGTCATCACGGAGGGGGGGAGATGGTTGGAGTTTCGCAAGTGACGTGCCGGCTCTCCGGCTACCTGAGGAGGAACAGAATGAGGCCGAGCATTAGGCTGGCCGTCTGGCTGTCGCTGGGCATTGTCGCGCTCTGCGTTCCTGTACAGGGGGCAATACTAGATCTGGGCGTCCCAGACCAGTTTGAAGCGGCCATCTGCGAGGCTGCCGGGGCCTTCGTCGAGGACACGGGACACCAGGTGAGACTGCACCTGGTTCCCGTTCCGCCAGGAGCCTTTGAACTCGCGCGGGAGGGAAACATGGATGTTCTCATTCCTCCCTGCAACCACTCTGCCGAGGTCTTCTGCGAGAGCGGATGGGCAAGTCCTGAGACCGGTAAGCGGATCTTCTGCCGCCGCATGGCGATCATCCTTCCGCCCAAGAATCCAAAGGCACTAAGCCGGCTGTCCGATATTCTCAAACCCGATGTGAAGGTCGCAAGCCTCACTGTGCTGCGAAGTCGCATCGAGGAGGTGGCCCCATCGCTGTGCGCCGATGCCCATGAGAGCCTGGACATCATGGCCATGTGGCTCGGGAACGGCGACCTGATGATGGACCTTCTGGCGACTGACAACGTCGATGCAGTGCTCGCTTGGGATACCTTTGCCGCCGATGATCCGCGCAACTTCGTCGTCATTCGCCTGCCGCGCTCGGTGGCCGGCGATCAGGCCTGCGCGCCCATCACGGCCTTCGTTACTCCCGAGTCCGACGAGCCCGAGGCCGCCCAGCAGCTCGTGGACTTCCTCAGCGAAGGCCTCGCCGCGGAGGACATCTTTCTCAAGCACGGCTACATGACGGACGACGGCAGTGATGCCGCCTCGTACGATGAGAAAGCGGCCCCGCGCTTCGAGAAGGTCTACGAGAACATATGCCAGCAAGTGATTGATGACTACGGCATCGTGGAAGGTGTAGCCCTGGACATCGGATGTGGGCCGGGCCAGATGACCCAGGCCCTCGCCGGTATGACCAACCTCGAAGTGACGGGGTTGGATATCGAACCGGAGGTGATCGAGATCGCGCAGCGGCACGCGGCGGAAGCGGGCCTGTCGAGTCGGCTTCACTTCATCTGCGCAGACGCGCACAGTCTGCCCTTCCCGCAGGACTATGCCGACCTCATCATATCGCGGGGTACTCTCCCCTTCCTGCGGGATCAAGTGCTGGCCCTCCGCGAGGTCTACCGGGTCCTCAAGCCGGGCGGGGTGGCCTTCCTGGGTGGCGGCATGGGCCGTTACACTCCGCTCGAGGAAGCGAGGAAGTTGTACCCGAAGGGTGTGGTTCCGGGGAGAGCCATGGATTGGGGCTCCGGGCAAAGCAGAGAGGACTCCATCTTCCCCTTCCCAGTCCGCAGCTTTGAAGTGCTGGTGGCAAAGGCCGGCCTCAGTAACTGCACGGTGGTCAACGAAGGTGGGCGGTGGGTGGAGATGAGAAAGTGACAGCCCGTTCTGGCGAAGCCACGGTCTCGGCCGGACCAGAGATGGAACGCCCTTCTCCCGGCGCGGGCAAGCTCCAGCGCAGACTCGGCTTCACGGACTGTACGTTCTTGGTGGTGGGCAGCATGGTGGGAAGCGGCATCTTCCTCACCACCGGCCACATCGCGGGGACGCTTTCCGCTCCCTGGCTCATCCTTCTGGCCTGGCTGCTCGGAGGGGTGATGGCCCTTACGGGCGCTCTTACGTATGCGGAGCTGGGGGCCAGTCTTCCCCGGGCCGGCGGCCACTATGCTTACCTCCGCGAGGCCTACGGACCGCTGGTCGGATTCCTCGACGGCTGGCTCTCCTTCATCGCCTCCTTCCCCGGATCCATCGCCTTCGTCGCCCTTGGCATGGTAGCGTACCTACCCGCCGACTGGGGAGGGCAATCTCTTTTCACGGCGGAGGTTGTGGGCTTCGAGTGGACCGTCCACTCAAAGCACCTTATCGCAATAGGAATCATCCTGGGGCTCTCCCTGATCAATGCTCTCGGAGTGCGGCCTGGCAGCAGCACCCAGAATGTACTGACAGCTTTGAAGATAGCTGCGCTCGTCGGCATCGCGGGCTTCGGGATCTCGTCAGGGCGCGGGCTGTGGCACAACCTCACCGCGGGGGGCCTCCCCAGTGTTGGCCAGGTGGGCCTGGCCGGTTTCGGCGTCGCCCTCATAGGCGTATCTTTCGCATATCTTGGCTGGGACGCATCCACCTACATGGCAGCCGAGGTCAGACAGCCCCAGCGCAACCTCCCCAGGTCTCTCGCGGTGGGTACGGTGATGGTGGTGGGACTGTACTTCGCCTTCAACCTCGCCTTACTATACGGCCTCCCTGTTGCCGAGATGGCCGGATCGGACAATGTTACGCGCGATGCAGTGAGCGGCCTGCTGGGGCCGCAGTTCACGGGCCTCGTGGCCGTCGCCATCTTGATTTGCATTCTGGGTTCGCTGAACGCGACGATCATGGTCGGCCCGCGCATCTATTACGCGATGGCGAGAGACCGACTGTTTCCCCGGGCCCTGGGCTCGGTCAATCGCTTGACCAGAGTCCCCGTCGCGGCCATCGGCGCGCAGGCTCTGTGGGCCTGCGTGATCGTTCTCAGCGCCACCCTCGGGCGCATACTGGCCTTCACCGTGCTCGTCATATGGCTGCTTTCGGCCCTCACCGGAGCCGCGGTGTTCGTCCTTCGCCGCCGACGGCCCGACCTCACTCGGCCCTACCGGACCTGGGGCTACCCGTGGGTCCCGGCCCTCTTCTGTCTCTCCTCCCTGGCGCTGGCGACGAACCACCTGCTTCGCATACCGGCGGACCTGCTTTGGCTGGCCGGCTTCCTCGCCGCCGGGCTCCTGGTCTACGCGAGGCTGCGGCGCACGAACGGGCCCCATATCGCCGCCGGCTAGCCTTCAACCATTGACGCTCCCGGCCTCTCTCGATCGGAGGTGGCATTCTCTCAGGCCGGACCGCCCGCCCCGCCCCGTGCCGCGCGGCCTCCGATGCAGATCCTCACTCGTCCTCTGCCCGGGCTCTGGCCTCGTGGCCCAGTTCCGTCTCTCCGTGCCATGTCAGAGGTCACCTAAGAGCATCTTGCGGCACGCCGTTCGCCCGACTGTTCGAGGTTGGGTGAGGGCAGGTGGGGGGCGACCTCGATCAGCCTCTCCTACGTTCCGGTTTCCACCGAACACGCCTTGGCGTTGTATCCCCTGCTCCCGAACGTAACCCTCCTAGTAACCATTCTCAGTTCGCGGAGGGTCACATTCGGGGTACGGCTGGAGGGATGGGAATGTCGGAGGGTGGCCGGTAGGGCGGTGCGCACTGTCTTTCTCGCGCTGCGACCAAAGGCCGCCCGGCGCCCTGCATAGGAACTGCAAGCGCGCGCAGAAGGGGCAGAACTCACGGCTCCACTGAGGTGGCGGGACAACGACTGACCGCCCGGGAGGTCCGGGCGGCCGTCGGAGGTTCACGCTGATTGAGCTGTTGGTCTCGATCGTTTCTTAGATAGTAGAGCCGGTCTGAGGCTAGAGTGAGCACATTGCGTGACATTTGCATGAAGGCGCTTGCCAAAAACAACTTCCATGTAACGCGGGAACGGCCGAGCGCATCTGGCCGGATCACACAGCCGAAATCAGGTGGATGCCGGCGCAGCAAAGGAGTAGGCCTCAGGCGCGACGGAAGACCTCGAACACATTCGCACGGCGTGCGAGCAGCTCGGACAACATGCCGGAGCCTGCGCCGAGCAAGAGCAACGGGGAGAGCGCGGTTCCGATCCCAAAGAGCACCATGCAGATTGCCCCCAGAGCGACAGTAGCCGACTCGATTCCGACGCGCGCCATAACGGCCATCATGGGAGCACACGGTGATAACCCGAAAAGGAATCCGAGAACCGCAAGGAGCCTGACATCCCGTATAGGCGCCAGCCTGGGAGACGCTTTGCAGCATCCAAGCAAAGGCCGCACCAGTATAGCTAGCAGGGCGCCGGCGATGATGAGAAGCGCGCCGGCCAGCACATTAACAGCGCTCTGGAGTTGATGAAAACTCGTTGCTTCGTTCAAGCGCGTGCCGAGGTAGGCGACCAGCACTCCGAGAAGCAGGTAGGCCGGGATACGGGCAAGGGAGAAGACTAGGGATGCCCTGAGGCCCTCCCTCCACCCTCGCTTGAGCCCTCCCACATAGGACACGACTGTGGGCGCGCAAGTGGCAAAGCACGGCCCAGATCCGGCCGCGATTCCGATCAGAAAGCACCAGATGGGAAGGGGCATATCCGCTTCCGCCTAGTGGAGCCCGGGACACACGCTGGCCCTCGTGCATTCGCTGTGTGAGCAGAGAGAATCGAGAAGCTTGTGTGAGCTATCGTAGAGGATCACCAGCGCGCGGAGCTTCGACGGATCCGTCCCGGCAGGGATCGGCCAGCTGACGAGGATTGGTGTCTGGCACTTCCCACTTGAGATGTGATACTTCTGCTCGGTGTGGATCAGGCCTCTGAAGACGTGGTCACATGACCACGGCCCAATCGGTACGCCATGCTCGGTAATGTAGACCTCCACGATGCCGTCGAAGTCCAGCTTGGAGGTGAGGTTGCAGGCCTCGAAGGTGACGGAGTAGCGATCTGCGATCGGGCCGGCCAGCATTTCCATGCTGAGGCCCGGAGAGCGCTTCTCCAGACAGCTATCCACAGCGCGACGGAGTTCTTCCTCGGTCGGATCGCTGACCACCCAGTAGCCGTCCAACACGGCGCAGGGCACAGCCTTGACGTCGTAGCGCTGCATCTCCTGTGTCAGTGCGGAGTCGGGTGGCGTGGTCGGCAGACACACGACATGGAGCTGGTGCCCGTACTCCCTCCGGAGGTTCTGCAAGGCGGAGTAGGCCTCGCGGGACGGCTCGTCATTGGCGACAAACAGCTTGCAGACAATCGAAGCCCCTGGCGGTGCTTCGGAGGAGGGCTCCTTCTGTCCGCCGCATGACGGGCAGAAGAAGGGAACGAGGGTCATCAGCAAGACCGAGACTACGTTCGGTATCCGGCATCGAGACCGGTTGTGTGTCACTGTTGCCCCTGTCCAGTCTGTGTAGGGTGCCGACCCGCGTCGGGGTCTTGCGCAATAAGAGCCGCGCCGATCGCGGTAACTATCTGCGGCATTTCCGGCACGAGCAGCCGCACGGCGAGCTCTTCCTCGAGGGCCCGCCTTAGGCCCCGGTTCCTCGCGGGGCCTCCGTCGAAGAGGACAGGGCTCTCCACTCCGACGCGCCTGGCGAGCACCGCGACTCTCTGGGCGATGGAGCGATGAAGCCCGGCGATGATATCAGCCTTCTGTGCACCGTGGGCGAGCAGCGAGTGCACCTCTGACTTCGCGTAGACCACGCAGGTGTTGTCAATCTTGACAGGGTCTCTCGCGTGAAGAGACGCCTCGCCGAACTCCTCAAGCGGAACCCTGAGGAGCTCTGCCATCACCTCCAGGAAACGACCGGTCCCAGCAGCACACTTGTCGTTCATGACGAAGTTGTCAATGCGGCCCCGCGTGTCGAGGGAAATGACCTTGCTGTCCTGTCCGCCAATGTCGATGATGGTGCGCACTCCGTTGGCTGCCAGCCAGGCTGCTCCAGTGGCATTGGCGCTGATCTCGCTGATGGTGCCGCGAGCGGCGCTCGCGCGCCGCCGGCCGTAGCCTGTGGACACAACGCGGGACAGGTCCTCAGGCGTCTTGCCTGCCATCGTCAGCGCCTGTTGGAGGAGTTGGCTGGCGGTGGCATCTGGATGATGGCCGGTGGGCGCGACGGCATGCCCCACAAGCTCATCGCCCGCGAGCACTGCGACTTTGGTGCAGACGGATCCCAAGTCTATGCCAGCGGTCAACACGTTCGGAACGTGCCTCGTCACCTTCGTTCGCCGCTAGCCAAGCGCTGCGCGACAAGCGCCGCCCCCAGCGCCCCTACGGTCTGCGGCTCGTCCGGCAGGTGGACGGGGGAGCCGAGCGCCTTCTCCAGGGCTGTTCGGAGAGCAGCGTTCTTGGCCACCCCGCCGGCCAGGAGGATGTCCTGCTCCATACCGACGCGCTTCACCATGGAGGCGACGCGGCGAGAGACAGCCTCCACCAATCCCCCGAGGATGTCCTCCCTACTGCTGCCCCGCGCGACGAGGGATACGACCTCTGATTCCCCGAAGACCGCGCACATGCTCTCGATCTGCTCGGGATTCCTTGCACAGAGGGCCACCTTCCCCGCCTCCAGGGGCTCGACGCCGAGGGCTCGAGACATGATGTCCAGGAAGCATCCCGTGCCGCTGGCGCACTTGTCGCTGATATCGAAGTTCGCGACCCTCCCACGTTCGTCGAGCGCGGCGACGCGAATGCCATGGGCTCCCAGGTCTATCAACGTTCGCGCTCTGGCATGGACGGCCCTTGCGCCACCGGCGCAGGCACTGATCTCGGAGATCACCTTGTCAAGGGGCACGACTGATCTGCGGCCCAGGCCGCAGGAGACCACTGCCTTAAGGTCGGCACTGTTGGAATTGACCGATGCAAGGAGCTGTGCGAGCGTCTCACTGATGGCGGCCGCGCCGTCCGCGCTGGATTCCATGATGTGCTGTGCCACGGGCGCGCCGTCCCGCAGGATGACGAACTTGGTGAACATGCACCCAACATCAACGCCGCAGACCAGCATGTCAGTCCATCCTCCGGGCGCTGAGCATCTCGACGAAGGCCTCGGCCCTCGTCCGGAGCTGCTCGGTGTCCTCCAAGCTGTAGTCGGTCTCAACACGTAGAGTGGGGATGTCAAGCTCGCGGAAGCGGTCCTCGACGGCTTGCGCCTCCATGCCATAAAGATGACAGCCACGCAGCACGTGGTAGAGGATACCATCAACGCGGAAGTCGCGAGAGAGCTGCACGAGCCGGTTCAGGCGAGCGCCACTGGGGGCGAAGCAAGGACAGGTGATGCTGAGGGAGCGCTCGCCGACGGCGGCCAGCATGCCGGCCATGCTCCACTCGCTCACGTAGGCTGGGTCCCACAGGGCCTTCGCCCCGGTGCAGATGTCGTCGCAGACGATGATGCCGCCCGATTACTCCACTAGCATCGGGAGCTTCCATGTGGGCATGACCACAGGCGACCCGGTCAGGAGCAGCCGCGGTGAGTCTGCAGCAGCCCGTGCGAGCTGGCCGCTCTGTGCTATCTGAGAGGAGAGCGCGTCTGTGTGGCGAGTCCACTGGACCGGGTCATCGTAGAAGGAGGTATGCGCGACAAGCAGGGCGTCACGGCCGCAGATGCGTGCTTCCTTGCGGAGCTCGTAGAGCTTGCGGAGGGAGGCGCGCTTCTTGTTGCAGACGGTGATGGCCGTCCGCAAGGCCTTCCGGCTGACCCGTCTTCCCGTCAGGTGCTCCAGGTGTTGCTTGAGCAATGCAATCTGACGGAGCCATGCGCCGCGGGCCTCTGTGCTCTCCTTGCTGCTTGGGAGCTGAACCAGCCACACCGGCAGGCGGCGGCTGAGCAGCTCTGAGAGCTTCTTCTTCCCGTCACAGGTAGTCGGCACCGCTACCACGTCGCACTGACTGGCAATGGGAGGGGTTGACAACCATAGGCCGAAAGATGACTTTACGAGGGGACAGAGGCTGGCCGGACAGACGCCTTCGGTCCGCGTGATAGTCGCGCCGAATCCCGAGCAGAGGCGTACGGGAACCGCTCCCGCAGCGAGGATGAGTTCGTCGGGCACCAAGGTGCAGAAGGTCCCCACGACTTTCTTCCCGGCCTCTCTCGCTTGGTGCAGGTAGGCCGGATTCAGAAGAGACTCCGCCAGGTGGTAGTAGTACTTCATGCCGTCCGCGCTGGATCTCTGGGCGAGCTCGCGGATGACCTGCCTGGTCGTCTGTTGGAGTTCAGCTAGGCTTGTTTCCACCATGCCCGGCCTCCCTGGTAGATCGGCGTCCCTCCTGCGCAGAGGCTGAGGGTCTTGTTCGGACAGCTCTCGACACACTTCAGGCAGAAGACGCAGTTCAGCTCTGTGACGGGGCCCTCTCGGTCCTCGTCCATCGGCCTCCGGCACTGCATAGGGCAGGCCCTGGCGCAGTTTCCGCACTTGGTGCAGCTTCCGGCCCGCTTTCGCAGTCGAAGAAGGCTGACATGGTTGAAGAGTGAACTCGTCGCTCCCACCCAGCACGCGTATCGGCACCAGAACCTCGGAATCGCACAGGAGCCCGCGAGAAAGACGGCGAGAACGAGCAGTTGCACGCCAGGGTAGGGGCCGATACCCCCCAATGTGGCGGATCGCATAAGGGTGGCGAGGGTAGAGGCGTCCATAGGGAAGCAGACGGCGCAGAAAGGATTGGCTTGAAAGAGATCGGGCCAGTAGGCCTTGAAGAGGCTGCCCGCGTACCGGTTGGCCAGCGCAGGAAGGCTCATCGCTAGGGCGAGGAGCGCAAAGAACGTGAGCAAGACGTACTTGAGGCCCGAGAGGCGTTCGTGCCAGCTCTTCGCCAGTCTGGTACGGTCAAACCGGAGGATCCTGACCCTGTCAAACAGGTCCTGGATCAGGCCGAAGGGACAGGCCCAGCCGCACAAGGCGCGCCCGAACAGCAATCCAACCAGGACCAGTCCCGCGAGGACGGGAAGCAGCAGCGCGAGAGGCCACGTGGCGGTAAGGCACCGGCCGATGGTGCCCAGGGGGCAGAGGTGCATCTCTTCACCTTGGATGATATGGAGGAAAGGATTGACCACTGTGGCGAAACGCAGAATCGGCAGGAAGGGGGAGATCACTAGGCCTCCAATGAGGGTGAAGTTCAGCAGGAGTGCCAGGACGAGTTGGACGGGGTTGCGCAGTGGCTCGATCCGCATCGCTGGGTTAGCTCCCTCGCCAGAGTGCGAGCAGATGGCGCAGATGATCGGGGGATAGGAGTGTGGCAACCACGAGTGCCGCGGCGGTGAGGCACAGCATTCCCACGAGGAGACGGGCGCTGGCCCTCCTGACGTCCTTCGCATCTCCGTGCTGTGGTGGGAGCGACGCGGTGGACGCTCCGAGCGCAAGCAATCCAGGGAGAAGTGGGATGGCGGCTCTCCGCCGGCCCACCAACGCCATCGCAGCAAGAGCGACAGCCAGGGCGAGACCCCAGCCGGTCAGGTTCAGAGCCAGTCTCGTCTCACCGAGGTCCACCACCCAGAGCTCGCAGACCGGGCTCGTGGTAAGTTCGCCCGCGCTGTCCTTCGCAACGATCCAGTAGTGGACAGTGCCGGGAGGCCGCCCTGGGAGCGAAGCGCGCCATACTGTGGGCTCGTACTTGCGGCTCATCTGCAACGGCTGGCCCTGCCGAGCGGCGTTCGTCCCTGTGACCCCATAGGCCAGAGTGCGTCCTTCGGCGCGGAGGTGCGAGACGCCACTCGGCAGCCCGGAGACATAGTAGAGCGTGACCTTGCTGACGAAACGATCCTCTTTGTTGCTTGCCACGTCCACCTTCACCGGCGTGGGCGTGTTGCTTGGCGCGGGATGGGCGACCTCCGGCTGAGAGACGTTGCAGGGCAGCGGCTTGGCCAGCTCGCAGCGCTTCTCGACGGTGCCCGAGTTCTTGGTCGTCAGCCGCACCTTGATTGGATAGACCGCCTCCTCGTCGGCCTTCCGGAGCCTCCACCTGAACTCAGCGAATCCCTGCTTGACTCCTCCCGGAGGCCCGACGATCTGCTCATACCGCGGCGGCTCGGGGCCGCTGACGACCTCAACCCCCTCCGGGACCTCTAAGGTGGCGGCGACATCGTAGGTGGTCAACGTGAAACAGCAGCCACCTGTGAATCCCACGGTCACGATAAGCTCGACGAGCTTGTCGGGCGCGGGCTTCATCTCGATCTTCGGCGGCCGCATATGCGCGCCGCCATCGCCGCCGGCGGGCGAAGTCGCTAGACCGGCCAGTACAAAGCAAGACAGACAGATCAGCACTCTGCAGGCTGAGCGCGTTGACATCTCGGACCACGCGGCTGCATGGGTGGGCGGGCAGGCGGAGGAGGACTCGCTCCGCCCGCTACTAGGGCGGCGAGGCAGAGGATTCACCCTGATCGAGCTGCTGGTGGTC
>CP070816.1:2181788-2189870 GCA_020344235.1 Armatimonadota bacterium
CCATCATGGCCTTGCGACGATCGCCGAATCCCGGGGCCTTGACGGCGTCGGCCTGGAAGGTGCCGCGGATCTTGTTGACCACGAGGGTGGCGAGGGCCTCTCCCTCCACATCCTCGGCGATGATGAGGAGGGGCCGGCGGGAGGCCGAGACCTTCTCGAGGAGAGGCAGGAGGTCGGCGACGGCGCTGATCTTCTCCTCGTGGATGAGAAGGTAGGGATCGTTGAGCACGGTCTCCATGC
Organism: Armatimonadota bacterium; assembly: GCA_020344235.1. Classification (GTDB taxonomy): domain Bacteria; phylum Armatimonadota; class Hebobacteria; order Hebobacterales; family Hebobacteraceae. Next base: position 2,182,029 of record CP070816.1, read on the forward strand.
GTTCGGGGTCGGTGACGAAGTAGGGGGAGATGTAGCCCTTGTCGAACTGCATGCCTTCGACGACGTCCACGGTGGTGTCTGTGCCCCGCGACTCCTCGACGGTGATGACGCCTTCCTTTCCGACTTTGTCCATGGCATCGGCGACGTAGCGCCCGAGTTCCGGGTCGTTGCCCGCGATGGAGGCGAGGCTTTCGATGGCCTCCTTGGTGTCAACGGGTTTAGCGACCTTCTTGATCTCGGCGATGACGGCGTCGACGGCCTTCTCGATGCCGCGCTTGAGGAGCATCGGGTTAGCGCCGGCAGCGACGTTCTTCATTCCCGCCTCGAGGATGGCCTCGGCGAGCACGGTGGCGGTGGTGGTGCCGTCGCCGGCGACATCGTTGGTCTTGCTGGCGACCTCGCGAACGAGCTGGGCGCCCATGTTCTCATAGGGCTCCTCGAGCTCGATCTCCTTGGCGACGGTGACACCGTCTTTGGTGATGGTGGGGGATCCCCACTTCTTGCTGAGGACAACGTTGCGGCCCTTGGGGCCAAGCGTGGCCTTGACGGCTGCCGCGACAGACTGAACGCCGCGCTGCAGGGCGCGCCGCGCGTCCTCGCTGTAGCAGAGCATCTTGGCAGCCATGTGGTTCCTCCTCTCTCAAGAAATTTGTGGCTAGTGGTGGCCCGTTCAGGCCTATTTCTTGCTCTTGCTCTTCTTGCCGGCCGGGTTGATGGCCAGCACAGATCCTTCGTCGAGGATGACGTATTCCTCGGTTCCGACGGTGATTTCGGTGCCGCCGTATTCGGAGTAGACGACGATATCCCCGACAGACACTTCCATGGGAGCGCGCTGGCCGTTGTCGAGCAGCTTACCGGGTCCGACGGCCAGAACTTCGCCCTCGCGCGGCCTCTTCTTGGCCGTGTCTGGGAGCACGATACCCCCCTGAGTAACCTCTTCCTCCTCGCCCGGCTTGACGAGGATCCGATCCGCTAGCGGTCGGAGCATTGAATCACCTCCTGGCTCATGGCTCGTCTTGCTCGGCCGTGGGCACGCCGATGTGGCAGTGTAGCCCCAGGCCGGTTTGTCTGCAGCTCTATGTGCATCGCACAGGGCGACCGAGGCGACTGGGATGTATGACAGCGAACCGGCGTCGGTGCTCTGGCGGCACGAGACGGCGGCAGGCCAAGCGGCACCCGGCGCCGTCAGCGTTATAGAATAGCGAATCGGAGGGGAGTCGTCAAGAGGTCATCCGGGCCACGCCTGGGTCATTTTCGTCAGGGAAACCGGCTGGGGGGCGCGGCGGTAGGAGGGCCTGGAGGCTATGTCAGCAGGGCGAGGCTGGCGGCCATCACGATCATGCCGAGGACGACGCCGAGAATGGTGAGATGCTCGCGGCCGAAGGTGCGGGAGGCAGGAAGCAGTTCGTCGAGGGCGATGAATACCATGAAGCCGGCAACCAGCGCGAGAAGGGCTCCGAGCAGCGCGGGAGAGAGGAAGGGAAGAAGCACGAGGCCGGCCATGGCCGCGCCCAGCGGCTCGGACAGCCCGGAGAGGAACGACCACATGAAGGCCTTGGAGCGACTCCCGGTGGCCGCGTAGACGGGGGCGGAGACGGCGATTCCCTCCGGGATGTTGTGGATGGCGACGGTGAGAGCGATGGCGATGCCGAGCTGGCGGCTGCTCAGGGCGGCGGCGAAGGTGGCCAGCCCCTCTGGGAAGTTATGGATGGCGATTCCCAATGCCACGAAGAGGCCGGTGCGGAGCAGCTTCGCGTCTTTGAGGGAAATGCCGGGATCGGTTTCGCTCTGGTAGGAGTGGGGAATCAGCAGGTCCATGGTCAACATGACTCCGAAGCCGACGAAGAATGCAAGCTGGCCCCACAGGAATCCGATCTCTTCCAATCCGGCGGCGAGCAGCTCGACGAAGGAGATGTAGATCATCACGCCGGCGGAGAAGCCGAGAGTGAGGGCCATGAACGCGGGTCCGGGCCGAGGGACGAGCCAGGCGATGGCAGAGCCCAGTGTGGTGGAGAGCCCGGCGAAGGCGCTGAGCAGCAGCGCGAAGACAACCTGCGACATGGCCGTTCTCCGGCGGGAGAGCGTTTTCGGCGAGCGCGCGCCGAATTGACGACAGAGGTGTATGTGGTCGGGCGCATGTTGTGAGAGCAGGCGCGCCCGATGCCTGTCGAGAGACTAGCCGACGAGGCCCGTGAGCCAAGCGGCGGCGCGGTCCCACTGCTGAGTGAGAAGCAGGATGCCGATGAGCAAGAGGATGGTTCCGCTGATGATTTCGATGACGCGGTAGTTTTGCTGGAGGAAGGAGAAGGCGCGGAGGGCGGAGGCGAATAGCAGGCCGGCGGCCACGAAGCAGACGCCAAAGGTTGCGCCGAAGATGGTGAAGAGCAGTGCGGATTGTGCGGGCGGCTGGCCGGCGGCAACGGCCAGGAGGCTGGCGGCCCAGGGCCCGATACAAGGTGTCCACCCGAAGGCGAAGGCGAAGCCCAGGAGGGGGGCGCCCCAGAGGCCGATGGAGGTCGGGTTCAGTCGCAGCCGGCGGTCTCGGTAGAGAGCGGGTAGCTTGACGAGGCCGAGGACGAAGAGGCCGAAGAAGATGACGACCAGCCCGAAGACGATGTTTATGATGGTTCTCTGAGAATGAAGCCATTGTCCGGCCGCTCCGACTCCCAAGCCGACGAGGATGAATGCGAGGGAAAGACCGGCGGAGAAGAGCACAGAGGAAAGAAGGATGCGCAGGAGATGCGCGCGGCGGCGCTGCTGGAGCTGCTCGACGGAGAGGCCCGAGATCATGGAAATGTAGCCGGGGATGAGCGGCAGCACGCAGGGGGAGATGAAAGATAGAAACCCGGCTATGACGGCGACCACCCAGTCAGCATGTTGCGATTGTTCCATCAGAGGATCTCTTGGACGGCGAGGCCCGGGATGACGGGCGAGGGGGGGGCAGGGATGGACACAGGCGGTTCTCCTGGCATCTGTGCCATGGTCATCGCGCGCCACTATAGCTCAGGGGAAGGAGGGTGTCAATCGGCCGTGAGGGGAGGATACACTATGCCTCCCACTCGGGCTTTCGGCGGAGGTAGCGGCGGATGGAGACGACAGAGCCGGTGACCCCGAGGAGGGCTCCGGCGAGGAGGAGGTAGAGGGTGAAGGGCAGCAGGGCGCGGTCTGGGGCGAGAAAGAGGAAAGGTGTGGCGCGGGCAGAGAGGTCGCGCAGGTACATGTGGACGGGGACGAGGACGCAGGAGGCGATTGCCGCGCCCAGGAGGCCGTGGAGCATGCCTTCCAGGAGGAAGGGGGAGGCGACGGTGGTGCGGGAGGCGCCGACGAGCTGCATGATGTAGATCTCCCGCCAGCGGGAGTGGAGTGCGAGACGAATGGTGTTGTGGATGATGAAGGCGCCGGCAACGACAACGAGCACGGAGATAACGACGCCGGCCCAGAATACGATTCGCTTGGCCTGAACGACGCGGCCGGTGAAGCTGCCCTCGCGGCGCGTGCTCTCGGCGCTGGGCACGACATCTTTGACTCCCTGGAGGTGCTCCAGCCTGGCGGCGAGTGCCTGGACATGTCTCGGGTCCTTCGCGCGGACTCGCACGGCGTCAGGGAGTGGATTCTCCATGTCGCCCAATCCTGAGCTGCTGGCGAGGCGGTCCTTGAGCCATTCCCAGCCCTCTTCCTTGGGGACGAACTCGGTGGAGAGCACTTCGGGCCATGCAGAGATTTCCTCGGGCGCCTTGACGGCCTGCTCGCGGGGGAAGTCTGATTCGAAGTAGGCGAAGATCTGGACTTCGTGTGCGAGACGGTCGGTCCAAAGGCGAAGGTTGAGAAGAAACAGGACGACAGCGCCGAGGACGAGCAGCAGCACGGCCACGGTGGAGATGGTGGCGATGGCGATGAGGCGGTCGCGCTTGAGGTGAAGCGCGGTTTCTCGGCAGACGAAATCAACCGTGTGCCAGATCATCGGGATAGCCGCCTTCAGGTTTGTCGTCAACGATGCGGCCGCGGTGGAGTGCGATGACGCGGCGGCCCATGGCGTTGACGATCGCCGGGTCGTGGGTGGCGACCAACACAGTGGCGCCTTGCCGGCTTGCTCCTTCGAGGAGCTGCATGATATGGCGCGAGGATCGAGGGTCGAGGTTGCCGGTGGGCTCGTCGGCAAGGATAAGAGGCGGGCGGACGGCAAGGACGCGCGCGACCACGAGGCCTTGCTGCTCGCCGGCGGAGAGGGAGGAGGGGTGGTCGTCGGCCTTGTCGAGGAGTCCCACCTCGGACAGCGCCTGGGGGACGCGCCGCAGGATCTCGCGGTAGGGGGCGCCCGTGGCGTAAAGGGCAAAGGCGACATTCTCCCAGGCGGTACGCGGCAGGAGGCGGAAGTCTTGGAAGATAACTCCCACGCGGCGGCGGAGGCGGGCGACCCGGGAGGGGGAGAGGCGAACGACGTCCCAGCCCGAGACGAGGACCTGTCCTCTGGCGGGGGTCTCCTCGCGATAGAGGAGCTTCAGGAGGGTGGACTTGCCGTGGCCCGTCGGGCCGACGAGAAAGGCGAACTCGCCGTCGTTGACGGTGAGGTCGACGTCAGATAGGGCGGTGACGCCGTTGGGGTAGACGACGGTGACGTTCTTGAGTTCAACGCAGGCTGCCATGTTAGCGCATTATAGACCAGGCAAGGGAAAGAAGGCAACCGGAAGATGAGTTGCGCGCGGGAGTGCCGCAAGCTATAATCCGCTGAGACAGGCGGCGCGGGCGGCCAGCGACGCGACCCCCAGGGCTAGAGGGGGAGACGACCGGAGGCCGCGCCGAGAGCACACCCTACGGCGCCTCCCACACCACCTTGCCCTTCGCGTCGCGCATCGTCAGACTCGGTCCGCCGTAGGGAGGCACCGTCAGCGTCGCCCGCTCCCCGCCCGTCTCGTCGCGCATCGTCAGACTCGGTCCGCCCGTCAGCGTCGCGCGTTCCTCGCCCCTCGCGTCACTCAGCATGAGGACCGGGCTGCCGTCGGGAAGCAACGCCAGCGTCGCGCGTTTCAGGCCCTTCGCGTCGCTCAGGTCCAGATTGGGGGCCCCGTCGCGCCCCAGCCCCAGCACCGCGCGCCCCTTCCCCTCCGCGTCCACCAGCTCAAACCTCTGCGCCCGTATCACCTCTGGCGCTCCCGTCTTCGCCGCCGCATAGGCCACCGCCGCAACCGCGACCAGCAGACACAGTACCGCAATCACCATCGCCCACTTGCCTCTGCTCATCTTCCTCGCCTCCTTGTCCTCGACCGGGCGTGATAGGGTAGGGGAGTAGCAGCGCGGTAACTCAGCAGGATACGTCCCCTCTTGCAGCTGCTTCCTCACTTGCCCCTCGCCTCCTCTCCCTGCTTCCGCACCCGCTCCGGCAGCTTCATTTCGACTGCCGGAGGCAGACCCCAGCGTGACGGGTTCCAACGTCCCGCCGGGGGAAGGCAATCGCGGGGTGCGGCTGCTTTCCTTTGGTCAGGCAGCAGGGCGGGCAGGGATAGGCAAAGTGTCATCCTGAACGAAGTGAAGGATCTTGGCTCCGCTTTGATCCCACCAAGATTCCCTTCGGCGTTGCTCAGGGCGGGCCTTCGCTGCGCTCAGAATGACATTTACGGCGCTGGCCGAAGATTCGGGGCCACATAGCAATCGCGCGACGAGTTGCGCCTGGGAGTGCCAGAAGCTATAATCCGCTGAGATGGACGGGGCGGCCGCCCGCTTGTCGGCAGGGCGCGGCGAGGTGTGGGTTCGTCTCAGAGTCCTGGGGGGGGATCGAAGGCTGAAGCAGGTATGCTGTTTCCAGCAGAGCGATGAGGTCGGCACAGCGGAGGAGGTCTTCATCACTGGTCGCAGTGCTCGCGTTGTGCGGGATTTCGGGCGTGCTGTTGGCACTGTGCTTTCCGCCCGCGGGGCTGTGGTTTCTGGCTTGGGTGGCGCTGGTTCCGTGGCTGGTGGGGGTGAGGATAGGCAGTAACTGGAGTGCGGCGATTGGGAGCTGGGTGGGGGGATTCATCTTCTTTGGGATTCTGCTGTACTGGCTGGTTCTCTTCGGGGTGTCGGTGTGGGCGATGGCTGCTCTGCTGCTGGGGGTTTGGCTGATGGTGTGGGGGGTGTGCACGCGCTTGGGAGGGAGGCTGGGGCCGGGGCTGCGGGTGGTGGGGGCGGCGGTGCTGTGGTGCGGCGTGGAGTGGGGGAGGGGGTTGGGCCAGTTTGGGTTCACCTGGGGATGGCTGGGATACAGCCAGAGCCCGGTGCTTGGGTTGATGCCGGTGGTGCGGGCGGCGGGCACGCTGGCCCTCTCGTTTCTGATAGCGCTGGTGAATTCAGCGCTGGCGGAGGCGGTGGTGGGGAGGCTCCGGGGGGAAGCAGGGCTCGGGCACGCGGCGCGGGGGGCGGCGGCGTGTGGGGTGGTGGTGTTGAGCCTGGTGGGGGCGAAGTCGTGGGTGGGAAGGCAAGGCGAGCCCGCGGGGCCGGTGGTGCGGGTGGCGGTGATACAGGGGAGCGCGCACGGACCGTTGAGGGCGGAGCAGGTGAATGTTCCGCTGACGCCGGAGGAGCGCAGGCGAACCCTCGAGATCTACGGATCGCTCACCCGGGAGGCGGCTGGGGTGAGGCCGATGCTGGTGGTATGGCCGGAGAGCGTGCTGCCAGGGGTCCCGGAGGAGGAGCCGCGGGTGTCGGGTCGGGTGGCGGAGGCGGCGCGGAACTCAGGCGCGTGGGTGCTGGCGGGGGGGCCGTATCGGGACGAGCAGGGGCGGCCGCGCAATTCGGCTTATCTGTACGCTCCGAGCGGACACCAGCGAGATCGGTACGATAAGGTGCAGCTCGTGCCCTTCGGGGAGTATGTTCCGGGCCGAGGGTGGCTGCCGCTGCTGGGTCACTACCACGTGCGGGACGAGGACTTCGCGGCGGGCCTGCAGCACCGTGCGCTGCAGGCCGGGATGATGGCGGTGGGCCCGATGATCTGCTTCGAGTCCATCTTCCCGCGGATTTCGTGGCAACTGGCGCGGCAGGGCGCGCAGGTGCTGGTGATTATCACGAATGATGCGTGGTTTGGGCGCACCGCGGCGGCGGCACAGCATCGTCAGATCGCGGTGCTGCGTGCGGTGGAGACGAATCGGTGGGTCGTACGAGGTGCGAGCACGGGGATTTCCTCGATCATCGCTCCGGATGGCCGAGTAGTTGCGGAGGCGGGGCTGTTCGAGCGGGAGTGGATTTCCGCGGATATCAGACTAGCGAGCGAGAGGTCGCGAGCTGAGGTGCGCGAGGCCGGGATGGGGTGGGGGCCCATTCTCTCGTGGGCGGTGTTCTGCCTGGCGATCGGGTTCATTGTCGTGTCGGCGGTGGGTCCGGGGGGCCGGCAGGGGCGCGCAGCTCGGCCGCCGGGTGGCCGGCGGCGGCGCGGTCGAGCAACTCCTCGATGATGGGGAGGTGCCAGAAGTAGCCGGGCTGGTCCACCTGGTATTCGATGATTACGCGGGAGGGCTCGACGCGGAGGCGGCCGCGGAAGCCGGCGTCTGGGGTGCGAAGGGCGCGGATGTGGACTGGTCGGCCCAGAGCGCGGGCGAGGGATTGGCGTTTCCGCTCGACGGAGGGCGGGAGAGGCTCCATGGGGGTAGGATTGGAGGCGGGGCAGGCTTCTCCTCTTGTGGGGTGCGCGCACGTGTGATAGAATACCACGCGGTTGATTGAGAGGTCGGTGGCAATGGAAGTCTTTCTGCAAGTGCTGCAAATCATCATTGCTCTGGGACTGATCCTGCTGACCGCGGTGACGACAACCAAGAGCGAGCAGTCGGGCACCGGGGGCATGGGCTGGGGGATGATCGGCGGGAAGAGTTCGTCGAG
>CP070816.1:2189970-2194989 GCA_020344235.1 Armatimonadota bacterium
CGTCTCTTCGCGGACCTTGGCATGTTGGTCGCGTGTCTTCTCGACCACCTCAGTCGGGGCGCGACGGCAGAACTCGCCATTCCGCAGCTTCGCTCTCAACCTTCCCTCTTCCTGCTCCAGGGCGGCGATCCTACCGAGCAGTCGCTTGCGATGCTGCTCAAGCTGTTCCGCGGTGACCTCTTGCGATATCGAGACGACGGTGGGCTCTCCGCAGCAGTGGATCATCTCGGCTACGACAGGACGGGCATCGGGGTCATCCGAGATACGAAGATCGCTTCCTCGGGTCAAGAGCAGGGCAGCTTCCGTGCTGGCCGCCAGCAGGCGGCGCGCCTGCTCCGATCGCGATGCCACGGTGATGGTCACGCGCCGGCCGGGGGGAACCTGCTGCTCGGCCCGCAGCTTGCGCGCGGCGGTTATGACATCCATGAGCACGGCCATGTCGCGCTCCGCGTCGTCGTCTCGCCATGTGGGATGTGGGTGCGGCCATTTGGCTTCGATGAGGGCTTCCCCAGTGTCCGGCAATTTCTGCCAGATCTCTTCGCTGATGAAGGGCATGAACGGATGGAGCGCGCGGAGGGTGCCCTCGAGCACGAACCAGAGGGACTGCCGGGCCCGCTCGCCGGCCGGCCCACCGGTGCGGAGGGCGGGCTTGGACATCTCGACGAACCAGTCGCAGAACTCGGACCAGAAGAAGTCATACAGTGCCCGGGCCGTCTCCGCCATCTCGAATGTCTTCAGGGCCTCAGCGGCCGCGTGCAGCATGGCACCGTAGCGGCTGAGGATCCATCGCTCCGCGAGAGAGCCCTCTGACCGGATGCGTTGTGGAACATCATCAGCAGGCGCGAATTCATCGCCCAGGTTCATCAGCACGAAGCGGCTGGCGTTCCAGATCTTGTTGCAGAAGTTGCGGGCCATCTCGGTGCGCTCTTCGCCGAAGCGGATGTCCTGGTCGGAGGCGCACTGATAGAGAAGGCTGAAGCGGGTGGCGTCGGAGCCGTACTGAGAGATGAGGTCGAGCGGGTCCACGCCGGTGCCCAGGGACTTGCTCATACGGCGGCCCTCGATGTTGAGCACGGTGGGGTGAACGAGCACCTGGCGGAAGGGGATCATTTCCGTGAATTCCAGGCTCGTCATGATCATCCGGACGATCCAGAGGTAGAGGATGTCGCGCCCGGTTATCATGAGCGACGTCGGGTAAAGTCCTTCCTCGCGGGCCGTCCGGAGCTCCTCTGTGTCTGGCCAGCCGAGGACGGCGAAGGGCCAGAGCGCGGAGGAGAACCAGGTGTCGAGGGTGTCGGAGTCCTGCTCGACGTCGGCGCCACACTGCTCGCAATTCGTGGCCGGCTCGACCTGGACCGCGATCCGGCCGCAGGACTGGCAGGTGTAGACGGGGATGCGGTGGCCCCACCAGATTTGGCGGGAGATGTTCCAGTCGCGGAGGTTCTCGATCCAGTCTATGGTGTAGCGCCGGAAGCGGTCAGGGAGATAGGACACCTGTATGCTGCCGTCCTCGATGACAGCCATTGCTATCCTCGCCAGCTCGGCCATGCGGAGGAACCACTGCTCGGAGAGCAGGGGCTCGAGGACTGTGCGGCAGAGGCTGTGGCGCGCCACTGGATAGCTGTAGTCTTCAGTCTTCACGAGCAGGCCCTGCGCGGCGAGGTCGGCCACGATGCGGTCTCGCGCTTCGTATCTGTCGAGGCCGGCGTAGGGCCCGGCCTGGTCAGTCATGCGGCCGTCTGTGCCGATCACGACCACCGACGGCAGGTCGTTGCGCTCCCCGGCATCGAAGTCGTTCAGGTCGTGAGCAGGGGTGACCTTTACCGCTCCCGTGCCGAACTCGGGGTCCACGAGGATGTCGTCGCAGATGACGGGTATCGGCCGGTTCATGAGGGGGAGCGTGACCTGTTTGCCGTGGAGGCGGAGATAGCGCGGGTCCTGGGAGTGGACGGCGACGGCGGTGTCGCCGAGCATGGTCTCTGGGCGGGTGGTCGCCACGACAATTGCGTCTTCGCTGTCGCGCAGGGGGTAGCGGATGTGCCAGAGCTTGCCCCGGTGGTCTTTGTGTTCGACCTCGAGGTCGGAGACGGTGGAGGCGCAGGTGGGGCACCAGTTCACGACTCTGTGGCCGCGGTAGATCCAGCCGCGGTTGTGGAAGCGGACGAAGGCCTCGAGGACGGCGCGGTAGTAGGCGTCATCGAGGGTGAAGCGTGTGCGGTCCCAGTCGTAGGAACATCCCAAGGCCTTCAACTGCTCGATGATCTGGCCGCCGTAGTTGCGGGTCCACTCCCAGCATCGGTTCACGAATGCCTCGCGGCCGATATCGCGGCGGGAGATGCGCTGGTTGGCCAGTGCCTGCTCCACGTGCATGTTCGTGGAGATGGCGGCGTGGTCGGTGCCGGGGACGACGAGGACGCGGTCGCCGCACAGGCGGCGCCAGCGGGCGATGGCATCGTGGATGCTGTGCTGGAGTGCGTGGCCCATGTGGAGCGCGCCGGTGACGTTGGGAGGGGGGATGGTGATGCAGTAGGTGGGAGCGCCGGGGCGCGCGGAGGGTGGCGGGAGACGGAAGTCGCCGCGCGACTGCCAGAAGTCGTACCACCTCTTCTCCACGTTGTGTGGGTCGTATGTCTTCGCCAGCTCTTTCTGCGACATGCCAGGGCCTCCGGAGTTGGCTAGAAGAAAGCAAGCGTCCTCTCGTCCAAGGACGAGAGGACGTCTCGTGGTGCCACCTTGATTCCTCTGCTTCGCTCTTCTCCGGCGAGCTTCGCAGAGCTCCTCGCTGTAACGGGCTTACCCGGAAAGGCTTAGTGTCCGCGCTGTGCGGAGTTCGGCCTCTCGGCTCGGGAGCGACGTTCCCTGCTTCTGCGCTGGCGGGCCTCTCAGCCTGCGGCTCCGCCTCTCTGGAAGCCGGTCAGCAGGTACTCCTCTCCTTCACGGCCTATGCTGGATGCTTGCTCGATGAGTGATTGTACCACACCCGCCAGGCCGGGGCAAGGAAGAGTGGGTGGGAATGCCCGCCGAGCGGCCATGATTGCGCTAGCGGGGCAGGAGGTCCTGCTCCGCCGAGGCTACGCAGGACAGGCAAGTCGGCCTGAGGCGACCAAAGCTCCTGACCGGTCCAGATCCCGCTGGTCATGCCACCGGCCGGGCGATGCTAGGTGGCCGTGCGGTCCAACCTCAAAGGGACCAGCGATATCCCCGCCGCGGTGATGAAGAGGCCCCCGACGAAGAACGGCGCGCTCACTCCGAACTGCTCCGAGAGCACCCCCGAGAACCACAGGCCGATGATGGTCCCGATCCCCCCGTAGGCCTGGATCTTCCCCAGTTCCAGCGCCCGGCGATCCGGGCGCGTGTACTGCTGGATGACCATGTTCTGAACGGGCAGCCAGACACCGCCCCCAACTATGTCGTGGAGCAGCCACACCGCGGCCGCCCAATGGAAGTTGGGAATCAGCGCGGAGCCCGAGAGGATCAGCCCCTCTACCACCCAGGCCAGCATGTACGCTGCCTTGAGGTAGCGCAAGTGGAGCCGCCCGATGAGCATGAGCGGCAGGACTGCGGTTAGCCGGTGCAGCATCAGCACCCATGAGACCGTGTATCTGCTCGCCTCGAACTTCTCTGTGAAGAAGAGGGGCATGATGAACGAGTGACTGGTCCACATGCCTATGTTGAAGATGAAGAAGGAGACCGTGATCACCTTCAGGTTGCGGTGCATGTCCCACGAGAACAGATCGCGCAGGCGGGTCGCGGTCGGCCTCGCCTCTGGCTTGCGATCCCGTTCCCGATAAAGCGCCCAGAAGATGACCAGCCCCGCCCCCATCAGCGTGCCGGCGAGCAGCAGATTCCCTCTCGTCCCGAGCGCGGAGATCAGCGCCCCCGCCAGCAGAGTTCCTCCGGCCTGGAAGAGGAACTCCATCCCCCGCGTCTTCCCCATGAAGTCCAGAAACCGCCGCTGCCCTTCTTCATAAAGTGCGACGGGGTGCAGGGTCTCTCGCGTCAGGAGCATGGCCTCCCGCACGGTCTTCAGGAGTGCCTGCCCAACCACCGATCCGCTGAGCGGGGTCAGCCACATCGCGACCGCGCTTCCGCCCAGGGAGAGCCCGTAGAACGGCTTTCGGCCCCAGATGTCGGCGAGCCGCCCCATCATCACACGCAGGAGGAACATGCCGGCGGCCGCGACGGCGAAAACCGTCCCCATGTTCTGATAGGAGAGCCCCTGCTCGTCCAAGTAGTAGGGGAGGACAAACTCGTAGCCCCCGGTGGCCGCCCCGAAGAGGACCGATACCGCGAGCAACGTCTTGACGTTGCGGTTCACAGAGTCGTTCCCATCACAGGAATGGCGTCCGCTCGAGCGGACGCGCATCTCTGACTTTGCCGTCTCTCGCTGACACTCCTCTGGTTTGGCGCGTGCTCTGTCACAGCCCCGGCCCAGTCCTGCCTCCGTGCAGGACAACGTCCCGTGCAAGGACAAGAAGAGGGACTGTTGTGATGAGCCGGACCAGCTCGATGTTGCTGCTGAGACCGGCGGTACGGGGGAGTGTCTATGGCCGGCCAAGTCAGCGTTGCCGTTATCGGGGTGGGACGCATAGGCCGGTTGCACGCGCGGAACCTGGCTCAGCGCATTCCCGAGGCCAGCCTGCGTGCGATTTCTGACGTCAACGGGGAGGCTCTGGGGGCGTGCGCACGGGAGCTCGGCGTATCCTTCGCAGTTGAGGACTATCGGGCGGTTGTGGAGAAGGCCGAGATTGAGGCAGTCGTCATCTGTTCGAGCACGAACACGCATTCGCAGATAATCACGGAGGCGGCCGCGGCGGGGAAGCACATCTTCTGCGAGAAACCGATTGATCTCGATCTGAACAGGATTGAGGGGGCGCTTGGGGCGGTCGAGGAGGCGGGGGTGAAGCTGCAGGTTGGCTTCAACCGGCGCTTCGATCCGAGCTTCCGGCGGGCGCGAGAGGCGGTGGCGGGAGGGAGGATCGGGGAGCCGCACTTGCTGCGTATAACGAGTCGGGACCC
>CP070816.1:2195089-2198260 GCA_020344235.1 Armatimonadota bacterium
CCATCCCAACGTCGCCATCCGCGTCAACAACCTGGGGGGCGTGCTGCGGGACCTGGGGGATTTCCAGGGGGCGCGGGCGGCATTCGAGCGGGCGCTGGCGATCGACGACGCGGTGTACGGCCCCGACCATCCCACCGTCGCCCGAGACGTCAACAACCTGGGGAGTGTGCTGCAGGACCTGGGGGACCTGGCGGGCGCGCGGGCGGCGATCGAGCGGGCGCTGGCCATCTGGCAAGCGGTTTACGGCGACGAACATCCACAAGTTGCCACGGCTCACAACAACCTGGGGGGTGTGCTTCAGGACCTGGGGGACCTGGAGGGGGCGCGGGAGCGGTATGAGCGGGCGCTGGCGATCATGGAGAAAGCGTACGGCGCTGACCATCCAAACGTAGCTACGGCGGTCAGCAACCTGGGCAGTGTGCTTCAGGACCTGGGGGACCTGGAGGGGGCGCGGGAGCGGTATGAGCGGGCGCTGGCGATAGACGAGAAAGCCTACGGGCCGGAGCATCCCGAGGTGGCGACTGACGTCAGCAACCTGGGGTCCCTGCTACAAGAACTCGGCCAGAAGGAGGAGGCGTGCAGGTGCTTCGAGCGGGCGTTGGCGATCCGGCTGAAGTTCCTCGGGGAGGACCACCCCGACACGAAGTTGGTGCGGACGAAGCTTGAGGCGCTCGACGAGTCAGGGTAAGAGGGGGGTGACTGGGCAAGATTCTTCGTCCTCCTCAGGCGGACTCAGAATGACGGGAACGAGGCCATCTGCGGGTGGTGTCACCCTGAGCGCAGCGAAGGGTCTTGGGACCGGCTCAGTGCTGCGCCAGTCCTAAGTCTTCGGGGTCGCGACAGGAATGTCGCTCCTACGAAGCTGGAGGGGGCGGCATCGGAAGATGCCGCCCTGCATGAGGCCCGACAGAAGGCCCTGTAGACGGGCCCCGGCCGCAGGAGCCGAGCCTCGCGCTATTTGCCCATCTCCCGCAGGTTGGTCAGGCAGCGCGCGACGCACTCGAGCGGGGGATAGGCGTAGCTTTCCTGCTCGACGATGTACCACTCGGTGTTGCCGGCGGCCTCGCAGATGCTGAAGATCTCCTGCCAGGGCACATCACCTTCGCCGACGATAGCGTCGTCCTTTGCGCTGGAGCGCTCCTTGAGGTGCACTGTGAACCCGCGGGCGGCCCACTTCTTCATGACCGCGGCGATGTCCGCGCCACCGGCCATGGCGTTCCCGAGGTCGAGCTGCATCACCACATCGGGGCGCGAGTTGGCGGCGATGAGATCCCAGGCCGTTTCGCCGTTGATGGGCTTGAACTCAGCCCTGTGATTGTGGTAGCCGGTCTGCATCCCGTGCGGCGCGAGCTTCTCAGCGATCTCGCCGAGGGTGCGGCCGAAGCTTGCCGCGGCATCCCGCGTCTCCAGGTACTCGCGGTCCACGCCGGCGATGATCGGGAACTTGCTCCCAATCGTCTTGTTGAACTCGATGGTCCGGTCGAGCTCGTCTCCCTGGAGGTGCTGCAAGGCAAGGTGGCTGCCGGCCGCCCTGAGCCCGAGGTCGTCGAGCATCTTCCGCAGCTCGTCGGCGGAACGGCCGTGGTAGCCGGCGAACTCGACGCCGTCGTACCCCATCTCCGCAACCGCCTTGAGCGTGCCGGGCAGGTCGCGCTCGCAGTCCTTCCGCACCGAGTACAACTGCAAGGCTATCGGTATCCGTGGCATCTCTGCCTCCTGTATGTTGTGCGATAGTGTTTGAGTAAGGCGATTGGAGCGGCCGGCGCCTCGGCAGGGCGCTTCGGTCACTCCTCCAGGTTGAGCCAGCGCACCTCCTGCGGGGTCAGCTCCACGTCGAGCGCCTGGAAGGAGGTCCGCGTCTCCGCCAGGGTATGGGGGCCGATCAGCGCGTAGATGGGGAACGGCTGGTGGAGCACGTAGGCCAGGGCGATGGCGATGGGCGGGAGGCCGCGCTTGTCGGCAAGGTCTTTCGCGCGCGCTCGGCGCTGGAAGTTGTCATCGCTGTACCAGGAGCGCACCAGCTCTTCGTCGGAGCGGTCCTGGGGGTCGCCGCGCTCGGTGAAGAAGCCGCGGGCTTGGCTGGACCAGGCGAGCAACGGCATCTGGGTTCTCTGGAGCCAGGCGCGGGACTCGGGGTCGGAGGAGGCGAGGCAGCCATCCCACACCGGCACCAGCATGCGGGCGAGGCTGAAGTTGTTGCTGACGGCGGCGAAGCGCACCAGGCCCTTCGATTCCGCATACTCATTGGCGGCCTGGACGCGGTCGAGGGACCAGTTCGAGCCGCCGAAGGCGGTGACTCGGCGGGCGCGGAAGAGCGCGTTGAAAGCATCCACCCACTCGCCCACGGGCACCTCGGTGTTGTCGCGATGCGCGAGGAGGATATCCACGCAGTCGGTCTGGAGGCGCTCTAGTGTTTCTTGGAGCTGGGGGCCGAGGAACTCCGGGCGGTTGAACGGACGCTGCGCGGCCTTGGCGATGATGACGACCTGGTCGCGCACGTTCCGGTTCTTGATCCAGTGGCCGAGCAGCTTATCACAGAGGCCGCCCCGGTACATGTGGGCGGTGTCGAAGCAGTTTCCGCCGCGCTCGAAGTAGTCGTCGAACATCACGGCCACTTGCGGCATGGTGGTCAGGTCGGCGGCGCCCATGACGATTCTCGCGACCGGCTTTTCCACGCCGGCGATGCGGCCGTACTTCATGTTGTTGCCCGCGCGCGCCTCGAGGGGCCGCTTGCTGACGGTGGCGAGCTGGGCCTCCGGCTTCTCGGAGTCGTAGACGAAGCCTATGGAGGCGCGCCAGCGGTCGAGGGTCTTCATATTGCCGAGGGTGTCGTCCCAGGTCATCGCGGGCGGGGGCGCCTGGCGATCAGCGATATGTGCGGCGACGATATCGGCCTCGAGCGTGTACGGGTTGAGCTTGCTCTCGACGGGGATTTCCTCGGGCTTGTCCTCTCCATCGCGGTGGATGACGATGCTGCTCGTCCGCCCGCGAGTGGATGGGAACCAGGGCTCGGGGAGGACGATGGAGCCATGTGAACCGTGGATGCGCACGATCTCTTCCATCTGCAAGCGCGCGCCGGTGGTGAGCTGGGCGAGGATGCCGCCTGGGAACTGGAGGGAAGCTATCGCGTACTCGTCCACGCGACTGAGATGTCCGATGTGGGCGGTCCCC
>CP070816.1:2198360-2204204 GCA_020344235.1 Armatimonadota bacterium
ATCTGGGCCGAGTCGGCGATCTTGAATGTCTCCAGAGCGTTGCCGGTGCAGACATCGAAGGAGCTTCCGCCGCCTGGGGTGTAGGCCCAGCGCGCGGAGATGGTGGTGACCCACTCCCGGACGCGGTAGGCGGCGGTCCCGAATGGGATCCTGGGAATGAACTGGAGCTGGAGTGGGAAGATGAGGAAGCCGAGCCCCGTCTCGGCGCGCAGGCGGGCCCACATGACGTGGTAGCCGACGATCCCGCCGATGAGCGCGAGGCTGAACCAGAGGCGGCAGCCGGCGGCCCAGCAGAAGTAGACCAGGCCGATGGAAGAGATCAGCAGGCCCACGATGGCGGCGCGGTGGGACAGGGGCTCCTGAGCGTCATCGGCCGGCGCTCGGCCGGGGAGCAGGCCGCGGAAGGCGCGGGCCAGATGATGGCGGGCGATCCACAGGGACCATAGGCCGAAGGCGAAGATCGCGCCACCACCCTGCCACTTCGGGGCGGGGAAGGTCGTCCACCAGTTGTCGGCGACCGGCCCGGGGTCCCCGCCCAGGGCGATGCCGATCATGGTGACGCCAACGAGCGCCCAGTAGAAGAACCAGGCCGAGAAGGAGAGGTCCTTCGGGATGAGGTAGGCGACGGCAATCGTCCACGGCAAGAGCCACAGCACGAACTGGCCCATGCCGGCGATGGGTCCCACCTTGGACTCCTGCATGAGGATGAGGGGGCCGAGGTTGATCGGAGGAACGGCGGGGACATGCTTGGACACCTGGCCGACCGCGGTGAGGGCGAAGGAGATGAGCAGGCCGCCCCAGAACAGCCACGCCCTCGGCAACACCGGCCGGCTCGGCGGGCCGGCGCCGGCCTCGCGCACAAGCTCCAACGGGACCTGTGCGAACGGGAAGCTGAGGCGCTCATGTGTTATCCACTGGCGCTGCAAGAGTGCGATGACACAGAAGGCGCACACGAACACCGCCAGCGTAAACGCGGACCACGCGCCGAGCGGCCCCCACCACTGTGCCCATGGCACCGGCGACTCGCCCAGGAAGAACGCTTCGACGACGGCCGGATCGGTCGGCGCGAACCACAGGGGGACCTGAGGGATGAAGGTGTTCTGCCAATCGCGATACACGCTCGCGAAGTAGTGGTAGTGGATGGATTTGACCAACATGAAGCCGAGGATGCCGGTGCTGACGAGTGGGCCTGCCACCAGCACTACCGAGTAGATGGTGAGAAGCTCGCGCCGGCCGAGGCCTATGCGGCGGAGAAGAGGAAGACCCATGGCGGCGGTTAGGAGCAAGAGGAGCACCACGGGAGTCATGGAGGGAATGCCCGCAAAGACGGTGGCTTTGTCCCAGACGAACTCCAGGTAGAAGGCGAGCGGGGTCAACAGAACCAGGACGACGAGCGCGATAAGAACGGCTCGCTGGGTTACGCCACCAGCTCTGTCCGCGGGCTCGGTCGTCTGGGCCATTCGATTCCTGCCGGCCTTCGATGAGGTCGCCCTGCCGGGGCGCAGCCCGGCCGCGGGGCGGGTCGCCGTATGGTTGTGGAGGTTTGCGACGCCTGGTGGTGCGATTCCTTTTGTGGGGCGGGGCGCTAGAGAACGCTGACCTCTTCGACGGCTTCGACGAAGGCGACGATGTTGTCCCAGGGAACGTCGGGTTCGAGGACATGCGTGGGAGCGAGAAGCAGTCCCTCGGGGCCGACCGTTTCGATGCGCTCCTTGACCACGCGCCGGACTTCGCCGGGATCGCCGAAGGGCATCGTGCTCTGGGTGCCAATCGTCCCCCAGAATGCGAGGTCACTGCTGTACTCCCGCTTGAGCTGGGCCGGGTCCATGCACTCCGGCTGAACGGGATTGAGGATGTCGAGGCCGATCTCAATCAGGTCTGGAATGACGGGCTCGATGTTGCCGTCGCTGTGGTAGAAGACGAGGAGTTCGGGCTTGGCCGCCTTGGCATCTCTGATAAGTTCGGCGAGGCGGGGCTTGAACCAAGTCCGCCAGGTGTCGGGGCTCATGAGCATCGCGCGCTGGGAGCCGACGTCATCCCCGAGTCGGAGAATGTCAACTCCCGCGCGGGCGAGCCGGCGGGCGCTCTCGATCATAGTGTTGTTGACGGTATCGAGGAGGGCGGTTGCGAGGTCGGGATTGTCGTACAGGTCAATGAGGAGCTGCTCCTGCCCGCGCAGATACCAGCAGGTCTCGAAGAGGGAGCCACCGCAGGCGCCGGGCGGGCCGGCGCACACGGGATAGCCCCGGCTGTGCCAGGAGGAGATGTTGCCCTCGACGGCCGTCCAGCGGTAGGGCGCGAGCACGTCGGGCCACGGGTAGTTTGCGATATCGCGCGGAGACGCGGCGTTGCGGAGGGGGTGGACCATGCGCTCGAAGTGGTGGAAGCCCGCGGAGATGGCGCCGACGCCCCACTCGTCGTGGTGGTCGAGGTTCGGCACGTCGGCGAGGTAGGCGGAGAAGTCGCGCGGCTGGCAGGTGCCGCCGATGCCCACATAGCGCGGTTCAAGGCGGAAGTGCTCCGCGAAATCCTCCTCGCCGGTCCGGCGCCGGAACTCGTCGTACAACGCCGGCGAGAGGTCGAAGTGCTTCGGCACCTGGTCCGGCCGCTCCCGGCGAAGGGCGGTGAGAACGCGTTCTCTGGGGGACATGCTCATTGGCTCGCCGCCCTCATCCCTTGAACTGCGGCAAGTGGTCCGCGTGCGCCGCAAGCAGCTCGTCTAGGATCTTGTGTGCGTTTTCGAGGTCGTTCACCAGTGGGTCGTTGAACATCGCCTGGACCGCCAACCGGCGGTCGCCTTTCAAGGCGGCCTCGACGATCAGCTCCTGGTTATCCACGTGGCGGGCCAGCACCGCGTGAATCGCGGTGGGCAGCGCGCCCGCGACGAGCGGCGTGACACCTCGCCTGTCGGCCACCGCCTGGGTCTCGACTACGACATCGGGCGGGAAGTTGGAAATCTGGCCGATGTTCGGCCAGTTTGCCGCAAACGTGTAGGTGCGGCCCATCTCCATCGCGAGGATGATGGGGACGATTGGCTCGCCGCCCAGCTTCAGCTCGGGCAGATGCTCTCCCTCCTTCATCTTCAGCCAGCGCTCGTAGCCGCGCTTCCGTGACGCGTAGCGGTCCTTGACGGTGACCATCTGGTCGAGGAAGCCGTACTTCTCTCCGTAGCCGGACTCGGGCGTCAGGAAGTGAGGGAAGAATTCGGAGAGATGGCGGCCTTTCCAGACGGGGAGGTAGCCGAAGATCTCGAAGAGGAGCGGAGCGACGGTGTCCTTGGGGCGGCCTTTCTCCTGCCAGTGGCGGCGTATGATCTCGAGCCCGTCCCGGCCGCCGACGTTGATCTCCAGCATCCAGACGCAGTGATTGATTCCGGCGGCCTCGAAGTGCACTTCGTCCGCGGGCGCGCCAAGGATCGGCTCGAGGTCGTGGAGGCAGTGGAACATCTCGTGGCAGAGGCCGATGCAGTGGACGCCGGTCTCCCGCCACACGGCGCGGGTGAGCGTGGTCATTGGGTTAGTGACGTTCAGGAGCCAGGCCTTGGGGCAGACCTGCTCCATATCGCGGGCGATGTCCACCATCACCGGAATGCTGCGAAGGCCCCGGCTCAGCCCGCCCGGCCCGACCGTGTCGGCAATGGTCTGGCGCACGCCGTGCTTGTCCGGAATCTCCATATCCAGGCGCCAGGCATCCAGGCCCCCGACCGCGATGGCGACGACGACGTAGTCCGCGTCCCGGAGAGCCGCTCGCCGGTCGTCAACGACCTCGATGTTGAAGTCGGCGCCGATGTTCACCTTCATGTGCTCGGCGATGATGCGGTTCGTCTCGGCGGCTTCGTGGTTGATGTCCTGAAGCACCATGGTGCTGCCCGCGAGTTCCGGGGTGACCAGGAAGTCGCGGATGATGTCGGGTCCCCAGTGGAAGCTGCCGCCGCCGATGAACACTATCTTGCAGGAGGGCATAGGGAGGTCACCTTTCCAGCTTGACAGGCGCGGCTTCGGCGTGGGGGCGAGGAAGTCCTCTCCAGCGGCGGTTTGCGGGAGTATGGCCGATTTGCTAGAATCAGACTTGCCAGTATGGAGGTGGCGATGAGCGCCCAAGGAAAGACGACGAATCGCGCGGGCCGGCGGGTCGGCGCGCTGATCTTTGCGGTGGGGTTGATAATGCTGGTGGTGGTGTTTGCGCTGGCCGCGGCCGCTTTTCAGCAGATTCCGGCGGCGCTGGGGGCGGATGAGGCGGGGTCCGGCCCGGGGCTGGGAAGCGCGCTGGCGGCGATAGGCGCGCGAGCGGCCTTCCTGCTCGTGATGGCCTACGCGAGTTCCTTGCTGGCCTCGAAGGGGTTGGACCTGTACCAGGCGGCGCGGGGCGATGGCGGGGAGTGAGCATGCTCCTCGTGGGCGACGTTGGGAACACGAATACGCGCGTGGCGGCGTGGGAAGACGGCGAGCTGAGTCGTCTGTCAGTGTCTCCGACGCAGCAGCTCGAGAATTGCGCGCGGGTGGGCGGACTGGCGGCGCGCGCGGCCGGGGGAGAGATGGGGGGAGCTGAACTCGCTCTCTGCTGCGTCGTGGCCGCAGTCGAAGCGGCCTGGCGGGAGTGGGCGGCGGGGGAGGGGCGAGAGCTGCTGCTGGTGCGGGGCGATACTGATACCCCCCTGCAAAACCGCTATCGCGACCCGGCGCGGCTCGGCGGAGATCGGCTGGCGGCCGCGGTGGGAGCGGTGAGGCGGTTTGGGGCCCCGATTGTGGTGGTGAGTCTGGGGACCGCGACGGTGGTGGATGCGGTCTCACAGGATCGCCAGTTCCTGGGCGGGGCAATTGCCGCTGGAGTGCAGACTGGTTTGGACGCGCTGGCGGAGAGAACGGGGGCGCTGCCCCGCGTGGAGGCTGGGGGAACAACCGAGCCTGTGGGAGACAATACAGAGGCCTGCCTCCTGTCGGGAGCGGCGCACGGGACCGCTTCTTTGGTGGAGGGCCTGGTGGAGCGGATGCGTGGGGAAGTCGGCGCCGAGGCCGGGCTGGTGCTGACGGGCGGCCACGCCGCTCTTATCTCGCAGCACCTGCGGGTCGAGCACCAAGTGGTGCCGGCGCTGACTCTGGAGGGGGTGGCGGCGGTGTGGGAGCACAATCGAGGGAAGAGCGCGTGAGGGTCGGCAGACTCGCCATAGATCCGGCCGTCGTGCTGGCGCCGATGTCAGGAATCAACGACCGCACTTTCCGGCTGCTCTGCCGGGAGGCGGGGGCGGGGCTCGTCTACACCGGTCTCATCAGCGCGAACGCGCTGCACTACCGCAGCGCGAAGACGGACGACATGCTCCGGTTCTGCGAGGGTGAGCATCCGGTGTGTGCGCAGGTCTTTGGCGCTGACCCGGACATGGTGGCGCGTGCTGCCGCCGCGGCGGTCGGGCGCGGCGCCGACATGGTGGACATCAATATGGGCTGCTCGGTTCCGAAGGTGCTGAAAGGCCGCGCAGGGGCGGCGCTCATGGCCGACCCGGAGCGGGCCGAGGCGATGGTTCGGGCGGTGGTAGGGGCGGTGCAAGCGCCGGTTGGCGTGAAGCTGCGAACCGGGTGGCGAGACCGGGGAGAGGACGCGACGGCCCTCGCGCGGCGGTGCGAGCGCGCGGGCGCCGCGGTGGTAACCGTGCATCCGCGGTGGGCCGGGCAGCGCTTTCGCGGCGAGGCCGACTGGTCGGTGATCGCGCGCGTGAAGGAGGCGGTGGGCATCCCGGTTATTGGAAACGGCGACATTCGGCGCGCCGCGGACGCCGCCCGGATGCAGGAGCAGACCGGATGCGACGGAGTGATGATCGGGCGTGCCGCGCTCGGGAATCCGTGGATCCTC
>CP070816.1:2204304-2208731 GCA_020344235.1 Armatimonadota bacterium
CGCAGCTCATCAGAGTCAATCTCTTCCAGCAGCATCGCGCGGTCGTGCTCCGCCAGTCGCACGAGGTGCTCCGCCAGACCGCTCGCCTCGCCCTGCCCCATACACACGCGCACGGCCTCCCGCCAGCACAGCAACTGAGTGTCAGTCATTTCGTCCCTCCCGGCTGTTAATCTCGACCGCCCGATCATGCGCGCCGTCCGGTCCGAAGTTCGCTCTGCCACCCCTCCGCAGACGAAGCAACCTCTGGCCCCTCCACACTAATGTTCCATGATTCCTGTCCCCATCTGAGCAGGCCCATCGAAAGGTCCATCCGGGCCGCGCCTCGAACCTGTCCCGCAAGGGAACTTGAGACCGCACCGAACACGGCCTTGCCCATCTCCTTGTCGCGAAGCGAACCGGATCACTCCAACGCCGCGCATACCCGAGGGAGAAGCGATGACTCCAATCGACGACAGAATCGGCATCTCCACACACTTCATGCCCAGCACCCACGGGGAGGATCTCCCCGACGCCATCCGCATGGTCCACGAGGCCGGCTTCGCAGGCTTCGAACTCGTCCCCACCCTCGACCAGGCTCAGCTCGGCTACCCCCAGAACTACCCCAACGTCGGCATGGACCTCTTCGAGGCCACGGATGCCGACGTTGACCGGCTCGCCGACGCCTTGAGAGTCTTCAAATGGGTCACCGTCCACTCCCCCCACCTCGACTGGAACCTGGCATCTGCCAACCGCCACCTCCGCCGCCTCACCTGGGACTACTACGACAAATGCATCGAGATCGCCGTTCGTCTCAATGCTGCCGCCATGACCTTCCACATGGGCGGCACCACGTGGGGCTACCAGCGCAGTCATCAGACTATGTGGGACCACAACCTCGAGTACGCGCACCACGCCGTCGAGCTGGCCCGCCCTCACAATCTTCCCATCGGCTACGAGGTCGGCGGCTTCGACCTCCTCAAGTTCATCTGCGATCACGTCGAAGGATGGGGCATCAACCTTGACATCGGCCACGCCTATATGGGCGTCTTCTCCGATGACGCTTACTTCAGGTTCTTCGACGAGTTCGAGGGCCGCATCGCAGAAGTCCACCACAACGGCGTCAACCACTACTGGGGCAAGTACATGGAGCACCAGCCTCCCCACCTCAACAACATGATCGACTTCCAGGGGACCTACGCGCGTCTCAGAGACGACGGCTACGCCGGCCCCATCGTCTGCGAGATCCAGGGCCAGGACATCGCCCAGGTCATCCGCCACTGCCGGGAATCCAAAGAAATGATCTCCGGCATCTGGAACGGCACCCTGAAGATGGAGAACCGATGGTACGAGGCCGAGTGACCGCGACCCCCGCCGGCTCCCGAGACCGCGCACCCGCCTCCCAGGACTTCCCGGCATGCTGCCAGAACACCACACTCGTCTGGCGACACTTGGCGGCCGAGAACCCGAGGCCCCAGTAGGGCCTGGAAGGCCCCCTCACCGCTGCGAGGATAGCGAGTGACATGGATCGGCGCACGGGCGAGAATGCGGACTACCTTGACGGCCGTTATCGCCGGGGCGTCCCGCAGGGCCGCTACTTCGCCCACGAGCCCATATACGGCGTCGGCTGCCGGTATTCGGAGGGCAACCAAGCGGTCAAGATAGCCCGCACCTACAGCATCTTCCGCCGACTGGCGCAGATGCAGTTCGACTCTCTGCTCGACGTGGGAGGAGCCGAGGGCTACCACGCCAGCCTCGCCAAGAAGCTCTTCTCGGCGCAGGTCGTAACCTCTGACCTATCCTTCGAAGCCAACCTCCGCGCGCGCGAGCTGTTTGGCGTACCCGCCGTCGCCAGCGATGCGCAGTGGCTCCCCTATCCTGACGAAAGCTTCGACGTCGTGCTCTGCTGCGAAATCCTCGAACACGTATCAGACCCGGTTGCGGTCATGTGTGAAGTGGCGCGCGTCGCCCGCCGCTACGCTGTCTTCACCACCGAACAGACAGCTCGCACCCCGCGCGAGCAACAGATCCGTCTCCTGCTGGCCGACACCGAATCCGCGCATTCAGAACTCCACTGGTTCCTGCCGGACGACTTCACCTCGGTCCTCCACCAGCCCATCACCCACGAGCGCGAGGTTGTGATCACAAAACGCTTGGCCCACCTCTACTCCGTCGGCCTCGAGCCGTCGGCCGACGAACTGCGCGCATTGATCCTGAACATGACCGACCTCGGCCCTTCCACCCCGGCAGACAACGGCGTCCTCGTCATAAAATCGAAGAGAGATACTCTACCCCTTGACATCTTCGACGCGGGCGACGACAGCCTCCTCGACGAGATACTGGCCCACAAGGTGGCCCCCGGGCCGCTCCGCACGCTGCCCGCTGAGCGCGACATAGATCCCTTCCTCAAGGCCAGCCTGGCCTGCCCGATCTGTCTCCGCCCTCTCGACGACAGCGCGCCCGGCCTGCAGTGCCCAACCTGTGCCCGCAGCTTCCCAGTGGACCAAGGCATCCCGCGCTTCCATCTCAGCGACGACCGCGCGGACCCATCCCACTCCGGCCCTTCTCGCTGGCCATGGTTGACCGAAGAAGGCGTGGCCCTTCGGAACATGTTCGCCTCGCCCCGAGGCCCGCGGAGCCGGCTGCTCTGCTACCTACTGAACATCGAGCTGACCCTCCGGGATCTTCTTCCCGGCCGGCAAGTTCCTCAGCCCGACTACACCAATTCAGGTCAACTCAAGCAGGCGCTGGAGCAAGCCGCCTCCGGTTCCGAAGACGCAGCCCGCGCCACCCGTCAGCCACTCATGTGGTGGGACCGGCTCCCCGCCAACCAGACTGAACTTGAGGCAATGCAGGCCCTCGGCGCCAATCTCGTCAACCTGTATCGTCTCGCCAGAGCGACCCAGGTGCCGCCAACACCCAGCACCCACTGGCTCCGTCGAGCTGCGCGCCGCCTCAAACGCCTAGTCTCGCGGCCCCCTGGGGAAACCGCACCCAGGAGCACCTCCTTTGCGGACATCCCCCACAACTTCTGGGCCGCGCCGGAAATCGACGCCGTGGCCCAGGCCGGCATCTGCACGGGCTTCCCTGACGGGTTCTATCGGCCGGACTGGTTCGTCTCCCGCGGCGACGCCGCGGTGTTCATCTCCCGCGCGGCTGCTGGTTCCGACCTCAATGTGCCCGAGCACGCGGCACCGCCGTCGTTCTCCGATATGCCTCCCGCGGACCCCGCATACAGATTCGTAGAGTACGCGCTCGCCAAGGGTATTATATCGGGCTACCAGGACGGCCTCTTCCACCCCGAGCAATTCCTTGATCGTGGTCAGATGGCGGTATTCGTCGCCCGCGCCTTGGCCGGCGGCGACGCCAACATCCCCGACGCGCCGCCGACCCCCACCTTCTCGGACGTCACCCCGCATCCCGATGATCCTTATGCCCAGTGCTGCAAGTACGTAGAGTATCTCGTCTCACGCAGCGTCGTTCGGGCTTACCCCGATGGACTCTACCACCCCGAATACCTGTGCTCCAGAGATCAGGTCGCAGTCTATATCGCCAGGGCATTCGACCTGACTGCTTAGCCGCGCACACCAAGGGCCCGCGGCCCCAGCCCTCTCCCCCACGCGGCTGCCCTACGCGTGACTCAACCTCCGCGGCAGCGCCGAATCGCTCTCGATCAGCTCGTGCAGCAGTCTGCGCTCTAGCTCCGCCTTCACCTCCTGGTGCTTGGCCGAACTCCACAGATTGTGCAACTGCTCCGGGTCCTCGCACAGATCGAACAGCTCTCCGTACTCCTGCCCACCGTAGATCGTAAGCTGGTGCGTCTCCGTTACCAGCGTCCGCAGCCGCAGCCCCAGATAGTCCTCATCATCCTCGACGACAACCGCGTCTCTCACGCGTGCGCGCGTTCCCTCCAACACCGGGGTCAGCGACCGCCCCGGCCACGCCGACATCATCTGCGGCGCCTCCGGTTCCCGCGGTGCCGTCCCTTCCGGTATCGGCAGCCCCGCCAGCTCCAGAATCGTCGGTGCGAAGTCCAACTGACTCGCCAGCGCCTTCGTCATCGCTCCCGCCGCGAACCGCTTCGGCCACGACCAGATGAACGGCACCTTCAGCAGCCCATCGAAGTGAAACGGCCCCTTGTTCAACATCCAGTGGTCGCCCATCATATCCCCGTGGTCAGACATGAACACCACCACCGTGTTTTCCCTCAGCCCCGCCTCCTCCAGCGCCCCCATCGCCCGGCCGATGCTCTTGTCCACCAGTGAGATCATCCCATACGTCAGCGCAATGACCTCCCGCATCTGTTCATCCCCGATCTTCGTCGCGCCACGCCTCCCCGCCAACTGCACCCCCTCCTCGAACGCCCGCCGGAAATGCGGCGGCAGATCATCCAGCTCCCCCTCCCCCCGCGTCGGGAGCGCCACCTCCGCCGGATCGTACATGCTCGCCCA
>CP070816.1:2208831-2214562 GCA_020344235.1 Armatimonadota bacterium
AATGACCATTTGCCGGAGAAGCCATCTGAGAGGGCCGAGGTCGTGACCGCGAATTGACCAAAGAATGTCCATGTCCGTCCATTGGCCGAAGTACGACCGTTCGGCCGTTTTGGACAGGCATGGCCATTCAGGTTGAACGGGGGCAAGATCCCGTTCGGCTTCGCTCAAGGCAGGCCTGCCCGACACGACTTATGGTGGCGTGAAGCCAAGGGTTTGGTATCCGGCGGCGATGGCCCAGATGGCGTAGAGGTTGAGCGCCAGCAAGAGCAGAGAGACGGAGGCGAGGGCGATGTGGGAGGCGCGCCGCTCGCCGAACAGGGCGCTGAGGCCGCGGGCGGAGGCCATCATGGCGAGCGGCAGGACGCACACGAGGAGGCGGCCGCCGCTGGTGCCCATGCGCCAGTCCACGCGCAGCGCGTTCCAGAGGAGCCCCGCGAGGACAACCGCGCCGGCCAGCATCCAGAGCGCGAGCGAGAGCGCTTCGTGGCGCGCCATCGCCGTTCTTCGGCGGCGCGCGAAAGCGGTGACGAGGCCGATGAGTGCGAGGAAGGCAAGAGACGCGAAGAGGCGGAGCAGGGCCGCGATGTTGGCGTAGGGCAGCATCGCGTCCACCGGGACGAGGGTGAAGAGGAAGACCCGCGCGGGCATGGCGGAGAGCACAGCGGATCGCTGTGGCTCGGGGAGCTGGAGCAATGGCTCGAAGAACGGGTGGACGACCAGCTTATTGTAGGCGAGCCAGTTGCGGAGGAACCACCAGGCTCCCAGGGCGACGGTCAGCGCAAGTATGGCTGCGATCCAGGAGGCGCGCTGCTTCCACGAAGGTTTGCCCGGCGCGAGTATGAGGACGAGAACTGAGACGAAGGCCAGCGCGAAGGCAGTCTGCTTGACGTTGAGGGCGAGGCCGAGCAGGAGGCCGAGGAGGAGCACATCTCGCCAGCCCGCGCCGAAGCGGAGGAGGCGCGCCCAGAGCCATGCGGCCGCGGCGAACGTCAGGCCGAGGAGCGCGTCGTTGTTGATGACGCTGTTGACATAGGTGAACATGGGGGTGAAGGCGGTGAGCGCAGCGGCCGCGAGCCAGAGGGCCGGTCGCTCGGGGAACACGGTGCGGGCGACCGCCCAGACGAAGATCAGGGTGAGCGCGCCAAGAAGGACGGAGAGGAGCCGCACGGGCCGCACCGGACCGGGGACGGAAAAGCGCTGGATGCCGCCGGAGGCGCGATCCACATAGCTGACGGTTTCGTCGGGGCGCGCGGCGAAGGCGCGCCAGAGGGGCGCGGCGAGCAGGTAGTAGAGCGGGGGGTGCTGGGCCTGGTGGGAGCGGGAGGCGCCAGGGAGGTAGATGTTGTCGGCATCGCTGTGCGCCAGCGCTGGCAGGCGGCCGTCCATGGCGAGGGAGCGGAGGTAGACAATATGGGCCGGCTCGTCGGGGCCCCACTGGAGGCGAGTGGCGAAGGATTGGAGGGCGGCGAGCGCGAGGTAGAGGGCCAGGATGAGCGCGAGGCCCACCCGGGGCAGAGAGGCAGACCGGCGCTTTGCTGGAGTCCCCTCGTGCTCTGCCATGGCCACTCGATTCTCGGCGCTTCCGCATGATTCCTACCGCCTAATGGGAGCGGAGGGCTGGGGGACGTCTGCGCCGAATGAATGAGAAGCGATGTCGCTCATACATGTCTTCGATCTGGGGAATGTTCTGGTATTCGTGCACGAGGAGTGGTTCCTCGACAAGCTGCGCGCGAGCTGCCGGCCGGGCGCGCCGGTGGAGCAGGTGTTCCGCGAGCACTACGAGAGGGAGCGGGTTGACCGCGGCGGGGAGTTCGACTCCCTGCACCCGCTGCTGGTCCGCGATCTCGGCCTGACGATGAGTCGAGAGGAGCTTCGGCTGGCGTGGCAGTATACGTTCATCCTGAATCCGCCGATGCTAGAGGTGGTGGGGGAGCTGCCGCGGCCGCGGTTCATGCTATCGAACACGAACGCGCCGCACGTGGAGCGGATCGAGGAGCGGTGGCCGGAAGTCTTCGGGCTGTTCGACCAGTGCGTGTTCTCGCACGAGGTGGGGATGCGGAAGCCGGAGCTTGGGATCTTCCGGCATGTGGAGTCGCTGAGCGGGGAGCCGGCGGAGCGGCATGTGTTTACGGATGACCTGCTCAAGCATATAGCGGGCGCGCGGGCCGCGGGCTGGCAGGCGTTCCAGTTCCGAGGGGTGAAGGACTGTCGCCGGCGGCTGGCTGCTCTCGGTGGCGAGGAGTAGCCGGCGGGAGCGCGCGATGACTCGGTCGGCAGAGCGTCAGCCGAACGACCTACATGTCCGGGGCCGGGCGATGGCCCGCCTTGGGCTTACGCGCGCCGGCTCACCTGCCGCGCAGCCCCACCACTACCCACCCGGCTCGGGCGCCGACTCGGGCTGCTCCACCGGCTCCGCCGCTGGCTCCTGTTGCGCTGCGCGGTCCTCTTCCTCGCCTTGTCGCTCGGGCTCGCTGGCACGTCGCCTGGCGTGAGAGATCATCGCCCTCCGTTGGGCACGACGACCCGAGCTTATTGCCTGGTCCGCCTGTTGTTGCAGCGCGCGCTTTATCTGCGCTTCCCTGATCTCGTGCGCCCTGTAGCGCGTCATGAACCAGAGCGCGCCAAGAACCAGCGCCACCACAATGACGATCAGTGCGAAGAGGGGGCTCACGTTCTTCTTCATGACAAGTCACCTCAATCCCGTAGTTTCCGCCTGGGCCGCTTGCCTCCTGCCAGGCCTTGTGTAATCCCCTGCCCTATGCGCTGATCCGCTCCCCGTGGGATATCACCGGATTGGTGAAACCTTCTCGCCGCCGCGTCCGTATTAGCCATTGAGTCTGATCAAGTGCTAGCGAAGGCGGGAGGATAGGAAGATGTTCTACGTGCTGGCGTACATAGAAGCGCTCTGGTGGCTGGTCCTCCCGCTCTTCGCCGCGGTGTGGTGCGCACTGGCGATGAGAGGCAGTGTGAGCTGCTACTCGCCCACCCCGGTACGCTCCTCACGCACCAGATACGAGCTGCGACGGGGAGCCTGGCGTTGACCGTCGGGACACTCGCTGTGCCTCGCACGGTTTGCGCAGACTGCCCATCGGCGCGGGCGGTCCCGCCGACTCTCCCGGTCGCCGGCAGTATTGCCCCGTGTCACGGCGTCCGCGAAGGAGCCCGCGCGCCACACGCCACCCCTTCCAATTAGCGCAAGCGACCCCGCGCCTGGCCCGCGATTACGTTTCCGCTCTTGTTCGGTCCTGGGAGCCCTGGTGGTCGGCCGGAGGCCCGGCCCGGAAGGCGCCCAGCTTGACCCTCCGGGGAACCACAGGGTATAATCGCCAGCGGGAGTGCGGGGATAGCTCAGTTGGCAGAGCGTCAGCCTTCCAAGCTGAATGTCGCGGGTTCGAACCCCGTTCCCCGCTCCATCGGACAGCTAGAGAGAGCGATTTCGGCATCGCGAAGGTGCAGGCGCGCGGAGTCTGGCGTTGAGTGAGGAGGCCAAAGGGAATGTCGTCTGGTGAGAAGAAGGTCGCTGTGGTTCTTGTAGTGGTGCTGATTGCCATGATCGGGGTCTACTTCAGCCTGGGGCCGAAGTCGGAACTGGCTGGTACGGGGGGAGCGGGCCTCGTGGGCGGCGCCGGCGCGGCGTTCGCCGAGGCCGAGCCTATGGGACCCGATGACGCGAAGGTGAAGATCGTGGGGCTGGTGCCGATAGCGAATCCGTGCCACGCCGCGACGGTAGCCGCGCTCAAAGAAGTTTACGAGGAGCATCCGAACGATGTACAACTGACGTTGATTGAATTCATGGGGCCCAACGCTATGGAATGGAAGCAGAAGTTGGGCGTGACGTGTGCGACGGTGGAGATCAACGGGAGCTACCGCTTCGAGCTCGACGGCCGGAACGTGATCTTCCAGAAGCAGGAGGGGATGACTTACAGGCCGGCCGATATCAAGACGGTGGTGGAGGCGGAGCTGGCGAAGGCGGGATAGCATGGGGTGTGATGGGCGGGTCGGGGGGTGGTAATAAGGAGTTGCGCGCCCGTAGCTCAGCGGACAGAGCGGCTGCCTTCTAAGCAGCGGGTCGGAGGTTCGAATCCTCCCGGGCGTGCCATAGTTGGGCAGGAGCTTGACTCCTGCCGGCAGCGTGGTGAGCGTAGCTCAGCGGTAGAGCGCCGGACTGTGGATCCGGTGGTCGGGGGTTCAAATCCCCTCGCTCACCCCATTTGTTTGGCCTGGGGGCGCAAGTCGGGGCCCCTAAGTCCGCCGGAGGCGGACCGGGGTGGGGGCCGCTGCGGAGTCCAGCGATTCCGTCGCTCAGCCCGGTTGCTTTGGCCGGGTGGCCAAGAGGGCGATGCGCCGACTGCGCGATGCGAGTTCGGCGCGAGTACAGACCTGCCAACAATCTCTTGTAATGGTGGAGTACAAGCGCCAATCCGTTGAGAGTGGCCGGGACACCGGGCGGCGTGTGGCGCCAACCTGGCGATGCAAGGCGCTCGCTGGCCCGTTTGTTTGGTTTTGGGACAAGGTAAGACAGCGGTCTCTGTGCAACCAGCCCGTGGAGTCAGCAGGCACTCCGGAATCCTGAATGGGGGGATGGAAAGATGAAGAGAGGCGCACTGCTGCCGAAGCTCGTACTTGCTCTGCTCCTGGTTTCCATGTCTGTTGGCGTGTCGGAGACGGTAGTCCCACTGTTCGATGCCGACTTCGAGGCCGATGCCGTCGGAGGCATGCCCTCGGCCTCGCCGGCCGGTGACCCGCCCGACGACCAGCTGGAAGTCCAGGGCACAGCAGAAGTCGTCAGTTCTGCTGCACTAGGCTCGAAGGCGTTGAAGATCGCTCGCCGCCCGACAGTTGCGGCCGTGAAGTGCGTAGCGGCCCCCGGGCCCCATGAGAGTGGCTTGTACGACATCAGGTTCAAGCTTTACGCCACCGTGGATGAATCACCGTTGGAGGTGACCGTTCGGTCCAGGTACGATGGAGCTGCCCTGTTCCTGGGATATGCGAATGGTAACTACACTCTGGCGAGCGGCGACGGTCAAGAGACGATCTCAGGAATGTACCCGAAGGGAACAGTCCATTCGATTCACATACGGCTGAACATGGACACGCGGAAGTTCATGCTGCGCATCAATGAAGCCACGGTGGCGTCCGATAAGGCATTCTTCGAGGATCTCTTCCAGGATGTCCATCTGCTGCGCGTCAACTACGTGCTCTCGACCGTCGCCCCGATGCCTGACAAACCTGGCGAATGCGTCGTTGACGACATCATGATACAGAAGTACATCCCGTCAGACGGGCCAGACTGCGGCCTATTCTGACCCAGAGACTGGTCGTGGCGGCCGCCTCGGCGACGAGGCCGCAGGCAATCCATGACCTGCGGTCCGGCCGCTGGACCGCGCGTTCTCCCCGGTCCATCGGCTTCGGGTCGTCGGGGAGGTTCATGGCGGCGCTGGGCGAGGCGGAGTGGTGAGGTGGGCTCAGCGGTAGAGCACCGGACTGTGGATCCGGTGGTCGGGGGTTCAGATCCCCTCGCTCACCCCATTTGTTTTGGCCTGGGGGCCGCAGTTTCGGGGCAGGAGACGCGGTCCTGCCGTACCCGTCCTGGCGAACAGGGCCGGGAGCAAGATCCTTCGCTTTGCCCAGGATGACGTTGAGGCGCCGCACGGAGGTTCACGGTTCTCACTGTTTCGGGCATCCCGGGGCTGAGACCAAGAGACGCCAAAACCGACGCGAGAACGGCCGG
>CP070816.1:2214662-2218669 GCA_020344235.1 Armatimonadota bacterium
GGGCGTTGGCGGGACAGGCACCTCGAGCTCGCGAAACTGTGGGATGCGCGGATGTCCGGCGCGCTTCCTGAAGGCCTTGCCGAGCGGCTGCCCGCCTTCGAGGTGGGCAAGGCCATCGCCACCCGGAATGCCTCCGGGGAGGTGCTCCAAGTCCTCAGCGCGGAGTTGCCCGGCCTGGTGGGAGGGTCGGCCGACCTCGCGCCCTCCACAAAGACTCTCATCAAGCAAGAGACGGATGTGAAGAAGGGCGCGTACGGCGGTCGAAACCTGCGCTTCGGAGTGCGCGAGCACGCGATGGGGGGCATCTTGAACGGGCTCTCCGTGCACAAGGGATTCATCCCCTACGGAGGCACCTTCCTCGTCTTCTCCGATTACATGCGGCCCTCCATCCGGCTGGCGGCCATGATGGGCAGGCCCATCATATACGTCTTCACTCACGACAGCGTCTTCGTCGGGGAGGACGGCCCGACCCACGAGCCGGTGGAGCACGTCACTTCACTGAGGGCCATTCCCAATCTGACTGTTATCCGGCCCGCCGACGCGGCCGAGACAGCCGTTGCCTGGCTTGCCGCGCTCGAACGAAGCACCGGCCCCACGGCCTTGATGCTGACCCGCCACAACATCCCCGTTCTTGACCGCACGGAGTTGGCTCCGGCCGAGATGCTTCGCCGCGGCGGGTACGTGCTGCGCGATGCGTCCGATCCTGATCTGATCTTGATCGCCTCGGGCTCGGAGGTGCATGTCGCGTTGGACGCGGCCGGCATTCTGACCGAGGAAGGGCGGCGCGTCCGCGTCGTCAATCTGGCGAGCTGGGAGCTGTTCGAGGAGCAGCCGGAGGAGTACTGCTTGGAGGTCTTGCCTCCCTCGGTGCCCCGTCTGGCTATCGAGGCGGGCATCACTCTCGGCTGGGAGCGATATGTCGGCGACGGAGGCATGATGCACGGAATTGATCACTTCGGCGCCTCCGCGCCCTGGAAGGTTATCGCGGAGAAGTTCGGCTTCACGCCGGAGAGCCTTGCGGACAAGGCGCGCCGGCTCATCTCCCAGCGCTGAGCGGATCCGGAGACAACCTATGGTCCTGCCGCT
Source organism: Armatimonadota bacterium (assembly GCA_020344235.1). Taxonomy (GTDB): domain Bacteria; phylum Armatimonadota; class Hebobacteria; order Hebobacterales; family Hebobacteraceae. The sequence goes on from CP070816.1 coordinate 2,215,749, forward strand.
GCTGTGGATCCTGCTGGCGGCCCTTGCGCTGGTGCTGTCGTGGACGACGGACTCCGGGGCCTTCGCGTGGGTGGGCTATCTCATGCTGCTCATCTGGGTTGTCGGCCTAGCCGTCGTTTGGCTTGCCGAGCGCGGCGTTTCCGTCAGCCGGCAGCTCTCGTCGGATCGCGTGCCGTTCGGGGGAGAGGCGGACGTCGAGGTGCAAGTCAGCAGCGGGAGTGTGGTTCCGCTGCCCTGGCTGGCTGCCGCGGAATCGCTGCCCGCCGGTCTCCCGATGACCGGGGTGCGCGGTCGAGTCGGGCCGCTTGCGGGCCGCGGCAAGTTCAGCTTTCGGTACACGCTGCACGGCGCGCGGCGCGGCTATCACCAAGTCGGACCCACCCTCCTCCGCACTGGCGACCTGTTCGGCCTCGTGCAGCGCGAGCGAGCCGGCGGGAGGGCCGAGCGCCTGACCGTTTATCCGCGGATCATCGCCATCAGACACGTCCGCGTCCCCTCCCACCGTCCCGCGGGAGAGGTGCGGGCCCGCCAGCGTGTGCTCGAAGACCCCACCCAAGTCGTCGGCGTCAGGCCCTATCAACACGGCGACGGCCTGCGTAGAGTGCATTGGCGCGCCACCGCTCACACGGGCCGGCTGCAGTCGAAGCTCTTCGAGGTTTCCGCTCAAGTAGAGACCACGCTCGTGCTGAACGTGCGGCGCGGCGACTACCCGGACTCGCCGGCCGAGGCCGAGGAGGCGGCCGAGCTTGCCATCGTGACGGCCGCCTCTGTCGCCCAGCACGTGCTGGACCAAAGACAACCTGTCGGGTTGGTGGCGCTCGCCAGGGACCCGGCCGAGGAGACCTCCGAGGGCATAATTCGCGTCTCGGGCGGACGCGGCCGCGGGCAGTTGGCAGCTATCCTGTCCGTGCTGGGTAGAGTGGAACTCGGTCCGGCGAAGGAACTCGCCGATGTTCTCAGTCGCGAGAAGGACGAATTGCCCTGGGGCTCCGCAGTGGTGATCATCACCCCTCGTATGACGGACAGATCAGTGCCCGCCATCAGGGGACTGCGCAAGGCCGGCTTCGAGACCAGCGTCATCCTGGTCGGCCGAAGCCCCGGTTTGGCGGAGGGTGGCACCGGGCTCGAAGCGCTTGGAGTCGGGGCCGCGCGTGTGATTTCGGAGGCAGATATCCGTGGCCTCAGCCTCTAAGAACCAGCCGAGGGGGGAGCGCTTTCGGGTCGAGCTGTGGTCGTGGGCGACTTGGCTGGTGCTCTGCGTCATTTCCTACCCGGCAGTGGTAGTGGTATGGACAGCGCCCAGGGCCGGGTTGCTCGGCGCGGTCGCCGTCGGGGCGGTTCTGCTGTTCTCCGCCAGCCTTATGTACGCCGGCCGGCGCGAACTCGAAGGATGGCTGTGGCCCGCGCTCTCATCCCTGATCTCCGGCACGGCCGTTGCCGCTCTCGCTTTCGTTGCCGACACAACCGGCCTCAGCACCGCCGTGCTCTGCGGACTCGCGGTTGCCGGAGAGATAATCTTCATATGGCAGTTTCTGCCCTGGATCGTGCACGAGGCGCACCCGACCCCGGCTCGCGGGGAGATGACGCTCCAGCTTCTGCGCACTGGCGCGCGAACCGTGGTTCGGGTCCGCCCCGTGCTCGCCCTAGTGCTTCTTCTTGCCTTCCTTTCCTTGGGACTGGGCGCCGCCTGGTCGCGGGCCGAGAAGGATGTCCCCGCCCCGACAGGATGGCTCTTTGTGCTGGCCCTCATCACCTTCGGTTTGATGTTCGTCGAGCGCATGGGTTTCTTCGAGCGCTCGGCCCGCGAGGGCAACCTCATCCTGCCCGCGGGCTCCTACCGCAAGTGGATCGGCGCCGGCCTCGTGTTCCTTCTCCTCGCCGCGGTCGCGGCTGCGGTCGTCCCTCGAGCGCCATCCTCTGAGCGAGCCGCAGCCGGGAGGGCCGGCAGCGCGGCGGTGGAAACCCCGCTGCCTCCCACCCCACAGGCGCCGGGGCTCCGCGATGCCGCTGAGCAGGCTGTCGCGGCGGCAAGGCAGTTGGCCGCCGCGGCCCTCGCCATGCCTCCCCTGCTCCTGGCGCTCTGGCTGCTTCTGCTCCTGCTTCTTCTCGCGCTCATCCTGGTCTGGGGGTTTCGCAGAAGCCGCGCTGGCAAGTGGATTCTGCGGTTGGTCGGATGGGCCTGTTCCTTCGCGGCGCGCGCCTGGCAGCGGTTAGTCGCCGCCCTGAGGCGATTGCTCCCGCATTACGAGAGCAAGGCGCCGAGGGAGGCGACGCTCGCCGGCGAGGGCGCCCTTGACCCGTTCCTCGACCCATTCGAGAACCCTGAGGCGCTCGCCGGCTTATCGCCGCGCGAGGTGGTGATCCTCACATACCATTTGCTCTTGAACTTCGCTGAGATACTGGGCCACGGTCGGACCCGCGGCCAGACGCCTTTCGAGTACGCGCGCCGGCTGCAGCAGGCGGCCCCGAACGCGGAGGAATCAGTGACGGCTTTCACATGGGCCTACGCCGGCGCCATGTACGGAGGCGACCATTTCTCTCCGCCGGAGCCGGACGCAGTTCGCGGCTTCTGGGAGCGAATCACTCAGGTTCTCGCAGAAGACATCTCGCCCGAAGACCTGGCCCTGCGGCGTCGCGCCTATCTCGCTGCGCGGCAGCTCGAGCGATCCCGGTAGGGGCGCGCGCTCACGCCTCTCGGCGCCTAAGGCGGAAGGCGCGGACCTGCCAGGGCCTGATTTCGAAGCGGATGACGCCCTCGTGGAAATCGGCAGGGCCGATATCCACCTCCATTCCGTTGCATTCTGAGACCTCCGCCACCGGGAGGCCGACGCGCACCGCGACCTTCCCTCTCCTGCCGTGAGCTTCATATAGCCGGAGGATCAGGTCGCCACCATCTTCGGCTTTCTTGAGCGTGTCCAGAA
>CP070816.1:2218769-2225498 GCA_020344235.1 Armatimonadota bacterium
ATGCATTTTTCCCTCCCCTCCCGGGAGCTAATTGCCGACTCCATCGAATCCATGGTCGAGGCCCACCAATTCGACGGCATTGTCCTTCTGACCAACTGCGACAAAATCACTCCCGGCATGCTAATGGCCGCCGCCCGCACAAACCTCCCCGCCATCGTTGTCACCGCCGGCCCCATGCTCTCCGGGCAGTGTGCGGGGATGGCGGCGGAATTGCTCAGTACGGCCGGGCGTTTCCGCGCGGCCGGGAAGGAGGGGTTGGCGAAGGCGGCGGAGCGGCTGGCGAAGGGGCACGTGATCTACGGCGATGGGTACTACGGCGCGGGGTGGCGGAAGGCGGGGATGCTCGACGACGAGCAGTTGTCGGCCCTCGAATTGGCGGCGTGTCCCGGGATCGGGTCCTGTCAAGGACTCTATACGGCCAACACGATGGCCTGTCTGACGGAGGCGATGGGTATGTCGCTGCCAGGCTGCGGGACGGCGCTGGCGGTGTCCGCGGAGAAGCGGCGGATCGCCTACCGCAGCGGGGTCCGCATCGTCGAGCTGGTGAACGAGGAGGTGCGGCCGCGCCGGATCATGACGGAGGCGGCGCTGCGCAACGCGATACGGGTGGACAACGCGCTGGGCGGATCGAGCAATACCGTTCTCCATCTGCCGGCCATCGCGCACGAAGCAGGGGTGGCGTGCCCGATAGACTGGTTCGACGAGATCGCGCGGGTGACGCCGCACATCACAGACATCCTGCCCGGCCCGACGGCCAAGCATGCGATGGAGGATCTGGATCGCGCGGGCGGCATTCCGGCCGTGCTGCACGTTCTGCGCGAAAGCCTGGAACCGGCCGAGACGGTGAGCGGCGTTGCCGCAGAGCAGATCGCCGCCGAGGCGCGCGTGCTGAACAGCAGCGTGATCCGGCCCTCTGACCGGCCGTATCACAAGGAGGGGGGAATAGCGATTCTCAAGGGGAATCTCGCGCCCGACGGGGCCGTGGTGAAGGCCTCCGCGGTGGCGCGCGGCATGCGGCGATTCACCGGGCGCGCGCGCGTCTTCACTGGGGAAGAGGAGGCCACTCAGGCTATCGTGGAGGGCAAGATAAAGGCCGGCGATGTCGTGGTAATCCAGTACGAGGGTCCGGGAGGCGGGCCGGGGATGCGAGAGATGCTCTACCCGACCTCGCAGATCTACGCCGCCGGCCTCAACGAATCCGTGGCCCTCATCACCGACGGCCGATTCTCCGGCGCGACGATTGGGCTATCGGTGGGACATATCTCCCCCGAGGCCGCCGCGGGGGGCACAATCGGCTTGGTCCAGGAGGGGGACGAGATCCTGATAGACGTCAACCGCCGCAAGATTCAACTTCGCGTCAAGGCGGCCGAGCTGCGGGAGAGGCGGCGGGAATGGAAGCCGCTGCCGCCGAAGGTGACCACGGGCTACCTGGCGCGCTATGCGGCTCAGGTGTCCACGGCCGCGCGGGGTGCGGTGATGAGCGGGGAGGCGGAGCAGTGAGACGACAGCAAATCAATGAGGTATTGGACGCACGTATCGCTGGAGGCAAGGAGGTACGATCATGAAGATGGCCGGCGCGCAAGCAATGATGGAGGTCCTGAGGCGCGAGGGCGTCGAGGTCATCTTCGGCTACCCGGGAGGCTCTCTGCTGCCCATCTACGATGTGCTCTACGATACGAAGGACATTCGGCATATTCTGGTGCGCCACGAGCAGGGCGCGGCGCACGCGGCCGATGGCTATGCCCGCGCCAGCGGCAAGGTGGGAGTGTGCATGGCCACCTCAGGGCCGGGCGCCACCAACTTGGTGACGGGCATCGCCACCGCCGCTATGGACTCGGTGCCGATCATCGCGATCACAGGGCAGGTGCCGACATTCGCCATCGGCAAGGACGCCTTTCAGGAGGCTGACATCACCGGCATCACGATGCCGATCACGAAGCATAACTACCTGCTGACCGAAGCGGCTGATATTCCCCGGGTGTTCAAGGAGGCATTCTACATCGCGAGCACGGGCCGACCGGGTCCGGTGCTGATTGACTTCCCTCGCGATGTGCAGCAGGCGGAGCTGGAGTTTGAGTATCCGGATAGAGTCGAGCTGCCCGGGTATCGTCCCACGCTGGAGGGTCACCCGAAGATGATCGAGCGCGCGGCCGAGCTGATTGACGCGGCGGAGCGGCCCTTGATCTACGGCGGCGGCGGCGTGAATGCCGCGGGAGCACAGGCCGAGCTAGTGGAGCTGGCGGAGCGAGCGGGCATTCCGGCGACCATGACGCTGATGGGGAAGGGTGGCTTCCCCGAGGACCACGAGCTGTGCCTCGGCATGCCTGGGATGCACGGAACTGCGTATGCCAACTACGCGCTCCACGAGGCCGATGTGATCATCGCCGTGGGGACTCGGTTCGACGATCGCGTGACCGGCAAGCTCGACATGTTCGCGCGCAGCGCCAAGTTCGTGCATATTGATATTGACCCTGCGGAAATCGGCAAGAACGTGCTGCCGACGCTGCCGATTGTGGGCGATGTTAAGCGCGTGCTGGGGGAGCTGGTCAAGAAGGTGGCGCGTGCGAAGCATTCCCAGTGGCACGACACCGTCGCAGGGTGGAAACAGCAGTACCCCATGGGCTGGAAGGGGGACGGCTTGAAGCCGCAGTTCATCATCCAGGAGATCCACCGAGCGACGAAGGGCGAGGCCGTCATCGTCACCGAGGTGGGCCAGAACCAGATGTGGGCCGCCCAGTGGTATCCGTGCCGCGAGGTGCGTCAGTTCATCAGCTCCGGCGGCCTGGGAACCATGGGCTACGGCCTGCCGGCGGCCATCGGGGCCAAGGTCGCGCGCCCGGACAAGGCCGTTTGGGATATCGCCGGTGACGGCAGCATACAGATGAACATCCAGGAGATGGCCACCGCGGTTCAGGGCAAGATCCCGGTCAAGATCGCGGTTCTGAACAACGGATACCTGGGCATGGTGCGCCAGTGGCAGACGCTCTTCTTCAAGAACCGCCTGTCTCAAGTTGACCTCGCCGTCGGCACGCCGGACTTCGTGAAGCTGGCGGAGGCCTACGGGGCGGTTGGCCTGCGCGTGATGGAGGAATCGGAGGTGCGAGGCGCCGTCGAGAAGGCGATGGCGGTGGACGACCGGCCCTGCCTGATTGATTTCGCCGTCGCGCGGGACGAGAACGTGATGCCGATGGTGCCGGCCGGCGGCACCGTGGACGACATGCTGGTGGACTGAGCCGAGGGGAGAGGGCAGCTATGAAACATACCATCTCAGTGCTGGTCAATAACCGCCCGGGCGTGCTCGCCAGGACCGCGGGCCTGTTTGCGCGACGTGGGTTCAACATTGACAGCCTGGCGGTGAGCACCACTCAGGACCCGGACGTGTCGCGGATGACCATTGTGGTAGAGGGCCCGGACGCAGTGCTGGAGCAGATCTCCAAGCAACTGTACAAGCTGATGGATGTGATCAAGGTCCTCGACCACCAGGACGAGGCGGTGGTGAACCGCGAGCTGGCGCTGATCAAGGTTGACGCCAGTCCCGCAGTGCGCGGGGAGATCATGCAAACCGTGAGCATCTTTCGCGCGAACATCGTTGACGTGTCCGACCGAACCTTCACCATCGAGGTGACGGGGAGCGCCGACAAGGTGGACGCGCTGACCGGTCTGCTGAGCAAGTACGGGATCAGGGAGATGATGCGCACGGGCCGCATCGTCCTCTCCCGGGGGGCGCCGACGGCGTAAGACAATGTCAGAGATGGGAGAGCTGGTTACCGTCGAGCAGGCCGAGGGTGCCGTCCGGCTGGCGGCGGTCGCGCTGCCGCCGCTCGGGCTGGCGGCCGGCGCGGTCGTCGGCGCGCTGAGGCGCCGGATAGCCCGCGGCTTGGTGGCCGGCCTGCTGTGCGGGCTGGCGGGGCCGGCGATCTGGCTCCTGTGGCGCATATACAATGGTATCACCGGCGTATGCGGGCTCGATAGCGTGCGAGGGCTGTTGATCAACCTGGCGCTGTTTGTTGTAGTGGGCCTGCTCATCGGGTTCGGCATAGGCCTTGTCTGGCGGAGACAGGCCGCCGGCGGCACTTCAACACAGCGGGAATGATTCAGGAGGAGGAAGATGGCAAAGGTCTATCGCGATCGAGATGCAAAGCTGACGGCGCTGCGGCGCAAGACGGTGGCCATCATCGGCTACGGGATTCAGGGCCGGCCGCACGCGCTTTGCCTGCGGGACAGCGGGGTGAAGGTGGCGGCGGCGGACCTGGAGGGGACGCCCGGCTGGAAGAACGCGGAGGCCGACGGAATGGCCCCGGTGTCGGCTGCCGAGGCGGCGGCGCAGGGCGACGTGATCGCCATCCTTACTCCGGACCACGTGCAGCCGTCGGTCTACCAGAACGCGATCGCGCCGAATCTGAAGCGGGGCAAGGCGCTGATGTTCGCGCATGGATTCAACATCCACTACAACCAGATCGTGCCGCCGAGCAATGTGGACGTCTTCATGGTCGCACCGAAGGGGCCGGGGTCGCTGGTTCGGGCGGAGTTCGAGAGGGGCCGGGGCGTGCCGGCGCTGGTGGCGGTCCACCAGGATGCCAGTGGCAAGGCGATGGATATCGCGCTGGCCTACGCGAAGGCGTTGGGCGCGACCCGCGCGGGGGTGCTGGAGACCAGCTTTCGGGAGGAGACGGAGACCGACCTGTTCGGCGAGCAGACCGTGCTGTGCGGAGGCGTGACGGAGCTGATCAAGGCCGGGTTCGAGACCCTGGTGGAGGCGGGCTACCAACCGGAGTGCGCCTACTACGAGGTGCTGCACGAGCTGAAGCTGATCGTGGACCTGATCCAGGCGCACGGGATCGGCGGGATGCGGCGGCGGGTCAGTGACACCGCGGAATATGGCGACATGACGCGCGGCGCGCGGGTCATCGGCCCGGAGGTCCGCGAGGCCATGCTCGACATCCTCGACGAGATTCAGAGCGGCGAGTTCGCGCGAGAGTGGATCATGGAGAACCGGGCGAATCGCCCGGTCTTCAGCCGGCTGCGGGACAACGAAGCGGGACACCTGATCGAGACCATCGGTCCCAAGCTTCGCAAGATGATGCCCTGGCTGACGGAGTAGGGCGGGGGACAATCTCTGGGCAGGAGGTTAGTCAGATGCCTGCCGCTAAGAAGGCGAAACCGAAGAAAACCCGGATAGCGATCTTCGACACCACGCTTCGGGACGCGGAGCAGTGTCCGGGCGGCGCGATGACGACGGAGGAGAAGCTCAAGGTGGCGCATCAGCTCGCGCGCCTCGGGGTGGATGTCATCGAGGCCGGGTTCCCCTACTCATCGCCGGGAGACTTCGATGCCGTGCAGCGCATCGCCAGACAGGTGAGGGGACCGACGATTGCGGGCCTGAGCCTGTGTCGGCTGGAGGCGGTGGACCGCACGGCGGAAGCCCTGAAGGCCGGCAAGCGGGTGCGGCTGCACGTCTTCCTGAGCACCTCGCCGCAGCACCGCGAGGGCATCCTGCGCAAGAGCAAGGAAGAGGTGCTGGAGATGGCCGTCAGCTCCGTCAAGCGGGCCTGCCAGCAGATTGACGAGGTGGAGTTCTCGCCGATGGACGCCACGCGCACGGAGTTCGACTATCTCTGCCAGGTGGTGGAGGCGACGATAGACGCCGGCGCGTCGGTCATCAACATCCCGGATACTCTGGGCTATGCAGTGCCCTCGGGATTCGGCGACCTCATCCGGAGGCTGCGCGAGTCGGTGCCGAACATCGGGAAGGCGAGCATCAGCGTGCACTGCCACGACGACCTGGGGCTGGCGACGGCCAACTCGCTGGCGGGCGTGATGAACGGGGCCACTCAGGTCGAGTGCACCGTCAACGGGCTGGGCGAGCGCGCGGGCAACGCCGCGCTGGAGGAAATCGCGGTCATCTTGGACACCCGCCGGGAGCTGAAGCGGAAGTTCGAGACCGGCATCAATCTGAAGGAGATCTATCGCAGCAGCCGGTTGGTGCGGGAGGTCACCGGGGTGCCGGTGCAGCCGAACAAGGCGATCGTTGGGGAGAACGCCTTCGCGCACTCCTCCGGGGTTCACGTGGACGGAGTGATAAAGCTGCTCCAGCGGCGGTCGAGCTTCGAGATCGTGCGGCCGCAGAAGATCGGACGGGACAAGAGCGAGATCGTGCTGACCAGCCGCTCCGGGCGAAAGGCAGTGAGGCACCGACTGTCCGAGCTTGGCTACGAGCTGTCTGCTGACGAACTCGAAAGCACTTACCAGCGCTTCCTCGCCCTGGCCGACCAGCGCAAGGAGGTCACCGACGACGAGCTGGAGTCTCTGGTGGCCGACGAGCTGCGGGTGGCCCACGAGGTCTACGCCCTGGAGTACATGCATGTCGTGAGCGGCGGGACGACCGTTCCCACCGCCACGGTGCGGCTGCGACGCAACGGCGACAGCTTCGAGGCGGTAGCCAGCGGTGTCGGAAGCGTGGACGCCCTATACCGCGCCATAGACCAGGTGGTCAAGGCCCCTCACGGCCTGGTGGACTATAATGTCAGCTCTGTGGCGGGGGGGACGGACGCGCTCGGGGAGGTGACGGTCCGCATCAATGATCGGGCGGGGCGAGTGTATACGGGCCGAGGTTCGAGCATGGACATCATCGAGGCCTCTGCGAAGGCGTATCTCCAGGCGCTCAACAAAGTGGTGCTACGCTCGGAGGGACGACCGGCACGGCGGAGGGCGAAGCGGGTGAGGCCCAGG
>CP070816.1:2225598-2229405 GCA_020344235.1 Armatimonadota bacterium
GCCAGACTGCTGGCACTCGCCAACGCCTACGTGGGCATGACCCACTCCTCCGCCTCCCCCCCACTCACCCCTCACCAAGCCATCTCCCGCCTCCGCCAAGCCGCCGGCTCCCGCTTCGACCCCCATCTGCTCCAGACGCTAGATGAAGTGTCGGTTTCCTCAGAGCTGACTGCTGCGTGAGAGGGGATCAGGGAAGGTCGCGCTGGCGAGCTATCTTTGGGGGTTGCCTGTAACGCGAGGGATATCCAGCAAGACGCGGTCTCCAACGGACCAGACCCGCCGCACAGGTAATCCCTCCCAGAGCCCCTCATCTTTGGCGGGGGCAATCAAGGCCGTGGGGCCGTCTTTGAGCAAAGATAAAGCCTGCTCCGCTTCATCGCGTCCGTAGCAGCGGACGGGCCGGCCGAGAACGAAGGCAACGGCCTCGGGGCGTGTGTCGTAGAGCACGACCTGGCTTTGGGGCAACTCGCGCTGCGCCAGTTCCGCGAGACGCGACTCTCGGCCGCCCTCCAAGTAGGGAGAGAGTACGGGCAGAATGCCGATCAGGACTGCGCCAACAGCGACCATCTGGCCGGTTACAACGAGCGCCAATGCAGCGTGGGCGCGCCTCGAGAGAGCAGTTGCCGCTCCCAGCACGATGACGCCATAGCCGGCGATCCACACGACTGCGGGCGGGATGAGCCGAGAAGCGGCATGCGCGGCCCCGATGGGGTCGCCGAGCCGGGCTCCGACCGAGGGCAATAGTGATGTGAGGCCGGCGAGTGCGACGGCCCCGACGATGACAGCGATCCACAGTGCTCTGCGTGGCTCATCCAGGCGCCGGTCAAGCTCCGCCCCCACGAGCAGCGCCATTGCGGGAAAGAGGGGTGTCACATACCCTGGCAGCTTGGTGCTTATCAGTGAGAACGGAATGAGGACCGCCGCGAACCAGACGACGAGCAGGCTATGCCACAATGCCTGGGCTTGGTCGGCGCGGCCGGCGCGCGAGAGCAGTGCAGGCGGGAGGAAGATGATCCAGGGGAAGAACGAGACCGCTATCACGCCGAGGTAGTAGAGAACGCTGCCGCCGTGGCCCTGCATGGGCTGAGCGATGCGGGCGAGGTGCTCGCGGCCGAGGAGGGTGGAAACGAAGGGATTACCGTGGAGATTCGCCATGGCATGGAACCACGGCACGGCGACCGCGAGACAGACCAGAACGACGGTGAGGACCGCCAAGAACGGCCGCAAGATGCTCCGAGTGTGAGAACCGGTGGCACTTGCGACGCCTCGCCGCGGGAGGCAGGAAGCCAGCCAGTGAAGGCCGGCGATGCCAACCGGCAGAAGCCCCGCCAGGCCCTTCAGCAGCACCGCGAGGCCGACGGAGAGCCCGAAGGCGATAGGCATCAGAATCAGAGACGGACCGCGGGCGGTGCGCCAGCGCGCGTAGGCTAGCAGAGCGAGCGTGGTCAGGCACATCAAGGGCACGTCCATGATGCCCATGCGTCCGATGATGGCTATCTGAAGTGAGGTGAGCAGGGCGATCCCGGCCAACAGACCGGCCCTTCTTCCCCAGAGTCGCGCGCCGAGGGCCGCGGTTAGGGCAACTGTGAGAAGGGCCGCCAGGGCCGCGGGGAGGCGAGCGGCGAAAGTAGAGACACCGAAGGTCCGGAAGCAGACCGCGGCCAGCCAGTAGTTGAGAGGCGGCTTCTCGAAGAACGGCCCCCCGTTGACACGAGGTGTGATCCAGTCCCCCGTGGCGGCCATCTCGCGCGCCGCCTCCGCGTATAGAGATTCGTCGCGCCCGAGCAGAGGCAACCGCCCGAGGCCGCCCAGAAGCAGTGCGGCGGAGCCGATCATTAAGAGCAGGAAGGGCACTGCGCGGCGCATCTCTCTCCCTGTCGAACCCGCGGCCTCCTATGTCTGGGCGGGAGACTCCTGCCTTCGGCTCCGGCTCGCCATGCGAGCCAGCAATTGTGCAACTGCCATGCCGAGGATCGCCCCCGCCAGGACGTCAGACGGATGATGGCTGCCCACCACAACGCGCGCGGCTGCGACCACCGCAGCGATCCCGAGTAATGGCGCGCGCCACCGTGGATACGCCCACCCCAGCACGAAAGCGATGGCGAAAGTGGTGGTAGTCTCGCCCGAGGGAAAGGAATGAAAATCGCTATTTCGCAGGTAGTCGGACCATCCCGCGGGTGAGGCCTCGGTCCAGGGTCGAGGACGGTGGACGAGCACCTTGAGTATGGTGACGGCAGCTCCGGAGACAAGAAACGAAAGGAGCGCCCATGCCCCCGGGCGGAGCGAGGGAAGGCGAAACAGAGCACTGACCGCGATCAAGAGGAGGAGCGCCGCAACTTGGACGTAGCCGGTGCCGAGCCAGCGCACTGTGTTCCCGAGGAACTCTGCCAGCGACGAGTTGCGCAGAGACGCGAGGGCATTCATGACCGCGCCGTCTGTGAGGAATGCAATCGCCAGCGCGATCACTAGGGCCGCCCATAGCAGGAGGAAGCGGCCGCGTGTGCTTGTGCTTCCTTGCGCGTATGTTTGTGCCGGAGATGGGCTGGTGTAGTCTCGGGCCATAGGTCAACGCCCGGCATTATACCGAGCCTAGTGCTGGTCTACAAGGGCGAGCCAAGATGTCTGGCTAGCTTTTGCTGTCTTTATCTTGCGTCGCCAAAGCTCGGTGTGTCTCTTTGAGTTGCTCGATGATGGCGATCTTCTGCGGGCACTTGGGCTCGCACTCACCACACTCTACGCAGGCGCCCGCGTCAAGATTGTTCGGGCGCTTGGGGCCGAACCACGTGTATCGCTCGCGTGCTGAGCCGGTCAGGCCCCAGACGCGATGCAGATTCATGAGGCGGAAGTTCTCGGGGATGTTTACGCCGTTGGGACAGGGCATGCAATAGCCGCAGCCGGTGCAGTAAAGATCGGCGAGACGCCGATTCTCCTCCAAGGCCTGGACGATGGTCCGGCGCTCTTCCTCGGTGAGCACGCTCTCGCGGCTGGCGGTGGCCGCGTTCTGCTCTACCATCTCGATAGTGTTCATGCCGGAGAGCGCGACCGAGACGTTGGGGTTGGAGAGAACGAATCGCAGCGCGATCTCCGGGGTGGTTTTCGTCCCGCCGGAAAGCAATCCCTGAACCTTCTCCGAAGGGAAGCCGAGCCGCCCGCCGCCGACGGGGCCCATGATGACCACGCCGAGGCCCCTCTCGTGAGCGGCGGCTATGCTCTTCTCGTTCGCGCGATCCAGCAGGTTGTACTGGCAGGTGACGACATCGAAGTCTGGAGCGGCCTCGATGATGTCGATCATCCGCTCGGGATCGTCGTGAAAGGAGAATCCGAGATGCTTGACGAGACCTTCTTCCTTCGCCTTGCGGGCCCCGTCCACGGCGCCGCCCTCAGCCAACACTTTCTGAGCAGTCTCCCAGTCGAGGGAGTGCATATGGTAGACATCGATGAAATCGGTATCGAGGCGCGAGAGAGACTGCTCGATTACCTGCCGACAGTCGTCCGCGGTGAGGCTGCGGTCCCAGGGGGGATACTTCGTTGAGACGACGATACCATCACGGCGCCTTTTGAGGGCTTTGCCGAGAACTATCTCGCTCTCCGAGTTGCAGTAGCCTACGGCGGAGTCGAAGTAGTTGACTCCGAGGTCCATAGCACGGTGTAAGGCGCTGACCGCCAGTTCCTGGTCGACATGTCGGTCGGCCATCTTGAATCTCATGGTGCCGAATCCGAGGGCAGAGACTCTGAGTCCAGTCCTTCCTAACACGCGATACTGCATCAATACCTCCATGCGCAACGAGCCGGGATTTACTAATCATA
>CP070816.1:2229505-2247367 GCA_020344235.1 Armatimonadota bacterium
AGGACCTCGGAGACATGGCCGCCGACATGGCGGACGCCGAGGCCGTAGATGAGCCGCGCGAGTGGCGGGTGCTTGGTCGCCGCGATGGCGTCCAGGATGTTCTGTGCGAGCTTCTCGCCCATGCGTTCGAGAGTGAGGAGCTGCTCTTTGTCGAGGAGGTAGAGGTCGGCGGGGTCCTTGACCAGGCCGCGCTGCAATAGCTGAAGGACGATCTTGGGACCGAGACCTTCAGCGTCCACGCCGCCTCGCGAGAAGAAGTGCTGGATCCTCCCGTGAACCTGGGCCGGGCAGGCGATGCCGGTGCAGCGGCGGACGGCTTCGCCCTCCGGGCGCAGGGCGTCTGCGCCGCAGACGGGGCACTTGTTCGGCATCTGAAACTTCTTCTCCTTGCCGGTCCGCTTGCTGGTGATCACGGAGAGGACCTCCGGGATCACATCCCCGGCCTTGCGAATGATCACGGTGTCGCCGATGCGGACGTCCTTGCGGGCCACCTCGTCCTCGTTGTGGAGGGTCGCCATCTGCACTGTCGAGCCGGAGACGACGACGGGCTCCATCACCGCCACCGGCGTCAGCGCGCCGGTGCGGCCGACGGAGACCATGATGTCCTTGACGATGGTGGTCTGCTCCTCGGGCGGGAACTTGTAGGCCACGGCCCAGCGGGGGCTGCGGGAGACTTGGCCGAGTTCGCGCTGGAGCGCAAGCGAATCCACTTTCAGGACGACGCCGTCCGTGCCATAGCTCAGTTCGCGGTGTCGCTGCTGCCATTCTTCGCAGTAGGCGACCGCCTCGGCGAGTCCTCGGCAGAGCTTGCGCTGAGGGCTGGCGCGGAAGCCGGCACGTTCCAGGTAATCGAGCAACTCCCTGTGCCGCTCGAAGGAGGCGCCCCCACCGGCGCCCAGACCATAAACGATGATGTCTAGGCGTCGGCGTGCGGTGATGCTGGAGTCGAGCTGGCGCACGGAGCCGGCGGCCGCGTTGCGGGGGTTGGCGAAAAGGGGTTCGCCGGCCTCCTCGCGCTCTTTGTTGATTCGGGCAAACTCGCGGTGGTCGAGATAGACTTCGCCGCGCACTTCGACGAGTGACGGCGCGTCCTCTGTGAGCATGCGGAGTGGGATGGCGCGGACAGTGCGCAGGTTAACCGTGATGTCTTCGCCGGTCGTTCCATCGCCGCGCGTGGCGCCGCGCGCGAGGATTCCGTTCTCGTAGGTAAGGGAGACGGCGAGGCCGTCCACTTTCAGGTCGGCGAGGTATTCTATTGGCTCCTCGGCCGGCATTCCGAGGTGGCGCTTGATGCGCTCGTCGAAGCCGCGAATCTCATCCTCGTCGAACGCGTTGCCGAGGCTGAGCATGGGGAGGCGGTGGCGCACCGTCTCGAACTCGTCGAGCGGCGGAGCGCCGACGCGCTGTGTGGGGGAATCGGGAGTGACGAGTGAGGGGTGCTGCTCCTCTATCGTCTGAAGCTCGCGGAAGAGCTTGTCGTACTCCGCGTCGCTGATCTCGGGCGAGTCGAGGACGTAATACCGGTAGCTGTGATGGTGGAGCTGGCGGCGCAGCTCTTCGGCTCGCTCCCGAACTTTCCGAGGGACGACATCGGGCACTGCGGCCACCTCCGCGGGCGCAGGGACACGGCTGCCGATGGCTTATCTACGTCGCGCGATGGGAAACTCCTGTCAGGGTATGGGGCTGCCCAGTCGGGCAGAGAGGATGAACTGGGATTGCCGCTGTGTCGGCGGCTGTGCTATGATTGCCAGCAGCGCAATATTCCGGGAGGTGCCTGCGGATGAGAAGCCTGTGTATAAGGTGGTGGGTTCTTGTCGCGGTTCTGCCGTTCGCCTTGATGGTGTTCGGCTGCCGGAACGGTGATCAGCAGAAGGAGGAGACAGTGGTCGAAGGGCGGACGGAACCTGGTATAGAGGCGGAGACACAACCGGCCGAGGCGGGCGAGAAGGCCGACGCGGTGACGGCCGCGCGCGGACTCGGCACGCCTACGGAGAATCCGCTCGTCACGACGGCGTCGGGCCTGCAGTACATTGATGTCAAGGAGGGGGAGGGGGATACCGCGGCGGCGGGACAGACCGCGGTGGTTCATTACACCGGGTGGCTGGTGAACGGGAAGAAGTTCGACAGCTCGGTGGATCGCGGTCAGCCGTTCAAGTTCCCGCTGGGAGCGGGACGGGTTATCAAAGGCTGGGATGAGGGCGTTGCAGGAATGAAGCCGGGTGGGGTGCGGAAGCTGGTCATCCCTGCGGACCTCGGATACGGCAGCCGCGGCGCGGGCGGGGTGATTCCGCCAAACGCGACGTTGATCTTCGAGGTGGAGCTGCTGGGGGTCGAGTAGCAGGGGCGGTAGGTAAAACTGCTGCCCTAGCGGCTTAGTCGGCCCACGAGCCTGAAGCAGGAGCCGTGGGGGAGGTGCTCGGCGGTGACGTCGGGCACTTCCCGGTTGATATAGTCGGTCAGGGTCACCATCCCCGGTTCCTCTGAGGTGCCGTGGTTGACGCGGATGACAGCGTGGTCGTTGTCGGCGGCGAACTGGATGCCCTCCCAGTACCAGTTTGAATCGTCGCAGATGATGGAGACGTCGCAGCCCATCTCCAGGAAGGTGGAGAGGTCGCAGTAGCATCCGGTGCCGATCCCCACCCGCGACACAACATGCTGACTGTCGCCGACGACCTGGACCGCCGGTTCGCCGAGCACGGCGGTCCTGGCGGCGACGCGCCGGGCGAACTCGTCGAGGGGCATGGGCTCTATGTCGTAGCGGTGCTGGAAGGAGTTCCCGCTGACGGCCCCCGGCTTGTCGCCTAGCTGGAGGTGGCGGGCCCAGGCCCATGGGATGCCGACTTCCGGCATGCCGTCCCAGGCGTCGTGGACGCGGAGGATGACGAGGCCGTGTTCGTCGGCGTATCGCCGCTTGCGCTCGGCCAGCCGGCGCTTTGGTGAGGCCGGGGGCCACTGCTCCATGGTCTCGATCTCATTGGCATGCACCCACAAGGTGGGTTCGTGCGTAATGAGCATTTGGCAGCCGCGCGCCGCGGCATCTCTGACAGCGCGGAAGCTGCTGATCCAGGTCACGAGGACGCGCGCGATGTCGGCTTCCGGGTCGCCCAGGATGATCCGGTCAACGGTCTTCTCGCGGTTGACCCAGTCGGCGACCGATAGGAAGTGTTCTCGTATGTCTCGAGCCTTCACTCATTCACCTCCGTGGAGCGAAGTGGGCGAGCCCTCGCGCTCATGCAGATTCGGGGGCAGAGGCTTGACTACCTGTAGCACCGGCTTGAGGAGACACCCCAACTGAGGGGTGCGGCTACTCCCGTGCCTTCGTCGCTTGTGCCAGGTCCATGGCACGGAGGCGGCGGAGAGCGCCCCAGGAGGACAGACCGACGAGCGCATAGACCATGACCACCGTCGTGATGTAGATCCATGGGGGCAGGAGGGGCCGGAAAGCCATGCTCTCGGTAGTGAAGCTCTGGATGTAGAGGTAGTTCAGCCACTTTCCGAGGGGAGTGCCGACTATCAGGCCCAGCGCGGCGAGGACACACAGCTCGACGGCGGCGATCCACGCGACAGTCCCCGCGGAGAAGCCTAGGCTGCGCAGAGTGGCGAACTCGCGCGTTCGCTCCAGTATCGAGACATTCGCGACACTGTGGATCGCAGATCCGGCCAGGACGAGGCCGAAGCTCAGCAGGACTCCGATGAAGACCAGCATCAGCGCGAACTGCTCTTCGATCTGCTTAGTGACATCCTCTGTTGTGGATACCGCGGCTACCTTGTCTGATTCCTGGAACCGTTCTTTGAAGGACTGGGAGGTCGCGGAGTCACAGTCGAAGAGCGCGCCGTAGGAGCTGTTGGGGTAGACGCGATCGGAGAAGGCGCGCCGAATGTCATGATACTCTCCGTAGGCCGAGTTGCCGATTGCGGCATCCACGATCCCGGCAACCTGCATGGCTCGCTTGACGGCGCGCCGCCTGCTGGACTGGACCCATTCGAGCAGAATGGGATCGCCGGGTTCGAGCACGAGGCGTTCGGCGAGCTGACGCGGGATCCAGACCTTTCCGGGCTCGACCTCTATGGGCTCTCCTGATTGGGATTTGATCCTCAGGAGCTGTTGGCCGCGCTCGAGACCGGTCAGTATCAGCTCGCCCGACGCCCAAAGGCTCTTGGCGCGGACAGGCAGGCTGGTGGTGAAGCTGAGGGCATTGGCGCCGGGGAGAGCGGCGACCGACCTGGCGAACCCAAGGGAATCGGGGCTCGTGAACTGGAGGTCTATCTCGTACCTTCGGGAGCCGGTCAGGAAGTCATCGAGCGCGTCCATGGTGGACACGTGGAGGCCCAGGGTAACGATGATGATGACCACGCCGCCGGCGATCCCGGCGAGCGCCAGCAATGTGCGGGAGGCGCGGCGGAAAACGCCGCGTACGGGGATGAGATATACGACGGCTCGAAGTCGCGTCCATTCCACAAGTCGGCGCTGGGCGGTGAGGCCGCGCGCGCCTTCCATTTCTCCTCGCATTGCAACCGCAGGAGGGAGGCGGGCGGCGGTGCGGGCCGGGAGATAGGCGGCGGCTAGTCCGGTGGCGACGGCGAGCAGGAATCCGACGGATACGGTATCCCAGTGTATGGATGCCCTCATGATGGGGAGGTGCAGGGCCTCCGCGTACATCCCATTGAGCCAGACGGCCAGCCAGTGACCGAGGATCGCCCCCGGAATGGCGCCGGCCACCCCGATCAGGACTCCCTGCATGACGTACTGGATCAGGATCTCGCGTTTGGCGAAGCCGCAGGCCTTGAGCGTTCCGATGATTGTGACCTGAAGCCTGACGATCCGGGAAAGCGCGCCATAGAGCGAGAGCGCAGCAGAGACCATGAAGAGGATCGGGAAGAAGACGCTGAGGGTGGCGAAGCCCTGCTGATCGAGCGTGAGGAGACGTTTGCTGGGCTGATCGTCCTGCACGAAGGAGGTCTCCATGCCGTAGGGGCGCGCGAGGGCCTCCAGCTTCCCCAGGACCTCTCCCTCGCAGCCGAGGTCAGTAAGACAGTGGACCTCGGTGATCTGTCGCCCCACGCCGAGCCATTCGCGCGCTCGATCCTCGTCGAGGAAGATGACGCCGAAGGTTCCGGGCGAAACAAAGGATGAGTGCTTCGAGGGAACGGGATAGACGTACTCCGGGCTCAGCACGAACCCAACGACGGCGAACTCGCGCTCCCGAGACAGGTAGGAGCATGTGACCCGGTCGCCGAGCTGGTAGCCGTTCTCGGCCGCGAACTGGTGCTCCAGCAGCGCTTCGTTGGCTTCGGAGAGGTAGCGGCCCTCGATGATCCAGGTATCGTTGATTGGTGGGCGCTCGCGACGCGGGATGCCGACGAACCGCCCCATGACGCGTTTGCGCTCGCGGTCGCGCTGGACGATGGAGCCGTCCTTCACGATGCGGCCGATGGCCTGTCGAACATGAGGGATGGCCCGGGCGTTCTCGACGAGGCTTTCGGGTGCGGCTTCGAAGAGCACGGAGGCGTGGGCGAAGCGCGTAGTGTCGTAGATCCAGTTGTAGGCGTCGTCGAGGTTCTGATAGGCCTCATAGAGGCCGATGTAGAGCCCGACGCCCAGGCAGATGAGCACGACGAGAGCGGCCGCCTGGCGTGCCAGCGCGCGGGTATCCGCCCACAGCTTCCGCCAGAGCATGGGAAGCCGGGGCCGGCGCGATGAGCTTGAGCTAGGGGGCGATTTCGCTTGGGGGGACAGCTTCACCGGGCTCCATCCCTATCACTTCCCCGCTGCGCAGGCGGATGACGAGGTCGGCCATTCGTGCGAGCACGACGTTGTGGGTCACCATGATGACTGTCATGCCGCGGCTGCGGGTCTGCTGCCAGAGCACTGAGAGCACTTGGCGCCCGGTCTCGAAGTCGAGGGCACCCGTGGGCTCGTCCGCGAGTAGGATGTCGGGCTGCTTGACGAGGGCGCGGGCGATGGCGACACGCTGCTGCTCGCCCCCGCTGAGCTGGGAGGGGAGGTTGTCGGCCCGATCCGCCAGGCCGACGTCGGCGAGGGTCTGCGGCGCGAGGTCGTCGGTGCCGACGAGCTGCGCCACCAGGCGGATATTCTCCAGTGCCGTCAGCGTCGGCACGAGG
This sequence comes from Armatimonadota bacterium, assembly GCA_020344235.1. Classification (GTDB taxonomy): domain Bacteria; phylum Armatimonadota; class Hebobacteria; order Hebobacterales; family Hebobacteraceae. The sequence continues at coordinate 2,235,629 of CP070816.1, forward strand.
TTGAACATCTGGAAGACGAAGCCGACCTTCTCGCGGCGATAGGCCGTGAGCTGCTCCTCGTTCATCCCGCTGAGCGCCCGGCCGAAAACGGCAAGATTCCCTCTGCTTGGGGTGTCCAGCCCCCCCGCGAGATTGAGCAGGGTCGTCTTGCCGGAGCCGCTAGGGCCGACCAAGATGACGAAGCGCCCGGCTGGAAGCCGGAGGTTCACCCCGCGCAGGGCGTCCACCGTCACATCGCCCATGGGGTACTGCTTCCAGAGGTCTTTGGCGACGAGTGCTTCCGACTTGTCCTGGATTTCGGCCTGCACGGGCTTCCGGCGCTAGTCGCCGCTGCGGGCGGGCGCAAGTTCGGCCTTCACGCGCCGCCCCTCAGTGAGGTCTTGCTTGCTGGTCACGACGACCAGCTCTCCCGGTTCGAGGCCCCGGGGGAGGTGAACCAGGTCGAAGTTGTTCGGGCCAAGCTCGACCTCTCGCCGGTGTACGGCGCCATCCTCGACGACCCACACCCAGTCATCCATGCCTTCGTGCACCACGGCGGCGGCGGGGACGAGGATGCCTCTGTCAACCAGGGGCACTTCAGTGTCTATGTCCACTTCCGTTCCCGGGGCGAGAGGGAACGCAGGCCCGGCGACATCGCAGCGAACACGAACCTGGCGCGAGGAACCGGGCAGGTCCCGGCGCGGCACGGCCTCTTTGCCGACTGCGCGCACGACGATCTCCCAGGGCTCGCTGAGATAGCCGCGGGCGCGGCACTCCAGCTTCTGCCCGGGCGAGAGGTGGCTCGCGTCCTCGCCGTCAATGAAGGCCGTGACCCATGGTTTCGCGCTCGACACCAGGCGGAGGACCGGCTGGCCGGGGGCGGCGACCGCTCCCTCCCTGAGATAGACGTTCACTACCGTGCCGTCATATGGGGCCTGGATGACATCGCCGGCCGGAACTCCGACACGGGAGCCCGCCAGTCCCGAGGCGCGAGCCAGCAGGTCGGTGGCGGCCACTCGGTCGCCCTCCCGCACATACAGCCTCACTATCTTGCCGCCGGCCTGAAATGCCAGGTCGGCGCTGTCGTTCTCGACCAGCCCGGAGGCGGCGATGCGGAGGTAAAGGGGCCCAGTGCGAGCTTCGGCGACCATCACCCTGGGATGCCTTCCGGCCGCGCGTGTGATGACAAGGACTGCGATGAGCACTCCAGCCACCAGCAGGAACCATCTGTGACGCTTGATCCAGTCAATCATGGTGGGCAGGGGAATCCGGCAGCGCTGCTCGCGCCAGTCGAATCGGGCGATTCGACTGGCTGTTGCCCGCGCGTAGAGTGTTCGACAGCAATCATGGGCGACCTCCGAGATGTCGGACAGATTGCAGGCGCCACGAGTGTTCTACCTCAGCTTCTGCAGGCTCGCATACTGCGGGTCGAGCTTCTTGATTCCCTTGTCGGGAAAGGCAACGGAGACGAGCATCTCCTCGCCGCTGCCGGCCACGGACACGATCATTCCGTCGCCGAAGCTTGGGTGGCGGACCTTGTCGCCGGCGCGAAATGGTTGATCTCCCGCGCCCGCGTCGTCGAGAATCTGCTGGGCGGCCGGGGAGCGTGCGGTGTCGGCCGACTCCCAGGTGATATTGCGGGGAGCGACGGGGCCGTAGGGCTCGACCAAATCTTCGGGGATGTCCCGCAGGAAGGTGGAGACCATGGTGTGCGCGGTGGCGCCGAAGATGGTGCGCAGCTCGGCCGAGCTGAGGAAGACGCGCTCCATCGCCCGAGTGATGCCCACGTAGCAGAGGCGACGCTCCTCCTCGAGATCCATGGGGTTGTCGCTGAAGGTTGCGCGGGCGAGGGGGAAGAGCCCCTCCTCCATGCCCACGATGAAGACCACCGGGAACTCCAGGCCCTTGGCGCTGTGCAGGGTCATCAGCGGCACGGCGTCCACGCCTTCCTCAAGCATATCCGCACTGGTGAGAAGGGCGACGTTCTCCAGGAATCCTCCGACGCTCGGCTCCTCGGCCCCCTCTTCATACTCCTGGGTGGCGCTGAGGAGTTCGCGGATGTTGTCGAGTTTCCCTCGCGCCTTGATGGTGCCCTCCTGCTCCAGGGCAAGCTGATAGCCGGACTCCTGTATCACGGCCTCGGTCAGCTCCGTCACAGTGGCGGATTCCATCTTCCGGCGGAGGTGGTCAATCAGGTTGACGAACTGACTCACGGCGGCCTCCGCTCGAGGGCCGAGTTCGGAAATGGCCTCCCCGTGTCGGGCCGCCTCCAGAAGGCTCAGGCCTCGCTCGAGGGCCGTCTGCTCCAGGTGAGAGAGGGTCTTGTCCCCAATGCCCCGCGTCGGCGCATTGATGATGCGCTTGAGGCTGACGGAATCGGCGGGGTTGTGGAGCACTCGCAGATAGGCGTGGATGTCCTTTACCTCGGCGCGGTCGTAGAAGCGGAGCCCGCCGACGATGCGGTAGGGGATGCCGCGGCTGACGAAGACTTTCTCGAAGACGCGGGACTGTGCGTTCACGCGATACAGGACGGCGAAGTCGCGGTGCGTGCGGCCGTCGTGCTCGATGAGGTGCTCGATCGTGTCGGTGACGAAGGATGACTCGGCGTGCTCGTCGGCGGTGCGGTGGATGACGATCTTCTCGCCCGGCGGGGCGTCGGTCCAGAGGCGCTTGTCGCGGCGGGTGTTGTTGTGGCGGATGACCTCCCAGGCGGTGCGTAGGATGTTCTGGGTGGAGCGGTAGTTCTGCTCGAGCTTTATGACTTCGGCGTCGGGATAGTCTTCGTCGAAGCGCATGATGATGCGCATGTCAGCGCCCCGCCATCCATAGACGGCCTGGTCGTCGTCACCGACCACGCAGAGGTCGCGATGTTTGACGGCGAGCTGGGTGACGAAGCGGTATTGCGCGAAGTTGATGTCCTGATACTCATCCACGAGGATATGGTGGAAGCGGTCCTGGTAGCGTTGGAGGACGTCGGGGTATTGCTCGAAGAGCCACACCGTGTAGTCAATCAGGTCGTCGAAATCGCACGCTTGGTTATCCTTGAGCCGGTTCTGGTAGAGAGTATAGGCGCGGGCCACGATCTCGTCGTAGGGCCGGCCGCCGCGCCAATTGAAGTAGTCCCGGGGGCCGATCAGCTCGTTCTTGGCGTTGCTGATCTCCCTCAGTATGCGAGGGGGAGGGAACTGCTCGGGGTCGAGGTCCAGGTCCCGGAGGCAGTCCTTCATCAGGGCGAGCTGGTCCGATGAATCGAAGACCACGAAGTTGGAGGGCACGCCGACGCGCTCGCCATCCTGGCGCAGGATGCGCGCGCAGATGGAGTGGAAGGTGCCGACCCACAGCTCCCGGTGCCGACCGCCGAGGAGGCCCCGCAGCCGCTCCTTCATCTCGTCCGCGGCCTTGTTCGTGAAGGTGACGCAGAGGACGTTGAAGGCAGGCACGCCCCGCTCGCGGATCAGGTGGGCAGCGCGGTGAGTGAGCACGCGCGTCTTGCCGCTGCCCGCGCCGGCAAAGATGAGCAGCGGGCCATCGGCGTGCAGGACGGCCTGACGCTGACGGTCGTTGAGCCCTTCGAGGATGGGAGAATCCGTGTGGCCGGGCATGTTGCGTATCTGTCGCGCTGTGGAAGAACCAGATGGAGCGACCAGTTCATTGTAGCACAGAGGCGAGGGATTCGTCACATAGGTTGATCGACGGGCATCGGGCCGGCCGGAACAAGGCCGGCCGCGTTCGCTCTGCACGGACGTGAGGCGCCTGGTTCCGGCGAGGCCCTGACTACATCCTCTTCCACACCTCGAAGTGCTCGATTTGCCGATCCGGACGGTAGTTCTCGCGCAGGAATAGCTGAAGCTCCGGGTAGTGAAGCAGTTGTGCTGCGGAGTCCAGGCGGCTTGCCGTCACCCACGGGAACACGTCATTGTGGAGCACCAGGATGTAAGCCGCGCGCTCGCGGTCGAGATCGCGGATCAACTCCTGCCGCCATTCGGGAGGGGACCAGGGCGAGACTAGTGGCTGAAGGGTTATGAACCGACTGGCGGGACGGCGGTCTGCCAGAAAGTAGACAAGCGGCTCAAAGCCCCAGACATAGATGGCCTCATCCGCGGCGCTGTTTTCCCTCAGGAACCGCGATACCTCGAGATCGGCCGCGAGCGAGAAATCGCCCTGACCATATTCACCGAACTCCTTCAGAGACTCGGCCTGCGGACTGCGGCCGAGGGCGTGACGGATGGGAACTTGGAAGTGAGTCGAATAGCCGGAGGCGAGCATGGCGACCAGAAGGGCCGCGCCTGCCACTGCGAGGGCCCCGGCGCGTTGGGGCGTCCCCGTATCGCGGATCCACCGCCGTGCAGCCGCCAGTCCATGTCCTGCAAGCAATCCCAGGGGCGGCAGCAGGGGAAGCCAGTGATAGGGATGGAACTTGGCCTGGACCCAGACGCCGGCCAGCATGAGGAGGGCCCACGTGGGGATGAGCCATCGCGCGCGCCCTGCGGCCGGCCGGAAGACTAGGTCGCCCGCCCCGATCAGCCCAAGCAGGCCGACTGCTCTCAGGATCCAGTACTGGCCCGCCAGGAGAAAACGAAAGGTCTCGTGGGGAATGCGGATGGTCATCGGGACGCGGGAGCGCAGCGCGGCGTACTTGGCGTTCCAGGTGAAGAGGAGATAGACCATGTCGTGCCAGGCGCCGCTGAGCCACATGAGGGCGGCGACGATGCCCAGCACTCCGAAGCAACCGCCTACGTAGGCGCCTGTGCGGGCGGCACGTGCGCGGGACGTTTCCTCCCGGGCGAAGAGCGCGGCCAGGCAGGGAAGAAGGAGGAATGCGCCGAGTGTGAACTTGATGGTGATGGCGATTCCGATGAGAGCGCCGCAGAGAACCGCTAGCCCCGGGCTGCGCCTGCGCTCTGCCGCGACTAGCGCCGCCGCTGCGGCCGCAATGGGCAGAGAGGCGAAGCCGTCGCACTGCGTCGTCGTCCAGTAGTCAAAGCCGAGCGCGTAGAAGACGAGGAAGAAGAAGGCCCCCAGTGTCCCCGCCAAGAGCGATAGCAAGCGCTTGCCGACAGAGAAGAGCAGGCCGGCTGCGGCCAGCGACCATACCAGGTCGAGCAAGCGGGGTGCCAGCATAGACCGGCCGAACAGGGCGAAGCTCGCCGAGAAGAGATAGTAGATGCCGGGCGGTTTGATCTCCCAGGCGTCGCGGTAGGGGGTGCCGCCCCGCAAGATAACGTCGGCGACACACGCGAACGCGCCCTGGTCGCGTCCGAAGGGATAGGCGAGGATGGGGGCCAGGGATGCCGCCGCTGCTGTGAGCAGCAGGGCGGTGATCCCTGCGGCCCGGATCCAGTGTAGAGCGCAGCCGTGCTTGGCGGATGATGGCACAAGGCCATGCATTCTTCGGCGACCGTGGTGCCGCCTGCTTCTTCCAGTGGGGGGATGTTAGCGCAGTTGCCAGATGCGGAAGTTGCCGACATCTCGCACCGGGCGGTAGCGGCTATCGAGGAGCTGCCTGAGTTCGGAATAGGCGGCGAGCTGAGCGCTGGAGTCATCATTGCGACCGGTCATCCAGGGCATGAAGTCGTTGCTCGCGACGACTATGCACGGTGGGGACTTTTCCTCCAGCTCGCGCACCAGTTCCTCTCGCCATTCGGGGGGAGACCACTCAGTGACGAGGGGGACGGTGTAGATGAAACGGCTGGCTGGGGGCCGGTCGGCGAGGAAGTAGATGAGCGGCTCGAATCCCCAGACGAAGGTCGGCGCGCCGGCGGGAGTATGGTCGCTGATGAACTCGGCGACCTCTCGGTCCGCGCGAAGCGAGAAGGCGCCCAGTCCTCGCCGTTCGAAGCCGCGCGCGAAAGTGTCGGGGGGGATTCTGCCGAAAGCATAGCGGACCGGATACTTGAGAAGGTCCCAGTAAGCCGACCCGAGGACGGCGGATAACGCCAAGAGGACGACGCAGTAGGAAGCTACCGCGGCCCGCGGCGCGGCCGCCCGACGGAGCGCTCGCCAGAGTCCCCGCAGGCCCTGTCCCGCGAGCAGCCCCAGGGGCGGCAGCACGGGCAGCCAATGGTACGTGTAGTACTTGCCCTGAATCCACGCCGCGGCCACCATGGCGAGTGCCCAAGCCGGCAGCAGCCATCTCACGCGACCGGCTTCTCTCCTGAGGGTGAGGTCGGCCGCTCCGATCAGCGCGAGCAGCCCGATTGGGAAGAGCATCGCGTGGCCTCCGCCCACTAGAAAATGGACGATCTCGCGGGCGAAGCTCGTCATCGGTGGCTTCAATGTCGCGTACTTCGCATTCCACACGAAGAGGATCTCCAACATGTGGCTCAGCGCGCCTGTCCGCCACAGCAGCCCGGCGAGCGCAGCGAGGGGAAGCACACAGCCTAGCAGGTAGGCCCCGGCGCGACTTGCTCGCGGGCCGCGGGCCTCTCCGTGCGAGGTGAGCAGAGCGATGCAGGGCAGTAACAGGAACATGCCGACAGTGAACTTCAGGGCGACGGCGACCCCAACGAGAGCACCGCAAGCGACGGCGAGCCAGAAGCTTCGCCTCCGCTCGGCGGCGATGAGCGTTATGGCGGCCAAAGTCAGGGGGACAGATGCGAAGCTCTCACACTGGGTGGTGTTCCAGTAGCTGTGCCCCGCGACGTAACGGATGATGAAGAGGAAGGCGCCCACCGCGCCGGCCCAGTTGGATAGAAGACGTCGCCCCAGACTCCACAGGGCCGCCGCCGTCGCCAGGGTGCAAAGCAAGTCCAGCAAGCGGGGGGAGAGCATGGAGCGTCCGAAAACGGCGAAGCTGGCCCAGAACAGATAGAAGATGCCCGGGGGCTTCATCTCCCAGGCATCCCGATACGGCACTCCGCCCGCGGCGATTACATCAGCAACAGAGGCGAAGGCGCCCTGATCGCGGCCGAAGGGGTAGGTGAGCAATGGAAGCAACAGCGCGGCGCCTGCGGCGAGGAGCAGCAGCACGAGCGCCGCGACCGTGAGGCTTCTGAGTGCTCCGGAGGTCTCACCCGAGGCCGACACGAGAGAGAGCGTTCGGCGTGATCATCCGCTTCGCCTTCACGCTTTGAGGCCGCAGGCTAGTCCTCAGCATAACCGTGCTCCCCGACGAGCGGGACGAAGACACAGCCGCAGATCCGAGCGTGTTCCAGTTCGCCAGCGCGCTTCGTCACGACAGTGAGAGTCTGTCCCCAGCGGTCGCCCAGAGGAACCACCAGACGGCCGCCCTCCGCAAGCTGATCCGCCCAGGGCTCCGCCACCTGCGGCGCCGCCGCGGTGACGATTATGCGGTCGTAGGGAGCGGCATCCGGCCAGCCGAGGCTGCCGTCTCCCAGGAAGACATCTACGTTATGGTAATCCAGGTCTTCGAGCACTGCTCTGGCCCTTTCCGCCAGTTCCGCGAAGCGCTCTACGCTCACGACTCTGCGGCTCAGCTCCGCGAGGACGGCGGCCTGGTATCCAGAGCCGGTTCCGATCTCGAGCACGTGCTCAGTGCCTTCGAGGTGAAGGCATTCGGTCATGAGGGCCACCATGTAGGGCTGGGAGATGGTCTGGCCCGAGCCGATGGAGATTGGGTGATCGCCGTGGGCGCCGGAGTCGTTCGGGTCGAGGAGGAAGCGGTTGCGAGGCACACTCTCCATTGCAGCGAGGACGCGGGGGTCGGAGATGCCGCGGCGGCGGAGCTGGGTCTCCACCATGCGCTTGCGCTCTGCTGCGAAGTCGCGCATTTCGCCCGGTCAAGAGCCGTGCGCCGCCGCCGGCGCGGCTGGTTGGGGATGGCGCCCAGCCGCCTCCAGCATCGCGACGATGTTCTGCCGGGGCGTGTGCACTGTAATGCTGTGGCTGGACCCGAGGATGAAGCCGCTTCCCGGCGCGCAATTCTCGATTGCGTAGACGACCTGCCTGCGGATCTCCTCCGGTCTCGCGACAACCAGATCGTGGTTGCTCACCCCGCCCCAGAGGCAGAGGTCCCGACCGAAGTCGCGCTTCAAGCCCGCGATGTCCTCGATGGGCTGGATGCCCTGGTAGACGTCAATGCCCGCCTCGATCATCTGGGGCAGGATGACCCGCAGGTTGCCGCACGAATGACAGATCAGGAAGACGCCGTTGTCGTGAGCCACCTGACAGATGTGCTGGAGCGCGGGGAAGTAAACGCGCCGGAACAGTTCGGGCGAGACGAAGGGGCCGGCGTTGAACCCGTAGTCATCGCCGACAAGGACCGCGTCGAAGCCGAGCTTGGCGAAGAAGGGGATGCGCTTTGCGTGAGCCCGATAGCCGGCGAGATGCTCTGCGGCGAATCCGTCCGGGTCGTCGGCAAGCCGCATGAGGTCGCGCTCGACCCATAGGGCGGAGTAGATGGGCAAGCCGGCGTCGCCCATACCCGCGAAGACGAAGTGCGTCTCCCCGAGTTCGGCCAGCACGTGCTCAATGACCTCGAGCTGCGAAGGATCGGGCCGGAACTCCCCATCCACGAAGCGGTCCGGCCGCGGCGGCTCGTAGCTTGCCTCTCCCTCCTCGAGGATCATGAGATCGCGGGTCAGCTCCGAGTAGCGGAAGACATTGCCGTGGCGGTCGCGCCAGGTCTCCTCGTCCACCTGCTCCGGGGGATCGTACTCGATGCTCTTCGGCCAGCACAGGTCCACGCACACCATATCGAGGTCGAGGCGCTGGGTTAGCTCGACGATGTCGTGCTTGACGGACTCGACGATCTCGTCGCGCCGGCCAGCCCACAGGGCGTGAGCGAGATCGGCCTTGCCGCGCAGGAAAGTGGGGCGGCCGAGCACCAGTGAGGCGGGCTCATAATCTATGATCCACTCGCCGACGGGGGCCACATCGGTCTCGCGGTGCTGGATGGCGGCTCTGACGCGTTGTTTTCGGGTCAAGCGGCATCTCCGAGGGTTGATGTGTCCGCGATTATACCGCGGAAGAGCGGTGTTGGGAATCGCGGCAGAGCAAAGCGGCAGCGCCAGGACGCGAGGCTGGAGGCGACGCTCGATGCTATTGGGAGCCGGTCGGTGATCTTTCTTCCGGCTCGAGGAGGCGAGACTTCACCCAGGCGCTGTCGGTCTGATCCCCGAATCGAAGCTGCAGGTCGGTTGTCGCGAATCGTCGCCCGTGAGCCTCCTTGACCTCCTCGACGAGGTGGAAGGCGGCCTGGGACGCTTGGCCCCTCGTGAGCGGCCTCGGAATGCCGGCTGCCCTATCTATGACTTGCTTGCGCTGCGCGATGGTCATGTCAGCGAAGGCGAGGCCCTCAGGGCTGCGCACCACGTCAAGCTGTTCGGGCGAGAGCGAGGCATAGAGCAGCAGCGCCCATAGGTTCCGTGTGAATCCGCCATGCAGCCCGGCTCGTTGCAGGTCCCTGGGGAACCCCGGGCTCGGACTGTCGAGCGCGGCCGCCAGCTCGGCAAGATCGTTAAGGGTGAGCTCGCCCTGAGAGTGGAGCTTCTCGCGGGAGGCGATGATGAGCGCCTCCGGAACTTCCCGCTCCGTCAGCGCGTACCAGTCCGCGCGGTGGAACACGAGGCACTTTCCCGCCTTCTCCCAGAGGTAGAGATCGCCGCGGAATTCATCTTCTCCCAGTATGTAGAGCAAGCGCCAGAGGGGCACGCCCTTGCGGATATCTTCGGGGATGTAGGGAGCGCGAAGTGTGAAGTAGTCGGAGATGACAGACAGGCCGGTCTCGTGTGCGATGAAGCGCCGGAGTTCGGCGAAGTCGGAGAACTGCTCGTCGGCGACCACGATGGTCTGCAGCAGGTCGGGATCGGTGGGCTCGCGCCACTCCCGTTTGTGCCGCTCCTCTCGCCTTGCATTTGAGACGCGGAAGCCTTCGAGGTCGCGCGCTTTGACCATCTCGAAAGCCGCAGCTTCGTCCGCGGCGGCCCCAGTCGCGACGAGCAGGCGCGTGTAGCAAAGCTGACCCTCGTCGAGGTTGCAGTAGCGGGGATGCAGAGCGATGTCGTGGATGGTGGGATACCCCGTGTACTCCGGGATGTTCAGCGAGAGCCAGACGCCCCAGCCGTGGTCTACCCGGCGGTCCTGGAAGGTGATGCTGGCGTGGGACAGGTCGTCTTGCCAGTCCTTCAGGCCAGGCGGTAACTGCTCGCGGGAGTACCTGCCAATCTGCCACTCCGCGATTCGCTTGACAGCCTCCTGAAGTCGCTCCGGCGCTTTGGGATACTCGATATCGAGGCCGCCCGTCTCCTGGAACTGCTCCGCCTGCTCCGGAGGAAGTGATAGCAGAATCTCGAGAAGATCCCTGGAGTGCGGGTCACGCACGCTCCGCGCGAGGAGAAGGTCAGTCTTCTCCAGTTCTGCGAGTTCCTCATCCGACATCTGCAGCACTCGGCGGGCCTGTTCCATGCGGTCAACCAGCTTCTCGCGTTGCTCCTCCCGCCCCCTCCGGGAGGCTCGTTCGGAGAGCCAATCCATCGTCTTGTCCACGCCCGCGTTGCGGTGGAGGAAGTAGGCGGGCTCCTCACCACTCGCATCAACGTCCCAGTGGCACTCCTGGAGAGCCTCGGGGATCTGCGCCATGATGTCCTTGAGGGCACATCCCTGCGCGATGATCGTCAGCTTCCGCTCCCCGACTGTGGTGAGATTCTCCGGGGCGACGCCAAGTGACACTTCAGTCTTCTCGGACAGCAGTTCGAGGGCCGGCACGGCGGCGCGGCCGAGGATTTCGATCTCAACGGACTGTTGCAGGCGCGCGTCGGTATCCGCGACTTGCGGCTGCCACTGCTCCCGCGCGCCAAGATCATGCTGGCCGAACGTGGGCTGTGGGCCGAGGACCAGCATAGCCAGGACACACAGGTATCGCATGGGTTCTCCCTCCCTGCACCAGTCTGCAGATTCGGTGATTAGACGCGCCGAGCTGACGTAAAGTTCCAGGGCGCGCCGGGAGAGTGCGCGTGATCAGCAGAATTCCAGCGACTCGACCTCAGCGAATGGGACCACGCCGTCGTCCGTGGCCAGGTTACGAACACCGATAGCATAGGCGTACCGAGTTTCCCCCGGAGCGTAGCTGAACTGCGTGAAGCGCCCGCTCTGGATGAGATCGCTGGGGCTGCGGAGCGATAGCCGGTAGAGGCTCGGGATGATGACCTGTGCTTCGGCGCCAGAGGCGAATCTAACTTCTGCGCTCCTCCACGGCGCGGCCTGGCCCAACACAACAGCCTCGATAGAAGCGAACGGGAGGAACCGAAGCTCATCTTCGATGATACACTCGAGGGCCCCCGCAATCAGCAGGTGAGCGTCGGAGACCTCTCGATAGAGGCGGCTCTCCCCCGCGGAGCGCGCAATGTGAGCGGAACGCGGCTGGTAGCCCGCGGCGTGTGCGGTCGCGAGCGCGGAGGCCATTTCCTTCTCGCGACCGAGAACGGCGCAAGCGTGTGCCAAGCGGAGCTTAGCCTCCGGCGACGCTTCGGCCGCCTGTGCAGCCTGCTGAATCGTGGGCAAGTCCGCCTCGCCGATGTCCCAGTGATCCTCGCGCACGATCTCGTGTTGCATATGTGACAGCCGCGCGCGGACTCGATCTGCCTCCTCTCCAGGAGGCAGATCCACCAGCTCGCCGCGGAGCTGCTCAGCGGCAGCGTGATAATGCCCCGCGCGCAGATAGGCGAAAGCGAGTGCCCCACGCCCCGCCCTCGCGAACGGGGGAGCTGCTTCGAGGGCGGCCTCCATCTCTCGCATCGCGCGGAGGTAGGCGGGAGTTCTTCCGTCTATGAGGGCAAACCGGTGGCCGGGCTCGGGCGTGGG
>CP070816.1:2247467-2278172 GCA_020344235.1 Armatimonadota bacterium
CGAGGACGGTGATGAGGAGCGTCGCCGCGAAGCGGTTGCGGAGGAACGCGATTCCGAGCCCCTCGCCGAAGAGCTCCTCTCCGATGTAGCGGGTGATCCTGGTCGCCGAGTCCAGCGTGGTCATGATGAAGGTCTTCAGGACGGTGATGGCCACCAACACGGCCAGGGATGGGTCGCGGAAGATGGGCTCTGTGATGACTGCGAAGCCATTGGCGAAGACGATGAGGGGGCTGGGCGCTCCTTGTTTCTTGAGCACGTCGAGCAGGGGATTGGGGCCCGAATTCCACTTGAGGCCGGCCGTGACGGCGACGATGGCGAGCACGGCGAGCGCGGCCTCGACGATCATGGCGCCGTAACCGATGCGAGGCGCATCGGCCTCACTGCCGATCTGCTTGGCGGTGGTGCCGCTGGCCACGAGGCTGTGAAAGCCGGAGATGGCCCCGCAGGCGACGACCACGAACAGCATGGGCCAGAGGTATCCTTGGGCAGTGGAGAAGCTGACCATCGGAGGCGCTTGGATGGCGGGCCGAGTGAGGACGAGCCCAGTGTAGCCCACGAGGAGCCCGATGTAGAGCACGAAGGTGGAGAGGTAGTCGCGCGGCTGGAGGAGCAGGTTGACCGGCGTAATGGAGGCGAGGTAGGCATAGACGAGCAGTATCACCGTCCAGGCGAACAGGTTTGCGTTGAGCTTCGCGTCGAGGAATGTGAACGAGCCGGGCCTCAGGTTCAGCAAGACCTCTTGATCGGCCCAGGGCAATTGGATGCGCACGTGATAGCCGATGACGATCAGCCCGCCGAGCAGGAGCAATCCCGAGAGTGTGGCAAGCCACTGGGGAACCCCCCAGCGGTACATCATTAGGCCGACGAGGACGGCCACGAGGATGACACCGAAGGTGGGTATGACGACGCGGGGCTCATCCGTGAGGGTCATCGCGCCGAAGCGGGCGAAGACCGCAACCACCAAGATCAGGGTAAGCCAGAGGAAGCCGCCGAAGACGATCCTGACGCGGTGACCGAGGTGGGCTTCGGTGAGGTCGGCGATGGACCTGCCGCGTGCGCGGAGAGAGGCCATGAGGCTGGAGAAGTCGTGGACGGCACCGAGGAAGATGGAGCCGATGACGACCCAGACCAAAGTGGGCAGCCACCCCCATGCCGCGCAGGCGAGCACGGGGCCGACGACAGGAGCGACGCCCGCGATGCTGGCGAAGTGGTGGCCGAAGAGCATGGTCCAGTGCTTGGCGGCGATGTAGTCAACACCGTCGGGCGCCTCGGTGGCCGGGGTGGGGCGGTCGGGCTGGAAATCCCAGAGGCGGGCGATGACGCGCGAGTAGAGCAGGTAGCCGAGGTAGAGTGCGCCGCAGCTCACGGCGGCGAGTGTGAGAGAATTCATGGCGGCGCGTGCTCCTTGGTTCAGGCCCTGCCGCTTAGTGACTGATAGGCGAGGTGCATCATGTAGTGGTCGAGGAGGATCAAGGCGGTCAAGGCCTCGGCCACCGGCCAGACGCGAGGTACGATGGTGGGATCGCGGCGGGTGACGGCCTTGAGGGCCCTGTTCTCGAGAGAGATCTTGTCTATGGTGTGCTGGTCTTTGGCGATGGTCGGGGTGGGCTTCACGGTAAGGCGGACGACGATGGGCTGACCGGTGGCGAGGCCGCCGGTGATGCCGCCGGCGTTGTTCGAGCTGAACTTCACCTCGCCGTCCTCGACGCGCATCTGGTCATTGAACTGCGATCCGGTGCTGTCCTTGGCGGCGATGCCGCCTCCGATCTCGACCGCCTTTACGGTGCCGATGCTCATCATGCGGCCCAGCTCGCCATCGAGCTTGCGAAAGACCGGCTCGCCCATGCCGGCGGGCACTCCGGAGGCGATCACCTCGACGACTCCGCCGCTGGAATCGCCGCCCTCTGTGATCTCCATGATGCGGCGGTACATCTCATCGGCGGCGTCGAGGTCGGGACAGTTCAGCTTAGGATGAACTCCATGCTCCTTTCGAATCGCCTCTTCGTCCATCGGCGGCCACTCGAGGTCCGGTATCTCCTTCTCGAAGTGTGCGAGCACGGCCATCTTGTCGAGGAATCTCATCTCCGGCTTCAGCCGACCGGAGGCGAAGATGGCCCGGTAGACGGGGTCGTGGCTGCGGCGCACTTCCTTGTAGGCCGCGACTCTTTCGCGGATAGTTTGCAGGGAAAGCTCGGGAGCGCGCACGCCGGCCGCCTCTTTGACGTAGGCGGTGACCTCGATACCGTGCTGCTTCAGGGTCTGCTTCGCCACCGCGCCGGCGGCGACGATGGTGGCGGTGTAGCGGCCGCTGAAGAAGCCGGCGCCGATGGCGTCGTCCCACTCGCCGTATTTCCGGTAGGAGGCATAGGAGGCGTGGCCGGGGCGCGGGGTGCGGTTGGTCACCTGGTACTGCTCGATGTGCTCGAAGTGGCGGTCGAGATTGGGAATCAGAATGACCAGGGGCGTGCCGTTGGTGTGCCCGGCGTTGCTGAAGCCCGGCATGGTGTCGGCTGCGTTGAGGCCGCTGTAGATGATGGGTATGTCGGGCTCGCGGCGGGGGGAGGTAAGCTCTCCCTGGCCGGGCTTGCGGACCAGGAGATCGCGGTAGATCTGCTCTTCGGTGATGAGGAGTCCGGGGGGCACGCCCTGGAGGTGGGCGGTCAGCCCTTCCTGGTAGGAACCTCCGGCAACTGTGAGCCGGAATAGTGTTCCGATGTCGCAGCCGAGCATCTGTCTGACCTCCAGTCTTGGCTATTCTTCGGCCGTGATCTGCGCGCCCAGAGAGAGCATATGGTCCACGAATTCGGGATAGGTGACGGCGGCGGCCTCGGCGCCGCGGATGGTGGTCGTGCCGGGGATGGCGCAGCCTGCGAGAGCGAGCGCCATGACGACACGATGGTCGCCATAGCCATTCACCTCGGCGCCCGTTAGCTTGCTTTCGTGTACTACCAGTCCGTCTTCGAGTTCTTCCACGCGGGCGCCGAGGCGAGTCAGCTCGGCGGCCATGACCGCAATGCGGTCGGTCTCCTTGGCGCGGGCCTGGGGAACGTTGAGCAGACGTGTGGTTCCGCGTGCGAAGCAGGCCAGAACGGCGAGGGTGGGAAGGGCGTCCGGGGTTGCGTTGAGGTCGAACTCGCACCCAATGAGGTCCCGGGCGCGGACGTGGATGGCGTCTTCGGAGACGGCTACCTCGGCGCCCATCCGACGGACATAGTCTACGACCGCCTTGTCGCCCTGGGGGTCGTTCATGTCGAGGCCGCGGAGCAGGATGTCGTTGTCGCCCAGCGCGCCGGCGCCGAGGAAGAAGGTTGCAGAGGAGAAGTCGGCGGGGATGGTGCGGTCCACCGGTTGGTACTGCTGGCGGCCCGGGATACGGAATTTCCGAAGTTCTTCCTGTTCGAAGGCGATGCCCTGGCGGCGGAGCCAATCGAGGGTCATCTCGATGTAGGGGGCCTCGTTGAGGAGAGGGACGTCAATCACGGTATCGCCATCTGAGAGGGGGCAGTTGATCAGGAGGCTGCTGAGGTACTGGCTGGTGAAGGCCTCGATGGAGGTTTCGCCGCCTCGGAGGCGGCCACCGACAACGAAGGGCGCGGTCCCGGCGCCGCGCGTGGACTGGACGTTGGCACCGAGGTCGTTCAGGGAAGCGGCGAGAGGCCCTGCGGGGCGTCGGCGGATCTGCTCGTCGCCGGTGAGGATGGCGAGACCGTGCCGAAGGAGGGCGCAGGCGCCCATGGCCGTGCGGAGGGTGACGCCTGAGTTCTCGACATTGATGACGTCTTCGGGGGTGCGGATTTCCCCGCCGGTGCCGTGAACAAGCCAGGCCTCGGGGCTGAACTCGATGGTCGCCCCGAGGGCGCGGTAGGCAGCTGCGGCGGCGCGGGTGTCTCTGGAGTCGAGGGGCGCGCGGATAGCGCTCTCGCCGGGTGCCAGGCTGGCAATCGCCACTGCGCGAATCATGTGGGACTTCGATCCGGGAATCTTCACCTCGCCTCGCAGGTCAGAATGGTTGCACACCAGCCTCATTGGGGGCGCTCCTCCGATGGAGATTCGAGCGGAGGTGATCCACTGCCCGGCGCCGATCGGCCCGCGGTCTGCGTTGCCGTTGGGCTCGGGACGCCGCGGACCGTCCAGACAGTGCAGTGGGCGTTGCGAACCACATAGTCGGCGGTAGTGCCGAACACAGACCGCTCTCTGGTCGCGGGGCGACCGGGGAGGGCCCCGACGAGTATCAGGTCCACGTCTCTCTGAGCGGCGTACTCGACGATGGCCACACCCGCGCTGCGCGCTTGCAGGGTGACAGTCTCGATTCGCTTGTCGTAGACGGTATCGCCGATGTGGGAGGCGGTTTCGAGCACCTCTTCGGCGCGCTGGATCTGCTCCGCGAGATCGGCATCGACCGGCAGGGAACGGGGCACTTCTATTGCGCAGACGGCGGTGATACTGGCGGTGTAGAGGGTGCTGAGGTCGCAGGCGATGCGCGCCATCTGATCTGCGTACTCGCGCGTGTGGACGGGTATGAGAATGTGGCGAATCTGGCGGGACATTTCCTGGCGGCGCGGAGCGGGGGCGGTGGTCACCAAAGGCGAGAGCTCTTCGGTGACAGCCTGTCGGAGAAGATCCAGCCCTTGTCGGCGTCGGAACCAAACGTAGAAGAGGAGTCCGAGAGTGATCCAGGTGAGCCCGATGTTGCGGCCGAAGGCGTGCTCCGGGCTGAAAGCCATCCAGACCCAAATGCTCAGGCAAGCGAGGAAACCGAGAGTGGCGGTCAGGGAGATGGATCTGCCTGCAATGCGCAGGCTGGGCCAGGCCCGGAAGGGCCGGTGGGTGTCGGGTTCCTTGATGCGCAGCACCCAGACAGAGAGGTGGGCCATTGCGAATGCCATCATGGCGCTGAAGACATAGAGATCGCCGAGTCTCAGGAGGAGGTACTGGGGGCCCGGCTCCTTTCCCATGCTCTCCAGCAGCGCTTGGGCCGCGATGCCGGCGATGATGATCGCAATTGCGACCAGGGAGATCACGGTGATAGCGAAGGTGGGAGTCTGGAAGCGGGGATGGACGTAGCTGAAGGTGCGAAAGAGCTGGCGGTGGTAGGCCATGTTGTAGGTAATGCGGGAGCCGGCCAGGATACCGGCGTTGGAGGCGATGGCGAGGATGGTGAAGGCGAGGATCGCGACCCACGGCATCATGAGAGCGGAGACTGAGACGCGGCCCTGTGCGACACCGTGGGCGATGTGCCAGTCGGGCAGCTTGGAGGCGATGCCGGCCACCGGATCGTTCCCCCACTGGGTAACGAGTTCCATGGGAGGCATGGCGCATAGGGCTACGATGGGGAGAGCGGCGAACATGAAGATCACTGTGAGCACCGACCAGAAGAGTGCCCTGGGAACGGTGCGGGTCGGCACCTTGGTTTCTTCGGCCATCTGAGCTGCTGATTCGAGGCCGACATAGGCGACCATGGCGATGGCGACGGCGAAGATGAGCTGGCGGGGCTCAGGCCAGAAGCCCTCGCCCATGGACCGGTAGTTCAGCAGGTTGCGCCATCCGCCGAGGACGAGCGTGATTCCGAGGAGCACGAGCAATGCCTGGGTGGCGAGGTCAATGACGGCGAAGGCGATGTTGAGGCGCGCGGTCTCCTTTACGCCGCGGATGTTGAGGAGCATGAGCAGGAACGTGATTACGATGCCGCCCAGGGGCGCGGCCCATAGCGCGTCCTTGAAAGGCGCCCAGAAGTAAGAGAGGTAGAAGGCAGCGGTGACGGCGGAGATGGCAGTGGTGACGATGTAATTGAGGGCGAGGGCCCAGCCGGCGACGAAGCTGACGAGGTCGTTGAAGGCGCGCCGTGCGAAGGCGACCGAGCCGCCAGCGGTTGGCACCATGGAGACGCCCTCGGCGTAGGTCATGGCGGTGAAGATGAAGATGACACCGGCGAGGGCCAGGGCGATTGGCGTTGCGCCCCAGGCGTAGGCGGCCACGATGCCGAGGGCATAGTAGATGGAGGAGCCGACGTTGCCGTAGCCGATGGCGTAGACGCCGGCGGTGCCCAGGGCGCGCCGGAGGCGGGAGACGGCCTCCGCGGGGGCTCTTTCTACGACGCGGTGCTGCTTGATGACCCGCGTGCTGCTTGTCTGCTTGGAGTTGTCAGTCACGTTCGGTTGCGCACGCCGGCCGCGAGAGGCGGCAGCTCTTCGCCCTCAGTTTCCGCTCCTCGGAGGGGGCGCCTTTCGCGCCTCGAAGTGCAATGGAATCAGGAGAAGTCATGCCACCAGACCACGTGAGCCGTCTGGGATTCGAACCCAGGACACCCGGATTAAAAGTCCGGTGCTCTGCCAACTGAGCTAACGGCTCGGATTCACTCTACCAGCAACGACGGGCGAGTGTCAATTGTGGCAGCGACGGGTATGCTGAGCCCGGTGCTTGTTTGACCCCGGGTCATTACGAGTGCTAGAATCCGGCCCGGTTTGGTGTGACTCCGAGAACGGTATGATTCCATTCCGAGACGAGAACCCGACTCGCAGTTTCCCCATTGTGGTAGTGGGGCTGATAGCGGCTAACGTGGTGATCTTCCTGTATGAGTTGGTGCTGCCGAGGCCGCAAGATCAGCTCTTCATGTATGCCTACGGGGCAATACCAGCGTTGATCGTCGGCCATGTGGGCCGGGATGAGTTGGTGCGGGAGCTAATGGCGCGCGGCGCTTCCTTTACGCCGCCGGACCCGGTTTGGCTGTCTGTCTTCACCTCGATGTTCCTGCACGGGGGGCTGATGCATATCGGCGCGAACATGCTGTATCTCTGGATCTTTGGGAACAATGTGGAGGACGTGCTAGGGCACTTCCGATTCCTCGTCTTCTACTTCGTGTGTGGGACGCTGGCGGCCGGGGCTCAGATCTTGATGAGTCTGCACTCCAACGTACCGATGATCGGGGCCAGCGGTGCGATTGCGGGTGTGCTGGGCGCATACTACGTCAAGTTCCCTCGCGCGCGGGTGCGGTGCCTCGTCTTTCTGTTCTTCTTCGTGACGGTTGCGATGCTGCCGGCGAGTCTGGTGCTGCTACTGTGGTTTCTGCTGCAAGTGCTCAATAGCCTGAACCCGGGCGCCATGGGCGGCGGCGGGGGCGTAGCGGTATTCGCCCACATCGGCGGGTTCTTGGCCGGGTGGGCGCTGATTCGTCGCTTCGAGCCCCGGCGGAGGCGGCCGGTGCTGGTGGATTGGTGGCGGTAGCGGGAGGCCGCAGAGGGGAAGCCAACAGCTCTGTCTACGGGACCGGCCCAAGTCTTCCCAGCAATAGCTCGTCGATGTTGGCATAGTCGGCCTCGACCCACTTCTCTGGGACGCCGGCGGCTATCATGGCCCGGCCACAGGCATTCTCCAAGCGGCGACACTCGGGGCTGAGGTCGCTGCACGCGAGCAACTCGAAGGCACTATCTAGGCGAGCCCACGTATCGCGGCCCGGATCGGCCCTGCCGACGACCAGGTCCACCACGCGCTGGAGCATCGGGCAAAACTCCCTGCCTAGTTCGGTTCCCGCAGCGAGGGCCATCAGCTTCTCCGCGTACGGGAACGGTTTGCCCTCCACAAGGAAGAAGAACCTGAGGAGTTCGGTGACAGCGTTTGCCAGCGATGCCGCGGCGGCTGGGAGGTCGTGGTTTCCAGCGTGATTGTGCGGATAGACATCAATTGTCCAGTAGGCGTCAAGGAGCCAGCGATACTTGATCTTCCGGACGAGGACGTCCTTCGGGTATCCGGTGAATCCGTCGCGGATGCGCTGGAATTGACCGCTGGGGTCGGCAATGACGGCGGCATTGGTCCATATCCAGAGCCACACGTCGTCGTACTCTCCGAACTGGCGTTCGACCTCTTCGAGGGGCGCAAGAGAGAAGTGCGGACGGCCCTTCTGCCGGCCGAAGTAGCGATACCAGTCATCACCGGGGAGCACATAGAAGAACGAGAGATCAGTATGGATCATGCCGCTCTCAACCGCGGCGCGATGGACCGATTGATAGGCGGACCGAGGACACAGCACGTCAATGTCAACGTCCGACGAGGGCGCGTGTGCGCCGATGGACCGGCTTCCCGTCAGGAGTATCGTGAATGTATCGCGATGCGCGGTGGTGCCGGGGAGCGAATAGATGCACTCGTTGATGAATCGGCAGAGCGCTTCGCTTTCGACTCCGGAGATTTCGAAGTCCGCCACTCGCGTCTCCGGCCGGAGCTAGTCGAGTTCTTCGAGGTCGGTCGTGAGCCGGAAGCCGTAGTTGAGCTTGGGCGGGATTTGAGCGCCCGCCCGAGGTGCTCCCGGCCTGCCCGCGGCAGTCGCGGGGGCCCGCCCCGCGGTGCCGGCGCGCCCTCCCCGACTCCTCAGGCCGCGTGCGCCGCCCATGCGGCCTCCGCCTCTCATTCCGCGGCCCATGCCGCGTTCGCCCCGCCTTTGGGTGAGTTCCAGAGTCTGGATGGCTGCGCGCGGGGCGGAAGCGGTTGCGGCGCTGGCGGTCTGGAAACGAATCTTGCCGAGAATAGTATCTTCCATGTGCAGTATGCGTCCGGTGTCACGCTGCAGATAGGTGCGTCGAGTTCCTTCGAGTTCTTCGAGGCGCACGCGCTCGAGGGCCCCGGCGGCCACCCGCCCGGGAGTTCTGCCGGGAGCAGCGGCCGCTGGTGCGCGCCCACCTCGCTGCTGGCCGGGCGCGCCACCCCTGCCTCCCATCCTGGCGCCTCTCCCCCCTCTTCTGCCACCGCCTCGCATGCCGCGTCTCTGAGTGAGTTCAACGGTATGAGAGGGCGAAGCAGAGGCGTCTGCGGAGGCCTGAAGGTTCTCTCGGGAGAAGAGGGGCAGCTCCGCGAGAGTGTAGCTGGAGGTGATCACTGCACACTCGCGTCCGCGGAACCATCGAAGCCCCTCAAAGGTGTGATTGCCCTGGACGAAGACGGCGCGCCTGGTGTAGAGGTCGCAGACTACGCCCATCGGTTTCTGCCAAGTGTCGCCGGGCAACACCGGATAGTCAGCGAGGCTGAGGCTGATCTCCCCCAGGCCTATTCGAGGCCTGGTGCCACCTACGCTCTCGGGGAGGGATAATCCGTTGGGGGAGACTTGCACGATAGCATAGCGGCCGGCCTCAGGGATAGGTTGCCTGGTTCCTTCAATGAGGAGGGAGCCCGTTCTGACGCGATTTCGAATGAGGGTCGAGGTGCCCTCGTAGAAGGTGTCGAGCACGGACTGGGTTAGATCGCAGCGCAGCTCAGCGGAGAGGACGGCGAAGCCCTCGGGAAGGGCCTCGTCGGCGCGGAGGGCCTCAAGTTCGCCTCGAGCCGAGATGCGGCGATTCAGCTGGTCGCGTTCGTCAAAGCGCACGGCGAGAAGGACGCCCTCCGGCGGGGTTGGTATCGAGTTCTCGACGATCACGCTGATGGAACTGCTGCCCGCGTATCTGGCAGTGGAATCGTAGCCGTCGACGGTGACGACATGTCGGCCGTCCGGGGCGGTACTGGTATCCCACCGCATCTCGTATGGCGGCGTTGTGGCGTACGCGAACCGGCCGTCGACACGGAAGACCGCATAGCCCAGCGGGTTGGGCCACTCAACCTGCACCCGGGCCAATCCGCGCAGCTTGGCTCCGGATTCGGGGGCCACGATCTCCACGCCGCCAGTGCTCTGGAGGGCATCCGATTCCAGATCAGGCGACGCAGCCGCGGGGCCCGCGGGCTGCCCGGCACTGTCGGCTGAAAGAGCGAGTGCTGCTCGCTCGGTTGTCCAAAGCAGGCCGGCGGCACTTGTCAGAAGGGCTGCTATGACGGCCGGCCAGAGCAGCCACTTTCGCGCGTTTCTTCCATCCATGGTCATGCTCCCCTTGGTCCAGGTCTTCTCCGCCGACACGAGTCAATGCCGCTGGCGATAATTATAGTGTAAAGGTCGGCGTGGTTCAAGCGGGTTGCAGAGCGTCCAGCCGCCCGGGGGAGGCGGAGGCGGCTCTTGACAAGGAGCAACTGCTTGCATTAGGATCGAATGTTGGGAGGTGGAGTTGGCCGGCCGTGCGGGCAAGCAAGCCTGCGGCGAAACCGGACGACCGGTGCTGTGGGCATGGTATATATGCGCATGTGCGAGCATAGTCGAATTGGAGTGCGGACCGGGCGGGAGCAGGTCCAGCACACGCTGGTGAGAACGGCCTACTTCTCAGCAGCATGTGAGCAGGAGTCCCTGGGGCCGCCTGGCCCGCCAGCGTGCGCGACGTTGGCGGGTCTGCGTATTATGTGAGGTGTAATCGGGACACTATCATGGAAGCGGTTCTAGTCCTCAACGACAACTATCAGCCTCTAAACGTTACCAACGTGCGCCGAGCGCTGGGCATGCTCTGCCTGGGAAGGGCTCACACGGTGGAGGTTGACTCGAAGGTCTTTCGGTCGGAGCGTCTGAGCATTGACATGCCCACGGTGGTGCGGCTCAACCATCACGTCCGCCGCCCGACTCCGGTGCTGCGCGTGTCGCGCAAGAGTATTTTCGCGCGGGATCGGCATACCTGTCAGTACTGCGGGAGGCGAAACGTTCCGCTGACCATTGACCATGTGATTCCAAGAGAGCGCGGGGGTGGGACGGATTGGACCAACCTGGTGTGCTGCTGCACCAAGTGCAACAACAAGAAGGGCAACCACACGCTGGACCAGGCACGAATGAGCCTGCGGCGTCGGCCGCATCGGCCCAAGTTCATTCCCTATATCAGTTACACTAAGTTCCTGGCCGCCGCGGCTAACCCGATATGGCGGCCCTACCTAGCGCCCTACGCCGACCTGCCGCCAGTGGAAGGGCCTGAGAAGGTATGAAGGCCCCCTCTGCTCTCGGCTAGCTCCAGGGCGATGGCGGCGACGTCTTGCGCCGCGCGCGGCCGGCCGATGCTACGGCCGGCGCGGGCCATGCGCTCGCGCTTCTCCTCATCCCCCAGCAAGTCGTCGAGGACGTGAGCCAGGCGCTCGGCGGTTAACTCCCGATCCGGAATGATCACCCCCGCGCCGGCGCGCGCGAGGGGTTCGGCATTGAGGAGCTGCTCGCCGGTCGCGGCGCCCGACCAGGGAATGAGCACCGCGGGGAGACCGCGCGCGGTCAGCTCCGCCACCGTGCTGGCGCCGGCGCGCGATACGACCAGGTCGGCCGCGGCGAGGGATTCGGGGTAGTTCGGCTCGAGGTACGGGATCGCGCGGTATCGCGTTGGAAGGCCCTCGTGTTTGCGTGGCGCGCCGGAGAGGGCGTAGCGTTCGCCGGTCACGTGCAGCACCTGGATGGCTTCCAGCCGCGCGTCGCCGCGGTTGAGAAGCCTGAGAGCGTCTATCAGGGCGTCGTTCAGTCGCCGGGAACCAAGGCTGCCTCCGAGGACGAGGAGGGTGGTCAGCGCGGGGTCGAGCGCGAGGGCGGCCGCGCCGGCTTCGCGTGTCAGCGCGGTGATTGTCTTGCGCACGGGAAGGCCGGTGATCACAACACGTGCGCCGCGCCGGAGCCTGGGGGCGAAGAATTCGGCATTCTCGGGATGGGCGACGGCGACGGCATCCACGATCCTGGCGACAGCGCGGCTGGTCCATCCGGGGATACGATTCCCCTCCAGAGCCAGGGAGGGGATTGCGAGCAGGCGAGCGGCGAGGAGCACGGGGCCGGAGACGTAGCCGCCGGTGCCGATCACGACGTGGGGTCGGAAGCGGCGAAGGGCAGCCAAGCTCTGCAGGAGCGGGAGGCCAAGGGCGAGCTCCGCGAGGGAGTGCAGGCGCCGGGGCAGGGCTGTGAGGCCGCGGCCGGCCAAGCCGTGGACGGAGATGGCCCGGAACGGAAGCCCGGATGCGGGAACCACGCGCGCTTCCATGCGATCTCCACCGAGGAAGAGGAACTGGGCTTGAGGCCTGCGATCGCGGAGGGCGGCGGCGACGGCGAGGGCGGGGTAGACATGGCCGCCGGTGCCGCCGCCGGCGAGCACGGCCCGGGGGACTTGGATTGGTGGTGCGGCCATAGCTTTCGGTCGCCTCCGCGCGCGGGCTGGTTTCAGGTGCTGAACAGCTCCCTCACCCAGGCAATGACGCGCCCGAGGATGGGGACAACGCGCAAGCCGTGCCTGGGCTCAGCGCGGCGGGACTCGGCCTCCCGCTGTGCATAGTAGACAAGACCGACTCCGGTGGCCAGAGATGGGCTGTCGAGGAGTTCCACTCGCCCGGCTCCGAGTCGGGGCCGGCCCAGGCGGGTTCGGCATCCGAGGATATCTCTCGCGACGGGCGCGATTGAGGGCAGCAGGCTGCCGCCCCCCGTGAGCACGGCGCCGCCCGGAGGCGGCCACCTGTCTCCGAGCCTGCTCATTTCTTGCGCGACGAGGCGGAAAGTCTCCTGGACTCTTGCTTCGATAACCTCCGCGACGAAGCGGCGGCTGATGGAGCGTTCCTCGTCTTCGTCGGGCAGCGAAATCATCTCCTCTGCCGGTACCAGGGCGGCGCGTGCGCACCCATGGGCAAGCTTGATCTGCTCAGCTGCGGGATGGGTGACGCCCAGCGCTACGGCGAGGTCGTGGGTGATGTTGTTGCCCGCGGCGGGGACTGCGCCGGTGAGCGCGATGCTCCCCTCAAGGAAGAGCGCGAGGTCGGTGGTCCCGCCGCCGACGTCGATTAGGAGCACGCCGAGTTCGCCTTCGTCTTCGGTAAGGACGGCGTCGGCGGTGGCAAGCGGCTCGGCGACCAACTCGGCCACACCGATGCCTGCTTGGTCAACGCACTTGGTGACGTTTTCGACCAGGTTGCGGGAAGCGGTGATGACGTGGGTCTCGACTGCGAGTCGGCTGGCGGAGAGGCCGACGGGGTTGCGCACCCTTGGCTCATCGTCGACGGTGAAGCCGCGCGAGATGGCGTGGATCATCTGGCGATCGGGCGGGATCGAGACCGCGTTCACCGCGGCCGCCATGACTCGCTCGACATCGGGCCAGGAAACCTGCCGGTTGCTGCGCGGCAGCTGGACATGTCCACGGGAATTGAGAGAGGAGATGTGCTGTCCGGTAACGCCCACCCACGCTGCTTCGAGTTCCACCCCGGCCGTTCTTTGGGCCTTGGTGACGGCCTCGCGAATGGCTTTGGTGGTCTCGGGGACGTCTACGACGATTCCGCGCTTGAGCCCGGAGCAGGGCACGGAAGCCGCCCCCAGAAGTCTCACGCGCGGTCCGCGGCGGCCGATCACAGCGGCCACCTTGGTGGTGCCGATATCGAGACCGAGCAGGGTTTCGGGCCCCGCCAATTGCCAGTCTCCCTCCCATGCGGCGGTCAGCGCGAGACCGGGGCGCTCCTTGTGCGACGGGTCTCCAGGCGAGCGGTCACGAGCAAAGCGCGTACGCGCCCGAGGTTGGTGAAGATGCGGATGCCGAGGGCGACCACAACCGCGAGATAGAGGTCTACGCCTATCCTGTCGCCGAAGTAGGCCAGCGAAGCGGCCAGCACCATGTTGGCGAAGAAGCCGCTGAGGAACACGGCTTCGTCGAAACGGTGCTCGAGGCGGGAGCGCAGGGCGCCGACCAGGGCGTCGAAGCCCGCGACGACCGCGATGGCGACATAGTCGCCCAAGGCGGGTGCAATCCCGGGGGACAACGGGTAGACGATGAGGAAGCCGACGAGGAGAGCGATCAGCGGAAGCGCGATCATGGCTCCGCCTCCTTTGTCACCGGTTGGGCATACTCATACTTGGTGGCGATCGCGACCGGAGGGATGACGATCTCGTCCTTGGGGGTGA
This sequence comes from Armatimonadota bacterium, assembly GCA_020344235.1. Taxonomy (GTDB): domain Bacteria; phylum Armatimonadota; class Hebobacteria; order Hebobacterales; family Hebobacteraceae. The sequence goes on from CP070816.1 coordinate 2,261,200, forward strand.
GCTTCACCTGGAATTCGAGCACGCGCAGTTGATCGAGGATGCCCCCCCGGATGTTCAACGCTGATGTGAGGTTGTCTCGGTTGCCGATGGCGAGAAACACAAAGGGATTGGAGATGGATACATCGTTGACCTTGATCAGACGAGCGGAACAGGTGATGGCGCTGTCGGAAATCAGGCGATGGCCGTTGAGCGAAACGGCCTCCGCGCCGGCGGCCCACAGCTCATTCTCCACTTGGAGGAGGTAGATGTCGTGGACAACAAAGAAGTCTTGGCCGCCGAGTTCGCCGCCGGTGCGCATGGTGCTGTCGTCTAGAATGAGTTCCACGCCCGGGCCTTGGACGGGAAGCAGGCCGAGCGCGATGCGGCTGTTGCGGCGTTCATCCATCATCAGCCTGATGAGGCCCTTCTCACTGGCCGCCTCCTCTTCGTACTCGGCCACGCGTGTTCGCAGCCGCTCGGTCTCTTCCTTTTGTTTCTCGAGTTGGGCGCGAGTGTCTGTGAGGAGCCAGGTAAGCGCGCTGGTCTGGCGCCCGACCTCGGTGGCGCCGCGGAGCTGCTGGGTGCGGACGTGAACGGCCAGCAGGCCGCCAAGAGCAAAGCACACCAGGGTCATAGCGAGCACCCACCGTTTTTCTCCCCGCCACAGGGACGCCATATTGACTTCACCTCATCGGGGCAGAGACAGTGTTGCGGCGCGGCCGCCAGTAGGCGGCCTGCGGGTCGCTCAGGTTGATGTATTCGATCTGGTCTGCGCCGAGTTGCTCCAGAGCTGCGGCGAACAGCCTGACCTTCGCCGCAAGCTGAGATGGGCCCCCAAGCTGGGCCACGGGGCCGGAGTCTAGCACCACCTCGATATCTGACTTGCCACCGAAGGTCAGCCGAGTCATGCGAAGTCTCGGATCCGTGCTGAAGGCGCGCAGCACACTCAGCAGCGAAGAGATCTCGGCGGATGCCGCGTGGGTGCCGACGGCGCTCTCGGCGAGGTGCGGGCCCACCAGTTCCGGTAGCCCCCATCCCCATTCATCGCGGAGAGTGAAGACAATCCCTTCGGGGTCCACCAGCATGGCGCGCTCCCCCCGCCTGATGACGGCGATTGGCTCGCGGCGTTCCACTGTCACCACCAGGCGGCGCGGGAAGTCTCGGGAGACGCGGGCCTTGCGCACCGCGGGCGCGGTCTGGACCTGCTCCGCGAGCAGACGGGTCGGTGCCCAGAAGATGTTCGCGCGGTCCGGGAGGCTGATTCGGGCTCTGACCTGTTCGACTACACGAGGGTCGCCCCGCAGTTCGACCTCGCGAACCGCCAGGCGGGGGGAGGCGCATGCGATGTAGACCAGCTCTGCGGTCAGGGCGGCGACCGCGAGCAACAGGCCTATACGTAGACGAGACAACCACCTCGCCCCGGTCGTGTGGGAGGTGAACGCGCCGAGGCTCGGGCTATGCCTTTGGCTTGCCACTCCTGCCCCCGTGCTCTTCCAGTGCGAATCCGATGATTTGGCCTACGAGCTGGGAGAAACTGATACCCTCCGCCTCTGCCGCGCGCGGGACGAGGCTGGTGTCTGTCAGCCCCGGGATGCTGTTAACCTCCAGCACGTAGACTTCGTCCCGGCCGACGATCATGTCCACGCGCGAGAAGCCGCGGCAGCCCAGGGTGCAGTGCGCGGCGAGGGCGAGCCTCCTTGCGCGCTCCGCCGCGGCCTGGGGGATGCGCGCGGGGACGATCTCCTCGGTCGCGCCGGGGGTGTACTTCGCGTGATAGTCATAGAATCCATCCGGCGGCACGATCTCGACCAGGGGTAGCACGCGCGCGTCATCATTGCCGAGCACCGGAGCGCTGATCTCGGTGCCGGGTATGAACTGCTCTGCGAGGGCCTCGGGCCCGTACCGGAAGGCGGCATCCAGCGCGGCCTCCAGGTGCTCTCGCTCTCTGACGATGGTTACGCCGATGGTGGATCCCTCGCAGGCGGGCTTGACCACACAGGGCAGACCGACGGCAGTGAGCGCCGCTTCGGGGGCCGAGGCCCGCTCCGCGGCCGCGAGGGGCACCCACTTCGGTGTTGGAATGCCGTCTCGCTCGAAGATCTTCTTGGACATGATCTTGTTCATCGCCAGCGCGCTGGCGAGAACGCCGGATCCGGTGTAGGGAATCCCGAGCAGCTCGAGCATGCCCTGCACGGTGCCGTTCTCTCCTGCGCCCCCGTGGAGCGCGATGAAGACAACGTCGGGGCGCCCGTCGCGGGCGACGGTTTGCTCTGGGGCGTGCTCGCGTTCGGCCGGCGGGCGGAACAGGATTCCGGCCAAGTCTGCTGCGCGCGCCTCGGCGATGGAAGCGAGGTCAACGGAAACCGCGTCATAGCGGCTGGGGTCGAGCGCGCTCATGACCTTGCGGCCGCTCAGTAGGCAGATTTCGCGTTCTGCCGAGGTGCCGCCCGTCAAGACCACTATGCGGAGTCGGTCCATCCTCTCGATCACTCCCGCACGATTTCTATCTCGAGTTCGAGATCAATGCCGTAGCGGCGAAGCGCCAGTGCGTGGGCGCGGGCGATCAGCTCTCGCATCTCAGCGGCGGTCGCGCGGCCGCGGTTTATAAGGAAGTTGGCGTGTTTGCGTGAGATCTGCGCATCCCCCACGCGCATGCCCTTCGCCCCCGCCCGGTCGAGGACCTTGCCGGCGGCAACGCCGCGGGGGTTCTTGAAGACGCTGCCCGCGGACCAGGCGCGCAGCGGCTGTCGGCTGGCCCGCTTGTAGCGAAGCCGCTGTACCTTCGCGGCTATTTCCTCCCGGCTCGCCGGCTCCAACCTGAGACGGGCCGATACCACCACAGCCTTCTCCTGCGACAGGCTGCTGTAGCGGTATCGGTAGGCGAATTGCCTCGCGCCCCATTCCTGCAGAGTGTTATCCCGGTCGAGCACGGTCGCGCCGATCACGAGATCGCCCACGGAGCCAGTATCTGTTCCGGCGTTGGTTGCCAGCGCTCCTCCTATGGTGCCCGGGATGCCGACAGTGGACTCGAGTCCGCTCAGCCCGGCCTCCGTCGCCTCCTTAACCAGCCTTGCCAGAGGCGCGCCGGCCCCCACTACGGCGCCATCTTCGAGCCACTGGATCTCATTGAAGCGCGGCGTGAGCCGTATCACCAGCCCCCGGATGCCTTTGTCTCCCACTAGCAGGTTGCTGCCATTGCCGATGACCGCATGGGGCAGGCCTTTGGCGCGGGAGAAACGGAGTGCCTCTGCCAGGTCGTCGCGGTCAGCAGGCTGGACGAAGATGTCTGCGGGACCGCCGATGCGGAACGTGGTATGTCTGCGCATAGGCTCGCAGGTGCGGACCGCGCCGCGGATGCGGGAACTGAGCTCGGCGGCGGCCGCGTTGAGCTGATTGCGTGGAGTAGCTGTCATTGTTGCTGGGACCCAGGTCTGCCGCGCAGTGCTCATTTCTTTGTCACGACCTCCTGCCGGCCGACGTCCTCCCCGCCGAGGCGGCGGACCAGCTCACGCGCCGCTCCGCCGATGTCTCCGGCCCCCATCACCAGGACAGCATCCCCCGGATGCAGATGGGCCGGCAGCTCAGTCGCCAACTCTCCCTTCGCCATCTCCACCGGGCCGTCCTTTCCCGCCAGAGACGCAAGATGTCGGGCGATGAGGGAGGAACTCACGCCGGGCAGGGGCGCCTCACGGGCGGGGTAGATCTCGGTAAGTACGGCGAGGTCGGCCTGGCTCAGCGCGCAGGCGAAGTCCTCGGCGAAGTCGCGGGTGCGGGAATAGAGGTGGGGTTGAAATACGGCGACGATCCGGCGCCCCGGATAGGCCGCCCGGGCGGCGGCGATGGTGGCCGCAATCTCGGCAGGGTGATGGGCGTAGTCATCAATGAATGTAACCCCTGCGGCGTGGCCGGCGATCTCGAAACGGCGGGCTACGCCGGAGAATCCGGCAAGGGCCCGCTTGCAGCAGGCGAGGGGCGCGCCGGCACTCCGGGCTGCCGCAAGTGCGCCCAGTGCGTTGAGGACATTGTGCATCCCCGGCGTAGCTATGCGGATCTCTCCCGAGGGTCGTCCCTCGATGGAGAGCTGGCAGTGAGCTTCATGCCCGGCGGTGGCAGTCCCGGTGCCCTGCACGTCGGCCCGCTCGTCGGTCCCGTACCAGACGAGCTCGCGGTCTATGCAGTCTCCGATATGGTGGAGTTCGGGCCGGTCCGCGCACAGCACGAGTCGGCCATTCGGGGGGACGCGCTGCAGGAACTCTGCGAAGCTGGCCCGCAGGTGGGCTTCGGTTTTATGGTGATCGAGGTGGTCAGGGTCAATATTGGTCACCACCGCGATTTCAGGCACCAAATCGAGGAATGATTCGTAGGCCTCGCACGCTTCCACCACGAACCAGTCGCCGCGGCCGACGCGCGCGTTGCCGCCGAGCGGGCGGTATTCGCCGCCGAGGACGACAGTCGGGTCGAGTCCGGCCTCGGTCAGAATGGCGCCGATCATGGCGGTGACGGTTGTCTTTCCGTGTGTTCCCGAGACGGCGATGCCGCGACTGCCGGCCATTAGTTCGGCCAAGAGCTGGGAGCGACGCTGTACGGGGATGCCAAGTGCTTCTGCTCGCTGAAGCTCGGGGTTGTCGGGACGAATCGCGTCGGAGATGACCACTCGCTCGGCGCCCTCGACGAGTTGCGCGGAGTGTCCCGCATGGACTGCGGCCCCCAATCCGGCCAGCCGTGCGAGCATGTCGGATTGCTGTGCGTCCGAGCCGGAGACCGGGGTTCCGCGGGCGAGGAGGATCTGCGCCAGAGCGCTCATGCCGATGCCGCCGATGCCCACCATGTGGATGCCGCCGCTCATAGGTGCCCCTGCTGAGGCCGCGCTGTCGGCTGCCTGGCTGCGACGTTGAGCAGCAACCCAACCCCGATGAGGGAGAAGAGAAGAGACGATCCGCCGTAGCTGACGAACGGAAGCGGCACCCCGGTGGCGGGGAATGAACCGGTTACGACGGCGATGTTGAGCAGCGCCTGTGTGACCAGCGTGACGGTGACCCCAGCGGCGACGAGCCCGGAGAAGCGATCCGGTGCGTTCTTGGCGATGGTCATTCCCCGCCACGCCAGCACTGCGAAGAGCGCGAGCACCGCAGAGACTGTGATGAAGCCGAGTTCCTCTCCAATAATCGCCAGGATCGAGTCAGTAATGGCCGCCGGGAGGTAGAAGTACTTCTCTATGCTGCCGCAGTAGCCGTAACCGGTGAGCCCGCCGGAGCCCATAGCGATCAGCGACTGCGTGGTATGATAGTCGCCTTCGGCCGGCGTCTTGATTCGCAGGATGAAGTTCGTGATGCGCTCGAGCTGATAGGGGTTGCGCCAGATCATGAGGCCGGCCAGTGAAAGGGTGGCGGCTGCCGCGGCGCCGAGGTGTCGAAGCTTGGCCCCGGCAATGTGGAAGTAGGCGAGCATCGCGACCACGATGACGGCGGCGGTACCCATATCGGGCTGTACCGCGATGAGGGCGGCGGTGCTGCCGAGAACCGCGAAAGGGGGAAGGGCGCGGCGCCAACTCGAGAGGCCCTGAGGGAACTTGCTGAAGTAGCGCGCGGCAACGATCACCAGTACGATTTTCGCCATCTCACTCGGCTGGAAGAGCAGGTTTGTTCCTGGTATGGGGAGCCACGACCTCGCGCCGTTGATCCTGACTCCGACGAAGAACAGGAGAGTCAAGAAGAGAAACGTCAAGGCAAGCAGCCATCCCGCATGCCTTCGGATGGCGTCCATGGAAACGCGGGTCATCCAGTACATGGCGGTCAGTCCCGCGGCGGCGAAGAGGAGTTCTCGCTTGAGGTAGTAGTAGATGTCTTCGCTCTCTCGCAGAGCCGCCATGGGGATGCTGGCGCTGAAGACCATGGAGACGCCGAGCGCCACCAGCAGGAGGACCGGGACCAAGACGGTTAGATCCAGGTTACCTCGATCCTCGGTTGCCAGGTCGGCTTGAGGTATCTGGACGGATCGGATGGCCGCCACGGCTAGGAATCCCCCTTCTCTGTGACCAGCTGTTGCACCGCTTGCTTGAATGCTCGGCCGCGAGCGGCCATGTTCTGGAACATGTCGAAGCTCGCACAGGCGGGCGAGAGAAGGACGAGGTCTCCCGCTTGTGCCCGGTCGAACGCGATGCGGACGGCCTCGCCCAGATCGGAGGCGCGTGCGACATCCCGCAGTCCGGCCGCCTCTCCCGCCGCCGCGATTGTCTCTGCCGCCTCGCCGAGAACGATGAGCGAGGCCCGGCGGCGCGACACCGCCCCGGCGAGCAGACTGAAATCGCTCACCTTGGCGCGTCCGCCGGCGATGAGCACGATGTGTCGGTCGAAGGAGTGGAGTGCCGCGATGGCGGCCTCCGGCGTCGTTGCCTGGGAGTCGTTGACGAAAGTGACGCCTCGAATCTCGGCCACGGTTTCGAGCCGGTGTTCCAGGCCCTGAAACCGGGATACAGTCTCGGTTGCCCGCTTTAGGGAGGCGCCCGCCGCGGAAGCGGCGCCAAGCGCGGCGAGGACATTGCCGAGGTTGTGGGGGCCTGGGAGCTGTATGGCTTCGGCGGGACAGATTGGCTCGCCGCTGACCCTCAGCCATCCCTCCGCCAGGTCTGCGCCCTCCGGAGCGACCCGCGCGCTGCTGTAGGGCATCACTCTGGCGCGCGTCAGGTCCTTCAACCGCCAAGCTTCAGGATCGTCGCGGTTGATGATCGCGGTGTCCTCGGCGGTCTGATTGGCGAAGACTTTGGCTTTGGCGTCACGGTAGGCATCCACGGTTGGGTGACGGTCGAGGTGGTCCGGGAAGAGGTTGAGCAGCACGGCGACGCGAGGTCGGAACCGGTCTGTCGCTTCGAGTTGGAAGCTGCTCACTTCGGCCACGAGGATGTGTTCGGGCTGCGCCTTCTCCGCGAGCGCGATGAGGGGGCGACCGATGTTACCCCCCACGAGAGCATTCTTGCCGGCGTCGCGGAGCAGATCTCCGATGAGGGCGGTCGTGGTAGTCTTGCCCTTCGTTCCGGTGACGGCAACGATGGGGCAAGGCGCGATCCAGAACGCGACTTCGATATCGCTCACGACAGAGATGCCGCGCGCGCGGGCGCGGAGTAGGGGAGGAATGTCGAGCGGAACGCCTGGGCTGGGCACGATTAGGTCAGCTTGCTCGATCCCGCGGTACGCGTCGACCTCGGTCTGGATGGTGACGCCGGTGTCCTTCAAGGCTGCGATCTCCGGCGCCAGCGCGGCGGCCGGCTTGATATCCGACACGGTAACGTGCGCGCCGCGTGCAGACAGTGCCCGGGCTACCGCGCGGCCTGTGCCATAGCTGCCGAGCCCTATCACGTGCACTTGCTTGTCTTCGAAGTCCGTTATCACTGTCGCTTTGGTGCTCACTTCATGATCGGTACGAAGAGCGCGGTTGCTACTGCGGCCGCCAGCGCAACGCCCCAGAAAGTCCACACGACCCGGCGTTCCGACCAGCCGGAAAGCTCGAAGTGATGGTGGATCGGGCTCATCTTGAACACTCGCCTGCCCGTCGCCTTGAAGGAGGCGACCTGGACAACGACCGACCCGGCCTCGATATAGGGAACGAGGCAGAGGCCCAGAAGCGCCGCTGGGTTGTTCATGATCGCCGCCATCGCGGCGAGTGATGCGCCGAGAGCAAGGGATCCCACATCTCCCATGAACAGCCTGGCTGGGTGGCGGTTGAACCACAGGAACCCGAGACAAGCGCCCGCCAGCGCGAGCCCGAATGCCTGTACCTCGCCAGCGCCGCCCAGTAGCCCGAATCCCACGCCGGCCACCACGCACAGCCCCGCGGCAAGTCCATCCAGACCATCAGCGAGATTCACCGCGTTGGAGGTCGCCACGGCGGCGAGGCTCCAGAACGCAAGCCATCCGTATCCGGGGAAGTGCGGGTAGGGCGGGAGTCCGGCGTAGTCGCGGGCGGCCGTCTCCACTGCCAGCGCGTAGGCGAACGCGATTCCGGCGAGGCACTGGAGCGCCAGCTTTTCCCTCGCCCTCATTCCCAGGGATCGTCCTCTGCGGATCTTGAGCCAGTCGTCTGCAAACCCGATGATGCCGAACGCGAGCATCACGGCGGCCAAGGTGATGAGACGCAGGGAGGGCGGGTCCTCCGCGGGCAGCGCCGCCGCGAACACCGCGATCAACACAGCTCCTATGACTAGGAGACCCCCCATTGTCGGGGTGCCTTCTTTCTCGAGATGGCGCTGCGGCCCGTCGTTTCGCACTCGCTGGCCCGCTCCCATCCGGCGGAGCAAGGCGATCAAGTGGCGGCCGAGAAGCAGCACCACGAGCAGCGAGATCGTGGGGATTATGGCGATTCCGGCTACCGCGCGAGCTTCATCCATGGCACGTATCTTCAGGGCTTGCGAGCAGCGATTTGGCGATCTCCTCCATCTTCATCACGCGCGATCCCTTGACTAGGACGACATCGGCCGATGACAGGCGCTCCTTCAGCAACGCGGCGGCGGCGGCGTTGTCGGCGGCTTCCATCACCTCGCTCGGGCTCATGTGGACCCGCGCGCCCGCCGCGATGTGACGGCCGAGGTCTCCCACTGTTATTAGACCCGCGAGCGGTATGGATGCCGCGAGTTCGCCGACCTCCCGGTGCCAGTCCGCGGCCATAGGGCCGAGTTCCTTCATGTCGCCGAGGACAGCCCACTTTCGGTCGCCTGGAAGGTCGGCGAGCAGCTCGAGAGCGACGCGCATCGAGTCGGGAGCGGCGTTGTAGGAGTCATCAATGACAGTGAAGCCGGTTGGGGACTTCGCGACCTTGCTCCTCATGTCGGCGGCTTCGAAGGTGGCGAGACCGGCCGCGATCCACTCTTCCGCGGCGCCCGCCGCCATGGCCGCCGCGGCCGCGGCGGCGGCATTGACGGCGTTATGACGGCCGGCCGCAGGGAGAGATAGGTCCTGCTCCCCCCACCAGCCGCGCAGAAGAAAACGGAGGCGGCCGTCGGAGGCGGTTGCTATGCGGTCGGCCTGCACGTCCGCGCCGCCTGTCAGGCCGAAGGAGACCACGCGCGCGGGGCTGCGTTCGCTGAGGAATCGGAAGAAGTCATCGTCCGCATTCAGCACGGCGAGGCCATCCGAGGGGAGCGCCGCCAGCAGCTCGGCCTTGGTTTCCGCTATCGCCTCCCTGCTGCCCAGCAGCTCCAGGTGCGAGACTCCTATGTTGGTTATCACGCCGATCTGCGGCTGAACCATCTCCGCGAGGTACTGGATCTGTCCTCTCCCCCGCATCGCGAGTTCCACCACGGCCGCCTTGTGATCAGGGGCCAGCTCGAGCAGCGCCAAGGGGACGCCGATTTCGTTGTTGTAGTTCCCGGGGGTCCGTGCGGTCGGCCAGCCGTGAGAGAGTATGGCTGCCACCATCTCCTTCGTGGTCGTCTTGCCGATGCTGCCGGTGATGGCAACGACCTGCACGGGCAGAGACCTGCGATGCGAAGCGGCCAGCGCTCCCAGGGCCGCGAGCGTGTCGGATACGATCAACTGTGGGCCGGGAGCGGCGACTTCCCTGGACACCAACGCGCCCGCCGCGCCGCGGCGAAACGCCTCCGCCACGAAGTCGTGGCCGTCAAAGCACTCTCCCTTCAGGGCCACGAAGAGCGTCCCGGGCTTGAGGGTTCGCGTATCGGTGGCGATGCCGCGAAACAGGTCCGGCGCGGACCCGCCCGAGGTGCCGGCATGAGTGGCCTCCAGGATCGTGCTGAGATAAAGTTCAGGCATCGAGATCGCCTTCGATTTCGCGCAGGACCGCCTCCGCCGCCTCGCGGTCGTCGAAGTGAATGGTTCGGTCGGCGAAGATCTGATAGTCCTCGTGACCCTTGCCCGCAATGAGGACGAGATCGTCGGCAGAGGCCTCCTCGATCGCCATGCGAATCGCCTTTGCTCGGTCGGGCTCCACCGAGCAGCGGTCTCTGTGCTCCGCGGGTATGCCGACTACGATCTGCTCGATAATGGCCTCAGGCTTCTCGCTGCGCGGGTTGTCCGACGTCACTACGCATAGATCGGCGAGCCCGCTCGCGATTCCGCCCATGACGGGTCGCTTGGTGCGATCGCGGTCTCCTCCACAGCCGAAGACAACGATCACGCGCCCGCGGGATATCTGGCGGGCGGTTTCGAGCGCGCGGCGGATGCCGTCGGGGGAATGGGCGTAATCCACCAGCACGGTGTGCGTTTTGGCCGGGACTCTCTCGAAACGTCCGCGAACAGGCGGAATCTCCGCGAGTGCGCTGCAGGCGGCGTCTGCGGGTATTCCGAGCCCGAGGCAGGCGGCCAGTGCGGCGAGGGCGTTGTACACGTTGAACCGGCCGACCAACTGCATGCGGACCGGCCGCGCGCCGGAGGGAAGGAGGGCGAGGAAGCGAGTCTCGGTCGGAGCCAGCTCAATCTGCTCGGCGCGGCAGTCGGCGTCTCCCGCAAGCCCGAAGGAAAGGGTGCGACCGAGGGCTTTCGCGGCGATGGTGCGGCCGGCTTCATCGTCCGTGTTGATGGCGTTGACGCGCTCTCCTTCGTGTGGGAGGTATTGAGGGTCCTCGAAAAGACGCCTCTTCGCCTCCAGGTAGTCGTCCATATTGCTGTGAAAGTCGAGGTGCTCCGGGGTGAGGTTGGTGAATACGGCGGCCGCGAACTGACACCCATCCACGCGGCGTAGAGATAGCGCGTGGGAGGACACCTCCATGGCGGCATGGGTCGCGCCCCGTGCGACCAGCGCGGCGAGGAGACGCTGTAGATCCACGGCCTCGGGGGTCGTGTGGAGGGGCTTCATCCGCTCCTGGCCGATGCGGTATTCGAGGGTGCCGATGAGGCCGCTCTGGTAGCGCGCGGCGCGGAAGATAGCATCCATGATGAGCGCCGTCGTGGTCTTACCATTTGTGCCGGTGACGCCGGCGAGGCGGAGGCGGGAGGAGGGATCGCCGTGGAAAGCGCGCGCTACGGCGGCCATCGCTACGCGCGAGTTCGGCACGACCGCGAGGGCGCCACCCGGCGGAGGCTCTGTGCTCGCTTCCCTGCCCGCCTCCAGAACGAGCGCGACGGCACCTCTGTCAATTGCTTCCGGGATGAACGCGTGGCCGTCAGTCTTGGAGCCGCGGACGCATAGGAAGGCCCACCCCGGCTGCACCTGGCGCGAGTCGTACGCCAGGCCGGTCACTGCGACCTGCGGGTTGCCGACAGCGCGCGCGCCGGGGACCGACTTCAGCAAAGACGAAAACGGCCTTGGCCGGGAGGGCCCGGGTTCCAGACTGCCCACTCGAGTATGCGTCCTTCTCCATGCGAATTATAGCATCAAAGGGACTCAGCCCCGCCGGCGCGCCAAAGCAATCTCGCGCCGTACGGAGAGCCCGTCCGGCGGAACGCCTAGATGGGCGAGAGATCGCTCGCAGATGGCGCGAAATGCCGGCGCAGCCACCACCCCGCCATAGTGCCCCTTCTGCGGCTCGTCTATAACGACCAGGACCGCCAGCCGGGGCCTGTCCGCAGGCGCCCAGCCGGCCAGCGAGGCGACGTACTTGCCGGCGCGGAATCCCTTGCCTGGGGTGGGCTTCTGCGCGGTACCGGTCTTCCCGGCAAGCCGGCGTCCGGGTATCTGCGCGGCCTTTGCGGTCCCCTCTTCCACGGCCCTGACGAGAAGGTCTCGCATCCGATCACAGGTCTCGGAGGAAAGGATTCGGACGGGCGCGGGGCGGGCGGGGTGCTCGACCCGCCCGGTCGCATGAGTAATGGTGCTGACGACGCGGGGGCTCACTCGCCAGCCGCCGTTGGCCACCGCGCAGTAGGCGGACAGCAGTTGAAGCGGGGTGACGCTGATGCCCTGCCCAAAGCCAATGGTGGCCAGCTGCGTCCGGGACAAGTCCGCAGGGCGCGACAGTATCCCGCGTGACTCCCCCATCAGCTCGATGCCGGTCTTGGTTCCGAACCCGAACCGGTTCGCCCATTTGTGCACGCGATCCGGGCCGAGCGTTAGGGCGAGCCTGACCATGCCTGTGTTGCATGACTGGACGATGATGTCGTCAAGGGTCACGGTGCCGTGCGCGCGAGTGCCGCCATGGGGCGCGCACCCTATTGTATGTGGGCCGATCTTGCATGTGCCACCGCAGACATACGTTTCGCCGGCGCTCATAACGCTCTCTTCGATGGCGGCGCAGGCCATGATTACCTTGAACGTGGAGCCCGGTTCATAAGGGCTGACGACCGCGCGGCTGACCCAGGTCTCCTCGGGGTAGGTGCGAAACTCGTTGGGGTCGAAGCCGGGATAGGCTGCAAGTGCGAGGACATCGCCGTTCGCTGGATTCATGACGAGGGCGGTTCCGCCGGTAGCTTGGGCGCGCTGGACGGCCGCCGCGAGTTCCTCTTCGGCAATAGCCTGGATGTCCAGGTCAATGGTCAAGTGGACGCTGCTGCCCGGCAGCATCTGCTTGCTGATGATGGTGCGGTCCGGTATCTGGCTTCGGGAGCGGGGGAGGCGACCGTCCAACAGAACCAGCATCTCGCCATCCTGTCCGGCCAGTTGGTCGTTCAGGGCGGCCTCTATGCCGCCAAGCCCCTTCATTTCGGTGCCGATGAACCCTAGAAGCGGAGCCGCGAGGCGCTGGCGGGGGTAGGCCCGCTTCCAGTCTGTACTGACTATCACTCCCTGGCAGTCGAGGTTTCGGACTGCGAGGGCCACAGGAGCGTCGACCGAGCCGCGCAGCCGGACGTACCGCACGCCTTCCTTGGGTGCGAGTTTGGATTCAAGCTCCCGCTTGGGCATCCTGAGCAGTGGCTGCAACTGCGCGGCGAGGTCAGGGGGGCTGTCCACCAGCTCCGGATCGGCGGCCACCGAGTGGACCTTCAGGTTGAGGGCCAGAGGGTTCCCGTTGCGATCATAGATGTTGCCGCGGGGCGCGGAAATGGGCCAGGTGCGAGTCCGTATCTTCGTGGCCTCGGCTCGGTACTCTTCGTGGTTGGTGATCTGGATGGACCACAGGCGAGCGGCCAGAAGGATGAGAACGGCGAGCGCGACCACGCACCACACGCGGCCGCGCCTTCCGATCTGTATGCAAGCGATATGCTTCACGGCGCACCTCGACAAGGCCACAGAAAAGGCCACCGCCTAGGGGCGGTGGCCCTCGAAGGTACTCGCCTCTGCCCGATCGCCGGAGCAGCTCACCACCTCTGTCGCGAGGTGTGCCAGCCTCGCCGCGAGGCCGGAGGGCGAGCGGCCGGTCCGGCCCGCGGCCAGTTGGAAGCCGCTGCTGGGCTCAGGGTAGGGGAGGAGCACATAGTCAACTTCGGTGACGGGATCGGCGGGCCGCATGTTGAGTCGCTCGGCCGCCTGCTCCACGCTCGGGCCTGATTCGGCGACATTCACCTGATAGCTGAGAAGGGCGATCTGTGCGTGCAGGTCTTCCACCTCTTGCCGGAGGGCCATTTGAGCATAGCCGTTGCGAGTGATGAGAGCAGAGGCGGCCCCATAGGAAAGCAAGAGGCTGTAAGCGAGGGCGGTGAGCACCACGGCTGCAAACCCTGTTGATACTCCGACGGGCCGTCTTCGCGCTGAAGCTGCCGGCTGTCGTTTGGAGGATGTGGGCAGCTCCTGCGTGCGGCCTTGCCACATCAGTTGCTGTGACTGCATAGTACTCACCGCCCCCGTCTCTCGTGTTTGCCTGCTGCTCCTGTCGGTCTCTCGGACCGGTTCGCCGAACGACTACGTCCTATCACCGCGCGTCCTTCGTGCTACAGCCGCTCCGCGGCCCGGAGGATGGCCGATCGGGCACGCGGGTTTTCCCTGCATTCTTCCGCTGACGGCTTGACCGCTCTCTTCGTCAGGATCCGAACTCGGGGCCTCTCATCGGATGGGAGCGGCGGGCACTTGCTGCTTGCTCTGGCTCGGCGGAATGCCCCCTTGGTTTCACCGCCTTCTAGACTCTGGTAGGTCAGGACGACGATTCTGCCGTGAGTCCTGGTGCGATGAATGGCTGCGTCCAGTGCTTTGCGAAGCGCGCCGAGTTCGTCGTTCACGGCGATCCTCAACGCCATAAAGGACTTCGTGGCTGCGTGAAGGCGTCTCGGACGTGCTCGGGGTGGGATAGCTGCTGTGATGGTTGCTGCGAGTTGTGCTGTGGTTGTGATGGGTTGTTGCTGTCGTGCTGTTGCAATGGCTTCTGCGATTCTTTGTGCCCGCCGCTCCCCTCCGTATTCCTTCAGGATTCTCGCCAGCTCACTCGCCGGCAGTTCATTCACCAGATCGGCCGCGGTGGTCTCCTGGTCCGGATTCATTCTCATGTCAAGCGGCCCGTCTCGCCCGAAGCTGAAGCCGCGTCTCGCTGTGGTTAGCTGTTCCAATGACGGCCCGCAGTCAATCAGAACTCCATCCACCGCATCCAGGCCGAGTTCGTCCAGAATCGCCTCCAGTCGGGCATGATTGTCATGAATCAACTCTACCGGCTGCCCGGCAAACCGCTTCTTCGCTCTCTCGATCGCCTCTGGATCTCGATCTATTCCGATCAGCCTTCCGCCCGGCGATATCCGCTCCAGAATGGCTGCCGCGTGGCCCGCTCGGCCGATGGTTGCGTCTACGATCACGTGACCTGGCTGACACGCCAGGTATTCCAGCACCTCCTTTACCATCACCGGCCGGTGACCAGCCGGCTCCGGTTCCTCCGTTGTCATTCCCGCTCCGCCTCGCCTCAAGCGGCGGGCCGTCAGATCCCGAGCGCGGCGGTCTTGTCCATGATGCGCTCGGGGGAGAACTGCTCGCTCTGGAAACTCAGCCAGCGACTCTTGGCCCAGATCTCGATGCGGTTGATGACTCCGCGCACGACCACCTCGGCCTCGATGCCTGCGTATTCGCGCAGGGCGGCCGGCAGCACCATTCTGCCCTGCCGGTCGAGGAAGACTTTGCTCCCCCCGCTGAAGAACTGCTTGACGATGTCGCCGTTCGTATCGGTGATGCGGACTTCGTTCAGCCGGTCCTCGATCTTCCGCCATTCCTCCCATGGGAAGAGGAAGAGGCAGCCATACCAGCCGCGGGTGATGAAGCCTCCGTGTTCGAGCACATCGCGAAAGGATTTCGGAATCGCTACGCGTCCGCGGTCATCGAGTTGATGTCCGACCTCGCCCGTAAGCATGTGCTCTCTCTGACGCCCCGCTGCGCCGACTTTAGGGCACAGGCCACCACTTTTCCCCGCTTGTGCACCAGTAATTCTCCGTTAGTGCACCCAAAAAACGGGGCCACGGATGTCCTCGCAAAAGGACCTTACCATAAATCTGCATTGAACGCAAGGCCCTTTTGTGCAAACAAACGTATTAGAATGGCTGTTCGAGTCGGGGTGCTTGGACGCGGGCGTTGGTGAGGGCCGGCGCGTGCACTGGCCCGCTCAGCAATGTTTGGCCGCGCTGCGCTGTCACACACAGCACAGCTGCGGCGTATCCCGGGGCACTGCGACCAAGGACTACTGCATTCACTGTGCGCGCCTCGACGGGAGAATGCAGTGGTACGAGGAGAAGCTGGACTCGATGGCCGCGTTCATCGTCCGCAGCCACGGCCTGGATGGGGAAGAGGCGAGAGCGAAGGCGAAGGAGATGATGGCGGAACTGCCGGCCTGGAAGAGTAGGTCGCCGGACTGACGAACGGCTTTGCGGTCGCGCGCCTCCCGGCCGATCAGGGATTGAATGAGCGAAAGCTGCGCCCGATGACCACTGTTCCGTAGCGCCCGCGCTTCTGCAATACTCCGTCCACGATCAGCGCGCTGCTGGAGAAGATGACTTTTCCCCACTGCTGGTAAATGCGCTCGAACACGGTGATTTCGATCAGGCCGGTCTCATCTTCGAGGGTGACGAAGATGACGGTGCGGCCGGAGCGGGTAGGCGGGCGCTGGCGGGCGATGACGATTCCGGCGACGCGGACGCGCTTGCCATCGGGGAGTGGATCGAGCTGGGCGCGGGAGATGACGCGCATCGCGCGCAGCTTCTCCCGGGAGAAGTAGAGCGGGTGGCGTTTGACGCTCACTCCGGTCATCGCCAGTTCGGAGGCTGTTTCCTCTCGTTCGGTGGGAGGCGGGAGGAAAACAGCGGGCGACCGCAGAGGGTCGCCCCTACGAGAAGAGCTGAAAGGGGTCGGCAGCGCGAGCTGGCCGTTGAGATGCTGGACGCGATCGCGGCGGCGGGATTCGGTGGCGCAGGTTTCATTCAGCTCCCACAGCAGCGCACGGCGAGAGCGGCACAAACTGTCGAAGGCTCCAGCGCGGATCAGATTCTCGATCATAGGCCGCGCCAGGCCGGTGCGAGCACAGAAGTCGCGCAGGGAGTGAAATGCCCCGCCGTGATCCCGCGCATCGAGGATCGCTTCGAGCCCGGCCGCGCTGAGGCCGCGGACCTGTGCGAGGCCGACGCGGATGGCGCTCTCCTCGACCCAGTAGCGATCCCTGCTCTTGTTAACGTCCGCCGGCCGAACTTCGACGTCGAAGTGCTTCGCCTCGTTGATGATCACCTCGGAGGGATAGAACCCCATCGGCTGGTTCGACATGATGGCGGCCAGGAACTCGGCCGGGTGATGGGTCTTGAGATACGCGGTCTGGTAGGCGATGATGGCGAACGAGGCGGCGTGGGCCTTGCAGAATCCGTAGGCGGCGAAGGCGGAGAGGCAGCGGAAGGCCTCTTCGGCGGTGCTGTCGGCGATGCCGCGACGTCGGCATCCTTCCAGAAATGCGCTTCGAATGTTCTCCATCTCCTCGGATGACCGGTCGTGAGTCATGGCGCGGCGGAGGAAGTCCGACTGCCCGAGCGTGAAGCCGGCGAGCGCGCTGGCCACCTCCAGCACTTGCTCCTGATAGAGGATGACTCCGTAGGTTTCCTCCAGCGCGGGCTTGACCGCAGAATGAAGAAAGGTGATGGGCTCTTCGCCATGCCGGCGGGCGAGGTAGGGGCCGATCATGTCGGCCTGCATCGGGCCGGGGCGGAATAGGGAGATATTGGCGA
>CP070816.1:2278272-2281154 GCA_020344235.1 Armatimonadota bacterium
ATCCGCGTCCGCCACGCGAACCATGCCCACACTGCACAGCCGACGGCGGCAAGCCCCAGGAGCAGAAGCCGGTCTGCGGCACCAGACGCGCGCCCCGCGCAATGGGAGCCGCCCTCTGCCTCTGCAATTGCGGTCATCGCTCCCCCACTTCCCCGCCGACTCACCTACTGACGACGCCCCGCGCGCACCCTCCCCCGGAGGCCGCCGCCACCTAGCACAGCGGCTCCAAAATATCCTTGGCCCTCAGAATATCCCTTATCTGCTGCTCGCCGCTGATCTCCCGCTCGATGATGACCGGGCCCGAGTATCCCATCGCCTTCAGTTTCCCAATCAGACGAGGGAAATCCGCCCGCCCCTCCCCAAGCGGCTTCTCTACTCCAAGTTGGTAGGGATCGGTCGGATACTCCCCGTCCTTGGCGTGCAGCGATCTGATGTGCGCGCCGATGATGTCCACCGCGTCCAAGGGGTTTGCCTTGCCGTACATCAGCAGATTCGCCGGATCGAGGTTCACCCCCATGTTGTCGGTTCCGATGTCGCGCAGGCAGCGCAGCAGCGTCACCGGCGTCTCCTGCCCCGTCTCCAGGCAGAACGACACGCCCAGCTCCTTGCACCTCTCGGCCACACGCCGCAGCGCCTCCACCGCTCCCGCGTACAGCGGGTCCGTCGGGTTCTCCGGGATGAAACCCGCGTGCGTCACCACCAGCGACACACCCACCCGGCTCGCAAACTCCGCCCCTCGCTGAAGCTCCTCTGTTCTCCGCTCCCTGTGCTCCGGCGGCACGATGCCGATCGTCTTCGGCCCCTCGACCAGATTCCAGACGACCTCCCCCGAGTACCCCGCCCAGAACGATACAACCTCCACGCCGCGCTCGCGCGCGGCCTGTCGCAGTCCTTCGGCGTTCTCCTCTGTCAGCATATCTGGCTGCCAGCACACCACCTGGCAGCACGGCAGTCCCAGCTCCGCCACCTTCCTCAGTTCCTCGTCGGGTCCGCCCTCCAGCGGCACCACTGTCCCGAGCTTCAGGCGATCACTCCCTGTCATCAGGTCTCCTCCCTCTCGAACCAGGCGCGCGTCCCACAGCCTGCGCCCCTGCGTTCTCCGCATCTGCCGTCACATCCTCCGGACGCCCCATATCTCTCCGAAGAGCCGAACGCGATACGTGTGGGACCCTCGTCCCCCGGGTGACGCGCGACTCTCCCCTCACGTCATCCTAAGGAGCATAGCGCTTCGAAGCTTTGGCGGAGGAGGGCGCAGCCACGAAGGCCTGCCCTTCCCTGCCGCTCCCGCGCCAGCAGGTCGCGCTCGACCCCTAGCCGAAAACACTCCTCGGCCGAACGCCTCACACACCGGGAGGATGCACTATGCCCAAGGCCCAACGACTCTCCGACAACCCTCAGGCCGAGCCCGAGGTCCCCGCCGTCGGCGTCTTCGCCGTCTGCGACCCGCGCGTAGACGAGGCCTCCCGTCGCCGGGCCGCGAACATCGTCGAAATGGTCGCCAACCGCGTCGCTGCCGGCCTCAGACTTCCAGGAGATGACCGGCCCCGCGTCCTCTACTCCCCCGTCCTCGTGAACGGCGAGCGCCAGGCCGATGCCGTCGCCCGCCAGTTCCGCGCCGAAGGTGTCCGGGTGCTCATCTGCGCCCCCGACACCTGGGCATTCCCCCAGCTCGGCCTCATCTCACTCCTCACCCAGTTCCCGCCCGACACCCCCATAAACCTAACCTGCGGCAACTCCGGCCCCAAGCCCGGCGTCGTCTTCACCCACGCCGCCAGCGGAGCAATCTCCCAGTACGGCCGGCTCGTTCACATCAACGTCGGCACCTGGCCCGACACCGGCGACCGCCCCGAGATGACCGACTCCACCGCCGACGCCCTTCTCGACTGGACCTTCGCGGCCCTCACCCATCAGGCACTCAAGGGCCGCCGCGTTGTCATCCTCGGCCACGACTCCATGGGCATGGAGACCGCCCTTGCACACATCATCCCCACCCGCAACACCTTCGGCCTCGAGATCACCCGCCTCGACATGAAGCTCCTCTCCGACATGCTCCAGAAGCAGGCCTACGACAAGAAGGAGCTTGCCGATCTCCGCGCCTGGCTCGACAAGTACGTCGGCGACCGCATCGAGCTGCGCAACGACGACGACCGTGCCCGCCTCGACCAGGGCCTCGCCATGTACCTCATCACCCGCGACCTCATGCGCGACCTCAACGCCGTCGGCGGCGGCTTCATGAGCCAGCTCGAGTGGGGCTCCGACGCGCGCGGCATCCCCCTCCCCGTCGCCGACATCATGGAATCCCTCTTCAACTCCACCTTCGATCACACCGGCCGCAAGCCGCCCCTCCCCTTCGCAACAGAGGCCGACGTCCAGGGCCTCCTCACCATGCTCTTCCTTGAATACCTGACAGGCGGCAGCCCGCCCCTCTTCATGGACTTCCGCAAGGTCTGGGAACCCTGGGAGATCAACCGCCTCGCCGAATCCCTCGACATCGCCGACGTCGAGCCCGACGCCCTCTGGCGCAAGAAGGGATTCGTTGACGGCGACAACTCCGGCTCCGCCGCCTTCGACTGGGCCGCTATGCCGGGCACCTCCGTTGAAGAGATCATGGCCGGCGTCGCCTTCCCCCTTGCCGACCAATTCTACTTCCCCGGCCTCGGCAACTCCGTCACCTTCGTCTCACCCGGCGGCATTGAGGGCATTGCCGGCCGCCTCGCCTACTCCTCCGACACCAGCATCTTCTCCCTCGTCTGGGACCAGGCGCAGACCGTCGCCCTGCCGGACAAGCTCGCCCGGGCCGTCTGCAAGACCTCCACCGAAACCTGGCCCCACACCTTCGTCATCCCCAAGTACGCCACCATGGGCGAGTACAAGCAATACGC
>CP070816.1:2281254-2290323 GCA_020344235.1 Armatimonadota bacterium
ATGGGTCTTCGTGTCCTCTTTTGCGCCTCGGAAGCCGTGCCATTCGCAAAGACGGGGGGGCTGGCAGATGTGGCCGGCGCGCTGCCCAAGGCGCTCGCGAAGCTGGGCCATGATGTTCGTCTCGCCCTTCCCAAGTACAGCGTCATTGACTCGGAGAAGATCGAATGCCGACAGGTAAAGTCGGCTATGGAGATAGCGCTCGGCGAGAAACGCGTTCGGGTGAACATCGAGAGCAGTGACGCCATTGCGGGCGTGCCTACGTACCTGATTGACTGTCCGGAGTACTTCGAGCGCGATACTCTATACGGGGAGGCCGACGACGCGGAGCGCTTCGCCCTGTTCTGTGGAGCAGTGCTCGAATTCCTGCGCGTGGGCGACTGGCAGCCCGAGGTCATCCACGGCAACGACTGGCAAACCGCGCTGTTGCCTGTATACCTGAAGGCCGTTTACGGTGGGGACTCCGCCCTCTCTCGGATAGGGACGGTGCACACCATCCACAACCTCGCCTACCAGGGGATCTTCGACCCCTCTGTGCTCGATGCCGTCGGGCTGGACCGTTCCTTCCTCACGACCGACCGGCTGGAGTTCTACGGTCAGGTGAACTTCCTGAAGGGAGGACTGGTATTCGCTGACCTGCTGAATACGGTCAGCAAGAAGTACGCGGAGGAGATACAGACGCCGGAATATGGGGAGCGTCTGGAGGGGGTGCTCGCCAAACGCCGGGGGAATCTATTCGGCATCCTGAACGGGCTCGACTATGGGGAATGGAATCCGGCCGCGGACAAGTTCATCGAGGCCAACTACGACGCGGACGATCTAGCGCCGAAGGCCGCCAACAAGACGGGTCTTCAGAAGAGGTTGAATCTGCCGACGCGTCCGGAGGTGCCTCTCTTCGGCCTAGTCTCTCGCCTGGCCGGTCAGAAGGGCTTGGACGTTCTTGCGGAAACGCTTCCTCATCTGCTCCGGCTCGACGTGCAGTTCGCCCTGCTGGGCACCGGTGAGCCCTACTACCACGAGCTGCTCTCGGGCATGGCCAAGCAGCAGCCAGACAAGATGGCGGTCGTTCTCACCTTCGATAATGCCCTTGCGCACCAGATCTATGCCGGCTGTGACATGTTCGTCATGCCATCTTACTACGAGCCGTGCGGCCTGGGCCAGATGATCAGCCTCCGCTACGGAACTATTCCCGTCGTGCGCGAGACGGGCGGGCTGGCGGACACCATCAGCGATTTCGACCCGGACACGGGCGAGGGGAACGGCTTCTCTTTCCAGGACTATGCCAGCGTCGCTCTACTGGGGGCTATGGGGCGCGGGATTCTGACCATGAAGAGCCCCGGGATGTGGGCGCGCGTGGTTGGCAACGCCTTCGCCTCAAACTTTTCCTGGGAACGGTCGGCCCTGGAGTACGCGGAACTCTATCAGCGCGCTGCGAGCGCTCGTCGGGGCTAGGCCGGCGTGCCTGTCTACCAGCCCAACGCAGTGGTCGGGAACTCCCGCGTCCTGGTTAGCCTCGGCGCGAACGCCGAGATGATGAGCTTCTTCTATCCGCACGTTGATTTCTCGCAGAATCTGCACGAGGGGATGCCGGCCGTTCATTTCTCTTCGGAAGGCTCCAGCAGCGGGGAGCTGGTGTGGACCTTTGACTCGTCATGGGAAAGCCGCCAGCGGTACGCGGGTCGCAGCAACATTGTGGAAACTGATCTCAAGCACGCGCCGACCGGCCTCAGCCTGCGCATCACGGATCTGGTCCATCCGTCGGAGCCGGTGTTCTTGCGTCACTTCCAGGCCGCCAACACCAGCGACCGACGGCTGCGCGCGAAACTGTTCCAGTACCTGGACCTCCAGTTGGGGGAGGTCGAGCAGAAGAATGCGGTGCACTTTCACCCGGAACGCCGTGTGGCGGTCGCGTATTGGCGGAATATCTGTTTTGCGATCGGCAGTCCCGCCCTGGATGAGTACGGCTGCGGCCGCTCTTCTCCCGGCAGTTCGAACTCTGCAAAGCGGCAGATGGAGGAAGGATGCCTCAACCGGCAGTCCGAGGAGATCGGCGACATTGACCTAGCAGTGGGGTGGGCTCTGGACCTCGCGCCCGGCCAACGCGTCGCTCGCGAACTCATCATCGCCGCCGACTCGAACGAGCTTGCCGCAGTGGAGCGACTGAACGCGGCGCGGGAGCTAGGATGGGAGGCAATGCTGCGGTGGGCGCGGACGCGCTGGGAAGAGCACCTCTCGCGGGCTCGGCCTCTGCGGATCGAGCCGGACCTGGATGAGGCCTACCACCGGTGTCTCCTCGCCATAGACCTGCTGGCCGACCCCGATACCGGGTCCATTCTCGCGGCGCCCGAATTCGACCCTTTGTTCGAGCGCTCCGGCGGCTATGGTTACTGCTGGCCCCGGGATGCTGTGGAGGTCTGCCTCGCCCTTCAGGCCGCTGGATATCCAGGATACCTGGGTCGGTTTCTGTCTTGGGCCCGGCGCACGCAGCGCCCCAAGGGGTACTGGGAGCAGCGGTACTGGCTCAGCGGCCAGCGCGGCCCGGCCTGGTGCAGTAAGGAGGACGCGCTGCAGATAGATCAGACCGCCTCGGTGCTGTTTGCGATGGGGCGCTGCTATCGGGCGCTCGAGGGTCAGGCCCAAGTCTCATTCCTCGAGGAGTTCTGGGGCTCCGTCAACCGGGCTGCCAGCTACCTGGTTGACGCCATCTGCCCGGACCACGGGCTTCATGGCCCAGGCTTCGACCTGTGGGAGACTTTCCGCGGCACTTTCACTTACTCAAATGCTGCCATTGCAGCAGCTCTGCGAGAGGCGGGCCCACTGGCGCGCCACGCGGGGCAGGACCAGCTTTCCCAGAAGTGGGAGGCGGCGGCGGCGGCCATCAAGACCGCGGTCATGTCTCTACTGTGGGAGGGGGAAGTATTCGCGCGCGGTCTGAACCTGGAGAACGAGCTTGACGGAGCTGCGGATGCCGCGGTTCTGGGCCTCATCGTGCCGTTCGAGTTTCTCCGCCTCGATGACCCCGGCGAACGTCAAGTGGCCAGCGCCGCGGTGGAGGGATTACTGAAGCGTCTTTCCCAGCCCTCCGATGGCGCGGAGCTGCTGCTCCGTTTCGAGGGCGATACGTACGCCGGGGGCGGCCCCGGCGCCCTGACCACTCTCTGGCTTGCCCGGGCGCTGCTGCGGCTGGCCCTCGTTTGCCAGGAGGGCCGGGAGGCCGTCAGCTCCTACCGAGCGCGTGCGGTGGCCTCGATGAGGGCGGTGCTGGAGGCCGGCACCTCCACGGGCCTGCTCCCAGAGATGATGGGCGGGGGCCCAGGGGACCATTGGGCCGTGCCGCATGCTTGGACCATGGCCTCGTTCGTTGCGGCCTGCCTCCTGCTGGACCGGTTGCCTCCGGGCCCGGAGACAGAAGGCTAAGGGGAGATCCTGATAGTGACAAATGTTTCAGCCGCTCCACCCAACGGCGCATTCACATTCGTCCTGCACGGCCATCTGCCGTACGTTCTCGCACATGGCACCTGGCCCCACGGGTCTGACATGCTCTTCGAATGCGCGGCCGAGAGCTATCTGCCCCTGCTCCAGACGTTCGACCGCCTGGTCGCCGAGGGCCTCTCTCCCAAGGTCACGATGGGCATTACCCCGATTCTGGTGGAGCAGCTCGCCGACTCCGGCTTCAAGCAGCAGTTCTCGGACTATCTCGACGCGCGCGCCCGCACAGCCGGGGAGAACCGGGAGGAATTCAAGAGGAACGGAGATCAGCATCTAGCCGACCTAGCAGAGATGTGGCGCGATCACTTCTCCTCCATCCGCCGGGCCTTCCTGGGGGAGTATGGCGGTGACCTAGTGGGCGCGTTTCGGCGCCTACAGGATGCCGGCCACATCGAGATCATCACCTCCGCCGCCACGCACGGTTATCTTCCGCTGCTCGGGCACGACGAGAGCATCCAGGGCCAGGTCAAGCAGGCCGTCCAGTCCTACGAGCGGCACTTCGGCCGCCCGCCGAGGGGCTTCTGGCTGCCTGAGTGCGGATATCGTCCGCGGTACCCCTGGGCGTCCCCTCTGCCGCAGGCCGGCCCGCAGGAGCCCCGCCTGCGAAAGGGCGTCGAGGAGTTTCTCGCCGAGAGCGGGATTCAGTACTTCATAGTGGACACCGCGACGCTGATGGGGGGGGCAGCGACGGGAGTCTATCTCCAGCGCTTCGCCGGCCTCCAGACACTGTGGGAGCGCTTCCGGGCGAGCTACCGCCCGGGGCCGGTGGCCATCGAGAAGTCGCCCTACGAGGCCTACCTGGCGGCCTCGGCAGTGGAGGACAAGCCGCCGGTCGCGGTGTTGACGCGGGATGAGCGCACCGGCGTCCAGGTTTGGAGCGGCGAGCACGGCTATCCCGGCGACGGTTGGTACCTCGACTTCCACAAGAAGCACTTTCCCGGGGGCCACCGCTACTGGCGCGTCACGTCGGCCAAATCAGACCTCAGCTCGAAGGAACGTTACGAGCCCGGCCGCGCGGCCGAACGGGTGCCCGAGAACGCCGACCACTTCTCCCATCTCGTGCACGAAATCCTCGCCGGCCATAAGGCGGCGAGCGGCAACTATGGTTTTCTCTGCGCGCCCTACGACGCGGAACTGTTCGGCCACTGGTGGTTTGAGGGGCCAGCTTGGCTGGAACGCGCGATCCGGAATATCTCGGCGAATCCGGCCGTGGACCTGGTTACCTGCGCGGAGCACCTGGACCGCCATACTCCCGAGGCGGCGGTCTCTCTCCCGGAGGGCTCCTGGGGGCAGGGCGGATTTCACTGGATCTGGCTCAACGAATGGACGACCTGGATCTGGGAACATATCTACGCCGCGGAGGCGGAGTTCCCAGGTCTGGCGCGGCAGGCGCTCGAGTCAGACGATGGGGTGCTGGCGGACATCGTCACCCAGGCGGCGCGGGAACTACTGCTGCTCGAGGCCTCGGACTGGCCCTTTCTGATTTCCACCTGGAGCGCCCGTGACTATGCCGAGCGCCGCGCGGCCCTGCACCACGAGGCCTTCTCTCGCCTCGCGGATGTGGCCCGCCGGCGCGCGGCCGGCGAAGGCCTCAGTCCGGATGACCAGCGGTTCCTGGCCGACTGCAGGGAGCGGGACTGCCTCTTTCCCGGCCTGGACCTCGCCTGGTGGTCGCGTGTGGAGCGGCCGGCAGGCGTCTAGCGGTGCGACATGGCATCCCGGGCGGCCGGTCACCCGCTGCCAGCAAATCCCTCAGCTCAATCCTTTGACTAACAGCCGGGTTTGGGGTCAAAATACACCAGAGGCATCGAGCTGAGGGCCATGGCGGAGCAACACAAGGGATCCAAGAAGCAAGAGCCGCTGCGGAAGCTCCGCCTACGTCTCTGGGTGGAGCGCGCGGTCTTCGCGGCGGTGGTCCTGGTATTGATTCTCCTCTACCTGGGGACTCTTCCGGGCGGCCGCCGCGTCTGTCTGGTATCGGTGGACGGCGAGCCAGTCGCCATCCTGCCCACGCGCACCGAAGCCGAACGACTGCTCAATGAACTCAAAGGCGCCTCCGGTTTTCCTCCGGAGGAAATCAGCTTCGCCCAGACGGTCACTCTGCACTCGGTGTCCGCTGCGCGCAACCCCTCCCAGTCCTACCGCGAAGCCCTGGACGCTCTTTCCTCCGCCCTCCAGCCCACGGTCCGTGCCGCCGCCATTCTCGCCAACGGCGAACTGGTCGTCGCCCTCCCCGATCAAGGTCAAGCCGTACGCACGCTCTCCTTGCTGCTGAAACAGCTCTCGCCCCCCGGGCCGGACGTGAGCGCGTACTTCAAAGAGCAAGTGAAGGTGGAAATGTGCGAGGTGCCCGCACAGAAGCTCGTCCCCGATGCGGATGAAGCGGTGCAGAGGATCGCAGACGAAGCCGCAGCCAAGGCCGAGCACAAGGTCGAGCGGGGGGAATCAGCGTGGAATATCGCTCGACAGTATAACGTCAGTCTTAGGCGCCTGGCCCATGCCAACCCCGATGTGGATCTGGAGACCCTGCGATCTGGGGCCACGCTGAAGATCCCAGGTACCCTCCCACCCATCACCGTTGTCGCCCGCAGGGAAATCGAGGAAGAGGTCGTCGAGGGAAGCTACCGCCGCAGGCGGAGAACGCGCATCACCTACGAGAACGGGATGGAGGTGAAGCGCGAAGTCATAGGCGGCCGGCGGCCCGAGGTTTCGGTTCCGCCGCCGGGGCCATACCGCGAGCCCTGGCGCTGGAGGGATGAGATCACTCAATGAATCGCCGCCGCCGACAGGCCAGCGCCGCGCGTCTGGTGGTGCTGATCGTTCTCATCGTAATATGCATGGTGCTGCTCTGGCGCTTCTCGATGACCGGCGTCGAGGCCCCACCCCCCGCGGTCAAGACGAGCAGTCTCCAGGCCCGGCTTCTGGGTGCAGTCTAGGCTGCCGGCGGCCGGACGCTTCGGGGCTACCGGCACCACCGCAACGTGTTCTCGACCAGCTCTGTGGCCTGCGCCTCGCTCTGGCAGGAGATGTTGAGGAGCAGCCGGCGGGGATCGAACTCCTTGCACGCCTGCTCCACTTCCTCCGGTGCGATGAGGAAGGTGACGGAGACCCCCGCCTCCTGGATCTCGCGCAGCATTCTCCTATGTCTCAGCGCGCTGGTGCCCGGGGCCGGCACCCACTGAATGCACTGTAAACCGTTCTGAGCGAGCAACGCGGGCACCTGGACTTCGGTGCCAATGCCATCCAGGTGGTAGGCCGCGTTGTCAAGTTGGGTGAAGATTGCTCCCAGCTCGTCAGCGAAAAGGTCGGCGAAGATCTTCGGTGAGATCAGGGCATTGAAGTCGCACTGCGTCATGTAGGTGCGGCCTCGAGAGATGGCAGGCCACCACGCGGTTGTGACGTCCTGCCGGCCCGCAAAGGCCGCGCGATTCGCTTCGTAGGCCTCCATCCAGAGCTTGTGGCAGTGGTCCACGGCTGTCTTCACGAGGTCTGGGCGTTCCAGCACGTCTATGAGCAGGTCCTCTCTCCCCACCGCGCTGGCAACAATGTCCGCGCATCCGCCTATGTCCGTGAAGCTCACCACTAGCTCGTCTCCCAACTCCGCCAGGAGCGCATCGGTCGCCGCAACGATGCGGCTCCACCACTTCCCCTGTGGGTCGAACCTAAGGTGGGTGAACTCTTCTAGGTCGGATAGAAACCGTGGAAACCAGGTGGTGTCAGGGGAACTGAAATCCGCCTCTCCGCCGATGCACGCGTGCAGCACCCCGGGCCCGAAGTTGACGAAGAAGTGTGGGAAGCCCTCTGCGAAGTAGGCCGTGTGGGCCAACTGTGCCTGCGCCTGGGCGACCATGTTCTCGGGGAGGACGCGATCTGCGGGATTCTCCGGCTTCGCCCAGCCCACGGCGGTGTCGGGCTGATCCTTTGGAGCGGTGATGAAGAGCAGCGGCCGATCAGTCTCCGCGCCCTGCCAGAAGCGGTCGAAGCGCGCCATTGTCTCAGGGTATCTGTCGCGAAACTGCATCACTGCTGACTCCTCGCCAGTGGCTCAATGGGCTGTCTCGGCCGGAGCAACTCCTGCGAAGCCGTCTCTCAAGCGTCACCTCCGCCCGGTCGTCGCCGCTGCTGGCAGGCGCCGAGGTCGCTTTCGCAGCCAGTTGTGCAGGCTCATACCAAGGGGGCGAAATCTTGACACAATGGTTTGGCGGCGGGATTGCGCCGACCTTCGTTCTCTGGTATCAAAGGTCTTGGTCACGGGGATGGGTCCCCGTGTTCGAATAGCGTCGCCGGAACTCCCGCCTGCCGCAGGCGAGAGGCCCGGGCCACGAGCGCCCTTTCCGCACTTAGCGCGGAGGGCGTTCTGGTCTTTCTGCAGGACGTTAGCATGAGCCCTGCCCTTGACCGTTGGTGTTGTGCCCCTGCTCCGCCTCGCCAACATGACACAGGGCGGGGCTCGCCATTTGCGCGCTGCGCCTCGCGCGAGCTGGAGAAGACAGGCTGCCCCTCGTCAGCCCACCTGCGGCCTCTCAATCAATCCCCAGTCTAGCTTTGACTTCTTCCAGCAATCGCTTTGCAGCGAAGAAACCTCGCATCTGCTCTTCGCCCGAGACCTCTCGCTCGATGGTCAGCGGGCCTTCGTAGCCAATGTCCTTGAGCTTGGCGATGAAGCGCTCCACCCCAACCTGCCCCTGTCCCAGCGGCTTCTCTCCGCCAAGCCGCCCGGCAGCCTCCGGCCACTCGCCGTCCTTGCAGTGAACGCCCCTCACCCAGGGAGCCAGCAGAGAGAGGGCCGCGATGGGATCGCCTGTGCCGTACATGATCATGTTCGCGGGATCGAAGTTGACCTTGAGGTTGTCGCGCCCAACATCGGCGATGAACTGCTTGAGGAGATCGGCGGTCTCTTGTCCCGTCTCCAGGCAGAAGTTCATGCGGCGCGGTTCGAGATGGTCGCAGATCTCCCGTACCGCCGAGGCGAGGCCCTCGTAGTCCGGCTCGGCCCGGTCCTCCGGGATATAGCCGATGTGGGAGGAGACGTTGGGAGCGCCGACCTCGTGCGTGAAGTCCGCGCAGAGCTTGGTGTCCTCGATGCGGGCGGATCGCGTGCTCTGGGGCAGCAGGCCGACGGTGCGGCGGACCGTCTCCACGTCGGCGTAGCTCTCACCTGCATAGATGGCGGCTACGCTGGTGACTGTGACGCCGGAGTCCGAGATCAGCCGCTTTAGCTCGGAGCGTCTCGGCTCCGCCAGCCACTCGTCGGGCGGGCGGCTCAACTGCATGGTGGGAAAACCGGCCTCCTCGATCCGCCTCAGCCGGTCCGCGAAGCTGTCGTTCACAGAAAGCACTACGCCCAGAGGCATCTGCGACATCGCACACTTCTCCCAGTCGTTGTGATCGCGCTTCTCTTCGGTCTCCGGACGGCGCCCTCCTGCACGCGGGCGAGCGAGGGCGAGGGCGAGCGGTCCGGTTGTCCAGGCGTCACTTCAGGCCGCGACGATCTGCTCCATGACGCTGACGCGCGCCTCGATGTAGCGGCGCCACTGGTCGCGACTGAGACGCGGATCACCATCTGAGCTGACCTCTAGGATC
>CP070816.1:2290423-2294478 GCA_020344235.1 Armatimonadota bacterium
CAGTGGGGCCCCGGCCCCCAAGAGGGCGAGTTCAAGGACCGCGCCGGCAGCATGTACGCCCTTCTCCGCGAGCTATCCCGCGGCATGGACGGCCTCTGCCTCCTCTCCAGCCGCGTGGACCTCACCGACATCCCGCTCTCCGACACCTCTGGGCCCGCCCGCCGCGTCAACCTCGACCGCCTCTCCACCGAGGCCGGCCGCGCCCTCCTCAAGCACTACAATATCAAGGGCCTCGATTCGGAACTCGATGCGGCCGTCGAGGAATACGACGGCCACGCTCTCGCTCTCGTCCTCCTCGCCGAACACCTAAGGGAGTTCGCCGACGGCGACATCGTGAAGCGCGACCAAGTGCCGCTCCTGGACGAAGAAACGCGTCCGGGTGAGCACGCCTTCCGCGTCATGGAGGCCTACGACATCGCCCTCAAGCGCGACGGCCGCGAACCCGAGCGCGCCATCCTTCGCATCATCGGCCTCTTCGACCGACCTGCCTCTCAGGACTGCCTCGACGCCCTTCGTCGCGAGCCAGCCATCAAAGGTGTCACTGACTCACTGATCGGCCTCTCTGACCTCGACTGGCGCCACGCGGTCGGCCGCCTCCGAAAATGGCGCCTCCTCGCCCAACCCCGCGGCCAGGACGACGGCTCCCTCGACGCCCACCCCCTGGTGCGCGAGTACTTCGGCCCCAAGCTCGAAAGGGAATCCCCCGAAGGCTTCCGCCAGGCCCACAGCCGCCTCTACGAGCACCTCCGCGACACCGCCAAGCAACTGCCCGACACTCTCGAGGAGATGGAACCCCTCTTCCAGGCCGTCCACCACGGCTGCCGAGCAACCCGCTACGAAGAGGCCCTCGGCGAATTATACCGCGACCGCGTCCAGCGAGGCAGTGAGATGTTCAACTGGTGTCAGCTCGGCGGCTTCTCCGCTGACGCCACCGTGTTGTCAGCGTTCTTCCAGGACCCGTGGGGCGATCCCAGTCCTCACCTCAGCGCAGCGGCCACCGGGTATCTCCTCAACCAGACGGGCGCGGACCTGGTGGCTCTAGGCCGCCTCGGCGAGGCCGACAAACCGCTCAGCATATCTCTACGTATTGCCGAGCAGGAAAACGATCCCAACAATGCCTCCGTTTCGGCACTCAACGTCGCGGAGCTGCATCTCGTCGCCGGCCGTCTCATAGACGCAAACAACGCCATTGATAAGGCATGCCTTTGGGCCGACGACTTCGCCGAGCCCGTCTTGCGCGCATCCGTCCGAGCTGCCCGTGGTGCCATTCTACACCGGCGTAGCCTTCTTTGCCGTGCGTTGGGCTCTTTCCGGGAAGCCGCAACCATAGCGCGCCAGCACGGGGGTACATACAAGCACCTACGCGGAATCTACGTCGCCTACTACTGTCACTACCTCGTCAACACAGGTGCCGCTCATCGCGCCAAGGGAGAGGCACGCAAGGCCATCCAGTCCCGATCGTCAGAGCACGCGCCCGAAGTCCTCGGCCTTGAGAACCTTGCGCTTGCCCGAGCGCTCTACGCCCTCGCTTGCAAGCCCATGAGCGGCAACATACATCCTGCTCGTGACGCAGCGCTCTGCACAGCTGACTCCCATTTGCACCGCGCACTTGAGCACCTTCGTCGGAGTGGGTTCCGCCCAGGCCTACCGGGCGCGCTGCTGTTGCGGGTCGCCGTCGCGTGTGACTTGGGCGAGCCAAAGGTAGCCCAGCGCGACCTCAACGAGGCCCTCGAACTCTCCACCCGCATCGGCCTCCGCCTCCACGAAACCGATGCCCGACTCCTCCAGGGCCACATGGCCCTCGACGACAGCCCGCCCGACGTCGAGGCCGCACAGCAATCTCTCGGCCGGGCCCAGCAGCTAGTCGAGGAAACCGGCTACCACCTCCGCGACGCCGACCTCCTCATCCTCGAAGGCCGGCTCCTCGCAAAGCAAGGTGACACAATCCCCGGCCGCACCAAGCTACACGACGCCATCACCGTCGCCCGCCGCGAAGAGAAAGACGGCTGTGTCTATCAGCTCGCCGTAGACCAAGCCGAACGCTGCCTCAAAGAACTCGAACAATCGTAGGGCAGAAGCGTGTCTTCTGCCCCTCCCTCAGCCCCGCGCCTGGCCTGCCTGTCCAAGCGTTCAGCCTTCGTGCCCCCGTCAGGCGGAGTAACCTTGGCGAAGGCCGGCGCATATCAGGGGACGCATTCTCTCCCTGCGAAGCATCCGCGCTCCCGTTGGGCAGGCCTGTCCTGAGCCTGTCGAAGGGAGCTTGCCTCCTGCCCCTGCGCGCGCTAACGGAGAGCGCACCACGCACTATCGGATCCTCGCGCCGCTGCGCGGCCCCACAATACACAGCCGCCGCGCGGGAACACACCGCACGGCGGCCACTATTCGACTCTGACTCAGCTCCGCCTCAGGTCACCACGTGTTGTACGCAGTTCCATCCAGGGCTGTGAGATCACTGCTGCTATGGACATCGCCGGTCGCGTTGTCGTAGTTCCAATCGGCCTCACCGGTGAACGGATCCTTGGGCAGGCTCCCATTGCCGGTCAGGATATAGGGCCCGTCGTACATGCTGCGATCAACCCAGCCACCTCGACCATCGAAATTCCCGCTGATGGCATCTCCGCTGGTTGCCATGATATCCGCGAGCGAAGGCGGCCAGGCCGCGGTCGTGGCCTCGAAACGTTCAATCGCATCTCGTAGCTGCTTCAGGTTCCCGCAAAGCTGCGCCTGTCTTGCGGTGCGCCGCGCGGCCATGGCACGCGGAATCACGAGCATGCTGAGAATCGCGATCACCGTGATAACGATCAGTACTTCGACGAGCGTGAACCCAAGGCGGCGCTCAGTCCAACGTAGCGTCGCCACGATCTTATACCTCCTAAGCAATCAATAGATATATTCCACATTGCGTGGGATAGCCCACGATGCGTTCCACAGGCTCACAGCGGGGTAAACCACTGCTGTGGCGCCTTTCACAGCCGCCAGAAGCCGGCCCGCCAAGGAGCCCCGCCCTGTAACTCGAAATACACATCGGGTGATTCAAAGGGAGCAAAGCACTATGGCGAGGCAGAACTTTCAGGAAGCGTCCAGGCTGATTCTGAGCGAAATTGAGGGAGCGCTGGCTAAAGTGCAAGAGGAGCAAGCGGGCGCTCTAATGGAAGCCATGTTGGAGGCAAGCGCGGTCTTTGTTACAGGCGAGGGCCGGTCGGGGCTGGTGGCAAGCTGCTTCGCCATGAGGTTGATGCAGTTGGGGCTGAGCGCTCACGTGGTGGGCGAGACGGTGACGCCGGCTCTGAAGAAGGGCGACCTGCTGGTGGCGGTGTCGGGAACCGGGGAAAGCGAGATCACGTGCACGCGGGCGGAACTGGCGACGAAGCACGGCGCGGACCTGGCAGCGGTGACTGGCTCTGCGGGGTCGTCGCTGGCTTCTGCGGCGAATCTGACGGTGGTGATACCGGCCGCGACCGGCGCGGCCGAGGGCGCGGCTTCGGGACAGTACGGCGGGTCGCAGTTCGAGCAGGCTGCTTTGGTGGCGCTGGACGCGATTGCGCTCGGCCTGCAGAAACGGCTGGGCCAGAGCGCGAAACAGATGCAGGCGCGGCACGCGACGGTGGAGTAGAGGCGGCGCATCCGGAGGGACTTCGGGCGCTGGGGTTTCTGGCAGGTTCCTCTGACAAAGCGCCTGTTCGGCCGGTCAATCAGGCGGGCCGGAACGGTCATTGCGCGCAGGGAATCCGACACGGATGTTGGCAGATACGGCCAGGTTTGCGGAGGTCATGGCAAGCGCTTGTCTAGTCTGCCAGCATACGATAAGGGGGGATTGTCGAGACCGTCCGACATGGAACTGGCCGGGCGGACATAATGCGGTCGTATTCATTGTCCGCAGCCAGCGAATCAGGGGCTGGGATTGACCGCGGAATGACCGCAAAGTCGGAATTGTGGGGAGTTCTGAACACGGGTTCCGAGGCCGGCCGTCAAAGCGGTTCCGCTTATGTGGCGGGAGCCGGCCCGGCGCGTTGAAGAGGCGACGTCTTGTTTATTCTACGGATGATTGCTTGATC
>CP070816.1:2294578-2298280 GCA_020344235.1 Armatimonadota bacterium
GAAGGTTATACTCTGGATGGTGCGGTGAAAGCGAGGGATGGTAAGGTTGTGTTTCCCAACGCGGTGCTGACGCTCAGGCGGGCGACTGTGGAGGTGCGCCGGGAGAGAGGTAAGGAGCCTGAAGTCAGGATCGCTGACGCGGAGGCGGCTGGGCGAGTGGGGGACTACAACATCACTCTCATGCCGGCGGGCCAGGTCTATCCGCTCGAGAAGACAGCTTCGTCTGAGGGAGGAGCAGAGCGACCGCCTCCGCTGCCGCTGAACGTGACGACAATTCCCTATCTGGACCCTGGGATTGCGGTTACCCTGCTGTGGGGCCCCGTGGTGACGCCGACGCTGGGCGGCGCACGCAGCGGCGAGGGGTTGATACAGGAGCCGGGCAGGGGAGGTGGCGGCACGGGAGAGATCACGGGCGTGATGCTGCCGACGGTGGGCGGCTCTGGCGCGCCTGAGTTGTCCGTGGACGTGGCGCTGCAGGGCCCGGTGCAGATGCGACTCGGGGAACGTCTCTGGAGCCGGGTTCTGATTACCTATGTGAGCCCTGTCAGCGGCCCAGAGGGGACGCGCGCTCTCGGTGTGACATATGAGATCATTCCGCCGCTTGTGTCGCTCGGATGGAGCGTTGATGAGCTGGAACGTACGCGATGGGAGCTAAGGGCGTTCCGGTCCTTCTAAGCAGCCTGGGCAGGTTGCGGGCCCCCGGCAAATATGTTAGACTCACCGGCGAACTCTCTGCCTGCTCGCGTGTCCAAGCCAGCGGTCAGGCCGGCCGCGGGCGCAGACGAGCAGGCGACTCTATGGACGCGCCAAGCAGGTGGGCCTCAGTGGACGATCGTCCAGCTCAGGACGGCGAGCACGGCGGCCAGCCGGTGACCGAGGCCTTCGATGAGCTTTTCCAGGCTTACGAGCAGAAGATCTTCAACCTCGTGTACCGGCTCGTGGGGGACTATGAGGATGCCGCCGACCTGACCTCCGATACGTTCGTGCGCGCGCTGCGCGGGTATGATCGGTTTCGGGGGGACGCGCATCCGTATACGTGGCTGTACCGCATCGCACTGAATCTATGCAAGAACTACTTCCGGCAACAAGATCACCGCAGCCGCGTTCACTCGTTTTCCCTGGACAGCCCCATTTCGAGCGAGCAGGGATCGGTTGCTCGGGAGGTCGAAGACGGGAAACCGGCGCCGCAGCAGCAGGTGGAGGCGAAAGAGCTTGGCGGACAGGTGCAGAAGTGCCTGCTGATGTTGCGCCCGGACTTCCGGACGCTCATTCTGCTGCGCGACCTCCAAGGGCTTTCCTATCGGGAGATAGGATCCATCCTCGGCTGTTCGGAGAAGGCCGTGAAATCGCGTCTTTTTCGTGCTCGGTCTCAGCTCCGGGAGGCTCTTGGACCATACCTTTCGAAGTAGGCCGGGCGGGAACAGCGGCGGGAGCGATTCGAGTGAACGCGGCGGACATCTCAGTCTGGAGGCCCTGATGCATCTTTCTCTAATCCGGCGGACTCTCGTGTTCGCGCTGGTCGTGTGCCCGGCGCTACTGGCAGGCGTTTGCGCGGCGGCGGAGGTAGGCGAGGCCGGATCTCAGGCAGTGAGTTCGGAGGAGGGCTCGGCAGCTATGCCGGAGCCGACGGAAGAACCTCCGTCAGAGGTCACCCCCCCCGCGGAAGCCGGGCCTCCATTGCTGATGCCGTCGGCGGCGGAGGCAGGTGACGTGGATAAGGAGGAGGACGCGGCTGTGGAGATGATTCCGCCCCCGATTGCGAACATCGAGGTTAAGGGCAATCAGCAGATCCCGACGGAAGACATCCTGCGTGTGATAGTGAGCGAAGTTGGGGGCACGTTCTCTGAGGATCAGGTGGACCAGGACCGGGAGGCCGTGCGCAGCCTGGGCTGGTTTCAGAGGGTCGCGGTCGAGCAGGAGATCGGGGAGGGTGGTGTTCACTTGGTTTTCCGCGTTGAGGAGAACCCTGTGGTGGACGACGTTCAATTCGAGGGCATCAGGGCGTTGACCCGGGAGGAGCTGCTCGGGGCGATGAAGACGCAGCCGGGGCAGGTGTACAGCACACCTCTCCTGCTGCAGGATAAGGACGCGATTCAGAAGCTGTATGAGTCAAAGAGGTATGACCTGGCAATGGTGGTCGGGCAGCGCATGCTCGGGGGGGTATTGACGCTGTCCATCGCCGAGGGCGAGATCGAGGCCATCGAAATCGAAGGGAACACCCGGACCAAGGAGTATGTCATCCGCCGGTACGTACGGACGAAGCCCGGGGAGGTGTACAACGGTCGCAAGCTCTCGCGGGATGTCACGCGGCTCATGAATCTTGGCTACTTCGAGACCGTGCGCTACGAGGCGGATGTGGGCGACGAGCCGGGGAAGGTCGTGGTCGTCATCACGGTGGTGGAGAAGAGGCTGACGGGCAACGCAGGGTTCGGCCTGATGTACGCGTCGGTGCAAGGAGTGGTGGGGTTCGTGGATCTGGTGAAGACGAACGTTGGCGGCACAGGCCAGGTGGTTAGCCTCAGGGGGGAATTTGGGGGGCGAACGAGCTACGAACTCGGGTATCAGCATCCCTGGGTGATGACCCCGGAGACACGGCTGAACCTCAATCTCTACAATAGTTTCATTCTCCGAGAGGCCTTCGTCACTCTCGATACCGGCGAGCGACGCAGCATCTTGTACGATGAGCGCCGAGCGGGCGGTAATCTGACGCTGGGCAGGCCGGTATCCGATCACACCACCCTCTTCCTTCGCCTCCGATCAGATGCCGTTTCTATCTCCGGCTTGCGGGAGGACGAAGAAGCATTTCTCGCGGGCGCGGCCTTTGCGCCGAGGGATGTGCGCAGCGTCACTCTGGCGGCCGCGACTGACACCCGGGACAGCCATTACAACCCGCGGCGAGGATCGTACTCTCAACTGTCGATGGAGTTCGCCGGGGTGTTTGGCGGCGTGAACTTCAACAAGTACGTCTCGGACACCCGGCGGTACTTCCCGGTTGGGGCAAACAATGCGCTGGCCATGAGGCTGCTGGGCGGGGTGGTGAGCGGCGACGCGCCGTACCTCGAGCAGTTCCTGATCGGAGGAAGCGAGTCGCTGCGCGGCTATCGGACCGATCGGTTTGTCGGGACACGGATGGCGTTGCTCAACACCGAGTATCGCTTTCGGCTGAGCGACAATCTTCTGGGCGTGGCCTTCGTCGACGTGGGCGACGCCTGGGGTGGGCCCGTGGCTGCGGATCCCGCGTTCGAAGACATAGTGCACGATGCTTTTGAACCCAATGTTGGATATGGACTTGGCGTGCGTGTTCGGACTCCCATCGGCCCCTTGCGGCTGGACTTGGGGTTCAGCGAAGAGGGGACCGAAACGCACTTCGGCGTGCGGCACATGTTCTAGAGACTGGTCGGCGGACCGGGAGGAGAGTTAGAGGATGAGCAAGAGCACGGCCTTGCGGCTGACGGTCAGCGTACTGTTGATGGTGATTGGGGTGTGCGGACCGATCCGCGCTGCGGAATCCGCGTCGGGATGGGGAGTAGTGGACATGGAGCGCATCTCAGCTGAGTACCGGGGGATGCACGAGCTGAATCGCCAGTTTCAAGACTTCCAGAGAGAGCAGGACGAGCTGCTGGAGAAACGCTATAAGACGCGTGCGCTCCGCGATGATGAAAGGCAGGAATACCTGGATCGGTCGGACATGGGTCCGCCGAC
>CP070816.1:2298380-2305979 GCA_020344235.1 Armatimonadota bacterium
TGGGCGCCGAGTTGGAGGAGGCCGGAGGGGCTCGTGCTTCGTAGCGAAGTGCCGCTACTTCGCAGAGTGGCATCGGTGATGTAGCCCCAGGGGGCGGGGAAGACAGTCCGCTTCGGCAGCAAACCATACAAGCAACGAAGGGGCCCGCGGGTTGAGGCTGTGGAACCGGTTCTCGCTGTTAGACCTTCCGCCGCCACCGCCCTGGTCCCGGTGTGTCAGCAACGGGTTTCCACTCCTTGAACCGTGCCACTTGAGACAGCTCCCCCAGCGCACGTCTCACCGCCGGGCTGTCTGCGGCTCTCCGAACACCTTCCTCCGAAGCGCTGCGCGAGAGGATGAGCATGCTCTCCCCCTCGCCCCAAGTCTGGAAGACAAGCCGACAAGATTCCAAGAGGCCGGCTACGACATCTGCCGGCGTGCTCCTCAACAAGCACTGGCGCACAATCTCGCTATCAGCTCTGGGAGCGACATAGCCTTCGCAACCCATATCCCAGGCCGCCCCGACAGCATCACGTAGGCTTGTCTTGGGGCACCACCAGTAGTCCACTGGCACGGCCTGAGGGTCCTTGATGCCCGCTTCCTCTGGTACGAGCATGAAAGCGAGACGCAAGGCCATCCCTTGAAGCACTCTTCCTTCAGCGTCCTGCATCTCCTCCCAGGATGCTTCCTCTCCAAGTAGATTGGCCGTTTGCGTGGCAAGAGTGAGGCTTGAACCCGGCAGCAAACACAGCCGCCATTCCCGCCCATCATACAGGCTGCGCAATACCTCGGCGAAGACTCGCCCTGCACCAGACGACTCCTCTTCGTCTCCGGGCTCCCAGTTGATCAGCTCGGAAGAATCGTGCAGGCGCAGCTCGAACAGACGCGTACCCGACGGCAGCTCAGAGACTCGAGGACCTCTCTCGGCCTCCCACGCCCCCAGCGTCAGGCGCACATCACGCCAGCATCGCGCCTGCTCGAGGTTTGGAGGCACGGTTTCAACTGACAGCTCGATGGCCCGGGCTCGCGAGAGATGCTCTGAAGGCATACCATTCTGGCCTATTTCGGTTCCCATCTCTTTTCTCCGGGGTAATAGCGCCATTTCCCCTTGTACTTTCCCTTCGGTATCTGGACATCGAAATGCGGACCATGCGGGTTCTTGGGACCGGCTGGATGAGGACGCCACCGTTCACCGCGCGGGCTAAGCCACTGCTTTCCTCTTTTCTTCCACTTGGGGCTGAATCCCGGGATGTCCCTCGATGGAACAAGATCCGCAACTGCCGCCATCCCGGCGGCGACGAAAAGTGCGACGAGGAGATTCTTGCTGGCTTCCTCTGCGTCGAATCCCTCTCCCCGACCGACAGTGGCGTAGATGTCTCCGAGTTCCCAGGGTTGGTTCGCGGGCGATACGCACGTCTTCTTGCCCTTCAACAACTAGATGTCCATGATTGCGTCGCTGATCTTGTCAATCGCCCACGAGACAGGGTCGTGGCGAGCCAGCCAGCCCCCGACGTCCTCTAGCTTCAGCAACCCCTCCGGGTCGATGAAGACCACCGGGTTGTTGCCGACGTATGTGTAACAGTTTGTCCCGCTGCCGATTGGGTCCTGCTGGACGAAGCGGCCGATTTCGGGCGGCTATCAGTCGGCGCGCGGAGCCTCCTGCCTCCGCCAGTCTTTCTCAAACCATCCCCGGCTCGTCCATGCCCATAGAGCCAGGATACTGGGAACGATGATCGCGGCGACGACCTCTGGTGTGCCTCCTGGCAGTAACCATATGCTTGGCAAGGACGAGAAATAGAGGGCTGCCCACAGCACCCATAGACCGGCTCGGTGCCGAAGCAGTATCAGTGTTCCTTCCGCCAGCCACAGGAGACTGCCAAAGGCCAACCCCAGCATCCCCCATGGGATGCCTTCCATGTGCACGTACGACCCGGGAATGTGGGTCCCCATGAGGCGCAACAGGCCGTCTATGCCAAAGCCGATTCCGACAGGCGCGAGCAGGATGTACAGGAATGGCGTGTCCCACCATCGCCGCGGCAGGAAACACCGCCAGCCGAGAGCGCGGCGCTCATGCGCAGAAGGGTCATCCTTCAGCCGCTCAGTCGCCCTCTCGTTGCCCGGAAGGCAAGGCATCAGTAGAAACCACCCTCAAGTGCGGCAGTCACACCGATGTTCGCCGTGTATGTGTCTCCGAACTTCCCGCCGGGCGGGGTAAGATAGCTCGGAACTGGCCCAGGTCCCCGTGGCTTGCGCGGATACCGCCCCAGGTTGCCGTGGGGGTCGGACGCCCAGCCTCCAGCCATGCCGATACTGCCAAGACTACGTCCCAGTGCGTTGGCAGCTGCGCCCACGTCGAAGCCGAAAAAGCTCCCTTCGTCCGCCAAACCAGCCTCCGCTCCCCTGCTGCGCGCGTGTGGGTCGAACGTCGGAAGGAATCCCCCGCCAATGCCGAGACCAACTCCGGCTTTGGCCTTGACGAAGAAGCCGGTGCACGGATCCACGCCGAAGTAGAAGCCTGCGCCGATACCCGCAAACACCTGGCCACCGAACTCCCAGAGCCCTTCAGGATCTATCCAGTACACGGGGTTATCGAGAGCGTATGCATACCAGTTCATCCCATCTCTGGCGGGGTCTTTCTCAATGAACCTGCCGATCTCGGGCCAGTAGTAGCGCTGGCCCAAGTGCAGCAGGCCCGAGGGCTCGGTCACGTACCCCCAGGCGCCGCCCACCAGACGGTCGGCGGGCAGGCCGAAGGGGTAGGGGTGGGCTGTGTTCTGCAAGCCTCGCGGCCGGCCTTAGCCGGGGCCGGTCGCGACGGTTTCATATACCCCTCCAATGAAGCACGCCCACATGATCGCCGTGACGACAGCAAACAACACGACCAGAAAGACCAGCTCTCCCGTTACCCATCTGGGTGAGACAAAGCGCGGCGGCATCAGCAGCCAGCGAAGAGGAGGTGGCAGCCATTCCCTCAGG
Organism: Armatimonadota bacterium; assembly: GCA_020344235.1. Classification (GTDB taxonomy): domain Bacteria; phylum Armatimonadota; class Hebobacteria; order Hebobacterales; family Hebobacteraceae. The sequence continues at coordinate 2,301,336 of CP070816.1, forward strand.
GCGCGACGCGATCTCAGTGTCATGCCAACGAGGTAGTGTCGCCAGCGGAGCCCGACGTAGATCCACGCGGTGCCCCACACGGCGCCTATCCCATATCCGACGGTCTCACCGATAGCGTGCATAGCTCGCGCCTACCACACGTGGTACCCTTGAAGCGCCAAACCGGGAGTGGTCAGGCCCAGTTCCACCCAGGGGTCGTCATATCCAGGCGGTCCGAGTCCTACGGACAAGCCTGCCAGAGACCCACCGGCGGGCAAGCCGAAGCGGTAGTTGTACGTGCTGGCCTATCGGAACCGCGTCAGAGCAAGCCACAAGAATACCATGCCTTCCACGAACCCGCCCACGGCCAGCACGACAGCCAGCCGCTGCAGCCGCGCCGGCTGGCCTACACGTCCCCTCATGGCCACAGGTGCCCAGGCACCTGAGAGGATCTTCGAGACGTATGCAGCGAACGCGTCCCGCTTCCACAGAAGGATCAACGACGTCACCCACGACAGGCCAGCCAGGAGCACCATCAGGACGAACACCCCTGGATGCGATTGCGGCATTGCCGCTGCCCCGACTTCCCCTCCGATGCCCGATTTGCCCGACAGGATGTCCGCCATTCCTGCGACGAATGTCAGCCAGAAAAGCGCGGCCACGACAGCGAAGAGCCCCACCAGCACAGCCAACTTGGCCGCGTGGTACCGAGGGGACAGAGCGAGGTCGCCGTACAGCCACCTGCGGAGGCTGGGTGGGACCCTTCTCGATGCCTCGCGGGCGCGCGCCGTCTCGAACCGCACTGCCCAGCGCCAACGCGTCACCGCCGCATAGACCAGGGCGGAGAGCGCGGCTGCGCCGAGCCCGGCGAGTACGACCTCCACGGTTGCGGCTGTCACGGGAGTTCCCTCGTCACCAAGTGTACTCGACTCCCCCAAAGTAGCCAAGGCCCCAGCCGATGCCCCCACCCCAGTCAGGGCCGCTCGCTGTGCCTGCTCCAAACTTGCCCGCGGGGCCGAAGCCCAACAAGGCTGGGATTCCCCCCACTCCAGACATTCCTCCCCACACACCTTGACCCGGAGGGCCAGACATGACTTTCACACTTCCCTTCCCTCCATACACGGTTCCAACGCCTCCGTAGGGGTGGACCCAGGGCCACGTTCGGGGATCATAGGGGTTCCACGGGTTCTGAGCAGCAGACGGGTCGTACCCGATCTTGAGCCCGAAGGAAACTCCCTTGACGTGCCCCACGCTTCCACCGATGTCGAGATGGACACCGGCAGCACCGCACGGCGGGTTGCCGAACCACGTCCAAGGCTTGTACCACGTCTCCCCCTCGGGGTCGATGAAGACGAGGGGGTTATTGCGCGCATACACATACCAATTGACCCCGCTGGCGATTGGGTCCTGCTGGATGAACCTGCCGATCTCGGGCCAGTAGTAGCGCTGGCCCAAGTGCAGCAGGCCCGAGGGGCTCGTGCTTCGTAGCGAAGTGCCGCTACTTCGCAGAGTGGCATCGGTGATATGGCCCCAGGCCCCCTGGCGGTCAGGGGGATTCCGCGAGCGACTGGTTTCCCCTGGTGCGTCTCGCTACGGGATGGGCGGAACGTCCGCAATCACGATGTGACCATCGTGTGAACGAACGTATGCAATTCGTCTCGCATCCGGCGACCACGCGACGCGCGACTCGCCGAATGCGTCGTCCGCGACCGCTACGGGGCGCCGACCGTCAAGGGGCAGAACGCGCAAGCTGGATTGCGCTCCGGGCGCGAGCCCCCCTACCTCCTCAAGGAAGGCCACCCGCCCGCCGCCTGGTGATCCAAACACACCGAGTATTAGCCCGCGTGCGCGGTATATGTCGCGGGTCTCGCGACCGTCGATGACTGACAGGCGGAAGTCCTGCGCGCCCTGCTGTCGCACCATGGCTGGGAGCTCAGTTCGTACTGTGCCAACGGCCAGTCCCTGCCAGCGGCCGGGCGGGAAGCGCCACTGCCTCATCTCGGTTCCGTCGCGAGCCAGGAAGGTGACCGCGAAAGACCGCTTGTCTGCCCCTGGCTGTACGCACTCCCATACTGCAATGCTGCCGTCACTCATTGATGCCCGCTCCATCTGCGGCCATCTCCCTCCTGTTGCGAGAACCCAGGAGTCACCGGTTTTCGTATTCATGAGGATGAGGTCCTTGAGCAGTATCCGGTAGATGGACACCATGTCCCAGTCCGAGCCCGTTTCGCTTGGCATCTGAGGCGTGCGCTTGTGCATATCTGACGCGAGGAACGCAATCGTCGAGCCGTCGATCCACGCGAGCGAAGTGATGAAGGTTCCCCTGGCTGCCGCGGGTCTCAGGCGGCGAGACTTGCCAGTCTGTAGGTCCCATAACCGAATCGTGTCCCTGGGCGTTGGTGTCCGATGGTCGTTGTCGAGAAGGAGGCCGTAGTCGCCGCGCCTGACGTACGTCGCCTCGACATAGGCCACGTGCGTTCCGTCGAGAGACCACGCCGGGTCATAGCCGGCGACGGGGGATCGTAGGGCGCCGGGAGACACTCGGAATGATCGCTCTGGCCCCGGTCCGCACGCTGCCGAAACGAGCAGCAACCCCGCCAGAGCCGACATGGGACCCAGTACACTCCAGCGCAGCGTCATACAGAGTCTCATGGTGGTCTGTGCCGCTACTCTTCGAGGTAGCGCCCACCAGACGGTAGGCGCAGATCCTCAGGCGAGCCCAACCCCTGTTCCTCCATGTCTTGGCGCCAGGACTTGCGCGACGGGCCTTGGTGACCACCTGTCTCGTCGAAACGACTCACGGGCTTGCCGGCTCCGCTGATCGCCTTCGCCTTGGTTTGGCGGAACGCTATGATGCCTCCTACGATTGCTGCGGCATAGCCGCCGCCCTTCGCAATGCCGCCAGCGGTTGTCCAGAAGCCGGAGGAGGAGCCCGCCTTGCCGGCCGCGTCTCCGATGGCCGTTGCACCGTGACCGGCCGCAGCAGTTGCCAAGCCTCCGATCGCAAGGGCCGCGCCGCCGGCCCCGGAGTGGTCTTGAGATCCAGTAGTTCCGGGCGTGCACGGATGAGGGTCACTCTTGTCCGGCCAGATGGTGTCTCCGATCCATGCGCCGAGGGCCTCAAACGGCTTCTTGATGGTGTCCAGGATCCCGAGGCCTTCGGGGTCGATGAAGACCACCGGGTTGTTGCCGACGTATGTGTACCAGTTTGTCCCGCTGCCGATTGGGTCCTGCTGGATGAAGCGGGCGAGTTGGGGGGAGTGGAAGCGCGCGCCGAGTTGGAGGAGGCCGGAGGGGCTCGTGCTTCGTAGCGAAGTGCCGCTACTTCGCAGAGTGGCATCGGTGAGGCAGCCCCAGGCGCGGCTCAAGGGGTGTTAGCGACTCCTCCGGAACCAGTTCCGCCGCTTGTAGAAGTAGTACGCGGACAGCGCAAGGCATGCGGTGACCAGGATTGGCCAGACCGGGTTCGACGACAGGTGGGGCAGGTAGAGCCAGGCTGCAACGGCAATCGCGAGGAGCCAGGCGTAAAGGCTCCACAGAGCCCATCGAGCGCGGATGAGTAGGCCGACCGCTTGGAGGATGCCGAGCACGCCAAGGGCTGGGGCCACCACAAGGGATGCTTGTGCGAGGGAGCTTGGGGAGTCTGCGGCGTGAATAGGGAGCACGGTGACCGAAGCGACCAAGGCCACTACTCCGAACGCTACGCCAGCAGTGATGAACTGATAGAAGAGAGGGGGCAGATTACGGTAGCTCTGCGGTAGGACATCGCGGAAGATCGCGAAAGAGCGAGGCCAGGTAATCGAGAAGACGCGGCGACTCTCTTCTGGCCTGCGCCCGGAGTCTGCCCCCACGGCTGGTTCCGCGACTCCCCGGTATGGGGGCGCGGGAAGGCCGCTACCGGTGGCGAACCACCAGCGGTTGTGCCAGGCATAGGTGCCCACAGCGACCGCGAACACTGCCCCGACCGCAGCCAGGCGAGCCCTCTGCTCGGGAGGGGACATGAGCCAATGAGCCAGGGGAAAAGAGGCGCACCAGGCCCACACTGCACATACACCTCGGCGTGTCCGCTGGAGAATAGCTCTGGCTTGCACGAGACTCAGCACCGCCATAACGGTCATTGTGGCGTCGCCGTATGGCGTTCCTCCGAAGTATGGATTGATGCTAAGGATACGCCGCCCCATGGCCAGCGACGCGAGGGCAGCGAGGCCCCAGAGGATGCCCAATGCCGCGACGCACAAGAGGAGCTTCGGAGCGTATCGCCAGCCCGATGCGTGAGAGTCCTGCCGGTTGTGGGCCGTGTCTTCGCTGTGCATTGAGAGTCCCTCAGCGCTTACTCACGGAGCGCGTCGCAGCCGAGTCCGGCTCACTACCATAAAGCACAGTCGACACCGGCGCTGGCACCCCCCATCCCACCCATGTACCAGTCGCTGACGTCGCGCCACCTGACGAGCCCCTCGGGATCAATGTAGACCACGGGGTTGTTGCCGACGTATGGGTACCAGTTTAACCCGCTGCCGATCGGGTCCTGCTGGAGGAAGCGGCCGAGTTGGGGGGAGTGGAAGCGCGCGCCGAGTGGCTAAGTCCTCCCAGGCACCGCCATGGAACTGAGGGCTCTCACCTTCCCGAGGCTATGGCCCAATGCCGAAGGTCGGGATGCTCGGCACA
>CP070816.1:2306079-2309446 GCA_020344235.1 Armatimonadota bacterium
CTGGAGACCGGGTCCGTGGCGATGAAGAAGGCGCCGAAAAGCAGGGCGCCGCCGAGCAGCTGGTGGAGGACGGTCCACGAGCTGGCGGCGCCGGTGAGATCGTCCAGACCCGCCAGCACGGCCACGGCCAGCAGCACGCCGGCGGGAATCTCCCAGGAGGCGGTGCGCCGGATGCACAGGTACAGGCCGCCCAGGATGCAAGCGATGGCGCTGGTCTCGCCCAGGGAGCCGTTGGTGGTGCCCACCAGCAGGTCCATCAGGCTGGCGCTCACCCCCGCCTGCTTGGCCGCCGTCAGCGGCGTGGCCCGGGTGAGGGCGTCGATGGCCGCGTCGGCCCGCACGTACGCCGAGGCGCCCAGGGTGGCGGGGAAGGCGATGAGGACGAAGGCCCGCCCCACCATGGCCGGGTTGAAGATGTTCTGCCCCAGGCCGCCGAAGAGGAGCTTGCCGATGCCGATGGCCACGGCCGAGGCGATGAAGCCGGTGTACCACGGCGCGCTCCACGGCAGCGACAGCCCCAAGATCACTCCCGTAACAGGGGCCGAGCAGTCGCTCAGACGCACCGGCTTCCCTCGCATCCACGTGAACAGCGCCTCCGCCGCCAGGCTGCTCAGCACGCACAGACCCACCTGCACCACAGCATACCACTGGAACACCAGGACGGCCATCGCCGTCGGCGGCGCCAGGCCGATGAGCACGTCCACCATCATTCGCCGCGTTGTCACCGCGGTGTCGAACAAGTGCGGCGAAGGCGCGACATAGACCGTCTGCCCCGTGGCGGCGACCTCCCCCTTCGATACTCCCGCGGTGCTCGCAGCTTCGCCTTCTGTCATCGAATCCCGACTGCCCTCGTCGCCCGTCCGGCTATGGTCTCTTCGCTTTCTGCACCATGACCTTGCCTACCCGCATGAGCTGGACGAGTGGGATGCCGGCCGGACAGACGTAGGCGCAGCATCCACACTCCATACAGGCGGTGATATGGTAGCGCTCCGCCAGTTCGACGTCGCCCGCTCGTGAGGCGAGAGCGATCTTCGTGGGGACCAGACGCAGCGGGCAGACGTCCACGCAGCGGCCGCACCGGACGCAGGTGGTCTCCTCCGCCCTGCGCACGTCTTCGTGGGTCAATACCGTGAGGCCGCTGGCCCCTTTTGTCACCACCACGTCGAGGCTGCCGATGGTGAATCCCATCATGGGGCCGCCGGATACGACCCGCGCGGCGTCGTGCGTCATACCGCCGCAGTAGTCAATCAGGTCACGGTAGCTCGCGCCAATCGGCACCAACAGATTCTTGGGCTGCTTGATGCCGCCGCCCGACACCGTTACGATGCGATGTGTGAGCGGCTTGCCGCGCACGACGGCGCGGGCCAGCGCGGCACAGGTGGCCACGTTCAGCACCACCGCGCCGATGTCGAGCGGCAAGCCTCCGGTGGGCACCTCCCTGCCGAGGACGGCAACGGTGAGCTGCTTCTCTCCGCCCTGCGGATACTTGGTCTTGAGGATGCGCACTTCGACGGCGGTCCCCTCGGCGGCCCGGCGAACGGCGGCGACGGCCTTCGGCTTGTTGTCCTCGATACAGACGATCACGCGACCAGCGCCGACGGCGCGCTGGGCGAGCAGCGCACCGGTGATGATGGGCACCGGCGCGGCGAGCATCAGCGAGTAATCCGCCGTCAGGTATGGCTCGCACTCACAGCCGTTGATGAGCAGCGTATCTATGGGCTTCTGCTCGTTGCGGGTGAGCTTGACGTGTGTGGGAAAGGCCGCCCCACCAAGGCCGACCAGCCCCGCGTCGTGCGCGGCTTCGACGATCTGCTGGGGCTCGTATTGCTCGTATCCGTCGGTCGGCCACTCCCCACCGAAGATGTCCTCGAAGAGGGCCTCGCCGGTGAAGGGCTGCTCCTCGGCGGCCTTGATGGGGATAACGGGCACGTGCCGGCCGTTCGGGAGGGTGGTGACGGACTGGCGCGCGGTGACTCCGGTGACGCTGGCGTGAACGGGCGCGGACACGAACCCCGTTGACTCCCCCACTACATCTCCGAGAGCGACCTCGGTCCGCGCCTTGACAGTTGCCTCACAGGGCGCTCCCAGGTGCTGCAGCAAGGCGATCCGCACTTCCCCCGGCGTTGGCAGGACCTCGACCGCGGCGGCCTCGGTGAACTGCTTCCTGTGGGGCGGATGGACGCCGCGGCCAAAGCCGCCTTTCCTGGCGGCGACAGTGGTCATTGTGATCTTGCGCCTTCGGTGTCGCGTCGTGCAATCGCTCTGGAGACGACCAGCGAGAGCGCCATACCGAATACCAGACCGGCAATCCCCCCCACCAACTGCGACTGTCCGCTTGCACCAAGACAAATCGCCCCGACGATGGCCAACACGATGGGAGACAGAAACAGGCACATCGCCGCCAGCCCGAGACGCCACCCGCTCAGAGGACTTGCATCCCGGCCGGCTCGTGCGGGGCAATCCCCCACGGGGCAGCTCGCGCAACCCGTCTGTATCGGTTCCTGCGACCTGTGCATGTGAGCCCTATTGCGAACAGCCGCGCGTTCTCCGCAGCCGTGTGGCGCGCCCGGCCGACTTGCGCGGCGGAAATGCGGAGTAGCTCCGGGGAGACGGTCGCGCCGAAGGTCCGGCGAAGCTTCGAGATTATACGCCGATTCCAGAGGCTAGACAAGCCCACCCCCGCTTTTCCAAGCCTCCCGGCGGCATGACCTCTACGGCTCAGGGGATGACTGGCCGCCGCTGACGACCGATCCATCGCTTGCCATCCGCCGCGGGGTCCGAATCAGACTGGCCGCCGCCAAGTTCAGCGCGGCCAGCACGGCTGCCGCCACAAAGACCGACGAGAATCCATGCTTCACCCAGAGCAGCCCACCGAGCGCCGGGAGTGACATGGACACCGCGTGGTCAATGCTCACTCCCAGCGAGAGCGAGGCGTGGATGTCCGATTCCTGATCCGCGATCTTGTCCAGATAGGTTGCCCTTGCTATTCCGGTTGCGAAGAGCACGTTGTCGAGCACATAGCACACGTAGACGAGCTGGACGGGCCTGGCCAGCGGCATCTGGTGCGCAAAGCCATAACCGATGCAGACACCGATCAACAGCAAGGCGTTTGTCATCAGGATTGCGCGCTCGCCGAAGCGATCTATGAGCTTTCCCAACTGCGGCTGAAACACTATGCCGATGGCTGAGGCCACTATCCAGAGCTTTGCGATTGTCGGCGCCGGCTCGCCGAATACCTTGATGAGAACCCAAGGTCCGAAGGTCAGGAATATCTGCTTGCGAGCGCCCGAGAAGATGTTGAGCACGTAGTATAGAGAGTAGCGACGCTTGAGGACGAGCTTGGGCCTGCGCCCTGACCTGGCCGGCA
>CP070816.1:2309546-2316686 GCA_020344235.1 Armatimonadota bacterium
ACCGGCAAGGCCTCCCCAGCCCCTTTCATAGCTTGGCGGTAGGTCTGGAACCAGGTGTCCAATGCCTCCCGTTGCGTCGCTGTCAGCGACTTGATCGGCATGCGCACCTCCTTGGTTAACACAAACCGTTCTATCTGCTCGTCGGTGAGCGAGCCAAAGACCCCATATGCTGCCGGCCAGGTCTCGCGAATCCGGGCAGATACCGCGGCGAGGCCCGGCACTGCCTCCTCTCCGGGGGACAACGTCTCCAGCGGCATCGGCTTCAGCACCTTCGCCGCGCGCAGGAACTCGGGGGAGGGATTCTCGGGGGCCCAGTCCGGGAGGGGAACTGACGTTCTCGCAGGCGTTGGCTCAGGCGGCTGCTCGGTCTTCGCGCACCCAAAGCCTGTGAGGGGAACGGCGATTCCGATGATTACAGCCACACGCCGTGCAAGGTTCATTTCAGCGTCTCCTTGTCATGCGAGATCCGGGGCAGGAGGCGAGCTCCTGCCCCACCCGCTTGTGATGCGTTCTTGGCACAGTGGCAGGAGCAAGCCGCCACGGCGCCCAGGGCTCCTGCCCTACGGGCCGTGTGCGGGGCGCGCATCTGTCTGCGGCCCCAGCCGCGGGGCTTGCGCCCAGCCCGTCCATACCAGTGGGTCTTTCACACCATGCACGCGAGCGTTGAAGGACAGCGTGTTCGCCCCCTCGATAGTGAAGCCGATGGTTACATCAGACAGGTCCTCCGCGGCGCCCATCTTGTACAGCAGAGTCCGGAAATCCGGCACGGTGACCCCCTCCATCTCCATCTCGTTGCCTTTGTTCGCGTCCAGCACTGCGTCGAGGGCGGCCATCTGCCCGGGCGTGAGGTCAGGGACAGCTATGGCGATTCTTTTCGCTGCCAGGAAGCTGTCAATCTGTGCGTCCGAGAGGCTGCCGAAGAGCCGCCACAATGTCGGATTGACGCGCTTCATGTATGCGAGCAGCGCTCGCCATGATTGCTCCGGCAAATCGCCCCTGCCGACGGCATCCATCGGCACGCCTCTGAGCACCTTCGCCGCGCGCAGGAACTCAGGCGAGGGGTCCTCGGGGGCCCAGTCAGGGAGGGGAACTGACGTTTTCGCAGGCGTCGGCTGAGGCGGCTGCTCGGTCTTCGCGCACCCAAAACCTGTGAGGGGAAAGGCGATTCCGATGATCACAGCCACACGCCATGCGAGCTTCATTTCAGCGTCTCCTTCTATGCGTTCTTGGCATAGGGGCAGGAGCAAGCTCCGGCCCAACCTATGGGCTCCCGCCCAACGGGCAAGCTCCTCCCCTATTGAACGGTTTCATGGGTGACCACCGCTGGCATTTCGCCGGCGGCCAGGCTCAACTGCGCGGCGGAAAGCTCGTGATCAATGACGGCATCGAGGAGCTGGGCGCGCGCCTCGGTCAGTTGGCGTTCTGTCTGGGTGACGTCAATGGGGCGGATGAGGCCATGGTCGAACTGCACCTGCCGGATACGCAGGTTCTCCTCTGCGATTCTCACTGTTTCGGCGAGCTGGGCAGCATTGGCCGCGGCATCCCGGACCTCTCGGAGCAGGTGCCGAATCTCGAGGCGCACTTCGTCGCGGCGCAGCTCCTCGTTCATGCGGGCAAGCCGCAGGGAGCCGCGCGCCTGCTCGATGGCCGCCCGATCCTCTCTCTGGGTCAGGCTGGTGGTGAAGAGGAGCCCAACGTACCAGCTCGGGTTGACGAGCTGGTGGAAGCTCTCGCCGATGGTCTCCGCCTGCCCCGTGCGAGTGTAGCCGGCCCCGAGCGATGCGCCCGGCCTGCTCTCGGCCTCCACCTGGCGTACCGATAGCTCTGCGGACCGAATCCCCCATCTGAGCTGCTGGAGGTCCGCGCGCTGGGCAATTGCCCGCTCCACCAGTGCCGCCTCGTCAGGCGACAGCGCGTTGGCGGTCCCAGTTTCGTCGTGGTTCAGTTGAACGGCTTGCTCCAGCCCCATCCCCAGGAAGTTCTTGAGAGCATCGAGGGCAGTGGCGGCCGACGACTCGGCGCGGCGCAGCGCGACACCCGCCGAGTCGGCACTGACGCGAGCCTCCATCACCTCGATCTCGGCCAGTTTGCCGCGGTCGAGCTTGCTCTTGGCGATGCGCAACAGCTCGGTTGCCTCTCGCTGGGAGGCGGCTGCGATCTCCGCCTGCCGCCGGGCTCGCAGCGCGCCGAAGAAAGCGGCGAGCGTATCCCCCACCACCCTCCGGCGCGCCTCCTCCAGGGCAAGTTCGGCCCTCCGGACCGATATATCAGCCGACCAGCGCGGTCCCTCGGTGAGCACCCGCTCGTCGCGGAAAATGGATAGGGGACGGGAGACACCCGCCCCCACCGAGGCCCCTGCATAAGTGAACTCCATCCCCTCCCCGGTTCGAAGCTCCGAGTTCGTGGTGGTGGTGGAGGCAGAGCTGGACAGGCTGAGGTTGGCGCCGCCGCGCATGGGGACGTTGACAGACGAGTAGTAGGACTGGGAGGAGTAGTCAGTTCCCGAGATGATTGACTCCGGGTCGAGCCCGGCGGAGCTGGCGGCGGAGCTGTTGGCGCTCGTCGTGAGGGTGGGGGTGAGGGCGCTGGCCTGCACCAGTCTCGCCCGCGCATTGTCCAGCGACTGCTGGGCATCCCTCACCAGGGCGTCGCGGGCGAGGGCGAGCTGTACGGCATCCGGCAGCGACAGCACGTGAGGTGAGTCGCCAGCAACACAGTACGAAGTCTGGACGAGCATCAGCGCCAGCGCGAGAGCTATCTTAGGCAGGTTGACGATCATGCAGCTCCTCCCACTTGGTCGCGGGCACTCCCGGCCGCCCGCCGGTCGGGATTCTTCCTTCTACGTAAGCTTCTTAGGTACCTCCCACTGATGTAGACGCACTTGGGGGCAGAAATGTTTCAGAATTTCCGCTGGGCTATCTGCCTACTCGCGCCTGAGCGCGACCACTGGTTGGAGCAGGGCCGCGCGGGCGGCCGGAGTCAGGGATGCGAGGAGGCGCGCAGCAGGAGGGGCGCCGGGCGGGAACGTCGGCCCCCAGCGCCGACTGCTCCGTCGTCTGCTCGGGGAGACGCTTCGCCAGCGCCGAAACGAGCTGCTTCTCAGGTTCACGTGCCCTGGAACCTCTGAAGCTGATATACTGTCAGCTATGAGACGCGGAGAGGGGGTGAAAAGTTCCGGCTTGAGGAGAGAAGAAAAGCCTACCCGATCTGCGGTCGCACGCGAGCGGCGGCCGACAGAATGGCGGCCGTGCCGGCGCCAACGGCCGCGCCGAACATCCCCCCAAGCAGAGGTGCCAGAAGCACTGAACTCAGCACACTTGGCCCAGCGTCGGCGGCGCCGCTCGCCACACCAATGATCCAGTGGACGACATACTCTGTGAGCCAGAGGAGGGAGCCGACACACCATCCGGCGAGGAGGCCGCGGCCTCCGGCCGAGAGGAGGCCGATGACACCGCCGGCGAGCATGGCGTTGATGGCGATGTGGGCCCGCGAGGGGTCAACGTCGGCGGGAAGTGGGAAGGCCCTGGCAGCGAACTCCAGATGTCCGCCGATGGGGGCCAGAACTCCAAAGAGAGCGCCGATCAAGAGCCCCAGCGCAAGGCCCTTGAGGCGCAGGGCCCACCACACGTCGCCGCGGTGGACGCGGTTGAGGCAGTCGTGCAGCGCGCGCGCGTCGCCGAAGCGGGCGAGGGCGCGCTCGGCGGCGGCCTGCCGGTCCATACCCTCGGCGACGTGCTCTTCCACCAGCTCGTGCAGATGCGCGCGAAGCTCCTCGCGAACATCCTCGGCCTCCGCCGGGTTCACCGCCAAGCGAACGCAAGACGCGTCGAGATAGGACTCGATGCTAGTCACGGGGCTTTCCCACAATCTGGTTGACCGCGCCCGAGAACACGGACCAACGCTCGCGGAGCCGGGCTGCTTCCTTCCTTCCTCTGCGGGTCAGGAGGTAGTACTTCCGCCGCGGCCCCTGGCTTGAGACCCGCCATTCGCTCTCCACCAGCCCCTCTTTCTCCAGTTGATGGAGCGCGGGGTAGAGTAGCCCCTCGCGAAACCGCAGCACCCCGTCAGTGCGCCGGTCTATTTCCTTGGCGATTTGGAACCCGTACATCGCCTGCTTCTCGAGGAGAGTGAGGATGAGGGTGAGCGTATTGCCTTTGAGAATGTCGCCGCCGATGGATGCCATGTGCCGGAGCAGCCCTCTCGAATGGTCTGGAATATCAGGTACTTATATAGCGCAGCCGCTGCGATCTTGTCAAGACCCCGCGAGGGTGACGTTTGACGATGGTATTCGGGGCGGCGGCAGGCGGTCGGCGCGCAGGCTTGAGGGAAAGCGGCACGGCAACAGGCCGCCTGCGATGGTATGAGCCCCGGGTCGGTTGACAAGGTGATCGCGCGGAGCATCTCGAATCGGCAACGGGCGGTCGGGCTATGAAACGAGAGGGGTCAGTGACAACTCGCGCCGTGCTCATCGGCGCGCTTGCCGCCATGGCATGGGCGGCTATCAGCCCTTATACGGACCACTATGCGCGCCTGACCTGGGGCTTCGGCTGGGGGGCGCTTCCCGCGGGCCCGGTGGCGTTTGCCTTCCTGCTTGTGGCCGTGAACGGGGTGCTTCGCGCGGTGCGGTCACGCTACGCGTTGAGCCGCGCGGAGGTGCTGATAGTCTACTGCATGCTGACGATCGCGGCCGCTGTGGTAGTGGTGCACAACCCGTACGCGCTGCCGATTGCGGCCTATCCGCAGTACCACGCGCGGGTGGCGCTGGGGTGGGATACCACTGTGCTTCCGTACCTTCCGACGTGGCTGCATCCCAGCAATCCCGAGCGGATGTCCTGGTTCTGGGAGGGGCTCCCGAAGGAGGCCTCGCTGCCGTGGAGCGACTGGTTGGTGCCGGCGTCGGCCTGGGGTGGGTTCGCCCTGGCCTCGATCTTCGCGATGCTGTGTCTCGGGTCGCTGATGCGCAAGGACTGGATCGAGCGCCAGCGGCTGGCCTTCCCTCTGACCGAGATTCCGCTGGCCATGGTCGGAGAGAGGCAAGATGCCACGCTTCGCGGGAGCGCCTTCGGCCAGAGGGCCTTCTGGCTGGGGTTCGCGCTTGCCGGAACGCTCACTCTCTTGGTGTGGCTGAACAAGCTCTTTCCGGCAGTGCCGGCGCCCACCCTCGTGCACGACGTGGGTCAGCACTTCGACAACGCCGGGCTGCCGATGAGCGCGCTGTCGGACGTGGTGGTTCGCATCGCGCCGGCAACGATAGGGGTGCTGTGCCTCATCCCCACCGAGGTTTCGTTCAGCCTGTGGGCGTTCTACGCGCTCTTCTACGCGTTTCTGCTGGTGTGCGGCAGCTTCGGGCTGCCGCCTCACGGCACGCAGGCGATGGGCTCTTTCAACCCGCGCGGGTTTGCCGATTATGCGGGGGCGGGGGGCTTCGTCTTGTTCAGCGCCATGGTGGTGTATCAGTCGCGCGGCGCGGTCCGGGCCGGGCTGCGGTCGCTGCTGCGCAGGGAGCGAGAGGCGGAAGATCGTCTGGCCCCGATGACGAACGGCGCGGCCCTGGTCGGGTTCGTTCTGGCAAATGGGTTCATGCTGTGGTGGGCGATTCGGGCGGGGATGTCGTGGTGGAGCTTCGGTCTCATCATGGTCGCCTTCTACGTTTCGATGATCGGCACCTCCCGGCTGGTTGCGGCGGCAGGGCTGACGCAGCCGAGGCCTCAGGTGAGTACGCGATGGACGGTGATCCGCACGGTGGGCGCCAGCGCGCTTGGTCCGCGTTCGCTTGCGATGTACTCGTACCTGACAATGGGGTTCATGTTGGAGCCGCAGAACCTGGCCATTCTCTACATGATGAACAGCTTCAAGCTGATCCACGGTGAGCGCATCGCGGCTCGCCGGTTCCCCGCCGCAGCGGTGATCACGACGGTCGGGGCTCTTCTCGCGGGGGGGGCGGGCCTGCTCTACGTAGCCTACCACTACGGCGCGGTGTCCATGGAGTGCTGGCCGATAACGGCGGTGCCGACGTGCGCCTTCCGCGAGTTCGGGAATAGCCTTCGCTCGCCCGAGCGGGCCGACAACTGGCTGCGCTTCGCGATGGTGGTCGGCGCCGGGGTGACGCTGGCATTGTTTCTGCTATCATCCCGCTTCGTGTGGTGGCCGTTTACGCCTATCGGATTCATCGTGGCGAGCGTCTATCACACGAACCAGCATGTGTGGACCAACGCGCTGATCGCCTGGCTGCTCACTACACTGGTGCGACGCTATGGAGGGCTCAGGCTCTATCGGGGGCTGCGGCCCGCCTTTCTCGGCCTGGTGCTCGGGCAGCTTCTGATCGAGGTGGCGATGGCGATCTTCTCCACCACGGTGCTCGGGGCCAGGGGACTGCCGTCGGTGTCTTTCTAGGGCGACGCTGTCGCTGTCACGAGGCGATGGAACCGTGTGTGGGTGTGGGGCACTTGTGAGATGGCAGTCAGCCTGCGCGCGTGAACAACAAGGCCGCCGTCAGGCGATTTGGGGGAGTCAGAGGTCCACAGGGCGGGGCGCGGGGCTCCGCGCACGAGGCCGCGGGTGAATGCAATCCGAGAGAGATGGACGCTGTGGGCACAGAGCCCAGCTCAGCGATTTACTGATTGGCCTCATAGCGAGTCCCTGATTTCCACGATGCCTGACTTGTCTATCTGCCTGTCCTTGGGGCTCCGGGCCCCTTTTCATCTCTGTCTGATGTGCGCGGGATCCGCGATACGGCCGCCCTATAGCAAGACGAAGTCGTGTTGACGAGGAAGGGGTTTGCCCCTTCCCCGCTGCTGTTTCAGGGCTTGCTCCGCATGCTAGGCCTCGTGAGCGTCCGACAGCTCGACGACCCCCCTGACCTGCCTCCGGATCACTCGCAGAATGGGCCCCAAACATGGAAAAGCCATCGTGAGGAGCAAGCATACGCTGGCGGGATGCTAACCAGGCACCTGCACGTGGCCTTTCCGACCGGTCGCGGGGCAGCGCCAGGAAGATGCACGCTCCCACGGGCTGAGCTATAGCGCAAAGGGGAGTATTACTATGAAGGCAGTGCTCGTGTCTTTCGTGGTCTCGGGACGGAGAAACACTTCCCGCCCGGTGGGGTCTATCCCACTGCTTCTCGGGCTCGCGGCTGTGCTG
>CP070816.1:2316786-2322003 GCA_020344235.1 Armatimonadota bacterium
ACCATCACCAGCGAGTACCTCCGCAGCGCGGCCGCGACCTCGTTCAGCGCGAGCTGATCCCCGACAACCTCCGCCAGCGTATTGGGCAGATCATCGGCGTGCTCCCGAATCACGTCAAGCGGAATGTCGTCCGGCGCGAGAAAGGCGCACAGGTTTAGCAGATCCGTGGCGGGCGCGCACTCCTTCTTCGCCCGCTCCATCGCCATCGCCCACGTGGTCCCGACCGTCTCGTCATACCCCGCGGGCGGCTTCTCCTTCTCCCACAGCTCCCGCCGGCGCGTCTCGAACAGCGCGACATAGTCGCCCAGCGTGCACTTCGTCGCCTCCACATAGGCCGCCGCCTGCTCCAGCGCCAGCGGCAGGTCGCCCACCGCCTCCGCCAGCTCCTCCGCCCCCTCCTCCTGCCCGGTCCGCTTCTTCAGGAACTCCACCGACTCCGGCCGCGGGAACTCCGGCACCGACACCGCCTTCGCAACCTCTCCCCACGCTTGATCCTGGGAGGTGATGAGCACGTGTCCGTCCCCGCCGTGCGGAAGATACTCGTACACCGCCTCCCTCTTCGGCGCGTTGTCGAAGATCAGCAGCCAGCCGGAGTTCTGCTCCAGCCAGCGGCGCACGGCCTCGATGGTCACCGTCTGGTCGGGGGAGTCCTTCTCCGGGAGGTCCCGGGCGGCGGCGAGGGCGGCGTAGTCGGATGCCAACTGAGCGGCCTCCTCGGACCGCACCCACCAGATGACGGAGTAATCCTCGGCGCGGCGGTAAGCATACTCCAGCGCGAGCTGCGTCTTGCCCACACCCCCGAGGCCCACAATCGCCTGCGTCAGCGCCGTCGCCTCTCCCCCCTCCAACGCCTCCCGCACCGCCTTCAGCAACCCCTCGCGCCCCGTGAAGTTGGGGTTGGGGGGATAAGGGAGGTTGTGAATCAACGAGGGGGGCGTGGTAGGGGCTGGCTCGGGCTTCGGCGCGGGCGCCGGGACCGCCTCCTCCGCCTTCGGCTTGCCCTTTACCCGCTCCCACAGCCAGCGAAACGCGCCGAACACGTACCCCAGTATGGCGAGCACGGCAACGATGAACCCGGCAATGAGAGCCGCCTGATTCAGGTCCATATGGGCCTCCTCGCCTTCGCCCCAAGTGTCGCACACCACCATCAATCGGTCAACGGCTTCTTTGGCGGCCGCGGTGAGCGGCCTCGGCAGGTTTCGGGAGCCGGCGCCCGGAACACCAACCGCGGAGACGAGCTTCAAGCCGGGAGAGGCAATCGAGAATGAAGCAGATGCGATTGGGAAGGACCGGGCTGGAGGTCTCGCGCATCGGCTTTGGCGCGCTTCAGATCGCGACGAAGTACGACTACGCGCACGCCCAGCGACTGCTCAACCTCGCCCTCGACCTCGGAATCAACATGCTGGACACCGCGCGCGGATACCAGGACAGCGAGGAGCGGATCGGCCGCGCCATCTCGCACCGCCGCGATGACTTCTTCATCGCCACCAAGTCCGGCGGGCGCACGCGCAAGGACTTCTGGGAATCGCTCGACGAGAGCCTCCGGCGCCTGCGCACCGACCATGTAGACATCTACCAGTTTCACGGCGCGGAAACCGGCAGCGAAAAGTACATCTTCGAGGGCGAGAGCACCATCGAATGCATGCGGGAGGCGCGGGACCAGGGCAAGATCCGCTTTATCGGCTTCAGCTCCCACTCCCTGGACGGGACCCTGAGCCACGCGCGAAGCGGGCACTTCGACGTCCTCCTGTACCCCGTGAGCTACGTCGGAAACGAGGCCGCCGAGCGCGGGCTGGTGCAGGAGGCGGAGCGGCTCGATGTCGGGTTCCTGGGCATGAAGCCCTTTGGGGGCGGCCGCCTCGGCGAGGCGCGCTACTGCCTCGGTTACGTGCTCCAGTTCCCGAGCATGGCTCCCGTGATCGGCTTCGAGACGGAGGCCGAGCTTCGCGAGGTCGTCAACCTCGTGGAAACCGGAGTCGAGCTGACCGACGCTGACCGCCGAGAGATGGCGAAGATCAAATCCCAGCTTGGGGAGAAGTTCTGCCGGGGGTGCGGCTACTGCCAGCCGTGCCCGCAGGGAGTGCCGGTGCTCTCCGTCATGTTCTACGACGTGTACCACAAGCAGTTCGGGGATGACTGGATCGCTCGGGACGAGTACCGCAAGGAGATCGAGCTGGTGGATCGGTGCGAGGAGTGCCGGCAGTGCGTCGAGCGGTGCCCCTTCGATCTGGATATCCCGGTTGTGATGCGGGAGATCGTTGCGCGCTACCGGGAGCTGATGCGGGCGCGCGAGGGCCGGCGGGCGCGATGAGCCTGATGGGGGTCGACATCGGTTCTAGCCGCTGCAAGGCGGTGGTATTCGGTGCCTCCGGGGAGGTGCTGGCTGAGGCCGTGCAGGCCTACGCGCCCGAGTTCCCGGGACCCTCGATGGTGGAGATAGACCCGGACGTGCTGTGGCGGGCGGTCGCATCGGCCGTGCGTGAGGCCGCGTCGAAGGTGAAGGGAGACGCGGTGCAAGCGGTGGGGTTGAGTTCCCACGGCGAGACCTTCGTCCCCACGAACGAGCGCGGGGAGCCCATCGGCCCGGCAATACTCAATGCCGACAACCGCGCGGCGGCGGAGGCGAAGTGGTGGGAAGATCTCCTGGGGAAGAGGCGAATCTTCGAGACCACCGGCTTGATAGTCCACCCCATGTACCCGATGGCGAAGATTCAGTGGCTGCGGACACATCAGCCCGACCTGTTGGCGGCGACCGCGCGCTTCGTGAGCATAAGTGATTACGTCTTGCTGAAGCTCGGGCTGGAGCCGTGCATCGCCTACCCGCTCGCCTGCAGATTCATGGCCTTCGACGTGCGGGCCCTCTCCTGGTCGGACGAGATCCTCGATGCCGCCGGGCTCTCGGCCGACAAGCTCCCCGCGCCGGTCCCGGCCGGCACCTCGGCGGGACGCCTATCGCGCACTGCGGCCGCGGAGCTGGGGCTCCCCGCGGGAACTCCCCTCGTGGTGGGTGGGCACGACCAGCCGTGCGGGGCGCTGGGGATGGGAGCCATCGCGCCCGGGATGGTGGTGGATTCGATTGGCACCTACGAGTGTCTGACGGCCGTGGGCAGCGAGCCGAGCCTCGGCGAAGCGTCCCTGTCCGCCAGCCTCAACTCCTATTGTCACGTCGTGCCGGACCAGTACATAACAATCGCCTACTTTCCGTCGGGCCTCATGGTGAAGTGGTTCTGCGACATCTTCTGCGCGGGGGAAGCGGCGGAGGCGGAGGCCCGCGGGCAGGAGGTGCACGACCGCCTCGAGCAGATGGCCCCCGATGGTCCAACTGGGCTGTGCGTAATGCCGCATCTGATCGGGTCGGGCAACCCACACTTCGATCCGCGTGCTACGGGGGTAATCATAGGTTTGGTTCAGACCACGAACCGGTATCACATCTACAAGGGGATACTCGAAGGGCTGGCCTGCGAGTTGGGTATCATCGCCGAGATGCTCGCCGGCGCCGCGGGATCGTTCGAGACCATCCGGTGCACGGGAGGAGGGGCGCGGTCTCGGCTGGGCCTCCGCCTGCGGGCCGCCATGACGGGCAGGCGGATGCAGACATTGCGAAGCCCCGAGGCCGTCTGTCTCGGGGTCGCGCTGCTTGCAGGGGTCTCGGCGGGAACATACCGGAGCCTGGAGGAGGCGGTCGGGCAAGCAGTCGAGGTGAAGGAGACGATTGAGCCGGAGGCCGCCATGGCTGGGGCGTACGCGCGGCAGATGCGGGAGTACCGGCTGCTGTATCCTGCGCTGGCCCCGCTGCGGGAGCTATAGCTGGCGGAGATGGGGATGGCAGAGAAACGCGAGGCGCGACAAGAAGTGACGCCCGGCACTGGGGCGCAAGCTGAGGAATCGCTGCGAAAGCTGCCCGTCGCAGAGATCATGCGTCGGGCATGCGAGCTGCGCATCGCGGTGCCGGCCTTCAATGTCGCTTACCTGCCGATGGTGCGGCCGATAGTGGAGGCGCTCGAGGCGAGCAACTCATTCGCACTCGTGGAGGTGGCGAGGCCGGACATCGAGCGCTTCGGTGCCCAGAGCTACCAGGCGGTGGCGAGCGAGTTCGAGCGGCACGCCGACCGGGCCCATGCGCGGCTGCATCAAGACCACCTTCCCGTGATTGATGAGGAGCAGAGGAGGGTCGAGTGGCGGCCGCTGATCGAGGAGGCACTGGAGCTTGGATATGACTCTGTGATGATAGACGGCTCCCGCCTCCCGCTCGCGGAGAACATCGCGGTCACGAAGGAAGTGGTCGCAATGGCTCAACCGCGAGCGGCGGTGGAGGCGGAGCTGGGGGCCGTGCTGGGGCATGAGCCGGGACCGCTGCCGCCATATGAAGAGCTGTTCGCGTCGGGCAGGGGATTCACCGATGTCGAGGAGGCGGCACGGCTTGTCGGCGAAACGGGGGTGGACTGGCTCTCGGTGGCCGTCGGCAACGTCCACGGGGCGATCAGTGGCGCCGCGAAAGATCAGTTGAAGGTCGAGGCGCGGCTGAGCATCGAGCACCTGCGCAGGCTCTCGGCGAAAGTGAGCGCGCCGTTGGTGCTCCACGGGGGAACCGGCATAAGGCTGAGCTACGTGCGGCGGGCGATTGACAATGGCATCGCCAAGATCAACGTTGCCACCGGTCTCCGCCAGCCCTATGAGGCGTCCCTGCGCGAAGACGGAAGCACTGAGGCCGCGCAGGAGGCGGTGGCGCGGGCTGTCGACCAGCACCTGAAGGATTATCGAATCGTGGGCAGCGCTGGCAAACTCGCCGCGCGGGCGCCTTTCCAAGACAGGTAGCAAATTAGCATTATGGTAAGCGATGACAACGGGCGGCCCCGCGATGTTCGGCGAGAGCTGACGCTCTTCTTGCTGGTCATCGGCGCCCTCGGCATCACTGGGGGCATATACGAGACGACCTTCAATAACTTCCTCAGCGACACCTTTCAGATGGGGGCCGAGGCGCGGGGACGGCTGGAGTTCCCGCGCGAGCTGCCCGGGTTTCTCGTGACCTTACTGGGGGGCATGCTCTTCTTTCTTTCGGAGATCAGACTCGGCGCACTCTCGGGAGTCATCCTGGCGCTCGGCATCGCCGGGCTGGCCTTCTTCGGCGCCGAGTATTCCCTGATGATCGCCTCCATGCTGTTGTGGAGCATCGGCAACCACCTGATGATGCCGGTGAACAACACCATAGCGCTGAGC
>CP070816.1:2322103-2331217 GCA_020344235.1 Armatimonadota bacterium
GCCAGCATCCTGGCCAGCCATGAGTTCGGAGAGGGTGAGGAGAAGCGGCCGACGGTGCAGATCGGGGATCCCTTCACAGAGAAATGCCTGATCGAGGCCTGCCTGGAAGCCCTGGATACCGGCGCGGTGGTCGGCCTCAAGGATATGGGGGCGGCCGGTATCACCTGCACCACCTGCGAGATGTCGGCCGCCGGGGATCACGGCATGGACGTGGATCTCCAGCAGGTACCACGCCGGGAGCCGGGCATGGAGCCCTGGGAGATGATGATGTCCGAATCCCAGGAGCGGATGCTGCTGGTAGCGGAAAAGGGGCGAGAGGAAGAGGTGCTGGGCATCTTTCGCAAGTGGGGGCTGAACGCGGTAGTTATCGGACAGGTCACGGGAGACGGTATTCTGCGGGTGCGCGACAATGGCGAGGTGGTGGCCGAGGTGGAGGCGAAAGCCCTGGCGGACCCGCCGGTCTATGATCTGCCGACGGAGGAGCCTGCGTACTACCGGGAGGTTCAGTCGGCCGAGCTATCGGGGTTGCCGCTCCCCGACGATATGAACGCGGTGTTGCGCGATCTGCTCGCCAGCCCAAACATCGCGAGCGGGGCGTGGGTATATCATCAATATGACCACATGGTGCAGACGAACACCGTCGTGGCCCCGGGAGGGGACGCGGCGGTGCTCCAGTTGAAGGGTTACCGGCAAGGCATTGCCGTCACCACGGACGGGAATGGCCGCTACTGCTACTTGGATCCCTATCTGGGCGCACAGCTCGTTGTCGCCGAGGCCGCCCGCAACCTGGTGTGCGTGGGCGCGGACCCCGCGGGAGTGACGGACTGCCTGAACTTCGGCAACCCGGAGAAGCCCGATCGGTTCTGGCAGTTCAAGAGGTGCGTGGAGGGACTGGCCGACGCCTGTCGGGAGTTCGGCCTGCCGGTCGTGAGCGGGAACGTGAGCTTCTACAACGAGACCCCCAATACGGCGGTCTATCCGACGCCGGTGCTCGGGGTCATCGGAGTGTTGGATGACGTGCGGCGGCACTGCACGGTCGGATTCAAGCGAGCGGGAGACGTGGTTCTCCTGCTGGGAGAGACGCACGAGGATCTGGGCGGCACGGAGTACCTGAAGCGCATTCATGGCCAGGTGACAGGGCGGCCCCCGCGGCTGGACCTGGACCGGGAGAAGAAGGTGCAGGCGGCGTGCCTGGCGGCGGTGCGCGAGGGGGTTGCGGCCTCGGCTCACGACTGCTCCGACGGCGGGCTCGCGGTTGCGCTGGCGGAGTCGTGCATTGGGGGTCAGGTTGGAGCAAAGATAGCGCTGCCCAAGAACGGCGGCGTCCGGCTGGACGCCCAGCTCTTCGGCGAGTCCGCCTCGCGGATCGTGATTTCGGCCGCCCCCGACGATGTGGAGCACATCAGAGAGATTGCGGCGAGCGAGGGGGCGCCGGTGCAAGTCCTGGGCGAGGTGGGTGGCGATGAGCTAGCAATCAGCGCCGAGGAAGGGACCCCGGTTGCGTTGAAGGTTGCCGACATGGAGCGGATCTGGCGTGGGGCCATTCCCTCTCTGATGCAGCAGTAGCTCCGGCAATTGCTGAGGACAGTCTCGGTGGGCAGATAGCATTCGACAGACAAGGATCGAAAGGCTAGTGATGGAAGGATGGAGTGTCCCCGCGGCCAGCAGTGGGGGCCTGGGCGTTGCTGGGTTCCCCGGGCCCGTCGTGGGGAGCGAGTGGGCCCGCCGCGAACGCCTCACGGTGGCAGTCCGCGGGGGAGGAAGTAGGGGTAGATACAGCCAATGGCGGTGAACGGATCCCTGGTTGCAGCGCCGGAGGCGCGCGAGGCATGCGGCGTCTTCGGGATCTACGGGCCTGGCGAAGATGTCTCTCGGCTGACCTACTTTGGGCTCTTCGCGCTCCAACATCGGGGCCAGGAGAGCGCTGGGATAGCAGTATCTGACGGCCGCGACATCACTGTCTACCGTGAGATGGGATTGGTCTCCCAGGTCTTCGACGAGACCACTTTGAGCCGTCTGCGCGGGGACCTGGCAATCGGCCACACCCGATACTCCACGACTGGCTCCACTAGCCTGGCCAATGCCCAGCCGATGGTGGCCGAATGGCGCGGCGGGAAGATCGCGCTCTCCCACAATGGGAACTTGGTCAACACGGCGGCGCTGCGCCGGGAGCTCGAAAGCCAGGGCGAGGTGTTCGAGGCCACGAGCGACAGCGAAGTGATGCTTCGCATGGTCGCCCGGGAGGCTGACCGCGCCGGAAGCGTCGAGGAGGCGGTGGCGGCTTGCATGCCGCGGTGGCGCGGGGCCTATTCTCTTGCTATTCTCACGGAAGACTCGGTGATGGCGGTGCGGGATCCGTACGGGGTGCGTCCTCTCTGCATCGGTCGTCTCAACAGCGAGGCCGTCGTGTTCGCGTCGGAGAGCTGCGCGCTTACGCTCATTGGCTCCGAGTTTCTGCGCGAGGTGGAGCCGGGCGAGCTGGTGATGGCGGACCAGGATGGGATGAGATCGCGCGCGGTGGTGTCGAGTCCACGAGAGGCTCTCTGTGTTTTCGAATACATCTACCTGGCGCGCCCGGACAGCAAGATCGGGGACCACCTGGTGCACGAGGCGAGGAGCGGGCTCGGGCAGCAACTGGCGGTAGATCAGCCGGTGGAGGGAGATGTGGTGATTCCCGTGCCAGACACGGGCTGGCCGGCGGCGATTGGGTACGCCGAACGCTCCGGGCTTCCGTTTGGGGAGGGACTGATCAGGAATCGGTATGTTCCACGCACTTTCATACAGCCGGACCAACGGCTGCGGGAGTTGGGTGTGAAGATCAAGCTGAATCCTCTGCGGGAGGCGCTGGCGGGCCGTCGGATCGTGATGGTGGATGACTCGATCGTACGCGGGACGACCAAGAAAGGCATTATCAGGATGATTCGCAATGCAGGGGCAAAGGAGGTGCACGTCCGCATCAGTGCGCCGCCGATCCGGTGGCCCTGCTACTACGGCGTGGATACGAGCAATCGCTCGGAGCTGATTGCGGCCCGCCGCTCCACTGTAGAGGAGGTGCGCGAGGATATCGGCGCTGACAGCCTCGGCTACCAGTCCGTGCCGGGGATGCTCAAGGGTCTGAGGATTCCGCGGCGGAAGCTGTGCCTGGCGTGTTTCACTGGACGCTATCCGATTCCCATTCCTAAGGATGTTAAGCTGAGCAAACTGGATCTGGAGGAGAGTGCGTGGCGCGAAGGCGAGGAAAAACCCAAAACAAGCGCCCCGGCCCCATCACCTACCGAGACGCCGGGGTAGACATCGATCAGGCTAACGCCACTCTCGAACAGGTCAAGCCCCTCATTCGCGCGACCTTCACATCACATGTGGCGGCTGATGTTGGGACCTTCGGCGCCATGTTCTCTCTTGCGGAGTGGGCCGGTCGGGACTCCCTCCTGGTCACCAGCGTTGACAGTGTGGGGACCAAGCTCATGGTCGCCAGGATGATGAACCAGTACAACACCGTGGGCCAGGACTTGGTCAATCACTGTGTCAACGACATCCTGGTGCAGGGAGCGCGCCCTCTCTTCTTCATGGATTACATCGCAGCCGACAACCTTGCGCGCGAGCTGGTCGGCGAATTGATCGAGGGCCTCTCCGCCGCCTGCAAGGAGGTGGGGTGCGCGCTCATCGGCGGTGAGATGGCGGAGCTGCCTGGGATGTATCGCGAGGGCGAATACGATCTGGTGGGCTTCATCGCCGGGGTAGTGGAGCGCAGCCGCGCCATTGCCGTTAGGGGTGACCGTATCGAGCCCGGCGATGTGCTGATCGGACTGGCGTCAAACGGGCTGCATACGAACGGGTATTCCCTGGCTCGCAAGCTCTTCTTCGAGATCGCGGGCCTGCCGGTCGACCAGTTCGTGCCCGAGCTGAACCGCACCATCGGCGAAGAGCTGATGCGGATACATCGCTGCTACGCGCCGGCAGTCTTGCCTCTGCTCGAAGACCTGGAAATGAGAGGCATGGCCCATATCACCGGTGGGGGCCTGCCGGACAATCTCGTTCGCTGTCTGCCGGAGGGCTGCCGCGCGGTGGTCGAGCGAGGGAGCTGGCACGTGCCGGCGATCTTCGAGCTGATCCAGGATCTGGGTCGCGTGCCGGACGAGGATATGTACCATACCTTCAACATGGGCGTAGGATTCATGCTTGTCGTTCCCGAACCCGCTGCCGACGAAGCGGCCTCGCGGCTGTCCGCCGCCGGGGAAACCGGCTATCGCATCGGCCGAATCGAGTCGGGAGACCGCGGAGTTCAGATTGTCTGAAGGGGCACGGCGGTGGGCCCCGCATTGACCATGGCGCGGGCTGGCCATGGAGGAGAACTAGGGGCGTCCGGCGAAAGGCCTCTCTGGTGAGCTGTGAGGGGAGTAGTCGGGACAGGGGGTATAGAGAGATCAACCGCACTGTCATTCGATGTAGCTGTGGGCACCGCATAGTAAGCAAAGAGGTGATCCAGACGGGGCTCTACCTGAGCGTGCTCGGGCCGAGCTTCGTCTACGTGCGCTATCGCTGCGGCCGATGCAAGCGGGTGGGCGAGAAGCTGGTGCAGGAAGATGCCTGGGACCCGTCTGTCCTGGGTGCATCTCGGGTGCACACGGAGGAATCCGATCGGCACCGGTTCCGAGACATGGGTGAAATCACGCCCGAAGAGGTGATTGAGTTTCACTATGCGCTGGGCCGGCTGAGCGCGGATCCCGAAGAGGAGGCGAATCAGCACTAATTGACCGACCAGACCCCGAAGATGCAAGGCAGTGGGGCGTCTCGTGACAGAGACGCCCCGCGGTGCAATTCGGAAGCGGCGGGGGCGGGGGAGGAGTGTAGGGCGGTTCGCCTGACGCAGATTGTGCGTCAAGTGTGGCTGCGATTCAGCCGCGACGGCTGTGCGCTTATGGCGGCAGCGACCGCGTTTTACGGCCTGATCTGCCTCATCCCATTGGTCGGGTTGGCGATCTCTGTGTTGGGTCGGGTACTGGGGTCAGCGGGCTCGGCGAACGTCGAGCAGCAGGTTCTGGCACTCCTGGACACGGTCTTTCCGTTGGAAGCGCCGAGCGTGGAAGACGCTATCCGGCAATTCCCCCAGCCTACAGGCTCTTGGTTTGTGGAAGCGATCAGCATTCTGGGGCTGCTGTGGGCGTCCAGTCGGCTGTTTCACACGCTTGAGGACATCCTCACCCGGGTCTGGTCGGGACATGGACGCGGCCGTCCTATATTCCTGCGCAACTTGGTTGCGCTCGGAGCCACCGCGGCGGCCGGCATCATCTTCCTGGTCACGATGCTCGCCACCACCACTGCCGCCACTCTTGCCTCCACGGAGAGTCTCGTTCGGATAGTCCCGAGGCTGCGCTGGGCGGATCCATGGGCCGAACAGATGATTGTCCTGTGGGGAGCTTGGCTGATGTTTCTTCTGATGTATGTCTTCTTGCCGCAAGAGCGCGTGAGATGGCGAGAAGCGGCCATTGGCGCGGCAATAGCCGCGATCCTGTGGGAGATCTCGCGGCTCGCCTTCGCGAGTCTGGTCACTCAGAGTGCTGCCTACGGCAAACTGTATGGGTCGCTCGCCGGGGTTGTCGTCGTGGTCGTCTGGATCTACCTGACCGCGAGCATTATGCTGGTGGGGGCGGAATTTGCGGTGGTGCTGCAGAGAGACAGAGAGCAAAGGGAGGGATAGCCGCAAGTGCTCTGGCAGCGTGCGCTGACGGCCGCCGTTGGAATCCCCGTCGCCCTCCTGCTCATCTACCTCGGCGGCTGGTACCTCGCGGCTCTGGTGACAGCGCTCTCGCTGCTCGGCCTCAGAGAGTACTACCGCCTCGCCGCCGCTCTCGGGTCCCGCGTCCGGCCCCTCATCGGCTATCTGGTGGCCCTACCCATCACGCTCACCCCAGCCCCCTACACTTTGCCGCCGATGCTGCTGCTGGTGTGCGTTTGGGCGGCCGGCGAGCTTGCCCTCATGCTGCGCTATGTAGTCCGCACGAAGCGGCTTGTGGGCATTGAGAACATCGGCTGGCGAAATGCAACCCTCCTGGGTCTCCTGTACGTTGCTTTCCTGTTCGGCCACGTGAACTTGCTGCGGGCATTCCCGGGAGACGACGTCTCACTCCCCGGCCTGGGTCCTGGCATCCCCTTCGGGGCCGGCCTCGTAGCATTGGTTGTCATTGCGTGCTGGGCCACTGATACCGCGGCGTATTTTGTGGGGAAGGCCATCGGTCGCCACAAGCTGTCCCCGAAGATCAGCCCGGGCAAGACTGTAGAGGGAGCGGCGGCGGGGCTGGTCGCCGCCGTCCTCACGGCGGCGAGCATGGGACGATGGCTGGGCCTGCCGCTTGTACAGGGGGTCCTGCTCGGAGCGATCCTGGGTGTGGCGGGCCAGCTCGGGGATCTATTCGAATCGTCGCTCAAGCGGAGGGCGGGGGTCAAGGACTCGGGGGCGCTTCTTCCGGGTCACGGAGGAGTGCTCGACCGACTCGACAGCCTGCTGTTCAGCGCGCCTGCGGCGTACTACTATCTCTGCTACGTACTCGGGCGCTAGCGCGGCTCACCGGCCCTGTGCCAGGCGGGCTATGAGATATTCGGGAAGCCCTGACCGGCGCATCTTGTCCTGCGCGCGCGCAATGTCGTAGCTGACTCGCCGCGTCTGCACTATCCCCGCCTCCAGATTCCACACCCCGAAACTGGCTTGGGGATTCCCGTCCCGCGGCTGGCCGATGGCGCCGGGGTTGATGATATGGCGCATTTCCGCCTCCAGAGAGACTCGCCCTCCGGAGAAGAGCGGCACTTGCTCCGGGAGCCGCTTGTCGCCACCGACGCGGTAGTACTCGGCGACGTGTGTGTGTCCGACAAAGACAAGCGAGCCCGACATGGCGTCGAAGCACTGCCGGGCCTCTTGCAGGGTCGTAATGTATTCCATCGGCTCAGGGAGAGACCCGTGGACTGCTATTGCCTCCCCGAGTTCGACTGTGAGCGGCAGCGAACCGAGATAGGACCGCTCGTCGGGAGTGAGCTGCTGGCTCGTCCACTCGATGGCGATGCGCGCAAGAGGATTGAACCAGTTCAGGTCGTAGCGCCCGACGGCCGCAAGATCGTGGTTGCCAGCGATGCAGGTAAGGTTGGGAAGCTGCCGCACGCGCTCTACGCAGGCAGCTGGATCGGCCCCGTAGCCGACAATATCGCCGAGACACAGGAACCTTTCGACGCTCTCCAATTCGGAAAGCACCGCCTCCAGGGCTTCCAGGTTGCCGTGGATATCCGAGATCAGGCCATAGGTCATGGGTGTAGCTCGAACGCGCGGCAGGGCTATTCTATGGAGGCGGATGCCGGCTGTCAAGCGAGCGGATGGAAATGTTCCTCGCTAGGGCTGTCCGAGGTCCGCGCGAGCAGCCGCCAGCAGATCTGAGGCAGAGCCCGCGTCTTGCGGGAAGCTTCGTATGGCGTGATGCAGCCGTACGGCCAACCCGTTCTGCTGGAGTCGCTTGCAGATGCCAGCGGTTTCAGCCGCCGGCAGGCTGAAGATCAGCGCTAAGTCCGTCCGTCCGGCACGAAAGATGTGATCCAGCACGCGCACGTTGCGGTAGATGTACCTCGCCGTCCGCACCAGCACCTGCGGTGTATCCCGGGCGGGAACTGGGCTCGGCCGAAACAGGGCGAGGCTCAGTGGCGCGCCGAGAGCCCGCGCGCGTTTGATCTCTCGCGCCAGGCACCGGCGGAGATATGCGGGGCCGAACAGACCTGTTTCTGTGTCCATCAGGGCGGCGACCCGAAGCAAGTGCGGCTGCGACGCCGCGAGGGCGGGCATCTCTTCTCGCTGGGCCTCCACTAACACCTTGCGCAGCCTCCCCAGTGCGCGCCTCAGCAGGCGGGAAATACGGCTGTTGCTGCGTGCGAGACGCCGCCCGATCTCCCGCTGACTGAGGTCATCGTAGAAGAAGTGAGTTACGATCCGCCGTTCGACGGTTGGCAAGCGTGCGAGCAGAGCTTTGGTCGAGAGGCGAGTCAACACGCGATCCGCCAAGTCCTCTTCGGAGGTGTCGGAAAGGAACTCGAGATCTCCCGGCGCGACCAGCTCTTCCCCGGTCGGGATCGGCAGGCCCGGTTCAGCGGCCTCGTCCTCGGCCTGCGGGTTGCGCGCGCCCATCTTGCCCAACAGCCGGCGGCGGGACCGGAGGTAGTTCTTGATGGCCCCTGAGATGACGGGATAGGCGTAGGTGGAGAACTGCACGCCGTATTCGGGCTGAAAGCGCTCCACTGCTCGTATGAGCCCGAGACAGCCTTCCTGGATCAAATCCTCCAGTGACTCCGCCGCCAGCGGCGCGTGCTGGTTTGCCAGCCGGTAGACCAGACCGAGGTTCTGCAATACCAGGCTGTTCCGTATCCCAACGTCGCGCGTTCGGTCGTACTCCCGCCAAAGCGCGACGGTGTCTCTCTCCAGGAGGGCTTCCGCCGCCATGATCTCAGGTGCGTCCAATCACTCACGCAAACGAAGATTCTGCGCCAGGTGTTCCCGCATGGAGACCCGCGCGCGGAAGGCTTATTCCACAAGGTTGGAGCAGCCCTGAGATGCGACCTGGAGGTGGCTGAGCGGAATCGGGAACAACGCCGCCCACGGCCGCGGCGCGCGCCGCAAGCTCCGGGAGAAGTCGTCAGCTTGCTCGGCCGTGGGCGCGCGCGGCGGACGCGAGTGGCATGGGGCAAAGGGGCAGAAGACACGCTTCTGCCCTACGCGGCTCAAGTGCCGAAGCAACGAAAGGTCCCACGCCTGGTTGGCAGGGGTGGGCTACGGGTCGGGGTGACAGATCACGACCGGCGGGAGAAGCGCCGTCGGGACTTGGGAGACAGGAGACTAGGAGAGCCTTTCCTCCCGCCACGGGTCGGCGGTGTTGCTGTAGCCCCGCTGCTCCCAATAGCCCAGTCCCTGCTCGTATGTGAACTGGATCCAACGCACCCATTTCGCGCTCTTATAGGCATACTTCTTGGGCATGACGAGGCGCAGGGGAAAGCCGTGCTGTGGCTCCAGTGGTTTCCCATCCATGCCCCAGGCGAGAAGCACATCCGGCTCCAGCATGTCGTGGAGCGGGAGGCTGGTGGTATAGC
>CP070816.1:2331317-2345422 GCA_020344235.1 Armatimonadota bacterium
ACCCAATCGCCTTCTTCGGCTGGCTGCGTTCCATCGTGGATCGCGCCGCTGCCGCTCATCGTAACACTCGTTCGAGGCGGCGTGAGTCCCCCATGTCCGCGGCCTCTCATCTCCATTCGCCCAATCCGGGGCCCGCCGAGGTTGCCGAAGAGAGTGCTCTGTCCGCACAGGTGCGCCGCGCAATGCAGTGCCTCACCCCTCGGGACAGGGTCATCGTCGAGCTCTTCTACTTCGAGGATATGAGTTGCCGCGAGGCGGCGGAGTTCCTCAGGACCACGCGCGATGCCGTGAAGACGTCTCTACACCGCGCCAGAGCCCACATGCGAAAGGAGATGATGACCATGACAACCAGCGCCGGAAGCAAGACGGCACAGCCCGCCATCACCAGGACCATGTCGGGTGGCGGATCGACCGCCGCCCGGACCGACCTGCTCTTCGAGCACGACTCCCGCACCGCCCGCTTCTACCTTCAGCTCTATCCCATCGGCGAGGCGCGCAAAGCCGCGCGCGCACTCGGCATGACCGAAAAGCAGAGCGCCGCTGAACTCGCCTGGCTCCAGGCCCGAAAGCTCGTCGCCCCCGAGGGAAAATCGTGGCGTTGCACAATGCCCGTCATGAGCGACAGGGACCTAGAGATCATCCGACCCTGGGCCGAAGAAGTAGCAGCTCCGGTGACCGACCGGCTGGACGACCTTCACCGCGCCCTCTCCGAGATCGCCGAGGAGGCTGCCTCCGGGCCAGCCCGAGACACTGTCCTCGCTGTCGGCCTGTACGCAGAGGTCGCCAGGCGGCCGTTCATGGCGATAACGCGCGCAATGGAGACATCGGTCCCAGACCGGGGAGAGTTCGGCGAGCGCACCGTGGCGGCCGTCTCCGCGCAGACGGGCTGGCCCGAGGGGTACGGCGGTTTGATCCAGATCGGTGATTGGCATTCGGACCAGTTCCTCGGTGTGCGCCGATACTACTTCCTTTGGCCGCACGGCACCGACCGAAGCGACCTGAACAGCTTCTGCCACTCCGTGGGACAGGGGATGATAGACTCGGACCCGAAAACGGGTCTCGTGGGGCTCTTGTGCTCGCTCGGTTACGACCCCATCTCCATCGACGCGCTGACCGGTCGTGCCGCCGACTTCGGCCTCAAGCTCACCGACGCCGACAGTTTCCTCTCCGGCATTGAGCGCCTCCGCGCGGTGACAAAGCAGAAGGACCGCATCCAGCTCGCGATACCGGTCGCGCCCCACACTGCCTGGCAGCCCTTCCTTGACGAACTGGACAGCCTCAGCGAGCGCACCGCCGCGGCTGTCGCCGATGCGGCCGAAGACCTGCGCCAGAGGATGCTGCGTTGCTCCTTTGCCGAATGCAGCTTCGCCGACTCAGTGGGCCTCTGCATGGAGCTTGCCCACAAGCTCGTCTCATACTCCATCCGTGAGCGCGACTGGGTCCGATTTCCCGGCCGTGCCGACTTCTCCTGGGGCGTCATGTTCGTCTACTGATCCCGCCAGCTCACGCGGAGCCCTGGGGCGGGCACACCCTTTCCCGCCGGCCGTTCTGCGTCTCCTAACGCCCGTAGCCCACCCCTGCGAAGCAGGGGTGGGACCGGCCTCACCCCCTCCGCCGAAAGAACTGCGGCAGCAGACGCTTCGACGCGGCCAGCAGCTCCTCCAGCATCGCCTCCGACTCCTCCGGCCCGATCGCCATCTCATCCAACAGCAGCGCTTGCAGCGCCAGCTTCCGGTCACCCGTCGCCCCGGCATCGGCCACCAGCTCCTGCCACGCAATGCGCTTCTGCAAGATCCCCATCAGCGAGGTCGGCGCCTCCCCGGCGTACACCCCTCTCACCCCACAGCTATCCGTTACCCCCTCCACCTCCAGCACCGCGTGCTCCGGAAGATTCGGCACCGCCCCCCGGTTCGGAATGTTCACGATGCGCACTTGCCGCTTGCCCGTGGCGATGGCCTCGATAAGGCTCGCGATTCCCTCCCCGCGGATGTAGCTCACCTCCGGCTCCGGCAGTGATCGCTGCTTCAAGCGCGCGGCGAACTCCCTCAGCCCCCGCTTCCGCTCGGCCGCTCGCTCCTTCGCAGACAGCTTCCGCGCCGGCCCCCGGCTCAGGTCCTTGTACCGCGGCCCGACCTTCTCCGCATAACCATACGGAATGCTCATTGGGTCCTTCGCACGCGCCAGGTATGGATAGAACTCCAGCGTGTGCCCGTCCTCCTGATACACCAACCGGTGCCCGTACACCTCAGACAGCTTGGCCGACATCATCTCCCCGTGCCGCTGCTTCTGCGCCCTCGCCTTCGCCATTACCTCCGGATACACGTCCCTGCCGTTCAGCCGGAGGCGAGTGAACCAATAGTAGTGATTGGTCCCGATCCACACCGTCTCCAGCTCCTCCGGCTCCACCCCCAGCAGCTCTGCAACCTGCATGATCCCCTCTTGCACCCCGTGGCAGATGCCGATCACCTTCCGGAGCCCCGTGTGCTTCAGCATCGCGCGGCACAGCACCGCCATCGGGTTCGAGTGGTTCAGCAGCACCACCTCCGGACACCGCTTCTCCATCTCCCTGCATATCGAGAGGTAGATCGGGATGCTCCGCAGCCCCATCATCATCCCCGCCGGCCCGCACGTATCCCCCACGATCTGATAGATCCCGTACCGCGCCGGGATCATCAGGTCCGCGCGATGCGTCTCCGTCCCATACACCCCGCCGAGAGATGGCCCACTCCCGCCGATCGAGGAGACCGCGAAATCCGCCCCGTCTATCGCCTCCGCAAGGTCCGCACAGGCCCGCACCTTCAGCCGATTCCCGCTCTCCCTCGCGAACCGCCGCCCCAACCGCGCCATGATCTGCGCCTTCTCGAAGTCAATGTCATACAGCGTCACCTCGCTCCCTGCGAGCCCCTCCGTAATGGCAATGTCCCCCAGCGCCCTGGGGAAATAGAAACTCCCTGCTCCTAGACAAGCGATCTTCTTGCTGGGCACCTTGCGCCGCTCCTTTCCTTGCCGCGGATTCCCCAGCTTTCGGCCTGTGAGAACCGCGCACCTTCCCCGCGGAGCGCAGTCCACTCTCCGGGACGCCAAGAAGGAGACCGATCTTCTTCCGCTGAACCCCCGCCCTCGATACTCACATTACCAGCGCCTGCGCGTCGCCGCGCCGGCCGCCAGAGAGTGAGGAGCGATGCCCATCATCACCATCTCCGGCCCCGCTCTTGACGTCGAGCACAAGCGCGAAATGGCGAGCGGCCTCACCAAGATTGCGAGCGAGGTGTACGGCCGCCCACCACACCACATCATCGTGATTATTCACGAGAACCCGCCCGAGAACGTCGCCATCGGTGGCGCCCTCGTCGCCGATCGCCGCCCCGACTCCGCCTGACGGTCCCAGCAACTCCCGGTTGCGTGGAAGCGCCCAGGCTTGTCGCCTGCCCCGCCCCGGCGCGCGGCCGCTACCGCGCAGGCGGGGATTCAGATGTTGAATCCTCCTCCTCGGGCGCCGGGGCGGATTCGCCGGCAGGGCTGGCGACTTCTTTCACCTTCGGACGGCGTACCGTCCACTCAATGCTCCGCGTCTCCTTTCGCGGCCAGAAAGCCCCGTAGATCGACTTGGCGCAATCATCCGGCTCCCCGAGGCGGTCACCCACTTGGATGCCCGCCTTTGCCGCCGCCTTCCCCGGCTCTACGCTGAACACTGGGATGCCCCCGCTGGGTGCCGTCCTGACACCCAGTGCGCTCATCAGCGCCTTGTGTGGACATCCTCTGCCTCGTGTCCATTGCCCCCGCAATTGGGATTTGGGGGGAATCTCGATCTCGACAGCCACATGTTCGTATTCCGCGGGATTGTGCAGCTCAGGGGGCAGCATCGGGTGGCGTTCTCCCTCTGCGGGTGCACGGGTCGCTGGTTTGCGCGGGGCCGGAGCGGGAGTTCCGCGCATGATTATCCCGTAGCAGACAATCAGCGCGCCCAGTATCACGATCAGAACCATCAATCTGCTCTTCATAGCTACTCTCCATGCGCGACCGATGAGGATTCTACCACCGCGGAAGGCGAAGAGCAACACTCGCGGCGCCGCGGCCCACCCCGCCCCTCCCTGTGCAGCGGCCATACACACGCGCCCCCCCTCTCTTGTCATACTGAGCGAAGCGAAGCATCCCCCCGTTCCCTCATTTGGGCGTATCGGGGCCTCCGACCCCACCTCAGCCTCGACTTACCTCCGTAGGGCAGGAGCGTGTCTCCTGCCCCACCCCGTTCCCGGTTCCTCGCTTCCCCAGCTCGGCCGTTCCCGTCTCCTCCGCACCCCGTCATCCTGAGCGAGGCCCTGCGTAGCCGGCGGGCGAAGCAGGGGGAAGTCGAAGGATCTTGCCATTGCTGGTCCAGCGCTCCTCAGGATGCCTTTCCTCACGCTCCCGGAGACCGCCAAACCATGCTATCATTGGCCCCCAACTCCGCCCGGATCCAGTTGTTGGGGACTACGGGGAGTCGAGGAGGTGGAGGCGGTCGGTCAGTACAGAGCGTCAGCGGCACCACCGCGGCCCTCCTTCCGGGAACTGCCAATAGCAGGTGTCGCGGGCGCCAATGCCGAGGCATCGCGGAGGAATACCCATGGCAAAGCGCGTACTGATAGTAGACGACGAGCCACCCACCGTAAGGATGATCCGGATGGCTCTCGAAGGGGAGCAGCTGCAAACAACCACAGCTCGAAACGGGGCGGAAGCTCTGCTCGCTATCGAGTCCGAACCTCCCGACCTCGTCATCCTCGACGTGATGATGCCCGTGATGGACGGATTTGAGACGTTGCGTCTTCTAAGAAAGAATCAGAAGACGAGAAGCCTACCGGTCATGATGCTCACTGCGCGCACAGAGGATGAGGACGTGCTTCGTGCCTGGATGACTGGCGTTGATCTCTACCTGACGAAGCCTTTCACGATCGAAGAGCTGTTGATCGCCACCAGACGTATACTGGCGGCTGCACCGAACAACGCGGGCAACGGAGACGAAGTGCCTCCGTCTGCTTGTCCGTGAGAACGGTGGAGTCACGCTGTCGAGGCGACCTTCCCTCAGCACAGCCGCGGTGAGGAAGGCGAGCCGGCGGGGCCGCTGAATCGCTATCGCGGAGGAGGATGGAGAGATGAACGAAGATGCCGTCGTGGCGGCCATTCTGACGGCTGGTGTCTTGATGAGGATGCCAGGCGCGGGCTCGATATCGGGAGAGCCCGCGCGGGACCGGGCCGCGAGGGCGACCGAGGCAGTTGAGTCTTACTGCGCTGTCCTCAAGGCACTCATGCTGTCCAAGAAGGTAGCGACCTAGACAATGCCGTACCGCCGGAGAGCGGCTTGAGCGCTTGCGCTTAGTGATACACATCCCCCGCACGCTTTCCGGCGCGAAAGGAAGATTGCCCGCACAATGGGCCTGCTCTGCACAAGGATCGCGGCGCTCTGGCGCTAACGAGGATCCCCCGGCAAGCCCGAAGCACGTACTGGCCCGGGAGGAGCGCGCAGTGAAACAGGTTCTCGTGATTGATGACGAGGCCTCTGTCGCCCGCTTGGTCGCCGCCGCCCTCAGGGCGGCCGATCTGAAACATCGTCTCGACTACTGCAGCGACGGCGGACAAGGTCGAACCATGGCCGCCCGGGGCCAGCACGATCTCATCGTCCTAGATCTCGCCATGCCCCTCATGGATGGGCTGGATGCGCTTGAGGAGATGAAGCGGAACCCAAAGTCATCCGAAATACCCATCATCGTGCTGACCGCCCTGCACGACGCTGAGCTTCACAAACGGGCAAGAGAACTCGGTGCCGTTGAGGTGATCACCAAGCCCTGCGGGCTTTGGGAACTGGTCAGTGCCTTTCGCTTGATCCTTGCAGGTAAGCAGATCAAGCCTCCGCAGGGTACAGACTCGGATCCCGCCCGTCCCGCTGGCGAGTGAAGACCCCGGCCTGTATCAGTCAAACGTGTGCGGAGCCCTCTGACTTCCCGGCAGCAGGCCCGCGGGCTTGCTCCGCGGGTTTCTGCACAAGAGGCGGGATTCCGGGACCCACTGGCAGGGAGAACGAGAACCGACATCCCCCTCCAACTTCGCTGTCCACCCAGATGGTGCCCCCTTGTGCCTCCACAGCCAGCTTGCAGAAGGCGAGCCCGAGTCCCACCGAGAACTTCTCGCGCGAATGCTCTCTCTTCTCTGCCTGAAAGAACTTGTCGAAGATGCGGCCCTGGTAATCCCTTGGGATCCCCGGACTCTGATCCTGAACGCTCACCACCACGGCATCAGACTCGTCTGTCACCGCCCCAGAGACGGTGACCGTACTTCCAGGAGGCGATAGAGCCACGGAATTCCCGGCCAGATTGACGATGATTCGACGGAAGAGTTCACGGTCCGCAGAAACCGGAGGCAGGTCATCCCGGAGCGCTGTCACCAAATGGATGTCTTTCTCGCGCATCTGGTAGCTAATCAGCGATAGAGCTTGATCAACCTCTTCCCTTATCCCGAGCAACCCTGGCATCGGTTTCAGTTCTCCAGCTTCCAGCTTGGCGGCGTCGAGAATAGCACCGATAAGCATAGCCAGCCACTTGCTCGCCACAAGAGATTCTTCGACGTACTCTCGGTAGCGGTCCTCAAGTTTCTCTCGATCTCGGCTTAGCAGCTCCAGAAAGCCGATGATACTGGTCAGCGGACCCTTCAGGTCGTGCGTGACCATCGCCGCCAGGTCCTGCAGCAAACGGTTCCGTCGCTCGGCTTCGCACAGCTCGCACCCGATGATTGCCGTTGCCACGCGATTCGCGAACACGCACAGCCGGTCGAGATCGCGTTTCGTGAACCTTGCTGGCCGGCCCCGGCTTTCAACTTGGATCAGTCCGAGCGTTTCCTCTCCAGTCCACAATGGCGCGCATAGGCTGGATTCTAGTCCCATCGCCGCGACGCTCTCGGAGTCTTGGAACTCCACGGGGACGTTCCTGAACAACATTGCCTTCCCTTCGCGGACCACGCGCTTGATAACCGACGTGCTCACCACCAGACCCTCTTCGATCCGTTCCTCCGTTCCTGTCGCCCGAGCCACTTGGCGCTTTATCCGAAGGGTCTCCTTGTCAACTAGCAGGAGGATCACGTGCGTCGCCGAAGGAAACGCCCCCAGCATCGCCTCAAGTATCGCATCCAACATGGACTCCGGTTCGAAAGCAATACCGATGTTCTGCTCCAACTGGTAGGCGAGCGAGAGATCGTCGTAGCTTCCCAACTGTTGATTTCTGACCGCGTCGAGATCTTCAATGGTGCGTAAGGCAACGGGCGTCTGGTCGAGCGTAGCACGCTCTTGCGCATTGGGGGCACAGCAACACAGAACCGACTCTCCTACCACGATCAGATCGTTCGCCTCCAGCTCGACCTCGGCATCCGCCCCACCCAACGGGATGCGCTCCCCGGACCTATCTATGATCGAGCCGTTCGTGCTCCCTAAGTCGCGGTACATGCAGCGGCCGGCCGCAAATGTCAGCCGACCGTGATGGCGGGAGGCGAAGGGGTCCGAGAGCTGGACTTCATTGTCTGGTGCAGTGCCTATCCCCGCCGAGGTCTGCCTGGTCACATAGACCTTCCCCTGGTCTACGCCCTGCAGCACAGATAAGCGCAGCATCTTAGCGCCCTGGCTCTTACCTACCGACTGGAAATACAGTATGCCGGAAAGCGCCGTCCTATCAATCTCACAAAGTGCAGAATAGGCCACATCGGCCCGCCCGTTCGCCAATCGTACGCTGTCTCAGACGAACGAGCAGCCCTGGAGCCACCCATTATGGCACACGTCAGACGTCGAGGGGTCGGATGTCGGGGTCTTGGTCTCCGATTGCAGAAGGCTCGGCGTATTCGCCACTGAGGACCTGCGACAAGATTTTGCCAAGCTCCTCAATCTCGAAAGGTTTGGTGACCAACGTTGCCGCTCCGAACTTCATCACGCGTCTGCGAAACATCGGATCCTGCTGTCCGGTGATTACGACAATGGGAATGTGCGCGGACTTCGGGCTTCGCTTGGCCTCTCTCAGCGCTTCGACGCCTCCCATGAGAGGCATGTGTATGTCCAGAGTTATCAGATCGTATCCACCGCGGGCAGCCTTTGTCCTGCCCTGAGCGCCGTCCCCGCAGTACTCGACGCTGTGCTGCACGCCAGCGGTATTGAGCGCTGCCGTCACCAGGCGGGCAACAGGCGGCTCGTCATCTATCACCAAGATCCGCTTCATTGCGCGCCTCCGCAGTCTGCCTCAGCAATTGACCGGCCGCGGCTCTCAGCAACAGGTGGGCATCAGCCTGCACCTGTTTATCAGCCCATTGTACGACATCCGGCAGAGCTATTTCA
Organism: Armatimonadota bacterium; assembly: GCA_020344235.1. Classification (GTDB taxonomy): domain Bacteria; phylum Armatimonadota; class Hebobacteria; order Hebobacterales; family Hebobacteraceae. The sequence goes on from CP070816.1 coordinate 2,339,659, forward strand.
CTGTGAAACCACTTGTCTTTGTTCTCATAGGGCGCCCATGTACGCGCCCGACCACACAAGCTCTCCCAGGTTCGTTGGACCATGCCAAGATGGTCTCCTCTTCCTCGTGCCCTCCACACACGGGGCGAGACGCGCAGAGGATCCCAAGCTAACCCCGGAGATGCTTCCCACAGTGCGAACATGCCGGAGCGACCCTCGGAATCAGCCCCGAGCAATACGGGCACTCCCGCAGGGTCCCCCTCATCAGGAGGGTTATCGCAAGGCCCACCGGTCCCAAGAGTAACCCCAACAGAGAGCCAAGGCCGGGACGTCCCTTCACCGCCCCCATCGCCCCGCTCACGATCGCGAATGCTACCCACAACGCAAGCGCCGGCAATAACCATCCGAGGGTCTCAACCCACGCCTCAACCATCGCTCCACTCCTGCGCCACCCAGAGAATCTATCCGCCCGTCTCGCAGGCGTTCTCTTCAACTCTACCGGTCTGCTATCCTCCGGCTCATGTGCACAGTTGCGCGCATCAGGTGACGCTGAGACCGCCATAGCGGATCCCTGGGCGGCGGCTGCCCCCGTCGGGCGGGAGCCCTGGGCGCCGAACCTCCGCGAGCGAAGGCGGCTTGCCTCCTGTCCCCTCCTCAATACCCACCCAACCCCAGAATCTGCCCCACCGGCCGTTCTGCAGGGCCAGCACCCGGCCTCTCGCCGCAGAGTGTCTGCGAACCGGACAAGAAACCGTCATCAAGCCTTGACAAGAAACGCTTTGTACCACAAGATCCCTCGCGGCGGGGTGCCGAGACTCACACTGACACTGGCCAGTAACCCTGTTCACCCCCGAGAATGACGAAGGCTTCTAATTGAGCGGTGTGCTCCATCGCCCCAGAGGGAGGGTGAAGCCATGCCGGATCCCGTGCCGACCGAAGAGGAAGCTGATCGGAAAGCCAGCGAGGAAGCTGAACAGGAAGCTCCTGAAGTCCAAGCTCTGCGCGAGCAGTTGAGCAGCGACATTCCGCTGCTGCTCGGGCAGCTCACGCGCGTAAAGCAGCATTGCGAGACGCGGACCGTCCACCTGAAAGAGAAGTGCGCCGACATCGACACGATGTTCTCCAGGCTGACCGCGCTGAAGGCGCGCATCCCCCGCCTGAGTTCGAAGGAGCTATCGGAAGCAAGAGTCGACCTGAGGCTGGCCACCTCCTGCCACAGAGACGTGACTGCCTTCCTGTCTCCGCACACGTTCGGCCAGCGCTGGCTCCAGGCATATCTGTTCCTCTCGACCGTCTTGCTTGGCGTGGTGCTTTACGTTGGTTGGGCCACCTCTTGCTTTGGCATCGAATACAATGCTGCCCGAAATGCCACCCTTTGCACCGTTCTCTACTGCGCCTGTGCGGGCGGGCTCGGAGGCGTAACAGCGGCGATCAGGGATTTCATCTACTTCTCGGGCAAGGGGCTCTTCGATCCCAACTGGGTGCTGTCGTACCGGTTGCGGCCGCTCCTAGGTGTTATCATGGGAGTTGTGTCTTGGGCCCTGCTGCGCGGCGGCGTTGCGGCAGTTGCTGGTCCTGCCGGTCAGACTGTTGCCCTCTCGAACGCCGCGTACTTCGCGATTGCCTTCATCGCCGCGTTCGCAGTGGAGCAAGTGGGAAAGAAGCTCTACGACATCGCAGACACGGTCTTTGCGGTGAGCGCACCGAGGACAAAACCAAGGTGATCATCCATCCCAAAACGGAGGCATGGAAATGCCTGACCCGGCCTGTCCCCCTGTTCCCAACCCTACCTCGGCCGACAGAGTCGGCAGTGTTACCTTCGAGTACGATCGGACAACCGAGAGACTTGCACCCTATCGCCTGAGGAACATCCATCCCTCTTTGGTCACCGCACTCCGCGGGTTCACGCGCTCCATGGCAGACCACGGCATGCGTCTGACCGCAATAGTGACCGGCGGCGCCTACAACTGCCGCTACTCCCGGGGAACCACGCGCATGAGCCCCCACGGTACTGGCAAGGCCATTGATGTAGACGGCGTGCGCTTCAAGGATGGCAAAGAGATCTCGGTGCGCCAGTACCGCGAGGAAACTGAGGTCCTGGACAGGGTTCAGGCCTGCCTCAGAATGCACTTCGGGGTAGTCCTTGATTGGCGTTATAACGACCTCCACCGAGACCACTTCCACTGCGACCTGACGAAGAAGGTGGGCGTCGCTGGCAAATCTCTGATCCTGTACGTCCAAGCAGCCCTCAACAGGCTGATGGACGCTGGATTGCAGGTTGACGGTGACCTGGGTACAAACACCAGAGCGGCCCTCCGGAAATTCGAGAGGCAGAACTCGCTAACTCCAACCGGTGCCCCAAAGGGCAAGACCCTGCGATCCCTACTGACTGCCGCAGCCGGCGGCCGAGACATGGCGGAGGAAATGCCCGGCGCAGAGTGGTCGCTGAGCGTGGACGGTGCGACCATTCGCGGCATCATCATGGTCGACGGCAAGACCTACATGCCCGTCCGCTCGGGTTTCGAGGCCATCGGCTATGACATCACCGTGGACGGCCGGAACATCACCGCCACCAAGCCCACTTAGCGAGCAGACCACCCACGGTTCCCGTTCCATGAGGGGACCACCGCACCGCAGGCGAATGTGCGCGTCGTCCTCCTCCAGCGCGCCGATGCCCCGATCCCGCCGCCTTTCCCATTATCATGTAGCGTCACATGCGACAGCGTCGGTCTTCGTCACTTGAGCCGGATCAATGTTCCGTCAGATAGCCGCGCATCCACCCGAAGCTGCGCAAGCTCCTCCGGTGCGCCTTCCCATTCCGCGCGTGTACCGACCTCCAGCTCCTGCGCCTCACCGAGCGGAACCGGATCGAGCGGCACGCTCACCGTTCCTGACGCCTCACCTCTCGCGTCCCTCGCAAGTGCGATCTTCGGTGACTTCAGGACAGCCGTGCCTTTCCTTACCGACAGTTCCACTGGCGGGATGTGCTCCTCTGGGGCGTCTCTGAGCCTGGTCGAAACCTCCAGCCGGTCAACCGTCGGCATTGGCACCCCTTGGCTCGCCTGCGCGATCTTCTCGAACAGGATACTGTTGGTCCTCCCAAGCTCCTTCGCGGTCTCTCTCAGCTCCTCCCTGTCTGCCTTCAGGTCGGTGCTCAGCTCCGCCAACTCCTCGTTGTCCGCTCTCAGTCCCGTCCTCTCGGCCCGCACTGCCTGCCCGCTGCTGGCCCCCGTCCATACGCCGGCAATGAGTCCACCGAGCAGGCCTAAGGCAAGTACAACTCGCGGCCACGTGAACCGCTTCTGCCCCTTCACAATCACCACTAGCAGCCCTGCACACACCACGGAGACCAGATTCCCATCCTTTGCCAGCTCCGCGAGCGTCTCTATCTCCATTCCCTCGCCTCCTCCCTAAGTTGTTACGCCGACCTGGATTGAGCTGCGAGCCTCCCCGTTCAGGGCGCGCCTGATGATCTCTCCTATCGCCCAGTGTGATGCTCACTCCACCTCTGCGGTCGCGTCCTCATAGAAGGAGGCAGCGCGGCACACCGGGGGTGTGCCGCGCTGCCTCCCATCGGCCTGAGGCCGCCCAAACCTCCTGCCAGCGGGCCGCCGCAGGACGCGCCGGCCGCCGGTGGCTCCTTGTCCGCCTGCGAACTCGTCACTTCGTCCCTGCTGCATTGCATCGCGCTTTGCGAGCCTGGCGCGGCGAGCGATGACGAGACAGACAACGGAAGGAGAAAGCTCAGCGTGTAGAATAATCGAGGATGGACCTATACCATACCCCCTCGCTGCTGTCAAGGGCCCGGCGTTCAGTTCAGCCTGCCGCAGATTCCTGGCATGCGATACTGGCGCACGTGAGGGGCCCACGCCCGCCAGAAGTCGTCAATACTCCCTCAAGTGCACTGCGGTCTCCACCATCGCCACATAGTTATCCACCCTCAAGCGGCGTAGGGCAGGAGCGCGTCTCCTGCCCCTCCGCTCAGTAGTCCCCCAACCCCACCGCGGACAGGTGCGCCGTCCCGGCAACCCTTCCCCTCGCCCACTATTTTGATTCTCTCAGAGAAGCACTAACGCGGGGCCCGTGGGCAGTTAACCACCACATCCGACCGCGTCAGACCCTTGACGCGGCTGTGCAGCAGACCCGATAATACTCCCGTGCGTGCGCACAGGTGCCTCGCAGTCTAAGTCTCCGCCTAAGTGCGGGAAGGGGGGACCAAGATGAGGGCCTTTCGTCTGCGCATCGCCGTGTCGTTCCTCAGTGGATGCCTGGGCGTCCTCTCGCTCGGCGCGGGCTCAGCCGCTCTCCCGTCCGTTCCCTCCGCGCAAACCAAGGGGCAGGCAGCTCTCCCGAACGTGCTCGAGACCCGACTCCGCTCGCCTTGCGTCACTCCGCGTCACGAGAGCATAGAGCAGGGACGGAGAGCCCTTCGCGAATCCAAAGGACGCCGCGTACATTTGCTCTTGCGGCTGGACCGCGTTGCAGACACCTCCCTGAAGCGTCAACTCGGCCGCGCTGGCATCCACCTGGTCGCGTACCGCTCCCCCAACACCTGGTTCGCGTCATTCCCTACTGATCTCCCCATAGGCCATCCCGTTCTGGCCAGGGTGCGCTGGGTGGGCCGAGTTCCCCCGGCTGACAAGCTCGCGCCGGCCCTCCGCGAGGACACCGTTGGCGATTGGGCTCGCACGCCGGACGACCAACTGCACCTTGTGGTCCGATACTTCGCGGACGCAGACGCCGAGCACCTGGGACGTCAGCTCAAGACACTGGGAGCAACGATCCTCGGACAGGTCCCGGCCCTTCATCGCATGACCCTCTCGCTTCCCAAAGCCCACGTGTCGAAGCTGGCGCGCCAGGACGCGATTCGATGGATCGAGCCCGTTCCCCCGCCCGCCGCGGCCGAATGCGACCGCGCCCGCAGCCACATCGTTGCAGACCCGGTCTACCCGACACTCCAGGGCGCTGGCGTCGCCGTAGGTGTATTCGAGGGTTATCACGTCTGTGCCGATCATCCTGGCTTCGGCGCCCGAGCTGCCCAGGGGGACACGGACATCTTACGCCTCGACGAGGAGAGCAGCCATCCCACCAAGATGGCCGGTCTCATCGGCGGCGACGGCTCGCAATCCATCAGTTTCGGGGCCGCCACATCGCGTCAATGGCGCGGGGTGGCGCCTCAGGTGGACATCTTCTCCTATGCTTTCCCGTACGGTGCTCCTGATGCATCCTCTAACTACCTCGATGATCTGCAGGAAGCTATCCAGAACGATGGTCTCGATGTGGCCAGCAACGCCTGGGGCTCGACCGGCGGGTGTCGGTCTGTCCCCTACGGCGAGTACCTGGGCATGGACGCTGATCTGGACGCAATCGTCCTGGGCGCTCTTGGCCGTCCCATTTCCATCGTATTCTCCGCGGGCAATGAACGCGACGGGTACTATATGACGTATACGGTACAACTAACGCACGGCACCTATACTCTCAGCGACACCTTCGTCGACTGTATCAGTGACGCGGCGCCCCCCTTCAGCAACTACGGAACGCTCAACCACCCCAAGGCCGCCAAGAATACCATCGTAGTTGGTGCGATCGACTCCTACGACAACAAGATGAGCGATTACAGCAGCTGGGGCCCCACCGCGGATGGGCGGATCAAACCTGACCTGGTGGCCTCCGGACATCATAACGGGACCGACGACCAGGGCATCAGCATTCTCGACAACCGGTGGGGGACGCCTCCTGGTGCACCGAACCAACAAGGATACCGCGCGCCCTGCGATGACTTCGA
>CP070816.1:2345522-2348479 GCA_020344235.1 Armatimonadota bacterium
GATTCGCGTCCGCATGGCCCCCGCCCCCACCGGACGCTTCCACATCGGCAACGCGCGCACCGCCCTCTACGACTGGCTCCTCGCACGCCATCACGGCGGCACCTTCATCCTCCGCATCGAAGACACCGACCGCGCCCGCTCCTCCCTCGACCACGTCGCTGAAATCCTGGAAGCGTTTCGGTGGCTCGGCCTGAACTACGACGAGGGCCCCGAGGTCGGCGGCGACTGCGGCCCCTACTTCCAGTCAGAGCGACTCCACCTTTACCGCCAGGCCGCCTCTCGCCTCCTCGACGAGGGCAAGGCATACTATTGCTACTGCACCCCCGACGAACTCGACCAGCGCCGCCGCGAGATCCAGTCCAAGGGCCTCGCCCCACGCTACAACCGCCAGTGCCGGGGTCTCTCCCCGGCCGACCGCGAGCGCCTCGAAGCCGAGGGCAGGCCCAAGGCCATTCGCTTCGCCGCCCCCGATCACGGCGCCGTCGCCTGGCAGGACCTGATCCGCGGCGCCATAGAGTTCCAGTGCTCCGAGCTGGACGACTTCGTGCTCACCAAGGCCGACGGCTTCCCCACCTATCTCCTCGCCTGTGTCGTGGACGACGCCGCCATGGCCATCTCCCATGTCGTGCGCGGCGAGGACCTCATCTCCAGCACCCCCCGCCAGATCCTCATCTACCGGGCGCTCGACCTGCCGGCCCCCCGCTTCGCCCACCTCCCACTCATCCTCGGCCCCGACCGCGCAAAGCTCTCCAAGCGCCACGGCCCCGTCGCCGTCCTCGACTACCGCGACCAGGGCTTCCTCCCCGACGCCATCGTCAACTTCATCGCCCTCCTCGGCTGGTCCCCCGGCGACGACCGCGAGCGCCTTTCCCGCGACGAGCTGATCCAGTCCTTCTCCCTCGACGGAATCGGCAAATCGGCCGCCGTCTTCGACATCGAGAAGCTGTCGTGGATGAACGGCATCTATCTGCGCGACCTCCCCCCGGATCAGTACCTCTCCCGCGCTCGCCCCTTCCTCGAATCAGCCCTCGGTCAGCTTCCCGCGGAGTTCGACGACCAGTACGTCGCGCGCGCCCTCCTGCTCGAGCAGGAGCGCGCCAGGACCCTCGCCGAGCTTCCCCAGCTCACCGAGTTCTTCTTCCGCCAACCCGAAAGCTACGACGAAAAGGGTGAGCGCAAGTGGTTCGGCCGCGAGGGCGCCGCCGACCTCCTCGCAGGCGTTCGCGCCGCCCTCGACGCCCTTCCCGCCTTCGACGAGCCGGCAATCGAGGCCGCCGTTCGGGGCGTCGCGGATCAAGTGGGAGTCAAGCCCGGGCCCGTCATTCACACCACCCGTCTTGCCGTCACCGGCCGCACCAAGGGCCCCGGCCTATTCGAACTCATCGCCGTCCTCGGCAAGCAAAGGGTTTCCACTCGCCTCGCCCAGGCCGAACAGCACATCCGCTCCCTCCGCTCACGAACCCCCCAACCCTAATCCCCGTTGGGCAGGAGCTTGCTCCTGCCCCCTCTCCCGGGCGCCCGCTACGGCCCGAACTCCGGCACCTCCTTGCTCCACTTCGCATGCCCGTCGAGGAACACGTAGTTGCAGCCCCCCAGGTGCCGCTCGTCCACATCCGACTCGTCCCCCGCGATGAGCGTTCCCGCTCGCTTGCTCTCATACAGGAGCACGACCACTCCCGTGTCTGCCCCCTGAAAAGGCTTCCCAACCAGGCGCTCATTCACTCCGTAGTTCGTCATCCCCTCCTGGGGGCCGGCCGGACACAGCAGCAGCGGCTCGTGTGTGCTCCAGCGCTCGACTCTGTGGGGCCAGTGCGCCGGAATGCCCCGCTCAGCTCTCATTCCCAGCGCCATCCCGATCTGCCGCATCTGGTTCATGCATGACGCCGCTCTCGCCTTCGCCCGCGCCCGCGTGCCCACCACCAGCACCAGGCCCGCCAGAATCACAATGATGGCGATCGCGATCAGCAGCTCCAGCAGAGTGAACGCCATGTCGCTGGATCGCGTGCTCCTCACCATGACGCAACAGTCCTCACGCTGCCTCCCGAGCCATCAACCACCGGGCCCGCTCTCACCTCCACGCCGCTATTTACAACGGCCCCCGCCCATGCTATCATACTGCCCGCCGCACACATCCACCTGCGGCTAGGGGGCAGGGACCGGCACCGGAGTATCGCCGGAGCGCACTCGGGCCGTCGTCGGCCCACCTGGCCCGCGCGAGGAAGGTGGGAGTCGGCCGACACACCACAATCGCAGTCCCAGTGGCAAGGAGACCACGGTGTCAACGCCCAATGGCAGCCCTCGCTTCGCACACCTTCACGTCCACACCGAGTACAGCCTCCTCGACGGCGCCTGCCGCGTCGAAGACCTCGCCACCCGCGCCGCCGAGCTTCATCTCCCGGGCCTCGCCATCACCGACCACGGCGCGCTCTACGGCATCGTTCCCTTCTACAAGGCCTGCCGGCGCAAGGGCATAAAGCCCATCATCGGCTGCGAGGTCTACATGGCCCCCCGCAGCCGCTTCGACCGCGAGGGCAAGGTGGACTCAGAGCTGCGCCACCTTGTGCTCCTCGCCGAGAACGAAGTCGGCTACCGCAATCTCATCGCGCTCGTCACCGACACCAACCTCGAGGGGTTCTACTACAAGCCCCGCGCCGACAGGGAGCTGCTCGCGCGCTATTCCGACGGGCTGATCGCGCTCAGCGCCTGCCTCTCCGGCGAGATACCCGCGCTCATACTTCAGGATCGCGACCAAGAAGCGAGAAGCCTGGCCGCCCAGTATCGGGACATCTTCGGCGCCGACTCCTTCTTCCTTGAGCTTCAGTACAGCGGCATCGCCGAGCAGCGGCGCGTCAACGCCGAACTCGTGCGGCTGGCCGCCGACCTCGGCCTCGGGCTCGTGGCCACCAATGACGTGCATTACCTGGCGCGGGAGGATGCCCAGATCCACGATGTGCTGC
>CP070816.1:2348579-2352081 GCA_020344235.1 Armatimonadota bacterium
CCGACCCTCTGAGTTGACACTGGCCAACCGGCCGTGCTAGAGTCCCCTTCGGCCACCCGGGCGAGGCTGCAATTCGCCCGGTTGCGCGTGGCCGGAATCTCTCGGCATGGAGCCAGACCCCATGGCAAGCGAAGTGCGTTTTGCGTCAGCAAAGGTGAAGCACCTCAGAGCTGAGGACACACTGCCCGCGAAGTTTCAGCGGATGCTGAACGGGCTCGATTTGAAGTCAATGTTCGACGAGAAGAGAGTGGCCGTGAAGATGCACGTCGGCAGCTACTTCGGCTACACCACGATCCACCCCGTGTTCGTGCGCCTCTTGGTCGCCGCTATCAAGGACGCGGGCGGCAATCCGTTCATCACCGACGGGTCATTTTCCGTCGCGAACGCCGTGGGGCGCGGCTATACCGAGGAGGTCATCGGAGCCCCGATCCTGCCTATCGGCGGCGCGCAGGACAAGTACTACTACGAGAAGCCCATCAACTTCCGCAGCCTGGAGAAGGTCCATGTCGCAGGCAACATCGCCGACGCAGACGCCATGGTCGTCTTCAGCCACGGCAAGGGCCACGGCCACTGCGGCTTCGGCGGAGCCATCAAGAACATCGCCATGGGCTGTGTCACCGTCCAGACACGGGGCCGGATTCACGCCCTAATAGACACCGAGTTCTCCTGGAACAGCGACGCCTGCCGCCACTGCTACGTCTGCCGGGAGAACTGCCCTGGCGGCGCCATCTCCTTCACCGACGAGGGCGAGTTCCAGGTATTCCTCCACAACTGCCGCTATTGCATGCACTGCGTAACCTCCTGCCCCGAGAATGCCATAGACATCCGCGAGGAGGGCATCCGCTACTTCCAGGAGGGAATGGCCCGCACCACCAAGGCCGTGCTGGAGACCTTCGAGCCCAACCGGGTGCTCTACATCACCGTGCTGACCAACATCACCCCCCTCTGCGACTGCTGGGGCTTCTCCACCCCCTCCCTTGTCCCCGACGTCGGCATCGTCGCCTCCGACGACATCGTCGCCACCGAGCAGGCCGCGCTCGACTCCATCAAGGCCGAGAACTACATCGAGGGCTCACTTCCCGCCCAGCTCGAGCTGGCCGAAGAAGACGGCCACCTCTTCTGGAAGATCTGGGGCAAAGACCCCTACCTCCAGGTCGAAACCGCCGCCGAAATCGGCCTCGGAAGCAGAGACTACCAAATCGTCGAGATCGAATAGACGACCGGCCCTCGCCGCTTTCCTGTGGGGCCCGCACGACGGGTAGGGCAGAACCGCTCCGTCGCCATAGCTATGGAGCGTCGGCGACTTGCGTTCCGCCCCATGGCAGCGCCTGTCCAGCCGACCTCAGCGCAGCGGCTCGAAGTGTCACCTTCCTGAGTCACCATCCTGGGGCCTGCTTTCCATCCTTCGTGAAGCGTCGGACTCGGCCGCTCGCCCTATCCACCACGTACACCCATCTGTCACTGACCGCGATCCTGACGGGAGCGCGCTGCTGCTTCCCGATTCCGGACGCCCATCGCCGCACGAAGCGTCCCGCGGCAGTGAACTGCTCAATGTGGAGTTCGTCTTTGGCCCACACCGGAGCGTACACGGCGCCAGCCTGATCAGCGGCCACATCAGTTGGCGCTCCCGCGTTCAACAGGGAGCCGGTGCGAACCTTCCATACCCTGAGCTGATCGCCATCTGATGAGTAGACCCGAATCCGTCCCGCATTGCGGTCTGCGACGAGCACGTTCCCATCGGGGGATACTGCAATACCGCAGAAGGCGTACTTCACGCGTGGCGCACGAGGCGGGTCACCACGGGCCAGTCCCCAGCGCGCGAGCACATCGCCGTCAGGGGAGATTCGGTAGACCAGAGACACGATGTCACTAACGTACACGTCCCCGTTCCTCGCGATTGCCAGGCCCGACGCGCAGTCGAAAGGCTCCTTGTGCTCCGCCAACATGCGGCCGTCTGGCGCATACTTGCGCAGTTCGGGCTGGCCCCACTGCACGAGCCAGAGGTTCTCGTCGCCATCTGTCGCGATATCGTACCCGCCATACGGCCCCGGCAGGGAGCGTCTTTGCAGGAATTCGCCGGCCGGCGAGTACACCAGCAACACAGCGTATGCCTCATCAGCCACGTAGATTCGCCCGTCACCACCGACTGCCACCGCATAGGGGGCTGCCAAGCCGCCGTGGATCGATGGTCGCTCCTCATAGCGGACGAAGCGGACCCCCCCTATAGCATGGTCTCGCCAGAACATCCCGAGTTTGCGCTCCGGTCCGTCGGCCCCCTCAAGCAGGTGACCGGAGACCGCGTCGATGTATCGGCTCTGGTCGCCGTATGAAAGATGGAGGACAGGGGAGTCTGCCTGCACTACTGACACCGTCAGGTCCGGAAGCCACGATTGATAGCCGAGGTCCACCGTCTGGGCCTCCCCATGAGGTGGGCGGACCTCGACCTTGCACACGACCTCGCCGCCCGGCACAGGGAAGAACGAAGGCGGTAGGGCGCTGCGGTACGAGAACGTGACTTGCCCCAGTCCGTCAGGCAGCTCGGCCGACGCGCTGTACCACACAGCAGGGCGGGTGGCCTTCAGGAATCCCCAGCCAAGGAACACCGCGATCATTGCGAAGAAGACCAGCGCGGGAATCGCGAGAACGCTCAGTATCCCGCCTCGCCACCGGCGCCGGGCGAACTGGCGGACCGCAGGAACAAGCATCGCAAGCGGGAGGCACATCGCAACAAGATCCACCGCGCCGAACTCGGGCACCCTGGCAACGACCTTCGCGACCATGAGCAACCCGATCATGCCTAGGATGAAGAGCGCAAGTACGTTGGGGCTGCTAAGGATTCTGCTCGCCCTGGCCTTCATGGTCCCGTCCTCGCCAGCAGCATATCTCCAACTCCCCCCATCCGCGCGCGGCACGCGGCCGGGTCGCCCGACATCGCCGAGATCGACTCGCGTGCACACACCCAACTGTCTGCTCTGCGCGCCGGGCGGCCTCTTGGACTCGCTCGCCTTCGCCTCTGGGCCCAGCTACCCCCGCTCCAACACCCTCCCCGCCAGCCTCCCCTTATGCTCCTCCCCCTCCAGCTCCACCACCCCGTTCACGATCACCCAACGTATGCCCGCCGCGTACTGGTGCGGCTCCCGGTAGGTGGCGCGATCGCTCATCGCGTCGGCGTCGAACACCACGATATCGGCCGCCATCTCGGGTGCGAGTCGCCCTCGGTCCCTCAGCCCCAGCTTCTCCGCCGGCCGGCTCGTCATCTTGGCCACTGCCTCCTCGAGAGAGAGCATCTTCTCTTCCCGCACATAGTGCCCAAGCACCCGGGCGAACGTGCCGTACCCGCGGGGATGCGGATGGCCCTCCCCCAGCAGCCCATACGGCGCAATCGCCGCCGCGTCCGACCCGATCATCGCCAGCCGGTGCGTGATCGCCCGGCTCACATCCTGCTCGGACATACCAAAGCCCACCATGCCTGCCTGCCCGCTCTCCTCGATCAGCAGGTCTA
>CP070816.1:2352181-2355483 GCA_020344235.1 Armatimonadota bacterium
ACGCCGATCTCCCGCGAGCGCTCGGTAACTGATACGAAGAGCAGCGCGGCAATCCCGATGCCCGCGGCGAGCAGCGCGCACAAGCCCGCGAGGCCGCTGTAGAGGGTGGCTCGAGTTCGGGCGTTCAGGGCCGCTTGGCGCACCTCCCAGAGGGAGTGTGTGAACGGGCGCGTCCCGTCTCCACCGATGCGCTGCCGCATCAAACGCTCTATCTGCGAGACGACCACCTTCGGGTCTTCGGTTCGCGCAAAGATTTCAACAGGCGACTCCTGTATCAGGATGCGCGACCAGATGGAGGGAACGTAGATCGCGCGCGTGCCGATGCCTGAGTGCCGGTTCCCGGCAATCACACCAACGATATCAAAGCGATGGCCTGCAAGACGGACTTGCTGCCCCACAGCCTTCTCCTCAGTGCCGAGGAGCCAAACCCGGGCCTCAAAGGACAGCACGCACACTGTCGCTTGCGCGGCCCCCTCCTGCGCAGTGAACAGTCGCCCCTCGCGCACTTCGTCGGGCAGTGTGTGCACGAAGTCGGCGTCTACGGCGCGCACGGCCAGCTCCAGGGCCGAGTCTTCCGTCTCTGCGCGCATGGTCCCCCAGGTCATCAGAGTTGCCGACCCGACCGCTGGGCAATGAGCGAGGATGGCCTCTAGGTCCTGGCGCTCCAGCGCTGGCTTCGAGAACCCGCGCGCGCGCCAGTTGTCACCCGCTGGGATTGCGACACGGACGGTCTCGAGGTCCATGGGTGAGAAGAAGTCGGTGACCGCCTTGCGCCAGGACTTCTCCACCGACATGATGGAGGTGAGCGCGCAGACGCCCACCGCCACGCCGGACATCGCCAGCAGGGAGCGCAGGCGGTGACGGGTTACGGCAAGCCAGGCTGCGGCAAAGCTATCTAACACGGCACTATCACACTTCCCAAAGCGCACACCTGTCTATCAGATATGTCCAAGACCGACCGGCAAGGGAGGACTGAGGTCGCCACCGGGCTCTCTCGCCCGCATGAACATGGCCACGATCCCGCTCGCCCGAACGAGGACCTCGATTTCGACGTTGGAGAGGTCTTCCTTCGCTCCGAGCTTGTAGAGCTCGACGAGTGGATCCTCCCTGTACTCCTGCTCCTCCGGTGACAACCCTCTCATGCTCTCGCGGAAGACATCGAAGTACCTGAGTAGCGCCGCGCGCTGCCTCCCACTCAGGTCGACGAAACGCAGGCGGACCGACTTGGCAGAAAGGAAACGCTCGATCTGCTCGTCGGTGAGCGTGCCGAAGAACTCCCAGGCCGCCGGCAGCGTGCGCCTGTAGCGCTCGGACAAGGCCTTCCTTGCGAGATCGCCACCAGTACGCTGTTGGGAGAACTCCGGCGGCAAGGGCTTGAGCACCTTCGCCGCGCGCAGGAACTCCGGGGAGGGGTCCTCGGGAGCCCATTCGGGGAGTGGTGACGTGTCTGCAGCTTGCGTGGGTTGTGCCCGCGCCTTAGTCGATTGCTCCGCGCGCTCTCCGCAGCCGGACATCAGAAGCAGTGCGGCGGCAAATGAAACGACCACGCTAACCACGCCGATACGCCTACTCACCATCGTCTCTCTCCTGCGTCAAATGTCAGCAATGCCGTTGCCCAGTCGCAATGAGTCGCCGTTGGGCAAGCTGACCCAGAAGCAAATATGGACCCGGCGGCCGGCGCTGTCGAAGCCGACGTCTACGTTCGAGAGGTCCTCTCTAGCCCCGGTCTTGTACAGAACCACAAGCCAGTCGGGGTATTGCCCCTCCCCCTGCATGGCGTCGCGCCACGCATCAAACCAGCGGTCCAACGTGAGTCGCTGTTTCTCGCTCAAAGACTTGACCGGGAGACGAATCTCCTTAGTGGACAGGAAGCGCTCCATCTGGGCATCTGTCAGTGCCCCGAAGAGCTCCCACGCGACGGGTAGCGTCAGTCTGTACCGCTCCTCGACCGCCCGTTGAGCCAGGTCCTCTTCGGCGGGCCGCTCTTCTGGCCACGGCTTCAGCACCCTCGCCGCGCGGAGGAACTCCGGCGAGGGGTTCTCGGGTGCCCACTCAGGGAGAGGGATGGATGGCCCTTCTTCGACGGGCGAGGCGGGCGCGCGCGTGTGAGACGCTCGACGGCCGCAGCCGAGCGCAGGAGACAGCGTTACCACTGCCGTCAAAATGATGCAGGCAAATCCCTTGGCCGCTATCCTCACTGTACCTTCCCTCATCACATGCACGCAAACTCGGCACATCGCTGCTGCACGCTACCGTCGGGTTGCTTCACCCAGAACTTGACATGCACCATGTGCCCGGCCTGCACGTCGAAGCCAGCCTCGACGTTCGACAGATCGCGCTCTGCCCCGGCCTTGTAGAGGTCAACGAGGAAGTCCTCATCGTCCGTGCCCTTCATGGCGCGCTGCCAAGCGCTGAACCAGCTCTCGAGCGCCGTCTTCTGTGCGATGGTAAGGTCTTTCACCGGGATTCGTATCTGCCCAGTCGAAAGGAATCGCTTCATCTGGTCATCCGTGAGTGTCCCGAAGAACTCATAGGAAGCTGGCCAAACACGGGCGAACTTGTCTATAGTTGCGGCCCTCGTCTGATCCCCCCGAGCGCCGGCATCAAGCAATTCCGTCGGCATCGGTTTCAGCACCCGCGCCGCGCGGAGGAACTCCCGCGAGGGGTCCTCGGGTGCCCAGTCAGGGAGAGGGATGGAGGCGTTGGTAGGCTGGGCAGGAGCTGAAGCTCCTGCCTTCGGGGACTGGCCATTTCCGCAACCCAGCGATCCGACAGCAGCGGCGACGACGACCGCAACCACACGCCAAGCCAGTTTCATCTCCGATCCTCTCCTTGTATCTTCGTGGTTTCACATCTCAAGCGTCACTTCGACCCCAAGCGCGGGACTTGCGCCCAACCCGTCCACTGGAGCGGGTCCGTCTTGCCTGCCACCCGAGCATTGAAGGAGAGCGTGTTCGCCCCCTCGATGGTGAAGCCGATGGTCACATTGGACAGATCCTCCACGGCGCCCATCTTGTAGAGCAGAGTTCGGAAGTCCGGCAGGCTGACCCCGGATACCTCCATCTCGTTGCCCCTGTTCGCGTCCAGCACGGCGTCGAGCGCGGCCATCTGCTCCGGCGTCAGATCTCGGACAGCTATGGCGATACTCTTTGCTTCCAGAAACCTCTCGATCTGCGCGTCGAAGAGGCTGCCGAACAGCTCCCAGAGTGTTGGATTGACGCGCCTCATGTACTCGAGCAATACTCGCCATGACTGCTCCGGCATGTCGCCCCTGCCGACGGCATCCATCGGCACCGCCCTCA
>CP070816.1:2355583-2360644 GCA_020344235.1 Armatimonadota bacterium
CATTGACATGGGCGCGCTGGCGCCGCGGCAGCTCGAGCGGGCCGTTGAGACACAGGCTCGGCTGCGGGGCGGACGCAGCGGCCCCGAGCCGTTCGTGCTCCTGGTGGACGATGACGTAGAGGTGGGAGCACTGGTCCGCGACGTGCTCGAGGGGGCCGGCTACCGCGTCGGCGTTGCGCAGAACGAGGAGGAGGTCCTGGCTGCTGTGCTGGCCTCCGATGGCGTCTCCCCTCAGCTTCTCGTGCTCGACCTTGGTCTGCCGGGAAACGGGGGAATCGAGCTGCTCGCCACCTTGCGCAGCAACCCGTCCACTCAGGACATGCTAGTGGTGGTGCTGACGGGGCACCCGGAGATGGAATCGAAGATCCACGCGCGCGGGCTCGAGATCAGCAGGTTTCTGGTCAAGCCGGTGCCCGTGCGCCAGCTCGTCGAAGTGGTTGACCAGGTGGTGCGAGAGGCCGAGCCGGCAAAGCAGGCAGTGAGGACTTAGAAGTTTCGCAGACGTAGACAGCTTCTGCACACGGCGAACAAACGGCGGGAGCCCGTACGGGCTCCCGCCTTGCGCTTGCGGCATCATGTAGTAAGTCCGCTAGCGTCTCCGCTCCTAACGGCTCGAACGCCGGTGGGCCAGCACCGCGCATCCAAGCACCAGCAGTAAGCCTGCGAGTCCGGCTGCGGGCTGGGCCGCCGAGAGCGCCGCAATTCGGGTGCGCTCCACTTCAAGCGTCTCGTTGTCCGCAGAGTTCTCGGCATGCCGGTCGCCGAAAAGCTCGTCCAGCTCCTTCTCGCTGAAGACCTCCTTGCCTTCCCCAGCGATCTGGACGGCCTGACCGTTGAGCACAACGAGCACGCGGTCTCCGAGCGAGAAGTACTGATTGAGGGTCGGGTCCCTTCGCGTTAGCTGGAAGTATGCCTTGCTGAAGGCCTTCACCTGGACGACGTTCTGGACACCCTCTTTGTAGCGAGCGTCCTCCCAATTGCCCCTGCGGCTGAAGAAGGCCTGGTTGTTGCGAGTCTGCGCCTGCTGATACTGGAACGCTTCGCCCTGCTCATCAACCTGGACGTTCTGCATCCCGAGGTTCGACTTGCTTCTGAGCAACTGGGCGTTCTGCCGCTGAGACGTGGCCGCGGGGCCCGCGACGGGTGCGTACGCAGCCGTCACCCTGTCGCGGGTCTCACGGAGCACGACCTCATGGTCAAGCCGGCTCCCTTCCTCAGCGAGGAAGGCCGTGTACTCGGTCAGGATGCCGTACCTCGTGCTGAGGGTTATGATCTCGTCCACCAACTCCTTCTGCTCGCCGTGGAGCAGGATCTGATCGAGGAGGTAGCCGATCTTGCGGCTCGCCCACAGCGGGGCGATGTAGGTGTGCTCCCGCTGTGAGACCGGGAAGGTCGTGGATATCACGAACTGTCTGCGCTCCGGCGAAGCATATCCGGTGAGCGACACCTTCGCGACCACCGTTCGATCCGTCCGGTACCGCCCGAAGACGAGTAGCTGCGAGCCGGCGAACAGGTCGGGCATCTCCGCCGGGAAGATGTCGTAGGTCTCCACATCGGCCACTTCCACGCTCAACCCGGTGAGGACGGGCTGAGCGACCTTGGCGAAGAAGCGGGAGACCTTCACCTCTATGTTCTCGCTCGGACGGACGTATTCCGTCACCCCGCCGTTGCCCTGCGCGAGCTTCTCCAGGAAGTGCGTGTTGACGTCATACCCCGCGCCGAACACGAACAGCCGCGCGCGCCGGCCGGAGCCATCGCCGTTCCATTCTCTGACAGCTTTCTCAATGGCGCCGATGTTCGTCTCCCCCACTGTGGGCAACCCGTCCGTCAGGAAGACGAGGTAGCTCGCGCGGCCCTCCGTGAAGTCCATATCGAGGGCCGACTCCAGCGCGGAGTGGATGTCCGTGCCGCCGCTCGCTGAGAGCTGCGCGACCACTTCTCTGGCCTGTGCGGTATTCGCTCGCGAGGCCGGCAGTAGTCCCTTGCCGAGCCCGTGCACTCTGACAGTGTTGCTGAAGGTGATGATTCGGAAGCGGTCCTGCCCGTTCAGGCTGTTGAGAAAGAAGAGCAGCGCCCCCTTAGCTTGCTCGATCTTCTCCCCCGACATGCTGCCGGACTTGTCGAGCACAAACACAACGTCCTTGGGCCTGACCTTCCTCTTCGCCAGCTCGGCCGAGGGCGCTGCCATCAGGAGGAAGAACCCGTCTTCGCCGGGCTCCTTGTAGGTGAGAGTATTTGTGCCCACGTCCTTCTCCGAAACCGTGTAGTGAAGGACGAGGTCCATGTTAGGTTTCGTGCCGTGCTCCTCGAAGGTGGCGAAGGCGCTGTGCGTGTCCGGCTTGTCCACCTTCATGTCGTGTGTTGGCGAATACACGGTATGGATGGGCGTAGTTGACTCGATCTCCACCGACACTCGCACCTCCTCTATCGGCTCCGAGGAGAACTTCTCCGTGCTGAGCGGGTAGGTGTAGGAGATCAGGCCGCTGTCGTACTTCAGCAGCTCCGTGTACTCCATCTGGATTCGCTTCGTGCCGCGCGCCGGGATGGGGAAGACACTCACGCGGTAGGTATCTCGGCCGATGTACTCCAACAGCGCCGGGTCCCGGCGCTTTCGCACGATGCTCTCGTAGATCTCCCTCGCCTTCTCCCGGTCAATAAGCTCGGCGTGAAGGCGATGCCCCCCGTCGTAGAGGGTGAACTCTCTGACCGACGCCCCGTGCGGCAGGGGGAAGACGTAGATCGCCTCCTGCGCCCGGTTCGTGCGGTTCTCGAACACCTGGTCAATGCTCGTGGTCGCCACCTGGCCTTCTATCTTGACTTCCACCCGGTGGTACTTGACGGCGAAGTTCGGGGCATCCGGCCGCTCCGGGATCAGGATGCCGTCGGCCGCGGCCGGCGCGGAGGCCATTGCGAGTGCCCCGACGGCGGCGAGAATCACCACTGCGCCCCGCAAACCACTGCTGCGGGCACCCTCGAGGAAGTTGGGTCCAAACATTGTGATCCCTCCTCATAACTGCTCTAATCCTTTTGACCCCCATACGGCCCCTGAAGTTCCATGGATTGGGAACTCCGGGGGGGGCGGGCCTGGAGGGGATTGACAGCGATGGGCAAATGGAATGTGGGGCGAGCTGATAGAGTCCACGCAGAGGAGACGTCTAATGCCGAAGAAGATGATCCACGACTTGTACCGCATGAAGCAAGACGGCGAGAAGATCACCTGGATCACGGCCTACGACTACCCGACGGCGCAGTTCGCGGAGGCCGCGGGAATGGACATGATCCTGGTCGGCGATTCGCTGGGGATGTGCGTGTACGGCTATCCCGGCACGATCCCCGTCACGATGGATCAGTGCATCGTGCACTGCGAAGCGGTGAGGCGCGGAGCCCCCAACACCTTCGTGGTCGGCGACATGCCGTTCATGAGCTATCAGTCCTCGGTGGAGAAGGCCATCGAGAACGCCGGGCGGTTCCTCAAAGAGGCCTCTGTAGATGCCGTGAAGCTCGAGGGCGGGCGGCGCGTCACCGCGGCCGTGCGCGGCATCGTCGACGCGGGGATCCTCGTTGTGGGCCATATCGGGTTGACGCCGCAGAGTTCGGGGCAGTTGGGCGGGCACAAGGCCCAGGGGAGGACCGCGGAATCGGCGCGGGGGCTGATCCAGGATGCCCTCGCGCTCGAACAAGCCGGCGTGCAGATGCTGCTGCTGGAGGCGGTGCCGCCGGAGGTCGGGAAGTTCATCACCCAACGGCTCGCCATGCCCGTGCTCTCCATCGGGGCCGGGATGCACTGTGACGGACAACTGCTCATCGTCAGCGACATGATCGGGCAGTTCCAGGCCTTCACTCCCAAGTTCGTCAAGAAGTACTGCAACGTGGCCGAAGTGATCGTCAACGCCATGAAGCAGTACTCTTCCGAGGTGCGCAGCGGAGCGTTTCCGACCGACGATCACTGCTATCACATGCTGGAGGGAGAGTACCCGAAGTTCGCAGAGATGGCGAAAGAGCTGTCCGGTGACCCCCAAGACTGATCGGCTTCACTGCCGCCGGTGAGGGCCGCCAGGAATGGTGGCCGTGCAGCCAGAAATACATTCTGTGGAATGCAAGGGGTGTGCTCAAGGCGCAAATCTTCACTCGGCATCTGCGATGCCGTCAAGCGGCTCGCAGATATCATCGTTGCAGGCCTCGGGCTGCTCGCCTCAACCCCGCTCTGGCTCGTGATAGCAACCGCTATCATGCTGGATGACGGCTGGCCCATCCTGTACTGCCAGAGGCGCGCAGGCCGCGGCCGACGCGTGTTCCCTGTCTACAAGTTTCGCACCATGATCAAAGATGCTGAGAAGCATTCTGGGGCTGTGCTGGCAGCCGAGAACGACCCTCGCATCACTCGCGTCGGCCGCATTCTCCGCAAGACCGCGCTGGACGAAATCCCTCAGCTCATCAGCATCTTCAAGGGCGACATGAGCTGGGTCGGGCCGCGCCCTGAAAGGCCCGAGTTCGTACGCGAGTTCCTGAGGGATATTCCGGATTACGGGCTGCGCTATCAGGTTCGTCCCGGCCTGACCGGTCCTGCCCAAGTCTATGCCCGCTACTACACCGATGCAGTCGACAAGCTCAGATACGACCTCTACTATGTCAGCAATCGCAGCCTTTGGCTGGATCTCAAGCTCTTCATTAGGTCCTGGCTGATCACCTCGAAGGGCCGCTGGGACAGCTCCTCCGCCGACCGATAGCCCCGCCCGAATCTCGGCCGGCCGCGTCCCCTCTGCCCCGAAAGCACGCCGGGGCTGACAGCGCCCGCCCTCGCTCCGACCCTACGCAAGCCTGTCAGCCATCCCGTACCGCTCCGCAGCACGAGCGATCCTCGTCTCGAGCTGATCCGCATACGCCCGATCCTCGTCCCCATGTGAGCCGAGCCATCTGTAGTCATCACCAAGCTCCGGGAAGTGCTTCGCCGCCATCCGCCTCAGCGAAGCGGCCACCCCGGAGCGGAAGTTCACTCGGTCCGTGTGGATGTGAGTCAGTGGCAGCCGCGCCACCGCCGCGAACAACGCCTCCAGATTTCCC
>CP070816.1:2360744-2380523 GCA_020344235.1 Armatimonadota bacterium
ACCCCCTTCGCGGCCTTACCCGTGGACTTCAGCGCGCGGAGCGGCCGGTCCTTCACTCAATGGGCGATGTCGCCGCCCGCGGGAGACGGCTTGTGCTCCTTTCGGCCGTGCTCCCACGCGGCGGGGCCCCGGGTGCCGGATCTGTCGCGGGCAACCTCGATGCCTTCTCAGGAGACGCCGACGCCCGCTTGTGCGGGGGCCTCGTCGGTTTCCCCCGCGATCTCGTGCTCCCCCTTGCGCTTGCTGAAGGCGACTGCGGCGATGAGGCAGACGAGACAGATGGCGACGATGATGGCGCGAGTGGCGCCGCCGATGTTTGCGAGAGCCACCGCTGGAATCGCCAGGATCGCCACCAGGTTCATCACCTTGATGAGCGGGTTGAGGGCGGGCCCGGCGGTATCCTTGAGCGGATCGCCGACAGTATCCCCGATGACGGCGGACTTATGGTACTCGGTTCCCTTGCCCCCGAGCATCCCGTCCTCGATCTTCTTCTTGGCGTTGTCCCAGGCCCCTCCGGTGTTGGCCTGGAAGACGGCCATCAGCTGGCCGGTGAGGATGGCGCCGGCGAGGTAGCCGCCGAGGGCGGCCGCGCCCGCCTTCGGGTCGTTGTAGCCAAGCCCGAAGCCCACCAGCAGTGGCGTGGCGATCGCCAGCAGGCCCGGCCCGATCAGCTCCTTCTGAGCGGCGGAGGTGCTGATGGCAACACAGCGAGCATAGTCCGGCTTTGCCGTGCCCTCCATGATGCCCGGGATCTCGCGGAACTGACGCCGCACCTCGTTGACGAGCAGTCCTGCCGCGCGGCTGACCGCGCGGATGGCGAACGACGAGAACAGGAACGGAACGGCGCCCCCGATGAGCAGCCCCACGAAGACCGCGGGCATGTCCACCTGGATGCCGGCCGCCAGCCCCGCGTCCTTGACGAAAGAGCCGAAGAGCGAGGTGGCGGCGATGACGGCGGTGGCGATCGCAAACCCCTTGGTGAGGGCCTTGGTGGTGTTGCCAACCGCGTCGAGGCGGGCGACGATGCGGTGCGCCCCCTCGTTGGTGCCCCCATCGTCGGCCTTGAGAGCTCCGGACATCTCGAAGATGCCATTGGCGTTGTCGGTGATGGGCCCGAAGGTGTCCATCGCCAGCAGGTAGGCAGTGGTGGTGAGCAGCCCCAGCCCGGCGAGAGAGATGCCGTAGAACGCCATGGTCACATCGCCGAAGATGGCGAAGGAGCCGAAGATGGTGGCGGCGATGGCGACGATCGCCCACACGCTGGACTCCATCCCCTCCGCCAGTCCGGTCAGCAGCATGGTGGCCGCCCCGGTGCGGGTGGCGAGAGCGATCTCATTGACCGGCGGCTTCTCGACGGAGGTGAAGTGTTCGGTGATCCGCCCTATGACGAGCACGAGGAGAATGCCCATGAAGGTGGCGGCGAAGAAGCGCCAGTTCTCGAGGTAGAGCATGGCGACGACGCCGAAGGCGGCGGACGCCAGCAGGGCGGAGGTCCAGAAGCCCACATTGATCGGCTGCATGGGGTCCATGGACTCATCGTCTCGGCCGCGGACGAACCAGGTGCCGATGATGGAGGCGAAGACGCCGATGGCTCGCACCAGCAGCGGATAGATGATGAGCTTGACCCCGTACTGGGCGCCCGCGGGGGTGTTGGCGGCGAACACGCCCAGGATGATGGCGGCGACCAGGGTGACCTCGTAGGACTCGAAGACGTCGGCCGCCATGCCGGCGCAGTCGCCGACGTTGTCGCCCACGTTGTCGGCGATGGTGGCGGCATTGCGGGGGTCATCCTCGGGGATGCCGGCCTCCACCTTGCCCACCAGGTCCGCGCCCACATCGGCGGCCTTCGTGAAGATCCCGCCGCCGATTCGCATGAAGAGCGCGGCCAGACATCCGCCGAACCCGAAGCCGATGAGCACCTTCATCGTGTTCTCTTTGAAGACGATGAGGATGATGGTCGCTCCCAGGAGGCCGAGGCCGGTGGTGAACATGCCGGAGACGGTGCCGGCCTGGAAGGCGATCTCGAGGGCGCTCCTAAAGCTCTTCAGGGCGGCGGCGGCGACGCGGGTGTTGGCGCGAACGGCGAGGCCCATGCCGACATAGCCCGCGCCGTAAGAGGCGGCGACGCCCATGAGGAAGGCAAGCGAGATACCGGCCGCCAGGGTCGGGCTCATGCCGGGAGCATCCCGGTAGAAGAAGAAGAGGCCGATCGCGATCGCGATCACGAACCAGACCATGGTCCTCACCTGCCGTCCCAGGTAGGCCATCGCGCCCTGCTGGATGGCGGCGCTCACCTCCTGCATGGCCTGCGAGCCGGGGTCGTGGCCGGTGGTCTTCCTCGCCAGGTACCAGCCATAGAACAGCGCCACGAAGGCCGACGCGAGCACGATGTAGACCAGCGTCCAGTCGCTGGGCTGGAACTCCGGAAGCACCACATCCCCCTCCGCGGCGAACGCCACGCTGGGAAGCGCCCCGAAGAGCGCGACCCAGCCGCACATGAGCCTGAGCTTCACTATTGCAACCTCCAATTTCTAGTTCGAACGCGGCTACTCGGCGTGCTTGACTTCGCTCGTCTCGCCCCGGCCGGCGCCGGCGATCCTTCCGGAAGAGCCGAAGAGGCGCATGTAGCCCCGGACCAGCTCTTTAGCGGCCTGCAGGCCGGGGAGCAGGACCTTGCGCAGGTCTTTCTCCGCGGGCCGCTCGTCCCATGCTTCCCGCGCGCCGCGGAGGAAGGCCATACTGACCGCGGTGGCAACGTTGACCTTGCAGATGCCAATCTGCACCGCCTCTTCGAGCGTGCATTCGTCGGGCCGAAGCTCGATTCCCTTGGCTTTGGCATCGGCGCGGGTGCGCACCACTCCGCTGCTGCCATGGCAAACCAGGGGCAGGCTGGTTGCCTTGACCAGCGCCTCGATCCGGTCACGGCGCAGCGGCCAGATGTCGGCCCACATCCCGTGGATGGAGCCGACGGCCGCGGCGAGGGAGTCTATGCCCGTCTTCTCCACGAAAGTGGCCGCCTGGCTGGCATCGGCCATCAGGGCCTCCACCTGCGGACCGGCCGTCTCGCGGAGGATCTCGACCTGCTCGGCCGGAGGGCGGTGGCGGAGTTCGTTGGCCCGCTCGCCGTCCACGTAATCCTCAATCTTTGGTATCTTGCCCAGTTCGGCCTCTACCGGCAGCCCGACTGCGTGGGCTATCTCAGCGATCTTGGCCGAGATTTCGATGTTCTTCTCCAGGGGTTCCGCGGCCCCGTCGTACATGAGCGAAGTGAACCCCGCGTGGAGGCACTGGACGTTCTGGAGAAAGCTGGTGCCGTGATCCAGGTGGAGGACCACGGGGACGCTGGCTTCCTGGGCGACGGTCTGCACCATGGTGGTGGCCATGCCGAGGCCCGCGTAGCGGATCGCCCCCTGGCTGACCTGCAGAATGACGGGGGCGCGCTCTTCCTCCGCGGCTTCGATGACGGCCTTGACGCATTCCATGTTGTTGGCGTTAAACGCGCCGACGGCATAGCGCTCGGCCTGCGCCTGCTGCAACAGTTCTTTGGAAGTGACCAGAGGCATTCACAACTCCTTGTGTGGGTATGCGCTGCTGCCGCGCAAGGACGGCCCGCATCTATGCGAGGCCGGGCCGCCCTGGGGATCGCGAGTCGGACCGGCGCTATTGGCTGAAGAGAGTCTTTACCTCCTCGTAGAGCGCAGTGGGGACTGTCTTCAGGTTCTCGACGGCATCTGCCAGCGGAACTGCCACGATCTGATTGCCCTGGAGAGCGGCCATGTGATCGAACTTACCCTCGTGCACCAGTTCCACGGCCTTGATCCCGACCCGCGTGGCGAGCCATCGGTCGAAAGGAGTCGGGGAGCCGCCGCGGACCACGTGGCCGAGGGTGACGTACCGGGTGTCGATCCCGCTGCCCTTCTCGATCACGGCGGCGACAAAACCGCCGATTCCCCCGAGCTTCTCGTGGCCGAACTCGTCCTTTGCATGTTTCTCGCCCTCACCGACCTCCGGGGGTTTAACCCCCTCCGAAACGACCACCAGCCCCCAGTGCTTGCCCCGGGCCTTGATCTCCTTGATGTGCTCTATCAGGCCGTCTCGATCGAGCGGGATCTCCGGAATGAGGATGTAGTCGGCTCCCGCGCAGACCCCGGTATGAAGAGCCACCCATCCGGCATGCCGTCCCATTACCTCCAGCACGAGCACGCGCCGGTGGGAGCGGGCGGTGTCCTTCAGGCGGTCGGCCGCGTCGACGGCCACCGAGACTGCGCTGTCGAACCCGAAGGTGTAATCGGTGGCGCTGAGGTCGTTGTCCATGGTTTTTGGCACGCCGACGCACTTGAGGCCCCGGGCGCAGAGCTTGTGTGCGCCGCCCAGGGTGTCCTCACCCCCAAGGGCGATGAGTGCGTCCAGGCCCAGCTCCCGTGCGTTGTCGAGACAAAGCTCGGTGGACTCCGCGTCCTTGACGGGGTTTGTCCGGGAGGATTCCAGGATGGTGCCGCCGCTGTCTATGATGGGCTCCACGAGCTCGAGGGTGAGGGGCATCGTCTCCTTTTCCCGCAGCCCCCGCCACCCCTGACGGAGGCCGACGAGTTCGTCACCGTAGTCGAAGGCCCGCATCACGATGGCCCGGATTGCAGGGTTGAGGCCGGGGCAGTCGCCGCCGCCGGTCAGAACTCCGATTCTCACGAGACGCGCCTCCTCAGTTCAAAGCATCTATATGAGATCAAGTCTCAGTCCCGGGCGCGGCCGTGCCGGCCCCGACAAGGGCATTTCGCAGGACGTGGCCATCCTCGGGGGTGGCGACTCCAATGATGGTGTCGTCGGGCTCGAGACGAGTGGTGCCGCTTGGGAGCAAGATGTGATCGTTGCGAATGATGGCGGCAAGGACACATTCGCCGGGGAGATGGATGTCCTTCAACATGCGCCCGGCGGCCGGGGAATCGGGGAGCAGATCAACCGCGACGATGACGATCTTGCCGCGCTTGAGGGCGGTGAGGAGAAGGGATTCGCCGGTCTCGACTTCTTGATCGATGAGGCTGTAGATGATGCGGGTGCTGGCTACGGTCTCTGCTATCCCGAGCAGGTGGAAGACGGGTTCGTTCTTGGGGTTGTTGACGCGGGCGATCTGGCGGGGGACGTGGAAGTAGCGCTGCGCCATCTGGCAGATGACCAGGTTGTCCTCGTCGTGCCCCGTAACGGCGACCACGCAGTCGGCGCGGCCCATGCCCACATCCTGCATCACCCGGACCTCGCAGCCGTCGCCCGCGACCACGGCCTCGCCGAACTCCGCGGCCAGCCGCGCGACGGTTCCGGCCTCCTTCTCGATGAGAGCAACTTCGTGCCCCTCGGCGACCAAGGTGCGCGTCAGGTGGTATCCCACCTTCCCCGCGCCGACAACTATCACATACATGGTGTCTGCTCCATGAGCCGCGGTGGCATCTCAGGCCCCAGGCGCTTGCGGCGGCTCCGTGGAGGTGGCGTCGAGGTATTCCTGGACGCTGCGGAGCGGGCGGCCGAGGAGAAGGTCATGAAACAGACCGGCATTGATGGTGGTCGTGCAGATCGTGTCCACTCCCACTTCCTGATAGGCTTCGGCGCGGATGGGATCGTAGACCCGGGCCAACACCTTGGGGACGTGAAACCGCTGACGGGCGATTTGGGCGGCGACGATATTCGTATTGTCGCCACTGGTGACACTGATGAAGGCATCGGCTTCCTCTATGCCCGCCTGTTTGAGCGAATCTTCATCTATGCCAATACCCCGAACGGTTTCCTGGGCGAAGTTAGGCCCGAGACGCTGCGTGGCCTTGTCGAAAGCGCTCTGATCGCGGTCGATGATGCTGACCTGATGGCCCTCTCGAGTTAGCACAGCGGCGAGGGTCGAACCCACGCGCCCGCAGCCGAGGACGATGACGCGCACCTGACAGGCTCCTGTCGAAGATAACCGGGGGCGACCACAGCGGCCCCCGGGGCTACTGGGGACAGTATAGCAGCACCCCTGCGGATGTGCAATCCCTCACTGGGCGGCCTGGGCCGCGCCGGCGCGCCGCCGTCCGACAAGCACCTTCACCGCGGCCAGCACTGGGGCGGCGAGAAAGACCCCCAGGAGCCCCCCCATCTCGGCGCCAATGAGCAGCCCTACGATGATGAGGGCCGGGTGCAGGTCGAGCTGCTGGCCCAGGATGGCCGGCATTAGCACCTTGCTCTCGACCACGTGCAAGGCGGTGATGGGGATGAGAAGCCAGAGGGCATAGACGAAGGACTCAGTGACCCCGACCACGATGATGATTGGGATTGCCCCCACCACGGGACCGATGATGGGGACCGCGCGAGTGAGACCGGCAATCAGCCCCAGCAGCAGGTAGAACTTGATGCCAAGCACCCGCAGCCCGGCGGTGACGACCACGAAGGCGATCAGGCACAGGATTATCTGGCCCTTGATGTAGCGCTGGAGAATGTCATCCACTCGATCGAGCGCATACTCGGTGCGGCGCAGGTAGCGCCGGGGAACGAAGAAGAGCGCCTGGCGGCGGATGCCCGGGCCGTCCGCCAGAAAGTAAAAGGTGAGGATGGGGAGCAGCAGGATCTCGATCACGAACCCCACCCCGTGGAAGGTCATGCGCAGCCCCTTGCTGGCGGTGCTGGTGACCAGGTCGGCGGCGCCCCCGACCCAGGAATCCACCACTGGGCGGAGCCCGGCGGGCAGCTGATCCCGGTGAATCTCCGCGGCCTGTGTGTAAACTCGGACGAGAGCATCCCGGTAGCGCGGCCAGCTCACTTGCAGCTCTCTGACCTGGCGATTGAGGGAGGGCGCGCTGAGGGCCCATATTCCCCACAAAGCCAGCACAAGCAGGACGAAGACGATCCCGGTCGCGATGCCGCGGGAGAGGCGGAAGGAGCGGCTGCCCATGCGAAAGCAGGGGCGGATCAAGGAGTAGACCAGCGGGCGCAGCACATAGGCGCAGACGACAGCGACGAGGATGATCACGATCACATGTCGCACTCGCCACACGAGCAGTCCGGCGGCGAGCAAGAGCAGCGCCGCCGCGACTGCGCGAAGCCACGGCTGTCTTCTTCGATCCATGGTTCCTCGCTCCCTGACGTCTATTGCGACGATGCCTGCTCTTGATTACCACTCGACGCAGTTCGGATCGAATGGGCGGTATTGACGCTGATGAAGCGGAGGCCCGAAGAGGAGATCGCCGCGCCGCGGTGCGCAGTCCTCACGTACGGGAGATCCAGACCGCGATGCCACTGCAAACAGCGGTGACCAGGTAGGTGAGCAAGACTACCCTGGATTCGGAGAGACCGAGGCCGACGAGGCGGTGATGCAGGTGGTCCCGGTCGGCGGAGAAAGCGGGACGCCCGCTCAGGATGCGGCGCAGCGGCGACAGGGCGGTATCGAGCAAAGGCACGGCAAGCACGAGCAGTGGCACGAAGATGGCGATCGCGGCCGCCATCTTGAAGGCTCCCTGGATGGTGACGGCGGCGATGACGTAGCCGAGGAAGTAGGCCCCGGTGTCGCCCATGAGGATGGAGGCCGGATGCCAGTTCCAGGGAAGGAAGCCAATTGCGGCCCCCGCGAGCGCCGCGCAGAGCAAGGCCACCGCGAGCTGCCCCCAGCCCAGTGCGATTGAGGCGAGGGCCACACAGGAGATGGCAGCCACCCCGGCGGCGAGGCCGTCGAGCCCGTCAATCAGGTTGATGGCATTGGTGACCCCGACCACCCATACGATAGTGACGACGATGGATGCCCAGGGCGGAAGGATGATCATTTGCTCCCGGAGGAAGGGGTGGGAGATCATTTCAATGGTCAGGCCGGCGAGCAGCAGGGGAATCACAGATGCCGTCTGTAGCACCAGCTTGAGCTTGGCGGAGAGGTCCAAACGGTCATCCACGAACCCGATGAGGGCCACCAACAGTGCCCCGATGACTATGCCGGCGAGCGAGCGCAGCGGCATTTGATGCACAGCTCCGGCAGCCAGCGCGGCGATAAGGAAACCGACGATGATCGCCACGCCGCCCCAGGTGGGCAGGGGGCGCTCGTGGATCTTTCTATCGTTGGGCCGGTCCAGCGCGCCGATCCGTACTGCTAGCGCCCGCGCGAGGGGGGTGGCGGCGCAGGTGGATCCCGCTCCCACCAGGTAAGCTACCAGGATGGCCCCGCTGCCGCCCGCGATCATGGTGGGCTCGCGTCTTTCGACCTGTCCCAGGCCGGCGCGGCACGCGCGAACTCGACGCTGGTGGGGGCGCCGTTGTAGCAGGTGGCGAAGATGCCCCTATCGCGGACGAGAAGGGCTCCCGCGCAGCGGCGGAGGCAGGTGGGGCCGCGAGCCACAACGCCGGCCATCTCGAGGAAGTAGTCGTCCCAAGTGGGGCGGTGTTCCACGGGTCAATCGTCTTCGCGCGCCTCGAGCCGGGCGATCTTGTCGAGGCGGCGGCAGTGCCGTTCCTCGCCGCTGAAGGAGGCCGAGAGCCAGGCGTCGAGTATCTCCTCGGCCAGGCGCGGGGCGACCAAGCTGGCGCCCAGGCAGAGGACGTTGGCGTCGTTGTCAAGTCTGCTCATGCGGGCAGAGAAGATGTCGTGGACGAGCGCGGCCCGGACCCCGCGGAGCTTGTTGGCTGCGATGCAGCTTCCCACGCCCGTGGAGCAGACAATCACGCCCAGGTCCGCGGCGCGGGATTGGATTGACCTGCCGACCGCACCCGCGAAGTCGGGGTAGTCGTCACCCGGGTCCCGGGCCTGTGGGCCGACATCTTGGACGTCGATCTCGCGGGCGGCCATCCACTTCCGCAGGTGCTCCTTGAGATCATAGCCTGCGTGGTCTGAGCCGATGGCGATTCGCATGAGGCCTCCCTTGCGCTTACTGACTTGGGCCGAAAACGAAGGCCCCGCGGCCGGGGCCTCAAGATGCTACCCCGTGCAAGAGGACGGGTGGGCGGGCCGTTACGAGGGTTCGTCGGCAGCGGGCCCTCCGGCCGGTTCTGCCGTGGACGCCGCGGCAGACTCCCCGGCGGACTCCAGGCCTGACTGCTCCCGGGAGAGGTCTGTGGGCAGCACGAACGTGAAGGTGGAGCCTTTGCCCAGCTTGCTCTCCACGGAAACCTCTCCGTGGTGCGCCTCGACCAAGTGCTTGACTAGATAGAGCCCTATTCCCGTTCCGTATTGCTTCCGGGAATCGCGGGAGTCCACCCGATGGAAGCGGGTGAAGAGCCGACCGATGTGCTCCTCGGGGATGCCGATGCCCTCGTCCGTCACACTCACGGCCATCTTGCCGTCTGCCTCCTGAACGCGAACGGTAATCGTGCCACCGTCGGGGCTGTATTTGATCGCGTTCGACAGGAGATTGGTCAGAATCTGATCGACCTTATCGCGATCAACGACGATGCGGGGCAAGTCGTCCTGAAGAATGATCTCGAACTCGTGCCTATTGGTGTATGAACGCTGGCTGTCGATGACCTGATTGACGACTTCGCCGAGGTCAACCGAGGTCAGCACGAGATCCAGGGCCCGGCCGGACTCGATGCGAGACAGGTTGAGCAGGTCGCTGATAAGACGGACTAGCCGGTCGCACTCGGTGTCGATGATTCGGTAGAACTCCGTCTGCGTGACGCGGTCGTAGTACCCCTCCGTATCGTCGAGCAGAGTCCGGATGAAGCCCTTGATCGAGGTGAGAGGGGTGCGCAGCTCGTGCGAGACCGTGGATACGAACTCGCTCTTCATCCGCTCGACGCTGCGCAGTTCGGTGATATCGTTGAAAGTGGCGACCACGCCGGAGATGTCATCGTTGTCTCCCCGCAGCATAGCCGTCTGCACCTGAAAGATCCGCTCCTCCGGCGAGGCCACCGATAGCTCTGCGCTGGCCTCGGCGTTGCCGCTGAGGCAGGAGCGGATGAGTTCGTGAACTTCCTCGTCGCGGATCACCTGAGAGAGCGGCTTCCCCGTGCCGTCATCGGCGGAGACTCCGAACATGTGCTTGGCGGCAGAGTTCATGAGCCGGATGTGGCCATCGCTATCCACGACCAGTACGCCCGCGAGCATGCCCTGAAGGGTGCGCTCCAGCTCGCGCTTCTCGTCGGCCACGGCGATGTAGAGCTTCGCGCTCGAGATAACGGAGGCCGCGCTCTTCGCCAGCGCGATGATGAGTGTCACGTCTTCCTCCGCAAACCGCCCGTTCGCGCGCTTGTTGAAGACGTGGAACACCCCGATGTTGTTCCTCTCGACCACCATCCCCTCCGCGTCCTTCCGCTCCACTACCAGCGGGACGGTGAGCACGTTACGCACATTCAGTAGCGCCACGTTCTCCTTCACTGTGCGCGGATCGCTGGTCGCGTCATCGGTGATGATCGGGCGACCCTCGCGGAACACCTGCCCGGAGATTCCCTGCGTGGCGCGCACGCGGAAGATCTCAACTTCGTCCTGGGTCAGGCCGAGGGCCGGTGACTGGGCCACAAGCTCCCCCGTCTCCGGCTCGTAGAGCATGAGCACGGCCTTCTCGGCCTGTAGAATCATGCCCACGCGGCGGAGGAACCACCGGAGCGTGGCGTCCAATTCGGCGGCCGTCGTGATCGGTGCCGGCGCGCCGCTGGAGGTGTCCCTCAGCTCCGCCTCAAGCTGTCGCTTTGCTTCCTGCAGCTCGGCGATTCTCGCGCGCAATCGCTCGAGTTCTTCTTGAATCTCTTCTTCTTGTCGGCCTGGCGTAGCTTGTTCCGTCAAACGACCAACCTCAACTGCTCGAACTCGTCGCCTGTTCTCCGCTGTGCTCGGTGGCTACCGGCGACTCCGCGGGGATCGGCGCCCCGGCCTCCCGCCCTACCTGGCGGAGGCAGTCCGCGGCCAGCTCCGGTGGAGTGACGTTTATATAAATACCGGTACCCATTTCGAACCCTGCGGCAATCGTGAGCCGGGGGAAAATCTTCAGGTGCCAGTGGAAATCATCAATTTCGTCACCGTTACAGGGCGCGGTGTGGATGTTGTAGTTGTAGGGCGCGTCGTCGAGGCAGATATGAAGACGCCGCAGCGCCTCGCCGAGCATGCCCGCAAAGGCAGTCTGCTCTTCCGCGGAGATGGCGGCGAAGGAGGCGCAATGCCGCTTGGGCAGAAGGCAAGTCTCGAAGGGGTATTTTGCGGCGTAAGGCTCGAAAGCGATGAAGTGCTCGTTCTCGCAGACCAGACGCTGTCCCTCGTCTGTCTCCTGGCGCAGCATGTCACAGTAGACGCAGCGGTCGCGATACCCATGATAGCGCTCCGCGCCCTCCAGCTCGGCGGCGACCTGTCTTGGCACAACAGGAGTGGCCACCAGCTGGGAGTGTGGGTGGCTCAGGGAGGCCCCCGCGACCCGCCCGTAGTTGCGGAAGATCAGGATGTGCTTCAGCCGCGGGTCCTTCTTGAGGTCGAGGTAGCGGGCCCGGTAGGCCCACAGCACGTCCTCGATCTGGCGCGTGTCGAGGAAGGGGAGCTGCTTGTCGTGCTCGGAAGTCTCGACGATGACCTCGTGCGCGCCGACACCGTTCATCCAGTCATATACCCCGAAGCCGGTCTTGTTCAGGTCGCCCTCGATGGCCAGCGCGGGGTACTTGTTCGGGACGACTCGGATCCACCAGCCCGGCCCGTTGCGCTGGCTTCCGGGCTGCCGGAACGCCATGATCTCCGGAGGGGTGAGCGACTCGTTGCCCGGGCAGAAAGGACACTCCTCGCGTTCGTCCGTGTGGTGGCCTCGGGAATGGCCGGCGAAGTCACTGGGGCGTTTGGCACGCTCCCCAGCAACAATCACCCACTCACCTGTCACGGGATCACGTCGTAGCTCGGGCATTCACACTTCCTCGTGGGGAAAGGCCGGCACGGGCCGGCCTGGTCGGCCTCGCCCGCGCTTCCCGCCGCTGTGGCGCCTTGGCTCGAGCGGCCGTTGATGACTCTCCTTCACAAAGCGCTGGAGCCGGTCTTCGAAGGAGTTGCCTATCGTCCCGCCCGGCGGATTCCCGGGCTCTGGGTCCGGCTTGGCTCGCTTCACCGACGGCTCCTGGCAGCCTGCTGGCCCGCGCGCAGCATGCCCACTTTGATATTGTTCCCCACGCGGAGGCATTCGGCGACATCGTGACATAGATGTCGGCGACATTTCGGTCCTACTGCGCAGTCTCCTGAACGCCAGGGACAAGTGTATTCTATACCAGCTGCATTTGGCTTGTCAACCTGTGCAGAGAATGCGCTCCCGGCGACGCCGCAGACCGCTAGGCACTGAAGCGGATCAGCACCACGTCGCCCTCCTGGACGCGGTACTCCTTGCCCTCGGAGCGCACACGGCCTGCGCGGTGGCCCTCGTTCCAGGACCCGAGCTGGGACAGATCGTCGAAGGCGATGACCTCGGCCCGGATGAACCCGCGCTCCATGTCGGTGTGTATGCGCCCGGCGGCGGCCGGCAGTTGCGTGCCGCGCGGCACCGCCCAGGCGCGGATCTCGGCCCCGACGCCGGTGAGAAAGGTCACCAGGTCCAGTGCATCGTAGCAGGCGCGGATGACTCTCTCGAGGCCGGAGGCGGAGAGACCCAACTCGGTCACGAAAGCGCTCCGCTCGTCGTCGGCGAGCTCCGCGAGGTCGGCCTCCAGCTTCCCTGCCAGGGGCACCACCGGAGCGGCCGCCCACTTCTCGAGCCGGGCCAAGGCCTCCGCCGCGTCCGCGTCCCGCTCGCCCAGATTGGCCAGGTAGACGTGCGGTTTATCGGTCAGCAGGGCCAGGGAGACCGCCCGGGCGATCTCGTCGCGGTCCGCGATGCTCCGGGCGAGTTCACCCCGGTCGAGATGCTCGGCCAGGCGGGACAGCCAGTCCGCCTCTCGCTGAGCGTCGCGGTCACGTCCCTTGACTGCGGAGGCTATCTTCTGCTGTCGCCGCTGAACCATTTCGAGATCCGCCAGGATCAACTCCAGCTCCACGATCTCCACGTCGCGAACCGGCTCTACGCTGCCCTCGACATGGGGCACCTGAGCGTCTGAGAAGCAGCGCACGATGTGGAGGAGAGCGTCCACCTCTCGGATCTCGGCCAGGAATTGGTTGCCGAGGCCTTCGCCTTTGTTTGCGCCCCTCACCAATCCCGCGATATCAACGAACTCGATGGAAGCGGGCACCGCGCGATCCTGCTCGAAGATCTCCGCCAGGCGCTCCAGGCGCGGGTCCGGGACGGGGACGACGGCGCGATTCGGTTCGACCGTGCAGAAGGCATAGTTGGATACCTTGGCCCCGCCCCCGCAGAGCGCGTTGAAGACCGTTGACTTCCCGACATTTGGCAGACCCACGATGCCGACGCTCAGCATCGTTCTTTCACCATCTCGCGCAGCGCCCGCGCGTTCTCCACCGCGTATCCCTGAGCGTCGTTGTTGAAGTACACGAACACGTCCTGCCCCTCATCGGCCCACCCCGCAATGGAATCGGCCCACCGCGCGAGAGACTCGTCCGAGTACTTCGAGGCATACAGATGCTTCTCCCCGTGCATGCGCAGGTACTGGAAGTCGGCCGTGGTCACCTCCGCCTCGGGGTAGCGAGGCGCGCTGACTCGGACCAGGGCCGCGTTGTGCTCCCTGAGCAGAGCATAGACACTGTCGCAGAGCCATCCGGCCTCTCGGAACTCGAAGGCGAACCGGGGTTGGCAGGGGAGCTGAGAGAGGAAGGCTGCGAAGAGCGGCGGATCACAGGCCCGGTTCGGCGGAAACTGGAAGAGAAGGGGGCCCAGCCGGTCTGCCAGCAGCTTGGCCCGGGAGAGGAATCGGTCAACGTCTTCCTCGCAGTCGGCGAGCTTCTTGAGATGGGTGATAATCCGCGGCGCCTTGAGTGCGAACAGGAAACCATCCGGGGTGCGGCTGCGCCAGCCCGCGAAGGTCGCCTCAGCGGGCAGACGGTAGAAAGTGGCGTTCACCTCCACCGTGCTGAACTCGCCGCAGTAATGCTCGAGCCACCGTCTCTGCGGCAGGCCGGGGGGATAGAACACCTCGCGCCAGTGCGCGTAGCTCCACCCGGAGGTGCCGATTTGCACTTGGCTCATGAGCGCCGGCCCACAGCGGCCTTCGGTCACTCTGAAGAGGACATGCTCTCGAGCTTGGCGTCTACCTGGTCAACGCGGGAGGCGAGGCGGAGACAAGCCTGAGCGTCCTCTTCGAGCAGCACTTCACCCGCCTCCACCCGCTCAGCCAGCCGGTCCAGCCACCCCAGAGCGGCGTACAGCTCCAGCAGTTGGGCGCGATCTCTGAGCTGGGGGACCAGCTCTTTGATCTGAGTCGCGATCCTCTCGAGCTTGTCGGCCTGCTCTGTCAGGAATTCGTCCCGCTTCTGCTCTATCGAGTTGGCGAGTTCTTCCCCGTTGCGCCGCTGTTGGGTCAGATATTGATCCACCTCCCGGGCGGCGCGGCGAAGGCCCGCCGAATGCTCCAGCGCCCGCTTGATGAGAAGCACCTTGTGGAGGGCGTCAAAATCGTAGGTGCGACGGGCGCCCCCGTCGCCGCCGTCATCGTCGTCGCCGCCTTTCTCCTCCACTGCGGAGACGATGCCTGTGTCGGTCCAGTAGCAAAGCTGTCGGCGAGAGACGCCACAGAACTCGGCCGCCTTCCCCGTGGTGAGCCGCAGGTTCTTCAGCAGCTCCGACGGCTCGACAGGTTCGAGCAGTTGCTTGTCCTCGCTGTGCTCCTCTGCCATTGGCGTCGGCTCCTCACCTCGTTGTCACAAGAATCATTCACGGCGGCGAGATATGGGCCCCTCTTTTGACACGCGCGTGCCCTCGCGTCAACCCGTGTCTCCTCGCAGAACGGAATTATAGGGGGCAAGGCCGGCTGTGTCAAGTAGACAACACAGGCTGATTGTCGCTTGTGAGGTCGTGGCGGCAGGGCCCGGTGGGTGCTGGACCAGCCACCAGTGCCGCTAAAGCACTTGAAGACGGCGGAGGAGTACCACCGGGTGCGGAACCACGTGCTCGGCCTGGCGCGGGAGATCGGGGTGCATTTCGACGGATAGGTCCCCTCTATCCTCCGTTCACCCGGCGCGGGGCATAGCGCGGCGCGGCCTGCTGCGCGCCAGCTATCCGCGCTCCTCCTCAGTTTCCGGCGCGGTGAGCTGCCGGGCCTGCGCATCAATCGGTTCGAGTTCGGGGAGTTCGTCACCCGTGGCGGCGCCCAGGTCGCGGAAGCGGCGGGCAGACGGGAGGACGCGGGACTCGAATGAGCCGACCGCCTGGTTGAATGCAGAGGTGGCGCTTTCGAGGCCGCGCTTGATCTTGTCGAAGTGGCCAAGGAAGGTGCGGAGGCGGTCGTAGAGGTCGCGGCCGAGCCCGCTGACCTCCTGAGCGCTCTTGGCGATCTGCTCCTGGCGCCAGCCGTAGGCCACGGCGCGCAGCAGCGCGACCAGCGTGGTGGGGCTGGCGAGGACGACTCCGTCCTGCATCGCCTGCTCGATGATCGCGTTGTCCACAGAGCAGGCTGCCTGAAGAAAAGACTCGCCGGGCACGAACATCACGACGAACTCGGGCGTCGGCTCGAACTGCTCCCAGTAAGACCTGGCGGCGAGCTGGCGGATGTGCTCTTTCATCTGGCGGCAGTGCTGGGCGAGGCAGCTCTGCCGGCTTTCCTCATCGCTGGATTCGAGGCCGTTGAGGTAGGCGTCGAGCGAGACCTTGGCATCTACGACGACCTGGCGTCCGGCGGGCAGGCGCACGATCATGTCCGGGCGGAGGCGGCCGCCCTCGATGTCCATTGACACCTGCTCCGAGTAGTCCACATGCTCGCTCATCCCGGCCAGCTCCACCGCCCGCTTGAGCGTAAGCTCGCCCCAGCGACCGCGCACCTGCGGCCGCCGGAGAGCGTTCACGAGGTTGGTGGTCTCGCGCTGGAGCTGCTGCTCGCTGGCCGCAAGCTGCTTCAGCTGGCTATCGAGGCTGCCGTAGTCCTGCCGGCGCTGCGACTCGATCTCGCGAATATGGTCTTCGTAGCGCTTGAGCGCCTCGCGCAGTGGTTCCAAGGTCTGCTTGGCCGAGTCCACGAAAGCCTGCGCGTTGCTGCGCAGCGCGTCCGACGAGAGGGCCTTGAACGTGTCGCCGAGCTTGGCGGTTGCCTCGTCAACCAGCGACTTCTGCGCGTCGAGTTGCCGCTCGGAGTCGGCGAGGCGCGTCTCCGCGGCCACGCGCGCCTCCCGCTCCTCCTGGAATTGCCGGAAGAGGCGGGAGTTCGCCAGCAGGTAGCCCACCACCGCGCCGACGGCCAGCCCGACAATGAGGAAGATTGCTTCCAGCATGACCCTCTCCCGACGGCCGTGATGCCGAGATTCTAACGCAGATTGACGAACCCGGCAACGGCACAAGGCAAGCAAGGCGCTCTTTCATTTCTTTGACCTCGCCCGCGGCTTCGGGTAAACTCCGGCGAGCGAGAGGCGCAGAGGACACGCTCCCGTGGAAGCGAGATGACCTGTTCCCGGTGCCCGGGCATATTATGTGGGTGGTGATGGCCACCGGCGCGGCCTTTGGCAACGCCCTGTGGACGGCCCTATCGAAGCCCATCGTCCAGGGCATCCCGCCGCTGCGCATGGTGCTGATGCTCCGGCTGCTTCAGTCCGCCATTCTTCTGGCTCCGCTCCTGATCATACGCGGGCTGCCGGCGAGTGCAGGCTTTTGGCTGCTGGTGGCGGCCGTCGGGGTGCTCCAGGCGGTCCGGTGGGTGACAATCATGTACGGGGTTAGGCGGGACTACTTCTCGACCTACGCGATGTACAACACCGCCCCTCTCTTCACTATTCTGCTCGCCCCGACAATGCTGCCGGAGCGCTTCGGCGCCGCGGTGTGGCTTGGCGTACTGGCCATTATCGCGGGCGCGATTGTGTTCTACCGGACGTCGCGGCTGTCCGTGTACGGCCTTGTGGGGGCCGTGCTGACCGCGGTCATCAACATCCTCGCGAAGCACGGGACGAACATGGTGCACCCACTGGTGTTTCTCTTCTTCATGTCGGCCTCTCCCGCGGTCGTGCTGGCGATTGTCTATCTCGTGGGCAACCATGGGAAGGCGTCCAGGGTGGAGTGGCGGCAGGAGGCGGGCCAGCTCGCGCCGCTGGCACTGATCGCGGTGGCATCCGGGGTGTGCTTCTTCTACGGGTTGTGGCTCGACACCGCGACCCGAGTGACAGCCGCCGCGCGGACGAACCTGATCTTCGGCTTTCTGCTGAGCTACCTGTTGCTCAAAGAGAGGGCCGACTGGCAGTGGAAGGTATCCGGCACCGCGCTGATTCTGGGCGGCACGGTGACTGTCGCGCTGTAAAGGCGAGAGGGAATCAACATGCGCCGCGCCGCGGCCCGTTGCGGATGAACTCTGTCGCTTCCTCGATGTCAGGCTGGGAGGTGGTGCCGCCCGCGGCGCGGGTGGAGAGAGCGCCGCAGGCGTTGCCGAGGTCCAGGCATTCCGCCAGCCCAGCCCCCGACAGATAGGCGTGCAGAAACCCGGCGTTGAAGGAGTCGCCCGCACCCGTGGTGTCCACAACCTCAACCGCGAAGGCGTCTCGGCGCACGACCTCATCCCCGCGCTTGACCATCGCCCCCTCGGGCCCGAGCTTCACGACCACCGTCGGCACGCGCTCGGCGAGCGCGGCAAGGGCGCTTTCGACGGTGGAGGTGTCGGAGAGCAGCATCGCCTCCGCCTCGTTCGGCAAGAACACATCGAGGTGGGGATAGACGGGGTCGGGGTCGCGGGTGCTCTCTCCCTCGTGCGGCCATCCGGTGTCGAGGGAGGTCGTCAGACCCATCTCCTTAGCGCGGGCGAAGATGCCCCCGATGTCGGGGCGTAAGTTTCGCTGGAGGTAGAAGGAGCTGATGTGGAGGTGCTGGCGACTCTGTAGCAGCGAGAAGTCAACGTCCGCAAGCCGCATCTCCTGGATGCAGCCGAGCTGGGTGACCATCGCGCGCTCGCTGTTGACGGCGATGGAGATCGTCAGCCCCGTGTGCAATGAGTCCTCTACAGCAATCGCGCGCGTGCCGACCCTCTTGACCTGAAGGAAGTCGAGCGCGCGCCGGCCGAAGTCAT
Organism: Armatimonadota bacterium; assembly: GCA_020344235.1. GTDB lineage: Bacteria > Armatimonadota > Hebobacteria > Hebobacterales > Hebobacteraceae. The sequence continues at coordinate 2,378,781 of CP070816.1, forward strand.
CGCCGCCGACCTTGCTGATGAACAGCACCTCGTCGCCGAGCCGCGCGAGCTGGCAGGCGCTGATGGCCGAGGAGGAGCCGAGGGTCAGCTCCATACCGTCGACGATGATCTCCTCCCCCGGCTCCGGAAGCCGAGGCGCGCCGGTGACGATCAGGTCCAGGTTGAGTTCACCGATGATGGCGATAGAGGGCATGCGCCGGCCTCCCATCTCAGGCCTCAAGGTAATCCACGGCGTCTTTGAGCGAGCCCAATGTTGCGGCGGCCCCCGGAAACTCCAGCCCCCGGCTGTAGTCGTTGGGCACCGCGACGACGGGCATTCCGGCCGCCGCCGCGGCCTGCACCCCGGCCGGTGTGTCTTCGAGGGCCAGGCACTCGGCGGGCGGCGCCTCCAGGCGCCTGGCGGCCTCGAGGTAGATGTCGGGTGAGGGCTTGTTGTTGGCGATATCGTCGCCGGTGACGATGGCGTCGAAGTGGCTCTCGGCCGAGCCCTCGTCGGCATGCTCTTCGAACAACCGCCTCAGGATCACCTCTACCTGCTCGGCCGTGCTGGAGGAGACCACAGCCTGCTTGATCCCGCGCCGGCGCATTTCCTCGCTGAACTCCCAGAACCCGGGGAACACGGGAATCGGCTCGACCCTGATGAGCTGCATGAAGAGACCGTACCGTCGGGAGGCCATCTCCTCCGCCGGCGCCTCCATCTTGTACATGGCCTTCAGGTCCCTGATGTTGTCCGCCTCGGGATAGCCCACCAACTTCGCCATCAGGCTTTCCGGGATCTCGTGGCCGTACTCGCGCATCATCCCCTTGAAGGCCTTGAAGTGAATGGGCTCCGTGTCAACGATCAGCCCGTCCATGTCGAAGAGCACTGCCTGGATCATTGTGCCTTCTGCTCTCGCGGGTAGATCTTCACCCCCTGCACAACGCGGTGGATTACGCCGCCCGCGCTGGGAGCATCCGGCTTCAGGCCGTGCTCGAGGGAAGCGAAGAGGCCGAGGAGCTGCCCCACGATGGTGGCGACAGGTGGGAGTGCGTGGTCTGGCAGATCGAGCTTGCCGTCCGGGTCAAAGGCGATCACGTGGTCGACGAGGCCCTCGACCTCGGCTCTTCGGTCGGCGACGACCAGGTGGGCGAGGCCGACACCCTGGTCCCGGTTGCCGCGGACGAGGTCGAGTTCATAGCGGCGGACATATGGGTCGCCGGAAAGGAAGTAAGTCACCAGTGTGTCGTCGTGAATGGCCGCGCGGGGCCCGTGCCGGATGCCGAGGAAGGTGTCGCATAGGCAGATGATCTTGCCGTCGGTGAGTTCCTGGAGCTTGAGGTGAGACTCGACCGCAGCGCCGTAGAGCGCGCCGGAGCCGAGGAAACAGCCGCGCTTCGGCTTGCGCTTCATGAGGGATTCGGCGACCCCGGGGGCGGCTTCGAGCACTGTCTCGCCCGCGGTGGAGAGGCGATCCACGAGGTCGGTGTATTCCTCCAGTCGGTGCAGGTAGGCGAGGCCGACTCCGGCGATGACCATTGAGGTGAAGGCGCTGGTCATTGCCAGGCCGCGGTCATTTGTGCGCGGGTGGAGCACGAGGACATGGGCGCGGTCCCCCAGCTCGCGCCCCCGCCGCGCAAGCTCGCCCTCTTCACTGCACGTAATGATGAAGTGGCGGGTCCCTGGCCGCTCGGCGAGCACCGCCTCCAGGGCGGCGACACTCTCCGGGCTGTTCCCCGAGCGCGCGAAGGAGACCATGAGAGCCG
>CP070816.1:2380623-2384475 GCA_020344235.1 Armatimonadota bacterium
GGTGAGGAAGGATGTGCCAAGGTCATCGCGGAGGCGGTGGGGGAGGCCTTGGCGATGGCGGGAGGAGAGACCGAGGAAATCGCTCACGCGCATATGGGGATGGCAGGGCTGGACTGGCCGGATGACGGCCCCCGAGTGCGCCAGGCGCTTGTGGCACAGGGATGGGAGTGTGGCCTCACGCTGGAGAACGACTCTTTTCTGACGCTGAGGGCCGGGGCACCCGAAGGGGATGGCATTGGGGTTACGGCAGGGACGGGGATTTGCTGTGCGATTGTCCGGCCCGACGGGGGGAAGTATTTCTACGGGGGGTTCACTGATCTGGGAGGGGGGACGAGCACCGCTGCCCACGCTCTCCAAGCGGTGATCCGCGCGGAGGATGGAAGAGGCCAGCCGACGGCACTCACGGAAGCGGTGTTGGCGGCTACTGGACACAGCAGCACGTGGGAGCTGGTCTACGACATGCACCGACGCGGGAGGCACATATCGGGTGATGTGGTGAACCCGGTGCTGTTCTCCGCCGCGGCGGAGGGGGACGCGGTGGCGGGGGAGATCGTGACGCGTTTTGGGTGTGAGCTCGCGCTCTGTGCGACGAATCTGATAGGACGCTACGGGCTGGCGGAGGAGGATGTGGCAGTGGTCGCGGCAGGCTCGCGTTTTGTGAAAACGGGTCCGCTGCTTTTCGAGGTGTTCCGGCATGAGGTGCTGAAAGCCGCGCCGCGGGCAAGAGTGGTGCTGTCCGATTATCCGCCGGTGATGGGGGCGGTCCGGGGGGCGCTGGCGGCCTGCGGGAGATCGGCGCTGGAGGTGTGGGAGGAGGCAAAACGTTCGGCCGCCGCGACGGGGTGGTTCGTGGAGGATGCAGGCGGGGTGAGAGCGGGAGGCGGCGATGACGAGTGATCGGGGATGCAAGGTGGTGGTGATGGGGGGCGGTAGCAGCTACACGCCTGAGATTGTGGAGGGCCTCATCGGGCGCGCGGAGGAGTTGGCGGTGCGCGAGGTGTGGCTGGTGGATATTCCGGACGGGCGGGAGAAGCTGGAGGTGGTGGGAGGTCTTGCCCGGCGGATGGTGGAGAGAGCGGGGAAACAGTTTGAGGTCAAGCTGACGTTGGATAGGCGAGAGGCGCTGCCTGACGCGGATTATGTGGTGACGCAGATTCGGGTGGGTGGGATTGCGGCGCGAATCAAGGACGAACGAGTGCCTCTGGCACACGGGATGATCGGCCAGGAGACGACGGGGCCGGGGGGATTCGCGAAGGCACTGCGGACGATCCCAGTGATGCTGGATATATGCCGAGATATGGAAGAGCTGTCGCCGGGAGCGTGGCTGATCAACTTCACGAACCCGAGCGGGATCGTGACGGAGGCGGTGACGCGGCACACGAGCACAAAGGTGGTTGGCCTTTGCAATAACGCGATCAACATGGAGCGCTGGATCGCACGGGAGTACGGGGTCGAGCCGGAGGAGCTGTTCATCGAGTTCGTCGGGTGCAATCATCTGCTGTGGGTGAACCGGGTGTTCCGCCGGGGGATGGAAGTGACAGACGATCTGCTCGGTAAGGTGGAGGCGAGCGGGGAATGGGCTCCGGGGCTGATCGAGTCGCTGCGGGCGGTCCCGTGTGGGTACCACCACTACTACTATCAGGGCGATGAGATGCTGGCGAAGCTGCAGAAGGGGGCGGCGGAGGGGAAGCCGACACGGGGTGAGCAGATCATCGAGATAGAGAAGGAGCTGTTCAACCTCTACCGCGACCCCGATCTGGCGGAGAAGCCGGAGGCGCTATCGAAGCGGGGCGGGGCGCTGTACTCCGAGGCGGCGGTGCGGCTGATGTCGTCGATCCACAACGACCGGCGGGATATTCAGTGTGTTGACACGACGAACCGGGGGGCGCTGTCGGACTTGCCGGCGGAGTCGGTGGTAGAGGTGAGCTGTGTGATCGGCGGGGACGGTCCGCGGCCGCTGACGGTGGGGCCGCTGCGGCCGGAGCTGCGGGGGCTGCTGCAGCAGGTGAAGGCCTATGAAGAGCTGACAATAGAGGCGGCGGTGAGGGGGGACCGGCAGGCGGCGGTGCAGGCGTTGGTGGCGAATCCGCTGGTGCCATCGGTGGGGGCGGCGAAGGCGGTGCTCGACGGTCTGCTGGAGGCGCACGCGGAGTATCTGCCGCAGTTCGGGGGTGAGTGGACTCGACAGGCGAGGTCGGTAGCCCCTGGGCGCTGTTGACGATCTTGAAGTCTGTCGAGCCGCCGGTGGTGGAGGTGGTGCTCAGCGGAAGAAGGTCGAGTAGGGGACGGCAGGCACAGAAGACGGCAGGAGAGGAATGAGCGACGCCCACTGAGTGTGGGCGTCGCCCTCTTTGGTCGGCCCCGGCAGCAGAGGCGCGGAACGGAGGAAACGAAGTGCCTTCGGCACGGGCAGCCGTGGTGCCAAGGCCCCAGCAGGTCAAGCGCGCGCGGCCTGGATCATCGCCTGAAGGTGTTCAATGGGGAGGCCTCGGTGGACGGAGCACGAGGGCATGAGGATGAATGCTCCATCGGGGCCGGCCAGCTCTATGACTTGCCTTGTGGCCTCCCGGATCCGCTCCGGCGGGCCGGGCGAGAGGATTGTGGGAACGTCCACACCTCCGAGGAGGCAGATCTGGTCGCCCCAGCGCTGCTTGGCAATGCCCAGGTCATTGTCCTCCCCAAACTGGAAGCCGATGATGCCGGTGGCGATGGCTGCGTCGACGAGGGGCCAGAAGCACTCCTCAGTGAACGGGCCGTGAGGGTGAAAGACGACCGGCGCTCCAAGTTCGCGGGCAGCGGCGACGATTGCCCGCAGACCGGGGATGCTGTAGTCGAGGTAGTGCTGAGGGCTGATGACCGCGGGGCCGTCGGAGGCCGCGGCCACGAAGATGAAGTGCGCTCCGGCCTCGAGCAGGGAACGCACATGCTCGCAGGCCAGCTCTACGGCGAAGTCCACGGCCGTTCTGGCTGCGGCTGGGTCGCTGACTAGGTCCACAAGCAGACCGTCAAGACCGCGGAGGAGGCCGGCTTTCGTAACCGGCCCCTCCACGTTGGCCGCGACGGCGACTTCATCTCCGATGTCTTCTGCCACGATGTGGTAAGAGCGCAAGAGCCCGGGCATGCGGCCTTCGGTGCGGAGATCTGGCACGCGTGAGTTTGCAACGGCGTCGGCGGTGGAGAAGGGTGGTGTCGCCACGCGCGGAATGCCACGCTCGGGGAATTCAACCCGGCCTCCAAGCATATCCGCGTCTATGCCAAGGTCGTGCACGCTCCCGACCACACAGTCGTGGCCCAGGAGTCGCTGTGTTTCTATGACGCAGCGGGCCGACTTCTCGGCATCATAGCCGCCGTCCGACCCTGCGCAGACCTCTGGCGTGGTGAAGTCGCACACGTCGAGACCAAGGGTCAGGTCACGCAGGAAGACGGGGACCATATCGGGTTGTTCGCCCCGCAGGGCGGCCTCTACTCTCTGGCGTGGGGTCATGGTATCAGCGTTTCTAGAACCAGATCTGGTACTGGATGATGAACTTGTTATTGTCCGCCTCGTCCTCGGCCTCTCGGTTCCAGACGTAGTTGAAGCGGACCATCTCCTGGCAGCGCTGCTTCTGGTAGCGGCTGCCGGTGATGTGATAGTTGAGGCCGAGGGTGTAGGAGGTCAGATCGTACTGGTCGCGGACCGCGGTGTTCGCGTCGAACTCCTGGTAGGCGGCAACGGCCTCGAGCTTGTCCGTCGTCCCCTGTTAGGGCAGGAACTGATGGAGGTAGAGGTAGTATCCGTCAGAGGTGATGGAGGCGGCGTCGCCCGGGGTGATCTTCGTCTGGATGTACTCTCCCCAGACAGAGGTTGCGCCA
>CP070816.1:2384575-2390634 GCA_020344235.1 Armatimonadota bacterium
CATCTGCCACATCCGGGGTGATGTGCCCGTCGGCCCGCACCTGGGCGTAGTCGCGCACGCGGCGGAGGAGGCGGTTGGCGATGCGGATGGTGCCGCGGCTGCGCTTGGCGAGGACCGCGGCGCTGTCGTCGTCAATCTCGATCTCGAGGAGTGAGGCCGAGCGGTGGACGGCCTGCTTGAGTTCCCCGTCAGAGTAGAAGTGGAGTTCGCGGAAGATCCCGAATCGCTGGCGGAGCGGACGACTCAGTAGGCCGGCCTGTGTGGTAGCCCCGGCGAGGGTGAAGCGCGGGAGGCGGGATCGGTAGATGCGGGCGTGCGCGCCCTTGTCGAAGATGATGTCTACAGTGAAGTCCTCCATGGCGGAGTAGAGGAGTTCCTCTACGGCCCTGGGGAGCCGGTGCACTTCATCTATGAAGAGGACGTCTCCCTCTTCGAGGTTGGTGAGGATGGAGACGAGGTCGCCGCCGCGCTCGAGGGCCGGCCCGGAGGTGCCCTTGAACTGGACCCCGAGTTCGTTGGCGATGATGCGGGCGAAGGTGGTCTTGCCAAGGCCGGGGGGGCCGTAGAAGAGGACGTGGTCGAGGGAGTCGCCGCGCTCCTTTGCAGCCTGGATGGCGATTCCGAGGGCTTCGACGACGTCCTGCTGGCCGATGCACTCGGCGAAGGTGCGGGGACGGAGGGTCCAGCGGTCCTCGCGCTCTGCGGGGGGCGGCTCGGAGAGGACCTCTTCGGGGCAGGAGACACGCTCCTGCCCTACGGGCTTGGGAGCGGGCTTCTTCCTTGGCTGCTTCTTCCTCACTGGCTATGCCTTTTCGCCCCGGTAGACTTCCTCGAACAGATCCTCTGCGGTGGCGACATCGGGACGCCGGGTGAGCGCGGCCTGCACCATGCGCTGGGCCTCGGTGCGAGTGTGGCCGAGCTGGTCTACGAGGACGTCCATCACTTCGGCGCGGAAGTCCTCTTCCTCGGACGGCGGCGGCGCGCCTTCGACCTCGGGCATGAGGGCGAACTTCCCCACGCGGCCGTTGAGGCTGGCGATGATCTTCTCGGCCTTGCGGGGGCCGATGCCGTCGAGGGTGCAGAGAAGCTTGGCGTCCTTGGCCTCGATGGCGCGGGCGATGCGGGAGACGTCAATGGAGAGGGCGCGGCAGGCGGCGGTGGGGCCGATGTCCTCCACGGTGATGAGGCGCTCGAAGAACTCCTTCTCAAGAATCGACAGGAAGCCGATGAGGATGGGCTTCGGGTTGCGCTCGGTCTGGTGGAAGGAGATATGGAGCTTGACGGTGTCGCCTTCGGCCCCGGCGCGGCGCGAACGGAGGGCGGGCATGACGGCGCGGGGGAGCATGATCTCGTAGCCGACGCCGGCGGCGAGGACCACGATGCAGTCATCGCTCTTAGTTAGCAGCTTGCCTTCCAGATAGGATATCAACCGGGGCTCCTCCCCCACTCCGTCTAGAGACTGACTCCTTCGCGCGCCAGGCCGACTATCGCCAGCGCGAGCGCGTCGCACACGTGGTCGGAGGCCGGAGGCTCGTCCAGGGCCAGCATGCGAGCCACCGCGCGGCGAATCTGCTCCTTGCTCGCCCGGCCCGATCCGGTGAGCGCCTGCTTTGCCTCTGCCGGGGACACCTCCATCACTCGCGCTCCCGCCTGCCCCGCGGCCAGGCAGATCACCCCGCGCACGTGGCCCATCAGGATGGCCGTGCGGGGGAAGCCGTAGTCCGAGTAGAGGCCCTCGAGGACCGTGACCTCGGGCTGCCAGCGCGCGAGGACAGCGGCCAGCTCGTCGTAGATGGTCCGCACGCGCGCCTCCATCGGATGTCGGCTGCGGCTGCGGGCGCAGCCGGATTCCCGCACCTGCATGCGGCCATTGGCGGCCTCGAGCACGGCATATCCGGTGGCGGCCAGTCCGGGGTCAACGCCCAGCACGATCATCGGGACCTCTCTCGCGCCGCCGACGGGCGGCCTCGCCCCGGTAGGGTATTACCACGCACATCGGCGCCCATCGCACCCAGGCTAGGGTTTGGTCTTCTCGACCAGTTGGTCCAATGTCTTCTGCAGCTTCTCGAGCGATTCACCGTAGCCGGCCCAGTCGCCCTCGCGCTGTCGCTCCAGCGCCTCCTTGAAGTGACGATCGGCCTGGGCGGCCAGCGCTTGCACGTCCGGTGGGGGGCCCAGAGGCGCCGTAGGCGCCGCGGCCTCAGGAGCAGAAGGCGGGGCGACGCCCTCAGCCGGAGGGCCGGGGGCCGAAGCCAAGTGAGCGGGCTCCAGCGCGGCAAGGCGCGGCGGGGCCTCTCCCAGCAGGGCCGCGAGGGCGCCGGAGAGGGTTTCTCTCATGGCCAGACTGCCGTCGCCGCGAGCCACAACCACTTGCTTGAGTTCCGGGAAGGGGCTCTGCGTGGCCTTTATGTATATGGGTTCTACGTAGAGGATTGAGTTGTCGAGAGGGATGACGAGCAGGTTGCCCCGGATGACGGCAGAGCCCTCTCGGTTTCGAAGGGTGATCCACGCGCTTATCTCGTTATGCTGGTCTATTGATGCTTCGATCTGGATGGGTCCCCAGACCTGCTCGGTCTTCGGGAAGTTGTAGAGGAGGAGCTTTCCGTAGTTGTCGCCGTCGCACCTCGCTGCCAACCAGGCGGACATATTAGGCCTGCCCTCCGGGGTGAAGGGCAGCATGAGCATGTACTCGGGCTCCGCCTCGCCGGGCAGCCTGACAATGGCATAGTAGGCCTGCATAACCTCGCCCTGGGAGGCGTCCGACCCTGCCGAGAACTGTCCGCCCTGGCCGAAGGACTTGGGACGCTCGCGAGCGACCGCCCATTTTTCGATCCGGTTGTAGAAGACGCGAGGGTCAGTCATGTGGTAGATGACGAGCCGCTCGCTCTGGGTGTTGAAGAGAGCCTCGGGGTAGCGGATGTGGTTGATGAGGCCGGCAGGCATTTCTTCCATGGGCTTGAATATCGCCGGGAAGATCCGCCGATAGGTCTGTATGATGGGATCACCGGCATCGGCAACATAGAAGACAACCGTACCGTCGTAGGCGTCGGTGACCACCTTCGCAGAATTCCGGACATAGTTGAAGGAGCCGGAACGCGTGCGAACCCGGTCCGAGTAGGGATACATGTCGGAGGTCGTGTACGCGTCCTGGATCCAGTAGAGCCGGCCGTCTTCGCCCACCACGATGTACGGGTCTTGGTCGAAGCCGAGGAAGGGAGCGATCTCTCGGGCGCGCTGCGCGATGTTCCGGTTCCAGAGGATTCGGCTGTCCTTCGTGATGATGGTCGAGATGATGATGTTGACGTCCTTGAAGCGCGCGGCTGTTGCCAGCTTCGGCAGGAGGGAGCCGATGGGGACTCCGCCGGTGCCGGAGTAGTGTGTCTTGGCGACCTTGTTGGTCCCCGGGAGAGTGTAGTCGTTCTCCTCTTCCTTCGTGCCGACGATCACGTAGTTGTTGGTGAGCTCGCCGTAGTAGACGCCGTGCTGCTGCACCTCACCCTGGCCGAAGGTCGAAGTCGGTGGGATATCCTTGACGACGTAGTTGGGGAGCCCCGACCCGATGACGTCGCTGACCGGTGACATGACGAGGCCGTGTCCGTGGGTGTAGAAGACGTGCTCGTTCTGCCATGTTTGCTGTCGAAGGATTCGGGCGAGGCGGTCCATGTCAAGCTCGCGCGCGGCCAGCATGACCTGCCGGTATTGGCCGTTGATGTGGTAGCGGTCCACATCCACGGACCTGAACCGGTAGTAGTCCCATATGGCCTGCTGATTCTGGTAGGTATCCAGGATGGGCCGGTAGTCCCATAGGCGGACGTTCTCGACGGTCTCGACGTTGCCTCTGACGCCATCCATGGTGAGTGCGTCGAGACGGGTGAGATCGCGGCTCTCGATCTTATCCAGGCCGAAGCCGCGGCGGGTGAAGTCGATGCTGTAGGCGATGTACTCCTTCTCCCTCTCGAACTCGTTGGGCTCAACCTGGATGCGCTGCACCAGCGCCGGGTACATGACGCTCAGCAGGAGTGAGCAGACTAGCAAGAATGCCACGGCTGCCACCGGCAACCACAGGCCACGGAACCGGGTGCTGATGAGCACCAGCAGCGCGCAGCCAAGGGCAACCCAGAACAGCACACTGTAGGCGAGCAGCTGGGCGTGGACATCGGAGTAGCTGGCCCCGAAGGTGACGCCGCGAGACGAGTATAGGAGGTTGAAAGCTTCGAGCTTGTAGCCGATCGCTTTAGCCGCGAGGATGGCGCCCAGCAGCACGGAGAGATGAGTCTTGACATGGGGCGCAAACGCCGGGACGCCGCGCAGCACTCTGATCGCCTTGTCCAGGTAGTGCGCGGCGGCGGAGAGCAGGAAGACGGCCCACAGCACGAGGTATGCCCACTGCCACAGATACTGCCAAAACGGCAGCCGGAAGACGTAGAAGCCGACGTCGCGGCCGAAAACGGGATCGGCGGTCCCGAAGCTGAGGCCGTGACGAAACAGAAGGTACTTGTTCCATTGGTCGGCCGCGCCGCGCGCCACTCCGTAGGCCACGACAACAGCAAAAACGGCCAGTGCCAGATACAGGTAGCGGGCGGCGAAGTATTCCATTACCTCAGCCATCCGTTGGCGGAGAGCGCGCTCCTCGTCGTACCAGGCTGTGCGCCGGGCCATTCGCCGTGCCACCTCGACGTTGCCCAGGACCAGTATCAGGAAGGCGAACCCGAGGACAAGTCCGAGGCCGATCTTGGTGGTCAGGACGGCCCAGAAGACTTGGGGGAAGCGGACATCGAACTTGAACCACAGCCACTCGGTGTAGAAGTCGAGCAGACGCGGCGCCCACCAGAAGGCCACCAGCACAAGGAGTATGAGAAGCATCCAGCGCAGGATGCGGCGGCGAATGCGCCGCCCCCCGAAATCGGCACTGACAATCCCCATGCGTCGCCTCCTCTCGCCGCGCGGCAGGCTTCTCTAGCAGTTCGCCGCCGGGGGCCGGGGGTCCTTTCCGCGGCTCCGGCGTCCTCTCCCGCGTGTCGCTCATGCTTGACAGGCAGACGGGTGGAGCGATATACTGCCGTGTGGCGGGGGCAAGGGCCTGCACCTTTTGCCCCGCCTTTATGTGTGACTCAAGTCGGCCGTGGCGGCCGCTGGATTCGTCGGTGGGAGGCAGCAGTGTGTCGAGTCAAGAGACTGTGCTCCAGACGGAGGGCCTGACCAAGATCTACCGCTCTCTGTTCACCCCGGCCGGGGTTAAGGCTGTTGACAATCTGAACCTATCTGTCCGCGCGGGTGAAACCTATTCCGTGGTCGGCCCGAATGGCTCCGGGAAGACCACGACGCTCAAGCTCCTGCTGGGACTCATCTTCCCCACGAGCGGAAGCGCCTCCATCTTCGGAAAGAGCATTGCCGATCTCTCCGTGCGGGAGCGGATAGGCTTTCTCCCCGAAGACGCCTACCTGTACGACTGCTTCAACGGCGAAGAGCTGATAGACTTTTACGCCGGCCTCTTCGGGTACTCGAAGAAGAAACGGGCCGCGCTGGTGGAGGAGCTCCTTTCGCTGGTCGGCATGCAGGCCAACCGCCGGGTGCCTTTCCGGGAATGCTCCAAGGGAATGCGGCAGCGGCTAGCACTTGCGCAGGCACTGGTGAACGACCCGGAACTGCTGATTCTGGACGAGCCGACCTCAGGGCTGGACCCCGCGGGTCGGCATCAAATGACGCGCCTCGTCCTGGAGCTGAAGCAGCGGGGCAAGACAATCTTGCTGTGCTCCCACTTTCTCGCGGAAGTGGAGGAGGTCTGTGACCGGGTCGGCATAGTGTACCGCGGCCGGCTGGTGGCGGAGGGAACACTCTCGGAACTCGCGGGGGAGGCGAACGAGATCGTGATCACCACCGCCGGCATGGATAACGCGGCAGCAGAGCAAGTTGCCCAGCAGCCGATGGTGTCGAATGTGCAAGATGGGGTCGTGCGGATGGGGAAGGCGGATGAACGCCAGCTTTGGGAAGTGCTCGAATCAGTCCACCGAGCCGGCGCCCAGATTCTGGAAGTCACCCGCCCTCGGCCAGCCCTTCAG
>CP070816.1:2390734-2394178 GCA_020344235.1 Armatimonadota bacterium
ATCGTGCGCTCCTACGTAATCCCGGCGCTGGAGTGCATGGCCCAGTGGCACGAGCGCGATCTAACCAACTCCAGTGTCGAGCGGATCACGCTCCCCGACAGCAGTGTGCTCGTAGATTACATGCTGCGCAAGTTCACCGATGTAGTGAAGGGGATGGTGGTTTATCCCGATCACATGCGGGCCAACCTCGAGCGGCTGAAGGGCCTGGTGATGTCCGAGCACGTCATGCTCGCGCTGGTTGACAAGGGAATGGGCAAAGACGAAGCCTACCGCACCGTGCAGGCGGTGGCGATGAAGGCCTTCGAATCAGGCGGCGACTTCCGCCAGCTCGCGGCCGCCGACCCGACCATCTCGGGCAAGCTGAGCGAGGCCGACCTCGCCGAGTGCTTCGACTACGAATCCCACCTCAAACGCATCGAAGCGGCGTACGAGAGGGTGGGAATCTGAGAGCACGTCTAAGGAGGGGGCAAGCAAGTGGACGGGGGTAGCACCTCTGCGCTCTCGTCAATCTCCCGGCCTAGTGCACAATGCCAGGATGCTTGGGAAGGTGTCCAGCATTCGCTTCTCTGTCTGAAGGAGCGCTTCGATCCGTTGTGCCTCGTCGGCAGGGATGGGCTCCGCCTGCCCCAGCTCCAGCGTCTCCGTGATGCCATAGCCGACGAGACGGCGAACGGTGAGCCCGGCGTGTCTGGCCACCTCGCCTAGCTCATCCGACGAGAAGCAGCTGTAGACGACTCCCCCGTGCTCAGGCCTGGCCGCGGGGGTCGTCCCGTCTGTCAGAATCTGCTCGACGGCCTGCGCGGACATATCGAACTCCTTTCCCAATTGTAGGACCAGGCCGTACTTCGAGGCCACATCCACCACAACCGCCTTGGCTGCAATCCGGCCCAGCTGGAGGAGAATCTCCTCGGCCTCTCTTCTCGGATGAACGTACAGCAATGAGCGCAGACAGAGACAGACGTCATATGACCCCGGCTCGAGCTTCTCCAGGTCTGTGAAGGTTGCGCAGATGAGAGCTCGGATACTGCCCGCCTCTCCTTCTTCTTCTGCCATCTTCTGTGCGGTCTCGAGGAAGACCGCCGCTGGGTCGAGGAGAGACAACTCGTAGCCGTCAGCGGCCAGAGCTAGGCTCGCGCTGCCGGTGCCGGCCCCAACGTCAAGCACTCGGGCTGGGGCAGGCGCACACTCCCTGACGAACTCCGCGATGATGGGGATTATCGGCGCCAAGTCGCCCTCAGGAATCTCTCCCTGAGCCGCCGCCATGCACCACCCTACCACGCTGTCAAGCCCCTCTGCTCTCGCGAACTCGATGGCGGCCTCGAGCCTCGCCAGCAGTTCCGCCTGAGCCGCGCTCAAGCCGGTCCGAGAACCAGGCATCCCCGCGGCCATTCGTCGACATGCGCGCGCCTGTTGCGCGGACATCTCGCCGGCGCGCGTGTATGCCTCGCGCAGTCTCCTATTGAGCTCGGCCAGCTCCTGGCTGTGGTAGCAGATGTCCATCAGCTACACGCGGTCCGGGCCTGCTCCCGATCCCTCACGGCTCGGCGTAGGCCTTCGTGGGCCCATCGCTTGCCTCCTGCTCCCTCATGTCTACTCCACCTCAAGTGCTCGGCCGTAGGGTTAGTGCGCTTCGAGAGGGAAAGGACATCCGTTCGGCTTCGCTCAGGATGACAGAGGCCGGGGCAGGAGGCAAGCTCCTGCCCGACGAACAGATCCCACCTCAAACGCATCGAAGCAGCGTATGAGAGGGTGGGGACCTGGCGGCGGTCACCGGGACCCGCTCGCGGCGGGTTAGCAGCCAAGCTCCTGGACAAGAAGGACGGCAGACGCCGGTTTCGGCAGTACCGAAGCAACGGAACTCGATCAGTTCCCGCCCGCGCGATGGTCGGTGAGCGCCCGCATGCTTGGATGCAGCGCGGGTTCGATCCCCACGCAGACCAGCGAACGATCAGGATGGCCTGACCGTCATTTGACCGGGGCACTCCGTCTAGCCGCGCAGGAGGGTGACTACCGCTTTGCGAATCCTCAGATCTAGGCGCCGGTGTCTTCGGAGTTGATGGGATGGTCGGTTGGGACAACCTCTATGCCGACGCGGCCTGGCGGGCGTGGGCCCAGCGCCCACCCCTAGAGCTCACGCTGCGATGGATTCGCGGCCTGCGGCTCTCTGGCGCGACACGGGTCTATGACATGGGTTGTGGCTTGGGTCGCCATTCTGTGAGCATGGCCGAATACGGGCTCTCCGTCGTCGCCACGGACATCTCGCCGCGAGCCGTGGCAGCGACCCGGCAGGCCCTGAGTGCAAAAGGACTAAGAGCCGCCGTTGCCTGCGCCGATATGACCTCAGTGCCCTTCCCGGATGAGCACTTCGATGGGGTGCTGTCTATCGGCGTCCTCGAGCATGGCACAAGAAGCGCGATGGAACAGGCCGTAGCCGAGGTGCTCCGTGTACTGCGGCCGGGAGGGTTGGTGCTTGCATCATTCACGCCGCGCAGCCGATGGATTGCTGAGACTGAGTCCCCGCAGGACATGCTTGAGGACAACACGCTTCGCTGCTATGGCCCCGAGAAGACCATTCATCACCTTGTGGATCAAGCCGAGATTCGCCACCTCCTGCGCGGCTTCCTCATAGACTGGATAGACGAACAGAGGGAAACCTACGGCGGCTGCAGTTCCCTCGAGTTGTTTGCCTCCGCCCGAAGGCCGGAAAGGTAGCCATCGGTCGTCTCTGGGCCAGAGAGGCGTGCTGCAACCCACGAGAAGGCCCAACATGCCCAGCAGACCCAGAAGTGACGACGCGCGGGCTAGGCGAGGGTGCAGATAACGTTCTCGTCGTAGTCTCCACCCTGGTATAGCACGGCGAAGCCGGCCCGCTCGAGTTCGGCCTTCAGGGCGGGCGGCTGCAGGTGTCTGCGGCTGGGCAGATACCAGACGCCGGCGATCTCGGTGGCCCCCTCATAGAGGTCCGGGCTTTCATCCAGTTCGACGTAGGCGATCCCCGTATCCGCGTCGATGAGGCCCTTGTCTCCATAGCGGTGGTAGACAATGCCCGTTTGCGCATCCGTCACCGTCTCGTCTTGACGGAATCGCTTCTCGTCGAACATCGCGGTGCTGACGAGATAGTAGCCGCCCGGCCGCAGCCGCGCCCGCACGGCCGCGAACACACGAGCGCGCTCCTCGTCGAAGACGATGCCCTGGAGGCAGTAGCTGTCCACGATTAGATCATACTGGTCTCCTCGCGGGGACAAGTCGCAGACATCCTGGACCTGATAGTTGATGTCGAGCTGACGCTCGGCGGCCACCTCTCTGGCGATCTCGATGGCGGCCCGGATGATGTCTATGGCGTCCACCCGGAAACCCCGCTCAGCGAGGAAGCAGGCGGCGACGCCGGTGCCGCACCCGATCTCGAGCGCGGTTGGCCGCGCCCGCGCCAGCTCCAGGCGCGGC
>CP070816.1:2394278-2407504 GCA_020344235.1 Armatimonadota bacterium
CTCGTAGCGCTTGACGAGGTAGTTATAGCCGCCCACATCGAGTTCCGCAAAGAAGTCGTCCACCTGCTCCCACTTTCGCCAGTCGCTCACCGCGGCGGTCACCGGCCGCGTCCCGTCGAGCGTGCGCACCCGCTGGGCCAGGCGGCGGGCGATCTCCGGCCCCCACGAAAGGTGCGCCTCCTCCACTTCGTTGCCAATGCTCCACAGCACGATGCTGGGGTGGTTGCGGTCCCGCAGCACCATGCTGTCGAGATCGCGCTGCCACCAATCGTCGAAGACAAGGTGATAGTCGTTGGGCGTGCCGCGCTCCCGCCAGTTGTCGAAGGCCTCGTCGATCACCAGCATCCCGAGCCGGTCGCAGGCGTCGAGGAAGGCCGGGGCGGGCGGGTTGTGCGCACAGCGCACCGCGTTGAACCCGCTCTCCTTCAGCAGCTCCACCTTGCGCTCTTCGGCCCGGTCGATGGACATGGAGCCCAGCGGGCCGCAATCGTGGTGGACGCACCCGCCCCGCATGATCAGCGGTTCGCCGTTGAGGAAAAACCCCTCCGTCGCGCTGAACTCGATGCTGCGCACGCCGAAGGTGGTGGCGTCGGCGTCCAGCAACTCCTCGCCCGCGCGCACCTCCACTTCCACGCGGTAGAGCGCGGGATGATCGGGCGACCAGAGGCTCGGCTTCGCCAGCGCCAATTCCTCGGCGAAGGTGTGGGACTCCCCCGCGGCGATCTCGCCCTCCGCCTCCCGGACGCCGCGCCGTTCGCCCTCGGGCCCCCGAGCGACCCACCGCACGGTCACTCGCTTGGGCGCGCCGGACTCGTTCACCACCGTCGTCTCCAGACGGACGAGCGCGGATTCGGCCGAGACCTCGGGAGTGGTCACATAGAGGCCGCCCTCGGCGATGTGCGCGCGGTCGCTTACCAGTAGCCACACATGCCGGTAGATGCCCGAGCCGGAATACCAGCGGCTGTGCTTGGGGGCCGAGGTGTCCACCCGCACCACCAATACGTTCTCGGTGCCCACATCGAGGTAGCGAGTGAGATCCACCGTGAAGCTCGAATAGCCGTAGGGGTGTCGCCCCACGTAGTGGTCGTTCATCCAGAACTCTGCGTTCTTGAACACGCCCTCGAAGCGGACCGCGACGCGCTTGCCCCGCCACGCTTCCGGTACCTGGAAGCGCTTGCGATACCATCCGACGCCACCGGCGAAGTGGCCGCCCTCGGGCCCGCTCGGGCCGTTCGGGTCGCGCGGCAGCTCGATGCTCCAATCGTGCGGCAGGTCGAGACGGCGCCACGAGCGATCATCGAACCTGCGCTTCAGCCACTCTGACCAGAAAGCGGTCGTCTCCTCGGCCAGCTCGAAACGCCAATCCTTGTCGAAACAGGTCTTCATGGGGAAACTCCTTGATGCTCTCGCCGAGCATGACCAGCCGCTAAGGATAGCCGCGGCGAGGAGTAGTGCGAGGAATCGCGGGAAGCGAGCGGCGCGGCGCGCGCGAGAACTCATTCGCCCTCCGAAGCCCCGACACAGTCTCTATCGAGGTATTCTCGGATCTCGCGGGAACCCCTCTCGGTACCCATGTGGGGAACTGGAGATGGGAAGCCAGAGACAGCGGAGGTGTTGAGGAAGCCGGCATCCCAGTATCGACCCGAGGGCTTTCGCACGAGGTCACATGTAGAGGGTTAGATCGCGTCTACGAACATGCCGATCATGCAGCATGGGGGACTTCTTCAACGGTTCCACAGCTACCCATCTGCTGGGGATCCAGCGCGAAACCACAGCAGAGGGAGCCTTCGGCGCAGCGCAGCATATAGAAGTGCCACGTCCTTGAGTCGCGCATGGGAATGGTCCTTCGACTTGCTCGGGGTCAATCTCGGCTCTGCCGAGATTGGTGGGCCGTGAGGGCTTCGAACCCCCGACCTTGGGATTAAGAGTCCCCTGCTCTACCAACTGAGCTAACGGCCCAAGAGGCGGTAGAGTCCGCCTTTCGCGGACTCCGCAGGCACTCTACCATACATGAGGGAAGAGCGTCAAGCCGCCGGGCTCCGGGGGCTAACGAGGTCGTGTTGTAAGCGGAGGAGCACCGTTCTTCCTGCGAAGACTGGGCGGGCGTGAGCCGCGCGCGGCCTTGACCGCGACTGATACGTGTGTTACAGTGACCGCTGGCCTGCAGGCTCCGTCCGCCTTTCAATAGGGACGGGATCGCAGCCTCATTAACACACAACCGCATGGCCCGGCCTTGAAAGGCTGGGCGTTCGTGTCCTCGGCAGCCCCAACAGCGCACAGATACCTCGGGCAGGGGGTGAAAACCACAAATGCCTAATTGGCTGCAGTCCGAAAACGCGCAAGACGCTCTGATAAGCATCGGGATACTCGTGGTCGCCGCTATCCTGGCCGCGCTTGCGCGTGTCATCTTCGTCCCCATCCTCCGCAAGGTTACCGCTCGCACTAAGACTGACCTGGACGATGTGATTCTTCGGGCCCTGAACCGCCCGATCGCCTGGGCGATCCTCCTCGCCGGCCTTTACGCCGCTCTGATCAACCTGGACTTTTGGTCGGCAAAGCAGCTGGGATTCCTGCGTGTTGGCAGCAAGGTCGCGGGCACGATTCTGGTCATCTACGCGGCACTCCGCGTGTTCAACGTGATCGCCCAGTGGTACACGGACGTGGCAGTGGAGAAGTCCCCGCGGCCCAGGGAAGTGCAGGCCCAGGCGGTTGTGGGTCGGAAGGTCATCAACATCCTCATTCTCGTCGCAGGCATTCTCATCATACTACAGCAGATGAACCAGCCCATCGGCCCACTGGTGGGCGCCCTCGGGCTCGGCGGACTGGCGGTCGCACTGGCCCTCCAAGACACCCTCTCCAACCTCTTCGCCGGGGTCTACATGATGGTGGATCGCCCTGTGACCGTCGGGGACTTCATCAAACTCGAGTCCGGGGAGGAGGGTTTCGTCGAGGAGGTCGGTTGGCGGAACACCAAGGTCCGCATGTGGGCCAACAATATCGTCGTTATTCCCAACTCCAAGCTCGCCCAGAGCGTGGTGACGAACTACTACCTCCCTCAGCAGGAGCTGTCAGTCTACATTAGCTGCGGCGTGGCCTACGACAGCGACCTCGAACACGTCGAGCGGGTCAGCGTCCAAGTCGGCAAAGAGGTCATGGAGCGGGTGCCCGGAAGCGCCGCCGACTGGACCCCCGTAGTCCGCTTCAAGGAGTTCGCGGATTTCAGCATCAACTTCGTTGTCGTGCTCAGGGTGAAGGACTTCGCCGCGCAATACCTGCTCGGACACGAGTATGTCAAAGCACTTCATAGACGATTCGCAGAGGAGGGGATCGAGATCCCGTTCCCGATTCGCACTGTCATAATGCGGACGCCGAAACCGACAGTAGAAAGGCCGTTGATGGAGGCCGAGCGCGTATCCCCTGGTGGAGTCGAAGTCGGGGAAGGAGAGGGGCCCGGAGGGCCCGGAGGGGGCGTCTAGAGGCGGCCACCGTGTTTCCGCCAACCTCGGGGCTGTGGCTGCTGCGCCATTTCCGCACACGTGCCACTGACTCCGGCGAGGGGGCTGTGAGTCTTCGCCGAAGGTCCGGGCGAGCGTAAAGCAGGACGCCTCTCTCGGGTGCACGAACGCCCTGATCTACGTGAGGAACAAATGACGAAGCGAGGCAAGAAGAGAAGCTCAACTTTCGCCGTCCTTGGCGCGGGTCACGGCGGCCTGGCGATGGCCGGATACCTGGCTCTCAAGGAGTTCGAGGTGCGCCTATACAACCGCACCCCGGAGCGCCTCGAGCCGATCCGCCGCCGCGGCGCCATCGAACTCATCGCCCACGACGGCGAGGAGTTACCCCGGGGTACAGGTCCTCTGGCGCTCGCCACCCCTGACATCGGCGAAGCGCTTGACGGCGCCGACGTGATCATGGTCGTCGTCCCGGCCACCGGGCACGCCTGGCTGGCAGAGATGATGGCCCCATATCTGGCGGACGGTCAGATAGTCGTGCTCAACCCGGGTCGCACAGGTGGCGCTTTGGAGGTCAACCACATCTTCCAGCAGAAGGGAGTTACGGCCGACGTCATCATTGCCGAAACTCAAACCTTCCTCTATGCCAGCCGCGCCGTCAACCCGGCCCAGGTTCAGATCTTCCGGGTCAAGAACAGCGTGCCCGTCGCGGCCATTCCGGCCTACCGAACTCCAGAGGTGGTCAATGCCCTCGCAGAGGCCTTCAGCCAGTTCATCCCCGGCGACAACGTCATCAAGACCGGGATGGACAATATCGGAGCGGTCTTCCACCCCGCCGTCACCGTTCTCAACTCCGCGCGCATTGAGAGCACTCGCGGCGGGTTCGAGTACTACGTAGAAGGGATCACTCCCGCCGTGGCCAGCGTGCTCGAGGTCGTTGACCGAGAGCGGGTCTCTGTCGGGGCGGCTATCGGCTTCAACTGCATGACCGCCCGCGAGTGGCTATACGTCGCCTACGATGCAGTCGGCCAGACTCTCCACGATGCCATCCACGCGAATCGCGGCTACTACGGCATCCAGGCGCCGCCCCATCTACACCACCGATATCTCACCGAAGACGTCCCCATGAGCCTCGTTCCCATCGCCTCCATCGGCGACCTCCTCGGCTCCCCGTGTCCGACCATCAAGACAATTGTCGAACTCGCCAATATCATGCACGGCTGCAATTACTGGGAGACGGGTCGGACGGCAGAGAAGCTGGGGCTGGCCGGACTCGACCTCCAGTCAATCCGGCGGCTGGTGCTCGAGGGAAAGGCCTGAGCCCCATGCCGAAGGTCGTCGCCGGGTCTCTCGGCAACTGCGTCCACGTTGCCGGTGTCGTGAGCTTCCTCGCCATCGCCGAGCAGGTGGGCTACGAGACGGAGTTCCTCGGCGCAGCCGTGCCCGTCGCGGACTTCGTCGAGGCCATCCGTGAGCATAACCCCGATCTGGTAGGAGTTAGCTTTCGCCTAACTCCGGAAGTGGCAGAACGCCTCCTGACGGATCTCAAGCAGCGCGTGGAAGATGCCGGCCTCGCCGACCGCCGCTTCGTCTTCGCGGGCACACCGCCCGTCTGCGCAGCGGCCGAGAACCTCGGCTGGTTCGAGCGCTGCTTCACCGGACTGGAGCCCCCTGAGGAGACCTGGGCCTACCTCAGAGGTGAGCCCGTCGCCAAGGAGCCGGAGGACTTCGGCGCCAGCCAGCTCGCGCGCCTCGACAAGAAGAAGCCCTATCCCCTGCTCCGACACCACTTCGGCCTCCCCAGCCTCGAGGAGACGATTGCGGGGGTGCGCAAGATCGCCGAAGCCCGCGCAGTGGATGTAGTCTCGATAGGCCCCGACCAGAACGCACAGGAGTCCTTCTTCCGGCCCGAGGAAATGGACCCCGCCCTCGAAGGCGCCGGCGGCGTCCCCATCCGCACGCGAGAGGACCTGATCCGTATCTACGAGGCCAGCCGCTGCGGCAACTACCCACTGCTCCGCATCTACTCGGGCACCCGCGACCTTATCAAGTGGGCCGAACTTGCAACCGAGACGATACACAACGCCTGGGGGGCCATCCCCCTCTGCTGGTACAACGCGCTCGACGGCCGCTCCAAGCGCACCCCCGAGGAGTCCATCGCAGAGAACCAGGAGGCGATGCGCTGGTACGGCGAGCGCGACATTCCGGTCGAGGTGAACGAAGCACACCACTGGAGCATGCGCGAGTCCCACGACACCCTGGCGGTCGTCATGGCCTACCTCGCCGCCTACAACGCGCGCGCCATGGGCGTCAAGCACTACATCGCTCAGTACATGTTCAACTCGCCGCCAACCACCTACGGAAACATGGACCTGGCGAAGATGCTCGCCAAGCGTGAGATGATCGAGCGGCTTCACAACGACAACTTCGTGTCCATGCGCCAGGTCCGTGCCGGCTTGCTCCACTTTTCGCCCGACATGGAGTCGGCCAAGGGACAGCTCGCCGCCTCCACCGTCCTCGCGCTCGGCCTGCGCCCCCACATCATCCACGTCGTCGGCTTCTGTGAGGGCGACCACGCGGCCACCGCGCCGGACGTAATCGAGAGCTGCGAGATCGTCCGCGGCGTGCTGCGCAACTGCCTCTTCGGCATGCCGGACATGACCGCAGACCCCGCGGTCGAGAAGAGGAAAGAGCAGTTGGTCGCCGAGGCGCAGCTCCTCATTGAGGCGCTGCGCGCCCTGGCCCCGGAGGAGGACGACCCGCTGATCAGTCCGAAAGTGCTTGCCGAAGGCATCCGGCTTGGAATCCTCGACGCCCCCCACCTCAAGGGCAACCCGTACGCTGCGGGGCTCCTGGAAACCCGCGCCGTCAACGGCGCCATCCATCCCGTGCATCCCGAGACCAAACAGGTACTCACCGAGGCCGACCGCCTCCGAGCCCTGCCCGGCCTCCCACCCATCGCCCTGCCCGAGCCCCCCGCCTCCTGACCCCGCCGGCCGCTCCCCGCGCTTCGCAAACACACGGCGTAGCTATTCATCACTCGCGCGCCGCGTGAATATGCGCCGGAGCTCCGCCGTCTGCTCGCGCTCGGCAATGGCTATGACCCGATCTCCGGGCTGCAGCACTGTGTCCCCGTGCGGGATAAGCGTGCGGTTCCCCCGTCGAACCCCGATGAGGAGCGCGTCTTGCGGCAGCGACAGCGACCGCACCTCTTGGTTGGACGCAAGCGAATCGCGGGCGACTATGGTCTCGAAGACACGGGCCCCTGTGAGCGTCTCTCGCAACCGATCGACACGTGCCGCAAACTCCGGCCGCTGTTCCCGCGCTCGTTGGTAGGCCGCGATGATGTCCCGCCGCCGCAACATCCCGACCAGCCGATCGTTTCGGGACGGATCGAGCACCGGCAGCGCAGCCACATCCCGAACGCTCAACCTCTGCAGCGCCAGCGTCAGGCTCTCCTCCACCGCGCACATCACCGGGCTCGGAGTCATGATCTCGCTGACGACTGATTCTCCCTGCCCCCGCAGCACGGCCTCCTCCGCGTCTGACCGCGATACAATGCCGATCAGAGCATCCTCCCGATCCACGACTGGCAGGCTCGGCGCGTCGGCCGCGGCGAACCTCTCCATGAGCTCCACCACCGCGAGATCCCCTCGCACCGCCTGGAACTCCTCCGTCATCGCCTCCGAGACTGGAATCGTGTCCAGCAGGTCCGGCTCGGCGCCCAGAACGTCCACGCCGCGACGGGCCAGCTTCAGCGTGTAGATCGAATCTCGGCTCAGGAACTCCGACAGCAGACTGCTCACCACACTCGCCACCATCAGCGGCCCGATGATTCGGTAATCCCCCGTCATCTCGAACAGGATTATGATTGCGGTCATCGGCGCGTGAGCCGCTCCCGCAAACAGAGCTGCCATGCCCACCAGCGCGTAGGCCCCTCCTGCTGCGGTCACCTCCGGCCAGGCCGCGTTGACTACTTGCCCAAAGGCGCCGCCCAGCATTGCTCCCAAGAAGAGCGATGGCGCGAAGATGCCGCCGGAGCCCCCGGATCCCAGCGTTAGCGACGTGCCGAGCAACTTGAAGACGAGGAGCACCACCATGAGCGAGACTCCCACCTCCCCGAGCAGGGCTCGTCCCGTGAAGTCGTACCCCACGCCGAACACCTGCGGAAACCACACACCGAGCACCCCCACTAAGAGGCCGCCCGCTGCCGGCTTCAGGTACTCCCGCACACGCCATGCCTCGAACACATCGCCAATGCGATACAGCACCCAGATGAACGCTCGGGCCACCAGTGAGGCCAGCGCCCCGAGAACCAAGTATAAGGGAAACTCCCACACACTCACCAGGGAGTAAGGGGGCACTCGGAAAGCCGGTGCGTCTCCCAGATACATGTGACGGACCACAACCGCCGACACCGAAGCAATCACCACAAACCCGAAGGAGCGCGTCGTGAAGTTGCGCAGGATGACCTCCAGCGCAAACAGTACCCCCCCGATCGGCGCGTTGAAGGTGGCGGCGATCCCTCCCGCTGCCCCGCAGGCCACGAGCAACCGCGTGCGCTCCGGCGGCAGCCGCAGCCCCTGAGCCAGCACCGATCCCAATCCCGAGCCGATCTGCACGGCGGGACCGTGCAGGCCTGCCGATCCCCCTGAGCCGACGCACAGGGCCGCCGCGACTCCCTTCACCACTCCTACTCGGGATCGAATGCGCCCCCCCTGATGCCGTACCGCGAGCATGATCTCCGGCACCCCATGGCCTCTCGCCTCTCGCGCGACGAAGTAGACGAGCGGCCCGACCAACAGCCCCCCTGCGGCCGGCAGCAGGACGACGTCGTAGCGTCCAAGCCCGGCCAGCGCCCCGCGTATCACCTCGAGGAACAGGTAGTTCGCACCCTTCGCCAGCCAGTGAAGACCAACCGCGCCGTAGCCCGATGTCAAGCCTACGACCACGGCCAGCACTACTACTGCTGTTGCTGCTGGGGACCGCCAGTAGCGAAGCGCCCGTGACGCGAACGTACGCGCCGACCTTGCAGGTCGCTCCGGACGTGGCGCCGGTTCGCTCTCCATCAGTTCGAGATTCCCTCCAGGACAACGATGCTGGGGGCCGCGTACGCTCGAAGGCATTGTTCACCCGCGAGCTGTTCGCTCTTCCAGCAGATCCACACCGGACCCTGCCCCCAATGTCCACCCCCAACGCCTGGCCGAAGCGTCGCTTGTCCCCTGCTTACTCCAGCCCGAACAGCGCAATCGCGTTCCCGCGGTTCACCCGCTCCCGCAGTTCCTCCGGCGCGCCAATCGCATCGAGCAGCTTGTCGTAGAAGTTGAGATACGGGCCGACCTCAGGATCTCCGCTGAAGTAACCAACATCGGTCGCGAACATCAGTTTCCTCACACCCTCCTCGTCCAGCTCCCCGTTCGGCGCAAGCATCTCGCGCCACATCAACAGCGACCGCTGGAAGGCCGTCCCGCCTCCCATGTCCGCGTACACATTTGGCACGGACCAGGTGACCTTCCACGCCTCCTCCCACCACGGATTGCCATAGTGCGCCATCACTATCTTCAGGTCTGGATGCCGCCGGCTCAAGCAGTCAATCGCCGCCGGCCGCATGAGAGCGAAGTCGGTATGCTGGGGCTGCTCCAGCTTGCCGCGACCCAGATATCCGGTATGGAAGACGGCCACCTTCTCCCTCTCCGAGATTGCAGCATACAGTGGATCGTACCGGGTGTCGCCGTACGAGAAGCGCGGGTTGATGAACTTGATCGCAGCCGCCCCGGCAGTGAAGCAATCGTGTATCTCCTCCACGCTCACCGCGTCGATGTCCACACGTGCGATCGGAATTACGAAATCAGGGAGCAGCCGATAAGCGGCCATCACGTCTTCCAGGTCCTCTATCAGGCCGATCCGCTCGATCCCCAGCCCTCGGCATCTCGCCGCGTATTCGTCCGGAGTTCCCTCCAGCTTCGCGATGTCCCCGTGTACATGCGCGTCGATTCTCATTGCTGCTCTCTCCTGGGCCCCCCGACCTCCGCTCTCTTCATTAGACAATTGCCGCTCACGTCCTCCCGATGTCGGCCGCCCCTTCACTCGCTCCGCCGCAGCGCCGGCACCAGTCGCCACGCCGCCAGCGCAGCGGCCGCACACGCCGCAGCCCCTATCCCCACCGCCGCGCGAGGCCCGAGCCACTCGGCCATCAGACCGATCTGCAGATCGCCCACCCACGACAGCCCCGCGAACAGGAAGCTGCGTAGGCTCATCACCCGACCCCGCAGCTCGTCCGGCGACGCCTTCTGGAGCATGGCGTTCGCACTGATGTTCAGCATCATCATGCCCAGCCCGATCAGCAGCAGGCCCGCGATGCCCAGCGCATACCCCGGAGCCAGCGCAAGCATCCCCAGCGCCAGCGGAAGAATGAACGACCCCGCCGTCGCCAGACCCCCAAGGCGCCAATGGTGTCCCAGCGCCGTCAGAAACACCGCCGCCAGGATCGCTCCCACCGCATGGGCCACCATCATGAAGCCGAGTCCCAGCGCTCCGACCTCGAAGGTGTCCCGCGCGAACACCGGCAGTATCACGACATACGCCAGTGCGAATAGGCTCGTCGTCGCGATAAGGCCGAGCAAGGCGGAAGCCGTGCGATTGCTTAGCGCCCACGCCAGGCCTTCGCCGATCTCCTTCACCATCCGCTCCCGCGTCCCGGATGCCGCCGGGCGCGGCTTGATCGTCGCCAGCGCCCCGATCAGCGCAATGAACGTCAGCCCATTGACCAGGAAGCACGTTGCCATGCCCGCAGCCTCGATCAGCACCCCCCCGATCGCGGGCCCGACGATGCGCCCGATATTGAAGGCCCCCGAGTTCAACGAAACGGCGTTTAGCGTCTCCTCCTTTCTTACCAACTCAAGCACCATGGCGTGCCGGGTCGGCATGTCGAATGCCCAGACAGTCCCCAGGAAGGCCGCGAACATCATCACATGCCATACCCTGATCGCCCCGGTGTAGATCAGCGCGGCCAGCGCGAACGCCTGGAGCATCGCCAGGCTCTGGGTCACCAGCAGGATGTTCCTCTTCTTGAACCGATCTGCCAAGACGCCCGCGGGCAGAGTCAGGAGAAACATTGGCACGGTCCCGCAGGCGGCGACCAGCCCAAGGTAGATGGCCCGATCCGTCAGTTCGTAGACCAACCACCCTTGGGCCACGCGCTGCATCCACGTGCCCATGACCGAGATGATCAGCCCCATCCAGAAGTGGCGGAAATCACGATGCCGCAGCGAGCGCAGAGATGCCGGCCAACCGCGGGCCCGCTCTTCGCCGGGGTCTCTCCCAACTGTGTCGTCGCGGTGGGCCGCCGGAATCTCTCCAGAGAAGGAATGGCGTCGTCGCGGAACGGCCGCGCCGTCGCGGCCTTGGGGCAGGAACCGCGCCCGCCCGGCCTAGGGCTACTGGGACGACTTGAGGCCCGCGCTTTCCAGCGCGTCCCTGCCCTCCGGTGAGGCCAGGAATTCGACGAAATGGCGGGCCGCCTCCGCGTGCACCGTACCCCTCAGCGCCGCAGCTTGATATGGAATTCGCGGGTACGTCCCGTCAGGGATTTCCCCGATGACACGAACAGTCTTCGGGATGGAACGCGCCGAATCCCCCTCGCCGAACAAGCAGTCTCTGAACACCACGGCGGCATCGGCCTTGTCGGCTATCAACTCCGCCAGCACCATCGCATTGGGATCGGGGCGAACCACCTTGGGTGCAATATCATCCCACAGCCCGAGCTGCTTGAGCCCCTGCACCGTTCGATCCCCCAGAGTGCTCTGCCCCGGATCCTCCACGTAGATCCGCTTCACGGCGGGCCCGGCCAGGTCCGCCAGCCCCTCCGCGCCGGGCGCTCCCTCGGCGGCGGCGACGACCACCAGCGGATAGCTGTTGATCGCGATCGTGCGCACGTCGGCCGCCTCCACCGCGCCCTCGTTCACGAGCCACCGCATCTCCACATCGCCCATGGTAATGATCGCCGCCGGCCCCTCGTGCCCCCGTTCCGCCCTCCCCACCAGAGACAGCGGCTTGTCTGTATCGGTTGCTACGTCAACTTCGGGATGCGCGCCCGCGTATCTCGCCACCACCTCGCCCATCGGCCCCGCAATCACGCACGGAAGGTAGACCGTTAACGAGACACGCGGCGTCTCCTCGGACGCCCCCCCACATCCCAGCAAGAGAATGCCGGCCGCGGCGACCAAACCTCTGATGCTATGCCTCAGGCTTCTCCTCCTGGGCCGATTCGCCGCTCTTCGGCTCGGCCTCCTCCAGCAGCTTGCTCACCACTGTCTCGAAGTCTTCGCGCGTCCAGAATACGCCCATCCGCTTGATGAAGTTGACTGTTTCCGTCTCGCCGTCCCGCTCGATCTCGTGCTGTGTGCTGCCATTGACGAACACCCCCGCGCACCCGAGTCCGGTTCCCATCCACCGTTTTTGACCCGCTGGTGTGCGGAAGTCAATAACCTCCAAGCTTACTTGCTCAGGGCGGGCCTCCGCGTACTCCTTCAGGTAGTCCGCGATGAATTGGTGGCTTTCGTTCAAAGGATAGAACGCGACGAGCTTGACGGGCGCGTCGCTCGGCCCAAGCTTTATCGCTGCCGCTTCGGACATCTCCTCCTGTACTCCGCCTCCGCCCGGGGCCTCCACGGCGGGCAACTTCTCGCCCCGGCAGCCGGCAGCGATCAAGCAGCACATCGCTGCCACAAGCGAGCCCAGTACCAGCTCTCTCCTGTCAATCACATGCGCCTCCGTCCTACGTGATATGCTGTCCCTCGGTCGGCATTCAGTGACAGCCCTCACTAGTTCCACCTGGCCGCCCAAAAGGCCTCCACACCGGGCGCCATTTGTGTCCTATCCCTGTCCGGCGCCGCCTCCACAGACCGGGCACTTGGGGTCCTTCCTGAGCGGATAGCTGGTGAACTCCATTTCCACTCCGTCCCACACCAGCAGCCTCCCCTTCATCGTCTCCCCCACTCCGGTCAGGTACTTCAGCGTCTCGATCGCCTCCAGGCATCCGATCACGCCGGGCGCGGCCCCCAGCACCGGGAACACCTCCGGCGGGGGCGGGCTCGGAAAGATACAGCGCAGACACGGCGTCTCGGGGGAATGGATGAAAGTAAGCTTCCCCTCCAGACCCCAGACGCTCGCGTGCACAAAGGGAATGCCCTTGCGAAGCGCACATTCATTCAGCACGTATCGCGTGGGGAAGTTGTCCATGCAGTCCACGATGATGTCCGCCTCCCCCACCAGTTCGTCCACGTTCTCAGCCTCGATCCGCGTGCTGATCGGCTCCACCTCGATCGCGGGATTCAGCGCGCTCAAGGTTAGCTTCGCGGACTTCGCCTTATTCATCCCTATGCGCGAGTCGTCGTGCAGAATCTGCCGGTTCAGGTTGGACAGCTCCGGACTGTCGCAGTCACAGATCGCGAGCCGGCCCACACCGGCCACTGCGAGGTACATCGTCGTCGGCGAACCCAGCCCTCCCGCTCCCGCCACGAAGACCCGCGCCGACTTGACCCTCTCCTGCCCCGTCTCCCCCCACCCCGCTATCATCATGTGCCGATGATATCGCTCCTTGTCCTCATCACTCAGCACTGCCCTCTCTGATCGACTCCCCATCGCACTTTCCTCCTGCTGTAGACTTCTCTTCCCCGCTCTATCGGCCTCGCGGAAAGAATGGGGGTGCGGCCCGGGGCGGGCGGCCCCCCCCCCGAATAAAAACCCCAAAACCCCCCAAAAAACTAAACCCCC
>CP070816.1:2407604-2412690 GCA_020344235.1 Armatimonadota bacterium
CTGTGGGACCCGGCGGCGCCGGGGCGGTACTACTCGGGCTTCGCCGCAGTCAACCGGAAGTGCGCCGGATACGATACGCAGCACGAGGTGTTCATGGGCCCGGGGACGATGGCGGCGCCGGCCGCGGTGGCTGAGGAGAGATGCCGCAACAGCGACATGCCGGGCGACGGGCGGGCGATCGCGGCATTTCAGATCAATCTCGATCTGGAGCCCGGGCAGGAGGAGGAAGTGACGCTGGTGGTCGGGTTCGGGGCGGAGGGGGAGGAGCGCGGACGGCTGTGCGAGCGCTACCTGAACCCGGGGCGCGTGGAGGAGGAGTTTGCGCGACTGCGAGCGGACTGGGAGAAGGTGTTCGAGCAGCCGCGCATCGAGACGCCCGACAGCCGGCTGGACCGGATGACGAACATCTGGCTGAAGGCGAATGTGGCCCAGCTAACGCGGGTGCTCAGGGAAGGGCTGAGGGGCTACCGGGATACTTTGCAGGATGCTATGGGGGTGGTGTCGTTCGATCCGGGCTGCGCGAGGGAGACCATTGTCACGGCGCTTTCGTATCAGCACCCGGAGGGGCACGCGCCGCGGCAGTTCTGCTTCAACCGGGGGCCGCATGACCGCCGCGTGTACAACGACAGCCCGCTGTGGATCATGCTGGCGCTGGCACGCTATCTGAAGGAGACCGGCGACCTCGCTCTGCTGGATGAGGTGGCCCCGTTCTTCGAGAGCGACGAGAAGGCGAGCGTGTTCGAGCACGCCCGGCGCGCGATCGACTGGATAGATGGGAGGCGAGGCTGGCACGAGCTTGTCCGGATAGACCGGGGCGATTGGTGCGACGCGCTGGATCACGTGGGGCTGGAGGGCAAGGGGGTTAGCGTGTGGCTCTCCCAGGCTTTCCATCTGGGGCTGCTCGAATTCGCGGAGATCTGCACGCTGCGTGGGGATGAAGGTCTGGCGGGGAAGTATCGGGCGCGGGCGCAGGGGTTGTGGGACAGCCTTCAGCAGCACGCGTGGGATGGCGAGTGGTACCTGTGTGCGATCTCGGACCCGGGACGCCGGCTGGGGGCAAAGGGCGCTCCGGCGATGGAGATCTACCTGAACACGCAGTCGTGGGCGGTGATCGGACAGGCAGGGGAGCCGGAGAAGGTGGGACGCGCGCTGGAGGCGGCGGACGAACGGCTCGACTCGCGCTTCGGGCCCTTGCTGCTCGCGCCTCCGTATGAGAAGCACGAGCCCGATGTGGGGCGTCTCTCGATATGCCGGCCCGGGTGCTGCGAGAACGGGACGGTATACGTGCACGCGGCGGTCTTCTACTTCCTGGCGAATCTGATGGCGCGACGCCCCGACCGGGCGCTGGAGATTCTGTATCGAATTGCGCCGATGATGGAGCGGCACGACCCGGAGGTGACGCACGCGCCTCCCTATGCCTACGTGAACTCTTACGCAGGTCCGTGCTATCCGGCGCACGAGGGACGAACCCTGACGAGCTGGTACACGTCATCGTCCTCCTGGACGCTGCTCGCGATCACGGACTGGCTGCTGGGCGTGCGCGCGACGCACGGGGGACTGCTGATGGATCCGTGCCTGCCGGCAGACTGGGAGCGCGCGGCGCTGCGGCGGGCCTGGCGGGGGGCGGAGTACGAGGTGGTCATTACGAAGCCGAAGGGCATCGTCAGCGGAGAAGTGTCGGTGGTCGTGGACGGCGAAGAGCAGGCGTCCGCGCTGGTGCGGCCGCACGGGGATGGACACCGGCACCGCGTGGAGGTGACCATCTCGGGGAGGTAGCGGGGAGGCGGAGGCCGGCCGAGGGGGCTGCCGCGCAAGCAAGCGGAGTAGGTTTACGATGGCTCCGAGTCGCCGTTGACACCTCCGCGCGGCCCGTGATATACTCTCGTGCACCGCAAGGTGGACGAGCACAAGGGCGCTGGTCGCCCATAGGAAGGTCGGCAACATGGCACAGGGCAGAAAGGTTCTGGCGGTGGACGACGAGAGGCACATCGTCCGCCTCATCCAGGTCAACCTCGAGCGCGCTGGCTACCAAGTGGCAACTGCCTTCGACGGCCCCGAAGCGCTCAAGAAAGTGGAAGCGGAGAGGCCCGACCTGATCGTGCTCGACGTCATGATGCCCAAGATGGACGGCTTCGAGGTGCTGAAGCGCCTGCAGGCGAACCCCGAGACGAGGGAGATCCCCGTCGTGATGTTGACGGCGAAGGCGCAAGATGCCGACGTGTTCCGCGGCTGGTCCTCGGGCGTGAGCGCCTATCTGACCAAGCCCTTCAACCCCCTCGAACTCATAACTTTTGTCAAGCGGATCCTCAGCGGATTCGATGAGTACGAGGAAGGCGATAAGGTGTTCGAAGTCTAGCGCATTGGTGCTGACCGCGTGACCGACTCTCAAGCGGAAGAGGAAGCAGGTCGAACGTGGATATGGATTGCGGCTGTCGCCGGCGCGGCCGGAGCGGTCGCCGGCGTTTTCTACTTCCTTCGCTACCGTGACCCCGGTTACCGCATGGACCGCCTTCTCCGTCGCTGCGAGGCGCGCATAGACGACGTGGAAGGCTCACTTGCGAAGCTCGAACAGTCTATCTCTGAGTCGCCCTCCTGATTGTTCGCAGCAGACCTCCGTCCCGCGGCAACACCCACCTCGCGCACGGCCTGGGGCCCTACGTTGACAAACCCTCGCGCCCCGCTACAATGGGGCACTACGGCGGACTAGCAATACGGGCCAGAGCATGAATGCGTCCCCTCCGCTGACCGACTCCTTGGGTCGGCGTATAGAGTATCTGCGCATCTCCGTCACCGAGCGGTGTGATCTTCGCTGCGCCTACTGCCACCCTCAACCTGACGCGAGATCGGTGCCGCGCGACGTGCTCACTGTAGAGGACGTTGTCACCGTTGCCAGCGCAGCGCTGCGCTTGGGGGTGCGGCGGATTCGCCTCACCGGCGGGGAGCCGCTCCTCCGCCGGGACCTGGAAGAGATCATCTCACGCCTGCGCGGCCTGCCCGGCCTTCAGGATCTGGCCCTCACGACGAACGGCCAGAAGCTTGCGCGGCGGGCAGCCGGCCTATCCGATGCCGGCCTGGCGCGCGTCAACATCAGCCTCGATTCGCTCGACGCGGAGGTTTACGCCGCGGCCACCGGCGGAGGGGATCTCGCGGCCGTCTGCCGCGGTATCGACGCGGCCCTGTCGTCGGGCCTCGCTCCCGTCAAGCTCAACGTGGTGCTCACCTCCAGAGCGGCCCTCGAGCGCGCCGGCATTCCGGCCTTCGTTGAGTTGGTGCAGCAGCGGCCGGTGCACGTCCGGTTCATTGAGGCCATGCCGACATGCTCACACGTTGGGTACCTGCCTGCCGGGGAGGTGCTCGATTTCCTGTCGCGCGAGCATGGGATCATTCCGGTGGCGGGACCGGATGGCGGCGGCCCCGCCCACTATTACCAGCTCGACGGATCCCGCGGGACGATTGGGATCATCGCGCCCATTTCCGATCCGTTCTGCGCGCGCTGCAATCGGCTTCGGGTCAGCGCCCGAGGGGAGCTGAGACCCTGCCTCTTCAGCCCCGGAGCTTTCGACCTCTTGCCGGCCCTCAGGGGTCCTGATGCCGCGGAGGCCGTCATGTCGTTGCTGGAGGAGGCCGCCGTCGCCAAGCCTGGGCGTTACGGCGATGTCGCGGAGCCTTCCGGCGTTCCGACGATGCACGTGATCGGCGGCTAGCGGGGGCCCGCCGCTCGCATGTCAGGCAGCTCGAGAGCCGCATCGGCCCGGTATCCCTACACCCGATGGAACTTCGTCGTCGTTGTCATCGACGCCAGCTTCTTCATGGCCTCGCTGGCTTTCATTGATCCCGTTGCGGTGCTCCCGGTTCTGCTGAGCAACCTGGACGCCTCCGCGCTGCTGATAGGCCTGATGGGGAGTATCCAGCGCGCCGGCTGGCTGGTGCCGCAGCTCCTGGTCACCAGCTTCGTGCTCCACCGGGAGCGGAAGCTCCCCTTCGTCATCTACCCGGCGCTCATCAGCCGTCTGCCGCTCATCGGCCTCGCGGTGCTCTTCAGCGTCAAGTGGGGCGCAACCCATCCGGCAGCGCTGCTCGTCCTGACGGTAAGCATCTTTGCGGTCTTCTTCTTCGGTGACGGCATGGTCGGAGTGCCCTGGCACGACATTTGCGCGCGGACGATCCCTCCCACCCTCCGCGGTCGGTTCTTCGGCGCCATTCAGCTTGTGAGCGGGCTGTTGGGCATCGGGGCCGGCGAGCTTGTGCGGCGCGTGCTCGCCGATCCCAACGTGTCGTTCCCGTACAACTATGGCCGGCTGTTCCTCTTCCTTTGCGTTGGGATGATGATCTCGACTATCTTCGTGGCGCTGATCAAGGAGCCGAGAGGTGGGAGCACCACCGAGCCGCAATCTCTCCCGGTCATCATCCGCGCCATCCCCTCCACGCTCCGGCGCTACCCCCTTCTGCGACGGCTCATCGTGTGTCAACTGCTGTGCGGCATCCCGCTGGTGGCGATGCCCTTCTACGCGGTCTATGGCACCGAAGGCCTCGACCTGCCGGCAGCCGTCGCGGGGCGCTTCGTGCAGGCCGCAATTGTCGGGTCGGCCGCGGCGAGCATGATCTGGGCCTACCTGAGCGACCGCCTCGGGAGCACGCGCGTGCTGCGCGCGGTCTCCTGGACGATCATCGGGGTTCCACTGTTGGCCCTGCTCGTTCCTCCTGTCGTCCGTCTGCTGGGGCTCGAAGGGGCGATGGCTTACCTCTACGCGATCGTCTTTCTGCTCAACGGCGCCACCTGGGGGGGAACGTGGATCGGCTTCACCAACTACGTGCTGGAGATCGCTCCGGATGACATCCGGCCTCTCTTCCTGGGGCTCCAGGCCACGCTCGCTTCGCCTGCGGTGGTGATGCCCTTGGTGGGGGGATGGCTGCTCGGCTGGATGCCCTTCGAGGCGCTGTTCTGCGTCGCCGCCGCGGGCGGCATCCTCGCCTTGGTGCATATCTACCGCCTGCACGAGCCCCGCCACTTAGCACTTGCCTATGCTGACTCCCGAGGGATCGGCATCGCGGCCGGCGAAAGCGAGTCATGCCGGGAGGACGACTC
>CP070816.1:2412790-2416983 GCA_020344235.1 Armatimonadota bacterium
GCCGCCGCCCCCTCGCGCCGGGCGAGTTCGTCCGGGCCGAGGTCACCGCCGCCGAGCCCTACGACCTCATTGCCGAGGCGAGCCGCTGACGTCGCCGCGGCCGTCCGCCCTCTACTCACCTTGCTCCGAAAGCACGCGGTCGAGATAGGCCACTGTGAAAAGATAGCCGGCCCCGTGCGTGCGGTCCTCCTCGCTCCGATGTATCTTGCACCAAAGCACTTCGTTCTTGTCATCGTGGCCGACTTCGAGTGAGACAGCTTCGGCCGCCGGCCATTGCTTCCTCACGAACTCTAGCATGTGGGTCGCGAACGCCTCCGCGTGACTTCGATCCATGCACCTTCCTCCTCACTGGCCCACCACCGCAGCAGATCCAGGGCAGCGTGGCGGCGACCATCATTCGTCGCCCAGGGCCTGCTTCCTTTCACTGTGAGGCCTGGACTCAACAGGCCGCCCTCCTGGTCCGCTTCCGGCGGACTCAGGGGCTCGTGCCCGCCAACGGGTCGCTCTGCCATCAGACGATAGCTAGCATTACAAGCAGGGAACGCACCGCCCGAATCCAGGTCCCTGGAGGCAGCGTTCCGCCCGGCTGCGCCGCCCAGACGCCCCGCGGCGCTCCCTATAGTGAGGCCTCCGCGGGATGTGGTATACTGAAAAGCCTGCTGCGATCTGGGGAGGTAGTCCGGCGATGTCGAAGGGCGCAAGAACGGTTGATATCGCCGGAAATCTGGCCCGCGTTCGGGAGCGCATCGCGCGCGCGGCACAGCGGGTCGCGCGTCCACCCCAGGAGATCAGACTGGTCGCCGTCTCCAAGCTCGTAGAGGCCGAACGGGTGCAGGAGGCCGTCGCCGCGGGTGTATCGGACATAGGCGAGAACTACGTCCAAGAGGCCGCGGCCAAGCGAGCGGAGGTGAGGGAGGGGGCTAGGTGGCACCTGGTCGGACACCTGCAGCAGAACAAGGCAGGCAAGGCGGTAACGATCTTTGACATGATTCAGACTGTTGACAGCCCTCGGCTCGCAAAGGCGATTGGGAAACGCGCGGAGGCGGCAGGAAGGACGATGGCCGTCTTGCTCCAGGTGAACACCTCGGGAGAGGAGAGCAAGTTCGGCGCCGCGCCCGAGCAGGTTGAGGGCTTGCTGGAGGCGGTGCAAGGGGTGTCGGGATTGCGGGCGGAGGGTTTGATGACCATCGGGCGGTGGGACCCAGACCCGGAGCGGGCGAGACCTGAGTTTCGGCTGCTCGCGGAGCTGGCGAGGCGGCTGGAGGACCGGACGGGTGTGGAGATGAGATGGCTCTCGATGGGAATGAGCCACGACTTCGAGGTCGCCATTCAGGAGGGAGCCAATCTCGTTCGGATCGGAACCGGCATCTTCGGGCCGCGGCCCGGATAGAGCGGGGCCGAAACGCCAGCGCCGGGAAGAAGATCGCAGCACAGATGCAGTAGCAAGATACAGCAATGATTGATGGGAGGACTACCGCATGTTTGGTCTGTTGGAAAGGGTCAGGTCTTGGTTGTTCGCGGAGGACGATTACGCCGCAGTCCCGCCTGGTGAGGAGGATGAAGCTCTGGTAGCGCCGCGCCGGCGGGGGAGGCTGATTCAACTGCACTCGCGGGGGGGCGAAATATTCATCCGCCGCCCGCGCGATCAGGAGGAGGCCAAAATCTGCGTGGACTGCCTGCGGGGACGGCGCGCGGTAGTGGTGAACCTCAAGGAGGTTCAGCCGGACCACGCAGTGCGAGTGTTCGATTTCATGGCCGGCGCGACATATGCGCTGGGGGGCCAGTTGGAGCAGGCGGGGGATGGAGTATATCTGCTGACGCCGCAGAATATCGGTATCATGGCAGAAGCGGAAGAGGAGGGGTCGGCGGCCTCGCCGCAGTCGGGCTTCTGGCAGGAGATCTGATCGGTCGCTCTCGCGGCCGGAGAATGAGAGCCTCCTGCGGCGAGCGGGAGGCCGGAGGAGCGCCAAGGCCGGAGGTCATCCCTCCGGTCGTTGGCCTATGGAGGGCTGGCAATGGCGAAGACATTCACGCTGGCAGTAATCGGCGTTGGCAACATGGGCGGGGCGCTGGTGAACGGCGTCGTGAGCGCGGGCGCGCTCGCGCCCGAGAACATCGTGGTGGTGGACGCCGATCAGTCACGAAGCGCGGCCCTCAGCAAGGAATCAGGGGTGCAGTCGGCCAAGACCAACGCGGAGGCCGCGCGCGACAGCGAGTATGTGGTGCTCGCCGTGAAGCCGGGAGTGATCCGACCCGTGGTCGAGGAGATCGCGGGTGTGATGAGAGAGGAGCAGACCCTGGTGTCCTTCGCCGCCGGAGTGCCGCTGTCGCGGATGCGCGAGCCCCTGGGAGCGGCGAGGCCGGCGCTGGTGAGGGTGATGCCGAACACGCCGGCACTGGTGGGAGCCGGAATGTTCGCGGTGGCCGCGCCGGGCGTGCCTCCCGAGCGAGTCGCAGAACTGAAGGACCTGCTGGGTGCAGTGGGCGATGTGGTGGAGGTCGCCGAGGGTATGATGGACGCGGTGACCGGGCTCTCGGGCAGCGGGCCGGCGTTCGTGTTCGTGATGATCGAGGCCCTCGCCGACGGCGGCGTCGCGGCCGGGCTGCCGCGCGCTGTGGCCCATCGGCTGGCCGTGCAGACGGTGGAGGGCGCGGCGAGGATGGTGCGAGAGACGGGTGAGCACCCGGGGGCGCTGAAGGACGCGGTGGCCTCGCCGGGCGGGACGACGATCGCGGGGCTGGCCGAGCTGGAGCGGGCGGGGTTCCGCGCCGCCGCCGCCTCGGCGGTGCGTGCCGCGGCGAAGAGGGCGCGGGAGCTGTCGGAAGAGAAGTGACGGCATGGTCTCAGTTGGGACGCTAATCAGCTATGCCATCTCGGTGATGATGCTGGCGATCCTTGCAAGTGTCATCATCTCGTGGCTGCGCGCCTTTCGAGTGCAGGTTCCCTATGGCAATCCGCTGGTGCGGGCGATCGAGGAGACAGCGGATTTGATGCTGAGGCCGATCCGTCGCGCAGTCCCGACGGCAGGCGGGGGCCTGGATTTCGCGCCGCTGATAGCGCTTATCATCCTCTCCATCCTGCAACAGATCGTTGCGCGGTTGTGACACCGGAAGCATTCCCGTGGCCGACACCTCTAGCTCCGGTTGGAAGTCTGCTCTGCGCACCGCTGCCTTTGCCGCGCTGGCAGCGGCGATTCTGCTGGCCCTCGCCGCGGGCTTCTTCCTGCCGGCCGCCGATGGCGACGACCGGCAAAGGGCGGAGCTTTACCGGCGCGGCGGCGACACCTTCGTGCGCATGTTCTACCTGGCGCGCGCCGGAGGCTGGGAGGAGGGCGGCCGGCAGTTTCTGGGTATCGGCGGATATCACTACCAGTTGAGCGTGGCGGCCGATCCCTCCGATGTCGGAACAGCGGTCTCGTTTGCTCTGGTACTGACCGCGGTCGGCGAGGAGCAGGAGGGGAGCAGGCTGCTGACCGCACTCTCAAGCCGTGAGCCTCCCGGCCCTCGAGGCAACCAGCTTATCGCCACACTCGCGGTGGCATACTCTACCAAGCCGCGTGAAGAGTATGTGGAAATGGCGGCCGAGTTTCTGCGCGGTTTGGTGCCTGGGCGGATGATCCTGGCCGATGCATATGAAAGGATGGGGCGGCCGGACCTGGCCGATCTGGAATGGCGCTCGGCAGAGGAAGAAGCATACTCCCTGCTGCGCCGCATAAAGGCCATGCTGGCAGTGTGTGGAACCATCCTGGGTGCTGGGGCGGTCGGGCTCGTGCTCGCGATCGTGCGCCGTTTCTGGAGATCGGAAGCCACTCTGGCGCCCGCCGCCGGGGCGGCCGCGGGCGCGGGCTTCGGGGTGCGGGAGGCCGTCGAGGCGCTCATTCTCTGGCTGTTTGTGGCGATGATTGCGGGCGCCGTGCTGATTGCGGTGATGCCGGCCGAAGCGCCGCACGAGGCTGTGTACCAGTTGCTGGTGGCGCTGGTTGCCGGCGTGCCCGCCATTGCCTGGGTATTGCTGAACTCTCCTTCCGGCACGCGTCTCGGTTGGCGGCTCGCGGGATGGTGGCGGCAGGTCGCGGCCGGGATTTCCGCGGCCGGGCTTGCCGCGGCGCCTGTGCTCGTGCTGCACCAACTTCTGCAAGACCTACAGGTGCGACAGATGTTCCTGAGGCCGCGGGGCCTTACGGAGAACCTCC
>CP070816.1:2417083-2424320 GCA_020344235.1 Armatimonadota bacterium
AGCAGCTCCAGCGACACCTCATCCCGCACCATCAACTCGTGCACCCCGTCATCCTCATATCCCGGCAGCGCCTCCAGCTCCTCCCGACGGAAGAACAGCCGCACGCTCGGCTGATAATCCTCTGTCAGCTCCTCATCTATCCACCCCTTCCGCTGCGAGTTCGCCACCTTCTCCCCTGCATAGTACCTATGCTCTGCGATCCCAAAGCTCACGAACTCGGTGCATCGCCGTGGGTCCAGTAGCTCCTCCACGCCCAACGCCGGCCCTGTCAGCAACCCCTTCGCCACACACCGCTTGAAGCTGTACAGCGCTCCGCACTCGAAGATACTCCGGGCACGCTCCTCCGTCGTCGAATGCAGGACGAACTTGTCCAGACGCTCATCAACCTCCGCTGCGCGGTTCGAGAACCCCAGCGCCCGGCCCGCACATGCCCCGGCCAACAACCGGATCTCCTTCATCGCCTCCAAGATCGCCTCACAGGACCCGCTCGCAACCCTGTCCAGCAGTTCGCCCTCCTCCCGCACTCGCGCGAAGTGCGCGTCATACCTCGCCGCCGCCTCCACCAGCTCCCCAACTGAACCCCCCTCCACGGCCTCCCCCACCACCTCCATATACCTCCGCAGGAAGATCACTGCCGCCCCGCGCGCGGCCTCCGCGCAGGCCGCACCATCCCCGGCGCGCCCCGCCGCCAGCGCTGTCTCCAACGCCTCGCTCACCCTCCGCCCCGTCTCCCTCTGCCACTCTATCAACTCGCGGTTGCTCAGCTCGCCCTTCCCTCCACATATCCGCGCCGCCACCACTCCCGAAACTCCTCCACCCCCCTCACCCCCTCCTCCAGCACCGCCTCGTAGATATGCACCGACAGCAGCCCGTGGCGGTACTCCGCCTCCCCGCAGACCGCCTCCTTGATCGCCAGCACGTGCGACCGCGCCTCCTCCGTCATCGCCTCAGCCCATGCCTCCCGCTTGGGGGCGACCGGCGCGAGCACCTCTGCGCTCCCAGTCCACAGATCGAGCTTCCAGACCCTCGGATCTCCGGGCGGAGTTCGTTCCCCCAGCGCGGGATCTGTCACTCGCAGGCCCCAATACAGCCCGTGCTCATCCTCCGTATATCGGTCGGCATCCACGCAGCTGAGCCGGAAGCACCACCCTGTGCTCCCCAGCCGCGTTCCCACCCCCCAGTGCCGCTCCCAGTCTGGCTCCTCGCATCGCTCGAAGTCCAGGTCCCGCCACGTCATCGTCCGCATCACATAGGACCCCACCGCCTCGTAACCCGCCTGCTCAAGTATCGCCCCGATCCCCGACTCGGCCAGCACCTCATCAGCCTCCGCCCGCAAGGCCGCATCGAGCGCGAATAGCCGCTCCGCATCTGGATGCATCTGGGAAGCTCCTCCCCCGCCTGCCCGAACGACTGAGGACCCCGAGTATACCATCGGGCTCCCCGTCGCGCAATTCGCGCATACTCCGCCGCGCTCGCGTCTCAGATCAATGTGATCCTCACCCTTACCTTCTCCTCCGGCACCACCACATCACACAGCACACAGCTCCCCGAGCACAGCACCACCTCCGCTCTCTCCGCCACACCCCTCCCCCTGCTCGACCACCAACACAACCCGCACGAACTGCCCCTCAAACCATCCTTTCCGCCGCCTTTCTTCACCAGTAGTGCGGGCTACATGGGGCCTTCCGGCGCGGCAACCTCAGCGGCTGAGCGCCGCAGGTCCCACCGCGCCAGCACCAGGCCGGCGAAGAGCGCGAGTGTCGCCCAGCATAGGCTTCCAACCGCTCTCACATACTGGGTAGGA
Source organism: Armatimonadota bacterium (assembly GCA_020344235.1). GTDB lineage: Bacteria > Armatimonadota > Hebobacteria > Hebobacterales > Hebobacteraceae. The sequence continues at coordinate 2,418,888 of CP070816.1, forward strand.
CGCGCCGCCGGCCAGAGCAACAGCGTGGCCATCACCAGCGCCCAGAGCCCGACGCGTATCGCCCACGCCGATGCCGGCCGGAGCCGATCTCGATCCGCCAGCAACCACAGCCCGACGATGACCGGCAGCAGCAGTATCACGAAGAAGTAAGTCCACGAGAGCGCTGACACGAGCAGCAACAGAAGCGTTGCCATGGAGTACTCCGCGGCCCGCTCCGTCGGAGTGACGGGCCGCCGCCACCCGCAGGCTGCCACGAAGGCCAGGCCGAGTGCGGCGAAGAAGCCTAGTACGATCCAGTTCACTTGAGACTCCGCCAGCTCCGCGACGTTCACGTGGAGGGGCCGCTCTTCCCGGGCCGCGACGCCCGCGTCCACTGGGGTGAGCAGCCGCCGCGCCACTGCCGGCAGCGAGTGGTTGCCGAAGTCGAGCGAGTGCTGGCCCCAGTCCCCAGCTTGTCCCCGCGAGAGGTAAGGGACGACCACCCGGCGACCCCAATCACCGACCTCGCGGAGGTTGCGGTGGAAGCCCCGCGCTGGCACAGGGACGACCACCAGGAAGAAGGCGCACGAAACCAGCGCGGCGACCACCACCCGCAGTCGGCCGCGGTAGAGGAAGTAGGCAAGCAGGGGCGCGGGAAAGGCCTTAATGGCAATGGCCGCGCCAAGGGGGAGGCCGGAGATCCACTGGCGGTTGCGAGAATCCTCCAGAAACGACCAATACACAAGCAGCATGATGAGGATGTTGGTCTGACCGAGGATGAGGTTGTCGATTGCGAAGGTGGCCACGAGCACGATGGGAAGCCAGTGGTAGTGCAGAGAGACTTCCCTCCCGGGGCCGAAACAGATGGCTCGCGCAGCCCTTCCGGAGAGGCCGAAGAGCCAGAGGTTCAGAACGTACCAGAAGAAGTAGAACGGAGCGAAGCCGACCGCGCAGAAGGGAGCGACGAAGACGGCAAAGGTGGGGGGATAGCGGTAGTGGGGAAGGTTCGCCAACGTCCGGCCGTCGAGAACGCGGCGGCCCGCCTCGTACCAGACCTCGGCGTCCTTGAAATCGCTGTGAAGGAACTTCCCGATCATATACGCGGTGAGCATCATGACCAGGAGAGTCACGGTGAACAGCACGATGCGCCCGGCCCACGGATCCCTCCCGAACGCTGGCCGCTGATCGGTCACGGAGATCTCCCAGGTAGGTGCAGACAAGGACCCAGCATCGTGCACTATGTGTTCGCCCCGCCTCTCTCGGGGGCCTGCTGTGAGAGGTCGCATTCTGTGAGGAGAGAAATACTCCCAGGGTTGTCGGAGGCGGTATGGAGCTGTTGCGTCGGGACGAAGTCTGGATCCATACTCACTTTGTGACGGATTGCAGGTACCTACCCGACCACCACGCTCGGGACATCCGGAGAAAGACGGACCGGGTGCTGGACAGGCTCGGCATCGTGTTCGGCATTCACTTCGATTCGCGCGGGGAAGAGGAACTAAGCATCGTGTTGGAGTGCATTCCGCTGCCGGAGACGATGCGAGAGATTGAATCGGCACTGGCGAAGATTGTCCGGCCCATCCCATCGCGGCCGCGCAGGACCAAGGTGGAGATAGAGCCGCCCAAGCGGCGCATTTCTGTTGCACGGAGGTGAGTGTGTCCATCGAGCTGGCTGTGATCGGTCTGAAGGGGCACGAATACATCATTCTGGAGGCGCTGCCGGACCTTCCAGAGGTGCGACTTGCTGCGGTGGCGGAAGACAACCCCGAGGCGCTGAAGCGAGTGCCCAACTTCCCGGGGGCCACCTCCGAGACACGCGCCTATCTCGACTACCATGAGCTGCTCGAAAACCACAGCCCCCACATCGTGGTTGAGGCGGGGACCGACCGCGCCCGCGCAGACATTCTGGTCGCTTGCGCGGAGCGGGGGATCAACCTGATCTCCGAAAAGCCGCTCGCACATGATCTGAAGGGCCTGGACCGCGTCGAGAAAGCCGTCGCGAAGGCCGGGATCGAGCTGAGCATGCTGATCACGATGCGCTGCCATCCGCCTTACCTCGCAATGCGAGAGGCCATCGCCGGCGGCCTCATCGGCGAGGTGACGCAGGGCGGCGGCCAGAAGTCATACCGCCTGGGCGAGCGGCCCGAGTGGCAGAAGAGCCAGGAGACCTTCAGCGGGATCATTCCGTTCATCGGAATCCATGTGATGGATCTCTTCCGCTGGACGACGGGACGCGAGTTCGTGGAGGTCATGGCCTACGCCTCCAACGTCGGACACCCGGAGATGGGCGACCTGGAGGACAACGGCTGCGTGATCGCCCGGCTGGACAACGGTGGATCGGCCGCCTTCCGACTCGACTACTGCCGGCCCGCCGGGGCCCCGACTCACGGCGACGACCGCCTGCGCGTTGCCGGAGATCGCGGTGTGATCGAGGCGCGAGACGACAAGGTCATGCTGATCACGCACAGCGAAGGGCCGCGGCAGCTGCCGCTGCCGCCCGCCGTGAACTTCTTTGCGAACTACGTGGAGGCCCTGAAGGACCATCGGGAGCCGTTTATCCCGTTCGCAGACTGTGTCCGCATCACCGAGGTCGTCCTGCGGGCGCGGGAGGCCGCGCAGCTTGGGCGGCCCGTCAAACTCGTTTGAGGCAACGGGAGCTATGCTTGACAAGACTATGGTGCTCCTCTGCATGACCGCGATATTGGGAATGCTGGTCGGCTGTGCATCCGGCGAGCAACCGGAGCAGAAGCTTCCGCACCGCTGGCTCTTCGTGATGCGCAACCTCCGCAATCCCGCGAACGTCGAGCGCACGATCGAACTGCTGCCTCGGGCAGCGGCGGCCGGTTACAACGCGCTCGTCCTGTCGGATTCGAGCCTGTACGATCTTGACAGCGCGGGGGCATCGTACGCAAAGAACGTCCGGCGAGTGCAGGAGGAGGCCCGACGGCACGGCCTCGAGTTGATCCCATGCGTCATGCCGATCGGCTACTCGGGCAGCATCCTCGGCGCAGACCCGAATCTGGCGGAGGGACTGCCGGTCAAGGGCGCTCTGTTCGTGGCCAGTGACGGGATCGCGCGGCTGTCCGCCGATCCGGCCGTCTCCTTGCCGGGCGGGGATTTCGAGCGGATAGAGGGAGGGCGATTTGCGGGTTGGGACTGGTACGACAACCCGGGCAAGAGCATCTTCCCCGACCGGCAGGTGGTGCACGGGGGCCGAACCGCCGCGCGCATGGAGCGCATCAGCGAGGCCGATCCCGTCCACGGACACTGCCGCTTCATGCGCAGAGTGCAGGTCGCCCCCTTTCGCCAGTACCATCTGAGCGCGTGGGTCAAGACGCAGGATTTCGAGGCACCGGAGAGCGTTCGCGTCTCCGTCCTGGCACCGACTGAAAAGGAGCGCGCGGTCGCCAGCATCGCACTGGAAGTGAAGAAGACGCAGGACTGGGCTCAGTATCATCTAGTCTTCAACAGTCTGAGCTGGGAGGAGGTCCAGATCTACCTGGGGACCTGGGGAGGGAAGGGAGGACGAATCTGGTGGGATGACGTGAGGCTGGAGGAGATCGGCCTGATGAACGTGCTGCGGCGCGAAGGCTGCCCGCTTTCGGTCAGCACCGAGGATGGGGTCGAGTACCAGGAGGGCCGTGATTTCGAGCCCATACGCGATCCTCAGCTGCGGCCGTGGCAGATCTACCACGAGCCGCCAGTGATTCGTCTAAGTGCGAACTCGCGCATATCGGATGGACAAAGGCTGCGAGTCAGCTACTATCATCCCATAGTCATCAATCGGTGGCAGGTGATGTGCTGCCTGAGCGAAGAGAAGGTCTACGACGTGCTGCGGGAGCAGGTGAGACGCGTCAACGATCTCCTGCACCCCAACACCTTCTTCATGCAGCACGACGAGATCCGGGTGGCCAACTGGGACCAGGCCTGCCGGAGCCGCGGGCTCACTCCCGGTGAACTGCTCGCGGATAACGTCCGAAGATGTGTAGCGATCATCCGGGACCTTCGCCCCGACGCGGCGATCTGGGTGTGGTCTGACATGTTCGATCCCATGCACAACGCCGTGGACGAGTACTACCTCGTCAATGGCACCTGGGCCGGATCGTGGGAGGGGCTGCCGGCGGACGTCGGCATCGTCAACTGGGCGAACCATCTGAAGGGGAAGAACCTAGGCTGGTTCGCCAACCGCGGCCACGCGCAAGTGCTGGCCGGATACTACGACCACGAAGAATGGATCATAGAGGAGTGGCTGGAAGCGGGCGATGGACTACCAGGAGTGGCGGGCGCCATGTACACCACATGGCGGGACAACTATCACGACATGGAAGCGTGGGCCGCCCGTGCCTGGGGTGCGAAGGTGGACTGAGCATGATCCACCCGGGGGGTCCGCAGACATGACTTCTCGCGAACGTGTTACCTGTGCGCTCGACCACAGTGAGCCTGACCGCGTGCCCCTCGATCTCGGGAGCAGCCTGACGACGGGCATAATGGCCAGCACCTACGCTAACCTTAGGCGCGAACTCGGGCTGGACAGCACACCGCCGAAGGTCATTGACGTCCTGCAGATGCTGGCCGAAGTGGAGTTCCCGGTTCTCCAAAAGCTCGGATGTGACATCGTCCCCCTGCTGCTGCCCGTCGGTTTCTTCGGCATCGCCCTGCGCGACTGGAAGCCCTGGCGCACCTTCGATGGAACGGACGTCCTGGTCCCGGGGCAGTTCAACCACCGGGAGGACGAAAGCGGCGACCTGCTGGTCTCTCCCGGGGGAGACACAGCCAAGCGGCCGCGAGGGCGGATGCCGAGGAATGGCTACTACTTCGACATCATCCCCTACCAGGAACCCATTGACTGGGACAATCTCAACCCCGACGAGTTTGCCGAGCAGTTCCAGCCCCTCACAGATGAGACACTGGAGCACCTGCGCACCACTGCCGACGCACTCCATTGCAATACCGAATTCGCCGTCCTCGGAGGATTTGGAGGGGGCAGCCTCGGCGACATGCCTTTGGTTCTCGCCTCCGAGCTGGAGGCCCCCAGGGGCATCCGCAAGTACGACGATTTCCTCGCCGCGCACCTCACCCACCCTCAGTACATAAAGGAGATCTTCGCGCGCCAAACCGAGCAGGCCATCGAGAACCTCGCGCTCTACCACCAGGCGGTCGGCGACAGGATTGCGGCGATCTTCGTTTCGGGCACGGACTTCGGAACACAGCGCGGTGAGTTCATCTCGCCCGAGCTGTACAGGCAGCTCTACCTCCCGTTTCACAAGCGGATCAATGACTGGATCCACGAGCACACCCCGTGGAAGACCTTCTTTCACTGTTGCGGCTCGGTCTACCACCTCATCCCCAGCTTCATCGAGGCCGGTGTGGACATTCTCAATCCGGTTCAGTGCTCGGCGGCCAACATGGACCCGGAGCGCCTCAAGCAGGAGTTTGGGGACCGCTTGGTGTTCTGGG
>CP070816.1:2424420-2427471 GCA_020344235.1 Armatimonadota bacterium
ATCTGTGCTGTATGCTCGTTCGACGAATGGGCCGCTACCCCTGTTGTCCGTCGGCGGAAGTGCCGACCAACGGGGGCGCGCCGCTAGCAGGCGCGTTGGGTACTCATCGGGTGGTCAGCCGACCGCCAAGTATGGGCAGGTGCATTCGGACTCGGCCGAGATTCCACCCATCGACCCGCGACCTCGCGGGGGAGGGCGGGGGCAGGATAGCACCGACGCGGAGATGAAGCAGTCGCCTAGGAATGCTCCAGATGTCTGTAGGCTGAGTACCGGTAGAGGACTCGCATGAATATCCTGATCATCGCGGACCTTGAAGGCATCTCGGGGGTGGGACGTGCGGGTGAACTGGTTGGTTCCTCCGAGGCATTCCCACAAACCTGTGAGCGTCTGACGAAGGACCTCAACGGCGCGGCAGACGGCGCCTTTGAAGGCGGCGCAACGCGCGTCGCGGCTTGCGATTGGCATACCGGAGAGCGAGACGTAAGAACCGAGATGCTCGACTCTCGCATCGAATTCCATCCGGGCAGGTTCAGCGAGACGGCGAGAACGGTCCTCTCCGGGGGATACGACGGCGCGTTCGTCATCGGTGCGCACGCGATGGCGGGAACCGTGCACGGGTTCATAGCGCATACTCGGAATGTCCGGGAATGGCATGATTTCTACATCGACGGGAAGCGGCACGGAGAGATTGGGATCATCGCCGTCCTGGCAGGAGGTGTAGGAACTCCGTTACTGCTTGTGACCGGAGATGAAGCCGCGTGCACCGAAGCACCTAGGTACGGAGACTGTATCGAAACGGTAGCGGTGAAGCGCGGGGTGCGATGGGATCATGCTGAGCTGGTGCCAGAAGATGAGGCAAGGGTGACGATTCGGTCTAGCGCAATCCGCGCGGTCTCTCGGATCGACATGGCCCAGCCTTATGCACTCCAGCTCCCGGCGAAGATCACCGTCGAACTGAACCGGTCGGACTACTGCGAGAAACTCCTGGCCCGGAACCCCAAGCTAGAACGAGTAGCAGCCAGGGAAGTGAGCATGACCGCGCACGAGGTGTGGGACATCCTTGTCTGATTCCATTCGCACGCGTCTGTGGGCAGTGATGCCGTCGGTTCCTTCCAGGTCACCCTCTCCACACCCACCGACCGCGGCCTCCCGGGGGAGCGCGAGGGCAGCCTATGATACTGGAGTGAGGGGGCAAATCGCTGCGGAGCAAGGCCGGGGCGGTTTCACGGCGAAATAGCCACTACACCTGTGCGCGTGTTCCGCGGCGACGTGCCCCTGTCTGCATGTGTCAAGTAGGCTTGGAACACCGTGTACATATCAAGCCGCCTTGAGACACACTGCCTGTGTCGAGCGCGCGTAGGGCCGCCTGCCGCGGTCATTTCCTCGTGAAACCGCTGTAGGCTTGCTCTTAGGACACTGCTGCTGTATTGTCGGCACTCCATGTCGCGGGAGGATGAACCCGCGTTCCCGTCGGACTGGAGAGAGAGTTCGATTTCCACTCGGTAGCCGAACGCGACTGACATCGAATCTCCCGTCCGAAACAGAGAGTGTTGCTGTCCGCGAACTCCACAAGCCGTCCGATACAGAGAGGTTTCGATGACAGCAACATCCCCTCCACCAATCATACTTCTCGAACTCGTCTCTGCCGCATCTCTGGCCGGCCCGCGCCATCTCACATTCCGCCGACAGCCGCGGTTGTTGGGGTTCTCGGCGCATTCGTGTTTGACGCCAGCTGTGGACGACTATCGTGTGAGAGCGGCCCATTTCGCGACGTTGGCACATCGCACAGCCCTACTTTTCTCCGCCGATTACACCGTTCGCCCTCTCTCGTCCATGGGCGGAGAAAGGGAGCACGAGCGACGGCACGTGGCGAAGGGACTGGAGAAGGATGTGCTTCCGACTAGTGGCTATCCGTCCGCATCCAGAGAGAGTTCGAGATTCGTGTGCTTCGCGGCCAGGCTACTTCCACGAGGGTCCGACTTCCAGCCTGAGGCGTGGAGGTCGACGGACGCGACCTCGCGGGGGAGGGAGGGATCAGATGGGCAGGATAGCACCGACTCAGAGACGAAGATGATCGCCCGGCAGCCGCGGATAGGACTACCAGAGAGGACAGAGGTGGAACTTCCCTACGACGCCAGCGCCGCAGTCCGGCACGCGGCTGAACCGAGGGAGGCAGAGATGAAGCCGTTCTGGTCCCCCGCGGAGCCGCTATCTGCAACCTATGTCATCGATGTCAGGATCGACCCCGAGGCGGAGACGATCTCGGGCAGCGAGACCATCACTCTCGTCAATCGCTCGTCGAACCCCATCGAGCAACTCGCCGTCCGCAAAGGGGTGGGCAGGGCGGGCAGCTTCACCGTCGAGATCGAGGGCGAGAGGCCGCCGCTGTCGCCCTCCCCCGAAGAGGCGGATGCCGACACTCTCATACTGGTGGCCCTCCCGAAGCCACTCGCGGTAGGCGAGGCGGTGGAGCTGCACGTCGATTTCCAGGGCCCGTTCCCGGACACGTGGGAGGGGCTGATGGTGCTGCAGGAGTGGCACCCGCGGCTGCGCTGGTGGCATCCAACACATGATGACTTCGAGGTGAGCATCGCCGCGCCGGAGGGCTGGGCGCTCGCCGTCAGCGGCCGCGCCGATTCCCCTGGCGGGCCGTGGCGTGCGAGCGGCGTCCGCTCCTTCGGCATCGTACTCGACGAGAATCTCCAGGTCGAGGAGGCGAGAGCGGGGGACACTCTCATTCTTTGCCTCTTCCCTCCCGAGCGGAGGGAGTGGGGGCAGGCCCTGCTGGAGGCGGCCGTGGCCGCAGTGGACTACTACCGCTCGGAGTTCGGCTTCTGTCCTCAGCCCTTCCTCTCCATCGTCCCAGGGTCGGATGAGTGGATGGGTGGCAGCCCCCTCGCGACCGGTGTTGTGGCCATCCACGGCCAGAGCCCGTTCGGCGAGGCGTCCGATGAGTGGTGGCGATGGATCATGGCCCACGAGATCGGGCACCAGTACTGGGGTGAGCACGTCCACGACCCCGACAACCCCGCCTGGCTCTGGATCGGCCTC
>CP070816.1:2427571-2430504 GCA_020344235.1 Armatimonadota bacterium
ACTGCCGGACGGCCCCGTCACGGTTGGTGACACCTGGGAGGGCGCAGTCCAGTTCCCGCAATGGGGGGATGCAGTTCACGAGAACTCGCTGTGGAAGTACCGTTCTCAGATCGTGGGAAGGGAGTCCTACGGCGGCAGGGAGTGCTTCAAGATCAGAACCACGCTCAGTCTCGAGGACATTGATGCCGGCAGTGTCGGGCGAATCAATGGGGTCTACGCGGCCGAGTCGCTGTTCGACCCCGGGTTGGGGCTGATCATGAAGGCCGACATGAGTGGCGCGGCGGCCGTCACCTACACCTCGGGGCGGTCCGAGACGATCACCTACCACAACAGCGTCAGGCTGATCGAGTACAACGGACAGAAGCTGAGCGCGGAGTAGAAAGGGCCGGCGGTTTTCCCAGGACTCCGGCCAGATGATGGGAGCGGCGGACGAACGGTTACGATGTTCGATATTGCGCCACGAGTGTCGCCTTCTCGAGCACTCCAAGTCGCGACTCGAAGCTCGCCCGCTCGCTCCGATAGATGATCCCGATCGGGATCTCCTCTCCCCACCTGAAGGCCAGCGCGAGGGCCTTCTGTCGGTCGAAGGGATCGTGGGAATCCTCGACGGGCCTCACCCGCTCCTTGTACCACTGAAGCGTATTCACCCGGTTGAACGTTGGGCACGGCTGCAAGATATCGAGCAGCGCGAACCCTCCCCTGTGCCGCAACGCCGCCACCATCATCTGCTGCAGGTGCTTCGGGTCCCCCGCAAACGACCGCGCCACGAACGAGCAATCCTCCACAATCGCAATCGCCAGCGGGTTGAAAGGCGGGCTGACCACGCCATGTGTCTGGAGCTTCGTCACGAACCCAAGCTCCGAGGTCGGGGACGCCTGGCCCTTCGTCAACCCGTACACCATATTGTTGTGCACGAACGCCTTCACTCCGACATTGCGCCGGAGGTTGTGCACCAAGTGGTTGCCCCCCTCGCCGTACATGTCGCCATCGCCGCTCGTCACCACCACCTCCAGCTCGTGATTGGCCAGCTTGATGCCCACCGCCGCCGGCAGCGCCCGGCCGTGCAGCCCGTTGAAGACATTCGCCTGCGTGTAGTGGGGCAGCTTCGCCGCCTGTCCGATCCCGGAGACAAGAACGAGCTGCTTGCGGTCAACCCCGGCCTCCTCCACGGCCTTCTCGAACGTCCTCAGAATGAAGAAGTTCCCGCAGCCCGGGCACCACGCGATATCGCTGTCGAAGAACGCCTTCTCGATCATGACTTCACCCTCCGCGCGATCTCCTCGCCGGTGAACGGCATCCCGTCGTACCTCGTCATCAGCTCGCACTGAGCGACGGCCCCCACCTGCCGCAGCACTGACGCGAACTGTCCCGCCTGATTGCACTCCACCGAGAGCAATCGCTTTCCTCTCCCAAGCAGTTGCCGCACCCTCTCCACATCCAGCGGCCATACCTGCGGGAAATGCGCCATCGCCGCCGAGCCTCCGTCTCCGTTCAGCCGGTCAACCGCCTCCCGGCACGGCCCATACGTCGAACCCCAAGCGATCAGCACCTGCTCCGCCTCCTCCGGCCCGTACCATTCCGGCGGCAGCGCGTCGGCGATCAGGCCCTCTAGCTTCCTCATCCGCTTGTCCTGAAGCCGCATGCGGGCACTCAGGTCATCTGTGATGTGCCCGTCCTCGGCATGCTCGTCGGAATCAACCACCACGAATGCCTTCCCCCCCGGAATCGCCCGCGGCGACACCCCGCTCTCCGTGACCGCATATCGCAAATAGTCCCCCGGGGGATCCTCCAGCAAGTGCCGCTCGATCGGCCGATAAGAAGTATCGAGCCCCGTGCAGTTCTTTCGCACATCCGCCAGGAATTGATCGCTCATCAGGATCACCGGGCTTTGATACTTGTGCGCGATCTCCAGCGCGTGCCGCGTCAGGTCATAGCACTGCTGCGGCGTGCCGGGCGCGAAGATCGCCCGCGGAAACTCCCCGTGCCCCGCGTGCAGCGCGAACAGCAGGTCCTGCTGCGCCGTGCGGGTCGGCAACCCCGTCGCCGGCCCCGGCCTCTGCCCAAGGAAGATGAAGACCGGCAGCTCCAGCATGCCCGCCAGCGAAAGCCCCTCCACCATCAGCGCGAACCCGCCCCCGCTCGTCGTCGTCATTGCGGGCGCCCCCGCGTAGGTCGCCCCGCAAACCATGTTGATCGCCGCGATCTCGTCCTCCGCCTGCTCGACCACGATCCCGTACTTGTCGGCCACACCCGCCAAGAACGTGATCACACCGGTGGAGGGAGTCATCGGATAGGAGGTGACTAACTTCACCCCGGCCGTCGCCGCCCCCAGCCCCACAGCTTCGTTCCCGCTGCAAATCCCGCTCGGCGCGGTCCCTCCCTTCGGAGCCTGGAGCTTGCCCGCGTGGGCCTCCGCCAGCTCCGCTCCCCGCCGCGCGCATGCCACGTTGCCCTCGACAACCGCCGCCCCTTTCTTCTCGAAGCGCGCCCCAAGCTCCGACTCCAGCATCCCGACGTCATAGCCCAGCAGCCCGAACACCGCCCCCGCCGCCACCGTGTTCGCCATGATCGCCGTCCCACCGACCTCCTTCGCCACCCCCGCGAACTCAATCCCGATCACGTCGGACTGGCCGCTGCCGTTGAAGAGCGTCACCCCGCCCTCACTCACCTCCGCCCTCAGCCACTCCCGCGCCTCCTCCGTCAGCGCCAGCAGCAGGTCCGCCTTCTCCCGCCCAGAGAACAGCTCTGTGTCAGCGATCCGGACATCGTACCAGTTCAACCCACCGCGGATCCGCGACATATACGTCTGCGTCGAAAAAACGTGGACCCCCAGCTTCGCAAACGCCTCCACCAGCAAGTCCCCGCTCGTCTCCACCCCCTGCCCCGCCGCCCCCGCAATCCTGATGTTGATATCCATCCCGCCTCCTCACACT
>CP070816.1:2430604-2433914 GCA_020344235.1 Armatimonadota bacterium
AAACGCGCCCGTCCTCCAGGCATCCTGCTGCTAGCTGTAACTTACATATCCACAAGCCGCTTTTCCAAATCCTCTCTCACTGTCAGGATCTTCTCAGGCGATCAGCCTGCCCCCATTCGGTTCCGGCTCGTGCTCACCCCAACGGGGAGCGCCGGCCTCGTTGCCGCGCTACGCCTTGACTGCGCCGCCTTCTGGCAGTTGTGCGTAAGGGCCTGGAGCGAAGCAGTTACGGCTTCAAGCACCTGCGCCCACTCGCGGAGGTGCTGCATGCCGGATTCAGTGAGAACATACACCCGCCGTGCCGGGCCTGGACGGGACGTGTCCCATCGCGAGACGACTCGCCCGGCCGCCTCCAGGCGGCGGAGTGTGCGGTAGATGACACCACTGTCCAGGCCCGCATGGGTGACCGCCATGCCTTCGGCTTCCTGCGCGATCTGGTAGCCGTGAACCTCGCCCCGCCCCGCAATCGCCAGCAACATGACTGGCTCCGCGAAGCGGTAAAGGTTGCCCATTTCGCAGGAACACGGCCCTCCGTTGCCCTGACCGTATCTATGACACCGCCGTGGCATCGTCCGTAGACCTCGGCCGACTATTTGCAAGTTACACCTAGCATTATACCAGCCATAGCCCGGTTGTCAACCCTTGCTGCGTAGATTCCTCCGACCAACCTGCCCGGTAGCCCCGCCCAGCTCCTCGCTCTGCTTGACGGTCCCAAGAATCAGTCGCTTGCGGCGGTAGCTCGAGTAGAGCGCCGCCGCCGGGCCATGACCGAGCACGCGATCCTTCACGTCAACGTGGTACCCGGTGCCGCGGAGTGCTTGGCGAACAGCATGTCAGGCCCCGTGGAAATCCCGGCAGTCGAATTGAGATCGGTCGACTCGTGGTTCAGCAAGAACGCCTGGCCGATGGGGCTGCACACAGTCTCCAATCCGCTGTCCCATAGCGTAGGCAGAGAGATGAGGCCACACATCTTGCAGCAGGCGGAGTGTACCTCGAAGCCGTGTTGGTCGAAGGCTTGTTTGACGATGTCGGCTTCTCGTGACACGGCCACGCGAAAGGCGATTCCTACTCGCCTAGCAGGCAGCTTCTTGCTGAATGCGGCCAGCTCTTCGATACGGGTCAGGTTCCCATGGCCCTTTGCCTCTACCTCGGCTGCCCCGCGCATCAGCGACCAGTTGGCTGGATCATCATATGCTGGGCGAACCTCGTCCGCCGCGCCGAAGCAATCGTGGCCTTGCAGACACCGATCATCCTGACGGCTTGCGGACTTTACACCAGACTCCCTTCTCGACACGGGGCTTGAAGTACTCTACAGTCTTGCTGCACGGCAAGGCGTTTCCGGTTGCCCCACAAGCGTCCATCGCGCTCAGCCCGTCTGCCGCGTAATTACCCGAACCCTAGCGCCGTGCCTGCCTCAAACACCAGGAGCCCCAAGCCTGCCGCCAGTGCTAGCGGATAGATCACACCGAGAGCCGTCCACTTCCAACTGTTCGTCTCGCTCCGCATGACGGCCACGGTGGCCAGGCAGGGGACGTAGAGAAGTTGTACGACTACGAAAACTAGCGCTACCAGGGGGGTGATGCCGTGACGAAGCGCTTGGGCGAGACTATCTCCTTCGGCGTGATAGAGCACACCCAGAGTGGCAAGTGAAGTCTCCTTGGCAGCGAAGCCTGTCACCAGCGCCACGCTCATCCGCCAATCCAGTCCCAGAAGCTTGCCCGCCGGCTCCAGCCAGAAGCCAAGGCGCCCGAGGTAGGTCTGGGGCAGATCGGCGCCGGCCGGGAATGAGGATAGGAGCCAGACTAACACCGAGATGGCCAGGATCACGGTTCCCGCCTTCTTCATGAAGGCCAGCAGCCGCCAACCCGTGAACATCGCCAGGTTGCGCAGGCTGGGGGATCGGTAGAGTGGCAACTCCATCATGAATGGCGATTCTTCTCCCGGCAGGACAGTCCGCCTGAGCAGGAACCCCGCGAGGATCACCAGAGCCAGGCTCAGCGCGTAGAGGGAGGCCATGACCGGAGTGCGCAAGGCGGGTGGGAAGAAGGCCCCGACAAAGAACGCAGCGACCCCGATACGAGCAGCACACGGGATGAGGGGATTGACCAGGATCGCCAGCAGGCGATCCCGCTCGGTCTCCAGGATACGGGTGGCCATGATGCCGGGCACGTTGCAACCGTAGGCAACGAGCAGGCTGAGGAAGGCCTTCCCGTGCAGGCCCATGGCGTGCATGATCCGGTCCATGACGAAGGCGGCCCGGGCCATGTAGCCACTGTCCTCCAGCACTCCCAGAAACAGAAAGAAGACCAGGATGATGGGCAGGAAGGTGAGCACGCCGCCAACTCCGGGAATGACGCCCTCGGCGAGCAGACTCGTCAGCCAGGCTGGCCCGCCAGCCAGTGCATCTCCAATCCACTCGCCAAGCCCCGCGAAGCCAGCGTCCAGCATGTGAGAGAGAGGGGTACTGACTTTGAAGGTCAGCCAGAAAACGGCAACAAAGATCCCGAGGAGAATCGGCAGACCGAGGAAACGATGGGTGACAATGTGGTCAATCCGATCGGTGAAAGTGATCACCGACCCGGCGGGACGCGCCATGCCCGCTCTCAGCACGTCCTCGATCCAGGCGTAGCGAGCATCTGCCACCATGGCCGGGCCATGTTCATGCTCCAGCAGCAGGCGATGCAAACGATCCCGCGTCTCCTCGGGCAGGGCCCGCTGCTCGAGGCGTTCCACCTCCTCGTCGCCCTCCAGCATCTTGAGCGCGATCCAGCCCGTGGGATAGCCCCCCGGCTGCTCTCCGGCCAGGATCTCTCGCAAGGCTGCCAGCGTGGGTTGGGCACGTCCATACTGGATGGGCCGAGGGGAGGTGGCGCGCCGGCCCGTGCCAACCTCTACGATCGCTTGCAGTAGCTCCTGGCAGCCCTGCGCGCGCCGCGCCACCATGGGGATCACGGGGACGCCGAGGGCCTCCTCCAGCTTATGAGGGAAGATGCGGTAGCCCTTGACTCCGGCTAGGTCCATCATGTTCAGTGCCACCACCACTCGGTCCGTCAGCTCCAGCATCTGGGCCACGAGGTAAAAGTTCCGCTCGATGTTAGAGGCGTCGACAATCACCACTACAACGTCGGGCTTCTCTTGGAGCACATAGTCACGGGCAATCACCTCTTCGGCGGAATGCGCCGTCAGCGAATACGTTCCCGGCAGGTCAACACACTCGAGGACATGGTCGGCCAGGCGGCAGGTGCCCTGCTTCCTCTCGACTGTCTTGCACGGCCAGTTGCCGACGTGCTGATGCAGGCCAGTCAAGATG
>CP070816.1:2434014-2449051 GCA_020344235.1 Armatimonadota bacterium
AGATCTGCCGACAGGTGACATTCATTCGCCCCCGCCCGGCACAGATCACAGTCGCCTGCCTCGCCATCGTCTTCCTCGTCCCACTGCTCATCCTCGAGATCCTCCTCCTCGGCCGCGCCTCCGCCGTCTTCTGGCTGGGGGCCATGTGCATCGGCGCACTGCTCTTCATCATCTGCTGGTTCGCCGCCAAAGCGAGGGGAGCCAACCTCCGACAAGTCTTCGCCTCCCTCCCCACCACCGCAGAGGACGTCGAGTTCGCCTCCGGCCCCGTCATCAAGGATTAGCTGGGTAGGGCAGGAGCTTGCTTGTCCTGCGAAGCCTTGGCGAAGCAGGACCTCCTGCCCCTTCTGCCTTCGACCCCCAAACCAACCCTCTCACACGCGAAAGCGGATTCGACCTCGCGGCCGAATCCACTTATGGTCGAGCCCAAACCAGACCCACTACCGACTTCGCAGGAACGTCGGCACCTCTAGGTCCGTTTCCGGCACCGGCTCCACGGCCGGGATGCCCGTCTCCCCTTCCGCCGC
Source organism: Armatimonadota bacterium (assembly GCA_020344235.1). Lineage (GTDB taxonomy): Bacteria > Armatimonadota > Hebobacteria > Hebobacterales > Hebobacteraceae. Next base: position 2,434,542 of record CP070816.1, read on the forward strand.
GCGCCGCGGCCGTCGTCGGTCGAATCCCGTCGCCAGCACCGTGATCCGCACCTCCTCCTCCGGCTGCTCCCCTATCACCACCCCGAACAGCACGTTCGTGTCCGGCGAATCCGAGGCCGCCCTGATCACCTGCGCCGCCTCCTCCACCTCCGACAGCGACAGATCAATGCCCCCCGTCACGTTGAACAGAATCCGCGTCGCCCCATCTATCGAAGTCTCCAGCAGCGGGCTCGAAATCGCCGCCTGCGCCGCGTCCGCCGCCCGCGTCTCCCCCGTTCCCGTCCCGATCCCCATCAACGCCGTCCCCGCATCCTGCATCACCGCCTTCACATCCGCGAAGTCCAGATTGATCAGCCCGGGAATCGTTATCAGATCGGATATCCCCTGCACCCCCTCCCGCAGCACCTCGTCGGCCAGCCGGAACGCCTCCAGCAGTGTGACCTTCTTCTGCACCACCCCAAGTAGCCGGTCGTTCGGCACCGTGATCAGCGTGTCCACCTTCGTCCGCAGATTATCCAGCCCCTCCTCCGCGATGCTCTGCCGGCGCCCTCGCTCGAACGCGAACGGCCTCGTCACCACCGCCACCGTCAGCGCGCCGGCCTCCCGGCTCACCTCCGCCACCGCCGGGGCCCCGCCGCTCCCGGTCCCCCCTCCCATTCCCGCCGTGATAAACACCATATCCGCGCCGTCGAGCGCCTCCTTTATGTCGGCCCGGCTTTCCTCCGCCGCCCGCGCGCCGACCTCCGGATCCCCGCCCGCGCCGAGACCATTTGTCACCTGCGCCCCGAGCTGTAGCTTAGCTGACGCGCGCGAACGAGACAGCGCCTGTAAATCCGTGTTCGCCGTGATGAATTCAACTCCGCGCAGACCCACCTCGATCATGCGGTCCACCGCGTTGCTTCCGCCCCCTCCCACACCAATCACTCGTATCACTGCCGAGCCTTCTGCCTCGGTCCTCGACATGCGAGTCTCTCCCTCTGTCGGCTTCGGGGCCCTCTCAGCCTGGCCCCCCGCCTGTCTCACTTCCTCGCCCGACGGCGCCGCCCCCACCCGAGCACTTTCTTCCTTCTTGGGCGCCTCAGCTCTCTTCCTGCGCTTCGCCGATGCCACTACTGGACCTCTCCCGCGTGCCGTTAATCATACCTCTCCCCGCCGACTGCTGCCACTTCTTCGCCGCCCGCCCTGCCCCACCTCTTGCCCCACCCTTCTTCACTCCTTCCCACTCTGCCGCCCCCTACTCATCCTTTTCCTGCTCGTGCACCGCCACCCCGACCCGGCTGTGGCGCAGCACCTCATCCCCATACAAGTATCCCTTCTGCATCTCCAGCGCCACCGTTCCTTCCTTCTGCTCATCTGTCGCTGGAATCTGCGCCACCGCTTCGTGCCGGCTCGGATCGAACGGCTGCCCCATCGCCTCGACCGCCCTCACCCCCCGCCTCTCCAGCAGCCCCATTAGCTGCCGGTAGATCAGCTCGACCCCCTGGTACACCGCACGCGCCTCCTCCGGCGCATCATCCCCGGCCCCCTTTGTCTCCAGCGCGCGCTCGAAATCGTCCACCAATGTCAGCAGCTCCAGCAGTAACCCGGCAACCGCCTGCTTCCGAGCATCCCCGATCGCCCGACGCGCCCGCTTGCGCACATTATCCAGGTCCGCCACCGACCTGATATACCGGTCGCGCATGTCCTGGAGCTGCGTCTCCAGCAGCGCCAGTTCTTGTTGCAGGACCTCCACCTCAGATTCCTCCCCCGCCTCCTCCTCCTCTTTCTCTGGCACGAGTTCCTCCGCCGGAAGCACCTGCTCCTCGCTGGCGGCTCCCTGTTCCTCTCTCGGCTCCTCCGCTGCCTTGTCCTCGCGCCTCTTCTTCACCGGGCCTCCGTCTCTCCTGCTGCTATCAGGCTCCCCGCCGCGCGCCTCACCCTCCCCAGCGGCCTTTCATTTCCGCACCAAGAACCCCGGAAACCCTTCCTTCTGAAGCTCCGCCAGGGCCTTGCGAGCCGCATACTCCGTATGGTACCGACCCGTCAACACTCGATACAGAGTCTCCTCCCCCGGCGACGTGACATCAATCCGCGCCGGATAGCCTGCCCGCGTCAGCTCCTCCGCCACCTGCCGCGCCCCCTCCCGAACTGTAAACACCCCTATCTGAATCGAGTACCTCGTACCGCCTAACTCCGGCGGCTCCACGGGCCTAACCGGAGCGACTGACTCTCCTCTCGGCTCCGCCTCGCGTTCGGCCTCCGAGACCGCCCCCGGCGTTCGCCCCTGTGGCGCTCGCGGCTGCGGCGACCCTGTCTCTGATGGCTGGGCCCGCGGCGCCTCACGCACTTCCCCCGGCTCCGCCCCACGCTCCCCCGTCGCTTCTCCCGCCGCCGGCCCGGCCTCCAGCCCTTCCTCCGGTACCTCCTCCGGCGGCGTCTCCGGAGGAGCCGGAGGCGGCACATACACCGAGCCCGGGAACAGCGGCCGCTCCTGCGGCGTCTTCGCAGCCACCTCCCGCTCCCCCTCGGGCAGTGCCTCCAGCTTCGGCGCCGCCTCCGCGTAGGTTCGCGCCACCATCACCCGGCCCACGACGAACCCAATAACCAACACCACAAGCAGCAAAGAGAACGTCAGAAAGCTGCGGGCAAGATTCACGTAACCTCACTCCCTCGCTGCGGCCCTGTCCCCATCCTGTCCCCAAACTCGCCCCGAGAGAACCATCAGTGTCACGACGCAGAGTAGCATAAGTTATTCGCGCGACCGTGTCAAGGAATCCCAACCCGCCTGTGTTCGCTCCCGCCATCAGCAACTTCGCCCCCGCATCCGCGGGGGCGAAGACTCTGCGCGAGCGCTTTCCTCTCTCCGACTACTCCTCCTCACCTTCCATCACCCCAACCTGTACCTGGATATCCTCCCGTTCCTCGATTCGCTCGATCTTTCCGTCCCGAATCCACACCACCCGGTCCGACACATCAATCATCTTCAAGTCGTGAGTGGCCGAGATCACCGTCACCTTCTTCTCTTCGTTCATCTGCCTCAGCAGATCAATGATCTCCTTGCCCGTCCGCAGGTCCAGATTCCCCGTCGGCTCGTCCGCCAGGATGATCGCCGGATCGTTCGCCAGCGCACGCGCGACCGCCACCCGCTGCTGCTGCCCCCCGGACAGCTCCGTCGGCTTATGGTCCCGTCGGTCCCCCAACCCCACCGTGCTCAGCAGCTCCGCGCCCTTCTCAAGCGCGTCTTCAGTCGTCAACCCCGCAAACACCATCGGCAGCGTCACGTTCTCCAGCGCCGTCATCACCGGAATCAGGTTGAACGTCTGAAAGATGTACCCGATCTTCCGGCACCTCAGGAACGCCAGCTCCGAGGCGGTCAGCTGCGCCATGTCCACTTCGTCAATGAACACCGTTCCCCGCGTCGGCTTATCCAACCCGCCGATCATGTTGAACAGCGTTGACTTCCCCGACCCCGAGGGCCCCATGATAGACACATACTCGCCCCGCCGGATATCGAGCGCCACATCGTCCAGCGCCTTCACCTCCGTGCCCCCCATCGTATAGACCCGCGAGAGATCCTTCGTCCGTACGATGTACTCATACACAGACATTTAGCGCCTCCCTGCTTCCTTCACTAGAACTCAGACCGCAGCGCCGCCGCCGGCGGCATCTTTGCCGCCCGCCACGCCGGATACAGCGCCGCCGCCAGCGACAGTATCCCACCTATCGCTACCGATACCAAGATTGCCACCCACAACGGCACCGCCCATCCCCCCAACTGCAGCGCCCTCTCCCCCCAGCTCGACAGCGCCCCGCCCCACCCAAGCCGGCCCGCGTACACCAGCGTCATCACCCCCGTGCCCGCAACCGCCCCCAGCGCCGACCCCAGAATCCCCAGCAGCCCGGCCTCCAACAGAAACAGACGCACGATGAAGCTGTCCAGCGCCCCCAAACACTTCATCGTCCCGATCTCCTTGTACCGCTCCGTCACCGACATCAGCATCGAGTTGACAATCCCCACCGTCGCCACCAGCAGCGACATCCCGGCCAGCCAGATCACCCTCGCCTGCGTCTCCACCTCCGACGTCTCCACCCCTATCTCTTCCAACTGCTTCGCCGCCAACACCTCCGTCGCGGCCGCGCCGAACAGCACCGCACTCAGAAACGAAATCCCCAGAAAGATCCCCGAGGCCGTGATCGCCGACCGCCCCAATCGAACGAAGATGTTCTCCCGCGTCATCTGCAGCGCCCGCGACCACGGGAGCACGATCTGCTTCTCGACCCCTCGCTTCGGAACCTCGTCAAGCACGCTTGCCATGCGCTTGCTCTCCCTCTCCTTCTTCCCCCTTCCCTGCCGACTTCCTCCCCGCCTCTGCCCTCTTATCCACCACGAACCCCAGCAGCCCCCGCTTCCCCAGATCCCTCAGGTACGTCCGCAGCGACCACTCCGCCTCCGCCCGCGTCAGCTTATGCCGCTCCCGAAAGATCCGCGTCATCTCCCTTAGCGAATGCTCTCCGTCGCACAGCTCCCACACCTCCCCCCCTATTGCGTCCAGCTCCACCACCCGCTCCCGCGGGATCGGAAAGATCACCGCCAGCAGCCGCACCCACCAATCCCCCCTTCGCTCCGCGTACACTCGTATCCCACCCCCCTCCGTCGGCTCTGTCTTCAGCGCTCGGTTTCGCACCGGCCGTGACCCGAGCACCTGCTCCGGCGTCAGCCGCGGCCTCCGCCGAAGCCGCATCCTCACTCCTCCTCATGGCACACGACTGAGTCCACAACACCTCTCGTTATCTCCCCCCCTTTCCCATGCACGCTCTCCACCAGATACAGCCGGTTCGACTCCGGACAATGCCACGCATATCCCTCAAACCGATCAATCGCCTCCCGTCTCACCAGCCGCGCCGCCATCCTCCTCACTCCTCCTCCCAGCCGCCGCCGCTCCCCCCACGCCCTCACCCCTTCGTGCCCCTTCACCTCCGCCCTCTCGCCATCCCACCTCACATCCCGACGCCGCCGGTGCTCCTCCTCATACCACTCCTTCACCGGCCTCCCCTCCAACACCATCGGCACCAGCCCCCATCGCGCCACCTTCAGCTGCGCCGCACCCCGCGCCAGGCTCACCTCCAAATACCGCGTCATCCGCCGCCAACCGCTCAGCTCGTACTTCTCCGGCGCCAGAAACGCCAGCCCGTCAACCCCCCACGTCTCCCAGCCCCCCGTCCCGTGATCGTCGAGCGAGTCCAGCACCTCCCTCGCCGTCTCGTGCCCCTCCTCCTCCAGCAGCCACGCGACCTGCGCAATCAGCGCCCGCCCGCACACCTCGCAATTCCACAATACCCCAATCCCACACTGCGGACCGCGCCACCCATACCCCACCAGCTCCTTCTTCCGCTTCGACCGCTTGCTGACCACGCGCTCGTCCGTCGTCACCTCCAGCCCCGTGGCCCGCCGCCTGAATCTCCCCCTCCTCGTCAGTCGCTTCACGTACTCCTTTCGCTTCTGCTCCAGATTCATCCGGCCCCGCGACCACTTCACCTGCAGCCGCGGCATCTTCTCATCATCCACCCGCAAGTACCCCGCCTTCTTGTCACCCCCCACCGCCCCGAGCGTCCAGTCCGCCGGAACCCGGACCGAAATCCCCTGCCAACCGATTAGCGACCTCCCCGTCGTCTCACTCAAACCGCATCCCCACCCACTAGAACGGCAGTGATCTCACGGCCTTGAAGATGATCGTCAGACCGATCGCCGTCATCCCGATCAGGCCCAGCCCGCACGTGTATCCGGCCGCCAGCACCGGCGTATACCGCCGCCACCGCTCCGGACCGAACCGCCGCGCGAAGTAGTACCTCCCCAGAATCGCTCCGATGAACGTAGGGATGATCCACCACGTAGCCCACGGGAACCCTGTCGCCAGCCCGTAGAACCACAGCGCGGGAATCCTCAACGCGGTGAAGGCCACATAAACCGCCAGCGCGCCCGCCCCCGCGTACCCGATCACATCGAACTTCAACGCCTGAATGAGAAACGTGGGCCCCTCCCCTGCTTGGTCCGTCGTCGCCGTAGCCCACAGGCAGTGGTAGAACGCATACAGCGGCCAGAACGTCTGCGCATACGGGTACTGCGACGACGGAATCTGGCTGCCTCGCCAGAAGAACGACCAATACGTGAAGCTGAACACCAGCATCAACACCAGCAGGAACACCTCTGCCTTCAGTATCGACTTCATCCTCACCCCGGTCAGCTCCACCTCCCGGAACTGCTGCGCCGCCCACCCCACATCGAAGTACGGCACCGGCGCAAACCAGATATCCACCCCCTTATATCCACTCAGAATGAACGTCGCCTGCGTCACGTAAGGAATCTCCAACGGCCTCCCCGTCAGCCCCATCATCCGGGCCGACATGTACGACACCAGCGGCGTCCAGAAGAACGCGAACAGCAGTAGGAAGATCAGCGGAAAGTCGGGCACCAGGATGCGGCACAGCACCACATACCCCAGCGTTGACAGCGACCACGCCCCCAGCGCCGCCCAGATCGGATAGTCTCCCCTCCCCGGCGGCACGTCCGCATACGTCTGAGTCGGCAGCCCCTTCGCCCGCTGCACCCTCGCCTTCAGCGTCGCCGCCGCCACCGCATGCAGCCCGATCACCGCGATCGCCAGCCCGATCCCGATCCCGATGCTCATGAACAGGTCGAAGTTCAGCGTCATCTCGCTCTGGATCAGGCTCATTCCCTTCGTCCACGTGGGGAAGAGCGCAGACTTGCCGATCTCCGGATCGAAGCTCAGCCGATACAGCGTCGGAGCGAAGATGAAGTTCGTAAACATGGACGCTATGAACTGCCCCACCACGATCGGGTACGGCAGCACGAAACCATACAGCACCGCCCCCAGCTCCGTCCCTATCGCAATCCGGCCCGCCGGGAACGCATCCTCCGTATTCTTCATCAGATCAATGAATGGAATCGGTATCAGCGTCAGCGGATCGGCCAAGAACCCACTCGTCATCACCGGAATCGCTACGTAGAAGAAACCATACACCAGCCCGATCATCGTCCCCACACTGAACACCGGCCACCGCCACGACTCCTCGTCCGCCGACACCTCCGCCAGCGCCGTCGCCCCCTGCGCCGCAATCGGCGCCATCGGAAACGGCAGCCGTTCCACATCCGACGTCGTCCGGAACAGGAAATACCCGAGCCCCACGTACTGCATCCGGTAGAAGATATTCGTCAATACCATTATCAGGACCGGCACTGTCCAGTCCGAGTGGAAGAACGTCCGCTTGACATAGGCCTCCGAGCCGACCGGCGGCGCATACCACTTCGGAATCAGCTCCGCAATGCCGAAGTTCTGAGCCGCCGGAGACTGCACCACATACTGCGCCCAGATCAGCCACGCGAACGCTCCCCCGGCCAGCATCAACCCCCACGCGAACGAGTTCACGCTGCCCGCCATGTAGTAGATCATGTAGACTTCTTGGCGCCTCAGCACCGTGAACGACCGCCGCGCCACCTCAGTGAACAGAATGATCGTCGTCCACTGCCCCGCCGGACCCAGGTTCTGCCCCACCAGCAGCCCCAGATAGATCGCCCCCGGCAGCATCAGCACCGCCACGAACAGCGCGCCCAGCACCGTCCGCAGCGTGAACCCCTCCCGGAACTCCTTCGGCTCCAGCTCCGGCCGCCGTGCCGAATACCACTGATCCATGCCGGCTTCCGCCGTCTCTTCCGGCGCTCCTTCGGCCCTCTCTAGCTCCTCGGCCAACCCGGTCACCTACCTCTCATGAGCGTCGCCCCGCTCAGCTAACTGCCTGCTAAGAAGCCGCCTCCGCGGTTCCCGCCGCCCTCAGCCCCAGGTAGCGGTCCCGTTCCTCGGCCCGCAGCGTCCGCCAGATCAGGAACTGCTTCCGCAGCGTGTTCAGGAAGCGGCGATTCACTCTCCGCCACGACGATACGTCCCCGCTGACCCGCTCCAGGTGTAGCCCGATCTCGAACACATCCTCCATGTCCGTCGGTATCGTCCGCAGCTGCACCTGCTGGCTGACCCCTAGGTCGAACGGTGCCACCCACGACATCAGCTGGATTATGTACGAGGTACCGTGCTCGCTCTCTTCCTCCCAGCTCTTCACGTCTTGGGTCACGAAGTCCCCGATCGAGTACTCCTCATACGCCTCGAACCACTCCACCATGAACCGCGTCAGCGCCGTCGCCTGCTCCCCCGTCACCGCAAACGGCAGCGGAATATCCCAGCTATCCCCGACCGGCTCCGGCAGCTGCCAGCTTCGCTCGATCGCCGGCGTCGCAACCTCCGACGCCTTCCGCGCCGGATACATCGTCGAAAGCATCACCACCCCTATCACCACCGTCGTCGAGGCCACCGCCGCCACCGACGAGTAGTTCAGATACAGGCCCGGCAGCAGATCGAACGCCGTGATCAGCTTCGCCGTCCCCTGCCCGATCAGATACCCGAAGATCGCCCCCAGAATCGCGTACACGAACGACTCCGCCAGGAACAGCATCGCAATGTGGCTCGGTGCCAGCCCGATCGAGCTGAAGATGTGAATCTCCCTCACCCGCTCATACACCGCGCCCAGCATCGTATTCAACACGATCAGCGCCGCAATCAGAATCGGAATTAACACCCCCTCCAGCCCCAGAATAGACGTCCGCCCGATCGCACTCCACTTCCGAATCTCATCCCCCGTCCCCGCATACAGGTTGAACCCCAGCCTCGGCATCAGCGCCCACAGCGTCTCCCTCACCTGCTGCGCCCGCGCCTCCACCTCCCTCACCAGCTCCGGATCCACCGCCTTCCCCGCCACCGTCGGCCCGAAGCTCACCGCCACCGACTCCACCTCCGCCCCAAGGTTCAGCGCCGTTTCGAACGGAACGAACACCACCTGGTCCGGCGAAAGATGCAGGTACTCCTGGAACCCGGACTTCTGGCCCTGCTGCGCCTGCTGCCCACCTCCCTGCCGCGACATCCGCTGCATCTGTATCCAGTCCACCGGCGTCAGCGGCTCTTGATCCAGGTCCACCCGCCGCTTCGCCTCGCTCGCATTCATGATCCCGATCAGATCGTACGGAATCCCGCCCAGGAAGATGTTTACCTTCCCAACGTCCGCAGGCTTGATGTGGAATGCCTCCGCCATCCGCGTTGGGATGATCGCCGCATGCACGTCCTCCGGCTCGAACCACCGCCCCGCCGTCAGCGCCTCGTCCAGCCCCGTGACCTCCGGTTCCGCCGCGCTCAAACCCGTCACTGCGCGTGCGTCGTAGGTCGCATCGGTGGCATCCGTGCTCACCGTCATGAACGACTGCTCCTCCGTCTTCGACGTGAAGAACCACGCCCGCGGCGCCACCGCCCGCTCCCGCCCGAACTCGTCGTTCAGCACCCGGTACGCCGACTCTTCCAGCGGCTCCCACATCGCATTCCGCACCAGCAGCCCCTGGTACGCCGGCTCCCCTTTCGCCTTCCGCTCGTTGTACTTCGTCCCCGTCTTCACCGACGTGAACGACAGCACCGTGAACGTCAGCAGCACCAGCGTCAGGCACGTGAAAACCGTCCGCGCCCGCCGCTTCCGCATGTTGCTGATCCCCAGCGAGAATGCCGCCGCCGCCACGCTCATTCGCCCAATGTCCGCACGGTGCACCCCTGACACCTTCATCTGCAGCATCTTCAACTGATCCTCGAACTTCATCGTCACCAGCGTGATCACCAACACGCTCAACGCCACCATGATGAACGCCAGCGGCACAATCCACGGGTTGTTCGTGATCTCGAACGCCGGATGAATGAACCCGAACACCAGACAGATCGCCGCAAAGACCCCCACGAATCCCACGATCTGCAGCCGCAGATTCGGAAACGCAAACACCAGCCGCTCCGTGAAGAACGCGAACGGCAGCATCAACGCCAGGTAGAACAGCACCCCCTTCACCACGTCGTTCATCGTCGAGAGCACCGCCGGATAGGCCCGCGCCTCATACCCCCACGCCGCCCGCGCCTTCCCGTCCGCAAGCCTGTAGTCCCGCGCCGCCAGCGCGGCATTCGCCTCATCCAGCAGCTTCTTCGCATCCTCGTGGTGCTTCTTCACAATCTCGTTCACGATGCGAAACCGCGCCAGCTTCTGCATCCGCATCTCGTCCAGCGCCCACATGTCCTCCGTCACCCGCAGAGGCGTGTGCGCCAGCGCAAACGGCTCATCCGCAAGATAGCCCAGCCCGCTCTGGTTCTCCTCGTCAACCGTCTTCGCATCCAGCAGCAGCATCCGCACCGACCCCGCACCCAGCCCCATCATCACCTTCACCCGCTGCCCCGGGTCCGCAAAAACCAGCGCCACGTCCTCCACATGTCCCCGCCACGGCTCCGGGTGCGGAATCGTCAGCCCGTACCGCCGCGGCTCCGCGTCCGTCAACCCATCGTAAATCTTGATGTACGTCATCGTCGTCAGGCTCTGCGGGTCCACCAGATCGTACAGCGCGATCGGCACGCACTCGAACACGACGATCGTGAAATCCTTCTTCCCCGCGGTGATGAAGAACTGCGTCGGGTCTCGGGGATGATGCCGGTTCCCCATCGGGCCCCAGTCCGGCGCATAGTTGATGTCACCGGTGATCGCATCCGCATTGTAGGCCTCGATGTAGCTCGGCTTACGCCACCCATACGCGTTGATCGTCGGATACCCCCAGAAGTGCGACCGCCCCTCCCCGTCCGTGATCTCGACCAGATCCCCCCGCGTCCCCATCAGCGTCGAGTCCGACATCCGCGCCACCACCATCGCCGTCGGCTCGCCCCGCTCGTCCTTGATCACCTTGTCCGCCACGATGCTCTTCTTCGGATCGAACGCCAGCGCCCGAACCGACAGCTCTGCAAATCCCCCAGTCACCGACATCCGCTGGAAGCTCGGCTCCTTGTCTATCGGCATCTTCGGATCGGTCACGATGTCCCACATCGTCGCCGCCAGAAACTCCGTCTGCCGCTCGAGGTTCTGGAAGTTCACCCAGTCCACCGTATCGAACGGCGTATCCACCCGCGGCCGCGCATCATCCGTCGTCACGAACGCCGCGCCCCGGCCGCCCCCCAGCGTGATCGGTTCATTGTCCAGCGCGATCTTCCCGAAGATGAACGTCCGCCACGGCTTCCCATAGATCGGATTCACCCCATCCGCGAATTCCGCGTGGTTCGTCCCCCAGTCGGACATCAGCGTCGCGTTCTCCCTCAGCGTCCGCGCAAAGTCCGAGAAATGCCGGCTGATGTCCGTGTCCTCCCGTTGATCGTAGAACATCCCCTTGTAGAACACCCCAACCTTATCGTTCTGCGTGGAAAGGTCCAGCGCCAGGAAGAGATTGATCGCCATCTTCTCCCTGACCGTCTTCGTGTACGGGATCAACCCAAGAAACTTCGTCCGCTTGTCCACCGGCACCCCATCAATCAGCTCATCCAGGTGCGTCGCCACATAATTCCGAATCCCCGCCAGCCCCAGGAAGTGCGCCCCGTTGAAGACCATCCGCACTGTCCGCTTCGGTGGATACTTCGTCAGGATCCGCGCCAGCTCCAGCAGCGCTGCCGCCCCCGACGCGCTCTCCGCCCCGGGCGAAATCTGTGGAACGATAGACATCGAGTCATAATAGGCCGTCACATAGACGGTCTGATCCTTCAGGTCATCGTCCGTCCCCGGAATCTCCGCCACCACGTTCCACGCGTGCCTCCGCTCCCACGTCATCCGGCACTTGATACGGATCACCACCTCCGGCTGCGACTTCAGCCGAGCCCGCAGCCGGTACGCATCACTCCGCCCAATCCAAAACCGCGGAATGTTGACCGGAATCCGCAGAAATTTCGCCTCCGCCTCCCCCCGCGTCGTCTTCTCCGGCTCCACGAAGATCACCGCACGCGCCCCCAGCCGCGGCGCATTCAGCCAGTTCGACCCGCACTTGAACTCCATCAACGCCGCCGTCCCCTCCACATCCTGCCCGCTGAACCGCACCGGCCTCCCGTCCCCCCCGTCTATCAGCTGATACTCCTCTCCTCCTTCTGCAAGCTGCGACGTCCTCACGAGGTTCGGCCACAGCGGGAACACATCGTAGCTCTCCACCACCTCCCCGCCCTCCAGCACCTCCAGCGTGGGCTGTCCCCAAACCCACGGCACCGTCACCCAGTACACCTCTCGATAGGGCAGCTTCTTCCCCAGCCCCGGATCCGTTATCTCCTGCTTGCTTGCATCCTTCAGCCCCAGCCTCTGCAGCTCCGCCGCAATATACTCGGCCGCCTTCTCCGCACCCGGATAGCCCGCCAGGCGCGGGCTCGACTCGCTCAGCTTCCCGACATACCTCTCCAGGTTCTTGATCTCTACTTCCTCAGCAAACTTCACCCACCACTCCTGCTGCTCGGCCGTCGGCTCCTTCTTCCCCAGCACCCCAAAACACGGCGGCGCGCTCATCAATCCCGCGAGCGCGCCTACCAATCCTACAAACAGGAGTCTGCTGACCGGTGCGACGGGGTGGCAGCGGACTCTCCGCCCTGCACGTGCTCCCCACCGGCGTCCTGCTCTCATATCACGTCGCCTCCTGCTCTCGGCGGTTTCCAAGGCAACTGTCCATTGGCCATACTAACATGCCGCCCGGCTTAGGTCAATCTGTGCCGGACCCGCGGCCCTTCGGCCCTTCGCACCTTCGTCGCCCCCACCCGTCTCACCTTCCCTCAGTGCTGCCCATCAACCCTCTCTGCTCTCCCCCCTCATTTCTATCCCCACACAGTCCACCCTCCCATACTCGTCTCCCCACGTAGGCGCCTGACGCCAAACACGCCAGCCGTTGGGAAGGTTCCGCCGCCCCGGGGCGAAAACGCCTACCACTCATGCGCTCAGACACCGGAGGGCCCGCCGTGACCATTGCCGCCTTCTCCGATATCCACGCCAACCGGCACGCCCTCGACGCCCTCCTCGCCGACATTCGGCAGCGCGCCTACCAGCACGTAGTATGCCTCGGCGATCTCGTCGGCTACGGCGCCTTCCCCAATGAAGTCATCGAAACCATCCGCGCCGCTGGCATCCCCACCCTCGCCGGGAACTACGACGACGGCGTCGGCTTCGACCGCGACCAGTGCGGCTGCGCCTACACCCGCCCCGACGACATCGCCCGCGGCGACCGCTCCCTCCGCTGGACCCAGCGCGTCGTCACCAACGGCAACAAGGCCTGGCTCCGCTCCTTGCCCCGCGACCTCCGCCTCACACTCGCCGACCGCCGAATCCTCTGCGTCCACGGCAGCCCGCGCCATCGAAGCCACCGACCTCCCCCACGAGTTCGCCGACCACCTGCGCCGCGCCCGCTACTAGTCCGCCACGGCCAGGCCGTCGCCCTCGACGCGAACCGGCTTCCTCCCACAAAGCTCGCAAGCGAAAACGGAGCTCACGCGCGAAGAAAGACGGAGGAACCCTCCCGAGACAGAAAACCGCGCTGGCTCAACGCGAACGAGCCAGCGCGCTTACCTCCGACAAGTCAAGGCTGCAGACCCAGCCGAAGCCTGCTCTCCGCTCCAGCTTCGACCGCGACGCTGTGAATGCCGATACTTACGTGCTCACCGGCCCCTGTTGCCCCCGCTCCGGCCGCCGCTCGGACTGCCCCCGCTCCGGCCGCCGCTGGGACTGCCGCCGCCGCGGCTGCCCCCGCTGCCGCCGCCCATGCTCATGCCGCCTGCGGCGCCGCCGAAGCCGCCTCCACCCATGCTGCCGCCGAATCCCCCGCCTCCCGCGCCGGTTGCGCCACCCGTCACAGGAATCGGTATCAGCGAAGAGGCGATCTCACTACCACCAAACCAACCAGCCACCAACCGGCAGTCCAGGTACTGCAGCTCGTACCGCCCGCCGGGTCCGAACCAGTAGATGTTCTGACGAGGCGCACTCCTCACCTCCTCCACCGGCGGCCGCTCCACGATCACCGGCTCCGGCTCCCGGACGATGTGGTAGATGCGCCCTTCCTTCCGATACGTCAGGTCGTGCATCTCCAGAATAGCGCGCAGCGCCTGACTGAACGTCACATTGTTCAGACTCAGGGTCACCTTCCGGGCGGTAATCCCGGACTCCAGCGTGAAGCTGTACGGAGTGTCCTTGAAGACCAGCCGCAGGGTGTCCTCCAGATCCGCATCCCGCACATCCAGCATAATCGCCCGCTCCTCCGCCTCCGCCCAAGCGCTGCCGACAGCGCAGACGAGCCCCGCGCACAGAACCACCACGGCCACTGCCGCCAGTAGTACCGGCTTCCTGCTGCCTACCATCTCAGCCCACCTCCTGGCTTACTCCTTTTGGCCCATCTGAGAAACGACGCCCCCTCAGTATCTTGTTCCCTATATACGTTAGACTGCCGCATTTCCGATTTTGTTCTTCTCCCGCTGCTCCTCCTCACACCTTCTTCGCCGATTCTCGCCCGCGCGGGGCGGAATCTCCATCTCCCCCCGAGAGGCGTCTGACAGCCCGGCAGCGAACACCTACTCGCAGCCGGTCGCCTCGATTCCGGCCCTTGCGCCCCTCCG
>CP070816.1:2449151-2458667 GCA_020344235.1 Armatimonadota bacterium
CCCGCGAAGAGTTCGGTCATCTCCGATGGCTGACGGTACGGGTAGTGAGGGGGCAAAAAGTGCACGTAAGCGAAGAACCGTGAATTGGCGTGATCGTCCAGCCAATTGCTCAAGGCCCGCAGGAGCGGCCTCGGATGGTATAGCGCCTCCCCTTCTTCGACATAGGCCTCCAACTGGCGGTCCCACACGGAATCTTGGAAATCGTTTCCGATGCCGTAGAGAGGGGAAGCCTTGAGGTTGGAGCTGAAGAGCGCAGTGCGCAGGCCGGCCGCCTCAAAGCCTCCTGCCATGGTGAAGGTTCCGGGGATCAGGGACCGGGGCCCGTCCGCCAGGTTGGTGTCGGCATACTGGGAGGTGAAGAGGCAGGCAGTAGAGCTCTTGGTCTCGGTGGTCTGGGAGAAGTGCCACTCGAACACAGCAGAGGCCTGGGCGAGCCGGTCCATGTTCGGGGTGGTGTCTCGCGGGTAGCCATAGCAGCCAACGTGGTCGGCGCGTGCGGCATCGATCACGACCAGCACAACGTTGGCATGCTTCACCGCCTCGCGCAGGGCTGCTACCTGGGGGCCTTCCGGCGTGAACGACGCCGTGTCAAACCGCTCCCCTGAGCGCAAGAGCACCAGAGCGCACGCGCCCAGCGCAGCTACACCCAGCGCCAGCAGCCCCCAAGACCAGGCCCCTCTACGTCTTTTCCTCATAGCTAGCTCTCAACATACAGTGTACCCACGCGCTCGTCAGCTGTAAAGTCCAGGCTACCAAGCGGACGATAGTCGTTTCTCCACTATCCGACCCGGACTACCCCGGGGCCTCTGCGCGCGCAGGACATGACTTCGTTCTTGACGAATAGTCAGCACAGGTACGGGGAAGACTACAATCGCGAGCCCGCGGTCGGCCGCCAGCCCCGGGCCTGGTTTCCGCGCGATGGCATCAAGCGAATACAGTAGAACTCGAGCCGGGGAACGTCTGGGGTATCTCTTGTCCGCGAATGCGAGCCGGCTTTCTCTCCCCCGGAGGCGCCTCGCGAGGCCGGGCGTTCCGCACAGCGCCCTGCTTGCCCTCTGTGCTCTGCTCGCTCTGGTTGCTTCCCCGGCCCATGCCTACATCGGACCCGGCGCAGGCTTCGCAGTGCTTGGCTCCTTCCTGGTGGTGCTGGCGGCCGTCCTGCTCGGAGGCCTCGTCCTCGTGACCTGGCCGATTCGCTTTCTCGTGCGCGCCCGGCGCCGTCGGCGAGCGTACGGCAAGAGCCAAGTTGACCGCGTCGTGGTTATTGGCTTCGACGGGATGGACCCTGAGATCGCCGATGCTATGCTGGAGGCCGGCCGGCTGCCCAACCTAGCCAAGCTGCGGGAGAGCGGCACTTACTCTCGACTGGCCACTACCTGTCCGGCGATGTCGCCGGTCGCGTGGTCTTCGTTTATGACCGGCACCGGCCCCGGCCGGCACGGCATCTTCGACTTCCTGCATCGCGACCCCCGCACCTACCTACCGGACCTCTCCTCAGCCCGGATTCGTGCCCCCAGGCGAATGCTGCGCCTGGGCAAGCTACGCCTTCCTCTCGGGCGGCCTTCCCTGCGCCTGCTGCGCCGCAGCAGACCCTTCTGGTCGGTCCTGGGGGAGCATGGCATCTTCTCCACTATCCTTCGCGTGCCCATCACCTTTCCCCCCGAGCGCTTCCCCGGACTGCTACTCTCGGGCATGTGCGTGCCCGACCTCCGGGGCACCCAGGGCTCCTTCACCTTCTTCACCACTGCCAGCGACGCGCCCGAAGAACAGATCGGCGGCCAGCGGCTTCCTCTGATTAGGGCGAACGGGCGCTGCCATGGCTCTCTTCCGGGCCCGTCGCTCCCAGGCTCTTCACAGGGCCAGCCGGCCCAGGCGCGCTTCCGCCTCCGTCCCAATGGAAGCGCTGCCGCCTTGCTCGACATCGACGGCCAGCGCGTAAGCTTGAGTCAAGGGCAGTACTCCGATTGGGTCCCGGTCGGCTTTCACCTCGGCCCGGGCATGCGCGCCGGCGGCATCTGCCGCTTCTATCTCAAGCAGCTCGAGCCGGAAGTGGAACTCTACGTCTCCCCAATCAACATAGACCCTGAGCGGCCGGCCCTGCCGGTCTCGCATCCCGTCGCCTACTCAATCTACCTGTCCAAGCGCCTGGGCCGCTACGCTACCCTTGGGCTGGCCGAGGACACTTGGGCCCTGAACGAAGGAGTGCTGGACGACACAGCATTCATGAAGCAGTGCCAGCTCATGTTCGAGGAGCGAGGGCGCATGCTCTTCAACTCCCTGGCGAATATGCGCAGCGGATGTCTCGTCTGCGTCTTCGACACGACCGATCGCGTCCAGCACATGTTCTGGCGCTATCGCGAGCAGAACCATCCGGCCCCCCTCGACGAGGAGCCGGCCGTGTTCCGCGAGGCCGTGGAGGCCTCCTACCAGCAGGCCGACGACCAAATCGGCAAGGTGCTGGCCCAGCTCGGAGAACGCGACGTCCTGATGGTGATGTCGGACCACGGCTTCAAGTCCTTCCGGCGCGGCGTCAACCTCAACGCCTGGCTGCTCCGGGAGGGCTACCTGAATCTGAAAGAGGGTGCCTCGGGAGAGGCCGAATGGCTGCGGGATGTGGACTGGCAGCGGACTCGCGCCTATGCCATCGGCCTCGGCGGGCTCTATCTTAACATTCAAGGTCGAGAGGCCGGCGGCGTTGTCTCGCCGGCCGAGGCCCCGGCGCTGAAACAGGAACTGATCGAGAAGTTGACCGGGCTCCGCGATGATGATGAAGGAAGGGTGGCCATCAATCGCGCCTTCGACACCGCGGCCGTCAACCCGGGACCCTACGCCGACGCGGGCCCCGACCTGACCGTCGGCTATGCGCCCGGCTACCGCGCCTCCTGGGATGCCGCCCAAGGCAAGCCCGCAGGCCCGGTGATAGACAGCAACACCCGGCGCTGGAGTGGGGACCACTGTCTCGACCCGGGCCACGTTCCCGGGGTGTTGTTCTCCAGCCGGCCGCTTGCCTCCGATCGAGCTCACATCATGGACATCGCCCCTACCGTGCTCGCACTGTTCGGAGTTGAGCCGCCTGGTTACATGCAGGGCCGCTCACTCCTGTCCGACAGCGGGGAAGAGAACGCGCCTAATGCCTAGCCGAGCGACGCCGAGGAAACCCTGGAGCGGCGGCAGCTGCTCGGACCCCCCGCTCGATCCCGCCAAGCGCGATACGCTCAAGAAGCTCGCTGCCCTCGGGCTCCTCGCGCTGGCTGATGTTGGCACCCTCGCTTCCTGTGGGCGTAAAGCCCTCTCTCCCACGTTTCGGGAGCGAAAGGTCATCGTTCTCGGGCTCGACGGCCTCGACGCTTCGTATGTCCCTCGCCTCATGGCCCAGGGCAAGCTGCCAAACATGAGTCGGCTGGAATCACTGGGTGGGTTCCGCGCGCTGGCGAGCAGCATACCGCCCCAGAGCCCGGTCGCTTGGGCCACCTTCATCACAGGACGAGACCCCGGCGGCCACGGAATCTATGACTTCATCCAGAGGGACCCTCGCACCTACCTTCCGTACCTCTCCATTGCTCGAACAGAGGCGCCGCAGAAGACCCTTTCCCTGGGCCAGTGGAAGCTCCCGATTTCCAAGGGGAACGTGGAGCTGCTCCGCGGCGGGCGCGCCTTCTGGGACGTCCTCGCCGACCTTGGCGTGCCGGCCGCCGTCTACCGCGTCCCCTCCAACTTTCCCCCGCAGGACACGGGGGCCAAGCAGCTCGCGGGTCTCGGCGCTCCCGACCTTCGCGGCACCTACGGCGAGTTCTCCTACTACACCGAGGCGCCGCCCGAAGGAGCGGATGACATCAGCGGCGGTGCTATCTACCCCGTGACCGTTTCGAACGGCCGGGCGCGGGCCCGCCTGATGGGCCCGAGCAACACACTGCGCCGGGATAGCGCTGATTGCTACGTGGATTTCGACATCTGGGTTGACCGAGAGCATGGCCTTGCAAAGCTCCTCGTGCAGGGTCGAGAGCTGCTGCTTCGCCAGGGGGAATGGAGCCAGTGGACGCCCGTGCGCTTTGAGATGTTGCCGCATGTGAAACATGTGACCGGAATCTGTCGCTTCTACCTGAAGGAAGCATCTCCACACCTCAAGGTCTACGTGACCCCTATCAACGTAGACCCCGCTGATCCAGCACTCCCCATCTCCGCGCCCGCGGAGTTCGCCAGTGAACTCGCCCGCCGGCACGGCCGCTTCTACACCCAGGGCTTCCCTCAGGACGTGAAGGCGCTCCGCCACGGCATCTTGGATGACGGGGAGTACCTCCAACAGTCTGAGATCGTAATGAGCGAGGCTCGCGGAATGTACGAATCCGCTCTCAACGAGTTCTCCCGCGGCCTTCTCTTCTATTACTTCTCCACCACGGACCGAACCCAGCACATGTTCTGGCGCACCATGGACCCGCGGCATCCCGCCCATGACCCCCGGCTGGCAGCCGAGTTCGGAGCGGTGATTGAGGCCTGCTACTGCACCTCCGATGAGTTGGTAGGGCAAGCACTCGAGGCCTGCGATGACGATACCACTCTGATCGTGCTCTCCGACCACGGCTTCGCGCCCTACTACCGCAGCTTTAACCTCAACACTTGGCTCGCCGAGAAGGGATACCTCGCCGGGCGCGGCCTAAGCGACCCCGACGCGAGCATCTTCTCTCATGCCGACTGGTACAACACAGTCGCCTACGCCCTGGGCTTCAATGCTCTCTACCTCAACCTCCAGGGCAGAGAGCCGTACGGGATCGTCAGCCCCGACGAAAGGGAGGCCCTGGCGCGCCACCTCGCCGACGAACTCCGCCGAGTGCGCGACCCGGAAACCGGCGACCGCGTCATCGAGAACGTCTATCTCGCCCCAGAGGTCTACTCCGACGACACGAAGGAGCACGCGCCTGACCTCGTGGTCGGCTACGCGCGCGGCTATCGTTGCGCGGACGAGTCAGTTCTCGGCGAGGCGACAGACTGGCTGGTTCGCGACAACCGGGACAAGTGGAGCGGCGACCACTGTATAGATCGCTCGCTCGTCCCCGGCATACTCCTCTGCAACCGGCCCATCGAGGCCGAGCAGCCCGCGCTGCCAGACGTCACTGCTGCCGCGCTCTCCGAGTTCGGAGACGCGACCGACTTCTCCGGAAAGCCGCTCTTGCGAGGCCCCCGCGGCACCTGACATCACTTCGGGGACGGCTCTCTCAATGGGTGATTCCCCCTCCGCGAACGAGCGCCGCCGAAACCAGGCCGAGCCGGACGCCCCCCGCGACCCGGCCAGGCGTGCGACGCTGAAGAAGCTCGCCGCGCTCGGGACGCTGGCCGTGCTCGACGTCGCTGCTCTCTCGTCCTGCGGCCGCCGGCTTCTCTCCGCACCGAAGAGGGAGAAGAAAGTAATTGTTCTCGGGCTGGACGGGCTCGACTATGACATCACGGCCCGCATGATGGACGAAGGCAGCCTTCCGCACCTGAGCCGCCTGCGACGGATGGGCGGCTTCCGACAGCTTACGAGCACTGTGCCTCCCCAAAGCCCCGTCGCCTGGGCCACATTCACCACCGGTCAAGACCCAGGCCGCCACGGCATCTACGACTTCGTCCATCGCGACCCCGCCACATACGCACTGCAAGCGGCCATAGCACATACAGCCCCTCCCGAGCTGACCATTCCCGTCGGCCCCTGGCGCGTGCCGCTGACCAGCCCCAAGGTGGAACTCCAGCGCCGCGGGCGTGCCTTCTGGGAGATGCTCGGCGACCGCGGGATTCCCTGCGAAGTCTACCGGATGCCTTCCAACTTCCCCCCGCGGGACACTGGCGCCAAGCAGATCTCCGGCCTGGGAACTCCCGATTTCCGCGGCACCAACGGGGAGTATTCCTACTACACAGAGGCGTCGCCCCCGCCGCGAGCGGCCAGCGGAAAGGGATTCGTTCAGCGCGTCACAGTTCGCGAGGGGAGGGTGGCGGCTCGCCTGATTGGCCCGCCCAACACGCTGCATCGGGAAATGCCGACAATGGGTGTGGACTTCGAGGTCTGGCTGGACCGCGGCCACCGCGTGGCCAAGATCGCAATCCAGGGCCAAGAGATCCTACTGCGTGAGCGAGAGTGGAGCGAGTGGGTGCCGGTTAGGTTCGTGCTCGTCCCTGGCGCTTGCAGCAGGAGCGGCATCTGCCGATTCTACTTGCAGGAGCTTTCTCCTCACTTCAAGCTATACGTGACGCCGATCAACTTCGACCCCATGAGCCCCGCGCTCACTATCGACGCCCCGCGCGGCTTCGCTCGCCGGCTCGCCGAGCGCCTCGGCCGCTTCCATACAATGGGTCTGCCGGAGGACACTCAGGCCCTCTCCGAGGGTGTGCTCGACGACGGTGAGTATCTTCAGCAGTCGGCTTCAGTCATGGAGGAGGCGCGCCGGATGTATGAATCCGCGCTCAGCCGTTTCCGGCGCGGACTCCTCTTCTGCTACTTCGGCACGAGCGACCGCACGCAGCACATGTTCTGGCGCACTCAGGACCCTGCGCATCCCGCCTATGACCCCTCTGTCTCGCGCGAGTACGGCGCGGCCGTAGAGGAATGCTATCGCAGCAGTGACGAGCTGGTGGGGCAGGCGCTTGAGGCCGCCGATGGCGACACCACGCTGATCGTCCTTTCCGATCATGGATTCGCGCCCTTCTACCGGAAGTTTCACCTCAACACTTGGCTCGCAGCAAATGGCTACTTCGTGCCCGCGCGCCGCACAAGAGACGATCAGAGCCAGTACATCAGCGCTCGCTGGGATCAGACGAGCGCATACGGCGTCGGGCTCAATGGCCTTTACCTCAATCTGAAGGGCAGAGAGGCACACGGCCGGGTTGCGCCCGAGCATCGCGAGACGATCGCGCGTCGCCTTGCCCACCAGCTTCGCAGCGCACGCGATCCTGCCACGGGAGCCAGGATCGTGGAGAACGTCTACTTCTCCGAAGACGCCTACTCGGCCGCGCCGCGGGACCGCGCGCCGGATCTGATAGTCGGCTACGCACGCGGCTATCGGTGTAGCACCGCTTCTGCCGAAGGATCGGCGACAGTGGAGGCAGTAGAAGATAATCGCGGGAAGTGGAGCGGGGACCACTGCATTGACCGCTCTCTGGTCCCGGGCATCCTGCTCGCGACGAAGCCGATCAGGGTTCTCCGTCCGGCGCTGCCGGATGGGACGGCCAGCGTATTGGCCGAGTTCGGACTGCCAATTCCGGACGACATGTCCGGGAAAGCGATCTGGTGAGGTAGGACTCATGTTTGGACCGAAGCTGAAGCTGGACCGAGAGCTGTACGAGCGGCTGCAGCGCTGCGCCGAGGCAGCCGGCTACTCCTCGACCGACGAGTTCATCCGCCACACCCTCGAAAAGGCGGCCGCCGCCATCGAGGAGGCTGACTCCGAGGAAGAGGTCAAGAAGCGACTCCAGGGCCTCGGGTACCTGGACTGACGGAGCGGCAATGGGCACCTTCAACACAGCCATCACCCGCGTCTTCGACCTGATCCTAGCCCCATTCTCCGCGCATCCCTTGCCCGGAGTGGTGGCCGTCTCGCTGCTCACGGGCATCCTCCTGCTCCTCATCTTCCGTTATACCTCCAACCAGCCCGGCATTCGCGCCGCAAAGGACCTGATTATCTCGCACCTGCTCGAGGTGCTTCTCTACCGAGACGAGCTGCGAGTGGTCATGCGTGCCCAGGCACGCCTCGCGAAGGACAACCTCCGTTACCTCGGGCACGCAGTCGTCCCACTCATGTTCATCATCCCGCCCGTTCTCGTGCTGCTCGTCCAAATGGATCTTCGCTACAGCCATCGGCCGCTCCGAGTCGGCGAGCCAGCCATTCTCGCCGTCAAGCTGAGGCCCGGCGACCTTAGCCCCGATCAGGTCTCGCTGTCCGTCCCTCCTGGGGTGGAAGTCGAGACCGCCGCCCTTCGGATGCCGACCATTGGAGAGGTGGACTGGCGGCTGCGCGCGGAGGCGACCGGACAGCATCGCCTTGTCGTCAAAGTCGGGAGAGACGAGTTCGAGAAACTGCTGGTCGTGGGCGAGCAGAGAGGGCGCGTCTCCCCTCGGCGCGTCGGCACCGGGCTCTGGCAGCAATTCCTCAACCCCGGAGAGCCGCCGCTGCCGCCAGACGGCCCGCTGGCCTGGGTGAGCGTCTCCTACTCGGGCGCCCCCTTTCCGCTCTTTGGCTGGCGCCTCCACTGGATATGGCTCTGGCTTATCCTGTCCATGGCCTTTGGGTACGCGCTCAAGGGGCCGCTGCGGGTCCAGGTCTAACGGAGGAGTTCTGTGCAACACATCGGCCTGATTGGCCTCGGGAACGTCGGCACCGGCTTCGCACGAATGCTGCGGGAGGCCCAGCATCCCCTCACGGTTCTGGACAAGGACCGAAGGAAGATGGAGCCTGCCGTTGCCCTCGGCGCACAGGCTGCGGCGACGCCCGGCGAAATGGCTGACAAGTCCGACATCATCATCCTCTCCCTCCCGGGCAGCCCCCCGGTGGAGGCCGTGATGGAGGGCGAGGATGGCATCCTCAGCCACCTCCGCGAAGGCCAGCTAGTCATCGACACAGGCACCACCCGTCCCGACACCGACATCCACTACGAGAAGCTTTGCAACGACAAGGCCGCCGGCTTCGTTGATGCTCCCATCACCGGGCGGAGCGAGGGCTGGATCATGATGGTCGGCGGGACCGAGGAGAACTTCGAGAAGGCTCGCGCGGTGCTGACCTGCCTAAGCTACAAGCTCAAGCACGTCGGGCCCATCGGCCGCGGCCAGGCGCTCAAGCTCATGAACCAGCTCGTGCAGGCCGGCCAGTGGGCGGTATGGTCGGAGGCCATCGAGTTCGGGCGCCGGGCCGGGCTCGATCCGCGTCTCTTAAGCGAGTACCTCGAGTTCTCCGTCCCCGAGATCCTCTACGGGGATGACTTCAGCGGCGGCGGGACACTCGGCCTGCACTACAAAGACCTCGGCTACATCCTCGAACTCGCCCACGAGACCGGAGCCAGCATCCCACTCACCGGTCTCGTCCACGAGATCTTCAAAGCATCGAAGCTAGGCGGCGACTCCGACTGGAGTCAGCCGGGCATCATCACCTACTGGCGACGGCTCAACCGTCCGCGGTAACCACCTACACCAGGTGGGCCGCGAAGGGAGGCCCGGCGCCAGCCCCGCGGACCACACCGAGATCGGCGAGGCAGAACGATGCTGACACGAGCAAACACGCCTGCAACTCTCCTCGGTCTGGCTATATTGGTATCCGCTCCAGCTGCCGCCGGGCATCTCGGCGATGCCGGGATGCTCTCCCGCCTGCCCAGGGCCGTCGTTCCTCTCACGCCCGAAGGTGTCCTCATCGACTTCGAGAACCTCCCGCCCGGCGAAACCGTCTACTCCCAGTACGCGAACCTCGGCATTACCTTCCCCGAGGAGCCCGAGATATGCGAGCCCCTCGAGGGCGCGCGCTCTGGAGTAAAGGCGCTCACCAAGTACCACCCGGGCAGCGA
>CP070816.1:2458767-2465858 GCA_020344235.1 Armatimonadota bacterium
CCCACGGCGAGCAGCAGGCGATCCCGGATCGCCTGCTGCTCGCCCGAGCTGGCTCTCTCTATGCCATCCATCAGCGGCCGACCAACGCGCAAATCAGGAGCGGCGCCCTTGCCTCCCGATCCGCCGCGGCCTGGGGAGGTCGGCGAAGCCCTTCACTAGCGCCTCATGTCCGAGCGGAACACGGCTCAGGGCGCGCACGATCCGCTCCGCCGCGTGCCCATCGCCGAAGGGATTGCGCAGGCCGCGCAGCGTCTGCCGGAACCGGCTGCTCAGGGCGCGCTGGATGGCCCGTGCGATGCAGTCGGGCTCGGGCCGGCAATCGATGACGTTGCGCGCCCGCTCCCGCCCCCGCTCTCGGTCACCTATGTTGACAACCGGGACCCGGAAGCTGGGGGCCTCGACTAGCCCACTGGACGAGTTCCCTACCATGAGATCAGCTTGAGCCAACACACTGTAATAGAGGGTCTGGCCAAGGCTTGCCACCAAGCGCGTCCGGTCGGGGTGGCGCCTCTTGTAGCCACGCAGCTCTTGGAGGATGTCCTCTCTGCCGGGATCTGCGTTGGGATAGGTGATCACAGCGGTGAGGCCGAAACGCTCCAGGGCGCGCACCAAGGCCCGAGCATGGTCCCGGGGCGACAGCTCCGAGCGCGTCTCGGGATGGAGAGCCACGACAGCAACCGGACGGTCGAGCCGCATGCCGAAGTGCTCCTGCAGCCTGGACCGCGTGATGCGAGGCGTCTCGCGGATGGCGTCAACGCTCAGCGCTCCCACCCGGAACACGCGGTTGCGTGGCTCGCCCATCTGCATCACCCGGCGAGCACTGTCTCTGGTGGCCACAAAGTGATAGCTGCTTAGCTTCGTGAGGGCATGGCGAATGCCATCGTCCAGCGCTCCGAGCGTCACTTCGCCGCCGTGGATGTGGGTGATCGGAACGCCGAATACCGCGGCGGCGGCAGCCGCCGGCAGCAACTCGTAGCGGTCTCCCAGCAGGACGAGCGCGTCGGGTCTCAGGTCTGCGAGCGCCTGCCCCAGGAGGATCAGCCCCAGTCCAGCCGACTCGGCAGCCTCCAGCGGCGTGTCGCCAGCAAGTAGGGTCGGGATGCGTCGCGCGATGGGAACTCCGTCGGCTTCCACCGCGTCAATGGTATGCCCGTGTGTCGGAGCTAGGTGAGAGCCCGATACCAGGACTTGAAGAGCGAACCCGGGATGCCTATGGAGACGGCCCAGGAGCCCCCGAAGTAGCCCGTACTCGGCTCGAGATGTCGTCAACGCGGCAATCCGACGCCTGCCGGTCACGGATCGAGCATCTCCCATGTCAGCATCTGATCCGCCTCCACATCCTGGCGCAGCCGCCGACCGACAACCTTTGACAGTTCGGTCGTAGGGATTCCGGTGCCTGGCCTCTTCGCGGCAAGGACCGCATCCGAGAGTCGAGTCCCGGCAGGCAGTGCGCAGGCCGCAACGATACTCCGCCGGGCCACAGCCGCGATCTGCCTCTCAGACTCCGAAGGTTCCTTTCTGCCATCGCCGAGCGCATGCCCCACCCTCCTCACCTGCGCGACTAGGTCGGTCAGCTCGTCGGGCTCGAGAGAGGCCTGATGATCCGGCCCAGGGAGGCCTCGGTCCAGGGTGAAGTGCTTCTCGATCAAGTCCGCGCCGATCCCTGCCGCAGCGACAGCGATCGGAACTCCGACGGTGTGATCGGAGAAGCCAGTAGGGACCCGGAACTCCTGGCGCAAGGTTCGGATCGCCCGCAGATTGGCCTCTCCATCGGCGATGGGATAGCCTGTCGCGCAGTGCAGCAAGACGAGTTCCTCGCAGCCCTTCTCCTCCAGAGCCGCAACGGCTTGTCGCACTTCCTCCAGCGTGCCCATTCCAGTAGAGAGGATGACAGGCCTCCCCGTCCTCGCGACCTCCGCCAAAAAGGGGGTGTTGTTCAGGTCTCCTGACCCCACTTTGATGGCAGGTGCATCGAGTTCACAGAGCAGCTCCAGGCTCGGCAAGTCAAACGGTGTCGACAGAAAGTCGATCCCCAGGCTGCGCGCGAGTTGATGAAGCTCGCGATAGGTCTGCTCAGGAAGCTCGAGGCGCTGCACGAGTTCCAGTTGCGACTCATCTGCTCCGGTGGTCGCGTACTGATACGGCGCCTTCTTCGCGTGGCGCGCGATCACCCGTCCGGCGCGGAAGATCTGGAACTTCACCGCATCCACGCCCGCTCGGGCGGCGGCCTCGACGAGGCGGCGAGCTAGCTCCGGCCTACCGTTGTGGTTGACCCCGGCCTCCCCGACAATGTAGGCTGCCTCACCTGGGCCGACCGCCCGGTCGCCCACGCAAACGACTTGGCGCAGAGACATGGTACGTTCCCCTGGGCGCGTCCAGACGTCACCGTGGGGCAGGTTCGCCGCACAAACG
Source organism: Armatimonadota bacterium (assembly GCA_020344235.1). Lineage (GTDB taxonomy): Bacteria > Armatimonadota > Hebobacteria > Hebobacterales > Hebobacteraceae. The sequence continues at coordinate 2,461,180 of CP070816.1, forward strand.
GGTAACCCCTCCTCGCAGGCGGCGCGCAGTCTTCTCGCGGGCGTCCCCTGGGTCAGACTCAGGCGGATCAGGAAGGCTTCTCGGGCGTGCTGGAGGGCTAGATCCTGTCACCGCCGTACTCGCGCAGCGCATATCACGTATCCTGCTCGCGCCGCCAAACGAGATGGCCCCCTGGGGCGGCTCACTTCTCCGTGTCGAGCGTGGAGCCATCGGGGGGAGCGTAGCTTGGCGCACCGACGGCATACCTTGACACAGCACCGTCGCAGTGTCATACTGCCGCGCGTGCAGATCGGTCGAGTCGGACTGGGCGAGCGCCCGGAACTGACAGTCGGAGGCTCGCCCGGCGTGCAGCAAACGGCTACCTCTGTCTGCAGGAGGGCATGGCCAGCAACGACTAGAGAGCAGCCTAGTGGTACCGATGCGGACGACAGGAGAGCCAGGTCGCATCAAACAGATCTGTACCATCTGTGCTCGCGGCGGCTCCAAGGGCATCCCCGGCAAGAACCTACAACCCTTTGCCGGCAGGCCGCTTCTCGTCCACACGATCGAGTGCGCGCAGGCCTACGCCGGGTTCGACACGATAGTCGTCTCTACCGATGATGAGGAGGTGGCGCAGATCGCCCGCAAGGCCGGTGCTTCCGTTCCCTTCTTACGGCCCCCGGAGCTAGCCACGGACGAAGCGCCTAAACTTCCTGCCATCCAGCACGCTGTGGTGGCGGTCGAAGAGCACCAGCAGACGTGCGTTGACCTTGTCGTCGATCTCCAGCCAACTTCTCCCCTGCGGCTGGCCGAGGATGTGGCCGGAGCAGTCGCGACTCTCTTGGCTTCCGATGCAGAGAACCTCGTCAGCGTCTGCCGGGCGAGGAGGAGCCCCTACTATGACATGATCGTACTGGACGGCGGGCGAGCGCGCTTCGTGCTGGATCCTGAGCGGCCCTTCGCGCGTCGTCAGGACGTCCCTCCCATCTACGATCTGAATGGTGCCATCTATGTGTGGCGCAGAGAAGCACTTCGGACCGCGAGATCGGTCATCGGCGAGGCCACGATCATATATGAGATGCCTCCCGAACGTTCCATTGACATTGATACTCCCCTCGACCTTGCCGTCGCGGAGTTCATCAAGCGAAGAACCGAGGCCTCGTGCTGACAGATCCGTGGGCTCGCCTGTGTTTGCCCCACTGACGACCTCCTGCATTCCCTAGCATCGTTGCCGCTGCTCGTCCTGGCGGCAGGTCTGATGCACAGCAGGAGGCTATCCGGTTCGCGTCGAGAACATACGGAGGTGGGCCGGCAGGCCTACAGGAGGGCGAATCGGGTATGGGGCCCTCTTGTAGCACAAGGTGCCGGTCGCGCCGTGCGTTCTGCGGCGGGAAGAGCAGGGCTGACCGTGGTCACCCCTTCACCGTCTTAGTGTGAAGCAGTATTGTGACCAACATCGACGCGGTCTCGGATTGGGCGCGACTGATGAGAGCCGGACAGGACCGGCGGCTACAGCAGGCTGCTTCGGCCGAAGCGTGTCTGGGCGGCCGCTCGGTAGGCGCGCCACTCGTGAGGCGCAGATGACCGGCCGGATACTGCGGTCATCCTCGCTGCGACCGGAAGCAGTGCTGAGGGTCCGTGTCGGCGTTTGACCCGCCGGAATGGGCGCCGATGTCGCACAGCCCAGCAAGGCAGGGACGCGGAGGAAAAGCGCAATGTACATAGTAGGCGTTGGGCGCACGAAGTTCGGGGCTCGCAAGGAAACCCTGGCTGAGCTCTTGCACGAGGCCGTTGTCAAGGCGCTGCAGGACGCAGGCGTTGGCTACGAGGAGATCGATGCTGCCTATGTCGGCAACTTCTGTGCTGGCCCCATGGTCGGCCAGCTGCACCTCAACGCGCTTCTTGCGAGCTTGCTGCCGGGTTCGCACATTCCTATCACCCAGGTAGAGACTGCCTGCGCCAGCAGCGCAACAGCCCGGTTCCCGGCGGGGATCGCGATGGCTCGCTATCGCACGATCCTCGTGGCCGGGGTCTAGAAGATGTCCGACGTGCCGGGACCACAGGCGTCTACGAGCATTGCCATGGCAGGCGACGTCCTTCTCGACAGGGGGGCCGGCCTGATCTTCCCGGCTAGCTACGCCTTGATCGCTTCTGCGCACATGAAGCGGTACGGCACCACGCTCGACGACCTTGCTCTTGTCTCACTGAAGAATCACCAGAACGCCAACCTCAACCCGCTGGCTCACTTCTATCATAAGCGAGCTACCCTGGACGATATCAGGAACTCACCGCCTATCTGTTCGCCGTTGCGGCTCTTTGACTGCAGTCCCGTTAGTGACGGGGCCGCAGCCGCTGTCGTGTCCGCGGAGCGTCGCTCCCATGAGGATGTGGAGGTAGTCGCCTCCGGAATGGCCACCGACACCCTCGCTCTCGCAGAGCGCGCCGACTTCACTTACTTCACTGCCAGCCGGATCGCCGCCGCCCAGGCCTATGAGCAGGCCGGCATGGAACCATCTGACATTGACCTGGCAGAGGTGCATGATTGCTTCACCATCGCCGAGTTGGTGGCACTCGAGGACCTAGGGTTCTGCCAACCAGGTGATGGCAAACATCTCATCCGCGAGGGCTGCACTGCGAGGACGGGGAGCATACCGACCAACGTGGATGGTGGACTGAAGGCAGATGGTCACCCTATAGGAGCATCCGGACTGGCCCAGGTGTTCGAGGTCGTTACCCAACTCAGGGGGAAGGCAGGAGAGCGGCAGCTCGCGAAAGCTAGCACGGGGCTCACACACAGCGTAGGGGGCATCGGGGGAACTTCCGTCGTTCATATCTTCAGGAAAGGCGACTGAACATGGTACGTAGTTGCTCTGAGTGCAACCTGACCTGGCACCAGCCGATCACCATCTGCACCCGTTGTCAAGGCCCTGTCGCCACATCGTCCCCGGGCAAGCTCAGGGTCCTTCACGTGACGAAGGTGGAAATGCCCTCTCAAGAACACCAGGAAGTGCCTTACTACTGTCTCTTGCTCGAGGACGAAGTGGGCCTTCACTACGTGCGCAAGTCTCGCCAGGAGCACCGTCCGGGCGACGTCCTCGCGGAGGGTGACGAAGGCCGCACTGAGACTGCCGTCACGCTTGGTGTCATAGGGACAGGCACAATGGGGACTGGGATCGTCTGCCTCGCGATGGAGGCGGGGTGGCAGGTCATATGGAAAAGCCGCTCTTCCCAGTCACTCAGCGAAGGAAAGGCACGGGTGAGAGATCGCTTGCTAAAAGCGATGGAGCCCGGAGAGGCTGATGGTGTACTCCAGTCGCTCGTCCTCGCCACCGACTTCGAAGCACTGGCAGGTGCCGGACTGGTGGTCGAAAGCGTAGTCGAGGACCTCGACGTCAAGAGGAACGTCTTCCGCTCGTTGGATGAGGCGTGTTCTCAGGAGGCCATTCTCGCCTCCAACTCATCGTCGCTCTCTATCGATGCGATGGCGGCCGTTACATCTCGACCAGAGCGGATCGTGGGCATGCATTTCTTCAACCCCGTCTCGCGCATGCGGCTGGTCGAGGTCGTTCGCGGCGCCCGTACCGCCGATGCCACGGCCGCAAGTGTGTCAGACCTGGCGAAGCGACTCGGGAAGGTGCCCGTCGTTGTAAGAGATGCTCCTGGGTTCATCGTGAACCGCGTCCTCATGCCATACCTGAACGAGGCAGCGCGCATAGTGCAGGAAGGGATCGCCAGTGTCGACGATGTAGACACCGCCGTGGAGCTCGGGCTGGGGCACCCCATGGGGCCGTTGGGACTGATCGATCTGATCGGGGTTGACGTCTTCGTCAATATCATGGACTCGCTGGCATCCCGCACCGGGGAGAGTCGCTTCGGGGCCGCCGAGGTGGCCCGCAGGCTCGTGGCTGAGGGGAGGCTGGGACGGAAGACAGGGGCTGGCTTCCACCAGTGAGAGATCGGAGGCCGTCGTGTCGAGTGAGCGCACGAGCGTCGTGATCATCGGTGCCGGAGGGTTCGGGCGCGAGGTCCTCTGGCTTCTCCGATGCATGGGGCCGGAGGTCGAGCCTGTGGGGTTCCTTGACAACAGCCAAGAGCTGTGGGGACAGGTGGTATGCGGCCTCCCCGTGCTTGGCCCCATAGACCGGTCCTCTGTGGCCGACCGCGGCGTTCACTACGTGTGGGGTGCCGGGCTCTCGAGGGCGAGGCATCAGCTGCGTAGGCAACTCGGGGAAGTGCGATTCCTGGTCGCGCGGCACCCCGCGGCACTGCTATCAGAGTACGTTCGCATCGGTGACGGATCTGTGATCTGCGCCGGAACCGTAGTCACGACGCAAGTGGATGTGGGCCAGCACGTGCTTCTGAACCTGAACGTCACAGTGGGTCACGACGCCGTGATCGGGGACTACTGCTCGCTCAGCCCAGGCGTGCACGTCTCCGGCCGCGTCCGGCTGGGCGAAGGAGTGAGCGTAGGTACCGGGGCGGTCATACTGCCTGGCGTCAGCATCGGGGCCTGGTCGGAGATCGGCGCCGGCGCCGTGGTGACCAAAGATTTGCCTGACCACGTCGTGGCAGTTGGTGTGCCTGCCCGAGTCACGCGCGCTGTGGAAGGGCCCAGGCCCGATGTCCCATCGTAGCCGCGCGCCAGAAGGGCAGTCGCGCCCGGCGGTTGCAGCATGCCCGGGCCGCTGTCCACTTCCCGG
>CP070816.1:2465958-2474125 GCA_020344235.1 Armatimonadota bacterium
CATCGCCGGCCGGAAGTTGCGCCGGAGCCTCAGCGCGCGGCGCGTGCCCCTGCTCGCCATCGGTGCGGCGTTCAGCTTCGTGATCATGATGTTCAATGTGCCCATTCCGGGCGGGTCCACGGGCCACGCGACAGGCGCGCCGCTGATCGCTATTCTGCTAGGGCCCTGGGCCGCGGTGTTGGCCGTCTCGGTAGTGCTCGTGGTGCAGGCGTTCCTGTTCGGCGACGGGGGCATCACGGCCATCGGCGCCAACTGCTTCAACATGGCCTTCGTGATGCCGCTGATCAGCTACGGAGTGTACCGGCTGGTATCCGTGGGCACGGCGGCGCGTTCCGCCAGGCGCGTGTTCGCCGCCGCGCTCGCCAGCTATGTCGGCCTCAACATTGCCGCCGTCACCACCGCCTTAATGTTCGGCATACAGCCGCTGATCGCGTCCGACCCCAGCGGCCGTCCCCTGTACTGTCCCTTCGGGCTCGGCATCGCGGTGCCGATCATGGCCGCAGAGCACCTGCTGATCTTCGGCTTCGTCGAGGCCGCCCTAACCGCCGCTGCGATTGCCTATGTCGCTCGCACGGAGCCAGATTTGCTGGTCCCGGCGCGTGCCGCGGGAAAGGATGCTGGATGACTCCCCGCCGCCTGTGGATCATGGTTCTCATCCTCGCGCTCCTCACGCCGCTGGGCCTCTGGCTCCCCGAGCGCCTCGGGGCCGGCGACGCCTGGGGCGAGTGGGGCGCCGAGGAGGTCGCGGACCAGGCCGGGTTCCTCCCCCGGGGACTCGCCCGCCTGGCCACGCTTTGGAAGGCTCCCGTCCCCGACTACGCGCCGGCCGGCTGGGAGGAGATGCCCTTGGGCGTCCAGAGCGCGGCCTACATCGCGTCGGCGGTGACGGGCGTTCTCGTCTGCGCCCTCTTCATCTGGCTGCTCGGCCGCTGGCTCAGCACCAGGGAGAAGGCGAATGCTCCCTAGCTGGGTTGCCGAGGCCGCCCCCGCCCGGTCTGCTCCGCGCCGGCGTTCGGCCGGGTTCATCCAACGGACTCTTCACCAGACCGCGCGGTTTGCGGAGCACACCGTGTTCGCCGAGCGGGTCGCTCGCCCGGCCCGCCCAGGCCTGCTCCACACGCTCGACGCACGGATCAAGCTCCTCTCCATCCTGGGGCTCATTGTGGCCGCCACCTTTCTCCACCACGTGCCCTCCCTCTGGGTGCTCGCGGCCTTCATCGCGGCGGCGGCCGCGGTCTCGCGCATCCCGGCCAGGGCGCTGTTCCACCGGTTCTGGTGGTCTGTGCCTCTGGTCTTCGTCATCGCCGCGCTCCCCGCCGCGCTGAACCTAGTCACGCCCGGGGACAGCCTGCTGACGATCTATCGGCTCGACGAGGCCGTGCGCCTCGGCCGCCTACAGCTTCCGCCGGAGCTGACGATCACCAGGCAGGGCCTGGCTTCGGCCGCGCTGGTCACCACGCGGCTCTTCGTCGGCGTGCTGTTCGCGGTCACCCTGACGCTGACCACCCGCTGGGATGACCTGCTGAAGGCCGCCTACTGCCGGGCGAGCGCGCCCTTCGTCTTGATCCTCACCATGGCCTACCGCTACCTGTTCGTGCTGCTGCGCACGGTCGAGGATATGCACCTCGCCAAACGCGCCCGCACCATTCTCCCCGGCACCCCGTCGGCGGAGCGCCGCTGGATCGGCAGGCGCGTCGGCGCTCTGTTCTCTCGGTCGCGCCATCTTACGGAACGAGTCTACTCGGCAATGCTCGCGCGCGGGTACCGCGGCGAACCGAAGGCGCTCACCGCGTTCCACCTCGAGGGCACGGAGGCCGCCTGGGTCCTGGCTTGCGCCGCGGTGGCGTCCCTGGCGCTGCTGGCGGACCGTTTGCTCCTGGCGAAATTGCCATGGTAGCCCCACTCCTGCAAGCCGAGGCCGTGACCTACCACTACCCCGACGGCCGCGCCGGGATCGTGGAGGCATCGGTCTCCGTGGCGGAGGGCGAGAGCCTGGTCATCCTGGGCGCCAATGCCTCGGGCAAGACCACGCTCCTCCAGCTCTTGGCCGGCCTCATCTTCCCGGCGCGGGGAACCGTTCGCGCGTTCGACATCGTCCTCAGCGAGCAGTCGCTCCAGGATGGCGATTTCGCCCGCACTTTCCGCCAGCGCGTGGGCTTTCTCTTCCAGGACACCGATGCCATGCTCTTCAGCGCGACCGTCTACGACGACATCGCCTTCGGCCCGCTCCAGCTCGATCTGACGCCGGACGAGGTGCGCCGCCGGGTGGAGGAAACGCTCTCTCTGCTCGGTCTCAGCGCGATCGCACAGCAGCCGCCGCACCAGCTCAGCGGAGGTGAGAAGAAGAAGGTCGCGCTCGCCGCCCTGCTGGCCGTCTCTCCCGGGGCGCTCCTCCTGGACGAGCCCACCTCCGGGCTCGACCCGCGCTCCCAGCGCTGGTTCGTGGAGCTGGCAGGGGAGCTGCGCGCCATGGGCAAGACGCTCGTCACGGCCACCCATGACCTGCATGTCGCGGACGAGATCGCCGATCGCGTCATCGTGCTCGGCGAGGACCACCGGATAGCGGCCGAGGGGCCGCCCGAGCGCCTCCTCCGCGACCTCGATCTGCTCCTTTCGGTGAACCTGGTGCACCAGCACGCTCATATCCACGACGGCCGCGTCCACGTCCACCCCCACAGCCACCTTCACGCCCACGACCACCAGTGACCGCCGGGCGGGCGACGCGGCGCGCCGGCGTGTCCTCCCCCGCACAATGGCTGGAGGGAAATCCGTGGTCCGCCGGAGAAGTCCAAGCCAAGGCCGCGGGCCCGGCGGGCGACGCGGAGAGGTAGGGGCTCAGCTCTCGCCGCGCGGCCCATACAAGACGGAGGAGGACCTGACCATGCGACTCGCGGTAGTGATTCTGGTGTGCTCAGCGATGCTCGCCATCCTGACGGGCGGCTGCGGCAAGAAGGCGACTTATTCCACTCCCAAGGGGGAGGTGACCGTCACCGAGAAGGGCGATACGACTGAAGTCACCTTCGAGGGCGAAGAGGGCGAGGGCAAAGTCGAGATCAAGGGAGACGAGGCGGGGGGAACGATAACGACTGAGGAGGGCACGGTCGAGTTTGGGACCGAGGCGGGGGTTACGGAGGAAGAGGTCGGCGTGCCGTTCTATCCCGACGCCAAGCCCGCGCAGGCCGGGAGGTTCCTGGTAAAGGACGAGAAGGAGGGATTCGTTCAGGCGACCTTCATGACGCCGGACTCGATAGACAAAGTCAAGGCGTTCTATCAGGAGAAGTTCCCGGAGTCCAGAGCGGCGATGGACATTAAGAGCGCCGACGGCCGCATGGTGCAGATGGTTCTGGAGGAGGGCGATACCCAGAAGACGGTCATGATCTCCCAGGGAAAGGACGAAGATCAGACCGCCATCATCTTGACGCGGGTGAAGAAGAGCGAGTGAGGGGCCTTCTGCCCGCGTCGTGTGAAGACCGCAGAGCTTTGTGATCGTGCTAGACGGGGAGCTAGCGGTGCCCTGTACCCGCAATCCGCTATAGCGGGGTCGAATTCCCGTCCGAGGGCGCATCGTTTGGGGCCTGGGGGGCGTAAGCGGTGTTGACGGCCGGGCCCTGCGCAGCGGGCAAACTGTGAATCCCGTCAGGTCCGGAAGGAAGCAGCGGTAAGCAGACGAGCCCGAGTGCCGCAGACCGTCCGGCCCGAGCTGGCTGCGCTCATTCCGCCCGGGTGATGCGTTCGACGGCGGGTGCACGATCACTTCATGTTGTGTTTCAGGCAGAAGATCCCTAGGTCCGCACCAGGCGGACCGGGATGGCGGTCTGCCAGAAGGCAGACCTAGCCACAATCTCCTGCCCTACGGGAAAGGCGGCCGGGCCGAGACGAGGTTGGGCCCCGCGCTGCCCGGTCTCGTGCGCGCTGCCAGCATACTCGCGAAAGGTTATGCCATCCTGGCGCTGGCCGGCTTCTACCTGCTAAGCCCGGTGCTGTACCCCTGATATGTGTCGTGGACGGTGCCTTTCCTGTGTCTCAGGCCCCGCCCCGCTTGGCTGCTGCTCACCGGAAGCGTGTTCATGTTCTACCTTCACGGTCTGGTTCCGCCGCAGGGCGAGACCTGGTGGCTGAACGCGATCCAGTACGGAGCGCCGCTGGCGCTCGCGGGGGCGGTGGCGACGGCGCGCTCTGGAGGAAGGGAGCGCTCCCGCGCCGAAGTTGCCATCATCTCCGCGAAGGAGCGACCTCCAGGAGAGGCATTGCATGAGTGCTGGAATCGAGAACCCGCTCTGTCGCGGTTGACGAGACGTCTCTCGAACGCGCGCGAGCGGGCGGGGCGAAGGGCGGAGTCGGCGGAACGCTGCTAATCGGACGTTGTGTTCTGGCGCGGCGGGTGAAGTGTGCTGAACGCAGTTACGAGATGAGTGGGAGCGCACTGCACTATGCCCAGAAAGCGGCGCAAGCGGAAGCCGAAAGCGCCCCGTGACAGAGAGATTCGGGAGGCGCTAATCCAGTCGGGAATGCCGGAAGGGGAAGCGGCGAACGCGGTTTCCCATCTCCTGCGTCTGTTCAACCTGGACTTCTTTCGGCGAAGAAGAAACCGTCTGTTGAACCTGATTCAGGATAGGCTCTTGGTGGTCGCCGCGAAGACGAAGCTGCTCGATCTGCTGAAGCGAGAAGGAAGTGGAAGGGGAAGGGCGTTCAATCTTGAGGATCTGATCACGGGTCTCCACCACAGGGAGCTGATGAATCTGGGAGAGGCTGCGATACGGAGAGCGATCCGGGAGATGGTCAGCGAGGATCTGATAGGAGCGAGAGCCAAGGGCGCCAGCATGGAGCTGTTGAGCTTGACCGGGAGGCGCCCGGCATGGAGCGCGGCAAAGCTGAGAGATGTCTATGAGAGAATGCGACTGGCCATGGGAGTCAAGGGCGCGAAACCGTATCTGATCGAGAAGACATGGGATCTTTGAGCGTCGGTCGCTGATCCGCACTCCGCGTGTCAAGTCGGCGCGGAAGAGGGCAGCTATCAGCAGGCACCGAAGAAGGCGCGGAGGGAGGGGCCAGGGCTGATGCGACCGCCGGCCTGTGGCGCATCCCGTTCGGAGGGAGTAGAGCATGGGAACAATTAGGCCCGATGAGCTGTATCAGTGGTGCAAGATCCCTTACCAGGAACTGGCGAACCACCCGGATTCGAAGATACCGTTCCGACTGTGCCGGGACTCCGAGGAGATGGGTCGCCTGATGGCCCGGGAGTTGGTGGATGAGATCAAGGCTCACAATGAGAGGGGCGAGCCGACGCGGGCGATCATCCCCTGCGGGCCGGCGTGCTGGTACGAACCGTTCACGAGCCTGGTGAACGAGGAGAGGGCGAGCCTGCGAGACCTGGTGGTGTTCCACATGGATGAGTGCCTGGACTGGCAGGGCCGGGAGCTGCCGCGCAAGCATCCTTACTGCTTTCGCGGGTTCATGGAGGAGTACTTCTACGGCCCGGTGGACGCGGAGCTTTCGGCGCCGGAGGCGAATCGTCACTGGCTGACGGCGAGCAATGTGGAGGCGATGAAGGCGAAGATTCGCGAGGCGAGGGTGGACATTGCGTATGGCGGTTGGGGGCAGGACGGACATGTGGCCTACAACCAGGCGCGGAGGCATCCGTTCAGCCATGTGACGGTTGATGATCTGCGCAACTCCACCATTCGGGTCCAGTACAACAACATTGACACGGTTCTGGCGCTGGCTCAGCGCACGTTCGGGAGCGCGTACCAGTTCGTGCCGCCGATGTCGGTGACGGTGGGGATGAGGGAGGTGCTCTCCGCCGCGAAGGTGCGGCTGTTCAGCGATACGGGGGCATGGAAGCAGACGGCCCTTCGCGTGGCGCTGTTCGGACCCATCACCGCGGAGTATCCGATCACCCTTTTGCAGGAGCATCCCGACGTGCTGCTGACGGCCACGGTTGAGACGGCGCGCCATCCCATCGGTGAGCATCCGGAATGGGACCTGGGGGTGGGATGACGGAAGGAGAGCCGGATGCAGGCGCTGCGCACTGACACGGAGAGTATGCGCTGCCGGGGCATGATCGGCACCGGCGGGATTGGAGCAGGATCGTTCTTCCTCTTGAGCGGCGACCATACGCTCGGGCGCGAGGAGAGCCGGGGCGGGCGCTTTCTGGATCGCAGGGACTACTGCAAGCTGCACATCATCTCGCACTACGTACAGACGCTGCTCGGCCCGGGGTTCGAGACGATTCCGCTCGGCAGAGTCGGCGATGATGATGTGGGAACGAAGCTGCTGTCCGAGATGGAGGAGGCCGGCATGAACATGAAATATGTGCGCCGGTCTCCGGGGGAACAAACGCTGTACTCGTTCTGCTTCGTGTACCGGGACGGGTCGGGCGGCAACCTGACGACAGATGACTCGGCATCCGCCAAGGTTGAGGCGGCTTTCGTCAGGGAGGCCGAGCCGGAGTTCGCCCGATTGGCCGGGAAGGGGGTAGCGCTGGCGGCGCCGGAGGTGCCGCTGAAGGCGAGGGAGGCGGTGCTGGAGCTGGGGACGAAGCACGGCTTCCTCCGGGCGGCCTCCTTCACGAGCGAGGAGATGGCGAGCGCGGTGGGCTCCACGGTGCTGCGAAGGGTTGATCTGCTGGGGATCAACGCCGACGAGGCCGCGGCGGCCGCGGGGGGGCTTCTCATGGGTGGAGAGGGGGCGCTGGAGGCGGCCGAAGTGGCGGCCGAGAAGCTGCATCGCGCGAAGCCCGACATGGTCATTACGATCACCGCGGGGAAGAGCGGGAGCTGGTGCTGGGATGAGTCATCGCGCTACCACATGCCGATCTTTGAAGGGAGGGTGGAGAGCACGGCCGGGGCCGGGGACGCGCACCTGGCGGGGATGATCGTGGGGATGGCCGCGGGCCTGACGGCGCGGGAGGCGCACCAGCTGGCGGCGCTAGTGGCCGGGCTATCGGTGACATCTCCGCACACCATCAACAAAGAGACGGGCCGGGATTCGCTACGGGGATTCGCGCAAGCGTGCGGGGCGAAGCTGTCGGACAGCGTGCGCAACTTGCTGGAGGAATGATATGAGTGTCACGATGCGCATCATCCAGCGGTTCGATCCGCGCCACGAGAGGGAGTTCATGGCGCTGGAGAGGGAGTTCGCGAAGCTCGAGGCGGAGCGGCCGGATTACCCCAAGGGGCGGCGGCGGCAGCCGATCTCCGGCCGCGAGCCGTGCAACACGTTGATCTGGGAGGGGGAATTTCCGGACGTCGAAGCGGCACGGAAAGCGCTGGACTTCTTCGACGGGGACCCTGCACATGAGGCGCTGTTCGCGAAACAGCTTCCGTACTTCAAGGACGTACGAGTCGAGTTCTACGCCAACTTGGATATGTAGTGATGCGGATAGTCGACGCTCACACGCATGTCTTCCCGCAGTACGCTGACCTCGCGATCGAGGTGATGGGCCGCTGCGGCATCGAGCGCGCAGCCACGCTGGAGTGGCACGATGGGTTCGGTGAGACGCTGAAGGAGCACATGAAGGTGTTCAACCGTTACCCGGGGCGGTTCGTGGTGTTCGGGAACGTAGATTTCGGCCGAATCAACGAAAGCGGGTTCGCGAGTGCCGCGGCCGCGCAGATGGAGGTGGACTTCGAGGCGGGAATGCGCGGGCTCAAGATCTACAAGGCGCTCGGCCTGGAGTATCGAGACGAGAAGGGCGAGTTCTGGAGGGTGAACGACGAGCGGCTCGATCCGATCTGGGCGAAGGCGGGCGACCTGAGCATTCCGGTGCTGATTCACACCGCCGACCCTCCCGCATTCTGGCAGCCCGTCAACGAGAGCAACTTCTGGAACGGCGTTCTGCACGGTGAGTACGCGTGGTGGAGCTACTATCGCAAGGGGTTCCCCAGCATAGAGGAACTGCTGGCCGAGCGGAACGAGGTCATCCGGCGTCACCCCAATACCACCTTCATCTGCCCGCATGTCGGCAGCAAGGCGGCGAGCCTAGACGCGGCCGCCGAGGACCTAGACGAAATGCCGAATCTTCACTACGACATCTCGGCCCGCATCCCGATCATGGGACTGTCGAGCAGGCGCAGCGCGCGCGCGCGCGAGTTCCTGACGGAGTACCAGGATCGCGTTATGTTCGGCACCGATTTGATCTACGATGACACCAACGTTCCGAGCGGTA
>CP070816.1:2474225-2488573 GCA_020344235.1 Armatimonadota bacterium
CCGCGGGAGACGGGGTTCGACATCTCGGTGGCGAGCGAGGTGATGGCGATCCTGGCGCTGGCGACGAGCTTGCAGGACCTGCGGCAGCGGCTGGGACGGATCATCGTGGCGGAGACCTACGACGGAGAGCCAGTGACCGCGGAGGATCTTAAGGCGGCGGGGGCGATGTGCGTATTGATGAAGGACGCGCTGATGCCGAACCTGATGCAGACACTGGAGAACACGCCGGTCTTCGTGCATGCGGGGCCGTTCGCGAACATCGCGCACGGGAACTCCTCGATCATCGCAGACCAGATCGCGCTGAAGCTGGCCGACTATGTGGTGACTGAATCGGGATTCGGCGCGGACTGCGGGATGGAGAAGTTCTTGAACATCAAGTGTCGGGTGAGCGGGCTGGTGCCGAACTGTGTGGTGATCGTGGCGACGGTGCGGGCGCTGAAGATGCACGGAGGCATCGGGACCGTGCGGCCGGGCAAGGCGCTGCCCCAGGAGCTGCTGGAGGAGAACCTGCCGGCGCTGGAAAAGGGGTGCGAGAACCTGGTGAAGCACGTGGAGAACGCGCGGCTGTTCGGGGTGCCGGTGGTGGTGGCGGTGAATCGGTTCACGGAGGACACGGAGGCTGAGATCAAGCTAATTCAGGAGAAGTCGTTGGAGGCGGGGGCGGAGGGGGCTTATCTGTCGGAGGTGTGGGGGAAGGGAGGGAAGGGCGGCACGGAGCTGGCGGAGGCGGTGGTTGCGGCCTGCGAGAAGAAGAACCATTTCAAGCTGCTCTACCCCGATGAGCTGTCGATCAAGGAGAAGATCGAGAAGATCGCGACGGCGGTGTACGGGGCCGACGGGGTTGATTACGGTCGGCCGGCGGAGCAGAAGATCGAGACGTTTACGAAGTGGGGGCTGGACAGGCTGCCGATCTGCATGGCGAAGACGCACCTGTCGCTGTCGCACGATTCGAATCTGAAAGGGCGGCCGCGAGGCTACCGGATTCCAGTGAGGGATATCCGGCCGAGTGCGGGCGCGGGGTTCCTGTTCCCGCTGCTGGGGACGTTCAGCACGATGCCGGGGCTGCCGAGCACGCCGGCGGCGGTGAAGGTGGATATTGACAAGGAGGGGCGGGTGGTCGGGTTGTTCTAGGCCTGCAAAGGAAGGCCTTCGCTTCGCGAAGGCGGCCTGTTGGGAATAGATTCCCTTCGGCGTTGCTCAGGGCAGGCCCTCGCTTCGCTCGGAATAACAGTTGAGGGACGAGGGGGACGGAGAGATGGGATATCTGGAGGAGCCGCTGAGGACGTACACGGAGGCGCTGGCATCGGGCGCGCCGACGCCGGGAGGGGGGAGCGCGGCGGCGCTGGTGGGGGCGCTGGGGACGGCGCTGAACAGCATGGTGGCAAACTTCACGGTGGGGAGGGAGAAGTTCGCGGAGGTGGAGGAGGAGGTGCGGGGATTGCTTGCGGAGTCGGAGGGTCTGCGGGCTGAGCTGGAGCGGCTGACACAGGCCGACACGGAGGCCTACGGGAAGGTGTCGGCGGCGCAGAAGATGCCGCGGGAGACGGAGGGGGAGAAGGCGGCGCGGCGGGAGGCGATGCAGGAGGCGCTGAAGGCGGCGGCGGAGGTGCCGAGGGGGGCGACGAAGGCCTGCCACCGGGTGCTGGAGATCGCGGCAGAGATGGTGGATAAGGGGAATCCGAATCTGATTACGGATGTGGGGGTGGCGGCGAAGTTTGCGCTGGCGGCGATGGAGTGCGCGGTGCTGAATGTGGAGATCAACCTGGCGTACATCAAGGACGAGGGCTATAACGCGGCTTGCCGGCAGGAGATGGCGCCGATGGTGAACGCAGGCACGCGGCTGGCGGGCGAGGTCTGGGACAAGGTGAATCAGCGCGTGAAAGGTGGCGGAAAGTGAGTGCGAAGCTGCTGGAAGGGAAGCCGATTGCGGAGGAGATCCGAGCGCGGGTGAAGGTGGAGGTGGAGGGGCTGAAGGCGAAAGGCAAGGCCCCGAAGTTGGCGGCGATTCTGGCGGGGGACAATCCGGGGGCGAAGTTCTATGCGGGGGCGCAGGAGAAGGCGTGCGCGGAGGTGGGGATCGAGTACGAACTCGAACAACTAGCGGCGGACGTCACGCAGGCGGATCTGGAGGGGGCGATTGGGCGGCTGAACTCGGATGAGAGCGTGCACGGCCTGCTGCTGTTGATGCCGGTACCGAAGGGGCTGAATGGGGCGAAGGCGCAAGCGCTGATTGATCCGCGCAAGGACGTGGACGGAGTGAGCCCGGCCAACTTGGGCCGGGTTGTTTTGGGGCAGCCGCGGCTGGCGCCGTGCACGGCGATGAGTGTGATCGAGCTGGTGCGGGCGTCGGGGGTGGAGGCGTATGGGAAGGAAGTGGTGGTGGTGGGGAGCAGCGAGATCGTGGGTAAGCCGGCGGCGCTTTTGCTCATGGATAAGTACATCACGGCGGATGCGGAGGGGAAGACGGATAAGCTGGCGGGGGCGACGGTGACGGTGTGCCATATCGGGACGAGCGAGCGGGGAGATCTGGCCGCGCACACTCGCGGGGCGGATATTCTGGTGACGGCGGTTGGGGTGAAGCCGGGTCTGATTTCGGGAGAGATGGTGAAGCCGGGAGCGATCGTGATAGATGTGGCGACGATCCGGGTGAAAGATGGGGAGACGGGTAAGACAAAGACATACGGCGATGTGGATTTCGAGGCGGCGAAGGAGAAGGTGGCGGCGATCACGCCGGTGCCGGGGGGAGTGGGGGTGGTGACGACGGCGATTCTGCTGAGGAACACGCTGGAGGCGGCGAAGTGGCAGGTGGAGGGGTAGGAGCGTCGCGGGGCCTGGGCAGCAGGGGCAGGCACGCTCCTGCCCTACGAGAGAGGACCTGCCGAGCGGGAGTGAGAGCGCATGGGAGAAGGTGACGATATGACGGAGCATCCGGCGATCTGGTTTCAGGCCTCAGCGTGCTCGGGGTGTGTGGTGTCGGTGCTGAATGGGGTGGCGCCGAACATACGAGATCTGATAGTGGACCACCGGGTGCCGGGGCACCATGTGAGCCTGCGCTTTCAGCCGACGGTGATGGCGGCGGCGGGAGATGCGGCGCTGGAGATTCTGGCGGCGACGGAGGAGGTGAAGGAGGGGTATGTGCTGGTGGTGGAGGGGGCGGTGCCGACGGGGGCCGGGGGGCTGTTCGGTTATGCGGCAAAGAGGGGCGCGCAGACGACGATGCACGCGCGGGCGCTGGAGCTGGCAGAGAATGCGTTGGCAATCGTAGCGCTGGGGACGTGCTCTTCATATGGGGGAATGCATGCGGCGGAGCCGAACCCGGCGGGATGTGTGAGCATTGGGGAGGCGCTGTCGGGGGCGGGGATTGAGAAGCCGGTCATAAACGTGCCGGGGTGTCCGCCGCATCCGGATTGGTTCACGGGGACGGTGGCTCATGCGCTGCTGTTCGGGCTGCCGGGGCCGGACGCTGTTGACACGGCGGGGCGGCCGAAACGGTTCTACGGGCGGCTGGTGCACGATCTGTGCCAGAGGAGGGGGGATTTCGAGGCACACAAGTTTGCGGAGGCGGCAGGGGAGCCGGGGTGTCTCTATGAGCTGGGATGTAAGGGGCCGTGGACGCACGCGGACTGCCCGGAGCGGGAGTTCAATGGGGGGGTGAACTGGTGTGTGAAGGCCGGGTCGCCGTGTCAGGGATGTGTGGAGCCTTTCTTTCCGGATGTTTCGTGCCCGATCTACGCGAAGATCGGGCTGCTGGAGCTGCCGCGGATCGTGCGGGACGAGGAGTCGGGGGAATTGGTGGCGGTGCGACGGCCGTAGGTCGTGGAGGAAGAGTGAGCGATGTCTGGACGGGAGACGATCTCAGTTGATCCGATCACGCGGATCGAGGGGCACCTGAAGGTAGAGGTGGTCGCGGATAACGGTGAGGTGAAGGAGGCGCGGTGCTCGGGGCAGCTCTTCCGGGGGTTCGAGTTGATGCTGCTCAATCGGGACCCGCGGGATGCGTCGCTGCTGTCGCAGCGGGTGTGCGGGGTGTGCCCCGTGGCGCACGCGATGGCGTCGGCGCTGTGCCTGGACGCGTGCTTCGGGATTGATGGGCGGGTTCCGGATAATGGGCGCGTGATGCGCAATCTGGTGTTGGGGGCGAATTTCCTGCAGTCGCACATCTTGCACTTCTATCATCTGGCGGCGCTGGATTTTGTGGATGTGACGGCGGGGGCGGACTACGAAGGTGCGGACGATCGGCTGGGCAGCCTGCGAGATTTCATCAAGCGGGGCGAACTGGCGCCCTTCATGCCGCGGTATGAGGGAGACTATAGGCTGTCCAAGGAGGCGAACCAACAGGCGGCCTCGCACTATGTGCAGGCCTTGGAGGCGCGGCGTGCAGCGCACGAGATGCTGTCGGTGTTCGGGGGGAAGATGCCGCACCAGGTGGGGATCGTGGTGGGAGGGTGCACGGAGACACCGACGGCGGACAAGATTGCTGCGTTTCTATCCAGGCTGGAGATGCTGCGGAGGTTCATCGAGGGGATCTACATTCCCGATGTGCTGACAGTCGCGGAGGCCTATGGGGACTACTTCGAGATCGGCGGGGGGGTGAAGCGGTGGCTGTCTTATGGCGGGCTGGAGCTGGAGACGGAGGAGACGAACTTGGTCGCGCGGGAGCGATTCTTTCCGTCGGGCCGGGTGGGGGCCGATCTGAAGCCGGCGGCGTTGGATGTGGGAAGGATCGCGGAGCATGTGAGGCACTCGTGGTACGCGGACGAGAGCTCGGGGCGGCACCCGTCGAAGGGCGAGACAGTGCCGGCGCCGGGGAAGGAGAGCGGGTACTCGTGGATAAAGGCGCCGCGGTATGAGGGTGAGCCGTATGAGGTGGGGCCGCTGGCGCGGCTGCTAGTGGCGTACGCCAGGGGAGACAGAGGCGCGAGGGGCGAGGTGGAGGGAGTGCTGTCGCGGTTGGATGCGAAGCCGGAGGCGCTGTTCTCGGTGTTGGGCCGGCATGCGGCGCGCGCGCTGGAGGCGAAGCGGGTGGCGGAGGCGATGGTGGGATGGGCGATGGAATTGAGGCCAGGGGAGCCGGTGTGTGAGTGGCGTGAGCCGCCGGAGGCAGGGAGGGGGATGGGGGTGACGGAGGCGCCGCGGGGTTCGGTGGGACATTGGGCGGAGATTGAGGGCGGAAAGCTTGTTCGTTATCAGTTGGTGGTGCCTACGACGTGGAACGCGTCGCCGCAGGACGATGAGGGCAAGCCGGGGCCGATGGAGCAGGCGCTGGTGGGGACGCGGATTCGAGATGCAGAGAATCCCTTCGAAGTGGTGCGGATAGTGCGGTCGTTCGATCCATGCCTGGCATGCTCGGTCCACATGCTGACCCCGAAGGGACAGGAGCTGGCAAGATGTCGGGTGCTATGAGCCCGATCGTTGTGCTGGGGGTTGGGAACCTGCTGCGGCAGGACGAGGGGGTGGGGGTGCACGCGGTTAGGGCGCTGTCGGGCGCTCAGTTGGAGGAATGGGCGCAGCTTGTGGACGGGGGGACGGCGGTGTTCGAAGCGCTGTCGGACTGGCACGAGATTGGGAAGCTGATAGTGATAGATGCGGTGAGGGCCGGAAAGGACCCGGGATCTATCTCGAGGCTGTCGCTGCGGGAGGTGGCGGACCGGACGGCGCCGGCGCTTTCGGTGCACGAGCACGGGTTGCTGGACGCGCTGGGGTTGCTGCAGCAGGCTGGGCTGCGAGTGGGGGAGGTGGTGATTTATGGGGTGGAGCCGGCGGAGGCGGGATGGGGCACCGATCTGTCAGCGCCGGTGGCGGCATCTTTGCCGGCACTGGCAGCGCGGCTCAGGGAGGAAGTGGGGCTGGCGTTCGCTGAGGAGGAACCATTATGATCGCGTCCGAGCTGAAGCCGATTGATGAGGTTTTGGGCTTCCTGGAGGGAGAGGAGAAGGTCTTCGTGGTGGCCTGCGATGGGTGCTCGGCCGGGTGCGAGGTATCGGATCCAGAGCGCACAAGTGCAATGGTGGCGGAGCTAGAGAAGAACGGGAAGTCGGTGACGGGGACGGCGCGGGTGGAGATGACGTGCAATCAGGGGCTGGTGGCGCTGATGCTGATGCAGCAGATGGCGGGGGTGAGGGAGGCGGATGGGATACTGGTGATGTCGTGCGGGGTGGGGGTGCAGACAGTGGCGGCAGCGGTGGAGAAGCCGGCGCACCCGGCGACGAATTCGATCTACGTGGGGGGAGGTGCGGGGCTGTGGCGGTCGGAGCCGCGGTGTGCGGAGTGCGGGAATTGCATGCTGGATTACACGGGCGGCATTTGCCCATATACGGCGTGCTCGAAGTCGCTGCTGTATGGGAGCTGTGGGGGGCCGAATGAGGGGAAGTGTGAGGTGGACCCCGAGGTGGAGTGCGGGTGGATGCGGATTTACGAGCGGCTGGCGAGGCTGGGGCGAGCGGACCGCTTGAAGGAGATGCCGCCGCTGAGGAATCACCGGAACATGCTGTCCGCGGGGGAGCGCCGTCGGACGAGCGTGTGGGCGTTGGAGCTGGTGCCGCGCGAGGTGTTGGAGGAGGAGGCCAGAAGCTCCGCCGCCACTTGAGGGAACGGGGCGAGCGAAGACTGGAGACTGCATTCGAATGAGCCTGAGGGAAGCGATAGAGTCGGGGAAGTTCGTGGTTACGTGTGAGGTGGCGCCGCCGAAGGGCGTGAACATGGAGCACGTGACGGCTGAGGCGGAGCTGCTGCGCGGGCGCGTGGATGGGATAAACGTGACGGACTTGCAGGCGGCCTGCATGCGAGTCAGCTCGTTGGCGACGTGCGTGCTGCTGAAGCAGATGGAGCTGGAGCCTATCCTGCAGATGGTGTGCCGCGACCGGAACCGGCTGGCTTTGCAGAGCGAGCTGCTGAGTGCGTATGCGCTGGGGATCCGGAATGTGCTGTGTCTGACGGGGGATCACGTGGTGCTGGGGGATCATGTGGAGGCGAAGCCGGTGTTCGATCTGGATTCGGTTTCGCTGCTGCAGGCAGCACAGGGGCTGATGGAGGGGCACGATCTGGCGGGCAATGAACTGGAGGGGGAGCCGCCCGATCTGTTCCTGGGGGCGATTGTTACGCCGGGGGCGGACCCGATAGAGCCACAGATCTACAAGCTGCACAATAAGGTGCGGGCGGGAGCGCGGTTCATCCAGACGCAGGCGGTCTACGATATAGACACATTCGCGCGCTTTGCGGAGCGGGTGTCGGATATTGAGGTGCCGATTCTCGCCGGGATCGTGCTGCTGAAGTCGGCGGGGATGGCGCGGTATATGAACGCCAATGTGGCAGGGGTGAATGTGCCGGAGCCGCTGATCAAAGAGATGGCGGAGGCGGGGCGGAAGGATAAGGCGGCGAAGGCGGAGGGCAAGAAGGGGGGGAATGTGGTGAAGGCGAGCATTGATATTGCAGCCCGGCTGATCCGGGAGTTGAAGCCGCTCTGCCAGGGGGTCCATATAATGCCGCTGGGGTGGGGGCACCACGTGCCAGCGGTGCTGGAGGCGGGGGAGCTGTGAGGGCGGCGGCCGCCAATGGGAGGAAGGGATTGGGGCAGGAGGCAAGCTCCTGCCCAACCCAGGCTTGCCCAACCGAGAGTCGCACTGCTGGAAACGGGGGAGCTGTGATTGACTGCCGGGGGCCAATAGCTGCAAGGAGAGGGTTTCTGTGTCCAAGATAGTTGCTGCTGCTGCTGTTCGGGGATCACATGGAATCGTGGCGGAGGCCGAGGAGAAGCTAAGTGCCGCGATCGAGAAGCACGGGGAGGGGCAGGCGCTGGAGTTTCCGGAGACTGCGTTCTTCCTGCCGATGGCGCACGCGCTGCTGGGGCTGGAGGTGAAGACTCTGGGGGAGGCGCGGGAGATCGTGGAGACGGCGAAGGGGCTGCTGTCTGAGGAGCCGTCGGAGAAGCTGTGGCTGCCGTATCTGCCGGCGGCGCTGGATGCGGGGATTGCGACGCTGCTGGGGGAGGAGCTGATCAAGGCCATCGCGTACTTGGAGGGAGAGGAGCCGCTGGAGGGCTGGCACGGGTTCATCTCGGACACGATCCTGCGGACGCTGGGGATTCAGTTGGTGGACGGGCGACTGCCGGGGTTCGCGGCGGTGGTGGGAGCGGCGCCGGACACGGAGACGGCGGTGCATGTGATCAGGGAGCTGCAGAAGCGCAACATTCTGACGTTCCTCATCGGCAACCACAAGGGGGAGACGATGAGGGATCAACTCATCGAGGCTGGGGTGCTGCCGAAGGATGCGTCGGAGACGGAGGATGGGGATCTGAAGAAGGCGTGGTGGGGCCAGTATATCGTTCCACTGGGGCCGGATACGGAGTCCATCATCTATGCGCTGAACTGGGCTATTCGGGGTGCGCTGACTTTCGGGGGACACAAGAAGGGAGAGTGGAAACAGTGCCTGGACTACACGAGGGCGCGAATCTTCGCGTTTGGGCTGGGGCTGGGGGACATTGACGATCTGAAGTATGCGAGCGGGGCGGGGGCGATCAACATGGGGTTTCCGGTGATCTGCGACACGGAGATACCGGAGATCCGGCCGAGCGGGGTGTGCACTTACGAGGAGCTGGTGAGGGAGCTTGACCACCAGCGGATCGTGGAGACGTGTGTGGAGGTCCGCGGGGTGAAGGTGACGGTAACCAAGATTGACATCCCAGTGCCGGTGGCGGCGGCCTTTGAGGGGGAGACGGTGCGGCGGGATGACATGCATGTGCAGTTCGGGGGGAAGTACAGCGCGGCCTTCGAGTTTCTGCGGATGCGGCCGATGGAGGAGGTGGAGGACGGGAAGATCGAGGTGGTGGGGCCGGACTGCGATAGTGCGGAGGTGGGCGGGGCGATGCCGCTGGGGATGGTGATCAAGGTGGCGGGGCGGAAGATGCAGGAGGACTTCGAGCCGATTCTGGAGCGGCAGGTGCACACGATTGTGAATCATGCGATGGGCGTGTTTCACATGGGCCAACGGGACATGAGCTGGGTGCGGATTTCGAAGGATGCGTTCAAGTCGGGGCTGCGGCTGC
Organism: Armatimonadota bacterium; assembly: GCA_020344235.1. Classification (GTDB taxonomy): domain Bacteria; phylum Armatimonadota; class Hebobacteria; order Hebobacterales; family Hebobacteraceae. The sequence goes on from CP070816.1 coordinate 2,483,266, forward strand.
GGCATTTCGGGGAGCTGCTGCGTGCGGAGTATCTGCAGAAGTTTCCGGCGCTGGTGGACAAGGTGCAGGTGAGGATACTGACGGACGAATCGGAGATAGAGAAGGTGCTGGCGGAGGCGCGCCCGGTGTGGGATGCGCGGGACGCGCGGGTGGCGGGAATGACGGATGAGAGCGTGGACATTTTCTACTCTTGCACGCTGTGTCAGTCTTACGCGCCGAACCACGTGTGCGTCATCAGCCCGGAGCGGCTGGGGTTGTGTGGAGCGTATAACTGGCTGGACGGGAGAGCGGCCTACGAGATCAACCCCGCGGGTGCGAACCAGCCGGTGCCGAAGGGCAAGGTGATAGATGATGTGAAAGGGCAGTGGGAGGGGGTGAACGAGTTCGTGTATCAGACGTCGAACAAGTCGGTGGAGAGGTTCAACGCGTACTCGTTGATGGAGGACCCGATGACGTCGTGCGGGTGCTTCGAGTGCATCATGGCGATCCTGCCGGAGCCGACGGGGGAGGTGCACGGGGTGATGATAGTGAACCGCGAGTACCCGGGGATGACGCCGTGCGGGATGGCGTTCACGACGCTTGCGGGTACGGTGGGGGGCGGGATGCAGACTCCGGGGTTCCTGGGGATCGGGCGGCTGTATACTGTGAGTCGTAAGTTCATCTCTGCGGAGGGGGGGCTGCCGCGAGTGCTGTGGATGCCGAAGGAGCTGAAGGAGGCGCTGGCGGATAGGATCAAGGCGCGGGCGGAGGAGATGGGGTTGGATGGTCTGTACGATAAGATCGCGGACGAGACGGTGGCGACGACGATGGAGGAGCTGATGCCGTGGCTGGAAGAGCATGAGCATCCGGCCTTGAAGATGCCGTCGTTGATGTAGCGGCCTGATGGGAGGGTAATGTCGAATGGCAAGAGGGAGGCCCGCCAGAGGCGGGCAAGCTTCCTTCGGCTTCGCTGGGGACAGGGCTGCCGAACACGCTGAGGAGGAGATGACGTGGGGCTGACCGGTCTGGACATTTTCAAGCAATTGCCGAAGACGAACTGCGGCGACTGTGGAGTGCCGACGTGTCTGGCTTTCGCGATGAAGCTGGCGCAGAAGCAGGCGTCGCTGGATCAGTGTCCGCACGTTTCGGAGGAGGCGAAGGGGGCGCTCGACGGAGCGTCGGCGCCGCCGATTAAGCTGATCACGATTGGGACGGGCGAGCGGAAGCTGGAGATCGGGAATGAGACGGTTCTCTTCCGCCACGAGGAGACGTTCTATCATCCCACGGGCATCGCGGTGGAGGTTGATGCGGGGCTGCCGGAGGAGGAGCTGGCAGCGCGGCTGGAGGCCGTGGGGGGGGTCAGCTTCGAGCGCGTGGGGCAGACGCTGCGGCTGGACGCGGTGGCGCTGCGGGGGGAGGGAGACGGGTTCGTGAAGGCCGCGCAGGTGGCGGGCGAGAAGTCGGCGGTGCCGCTCATCCTGATGAATGAAGACCCGGAGGTGATGGGAAAGGCGCTGGAGGGCTGTGCGGAAAAGAAGCCTCTGATCTATGCGGCTACGGCCGAGAACGTGGAGGCGATGGCAGCGCTGGCGAAGCAGCACGGGTGCCCGTTGGCGATCAGGGGGGATGATCTGAGTTCTCTGGCGGAGCTGTCGGAGAAGGCGCAGGGGGCGGGGGCGACGGATTTGGTGTTGGACTCCGGAGCGCGAGCGCCGGCGCAGGTGCTGGCGAACGAGACTGCGATCCGAAGGGCCGCGCTGCGGAAGCGGTTCCGGCCTCTTGGGTTTCCAACGATCACTTTTGCGCGGGGGGAAGATGCGCAGGAGAAGTTGCAGCAGGCGGCCTGCTACATTGCGAAGTACGCCGGGATGCTGGTGCTGAAGGAGGCCGAGGCGTGGGAGCTGCTGACGCTGTTCACGGTGAGGCAGAACATATACACGGATCCGCAGAAGCCGATCCAGGTTGAGGAGGGGATCTACGAGATCGGGAGTCCGAATGAGGACTCGCCGGTGCTGGTAACGACGAATTTCTCGCTGACGTACTTCACGGTGGAAGGGGATGTGGAGGCGAGTCGGGTGCCGGCGTGGGCGGTGGTGGTGGACACTGAGGGGACGTCGGTGCTGACGGCTTGGGCGGCGGAGAAGTTCACTGCGGAGATCATTGCGGAGAAGGTGAAGGCTTTCGATGTGGGAAGCAAGGTGAAACATCGGAAGCTGATCATCCCGGGCCATGTGGCAGTGCTGAGCGGCAAGTTGGAGGACGAGCTGAGCCTGGAATGGAAAGTGATCGTGGGTCCACGCGAATCGTCGGGGATTCCGAGTTTCCTGAGAACTGCGTGGCCGGGGGAGGGGTAGTGCAGAACGGCCTGAGGAGCGAGTAGGTCGCGGAGAATCGGGGGCGGCGGTTCGGTATGAGCAGCCACATCGTAGTTTTCCTGCCTGATGGCGCGTGCGTGGAGGTCGAGTCCGGCCGGAGCATCCTGGATGCTGCGAATGCGGCTGGGATAGCGATTGATTCGGCGTGCGGGGGTCAGGGTGCGTGCGGCAAGTGCAAGGTGGTGGTGGTTCTGGGGCGGGTGGAGGGGCGGGGGGATGACAAGCTCTCCAAGGAGGACCTGGCGCAGGGCATGGTGTTGGCCTGCCAGGCGAGTGTCGAGGACGACCTGGTGGTGGAGGTGCCGCTGGAATCGCAGCGGGGCGAGCTGCAGATTCTGATGGATGCCAGCCGCGCGGGACCGAGCGAGGGGGCCGCGAGGGAGACCTCAATCCCTCTGGCGGAACGAAGGCGACTCGCCATTTCACCGCCAGAGCGGGAGCCAGAGAAGGGCGACGTCGAGCGCGTGGCGGAGTGTCTGGAGGAGGGGGCGGGGGAGAGCTTCTCTGAGTTCAGCGTCGGGCTGGAGGCGCTGCAGGCGCTGCCATCGCTGGGGCGAAGGGAGAACTGGGAGCTGGAGGCATTGGTCGGCGATTTCGGGGGGCGGGGGGAGGTCTTCGGTCTGGAGTCGTCCCGGGGGAGGAAGAGCTATGGGGTGGCGGTTGATGTGGGGACGACGACGGTGGTGGTGCACCTGATCGAGATTGAGACGGCGGGCTATCTGGATGCGTGCGCTTCGCTGAACGATCAGGTGGCGCGAGGGGAGGATGTGATCTCCCGTATTATCTGGACGCAGGAGCATGCGGACGGGCTGGTGCAGCTGCGGGACGAGGTGCGGGCCACCATCAACCGGTGTGTGGGGGAACTGGCGGAGGGGCGGGGGATCGGTCCTGAGGAGATCATCGCCGCGGCCTGTGTGGGGAACACGGTGATGACGCATCTGCTGCTGGGGATTGATCCGGCGGCGATTCGGCGGGAGCCGTATGTGCCGGCGGTGCGATCTGTTCCGACGCTGCGCGGGGGGGACGTCGGTTTGGACATTCATGCGGGCGCGCCGGTATATCTGGCGCCGTGCGTGAGCAGCTATGTGGGGGGGGATGTGACGGCGGGAGTGCTGGCGGCGGGGGTGGGAGAGTCGCCCCGGCTGACGCTGTTCATAGATATGGGGACGAACGGTGAGATGGTGATCGGCAACCGGGACTGGTTGATGTGCTGCTCGTGCTCGGCGGGGCCGGCCTTCGAGGGATCGGGGGTGGAGTATGGGATGTATGCGACGGTGGGGGCGATGGAGCGAGTGTCGTACGATCCGGCGACGGACCAGGTGGAGTATGTGACAATTGGAGAGGCGAAGCCGCGGGGGATCTGCGGGTCGGGGCTGGTGGACGCGCTGGCGAGCCTGCTGCGCACGGGGGTGATAGACCGGGCCGGCCGGATCAACCTGGATTTCGAGAGCAGGCGGGTGCGAGTGAGGAATGAGCGCCCTGAGTTCGTGCTGGTATGGGGGGAGGAGGTGGGGCGCGCGGATGACATTTCGCTCGGGGAGGACGGGATCCAGAATCTGATTCGCTCGAAGTCGGCGGTGTACGCGGGAGCGGAGACGCTGCTGGACAGCCTGGGGCTGGAGGCCTCGGGGGTGGAGCGGATTCTGGTCGCCGGTGCGTTCGGGAGCTATCTGGATGCGGAGAGCGCGGTGCTGATTGGGCTGCTGCCGGACGTGCCGTTGGACCGGATTCGGTTTGTGGGGAACACGGCGGTGGCGGGGGCACGGCTGGCGCTGTTGGGCCGGGAAGCTCGGCTCGGGATGGAGGAGTTGGCGCGTCGGATGACCAATTTCGAGCTTAGTGTGGTTCCGGGGTATATGGATCGCTATGTGTCAGGACTCTTTCTGCCACATACAGACCTGCGGCTCTTCCCGTCGGTGGCCGAGAAGCTGGAGCTGAGAGCGTGAGTCGGCCGATCTACATAGCATCGGTGGATTCGTTTTCGGGCAAGTCGCTGACGGCGCTGGCGCTGGGGATGGAGCTGAAAGAGCGGGGTCTGCGGGTGGGCTATTTCAAGCCGCTGGGAACCTTGCCGCATGAGGTGGGAGGGGTAACGACGGATGAGGACGCGTACTTCATCACGCGGCGACTGAATCCCGAGACGCCGCTGGATGCGATCTGCCCGGTCTTGTTGACCGGGGAGCTGAGCGAGAGGGCGATGCGGGGTGAGGTGGAGGGGCTGCGGGAGCGGATCAGGGAGGCGTACTCGCGAGTGGCCGCGGAGCGGGAGGTAGTTATTGTGGGGGGAGTGGGGAATCTTTCGCGGGGGTCGCTGCTGGGTCTATCGGCGCCGGCGATCGCGGACCTGCTGGAGGCGGTGGTGGTGGTGGTGGCGAAGTCTGCGGCGGATGTGACGGTTGAGGAGGTGCTGCTGGCGCGGCGACTGATGGGGGAGCGGCTGGGGGGAGTGATCTTCAACTTCGTGGGGCCGGATGATAGGGAGGCGCTGGAGGGGCCGCTGGGGCGGCACCTGGAGGCGAGGGGCATTCCGGTGCTGGCGATACTGCCGCAAGATGATCTGCTGGGCGCGATCACGGTGCGGGATCTGACGGAACACCTACCGGCGAAGCTGCTGTGCTGTGAGAAGGCGTTGGATGAGCTGATCGTGCATTTCGTGATTGGGGCGATGGGGGTGGCAAGCGCGGCGAAGTATTTCCGGCAGTTGGCGGACAAGGCGGTGATCACGGGGGGCGACCGGGCGGACATTCAACTGGCGGCGCTGCAGACGGCGACGAAGGCCATCGTGCTGACAGGGAACATGTATCCGAGTGGAGTGATCGTGAAGCGCGCACAGCAGCTTGCGGTGCCGCTGCTGCTGGCGGCAGAGGATACGTTGACGACGGTGGAGCGAATAGAGCAGTTGACGGGGCGGCTGCGGGTGAGGGAGGATGCGAAAGTGAGGCGCGCGCGTGCGC
>CP070816.1:2488673-2491450 GCA_020344235.1 Armatimonadota bacterium
ACCGCCGGATGCGCGCCGCCAAACGCCAGGCGGCATTCTCTGCGGCCTCAGCCGATGACTGGGATGGCTTCTGGACCGAGCTGGGCCGTGAGCTGGCCCGGCCGGAGTTGCTCGAGTCGGCAAACGCCGCCGAGTACTGGGAGGGCAGCGATGATGGCCAGCCTCGCGAGCTTCACCTTGCCGACTTGCGAGCCATTGGCTTCGACCCAGTATCTGTACACTGGCAGGACTTGGGCGAAGCCATCATCGGCGCGCAGAAGCCGGCGAGCAGCACCGACCAGTCCTCGGTCTAGCCGTCGGCGACAGAATCCGACCTCCGAACCCACGCCGGTCACCCCATGGGCCATTGACTGCCATAGGGGTTGACAAAGATCTCCCGTTCAGCTACAGTCTGCATGGCTGACCAGCGACAAAACCATAGGTTCTGGCAGGATTCACGCGAATTCAGCCCTCGACGCGCCTGCTCCTTGCCATCCGGGGGGTCGGATGGTGCAGGTTGGGCGCGTTTTCCACGTTCCACCCCCAGTGAGCGAGGGGCAGAGCACCCCTATTGAACCAGGGGGGAAGACCAATGGAGAAACTGCGCACCTTCTAACACGAGCACCTGCCGGCGGTCGCCGGTGGCGCGGGCGTGAGTGGGCGCCCGCGGGGGCCTCCCGCGTGACCGGCTGGCGCACATCGGCGTCAGGCCGGTGCTGCGCCATCGCCATCTCGTAAGGCCGTTGCTCCTATCCCGATCTGTCGTTCTCTGCTTGCGCGAGGTACAATCCCATGGCCGAACTCGCTCCCATACCAGAGGATGTCCAACAGGCTGTGGACAGGGTCCAGCCAGGGGCCCGCGTCCGCTTGCTCGCCTTCAGCGATCTGGCTCCGGACGGAACCTTCGGAGAGCAGTTCCTCGCGCTCGCCGATGATCGCCTCCTCGTCTTCTTCGCCAACGGCGGAGAGCCGGAGCTGAGGGTCAATCTGCCCCTTTCAAGCATGACCAAGGTCGAGATCGAAACCCTGGTCGGCGGGGCCGCGCTCCGCGCTGTCGTAGATGGGCGGCGCGAGGACCTGATCTCCTTCAGCCATGCCATGTCCGACGCCTTCGGACGCGTGCGCATCCAGCTCGATGCTCTCATCGAGGGCAAGCCGCTTCCCGAGGTGGAGGACCGAGCCAAGCGCTGCGTGACCTGCGGGCTCTTCCTCGGCGAATACACCCGCGTCTGTCCGCGGTGCCTGCGCAAGGGCGCAACCCTCCGCCGGCTGCTCGCATACACCAAGCCCTACACCGGCCGCATGGTGCTCATCGGCTTCCTCATGACCGGCGGCATTGTGGCGGGCCTTGTCCCTCCCTACCTGACCGCGATCCTCGTGGACGACGTGCTCAGCCCCCGGGCCAATTACCACCTGGTCATCTGGCTCGTGGTCGGCCTCGCCGTCGCCAGCCTCGACCACACAGGCATGGAAATCTGGCGAAACCGGATCGCGGCCTGGCTCGGCGCGCGCATCAGCTTCGACATCCGGGCCCAGCTCTACGACCGCCTCCAGTGGCTCTCCATGCGCTACTACGACCATCACCCGACCGGCACCATTGTCTCGCGGCTCAGCCAGGACGCCAACGGCGTCCAGGATCTGCTCGCCTTCGCACTCCCGCTCATGCTCGTCAACGTCGTCACCGTCTTCGCCGTCAGCGTGGTCCTGCTTGCCATGAACTGGAAGCTCGCGCTCATCGCCATGATCCCGCTCCCCATCCTCTTCATCCTCGTGCGGAAGCTCTGGCGGCTCCTCCGGCGCGCCTTCCACAACTGGTGGTACCGCTGGCGCCGATTCCACACCCTCGTCTCCGATGCCCTCGGCCGCGTCAAGGTCACCAAGGCCTTCTCCCAGCAGCAGTCCGAGATCGGCCGCTACTTCTATCGGAATGACGAGCTCCGCGCCGCCGGTGCCTACGCCGACCAGACGGCCGGCACCTTCTTCCCCCTCATGTGGTTTATCATCGGCAGCGGCTCTCTGCTCGTCTGGTACTTCGGGAGCATGCTCCACATGTACCAGGCCATCACCATCGGCAGGATCATCGCCTTCCTTGCCTACCTGCACATGGTTCAGTTCCCGCTCGAGTTCCTCGGCCACTCGACTCAGTGGATCACCCGCGCCCTCACCGCCGCCGAGCGCGTCTTCGAGGTGCTCGACGCCGAGTCGGAGAGCGAGCGCTCCCGCGGCGAGATCGAACTTGAGGAGATCCACGGCGAGATCGAGTACCGCAGCGTCGGCTTCGGCTACGAGAAGCACCAGCAAGTCCTCAAGGACATCTCCTTCAAGGTCAAGCCCGGCCAGATGCTCGGCCTCGTCGGCAAGAGCGGCGTCGGAAAAAGCACCATCATCAACCTGCTCTGTCGCTTCTACGATGCCGATGAGGGTGAGATCTTCATAGACGGCGTCCCCCTGCGCGACGTCTCCCTCTGGTCCTATCGCGGCAGGCTCGGCGTCGTGCTCCAGGAGCCCTTCCTCTTCTCCGGCACCATCGCCGAGAACATCGCTTACGCCAAGCCGGAGGCCACCGCCGAGGAGATCATGGCCGCCGCCAAAATCGCCAACGCCCACGACTTCATCATCGGCAAGCCCGACGGCTACGACGAGCAGGTCGGCGAGCGCGGCTCCCGCCTCTCCGGCGGCGAGAAGCAGCGCATCTGCATCGCACGCGCCATCCTGCACGACCCGGCGATCCTCATACTCGACGAGGCCACCGCCAGCGTAGACCTCGAGACCGAACAGCAGATCCAGCAGGCCATCGC
>CP070816.1:2491550-2496052 GCA_020344235.1 Armatimonadota bacterium
AAGGAAGCAGAGAAGACCAAGAGGTCGCCAGGAAGGGCGCAACCCTAGCTCATCCAAACTAGTCCCACAGTATTGCTGGGCTTCCTGGCGGCCTCAGATTAGTCCTGGTACACTACGGCCATCGAGGTCTCGGGGCAGAAGCGCTGGTCTGCCACCGACACAATCATAACCATCGATGCCCTGGAGGGCTGCCGTAGGTGGCGGGGCAACGCCACGAGAGGAGAGGACCAATGACGGCTCACCGAGTGACAAAGGCGGTGTGCGTGCCGGGGATGGTGGCGCTCGCCACCGATGCTCGGCGCGGCAGCAGGAGGGGCCGGGTGATGAACAACCGACTGACGCGCCTGTGCGCGTTCGCAACGGCCGCGGCGTTCACCCTGCTCGTCTGCGTGGCGCTCCCCGCGGCCGGCTGGGCCGCCGACCAGACCCCGAATGCCATTATCGTTGTAATCGACGGCGCGCGCTACGCGGAGACTTTCGGGGTCGATGGCCAGCGTAACATCCCACACATCTGGAACGACCTGCGGCCCCAGGGCACGATCCACACTGGGTTCTACAACCACGCTCAGACGGTGACGTTTGGCGCGCATGCTACCCTGTTAACTGGGAACGACTCCTGGATCCGCTTCCCGGATTGGACCATCCCCGAGCTGAACCGGCCGGCGACGCCGACGCTTTTCGAGTACTTCCGTGCCGCGACCGGCGCCGACCCCACACAGGCATGGCTGGTCGCCAACGAGGGGATGACTCCCCTAGAGGCCATGACTTACAGCACCCACCCGGGATACGGATCGGCCTACGGCGCCAGTTGGCTACCGGCGCCGCGCGAGGACGAGGACGTCATTAGGGAGGTGGCCGGCCTCATGGACCAGTACCACCCGCGCCTGCTGGTCGTGAACCTCCACGGCGTCGACAGGTGGGCACACACGGGGCGCTGGACGAGGTACATCGAGCGTATCAGGAACGCGGATAACCTAGTCTACCTGCTTTGGCAGAAGATACAGAGCGACCCGTTCTATGTCGACCAGACGACCTTTATAGTCACCACCGATCACGGCCGGCACGGCCGCGACTTCCGGGGACACGGCGACTGCTGCACCGGGTGCCAACACATCATGTTCCTGGCGTTGGGTCCACAGATCAGGCAGGGCCAGGAGCTCAGCGCACCTAGGCGCTACCTGGAGAACATCGGGCCCACCCTGGGATGGCTGATGGGGGTGCCGATGCCCTACGTAGTCGACGGCGACGTGATGCCCGAGCTGCTCACAACTCCACCGGCCGACGTGCCCGCGCAGTACCTTCCTAGGGAAGGTCTCGAACTGAGCATCGCGACCCGCGACGAGTGGGGGGTTCCTCGCACCGTCTTCCGGCCTGGCGAGACGGTGTTCCTGGATGGCAGTGTCGTGAGCCACGCGGACACCGAAGTCATGATCTACCAGCACACCGAGAGACACCGGCTGTGTGCTGACGGGGAAGTGTGCGAGCGCAACTTGTACTGGATAGAGTCTCCGATCTTCCTGGCGCCCGGCGACTCCTGGAGCACGACTTACGAGGCCACTGTGGCGAGCACCACCCCGTTGGGCGAGTGGCCGATCTCAGTGGAGTGGCGGAGTGTGGACGCGGCCGGCGATCTGGTGCACGGAACGAGGACCTTCACCATCACCATAGAGTAGCCACCGGCAGCCCACTGATACTCCCCGCCCTGCCGGGGGCGTGAGCACGATTGGCAAAATCCGGGGACACCATAAGAAATAATCGACCGCTGGAGCAGCGCGCCGGCGCACGTGGCCGGGCAGCACGATGATCTGGTCAGTGTAGGGCATCTTCTCGACATGGTGGGGGACGGCCGGTGGGGGGGTCCCTGGCGAGCCGGTGACGGCGGAGCAAGGGGAGCTTCTGTGTCGGCACGAGCAGACCAGCCGTCGCGCGCTACTTTCCGACCACCCTCATCGCAATGTCGGCCCATTCCCACAGTCTCTGCGGCTGGTAGCAGACAGTGCTGATGTCCTTGAGGATCAACTCGACCGAGCATCCGTAACGGACGCATGTCTCCAACGTATCCCGAAGGTCGCGCTCCACCTTAGCAGGCGACCACGACTCGGTGGCAAGCAGTGCCGGGCTGGGCTTGCGAGAGAATACGAAGTCCGACCCGATTCTTGACGCGCCTCTCTCCACCTGAACCCAGGGGCTCATGGAGATCTTCCTGACGTTCGGCAGGTTGCGGATAGTGTCGATCTTCCCATCCAGCGGCTCGCAGCAGCCGTAGTACCCGAGGCCGAAACGCGAGAACCACTTCGCGGCGTAGTCCAGCCAGAACTCCTTGTGCATGGTCGGCGATACCGTCGAGAACACCTGTGCCATGCCGTAGGTCCAGAAATCCCGCGGCCGAACGTGCGCGGGATCGTAGCCTGAGGCGGGAAGCTCGTCCGTGTACGCGCCGGTGCAGTGGATGAGGCGCTGTCCGACGCCCAGCAAGCCCTGCGCCTCGAACTGGTCGAGCAAGGAGAGGTGCACTTTAGTCAGCCGGGACATCATCTGGTGCATGTGCTCAGGTCGGTCAACCAGGTCGAGGATGAGGTGCTCGGGGCTGCGCCGTTAAGTGATCATGTCCCACGGTGCGAACACCGGGAAGCGCCCGCCTCCGCGAGAGACTGTTCTTGTCATGTGATTCCCTGTTCGTCGTCGGCGAATCTGGGACAGGGGCTAAGCTACACTTTGAGGTGAGATGAACTCGGTGTCCCATCGCCATTTGGGACGAAAAGCCCCTCGCGCCGGTCAGGAACACTGTGAGTCTCCTCATCTTCCTCGCGCTGTCGGCCAACGCTGCCCTCTAACTGCCCCGCACTAACTCCCGCAGCGCGAAGGCGCTCTTCCGCCAGCGCTTGTCGCCAGCGATGATCCCCCATAGATCAACCTGGCTGGCAGGGGCCTCGGCGGTGCTCCTGCCGTAGACCCGGTCAGGGTCATAGCACCCCTCGAACTCGTCCAGCGAAACCCAGAGGAACACCTTCTCACACCCCGGCACCGAGAGCAGTCGCGGGTACATGCTTTTCAGCCACTCGGCCCGCAGTGCATCTTCCCGGAGCACCACCGGATGGTTCAGCAGTTCCTCACCCCGGTAGCGAGGCTGGAACTCAACCGATCGCATCATCGGGTCGCGCTTGTAGGTCTCGTAGACCCACTCCGAAATGATGTTGCCCGTGCCCCACCAGCCGATCTCCGTCATCCAGAGGGGCTTGTCACCCTCACCATGGACGGCCACCATCTCGCGGAAGCGCCGGACGTTGGCCTCCTCCGGCATGGCGCAGGGCCTGGTGCGAAACAGGCCCCAGTCCACGTACATATGCTCGTTATGGATGTCGTAGTAACCGCGGGCGGCGTCCCAGAACTCCTCCCTGTCGCCCAGCACGGGCAGTTGCCCGAAGGCGCAGGGCAGGACCGCGCCAGCGCTTGCGGCTTGCACAATGCGGTAGCCCGGCTTCAGGATCCCCTCGACATACTCCGTTACGGTGAGGCCCTCATGGAAGGTCCGGGGCTCATTGAGCATCTCCCAGTGATGGATCGAACCTTTGTAGCGCTCCACCCAGGCTTCGATGAAGCGCTCGAGCGCGCCCGCGTTGCTGCGCACTACCTCGGCCAGGGACTTGCCGGCCCAGGTGGGAACCGGCGGCCGGTCGAAGTGCCCGCCGAGGGTGGCGAGGAGGCTGATCCCTTCCCTGTCGCAAGCCTCGACGATGCGGTCGTAAGGCTCCCAGTTGAGTCGCCCCTGCTCTGGTTCCGTGAGCACCCAGGAGAAGGCGAGTCGGTTCCACCTTACGCCAAGCTCCTTGAACTGCGACACGAGCCAGACGCCGCTGTTCAGGAAGTCGTAGTTCCCCGGCCGGCCCACATCCGGCCTGATGAAGTTGAGGCCGATGCCATCCGCCCAACCACGCTTCACGTTGGTCCGCTTCGCCATACCATCCTCACTTATCATGAGTTCTCCCAGACAACACCGAGGGTGCCTTCGGTCGCCCAGTTCAATTCCATCCAGTACAGAATGGACCTCTCCTCTGTTGATGCCAGCGGGTAGCAGGTGGCCCGTGGACGCCGAAGGCCGTGCTGGACGAAGGTCTGCTGCTCAGCCATCAGTCGCTTGTTTCTGTTGACAACGGCTGCGTCGCGGCCTAACATCGGCGCGGGAGTTCGGCCAACCTTGCACTGTGGGCGGGACACAACCGCCAGCCTGTGCGCGGCGAACAGTGGACAGGTCTCGTTTTCGCAGCCGACGTGCGAGACTGGCGCCAGACAGGATAGCTCGTGACTGCTGATACCCGGATCTCGATCCCGATCGAATGGGAACGCCGCGGCCTGGCCGTCGGCAGGCCCCAGACCGATACTGCACAGAGCGTAGCAGGAGACCCCTGCATCGTCTGGGATGACGAGGTGAAGGGGTGGAGGATGTTCCTGTTCTACGACCCACCTGGGCACGCGCACGCTCTATGCCGCGACCTGCTGGCGAG
>CP070816.1:2496152-2507843 GCA_020344235.1 Armatimonadota bacterium
GCGCCCCCGGCCCTGCTGCACTACGGCGACATCATGCACAACGGCAATTTGATAGTTGACCCCGACAGTCGCCGAATCCTCGCGGTCGTTGACTTCTCCGACGCCATCGTGGGCGATCCGCGTCTCGAACTCGCCTGGATAGACCTCTACTTCGGCGCGTACGGCTACTTTGGCCGCGGCTTCGACTTGCGACGATTTCGCATCGGTTATGGCAATGAAGGGGATCTGTACGAGCCGACGCGTCTGCTCTACGTGTGCCTCGCGCTCATGACGATGTTGACCTATGTGGACCCAGGCACTCCGCGGGGAGAACATCACCGCAAGTTGCTCCATGAGATCGTCGAACACATACCCTGACACCAAAGGTGCGCTGGAGCTTGAGCTGCCGCAAGAGTAATGGCTGAAGCCCCGGCGTGCCGAGGAAGCATAGCAGAGGCCGACATGGATGCCTCCAAGGCAAGTGGTGAGTATAGGACGGCAGTGAGACAAGCCGTGCTGGAGCAGGAGACCTTTCTTCGGCTGACGGTGAGCGGCACACAGCCCAGCACGAGCCCGCCCCGGGGTCGAGTTCGTAGACCCGGATCATACCGCGAAGAACCTGATGATCCGGGTGAGCAAGGGCCTCAAGCCGGGCGACAAGCGATTCGCTCGGGAGTATGAAAGGCTGAAGCGGTTCTGGGGGTGGCGCTATGTATCGGGAGCCTGCTGGGAGATGAACTCGGAAAGCTGCTGGAAAGGAGGGGCTCGGGTGGGCCGCGATCCAGTCAACAGGTATGACATGGAGTGTGTGGCGGAGATCTATGATCGGTGGTGGGAAACGGACGCTGAAGATGTGGACCAGATCCGAGATCTGATCGGCGGGCGTGGGCCGCTGCGGATTCTGGAGCCGTTCTGTGGGACGGGACGGGTTCTGATTCCGCTTGCGCACGACGGTCACGAGCTCACCGGTCTCGACCAGGCCCAAGCTATGCTGGACCGGGCGCGCGCGAAGATCGAGCGGCTACCACGAGAGGTGCGGCGCCGAATCGCTTTGGCTCAAGCGGATGTGACGAGTGAGGAGTGGCCGACGGGCTTCGATCTCCTGATACTGGGCGGCAACTGTCTCTACGAACTGTCAACTCCGGAGGAGCAGGAGCACTGCCTCGCCTCCGCGGCGCGAGCGCTAAAGCCGGGCGGCTACGTCTACCTCGACAACGACCATATGGAGGGCGATCTCGATGAGAGCTGGCGAAAGCCCGGCCGGGAGACGGGAGACTCCTACACATGCGCGGATGGAACGCGCGTTGAGTTCAGCGGCGAGACAATCTGGTATGACGCGCCGCGGAGGCTGCACCGGAGTCGCCGCCTCATGGCAGTGATTCGGCCGGACGGGAGCAGCGCGGAGCATGAATTCATTGTGCAGAAGCACCCGGTCAGCGCGTCAGAGGTGGAGACTTGGCTGTGCAGGCACGGGTTCACCATCGAGCGCCAATGGGTCACCACGGGCCGCGCCACGTATTGGGCTCGGCTGTCTGCGCAGACATCCGAGCAGCATACGGCCCCAGGATAGCTGCCGGCAGCGCCGGATGGAAGCGATGGGGGCCGGATCAGCGCGCTTTCCCGCCAGCAAAGCAGTCATTCTGTGCTTGACAACATGTCTTTCTAATGGTATAATTGTCACAGCAATAGATCACAAGGGCTAAGATGTCCTTAAAGGAGGTCGCCGCCCAATGTATCTCATGTCCGTCGAGGAGCTTGCCGAATACCTGGGCGAGAGCAAGCGTACGATCTATCGCTACATCCAATCAGGGGACTGCCCCCGCTACATCCGCCTTACCGCCCGCAACATCAAGTTCGACAAACGCGACGTGGACGCGTGGCTCCAGTCCAAGAAAGTCGACCCGAATCGCAAGGAGAGTGGGCAATGAGCTTCTGGCACGTTACCAAGTGGGTCGGGCTGGTCATCATGGTGTTAGTGCTCGCTGTCACTCTGGCCCGCCTGTTCTCCGGGCCGGAGGACGCCTGGGTCAGAGACGCGAGCGGCAAGTGGGTGGCGCACGGGCATCCGGCCGGGCCTCCCCCGGCTGAGGACTACCGACCCCCGGCGACAGAGCGCGTCCTCCCTTTGGTCGTGCTGGTTATAGCGGTAGCAGGTCTTGCCGCGGCCCTGCTCCTGTCCGGTCGTGCGCCGGCGAGCCGGGAGGGCCTTGAGCGAAATCTGCGTTTCTATGGCGCTCTCAGTCTCGTGAGCGGCGCCTTAGCGGTCGCGACGGCCGCCGCGCTCGCAGCCACCCTCGCCCAAGGCTTCTGCTGTGGCCCCGGTGCGGAGCCCCTCTCGAACCAGAGTCTCTTCGTCATCCTGACCGCGGCCGGTTTCGCGGCTCTTCTTGGCCTGCTGGCGCTCCATGCGCAGGTGACGAAGAAAGTCCTCGAGGCCCACTACGACCTCAAGCGCACCGCGGCCTTGCTGCAGGATACCGTGGAGCGACTGGCCGAATCGCTGCCGAAGCCGACGCCGCCCTGAGGCCCCCGCTCCGGCCCGGCCTGAAACTTTCTGGTGCTGCACTGCGTCTTAACCTTGTGATCGCGGATGGGCGGAGCCAAGGACTCAGGGCGTCGGCTATCGAATCTATAGCGTCTTGGGTGCATCTGCTCTTTGCGCGGAAAGGCATGCTGTTATGCGACGACGACTCAAGATAATCCTCTTCGCCGTGTTCCTACCATTGGTGGTGATAGGTGGATGCACCGCGGCGCTGGTGGCGAAGTTCCTGCCGAAGCCTGATCCACCGCGGACGCTCGAGGTGGAACGAGGAGATGTGGTGGTCAGCGTTCGGGAGACTGGCTTCGTCGAGCCCATCAAGCGAGTGGAGGTGAAGTCCAAGGTCGCCGGCATGCTCGCCGAGCTCGCCGTGGAGGAGGGGGATCGAGTAGAGGAGGGCCAGTTGATAGCGCGTCTGGATGTGCCGGAAGTGGAGGCGCAGCGCGATCAGGTCAAAGCTCAGCTGGACGCCGCCGGGGCGAGGCTGAGGCAGGCGCGGCTCTCCCATGCCCTTGACGCAGAGCTGGTCGAGTCGCAGATAAGCCAGGCCCGGGCCAACCTCCGAGTAGCCCAATCCAGCCTCCAGGAGGCCGACACCCGACACCTGGACGCAAAGCGCGTCTACGAGAACAAGGCCCGCCTCTTTGAGATGGGGGGCTACGTCTCCCAGGACGCGGTGGATTCTGCAAAGGCTGCGCTCGACTTGGCAGCTCAAGGACTGCAGTCCGCTCGAGAGCGCGTCCAAGAACAGGAGACGGCAGTCGTGATCGCGGAGGCGCGGCGGGCCGAAGTTGAGATGAGCCAGCTGCGGGTAACCGAGGCGGAGGCGTCCCTCCGGCAGAGCCGGGACTCGCTCGCCGAGATCGAATCCCGCCTCCGAGACTCGATCATCTGCGCGCCCTGCTCGGGAGTGGTCATCGCGCGCCAGGTCCGCGAGGGAGAACTCATCACCGCGGTTTCGTATTACGGATCGGGCGCTCCCATCGTAACCATCGGCGACCTCTCCACGATGCTGGTCAAGGTCAACCTGAACGAGGTGGATGTGGATAAGGTCCGTGTCGGCCAGTCTGCGGAGGTCACCGCCGATGCACTGCCCGGCCGGATCTACCGCGGGACCGTCACCCGAATCGCTCCCGCCTCCTTCGTCGACACGCGGGGCGATGCCTCAACCATCGTACGCTTCCCCATCGAGATCACCGTCGCCGATTCCGACGCCAACCTCAAGTCGGGCATGACCGCCGACGTCGAAATCGCCTGCGAGCAAGCAGACAACGTCGTGTGGGTTCCCAACGACGCTCTCTTCGAGAAGGAAGAGGAAGAGGGCAAGTGGTGGGTCGCAGTGGTCACGGAGAAGAAGAACGGCAAGCCGATCACCGAGGACCGCGAGGTGACCAAGGGGCTGTCCACCGATTCCCGCACCGAGATACGCTCCGGCCTGGAGGAGGGAGAAGAGGTGCAGCTCGGTAAGGCCGACATGCCCGAGCGCAAGAAGTTCGACATCCGCCGGCAGTCCGAGAAAGTTGAAGACGAGGGCTGAGCACGCCCATGGGATTCCTACAGAGCCTGCGGGTCGCCTTCTCCTGCCTCGCGGCGAACAAGCTGCGCTCCGCCTTGACCATGATCGGGATCATCATCGGCGTGGCCGCTGTCATTGTGATGGTCTCCATCGTCGAGGGCATCCGCGACCAAGTGGTCAAGGAGTTCGAGCAGATGGGCTCCCGCCTGGTTGTCATCGCCTTTTCGCCCGAGGAGCGCAAGAGGGGCGAGGGCCGCTCGCACGTTGAGTTCCTGACTACAGAGGATGCCGAAGCCATCCAGCGCGAGTGTCCCCTCGTCGAGCAGGTGTCGCCCGAGTTCAGTATGTACGACCGGACTTTCGAGTCTGCCAGCGGCGAGGAATACACCGGCACTGTGGCGGCCGGGCTGGCCAACTACGCCGAACTCCACAGCATTGAGCTGACGGCGGGACGCTTCTTCTCCGACCAGGATAGTGACGCCTGGCGGAAGGTGTGCGTCGTTGGCTCCAAGGTCGCCGAGAAGCTCTGGCCCGACGAGCACCCGGTCGGCCAGACGGTGCGCATTCACGGAATCAGCTTCACGGTCATTGGCGTGGCCAAGCGTCAAGGCCGCCGCTCGCTGGGCGGGCCCGACCCCGACAGGAACATCTACGCGCCGATCACCACCTTGCAGAAGCGCATCGCCGGCAACAAGCGCGTCTGGTGGATGAACGCCCGAGTGTCCGACATGGACCGTACGGAGGAGGCGGCCGACCAGATCTGGGCTCTTCTCATGCGCCGCCATGGCAACCAGCCCGACTTCATGGTCGACACTCAGACTCGCATGCTGGAGGCCATCGGGAGAATACTGAGCCTTTTCAGCTTCGTCCTTGGAAGCGTGGGCGGGCTCGCGCTGCTAGTGGGCGGCGTTGGCATCATGAACATCATGCTCGTCTCGGTCACCGAGCGCACCCGCGAGATCGGCCTGCGCAAGGCCGTCGGGGCCAAGCGCCGTCACATCATGGTTCAGTTCCTCATCGAATCCATGACCCTCTCCGGCATCGGAGGCATCATGGGCGTGGGGGCGGGTGCGGGTCTTTCCTGGCTGGTGGGGGAACTCATGAAGGGGGACATGCCCACCCACGTGCCGGTCTGGGTCGCCGTGCTGGGCTTCTGCTTCGCCTGTGCCGTGGGAGTCTTCTTCGGGCTTTATCCGGCGTGGCGTGCTGCACGCCTCGATCCAATTCAAGCTCTGCGCTCCGAGTGAGGAGGTTCTCGCATGCGGTTCCTCGGCGTCATGTTGTTCGCTCTCTCCTGCATCACATTCTCGGGCCCCTCGGCCGTGGCCGCCGGCCTCGAACTCCCGGACCACCCCCTCAGTCTGGATGACTGCGTCGCGCTGGGCCTCCAGCGTAACCCCTCCCTCGCCATCGCACGCGAGGGTCTCTACGCGGCCGACGCCAACCTCAGGCGCACGCGCTCATCCTACTACCCCTCGGCCACCTTCGTGGTGACCCAAGGCCGCGTCGGAGGATCATCGTTCGTGGAGACCCCGGCCGGCACCATCGCCTTCAGCACCAGCGGCCGCCGCCGCGAGTCCGAAGTGCTCCTGCGAGAGGTCGTGTGGGAGACCGGCCGCCACCAGTCGGCCCGTCAGTCGAAACATGCGCTGGCTGCCTCGCGGTCGGATGAGCAGGCTGCCCGCCAGGGGCTGGTGTGGTCCGTCTCGCAGCAGTACTACCACGCGCTGGCCGCGGAAGATCTCGTGGAGGTTGCCCAAGCCGCCCTCGCCGCCTCCAAGGACCACGAGAACCTGGTCCGGGCGCGCACCGAGGTCGGGGTGGCGGCCCCCGTTGACCTCTTCCCCGCCGAGGCGGACTCAGCAGCGGCCGAACTCACCCTCATTCAAGCGCAGAACGATGCCGACATCGCCAAGGCTCTGCTCAAGAGCACCATGGGCGTGCCGCCCACCTACCGGCTCCGCCTCGCGCGGCCGGCCCCGGGTGACAGCGAGCACCCCGCGCTGCCCTTTGGAGACGCGCTCAGCCTCTCGCTCGCGCACAGGCCTGAGCTAGCCTCACTGCGCCAGTCAATCGCCGGCGGCGAATCCGGGGTCGCCGCCGCCGAGGCCACGAAGAACGCGGTGGTGTCCCTTTCCGCCCAATACCAGCGAGGCCTGACCGGCCCGCAGGAGGGCGAAAACTGGTCGGTCGTCGCGTATCTCAACACGTTCCTCTTCGACGGCGGCCTGCGCCGGGCGAACGTGGATACCGCGCGCTCCCGGCTGCGCTCTCTCAAGGCCAGAGAGCAGGACCTAATCAACGCCATTAGCCTCGAGGTGGAGACCGCGCTCCTCGATGTCGAGACGGCTCGCAAGAGCCTGGAGGCCGCAAAGAAGTCGGTTGCCAGTGCGGAGGCCCAGCTCGCCGCCGCCGAAGGGAAATACCGCGAGGGAGTCGGCATATTCGTGGAGGTCCTCGACGCCCAGGAGACCGCCACCCGCGCCCGCACCAACCTGGTGCGAGCCATGTACGACTACCAGACCGCGCTCCTCGCTGTGCGGAAAGCCTTGGGCACGCTCGACGCGGGCCCGGACGCCGGAGGCATCTCGTGATCCGAGCGGCGGACATCCACAAAGCATACCGGATGGGCGAGGTCGTGGTGCCCGCCCTCAAGGGCATATCCATCACCATTGAGGAAGGTGACTTCGTCGCCATCATGGGGCCCTCCGGGTCGGGAAAGTCCACCTTCATGAACATCCTCGGCTGCCTCGACCGCCCCACCCAGGGCTCCTACCATCTCGACGGCCGGGAAGTCTCCGCGCTCTCGGACGACCAGCTCGCCGACATTCGCAACGCCCGCATCGGGTTCGTCTTCCAAACCTTCAATCTGCTGCCGCGCATGGATGCCTTACACAATGTGGAGCTGCCATTGCTCTACGACGGCGGCCGCAGGCGGCGCGCCCGAGCCCGGGCCGCGCTGGAAACCGTCGGCCTCGCCGGCCGCCTCCACCACCGCCCCTCCGAGATGTCGGGGGGCGAGCAGCAGCGGGTCGCCATCGCCCGTGCCCTGGTCAACGATCCGGCGGTGATCTTGGCCGACGAGCCCACAGGCAACCTCGACACCCGCACCGGCCAGGAGATAGTGGCCCTTCTGCAGGACCTGAATCGGCAGGGGAAGACGATCATACTGGTCACTCACGAGCGGGATATCGCTCGCCACGCCGGCCGCATTGTGGGCTTCCGCGACGGTCAGGCCGTGTTCGATGAACCTGTCACCCAGCCCCTCGATGCTCGCGAGGTGCTCGCCGCCCTCGGCCCGTCCGGCGCCGGAAGCTGACTCAACACCGCCTCACGGCTCAGGGCGAAGCAGCGCGCTGACGTCCAACTACGCGACGTCCTGCCGCGAGCGGCTGGGCCAGGTGGCCGCCGCATCTCGACCGGCAACTTACAGCGATTCAGCGATAGACCGCATCGCAGTTAGGTTGATCTCAGCCGCGAGATCAGTCTGCATCACCGTCGCGTGCACGTCCGGCAGTTGCCCCACGTTCTCGTACCAAATGGCATAGCAGGGCGCCGTACCGGGATCGTCCGCGCCGCACTTCCCCGGATAGCATTCAAGCGTGAGCTGGCGCGGAGTGGCATCGGTGAGATAGCGAATCAGGTAGCGATTCTTCAGGTTCGCGACGACCTGCTCCGATAGCCCTCGGAGCACCTCCTGGTTCGGCCCTGCGCCGCCCAGAATCGGCGCCCCGGCCATCTCGTGCGCGTCTATCACGCAGAGCTTGTTGGGTTCCTCGCCAAGGCGCGCCTCGATCTGCGATTCCGGCTCGGAGGCGCGCCCGCGGCCCTTGAAATCGAAGGTCCACGGCTCCAGGACTTCATCGCTCCACCCGCGGAATCGGTCCCAGTCCCGGCGGAGCTGGCGGTTGAGGTCCACACCGTTGGCATTGTGCCTACATCCATTGCGGTAGCCGAACGGATTGAGCAGCGGCACCGCGACCACACAGAACCGCTCGAGGTCAATCACGTCTCCCTTCAGCAGCTCCTCCAGGGTGATGAGCATGCCATAGACGTTTTCCCACTCCATGCCGTGCTTCGCGGAGAACAGCTGAAAGCGCGGCCCGCTCTCGTTGCCAAACCGGACGGACAGCACCGGCGTGCCTTCCGAGGACAGCCCCTCCTCCCGGATCTCCACCTGCGCCGCGCGCCCGGGCAGGTCCGCCAGCGCCCCGATTCGGCCCAACACCTCCTCGGGTGAGAGCTTGCGGTTCTCGTATCTCCCATAACGAACGGTGCCGCCAAAGACGTTGCCGGCGGGAATGTACTTCGAAAACGTGCCGCGGTGAAGAATCCATGGGTCGCCCTGCGTTAGCGCGAGGTCGAGCGGGCTGAAGAGATCGTACGCGAGGATCAAGCCGCCGCTCTCGAACCGCTCCTCGATCCACATCGCGCCATCGGTCATCGTCGAGCGCGCCAGCACCTTGCGGCCCGCCGCCGGGTCATCCTCGCAGATCACCTCGCGGTAAGCGTAGTGGCCCACCGGCGCCTCGTCTATATCAGAGCTGTTCCGGTACCAGTAGACTTCGTCGCCTACTGCGAATCCCCGCGTGATCGGATCGGACTCGGATACGACGTGCAGCTTATGTCGCCTGGGGCCTGCGTTGCGGAACCTGAACTCCAGCCCCGAGCCGTCCCCGTATTCGAACAAGTGGCTCACCACGCGGGCGCCCCTGCCCCGCGCGTGCTCCCGGATGACACTATAGTCGAGCAGACGAACGTTCTCGGCGCGGCGAAGGAGAGTCCATACTCGTTCGTAGGGCGTCAAGATCTGCGGGCTGATTGGGGCCTTGTTCAGGTCGTGCTCGTCCACCAGCCCGGGGTACAGGATCCTCAGATCCTTCGTCGAGTAATAGTCGGGGGAATCGCTCACTACCAGGATGCGGCCGCTGTCGTTAGCCATCGTCGTACCCTTCTCCCGGGCCTCCTGTCTCCTCCCCGCCTCCTCCAGGCCGCTGAGCCTGCGCAGGCCGGCCAAGCCACAGTAACAAGGGCTCGGTCCGGGGCCCCGGCGTTCCGCGATAATGCGAACTACACCTTGACCGGCTTCCCCGTCTTCTGCGACTGATTCATAGCGTCCAGAACGCGGGCGACGGTCAGGCACTCCTCCCCCGAAGCAAGCATCTTCTTGCGCCGGTCGAGACAGACATCCACGAAGTGCTGACAGGCGTTGGCGCTCTTGCCGCGAGCCTTCACCGGACGGTCAACGCTTCGGCCCCTGCTGTCCTCCAAATGGAGGGTCATCTTCAGCCCTCGCTCCCAATCGCGGCACGACACGCCGCCCTTCGTCCCGTATATCTCGTAGCCTTCGTGCCCCGGCTGGTGTCCGTCCCAGCTCGCCTCGAAGAAGATCACCTGCCCGCTCCTCAACCGCACCATGGCCGCCGCCAGATCATCTACATCTCCCTCCACCCCGAGCTGAGCAGCGCGCGCGGGGAGCATCTCTGAATAGACCCCGCCCAACACCCAGGCCGGCTTCGGGCAACCCATCAGCCACCACACAAGATCGAACGCGTGCACGCCCAAGTCCAGGCTCGCGCCCCCGCCGGCCGCACGTTTCCGCACGAACCAAGAGTTGGCCCCCAGAGGAATCCCGTTGCGGCGCGTGTAGTGCGACTTCGCGTAGTAGATCCTCCCCAGCTCGCCGCTCCCTATCCGCCGGTGCATCTCCTGCTGGAGGGGAGAGAAGCGGTAGCTCATATTGATCATGAGCCGGCGCTTCGCGCGCCTGGCCGCGCGAACCATCGCTTCGGCGTCCGCCAGCTTCGTCGCCATCGGCTTCTCGCACAGCACGTGCTTCCCCGCCCCCAGCGCGGCGATGGTCATTCTGGCGTGCAGGTAAGTCGGCACCGCGACGGACACGATATCCAGCTCCTCCATGGCGAGCAATTCGCGGTAGTCGCGGAACACCTGCTCCGCGCCATACTCCGCAGCCAGCGCGCGCGCTCTCTCCAGGTTGATGTCGCAGACCGCCGCCAGCTCGCACTTCGGGTGGCTCAGGTACCCCTCCATATGATACCGGCCCATCCCGGTTCCGATCACACCAGCCCGAACCTTCTTGGATCCTCTCATGTAAGCCTTCCTCTCCTCTGCCATTGCCGTGCGGGTATCCCGATTCGCCGATCCGAGACGAGCGTCCTGCGAAGGAGGAACTTCCGGCCGCGGGGACGAACCCGCGAACGGGAGTTGCCCGATGATTCGTGACTCGTTGACCGAGATTGACCCGCGCCCCAAGCCGGTCATGCCCATTACGCCCCGCGCGGTACTGATGGGCGCGCTTGCCGCCGCGCTCCTCGCCGTCATCAACCCCTACCTTGCCTTCGTCAACCTGACATGGGATGTAGGCTCCGGCTCCCTGCTCGGCAGCGCGGTGGTGGTGCTCTTTGTCCTCGTGCTCATCAACGGCCTGTTCGTGCGGCTCCTGCCCGGCCGCGCCTTCACCAGAGGCGAGCTGCTCGTCGTCTACGGAATGCTGATCATCTCGGTTGGCCTCGCCATGCAGGGCGGCCTCCCGTACATCGTCTCGTCAACCGTCTACCCCATCTACATGGCCACCCCGGAGAACGGCTGGGAGCACATGATCCTGCCCAATGTGCCCCTCTGGCTTCGCCCTGATCGTGTCGGCGTCGTGGAGTGGTTCTGGCAGGGCTCTCCGGAGGGCTTCGGCGTTCCCTGGGCCGACTGGCTCACCCCCATGCTCGCCTGGGGCAGCTTCACTCTCGCCCTCATGGCGGCCATGCTCTGCCTGGGCGCCCTCCTCAGCAAGGACTGGATTGACAGGCAGCGACTCACTTTCCCCCTCGTGGACGTCCCTCTCGCCATTTCCGGCGACCAGCCTCGCCCGACCCTCCGCACCAGCATCCTCAATAACCGGATCTTCTGGATCGGCTTCGCCATCCCCGCCGCGCTCGCCGTTCTTGCCTGGTTCCACAAGCTCTATCCCGCCGTGCCGGCAGTCAATCTCTGGGACCTCCACGTGGGGCGCTATTTCGCCGGCATGCCCCTGCCCTGGCGGGTGCTGTGGGATATGCGGGTCTCCATCATCTTCCCCATCATCGGGATCACCTGCCTGCTGCCGGCCGAGGTATCGCTCAGCCTCTGGCTCTTCTACGTGCTCTTCCAGGTGCAGATGCTGATCTGGGGCAGCTTCGGCGTCGCCGAGGAGGGAGGCACCGCCGCCATCGCCATCAACCCGCGCAACTTCGTCGCCTTCCAGGAGGCCGGGGGCTTCATCGCGCTGAGCGCCGTGGTCCTCTACCAATCGCGGAATACCATCCGCACCGCCTGGTGGAGTCTGCTCGGTCGCGCCCCCTCTGACCCCGATCCCTACACGCCTCTGGGCGGCCGCTGGGCGCTGCTAGGATTCCTTCTCGCCAACGGCTTCATGCTCTGGTGGGCCGTCCGGGCGAACATGACCTGGTGGAGCTTCGCCCTCCTCATCGGCGTCTTCTACGCCGTTCTCCTCGGCGCCTCGCGACTGGTGGCCGCCGGCGGCGTGATGTTCGTGGACACCGGTTTCTATCCGCGAGGAGTAGTGCTGCGCACCGTCGGAGCGCTTCCCATCGGGCCCACCGCCCTCACCATGTACTCCTACCTCTCGGTCATCTACATGTACGAC
>CP070816.1:2507943-2513406 GCA_020344235.1 Armatimonadota bacterium
CCCAGCTACTACTGATCTCGGCAACAACGCCGCGGAGTACATCGGTCTCACGAGCGATGGCGGGTACATCGTGTTTGTCGACACCGATACTCAGAGCCCACCAGAACCCGAGAACTACGGCTTTCTGAAGATAGCACCTGACAAATGACGTGACTCCCCGCCCATCCACCGAGCCGGGGCCGCCCTCAAGTCGGAATCCGCTCCCCAGTGCCACCACTGTGCTGCCCCGGCACACGTGTGTCGTTCCCCTCGTCCCGCACTTCCGATATATCGAGTCCACTCGCCAGCGGACGGCGGCGGCAGTCGCGAGGCGCGCAGCCGACGTGTTTCCGGAAGAGGCGGGCGAAGTGGCACACGCTTCCGAACCCGGTCCGGTCCGCCACCTGTCTGACCGACAGCCTCTCATCGGTGAGCAGCGCCCGCGCGCGGTTCAGCCGCGCGTGGATCAAGTCTTCCATCGGACTCGTCCCCAGGAGCTTCAGGTAGAGCACCGCGAAGCGAGAGGGGCTTAGGTTGGCCAGTCGCGCCATGTCTGCCACGCGCCATGACTTCTGCATCTGATCATGGACCTGCATCCGGATACTGCGGAATCCGTCCACGCGCGCTGCCTCGGCCGGAGTGAGTTCGGTTGAACGCTGTCCCGGCAACTGGCGCGCCAACTGCAGAAACAGGCTCTCCAGCAGGAGCGACACCGACTCGCGCCAGTGGGGCTCTCGCCTGCGCAGCTCGCGGTTCACCGCCTCGAATATCGGCGTGACGAACTCGGTCTCGCGTGGTCGCAGGATCTCATTTACAGGGATCTGGTAGAGACGAATCAGCTCTGGCATGCGCGGCCCGCCGACGTGGACCCAATCATCGGCGAATCCACCCTCCGCTCCCCGATACCATTGAGGAAAAGTCGGATCATAGAGCAGACAGTCGCCTGGTCCTGATGTGACGACTCCCGCGGTCGTCCGGGCCTTCATGGGTGAGTGGAAACGCACAAACAGGTGCACCGCCATCCCGTGAGGCCGCTCCACCGAGAACGCGCTATCGTGTTCCCATTGAAGCCCCAAGTCCTCCACCACTAGCCCAACCGATGGGCGCCTATCCCTTACGCTTCGCATGGCGCCTGACCCTACTCCCCTTGTGCATAGGAGTCTGCTCTATTCTAGCAAGCACAAAAGGATTCGTCAAGTACTAGCGGGAGGGGCAGCCTTCCATCGTCGCTGCTCCACTATTGTTGTGCACGCAGCAGGTGACAGTCGGAAGGCTTGACGGTGTTAAATGCCGAGTGGGCATCGGCGGCCACAGCCCATGCGGACGCCGATGCTGCCTGCGGCCACTACGCGGCCGTTCATGCCGTGCCAGGGAGCTGCTCCTGCGGCGTGCCCTGCCGCAGGTCGCATGGAGACTCGGGCTGGACTACTCGCCATGAGAGCGGAATCGCGGTGCGTCTTCGCCGGGATGCGGAGAGCACTGTGGGGCTGAGGGAAATGGAGGTCGGTGACCTCCGATGGCGACACACTCGAGCAAGGGAGGCGGTCGTGCGCGAACGCCTGAAGATGGATTTCGACTGGAAGTTCAATCTGGGACATGCAGCCGACCTGGAGAAGGACTTCGGCTACTTCCCTAGGCTCGCAAAGACCGGCGATCCGACCGGGCCCGCTCACCCGAGCTTCGATGATCGTGACTGGCAGACTGTGGACGTGCCACACGACTGGGCGGTCACACTGGGCTACGACGAGAAGGCCGAAGCAGAGCACGCCTACAAGCAGATTGGGCGCCAGTACCCCGAGAACTCCATTGGCTGGTATCGCAAGACGTTTGACATCCCGGATGCCGATCTCGGGAGACGTCTCAGCATCGAGTTCGACGGGGTGTTCCGTGACTGCGATATCTGGCTCAACGGCCATCCCGTGGGGCGGCATCAGAGCGGATACACGAGCTTCAGCGTAGACATCAGTGACTACGCCAACTACGGTGGCAAGAAGGTGCTGGTCGTGCGCGCGGACGCCACCGGCTATGAGCTGTGGTCCTATGAAGGGGCCGGAATACATCGGCATGTCTGGCTCGTGAAGACAGAGCCACTGCACGTGGGACTCTGGGGCATATTCGTGACCTCGGAAATCGCGCGGGCCGGCGGCAACACCGGCGCGGATATCACGATTGAGACGACGGCGGTGAACGAGCAGGATGTGGGCGCAGAGTGCACGCTGGTGTCCACGGTGATCGATCCCGAGGGCAGAGAGGTCGGCTCGGCCGAGTCGACTCAGGGCATTGGCCCTTGGGGTCAGGAGGTCGTGATCCAGAAGGTGTCGCTCCCGGAGGCCCAGCTCTGGTCGCTCGACTCGCCTAATCTGTACAAAGTGATGACCACGGTGAGCGACGCGGGACGCACCACCGATACCTTCGAGACGACCTTCGGCATTCGCAGCATCAGGTTCGATCCGGACAAGGGATTCTTCCTCAACGACGAGCCGGTGAAGCTCAAGGGCGCCTGCATCCACCAAGACCATGGCGGAGTAGGGATTGCCGTCCCCGACAGCCTCCACCAGCATCGGGTCGCGCGGCTGAAGGAAATGGGGGCAAATGCCTTCCGGTGCGCCCACAATTGGGTGGCGCCGGAGGCGCTGGACGCCTGTGATCGCATGGGCTTCTTGGTCATGAACGAGGCGCGGATGTCAGGCAGCTCCAGGGAGCTGCTGCAGCAGCTCAGCACCATGGTCCGGCGCGACCGAAACCACCCGAGTGTCATCATCTGGTCGCTGGGCAACGAAGAGATGGCCATCCAGAAGAACGTCACGGGAGAGCGGATCATGCGAACGATGCGGCGGGTGGTCCGCGACCTCGACACGACTCGCCCTGTCACTCTTGCCGTACACGGCGGCGACGGAGGGCCGGTGAACGACGCTCTGGACCTTCTCGGCTGCAACTATCTGAATCTGGGCGACCTCGACGAGCTCCACCGGAAGGAGCCGCACAAGCCGATCTTCCTGAGTGAGGCCGTGTCCACTCTCACCACGCGCGGCATCTACGAGCGCGACGACCTCAACCATTGCACAGGCTATGACGACAACACATTCTCGCCAGAGTGGGCGCGATCGGCGGAGAAGATGTGGACCTATGTGGCGGCGCGGGAGTTCCTGGCCGGCACGTTCGTGTGGTCAGGATTTGACTACGGGGGAGAGCCGGAGTCCAACGAATGGCCCAGCGTTCACTGCAACTACGGCGCCATGGATCGGGCCTGCTTCCCCAAGGACAACTTCTACTACTTCCGGGCCTGGTGGCGCGACGAGGTGGTGCTCCACCTCCTGCCGCACTGGAACTGGGAGGGGAGAGAAGGTCAGGAGATCCGGGTCTGGTGCCACAGCAACTGCGATGAAGTGGAGTTGCTCCTCAATGGCGAGGGCCTCGGCCGCAAAGACATGCCCCGCAACTCACACCTCGAGTGGGCCGTCCCGTATGAGCCCGGCGTGCTCGAGGCCAGGGGCTACAACGATGGGCGCCTCATTGCCACCGACAGAGTAGAGTCCACGGGCGAACCCGCAGCCATCCGTCTACGACCGGAGCGCGCGGCGCTCGATGCAGATAATCAGGACGTCTCGACCGTGATCGTCGAGGTGATCGATGAAGCCGGCCGCGTCGTCCCGACTGCCGACAACGACATCACGTTCAGCCTCACGGGCAGCGGGAGGATCATCGGTGTCTGCAACGGCGACCCGGCCTGCAAGATCACGGAGGACCAGACGACGTACCCGGCCTTCAACGGCCTGCTCATGGTGTACGTGCAGGCGAGCTGGGAGGCGGGATCGCTCACGGTCGCGGCCGCGTCGGAGGGGCTGACCGGCGCGAGGGCCACCGTTGAGGTCGCCGAATGCGCGCCTGGACCCCTGGTGCCCTCCTGCCCAGGCCCGATCAGGGGACCTGCATCAGAACAGGAGTCGAGCTAGCGTCGGGCACAATCCGACACAGAGCAGCGGCGAGCGCGGCCGGAGATGCCGCGCTCGCTCCTACGCGGAACGCCGAAGCCGGCGAGCAGCTTAGTCTCGCCACACGTCGGGGAATTCGTCCGTCAGCCCCCAGTTGCCCATCTCGAAGTTCTCGAAGCCGAGCTTCAGTGCAGGCGAGTCTGGCTTCACACGGTAGTCGTTGTTCCCAGGATCGACGAAGAGAGGATCGGCGAACACGGAGTGGAGGTCGAAGCCCAGCGCCCGCCACTCCTCCAGCGAGTACTTTCGTCGCTCTCCCTCGCGCATCTCGACGCGGGCGGCGAACTCACCCACGTCGCTGTAGAAACAATTGTAGTCGATCTCCTCCAGCCAGGGCCCTCGGGCGGGCGGCGCAATCAAGGTGTAGATCTCACCATAGCTCGCGTCCATCTCGAAGTTCAGATCGTGCTCGGGACGCATGCGCGCCGCGCTCATCACGGTGATGTTGCGCACATAGCGGTCGTGGTTGTCCTCGTTCCCGACGTGGAAGCAAGGCGAGTTGGCCCCGTTGACCCAGATGTTGTTGTAGATAGTGCGGTAGGCGCCCTCGCGGAGCTTCATGCTGACACCGGCGCACAGGTTATTGTAGATCTCATAGTTGGAGGCGCCATCGTCGAGGTCCAGCCCCCACCCCGCCCTCTCCTCGAAGAAGTTGTGGCGGATGATCACTGGCTCCATCGCATCGACCAGGACCTCGCCCGCGTAGTGGCTTCTGTCCTGGAGGTACTCGGTGTGGGACTGGACCAGGCACCAGTACTTGTCACGGCCCCAGGCGTTGAAGGGGCCATGGTCACCGGTCTCCCTACAGGTGTCGTGGAGGTGGTTGTATTCGATGAGATGGCCGCCCCAGGTGCCATCCCCGATGCAGATGCCTGCCCGGGGCAGGTTGTACATCAGATTGTGTCCCGCGGTGATTCGCTTGGCGCGCGAAATGTAGACGCCGGCGGTCTGCTTGCCGAAGACCCCGCAGTCGTGGACGAGATTGTTGGTGGCCTGACATTCGTAGGGGAAGTTCCGCTGCGTTCCGTTCGTCAGCTCCAGCGAGCCAACGAAACACATCGCGCTGTCGCCCGTCTCGGTGAACTTGCAGCCGGTGACGACTACTCCGCGGTTGTGGTTGTTCACGAAGACGGCGTTGCCCCCTACTGCGTCGAACCAGCAGTTCTCGATCCGACAATTGCGGGCGCCCCGCAGGAAGACGGTGCCGCCGCGGTGGATGGCCCAGTCGCTCAGCGAGGGCACCGAGTATTCCTCCAGGAAGGTCGAGGCGGTGTGGGCGAAGCGGAAGCCGCTGAAGGCGATGTCGTGGACGGGCTCGTCCTGCGTCCCCAGGAAGCGCACAGCCTGTTGGAGCAGCGGGACCTCCACGGTGGCCGTTTCCAGGTCCACGTCCTCGGGGGGCAGATAATAGAGGACCCCTTGCCTATCATCCAGATACCACTCGCTGGGCGCGTCCAGTTCTTCGAAGACGTTTTCGATGTAGAATCGCGAC
>CP070816.1:2513506-2516283 GCA_020344235.1 Armatimonadota bacterium
GCCTGATCCACGAGCGCCTCGCCGCACTTCTCATAGGAATCGGGCAGCAGGCTCGCCTCCATCTGCCCGGTCAGGTCCTCGAGTGTGAAGAAGGCCATCATGCGGCCGCGGCGGGTGATGATTTTGCGGTAGGCGGTAATGATGCCGGCCACGATCACGTCGCCGGGGGCGCCGCCCTCCGCGACCTCGGAAAGGCTGGAGGTGGTGATGTTGGCGAGCTGGTCCTGCACTGCGCTGAGCGGGTGGCCGGAGAGATAGGCACCGAGCCGGTCCTTCTCCATCGCCAGCAGCTCGGTCGTGGGGAACTCGACGGCGGCGGGGAGCGGGGGCGAGTCCGGCTGAATGCCACCGTTCCCATCGGGAGCGCCGAAGAGTGAGGTCTGGCCGGCCTGTCGGTCGCGGTGGACCCGCGCGCCCCACTCGAGCGCCTGATCGAGTGCCGCGATCTGCTGGGCACGCGATCCAGGCAGAGAGGCGAGCGCGCCGGCGCGCACGAGGCTCTCCAGCGCCAGCTTGTTGAGCTTGCCGGGCTCGGCCCGGCTGCACAGCTCGTACATATTCTGGTAGGGCCCGCCGTCGCTGCGCTCGGCAGCGAGGATTTCCACCGCTGCTTTGCTCACATGCTTGATTCCGGCGAGCCCGAAGCGCACCTTGCCGTGCTCGACGGTGAAGCCGGCCTGGCTGGCGTTGACGTCGGGGGGCAGCACCTGGATGCCCATGCGGCGGCACTCCTGCACATAGGCCGCCACCTTGTCCTTGCCGTCCATGATGCTGGTGAGCTGGGCGGCCATGAACTCGGCGGGATAGTGGGTCTTGAGATAGGCGGTCTGGTAGGCGTTGATGGCATAGCTGGCGGCGTGGGCCTTGTTGAATCCGTAGCCGGCGAACTCGGCCATCTGGGCCCAGATCCGCTCGGCGATATCCTCCTTGACGCCGCTCCTTCTCGCGCCCTCGAGGAACTCGCCCCGCATGGTCGCCATGGCGTCGTGGACCTTCTTGCGCATGGCGCGCAGCACGGTTTCGGCGGAACCCATGGTGAAGCCGCCGAGCTGACGGGCGATCTCCATCACCTGCTCCTGGTACACGATGACACCGTGCGTGTCCTTGAGGATGGGCTCGAGGTCGGGGTGGAGATGGGTGATGGGACGGGTGCCATGCTTGCCGGCGATGTACTCGGGGATGCGGGCCATGGGGCCGGGGCGGTAGAGGGCCACCAGGGCGATGATGTCCTCGAGGCGGTCGGGCTTGAGGTCCATGACGACTTGGCGCATGCCGCTGCTCTCGAGCTGGAAGACGCCGGCGGTCTCGCCGCGGGAGAGGAGCTCGAAGGTGGCGCGGTCATCGAAGGGGATGTCGTCGAGGCT
The DNA here is from genome assembly GCA_020344235.1 of Armatimonadota bacterium. Taxonomy (GTDB): domain Bacteria; phylum Armatimonadota; class Hebobacteria; order Hebobacterales; family Hebobacteraceae. The sequence goes on from CP070816.1 coordinate 2,514,871, forward strand.
GAGCCGCTCGCCGCGGCTTTGCTGGATCAGCTCCAGCGCGTGCCTGAAAACGGTGAGGGTGCGGAGGCCGAGGATGTCCATCTTGAGGAGGCCGGCTTCGGCGACGGCCGCCAGGTCGAACTGGGTGGTGACGCCGTCTCCCTCGGTGGAGCGCTGGAGAGGAACCACGGACTTGAGGGGATCTTTGGAGATCACGACACCGGCGGCATGGGTGGAGGCGTGGCGTGCGAGGCCCTCGATGCCCATGGCGGTTTGGAGCAGGTTGCGGACGGTGGTGTTCTCCTGGTACTCCCGCGCTAGGTCGGGGTTGTTGTCCACCGACTGCTGGATGGGGCGCGCGGCGTCAATCTGCTTGGCGACGCGGTCGACCTCGGGCATGGGGACGTTCATGGCGCGCCCCGCGTCCCGAACGGCGAGACGAGGGCCCATGGTCCCGAAGGTGATGATCTGGGCGACGTGTTCGGTGCCGTACTTGTCGGTTATGTAGCGGATGACTTCGTCCCGCCGGGAATCCTCGAAGTCCAGGTCCACGTCGGGCATGGAGACGCGCTCGGGGTTTATGAATCGCTCAAAGGGAATCCTCAGCTTGATGGGATCCACTCCGGTGACGCCAAGGAGATAGAGGATGACGCTGCCCGGAGCGGATCCTCGGCCCGGCCCCACGAGTATCTCCCGCTCGGTGGCGCAACGGATGATGTCCCAGGTTATCAGGATATAGGGAGAGAGGCCCTTCTGGGCGATGATGTTCAGCTCGTAATCGAGGCGCTCGCGGACTCCTTCCTGTGCGTCGGGGTAGCGCTCGGGGAGGCGCTCGAGACAGAGCTGACGGAGGTAGGAGTCGGCGGTGTGTCCCTCGGGGACCTGGAAGTCGGGGAGCACCACCTCCCCGAAGTTGATCTCTACCTGACAGCGCGCGGCGATCTCGGCGGCGGCGGTGAGTGCGTCCGGCCTCTCGGCGAAGATCTGCGCCATTTCCTCGGGCGTCTTGAGGTAGCACTGATCGCCGTGGAACCGGAGCCGGTTTGGGTCGTCCACGGTGGCGTTCGTCTGGACGCAGAGCAGCACATCGTGGATCTGGGCATCCTCCCGCGCCAGGTAATGCACGTCATTGGTGGCCACGAGCCCGAGGCCGAGGTCGGCGGCCAGCCGCACGAGTTCGGCGTTGACGCGCTGCTGCTCGGCGATGCCGCTGTCCTGAAGCTCAAGGAAGAAGGAGTCGGCGCCGAAGATGTCCCGATACTGGGCGGCCAGGCTTCTCGCTTCTTGGTCGCGATCCTGAAGTATGAGCGCTGGTATCTCGCCGGAGAGGCAGGCGCTGAGCGCGATCAGCCCGTCGGAATAGCGCGCGAGCAGCTCCCTGTCGGCGCGGGGCTTGTAGTAGAACCCCTCGAGGTTGGTGTCGGTGACGAGCGC
>CP070816.1:2516383-2518965 GCA_020344235.1 Armatimonadota bacterium
TAGGAGAGCGCGGCGTCGTTGAGGCTGAGCTTCTCGAGCGCCGAGCGCAGATAGGGATAGTACTGGTTCTCCGATGGATAAATGCCGCAGAAGACCATGGGCTTGGCGCGGCGGTATCCGGGCAGCGGCTCCGCCGCCGGCCCGGCCACGCTGGTGATGGTCTCGCCCACCGGTGCCTCGCCTATCTCCTTGACGCCGGCGATGACGTAGCCGACCGCCCCGGCGGCCAGCTCCTGGACCGGTTCCAGATCCAGGTGAAAGACGCCGACTTCCTGGACCTCGAAGGTGCGCCCGGTGGACATCATTCGGATCTCCATGCGGGGAGCAATGCGGCCGTTGCGGACCCGCACATAGGCGACGATGCCGCGGTGGGGGTCGAAGTGAGAGTCGAAGATCAGGGCCTGGAGGGGTGCGTCGGGGTCGCCGGCCGGAGGGGAGATGCGGTGGACAACGGCCTCCAGCACTTCCTCGATTCCGGTTCCCAGCTTGGCGCTGGTCAGGATCGCTTCGTCGCCGGAGATGCCGATGATGTCTTCCAGCTCTATGCGGGTGCGGTCAGGGGAGGCATTGGGGAGGTCCACCTTGTTGATGACCGGGATGATCTCGAGTCCCTGGTCCACGGCCAGGTGAACGTTGGCCACAGTCTGCGCCTCGACCCCCTGGACGGCATCCACGACCAGCAGCGCGCCCTCCGCCGCGGCGAGGCTGCGGGAGACCTCATAGGTGAAGTCAACGTGGCCGGGTGTGTCTATCAGGTTCAGGAGTTACTCCTCGCCATCCCGGGCGCGGTAGGACAGGCGGATGGCGCTGGCCTTGATGGTGATGCCGCGCTCGCGCTCCAGGTCCATCTGGTCGAGCACCTGCTCGCGCATCTGGCGCTGGCCCAGCGATCCGGTGACCTCCAGGATGCGGTCGGCGAGAGTGGACTTGCCGTGATCAATGTGGGCGATGATGCAGAAGTTGCGGATGCGGTCGAGCCGAACCGGGGCCCGAACATCGGCGGCTGGTTGTCGGTCTGCAGGTAACATATCGGCGGTCTATGCAGTCGGAGAAGATTCAGGTGCCGCGCGACGCCGGCGGAGCACGCTGTGAAATGCCTCGATCTCAGGCGCCCCGAGGAGCCGCAGCGCCAACAGGTATGATACCCCACCGGCGGCAAGGCTGGCTAGTACCTGAAGCGCGACGGTCAGGAAGGTGCCGGAAGGAGCGACCGCCTCAACCCGCAGAACGACCGGTGCAGACTGCGCGAAATGGGTCGTGGGAAGGCCGAGCGAGCGCCCGAGCCAGCCCGACACCGCGAAGGCGACGAGCGCCAGCACGATAGAGGCGACGGTGATGCGGAGAAAGGAAACGGCGATCTCACGGCCGCAAACTCCGCCCAGGCGCCTGCGAAGGAAGTAGAAGAGCACAATCATCCCAACGGTGACTCCCACCGAGGTGGCCGCTGCGATGGCGGCATACTGGAGGCGGGTCCGCATGAGGGCGATGGCAAGTACGACAATGAGCACGGTGTAGCCGACGCCGACAAGGGGCGGGGTGACGGTGTCTCGGAGCGAGTAGAGCGCGCGATTGACGATCTGGAGGCCCGAGAGCCCGATGATGGAGAGAACATAGAAGAGCAGGCTGAACTCGGCGGCGGCGATGGCGCTTTCGCCGAACTCCCCGCCGCGCCAGAGCAGCCGGAGCATGGGGCCGGCGAGGACGAGGATGGCGGCGGCCGACGGAACGGCGAGGAAGAAGACGCCCCGCAGGGTCGCGGAGAAGGTCTTGCGGAACTCCTCGATCTTGCCGGCGGCGATCCGCTCGGCGAAGGTCGGGAAGACAGCGGTGGAGATGGCGACGCCGAAGAGCCCGAGCGGAAGGACGACGAGCCGGTTGGCGTAGCGGAGGCTCGTGACACCACTCGGGAACCAGGACCCGAAGAAGGTTGGGAACCAGAGCAGGGCGATCTGAGTGAAGGCGAGGCCCGCCATGTAGGGCACGAAGAGGCGGATGATCTCACGCACACCGGGGTGGCCGAGGTCGAGCGCGGGCCGGAACCGGAACCCTCGCGCGACGAGGCCCGGCAGCTGCACGGCGACCAGCAGGAAGGCCCCGACGAGGACCCCGACGCAGACGGCTTTGATGCCGGTTGGATCGCCGCGAGTCTGGTTGATGAGCAGGCCGCCGGTCAAGGCCCCGCCGATCACGCCGATGTTATAGACCATCCAGGAGACGGCGGGTGCGGTGAAGTGGCGGTGGGCCTGGAGGATGCCGCTGGCGAAGGCGCTGAGAACGGTGAAGATGACCATGGGCGCGAGGATGCGGACGTAGCCGGCACACTCCAAGACCTGCTCGGGGCCAAGCGTGCGGCCGAAGCCGGGAGCGACGATGGCGACCAGGTGGGGCGCGAAGAGCACGATGAGCACGATCCCGACGATGGCGCAGAGGCTGAACAGGGTGAGGATCGTGTTGGTGGCGCGCCAGCCCTCCGCTTCCTCTTTCCGGTGGATGTACGCGGTGAAGACGGGGATCACCGCTGCGCTCACGGCCCCGCCAGCCAGAAGATAGTAGAGAAGGTCGGGCACCATGAAGGCGGCCCA
>CP070816.1:2519065-2524651 GCA_020344235.1 Armatimonadota bacterium
ATCCACAATCATCCCCATACCTACCGAGTAGAGACCCATCCGTATCTGCGTGGTAGGATCATATTCCGGACTCAGTTGCAGATACCGATGCACCGGCACCTGTGGCAGTATTGCCGCCACCAGAAGAATCGCCGCCGCACCTCCCACCAGCCCCGCCGCCACCAGCCACTTCCGCCTCATCCCAAGCCCCACCCAGAACACCCCAAGCACCACAACCAGTCCCATCAGACCCCCGCGCGAGGCGGTCCCGATCAGGTTCACCAGCAGCAGCGCAATCAGCGCACACAGCCCTGCCTGAATCCACCGGCTGCGCGTCCGCAGCAGCCAGCACAGGCTCAAGGAGACCACTGTCACCACGTAGATCGCGTGAAACGGCCCGTCGTCGAAGGTCCCGTGAATCCGCCAGTGCTCACCCGAGAGCAGCAGCAGCTCGTCCTGGCTCCGGTACGCCACCAGCGCCAGGATGGGCTGCGCCGTGATGAGTTCATACAGGCCGAAGAACACGATCGGAACCCCCGCCAAAGTCATCCACACCAGCGCGCGGTCCCAGGAGCGCCGGTCGCGGATCACCACCGCGATGAGCAGAGCGAACACGACCACATTCGTGCGGCGCACAAGATAGAGCGCGGCCGGTTCCAGCGCACGGGCGTTCACAAGGCTGAGCACGTTGATCGCAAGGAAGGCGAACATGAGGAGCGAGACAGGATGCCGGAGAACCTCCAGCGGATACCGGTCCCTATGGATCAGAGTGCGCGCCGCCCAGATCCCAATCGCCAGCAGTATCAGAAGCTTCGCCGCCGTAATCGTCCCGTCCGGCGTCACGTGACCCAGCAGGTCGAGCGGAACGGTGAACAGCGCTACGGGCAGCGCCAGTTCCGGCCGCATGCACAGGAATACCGCCAACACTACCGCACCCAGACCGATCGAAGCCAACACCGGATCCAGCGCAAGCCCCACCCCCGATATCACACAGAAGCCGGCGATGCCGGCCGCCGCCGCGACGCCCACCGGTCCTTTCAATGATGCGTTCGAGGCCGGCCGCTCAGCCATCATCTCGCGGCCTCCGGTCTGCCCCGCCGCGGACCAGGGAGCGCAGTCGCGCGTAATATCTGAACGCGCCCGTCACGCGCGCCTCGAAGCCTCGCCGCGTCGTGGTTCGCAGTACTTGCATTCGACACAGGTTCCACAATTGCTCGGCCGACCAGTTCACATCCGGCGTCAGACCGCACGCGCCATCATAGCCTGCCGCCCGCGCTGCCTGCTCCACCCGCGCCTCGCAGTCCCCATACGGATAGCAAAACACTCGGGCAGGTCGCCCCAAACGATCCTCCAGTACCTCGCGTGACTCACGCAGTTCCCGCTCCAGGTCCGGCCCCGTCAGTTGGGTAAGGGGGCGATGCGTTACGCCGTGCGGATAGAAGGAGAACCCGGCCCCGGCAAGTTCCCCCATCTGTTCCCATGATAGCAACTTCTCGCCCGAGCCCGCCAGTCCTTCCTCCCACGAGGCCGCGCCGGATACATAGTCCGTCGGCACGAACACAGAGGCCGTGTACCCCAACTCCCGCATGGTCTCAGATGCCTCGTGGTAGAAAGACTCGTAACCATCATCGAACGTTAGCACCACCGACCGCCGCGGAACCGGCTCATGGCAAGCCAGCAGAGAAACCAGCTCCTCCAGCCCCACAATCCGGAACCCCCACTCCTGGAGCCACCCCATCTGCTCTCGAAACACCGCCGGCGCAACAGTGCTGATGTCCCCGGCCGCATCGTCCGCCACTCGATGATAGCAGAGGATGGGCACCCCCCGCCGGGCGAACACCCGCCCCCAGGTCATGCAGGCCAGCAGAAGGGCCTCCGATCCCGCGCGAGGCCGATCAGAACTCATCGGCCTCGCCCATGAACACTCGCCGACTTGCCCCCTCCGCGGCTTGATATGGACGGTGAACCACTTTCCCCACTTGCTGACTGACTCCGGGGCCCACACTAACTCTTGGCCGCGCCCTGCTGTTCTCCTCCCCAGGCGCACCTAACGCCTGCTGTGCGCAGGAGGCCGCCGGCGCGGTCCTCAGTCCTGCGCGCTCCCGGGCACCGGGGGACGACAGAGTTGACCGCGCCGCTCTCGCTCCAGGTGGCCAAAAGATATCATCCACTCGCATTCTGGGAACAGCCCCACCTCGCCCCGCGCCCGACATCGCCGCGCCCAACGCCGCCGTCTCGCCTCCCCCCAACGGTCAGTGGGTTCCCCTCCGCCGACACCCCGACGCTCCGCCCTCAGAAGGCGCCGATTCCTCTGACCACCGCCGGAATCGTCTTCAACAGAATCTCCAGGTCGAAGCGCGCAGAGCACCGCCGCACATACTCCACGTCGTATCGCAGCAGCCCTTCGAGCGGAAGGGAGCTACGTCCCTTGATCTGCCACAGACCCGTCATCCCGGGCCGCACCTGACACCGCACCCGCCGCCAGCGCGCGAACTCCTCCGGCTCGATCCTGCCCGTTGCCCGCGCAATCTCAGCGGGATCTTCCAGGTCCGAAAAAACGAACGGCCTCGGACCGATCAGACTCATGTGGCCGCACAAGACATTGACAAGCTGCGGCACCTCATCCACGCTCGTGCGCCGCAAGATCCGCCCGAACCTCGTGGTCCTGGCCATGCTCCGCTCCTTGCGCGTGCCAGATGGATCGTTCTCCTCCGGCCCCAAAGAGTCTCTCATGGAGCGGAACTTGCGAAGCCGGAACGGCTTCTCACTGCGCCCCCCCCGAAGCTGGGAGACGAACACTGGGCCCGGCGATTCGAGTTTGATCACCAGCCCAATGGCCAACCAGGCGGGCGCCAAGAGCGCAAGCAGAAGGGCCGAGCCCACCACATCCACGCAGCGTCTGATGAAGCAGTTGCCCCACGCGAGAGCATATGCCGGAACCCCCGCCTCCCCTCCCTCCTCCGCATAGCAACGAGCGGCTGCGCCATGCCGACAAGATCTCTTCTCATATGTTACATCACTGCACACCAGGCCTCTCCACTTCCGCGCGTCTCCTGTCAGCCGGCCCTGTCCACCCTTGGGACCTCCGCAATCACCGCGGCCCAGCACTCATCCACCGGCAGCACAACTGCCGCCCGGCCTCATCGAAGGGCCGCTATGATCACATTCCATGAAGGCGACCCTCGTAGTGTACCCAAATCGTCCACCGCTCTTTTCCACCTGCTAGCTCAGCAGCCTACACGCTTCCTTCGCTGCTTGGTCGCTGCCCCTCACACGCGGCAAAACCGCCGTAGGGCGGCCTCACCGAACTCCGCCGGCCGTTCCCGTCGCGCTGTTCCGGTCCTTCACGCCCGGAACCTTACGGCGGGAGCGTGTCTCCTATCCTGTGAGGCCGCTCTTCGGCAGCCCCTGAGCACTCACGTGCCGGGGTGGCGGGCCCTTTGCCCCCAGCCACACGCTGCGGAAGCAGGTATCACCTCTCGACTCTCGCGCAAGCCGGGAGGGGGAGTCAAAGGCCGGGCGGGGACAAGTAAACGCTATATCATCCACTTCGCGGTTGGCGGCGATGCTGAGTATGGCCAGCCTACACGGACAGGAGACACGCTTCCTTCGGCAGGGGCAGTACGGGCCTGCCCTACGAACCGGGATTCACAAGACTCGTTTTCGGGAAGAGGCTCGGTCGGTTCCTTGGCACGGTGACTTGCCCCACCCGCTCACGGCCCTCTGCCTCCCAGCCACCCACTCGCCAGGCACCAGAGGGCGTACCCCAACCCCGGTGCAAGCGCGATCGCGACCGGGACGATGCCTCTCGCCCAGAAGAGGTAGTAACGCTTGTAGGTTTCATACCGAGCGTGATAGAACTCGAATTTCCAGACACCGGCCCAACGTCCCACGACAGGCACGTACATCTTCGCCACCATCCCTCCTATGGCCACAGCAACAAGACTGCCGAATAGACAGCCCGGGAGATCAAGAGCAAAGCCGGAGAGGGCGGCCGAGACGGTGGCGGCCCAGGCCAACTACCACACGAGATGAGCACCACGGAACTCCGCCAGGAACCGCTGCTCGCGCTCGACCGGGGAAGAGGCAAACGGGGAGAGGTAGAACAGCACTGCATAGACAATGGCGATCAGACACGCGGCAGGGATAGCGATAACATAGATGAAGTGAGTAACAGGATCAGGCACTCGCTTCCCCCTTTCGTTGGTTCGGCGGCCCTGCTGCCGAAGCGCTGGGCCCCCTTGCACCTGACCTCCTGCCAATCCTCGCGCCTCGAAGCAGCAGCCGTCAAGGCTGCGGTGCGGCTAACTAAGGCCGCACGGCAGGAGGCAATCCCCTGCCCAACGAACTGTAAGCTGGAATGGTGGACGACGAACGCCGCGAGGGAGGCTGCGAACGCTGGTGGGCCCTCGGCCGGGCGTACGCCACCGTCTGGCGCGTTTTCCTGGCCGCCTTCGCTGGGATCTCCGTCTTCCATCTGATCGATCCCCTCGCTGAGCGGACGCAGGGTGTTCTCTACTTCGCTGTCGGCGCCGTCGTCTTCTCCTACATCTTTGGCCGTGTTGTCACCGTTGCCGTCTGCTTCCAGCACGACACCATTCTCGTGCGCCGACTGTTCCCGGGGTGGGTCGAGCGAGTGCCGGCGTCTCGTATCGCATACGGCGTGCACCTGACGAAAGCGCACCCCCTGCACTGGGCACGACTTGGTGTTGATGCCGAGTCTGTGATCCTCGTGGGCTGGACCACCATGCCGGTTGCGATGGGCCACACGTACCGGACGGCCTCTGACGGCACACCTCGGGACGCGAAGGCCGACTGGTTCGTACTCGTGGACTGCCTTCGCGATTTCCTTGAACCGCGGGGCAGATGGCAGCTGCTCGAGGGGCCATTCGAGCCCTCCTAGGGAGATCAGGACTAACGCGCTGGCGCTTGCCCGGCCCGAGAGGGCACAGGGCCTGGCCCGTGCAACGCCGAAGGGAATCCATTGCGGAACACACCGATCCACTCTATCTCAGCCCCCCACCGTGCCATCCTTCCCCATAGCCTCTTGTCATTCCGAGCGCCAGCGAGGAATCTGTTCCGAAATACGATGATCCGCTCGACCCCAACCCCCGCCCCCAGTCCCCGTTCCTGAACCGACTGCCAGATCGCCACTGAACGCCCACGATTTTGACAAGGCGCAATCGGCTGGGTATAATCACCTTTGTCCCCGGGGGACCATGGCCCCGGGCGAGGGATGTCGCAGCTTCGAACTCATGCCGCCTCGGGGTACCTATCGTTCCGGAGGAACCACATGGCCGGTGGACGAGCAGCATCCTTCTGGCGGCGGGCGCGTCGAGGCGTCAACCGTCGGTGGGTCGGTCTCTACAATAGACAGGTAGCCCCTCGCTTCGGCCTCGTCCCCAAGGCGAGACCTGTCCCTCTCTTCTTCATCGAGCTGACGAATCACTGCAACCTCGAGTGCAGCATGTGTCCCCGCCCGACCCTCCAGCGAGACGTCGGGCACATGGACTGGGACCTATACCGCCGCGTCGTAGACAACATCGCCAGGCTCGGCGGTCGCCGCCTCGGGCTCAACCGATTTGGCGAGTCGCTGCTCTATCCTCG
>CP070816.1:2524751-2528609 GCA_020344235.1 Armatimonadota bacterium
ACGGCAGGGCGTCTTCGTAAATCTTCTGGGAGAGGTGCGGCGCAGCCATCGCACCGCTCGCCCCCCAGTTCACCCAAGTTGTAGTCGCCACGGTGAGTTATCCTCCTCACCGGGCGAGCGTCTAGCTAACCAGGCGACCGCGATGCGGCCCTCTGGTGGTCGCGGATCATCTTCGTGGTCTGGACGTTGTGGTCGGCCTGTATCTCGTCACGGCTCTTTGGCCTCGCGCGTCCCGCACCAGCCTTCCGCGCACCGCTGCCGGGTGTGGTCTGCATTCCGCGAGCCTTGTCCTGCGCGTCCTGCTCCTCGCGGTCATACTCTACGCCCATCCGCCCAAGCCGCTCAGTGACCCTGCGATGGGCCATCTCCATGATCTGACTGCGCGGCAGACCGGGCATCTCTCTGGACAAGCGCGCGACTGCATCCTCGAAGAACTCCCTGCCGTCACCGTCGGCGACCTCGGGATGGTCCTCCAGAAACGCGGCTTGCTCAGTATGCGCGCTCCGCATTGCGTGAACCGCGCCTTGGATCTGCGAGCGGGCCTCGCGCTGAACCTCAGCCCTGAGGCCCTGTGCAAACCCCGACACATCGCCGGTCAGCAGATGGTCTGTAATGAGCGCCTGCAAAGGATCAACGGCAGGTGCGCCTCCGGGTCCCGGCGAACCAGCACCCGGAGCTCCGGTGGACGGATAGCCCTCAGTGCCTCCCGGCACTGTGCCGCCACCTGGGGCTCCTTCGCCGAATCGGCGCCGGTAGAACCCCAGCTCCTGGCCCTGCTCACCCATCACGCGTTCGGCGTGACTGAGCCGCCCAGTGAGGTCTTCAAGTTGTGCTCGCAGAGCCGCAACGTCCTGGCCTTCTGCTAGACTCTCGCCCTCCTCTTCTGTGGATTGGCCCAGCCTGTCGGCTAGGCTCTCTTCACCAAGACCCTCATCAGGATCAACATTCGGGTCCTGGTCTGCGTCTGTGGGCGCACTCATAGTGCGTCTCCTTCCCGCGGGCTACCCGGCCCTGCCGGTCCCGCCCAACCTCTGCCCGCTACCCGCGTCGCCCCGGACGGGCAGGTTACTGCTATCGGTCGGCCTCTGGCCGCCGTTGCTTCCATCTCAAACATCTCCACTGTCGTAGTCTTCCTCCGCGGCCTCCGCGGCCCGCTCTCTCTCTTCTGCCAAGCTCCTCGCCCGCGCGGCACCGCGGTCTGCACCGAGTTCGACCTCCTGCTTCATCAGCCAAAAGGCTTTCAGTACGGAGTGTGCATGGCGCAGCTTCTCCGGGTCGGGAGTCATTCTCACGAAGGCCTCCAACCAACCCCGAATGATCCTCGGAAACGAGTGCTCCCGCAGCCGCTGGAATGCCTCCGCGTTCTCGGCAGCCTCCAGCTCAAGGTTCAGCAGCCGATTCAACTCCTCGGCCGGGTCTATCGGGGCCTCCACGACCTCAGCCACGCTTCTTCCTCCACGCACCCCGCTTGTACTTGCGCCCTCGCTTCCCAGTGCCTTTCCAGCCTGTCTTCTCGCTCCCGGACACCGCGGCGCACTGTGCCTGCGCCTCCGCCAGCGTCTGAATGCTCTTGCTCATCCACCGCTTGCTGCCGTGATTCCAGCAGCCAAACCCACTGCCCCGCTTCCTCACAGAGTATGGCATCTCAGTCGCCCCTTCCAAAGACCAAGGCCAGTGCGATCAATGTAGCGAAGTGCAGCGCCTGGTCGGCTATCACGCCTATGCGACTCTCGCACTTCGCGAAGTCCGTGACCCAATGCGCCAGTGCGCCTATCGCGCCAGCCGTCGCCCCAAGCACCAAGCCGACACCGCCTCCCCATATCAGCGCGTGGGCTGACAACCAGAAAGGCCAACAGGGAAAGTACCGTTGATTCGTCGGCGGTTCAGCCCGATACTGCCGACTCTTACCTTTAGCCATGATCTCCGTCTGCAACGAGAAGTCGCAGAGGGCATGAGCCACCAGTAACCACCAATATGTACTCAGCATCTCACTGCCCTATGGCCCCATCGGCCCGAGCGCATACTCTCGCCTGGGCTCACCCAAGGCCTGCCCGCCCCGTCCCATCCCGCCACCACCGCGGGGCCTCCAGCCTCCAGCCGCTTGCCTCGCCGCCTGCATCTGCATCGCCTGGCGGGCCGCCATCTGCTGCATTTCCTGTTCGGTGTACAGCAACTCATCCGGGTCCTGGCGGTGAAGCTCTACCATCCGCTCCGCCAGCCTGCGCTTCCTCACCATCGCCCAGGTCTCCGGGTCTTCTCGCAGCGCGGCCGCCAGCCCGATCAACCGCTGCAAGTCTTCATTTACCGCAATAGACCCACTCATCCCATAGACCCGGTGTGTAATATCGCGGCTCAGAAGCCGCTCTCGCTCCGACGGCTTCATCTGGGCCATCATCAGCGCGGCGCCTGCCCCCAGCGCCCTAACCACCTCCGGCCGGAAGAAGGCCCGGCGATTCCGTGCTGTCACCTGCGCGAAGACACTCAGCACCCTGTCGAGCATCGGCTCGAAGAAGCTGATCTCCAAATCCTGCGCGCTGGTGCGAATGATGGACATGGACTGCCCGAGCAGCCGCTCGACTTCCCGCGCCGTCTTCCGCCGCCCGCCCGGTCGCGAAACGCCTGTGGTCTGCTCCGGTATGCTCGTGCCCCGCTCGAACTGCAGATCGAGCAACTCCATCACCGCCAGAACATCGTGCGGAACGCCGCCGGGCTCGAACCGCTTCACCCCATCCCCCTGCGCGGTCAGCTCCTCTACGCCGATGGCCTTGCCCGGATAGAACCCGGAGAGCAAATCCGCTGGGTCAATCCGGTCAACGTCATACTGATAGGCCTGTATGCTCGCCATGAGCGCCGCGTCCAGCACCCCGCAGGCCAGTTCTGTCATCATCCGCGCCAAGCCCGAGTTGTGCTCCAGCAGGCTCGCCGCCCACACCTTGAACGGCACCCGCAGCGGTTGACCGATCACCAGGGGGATCTTCCGAAACGGATTCGGCATCAAGGGGCGAAGCAGCTTCCCGTTCGCCGTGATTCCCGTGCCATTGCCGATCCACAACTCTCCCTCTGCACTCGCGAGGTCCCCCCAAAGCTCCCGCAGCGCAATGGTCGGCCCGCCCTCGTCCATCGTGGACTGCTTGCGCTCCTTGACCTCGCTTTCTTGACCGGCCGCGATGACCTCCTCCACGCGGTCCATCTCGAACATCCCCATCTCGCCCCATTCTCGGAGCGTCCAGGGGTCAACCTCCGTCTCGGTGATCCAGAAGCGGTTCCGGCCCGACCAGTCGAGCCTCACATCCAGGGGATCAAGCAGAATCAGGGAGGGTTCGGGGATGCGGCCCGTTGAATCTACGCCGACCTTCACGGGGATGTTCCCGCCGATGAAGCCCGCAGCGAGGAACAGCCGCAGCATCTCATAGAAGTGAATCCGCTCCATGTTGCCGCGCTGCAGCAGTTCGACCATGCGCTCCCGCCGGTAATCCCCCCGCCAGTGGTCCTCCAACTTGAACCACCGCCGAGACGGAATCAGTCCAGCGGAGTAGAGGGACACGGCCGACTCCGTTATCTGAAACGGCCGCGGTATCCAGACGCGGCTCTGCCAGCGCGCTTTTCCCGTCCAGTCCCACTTGTCCAGGTACAAGTCCCAGTTGGCCCGAATCGTCTGGTAGCGGCCCGAAGCCTTGCTCCTCGCGGCTTCCGCCAGGCCATCAATCCGCCGGACGATCTCCGCCTCCTCGGGCCCGCGCTTCAGCGGTGCGGCATCCTCCGCCGCGTCCACAGGCACGTCTACCTGCTGGCCCGAGGCTATGCCCTCTCGCTTGCTGGTATCCTCATCTGCCATCAGAAGTCCCTCGTCCGATCCTG
>CP070816.1:2528709-2532653 GCA_020344235.1 Armatimonadota bacterium
CGTATCCGGGGCCCTGCGCACCGCGAGCTTGAAGGACGTCACCTTCGACGCGGCTTTCCTGGGCATGACCGGCGCGAACCAGCAGACCCTCCGCGCCGTGCAAGACTGCATTTCTGCCAGGCGATTGCGAATGGAGAACGACAAAGTCAACGCCCTTGCCTCCGTCACCGCAGGCCGGCCGGGAGTGGTGGTGATCGCAGGAACCGGCACCATCACCTACGGAGAGAACGCTCGGGGCCGGCGCGCCGAGGCCAGCGGCTGGGCCTACCTGCTCGGTGATGAGGGCGGCGGCTTCTGGATTGCCCGCCGCGCCATCGCCGCCGCCTGTCGCCACTGGGACGGCCGCGGCGAGCCGACCGCGCTGACCGACAAGCTGCTTGCCAAGCTGGGCATCACCGACCTGTGGCAGCTCTACCTGCTGGTCTACTCCGAGCAGCTTCCTCGCGCCGATATCGCGGCCCTCGCCTCGCTCGTGGACGAAGCGGCCGGCGAAGGAGACCGGGTCGCCTGTAGCATCCTGCGAGAGGCCGGACGGGAACTCGGCCTCGCCGCCGGGACGGTTGCGCGCCGGCTGCGGATGCACCGCGGCGAGGTTACCGTCGGCATGGTCGGAGGCGTATTTCGCGGCTCGGCACAGGTGCGCCGCAGCTTCCGCCGCGAGGTCAGGCGCCGCGCGCCCAAGGCCGTGTTCGCCGGGCCCCGCTTCGCGCCCGTCATCGGATCGGTGCTGCTCGCGCTCAAGCTCGCGGGCGTTCGACTGACCAGCAGAGTCATGGCCAATCTCGACGCCGCCTCCGCCGCTGTCGGGGCTAAGTAGAGAAGGGAGCGACGCCTATGTCATATGAGATCAGATGGCTCAGGACGGATGAGTGGGACGAATGCCTCGATCTGCTGGCCGAAGTGATGGAGGCGAGCCGGGGTTACTTCTCAGATAGCTTCAAGCAGAACGGTACCTCGGCGCCATCACTCATCTGTGTGGTGGACGGCGAGATCGCCAGCCACATCCGCATCTTCGACACGCACAAGCAGGTGGGAGGCTGCCTCGTGCGAGCGGCCAACATCGGCGATGTGTGCACGCACCCGCGCCATCGGGGCCGCGGCTACATGACCGCGCTGCTCAATGTCGCCGCGCAGCAGCTCTACCTTCAGGGCTACGACATCAGCGTTGTCCACTCGGGCGTCCCGATCTACCAGAAGGGCGGGTGGGTGGCCTTCCCCGAGCCTGAGCAGTACCTGCTGTGGCGGCTCATCAACATCACATCGCTCTTCGCGCGCATCGCCCCCGTGTTCGAGGCCAGGGCCGCGAAAATGGCAAAGCCCTACCAGGGCGTGATCGCCGTGTTCTGCAACGGGCAGCGGGCGTTCGTGGAGTTCACGAAGCAATGGGTGCGGCCGCTCGACCACTGTTCGGAGCCCAGCCTCACCCTCGATCTGGATCAGCTTACTTTCTTCCGCCTGCTCATGGGTCGCGACACCCCGGCCGAACTCGACCTGCCGGCCCGGCTGAGCCTATCGGATAGAGATGCAGAAGTGCTGGCCGCGCTCTTCCCCAAGCGCCGGCCGGAGTTCTGAAAGAGAGAATAAGGATGCCCGCGGACGTCATAGAGCAGCTCAAGGGCGGCCTGATAGTCTCCTGCCAGGCGGAGGAGGGTGAGCCGTTCTACGCCCCCGAGTCCATGGCCCGCTTCGCGAAGTCCGCCGAGCTAGGCGGCGCGGTCGGGGTACGCGCCAAGGAACCGGACATCCGTGCCATCCGCGAGATCTGCAGCCTGCCCATCATCGGGATTGACAAGGTATACGTGGAGGGCTTCGAGGTTTACATCACCCCGGGCTTCCAGGACGCGCAGCGCATCGCTGCCGCGGGTGCGAGCATAATCGCTCTCGACTGCACCCCCCGACCGAGGCCTGGGGGCGTGACGATGGAGGAACTAGTCCAGCGCATCAAGTCCGAACTCAAGCTCCCCGTCATGGCCGACATCTCCACAGTCGAGGAAGCACTCGCGGCTGAGAAGGCCGGCGCCGACATTGTGGCGACGACTCTCAGCGGCTACACCGCCTACAGCAAGCGCGGAGACGGGCCGGACTGGCCGCTTCTCGACGCCATCGTACGCGCCGTGAAGGTCCCCGTTATCGCGGAGGGCGGGATCGCCACCCCCGCGGCGGCTCGGCGAGCCCTCGACATGGGCGCATGGGCCGTCGTCATCGGCAGCGCCATAACGCGGCCGATTGACCTGACAAAGCGGTTCGTCTCCGCATTGCCGCAGGAGTGATGGACGTCGTGTCCGGTGGAAGCCCCGCTGGAACGAACAGAACGTTGTCGGCTGGAGTCTAACGCGTGGCGCCGCAGACCGGTGCACGCAGCCCGGATTTGCGTCAAGGGGGTAGCGACGATGACACGCACACCGCGGCTCTTGTTCTGCCTCGCTCTCCTTCTCCTCGCCCAGCCTGTGGCCGGGCCAGCACTTGCAGGGAGCGAGGAGCGCCGAGTCACGCTGGACTTCGCCGACGCGCCGCTGGAGGATGCTCTCCGCGTCCTCTTCCAGGGTAGGCCGTATGCTTTCACCCTCGACCCCGGCCTCGAGGATTGCCGAGTCACAATGGACCTCAGGGACGTGACGTTCCAGCAAGTACTGCGCTCGGTCACGCTCATGCTCGATCTTCTCTGCGAGAAGAAAGGGAACGTTTACCATATCTACAGGAAACCTCAGGCGGAGATTGAGGCTGAGGAGGAGGCCGCGCGGAAGGCGCATGAGGAGAGGAAGCGAGACTGGGAGACCAAGCAACAGATGCTCTACTGGACGGACTATGGGGGGCAGGCCCAGCTCCGTCTGCGGGTGTTCCCCTACCCCGGCAACGAGAAGGTGCTGTGGCGAAGCCCCGGCAACGTGGGCCTGGTTTCGGTCTGCCTCCCGTCGCCCAGCTATCAGTGGGTGGCGTTTGAGTGGGACTACCAGTGGTTCGTGGTGCGAGTGCCTGACGGCGAGAGCATGCGCATCGGCAAGGATTCGACTTTCGCCGCGGGGGTGTGGCGTGACGACCATACGCTGGCCCTGCTGACGGCGCGTGCCGCGCCGGGCGCCCAGGCATTGAGGGCCTCGGAGTTCAGCTACGACGCGGAGACCGGGGACCTGGTCCAGTCGAAGGCGGACGTCGGCGACTATGCGGGCGCTCGCGCAGGCTTCCTCGAGTCGTCGTACGCGGAACAGATCGGCCTGCTTCGCAGCCTGATCAAGGGCGCAGGCGGGAAGTTCGGATTGGGTCTCGTGCTACCCATCAGGGACCGCGAGGCCGCGGCCGCCGTCTTGAGAGGCGCTGGGTACCGGCACTACGGCTTGCCCCGTGCCCCGCTCCCAAGTTCGAAGGCTGCTTTCTCGCCAGACGGTAGGTACCTGGCCACGACCACGGGCGCGGATGCGGTGTTCATTCTGCTGATCCACCAGTGGTCGCGAGCGGGGGGCAAGGAGACGGAGTACAGCGCATCGGTCAGCGAGGTGATCCCCGTGACCAAGCTAGTGGCCTACGAAGGGATCTCTCTGTACGACCTGCGCTGGTCCCCGGATTCCAAGCATCTCACCTTCACAGAGACCCACTACTACCCTTCTCGCTTCCACGCTCCCGACATCGGCGGCGATCGCCCGGAACCGCCGAGTTCAACGAATCTGGTGCGCATGTTCAGCTTCGAGGACCGGACGACCAGGACAGTGGTTGTCGGCGAGAACCCCTTCCTGCTGCCGAAGTCTCCCCTTCAACCGATGGACACTCCATGGAGGTAGAAGTGTTCGCAGGTTCTGAGTTCAAGTCCGTTCGCAAAGCGCTCGACGAAATCCCCCTCATTGATACCCACGAGCACTACGGCAAGACCTGGAACTCGCCGGAGACGACCCTTTACGGCATCTTCCGGCAGTCCTACGTCGGAGCGGAATGGCTCGCACACGACAGCGAGC
>CP070816.1:2532753-2549776 GCA_020344235.1 Armatimonadota bacterium
AGCGCGAGCGTCGCGATCAGAGCGATGGCCTTCGTGTAGTGGCGGAACCAGTGGCCGAGCTCGCCGTCGCTGCGCGCGTAGCGGAAGAACTGCTTGAGGACCCGCCACAGGTCGGCCTGCATGCGCCAGCGGACCCGCGCCTGCGGCACGAACAGGAAGCGAAAGCCAGCCTCCTTGAGGCGGAGATCAAACGCAGTGTCCTCCGCGTAGTCCACATGCTCCGGATAGCCACCCACCCGCGCCCACGCCTCTCGCCGGAATGCCACCGACCGGCCGGAGGGCAGGAAAGCCGCAGGATCAACCTCCGAGGCATCGGGAATGGTAGCCATCGCGATGGCGTCTTCCAGCGTGTTGGCCGTGTCCGGCTCATGGTAGCCGGCCACCACGTCCGGCGGATTGTCGGATTCAAAAGGGGCGACGAGACGGTTGAGCCAGTCCCTCGGGGCGATGCAGCCCGCGTCTATAGAGGCGATGATCTCGCCGTGGGCCTCGCGGATTGCCAGATTCCGCCCGCGGGAGCGGTTGGCGCCGGGCTCGACGAGCATACGCGCGGGCAGGCCTTGAGCAATGTAGTCGGAGATGATCTTCCGGGTGCCGTCGGTCGAGCCGGCATCCACGATGACTATTTCATCAGGCTGGCGTGTCTGTGAGCTTATGGAATCGAGGAGAGGGCCAATCGTGTCCTCTTCGTTGAAGACCGTGGTGATGAGGGATACCGTGCGGCGGGCCACGTCAGATCACGCCGCGGGCGCGGTACATGTCGAGATAAAGGTCGGCGACTCGCCCCCAGGTATGCTCTGCCCCCAGTGCCGCGCCGCGCTCTCGCATTTCTTCGCCCAGCGTCGGGGTTGCCAGATGCCGGTCGAGCTCGGCCGCGAGCCCTGCGGGGTCGCTGCTGACCACCATCACCCGGCCCGCCTCCGGGAAGCCGAGCAGGTAGTCGCGCTTGAGATCGTTGTCGTATACAGCGAACACCAGGCGCTTCATAGCGAGCGCCTGCCAGATGGCGAGGTACCCGGACACGAAGGCGAACCGGGACTCCCCGAGCAGCGGCATCGGGTCCGCAACCGTGCCCAGGAACTTGACCTCCAGGCCCTGCGCCTCGGCATAGCGTTCCACCATCGGCCGGAGCGGGCCGTCCCCCACCACCGTCAGGGGCACCCGCCGCCCGTAGTCCCGCTGCAGTGTGACGAGGGCCTCCGCGTACAACATGATGGAGGTGTCCTCGGCGAGCCGGCCGATGAAGAGAGCGGAGGGGTTGGGAGGCAGGGGTGGTGCCTCCGCCACCGGGTCCGCGCCGCCGTACGAGACCGCGTAGCAAGCCGTGTCGTAGTGCTCACAGATGAACTCTCCCATGCAGAGCGCGTCCCGCACCCGCCGTCTGACAAAGTCCCTCCAGCGCAGCGCCTCGCTTGGAATCGGGTATCTTTCGTAGCCGTGGAAGGTTGCGAAGACGGGCCGTCGGGGCGGCAGCCAGCAGGAAGGGAGATAGAAATGGAGGAAGCTGTAGGCATCGTGGCAATGTACTATGTCGGCAGCCGCGATGTGCGGGCGGGAAGCGCGCCAGGCGGACAGCCAGCTTGTGCGGAGAATCCGATGCACGGCCAGCGGGCCGAGCTGTTCCTGAGAGGGGCGGTCCGCATGGGTCAGGATGGTGATGTCATGTCCGGCGCCGGCGAGGCATTGTGACACGCGGAGCACGTGGGTCTCCACTCCGCCGACCGAGGGGTGAAAGCTCGGGGTGATCATAAGTATCCGCATGTCGGACCAGCTATTGTAACAGAGGAGCGGGCATTTGTCAGGGGCGCGATCAACTGAGGGGCAGCCGAGGCCCGACCCGGCCGCGGCGCTGGTCGTGATCCCCACCTACAACGAGCGGGAGATGCTCCCCCGCATCGTCGAGGCCGTGCTGGGGCTGGAAGGAGGGTGGCGAGTACTGGTCGTTGACGACAGCTCGCCGGACGGAACCGGCGAACTTGCGAACGAGCTGGCGGCCGGGGAGGAGAGACTCAGCGTCCTTCATCGGCCCCGGAAGGAGGGCCTCGGTCCTGCTTACCTCGCGGCCTTCCGGGAGGCGCTGGCGCGGCCGGGGGTGGAGTTCATCGCCCAGGTGGACGCAGACTTCTCGCACAACCCGGCCGATCTGCCGCGGCTGTTGGAGGCGACGGCGGACGCCGGGCTGGCGATAGGCTCCCGCTACACCGCCGGGGGCAGGACGGAGGGATGGGGCCTGCGCCGCCGCCTGCTGAGTCGGTGGGGAAATGCTTACGTGCGCGCGGTGCTCGGCTCGCCGGTTCACGATCTCACGGCAGGCTTCCGCATGTGGCGGCGCTCGGCACTGGAGGCAATTGATATCGATGCAGTGGCGGCGCGCGGCTATGGGTTTCAGATAGAGATGGCCTGCCGCGCGCTGGCCGCCGGGCACCGGGTGGTCGAGGTGCCGATCTGCTTCACAGAGCGAAGGGCCGGAAAGTCGAAGATGTCGGGCTCGATCGTCGCGGAGGCGCTGGTCCTGCCATGGAAGCTCCGCAGGCTGCAATGAACGCCGGCCCTCGCATGATGCGAGCGGAATGGGCGCTCGTCGTCTGGCTCTTCCTGCTCGCATTCGTGCCTGTGATGTTGACCGCGAACGATTACGGCCCGACCTATGACGAGCCGCACTACGTGTCTGCCGGGGTGAGGTATGCGGAGTGGTGGGTGGAGGCGCTACGGTCGCCGCGAGAGGCGCTGACACGGGATGCGATTGCGGAGACTTGGGCGCTGAACCACGAGCATCCGCCGCTCCAGAAGATGAAGAGCGGGTTCTCGCAGAGGTGGCTGGGCGCGATGCTGCCGGGGCTGATGGCGGCGCGGCTGCCGAGCGCGGCGTGGCTCGCGCTGACGGTATGCGCGGTGTATCTCTTCAGCCGGAGGGTATGGGGGCGGCGGGGAGCGCTGTTCGGCGCGCTGGCGTTGACGTGGATGCCGCGGGTGTTCGCGCACGCCCACTTCGCGGCGCTCGACGCGCCGATCATGGCATGGTTTTTCATCACAGCGGTGCTGATGGCGGAGGCGATGAGGAGGCGGTCGTGGGGATGGGCGGCGCTGGCGGGGGCGGCGTTCGGGATCGCGCTGTTGGCGAAAGTGAACGCCTTCTTTCTGCCGGTGCTGCTGATTCCATGGGCCTTGATCTGGCATAGGCGGGAGTGGCCGAAGCTGGTTCTGGCGCTGGCGGTGATCGGGCCGGCGGTGTTCTTTGCGTTTTGGCCCTGGCTGTGGATTGCGCCGGTGGCCCACCTCAGGGAGTACCTGGAGTTCCACTTGCGACATGCGGCCTACAACGTCTGGTATCTGGGCAGGCTGTATCAGCATGCGCCGTGGCACTATCCGTTCGTGATGACTGCGGTGACGACGCCGGCGCTGGTGATGGCGTTGGCGGTGGGAGGGATGGCGCGGTGCTGGCCGCGCAGGGCATGGCACTCGGACCGCGCGCTGTTGCTGTTCGGGCTGGCGATTGCGCTGCTGCCCAGCGCGCTGCCGGGCAGCCCGAAGTACAACGGGGAGCGCCTGTTCCTGCCGGCGTTCCCGTTTCTGGCGGCGCTGGTGGGAGGAGGGTTTGCTTGGCTCCAGCTTCGGGTGATGAGACTGCTGAGGGCAGAGGGGTTGCTCTCAGGATTGGCGTGCGCCGTGTTGGGGCTAGCGCTGTTGGTGCCTAGCAGGAGTGTCCTGCAAGGAACACATCCCTATCAGCTCGCCTACTACAACGCGCTCGTCGGCGGAACCCGGGGCGCGACCGAGCGCGGATTCGAGACCATCTACTGGGGTCAGGTGTACCAGGAGGCGCCGTCTTTTCTGAACTCGGTAGCGGAGCCGAATCCGCGCGTGCTCGTGATTCCGCGAGGAGTCATTTATCTCCTCGAATTCCAGCAGCAGGCGGGAGCGCTGCGCCCCGATGTTCAGTTCACCGGCGACGAGCGCGAGGCCGGCGCGGTGGACTACGTGATGTTCCAGGCGATGCAGAGCGATCACACCAACCTCTGCTGGCAGCTCGTGCAGAACGAGGAGCCGGCCTGGGCGCTGCGGCTCAGTGATGGCGCCGCGCTGCTGCTGGCCTACGACCGAGAGGCAGTGGCTTCCGCACTCGTCGACCGCCTCGCAAGGTAGCTGGCGGCTGCGAGCGCAGCCAGAAGTGCGGCCGCGAGAAGAGACACGAACATCCCCACCCGGAAGCTCGCGGGGTCGTACCTCATCTCCACGGTGTGCTCTCCCGGCGGCAGCCCCACCGCCCGGAACGCGTCATCGGCGAGTTCAATCGGGACGGGCTTCCCGTCCACCCAGGCGCGCCAGCCAGGGTAGTAGGAATCTGTCAGCACCAGCGCCCCCGGCGAGTCCGCCTGCGCGGTGAGCACAACCCGGTCCGGCTCGTCCCGCTCGAACCGAGCGGCGGCCGGATGCTTCCCCCCGTCCTCGGCCACAACGTACGCGCGAGGATAAGCCTCCAGGTTCTCGTAGATCGGCGCTTCGACATCAGTCGCGAGCGTCCATCCATCACCGACCGAGCGGCGTGTCATGAGGTACTTCACCCCGAGCCTGTCCAGCAGAGGCGAGTCCGGCTCAGGGTAGTTGGCTTGGTCCAGGTTCGGCCCCGAGACCAGCTCAAACGACCTCCGCACGCGCAGCGAGTCCGACCCGTGGATGTCCCGCAGCCCGAAGATCATCGCGCTGTTGTGCGCCATCCAATCCAGACTCATCGGTCTGGACACCAGCGAGGCGACCCGCGCGTGCCCCGCGTGCTCCTGGAGCCAGCGCGTGGATTCCGTATCCGGGTAGGTCATTCGCACATCAACAAAGGGATTGAACCTCATGCCGAAGCCGAAGAGGTCGAGCACGAGGACCGCGACAGATAGCAGTGCGAAGGCGCGCGCGCCCACGCGCATCCGGGCGCGGAGGGCGACCACGGCGACACTCGCCGCCAGCAGCGCGAGCAGCGCAAGCAGCTGGAGCAGCAGATAGCCGTCGAACCCGACAAGCCGCCAGACGAGGGCCGCTGCCAGTAGCCCCGCGACACCGAAGACGAAGGCGCAGACAATCGGGCAGCGTGCCGAGCTCGGGCTTTCCCGGCGAAGGAGGTCGTCCAGCCCGAACGCGGCAAGTCCCGCGAGCCCGAAGCAGGCGAGACAGAGTACCCGCGCAAGCCCGGCCAGCTCGCGGAATCCGGGCACCACATAGTATACCAGCAGATACAGAGGGGAACCGATCGCCGCGAGGACGGCGAAGAGAGTCAGCCCGCCGAAGAACCATACCTCCGGTTTCCGCCAGTGTCGCAGCGCCCAGGCGGCGAGAAGAAGAGGAAGGATGCCCACATAGCAGGCTGTCTCGAAGAAGTTGAGCGCCTGATACGGCTCGTAGTTGCCCCAGTAGTTGTAGTGCAGTGGATTCCCAAAGAAGTTGGGCATTAGGTAGAGGATGGAGCGGCTGAGCGGGAAGGCGGTCCCCACCGCGGCTCCCGCCCCGTGTGAGACGCGCCCGCTGTGCTGGGCCAGTTCGAGCGTCGGGAGGATCTGGCACGCCGCCAATGCCAGCCCGAGAACCAAGGGGATCACCGCAAGTGCAGCGGCCCCGGCTCTGCCGCGTTCGCGGGCTACTCCACCGATTATCCGCACCACGACGTACAGCAAGAACGCCATCACCACATAGGCTGAGACTTGCAGGTGCCCCCCGAGGAACTGCATCCCGAGCGCGAGCGCGCACCCCACTGTCCAGAGCGACCGCGGCTCGCGTAGCGCCCGCTCGTAACAGAGGAGAATCGCCGGCAGCCACATGAACACCCAGAGCGAGAGGGTCGGGTACTCCAGCCAGGTCACCGTGAAGCCGTTGAACATGAGAACGAGCGCGCCGAGCAATCCGGCCCCTCGGCGCAGGCCGAGCGTTCGCAGGAAGGCGTACATAGACAGCCCGCCGAGCGCCAGGTGCAGAATCGCTGAGACCCCGAAGCCGTGCCGCGCGCCGGTGAGCAGGAAGAGCAGATTCGGTGGGTAGAGCACGGTGGACTGGAGGTTTGCGAGGAAGGGAGTTCCGCAGAACGCATACGGATTCCACAGGGGGATGAACCCCGCGCGCAGCGACTCCACCGCATAGATCCGCCACGGAAGATACTGCTGGATGGGATCGAGCATCGGGTTGTAGACGCGGTGAAAATCGGGGAACTGGCTCTGGAGCGCGCGCCACGGGAGCATCAGCAAGCACATGTCGGCGGGAAGCATGATGCGGCCGAGGAAGACCGGCCAACAGAAGGCGCAGGCGGCCCCCACGATAACGAGCACCGGCCACCAGCAGCGGGTTGTCTTATGTGATCTCTCAGGCACGATACTCACAAGATGCTGTAGATGGTCAGGTAGCCTCTCATCAGGAACACCTGCGACACCTGGAGCAGGACCAGCACCGGGGCCGCGGCCGCGAGGCGAGGGCGGCTCGCCAACCACGCCCCCGCCGCCAGCGCTGCCGGCCAGAACAGGAAGAGCCAGATTCGGCCCACCTCACCCCGCACCGCTCCGGACAAGTTCAGCACGACAAGCACGATCAACCACGCCGCTAGGAAAGATCGCAGTCGCGCTGACGCTGCATCCCGAGACAGAGTCGGCCGCGACCACAGCGCGGCGATGACCAGTGGGAAGCCGGTGAACATCGCGGCCTCCAACGGGTTCATCAGTAGCCACTTCCAGTAGCTGCGAGCGACGGCCACGGTCGTGACATCCCGATGCGCGGCGAAGGCCTGTTGGGCGACGGCGAGCGGGCGGTATCCCAATAGCGAGTAGAGCAGCAGGTAGAGGATTGCGAATCCCACCAAGGCCGTCGCGCCCGAGATCACAGCGCGCCGAAAGGCCGCTCGCGGGTTCTCGGAGCGAAGGGCGCCAAGCACAACCCATACCGCGAGCCACGCTGCAACTACCGCGAAGCCAAGGCTGAGGAAGAGCCCGACGGCCGCGGTCAGCCCCGCCAGCAGGGCGCCGACGACAGACTGCCGACGCCAGCCGGAGTAGCACAACCAGGCTGTCAGCACGGCCAGCAGCAGGATAATCTGATCCCCCGAGGCCCCGAGCAAGAGCAGCCCCGGCATGCCGGCCGCCAGCCCCACGGCACAGACAGCGCCTTTGGCCCCCACTAGCTCGCGACCCAGCAAGTAGAGAGGAATCAGACTCAGCGCGCCGGCCAGCGCGATAATGGCCGCCCCGGCCACGGCCGCGACCGCGTCTGTCGGGGTAAGGCCGAGGCCAAAGGTTTCGTTGTAGCTCTCTGCAAGCGCGGCGAAGACTGGTTGCTCCCCCGGCGCCATGGCCGCGGCGGCCCGGCGGAGCAGCACAAACAGCAGCACGAATCCCGGGGGGTGAGTCTGCGCGTGATGGGGCAGCTTCGACATGTGCTGAGGATACTCGGCGATCCAGGTCTTCACGTCCCGGACGTCGAGAGAGGCCGAGAAGTATGTGGTGGCATTGGGGCTGGCGATGATCCAGCCGGGAGCAGACCAAGAGACTGAGGGCGGGCCGACGGCCGTGAGGAGTGCCCACTGCAGCGCCAATACGAGCAACACGAGCGCGGCGAGCGAGACTCCCCGGCCGAGCGCGGGCATCCTGCTCCATCGCTCGGAGCGGCAGAGCACCGCGCCCACCGGCACCAGCAGCAGCGCAGCCACCAGCGCGGGCAGTAGGTAGGCGCCGAGCGCGTTGTGCTCCCAGACCCACTCGCCCGGGATGCCCGGCTCCCAGCCCCCCGACAGGGCCACGCCCAACCCCACAGTGGCCGCGCCGGCCACCAACACGAGGCGGGTCGCCGACTTATCCGTCGTGTCAGGCATTACCTTGTGCGATGCTACTCCACACGATAGAGCGAAACGCGGTCTTGCTGGTAGACGCGGGCCAGCCAGTCTTCCCCTTCGGGATCGAACCCCGGCCCTGCCTCGCCCTCCGGCGACAGATAGTATACCTGATCGTAAATGCTGTCGTCCCGGAGCACATAGGCTATCCCTTCCCGCCGGCAGAACGCCTCCCTACTCGCGTCGGGGGTGTCGGCTCTCAGGAATCGCGACAGCTCGCCGAGCTTGTTCTGGAAGTGCAGCGTCTCCGCCCAGTGTCCGATATAGACGCGACACCCGGCCAACGACGGCGCGTAGCTGCCGAGGAAGGAGCTGCACAGAAGCACGTCCGACGGCGTCGCCTTGCCGCTCAGCCACTGAAGGGCACTGTGCTGATCCGCGCGCAGATAGAGGGGAGGCATCAGGTTGGCGATGTAGGCCTGGTTGTTGCTCCGCAGATCCTGGAGCGTGCGGTTGACGAAGAGCACGCTGGAGGGGATGGCGAGGAGCACCAGCAGCGCGCCGATCCACAGCGCGCGACGGTCCTTCGCCCTATGCCACAGCGGCTCCAACGCGAATACTGCCAGCACGCAAACCGGAACGTGTAGCCCCTCGGCAAGCTTGCGCTGAAA
The DNA here is from genome assembly GCA_020344235.1 of Armatimonadota bacterium. Taxonomy (GTDB): domain Bacteria; phylum Armatimonadota; class Hebobacteria; order Hebobacterales; family Hebobacteraceae. The sequence goes on from CP070816.1 coordinate 2,541,214, forward strand.
GGGAACCGGCAGGTAGACGAGCGCGAAGCCGAGCACCAGCCAGAGCGCGGCGGCGCGGGCGCCGTCGCTGGCGCCTCGCCGCGCGCTCCGCGCCGCTCCCACCAGGGCGAGCGCCAGCGGAAGCCCGAGGCCGAGAGCGAGGAAGAGCGGCTCAGGTGACACGACCGGAGTCTCCCGGCTCTTCACAAGCAGCGTGACTTCGCCGGATCGGATCAGCCAGGCCTGATAGAGCACGGAGGGTGCTGCTAGGGTGGCGATCAGGACTGCGAGTCCTGCCGCTCCGCTGGTCAGGCGGCGCCCGATGAGAAGCACGATGAGAAAGACCGCGAGCACTGCGACAACAGGTATCAGATCGTAGGTATGGATGTTGCCCAGCACGAGACCGGCAAGGCCGGCGAGAACCGCCGACCGAACCGAACCGGACACGAAGGCGTGCGCGGCCAGGCCGAGGGCGGCGACCATGAGGAACACGGAGAAGCAGAAGAGCGGGTTGAGGAGCAGGCTGAGGAACGTGATCGCCTCCGGCATGACGAGGCCGGGGCCGTAGTCAATCGGGTGGGGCTGTCCGCCGCTCGCCGGGTAGAGCCAGCCGAGGCCGGAGGCGAGGCCGGCGAGCACGAGCGCGATGCGGCGGCCGGACACAGTTGCCAGCACCTGCGCGGCCAGGCAGTAGATTGCCATCAGCAGCAGCCAGCCCGACACCACACGCGCGAGATGGTAGACAACCGGCAGGGAGAGCTGTGTGACGCGCGAAAAGACACCGAGCGCGAGAAAGAAGACGTTGATCACCCGGCCGGACTGGGACTCGGAGGTGAATGGATCAATGAGGAAGAACGCGCCATCCCTCGCCTGGCGCATGTAGGACAGGTAGACGTTGTGCTCGTCGGGATTCGCGAGCAGCCCGGAGTAGTACTCGCCCGGCTCTCTGATGCCCAAACCGTACAGATAGGGCAGGCAGGTGAGGACCATGAGCAGGCCGGCGATAATCGCCGCCCACCGCAGCTCGGCCGCCTGCAGCCGCCGCGTCGTGAGCTGATCGCGCTTGCTGGTCACCCTTCGGGCTCCGACCAGAGGACAACCCTCGGCCAGCGGTAGAGCCAGTCCGGGGGCGCGGACTCCCGGTTCGGGAACAGCCAGGTGTGGCGAGCGGGCGGCCTCTCGAACACCGTCTGGTGTGCGTAGGTGGACCAGAGAGCCTCAACGACTTCCACTGCCTCCGGCTTCTCAAGCCGCAGCACGTCCGCGGTTTCGAGATCGCAGGTGAAGAAAAAGTCGGGCTTCTCAGCCGTGACTCGCGCGGCATCCCACCCAGTTACCACTATCCGGCCTGCTTCCTGATTCCATGCCTCGAACCGGTCTCTGAAGAGCGGTCCGGAGTTCCACGGCGAGACCGGCGGATGGTAGTACCATGGGCTCTGGACGAGACCCACCCGCCGTTGCGCTGACCGATCTTCAAGCGCCGCCCTCACTTCATCCCAGGCACGGTCGCGCGGATCCGTCACCACCGCCTTCCATACGGCGTCAGTTCGGTGATCGGTTCCCGCCGCCTCAGGTGCCTGGACCAACACGTAGACAAAGGTGAGCGACGCCACTACCACAAGGAGCGCCGCCGCCGACACACGGACCACGAGCCGCTTGGGAAGCCGATACAGCCATGCGATCGCCGCCGCCGCGAGCACGGCGAGGAAGGGCGTCACCGGCACGAGATAGCGGATGAAGCGCTCTTTGCCGAAGCCGATCACTGCCACGTAGAACAGAGCCCAGCAGAGCGACAGCCGCGCCGGGCGGTCGGGGGTCCGGACAGCGGCAACCGCGCCGATGACCACGCTTGCCAGCAACGGGAACCCGAGGCCGGTGGGAAGCCCGCGGGTGAGGTGATACCACCAGCCCGGCCCAGTGTCTACGAAGGCGAGAGTGCCGCCGCGCGCCGCATGGCGCATCTCGAAGAGCACGCCTCGTGCGAACTCCGGGGTCCAGAAGAAGGGGCAGCCGAGGACGAAACCGAGCAGCGCGCCCCCAATCACCCCGAGGCCCCAGCTCCGGTGCCACGCTCTCGGCGGAGCGAGCAAGGGCGCGACGATTGCGGGGACGATGAAGAGTCCGGCGTTGTACTTGGTGGCGGCCGCCAGACCCACGGCCATCCCGGCGATCGCGCCCCGGCGCAGGGACGGTCGCTCCGCACCGTAGAGCGCGAACAGGAACGCGACGGCGAGCCAGAACGTTGCCGCGACGTCAACGGTGGCGTAGCTGCTGTGCACGACGTGCAGTGGGCAGATTGCCAGGAAGAAAGCGCTCGTCCAGCTGACCAGGCGGCCGAACCGCCGCAGGGCGAGATAAAGAACCAGCACCGTCGCGCTCCCGAGGCATACGCTCGTCATCCGCCCCCACTCGTAGAGCGCTCGCAAGTCGTCGGGGAAGCGGCTCTTCTCCGGAACGACGTCAAAGAGAACGGCGGGAATGCCGACCAGGTAGATGTAGAGCGTCCCGTAGTTGAAGAAGTGCGGGTTCCAGTCTCCGTCGGCGAACCCGAATGCTGGGAGCAGCAGGAACACCTCATCGGGATGATACGAGAAGTAGTGCTGGGAGTTCGGGAGACCCCACGGGACGCCTGCGGCTCGCAGCCGGACGGTCAGCTCCGCGCAGAACAGGAAGACGACAATGCTCCCCAACCAGATCGCCGACCGCCGCACCCACTGCCGCCGCGAGACGCTTGGCTGATCTGACGCGGTCATCGGCGGCGTTCCCATACACGCGAGCTCGCGGCGGCCCCGGCGGCTGCGATACACAGCATCACGAGCGATATGAACAGCCCCACCCCGAAGCTCGCGGGTTCGTACCGGAAGACAACTGATCGAGCATCCTGCGGCGGCGCCACCGCCCGAAACGTCACGTATGCTGTACGAACGGCCAGCTCGGCGTCACCGGCATAGGCGTGCCAGCCAGGCGCATTGCCGTCCGCCAGGAACAGGTATCCCCCTCCCCCGGCCGGCAGTCGCACCGCGACCTCGTTGGGCGACAGGTCTTGGACCTCGACCGGCGGCCGGAGACCCTCCGGCAGCTCCGCCATCGGTTCATCCGGACCTGTGATGAGAATGCAGTCGGCCATCGGGCCGAGCTGTGCCAGGGCGACCACGGCCTCATGGTGTGTTGGCTCGAAAACCGCCGACTCGGCGACCCAGGCGCGGGGCCAGACCCGCGGATTGCGGTACGTGTAGAAGACGCCTGCTCGCTCCATCCACAGCCATCGCAGCGGCACCGGCGAGAACACTGTCTCCACCCCGGCCAGACTCATCATATCCAGACCATAGATCGGTGCCAGGCGCGCCAAGAGCAGATTGCCATTGAGAGGCGGGCTTGGATCACCGTGTTGCACCGCGGCCGCGAAGTCACGATAGCGGGCCAGGTAGAGGGAATCGTAGCCGAACACGTCCCGCATATGATAGACCATGGCCGCATTAGGCGGCAACACCGCGTTCGGGAACCGGTCTATGGGCCAGTCCTTCGCGTTGCCCACAACTCTCCCTCCGCTGGGCGCGCTGACAGCGCCCTGCGGATACACCCAGTCGAGAGGCGCGGTATGAATGTGGTGCTGCGCCGCCAGCAGCAGGTCGGCCGCAAGCACCGCCAGCAAACCGAACTGGCAGATGCGCCGGATCGGCTTGCGGCCCGCGCACACGAGCAAGGCCACTGCGACTACCAATAAAACGCTCGCCAGCATAACCTCCGCCCGGGCCAGCGGTGCCGTCGCCGGCCTCACCTCCGCGACCTGCGGAATCCCCCGCGCCCACCAGAACCAGGCCGCGCCCGCCAGCCCCGCGAAGACCCCTATCAGCACCAGCAGCGCGGACGTCTTCCGTTCGGCCGACCGCCGCATCGCCGCGTCCGCGCCGAGCCCGGCGAGCATGCTGAGCGAGAAAACGGACAGCAGCAGCACTCTCCCCGGCCCTCCCGCGCGCGCCATTCCCGGGAGCCCGCGGTAGAGCGGCCAGTTTGCCTGCGTCCCCAGCGCGACCAGAGCGGACAGCAGCAGCGCGCACCCGAAGAAGCGACTCTGCCACGTGCGCGAGAAGAGCGCGCCCCAGAGGGCCAGGCCAAGCGCCACAATCCCAACGTAGCCGGCGAATTCCGCGAAGTTGTCCTGCCCTGCGTAAGTGCCCAGTGCCGGGTGGCCGAAAGCATGAGGAACGACCAGGCCGAAGAGCTGCACCGGCGGCATCGCGTGCTTCAGGAAAGCAGCATAGCTCTCCGGGCCGGGAACGAACGTGCGATGCGCGATCCGCAGCAGGTCCAAGGTCGGCAGGAGCTGCGCCGCGGCCAGCCCCGCAGCCATCACACCCGCCATAGCGCCGGTGGACATTAGCCTGCCCGCTCGCTCGCGGAATGGTACGCCCAGCCCGCGGCTGAGGCCGCGCGCAACTAGGTACCCGCCTGTCAGCAGTGCCGCGAAGAGGAATATCTGCGGGTGGCCCGCGAGGTAGGAGAGACCCAGCGCGCTGCCCGCGGCCAACCCATAGCGGCCTCTCCCCGCGGTCAAAGCTCGCTCACAGCAAAGCAGCGCGAGCGGAAGCCAAGTCGCCGTGCAGAGAACCGTGGGAAGATGGATCCAAGCGATGAGAAAGCCGTTCGCCTGCCATACAACAGCCCCCGCCAAGGCCCCGAAACGCCCTGCTCCGATCCTTCGCAGCAGCAAATACGCGAACCATCCAGTCAGAAGGAGATGCAGCCAGGCCGACCAGGCAAAGGCAATCGCGACCGGCAGCACCCAGAAGAGAACGTTCAGAGGATAAAGCACGGCCGACTGGCCGTTGGCGAGAAACGGCGTGCCGCAGAACTGATACGGGTTCCACAACGGCAAACGGCCGGCGCGCAGGGATTCCGACGCGAACTGCCGCCAGGGGTAGTGCTGTGCGATCCCATCCCACACCAGCGGGTCCCAATTGGCGGCAATCGGAGTGGCGACCTGAGATCGCCAGGGCTCGAACTGGACCAGCAGGTCAGCGGGCAGCAGTGCATTCCCCGCGCGGAGTGCCGGTCCTATCAGGATAGTCGGAACGGCCAGCAGCGCGAGGAAGACCAAGAGCCGCCGCGTTTTCGGTGACGCTGAGTTCAGCAGGCCCTATCCCTTGGGTGCTCCGTAGTAGGATGCCAGGGCGAGTCCGGCGCACATCAGCAGAATGCCCACCCACTGGAGCGGCACCACCTTGTCGCCGAAGAAACCCCGCGACAGCAATACCACCAACACATAGCTTATCGCGATCATCGGGTAGGCATAGCTGAGCTTCCATCCCCCGGGCGAGATCACCACCAGCCAGAAGCCCGAGCTAACGGCATAGAGGCACAGCCCCAGGAGCACGTAAGGAGTGAAGACCGCGCGAATCACGTTCGTTACCATCCCCAGCCCCGGCGCTCCCAGCTCGCCGAATTGCTTCATCCCGTACTTGAGGCAGACCTGCCCGAACGCTCCCAAGCTGATGGCGATAAGAAAGAAAACTGCAACTATCAGAGATCGCAAGGTTCTGTCTCCTTTCATTGCGATGGGGTCGGCGCTGCGGCTTCCGACCCCCGTTCGATGGCTCTCATCCGCGAAAATGGGTATACGACCGCCACCGCCACGCCGTGTATGCGTCGTCGGGAAACGGGCCCGTATTGGCGGCTGTCCGTGCTTAGGTCCCGGTTGTCTCCTATCACGAAGTAAGACCCATCCGGGATCCTGGTCGGAGCCAGACTCCTTGGCAGCACAGAGGTGGCATACGGCTCCTCGTACGGCTGCCCGTCCACATAGAGCTGGCTACCCAGCAGAACCTGTCTCCTGCCTTTGCCGACCGCGCGTGGAACCATGGAAACTGTGTCGCCCGGAACCCCGACGACGCGCTTGATCGCATCCCCTCCCCAGTCCGGCTCCTTCAGGACCACCACGTCGAAGCGCTGGGGGGCCAGCGGCTTCAGCACTAGCACTCGGTCTCCCGTGTGCAGACTGGTTTCCATGGACTGGCCTTCCACGAACGCCGTCTCCACCACCCAAAGCCGGAGGACGACAATGCTGCCGATCACCAGTATTACGATCCCAGGTGTGACGCGCCGGCGCAGCAAGGAGGCCGAGCGCTCGTGCTCCGGCTGGCCGATCTTGACCACGGTCATCTGGGATTCGCCCTCGCGGCCCGCCCCCGCCGCAGCCCTGGTTTGTGCGCCGCGCCCTGGCCGCATACCCGGCGCGGCCGACGAGTATCGCTTAGGCCGGCAGAAGTCCCTTTGCCTGCTCCACCGCGCTGGCCGCGTCGGGAGCGTAGCCGTCGGCCTTGATCTCATCAGCGTAACCCTGAGTCACCGGGGCTCCGCCTATCAGCACCCGCGTCTTATCCCGCATGCCGGCCGCATCCAGTGCCTGGACGGTCTCGCGCATCGCGCCCATTGTCGTCGTGAGCAATGCGGACATCGCCACGATGTTGGCCGAGTTCTCTTGTGCCGCCTTCACAAAGTCTTCCGGCCCCACGTCCACCTTCAGATCGACAACCTTGAACCCGGCCCCCTCCAGCATCGCCGCCACCAGGTTCTTGCCGATGTCGTGCAGGTCCCCCTTGACGGTGCCGATGACCACGGTGCCGATATAGTCCACGGCTTCCCCGGACATCATGCTGAGTGCTTCTTTCATTGCTCGCTGTGCGATCAGCAGCTCTGGCACGAAGAACTCGTTCGCCCGAAACTTCTCTCCCACCACTTCCATCGCCGCCGCAATCCCGTCCACCACGATCTCGCGCGGCTCGACCCCCTCATCGAGAGCCTTCTTGGTCAGCTCCTTCGCCCTATCCCGGTTCCCCGAGATGATCGCCTGCTTAAGCTCCTCAAGACCTGCCATTCACCATGCCTCCTTCATTGACGCACGCTGCTCGCGACAGCGTGACTCTATCGCAGCTATCTCTAACGGCATGCTGTCCCCGGCGTCAACTTCCGGCGGGCAGCGGCCGCAGCATCATAGCGTCTGCGAAGCGCTCGTAAAAGCCCTCCCGCTCCGACAGCTCCACGTGTTCGACGCGCCGGGCGATCTCCTCCGCCCGCCGCCGCTCTGCAACAGACAGCAGCGCCAGCCTCGCACCGACCCCGGCGGCATTGCCGACAGACTCAATGCGGTCGCCCTCCAGCGCCGGGATGAGCCCAATCCCGACTGCGCTCTCCCGCCTTATGTAGTTTCCAAAGGCGCCGGCCAGCAGCAGCTTATCAATATCCTCCGGCCCTGCGCCCACCTCTGCGAGCATCAGCGCAACCCCGGCGGCGATGGCTCCCTTCGCCAACTGCGTCTGGCGAATATCGCGCGCCGTCAGAGCAATGACTCTGCCGCTGCCGCTCTCCTGAGCGAAAGCCAGCACGAATTGCATCCCGTCTTCATTCCGGACCAGGCGCCGCCGCACCTTTTCCGGCAGCGACGCCGCTTCCTCTGCTCTCAGGAGCCGGCCCGTCTCCGTCACCACGCCGACTCTGACCAGCTCGGCCACCGCGTCCACGAGGCCGGAGCCGCACAGCCCCTGTGGCGCCACCTCCCCCAGCACATGGTACCCAACATCGTCGCCTATGCTGACTTGGTCAATGGCTCCGGCCGCGGCTCGCATGCCACAGCTAATTCGCGCCCCCTCGAAGGCCGGCCCGGCCGCAGTGGAGCACGCGCGCAGCTCGCCATTCCTCCCCACGACGATTTCCCCGTTGGTCCCAATGTCCACCGCCACCACCAGCCCCTCCGCCCGGTCAATCTCGCTAGCCAGTATCACCCCGATGGTGTCGGCCCCGACAAAGCTCCCTATGTTCGGCGCGACAAAGACTGACGCCTCCCGGTTCACCTCAATCCCCAGGGTTGCGGCCGCGACCCTCTGAGCTCCTCGGAAGACCGGCACAAACGGCACCGCAGCCAGCCCTGTGGGCGCGACGCCCAGCAACAAATGAGTCATGCAGGTATTGCCGACAACCGCGATCTCGTAGACCGAGTTGACGGAGACCCCGGCTTCCCGGGCCGCCCGAGCGATCAGTTCGTTGACAATCTCCACGACGGCCGCGCGCAGAAGAGCGGCGCCCTCCGGCTCCGACACGGCCATCTGCAGACGGGAGATCACGTCCTCCCCATACTGGCTCTGAGGATTCAGCTCCGAGGCCACCGCGGCCACCTCCCCCGTGGGCAGGTGGCAGAGATAGCTCACCACGGTGGTGGTGCCGATATCAATCGCGGCGCCGTAAGCGTCCGCGGAGGTGTCTCCCGACTCGAGGCCTGCCAAGGCTCCACCCGCGATCACCGCGGTCACCTGATAGCCGGACCCGCGAAGCATTCCCGGTAGCTCCTGGAGCAAGTGGAGGCGCCCCGGCGCCCCGACATCGCGGCCCAGAGCATCCATCACGCGGTTGAGGTCGGCGCGCGGGTCATCAACATCGGGGGGGGCGAGGCGCAGCGCGACCTTTCGCACATTCGGCTCGACGACAATCTCGCGGGCGCTCCCCTCCACAACAATGTGGTGCTCGACCATGAGAGCGGAGTCGGGCACGAATGCCTCGACCGCGCCCGCCACGCGCGCTTGACAGGCCAGTC
>CP070816.1:2549876-2552376 GCA_020344235.1 Armatimonadota bacterium
CGCCGCCGCGTGCTCGACATCGGCTGCGGCCTCGGCCGCCACACTCTCTACCTCGCCGCGCGCGGCTTCGAGGTCACCGCCACCGACGACGCGCCCGCGGCCCTCGACGCCTGCCGAAAGAACCTGGACGAGCTGAACCTCCACGCAGAGCTGCTCCGGCTCGACATGACCGCGATGGCCTTCCCACCGGGTCGCTTCCACGGCGTCGTGGCCTCCAACGTCATCCACCATGCCAACCTCGCGACCCTCGCGCGCATCATCCGCTCGATCACAGAGATGCTTGCACCTGCCGGCCTCTTCATCTGGGTCACTCCCACGCCCCGCCACTTCGCCTTCGGGCGCGGCCGGGAGATCGAGCCCGGAACCTGGATCGGCTCCGGGGCCCCCGACGGCGACCTCCCCCACCACTACTCGACCGAGGCCGAGGTGCGCGACCTCCTCCACGCATACGACATCCTCTCCATGGAAGAGCGCGACTACCGCGACGACCAGGGGACCCGCTTCCACTGGCGCGTGCTCGCGCGGAAGAGGGATGAGTGATGACAGAGAGCGTAACCATCCGACGGGCCACAGCCGATGACCGCGCCGCCCTCGGCGCGCTGTGGCATGAACTCATGGACTTCCACTATCAGCTCGACCCCGAGGGATTCCAAATGAGGGCGGACGCGCTCGACATCTGGCTCCCCTGGCTCGACGAGTGGCTCGCCGACCCCGAGCGGGTAGTGCTCGTTGCCGACGCCGGCCATCACCTCGTCGGCTACATCTTCGGCAAGCCGGAAGAAGGGCCGCCCGTCTATGAGCGCCGCAATCACGGCGCCATCAGCGAGGTATGTGTCACTGCCGGCTGGCGCCGCCGCGGCCTCGGCCGCCAACTCGTCGCCGCGCTCCTCGACTGGTTCCGCGAGCGCGGGCTGACAGAGGTCCACGTCAGCGCCGCCACCTGCAACCCCGTCTCCAACGCCTTCTGGCGCGCCATGGGTTTCCATCCCCACACCGTGCAGATGCGCCGGGCGCTTGCTATGGCCCCTACCAAGGCCGACTGATCGCCTCTGCTCCGAAGTGGCTTCGGCCGCAGGCGGCCGCAGGCGGCCTCAGCACTCAAACGTGGGGGGAAATGGGAAAAGCGCCGGGGATGTGGCATAAACAATACGGACACGCCTCTGCGTGCCCCTGGTCCGCGCTGCGTCCGGTTCCCAACCGGGCGCAGCGCCTTTCCTGGCCGCGCCGCCCCACTACAGCCACCGATCGAACCAGTGGTACGCCCGCTGCCGCATCTCGTCGCTGAACTCGTGGCCCCCGGGCGAGACGAACAGTTCCAGGGCTTCCGGCTCTCCCAGGCGCCGATACAACATGCCCGCCCGGTTCACCACCTCTTTCGCTCCCGCCACGGGAAACCGCCAGTCCTTCTCACCGTTCAGTATCAGCAGCGGCCGGGGGGCGATCATCGAGATCACCTCCGGCACGTCACCCCACTTCAGTATCCCGGGAACATAGAGGCCGGGGTTGTGGACGGCCGCCGCCGCGAGGATCCCTGCATAGGTGGTAGTCGCGCAGCTCGCCGCGCCCACCTTGATGCGCGGCTCCAGCGACATCGAGAACCAGGTTTCCGCCGCCCCCATCGAATGCCCGATCATCCCGATGCGCTCCCCGTCCACTTCCTCCCGCAGCGTCAGGTAGTCCACCCCGCGCATGACATCCCAGATCATCTTGCCCTGAAGCGTGAGCCCCTTCAGCAGAAGCTCATAGTGGAGGAATCGCTCGTAGTCGGGGCCGGACAGGCTTGGGTGGGAGCGGTCCTCGAACCCGATGGTGTCGGGGGCCAGCGTGATGTAACCGCGCGCGCAGAGTTCCGCTGCATAGCCCTGCTGCGGGTTGCCGGCCCACCTCACCACTTCGCTCTTGCCCAGCTCATACTGCCCCGCGTGTTGGTGGTGGCAGAGCACTGCGGGCAGTGGGGGAGTCCGATGCCGCGGAATCAGCACGATGGCCGGCACCGCCTCGCCCCGCTCGGCCTCGAACTCGACCCACTCGACGATCCGGTCTGCCTCCTCCTTGCGACGCACCGTGCGGGCGTTGAGCGCGTCCTTCGATGGGAAGCCGCCCAGCAGGCGGGTGAGCTGACGCCGTTTAGCCTTCAGCCAATTCTCGTGCTCCCTTCGGGAAGGAAGCGACAGCGGCGAATCCCCCCTGTCGGCCTTCACTTGCGGCCCTCCAGCAGCTCGGCCTCGCCCAGACACTTCAGCCGGTCCTGCTCGGTGTCGAGAATACTAACGTGGACGCCCATGCCGGCGCCCACCTTGGCGACATTCCTCCCGACCAGACCGCAGCCGGTGATGGCCGCGCGCTGCTCCCCGTCTTCGGTCTCCCGCGGCGCCCCCAGCACCATACCATCCCTCCTCAATCCGCGTGTCTTTCGGGCAGATTCCGCAACCAGAGGCCTGATCCTTTGTCTAAAGAAGGCGAGCCGGTAGGCCGAGATTGTGACAGAGACCGCTCCACC
>CP070816.1:2552476-2557692 GCA_020344235.1 Armatimonadota bacterium
GGATTCACGCTGATTGAGCTGCTGGTGGTTATCGCGATCATCGGTATCCTTGCAGCAATGGTCTTCCCGGTGTTCGCGCGGGCGCGTGAGTCGGCCCGCAAGGCGGTGTGTCTGTCGAACGTGAAGAACATCGCGCTGGCCTTCCAGATGTACTTGGCGGACAACAATGACACCATGCCTCCCTCCGAGCACAGGATGGAAGTTATCGAGCACTTCGAGATCAAGGGAGGAGACGACTATGGTGAGTGGTGCGTGTTTCAGAGCAATCCGTACCTGCGCCACCCGGTCATCCTCGACGAGTACGTGAAGAATCGTGACGTATGGCGCTGCCCGAGCGGCAAGATCGAAGGGGGCGCCACCTGGATTGTGCCTGGACCCGATTGGTTCACCTACATGGTTGCGTACGACGCCGAATGGGGGCCGGGCGCGTCCGATTCCGATAGCTGGGTGGCCGGCCCCTGCTTCTGGTCCTGGCCGCCGGGATGGGGCGGTGCTGTGACAGACTCGTATCTGCAGCGCCAGGTCGCGGTGCCGGAACTTGGAAGCGTGCAGGGCGCCACTGAGTTGAAGGCTTTCGTGCAGACGATCGGGACCCAGTGGATGGGGGACCTGAAGATGGTTGAGGTCGGGGATCCGGTCAACTATGTGATCTGCGGGGACGCCGGCTCTTCGGCTGAGGACAACAACGTCGGCATTGCCGCCTATCCCGACATCTGCGCGATAGAGTGCGGCAACTGCGCGGGATGGGTGGACTGGGAATACTGTACGTGGGCGGTCGACTGCGGGCTGTACCTCTACGCGCCCAATGACGGCTCCTTCCTGCGAGACCGTAATCTGCTCAAGCCGTACGCGCGGCACCTTGGTGGCGTGAACATCGGCTTCATGGACGGGCACGCCTCGTGGATCAACTCGACACAGCTGATCAACAAGGTGGCCGAAGGCGATCTCCAGGGCCTGAGCAGCTGGGGGCCGACTTCGGACGGCAGGTCGGGCTGGGGGCCTCCCTGCGGAATGCCAACGGACGAGCCGTATCTCTACTAGGCTGTAAAGAGGCCTCGGGCCTCCCGGTCACACACTGGAGGAAACGGAGCGCCCGGATGGGCGCTCCGTTTCACTTGTGTTGGTTGGGAAGAAGGGATGTCGGGGATCGCGGGAGCTACTTCAGCTCGCTTTCCCCACTAAGGCGCATCTTCATATGCGCGGGCGTGGCCGGCCCCGCCGTCATCCTCATGGTCATGGTCATCTCTGTCGTTTCCCTAACTTTCCGCCCGGCCGCATAGTCGAACCATGTGGTGACGACAGTCGAGCCCGACTCCTTCAGCATCATGCCGCCCGGTCCCTGCGGTCCCAGAGGCATGCTGAGTTCCCAAGGGGCCACGGCTTCGACCTTGGCACAGTCGACGCCGTTGACTTCCTCGAATGCAACCAGGGTGGAGGTGTTCTTGATCGGGAACGACATTGCACCGAGCTCCCTCTTCGCCTCCGGCGGCACCGGCGTCCCCATCATCTCCATCATCGCCACGGGATCCACGGTCATCTCCCACTCCCACGTGTCTCCAACGGAAACCGCGCGGTCCGGGAACACGGGCTGCGAGAACTCCTTGATCATCTTGGTCATCATCTCTTGGAGGTTTATGCTCCCTCCCTCGGGCCCCGGAATAGGCGGTATGGGCAGGGCATCGAGTCCCTCGATGGCAACCACCTTTCCGCTCTTCGAGACGACTGCACGGATGGGAAGCTCCGGCAGTTTGATGAGCTGAGGGGGCCCGCCGTCCGGACCCACAATGGCAAGCCGCGCGTGCAGGTCTGCCACGTCGAGGGAGAAGTCGAACGATTCCACCCTGCCCGCCATCGTCACGTCTCCGTTCTCGGCGACCTCCAGCACGCGCCCGCTGGTGACCGCACTTGCCGTCAGCCGAGGGGCCACCGAGAAGACTTGCACGCCACTGGCGGGATCCATCGCCTCCAGGTCCATACCCATCTCGAGTGTGGTCCCATATCGGGACTCCTGGCCCGGCTCGCCCTTGAACTCCAGCACCACAGACTGCGGCGCCGCCCACACCGAGGCTGTGATGGCCAGGAACACAACTGCCGCGACCACGACTCCAAGACCTCGTCTCACTGCGCTTACCTCCTTCTATGTGGCTTTCGAGACCGTTACCACACTTCGTCTTGTGTCAATGCCCGGCGCGTTCCTACTGCGCCTCCGATATCTTTCGCATGCGCTCCCTGACGGCGGCCATCTGCGACTCGTCCAGCAACCGCTCGATCATGGGGAACACCAGCTCGTGCTCCTTCTTCGCATGCCTCCCCAACAAGTCCTTCGTCAAGCCGACCAGCGTGTCGAGCCGCGCGGCGGCGGCCCGGTCGAGCTGCTCTGCTTGCGCGGCTTCATCCAGCAGGCCCTGCACGTCTGTTAGCCGGCCGCGCAGCAGCGCATGTGCCTTTAGGTCGTCGTCGGCCTCGCCCCCAAAGAAGTGTGACAAGATATCAACTCGGGGTGCGCCGCGGGAGACCACGGAAAGCACATCCGGGAAAAGGCCTTCCTCCTCCTTGCGGAAGTGCAACACCAATGCTTGCTGCAGCTCCGCGGCGCGCGCGCCCACGCCTTCGCCAACGTCGGTCGAGCGGTCCGCTTCGCTCCTCTGCAGCCGGGCGACTGCGTCGGCCAGGCTATCCATCTTCGCCAGCGCGACGTCGTGCTCGGCACGAAGTTCGTCTGTCGGTGATCTCTCGCTCATCGGCGCCCCGCGCCTCTCTATGACTCAGGGTGTTGGCTCTGGTTTCCGGATCGCGAGAACGAATCCTGCCCGATCTTCGCCTCCCATAACGCGGCGACCGCCCGGGGCCTGCGGGCGGTCACGTGGGGGTTCACCCTGATTGAGCTATTGTTGGATCATCAGAATTATCTCTTAGAACTATGTCAACATAGTGAACGAGGAATCAAACTTCCCCGAATTTCCCGTCGCCGGGGCGGGGCCGCTCTCCACGCCTGCAGCGCTCCCCTGAGGCGCTTTGAGGCGCCCATTGGCGGGGGACAGGGACATCTGTCGCCCTCTGTGGGCATATCGGGACACAGATCGCCTGCATCACGACAGCCATATATGGTATAGACAGGCAGCGGTCACTACCAACAGCTCAATCAGGTTCGTACCGCTGGAACAGCTCTGCGCAAGGGGCTCTCCCTCGGCAGCAGGGCTGTTCTCTTCTTGGCCCTCGCCGCCCACACAAGATCTCCGAGACTCGAATGCGGTGCTTGCCCAGTGGCCATGTGTCCCGCGAGTTCGCACCCCCCAAGCAAGAGGACCCGGAGGCATCCGGGTCCTCACACATGCTCGCCCCAGTGGCGCGTCCGGTCAGTCTGGAGCGCCCGGGGGCCCGGTCGGCTGCCCGGGACGCTCGCGCTGTCCGATCGGCTCCCCGCCCTGTCGCAGCGTCTGGCGCTCCCTTCTCTTCTCCGCGGCAGGAGTGTCCGCTCGGAGGGCCGGCGACACCTGGGGCTCGGGCCTGTCGACACGGCCTCCCAAGGCGCTTGCCTCGTCAATGACCTCCTCTGGCGGCTGTTGGCCCGCCAGCATTCCGGTGGCAGTAGTGCCCACCAGCTCCTCGCCCGCCCCAATTCCTCGGGTTACACGGTAGTTGATGATCAGCACAACCAGCACCACCACCAGCAGGATGATCACGATTCCCAGCATTGTCGGTACTGACCTGTTCACCCTCCTCCCTCCTCTCGGTGTTCGTCTTTCCCCGCCCGATCGGTCCGACTCTGTGCGATTTCCCTACCTCACCATGCCATAGGCATCATCCTCGCGCCGTCTGTCTGGAATCACGCCTCGGATCCCCTCGACCCCCACCACTGCGACGGCTGCCGCCACCGTCGCGCAACCGTCTAGCGTTACCACATCTGGGAACATGATGTCCGTCGGCCTTGGTGGTTTTGGCGACCCTTCCGCGCAATAATCGCACATCCAGCGTGGTATTCGAGCGCCTGTCCTGTTTGCGCCCCGCCGCCCACAGGCCAAATGTGCGAGGAATGATGCATCCCAGCGCCCGGTGTCGTGTCAGCGAAGCTCTGACCCTGGGGGGGCGGACGCGACGAATGCCGGTCCCACCGCTGCTTCGCAGGCGCAGGCTGCGGGTGGGGACCAGAGGCGCCGAAACACCGAAGGACCAGCAATGACATAGGCTGGGCGGCAGTGACGGCGGGCCCCAGGGAAGCCGAGCCCGAACATCGTCAGGATTCCCGGGGTGCTCCATTCATCACCAGCATCAGCGGCGCGCTTCGGACCGCCGCTGTTCCAGTGGAGCGTGTCTCGCCTCCGGAAACAACACGCACCATGACAGCGGGATGAGCACCGGCGCAAGGGGCAGGAAGAGCCGCACCTCGTCCGCCATCGCCACCACGTAGTGCAGCGCAACATACGGCGGCACCAGCCAGAGGGCGCGGCGAAGCATGGTCGGGCCGCCGTGCCTTGCCCCCAGGAAAGCCAGCACCCACAGCGCCCCGAACACCAGCAGCACCTGCACGGTCGGAACCCACGAGGACCAGTTCTGCGACCACATGAGCACGTCGCAGTAGTAGTCCCGGCTTCCGTACCCGAGGCGGAGCGCACCATAGACCGCGAGCCACGCTCCTCCAATTGCGGCCGTCTTCCAGGCGGTGTCCCGCCCCGGCCTTTGCCCCCATCGGGCCAGCAGATACAGGGCCGGGATCATCGCTGTGGTCTCCCGGTTTAGCGTGCCGACCGCCACCAGCGGTATGAGCGCTAGGTCCCGCTCTCTGGCGATAGCCCAGAACGCCAGCACGAAGACGAGAAGGTTTATGGGATCGCTCTCCTGCACCACTCGCTGGTAGGTGAATGGAAGGATGGCCGCCAAGCACAGCGCCCCGGATGCCGCCCCGGCGCCCGAGAACCATACCCTCAGGTACCGGTCGAAGAAGAACAGCCCAAGGCCCGTCACAACCCCCCGCAGCAGCAGATAGGCGTAGAAGAGCGCGACAGCCGGTGACGCTCCGAGCTGCACCAGCCCCCGCGCCACGCCCTCGGCCAACCACGGCGTCAGGGGCCTATACTGGTTTGGGGCCGGGGCGCTGCCCAGCACCATATCCATGTGCCAGCGAGGGAGCGACTGCACGTCAGCCAGCAGCGACCAAACCCACGCGCTCGTTAGCCCGAGCGCGAGGTACACGAGGCCCAGCGCGATCTCTCTCCCTA
>CP070816.1:2557792-2561986 GCA_020344235.1 Armatimonadota bacterium
GGGCCGCACCACCTTCGCCATCGCCCACCGGCTCTCGACGCTGCGGAACGCCCACAAGCTCCTCGTTCTCGACGAAGGTCGCATCGTCGAGTCCGGCACCCACGACGAGCTCAGCGCGAAGAAGGGCGTCTACGCGAAGCTGCTCGACATCCACCGCCGCACCTCTATGGTCGGAGCCATCAATGGATAAGCGACAGGGAGTCCAAGAGGCATCCTCCCTCGACCTGCGTTACCTCGACCCCGAGGAGGTCCGAGTGTGGCGGGGCGAGGACGGGCGCGTCTACTGCACCATTGCGGACGAGCTGACCGTTCTCACCCCCATGTTCATTCGCTCCCACCCCCTCAGCGATGTGGAGCGCTACCTCTCCATCCGTGCCGTCGAGCACAAGGAGCGAAGCCTTGCCATGGGCGAGGAGTTCGGCCTGCTCAGGAACTGGCGCCGGCTCGACCCCGACTCCCGCGCCATCGTCGAGGCCGAGCTCGAGCGTCGCTATCTCCACCCCAAGGTCCTCGCCATCCTCTCCGTCCGCGATTACTCCGGCGTCCAGGTCTGCCACTTCGACACCGACCGAGGCCTGCGCGAGGTCACCCTCCGCGACGTCCGGGACAACGTGATCTACCTCGGTACCTCTCGCATCCTTATCACCGATGCCGAGGGCAACCGCTACGACATCGCGGACGTCGGTGACCTCGACGCCGACAGCCGGGCGCGCCTGGACCGCATACTCTAGCGCGCGGTCCAGCACATCCTCAGGCGCGGCGCAGCGCGACCCGCCGACACACCAAGCCACGCACGACTCCGTGGCCCGCGCCCTTTGCCAGGCCCGTTCCCTGCCCCCACACCGGATCCCTCCGATCTCAACGCGAGCCCGCGACGGCGCTACGGCTATACCCGCGAACCCAGTTTTGTGCTAGAATGGGCATGTCTGAGATGGCTTCTGTGGAGGGACAGGAGTCAGGCCGCAGGAGGGGACCGGACTCCTACGATGGGCGAGGAGGTCAGACATGATAACCCGTGTGCTCCGAGCAACGATCCCGATGATCCTCGTCTTCTGCTCTGCCGGGCCCACGTGGGCAGGTGAGCTACGGGCCGAGGAGGCAACACTGTATGTCGGCGCGCCGGCCGATGTGAAGGCGGTGGTCATCGCGGAAGGAGCGTCGGCGAGATTCGACCTGCCGAAGCTCCTTCTCACGGGCAGCGTGAGGGCGACGCAGGGCCAGGCAGTGGTGCCCGTGTCCCTCGAGCCGGTGTTCGTTCCTGGTCAAGATCCTCTGAAACCGGAACTGGACCGCTATCGCGCGGAGGTGATGGGACTGAGCGAGGGCATGCCCGTAGAGGTGCAGTTTCGGACGGGCGGGCTCGGTTGGACGCCGTCGGTAGCACTCGATGTGGCTGGGGAGAAAGGCCGCATCACGGCCCAGGCCAGCATCACCAACAAGGCTGTGGGGCTCGGCGGGGCGCGAGTGCGCCTCATGTCCGGCGGCAGCGCGAACCTCGAGCGCCTCCCTCCCGATCTGAGGCTGGACTCCGAGTGGCTGTTGCGGACGATGTGGCGTTCGAGGATGGCTCAGGGCGGAGGGGGACTTCAGCTTATCGCAGAGACCACAGGATCGGAGGCCCCGCTAGGCGCCACGAAGCAGCTCCCACTCTTGTCGAGCGCGGTGACTGTCGAGCAGCGCTACCTCTGGGATACTGAGCCCGGTGAGAGCCGCGTGTCCTCGACACCGGAGCAGATTCACGCGGTCTACAGCTTCGCCAACAACACCGGTAAGGCGCTGCCCGAGGGCAGAGTGACGGTTTCGGAGGGTCCCACTGCCGTCGGTGACGGCTACCTGGTCTGGACCCCGGCCGGCGAGACCGCCGTGATCGCGGTTGGCAGTGCGCAGGGCCTGACAGCCCGGCGCAAGCACGAGACCACGCCCATGCCCCAGACCTGGGAGACACAACACAGGGTCACGCTTCAGGTGGACAGCTCCCGGGGAGAGCCGCTGACCGTCCGCGTCGCCGAGCGCCTGCGGAGTGAGTGGGACTATGAGTGGGATGATGAGGAAGGGCGAACCTACGAGTTCAGCCAGCAACCCGACGAATGGAATCAGGACTTGCTCGCGTGGAGCCTGCCGGTCCCGCCGCGAGGGCACGCGGAGGTCTCCTACTCCTATCCTGAACCCATTGACCTGAGCACCCTACGCTTCCTGGAGATAGAGCCGAACGACTCACCCCAGGAGCGCCAGTACATTGTGGAGGCGGACGGGGCGGCGGTCCAATTCGTCCAAGACCCCAGTCAGCAGCGGATACGGCGCATTCAGCCCGAAGGCCACATCACCTACCGCCTCCCCATCCCCGCGAACGTGAAGCGCGCCGATCTCATTGTGTCGGGGGCCAATACGCTGCGCATCAGCCTGGCGCCTCAGGTGAACGGCAAACCCGGCGCCTTCAAAGTGGTGGCCGACCTGGTGGCTATCGCGGGGCGCCGCGTCGACAACGCCTCCAACTACAGCAATTTCACCTTCGACCTCACGCCCTTCCTGGGGGATGACCGCGTCGCCTATGTGCTGCTCGACAATCCCTCCGGTGGGGAGGCTTTCTTCGCCTGGGTCGAGGCCTATCGGGTGCCCGAGGGATTCCTCTCTCGCGGCCAGGAGTACGCCGTACGGGAGGCCCCCGCGCCCGCCGCCGCCACGGCCGCATCGCGCCGCCTCCTCTACTCGTTCACTCCTGGCACCGCGGCCGAGGAGGCCCAGATCTTCCTCGACCGCAGGACCACCCCGGTCCCCCAATTCTCGGCGCGGGTCGCCTACATCGGCCAGAAGATGGTCTACAGCTTCACGATTCCGCCGGACGTGGACGGAGCCGACCTCATCATAGACGCCTGGAACGCCGCCGTGGTGGCGGTGGCCCGTGACACTGGAGGTGTGCCGGGCGAGTTCCACGAGGAGCTGAACGTGCTCACGCTGTTCGGACGGGTGGACTACGGCGAGGGCTGGAGCCGGCAGGACTACGCGGTGGACCTGACCCCGTACCTCGAGGACAACCCGTCGCGCACTGTCTACGTCGCCATCTACTCGGCCGACCAGACCACAGGCTGGGCAGGGTCGGCCTGGAGCCAGATCGAGGTGGCCGCGCTCGACGACGCCGAGCGGGCGCGCCTGGCGCGTATTCGGCGAACCGTGGATGACATCGTCAAGGAGCTGCGTGCCCGCTGCTTGCTGCATGTCCGAACAAACCGCGGCGATGGCGACGCGGCCTATCTGTACCAGGACCGCGGGTCACAGATGCAGCCCTCGTCCCGCGTCCTCGACGGCGAAGGACAGGTCGTCTACCGTATCCCCTTGAAGCCGGAGTACCAGGGCGCGAATCTGCGCGTGTCGGTACTGGGGGACTCCCTTGTGAGCTGCGCCACCGACGATCACGGTAGGCCCGGCAAGTTCGCCGACGTGTTCCGCGCTCGGGACAAGTTCGATCAGCACGCCATCGAGACCCACACCAACCCAGGGTACGCTGAGATTCCCCTTACCACGGCGATGCTCGATTCCGGCGCGGCCTACATCCGAATCCGCGACTGCGCCCCCGACAAACCCGGAGAAGTGCAGATTCACGCCCTAGCGATCTTGCGGCCATAGGTCCTTGTTTGGGCCCGTGAAACCGGTCCGAGGGGCCTCTGCGCCTGCAGTGTTCTCGTGAGTACAGCGTATCCTCAGGCGCCGCGCAGCGCGACCCGCCAATACAGTTCCGTAGGGCGGGGTCTCCGTGCCCCGCCGGCCGTTCCCGTTCTGCCGAAGGTCCGCCGTAGCTTCAGCGAAGGCGGATAGGGAGGGCGTTCCCTTGGGCGAGCCCCCGGGCCAGCCCACGCCCGCCGCCCACTGCCTGCCCTACGTAGCCTTCGGCGAAGTAGGGTCACCCTGAGCGGCTAGTCCGCCGAAGCCTTGGCGAAGGCGGAAGCGAAGGGTCCCGCCGTTGGTGTTGGTGTTTCGTTGCTTCGGTACTTCAGTGCCGAAGCCCCCCCGTAACATCCTCCACCTGCCGCAACCCGCGTAGGGCAGAAGCGTGTCTTCTGCCCTTGTGCCCCACGCCACCCGCGGCCCTCTCGCCAACCTCCCAATCCATACTCTGATCCCGCCGGCATCCCCCGCGGCGCGGGTTGCTGCTGGCATCGGCCTCTCCGCGCGCGTTCGTCTCCCGCGCGGCCGCGGCCC
>CP070816.1:2562086-2565048 GCA_020344235.1 Armatimonadota bacterium
ACATAGGTCTCCAGCACCTCCCCCGCTCCCTCGGGCATCTTGTACCCGGCACTCCGCAGCCACCTCGCCAGCGCCTCCGGGTCCGACGCAGCCAGCACGGTCGCCTCGTAAGGCCCCACCTCCAGCTCCTCCACGACTGTCACGCCCGCCTCTGCCTGTATGCCTTGGCGTATTCCCCCGCGGCCCCTGACAACAGACGTGCCGGAAGGCCGCGTAATCCGCGCCAACTCGAGGAATAGCTCAGTGGGCGCCGTCTCCAGCTTGGGCCGGCCCGGAACCGGAACCACCCACCCAAAATCCCCCGCCGCAGCTTTGTACTTGACCTGGAGGATCAGCGTCTCCCGGCCGCCATCCAGCCAGAGCAGCGCCTTCTGGTTGGGCTCCCGCACATCATCGGCCGCGCTGAAGAATGTCCCGTCGGCCCATGCCCCAGAGCACAGCGCGACCGCGCATACTGCGACCGTCATGCCTGCTCGCCCTATGTTCATCGGACGACCTCGCCCCATCTGTCGTCTCTGTGCGGAACTCAGCGTGGCGCGTGTCAGTAGCTTTCGGGAACGCTCACCGCTTTCCTGGCGGCGTGGCGCCCCATAAGGGCCAAGACGGGCCCCAAATTCACCCGCTCATCTGTGTCTGGGATTCTCCCCCTCGGCTCCGCTTCCTACCGCCCTGAATCGCGGGGAAGCGCGTCTCGCACCCGCCCCAGCCAGGCCTCCATGTCCAGCCTCGTGAGCGGCTCGCCGGCGTCACCTTCGCCGGCCCGGGATTCAGCCACCACCCTCTCGGCCCTCTCCCGATCCATCCCGCCGGACACCAGGGTCCTCCTCACAACCCACTCGAACTCCACTCTTGCCAGCATCCGCTGCGGCTCGAAAAGCGACTCCCCATCCATCGAACCGATCCCCGCCATGACCCCCACCCGCCGAAGCCGCGAGGTTACACTCCGCGCGCTCTCCTCGTGCAGGTCGGCGAACGCGAACTCCTCTTCCCCGGGAGGGAGCACGGCATCGAGATGGCGGCAGATTGCCCGCGCCACATCCAGCCTGGTCGCGAACTCGCTCTCCCCCGGCCTCGCCGCGAACTCGAACCCCAGCTCGCGCTGAAGTGCGGCATTCTCCGGAACGTGGCCGCATCCGTACCGGCACTCACAGCGCGGCGGAGTCAGCCCAGTGCTGGGCATGTCGCGCAGCACGCGCCGGTAGAGTCGGTACGGCCGTGAGCGCCAGATCTCTCTGAACGAGGCCTCTTCCAGGTTTCCGAGCTTGTTCTGGCAGGTGCAGCACCCGTCAACATTCCCATGCACATCTATCACTGTGAAGACGTGCCCGATGAAGCAGGCCATGTGCTGATAGGGCCAGGCGTCGGCGCGCGGCATCTCGGCCGGCCGAATATTGTCCGTCCGCAGCTCCAGCCCGGCCTCCCCCACCATCTCCTCCGCTTTCGCCAGGTCCTCTCTCACCCGCGCCCAATCCTCATCGCTCAATGCCAGACCGGTCGAGTCAAAAGACACCGGCCGCATTCCGCCAACCACGATCCCGTCCGCCCCCGCCTCGATGGCATCCCGCACCAGGTCCAGCAGCTCCGCACAGTTCAGCTTCGACAGCACCATGCTCACCAGCAGCCTCGGCCTGTCTTTCCGCGTCGACAGACGCCGAATCAGCTCCAGAATGCGCGCCCTGTCCTCCGGCCGCGCGTGATGCACCGCCGCATACGTCTGCGGGTTGCCCGAGTCAATGGAGACACTCAGCTGCTGAACCCCCCACCCCGGCAGCCGCTCGGCCAGCTCCTCCGTCAGCCGCCCCGCGTTCGTCGTGATGATGCTCCGCATCCCGAGCGACCCGATCAGCTGCAGTATGTCGCCCGCCTGCGGATGTACGAAAGGCTCACCCCTTCCCGCCAGCCATACCTGCTCCGTCCCCATCCCCGCCATCTCCTCCAGCAGTGCGCGCAATCGCTCGAACGGCATGTGCCAGGTGGGGGTCTGCTTGCGGAGCCGCGGGCTGTGGTCCCAGCACATCTCACAGCGATGGTTGCACCCGGTCGTCGGCTCCAGCAGGAGCCGGCGCGGCCCCTCGGTGGGCTCCCGCAGGTACCGCCCCCGCGCGCGGGAGAGCTGTATCCGGCGAAGCAGCTTGGGCGAGAGCGCGCCCACCACCCCGCGCGCGGCTCGCTTCACCGCGCCGCCCACACGCGCCGCCGCGCTCACCGGGCCGCCCCCCGCCGGCGCGCGCCGCAGTCAATCACCGGGCTGCTACACCTCGAACTCATCGCCATCGTGCGCAACCAGCACCTCCCCCTCATACCCCGCAGCCCTGATCCGCGCCGGAATCTCCCCCTCCACCGGCTCCAGTGTGTGTATCAGATGGGTCACCACCAGCCGCGGCAGCGGCAGGCCGCCGAGAACTTCCCCAAGCTCCTCCGGCGTGTAGTGCGCCAGCTCGACGATCGCCAGGTCGGCATCCCTAAGCCGCTCCGGCACCTCCGACGGATGTGCCAGATCGGCCGTGAAGAGGATGCGCTTCCCGTCCACCTCCGCTGCATAAGAGAAGCTCTCCCCGAGTCGAGGGTCCCCGGCCTCCTTCAGCCGCGCGACGAAGCCCTCCAGGTGCCGGTTCGGGATCGCCTCCACCGACACCCCCTCCGCCTCGTATCCCGGCCCCTCCTCGACCGCGAGCAGCTCCAGGTCGAACCCGAGCCACTCGGGCAGCAGGTAGTGCATGGTCAACAGATTCTGCACTCCGTCCATTCCCTCCGATGGGAGACAGATGTCGAGCCGGCGCTTTCGCTTGTTCAACTGAAGCCACTGCATGAGCACCGGCAGCCCGCCCGTGTGGTCCGCATGCATGTGGCTGATGAAGATGGCGCGCAGCGCGTCCGGCGGAATTGCCAGCCGGGCGAACTGCCCCGCCACGCCCTCGCCCGCGTCGAGCAGATACAGCGCCTCCCCCCGCCACACCCCCAC
>CP070816.1:2565148-2569401 GCA_020344235.1 Armatimonadota bacterium
CATTTCCGTCAGGTCCTCCCCTGCTCTACATGGTTCTGGCGGAGGCAGGAGGCGCGCTCCTGCCCTCCGCCCTTGGTTTCAACGGGGCAGGGGGGGCAAGCCGCCTTCGTCCGGCACAGCGAACTAGGGCGCCCCGGGCTCCTGCCCAAGGGGCCGGGTCCTCCCCTACTCCGCTGTGGGGGCGGCTACCGGCCGAGGTGAAGCGGCTATGCTAGCAAGCGATTGCATGAATAGCGAGCTATTGTCTGGAGGCGGAGTGGATGCGGGCAGTCGGCCCTCACTGGCAATGATGAGCATGAGCGGGGCCTCGGCTAGAGGGTATCGCCGTCTGTGTGGGCTGCTCGTGCGAGGACGCCTTCAGTTGCGCAGATGGGGACTTCGGCGCGCAGGGCCAAGGCGACTGCGTCGCCGGGACGGGCGTCGAGGGTGAGGTCGCCCTGTGTGGTGTGGAGGTGTATGGTGGCGTGAGAAGCATGATTGGAGAGATCGTCTATGACGACGCGGTCGAGGTTTGCGGAGAGTCTCTCGAGGAGGCTAACTGCGAGGTCGTGGGTGAGGGGTCGAGGCATCATTTGCTGCTGGATGGCGATGTGGATAGCGAGGCCCTCGCAGGAACCGATGCGGAGGCGGAGCTCGCGTTCGGAGGGGTCCTTCAGCACGAGCAGAGGCACTCGCTGCTCCTGATCGCGGAGGTCGAAGCGCTGCTCGAAGACGCCCACGACGTTAACCTCGACTTCGTCTGATGGGGTGGTCACGGGGTTCTTCTTCGGTAGTGCTGAGCCAGGGGCAGGAGGCAAGCTCCTGCCGAACGGAAGGAACGGGACTGGAAGCAGAGCGACCTAGCCATATGCCCGCCCTGGAGAAGAGAACAGGCGGCTCACTTGGATTCCTTGCTGAGCTCGCGCTGGACCCACTTGAGGAACTCGGCGTTGGAGGAGGTCTTGCGGAGGCCGGTGAGGAGGAGTTCGGTGGCCTGGGTGACGTCGAGGGAGTTGAGGACGCGGCGGAGCTGGTAGACGCGCTGGAGTTCCTCGTCGGAGAAGAGGAGTTCCTGGTGGCGGGTGCCGGAGCGGGGGATATCTATGGCGGGGAAGATGCCGCGATCGGCCATGGAGCGGTCGAGGACTATCTCCCAGTTGCCGGTGGCCTTGAACTCCTCGAAGATCATGTCGTCCATGCGGCTACCGGTTTCGACGAGAGCAGTGGCGATGACGGTGAGGCTGCCGCCCTCCTCGATGTTGCGGGCGGAGGCGAAGAAGCGCTTGGGGCGGTAGAGCGCGCTGGGGTCGAGGCCGCCGGAGAGGGTGCGGCCGCTGGGAGCGACGGTGAGGTTGGAGGCGCGTGCGAGGCGGGTGAGGGAGTCGAGGAGTACGACAACGTCTTGTCCGGCCTCGACGAGTCGTTTAGCGTGCTCGAGGACGATTTCCTGGAGCTTGAGGTGGTTTTCGGGCAGCTCGTCGAAGGTGGAGGCGGCGACCTCTCCGTCCACGGAGCGGCGGATGTCGGTAACCTCCTCGGGTCGCTCGTCTATGAGGAGGACGAGGAGATGGGCCTGAGGATGGTTGGCGGTGATGCTGTTGGCGATGAGCTTCAGCATGGTGGTTTTGCCGGCCTTGGGCGGGGAGACGATCATGCCTCGCTGGCCCTTGCCGATGGGGGCGACGATGTCTATGAAGCGGCCGGATATGTTATCGGCGGTAGTCTCCATGCCAAAGCGCTCAACGGGGTAGATGGGGGTGAGCTCGTCGAAGGCGGTGCGCTTGCGGGCGGCTTCCGGAGGGAGGGTGTTGACGGCTTCGAGCTTGAGGAGGCTGTAGTAGCGTTCGCCGCTCTTGGGGTGGCGGACGGCGCCCACGATGGTATCGCCGGTTTTGAGTGCGAAGCGCTTGACCTGGGATTGGGATACGTAAACGTCCTTGGTGCTGGGGAGGTAGTTGTTGACGCGGAGGAAGCCGTAGCCCTCGGGCAAGATCTCGAGCACGCCCTGGGTCCAGATGAGGCCGTTTTGCTCGGCCTGGGCGCGCATGATCTGGAGCACGAGGTCGCGCTTTCGGAGCTTGCCATACTCGCCTACCGAGAGATCCTTGGCGATCTCCTGAAGGTCGTCTACATTCTTCTCTTCGAGCTCTGCGAGTTCGAGCACTGGTCCTACCCCTTGCGCCCCTCGGGAGGGCGTGGTCATTGCTGAGCGGCCGCCAGGCGGAAAGGGAAGGCCCCTTCGGACCTGGCGCTGTACGGTTCGGTTCCGATTGGCAGGCAGGTCAGGCGCCTGCCTGTGGGCTGCCGATGGGCGATATCGCTGATCTGTTTCGCGTCGGCCTAGGTCAAGCGGGGGAAATGCCGCTACCAGTGGGGTTAGGGATTCGCATTGGGAGCGCCAGGACTTGAGATTCCCGCGCGCCCGGTTTGTCCTTCGCCACCGTGGAACCTAAACCGAGTAGTGCGACGCGCCTCAAGGAATTGATCCGGGGTTTACAAACGCATTATACCACAAACCACAAGGAATGTACACCTGGGGGCCAGGCGAATTTTGGCTGGAGCGAGTATCATTGGATGTCATCGGGAGGGGTGCCGCGGCCGGCGTAGATCTCGGGCTTGAGGATGCCGATGAAGGGGAGGTTGCGGTAGCGCTGGGCGAAGTCGAGGCCGTAGCCGACGACGAAGGCGTCGGGGATCTGGAAGCCGAGGTAGTCGGCTTTGGCTTCGATGCGGCGGCGGCTGGGCTTGTCGAGGAGGGCGGCGACCTTTACGCTGGCGGGCTTGCGAGCGCGGACGGTGTCGAGGAGGTAGTGAAGGGTGAGGCCGGTGTCAATGATGTCCTCGACGATGAGGACGTGCTTGCTCTCGACGCTGGTCTCGAGGTCCTTCATGATGCGAAAGACGCCGCTGGAGGAGGTGTCTTTTCCGTAGCTGGACCAAGAGACGAAGTCAACGGTGCAGCTGAGGTCGAGGTGGCGCATGAGGTCAGAGAGGAAGACGAAGGCTCCGTTGAGGACGCCGACGAGCACCGGGTTCTTATCGCGGTAATCTCGATTGATCTGCTCGGCCAGCTCCTGGACCTTGGCCTGGATTTGGTCTTCGGTGATGAGGACTTCCTTGATGTCGGAGGTCATGGCGAGGCACCTCATTCCCATTCGATGGTTGCGGGAGGCTTCGAGCTGATATCGTAGGCGACGCGGTTGACGCCGGGGACCTCGTTAATGATGCGCGTGCTGATGCGGGAGAGCACTTCATAGGGGAGCTGGGCCCAGTCGGCGGTCATCGCGTCATCGCTGACGACGGCGCGAAGGATGATGGTGACTCCGTAGGTGCGCTGGTCGCCCATGACGCCCACGCTCTTCATGGGAGCGAGGACGCCGAAGCACTGGAAGAGACGCCGGTAGAGGCCGGCGGCCATGATCTCGTCTATAATGATGGCGTCGGCCTCGCGGAGGGTCTCGAGGTGGCCCGGGGTGATCTCGCCGAGGATGCGGATGGCGAGGCCGGGGCCGGGGAAGGGGTGGCGCCAGACGATGTCGTCGGGCAGCCCGAGCTCCTCCCCTACCGCGCGGACTTCGTCCTTGAAGAGATAGCGAGCGGGCTCGACGAGTTGGAGCTTGAGGGTTTCGGGGAGTCCCCCGACGTTGTGGTGAGTCTTGATGCGGGCGGCCTCCCGGGTGCCGCTTTCGATGACGTCGGGGTAGAGGGTGCCCTGGGCGAGGAACTGGACGTCGCCGAGCTTGCGGGCGTTCTCCTCAAGGACGTTGGCGTACTCATCGCCGATGATGCGGCGCTTCTCCTCGGGGTCGGCCACGCCCTGAAGGCGGTCCAGGAATCTCTTCTGTGCCTGGACGTGGATGAGGTTGACGTGGAAGTTCTCGCGGAAGGTGCGCACGACCTGCTCGGCCTCGCCCTTGCGCAGGAAGCCGTGGTCCATGAAGATGCAGGTGAGCTGGTCGCCGACTGCCCGGTGGACGAGCGCGGCGGTGACGGCGGAATCTACGCCTCCGCTGAGCGCACAGGCGACCTTGCCGGAACCAACCTGGTTCCGGATTGCCTCGACTGAGGTGGTGACAACGGAGGCGGGCGTCCAGGTCTCGCGGCAGCCGCACTGGCGATAGAGGAAGTTGCGGAAGATTTCAACTCCCCAGGGCGTGTGGACGACTTCGGGGTGGAACTGCACGCCGAAGAGCTTGCGGGAGCGGTCGGACATGGCGGCGAGCGCGCTGGTGGTGCGGGCGGTCTCGACGAAGCCGGGAGGGACTTGGTCGACG
>CP070816.1:2569501-2572411 GCA_020344235.1 Armatimonadota bacterium
CCCTCCGTCCCCCCCGAGGTGGTGCGCGTCGCCTTCCTGGTCATCGTCGCCGGGGTCGCCTACTGGGGCATCCAGGCCTCCTCGGTGACGAACGTCATCTGCACGCTGATCGAGATCACCGGGCTGCTCGTGGTGATCGTGGTGGCGCTCCCGTACTTCGGGAAGGTGAACTACCTCGACTTCGACCCCGGGGACATCGGGGAGGCCACAACGGGCCTGCCGCTGATGGCGATCCTCTCGGGAGGGGTGCTGGCCTTCTACGCCTTCATCGGCTTCGAGGACCTCGCCAACGTGGCCGAGGAGGTGAAGGACGCGCGGCGCATCCTGCCGCGGGCGATCATCATCGCGCTGCTCGTCGCGGCGGTCTTCTACGGCCTGGTCGCCATCGCCGCGGTCTCGGTCGTCCCGCACGACCAGCTCACCGATCAGCAGGCGAAGGGTCCCCTGCTCCTCGTGGTGAAGATCGCGGCCCCGAACTTCCCGGTGGGCATCTTCAGCATCATCGCCCTGTTCGCGGTGACGAACACGGCTCTCGTCAACTTCGTGATGGGCTCGCGGCTCATCTACGGCATGTCCCGGCAGCGGCTGGTGCCCGAGGTGCTGGGCCGGGTCCACCCGAAACGGGCCACCCCGCACGCGGCGATCATCTTGATCCTCGTCGTCACCCTCGTCCTGACGCTCTCGCTCAAGAAGGCCACGCTGGCGGGCACGACCAGCTTCATCCTGCTGGTCGTCTTCTTCGTGGTGAACGTCTCCCTGGTGATCATCAAGCGCCGGAAGGACCCGGCGGACGAGGGCGTGCTCCAGGTCCCGCTCGTGGTCCCGATCCTCGGCGCCGTCACCACAGTCGTCCTCGCCCTGGCGGTGAAGCCGAAGGCCCTCATCTCGTTCTGCATCCTGGCCCCGGCGGGGATCGTCGTTTATCTCCTGTACCGCCTGCTCAGCCCGGCCCGCGGCTCGGAGTAGGATCGGCCGGACCTCGGCCGGCCCTACCCGCCGCCACACCCGCCCCAGCCGCCGCCACAACCCCCGCCGCAGCCGCCGCCACAACCCGCACCGCAGCCATTCCCGCAACCACCCCAGAACCACCCGCCCCGGGACGTCCCCGCGTGAAACATCCCCCGGAAGTAGTCCAGACAGGGGCTATCAAGAGGGCTCAGGTTTCGTGTCAGTCCCCAGAGCTAGCATCGGCCTGACGAAAGGAGTGGGCCGATGTCCGACGACGTGATCCCCCTTCCTCGGGATGATTCCCTTCCCGGGACGCTGCCCGAGTTCACCCGGAAGTTCTCCAGCGATAATGCGTGTGCCGCACTGCTACGCCGCTGGAAGTATGGAGAAGAGGGCTTCCGCTGCCCCCGATGCGGCGGACGGCGGGCCTGGTTTCTGCCTTCCCGCCGCCTCGATGAATGCGTCTCCTGCCACAAGCAGGTCTCTCTGACCTCGGGTACGGTGATGCACGGGAGCCGCAAGCCACTTCGCCTTTGGTTCCTCGCGATGTTCCTCTTCGTGGTCAGCAAGCAGGGCATCTCGGCCATGGATCTCTCGAGGCAGCTCGGGATCAGCTACCCGACGGCGTGGACCTGGCTCCACAAGCTCCGTGCTGCGGTCGGCACTCGAGCGAAGACCATGCTCCACGGTGTGGTCGAGGCGGACGAGACGTGGGAGGGAGGAGTCGAGCGCGGCCTCCCCGGTCGCCCGACGGTCGGCAAGAAGAAGGCGCTCATTGCCGGTGCGATCGAGGTGAAACGCAAGAAGGGTTGGGGGCGTCTGCGGCTCCAGTCCGTGGAGACCGCGTCTGCAGCGAGCCTGGGCGCTTTCCTCCATGAGAACGTCGCGCCGGGCTCCACCCTGCTCACGGACGACTGGAGAAGCTACCGAAGGCCGGCGAAGGAAGCCGGGTACAGGCACATCGCCACGAACATGAAGACGGTGCCGGAAGGAGCTCACACCGTCCTCCCCGGGATTCACCGTGTCTTCGCCTTGCTCCATCGCGTCCTGCTCACCACGCACCAGGGCGCCGTCTCGAGGAAGCACCTGCAGAACTACGTCGAGGAGTTCGCCTTCCGCTTCAACCGACGAAGCTCGGCGTCTCGCGGGCTCCTCTTCCAGCGAGTGCTCAGTGCGGCCGTGATGCGAGCAGCACCCTGCTACTGGGAGATCCTCGGGCGACCCGATCCGGACACACCTCTGTGGATGGCAGCCTGAAGCGTCTTGATAGCCCCTATCGCGGCTAGTCCCGACGGGTCAGGGATGGCTGGCCAATCGACTGACCTGATATACTGCCCCATGGAGAGAGGGTCCATGGCTCGACAGAGCGCACCAGCCTCCATCTTCTTGGCCCGGACGGCCGCGTCTGCGATTCGGAGTGCCCTCCTGCTCTCTCTCGTGCTGGTGGTCGTCTGCCTCGCCGCCTCCCCCACCCTCGGCAAGGGGGGCGGCGGCCAAGGCAGGACCGGTGGCCGGATCAAGACTGGGCGCCCCCCCAGGGGCACCGAGCGGCGGGAGAGGCCGAGGAAGCTCCGCGGGCTTCCGAGGGGGGACATGCCCTCTGGAGAGACCGGCAAGGAGAACCCCCGGAACGGCTGGCGCCTCCCCGAGCCACCAGCGCTCGCGGCCGACTGGCTGGCGAAAAGTCCGACCCGGGCCACTCGCGAGTTCATCATGATCGATGGTGGCCGCATGAAGCGGTGGTCGTCCGACGATCTGGACTCTCCCGAGCGCAAGCGATTGCGAGAGAGCGAGAGGTTCCCGGAGCGCAGGCCCCGTCAGATCCTGCTCGACGAGAGCGCCTTCGACGAGATCGGACGCCTTCGCATACGGGAGCAGGTGCTCGCGGGGGCCACCCAAACCTGGGTGTCGGTCGGCGGCTCGTTCAGGCTTCTCAGTCTCTGGCCCCTCCCTCGGGGCCCC
>CP070816.1:2572511-2577712 GCA_020344235.1 Armatimonadota bacterium
ATGCAGGATCCAGCGGTCCACCTCCCGCATCTCCCCCGGCGCCAGCGCCTCCCGGCCCGGGTCGAAATCGTACAGATTCGCCAACAGGAACCGCAGCGTGTTCCGCAGCCGCCGGTAGCCGTCCACCACTTGGTGGAAGATGTCCTCCCCGGTGGGCATATCCTCCTTGAAGTCCACATAGGAAACCCAGAGCCGGAGAATCTCCGCCCCCAGCTCGCGCACGACCTCCTGTGGGTCAATCACGTTTCCGAGGCGCTTGGACATCTTCCGTCCGTCGGCGTCCAGGACAAAGCCGGTTGTCAGCACCGTCCGATAGGGAGCGCTGCCCTGGGCGATCAGCCCGTTCCACAGGGAGCACTGGAACCAGCCCCGGTATTGATCGTGCCCTTCGAGATACAGGTCGGCCGGCCAGCGCAGCTCAGGCCGAGTCTTGAGCACCGCGGCGTGGCTGGTGCCGGACTCAAACCACACGTCGAAGGTGTCCTTCTCCCGACGGAATCGCGCGCCCGCGCACTGCCGGCAAGTGGTCCCGGGAGGGACCAGCGTTTCGATCGGTGCTGTGGACCAGGCGTCCGTACCGTTCTGGCGCACCAGATCTATCGCGCGGGCGATGACCTCCGTGCTCAGCAACTCCCACCCGCAGTCCTCACAGTAGAGCGCGGGGATGGGTATCCCCCAGGCTTTCTGGCGAGAGATGCACCAATCCGGCCGCCCCTCGATCATCCCCCGAATCCGCGGCAATCCCCACGGCGGGACCCAGGTCGCGTCGTCCACCGCCGCCAGCGCGTCCGCGGTGAACGGCTTCAGGTCTACAAACCATTGCTTGGTCGCCCGGAAGATGACCGGCGACTCGCAGCGCCAGCAGTGCGGATACTGGTGCCGGTACTCTCCGGCCTTCATCAGCGTGCCCTGGCGGCCCAACTCTTCTACGATCTTGGGGTCGGCGTCTGTGTGCGACAGCCCGGCGAACTTGCCGCCTGCCTCCGTGAACACGCCCTGTGCGTCCAGCGGCTGCAGCGTCGGCAGGCCGTATCTCTGTCCGGTATCGAAGTCCTCTCGGCCGTGGCCGGGCGCGGTGTGCACACACCCCGTGCCCTGCTCCAGCGTCACGTAGTCGGCCAGCACCACCGGCACCTCGCGCTCCACGAATGGGTGCCTCAGCTTGCCGCCCTCCAGCGCGGCTCCCGGGCTGGCTGACACCACTTCGTAGTCTGCAATGGCCAGCGCCGCCATGGTGTCGGCGAGCAGTCCTCGCGCCATCACCAGGTGCTCCCCGCCCGCATGCACGAGCACGTACTCCAGCTCCGGGTGCACCGCAACCGCGGCATTCGCGGGCAGCGTCCACGGCGTCGTAGTCCAAACGACAAATGACACCGGGCCCACCGCCGGCACTCCCTCCAGCGTGCCCACCGGCAGCGAAACCACTGGGAAGCGCACGTAAACCGAAAGCGACGCGGCCTCCTGGTACTCCAGCTCGGCGTCGGCCAGCGCCGTCTCGCACTCCGGGCACCAATGCACCGGCTTCAGGCCGCGGTAGACGCACTTCCTCTCCACGAACTTCCGGAAGGCTTCGAGCACGGCCGCTTCATACTGCGGGTCCATCGTCAGGTAGGGGCGCTTCCAATCTCCCCGCACCCCGATCCGCTCGAACTGCTCCCTCTGGACGCCGACGTAGTGGTGCGCGGTCTCCGCGGACCGGGCACGGAGCACCAGCGGATCAATCGCATGCCGGTCGATGGCGAAGGCCCGGATGGCTGCTATCTCCGTGGGCAGCCCGTGGTTGTCCCACCCCGGCACGAAGGGCACATCGAAGCCCCGCATGGTCTTGTACTTGACAACCACGTCCTTCAGGATCTTGTTGAGCGCCTGTCCCAGGTGGATGTCGCCATTGGAGAAAGGCGGGCCGTCGTGCAGGATGTACTGCGGCCGCCCTCGGGTGTGCTGCTGCACAGTCTCGTACAAGTTTATCTCCCGCCAGAAGCGCTGAATCCGGGGCTCCATCGCGCCCAGGTTGGCGCGCATGGGGAAGTCGGTCTTCGGCAGGTTGAGAGTGTCTCGGTAGTCGTTGCGTTTCGCCATCAAGAACTTTCCTCTATGTAGCCGGTAAGCGCTTCTCGCCAATCCCGCAGCCCCGGAATGCCCTGCAGTTCGAGTCGGCGGGAGCGAAGGGCCGAGTAGGCCGGCCGCGGGGCCGGGCTCGGCCATTCCGCGGCGGGAACCGGATTAACGCGGGCGGGCCGGCGGGCGAGGCGGAGCGCTTCCGCGGCCAGCTCCGCCCATGAGCATACCCCCGAGTTGACCATGTGATACGTTCCCGGCACCACGCGGCCCGCCAGAATGATCTCGGCGAGGCCCCGCGCCAGGTCCCGGGTATAGGTCGGAGAGCCGAACTGGTCGGCGACCACCCGAATCTCCTCCCGCTCGGCCGACGTCTCCAGGATCGTCCGCACGAAGTTGGGGCCGTGGGAGCCGAACAGCCACGCGCTGCGGACGATATAGTGGTGCGGAACCATGCTCCTCACTGCCTCTTCGCCGGCCAGCTTGGAGGCCCCATATGCGCTCAGCGGGTTGGGCAGGTCGAACTCGGTGTACGGCTCGCCCTTGGCTCCGTCGAAGACGAAGTCGGTGCTGAGGTGGACGAGGGCCGCGCCGATGTCGGCCGCGGCCTTCGCAAGGTTCCAGGTGCCCCAGCCGTTGTGCAGGAAGGCCCGCCCCGGATCGCGCTCGCAGCCGTCCACATCCGTCCACGCCGCGCAGTTGACCACCACCTGGGGTCGCTCCGCGGCCAGCGCCTTCCGCGCGGCGGCCGCGTCGGTGAGGTCGAAGTCCTCAATGTCCACCCCCCGGACCTCGTGAGCGGCCGAGAGCGCCTTGCAGAGCTCGCGGCCCAGCATCCCCCGCGCGCCGGTCACGAGCACTTTGTGGGACTTCCCCGAGAGTGGCGTCATCTCAGCTACCATCGCCGGCCTCCGCAGCGTCTTCCTGGGGCACAGCTCGAAGCCGATCCCCTCGCCAGGGCACGCAGTGTGACGCGAAGTGCTTCAGCGCGCCGCTCTTCACGATGATCGCCTCCGGCCGCAGCACTGTCGCGTACATGGTCAGGAGGGAGATCACGTCGAGCAGCGAGCGGTAGCCCGACAGGCCGGACATATCAATGTAGATCTTGGTGAAGCGCTTGCCCAGCGCGAGCGCGGCCCGCGCATCGAACGCGTCCAGCACCTCGAACCGGATTCCCGGGTGCTTTTGCCTGGCCCTTTCGATGCACTCGAGGCTGACGTCCGTCCCGATGACCTCCTTGCAGAGAGGCGCGATCTGCACTGTCGTCGTCCCCCATTCGCAACCTATCTCCAGCACCACGTCGTCCTTCGTCACCCACGTCGGAATTGTGTCGCGGTACTCCTTGACGTTCCGCGCGGCGATGAACTTGGTCTTCAGCCTGAACTGCTTCTCGTTCGACATGTCCGCCTCAGGTTCGCCTGTCTTGAGCCCCGCCGTCCTCTGCCTCGAGCCGGTATCTGCCCCGTATCCAGTTCAGCCGAATGCGCAGCAAGTCCTTAAGCGCGTCGAGCGAGTCTCTCACCCGACTGAAGCGCGTATCCGGAGAGTCGATCCACGTCACCGGCACCTCCGCGATCTTCCAGCCAGCGTGCTGCGCGATGAACAGCACTTCGACGTCGAAGGCGGCGCCCGTCAGCCGTTGGGCGGGGAAGACCCGCCGCGCGATCTCCCTCGGGAAGAGCTTGAACCCGCACTGGGTGTCCGCAATCCCGCGGACCGCCATCATCCTCACGAGCACGTTGCCGGCGCGCCCCACGAACTCGCGATACCAGGGCTGCCGCTTCACCAGGTTCGACTCCGGCAGGCCCCGGGAGGCGATGGCGACATCGAACCCGGCCCGGAGCTGTGCCATCAGCTTCTCTACTTCCTCGATCGGCGTAGACAGATCGGCATCGGAGAAGAGTATGTATCTGCCCCGCGCCGCCAGCATGCCCGTGCGCACCGCCGCGCCCTTCCCTCGCCTGGGCTCGGCAAACACCTTCACCCCCGACTCTCGCGCCACCTCCGAGGTGCGATCCGAGCTGGCGTTGTCCACGACCAGAATCTCCGAGTCATAGCTCTGCGCGGCCAGGTACTTCTCAATGCGCTTGAGGGTGGGGGCTAGACGCTCTTCTTCATTATAGGCGGGAATCACCACTGAAAGGAAGGGCTGTCGGCGGCCTTCGCTCATCGCGCTTGCCCGTCTCCCCCGGCCCTCCGCTCCAGGCGCGCCCGCGCCTGCGCCACGCTCAAGCCATCGACGAGGATGTGCTTGGACCTGCTCTTCTGCCCGCGTATGATCCTCACCCGCGACTTCGCCACACCCAGCGCCTTCGCCAGCAGCGCCAGACACTCGCGGTTGGCCGCCCCCTCCGCCGCCGGCGCATGCACGCGAACCACCAGCCCCCCGTCGCTCCCCACGGCAACGGAGGCGCGCGAGGAGCGCGGACGGACCCTTACTGAGATCACCTGCTCCCTCTCTTGCACGATCGTCCTCAGCCGTACAAAGTCAGCAGGAATGCTAGGTTGAAGGCATTGAACGCCCCGTGGGCGGCCCAGGGCGCCACCAAGGAGCTGGATCGCTCGTAGAGATAGGCGAACACCAGACCCAGCAGGAGATATGGCACCATCCCCACCCAACTTAGGTGGGCCGCCGCGAAGATCGCCGCGCTGGCGAGGGCGGCCGGCGCAAATGACCAGCGCCGGCGCAGAGCGCCGTAGAGGATTCCTCGGAAGAGCGTCTCCTCCAACACCGGCAGGATGACACAGGCGCCGACGATCAGCGCCGCCCGCCACTGCCACCCCTGCTCCCCCACGAACAGCGGCACCAGGGGATGCTCCTCGGGGAGGTTCTCCGTAAGGCCCCGCGGCCTCAGGAACATCTGTCGCACCTGTAGGTCTTGCAGAAGTTGGTGCAGCACGAGCACAGGCGCCGCGGCAAGCCCGGCCGCGGAGATCCCGGCCGCGACCTGCCGCCACCATCCCGCGAGCCGCCAACCGAGACGCGTGCCGGAAGGAGAGGTCAGCAATACCCAGGCAATGGCCGGCACGCCGGCAACCAGCGCCACCAGCAACTGGTACACAGCCTCGTGCGGCGCTTCGGCCGGCATCACCGCAATCAGCACGGCGCCCGCAATCATCGCCACAAACAGCCAGAGAATGAG
>CP070816.1:2577812-2584939 GCA_020344235.1 Armatimonadota bacterium
ATGGAACGCTCCTCGCCACCGGAGTGATGAGCGCCGCCAAGGCGGTGCGGGGCCGCGAAGAGGTCGGTTGGCGGGAGGCCGCCGACCTTCTCGGCGGAGCGCTGGAGGCGATGCAGCGCAGGGGCAAGGCGCAGCTTGGCGACAAAACTGTCCTCGACGCCATCGCGGCCACGGCGGAGGCATTGCGCCGGGCCGAGACGCCCGAGGCTATGCTGCCGACGGCTCAGCAAGCGGTCCGGCAGGCCATCGCTGAGTTCCGCGATCGCGAGGCCCGACAGGGCCGGGCCCGCATGTTCGGTGAGAACAGCATCGGCAAGGACGACCCGGGAATGGTTGCCTGGCTCAGGCTGCTGGAGGGGTTATCATGAGCAACCAGACTGCGAACCTAGAGGTGTCCCTCACCGGCGCTCCCAGTAAGGTCAGCCGCCTGCTGCTTCGCGCGATGCACCGTCTTGTCTCTGTCAGGGATTGGTGAAACCAAGCGGGAAGCTCCGTCTTGGACCCACCTGTGCTTGTCAGAAGTCTGTGGTACCGGCCTAAGGGCATCCTGGGCTTGCCTGGTCAGTCGTGTCCCTGTACCATCTGAATCCGACGAGCGGCGACGCCGGAGGACTCCATCGAGCTGCGAGCTGCGCACATCCAGGTGCTCGAGTCACGGCTGACAGAGAAGCGCGTGCCTCCCAATGACTCATCGGTGCCGCGCGGAAGGTACATGAGCGCCAATTCGCCGATGGGATGATGGACTGCGGAGGGGCGCCGTCCAACCTCGTCGGCAGGGGTTAGGATGACGATCAGAGGTCCGGACCCCGCGACTGAGAGCGCCTGAGGAGGCGATCCAATGCTGACTACGCGGCCTTGCGGTACTAGCAGCTGAGCAGGCCGCCCAGGAACTGCTCGCACTCCACCGTAGGCCCCCGCGCGCGCATACCCCGCAGGCGAATGCCCCCCGCCTCCATGCTCAGCCTCCCACCCGCACCCGCACCCCCGTCCCCTGCAGCCGCGCTTTCAGGCCGTCCAGCTCCTCCTCAGTCGGCGCCTCCAGCCCCGCTAGCGCATACTCCAGCCCCAAGCTCCGATACTTCGACTCCGCCAGCCGGTTGTAGGGCATCAGATGCACCTCGCGTATCCCCGGCCGCCCGCGAAGCCACTCCGCAAGCTGCTCGATGGCCCCCTCCCCCTCATTGCTCCGCGGAATCACCGGCATGCGGAGAATCACTTCCGCGCCCGCCGACAGCAGGCGGTCGAGATTCGAAATGATCCTCTCGTTGCTTTCCGCCGTCATCCTCCGATGTCGCCTCGGGTCTACGTGCTTCACATCATAGAGCCAGAGACCGACCGCATCCCGCACCGACTCGATCACCGCCCACTCCACAAACCCGCACGTCTCCACCGCCGTGTCAATCCCCTCACGCCGGGCCAGCTCCAGCAGCGCGCGCGCTCCCTCCGCCTGCCACAGCGGCTCCCCGCCCGACAGCGTCATCCCGCCCCCAGAGGCCTCATAGAACGCGCGGTCCCGCTTCACCACCGACATTACCTCCCCCGGCTCCCACCCCTCCCCCGCCAGCCCCAGCGCCGCCGTCGGGCAGGCTTCCGCGCACCGCCCGCACGCGGCGCACCTGGCCCGCACCACTTCGTGCTCGCCCCCGGAGACGCGGTGCACCTCGTTCGGACACACCGCCGCGCACGCCTCGCACCCAATGCACCGCGACGCCGTGAACCTGAGGCACGGCTCCGCCGTCTGGCACTCCGGATTCTGACACCACACGCAGCGGAGCGGACATCCCTGGAAGAACACCGTCGTGCGGATCCCCGGTCCGTCGTGGGTGCAGAAGCGCTGAATATCCGTGATGCGAATGCGCATGCCGCCCTACTGATGCGCCGTCCGCGCGATGATCTCGTCCTGGAGCCCCGGATCCAGCTCCACGAAGTACGCGCTGAAACCGCCCACCCGCACCATCAGGTTGCCGTGCCGCTCCGGATGTTCCTTCGCCTCCGCGAGCTGCTCCGGCCTCAGCACATTCACCTGCACCTGGAACCCACCCGCGTCGAGATACGTCCTAAGCGCCGCCTCCAGCGCCGATACTCCCTCCTCGCTCCGGAACAGCTCCGGCGACACCTTCACATTGAACGTCACTCCCCCGACCGCCGGCACGTAGTCAGCCTTCGTCACTGAGCGCAGCAGCGCCGTCAGTCCCTTCCTGTCCATCCCCTGCACCGCCCCCACCGAATCGCTCACCGCCGCCCGCGCCCTCCTCCCGTCGGCCGATGCCCCCGTCCCCTTCCCCAGCAGATTGTGGCTCTCCCACGTCATGAATCCCGGGTAGCACTTCCCCCCGCGCCCGTCCGTGCGCCCCTCCACTTCCTCGTAGAAATCCTGCACCAGCCGCACGAACATTGCATCCGCCTCATCGTCATCGTTCCCGTACTTCGGCGCCTTGTTCATCAGCCTCTGCCGCAGTGCCTCGAACCCCTCGAAATCCGATCTCAGCGCTGCCAGCAGCACCTCCGCCGACACCTCCCCCGTCTCGAACACCAAGCGCCTGATCGCCGCCAGGCTGTCCGCCGCCGTGGAGATTCCGATGCCGTGCACATAGTCCGGATTGTACCGCGCACCCCCGCGCGCGTACTCAAGGCCGCGCTCGATACAGTCCTCCGTGAGACACGACAAGAACGCACACGGCCTCCGCTCCTCGACCTGCTGCTTGTTGCGCGCCGCCGCCGCCACCCCGGCCTTCACCATCGCCGCCACCTGCCTCCGATACGCCGAGTACAGCTCCTCGAACTCGCCGTACCTCGTCAGATCGCCCAGGTCCTCGCCAAGCTCGCGCCCTGTCAGCAAACACCTCCCCCCGTTCAGCGCAAGCTCCAAACACTTCACCAGATTCAGGTACGGCGCGGCGATCCATGCATACGTCCTCCCCACCGCCGTCAGTTCCGTGCAGATGCTGTGCACCCACTCCAGTGAGTCCCCCTCCGACACCCCGGCCCCGCGCAGACTCTCCACACACACCTCATCGTTGAAGAAGGCCGGATACGTGCTCCCCGAGCCGATTGAACGCAGCGCCGCACCCATCATTCCCTGCGGAATCCTTCGATGATATCGGAGCGCCAGCGACGGGTGCAGCAGCCGCAGATCGGCGGCTCCCTTCAGAAACAGCCACGTCAGCTCGTTCTCGGCCCCCTTTCCGTCCGCCCCCAGCCCTCCGATCGCCAGCGGCAGAATGCCTCCGCGCGGCAGCGACGCGTTCATCTCGATCAGGAAGCACTCCACCAGCTCCAGCGCCCGGCCCGGCGTCACCCGCCCCGCCTCCACGTCCCGTCTGTAGTGCTCGATCAGCCATCGGTCCAGGCATCCCGGCCCCGCCTGCCCGACGTTCGGCCCCGACTCCAGGTTCACCAGCAGGTACACGAACCATGCAAGCTGAAGCGCCCCCCAGAAGCTGTCGGGAGGATCGTGAGCAACGCGCGCGCAGATCTCCGAAACCCTTTCGAGTTCCCCCCGCCGCCCGTCGCACTCCTCCCCGGCCGCCGCCTCCGCCGCCAGACGGCCGCATCGCTCCACGAACCGACTCGCCGCCTCCACACACATCAGCGCGGCCGCGTAGAACTCTCGCTTCCCCGTCTCGTTCACCTCCCGAAGCCGCCCCCGGATCTCCGACGCGAGCCCGTCGAACCCGCCGTCCAACACCTTCTTCCCATCGGGCGCGATATGCAGCGCGATCACCGGCGACCGAAACAGACCCTCATCCTGGAAGTGAATCTCGCGGTCCTCCGGTGGCTTCGCCGTCCGCCGCCACTCCCCCATCAGGCGCTCGCGCGTCTCATCGTCCACCACCGTCTTCGGGTGCCGCCCGACGATCAGCGCCCCCCTGGGGAGTTCGATCGCCATGTGATCGAGCAGGTGGGCGAACGCCTTGGCCCGCCGCAGGATCATCGGCTCGCCCTCAGTCTGTGCCACCGACTCCGCCCACAGCGCAAACCACTCGTGGAACTCCCCCTGCGACTCCATCAGGCCCGCGCGCAGCGCCCTCACGCGCTCGGTCAGCGAATCCTCCTCCATCTCGACCGGACCCTTCACTCCCGTTTCTCCTCCCGAGCGGCCCCCCGACACATACACGGGGCAGGAGTCTCCCTCCTGCCCCTTCGTCCCATCGTACACATCGCGGCAGTCGCAGGCCGCGCCGTCTACCCCGCCTTCCTTGCCTCCTCCAGCGCCTCCTTCACCACGTCTCGCAGCAGGTACAGCGACGCGTGCATCACCGTCTCCCCGGTGGCCGGATCCAAGTTCATGGAGGCCAGGCAGGGATATCCGTGGTGGAGTTGCCCCGCCTTCTCCGGCAGAGAATCGTCCGCCGGTAGCCCCACCAGCTTCCCGCCCACGAAGTGCGTCAGCCCACACGGCGACCCCCGCACCACCTCCACCCCGGCCACCTTCCCGTCCCGCACACGCAGCTTGAACTTCGGCCGGCCCACCTTGAACTGCTCGCAGAACTCCGTGATCGCGGGGGTGCTCGGATCGAGCGAGCAGAACGGCTTCGGAAACGCCGACTCCATTTCGTTTGCCGCGCAGGCCTGCGTCACTTGCCGCTGGAGGCCGGGCTTGACCCAATTGGGATCCTCGATTGGCGCAATCAATGCCTGCGTGCTCCCGCCTCCCACCATATTCGGAATCTCGAGCAGCAGCTCAGGGTGGATATTGATCGCGATGATCACATCACCCGCGCCCAGCTCAGCGGGCAGGTACTCCGCTGCATCGTCAAGCACCGGCGGCAGCGACCGCGGCACCTGATAAGCATCCACGTTCCCCGGAGAAACGCTCGACAAGTGTGTGAAGACCCGCTCGGAATACCTTCCCCCAATGTGAACGACCTCCACGCGCACAGCACATCCTCCTCATCTCACGGCGCCGCTGACGCCCGGTAGGCCTTCAGAAAATCGTCTGCGTACACGGCTCGGTTCATCAGCAGCTCCGCAGTGATCATCTCGTCCATCAGCTCCGTGTCCAGCACATCCACGATCGCCGCGTCCAGCCCGACTGCCAAAGCCATCACCAGATACGTCCGGTTGATCAGCTCCCGCTGCCTCGTTCCCTGCGATACATTGCTCAACCCCAGCACCGTCTTCGGCGGCGGATCCGACAGCAGCTTCACGTTCCGAATTGCCTCCAGCACGTGTCCCGGAGTCGGCTGTGTTACGTTCACCGGCAGAATGACCGCATCGATCATCAGCCGGTCCATTGGCAGCCCCTTCTCCATCGCCGCCGCCACCGCGCGCAGCGCGATCTCACCCCTCCCGTTCGCATCCCGCGGTATCCCGTTCTCGTCAATCGTCAGCGCAATCAGCGACGCCTCGTGCTCGACCGCCATCGGTACAAAGATATCGAGCTGCTCCTGCTGGCCCTTGCTGGAATTGATCACCGACCCCGACCCCGCCGCCTCCAGTCCCCGCCTCATCACCTCCGGCTTCGTCGTATCAATCACCAGCGGCGCCTCCGTCACCTCGCGGATCGTCTTCACCAGCCATTCCATCGCCGCCAGCGCATCCTCCGCCGCCGGCCCCACGTTCACATCCAGCGCCTGCGCCCCGGCCTTCAACTGCTCCCGCGCAAGATCCTGAATCGGCTCCGGGTTCTTCTCCTTGATCGCCGCTGCAACTGACTTGAACATCCCATTGATACGTTCACCGATGGCGTACATATGGCTATGCCTCCTGGCTCATCAGGGAATCAATTGTCTTCCGCACGATCGACACCGCGCGCGGATGCCACATCACCAGAATGTGAGTGCCGGCGTGCAAAAAACACGTCGCCGTCGTCGCCTCCCAGGCCACTCCCCGCTCCGACACAGGCCCCCACTCCGGCGCGGTATCCTCCCCCGTACGCGCCTCCTTCGCCTTCCAGCACTCCGACCCCACCAGCGCCAGCATCGGCATCGACAGCATGCGGTCGCCCGACAGCGCCGCCAGCCGCGTCCGCTCCATGATCGAGTATGCATACTCCATCCCGTACCCCAGTCCGCCCGTAGCCTGGTACATCACGATCCGCGACAGCTCCAACCCCATCTCCGAAACCAGGATGTTCACCTGTTTCTGGATATTGATGTCCAGCGGCGCCTCCGCCAGCAGCTTGTGCCCGTCCGCCATACACGCCGCCGTAATCGTCTTGTAGTTGTCTTCCTTCGCAGTCCCCAGCAGGCAGTTCTCCCCTGCCGTCACCTCGCTGCACCGCGGCATCACCTCATTGTCCTTCTCCGCCTGGCCGCACCCCCAGATGATCAACGGCACCCCCACCGCCTCCAGCACCGACTTCACTGTCTGCGCACATTCCTCTGCCGAGCGGTCCTGCTCGTCGGGGTGCGCCCCCACCAGACGCACCGAAATCATATCGGCGCCGAACTCCTCCACGCACTTCCGCGCCCACGCCGCCGCATCCCCCGAAACATCCCCCACCGCCTCCTCCATCGGTGTCGCCCACTCCGCCGGCGCCACATCCAGCACCTCCATCGCAATCACCGGACGATTCGGCATCGCTCCCTCGAAGTGCAGGAACGGCAGGCTCGTGTCCCCTCCCACCGTTACCACCGACGTGCGCGTCCCGCCCTCCGCCGCTGTCGCCCCGATGGTCACCGTGTTCGCCGCAGCCGTCCACTTCTCGACAGGCATCTCAAATGACATCACTAGCTCCCTATCTACAGCTACTCCCTCTCACCCGCCTCTGGCGGGCCGCTCAACTCCATCCCACGACCGTTCGCACTCGCTCCATATCCACGTGCTTCTGAAAGAGCGCACGCGCGCGCCTCACTTTCGCATCCTCCCTCACCCGCAGCCGCCCCGTCAACTGCTCTATTCGCTCCACCGTCGTCAACGTATCCTCTGCCGCCAGCAGCAGCGGCACCGCAAGCTGCTGCGCGCGCTTCACGATCACTCCACTCGGATACATGTTCCCTGTCAGCACGATGGCCTTCGTCGCCGTCTGCAGCGCCGCCAGTTGAATGTCCGCGCGGTCGCCCCCCGTGATCACCGCCTTGTCCGCCAACTGCCGGAAATACTTCGCCGCGCTTGCCACCCCCATCGCCCCAATCACGAAATGCACGATCAGCTCATCCAACGCCTTCTCACAGCACAGCAGC
>CP070816.1:2585039-2589752 GCA_020344235.1 Armatimonadota bacterium
CCACGGCGCGATGGACAACCAGGAGATCGTGCCCTTCGGCACGCCGGAGGAGGTGAGGGCGCTGGTCCGCCGCGCCATCGACACCCTCGCCAGCGATGGCACCGGCTACATCCTCGCGCCCTGCCACGCGCTGCAGGCCGTCACTCCCATCGACAACATCCTCGCCATGTACGACGAGGCGTATCGGTATGGGAGGCGATGAAGCGGGCGACGGGGTCGCCAGCCAGCCGATGGGATCGGCAGCCATGATCTTGACAAGACTTGCGGCGGGGTACGGTGGGGCGGTGCGTCCTCGGCCGTTCGTAGGGCAGAAGCTTGCCTCCTGCCCCTGCTGTGCGGTAGAGTAGGACGGAAAGGGGGGAGATCACGCTATGCCTGAATGGCTCATCTTCGTCCTGTCTCTAGTGGGTGCGGCAGTCACAGCATTCTTCACCGCGCGCTACGCGGTGGCGGGTTCTCGCCAGCAGGCACTGGACACGGAGAGGCTGAAGCTCCGCTACGCTCTTGTCGAGAGACACCTCGAGGAGTTCTATCGCATAGCTCAGGGTCTCCAGGCCGTGGCATCGGAGGTCGCGAGTACTGATGTGGTCGCCCGGCGATTCCTCTCTGACTACCCGCGGGTGATGATGTCGCTTTGTTCGGCAGTGGGCCGACTTGTGCTACCAGAACATGAGGACCTACTCCGTCCGATTGATGCTCATGCCCACAGGTGCTACAACGACCTCGCTGAGGCGTTGCGGGGCCCCAACCTCAACTGTGGAGAGTGGTCGCCAGACACGGTGGCGCGGATCGGCTCAAGAGGA
Organism: Armatimonadota bacterium; assembly: GCA_020344235.1. Taxonomy (GTDB): domain Bacteria; phylum Armatimonadota; class Hebobacteria; order Hebobacterales; family Hebobacteraceae. Next base: position 2,585,843 of record CP070816.1, read on the forward strand.
TTCGCTCTGTACATGGCACTGAGCCGGCTCATGACAGCGGTCGACATAGCGGCGGATGCTCGGCTGACCAAGGAGCCACGCGCAGAGATCGAGCAACACAGTAGAATGCTCCAGAACATCCTAGACGACATCAATGCGGCCACTGCAGAGAGACGAGCAGCGGTCGGGAATCACGAACACAACCCACCAGGCGACACTTAGCACGCCCCTCCTGACGAGGTGTTCTTTGCTTCGGTAGCTCGCTGCCGAAGCATCGACGCGATGACGGACGTAGGACCGGGGCAGGAGGCAAGCTCCTGCCCCACGAACGCTGAGCCTTCGGGAGGCGACTTCGCTCGTGGACCCGAGAGAGCGCATCGAAGCCTTCTGGGCGGGAGAGCGGCCGGAACAGATCCCCTACACCATGTTCCGCGGGTACCCGTGGCATAGCGGCGTGCTCGACGATGCGGCCTGGCAGCCCATGTACGAGGCCGGCCTGCGCACGACATGGGAGGTCGGCACCTTCGGCTCTCGCGCCAAGAACGTCGAGCACGGCCACGATTCATGGACCGAGGAGGGGCAGAAGTTCGACCGCTACACGATGCGCACGCCGGTCGGCGAGATTTCCTCCACCTATCGGGATGGGTGGCAGGCGAAGTACTTTCTGGAGACGGCCCAGGACTACCGCGTCATGCAGTACGTCGTCGAGAACACAGAGATCTTCCCTCAGCATAAGGCCTTCGCCCAAGCCGAGCAAGAGCACGGCGAACACTGCATCGTCCACGTCGGCCTGGGGCGCTCGCCGATCCAGACGTTACTCGTGGACTACGCGGGCCTGGAGAACTTGAGCTGGCACCTCGCGGAGCTGCCGGCGGAAGTGGAGGCGCTCTGCGACGCGCTGCTCTGCGATCTCCGAAGGGCGGCGGAGATCACGGCCGAGGGGCCGGGTCGCTATGTGTCGGTCGCGGAGAACTTCACCGCCGACACGATGGGGCCGGAGCGATTCCGCCGCTATCACCTGCCGGTGTACGAGGAGCTGTTCCCCCCGCTCCAGGCCGCGGGGAAGATCGTCGGCACCTTCTTCGACGGGCGGCTCGCCTCCTGTAAGGAGGCCATCGCCGGCTCGCCTATCGACCTCCTCGAATCCCTCACTCCGCCGCCTGAGGGTGACCTCACGCTCGCCGAGGCGCGAGCCGCCTGGCCGGACAAGCTCTTCTGGTCCAACATCAACCTCGCGACCTACGAGCTGCCGCCCGACCGCATCCGGGCCACCGTGCTGGAGGCCGTCCAGCAGGCCGCACCCGACGGCCGCCGCCTCGCCTTCGCGGTATCGGAGGACCTCCCGCGCAACTGGCGAGAGTCCATGCCGGTAGTGCTGGCCACCCTTCGGGAGACGCGCGCCTGAGGGATCCTCGGCGCCTCGCTCATTCGTCGGCTACAGCCACGACTTCGTCGTTGATCCACTTGTAGACGATGTCTCCGTCCTCAGAGACGTCCAGCTCACGAAGATGCTCGATCTCGTCTGCCTTCGTGGATCTGATCTCGATCATCGTTCGCACCTCCTTAGGCTCACCTGCGAGTCGTCTCCGATGTTGTCCATACCGTGCTCTCTCGCCGATTGGACATCTGTTCACACCACCGTCCCCCTTTGATGGGGCTGCCTCTCTGCGCCTTCCCGCCACATCTACCGGCATCGCTGAGGAGGACACAACCGCTTCATCTTAGCTCGCGACCGGCCCGCCTTCGGGGTCAGAAGCCGTGGGTGCCATTGCCGGAGCCTCCGCCAGCGCCTCGCCGGAACGCAGCCGCCGGAAGGCAGCGGTTGCCTCCCCGATCACCACGGCCGCCAGCAGCAGCAGGATGACACAGGTCACGCCCAGCACCCACTGGACGCCTTCGGGATTAGTGAAGTACAGCCAGCTTTGACTGAGCAATGCAACGATAGTGGTTGCGCTCATGAAGAGGGCTGGCAGGAGCGTATAGAGGGAGGGCCGGCGGGTTCCCACGAGATAGGCGGAGATGATCATCAGCGTGAGGGCGGCGATGAGCTGGTTGGCGGAAGCGAAGACGGGCCACACCGCCTGCCAGCTGTTGCTCAGCCCGACAGCGGCCGCTGCACCTATAGTCACCGCGCCGCCCACCCAGCGGTTGGCGAGCAAAGGGGAGCGCCGTCCTAGAGACTCCGTGAAGATGAACCTGCCCAGGCGGGTGGCGGTGTCGAGGGTTGTGAGGATGAAAGTCTTGAGCACGATCATCCCTAATAGGAAAGCCGCCGCGAATCCCAGGAAGGGGAGCCTCGATACGATTCGGCCATAGCCCAGAGCGAAGGCCACCAGCGGGTTGCCCAGCAGGTCCTGAAGGCCGAGCGCGGCGACCCCCTCCTGCGGGGTGATGAGAGCTTGCAGCTGGGCGCTGGCCTCTTCACCACCGCCGCTCACCAACGCGCCGATCTGACCGGCCATCTCTGGGTGTGCGCCACGCCAGGTCAAGCCGGCGCCCACGGCGATCACGGCGATGGTCGCCAGCAGCCCCTCCACGAGCATCCCTCCGTAGCCAATGCCCCGCGCGTGGCGCTCACTACTGAGCTGCTTGGCAGTGGTGCCCCCCGCCACCAGAGAATGGAAGCCGGAGACGGCGCCGCAGGCGACAATGATGAACATCATGGGCCAGAGCAGCCCCTGGGCGGTGGAGAAGGAAGTGAAAGCTGGCGCCACCATCACCTGGCCCCCGGCCACCGCGAAGGTGGCAAAGACGCCGGCCACCCCCAGCCCCATGCCGATGACCAACTTGTAGATGCAGATGTAATCCCGCGGCTGGAGCAAGAGCCACACAGGCAGCACGGAGGCGACAAGGCCGTAGCCGATCAGGATGGCGAACCAGGCCGTCAGGGTTCCGTCGGGCCCCATTTGCGTCGGCAGGCTCACCGGGAAGAGGTAGCCCAGGTAGATGAAGAAGAAGTTGCAGACCACGGCCAGCGCCGTCGCCAGCGCGAGGTTAATACCCATGCGGTGGTGGGCCCATCCAAAAGCAATGGCGATGAGGATCAAGCTGAAGGTCGGGATGACGATCTGGGGCGTGGTCATCATGGCCTTTGCGCCCGTCACCGCGAACACGGTGATCACCAGCACCAGCGCCGCCCACAGAAAAGCAGCGAACACCGCCCGCGCTCGCCGCCCGATGACGCGGGCTCCCACATCGGCGATGGAGGCCCCGCCATTACGCACCGACACCATGAGCGTGAGATAGTCGTGCACCCCTCCGATCACAATCGCCCCCAGCACCACCCAGAGCACGACTGGGGCCCAACCGAAAACGCCCACCGCCAGCACGGGACCGAGGATGGGTCCGGCACCGGCGATGGAAGCAAAGTGGTGGCCGAACAGGACGGGTATCGGCGTGGGGACGAAATCAAGGCCATCGCGGTGAGTGCGGGCGGGAGTGAACCGGGCGGGGTCGGCGCTCGCCACCCGCCGCTCCAGCCACCGCCCGTACCAGCGATAGGCGATGAAGAACGCAATGATGACGGTAACCAGGAGAACCGAGATCGGCATACCAGTGACCCGAAGCGCCCCAAAGCCAATCTGATGGACGGTTTCGGCGCAACGCACACGCTTACCTGCCGCGGGAAGTGTGGCTCGACTTGTATGTCTTCAGCGATTCTGAGAAAAATGGGAAGCCCAACTTGGGGCTGAGTTGAGCGGCTGCTCCTGCTCCTAGAGTGGAAAGCCAAGGGCGGCCGGCAAGAAGCGCCTGCTGTGTCGAATGCACAGCAGTTCCGAAGGCCCCTGCCAGTGTCCCCTATTCCCCTCCCCTCGACCGCACACCAAGTGCAACCATCCGCGAACTGAGAATGGTTACTAGGAGGGTTGCATTCGGGGAGCCAGTTCGCCGGGGATCCTATGTCCCGCCGCCCCCAGCTCCATGGCCGATC
>CP070816.1:2589852-2592790 GCA_020344235.1 Armatimonadota bacterium
CCGACACCGTCCGCGGCATCCTCGACGGCCACATCGTCCTCACCCGCTCCCTCGCCGAGCAGTCCCACTACCCCGCAATAGACATCCTTACCTCCGTATCCCGCCTCATGCCCCACATCACCACCATCCCTCACCGCGCAGCCGCCGACTCCCTCCGCCGCCTCGCCGCCACCTTCCGCTCCGCCGAGGACCTTATCAACATCGGCGCCTACACCGACGGCACCAACGCCGACATTGACCGCGCCAAAGCCCTCATGCCCCAAATCCGCTCCTTCCTCATCCAGACCGCCGACGAGCACTGCCGCTGGGACGACACCATCGCCCACCTCCACCGGCTCGCCGACCAAGTTGACTCCCACACCCCGCCTCCGCCTCACAGGCAGGTCGGCGCCACGCGCCCGACCCTCGCCCGGCAGGACACCCTCTCCAGGACCTCCAGATGAGAGCCTTCCGCTACCGCCTCTCCGCCGCCCTCAAACGCGCCCAGCATATCGAGCACCTCCTCCAGATAGACCTCGCCCGCCTCCAACGCCACCTCGCCGACGCGCTGCGCCGGCTGCATCGCCTTCACCGCCTGCGAAACCAGATCCATGCTCGCCTCCGCGTCCTCCAAGCAGCAACGCCGCCGGGCGGTTCGCCGCCGGCCGGTCCGGCCAACGAGGTCAATCTCGAGCGCGTGGCCTTGCTGCACCGACAGCTCGAACAGCTGGACGAGGCCCTCACAAGCGCCGCCCACATGCGCCGAGAGCTGGAACGCCGCGTCTCCGCCGCGCGCGATCATCTGCTCGAGGCCGCCCGCTCCCGCAGGGTCTTCGAGAGCCACCGCGACAACCTGGCCCGCAGCCACCACCGCGCCGAACTCGCTGCCGAGACCAAACACCTCGACGAACTGGGCGCACAGCACCAGGGCGCACAGCACCAGGGCGCGCGCCGCCAAACCGCGGGGCTGTCCGGTGCCGAGCGGCCTGCCGCTGAGCAGGAAAACCGGAGGGAAGGTGGCCCATGAAGCTTCCGCCAATGCCTGAGCCTGCGGGTCTGTCGCGCGTGCTCGCCCGCATCGCGGCCATCAAGACCCGCTTTCGCACACCTCTCGCCCCGCTGTCGCCCGCCCCGACGTTCTCGCGGGTGCTCTCTCAAGCCGGCCGAGCCCAACCATCCTCCCTGCGCGAAATCGTTACCTCAGCCGCCGCGCGCCACCAGCTCGACCCCGATCTCCTGCTTGCTCTCGCTGAAACCGAATCCGGGCTTAGACCCGATGCTGTTTCCCCGCGCGGCGCGCTGGGCATCATGCAGCTCATGCCCGACACAGCTCAGCGGCTCGGAGTGGTGGACCCCTTCGATGCCGGAGCCAACATAGACGCCGGCGCTCGCAGCCTGAAAGAGCACCTCGACCGCTTCGGCGGCAATCTCGCCCTCGCCCTGGCCGCCTACAACGCGGGGCCCGCCGCCGTTCTGAGGTACGGCGGCATCCCACCATTTCAAGAGACGCGCAGCTTCGTCTCCCGCGTCCTCACAAGGCAGGCGACCCTCGCCCGGCAGGCGACCCTCGCCCGCGAGGAGGCCGGAGTCCCTCTCCGCTAAAGTCGCGCCTCCCGGATTACGATATCTACTCTGGTGGGGGCCAGCACCCGCACGCTGGCGGCCGACCTTTCTTCGAATGACCCACACGTCAGCGCCAATACCTCCTCCAACACCGGGTGCCGCTCCCCCGAGCGACGCCGAATCCGCACCTTGCCGGCCCGATGGTGCCGCAGCACCTCCGGCCCGACGAGGCGCCCTCACCGATCCAGTGCGGGCCGATGGCCCGGCCTTGCCGTTCTTCGCGGCATTACAGCACTACCTTACGGCTGACCCCAATCAGGTGCAGGCCGCCGGTGCCGACTTGGCGGATCCCAGCCCCTTCTTTCAGGCCGAGCAGGTCGCACACCGTAGTCCGGCCGCGGGGCCGCCTTCGCGATCATTTGCCGCTCTGCCAAGCAGTAAATCTCTGCTGCCCAGCGCGAGCCCATTGAACCTCCGTGCCCGCCCCGAGCCGGGTGTTTCGCACAGCAGCGCCCCAGAACGCCCGGTCGGGCGGGCTCCAGTTGTTCAGGCGACCGCGGCGGAGTTCCCGCTTCCTGCCATCAAGCACACGGCCGTCCCGGAGCCGCTCATCCCCGCGGCGTCAGCTCCGGTGGCAGACGAGCTTCGCCCAGGCGCCCCGCCGGACGGCTTGCAGCCTCGCCCCCATACCCGCCTTCCGCACGCTCGCCTCATCCAGGCGGCTCTGTTATCCGGCGAGCCGTCGGTAGATATCACCGCGCACAGAGTCGCCCTTACCTTGCCTCCGCTCCCGCGCCTGGACTCGGCCGCGAATCCTCCGGTTCCACCGGCCGAGTCCGGGCCGCTCTTGCCTCCGCCTGCCCGGGCCGAGGGCTTCATCTCTCAGTGGTACCTCGACACCACGATCTTCACGCCCTCGGCTCGGGCGCAAATCCCTCCACCGCAGCTCAGCGCACCCGCCCCTGGGCCCCCTCAGGGCGAGGATCGCCTGCCACACGCCCTCCCGGCGCCTACATCCGAACCGCGTTCGAACCACACCCAGTTCACCTCGGCCCGTGAGCATCCGGAACCCCTGGGCCCCGGCCCGACGACCTCGTCTGATCCCCTGCCTGCGCCTCGGGGCGAAGCTCGCCTCCCATATGCGCAGAATGCCGGTCCCATCCCGCCCCGCCACTCGGCCTTTCCTGCCGAGTCTGTCCTGGGTCGGCAAGAAGGTCTCGTAGGGCAGGCGACCCTCACGCGGGAGGCAGGCGTCTCCGAGCCGGACACTATGCTCCCCGATGCAACAGCTACACCCAACCGCCCAAGCGAAGCTCGCCTCCCAAGCGAAGCTCGCCTCCCAAGCGAAGCTCGCCTCCCAAGCGAAGCTCGCCTCCCAAGCGAAGCTCGCCTCCCA
>CP070816.1:2592890-2600810 GCA_020344235.1 Armatimonadota bacterium
TACGCCAGAAGCTACCGTCACCGTCACGGTGTCTGTGTCGGTCTGCCCTAGATCGTCGGTCACCGTGAGGGTGTAGGTGGTGGTGCTTTCCGGCGAGGCCGCAGGCTGGGCCGCACTGGGATCGTCCAGCCCTGCGGTCGGGGTCCAGGAGTAGCTGTAAGGAGCCTCCCCGCCCGAGCCTGAGCCCTCCAGCGCAGTCGACCCGCCAGCCGCGATGATCTTGTCCGGCCCCGCCTCGGCCACCACCGGAGGCACTACGATCACCGTCACCGGGTCGCTCGCCGTCTGGCCGAGATCATCCGTCACCGTGAGCGTGTAGGTGGTCGTGGTTTCGGGAGAGGCGGCCGGCTGTGCCGCATTGGGATCGTCCAGCCCTATGGTGGGTGTCCAGGAGTAGCTGTAAGGGGGCTCGCCACCTGATGCCGACCCCTCCAGCGTCTCCCAACCCCCGGCGGCTATGGCTTTACCGGGCCCTGCCTCTGCCAGCAGCGGAGGGATTGTAGAGTAGGTGTAACCAAGGCCCTTGACGCCGTTGACCACCTGCTTCAAGTACTTGATGTGGAAGTAAGGGTGAAAATAGGAGCTTGCCCAAGCATCTCGCACAACCAGATTTTTCTCCGCGGCATTGACAATGTCGGCGGGCAAGCGCGGGGGGTAGTCGTAGAACGCCTCTGGCTCGACATTGCCAAGGTTCTCGGGCAGGATGCGCTGCCCGTAGATGTCGCTCTCGATGATACAGGGATAGAACTGCCCGGCGAAGTAAGGGCTGCTCTCGCTGAAGTAGAGGACACGCCCGGTCGTCAGGCTGAAGCGATTTCCGAACTCAACAGAATCAAGGGCCGAGGCGACGTAATGCGGCGTCTCCCAAGCGGCGACGGGAAGGTCGCAGAGAGCCATTTCGGCCAGCCCAGCATCAATGCGGCCGTTGACCCAGGCCACCGAGTCCTCCTCCACGGGGCCGATGAACTCGGTGTACTTGCCCTCATCATTCCACACGGTGCGGAAGAACTCGCAGTCATCAGCGGTCAGGCCATTGTACGGGTTGGGGACAGCGTCATACTGGTGCGTGTAGCCGTGGAGAATGATCTGACCCCCGCGTGCGATCATGTAGTGAAGCGCGGCCACGACCGCGGGCGATTCAGAGAGGCGGAGCTCCTCGGGATACTCCCCGCCCAATACTCCGAGTGGGTCTCTGAAAACGGGGATGACGGCCACCTGGAAGGGCACACCCTGTGAGTAGAGGTAGTCGGCCACGGCCACCAGATCGGCCGGATCGCAGGTGGGGTCCACATCCTCGATGCGGATCAGGGCCCGACGACTGGGTGCGTGGTCTATGCCCACGATGTCATGGAGAAGGTCACAGAATACGAGGTAGCGATCCTCCTCAGAGATGTAGGTGAGAGGCGTATCGGCGAAATACCAAAGGTTCCTCGAGTGGACTACATAGGGCCACGAGGCGCTTGCGTCAATGCTCGGTCCCGGCCGGTAGGCGACAGCTCTCACCTCGGCTTGGTCTGGGTCGACGATTACAGTCGCACCCAGGTCGGGGTCCGATAGGTCCTTCACTAGACTCTGGTCTTTGTACAGGACCTCGGGAAACCCGGAGGCGTCTACCCAGGCGAACTGGAACCCGTATCGTGAGGTGAAGGCGGGATCCCAGTAACCGTCCTCGTCCCAGGCGATCTGCCAGAGGTTGTACTTGAACCAGCAGATCGTTTTTTCGGTCGTCATTACATCGGACAGGAAAGCGCCTGGCAGCGGGTTGTCGAATATGTCGCCGATGTAGAAAGTGACCGAGTAGTCTTCGACTTCACCCGCGAGATAGCCGTCGACCGGCTCGATTGTCCACTCCACAGGGAAGTGCCCCAGCAGGTTGGCGATCTGAAGAGCGTGAAGCTCGCCCAGCCAGGCGTACGGCGGCGCCGAGTCATAGAGGATGAGGGCCTGCGGGGGGTTCTGTGTCGAAGGTTCTGCTGCGTTGGCCGAAAGCCAAGCTAAGGCTAGGCAGCTCACAAGGACGAGACACAGCCATCGCCCTCTTCTCATCGCCGTCTCTCGGCCACTGCCCGCGGTCAACCGCCGTCCCTTCCTTCCGCCGCCAGGAGCCGGTTTGGGAGCGTCCGCACGATTCTCCCAACACTAGTATTCGACAGAGAACGGCTAGTATCCTGTGCCATATCAGGTGTGCCACAACTGCCAAGAGCGGACGAAGCTGTAACTCCAAAGGTGAACAGTAGAGCAGACATCACTGGAGGAGAGAGGGATGGCGTTTCTGAGGCAAGAGGCGAGGCTATCAGGCGACGGCTTCGACTGTCTTGATCTCGGGGACGGCTTCTTTGAGCACTCGCTCGATACCCATCTGGAGGGTCATCTGGGCCATGGGGCAGCCGTGGCAGGCTCCGGTGAGCCGGACCTTGACCACGCCGTCGTCGCTTACTTCCACCAACTCGACGTCACCGCCATCACGCTGAAGGGCCGGCCTCACGTTTTCGAGGGCCGCTTCCACTTTCTCTTTCATCACTGTCCTCCGTTAGTAGAGGGCAGGAAACAAACTCCTGCCCTACGTGGCAGAGGCCGGCATTCGACAAGGCCTCACCTTACTTGTTACCCCGTTCGCGCTCGGCGCACCTCTCTCTGCGGGTCGAGGTTGTCCTGCTGGCGCGCCACTGACGGAGCGCAGGGAGGTGGCCGCTAGGCGGGAGGCGACGTCGGCGCTTCCCGGACGAATTGCCACTTCGTGAAGATCTCCTGCACCTCGGGGGTTGTCAGGAAGTCGAGCAGCTTGTGGCCTCCCTCGGGGTTCTTTGCACCCTTGATCACTGCGCCCTCACACCAGAAGGGATCGTAGAGATCCGCGGGTATGTGCCCGAGCAGCTTCAGCTTCTTCGGCTCCGCCGGGGCCTGCCCCTTGATGTGGACCTCGACGGCGCACGGATAATAGCCGATGCTCGCCTGCACCTGAAGCTGCGCGGTGGCATCCTTGGTGTCGGCTGCAAAACGCTTGACGAAGAGCTTGCGGGCGACTTTGTCCCAGATGCCGGCTCGCTCGAGGGCGGTCTGAGCGTGCTTTCCCACCGAGTTCTGCTCGGGGTCCGGGATCGCGATGTTCTTCACTGACGGCTTCGCGAGATCCGCGATGGTCTGCACGTTCGCCGGGTTGCTCTTAGGGACCATGAGCGCGAGCGAGTTCTCCGCATACCTAGTGCGAGTGCCCTCAACCACCAACCCCGCCTGCTCCACGAGGTCCACCTCGAGATCCCCCATGGAGAGAAACAGGTCGGGCTGGGCCTTGCCGTCGAGGATCTGGGCGGTGATGGTGACCATGTTCTCGGGCTCCGCCACCACCTCCACGCCCGGGTTGGCATTCTTGAACAGCTCGACCGCCTCGAAGAACGGCCCCACCTGCCCGCAGGGAACCATCACCTCGATCTTCTCCGAGGCGCCTGTCGGGCCTGCCGTTTCAGCGGTCCCCGACGGCTGCTGGGCGCAGCCCGCGATTGCCAGCACGGCCGCGAACGCCGTCAGAGCAAGCCATCTCTCGACTCTACTCACGGTTTCCTCCTGCGGGTAGGATACGTCAAACCAGGATACTATCTGAGAATATCGAAGTATGCTGACAGAGTTGTGAAGAAAGTGAGTCGTTTTCTCGCGCGATGATTCCCTCTCTAGAAGGCGTCCATTTCCTTATCACCTACGGATGCTCGTCAGAATGCGACCACTGCTTCATCTGGGCCAATCCCGGGCGGGAGGCGGGAATGACGAGCGAGCAGGTGGACGGGTTCCTAGAGCAAGTCGTGTCGCTGGGCACAGTTACCGGGGTATGTGGTGAGGGAGGGGAGTCGTTCACGAACTACGGGGTCCTGCTTCATTTCCTGCGCCGGGCCACCAAGCTGGGCCTCTCCGCCTCCGCGCTGACCAACGCCGCCTGGGTCACCTCGCGGGAGGAGGCAGAGAACCGCGTGGCCGAACTCATGGAGGCCGGGCTCACCTCCCTTGGGATCAGCACGGACCAGTGGCACCAACGATACGTGCCGGTGGACCGCGTGGACACGCTGCTCGAAGTCTGCGAGAAGTCCGGCCTGTCGGCGGCGCGGATGGAGACACAACTGGAGGGCGTGATGTTCCGGGGGCGCGCGGCCGCGCGGCTGGCCCCGGGGATGCCGACCCGGCCCGCCGAGGAGTTCACCACCTGCCCGCACGAGAAGCTCGACGCGCCCTCGCGTGTTCACCTGGATTGCTACGGGAGGCTCCATCTCTGCCAGGGGCTAACATTGCGCGGAGAGACTCCGTCCGAGGCCGTCGCCGCCTATGACCCGCGGCGCCATCCGATTGCGAGCAGGCTGCTCGACGGAGGTCCCCATGCGCTTGGGCAATACGCAGCCGAGCGCGGCTTCGAGCCGGCCCCCGAGTACGTAGACGCCTGCCAGCTATGCTACCGGGCGCGCGAGTTCCTCAGGCCCCATTTCCCCGAGCTGTTGGGCCCGGACGAAATGTACGGCCCGTGAGTAAGCAGAATATGGCAAGAAACGCTGGTGTCAGCGGAAATGCACGCACAGTGGGCCTGCCGCGACATGCTGGTGCGTTGACGTGCGTACATCCCGCGTGATATCATTGCCGGGCTCGCTGGGGGGTGGTCTCCGCGGGCGGCGAGGCATCCGGAAGTGATCGGGATGCCTCATATCCGCTGTATAAGGAGCGCCGCCGTGAAGGGTATGCTGAGTGTTGTTCTCATCCTGATGTTGATGTCGCTGATTCCCTCGCTCGCCGCAGCAGATAGCGCGGCCCCCACCATCAGCATCACATGGCCTCAAGAGGGCCTTACCATCGCCAGCGAGACCATAGATGTCAGGGTGGCCTACGAGGCCGCGAGCGACACCGCGGTGGCGCAGGTGAGCCTTGTGGTGGACGGGAGGATGGTGGACGCTCGGGAGATTGACCCGCCGGAGGCGAGCGGCGCCGTCTCCTTCGTGTGGGCGGCCGGCAAGTACGAAGAGGGCAACCACGAGATCACGGTCAGGGCGACGGACTCGCTCGGGGAAGCCGGCGAGCACACCATCTCGGTTCGGATTGAGCGGGGGCGCGAGGACCTAGCAGCGGCGGCACGCATCGCTTCGCCCCAGCCGGGAGCGACTGTTGCTGGTAGGACACCGGTCATAGTCGAGTCCGATGAGGCGGATCGGGTGAGATATGTGATCTTCCTGGTTGACGATGTGTTCAAGGCGATGACCAATGTGCGGCCGTTCACCTACATGTGGGATACCACGCGCTATCTTAACGGGCTGCACGAGCTGCAGGTGAAGGCCTATCTGAGCGGAGGGCGTCAAGCTCTGTCGCCCGGCGTGGAGGTCAGGGTGAATAACCCGAGCGGGGCCACTGCGATGCGAGAGCCGGACAGCGGCTCCGCTGCCGCGGCGGCGCGTTCATCTGCCGGAAGCTTGCTGCCGGCCAGGGCAGAACAGCCGACCATGCCCCCGCCCATGCATACGGAGAGCCCGACGCCGCTGCACCCAACAATAACGGTGGCCGAGCCGGAGATCGGCCTGCCGGGAACGGCGCCCTTTGCGAGCCCGACGGGGGACCTGGTCCGACCGCCCGCGCGAATGGCATCAGGGGAAACCGGGCGCCTGCATCCACTGCAAGTCGCCTCGCTGCCGGTGGAGGAATCCCCTGCAGGGATCCGCGAGGAGTCTGCAGAGGCGAGGCCGACATCCAGCCCGGTGGCGCCTGAGCTGTCGGCAGTGAGTTCCGCCGACGCGGAAGGTGCAGGGGCGCGAACGCCACAGCCGGCGGAGATCGAGATCGCTCTTCTGCCGGCAGAGGCCGCTCCGCGGAGGTCGGGCGTCCGTCCCGCGCGAAGCGTGGCAGCGTCGGGGCCCGAGGACGCCCCCGCGATATCGGCGCCGGCGGTTGCGGCCTTCGACCCGGCGGCATCGAGCACGCAGATCGCTATGCTGCCACCGCGTCCGGCGGAACGGCGGCCCGCGCCGAAGGTCGCCGCGGCGCCATCCCCTTCGGGAGTGGTTTACGTAGTTCAGCCGGGGGACTGGCTGTGGGCGATTGCAGACGAGTACGGCGTTTCGCCGAAGCAGCTCGCGCGGGCGAATGGCATATCCGACGCCGGGGTGATACATCCGGGGCAGCAACTGGTCATTCCCGCAACGCCGGTTTACTTCGACAGCCGGCCGCTGGTGTCTGAGGTGCCGACCACGATTGCGAACGGGCGAGCTATCGTGCAGTTCCGCCCGATCATCGAGGAGGCCGGCGGAAGGGTCGTCTGGACACCTGCGGACAGGCGAGCGAGCGCGGTCGCAGGCGGACACGAGATTGCGGTGACGATCGGCAGCGACCGAGCGCAGGTAGACGGGCAGCAAGTGGCGATGAGCTCGCCGGCGGCACTGCGCTGCAACCGCACGGTGGTGCCACTGCGGTTCCTGGGCGATGTGCTCGATCTGGTGCTGCAATATGAAGACGGCATAATACACGTCGCGAGCGGGCGATAGCGGCTGGCGAGAGGAATAGCGAGTTGAGGGAGCGGCGGACCGGCGTCCGCCGCTTCTTCTTAGACGGCGATTGCGGGGATGGAACATTCCACCACGGGGGGCGGTCTAAAGGGTTAAGCGAGATCCGCTTTTAGCTCACACGCCGAACGGGAGTTCCACAATGACCAAGGGAAATGCTCGTCTGATCAAGTGGACGGTGGTTGCTGTCCTTGCGGCCGCGCTGTCTGCAGCTCTGGGGGTCAGCGCCGTGTCTTCCGAAGGGGATATCTCACCCCTGGAGACGGTGATCCTGGGCCAGTCTCGCTGGCTGGCCGGGGGCCCGGCATCGGTGCGGGTGATCGTGACCAATCACGAGACGGGGGAGCCTGTGGCCGGGGCCGTGCATATAGGAATCACGCCGACGGACCAGCAGGCGATCGGAAAGATGAACCTTTACAGCGGGCCTCTGAAGAACGGCACGCTGGAGGCCGAGCTCGCCGTCCCTGAGTTGAATCCGGGGACTTACGAGCTTTCGGTCCGGGTGGTGTCCCGCCTGGGAATTGACGATGTCAAGCGGCCCGTGACGATTGCCCGAGCGGCGCAAATTCTGCTGACGACCGACAAGCCGCTCTATCAGCCGGGGCAGACGATCCACCTGCGGGCACTGGCCTTGATGCGGCCCTCGATGATGCCGGCGGGGGGCGCGCCTATCACGCTCGAGGTGGAGGATTCGAAGGGCAACAAGGTGTTCAAGAAGACCATCGAGGCCTCGGAGTTCGGAGTCGTCTCGGCGGAGTTCGTGCTCGCCGATGAGATCAACATGGGCCCCTACAAGGTGCGCGCGGTGATGGGGGAAGACAGCGCGGAGCGCACGGTCGAGGTGAAGCGATATGTCCTCCCCAAGTTCAAAGTAGACCTCACGACCGACCGCAGCTACTACTTGCCCGGCGAGACGATGACCGGGAAGGTGCAGTGCGACTACTTCTTCGGGAAGCCGACGTCGCAATCGGACGTACTCATCACCCTTTCCGCGTTCGACGTGGAGTTTCACGAGGTCGCGGAGATCAAGGGCAAGACGGACGATAACGGGACGTTCAAGTTCGAGACGGAGCTGCCGGAGTACTTCGTCGGGCAGCCGCTGGAGCAGGGGAAGGCGTTCGTCAAGCTCGACGTCGAGGTGACCGACAAGGCGGACCACACCGAGAAGGTCACCGAGATGGTGCCCATCGCGAAGGACCCGCTCGTCATAACCGCGGTGCCGGAGTCGGGGGAGATCAAGCCAGGACTGGATAACGTCGTTTACGTCCTCGTCTCCAAGCCCGACGGCGAGCCGGTGGAGGGACCCGTTGTCGTTGCCCTCTTAGGACCGGCGGAGATGAGGGCCCGTCAGCGGTTCGAGACAGGCGAAACGGATCAGCTCACTGGTGTCTACACAGGCGAA
>CP070816.1:2600910-2604423 GCA_020344235.1 Armatimonadota bacterium
CATGCCGCTTCTCGAAGAGGCCCTCGGCCGGATGGCTTCTTTCGTGGAGCGCGTGAGGGGCTGAGTGCGGCCGCCCGTGGAGATCGTCGTCGCCGAGAACGCCGGTTTCTGCTTCGGCGTAAAGCGCGCCCTCGAAGTGGTGGCGCGGGCCGCGAAGGACTGCGCCGGAACCGTCTACACATTGGGCCCCCTGATCCACAACCCGCAGGAGATCGCGCGCATGGAGGAGCAGGGCGTCCGCCCGGTGGACAACTTGGATGACGTGAAGGAGGGGCCCGTGGTCCTCTCTGCCCACGGTGTGGATCCCGAGGTGGAGTCGAAAGCCAGCGCTGCCGGCCTGGCAGTGATCGACGCCACATGTCCCTTCGTGCAGCGTGCTCACGAGCACGTACGCACGCTCGCGGAGGCGGGATACACGGTGGTGATCCTGGGAGATCCCGGCCATCGCGAGGTCACGGGACTGGCGGCGCGCGTGGGCGGCGGCGCGGAGATCGTCACCAGCGCAGAGGAAGCGCGCGAGCTGCCCTTCCGCGAGAAGTGCGGTCTCGTGGTTCAGACGACCCAGAGGCCGGGAACTCTGCGCGACGTGGCGGCGGCCCTCACCGCTCGCTGCCGCGAGCTGCGGATCTTCAACACAATCTGCGAAGCCACAATCAAGCGACAGGAAAGCGCCCGCCGGCTGGCCGAACGTGTGGACGTCATGATCGTCGTCGGCGGCAGGAACAGCGCCAACACCGCGCGCCTCAGTGAAATCTGCGCCGCCACCGGGACCCCCACACACCACATAGAGACCGCAGAGGAACTCACCGCGCGCTGGCTGCAGGGCGCTCGCCGGGTTGGTGTGACAGCCGGGGCCTCCACCCCAAGGTGGGTCATCGATCGGGTGGTGGCGCGGCTTGGCGAGCTAGCCGGCCAAGCAGCTCAGTCGTGACTCGTCCGCTTCCGGCTGAGGTAGGGTCTGTCCGGCCGGGGAGTCCGGCCGCCCGCGCCGGGATCGCACCGGGAGACAGGATCGTCCGGGTGAACGGCCGTGCCCCGCGGGATTACATAGACTACCGCTACCAGGTCGCAGAGCCCGAAGTCGCTCTGCTCGTGGAGGACGAGGGTGGACAACGGCGGCGACTGAGGATTGCAAAGGCTGTGGATGAAGACCTCGGGCTGCGCTTCACTGAGGATGTGTTCGATGGCATCCGCACCTGCCGCAACCGCTGCATCTTCTGCTTCGTGGATCAACTGCCCCCCGGCCTCCGGCCGGCGCTCTACCTCCACGACGATGACTACCGCCTTTCCTTCCTCCACGGCAACTTCGTAACGCTGACCGACCTAACCGAGGCCGACCGCGCCCGCATCATAGGGCTGCACCTCTCCCCGCTCTATGTCTCGGTGCACGCGACCGAGCCCGAGGTGCGCAAGCAGCTCTTCGGCCGCGCCACCGGCGACGTGCTCGTGGAGATGGCTGGGCTCATCGAGAGGGGAATCGAGTTCCATGCGCAGATCGTGCTCTGCCCCGGCCTCAACGACGGGCCGCATCTGGAAAGAACGGTCCGCGACCTGGCGGCGCTGTATCCCGGACTTCGCTCCATAGGAGTGGTGCCGGTGGGACTCACGAAACACCGGAGAAGGCTGCCTCCCATCCGCCCTGTGGGACCACCCCTGGCACATGAAATCGTGGCGCAGATTCATGGCTGGCAAGAGGAGTTTCTAAGGGCTTTCGGCTCGCGCCTGGTCTTCGCCGCCGACGAGCTGTATCTGATGTCCGGGCTGCCGCTCCCCGGCCGGGGGCGCTACGACGGGTTTCCGCAAGTGGGCAACGGCATCGGATGTGCGAGGCTCTTCCTGGACAAGGTGCGCCGGGTGCGTCCGCCGAGGCTCAGACGGCCGGTGCGGATGACATTGGTGACCGGGGAAATGGCAGCGGGTTTGGTGAAGGAATTGGCGAGAAGGCTGGAGGCGGGGGGAAGCGTGCGAGCACAGGTCTGCGTTGCTCAGAACCATCTGCTGGGACGCTCGGTGACCACCGCGGGACTGCTGGCCGGCCGGGACATGGTGTGCGCGCTGCGCGGCCGGAAACTCGGCGATATCGTGATCGTGCCCGCCACCGCAGTCAGGGAAGGGGAGGGGTTCCTCGACGGCATGGCCATCGAGGAACTCGCGCGGCGTCTCGGGAGCGCCGTCGTTCCGGCCGCCTGGCCGCGGGAGGTGAGCGCCGCCCTGCGCCGTCTCGACCGCGGGAGGGCCGAGCGATGACGGCGGCGCGGGACCGCGGCGTGGTGGCCATTGTGGGCCGGCCAAACGTGGGGAAATCCACGCTTTTCAACCGGCTGGCCGGAGGCCGCATCGCCATCGAAGAGCAGACGCCCGGAATCACTCGTGACCGCATCTACGCGGACTGCGAATGGGCGGGAAAGCGCTTCACTCTCATCGACACCGGCGGACTCCAGCTCGCCGAGGACCACCTGCACGCCGAAGTCGTTCGCCAGGTGGAGTTCGCCATCGAAGAGGCCGATGTCGTCATCTTCGTGGTGGACGCGAAGGAGGGCCCGGCCGGCCTCGACGACGACATCGCCGATATGCTGCGCAGGACGGGGAAACCGGTCGTGGTTGCCGCCAACAAGGTGGACAGCCAGCGCCGGGAGGAGGGCATCCCGGACTTCTATCGGCTGGCGCTCGGAGACGTGGTGGGCATCTCCGCGGCCCACGGGCTGTTGATAGACGAGCTGCTGGACCGCGTCGGCGACCATCTGCCCGAGACCGGGCCCGAGCCGGAGGATGAGGACGCCATTCGCATCGCCATCGTCGGACGGCCGAACGTCGGCAAGTCATCTCTCCTCAACGCCATACTGGGAGAGCCTCGCGCAGTCGTGGATTCAGCCCCCGGCACCACGCGCGACTCAATTGACACTCAGCACCGCTGGGAGGACCATCCCCTCGTCCTCGTTGACACCGCGGGCGTGAGGCGCAAGAGCCGGGTGAAGGAAGCCTTCGAGTACTACGGCGTGCTCCGCGCGTTCGGCGCCATTGAGCGCTGTGACGTCGCTCTTACGCTCATTGATGCAGGGGAGGGATTGACCGACCAGGACAAGCGCATTGCAGGTCGCGCGCACGAAGAGGGCAGGGCACAGGTGCTGGTGATCAGCAAGTGGGACCTGCGCGCCCCCGAGGGGACCGACGAGCGATCCGAGCGAACGCTCATGCAGGACTTCGGGCGCCAGGTGCAGGCTTGGCTGCCGGAGATATCCTACGCTCCAGTCGCCTTCGTCTCCGCGCTACAGGGCAGGGGTATCGAAGCCCTTCTCCGCACCGCGGTCGAAGTTGCCGAGCGCCACGCCTTTCGCTTTCAGACCGCCGAGCTGAACCGCATCTTCGAGGAGGCCACTTGGGACCATCCGCTGTCCCGCCGGGGGAAGCAGCTCAAGATCTACTACGCGACTCAGGTTGCCACCAGGCCGCCGACTCTGGCGCTCTTCGTGAACGATCCGGATCTCGCCCACTTCTCCCACGTCGCCTACCTGG
>CP070816.1:2604523-2610032 GCA_020344235.1 Armatimonadota bacterium
AAACTCTATTTGCTGTTTGTAACTGATGTTCCACCCTGTCAAGGAGGCGAGGCATGTCGAAAATGAAGTACCTTTGGACGGCAGCGCTGATAGCGCTGTGTGTCACGGCGGTGTCCACCGCGGCCTTCGCTGCACCGAGCTGGGATGCGACAGCCGACAGCGGCTTCCCGGAGGCTATGGTCTGGGATCAGGCTGTGGACGTCACGATTGACGCAACTAATGATGGCACCACTGCCTGGGACACCAACTACAAGTTGTGGTCGATCCAGGGGACAACGACTACGCCAGTACCGATAGACCGTTGGGGGCTGGACGCGGTGCCCGAGGCGGGCATCACGCCCCCCGTCGCTGCTGGCGAGAGCATAACGTTCGAGTTCACCATCACCGCGCCCCCGATCACGACCCTGGAGTACCTGGAAGCAGCAGAGGTGACCTCCACGTATGACACCCTGGAGTGTGACTGGCTGATGTATGCCGGCGCGACGAAGATTGACACCGACATCGTGGAGAAGGACATCATCATCAGCCGGTTCCCGGACGTTAACCCGGGCCGGTTGGGAGAGTGGGCACGCCACTCCATCGAGATGTGCGCGGGGCGTGTGCCGCTGGTGGTGCAGGGATACCCGGACGGGAGCTATGGGCCGCAGGTCACGGTGAGCCGCGACATCATGGCGGTCTTTATCTTCCGGGCGGCGAAGATCGCAGCGACCACCCCGGCGGAAGCAACGTTCGATGACGTGCCGACAGACTACTGGGCCTACACGGCGGTCGAGTCCCTTGTTGCTGAGGGGATCGTCGAAGGGTACAATCCGACCACGTATGCGCCGGCTAACGCGGTGACCCGCGCCCAGCAGGCGGTCTTCGTGGCACGCACGCTGGACTACACCCTGGCTCGGGACGAAGACGGCAATTCAACACTGACAGAGGACCCGTTCCTCGACGTTCCGTGGGACTTCTGGGCTGGTCCGGAGATCCAGGCCGGCGTGGACGCCGGTGTGATCCAGGGCTATCCCGACGATTATTACCGGCCGACGGTGATCCTGTCGCGCGACCAGATGGCGGTGTTCGTGGATCGCGCGTTCATCGTGCCGACCGGCCAGCCGATCGTGCTGGCTGGCCCCGGCGTCGTGGGAGGCATGGGCGATCCGGCCGGTACCGCCTGGGTTGGCTGGACGACCACCACCGACGATCCGAGCTACGCGTACGTGGCGTTCGACGTGGCGCGGCTGGACACGAACGTGGACGGCGACGAGAACGGCCAGTGGGAGTTCACGTTTGAGTTCCGGGATCAAGACGTGCCGACGAGCACCCTGGACTCTATCGCGAAGAACGTCCCGGTGGGAGATATCACCACGGCCAAGGCGGGCACGGATGTGTACTTCATCGTGTCGCAGTCTTTGGCAACAGTGGCTTCGGGTGACTACATCCTGACGGTGCTTGTTGAGGATGAGACCGGCGCGCTGTCCGAAGTGAATCCGATCGAAGACGATACGCTGGAGAACCAGGACGGTCGCGTCGTCACCTTCAGTCTCCCGTAGGGCACGTACAGGCTGAGAGTTCGCGCCGAGAGGCCAGCTAGCTTCCGGCGCCCGTATTAGAGAGCGCCCGCTTCGGCGGGCGCTCTCCCCTTTGCGTCGGGGGGAGGAGTGCTCGGGCCCGGGGCAGAACAGGTCGGCCAGGAGTGAGCGCAGAACCCGCAATCCCTATCCTCTTGTATCACAAGATCGGGCGGCCGCCGCGCGGCGCGCGCGTGCGCGGGCACTACGTGTCGCCGGGGCTCTTCCGCAGGCACCTCACTTATCTGAGGGGCCAAGGGTACGAGAGCATTCCTCTGGCACAGGTGGTGGGGTCGGATCGTCCGCTGCCGGCGCTGCCGGTGGTGATCACGTTCGATGACGGCTACCGGTGCCTGTATGAGCAGGCGTTGCCAGTACTGGCAGAATTCGGCTTTGGGGCCACCGTGTTTCTGGTGGCGGGAGCGCTTGGAGACACCAACACGTGGGAGCAAGCGGTGGGGGATGTGGCGGAGCCCATGCTTGAGTTGCGCCAGATACGGGAGATGCAGGAGGCCGACATCGAGTTCGGTTCCCATACCATGGGACACCCACACCTGACGGCCCTCCCCGAAGAGGCAGCGCGGCGAGAGGTAGTGGAATCCCGGAGGAATCTGGAGGACTCCTTGCAGGCGCCCTGCCTGAATTTCGCCTATCCGTATGGGGATTGGGACGCCCGCGTGCGGGATCTGGTGGCGGAGGCGGGATATGAAGCGGCCTGCACTACTCGGCGGGCGGCGGCGCGGCGGAGGGATGATCCGCTGGCGCTGCCGCGTATCAACATCCGGCGGTACAACGTGACGGCGCGCTTCGCCTACAAGTTGTGGCGAGCGAGGCGGGCCGGGTCGTGACGGGGCCGCTGCGAATCGTGCAGTACATCACGCCCTCCCATATCGGAGGCGCGGAAGTGCACGTGAGCGCGCTGTCGGAGAGGCTGCGCGCGCGGGGGCACCAGGTGACAGTGGTATGCCCGAAGGGGAGGGCGCTGGTCGCCGAGTTGGCGGCTCGGGGTCTGCGCTTGCGGACGCCGCGGACGATGGGAAAGCTGGACCCGGTGACTCTGGCGCGGCTCGTTCGGTGGCTGCGTCAGGATCGCACGCAGGTGATTCATACACACCTATCGACCGCAAGTCTGCTGGGCAGTTTTGCCGCGCGCATGCGGGGCATACCGGCCCTGGCGACAGTGCATGGGTTGAACACTCGCACGTGCTTCAATTGGGCGCACGCTATCATCGCGGTGTCGAACGCTGTCAAGCAGCATCTGGTGGCCCAAGGCATGGCCCCGGATCGCATCACGATCGTCCACAACGGGGTTGATCTCAGGTCCATGTCGCGCGCCGATGAGAGCGCATCAGTGAAGGAGACGTGGCGCATTCCGGCAGGAGCACCGGTGCTCATTACAGTGGGACGTCTGACCCCCAAGAAAGGGCATCGGGATCTGATGCAGGCGCTCGCGAGCCTGGCCAGAGACCCGCGCTGGAGCAATCTTCGTCTGCTAATAGTTGGCGCGGGAGCACTGCTGCCTGCTCTGGAGCGAGACGCGGAATGGCTGGGCCTGGCGGAACGCGTGGTGTTTGCAGGATTTCAGAGGGATGTGCTGCCGTTTCTACAGGCGGCGGACATCTTCGTGCTGCCTTCGATCCAGGAGGGGCTGTCGCTGTCCGCGCTGGAGGCCATGGCTCTGGGGAAGCCGGTGGTGGCGTGCCGGGTGGGGGGTACGCCGGAGGTGGTCGTGGACGGGGAGACCGGTGTCCTGGTGTCCCCGAGCCAGCCGGACGAGCTGGGCGATGCGCTGGCGCGGCTATTGGAGGAGCCAGACCGGGCACGCGCGATGGGCGAGGCCGGCCGGCGCCGGGTGAGGGCCGCGTTCGACTTCGAGCAGATGGTGTCTAAGATCGAAGACATCTATCGGCGTGTGATTTCACATCACGCAGCGGCCCCTTGACGTCCGGCAAGCAGGGGGGCTATACTCGGTATGGTGGGTGCTGCCGACTCGCGCGGAGGGGTGTCCGAGCTGGCCTAAGGAGCGCGACTGGAAATCGCGTAGGGGGCTAATCACTCCCTCGCGGGTTCGAATCCCGCCCCCTCCGCTGTCAGCAGCTAGAACGACGGATTCTCCGCCAGCGGGCTCGCTGCGGCGCGCGTTGACAGGGGGCGCGTCGCCGGGGTACAATGCTGCTTCGAGGTCTGAAGGGCCTTCAGCCAGTTCCAGATGGCCACGTGAGCTTGGCCCACCCGATGGCTAACCAAGGAAGTGAGACGAGACAGGCACACCCGACCGTGGAGAGACGCGGCATACGGGTGTGCCTGCTGACGCTGTACATCTATCAGTCTCTGGGGACGCGTCAGATAAGTTCGGTGCTGCAGGCGCGTGGTCACCAGTGTTCGCTGATCTTCTTCAAGAACTTCCGCTTGGGGAAGTTCTCGGATGTCAGCCCGCGCGAAGAAGAGATCCTTATCTCGCTTCTGCGGGACCTGAAGCCCGACTTGGTCGGGATTAGCCTGATGACTTCGTTCGTCGCCGACCTGGCGTACGGAATCGCAAGCAAGATAAGAGAGCGCGTCGGGGCTCCGGTGATCTTCGGCGGCTCGCACGCCTCGGCCGTGCCTGAGGAATGCATACAGCACGCGGACTTCGTTTGCCTGGGGGAGGGGGAGGAGGCGATTACCGATCTCGCGAACGCTATCGCGGAGGGCAAGCCGACTGACCGAATACCCAATATCTGGACCAAGGTAGACGGGCAGATCCAACGGAATGACGTGCGGCCGCTCGTCGCGGATCTGGATACGTATCCGCCTCTGTCCTTCGGGGAAAATGAGTCGTACTTCATCGAGGACGATCGGCTGCAGAAGCTGGACCCCGCGACGCAGGCGTATACATATCAGACCACAGCGTCGCGGATGTGCTGTCCGTTCAACTGCACTTTCTGTGCCGGGGTCTGGCTGCGCCGGGGGCTCTATGCCAATAAGGGGCGGGCCAGCCGCTACCGCGGCGTGAGTCAGGTTCTCAGCGAGCTGAAGGAAGTTCTGAAGCGAAACCCGGGCCTTGAGCTGGTCCGGTTCTGGGACGAGATATTCGGCGTGGGTGCGCCAAGAGGCTGGCTGGACGAATTCTGCGAACGCTATCCCAAGGAAATAGGGCTGCCATTCGAGATCTGGTATCATCCCTCTTTCGTCACGGAGGAGCGAACGGCAAAGCTCAAGCGCGCCGGGCTGGCCGCCATGTGGATCGGCGTCGAAAGCGGATCAGAGCGGGTCAGGCGAGAGGTGCTGAACCGGCGCGAAACCAACGAGCAGATTCTGCGTTCGGCCCAGATTCTGCACCGCCACGGTATCGAGGCCGGCTACGAATTCATCCTTGATATCCCATGGCTCACGGAGGAGAATTGCCGCGGGACCTTCGAGCTGGTGATGCGGATTCCCAGGCCTTTCGGCCTTCATCTGCATAGCCTCTCGTTGCTGCCGCGCGCCGCCCTCACGGAGCGTGCGCTCGCCGAAGGCCTGATCACGCGCGAACAGGTCGCGCTCGCCCACAGACCGCTTGTGGACCGTTTCGCATCCCATTTGTGGCAGTACCGGCTCGAGGTGCGGAATCGCCAGGCCGCCGTGTGGCACACGCTGATCTACCTTGCTGGCTTGCCGTTCATGCCGCGCTCCGTGCTGTGGAAGCTCTATCGACTCCGCAGGGTGCTACGCTTTTGTCCTCGGTTGCTGCTCATGATAGCCGAGGTCGCTCGCACCAAGGAAGCGACAGGGCAGGCAAGGTTCCTCCCCGCGCTGACGAACGTCTACCCGGGGCTGGCTCGCTTTTTCGACCGTCACCCGACAGTTGCAGGGCTGCTCGGTCGGGTCATGCGCCCGCTCGCCTACAGCGTGTGGCGGATGGCGAAGCCGGCCGAGGACGCGACCTGACTTCCAGGCGCCCTGGGCGATCTGCGGCCTGACTCCCGCGCGTG
>CP070816.1:2610132-2613858 GCA_020344235.1 Armatimonadota bacterium
GCGCCGATGATCGGCGGCCTGATAACTTCGACAATACTGACGCTGGAGATCGTCCCCGCGATCTACTCGTTCTGGAGGCAGAGGCAGTTGCCGCGGGGACAGAGAGAGGGAGCCGCGGATGAACGGGGATGAAGGGGGCTTTGCGAGGTGGTGGCTTGGGGGCAGGAGACACGCTCCCGCCCTACCCGTCTCTGAGTGACCACAAGTCCGCTGTTGAGGCAGCGTCTATCGGCGTTCGTCTGCGGTTCCCGCCAGCATCGAATCCTCCAGCCGGGCAGCCTCCTCTTCGAGCCGTTTCAGGTCGCGCCCGGCGTGGCGGCGGGGGTAGAGGCCGAGGTCGGCACGGGCGCGGGTGACGCGCGCCTCGGCTTCGAGGCTCGCCTGGGCGAGGCCGAAGCGGGACATGGCCTCGGACTCGTAGTTCAGACTATCCCACCACTCGGGCTGGCGCATGAGCGCGCGGTGGTCGGCGAGGGTGCGGGCGCGGAGGCGGTAGCCGTACTTCTCGGGATAGCTGAAGGCGAGGCTGCCCGGGTCCACAAAGGGAGCGAGCGCGGAGACGTACACGTCGAACCGCTTCTCCCTGCGCCCGCCGCTGAAGCGATCCAGCAGCGCGAGGGCGTAATCCGTCGTCTCCTTCGCGCTCTCCTCGCTCTGGCCGGGGATGCCGATGTAGAAGAAGAGGTCGAGCTTGCCCCCGACACCGAGGAAGTCTTCGATGGAGCGCTCCAGCGTGGAGTTGTCATACGGCCATCCGTACCGAGCGCGCAGCTTCTCGTCGTGGGTGACAGGCCCGATGGTGCCCTGGGGCTCGGGGACGGCCTCGGCGACGGCCTGGTAGAACTCCGCGTCCCCGGGGCGGAAGATATCGAAGTGCATCGCGCGTGTGAAGTTGCGTTCCTTGAGCGCGGCGAGGAAGCCTCGCCAGTCGCCCTGGCGGATGTCCCCCGGAAGGCGGATGGGGAATTTGGTGAGCTGGCGCGCGGCGACACACATGTCGGCGAGGACCTGGATATCCCAGAGGGGAGTCTCCTCGAGGCCGAGCGCCCGGTTCGACCCGCCGCAGATCGCGCAGTTCTCGACACATCCCTTGCAGAAGAGCAGCAAGTTCGCGCAGTACACCGGCCAGTGCTGGCCCGTTATCAGGCTGCCCTTTAGGTCGCGCGTGCGGCGCCAGTGCCGAAAGAGGCGCTCGTAATTAATCCGCGTGGTGAGGAGCGTAGGCCGGTGGGTGAACGGGTTCTCGACCACCTCTCCATTGCGGCGCCAAATCAGATTGGGGACTTCAACCGGCTCCTGCTTCGCCTCCAGGCAGTCGAGCAGTTGGGCAAGTGGTTCCTCCGTGGTCTCCCCGCGGAGGATGAAGTCCACGTCGGGATTCCGGCAGAGTTCCTTCCAGAAGTAGGTGGCAGACAGGCCGCCAAGTGCGACGGGGATGTCGGGGTGCTCCTCCTTGCAGAGCTTCGCCAGGCTCAGCGCCCCGTCGGCGTGCTGGGCCCAGTGGAGATCTATTCCGAAGAGCAGAGGCTCGTGCTCTCGAACGAAGCGGCGGGGGTCGAACCGCCGAGCCTGCATCTTGACCGCCATGTTCGCGAGGCGAACCGAGCGGCCCCGTTCCTCGAGGTCGTCCAGGATGGTAATGAAGCCGACGGGGTAGTACTCGAACACCGGCTTGGTGTCTACGGCTTTGCTCAGCATCCAGTGATTGAGTTCCCGCTCGCGGAAGTCGAACACAGCCGGAGGGTGCATCAGCACAAGGTCGGGCCGGTTGCCGTCGGTCATGAGGCATCCCCGAGGTTGCTGATCCTGCGCCGCGCGTTCACTATGCCGATGACGAGGGCGAGCAAGCCGATAGCGACACCTACCACGACCGGCCATGGGCTGATCTTCTGCTGATCGCCGAGAGCTACTGCCCACATCTGGCGACAGAGAATGGCGAACCCGATTCCGATGCCCGCGCCGGTCCAGGCCGTCCCCTCCCGAATCGGCGCAACAACGTGCTGCTGGTGTTGGGGCGGGAGGCGGAGCATGCGGTCCTTGCCAGGGAAGTTACACCACTTGGGGCTGAGTACGAGAGACAGTGAGACAAACCCGACCACCGCGGCAATGAGCATGATGGGGCCGAAGATGGTGAGGATGCTCTTGCCTGCCCATCCATCAGGAGTGCCGTGGATACCGAAGTGAACGGGCACGCGCTCGGGGAAACGGCTCCAGAGAGAGATTCCCTCCACCAGAACCCACAAGATGGCAAAGACCGCGAGAGCGAGGAGGAACCAAGCGCGGAGGCGGCTGCGGTTGTCGCCCTCGTCGGACCATCCGGCTGGAGCGTCCTGATTCGCGTCGGTCACAGCTCGATCCTCTCGATGACGTCCTTCAGGATCTTGGCCGAATGACTCAGCGCTTCCTGCTCTGACTTCGTGAGGTCGGCCTCTATGACGCGTTCCACTCCGGTGCGGTTGACGACTGCGGGAAGGCTGAGGCAGACATCGCGGAGGCCGTAGCTGCCCTCTGGGCGGAGAGAGACGGTGAGGACGCTGTTCTCGTCGCGGAGGACGGCGCCCGCGATGCGCTCGAGGGCCATGCTCACTCCATAGTAGGTGGCGCCCTTGGATTCGATGACGTGGTAGGCGGAGTCGCGGACCTGCTCGAAGAGCTGTTCGCGGTCGCGGTCAGTGCAGTCACGGGTGCACGTTTGCCGGCAGTACTCCCGGAGGGAGACGCCGGCGATGTGGGTCATGCTCCAGCAGGCGACCTCGGAGTCGCCGTGCTCGCCGATGACATACGCGTGGACGTTGCGCGGGTCCACCCGGCAGTGGGTGGACAGCAGGTACCGGAAGCGGGCGGAGTCGAGGACGGTGCCGGAGCCGATGATGCGCTGACGCGGCCAGCCGGAGACCTCCTGAGCGACATGGGTGAGGGCGTCCACGGGATTGGTGACCATGATGATGACGGCATCGTCGGTGCGGGAGGTTATCTCCGCCATAATGGACTTGCAGATGGCGACGTTGCGCTGGACGAGGTCGAGGCGGGATTCGCCGGGCTGCTGCTTGGCGCCCGCGGTAATGACGATGAGCGCGGCGTCGGCGCACTCGTCGTAGTCACCCGCGCGGATGTCCACGGGCGGAGCGAAGAAGAGGCCGTGGTTGAGGTCCATCGCCTCGCCTTGCGCGCGCTCTCTATCGACGTCAATGAGGACGATCTCGCGGGCGAGGCCGGATTGCATGAGAGTGTAGGCGAAGGTGGAGCCCACCGCCCCGGCGCCGATGATGACCACTTTACGGGGTTCTGTCATGTGTGTCCTCCCCTTCCCCGGCCTGCATGCTCGTCTATTGTAAGGGCGAGAGGCCGGGCGTCAAGCCAGCGGGGCCGCCGCGCCCGGCAGAGGGCGCACAATGGTCGCGCAGGTGGGCGTTGCGTGAGTGTCAGAGGCGGCGGTTCTCTCGACGAATGAGCCTGGGCAGGAAGCGGGCGACCCGGCGACAGTATTGCTCGTACTCCTCACCAAAGCGCTCCCGCAGTTCCCTTTCTTCGAGGAGCACGACGAGGTAGATGACAGGAACGTACGCGACGGCGATCAGGTAAACCGCGAGGTAGTTGGTGAAGGCCGCTACCGCGGCCAGGCCAAGGCCAACCTGGACGTAGCGCGGGTGGCGGATGTGGGCGTAGATGCCATCAGTGACGAGCCTGCCCCGGTATTCCCCGGCGGAGAGCTGCGGCACTCCGACC
>CP070816.1:2613958-2616735 GCA_020344235.1 Armatimonadota bacterium
GACGCAGATGGGGGGCCAGGTTACGCAGCAGCCCTATGATTGGGGCTGGCTTGGGGACATCGCACAACTGTACACCTTTATGAATCCGGGGTGGCTGCCCTGGTTCTAGGAGGGTCTCATGCCTAACGGACTTGGACAAGCATTGGGGAGCGCGGCGAGAGGCATACGGACTGGCCTCTTCACCCGAGAGCAGTGGGAGACGGCCCAGGAGGAGCGGGAGCGGCAGAGGAAGCAGTTCGACGCGCTGATGAAGTTGCGAGAGTTGCAGATTCGGACCGAGAAGGACAAGCTCGATGTAGCGAAAACGCTTCGGGAGCTCGGGGAGGAGTTGGGCGGTACTGTAGAAGCGGGACAGCCGATTCCGGGGACCGGCGCGCCGCCGAGGATGCTGCAAGCCCCTTCGGCTGGGCGACCCATGTATCCCGTATTGCAGAAGTTGCAAGCCCTGGCACCTGGGGGCGTTGGCCGGATGTTGGGGGCGCAGGTTCAAGCGGCTGCTCCGAGAGCAGGGATAGTTCAGCCAGGAACGGGGCCGCAGACCATCTCGAAGCAGCAGGCCCTGATGTGGAAACTCGCGGCACTGAGGGGTGAGGCTACGCCGGAGCTTGCCGCGCAGACCGGGATAACGGGACCGGAGGAGTGGTCGCCCTATATGCGAGCCAAGATGGGGTATGAACGAACGCCTGTCGAGCAAGAGCAGTGGCTGGAGCAGAAGAAGAACTGGGAGGCCCAACGATACGCGACCAATATGGGAATCACTCTCCAGGAGGCGCGCCTCGAATTCGATGAGCTGGTTTTCAAGCACCAGCAGAGGATTGATGAGTTTGGTATGACGGGCGTTCCCGAATGGCGCAAGCGCCAGTGGGCGCACGAGATGGCGATTGCGCAACTGCAGAGTCGCACAACGATTCAGGCGGCGGGGATAAGGAGCCTCCCGGGCCCCGACGAAGACATTAGCCTGACCTCTATCAATGTGCAGATAGAGCGCCTCCGGGCCCGGCTCTATGGTGGCTCTGACCCAGTGAGCGGGGCCATCATCAGGGCGATGGCAAAGGATGATCCCAACCGACCTGAGTTCGTGCGGAGACTGCGGTTTTGGGAGGCGAAGCAGGCGGCTTACGGTGGCCCGCCAGTGGCAGGCGGTGGTGCTGCTGGTACTGCTGGTGAAGGCGATTGGAGTACCGGGCAGGGCATTAGGCAAAGGCTGGCCTCGATTGGTCCGATGCAGTTTGTGACTGAAGGCCGAGAACGGAACAAGTCGGACAGTGATCTGGATGCGGCGATGGAGCAGGCTGGTGTCAGTCCTGAAAAGCGCCGCGAGGCACTCGCTCAGCGTCGCGGCCTCACGGGCCATCTGAGATAGGCATGTAGCATGGGTGGAAGCTAATCATGGATGCTTTTGACAGATTGGCCCAGTCCGTCTCTACGCCTGATGACCCCTTTGAGCGGCTGGCCGGTCTGGAAGATGCCTTCTCGCGGTTGGCTTTACCGCAGACGGGAGTTCGTCGGGGCTTCGGGTTGAAGTGGCCTTGGCAGCGGCGTGAGGCACAGGCCCGTCCCTTCGGCTACGTTGGTCCTGCTGCGCGCGTAGCAGTAGAGGAGGCCGGGGAGGAGCGGCTTCGGAGGCTGACACCTGAAGACGTTGCCGAGATCGAGCGACAGCACGCGCGGGAGGTGGCGAAGCCTGGGATTCCTGAAGGCCCCCAAATCGCCCGCGAGAAGTGGGAGGCGGCGCAGCAGCGGAGGGGCATAGAGGAGCTTGCTGCCGAGCACGAACGGGTCATAGCTGAGGCGACTGGCGGCACTCCTGCCGAAGCACTGAAACGGGGTGCCCTGGAGGGGCTGTACGCTGGTGCGGCGGTTGGTTTTCTGCCCGTTGCTGGAGGGGGCGGGGCATTGGCTGGGCCAAGTGCAGTTGCCTCTCGTCTGGGCCTCCTTGGCAAGTGGGCGCAGCCGATCTCGGAGGGGACGTGGTTTGCCGGAACCAACATCCTCGAAGCCTCCCTTGAAGATGCTCCCTGGGAGGAACGGCTGAAGCGTGGCGGCTGGGGCTTCGCCATTGGCTTCGCGCTTCCTGGGCTAAAGCCGATGCTTGGGGAGGCGGCTGCTGGGTGGGGCCGTGCCGCGAAGGGCTTTGGCGAGGCCTTTCCCCTGCGTCCGGGCGAGATCGGACCCATGACTGCGGCGCGTCGGGGAATCAGTTACCTGACAGAACCGCTGAGGCCCCTGACCCGGCCGGTGGAACTTGGTCTGCGGCGCATAGCGGGGATGGAGACACCCGGCTCCCGACTGCGTGACTATGTACGGCAGCAGGAACTCGACGCGTACCTCTCTATCGAGGCAATGGGTGTGCAGGAGGGGTTGATTCCAAGGGCTGTCGGTGACATGCGGCGCCGGGTGCGGGATGAACTCAAAGCGGCGATGGAGACAGAGTACACGGCGAAGTTGGCAGCAAGGGAGAAAGTCGGTCCTGTTTCCGCGGCGCAACGCAGGGAGCTTCGGCAGATGGTGGAGGAAGACGCGCGGGAGATTCTCACCCGCTCCTTCGACGTTCCTGCTGAGCGGGTTGCCGAAGTCTATGCCGAGGCGCGGCGCATGGGGTACGGTCGGCTTGTGATGGCCCAGCAGCGGCTCCGGGTGTTGGAGGCGAGAGAGCGCGAGTTACTGGTTGCTGGAGAGCTTGCGGCCGCGCGGGACACCGAAGTTGAAGTGCTGACAGCACAGGTCCGGGCCGAGAGGGCCCGGGGACTGCGGGCAGAGCTTGAGGAGGCGCGGGC
>CP070816.1:2616835-2619519 GCA_020344235.1 Armatimonadota bacterium
ATCCCGGCAACATCCGCCGCCCCGAGCACATCGAGGCCGTCGCACGCGCGGCCGCCGAGCGCAGCATCCCCATCCGCGTCGGCGTCAACTCCGGCTCCGTGCCCGAGGAGGTGCGCGCCCGCCACCAGGGCGAAGGCGATGTGCAGGAGCAGATGGCCGCCGCCATGGTGGATGCCGCCCTCGGCCACCTCGACCTCCTCGAAAAGCTCGACTTCCGCGACATCATCGTCTCCCTCAAGGCTTTCGACCTCCGCGCCACCTGGCTCGCGAACCGCCGCTTCCGCGAGCAGCGCAGCTATCCCCTCCATGTCGGCATCACCGAGGCCGGCCTTCCCCCCTCCGGCATCGCCCGCTCCGCCATCGGCATCGCCACCCTTCTCCGCGAGGGCATCGGAGACACCCTCCGCGTCTCCCTCACCGGCGATCCGGTCCTTCAGGTTCGCGTCGGCCGCGAGATACTTTCATCGCTCGACCTCAGCACCTCCGGCATCACTCTCATCACCTGTCCCACCTGCGGTCGCTGCGAACTCGACCTCCCGGCCCTCGCACGCTCCGTCGAGAAGGAACTTCGGCCGATAGACCGCGACCTCCGCCATGCCGGTCGCCGCCTTCGCGTCGCGGTCATGGGATGCGTTGTCAACGGCCCCGGCGAAGCCCGCGACGCCGACGTCGGCCTCGCTGGAGGCGCCGCCCGGGGTGTGGTATTCGTGGAGGGAAAACCCATCGCCACCGTCCCTGAGGCGGAACTGGTCAGGGGTCTCGTGAGCGCAGTCCGTGAGTTCCTACAGCGACACTGAGCAACCCAAGGAGCCACCAGCATGCCCCCTCGCAAGCAGATGAGCCTGATCGAACTCATGATTATAATGGCCATCGTAGGAATCCTGGCCGCCATCTTGATCCCCGGCCTCAAGCAGGCCAAGCAGCGCACAGAAACCGCGCCGACCCCCGGCGCCAGGCAGCAGGTCGAGCCGGACGGCCAGCTCAATACCATCGAAGTCTCGGAGGTGTCCCCAACCGCCGACCACGATGTCGCCGAAGAATGGAAGCGCGTCGTCGGTCCGCTGGTGCCGCTCGCCTTTACCGCCGTTGTTGTCGCCGCAATCCTCATCTCCGTCCGCCGCCAGATGTCCCGCAATGCTAAGCAATAGCTTTCTTCACATCCCCGGCGTCGGCCCGGTCACCGAGTCCCGCATTTGGAAGCGAGGCGTCCTCACCTGGGATCAGTTCCTCGCCGACCCGGCCGCTGCCGATCTGTCCGCCCGGATGGCGGCACGTGTGACCGATGCCATAGCCCTCTCCCGCGATCACCTCCAGCGCGACGACCACCGCTTCTTCGCTGCCTCCCTCCCCACCCGGGAGCACTGGCGCGCCTACCCCGAGTTCTCCCACCGCATCGGCTACCTCGACATCGAGACCACCGGCCTCGAGGGACCAGATTACGTCACCATGATCGGCCTTTACGACGGCCGCGATGTGCGGACATACACCAGAGGGGAGAACCTCGACCAGTTCTTCGAGGATATCGGCCGCTTTGGCCTGCTCGTCACCTTCTTCGGCTCCGCCTTCGACCTGCCGTTCCTCCGCCGCCGTTACCCCAAACTCGTCTTCGACCAGATCCACATAGACCTCTGCTACACCCTCCGCCGCCTCGGCCTCAAGGGCGGCCTCAAGCATATCGAGCACCAGCTCGACGTCCCCCGCGCCCCCGAGACCGAGGGCCTGGACGGCTGGGACGCCGTCCGGCTATGGCGTGAATGGGAAGCAGGCAGCCAAGAAGCTCTCGACCTCCTCAAAGCCTACAATCGCGAGGACATCGTCAGCCTCGAACGCCTCATGCACTACGCCTACGACCACCTCCGCTCCAAGACCGGCCTTCCGCCACCTGTCTCGTAGGAGTGCCATTTCTGTGCCGACGCCGGCAGTGACTCAATGGAAAAGGGACGCCCTTCCGGACGTCCCTTTCTGCTCACCTGTAGCCTCCCGCTTACTTCTTTTTCTTTCCCTTCCCTTTGCCTGGCGCGGGCTTTCCTGTGCCGTGCTCTTCCACCACCACGACCACCGGTGGCCCCATCTTCTTGCTTTGCCCCGGCGGATGATACGGGTCGCCGTGCTTCGCCCAGCCGACCTTCCGGCCCCGGTCCCATCCCGGCGGCCGGTAATGGGGGTCCTCGCCCATTCCCACGAAGACTGTGGACCGCTGGAAGTACCCGTAGTCGCTCGGGCGGCTCTCGTACTCTCGCGCCCGCAGCGCCATCGCGTCGATGATCGCCGTGCAGCCCACGCCCTTCACCCGCCTAAGACTGAGCGGATTCACCGAATCGCTCGGCACCAGCGCTCGCAGACGCACCCGCCCGCCATCGAAGAGATCCTCGTACTGCCACACCGCCTTAACCCTCTCCACCTGTTCCCGCGGGCCCGCCACCTGCATCATTCCGATATAGGCCTTCTCCCCAAAGCTCAAATACGGCACCACCTTCGTGGCGCCCGTCGGCAGGCCGCCCTCGTTCTTGAACACCGAGTTGATGAAGTCATTGATCTGCGGCGCGAACTCTTTCGTCGCCACGGCGATCGCCCCGGCCCTCAGCGCATCGCCCGTGTTGAAGCCTCGCGACGCCGGCAGCAAGTACGCATTTCGGCTCAGCGCCACATCCACCAGCGCGCTCGCCCCCAGCCCCTTCACGCGG
>CP070816.1:2619619-2622496 GCA_020344235.1 Armatimonadota bacterium
GCAGTCTACGCGCTTGCCCGCTGGGTCGAGGGACAACGGGAGGGAAGGAGCGGCGGCTGGCTGTGGGTGGCGGGGATCATGTGCGGCCTGGCGCTGGGGGTGAAGATGCTGGGGGCAGCGGTGCTGCTGTTCGCCCTCGCCGCGGTGATCTGGGGCCTTGCACGAAGGGCGGTCCCCGCACGGGCGGTGACGCGGGTGGTCGCCTTTGCCGCGCTGGCTCTTGCGGTAGCTTCGCCGTGGTACATCAAGTCCTATCGCTGGACGGGCAACCCGGTCTATCCGTTCTTCTACCAGGTGTTCGGTGGCAAGTACTGGACGCAGCAGCGAGCGGACGCCTACACCGAAGCGCAGAAGGAGTTCGGCCTCGGCCGCGGACCCGCAGCCCTTGTATCTCTACCGTGGAACCTGACGATGCGACCGCGATGGTTCTTCGACCACGCTTCCTCCCTGCGCCGGTTCAATGTCTTCATAACCGTTTTCGGGCCGCTTCTACTCGCGTTCCTTCCTGCACTCTTGGTGACGGGTCCGGTCGGAGGGCCGGGCCGGCTGCTATTGTGGTTTGCTCTGTGCTACGCGGCGATCTGGTTCGGCCTAACTCAGAACGGCCGTTACCTGATGCCAGTCTTGCCCGGGCTGTGCGCGTGCGCTGGTCTTGCAACGAGGCGTCTGCTGGAGGGGCGGGGGGCCCTGGCTCCAGCGACGCTGGTGGCCCTCCTGCTCGGCCTGTCGGCCGGGCTGTACCCGAGCTTTCTGCTGGCTGCACCGGCCGCGCGAGTGGCGGTTGGGGCGGAGTCGAGAGACGCCTATCTGAGCAGGAGCTGGCAGATATACCCGATGTTTGAGGCCATCGAGAACCTGACTCCGCCCGATGCAAGGATCCTGGTCCTGGGCGACGAGCCGCGCTTTTTCTATCTCGAGCGCGACTATCTGCTCGGCAACCACGCGGAGATCTTCACCAGCCAAGATCTGGCCGGCCCCGAGGCATTTCTCAGTGCCCTGCGCGGAATGGGCGTCACTCACTTGTTGCTGCCTGCATCCGCACTGAGCGGCGGAGAGGGGCCGCCCGGGCGAATCGAAGTGCAGATAGCCGGCCTTGCCGCTGCGGGAAGGATCCGGCCGCTGCTCCGAGACAGACGGTATCCTTTGGTGCTATGGCGAATCGGAAACGAAAGAGGCGAAAGCCCAGGGTAAGCAGGAAGGCCGATGCGAGGCCGGGGGGCGCGTCCGGCGCCCCTGACCGCGCGCGGCGCGCGATGCGCATGGTCGTGGTCTTCTACCTGTTTCTGGCGGCCTTCGTCTATGTCCCAGGGATCCCCCTGGGCAAGGGGCCGGACGAGAGCGCGCATGTTCGCTATGTTGAGTTCCTGGCCGAGAACCATCGTCTGCCCGTGTTCGACGCGGCGAATCCTGACCCGGACTATGAGTTCCATCAGCCTCCGCTGTACTACGTGCTCTGTCTTCCAAGCTATCTGCTCGCCGGCAGGAGCGCAGAGAGGGCCGAGCAGGTGCTCAGATTCTTCACGGCACTGCTTTCGGTCGCTCTGCTGTATCTGACTTTTGCGCTCGGCCGACTGTTGGCACCGTCGAAACCGTGGATCGCGCCGGCCGCAGCGGCAGTGGTGGCCTTTCTCCCGATGCATCTGACCGTGGCATCCAGCGCAGGGAACGACGCGCTGGCGGAGATCTGGTGTGCCACTACACTCCTGCTCCTGGTGGGCTACCTGCAGTCGGCATCAGCTCAGAGGGCCGCGGCATCCGATCAACGGCTGCGGGCGTGGCCCATGGCGGCCGCCGGACTCGCGATCGGCCTCGGCCTGCTGACGAAGTCGATCGCGGTGCTGCTGTTCCCGGCGGCCTGGATGGGAGCCGTCCTTGCGGCCAGAAGGCCGAGCGGACTTGATTGGCGTCAGCTCGCCAGGGACGTGGCGCTGATAACCGGCGTCGCGCTGGCTGTGTCAGGCTGGTGGCTGGTGCGGAATCAACTTAAGTACGGAGACTTGCTTGCGCAAGGAGCTTTTCTCGAAGCTTTTTCGGGACTGCGTCCTTCTCCGCAGAGCGTGATGGCTGAATACGAAGGGCATTTTCCTTCTGGTCTTCACTCGTTGATATACGTCCAGGTTGTGATGGTGTGGACTTTCGCAAGCGTCCTGGGTGTGTTCGGGCCGACGCACGGAAACCACTTCCTGTTCTATCCGTACTGGGTGTACCTGGTGTACGGCGCGATCGGCGCTGCGGGCGCGGTAGGCTTCGTACGCTATCTGAAGCGCGAGAGTCTGCCGGACTGGCAGGGGCATGCCTGGTGGGTGTGTGGGCTCTTCGGCGCGCTGCTGCTGACCAGCTTCGTCAGGTTCAACTTCTCTTTCTTCCAGGCTCAAGCGCGGTATCTGTTTCCGGTTCTCTCACCTGCGGCCGTGGCTTTCTGCCTCGGCCTGCGACAGCTCTCACATCCGCGCTGGGGTGACAAAGCTTTGCTGGCGGCCGTAGTCGCCTTGGTGCTTCTCGCGCTGGTCGGGCTGCCAGCATGGATTGTGCCGCAGTTCATGGGGGCATGATGCGCAACCGCAGGGTGAAAGGCTGGATATGGGTGCTCGTGTGGCTGCCGCTGACCGGGGGATGCGGTGGGCGGCCCTCGATCCCGGAGCCGCCGCGGGAGGAGAAAGGGGTGAAGGTTCCACAGTCGCTCGAAATGGGGGGCTCGGTGATCCGGGTGGCTGACCCTGCGGGAGGGTGGAAGTTCGAGGCGAGATCGAAGCGCGCGACGGCCGCCGGTATGGACGGGCCGTACGTGCTGACGACGATGGAGGGACAGTACGAGGAGAAGGATAAGCCGCCGGTGCTTATGCGGGCCGACCGGGCAGAGGTTGACAAGGCGGCCAA
>CP070816.1:2622596-2625173 GCA_020344235.1 Armatimonadota bacterium
GGCTGATCCTCAAGGACGAGCGGATCGAGGAGCGGGATCTGGCGTTGGCCCTGAGGTGCGCCGAAGCGGCCTACGATCTCTCTGAGGGAGAGGAGCTCGCGGTTGCAGACACCTATGCCTGGGCTCTCTTCGAGAACGGCAGAGTGGCTGAGGCGATCGAGGTGGAGACGCGCGCGCTCAAACTCTGCGCGGATGACGAGGAGAGAGCCCGGGTGCGAGAGACACTCGCGGTGTTCGAGCAGAAGGCCGAGCCGTCAGAATAGGCGCTCCCCGCGGGCGCCAAGACGCGCCGATGGACGATCTGTTCCCGTATCGCGACTCAGGGTCAGCGCCGCGCGCAATGGGCCTGGGGAGACGTGAGGGTGGGACCGGTCAGCACCTGAAGGGGGCCCCGACTTGCTTTGAGCGCGGCTGTCTATTCCGGAGGAAGTAACTATCTCGGCCTCTCGTCCGTCAAATAGATGGCGGTAATGATGAGAGAATGGAGGAGGGCGGTGCTGAAAGTAAGGGCGAGAGTCGTGTTGTTGGTCGCTGCTATTGCTCTGATCGGCGCCCAGGCGGCCCCGGGAGCGGTGCCGGGATGGGTGCGTGCGAAGCTGCGCGAGGCGCAGGCCGCAGTGAGCGTGAGCCGTGCTTGCGAGCCTGGAGCAGAGGTCTCGCTGGTGCTCCCCAAAGGGCAGGCCGCTCGGCTGGACTGCAGCCACCTCGGCTGCGGAGCGACAGAGATGCTGGTCTGGCCAACCGAACGGGCTATGGACCTCTACTGCGTCTGGGATGACGGCCGCGTCTCGAAGAACAGCAGGCCCTGGGCGGAGGCGGGAACGGTCTGGATTCCACGGCCGGTCATAGTCCTGCGGTTGAATTGGGAAGCGCGCGAAGACGCGGTCACCCTCAGAGTAGTCGCAGAGACCGCCGAGGACAAGATCCGCGAGGCGCAGGAGGAGCACCTCCGAAGACGGGAGGAACGGCGCAGGAATGCAAATGTGATCACAATAGACGAGCGGCTGCTGGGATTCGTGCGCCTGTGGAGCGCGATCAAGTACAACTTCGCGTTCTTCGACCAAGTCCCGGGGCTGGATTGGGACGGGGTGCTGGAGGAGTATCTGCCGCGGGTGCGAGAGGAGCAGACAACTGAGCAGTACTACCTGGTGCTCCAGGAATGCACGGCCAGGCTCCGCGACGGCCACACCAGTGTCATTTGCCCCACAGCCCTCCGCGATGTAGATATGCCGCCTCTGCTCGTCCGGCCGGTAGAAGGCAAGGCTGTCGTTGTGGGCGTAGGCAAGGCTGAGGAGGTGCTCCGCGCCGGCCTGGAGGCGGGCCTGGAGATCACGCACGTGGACGGCCGTTCCGTGGGCGAGGTCCTCGACGAGAGCATGTATCCCTACATCAGCGCCTCCACGCAGCAGGGACGGGATCGAGCGGCCTATTGCAGACTGCTGGAGGGGCCTCAAGGCAGCAAGGTAACAATTCGTTTGCGCGGCCTCGACGGCAGTATGCGAGAGGTCTCACTCGTAAGGGAATCCGACCTCAGCGCCATGCCTTGGCTGCCCTCCCGCCGGCCGGTGGTCGAGTATCGCGATCTCTCCGACGGGATCGCGTACGTGGCGTTGAACTCCTTCGAATCAGAGGATGTCGTCAGCGAGTTCGACGCGGTCTTCGACAAGCTCCGGCAAGCACGAGGCATGGTCATTGACGTCCGGGAGAACGCCGGGGGGAGCACCGGGAATGCAGCTAGGATCATAGGGCGTCTCACAGACAAGCCATTGCCGTTGTCGGCATGGAGGACTCGTGACCACCTGCCCGCGTTCCGGGCCTGGGGCATGACAGAGGCGTGGTATCAGGCAGCTCATGACTTCGTCCGTCCACGCGGCGAGCGTCCCTTTCTGGGGCCAGTGGTGGTGCTGACCGGCGCGGGCACTGTGAGCGCCGCCGAGGACTTCCTGATTCCGCTGCACGCGAGCGGGCGGGCCACCCTGGTCGGTGAGCGAACGGCAGGTACAACCGGACAGCCGCTGTACATAGAGCTTCCGAAGGGCTTACGCGCGCGCATTTGCACAAAGTGGGATACCTACCCCGACGGTCGAGAGTTCGTGGGCGTCGGGGTGATCCCGGATGTCGAGGTCCATCCCACCCAAGAAGACATCGCAGCCGGACGGGACGCCGTCCTGGAGAAGGGGCACGAAGTGCTGAGGGCGCGCCTTCAGGATTAGCCGGAGGGCGGACTTCCGGCAACACGGCGTCACGAAGGCGTCCGCCAAGGCCGAATTGCGCGGCCGCGCCCGAGCTTGCGCCGGGCCGACGGCCTGCTCACTTCAGGTCCCGCGCGAACTCGTAGGTCCAGTCCGCGACGCGGTAGCCATAGTTGCTGTAGAAGAGAAAGGCGCGGTGGTTGTCCCAGCTCGTGCTGATCGAAGCATGCCGGTAGCCGAGCCGCCGCGCCTCCTGAAGCGCGCGCTGGAGCAAGTGGCGCCCAAGGCCCTTGCCCTGCATCTCTTCCTCGACCCCGAGCCAGTCGGTGAAGATCCAGTCGTGGGCCTCCGCCGCGTCGTGCCATTCAGCGGCCGAGAGGGACAC
>CP070816.1:2625273-2683690 GCA_020344235.1 Armatimonadota bacterium
GACGAGATTAGACCGAACGAGCAAGGTGCTATCCATGTTTCGTCCCTCCCCTGAGGCGCACAGGGCCAACGAATACCTTCGAGCTGGTTCCTGTCATTATCATTATGATCCGTCGCTCACCGGAGCGCCGCCTTGGCACGACGGCGTTCCTCACTAGGCACCGACAAGGGCAAAAGTAAGGCCAATGACGGCCATGAACATGACTCCAAGAAAGTAGGCCAGCGCTTGATCTATCCTGAGTCTGGGATTTACCACGTCAATCAACCCAACGATAATGATGACCACCGCCATCTTGACCAGCGTGATTATGATGTTGCCCACTGCCTGGAAGGCCGACGCCAGGGTTCCGCTGCCGGGGCCGAGCAGGTCCAGTCGCGGCCAGGGAACGAAGATGGAGCAGAGGATGGCGGCGAAGACCACCAGTTTCGCCCAGAAAGACCACTTGTAGAGGGCCAGTTTCGGCCCGCTCTGCTCTATGAACGGACCCCCCATTACCTCCTGGTCGGCCTCGGCGATGTCGAACGGCAGCTTTCCGGCCAGGGCCTGCAAGGAGAGCAGGATGGCGAACGCGGCGATGGTCATGGAGATGGAGGGACCGTGAGAGATTTGCCAGGCCATCATATCGGAGAGCCGCAGAGAATGGGCGTTAACCGCGGCCGTGAGCAGGCCGATGACCAGCACTGGCTCCACGGTCAGCAGCAGCATGACTTCCCGCCCCAGACCGATGGAGGCGTACGGGCTCTCGGAGGCCGCCGCGCCCAGGACGATGGCGACGGCCGCGAGGCCCACGAAGTAGACGAGAGCAATCAGGTCACCGTTTCCCTCCAGCGGGGCATGCAGCAGACCAATCGGAATCAGCAAGGCCGAAACCATTATCGCGGCCAGACAGAGTTTCGGGGCGAGCCGCAGCAGCCAGTTATCGGAAACCTGGAGGTCCTCCTTGCAGAGAAGCTTGAACAGGTCGTAATAGGGCTGCCAGATGGGCGGCCCCTGCCGGGAGTGCACCCTCGCCTTGATGAACTTTCGCACCACTCCCTCGAACAGCGGCGAGAGACCCAGCACCACCGCGAGATTGACCATTCCAACGGCGACCGCGAAGGCCATAGCTACCTCCTCGCTCCGCCCCGACCAGTGCGGGAGAGTTCCATCAGATCGTCGTAGCTGAGGATGCGGTGACGATTCGTGTCGCGGTCCACAATCTCCATCCGTTCCGTGCAAGAGAAGCAGGGGTCCAGGCTGCCGACGGCAATGGGAACATCGGCTATGGCATCGCCCTGGATCATAGGCGGGACGGCTTGCAGGTTGGCGTAGGTGGGGGCCCTCACCCGCCACCGGGCCGGACGGTTGTCCGGTCCAGTCATGACGTAGTGGATCGCCTCTCCCCGCGGGGCTTCCACCACGCTGATGCCCTCCAGGCCCTCCGGGATTTCCTCCGTCAGGTTGTTGATGATGGGCCCGTCAGGCATCTGCTTCAGCGCGAGCCGAATCAGTCGAACGGCCTCGACGACTTCTTCGAGGCGGACCATGGTGCGGGCCAGGACATCGCCGTCGGAATGGACCTTGATCTGGACGCCGAGGTCGGCGTAGGCGGCATAGGGATGATCCACGCGGGAGTCTATGGCCATGTTGGAACCGCGGCCGCTGGGGCCGACGATGGCGATCCGCCGCGCCACTTCTTCGGGGATGACGCCCACGCCCCGCAGTCTCATCATCAGCGGAGTGTCCCCCACGATGGCGTCAATGATGGCCAGCCATTCCTTCTCGATCTTGTCCAACACCTCCAGGATCTCGGGGTGACTCTCCTTGGGGATGTCGCGTCTCACACCGCCGATTAAGTTCATCCCGTAGGTCTTGCGGTTCCCAGTGATCTTCTCACACAGCCACATTACCGGCTCCCGCACTCGCCACGTCTGCATGAGCACGGTGTCAAAGCCGATGATGTGGCCCGCAATGCCGAGCCACAGCATATGGCTGTGAACCCGCTCCAGCTCCAGCATGATGGTGCGGATATACTGCGCTCGCGCCGGTACCTCGATCTGGGCCGCCTCCTCGATGGCCTGGCAATAACAGCAAGCGTGAATGTAGCCACAGATGCCGCAGATGCGCTCGGCGACGAAGGGTATCTGGTTGTAGTTTAGAACGCTGTCGCCCAGTTTCTCGATGCCGCGGTGGTTGTAGAAACCGCGATAGTCACAACCGACCACCGTTTCGCCCTCCACGAACAGCCGGAAGTACGCCGGCTCCTCCAGGACCGGGAAAAAAGGCCCGATCGGCAGCACGCTGGCCCCCTCCGGCGGATCCAGCAGCGCCGGCTTCGCCTCCGGTGTGGAGGCCGGCTTCTCATCATATGGGAAGTCCTTGCGAAGCGGATAGACACCGTCCGGCCAGTCATCGGCCAGCACCAGACGCCGCGGATCAGGGTGATTGCGAGGGGAAACGCCAACCATATCGCGCATCTCGCGCTCGGCCCACGCTGCCCCAGGCACGACCGGGGTAATGGCGTCAATCTCCTCCCGACCCGGCGGAACGTGGCTCTGGAGAGTGAAGAACAGCTTGTCCTTATCGAAAGAGAAGATGTGGGAGATGCAGTAGTCTCCGGTCGTCGGCCGCTGATCTGTGCCGGCCGTGATCAGAAAGCGTCCTCCCAACTGGTTCGCAATACAGTCCGCAGCCGGCAGCACCGCCGCGGGCTCAACCTTCGCATAGATGCTGTGCGGCTGCGGCTGCCGCACCTCCAGAAGCGAAGAACCTATCTTCGCCCTGAGCCCCTCGACGATCTGACGTCCGAGAGCCATCAGCCTTCCTCCTTCAAGAAAGCCAGAACAGCACTACGATGGCGAGAATCATCCCCCCCACCATCCAAAGCACGTACACCTGGGGTATGCCCAGGTGAGTGCGGCTAAACCGGTTCAGCACCCGCCCTCCCCAGCGCAGCAGCGGATAATACAGCCAAGCATCGATATCCAGCGCCCGCCGCACCGCGACGGGATTGCCCACACGGGGAATCGGGAGGTGAGGGTAGATGCCAGACGTGCGGCGGGCACCGATTCGCATCCGCAGGAACTCCTTGAAGGGCTGGTAGTAGCTGTGGGCCCGGTAGCGGATCTCTTCAGCAGCGTGAGCCTCACCGCAGTGCCAGACTTCGGTAAGGCGCGCTCTCGCCCCGCCGGAACGATAGATGAGGTGCGCGACTACCAGGCCTCCCAGCAACACGGCAACAAGCGGCAGCGGATACCAGGCCCCGGCTGGTCCTTCGCCGAGGTTCAGGGTGACCCCAGCAGGAGATGTGCCAAAGAGAGCCTGGGCCGACGGGGCATACCCAGCTGGCAATACCCCGCTGATCGCCGGATAGATGCGGCTGATTGCGAGAACAGGGGCAAGCCCAAAGAGCACACAGAGCACGGCCAGTGCGACCTGCGGGATCTTCATGCTGGCCGGGACATCAGACTCGGCCGCTGCCCCTTCGGGCACATGCAGCCGGCCGAAGAAAGCTGTGCCCAGGAACTTCAAGAAGGAAGCCAGCGTTGCGATAGAGATGAAAATAGCGACAATCGCGAACACCATGAAGAAGGGAACATCTATCCCCCCAACTGCGGAGGCCTGGAATATCATCCACTTACTCGAGAAGCCGCTAAACGGGGGCACTCCCGCGATCGACAGGGAGGCGATCAACGCGGTGGTCGCTGTCAAGGGCATTACGCGTGCTAGCCCACCCACCAGGTTCAGGTCGCGCGTTCCGGTTCGGTAGAGGACGGCTCCGGCATTCAAGAACAGACACGACTTATAGCAGACGTGGTTGATCAGATGAAATGTCCCCGCGATCATCCCCACCACGGCCAGCGCCGGCCTCACGGGAAGGAAATAGATACCCAGGCCGATGCCCAGCATCATGTAGCCGATCTGACCGATAACGTGAAACGAAAGAAGCCGCTTCGAATCATCCTGCGCAAGTGCCGTCAGGGTTCCCACGAAGATGGAGATCGTTCCGAAGAGCGCGATGATTCCTCCCCACACCAGAGAGAAATGCGACACCGGCAGCATTTGACAAAACACCCGGATTATCCCGTAGATGCCCAGCTTGGTCATACTGCCGGCGAAGGCCGCGGAGGCCGCAGCGGGCGCGGCCGGGTAGGCATCAGGCAGCCAGTCGCCAAAGGGCAGCATCCCAGCTTTGGTGCCGAAGCCGATCAGGAACAGCCCCAGGACCAGGTGAAGCAAGGCCGGGTTCGACTGGGAGAGAGAGGCCATGGCGCCCCCAAGTGCCGTGAAACTGAAAGACTTAGCTTGCGTGTACAGGATGATGGCCGCCACCACCATGCACGCGGTCGCCACGTGCGTGATGATGAAGTACTTCAGCCCCGCCCGCAGGCTGACTGGAGACTCCTTGTCGAATACCACCAGCGCGTACGACAGCAGTGTCATCAGCTCCCACGCCACCAGGAACATCAACATATCGGGGACAGACACCACCGCGACAACGCTTGCAAGAAACAACAAGAGGAGCGGGTAGTACCGCACCAGGCTCTGGCCTCGGTAGCGCTGGACGTACTCCACCGAAT
The DNA here is from genome assembly GCA_020344235.1 of Armatimonadota bacterium. GTDB lineage: Bacteria > Armatimonadota > Hebobacteria > Hebobacterales > Hebobacteraceae. Next base: position 2,629,833 of record CP070816.1, read on the forward strand.
ACAGGGTCACGAGAATGCCAATGGTGGCGATTACCAGCAGAAAGAGCGCGCTCAGATGGTCAATATGGATGGTCAACTCGGCCCCGAGAGCGGGTAAGGTCAGCAGCGGCGCGGCCAGCGCCACGGGACCCCGAGAGAACACGCTGCCGGCCGCGTAGTAAACGCCAATCCCGGCCAGCACCATGAATGCCACCGCCACATAGCCGCACAACCTGGGACGTTCTCTTCCCGCAAGCACGGCCGTCACACCGGAGCCGACCGCCAGAGTTGCCAATGCCGCCACCAGAGACTCTTGCGGGGCCATCTCTTTACTCCTTCGCGCCTCGGTCTATCTCTATCATCGTCATCTGTTTCCGTTCCGCTCCTCTCACCGGCTGAGCGGAAACGCCCAGCCGCTCAGCGAGGCAGGGCGATCAGCTGAATCACCGGCAGCCCCAGCACCGGCGCCACCACCGTCAGCAGAATGAGCACCACGAGCGGGAGCGACATTGCCCAGCCCGGGTCCCTCGCCTCCGAAGTGGGGTTGCGGGGCTGGCCCAAGAAGACCCGCTGCCCGACATAGAGGAACCAGCCGAAGGCGATCATGCTTTCCCCGACGATGAGTGCCGCAAGCAGGGGTCCGAGAGCACCGCCCAGCTCCAGCGCGCCGATGAGAATGAAGAACTTGCTCCAGAAGCAGGCGAAAGGCGGAACTCCTGTTACAGCAAGCAGTCCCACAAAGAACGCGACTGCGACCAGGGGCATCCGCCGTCCGAGGCCGCCCAGCTCGGAGATCTTCCTGCTGCCCGTGGCATAGGCGACAGCGCCCACTGTGAGGAAGAGTAGGCCCTTGGCAGATGCATGGCAGGCGAGGTGGAGCGCTCCGCCGCGGAAGCCCACCGCAGAGCCCAGGATGCCCATTGCGGCAGCCAACAGGATGTAGCCCAGGTGAGCGATAGTCGAGAACGCGAGCAGACGCTTCAGGTCATCCTGGAAGAAATAGACGAACACGGCCACTAGCATGGTGACGGAGGCCAGCACTATCGTCACCAGCGCTCCGGCGCTACTCAACGGTCCGCTTTCGACCACGAGCCTGAGCATGAGATAGACCCCCGCCTTGACCATTGCCGCCGCATGCAGATAGGCGCTTATCGGCGTGGGGGCCTCCATGGCGTCGGGAAGCCACGTGTAGAAGGGAACCTGTGCAGCCTTTGCTGCCGCCGCCGCGAGAAGCAGCAGGAACACAACGACACTTAGACCTGGCGCCAATGTGCCCACTGCCGCAAACGCGAACGATCCGGCGGAGACGAAGACGATCACCAGCGCGATCATGAAGCAGAGCCCGCCGATGTGGGTCATGATGAGGGCCTTGTAACCCGCTCGGATCGCGGAGGGGCTCTGGTAGTGGGAGATGAGCGCCCAAGAGCAGAGCGTGGTCATCTCCCAGAAGATAAACAACTGAAGCAGATTGGGGGCGACGGCGATGCCGACCATCGAACCGATGAAGAGCAGAAGCCAGAAGTAGTACCTGCCCTGCCCTTCTTCGCTGGCGTGATCGCGGTTGCGGCTGCTCAGGTACTCGGTGGAATAGAGCACGACCAGAAAGCCGATCACCGTGATGATAGCGATCATAATCCCGCTGAGGGGATCGAGGTGCGCGCCGAAGAGACCTCCCGGCTCGATATCCTTCACCCACGGCAGGCTGCCGAAGGTTTCTCGCAGCGGCAGGACGGGCTGCTGCGCGAGAGCGACAAGGATCATGATGGTCACTACCATGATTGCCAGAGCAAGCAGCCCTGCCATCCATCTTACTGCACGGCCCGCCAGCAGAGCCGACGGAAGGGCGCCCAGGAACGGCAGCGCGATCAGCAAGATAAGCAATGGATTCACAGTCCCCTCTCCTTCGCTGCCGCGGCGTACGCAGTGGGCCGCCCTGACCCCGCCGCTTCCCCGTCCAAGAGCCTGCTGAGCGCATCGCCAAGGGCATCCACCGTTCTCCGCACCGCAGCGCTGAGGCCCTGGCCGAAGGACACGACGTGCGGCTGGATGCCCAATAGCAGCACACGGGCTCCGGTTTCCGCCGCCAGGTACTCCATCACCAACCTCAGCGGCACCCGGTGAGTCGAGAGTGCGGGTTCGTTTCTCAACTCTTCCCGGCAGAACAGACCTACCTCCCCCGGCCGGCCCCCGAAGGCAACCGCATCCACGAGGAGCACTGTATCCGCCTTGCAGGCGATGATCTCTCCCAGATAGCTCTCCGGCACTTCATCAGCCTCCACCAGACTTGCCGTGGTCCGCCCGCGCAACCTGTCAATCAGCGCAGGGCCGGCTCCGTCATCACCGCGGCCCCGGCTCCCGACGCCGACGATGGCAACGGTGCCTGTCAGAATGCGCTCAAGTTGTTCGCCCACTGCGTTCATTTGGTCGTCCGCTCGTTGCTAGCTCCGGCCCGCGAGACAACACGCGCCGATCACTCTTCGAACTCCGCCATCGCTCGCATCTCTCGATAACTGAAAACGGGCCCATCCTTGCAGACCCACTTATCGCCGATCATACAGTGATTGCACTTGCCGATGCCGCAGCGCATGTGCCGCTCCAGCGTCGTGATGATGGCATCATCGCCGAAGCCCATCCCCGACAAGTCCTGCACGACGAACCGAATCATGATCGGGGGCCCGCAGACGAACGCGACCGCGTTGCTGACATCAATCGAGACCTTCGGCAGCAGCGACCCGACGACACCGACGTTGCCGCTCCATCCATCGGCTGCCGTGTCCACGGTCAGCAGGCAGGTCATCCCCTCCTGCTGCTGCCACTGCTCCAACTCGTCCTGGTACACTAGGTCCTCGGGCGTGCGGGCGCCATACAGCACCGTCACCGAGGCGAACTGAGCGCGCTCCCGGTAAACGTCCTGTATCTGCGGCCGCAGCGGGAAAAGACCGATCCCGCCGCCCACAAAGAGGATGTGTTTTCCCTTCACTTCCTCGAACGGAAAACAGTTGCCGAGCGGGCCTCGAATCCCCACCTGGCCGCCCTCACCCATCTCGTGCAGAACGCCGGTGACGCGCCCCACCTTGCGGACGCTGAGGTCGAAGTCGTCGCGGCCGTGCGCACTGGAGGAGATGCAGAAGGGGGCCTCACCCGCGCCGAACACGGACAGCTCCACGAACTGCCCCGGCCGGTACTCGAACGCCTTCCGCTCCCCCGAATCGTCGAGCCTCAAGGTGAAGGTCGTCGTATCATATGTCTCCACCTTCACCTTCTGAATGGTGGCCAGCTTCGGCAGATAGGGATTGTTCACGTCATCACACCTCGCCGAATTCCTTCGCTTACTGCAGGCGTGTGCGCCCAACCCATGCACCCCAGCACGCAGCGACCACAGCCAACGCACGCTTGTCGGCCGTTTCGCACGGCCCACTGGTGGCTGATCTTATGGAAGAACCGGGCTCGCAGCCTGTCCTCGCGCTCCGGCCGCGGGTTATGTCCGCTGGCTTCACGCGCGTAACAGCTATAGAGGCAAGCATCCCAGTGCCGCTCGCGAACCCCGTCCTGACCTGCCATCCGATCGGTGACCGTGAAGCACGAACAGGTCGGACAGAGATACGTGCAGCCCCCGCACTCCATGCAGCGATCCGCAGCCTGCTCCCACACCGCTGGCGCCACTTCGTTCATGGAGAGCTTCCGCATGGCCCCGGCGATGTAGGACTTGAACTCCCCGAACTTCTGCTCCGCCTCCCGTGCCAGCCTATAGCGGGCCGCCACCTGATCCACTTCGGCCTCGGCGAACAAATCCTCGTTGTCCCGGACAAGGGCCTCACCTGCCGCCGACCCAATCTCGACCAACATCCCCTCGGGCAGCGCCGTCCACTGTTGGTCGTAGCCGCCCTCCAAGAAGGGCCCCGCATCGCCGCACACACAGAAGCAATGCGGCTCCGGCTGTTGGCAGGTCAGCGCAATGAAGGTCGAACGCTCGCGGCGGCTCATGTAGTACGGGTCCACCGTGTCTCCACCGTACATCGCGTCCAACACGGCGACACCAGTAACGTCACAGCAGCGGACCCCGAGGAAAACACGTTGCTGTTCGTCGTATTCGGCCCCAACCCGGATTCGGCCGTTGGTCGAAAAACGTAGTATGGGCTCTCGCTGCGGCAGCAAGAAGCGCTTCAGCGGCTCCACCGCGGTACCGTAATCCCACGCTATCTCGTCGGGAGAGGCAATAGCGCCGTAGAAGACGTCTTCCTCGCCCACCCGCCGCGGAGCTACCACCTCCGCGCTCCGCATCAGCCGCACAGCAAACTCATCTATCTTATTCCCCGGCAGCATCCGGGCCGTCATCGCTGCTCCTCCATTAGTCCGGCAATTCCCTCGGCCCTCACTGCACCGGACCGACCAAGATCGGCGTCGGGGCCAGCACCGGCCTCCCGGTCTCTGGGTCGGTCGAGATCTCCATCAGGCCGCTGTGCATCGCCTGATTGTAGGGCACCAGCGCGATGCCCTCAGGCGCCTCCTCCGTCACCCGCACCTGCATCTGACTTTCGCCCTTCGGGGAGACTACACGAGCCGGTCGGCCCCCTCGAACTCCAAAGCGCTTCGCGTCTTCCGGGTTGAGGCACAGCATTCCATCCGGATAGTCCCTGGCAACAACGGCGAATTCACCCGCAGACGTGAGAGTGTGGCAAACTGTGACCTCCCCGTCCCAAGGCCTCAACGTGGGGTCTGCTGCCAACAGGAGCGGATACTCCTCGTTCGTCTCGGCCCTCGCGCCGGGCCCCTTCAAGGCCTCGGCACTGAGCGCCGTCACCTCCGCCTCTCCCGAACCGGCGACCGTCTCTCCGGCCTTTCGCCCCTCGGGGGTGGGCCAACGAATGCCCCCGTTGACCGCCGCAGGCGGATATGCAATCCCAGCGTAGATCGAAGCCAGGTCGGCTATCTCTTCGAAGATCTGCTTCGCACTCTCGTAGGGAAGAGGCTTTCCCATCGCGCGGCTCACATCGGCGACAATGCGCCAGTCTTCCCGCGCCTCGCCCGGAGGGGCCACCGCCTTGCGAATCCCCTGCACCCGCCGTTCAAGATTCGTCCAGGTTCCCTCTCGCTCCGCGAAGGCTGCTGCGGGCAGGACCACATCGGCCATGGAGGCCGCCGGACTCATGAAGATGTCCTGCACCACCAGAAAGTCGAGTGCCTCCAGAGCCCTGCGCGCCGCGTCTGCGTCGGGCAGCGACCGGGTCACGTCATCTCCAACGACATACATAGCACGCACCCGGCCGAGCATCTCCCAGGCGCGCAGCCCCTTCTCCCGGGCCACCTCGCATTTCCAGGCCTGCTCGAACCTCGCCACCGCCGCGTCATCGTTCAGCGGGACGTAACCCGGCAGGGAATCCGGCGCCACCCCCATGTCCCGACACCCCTGGAGGTTGTTGCGGCTCAGCAACCCGAGCACTGAGACCTCCGGCCCTCCCCCACGGGAACTCAGTGCGGCAAGGCTCCCCAGGGCCTGGAGCGCGGGGCCCGCCACTGTGGACAGGGCCAGCCCGGTAGAGTAAAGGATCACAACCTGTTTGGATGACAAGTAAAGCCGAGCGACCTCCCGCAGAGCCTCCGCCGGCACATTCGTCGCCGCTTCCGTGTCCTCCGGCCTGAGGCCGGCCACGCTCGCGCGGAGCTCGGAGAGTCCCGGCATATCGGCATCCGCTGCGAACCCCTGCTCCGCCAGCAGAAGGTGGAGGAGACTTCCCAGCCAGCGCACCTCGCTGCCTGGTCGCACCGGAAGATGCACATCGGCCAGACGCGCGAGGGGATGCGCGCGGGCGGCGGCAGCGACCACGCGCGCGCCCCGCTGACGAGCGCGGTATACGCGGGCCGCAACGGCCGGGTGCTCCTCTGTGGGATCACTGCCCACCAGAAGTATTAGGTCAGCACTGTCCAGATCCGCGATCTCCTCGGCGCCTGCTCCCAGACTCGGTCCGCCACTCGTCGGAGCGGGCCCGGGTACGCACTGGACGCGCGCGCTGCAGTCAATGTTCGGAGTTCGCAGAGTCCCTCGCGCAAAACGCACCAGCACGTAGTTGTCTTCATTCGTGCAGCGGGCCGAACCCAGCACACCGATCGCCTGCGGCCCCTCTGACTCGAGCACCTTGCTCAGCCCGTTCGCAACGACCTCTGCCGCCTCCTCCCACGAGGCCACGACGAGATTGCCCTCGCGTCGCACGAGCGGATGGGTCAGCCGGTTGGGATTGTCCACGACCTCGTGCGCATGCCAGCCTTTCACACACAACCGGCCCTGTGAGACCGGATGCGACCGACTTGGCGAGACTCCTATCAAACGCCCGTCTCTGACATGTAGGTAAAGGCCACACCCGCAGCCACAATAAGGACAGACCGTAGCGATTTCAGGCAAGGCTCTGGATCCTCCCTCGGCCGTCAAAGCTGCCAGTCTCAAACGGCCCACAGGCGCTTGACGCCGACTGCGCGGCCGCAGTCGCCTGGGCCTGGCACTGACACGACACCTCTCCCATATGGCGAGCGGCGGGGACTAGGGTCGGTCCCAGAGAGAGTGCTGCGACATCCCGCCCCCATGAGAAACATCTGATGCCAGGTCCCCCACAAGCATTCGCTTGATACTGTGTGCCTCTTTTCACGAACTCCGCTCTCCAGCCCCCTCACCCTTGCTGCCCCTCTGGAGCCCCGAGATCCTGTCCAGAGGCCCTGGCAGATGTTGACCTCCGGAATACACCGGCTCGCCAGGAAAACATAGTGATGGCGCTGGGCACATCACCCAGCGCTCACCTCCTGCCAATCCGCTCTTCCTGGCCGACAGCGCTGTCCGCCCGTGATCTCACAGCGCCACCAGGTCACTCGGCGCCATGCTTTGTTCAAAATATCACAAGCTGCCCACGCTGTCAAGGCGCCGACGGCTCAGGCAACACGGTCCCGGCCCGCGTTGGTTCAGTCGCCAGATCTCGCCTCCAGGGGAGGCCGCAATTGCCGGGGAGCCGCGGCGGCGGGGATGCTTGACGGGCGGCGGCAGGTCCGTTAGAATCCGCACGATCACACTGCCGAGTCGAGCTGCAAGGGGAGGACGAACCAGCATGAGTATGAAGACTGGGGATTTTCTGGCTGGCGTGTTTGTCGGCGCTCTTATCGGGGCATCACTGGGCCTTCTCTTCGCCCCGGAGCCAGGAGAGGGAACTCGAGAGCGCGTGATGGAGAAGGGGCGCAAGCTCAAGGACGCAGTATCTGAGCGAGGGCGCGCGTTCTTGCAGCGGTCCGCGGATACAGAGGAGGAGTCCTGACGGCGGTTTCCTCACCGGCGCAGCAGCCCGATGAGCCAGCGGAACGGATGTGACTCGCAGTAGTTGCTCCAGCGCGCCGTAGCGCAGTTGGGGCAGCGTGGGTGGTCCCGGTAGGCCCAGGCGCCGAGTCGAGATGATCGCCATTCACGCCCGCAGACACGGCACTTGAACAGCCGAAACGCGTGCCAATCGGCACGACCGCATATCGGGCAGGCCCGAAGAGACCTGCCCGATTTCTTGGCCCTCCATTCATTTCCGCAGAACCGGCAGTGCAACGCTCCGCCGGAGGCTACCTGGTCAGTCCGGCGATCCAGTTGGCTGTCTCGGCAGAGGCGGCGGTACTCCTCCGGGGAGAGGCCGAAAACATTCTCCTTCGCCTCCGGCTGGGCGGAACTGCCGTCGGCGTGCAGGGGAGCACTGCAGAACGAGCAATGAGCTCGCCGCGCGTCGGCGCCCAGGGGTAGAGGATTCGGCCTGCGACACTTGGGACACGCGAGTATCTGCTCCAGCTCCCCCCGATGCTCCCGCTCGGGCGCCACCAAGAGCCGAGCGCCATCATATTCGGCCCTGAGCTGCTGGTCGCTGAGCACGCGATACGCCTTGTTGAGCAACTTGGCCAAGTCCTCCCGCCCGCCAAGGTCGGGATGCGCGCGAAGCTCCCTCAAGATGACGCGATATGCGGCCCTGATCACCGGGGAGGTCGCCCCCGGATCTACCTGAAGCAGTTCGTAGTAGTCGACGCTGGGATCGTACTCTCGCACGGCTGGCTCTGTCCCGCGCTCACTCGCGAAGCCGCGCGCCGAGTTCTTCCTTCAGGCCGACTCGTATCCCATCCATGGCGGCTTCCACTTCCTCGTCGGTCAGTGTCCGGTCCGCGCGTCGGAACGTGAGCGAGAAAGCGAGATTGCGGTGTCCTTCCGGCAATGGCGGCCCCTCATACGCGTCAAACAGAGAAAGGGATTCGAGATCGCCGCCCGCGCTCTCCCGGATAGCGTCCTCGGCCCGCTGCGCCGCGATATCCCGTGGAAGCACAAAGGCAATGTCGCGCGTGACGGCCGGAAAACGGCTTACCGGTTTGTACTTGGGATCACCCCCGGCGTGTTCCCGCAGCAGCTCGAGGTTCAGCTCGGCCACGAACACCGGCTCAGACAGGTCGTATGCCACAAGCACCTCCGGGCGCAGCTCTCCCAGATACCCGACCACGTTTTCCCCGAGAATAACTCTTGCCGCGCGGCCCTCCGTCAGTGACGGATGAGACTCAGGCGCGAACTGACCCGACCCGCGCGTAGTCGCAACCAGCAGGTTCTCGATGATACTCTTCACACCATAGAAGTCCCATCTCTCCGATCCCCGAGAGATCGCCCAACGGCCTCCTGTCATGGTCCCGGTGGCGGCGATGCCGAGGTGTTGGCATTCCTCCGGTAGCTCGTCCGGCCCCTTGGCTCCATACACGCGGCCCAAGTCGAAGATGCTGACATCCGCGACGCCGCGGCGCACGTTATACGCGACCACCTCCGCCAGCGAGGTCAGCAGAGTCGCGCGCATTTGAGAGCGGTCAATGCTCTTGGCATTGCTGACGGCCACTGCGCGCAAGAGCGGATCGCCATCGGGCAGGCCCAGACGCGCAAGCGACTCCGGAGATTCGAGGCTGGATGTGACCGCTTCACTCAATCCAAGCCCTTGCATCAAACGGCGTACCTCACGCTCGAAGGCTAGCTCTCTCGGCAGGCCCCCGACGCCGCTGCTCGCGCGCGGAAGTGTCTCGGGGATACTCTCGTATCCGTGAGCGCGCGCTACCTCCTCGACCAGGTCAATCTCCTCCTTCAGATCTTGGCGGAAGGTGGGGACCCTCACCCGAAGCACGTCGCCCTCCTCCACACTCAGCTTCAGTTGCCGCAGGTAAGCTGCCATATCCGCAGCAGACAGATCCAGGCCAAGCAGCTCGTTCGCGCGCGCCGGCCGAAGCGTGATCTCGGCTTCCTGCACGGGGCTCGGGTAAGCGTCCACGACCCCGGCCGCCACTTCCACGGAACCTCCGCAGAACTCGGCCATCAGCTCGCAGGCCCGGTCGAGGGCGCGCACAGTGCCTCCGGGGTCAACCGTCCGTTCGAAGCGATAGGACGCCTCCGTGCTGAGCCCCAGAGACCGCGCGCCCCGGCGGACCGTGCCCGCATCGAAGTGCGCAGACTCCAGCAGGACCTCCACCGTTCCATCGTGGATCTCAGTCGAAGACCCTCCCATGATCCCGGCCAGCGCGATCGGCCCGCTCGGGTCGGTGATCAGCAGGATTTCCGGCGTCAGATCGTGTTCCTCGCCGTCTATGGTGACAAGATGTTCGCCTGCACGGGCGCGGCGCACGATGATCTCCGGGATGCTCTCTCCGGGCGGGCACCGCAAGAGCTGGTAGTCGAAGGCATGGAGCGGCTGTCCGAGTTCGAGCATGACGAGGTTAGTGGCGTCCACTACATTGTTGATCGGCCGCAGCCCGCACCGCTCCAGGCGCTGCCGGGCCCACTCGGGAGAAAGACCAATCTTCACGTTGCGAACAACCCGGGCCGAGTAGCGTGGGCACAGTATCGGATCCTCCAGCACTACGCTTGCCAACGTGCGCGCGTTCGGCCCGGATTCGACGAGCTTTGGCTCGCGATCGTGCACCTCCACTCGCAGCGCCATCGCCAGCTCCCGCGCTGCCCCCAGCGCCGAGAGACAGTCGCCGCGGTTCGGCGTCACCGTGATGTCGAGCACAGTGCCGCCCGCCACGTCTTCGATCGCCTCCACCTCCAGCCCGACGTTCGTCAGTGTGTACGCAAGATCGCGCACCGAGAGGTTGTTCGGCACGTACTCGTTCAACCACTCAACCGGTATCCTCATCGTTCCTTCTCTCTCGATTCCGCTATCCAGATCTGCTCGCGGGAATCCTCCGCAAGCGCGCTTCGGTCGAAGCCCCCGTACGCCTCCACCACGCGGTAGCCGCAGCTTTCCAGCAGCGGCGGTGCCTCATCTGCAAACAGGTAGCGCGCAACCAGATCCCGCTGCAGCCGACGCCTCGGCCGCCCTTCCGCGTCCTGCCACTCATAGGTGATATGTGAAATCACCCGCTGGCGCCCGCGAACGAACTCCGTCCAGTCATAGGCCACTACTTCGCCGCTGCCTTCCGGCGCAGCAAACCGCGTCATCTCCTGTTCCTCCGTGCCTCCTCGCTCGATGAGTTCGCTCGGTGGGACAAAGAAGCTCATCGCCAACCTCCCTCCCGCAGCCAGGTGGCGTCGGATCGCGCGCAGCGCGCGCCGCTGATCCGCCCGTGTGAGCAGATACAGGAATGTCCGGAACGCAATGATCGCCATCGGAAACCGCCGCCGTAGCGAGAATGCCCGCATGTCGCACGCGAGCACCCGCAGCCGCCCGGGCAGCTCACCCGCCGCTTCCCTCTTCCGGACCAGCACGCCCAGCATCGCCGGCGAGCTGTCGATGCCGACCACATCGAGGCCCACCGCGGCCAGGCAGAGGGCCAGCCGGCCCGTCCCCACCCCCACCTCCAGCACCGGCGATCCGGCCCGCTTCGCCTCCTCCACGAAGAACGGGATATCTTCGAGGTAGTTGCCCGGATAGCCGTCGTAAAGGTCGGCGATGGCATCGTACTGCCCGGCCGCCCTATCGCCGCCGCTAGAACTGCCGCAGGAAGCGCATGTCATTCTCGTACAGGGTCCGAATGTGCTCTATCCCGAATCTCCGCTGCGCGATCCGCTCGACCCCAAAACCGAAGGCCAGTCCGCTCACGCGATCCGGGTCATACCCCCCGGCGATCAGCACGTTCGGATGCACCAGCCCCGAGCCTCCGATCTCCACCCATCCGCTCTGCTTGCAGAACCGACATCCTCGACCGTCACACAGCTCACAGTTGACTGAGAAATCCGCGCTCGGCTCAGTGAAGGGGAAGAAGTCGGGTCGGAAGCGCACTCTTGTCTCCGGGCCCAGATATTCCCGCAGGAACGCCGTCAAGGTCCCCTTCAGATCTGCGAAGGTAATCCCCTCGTCCACCACCAGACCTTCCAACTGATGGAAGATATCGCTGTGGGTCAGGGTCACGCTCTCTCGCCGGTACGTCCGCCCGGGCGCCACCACCCGCGTCGGCCTCGGCTCGCACCGACAGTGGGAGAGCACCTCCTGAGGAGGAAAGCGCCAGTCCAGCTTGCGCACCGGGCACGATTCATCGTGCTGCCCCCGCATCGCTCGAATCTGAACCGTCGAGGTCTGGGTGCGGAGCATAATCTCATCTGTCACATAGAAGCTGTCCTGCTCGTCCATCGCCGGGTGATCGGGCGGGTAATTGAGGGCGGTCCAGTTCAGCGTGTACCACTCCACCTCGGGCCCCTGCGCCACCGTGTATCCCATCCCGACGAAGATGTCGAGCAGCCTCTCGAGCGTCGTCATCAGCGGATGCCGGTGCCCCACCTCTACCCCTCGCCCGGGCAGCGTAACGTCCAGCCCCTCCGCCGCGCTCGCCGCAGCCTTCTGCGCCGCGAGTTGCTTGCGGCGCTTCGCCATTGCCGCCTCTACGGCGACGCGCGCCTCATTCCCGGCGCGGCCGGCCGCGGGCCGCTCTTCATCCGGAAGCCGTCCTATGCCGCGCAGCACCGCCGTTAGCTTCCCTTCCCTTCCCAGGTACGCAACCCGAACGCGCTCCAACTCCCGAGAGCTTGCGGCCTTGCCGATCTCGGCCTCAGCCTCTTCCGCCAGGTTACGGATTTCCTCTGCCGATGAGTGCGCCATCTTCATCCCCATTCATAACAGCGGTCCGTCCCGCCGGATCACCGCAAACAAAAAAGAAGTCCACAGCCAGGGACGAAAGCTGTGAACTCCCGCGGTACCACCCTTGTTGGCCGCCCTGGCCTTGGCGAAGGCGGTCCACTCTGATCCCGATAACGGAGGACCGGCCGGCGCTCCCTACTTGCCCCGCAGCTCTCGGCCACTGCAGCCCTCGTGGACTCTTGTAGCCTTCGCAAGCAGGATTTCAGGGCGCAGCTCCAGGGCGAACTTCAACGGGCTGTCTCCGGGAGGCCTTTCCAGCCTGCGAAGCCTCCTCTCTATCGGTACACCTCCCGCCTACTCCTCCCCTTCTCAGCCTGTTCGGACTCTGATCGAGAGCAGTCTATCACAGTGGGGGTGGTAGCCGCAAGGGCCCTCAACGCCCCTGACTCGGCGACTGGGACTGCTGCGTCTCCGACTCCTCGCCGGCAATCGGCCGCACCACCAGCACGACTCCCTCTGCGCGGTCTACCCGAACAGACGCCCCGGCCTCAATACTTTCGCCTTCACTGCGGGCCGACCACACCTCGCCCCGGATGCGGACCGTGCCTTGCGGCGAAAGCGCGCTCACGACCTCGGCCGTATCGCCCACAAGGGCTTCCGAGCCGGTCCGGGGAGCCAGACGCTGCGCCGCCCACACCCGCTGTCCCACCAGCAGCAGCACGGCCCCGAAGAGAGCCGTCATGCAGCCGACCAGCCACGGGCTCACCCCCACAACCGGCGCCGCGGGAGAGGCGGGCGTCACCGGGACAAAGAGAAGCAGTGACCCCATAAGAAAGGCGATGAGCGAACCGGTCCCAAATGCCCCGAAACCCGGCGCATGGAGTTCGGCCAGCAGCAGCGCGACCGCGAGGATTAGCAGACCCACGCCGGCCCAGCCGACCGGAAGTGTGCCGAGGGCAGCGAACCCGAGCAGGAGGCAGATGGCCCCCGTGACCCCGGGGAACAAAGCGCCGGGGTGATAGAGTTCCAGGATCAGGCCAAGGGTGCCAAGGGTGAGCAAGATGTATGCGATGTTCGGCTCCGCGAGAGTCTGAAGCAAGCTCTCCACAAACGCCATTGGCACATCCCTCACCTGCCCTCCCTTGAGGCGAAGGATGGTCTCGCCGGGCGGGGTGATGACCTTACGCCCGTCCGCCTGCTCGAGGAGATTCCCCAGGTCACGCGCGATGATGTCGATCACGCCCTTCTCTTTGGCTTCCTCCTCCGTGATGGAGACGCTATCCCGTACCGCCGCCTCCGCCCAGGCCACGTTGCGGTCGCGTTGAGCGGCGATCGCGCGCGCGGTGGCTGCGGCATCCTCCGTCACCTTCTTGGCAGCGGTCTCCGTGCCCTCGCCGCCCGTCAGGCTGACCGGGTGGGCCGCGCCGATGTTCGTGCCCGGCGCCATCGCGGCCACATGCGCGGCAAGGGTAATGAACATCCCCGCGGAGGCCGCACGCGCCCCCGAGGGAGAAACATACACGATGATGGGAACCTGGGAGTTCAACATGGCCTTGATCATCGAGCGCATCGCCGAATCCAAGCCCCCCGGCGTGTCCAGCTCCAGCACCAGAGCCGCCCCCCCCTGCCGCTCCGTCTCCCTGATCGCGCGCTCCAGATAGCGCGCGCTGAAGGGATTGATCACACCCTCCACCCGCGCGCGATGGATTATCGGAGTTGACTTCGCCCCTCCGGGCGCGGCCCCCAAGACACAAGGAGCTTGAAGCAGGAGAAACGACGCGACTCCCGCCAAGCAGGCGGCAGCCAGCACGAACCTGCGGCGACGCAGCATCTCGCCCCTCGCGCCAGCCCGCCTCAGGCGGACCGCTCGCGATCCTCCATCGACCGTTCCGCGTGGCCGAGGAAGGGCTGCACCAGCCGCGTGAACTCCATCGGAATCACGAACTTAGTGGAGTCCTTGCTGCCCAGATCGCGCAGCGCCTCCAGATACTGGAGGCTCATCGTCTTGCTATCCACCCCCTTCGCCGCCGCGAAGATCCGGTTCAGCGCCTCCGCGTAACCCTCCGCGCGCAACATCTGGGCTTGTCGCGCACCCTCAGCATCGAGAATCGCCGCTTGCTTGTCTCCTTCGGCCCGTAGAATCACCGCCTGCCGTTCGCCCTCCGCCACCTTGATCTGGGCCTCGCGCTTCCCGTCGGCCTCCGTCACCACGGCACGCCGGTCTCGCTCCGCCGACATCTGCCGCGTCATCGCTTCCTGGATATCCCGCGGCGGGATGATCTCCCGGATCTCCACTGCCGTGACCTTGATCCCCCAGCGGTTTGTCACCTCGTCGAGCTTCACCCGCAGTACCTCGTTGATCTCCTCTCGTTTCGCCAGCACGTCGTCGAGCAGCATTTCACCCACGACGGCGCGCAGCGTCGTGATCGCAATCCCCTGGGAAGCCCCGAAGAAGTTCTGCACCTGGATAACGCTCGCCATCGGGTCGACGACCTTCATGTAGATGTAGAAGTCAACCGAGATGGAGGCGTTGTCCCTCGTGATCGCCGCCTGCGGCTGCACATCCAAGTAGATCTCCCGCAGGTCCACCTTGATGCCCCGGTCCACCACTGGAATCAGAATGATCAGCCCAGGGCCCTTTGCGCCCAATGCCCGCCCGAGGCGAAGCACAACCAGACGCTGATACTCGGGCACGATCCGGATAGCGGAGCCGATGATGATCAGCGCAAAGATGACTACGGCGGCCCCGATCGCAAGCGACGTCCCTGATTCCATGGTAACCCCCTTTGCCTGCTGAGGAATTGGTGCGCCCGAAGCAATGCTGAGACTTCTGCCACTGCATGGTAGCACTGGCCGCAGGCTCGGTCAATCGTCCGTGTCCCCTCACAAAGCCGGCCGCGCTCCAGGGGCCCTGTCAGGGCCTGACCAGCACCTTGACCGCCCCGGCCTTGTCTTCGATCGTCGTCTTGATAGCTTCTTCCGTCTGGTCGAGGGGAAACTCGTGCGTGCGCAAGGAGGCAAGGTCAATCCGCCCTGCCGCAATCAATGAAAGCGCGGGCAGATAGCAGGTCGCATAGCGGAACACGCCGCGGACATCGTACTCCCGCTCGATGATGTCCATAGCCCGCAGCATCCCCTCCTCCTCCGCCAGCATCCCCACCAGCACAACCACCCCACCGGTCTTCACCGCGGCCATAGCCTCTCGCACAGTGGGCAGTGTGCCCGCCGTCTCGATGACCGCGTCAACCCCCCGCCCCTCCGTACGCGCGCGGATCGCCTCCACCACATCGCTCTTCCCAGCGTCCACTGCCGTCATGCCAAGCTTCTCCGCCAGAGCAACCCGCGTCGACACAACGTCCGTCACCACCACCGGATGGGCCCCGTACGATGCCGCCGCCTGCGCAGCGAGAAGCCCGATCGGCCCCGCCCCAAGCACCGCCGCGCTCTGCCCAGGCACAATCCCGGCCCTCCGGCACGCCTGCACCCCCACCGCCAGCGGCTCCACCATGGCGCCGTCCTCCAGGCTAACCCTCTCCGGCAGCTTGAAGGCAAGGTCGGCCGGCCACGTCAGGTACTCCCGAAACGCCCCGTGCGTCAAGCCCGGCGTGGCCATGAAGACCACTTCCCGCTCGCAGAGATTGTATCGCCCCTCCCGGCACCGCTGGCACCGCCGACACGGGATGCCCGGCTCGACCGCAACCTGATCCCCCTGCTTGAGATGCTCCACCTCCGCCCCCACGTCAACCACCGTCCCCGAGAACTCGTGACCCAGAATAATCGGCTCCTTCACCACAAACCGCCCTATGCGCCCTCGCCGATAGAAATGGCAGTCGGAGCCACAAACTCCCACCGCAGCCACGCGAATGAGCACTTCGTTCGGCGCGGCTATCTGGGGAACAGGCTCTTCGTGAATCCTGAGGTCACCCACGCCATGCAGATACACGGCCTTCGCAGTCCGAGACATAGTGTGAGGCCCTCCTTAGACTGTAGCAGCAACAGCGCGGCGCCGCGGCCTCTCACTGTCCTTCAAGGTAGCGTCGGATGCTCCGATAGGCAAGCACGCCTTCACCCACCGCGGCGGCAATCTGACGATAGGCGCCCGCGCGAACGTCCCCCGCCGCGAAGATACCCGGCACCGATGTCTGGAGATCGGAGTCAGTCACAATGTAGCCCCCCTCGTCCCGCTCTACCCCATCGGGCAGGAACCCCGTCTGGGGCGTTTCGCCGACCGCGATGAACACGGCCGACACCGTCACCTCCCCCTCCTCGTCGGAGGCGACGTGCCGGGCGCGCGCGGCCTCTACCGACGCGCCCCCGACTATCTCCGTCACCACGTGGCTCCACAGAAACTCGATCTTCGGATTGGCGAGCGCACGCTCCTGAAGAATGGGATCCGCCCGAAGCTGGTCCCGACGATGGACGACCGTCACCCTGCTCGCCAGATTGGCGAGGAAGAGGGCCTCATCAACGGCCGCGTTGCCTCCGCCGACCACGAGAACTGGCTTCCCGGAGAAGAGCGGACCGTCGCACGTGGCACAGTAGGACACCCCCCGCCCGTAGTACTCCTTCTCGCCGGCCACACCGAGCCTTCGCGGCGAGCACCCAGTGGCAATCAGTACGCTGCGCGCACGCGGGCCCAGCTCGCGTTCTCCGCCCTCGAGCCGGAGCTGAAATGGTCCTTCCGTCCCCTCAATCCCCGCCACCGCGGCCGTCTCAATGAGGGCCCCAAACCTACGGGCGTGCTGGTGCATCCCCTCGGCCAGCTCCGAGCCGGAGATGCCCTGCGGAAACCCCGGGTAGTTCTCGATCAAGTGGCTGAGTGCAATCTGCCCGCCGGGCAGCATCTTCTCCAGCAGGAGAGTGCTGAGTCGCCCGCGACCCGCATAGATGGCGCACGTGAGCCCCGCCGCGCCGCCTCCCACGATCACCAGATCCCAAGTGGCGGCGATCCCTCCCCCAGAATCCCCAGCGGCGCTGTCCTCAGCGGAGGCCGTCACCCGCTCTGATCCCCTTCAAGCATTCCCGCCAAACCGTCCCTCGAGAGAGGACACGCTCCCTATGCCCCCTCACCCACCCCGGCCAGCCGGCCCCGGATCTCCTGTTCGGACTGAAAGCCAATGACGCTGTCGGCGGCTTCTCCCCCCTTGAAGACGAACAGCGTCGGCACGGCCCGAACACCGTACTTGACAGCGGTCTGCACCTCCCGGGCAGCGTTGACCTTAACGAACTTCACCTTCCCCGCCATCTCCTCGGCCAGCTTCTCCAGCACAGGCCCTATCGCCGCGCACGGGGGGCATCCCGGAGCCCAGAAATCCACCAGAACGGGACTCTCCGACTTCAGCACTTCCTCCTCGAAGGTCGCATCAGTCACTTCCGCTACTGCAGCCATAGATGACAGTGTCCTCCTTCCGTTGCCCAGCATCCTGCGGGCCTCTTTCGATACGCTCCTGCCCGCAGGCCATTCGACCATACGCCCTTGCTCGCGAGATGCACGCCCCTGGGAATCCGTCGATTACTTGCGTGCGCAGCCCCACGAGCGTCCAGTGGCTTCTCTCTTCGCCAGGAGGCATCCTCTTTCCCTGGCTCCACTTCTGCGCCCTGGGCCGAACAACACGGGATGAGGACCCAACGCGGGAACGCTTCGTGCAATCAACTCCTGCGGCCCCAGACCCGTCCCACAATAGCTCGTTCCCGGACCTCGACCGACTTCACTTCAAGAGGAGGCTCAGGCTTTCGCGGCGACCGTCTCGCCGGTCTCCACAAGCTGACGGAACTCCTGCGCGTTCTTGGCCTTCGACTCACCTTCCTCGAAGGAGATCACGCCCGAGCGCGCGAGATGAGAAAGCGACTGGTCCAAGGTCATCATGCCATGCTGCGTGCCCGTCTGGATCACCGAGGCAATCTGGTGGGTCTTCCGTTCTCGGATGGAGTTCCGCACTGACGAAATCGCCACCAGAGTCTCGAAGGCGGCCACCCGGCCCCGACCGTCAGCGCGCCGGACCAGAATCTGGGAGACGACCCCCAGTAAGTTCACTGAAAGCTGCATGCGAATCTGCTGCTGCTGGTGGGTCGGAAAGATATCAATCGCCCGGTCCACCGTCTGCACCGCGTCGGTTGTGTGTAGCGTCCCGAGCACGAGATGTCCGGTCTCCGCAGCCCGGATCGCAAGCTGCACTGTCTCCAGGTCGCGCATCTCACCCACCAGGATCACGTCTGGGTCCTGGCGCAGCACGTACTTGAGGGCGTTCGCGAAGCTCCGCGTATCTCGCCCTAGCTCCCGCTGGTTGATCAGCGCTACCTTCGGATCATGGATGAACTCAACCGGGTCCTCCACCGTCACCACGTGTACCGGAAAAGTCTTGTTGACATGGTCAATCATCGCCGCCTGGGTGGTGGACTTCCCGCATCCTGCAGGTCCAGTCACCAGCACAAGACCGCGCGGCCGTTCCGCGAAGTACCGGCAGACACTCGGCAGCGCAAGGTCTTCGATCGTCTGGATGTGAAGCGGGATGATGCGGAAGACCGCCCCAACCATGCCCCGCTGCACGAAGATATTCACGCGGAAGCGAGCCAGCCCTTCAATCTGGTAACCCAGGTCCAGCTCCCAATCGTGCTCGAAGGTTTCCCTCTGTTCGGGCGTCAGAACGCTGTAGGATAGGCGCTTTGCCTCCGCCTCCGTAAGGGGCGGCAGATCCGTCGGAATCAGCTCCCCGTAGATCCGCAGTAGAGGAGGGGTCTCCGCCTTGATGTGAATGTCCGAGGCATCACGTTCGACCGCCGTCCTCAGGAGATCGTCGATATGCAGTTGATTAGTGGCCATCGCCCCGCCTCCCTCAGCCTAGACTTCGCCCGGCGGTGCTGTCATGAGTTCCTCACTCCTCTGCCCCCCACCCACACGCGCGGCGAACTCGCTCGGGTTCGAAGACTTCGACAGCGCCATCTCAAAGCTGACTATCCCGTTCCTGTACAGATCGAGCAGGTGATTGTCCAGCGTCTGCATCCCCAACTCAGCCCCGGTTTGAATCATTCCGTAGATCTGGTGTGTCTTCCGCTCCCGGATCAGGTTCCTGATCGCCGGCGTCGCAAGCATCACCTCGAACGCAGGTACGCGACCCGGGCGGTCAGCCCGCGGCATCAGAGTCATCGAGATCACCGCCTGCAGCGTGACCGCCAACTGCATCCGTATCTGCTCCTGCCGTTCCGGTTCGAACACGTCCACGATCCGGTCAATCGTCTGCGCAGCATCTGTGGTATGCACCGTGGAGAACACCAGGTGGCCGGTCTCCGCCGCAGTAATCGCCAACTGCATCGTTTCATTATCCCGCATCTCGCCCACCAGAATGACATCCGGATTCTGCCGCATCACGTGTCGCAGCGCGTCGGCGAACGTACGCGTGTCCATTTCCACCTCGCGCTGGTTGAGCGCCGCCACCTTGTCGGAGTGCATGAACTCAATCGGATCCTCGATCGTGATGATATGAACCGGTTTGCTCTCGTTGATGTGGTTGATCACCGCGGCGAGCGTCGTGGACTTGCCCGACCCTGTTGGCCCGGTCACCAGCACAAGCCCGCGCGGCAGCATCGCGACCTCCTTCAGCACCGGAGGCAGCCCCAGCTCGTCAATCGTCTGCACGCGGATCGGGATCAGACGCATCACCACCCCGACGCTGTTCTGCTGCCTGAAGACGTTCACGCGGAAACGGGCCAATCCCTTGATCGCATATGCTAGGTCGCATTCGAGGTCCCGCTCATAACGGGCAATCCGCTCCGGGCCCATGATCTCGTACACGATCGCCTTTATCTGCTCGGGCTGCAGCACAGGAAAATTAGTCCGGCGCAGATCGCCATGAATCCGGAACACGGGCGGCTCGTAAGCGCGCAGATGCATGTCCGATCCTTCGTGCCGCACCAACAGCTTCAGTAAGTCATCTAGTGGGACGGGATACCGATCCGACATACGATGTCATCTCCACATGCGTTGTGCTCGACGGAAGCGCACACCCCCCTGTCGCCAACTCACGCGCCCGCCCAGCCGTTTTCTACATTCTACCCATATGCTATGCCGCCTCTTGCCCACCTCGACCAATCTTCGCCAGGCGGCTAAACTCCTCCGGATTGCTGGCCTTCGCCACTGCCTCCTCCGCCTTCACGACCCCTCGCGAGTAAAGCTGCAGCAGATGTTGATCGAAAGTCTGCATCCCCAGATCCCCCGCCCCCTGAATCAAACTGTAGATCTGATGGGTCTTGCGCTCCCTGATCAGATTCCGGATCCCCGGGGTCGCCAGCATGACCTCCAGGCACGGAACAAGGCCCTCACCATCCGCCCGCTGCAGCAGATCCTGACTGATAACCGCTTGCAGAGTGATTGACAGCTGTGCTCGCACTTGCTCCTGTCGGTGTGGCTCAAACACGTCCACCATACGATCAATCGTCTGCGCCGCGTCCAATGTGTGTAGCGTGCTGAATACCAAGTGCCCGGTCTCTCCGGCAGTGATCGCCAGCTGAATCGTCTCCAGGTCCCTCAGCTCCCCCACCAGTATCACATCCGGGTTCTGGCGCATCACATGTCGCAGTGCCTCCGCGAAAGAATGCGTGTCTATCCCGATCTCCCGCTGGGTCACCGACGCCATCTTCGGCTCGTGGATGAACTCAACAGGGTCCTCAATGGTCACGATGTGCACCGGTCGGTGCTCGTTGACGTAGTCTATCATCGCCGCCAGCGTCGTTGACTTCCCGCACCCCGTCGGGCCCGTCACCAGCACGATTCCCCTTGGGAGTAGCGCGACTTCCTTGAGGACCGGCGGAAACCCCAGTTCGTCAATGGTCTGGACTTCGGAGGGAATGCTGTGAAAACAGGCCGCTGGTTGCCCCTGCTCCCAATACATGTTGACCCGAAACCGCCCCGTGCCCCGAACCACATGGGCCACGTCAAGCTCGCGGGCCTCCTCGAATCGCGCCCACCGCTCCTCCCCCGCCACCTCCTTGAGCATCTCCCCCACTTCCGGACCGCTTAGCTCCGGAAATCGGGTCCGCCGAACGACGCGCTGAACACGCATCGTCGGTGGCTCGCCGGCGCACAGGTGCAGATCAGACCCCTTCACCTGCACCAGCAGCGAGAGTAGAGTCCTGAGCTCCATGGCCGCCTCCCTTTCCCCGCGAACACTGACCCGAAGCGACCGTGCCCGTCCCGGACCCAGGCCCGACCGCGAGCTAACCCGCTCCTCTCCGCAGCATCTGCTTCAGCTCAGTCAGGTTCCCAGCATACGTCAGCGCATCTTCCTCCGAGATCACCCCCGCACGCCAATACTTCACCAGAGACTGGTTCATCGTCTGCATGCCCCAATACCCGCCCTCATTCATCGCCGAGTATATCTGCGAAGACCGCCCCTCCTCTATCAGCTTCGCCACAGTCGGAGTATTGATCATCACCTCCACCGCTGGCACCCGTCCAGTCCCGTCGGCGCGCGGCACCAGCTTCTGCGACACAACGCCCAGTAGGCTCGTAGACAGCCGCAGGCAGATCTGGTTCTTCTCATGCGGCGGAAAGATACTCACGATTCGTTCGACGGTGTCCGACGCGCTGGTAGTGTGGACCGTCGAGAACACCAGGTGGCCCGTCTCTGACGCGCTCAGTGCCACTCGCATCGTCTCCGCATCGCGCATCTCCCCGATCAGAATCACATCCGGGCTCTCCCGCACCACGAACTTCATCGCATCGTAGAATGAGTCCGTGTCAATCCCCACCTCTCGCTGGCTCACAACCGCCAGCCGGTCCCCATGCACGAACTCGATCGGGTCCTCGATGGTCACAATGTTACAGTGGCGCGTTCGGTTGATCAGATCCAGCATCGCCGCCAGCGTCGTCGACTTCCCACATCCTGTAGGCCCGGTCACCAGAACCAGCCCCTGTTTCGGCTTGACCAGATCATCCAGGGATTTCGGAAGCCCGAGTTCCTCGATCGACCGAATCTCCAGCGGCACAATCCGTAGCACCATCGCATACGTCCCGCGTTGAACATAAACATTGCATCGAAACCGCGCCACATCCCCAAGGGTGAAGGCCAGGTCCAACTCATGATACTGTTCAAACGCAGAAACCTGCTCTTCCGACATAATGGAGTGAGCCAGCCGCTTGGTGTCCTCCTCCTTCAGAGCCGGCAGGTCCGTCGGAACGATCCGACCGTGCACGCGCAGCGCCGGGGGAGCCTCTGCCTTGATGAACAAGTCCGACGCTTGACTGTCCACTGCAAAGCGACAAAGCTGCTCTAGTTCCATCAGTTCTGCCCTCCGTCTATTTGCCCGGTCCTACCCCTCTGCGCCAGCGCGCCTACTGCGAGATCAGGCACCCCTGACCCCCCGCCGCCGATCACACAGCAGCCAGCCCAGCACCAGTCCGGGCGGCACACCGATCAATACCGCGGGCAGCAGCGCCGCCGACTTCCCCCCCAAGGGCACATCTTCTCCGGGTGGTCCCATTCTCCCGGTCATTCTTTCCACATCGTACTCGTAAGCCTCCGTCCGGCTCACCAGACGCACGACGAACCCGTCCGCCGTCACCCCCAACGGCCCGGAGAATGGGAACCCCTCATCCACGATGAACACCATCCTCATGTGCTCCCATCCCGGCAGCGACCGAATTATCGCACCCACCGGCAGCGCCCCCGTCTCCCAGCTGATGAGCCCCGGCGCCGCGAACTGACCCCCCGTCGCCACTTGCGTCGAACCCCTCGCCAGCGCCGTATCCCGAATCTGCACCCCGCCGATCTGCGCTCCGCTTCTCTCCCCAAGTTCGCTGATGCCGGCCCGAAGACGCCCCTCATCAATCACCCCGGAATAGCTGAGAGCGACCTGCGTCGGGGCCGCAGAGCGGGCCAATACCACCACGCTGAGATCATACATCGGAGCAGAGGACCCCCCCGCCGCGGCCGCACCAGTCCTCGGCAGGAGCACTGACTGAAGAGCAACACCGAGCCCCACGGCTCGGCCCACCAGCCTCCAGATGCCAGAAACCCTAGCGCCGCGCACCGCGACTCCCGACCAAAAGAGCACGCCCGGCGGCGTGCTCAAATAGAACTTCAGAACAGACCGAAGCCCAACTCAACAAGTTGGTGGAGCTGGCGGGATTCGAACCCGCGACCTCTTCCATGCCAAGGAAACGCGCTCCCACTGCGCCACAGCCCCACCTAAGGACTGCTAGATTATAGTATCGGCACGAACCTGTGTCAACCCCCACACCGCCCCCGGCGCTCCTTCGATTTCCAGCGTAGCCACCGGCCCTTTCCTGTCCGAACAGCAACGTCATCCCCCGCCGAAAAGCGCTCAAATGTCCGCACCTGTCCCAAACGTCCAAACAACGACCATTCGGTCAATGGACGGACATGGACGTTCTTTGGTCAATTCCCGGTCACAACCTGAGCCAGCCCTGAACCTCTCAGAGCAAATGGTCATTCCGGTCACATACCCATCTGGCCGCGATATGTCCATTGTCCCACTCTCACAGGAGTGTTCAACGGCCTCCACAAGGTCACGCGGGGCCTGTCTATTCGGCCTGTTGAGACAGAATCTCGCGCACGAACCGCGCGTTCTCTTCCACCTGGTTGCGGTACTTGGGAAACATCCCGACTACGACACCATCAGTGGATTTGATGTTGGCGAAGGCGTACTCGAAGGCCTGCTTCACGCTTTGCGGCGTAGAGCACTTACGATTGGCGGCCATGATCTTGAAGCCGAGACAGGGCTTCGGGACCTCCCGCATGACCGCGGTCATGCGCTCCGGGTCGCCGTCGGGGAAACGATCTCGCGCGTAGGCGTCCTGTTCGGCCGCGGGTGCAGTCTTGTAGCCGCGCGCGAGGTCGTACAAGCAGGACATGTAGAAGTCAGTCTCCCAGCCTTTCTCCTCCGCGTACTCCACCACCTCGGGGATGTGGGTGCCGAGGCCGGCCGGCAAGCCATGGTCGTGAATAGCCTTGAGGAAGTCGTGCACCTTGTCGATCTCCCCAGCGTGCCAGGAGTTGTCTGTGTGTGTGCCATGGTGATAGATAGCGATCGGGCCGAAATGTGCGATGCGCGCGATGTTGGCGTAGACATCGACGAACTCGGAGGCAGTCTGAGCGATCCATTGCAGGTGGCCGCCGTTGTCCCGATGCTCCATGTACATCCGCATGGTATGCCGGTCACCGCGTGTCTGCACGGTGTTGATGCCCTGGCGCCAACACTCATCCAGCAGCGCCTGCAGCCTAGGCATCGTATAGTAGTGGAGCATATCTTCGTCCATCTCCGCACTATAGTGGGAAATGCCGCTGATCGGATTGCCGCCGCAGATGAGTCGTGTCACCTGTTTGTCCGCGATTCGAATAGTCGGAAGCATGGTCTCCCGCCCGCAACTCAAGGTAACAGTCACGATTATCTTACCCGCCCTCGTGCTCGCTCCTGCTGGGCTGGAAGAGGCTGTAGGGAGCGTCCTGTCGAGCGCAGTGGCAGCGTGGGTGGGGGGCGTCCTTGACAGCCGGGCCACTCCTTGCTATCATCCCGAAGGAGGTGGCGGAACCTCTGGCGAAGTTGTGAACAGAGCTGTGATGACGCCCGTTAGCCCCCTGCGGGTCGCATCCGGTAGCGTGTCTGGCGCTGTCCAGACCACTGAAGTTACGGGGAGGGCCTGGCTCGATGGCCGACCTGCAGAATCGGGTTGCAGCCGCGGATGTTGAGACCACCATTTCTCGGTTGCGCGGCGTGGTTTCCACACGCGTAGCGACGGACGACAGGGGCGAGATTGTAGAGATTCACCTCGTCGCCGATGAGACTCGGCATCCCAAGCAGCTCAGCAGAGACATAGAGTCTGCGCTTTTCTCCGAGCTTGGCCTGCGAATCGATCATCGAAAGATAAGCATCGCGCAGCTTCGGGGAGCAGAGCAGGCGGCGACAGATGTTCGGCTCAAGTTCCTGAACATCGACTACTTCGTTGACCGCACCACGGCGCGGGCGCGAGTATCGGTGGGGCGGGGCGAAGAGAACTTCACCGGAGCGGCTTCGATGCCCTCCGCGGCCAGGCTGGACCAGGAGGAACTTGTAGCGCGCGCGACACTGGAGGCGGTGCAAGAGTTCCTGCGGTCTGCGAGGGTTAGTGGCGATCCAGTGGGAATGGAGCTGCGGGATTTCTCGAGAGCCGAACACAATGGGAGCGCATTCTTCATAGTGACCGTCCGTGTCATGGCAGAAAGGGGGGAGCAGGATCTAATCGGTTCGGCCCTCGTTCGTGACGACCCTTGGAGGGCGGCGGCCGCCGCCACTCTGGACGCGTTGAATCGGCGGCTGACAATGCTGTGCTCCTAGCGGCCGGCGTGCGACGAGAGCCATCCCCGCGATAACACTATAGAGCGTAGGCGAGCCGGGGCCCATAAAGCTGAGAAGCACACCTTCACCGAGCGGAGCGCTTAACCTGTCTGCCCCTTAGCGGATCGCGGGCAGAGACCTGAAGCTCCGGGAGGTGTTCCTGTGGGCAAGTGGACTTCGGTTCTCCTGGCGTTGCTGTCGCTGATTCTGGCCGGTGGCGCCAGGCTGGCTTGGCCGTAAGCCTAACCGCGTAGCGTAACCTGTGAATCAACGGCCCCGGCTCGCATAATGTTTCTCGATAGTTGCACACAGTCGCAGCAACGGGATCGCACAGAGTCACAGCAAGAGATAAAGCCATGGGGAAGCCCTCAAAGTCGTTTTCCTCCTACATGCTTGGGACGGGGATAGTAGGGTGGGTGGTATTGGTATGGTTGAGCGTAAAGGGGCCGGTCTACCTTTCATGGGAGGCTGGTTTCTTTTTGGCTTTGGCGGTGTTGGTGGGGCTGCATCCGGTGAAGCTGCCGCGGGGGGCGACCACCACGGTGGGATTTGCGGTGGACTATGCCTGTCTTCTGATCTTCGGGCCGGCGGTGGTGGCGTGGATCGGGGTGATCAGCTTCGGGGTGCTTCTACGGCGCAGCTCCTGGCTGAGGAAGCTGTTCAATCAGGGGCAGGTGGTGCTGTCGTTTGCGGGGGCGGGCTGGGTCTACCGGGCTTTGGGGGGAGAGTATGTGGAGGGGTCGGGCTGGGTGGCTTTTCGGGAGATGGAGCTGGCTCTGGTGGGAGGTGGAGTGGCGTACTTCTGCCTCTCGAGCCTGCTGATTGCCATTGCCATGGCCTTGTGGGAGCGGCGCTCGGTGGGGGGGATGTGGGTGTTGAGCTTTCGCTGGGCGGCGCCGCGGTTTCTGGCTCTGGCGCCCTTCGGGCTGTTGATGGCGATGGTCTATCAGACCCCCGGCTTGGGGGTGTGGGCGGTGGGGCTGTTTCTGGTTCCCCTGGTGGGGGCACGCTTTGCCTTCCAGGGGGCGATGGAGACCCTGGAGCTGCACCGGGAGACGGTGCATGCGCTCTCCAATGCCCTGGAAGCCTATGATCCCTACACCCGCAACCACTCCGAGCTGGTGACCCGGTATGCTTTGGCTCTGGGCCGGGAGATGGAGCTTGCGGCGCCGCGGATGGAGGTATTGGAGTGGGCTTGTCGGCTGCACGACATCGGCAAGTGTCGTCAGGACTGGGAGTCGATCATCACCAAGCCGGGCCGGCCCAGCGAAAAGGAGTGGGAGGTGATCCGCCGGCATCCGGTGGAGGGGAGTCGGCTGGCGGAGAAGATGGAGTTTCTGCCCCACACCGCGGGGAAGGTGGCTCAGATCGTGCGCGCCCACCACGAGCGGCTGGATGGCTCAGGCTATCCGGACAGCAGGCGGGGGGAGGAGATTCCCCTGGAGGCCAGGATTCTGGGGGTGGCGGATGCCTTCGAGGCGATGACGGCTCGGCGCGCCTACCACCAGAGCCGGAGCGCCCAGGAGGCGATTGAGGAGCTGCGCCGGTGCGCCGGCGAGCAGTTCGACGCCAAGGTGGTGGAGACCCTGGCGGCGCTGTGGGAGCGGGGGGAGGTGGAGCCGGAGGCTGCTCTGGAGCAGCAGCCGGCCGCGGCAGGAGCGCTGGCGGGCAGCAGTGTGCTTTCCAGCTATGCCGCCCAGCGGGAGGCTGGGGGAGGGGGAGGCTGATGGGGAGGCGGCGCTTCTGGCTCCGGCTCTACGTGGGGGCGGTGATGGTGGCGGGGGCGGCTGGCCTCATTGGGGTGGCGAGCCAGTGGGGCGCGCTGGACCTGGAGCTGTGGGAGCTGGGCTTCTGCCTGGCGCTGGCAGGAGTGCTGGATCTGATGGTGGTGCCGCTGGCTGGGGGAGGGGGAGTGGCGGCCAGCTTTGCGGTGCTGTTTGCCGCACTGCTGGTGTTGGGGGCGGGCCCCACCGCCTGGGTGGCGGCCTTGGCGATGCTGTGGTCGGAAGGGGTGGTGAGGCGCAAGCCCCTGGGGAAGGTGGGCTTCAACGCCGCCCACAGCGTGCTCTCTCTGCTGGCGGCCGGCTTCGTGTACCGGGCGCTGGGGGGTGAGGTGGGAAAACTGGAGCTTGCCTGGGAGCGCCTGTGGGCGATGGGTGCGGTGGTGGGAGCGGCGGGCGCCTTGTGGCTGCTGGAGAGCGGGTGGGTGACGCTGGCGGTGGTGCTGGAGCGAGGAAGCCTGCCCGGCTCCGGCGCCCAGCTGTGGCGGCGGCTGCGCGCCTCCCTGGGTGGGATGCTGGTCTTGGATGGAGCTTTGGCGAGTGTCGGGCTGCTGTTGGCGCTGCTCTATCAGAGCCGCTGGCAGCTGGCGGGAGAAGCCGGCTGGTCCCCCGCCGAAGGCCTCTTCCTGGGCACCATGGTGCTGATCCCCTGTGGGCTGCTCTACTATGCCTACCGGCTGCAGGGACACCTCCAGGAAGTCTACGCCCACAGCCTGCGCACCCTGGGCGCGCTGATGGAAGCCAAGGTGGAGGGAAGCCAGCCCGGCCACGGCGCCCGGGTGGGAAAGTTGGCCGCCGCCCTTGCCGAGCAGCTCGACCTGCCCCCCACCCGGGTGGACCAGATCCGCTATGCCGGATACCTGCACGACATCGGCAAAGTGGGAGTCCCCTCCTCTCTGCTCAACCGCAGCCGGGATCAGTTCGCCGGAGAGCCCGAGCCCCTGCGCCTCCATCCCGAGATCGGCGCCGCCATCCTCTCCCCCGTCCACTTCCTTCAGCCCGCCGCCCAGATCGTGCTCGCCCACCACGAGCGCTGGGACGGCCTGGGCTACCCCCAGGGCTGCTCCCAGACCGACATCCCCCTGGGCGCCAGACTGCTGGCACTCGCCAACGCCTACGTGGGCATGACCCACTCCTCCGCCTCCCCCCCACTCACCCCTCACCAAGCCATCTCCCGCCTCCGCCAAGCCGCCGGCTCCCGCTTCGACCCCCATCTGCTCCAGACGCTCACCGGCGTCTTGCTCGAGTTCGGCGAGGTCGAACCGACCTCGGTGGGCGCCGCCGAGTTGGCCCGTCGCTGAGCGCCTGACACTACCTCGACCGGCAGCGTGCGTGCGCTCCGTCTACTTGAGCGAGTGCGACCTCCGGCAGGTCGCGACTGCTCCTTGCCGAACCTGACTCCGCGCGCCAGTCGCACTCGCGCAACATCCCGCTTCCAGCAGGCAACACCATACGGAATACCGAGGAGAACCACTCATGGCGCCCCGAGTGCTAGTGGTTGGCAGCATCAACATGGACCTAATCGTGCAGTGCCGGCGCGTGCCGGAGCAAGGAGAGACAATCCACGGCCAGGCACTCCACACTGCGCCAGGAGGCAAGGGCGCAAATCAAGCTGTCGCTTGCAGCCGCCTGAGGGCAAGCACCACAATGGTGGGCAGGGTAGGGGAGGACGAGTTCGGCCCTAAGCTCCGGGCCGGCCTGGCCTCGGATGGTGTGGATGTGCACGCAGTGCCGGTGGATCGAGAGGCGCCGAGCGGCGTGGCGCTGATCCTACTCGAAGAAGGCGCCCACAATCGCATCATCGTGATCAAAGGAGCGAACGCACGCCTTGGGGAGGAGGACATCGCCGCCGCAGTCCCCATCTTGCGGAATGTGGACGCTGTTGTGATGCCCCTTGAGGTGCCCCTTCCCGTCGTGAAGGCCATCGCAGCCCAAGCCCGCGCCGCTGGCGTACGCTCTGTGCTGGATGCCGGCCCCGCGACCCCCGACGCGGTTGCAGCGGGCCTCCCGGCCCTCGTGGACGTCATCTCTCCGAACCAGACCGAAGCCGAGGCCTTCACCGCGATGCCCGTCCGCGATGTTCCGGGGGCCCACAAGGCCGCACGCCGCCTCCACGAAATGGGGGCGCGCGACGTCGTCCTCAAGCTCGGCGAAGAGGGCTGCTACTGGGTCGGCAACGACGGCGAGGAGCACGCGCCCGCATTCGCCATCGAGCCTGTGGACACCACGGCCGCAGGGGACGCCTTCACCGGCTGCCTCGCCGTAAGTCTGGCTCAAGGCATGGCAATGCCCGAGGCAATCCATCGCGCAAACGCCGCGGGAGCACTCGCATGCCTGGGGTTCGGCGCGCAGCCGTCTATGCCCACCGCCGAGGCGCTCGACTCCTTCCTACAGCAGCGGGCCGGCTGACGGGTCCCCTCGCTCAGCCGGAGGCGGACTTTCGTTTCCTCGCCGCCAGCTTGGGGGGCGGCGGCATTGGCGGCATCCGGCGCTTGTGTGAGCTGGCGCGCATGAGGTGTCGGACCCGTCGCACCTCTGCGCGGTCATAGCCGAGCCTTACTATGCGATCCTCCGCAAGCCGTCGGTCCACCATCAGATGCAGCAGCGCGTCGGCCGTCTCGTAGCTGATATCGAGTTCGCCCTCGTCCGTCTGCCCCGGCCATAGATCCGCAGTCGGCGCCTTACGAATGATCTTCTGCGGCACGCCCAGCGCCTCCGCGAGCGCGCGCACCTGCGTCTTGAGCAGCCCGCCGAGCGGCGCCAGATCACACGCCATGTCACCCCAGAGCGTCGTATACCCCAGCAGTCGCTCTGTGCGATTACCGGTTCCGATGACCAGCCCCCCGTTGGCCTTGGCCTGATCGTAGAGAATGCTCATCCGCTCCCGAGCGACCTTGTTGCCCACACGAAGTGGCGTTGGCTCGCCCACCGCCGAGAAATACGCGGCGATCTGCGGCGTCACGTCCACCGCAGTGGTATCCAAGCCGACTTCTCTGGCCACCAACTGAGCGTCCTTCAAGCTCGCATCGCTGCTGGTGCGATAGGGAAGGATCAACGCCCATACCCGATCCGGACCGAGCGATCTCACAGCCAGGAAAGCGACAACAGTGGAATCGAGGCCGCCCGACAGTCCCAGAACCCCACCGCGTGCCCCCGCTCCTTGCACGCGGCTGCTTATGAATTCGACCAGCTCGCTGGCGACCTCTTCCGCGTCGATGCTCAGCTCAACTGCTGCCACAGTGCCTTTCTCTCCTCCGCTGCGGTCTCCCGCGCGGCCCGGGCCCACCCCT
The DNA here is from genome assembly GCA_020344235.1 of Armatimonadota bacterium. Lineage (GTDB taxonomy): Bacteria > Armatimonadota > Hebobacteria > Hebobacterales > Hebobacteraceae. Next base: position 2,660,253 of record CP070816.1, read on the forward strand.
CCAGTCGCCCCCGCGAGTTGACGCCTCACAGCACAGGCAGGTATTGCTCCAACTCATACTCCGTCACTTGCGCGCGATACCGCTGCCACTCGATCTTCTTGTTCTCGATGAACTTCTCAAAAACGTGATCGCCGAGAGTTCGCCGGATCAAGTCGCTCGATTCGGCCAATTCGATCGCCTCCCAGAGATCGCCGGGAAGCTGAGCGATACCAGCCTCTTCCCTCTCCTCCGCCGTCATCTCGTAGACGTTCTGCTCTACCGGCGGCGGGCACTCATAGCCCCGCTCAATCCCTTCCAGACCGGCCGCCAGCATCACCGCGAACGTCAGGTATGGGTTGCACGCAGGGTCCGGCGCCCGATACTCAATCCTAGTTGCGTCCTCCTTGCCCGGCTTGTACACAGGGACCCGAATCAGGTCCGACCGATTCCGCTGCGCCCAGGAAACATAGATCGGCGCCTCGTATCCCGGCACCAACCGCTTGTAGCTGTTCACCCACTGATTTGTCACCGCCGTGATCTCGCGCGCGTGCTGCAGCAGCCCGGCGACGAACTGCCTCGCCACCCCTGACAGGTGATCCGGAGCGCTCGCATCGAAGAATGCATTCTCCTCCCCTCTGAAGAGCGACTGATGCGTGTGCATCCCACTGCCGTTTTCTCCAAAGAGGGGCTTCGGCATGAAGGTGGCATAGCTTTCGTGCTTGAGCGCAATCTCCTTCACAACCAACCGGTAGGTCATGGCATTGTCGGCCATCGTCAGCGCATCGGTGTACCGAAGGTCAATTTCATGCTGGCTGGGAGCCACCTCGTGGTGGCTGTACTCCACCCCTATCCCCATCTCCTCCAGTGTCAGCACGGTATCTCGCCTCAGGTCGCTGGCGATATCCAGCGGCGTGAGGTCGAAATACCCACCGTGGTCCAACACCTGAGGTTTGCCATTGGCGTCGCTGAAGTAGAAGTACTCGAGTTCCGGCCCGACATAGTACGTGAAGCCCATCTCGGCCGCCCGCTGGAGCGCCCGCTTCAGCACATAGCGCGGATCGCCGGCATACGGCGTCCCATCAGGCTGCAGGACGTCGCAGAACATACGCGCGACAGCCCCTCTCTCCTTCGGCCGCCACGGCAGAACCGAGAACGTGTTCGCATCCGGCATTGCCACCATATCGCTCTCGTCAATCCGGGCGAAGCCCTGGATGGAAGATCCATCGAATCCCTGTCCCTCGAGCAGCGACGTCTCCAGTTCGTCCACAGTCACGGCGAAGCTCTTCAGAAACCCCAGTATGTCGGTGAACCAAAGCCGGATGAACTTGACGTCTTGCTCCCGCGCCTTCTTCAGCACATATTCGGCTTGCTCCGCATTGTTCGCCACGGCGGTCCTCCTTTGCGGTTCCTGGAATCCGCCATGACACTAGCAGGTCAATGTTTCGACCGTGTGTCCTGATGGGAAAATGTTCGCGATTCAGAGCGCCGATTCCTCACCATTCTCCGAAGAAGGAACCAGACGGTACCCGACCCCTCGCACTGTCTCGATCATCTCCCCCGCCTCACCGGTTTTCGCGCGGAGCCGGCGTATGTGCACATCAACCGTCCGCGTTCCACCCAAGTACTCTGAGCCCCACACATGATCGAGTAGCTCCCCCCGCGTGAACACACGCCGCGGGTTCCTCGCGAGAAACAGCAGCAGTTGATACTCCTTGAGCGTGAACTCCACCGCCACCCCTCCCACAGTGACCTCATACGTGGCCTGGTTCAGCCTCAGAGGCCCCACTCGCACCACCTCCGGCCGAGCGGCTTCCTGCGCCCTCCACTCGAGCAGACGCAGACGCGCAGCCAGCTCGGTCAGCCGGTACGGAGCCAGCACCACGTCGTCCAACCCCAGCGAGAAGTCAATTCGCGGCCCCTCCTGCTCGTGGATCAGCGCTACCACCGGCGCCTTGCCGAGTGCGCGATTTCGCCGCACCGCCTCACACGCGCCCGCAGCGTCCACACCGAGCGCCCTGAAGTCCACAATCACCGCCGCCGGACGTTTCCCCGCCGTCGGCAATGGAGAGCCCGGCCACTCAATCACCTCCGGCGAGTAGTCCAGCCGGCGCAAGTCTGCAGCCAGACTCAGAGTGGGCTCGCGCGCGCCTCCCACGATCACTACCGCAACCCCACCAGGCACCCCTACCTCCCACCTACGCCTTCCCTGTCGAACCGAACACTGACATCCGGCCCTTGATCGCCTCGCACATCGCATCCCGGGCCGGAGCAAGAACCTTGCGAATGTCATACTTCCGCACGCCGCCGCTGGCATCCACTTCCGCGAAGTTCTTCTCGACTTGGTGAACCTGCGCGATGACCGTGTCATAGAAGGCCACACGGATCTGCGTATCAATGTTCACCTTCGCAATCCCGAGGGAGATGGCTCTCCGCACATCGTCGTCAGGCACTCCCGTCCCTCCGTGCATCACCAGTGGAATCGGCACTTCCGCCGCCACCGCCTTCAATCGCTCGTGCGCGATGTGCGGCGTCCCCTTATAAAGACCGTGCGTCGTGCCGATGGCCACCGCCAGCATGTCCACGCCGGCGTCCGCCACGAACCTCGCCGCCTCCGCCGGGCGCGTAAGATTATCTCCGGCCTCCTCTTCGCCGCTGATCTGACCCAACCGGCCGATCTCCGCTTCCACTGTCACGCCCATGGCGTGCGCCGCCTCCCTCACTCGCCGCGTCACATCAACATTCTCCTCGTAAGAGCGCGGCGTCTTCCCGTCCTCCTGGAGAGAGCCGTCAATCATCAAGGAGGTCACCCCCAGCCGCAGGAACTTCATACACACCTCGAAGCTCCTCCCGTGGTCCAAGTGGATCGCATAAGGAACACTCGTCCTCTCGCCCCGCGCCCGAATCAGGGCAAACAGCTCCTCCGGTTCAGTGTACTTCAGAGTCGTCTGCGTTATCTGGATGATGAACGGCGAACGAGACTTCTCCGCCGCGGCGAAGATCGCCTGGGCCGACTCCATGTTCACCGCGTTGAAGGCCCCTACTGCGTACTTCCCAACGCGGGCCGAAGCTACCAACTCCTTTGAAGCCACCAACATATGGCTGCTCCCTTTCCGCGGCCGCCCACTCAGGCCGCAAGCATCCCCGCGAGCTCGTATAGATGCTTATCTAGAGGCTTCTTCTTGCCCCAGGTCTCCGGCAGCGGTGTCAGCACCAACTCACCACTTACGACTCCCACCATCTTGCCCCCCTCGCCCCCAAGCAGCGCCCTCACCGCGGCCGCGCCCAGTTCGCTCGCAAGCACCCGATCCCGGGCCGTTGGGTTGCCTCCCCGCTGAGTGTGCCCCAGGATCGTCGCCCGGCATTCCACCGCCCCCAACTCCCTCAGCCTCCGGGCAATCTCCAGCGCGCCTCCCTCTTCATCGCCCTCGGCCACCACAATGATGCTGCTGGTCTTCCCCTGCGCCACGCCCGCCATTATCGTGTCATAGATCTGCTGCACTGTGGCTTCGTACTCGGGCACCAGGATCATCTCCGCACCACCCGCAGCACCTACCTCCAGGGCGATGAACCCCGCCTGCCTGCCCATTACCTCCACCAAAAACAGCCTGTCGTGACTGGTCGCAGTATCCCGAATCCGGTCAATCGCCTCCACCGCAGTGTTCACCGCGCTGTCATAGCCGATGGTGCAGTCCGTCCCGTACACATCATTGTCAATGGTCGCGGGCACTCCCACTATCGGAATCTTGTGCTCTGTCCACAGATCGTGCGCCCCGCGAAACGTCCCATCCCCGCCGATTGCAACCAATCCCTCGATGCCCGCCTCTTTCAGCAGAGCGGCTCCCCTCGCGCGCCACTTCGGCTTATAGAACTCCTCACTCCGCCCGGTCTTCAGGATCGTTCCCCCGAACTGAATGATATTTGAGACGGACGAGTGATTCATATCGCCGAATTCGCCGTTCAGCATTCCGGCATATCCGCGGCGAATCCCCACCACGCGCAGCCCTTCGTGCAGCGCAGTCCTGACCACCGCGCGCAGACAGGCATTCATCCCCGGAGCATCTCCTCCACTCGTGAAAACTCCGACAGTCCTCATCGGCGCCCTCTTCTCAGTATCTCGCAAGCAGGTATATGGCCAGCCCGAACGGGCCGAGGAAGAGCACGAACGGACCCCACAACAACCCGCCCGCTCTCCGCGTTTCCGCGTCGTTATAGCACCATCCTGCCGCAGAGAAGCTCACCGCAAACCAAACGTATCCGACAAAGCGTCCCCGCAGCAACGCTGCCAGCGCCAAGTACAGGCTCACCAGTCCCAGCGTCCCCAATGCGAAGTAGAAATGCTGCGATCGGTACCACTTGTCTCCGGGCGACCTCAGGACGCTCAGTGGGTCCCCCGCACCCGGGCCGGCCTGGCTCCTCATCTCCCGCACTACACGATCCTCGATCTGCGCACGCGCCTCTCGCGCACGCGCCACCGCGCCTGGTGTCCTGCTTCCCGCCCCAGCAAGCTCAGTCGCCCGCTGCGCAGCCGCCACCGCTCCCACCAGATCGCCTCTCGCTCGCAGCACCTCCGACAGCATGCTCAGTGCCGGCACATTATCAGGAGCTCGTGCCACCACCTCCTGCAGCAGCCGCTCCGCCTTCTCCAGGTCACCCCGCTGCTGTGCCAGATGCGCGCGGCGCACCATCAGCTCCGCTTCGCTGTCAACCTCTGTCGGGAGTTCGGTCGGCCGGGGCTGAGGTGCTTCCGCTGCGACCCCGAGTTCTGAACCGCACGACCAGCAGAACCGATCCTCCTTCTGGACGAACGCCCCACAAGCACGACAGCGAGATACGGCGGTCATCACGCCCTTTCCGGCAGCTCCCGTTGCCTCCCGGCTGCGCCGACGCGCGGCACCCAGCATCTACGCCAGTGGGCCCGCATCGTTCGGCCCGCGTCCCGAACCTGCAGGCATGGTTCGTAACTTTGGCGCAACCAAGCCGGTTTCCTGCCTTTGCATCCCCGGTGTTACCCAAACGCCCACCGGCGCGGCAAGGACCTAAGTCGCCCCCCGCAGAAATCCGTGTCAAGTCAACGAGCGCAGACACCCAGGCCCAGAGGAACAGTTCACATGGCAGCCCGTACTAATGTGCTGGTGTTGGCCCACACTCATCTCCTCGAAGCCATCTTCCCCGGCCCCGTGCGCGCTGACCTCGAGAGCTTCGCCCACGCTCGGTACAACAACCTTGGCCGGGACTTGACCGAAAGTGAGCTGCGCGCCCGCGTTCCCGATCTAGATGCCTGTATCACTACCTGGGGATCACCGCGCTTTACGCCCGAAGTGGTGGCCGCCGCGCCCCGCCTCAAGATCATTGCCCATGCCGCGGGCACGGTGAAGCCCTTTGTCAGCGACGCCGTCTTCGCCCGCAACATTGTCGTGACCAGCGCCGCTCCCGTCATCGCACGCTACGCAGGAGAGATGGCGCTCCTGCTCAGCCTCTCATGTCTGCGGAACTTGCCCCGCATTGACCGTGCCCTGAAGCACGATCGAGCCTGGCACCTGGAAGATCTCGCGGATGCCCAGACACTGCGTGAACAACGAGTCGGACTCATCGGATTCGGTGCCACCGCCCGCGAATTCGCCGCCCTCCTGAAGCCCTTCCGCGTCGAACTCCTCTGCTTCGACCCCCACGTTGACACCACCGCTCTTGCGAGCCACGGCGCGCGCGCCGCCGAACTCGAAGAGATCCTCACCACCTGCAAAGTCATCTCCCTGCACGCCGCCAGCGTGCCTTCGACTCGCCATCTGCTCAACGCCGCCCGGCTTGGCCTCATCTCCGACGGCGCGGTGCTCATCAACACCGCCCGCGGCGCCCTCATTGATACCGCCGCACTCGTGAAGGAGCTCAGAACCGGACGCTTTAGTGCCGCGCTGGACGTCTTCGATCCCGACGAGCCGCTGCCCGCGGATCACCCACTGCGCGACCTCCCCAACGTGATTCTCACACCCCATGTCGCCGGCCCTGTGGCGAGCCGCTACCACGAAATGGGCCGACAGGCGGTCACGAACGTGCGCCTTGTGTGCTCGCCCCGCAGCGGGCCGGCCGCCGCAACCCTCAGCGGCGCGGTCACCCCCGAGCAGTTGGAGTGGATAGCGTGAGCCATCTCCCCTCGGCGCGGATCCGGTCGAACCTGTCCCCGCCGCGCACGCCTGGCGCGCGCCTCCCGCTCCTCCTGGCTATCTGCATTGGCGTGGCGCTCTCTGCCGGCCCAGCTGTAGGCGTAGTCCTCGACCCCCGTACCATTCACTCCGAGACGTTCCCCAACGGGCTGCGAATCATAGTCTGCAATGACCTCGAAGCCCCCGTCCTCTCGGCCGAGGTCATCATCCGCGTCGGTTCCGCGGACGATCCTCCCGGTCAGGACGGAATCGCACACTTGCTCGAGCACGTGCTGTGGTCCAGCGCCCCGGGCGACGACCCCCGCCGTCGCATCGAAGACATCGGCGGAGTAGTGAACGCGGGCGTCTTGCGCGACTTTACGCGCTTTCACCTGACGGTGCCGGCCGGGAATCTGGACCTCGCTGTGAGCGCCCTCTCCGCGCTCATCCTGCCACATGATTTCCAGACCGAAACCCTCTTTCGCGAGTGCGGCATAATCGAGAACGAGTTGTTGGACAGGCTCGACAACCCGCGGGCCGTGCTCGAAGACCTCGCGTTCGAGGAACTCTACGGGCCCGATCATCCCTACAGTCGCCCAACCGACGGGTATATCCACACCTTGCGCACGATAGGCCCGTCGAGGCTTTCTCTCTTCCACCAGACCTGGTATGTCCCCAACAACATTGCCGTCATTGTCGCAGGCAATGTTGAATTCCAGGATGTCCGCGCCGCCGTTGAGTCGGCCTTTGGCCACCTCGCACCGGCCGCTCTCCCCCCACGCCCCGGGCCCCCACCCCAGCGGCCCCCTCAAGGGCGGGAGAGAGTTGTGCAGACACCTCTGGATCAGACCTACCTTATGGCCGTCTTCGTCGGCCCTGCAGCCTCCGAGCGCACAGAGGTGTGCGCCAGCGATCTCATCGCCACCCTCCTGATTCATGGCGCCTCCGGACGGCTCGTCCAGGAACTCAAAGAGAAACGCCAGCTCGTCACCAGCGTGGGCGTTGCTTTCCTCACCCAACGCGACCGGGCCCTGTTCGGCGTCTGGGCCGTGTGCGAACCCGACCATGTCCCCGCAGCCAAGGAAGCGATCCACTCCGAACTCCGCCGTCTATCCGCAGAGCCCGTCTCACCGGCCGAGCTCGCCGTCGCCAGGCGCGTTCTCGCCGCGGGCTATGCCTTCGCCAATGAGACGCCCGCGGATCGTGCAGCCACTCTCGCCTTCTACGAAGCGATCGACACTTACCGCACAGCCTCCCAGTATCTCCCCCGGGTTCGCCGCCTCACCTCCTCCGACGTGGCGCGCGTCGCCGCCTGGTATGCCGATGATCCAGTCTGGGTCGTGCTCAGCCCGAAGGAGCAGAAGAGATGATCCGGCGCGGCCTCTTACTAGCCACGCTCTTGCTGCTGGCCTCGCCGCGCGCCTCGGCCGAGCCCGCAAAGCGGCTGACCCTCCCCAACGGTCTGCCGGTGATCGTGAAACCCACCTGGTCCACCGAGATTGTCGCCGTCGAGCTTCTCCTCGGCGTTTCCTGCCTCGACGAACCCCGCCAGAAGAGCGGCATCCGCTACCTTGTACAGCGGATGCTGCTGCAGGGCACGCAGCGCCAATCGGGGAGCGCGATGGCCCGCCAACTCGCGGCGGTGGGCGGGGTGATAGACACCTCTGTGGGCCTCGATTACGTGGAGATCTATGCCCTCGTCCCCGCCGAGGGATTCGAAGCAGCCCTAACGCTCCTCGCCGACGCCGCCCGCAACCCCGCCTTCCTGCCGGATGAGGTGCGGGCCCAAGGAATCGCTGCACAGAAGGCGGCCAAAGCCGCAAGAGACGACCCATTCCAACAGACCTACCTCGCGTTTCGCGATGCCCTGTACGGAGATCACCCATACGCCGGCGCGACCTTCGGAGAGCAGCACTCTCTCGCCGCACTCACCCGCGAAGACTTGACAGCCTTTCACGCGCAGCACTACCGACCCAACAACGCCGCACTCGCCATCTGCGGAGGTGTAGGCGAGGCGCGTGTCATGCGCGCCGCACGTCAAGCCTTCGGCGATTGGCTCCCAGGGCCCCCTTTCCCCGTGCCCGAAGCCGAAGTGCACCCCCTCTCTGCCTCCGTGCTCGCCGCTCGCGAGCTGCCCATCCGTCGGGCCCATCTCATTCTCGGCTTCTCCGCTCCTTCCGTCGCCGAACTAGACTACTACGCTGTGCAAGTCATAGACAGCCTCCTGAGCGGCGGCGCAAGCTCGCGTCTGCCCCAACACCTCAGGGAAGACCTGGGCCTGGTCTACGATGTTTCCTCCTTCTACCCGACGCTCTCGCAGAAGAGTCACCTCGCCATCTACGCGGTCACCGCACCACAACATCTGGCCGCCGTCAAGTCGGGCATACTCCAGGTCCTGACAAACCTAATGGAGCAACCCGTTGCTCCACACGAGCTCACCCGGGCCAAGCGCTACCTCCTCGGCAGCTACGCCATCAGCCACCAGCGTATGAAGCACCAGGCCTATTCGCTCGCCTGGTACGAGACATTGGGACTCGGGTGCGATTTCGCAGACCGCTACGCCGCCGGCATTGAGGCAGTGACTCCAGCCGATGTGCAGCGGACCGCCAGACTCATACTCAACCGTTTCGTGTTCGCCGTGACAGTGCCCCGGGTATAGCGCTCGTGTTACACTGCGCGCACACAGTTTCCATCATCTGGCAGGTTCTTGCTGGCTCTTCGTCGAACTGAATACACAATGCTGGCCCGCCGAGTCGCTGTTTCGCTGCCGGGTCCCGAAGCCACAGGGAAAGGAGAGGTGTTCTTGACTTCCTCGCGACCCAACAGGTCCTTCACCCCACAGCCGACTGAAGAGCCCAGGGATATCTTCAATGCCCCCCGAATCACCCGCAAGGAGAACGTGGTCAAGCAAGAGATAGACCGCTATCATGTCAGCGATGTAGATCAAACAGAAGTTCTCTACGTCGGCAACCGCGCCCTCTCCATCTATCAGAGTCTGGACCTCCCCGACGCTCTCTGCGAGGGCTACACTTTCAAGCAGCGCGTCGTTCAGACCGACAAGGGCAAGTGCCTGCTCATCGCGCGCTGGAAGCCTGATCGGCACATGCGCCGGTCAGCCTCCGCCTGGTCGCAGAAATGGTTCGTCGAAAAGGAGCTCTTCCCACCGAATACGGGCCGCCTGTTCACCCGCCTCGAAAAGCGCGTTGAGGAAATGGACCAGGATAGCCAGGACACCTAAGCAGGCCCCGTGCGTTCCCGCCTCCGCCCGGTAGCAGCAAGCTGGAGGCGGACCTCCTCCAGAGCCAGCCCCTGACGAGCGGGCTGGCTTCTGCCAATCGCGGCCGCCCTGAGGCGTCGTTGACCCGGCGCTTGACAAGCCTCCGTGGCTGTGTATGATTAGGGATGCGGCGCGGTCAAGACCTTGAAGATTGACTTCTCCGACATAGCAGGGACCCCAGGGGCGCGCTGCCGTTACTCCATCTCCGAATGTCCGGCCCCGATCGAAGGCCTATCGTGCGTCGGGCCAGTGACGGGTGAGATTACGGTGGAGAATACCGGCTCGCTCTTGCTTGTGAGGGGCCGCTTGCGTGGGGCGCTCAGGCTCTCCTGCAGTCGCTGTCTTGCCGACTTCGAGCGACCTTTGACACTTGACATCGAAGAGGGATTTGCTACGGAGGACACAGCTCCAGACATCCAAACTATAGACCGCGACGAACCCGAGGCCTCAGCAATCTCGGATTATGTGCTGGACCTTTCCGAGTTGGTCCGACAGCAGATCGTGGTTGATGTCCCCATGGCCCCTGTCTGCCGGCCTGACTGCTCCGGCATCTGCCCACACTGTGGGCACAACCTTAACCACGGACCGTGCGAGTGCTTGCCTGAACGCCCGGACAGCCGTTGGGCGCGGCTCCAGGATCTGTTGCCCGACGCACCGAAAAAAGAATAGGCATTTCAAGCGGCCCACCGCATTCATCGGAGGCATTCCACTGTGCCACTACCAAAGAGAAGGCATTCGCGAAGCCGGCGCAACAAGCGTCGCGCCAACTGGCGCCTGAAGGCGCCCAACCTAATGCCCTGCCCTGACTGCCGGGCGCTGAGATTGCCCCACCGCGCCTGTCCCGCGTGCGGCAACTACGGTGGGCAAGCAGTGGTCGAGATCAAGCAGCGGGTGCACCGTGGCCGGAGCTAACCAAACTCTCGCCACTGCCTTTACACGGGAAGGCCGATTGTCTTGACCTCCGTAGCCCTGGATGCAATGGGCGGCGACCACGCGCCCAAGGCCACCGTCGCAGGCGCGGTCCGCGCCGCCCGCACGCTCGGCGTCAGAGTCCTCTTGGTCGGCGACCGGCCACAGCTTGAGGGCGAGCTGAGCCGGCACGTCGCTCTCCCCCCCGGCATCGAGATCGTACACGCAGAAGCTGTCATCCGCATGGACGAGGCCCCGGGGCCCGCCCTGCTCCGCGAGCGTGGCGCCTCCATCATAGTGGCAACCGATCTCGTGAAGGAGAGCCGCGCCTCCGCCGTCGTCTCTGCCGGCAACTCCGGCGCCGCCATGGGAGCCGCCATCCTTCGGCTTGGACTCTTGCCTGGCGTTGACCGCCCCGCCATCGCCATGCTCATGCCAAACCGCACGGGAGCCGTCGTCCTCTTGGACAGCGGCGCCACTGTGGACCCCCGCCCCGAGAACCTGGCGGAGTTTGCCTGCATGGGCGCCGTCTACGCTCAATCCCTGCTCCACATAGAGCAGCCCCGCGTCGGCCTCCTCAACATCGGCGAGGAACCCTCCAAAGGCAGCCCCCTCATCAAGCAAGCCCATGCGTTGCTCAAGGAACTCCCTCTCAATTTCATCGGCAATGTAGAGGGACAGCACATCGCTGGCGGCAACGTGGATGTGGTCGTCTGCGACGGGTTCGTCGGCAATACAGTCTTGAAAGGCGTCGAGGGCTACGCAGAGCTCTTCTGGACCATGCTCAAGGAACACGCCGCCGGCGGCTTCCGTAGCCGACTCGGAGCCTGGCTGTTGCGGCCTGTCCTGCGCGGCCTCGCGCAACAGCTCGACTATGCCTCCTACGGAGGTGCCCTGCTCGTCGGCGTGAACGGCATCTGTGTCATCGCTCACGGCCGGTCTACACCTGGCGCGGTGCAGAACGCCATTCGCGTGGCCAAAGAACTCGCCGACCAGCACGTGGTGAGACAGCTCGCCTCTTCCTTCCGTCAGGCCGATGCTTCGCCGATGGGCACCGCGGCCGGCCAGCAACTAGATTCCTAAGGTGAGCAGACAGATTGACACGTGACCTACGCTCCGTCGGCATCGTCGGAACCGGATCCTACGCGCCGTCTCGCGTGCTGACCAACTTCGACTTGGAGAAGATGGTCGACACCTCGGACGAGTGGATCCGCACTCGCACCGGCATTGTCGAGCGACGCATCGCCGACCCCGATGTTGCCACCTCCACCCTCGCCCTCGCGGCCGCGCACGCGGCACTCGAAAGCGCCTGCGTCAAGCCCGAAGATCTCGACTTGATCGTCGTCGCCACCGTAACCCCCGACATGTTCTTCCCCTGTACCGCCTCTATTCTCCAACAGTCACTGGGTGCCGCTGGCGCCACCGCCTTCGACATACTCGTCGGATGCACGGGCTTCGTATACGGGCTCGCCGCCGCCGGAGCGCTGCTCGCCACAGGACCCTACGATCGCGCACTCGTGATCGGCGCGGAGACCCTCTCGAAAATCACCGATTGGCAAGACCGCAGCTCCTGCGTCCTGTTCGGCGATGCCGCCGGGGCGGCCGTGCTGGCCCCCGTCGCCGACGGTCGCGGCATCCTCTCCTACTCGCTCGGCAACGACGGCGCCAATGCGGATGCGCTCAAAATCCCTGCCGGCGGCTCCCGCATGCCCTCCAGCGAGGAGACCGTCGCCAATCGTCTCCACTACCTCATCATGAACGGCCCCGAGATCTTCAAGTTCGCCGTCCGCTCAATGGCCGAATCCTCCGTGGAAGCAGTCAGTCGCGCCGGCCTGTCTATGAGCGACATTGATATCGTGATCCCCCATCAGGCAAACCTTCGCATCATCGAAGCCGCCGCTAAGCGGCTCAACATCCCCTATGATCGCTTCGTTGGCAACCTCGACCGCTATGGCAACACTTCCGCGGCATCCATCCCCCTCGCCCTCGATGAGGTCGTGCGCCAGAGGCGCATTCACCCCGGAAACCATCTCCTCTTATGCAGCTTCGGCGCTGGCCTCAGCTGGGGAACAATGGTGCTCCGATGGTGACTTCTGGCTCCGCCGCCCTCGCCTTTCTCTTCCCCGGCCAGGCCTCCCAGCGCGCCGGCATGGCCGCCGAGCTGTTGGAGACCGAACCAGCCGCTCGGCGCGTCTTCCAACAGGCCGGCGACATACTGGGGCTCGACCTGGCTGACGTATGCACCCGCGGAACCGGCGCCCTGCTCACCCGCACCGATGTCGCACAGCCTGCGCTCCTGACCACCTCCCTCGCCTGGCTCGCCGCCCTCCGAGACCGCGACATCGCACCCCGCATGGTGGCCGGCCACAGCCTCGGCGAGTTCGCCGCCTGGGTCGCATCCGGCGCCCTCGACTTCGAGCCCGCCCTGCGCCTCGTCCGTCGGCGGGGCGAGATCATGGCCGAGGCCGCCGATCGCAACCCCGGCGGGATGCTCGCCGTTATCGGCCTGCCGGACAAACAAGTCATCGAGTTCTGCCAGCAGGCGCAGTCCGCCGGAGTTGTGGTGGCCGCCAACTTCAACTCCCCCGGCCAGGTCGTCGTCTCAGGCGAGTCCGACGCGCTGGACAAGGTCACCCAGCTCGCGGAAGCTGCGCGGGGGCGCGCACTTCCCTTGCGGGTCGCGGGCGCCTTCCACTCACCTCTCATGGACGATGCCGCTCGCACCTTCGCGGAGTTCGTTGCCCAGGCCCCCATCAGACGCCCGACCATCCCCGTGGTCGCCAACGCCACCGCCGAGGCGGTAACCGACGAAGAGTCGGCCCGCCGGGCGATCACCAAGCAGATGACCAGCCCTGTCCTCTGGTCTGCCTCGGTCCGCCGCATGATGGCCGATGGCATCGCGCTCTTCGCCGAGGTCGGCCCCGGCCGCGTACTGACCAACCTCGTCTCGCGCATTTCCGCAGACGCCCGCGCTCTCCCCGTGGGCGCTCCCGCGGAGCTTCAGACGCTTCTGCAGGAGGTCAAGCCGTGACCGCGACTCCAGAACCCAGCGCCTCCCAACCCCCACCCGTGGCGCTCGTGACCGGCGCCAGACGAGGCATAGGACGCGTCATCGCACTCCGCCTCAGCCGCCGCGGGCCGGTAGCCCTGAACGATATCGAGCAGGGAAAAGAGGAGCTTGCCCAAGTCGCCGAGGAGATCCGCACACTCGGCGGCAAGGCCCTCGCAGCCCCGGCCGATGTCACCGACCCCGAGCAGGTTGATGCTATGATCAAGCACGTCGCTGCCGAGTTCGGCCGCCTCGACGTGCTCGTCAACAACGCCGGCATAACCCGGGACGCCCTGCTGCTTCGCATGACTGACGAGCAGTGGCGCACCGTCCTCGAGGTCAACCTCACGGGCGCCTTCATCTGCACCCGCGCCGCCGCCAAGATCATGCTCCGCCAGCGCTCCGGAACCATCGTCAACATATCCTCCGTCGTCGGAGTCATGGGCAATGCCGGCCAGGCCAACTACTCCGCCTCCAAGGCCGGCCTGATCGGCCTCACCAAGTCGGCGGCCCGCGAGCTCGCCCCCCGCGGCATCACCGTCAACGCCATCGCGCCGGGCTTCATCGCCTCCCCCATGACAGACCAGCTCACCCCTGACGCAAAGGATAGACTCTCCTCTCTCATCCCGCTCAGCCGCCTCGGCCGGGCGGAAGATGTCGCCGAGGCCGTTGTCTTCCTCTCCTCGCCCTCCGCCAGCTACATCACAGGGCAGGTGCTGAAGGTTGACGGCGGGATGCATATGTGATATCCCTCTAGCCCAGAGAACGAGCTGCGCCGACGAAGGTGGACCCTCACTTCACCGTCGCAGTTCATGTTAGGCCCGTACGGAGGTGCCAAGGAATGACTGATGCCGTCTTCGAAGAGGTCCGAACGCTGGTAGCCGATCAGCTCAGCGTCGAAAAGTCCATCGTCAAGGAAGACTCGTCTTTCGAAGAGGACCTAAGGGCGGACTCGCTCACGCTGGTCGAGCTGCTGATGGCGCTTGAGGAGAAGTTCGACCTGCCCGACATCCCAGAAGAGGAAGCCGACAAGATCAAGACGGTCGCCGATGTCGTCAAGTATGTCGAGGCCAAACGCGGCTCGAGCTAGCTGCCGCCGCTGACTGCCCATTCCGCGCCTCGCGCGCCGCGGCATCAGTGACCGCGCTGGCCGGCGCCTCCAGGAGCCCCCATGGAGCGACGTGTTGTCGTCACCGGCATGGGTGCCGTGACTCCCCTTGGCATTGGGGTCGACCCCACCTGGGAGGGCATGCGCACCGGCCGCTCTGGCATCACCAACGTCACACTCTTCGATGCTTCTGCTTTCTCCTCACAGATAGCAGGTGAGGTCAAGGACTTCGACCCGGCGTCCTTCCTCGAACCCAGAGAGGTCCGCCACACCGACCGCTTCGTGCAGTTCGCCGTCGCCGCTACTAGCATGGCCGTGGACGATGCTGCACTCGGTGTTGACTCCGTGGACCGCAACCGCGCCGGCGTCCTCATCGGCTCTGGCATCGGCGGCACCTGGACCTGGGAGGCCCAGCACCGTGTCCTCCTCGAAAAGGGCCCCGGTCGGATCAGCCCCTTCTTCATCCCCATGCTGATCACCGATATGGCCGCCGGCCGCGTCGCCATGATCTTCGACGCCCGTGGGCCCAACTCAGCCGTCGCCACCGCCTGTGCCACCGGTGCTCACGCTCTCGGTGACGCCGCCGAGATTATCCGGCGCGGCGATGCCGAAATCATGATCGCTGGTGGAGCAGAGGCCGCCGTCTCCCCCCTCGCCCTCGGCGGCTTCTGCGCAATGCGCGCCCTCTCTCGGCGCAACGACGACCCACCTGCCGCCAGCCGTCCCTTCGACCGCGATCGCGATGGCTTCGTCATGGCCGAGGGCGCCGGCATCCTCCTCCTCGAAGAGGTCGAGCACGCGCGCCGCCGCGGCGTGCCCATACACGGCGAAATCATCGGCTACGGCATGAGCGCCGACGCCTACCACATCACCCAGCCCAGCCCCGACGGCGACGGCATGGCTCGCGCAATGGAGGCTGCCCTCCAGGACGCCGCCCTCCCCGCCGACGAGATCGACTACGTGAACACTCACGGCACCGCCACTCCCGCCGGCGACCTCGCCGAAACCCGCGCCCTCAAGCGTGTCTTCGGAGATCGCGCACCCCACCTACCTTCTAGCTCCACCAAGTCCGTCACGGGACATCTCCTCGGCGCCGCCGGAGCTGTCGAGCTGATCGCCTGCCTCTGCGCCATCCGGGACCAGGTAGTCCCCCCCACAATCAACCTCGACAACCTCGACCCGGAGTGTGACCTCGACTACGTGCCCAACCAGGCCCGCGAGCTGCCCATCCGAACCGCCATGTCGAACTCATTCGGCTTCGGCGGCCACAACGCCACCCTCATCGTCCGGGCGCACAATTGACCGCGCCACGGACACACAGCATGCTCCAGCAGCGGCCCCGATGCCCATAAACGCAGCAATCCTCGATGTGGACGGAACTGTCGCTACCTGCCCCTATGATTTCGACGCCATGCGGGCCGCCATCGCCGACATCGCTGCCCGTCACGGCCTCGACGCGAAGATGCTTGAAATCCGCGGCGTCATCGAGCATATAGACGCACTCGCCGCGCGCCTCGGAGACGACGGCCCCGCATTTCGGGAAGAAGCGACTCGCGCGGTCGTCAACCTGGAGGTCACCGCCGCCCGGGGAGCCGAGCTTCTCCCGGGCGCTGCCGCCGCCCTCCAGACCCTCCGCCAGCGCGGCGTATCCGTCGCCCTCATCACCCGCAACTGTCGCGCCGCCACCGACATTGTCCTCCGCAAACTCCCTCACTACGACCTTCTCTTGACCCGGGATGATGTTCCCCGCGCCAAGCCCGATCCCGATCACGTCCACCGTTCCCTGGCCGCGCTCGGCGCCGCGCCCGATCGCACCGCCGTCGTGGGTGACCACACCTATGACATGCAGGCCGGCCGCGCCGCCGGTGTCCGCATCTGTCTCGGCGTTCGTACCGGCAGCAGTCCCGACCTCGCCCTCCTGGACGCTGGCGCCCATGCTATTATAGACAGCATCGCCGACCTGCCTGACTGGCTCCAAAACCACAGGGACTCAATCCCGTGACCGCCGCCTCCTGGGCCTGCACCGCTCTCCTGTGCTGGCACCTCAACTTCACCGGCGCCCTCCCGAGGGAGGTCCACATAGATCAAGTGCGCGCTCACGCTGCCGGTCAGCGGCCGGTTCGGGTATTGATCTTCAACAATGTGAGCCGAATCACACTTCGCCCCCAGGTTGCCGTCGCCATCGAAGACGCCCGCGCCCGAGAGCATCTGGCCACCGCCCTCGCCGGCGCGCAGATCACGCTCTCCCAGGCGACCGCTGGCATAGCCGTGCAAGGCCCGGGAATGCGGCTTACAGCTTCAGAAATCCGAATCCTACCCCTGACGGACGACGGGGGCATCGTCATATCCTCCCACGGCGGCTGGGGTCGCAGAGGGTTGTATCAAGGGGCCCTCCATGTTGCCTCGACCGCGGGTGGTCTCCGGGTCGTCGAGCACCTCAACCTCGAAGCCTACATAGCCGGTGTCCTTGCCGCAGAGATGCCCTCCTACTTCCCCCTGGAAGCGATGAAGGCACAAGCCATCGCCGCCCGCACCTACACCCTTCAGCACCTCGGCGATCATGCCGACGACGGCGCCGATCTCTGTGCTCGCGTCCACTGTCAGGCCTACGCTGGCATGCCGCCCCCCGACTCGCGCGCCGTCCAGGCCGCACGTCAAACGGCCGGAAAAGTGCTCTCCTACCACGGCCTTCTCATAGATGCCCTCTATCACTCCGCCTGCGGCGGTGCCACCGCCCCTGCCTGGGAAGTGCGGCAGGGCAAGCTGCTGCCCTACCTGTGCGGTGTTGAGGACACCCCCCTCTCCTCCGAACTCGACCAGCCCTACTGCGCCCGAGATCACGACGTCGCGTGGACAACGCGCCTCTCCTGGCAGCAGGCCGAACGTCTCATCTCCTCGAACCTAGGGGTTGTGCTTGGCCGCCCCGAACTTTCGCCGGGCACACTGGAGTCGCTGCGGACCGTGAACGCCCGCAACACTGAACGAGTCGCTTGGCTCCACATCAGCACCAATAAAGGCGCCTATCGTGTCCGCGGCGACGCCGTCCGCTGGCTCTTCGGCGCGGGTCATCCGGGGCCCAAAGGGCTTCGCAGCACGGCCTTCGCTCTTGAGCTGGAGGAGAATACCCGTCATATGCCGCGGGCCTTGGTCTTCCAGGGGGCAGGTCACGGACATGGCATCGGCCTCTGTCAGTGGGGAGCCCGGGGGCGCGCCCTGGCCGGCCAGACCGCGAGGGAGATCCTCGCCGCATACTACCCAGGCGCAACTGTAACCGATCTCCGCCGGTGAGTGACACATGGATTCGCTCGCCCGCTACGCGCGCAAGGATGTTCGCACAGTTATCGGCCTCATGTCCGGCACCTCCGCCGACGGCATTGATGTCGCTCTATCCGCCGTATCCGGCTCCGGCGAAGACATCCAGGCCTCCCTGACCGCCTTCCACAAGGTCCCCTATCAGCCGCGCGTGCGACAAGCCGTGCTCGCCCTCTCCTCCCCAGAGGCCCCCGTCGCCGATCTATGCCGCATGAACTTCTCCCTCGGCCGCCTCTTCGGCGAAGCCGCTCTCGACCTCATGCGCCTGCGCAGCCTGCGCCCCGAGAACATAGACCTGATCGCCTCCCACGGCCAGACCGTCTGTCATCTGCCCTCCGGCGGGCCCTACGGCGATTCCTCGGGGGGCTCCACTCTTCAGATCGCAGAGCCCGCCCTCATTGCCGAGGTCACCGGCGTGGTCGTCGTTGCAGACTTCCGCCCCCGCGACATCGCAGCCGGCGGCCAGGGCGCCCCTCTCGTCGCCTACGCCGACTACGCCCTCTTCCATCATCCCGAAAAAACCCGCGCCGTCCAGAACATCGGCGGCATTGCCAACGTCACCCTCCTCCCGGCCGGCGCCGGCCTCGGCGACATCATCGCCTTCGACACCGGCCCCGGCAATATGATCATTGACGCCCTTGTCTCGGCCTATACCCGAGGCGAGAAGACCTTCGACCAGGACGGCGCCCTCAGCGCGCTGGGCCGCGTCGATGAAGACCTCCTCGGCTGGCTCATGCAGCACGACTTCCTCTCCCGGCCACCCCCTAAGTCCACGGGCCGCGAGGAGTTCGGATCTCACTTCCTCACCCAACTGCTCGACAGAGCGCAGGCTTCAGACGTCTCCGCCGAGGACCTCCTCGCCACTGCCGTCGCCTTCACCGCAGAATCCATCGCCGCCAGCTACCGCGACTTCCTCCTCCCCGACCATCACATAGACGAGGTCATCCTCGGCGGAGGCGGAAGTTACAACGCAACACTCCGGCGGATGCTCCAGGACAGGATTCCAGACGTCAACTTCTTTCTCCATGAGGACTTTGCAGTCAGCGGCGATGCCAAGGAGGCTCTCGCATTCGCCATCCTCGGCAACGAGACCATGCTCGGCCGGCCCGCCAACGTCCCCGGCGCCACCGGCGCCAAGCGGCCGGTCATTCTCGGAAAGATAATCCTCCCCTGACCGGAGAGCACTTCACCTCACAGAGGCAACGACCAATGAAGCGCACCAAAGCCGCCATCATCATCGGCGACGGCCTCGCCGACCGCCCGGTCCCGGCCCTCGACGGCCGCACCCCACTCGAGGTCGCCGACACCCCCACGCTCGACCGCATCGCCGCCGATGGCGAATGCGGCCAAATGGACCCCATCGGCCCCGGCATTCGTGCCGGCAGTGACACCTCTCATCTCTCCATCCTCGGCTACGACCCCTTCAAGGTCTACACCGGCCGCGGCCCCTTCGAGGCCCTCGGCATCGGCATGGACGTCAGGGGCGGCGACATTTGCTTTCGCTGCAACTTCGCTTCCCTCGAGGGCGATCTCCAGTTCTCCCCCGAGTCCGGATTCACCAACGCCGAGGTCGTGGATCGCCGCGCCCAGCGTATCTCAGAGGGCACACACGACCTCGCCGCCGCGGTCAACCAGATGTCCCTGGAGGACATCACCTGCTATGTCAAGGAGTCTGTGGAGCACCGCGCCGCCCTCGTCATGCGCGGCCCCAACCTCGGCCCCCGCGTCTCAGATGTGGACCCCCATGACGCCGACCTCCCGCCCCATGCCGCGGTAGGGGAGGATGAAGCATCGCGCAAGACCGCCCGCCTCCTCAACCAGTTCGTCTTGCGCTCCTGGCAGATCCTCAAGGGCCACTCCGTCAACCAACAGCGGCTCACCGACGGCAAGCTTCCCGCCAACATCCTCATGCCCCGGGGCGCCGGCATCGCACCCCACCTCGAGCCCTTCGCCGAGCGCTATGGCATTAAGGGCGCCGCCGTGGTCGAGACTGGCCTCATCGCCGGCATCGGGCGCTACCTCCAAATGACCGTCCCCGACGTCCCCGGCGCCACCGGCGGAGCCGACAGCGACGAGATCGCCCTCGCCAAAGCCCTCGTCGAAATGCTTCAGGACCACGACTTCGTCCTCTGCAACTTCAAGGCCCCCGACCTCGGCGGGCACGATTCCGCCCCCGAGGCCAAGATCAAGGCCGCCCTCAAACTCGATAACCTTGTCTCCTACGTCCTCGCGCACGCGCCCGGCGATCTCCACCTCGCCATCACCGCCGACCACTGCACCCCCATAGACTTTGGCGACCACACTGGCGACACCGTGCCCATCGCCATCCGTGGCCCCGCCGTGCGGCCCGACTCCGTCCGCAGCTTCGGCGAGCGCGCCGTCGTCGGTGGCGGCCTCGTGAGAATCCGCGGCTTCGACCTCATGCCCATCCTCACCAACCTCATGGGTGTCCAGGAGAAGTTTGGGGCCTAGCCTGCTGTCATTCCGAGCGCCGGCGAGGCATCCATCGCGCATAAGAGCCTTTGCGCAGCGAAGGCTATCCGGCACCCTGCGCATAGACACCCCCACATAAGGCCGACCCTCTCCCGAGCGAAGCCGAAGCCTGCCCTGAGCCTGTCGAAGGGTTGCCAAGCTGCGCAGACGCCGCAGGCGGCCTCCCCGCCGGCTGTTGCTGTTTCGGCCTGCTCCTCTCTCGGGTGCCAGCAGGACCACGCCTCCCCTCAGGGAATCTCGGTCTTGGTTACCGAGCGCGACGTGAGGGGAGCGGTGACGATGATACTGTTCGGAGATGGCGGTAGACCGCCAGTCGTGATTCCAGCGCATCGACCCCGATCGCAGTTTGCCGTGGACCTAGCGGTGGTCGCCACGTGCCTCATGATCTGCCTTTGGCCCGTTCGGCGAGCCCAGCCCTTGGCCTTGAGCACGCTGATCCCGACTGACCCGAACGCGATTACGCAAAACGACCTCGACCGCATGAGCCTCGCCATCAACCTCCGCACGATGCCGGAAGCCTATCAGTCGGTCGGCGAGCACAGTGCCACCTGGGATGAGCCCGCGGTCGCATTCCTTGAGTCTGTGGCCCGTCGGGCGGCGAAGCCGACCTCCATCGACCTGGCCGAACTCGTCTCCCGAGGCGCAGCCCTTCACGACCTAGGGTGCGCCGATCCGATGTTCCTGTATGCATACGGCGGCGTAATGAAGAAGGTCGGGCGCATACAGGACGCCGAAGTGCTGCTGCGCCGTTCGCTGGATGGGCTCCTGGCGCGCGGGTATCCGCGCATCCGGGCGGCCATGGCGGCGGGAAATCTCGCGCTGATCTATCGCTCCCTTGGGGGAGGCGACGATCCCGAGGCGGAGAAGTACTTCCGCCTCCATCTTCAGTACCTGAATGAATCACTCGCAGACGGCAGCTTTGCCCCTGGGGAGGAACGCCTTCTCCTCGACACAGTGACCGACTGGTGGTACGGCCTCTATGAGGGCAAGGAGCGTGAGGTCTACGAGGCATTGAAGAGCAATCCCAAGGCCGATCCTTACACGACAAAGGTCGTGGGAGGCATGTACCATATCGCGGCGGCCTGGCAGGAGCGGGGAGACGGATGGGCATCGGAGGTCACCGAGGAGGGATGGAAGGGATTTGAGACCCACCTCGGGGCTGCGCGCAGGCTCTTGACCGAGGCCTGGCACCTCAACCCGAAGCTGCCCTACGCCGCGGCGGAGATGATCACAGTGGAGGGGGCGGCGGGAGAGTACGGCGCCGACCGGCTCTGGTTCCGCCGCAGCGTCACGGCCCAGCTTGACTACATCAATGCGTACACCAACTTCTTCTGGTTCCTTCGGCCCCGCTGGGGCGGAAGCCACGAGGACATGTATGAGTTCGCCCTGCACTGCCTGAGCACGAAGCGCTTCGATACGGATGTGCCGCTCATGTTCGCCTGGGGGCTTCGCGACATGACCGACGACCTCGATGGCGATCCGGAGTACTGGCGGACGGAGGGGGTTTACGAGCTTCTCGAAGGCATGTTTGCCGGCTATGCCGAGGCCCAGCCCGAGAAGAGCGAGTGGTTCGAGTCCGTCCACGCGGCCGCCGCCTATCAGTGCGGCAAGCACGAAAGGGCGAAGGATATCCTCGACAAGCTCGGCGGCAACCTGGATGAGTCCGCATTCCAGTTCTACGCCCTCGTCCCCTCCGCCACCGCGCGCCAGAAGGTGAGCGCGCAGCCAGTCGTGCCGGTCTCCGGGACAACCGCTGCCGGCCCGCGCAACGTGCTTCACGCGTTCAATGTCTTCACCCCCGCCGAGGACCCGTACGTCTTTCTGGATGAAGGCACCTGGAGCATGCCCATCGGCGACATGACTGGGCGCGTCGCCGACGCTCGCCAGAGAATCGTCTACTCCTTCACCATCCCGCCGGATGTTGAGGGTGCAGTCCTCTATACGCGTATCGTGAACAACTTCGCCATCGCCGTCGCCCGAGATGAGGGCGGCAAGCCGGCGGAGTTCCACGAAGAGCTGAACGCGATCAAATGGCTCGGCCGCTTGTCATTCGACGGGGGCAACGAGCACGAGCAGGTCGTGGACCTCACCTCCTACCTCGCCGACAATCCGTCGCGCAAGGTGTATGTCGCGATCTACTCCGCCTACCCTCAGGGCGGCTGGGGCGCGGCTTTCCCGCGAATCGAGGTGGTCGCACTCGACGACGAAGAGCAGCAGAGGGTCGACCGCGTCCGGCGGGGCGCGGCCTATTTCGCTCAGCAAGATCGGGCCCGCTACGTCTTGTACTTCATAGCCGATGGCGGACCGGCTGAACGTCAGTACATCTACCAGGACACCGGGTCCAGCGCCGAAGCCGGATACCGCGAGCTGGGCGGCGATGCCTCCGTGACCTATCGACTTCCGGTTTCCGCCAAGCTCCTCGGCTACAGCGTCGAGGTCTGGGCGCAGGGGGATTACGTCGTCAGCATCGCCGCCGACTGGCAGGGCAAGCCGGGCGAGTTCGAGGAGATCAAGGCCGCTCGCGACCGCTATCCCGACGATGTGCTGGAAGCGTTCGGCAACATGGACAACGTGATAGGGGACCTGTTCCCGGAGATACTCGACAGCGGGTCCTGCTATCTGAAGGTGGCGGACGCCAACCCCGACAACGCCGCCCGCGTCATCATCCGAGACGTGTGCTTGTAGCAGCCCCAGCTCCCCGGCCTGTCACCTCGCGGGCCTC
This sequence comes from Armatimonadota bacterium, assembly GCA_020344235.1. Taxonomy (GTDB): domain Bacteria; phylum Armatimonadota; class Hebobacteria; order Hebobacterales; family Hebobacteraceae. The sequence goes on from CP070816.1 coordinate 2,683,239, forward strand.
GTCAGCACTCCTCGCCACGGCGGCCCTGCGCCCCTGGAAGCAGTTTCAATACGCAAATGCATGGGGCGAATCAGCCCTAGAGCGTGCCGCGAATCTCTATTCGCCTGGTGCGAGCGAGCTCGCACCGACCACTTGTTCAACTCTTCTCACCCCTATCAACCTCCCCCCCAAACAAGGCATATCCTACCGACCCAAACCCGACGGAATAGGGGAGGACCACCTCACAATGCCCCTCGCCCTCGCTCTCCTCGCCATCTTCGCCGCGATGGCCGTCCTCATGTACCTCAACCGCCTCCCCGCCATTGTAGCCCTCCCCATCATGGCCGTCGCCATAGCATTCGTGGCCCTTGTTCCCTGGGCAGAGATGGCCGACACTCTCATCCGCGCCGGCTTCACTCTCGCCGCCTGGCGCGCCGTCCTCGGATACCTCGCGCGGGCCCCCTTGCGAGACC
>CP070816.1:2683790-2687321 GCA_020344235.1 Armatimonadota bacterium
GTACTGGGAGATCAGCAACCTCGAGATCACCAACTACCTCGAAGGGGTCGAGGGCGAGTAACTGCACGGGGCCGACATCACGGCCCATGAGACCTGACAGGTGCACGCCCACATCCGCCTGCTCAACCTCGACATCCATCACGTCAACGCCAAGCTGGGCCGCGGCGCCGGCCGGGACAAGGGCAAGAACAACGGCGGGATATGCATAGACGTGTTTGGCGACACCGTCGCCGGCACCGTCTTCGACGATGTGCTCATCGAGGGCTGCTACATCTACGAGTGCGGCGGCACCGCGATCAAGACGTGGTCAGACCAGTTCGAGTGGAACTGTCACACGCCCACCACCTACCACACCAACATCGTCGTCAGGAACAATGTCGTGGACCACATCCAGGGCGACGGCATCGTGATGTCCATGACCGAGGGCGCGACGGTGGAGTATAACGTGGCAAGCTGGACGCACATGCGGCAGACCGACCCGTACGTTGCCATTTGGAACTATGAGTCCGACGACACGGTCATGCAGTTCAACGAGGTCTACAAGACGAATCACACGACCGACGGCCAGGCATTCGATATTGACGACTACACCGAGCGCACCACAGTCCAGTACAAGTACAGCCACGATAACCTCGGCGGGTTCATCCTCATAATCGGGCTCGCCAATGCGAGAAACAAGTGCGGCACCTGCGACAACAACGTCGTCCGCTACAACATCAGCCAGGACGACGGCGAGGAGATCACCAAGTTCGCAGGCATGTCCGTCCACACCGACTTCTACAACAACGTCTTCTACCATTCGGGCGCGGCGGGGGCCCCGCCCGTCGAGGATGTCCTTCGATTGTCCGACTCCGAGGACGCGCACGTCTACAACAACATCTTCGAGACTTGGTGCGGCGGCAACTTCCTCCAGCCGGACTTCGGCGTCAAGCAGGGCTTCGACTTCCGGCGCAATATCGTGTACGGGGATTCAGACTACAGCAAGTGGGTGGATGACTACCCCGACAACCTCTGGGGAGTGGATCCGCAGCTCGTCGCTCCCGGCACCGGCGGAACCGGGCGCGACACCTGCGGCGGCTACATGCTCCAGGGCACTTCCCCGGCGATTGACTACGGTTTGTGGAGCGACGACCCCATCCTGATGGCGCTGCCCAGTCACCCCGGGCCCATCGGGGCGGACCACGGCAGCCAGGACTACTTTGGGAACGCGCTTCCCTATCCCTCGGGAACACCTGATGCCGGCGCGCACGAGTACGCCGGCGGCCCGCCCCCTCCGCCGGTCGCGGACTTCTCCGGCAACCCGAGAACGGGCAATGCTCCTCTCACCGTCTACTTCACAGACCTCTCGACCGGCAATCCCACCTCCTGGGACTGGACCTTCGGCGATGGCGGCACCTCTGAGGTCCAGAATCCCGTCTACGAGTATCAGACTGCGGACAGCTACACGGTAAGCCTCACGGTGGAAAACGCTCAGGGCCAGGACACCGAGACGAAGCTCGACTACATCACCGTGACAGAGGGCCAGCCGCCCGTGGCCGACTTCGTCGGCGAGCCGACGAGCGGCGTCGCGCCGCTCACAGTCCAGTTCACCGACCTCTCGACCAATGACCCGACATCGTGGAGCTGGACCTTCGGTGACGGCGGCACCTCTGAGGACCAGAACCCGAGCTACCAGTACCAGAACGAGGGCATCTATACAGTCAGCCTCACCGCCACCAACGCCTACGGTTCGGATGATGAGATCAAGACCGGCTACATCACCGTTACGTCGGGCGGTGGCGGTGATTACTACCCCGCCTCCTTCACCCTCGAGTACGGAACCTTGGTTGCCGGAGGCGTCCCCGAACTTCAGGCCTCTGATGACACTTACATGCAGGTGGCCTCCGCCAAGGCGGTCGGCAAGCAGTCCACCTGGATCCACTACTCGTTCGAGACCGGCCTGAGCAGCCTATCCGGCCTCACCATCACCTCAGAGTCCCACCCCTCCCTGGCTCCGCAGCGCGAGCGCATCCGGGTCTGGGACTTCAGCGCCGAAGCCTGGACCGGCGTTGTCGGGGATAACTGGCTCAACACCACCAGCGATCAGACCACCGTCACTGTGGTGCCCAGCCCCGCGGACTACATATCGCCCACCGGCGAGGTGCGCATCCGCATCCGCACCGGCGACGCCGGTGGCGACGTCTGGGACCACTTCATTGACCTGGTGAAGATCACGGCACAGCCTTAGCGCTCCCCGGACGAACCTTCGAGTTGAGGCGCAGCGGAGCCCCGCCCAGGCGGGGCTCCGCATAAGCCGCAGGAGGGCGCGATGGGAAATCGGGGCATTATCCTGGCCGCAGCCATGCTAATGGCGGCAGTCTTCGCCGCTTGGCCCGGCATCGCGGCCGCAACGGCGGCCACCGAGGACTCCCCCGAGCCATCGGTTGCGACCGTGAACGGGGACCCGGTCTCGGTCCGGATGTTCCAACGGCGGCTCGCCAGGAATCGCTCTCTCGCATACTTGCACTTCCGAGAGAAGCACCACGCCTCGCCGGGCCCGGACTTCTGGACCACCGCCCACGGCGGCCTCACCCCGGGCGATTGGCTCAAGCAGCGCACCCTCCAGGACTGCGTGCGGACGAAGGTCGAGCTGGGCCTGGCAAAGGAGAAAGGCATCGTTGCAGCTACCGACTACCATGCCTTTCTCCAAGCTCTCGACAAAGAGAACGAGAGACGCAGACAAGCACTTGCGGCCGGCGAGCCAATCTACGGCCCTCAGCAATACGGGGAGGACCAGTTCTTCCTATACATTATGAACAACATTCGGATAGCGCTCCAGAGGCGCCTGCCAGAGGAAGAGCTGCGCGCCTCGGAAGAGGCGCTCAGGCAGTACTACGAGTCCGTCAAGACCGTCCGCTACGACCGCGGCAATCGCGTGATCACCTGGGCAATAGAGATACCGTTCGGCCGGCGCCACGGATACCCCGAGACCCTCACAAGAGATCAAGCGAAGGCGAAGATGGATGAAGTGAAGCAGCGACTTGAGAGTGGCGAGCGGTTCGAGGATCTGGCCAGCGAATACAACGAGGGCGGGGTTCTGAACGAGGAGACCTTCGACTTCGAGAGCCGCCTGACCGACAAGTCTCACCGCGGCGGCCGCAGGGCGGAGGCGATGAAGCTCTCCGAGGGCGAGACGAGCGAAATGTTCGAGGACATGAGCGCGTTCTTCATTTTGAAGTGCATTCAGAGAGAACCGCTCGGCATCCAGGCGTTCGAAGAGGTGCAGCGGGACGTCAGGATCGCGTATGTCGAGCAGGAATACGCGGCTTTGATTAACCGGCTGGTGAAGAGCGCCAACGTCGAGGTCAGCCAGGCGGTGCTCGACTCCATTCCCGTGAGATGATCCGCTCCGACAGGACCGACGGCGCGCTCCGCCCCTTCCCTATCGGCGAAACCTCAGCGTGCAGTTGATCCTGTCTCCCTGAGCGCCGATCTCGTAGGCCGCCGCGAAGGTCACGCTCCCCGTCTCCGCGTCCACTTTCGGCTCTCCAC
>CP070816.1:2687421-2702395 GCA_020344235.1 Armatimonadota bacterium
CGCAGGTCGTTGTCGAGCGAACCTGAAGCCGTCGCAACTGGACTCAGAAGGAGCCATTCGAGCACACTGGAACTGGTATCACGAACCCTCGACAAGGACACGTGGGCTCATCCTCCGGCGAGATGGAGTGCCGCGATACGGCAGAGAGCCCGTCAGAGCAAGGCTGGAACGGCTCTAGGGCCAAGTAGTTGCTTGAGGGAGGAGTACACAAATGTACCAGGCGCGCCCTTTGAGGGAGATAGGCACGATTGCGATTGTGCTCGGGGTTCTGACTGCGATAGCAGCAATGTCCAGCGGGCAGTTTGGCGCCGGGGTCGGGTTCGCCCTCTCGGGTCTCATCTTTGGGTGGCTGCTTAGGCGGCTTGACAGATGGTGGACAGAGAACCTGCAGGCGCGCTCTCCAGAGCTTCACGAGCGCGGGCAGCGACCCAGGTCCCGGGATCGCTCGATGACGCGAGAGGAATACAGGAAGAAAGACCGCGAGGAACGGAGCCAGAGAAGCAAGCGCGACGAGCAAACGGGAGGCAACTAGAGCACGTGCCCTCCTCCGGACACATTCTCTGGCCCAGTTGTGATGGCCACATTGCGCTGATACCGCTCCACGCCTTACTCGGCGAGAGCATGTTGTCCTGTGTCGGCGCTGGGTTTCCATGATGTGAAACCGCTGCCAGGCCTTGTCACCTGCACGAAGTGGCTCAGAGGCCGTGCGGGTGCGGAGGAAGCGCAACATTGAGGAGATCTATCACGTCCTGCCGAAGATAGCTCGGAAGCTGATTCAGGGTGTCTACTACCTGTGTGCCCAGCCGATCGTCGAGCCGAGCGGGCCCCCCATTCCGGGCCGCCACGTCCTGGTAGTGGACGACAGAGCGGACACCGAATCATCACTGAAGCTCGCAGTCTCCTGGGTGCAGCGGACCTTGAATCTCACCTCGATCAGAACTGCCGTTCTCTCGTGGCTCGGTCGGTGGCCGCCCCGGATGCCTCCTGACTTCCACGTCCATAGGGGTATGCTGAAGTTCCCCTAGTCGGCAAATGCGGCCTCTGAGAACCCCAGCTATCTCGCTCAGTACCAGGCGTTCATGCTCGCCCATGGCAGATATCTTGCGCGAGCTGGCATCGAGCTCCGACTCCCGGGCCGCCGGCGAGCGCCGATCACCGGCTAGTTGTCCCGGTACCTGGTCATCACGGCGCCGGCGGAAATTGAGATCGCCGCCACGGCCAGCGCGCAGGCCAGATACCCGCCCTGGCTGTTTACTTCCGCTCCGAAGAGCCACAGGAGGGCGGCTGCGAGGCCCACCCCGAGTCCCATGCCGACCTTCACCAGCAGTCCCTGAACGCCGAAGTAGATCGCCTCGCGTCGCTCGCCTGTGCTCTTCTCGTCCCGGTCCACGATGTCGGCAACGATGGCGTTGGGCAGCGAGAACAACACTGCAATCGCGGGCCCGGCAAGCACCATCAGCAGGTAGGCCTGACCAGCACCGGAAACGGGCAGGGGCAGCGTTCCGAGGAACGGCATTGGGACCGCAAGCAGTCCGAAGTAGACCATCGCCGCGATCAACAGCCGCTTCTTGCCAATGCGCTTCGCGGTCCTCGGCATGAATGGGAGGAAGAGCGCGGCCACCAGCAGTCCCGACGCCATCACGTAGCCGATTCTCTCCTCGCCCATGTTGAAGCGTATGTGAAGGAGCTTTGGCATCACTCCAATGATGATGCGCACCGCGACCCAGAAGAGGAGCTGCGCCAGCACGTAGGGCACGAATAACGGGTTGCGCAACGTGCTCACCACGGCCTCACGAATTGGGAAGCCGCTTGGCTTCGGGCTGGCCGCGGGCTGTGGGACTAGCAGGGGGGCCCAGGAGGCAAGGAGGATGACCGGGGCCAGATACAGCCCCATCGTCCGATAGCCATAGTGATCGATGAGATAGCCAGAGGCGATCGTCCCACCTACCGCCCCGAGCACGTTGAATGCTCCCTGCCAGGCGGTGAGCGAGACGCGCTCTGCCCGACTGGATGTGATCTCCGGCAGCATCGCCAGATAGGGGCAGACCACGACGGTGAACATGAAGAAGAACAGCGCGAGGGCCGCCGCCAGGTAGACTCCATTCACCAGCGACAGGCCGGGCACAGGTGGAGTCCAGATCAAGACAAACATCACGGCCAGAAGCGGGGCGCCCAGCAGGAGGAATGGCTTGCGCCGCCCCAACCGGCTGCGAAGACGGTCACTCCAGTAGCCGACCAGCGGATCGGCCAGCGCGTCCACGACGCGGCCAAACACGGCCGCTACGATAAAGGCGGCAGCGGACACCGACGCTGTGGCGGTCACGCCTGAGGAGTCGGGGTAGTAGCGCTTGAGAAGCCAGGTCAGTGTCACGTCGGTCGCGAGCGCGACGCTGAGATATCCCATCCCGTACAGGACCTTATATCTCAGGCGGACGCCGGCTGTGGTGGGCTTGCCGGATCGGATCTGCTTCATCCCGTGTGGCTCCGCATCGCGGACCTCTTCGGTTCGCAGCCAACGCTGCGTCTATCAGGTTCTGAATCTCTCACGGTCTCGTGCGAGCGGAGGCCCTTGCACACACATGAGGCTCACCAACGAAATCTCCCGCGGGCAGTTGATCCTGACCGGGAGTGCCTCTCCTGACCCGCGAGTGACATACATGGTCGTCCCGTTGGCGCGAAGCAGCCCGGCGGCCCGCCGCCGGAACTGCCGACAGGGCGCGAACAGCGGCCCCATCAACGGAAAGCATATCTGCCCCCCGTGGGTATGGCCGGCCAGGACCAGATCCACCTCTCGCACCTGAGGATCGTCCACGAGATCCGGCGAGTGAGTCAGAGCAAGGCAAAACTCACTGGCGCGGGCCTGCGCCAGAGCGGCCGCCAGGTCGTCATTGCCGGAGTAGGCGTCGTCCACACCAAGTAGCCAGATGCGGGAGCGCCCCCTCGGAAGCGGCTTCGCTTCGTTCACCAGAAGCTGTATGCCGGCCTCGGCGTAGAGCGCGCGCCACCGGTCAACCGACGGGGCCCGGGAAGCGCCGAGGTAGCGAGAGTACCAGACGAATCCATGCTCGTGATTGCCAAGGCAGGCATACACCCCCTCGTTGGCTTCCAGTCCGGAGAGAACCGGCAGGTAGGAGTTGGCGTTTGCTGCCGAGTGGACCACATCTCCGAGCACCACGATGAGGTCGGCCCCTAGAGCATTCGTTCTCTCGACGACCTCTGCAACTGAGGCGCGACCACTGTTCCTGCTGCCGGCGTGGATGTCTGAGACGACAGCAACCGTCATGGCGTTGAACTCGGCTGGGAGCCTGGGGAGGACAAGAGCTACCCGCTCGACCGTGATCGAGCCTTGGCTGGCGCTCCGGGCGCGCTGCCCGCAGAGATCCGGCGTGCAGCGCTCTGTCATCCCGCGCTCCCGCCGCCTGAGCTTGCGTCTGAAGCGGGTCTCGTTGCGGTGACGATGATCCTGAGACACACAATGGTGTTGACTGCTATCGCCCCGGCCAGCATCAGGAAGAGGCCAAGACCAAGAGATGCAAGCAGGGGGGCCTCAGGGAGCACTTCCCTCACCGTTAGGAACAGGAGGAAGACGTACTCGAGCGCGCCGAGCAGCTTCCCAGTGACCGGCGAGGCTATCGTGCCGCTGCTCTGGGTAAGCAGTTGCACCGAGAGAATCGTAAGCATTGCGACGTAGAGTATGGCGAACTGATATGTGGCGAGACGTCCTGCTGCATAGAAAGCTATGAACAAGGAGTATATGAGCACGAAGTCAACGGTGCTGTCGAGCGCCTTCCCGAACTGCGCGGCCTGACGCAGGCGGCGGGCGATACGCCCGTCCAGCAGGTCCGTGAGCAAGACGAGCGCCATGCCAGCCACGGTGATCCACCCTTGGGAGGTGACGATGCCGACGATAACGACCGGAAGCAGTATGAGACGTGCGAATGTGAGGACGTTGGCGATAGTCAGGATAGGTGGCATGGTCGCGCCCTCCCTCTGCATCTCTGTGTACCATCCGCTCCCATCCGGCCTGAGTCAGTGCAAGTAGCTTCGCCGGGTGGGAGATCAATCATGGTTCGGGCCCCGTTACGTCAGTCCCTGCGGAAGTAGACGCAACATCGCACACAGATCGGGAAGTCGCCGGCGGCCGCCAGACGCCGGCGGAATGCCCTGTAAGGAGGGCCATTCCAGATCTGTGAGAACGCTGCCTGCGTGATGTTCCCGCAGACGACGCCGGAGCACGGTTCAACATCGCCGTTTGGCAGGATGTTCGTGTTGATCCAGGCGCAGACGGCGGGCCGGCGCTGCACCCAAGCTCGTGGGTTGCTGTACCACTCGTGGACTTCTGAGTCGGTGAGATTGGGATGGAAGGTCACCATCAGCGGGTCACGGAGAGATGCCGCCGCCCGGCGAATGCGCCGAACCGCCTCCACCATCTGAACCGGGTCCGCATGAGGTGGGTCTGCGGCCCCCGCTTCCTCGCATGACAGGCTGTGGGAGCCGTCGTGGGCGGCGTTGTGTTCGCTCACCGCATCTGGGGTAAGAGACCATTGGTATTGGCAGTTGAGAGCGGTGGCTTGGAGATCGCGGGCGATCTTCACTATAGCGGCACCGTGTTCGTAGTTGTGTGGCGTGATGGCGCAGTTGATCACGATGGCCGGCGCGTTCTGTTTGCTCCGGTGCTTCAGCTCCCGGACGGCGGCGATGCCCTCTACGGCTCTTTCGTAGGTCTTCGGCTGGCCCCGGACGGTGTTGTGGACATCGCGAGGGCCGTCGAGCGATACGATCAGCATATCGGGCGGAGCCTCCATTAGCAGCGGTGCTTTCTTCGCCAGCAGTGTGCCGTTCGTTGTGAGCGTACATCGCATGTTTCGCTCCCTGGTGTGGCGTATCAGTGCCTCTGTATGTGGGTACATGAGCGGCTCGCCGCCCGTCATCGAAATGTAGGGCCGGAAACGACTCACATCGTCCACTAGCGAGGTCCAGGCATCCAATGGGAGCACGTCACTGGGACTCGCGCACACGTTGCCGTTCTGGGCGTACCTGCACATCTTGCAGCGCAGATTGCAGGCCCACGTCAGCCTGAACGTAAGGCCGCGCGCAAACCGGCTGTAACCGGCCAGGCGGGCCCGTTCGAACGGAAGAGTCGCAACGCGCAGCCTGTTTCGAAGATACCACGTGCCAAGCACGGGGTGACTGGCGAGTATCGATGCCCCCAGCCTGATCCTGCTCGCAGTTCCCATGACTCACCTCCGCCAGCTACATCGCTGAGTTCGTCTGGGCGGCTGCCCACCGTCTATTGGGAGTCCGGACCACGGATTCCGTCACACAGGACGGCCGGCGGTGACGGCATCATGTCATGCGCCACAGCGCACAGCGTAACGGTAGTCCTCAGGATAGTCGATGTCGAGCGCGAGTTCGGCCGCGCAGCCCCGAATGCCTCGCCCTGTGCAGCCGAGCATCTCCCGACAGCGCTGCTCGATACGCGCCACAGTGAGACGGCGGGTGAGGAAGCGCAAGACGAAGGACGGACCTAGAAGGCGCGCCATCCCCAGGCGGCTCCTGCGCGCGGCGAAGACGTGCTCGATGGCAGAACGATTGCGGACAAGGGCCACCGGGTCCACGAGGAAGGCGCAGCCGATCATCCACTCGCCGTCCCTGAGATGCGCGTAGCGCGCGGAGCGGTACGAGAAGCGCGCCTCGAATTCCTCCCTTCTCAATATGGGGATGCACAGATCCAGATCTGACGGACATACGTCGAGGAACTGCGTGATGGCGTCGGCGGTGAGAAAGGGGAGGTCGGTCGTCAGAATCAGCACTCGCTCGGGATAGCTTCTGTCGTTGGCGACGTACAACCACTCGAGGCCGCGGAAGATGTTGGCCGGCCCCGAACTGCCCTCACTCAGCGCGACGTCAGCTGAGCGCGCCGCCTGGTGCGAGATGACCTCCTCAGGACCGATCACGACAATCCGCCCCACGTGGCCTGTTGCGCCAAGCGACGCGAGCGTGCGCTCGAGCACGGTCCAACCCCCTAGCTGAATCAGCGCTTTGATCTCGGTGCCTGCCTCACGGGCGAACGGGCCCGAGATGCGCCCACCGGCGGGAAGTACTGCGTCTACTCTCATGGTGGATCGACCTCCTCGTTATATCGCTATCTGTCTGCCCGGATACGCGTCTGACTTCAGATCGCGGCACACGGGACTACTGGGCACGAGGGGAGGGGAAAGCCTTGCTGGACAAACGATCGCCCAGGCGCGGCTCGGTTCCGGCAAGGAGGCGTCTGACGTTGTTCGTGTGGCGGATCAGGATGAGCACCGCCATTGCTACCGAGAGGCCCAGATAGGCCGCTCCGGCCTGCGCCAGAAACGCGGCGAGGGGGAGCGAGACAGTGGCGGCCATGCTGGCCGGGGATATGTAGGACCAGCGACCCGTCAGGAGCCGGGGCCCGACCAGACCAACTAGCCACAGGGCGACTGGAGCCACAGCCACGTACCAGGGAAACGCGCGCAGGAGGGACAGAGCGAACACGACTCCCAGCGCGCAGGCAACGCTCTTTCCCTCTGAGAACCTTCTGTCCGCCAGGAAGAGCCAGAGCGAGTACGCATGTCCGATCATCACCAGGAGGCTGGCTGAGGCGATCACCCAAGGCGACGACACCAGGGCCCGTGCCAGCACTACCACGGCCAGCGCCTTGCCGGCGTCTGCCAGCAGCGTTCCTGCACCCAGCCAAATGCCGCCCACTCGACACACGTTGATGGCGCCGATGCTGTGCGATCCGTACTGGCGTACGTCGACCTTCCGGGTCGCACGGATCAGCAGATAGCCGGAAGGAACCGACCCGATCAGATAGGCCAGGAGGCAGAGAAGAGCAGGCGTCAACATGGCCGTCCTCCCATGAGTCCGGCAGTAACAGCGCTGCCCGAGTAGCGCGCCTCCAGACATCGTATCTTCGCCACCTTGCGAGAAGACCGGCCGCCCTGAAATTCCGCCTGGAGCCAGGCTTCCACGATGGCGAAGGCGAGAGGAACATCGACCAGCTGTGCACCGAGCGTGATGACCTGGGCGTTGTTGCTCTCCCGCGCCTTCCGGGCAGTGTAGACATTCGTAACCGGTGCTGCATAGACACCCGGGATCTTGTTGGCGGCGATCGCCATGCCGAGCCCTGTGCCACACACAAGGACGCCGCGCTCGATGAGGCCGTCCCTAATCGCTTCGGCGAGCGATGCCGCGATGTCGGGATAGTCGACGGGCGCCTCTGATGACGTGCCGAAGTCGCGCACTTCTTCGCCGCGCTCCTCCAGGAAGGAGAGCAGCTCCTGCTTGAGCGGAAACCCGTTGTGGTCGCTACCCAGGCCGATCACTGGGGTGCTTTCCTGGCCACGCTCACGGTGACTGCCCGGATGAGGACGGGGCATTGATGGCCCGCAGACGCGGACCGCTGTGTTGGAGTGTGATCGCGTTTGCACATCTGGCTTCGCTCCCACTGCTGCACCCTCGCATCCATACCAGCCTCATGGATACTGTACCGTTAGCGGGTGGTTGCCCAACAGCAGCCGGAGACCCAGATGGTCAACAGCGGAGGTCCCGTTTTCCTGGGACCCTCAGGCGCGGTCAGGGCTAGAGGGACTGGGGGGCGAGAGCCGGTGAGGAGGGTTACTGCGTGTCTGTCAGGCCGTGTCGGGCGGCCAGCAGCGCCGCCTCCGTGCGGTCGTTGACCTGCAGTTTCGAAAGGATGCTCGAGATATGATTCTTGACAGTCTTCTCGCTGATGTAGAGCCGCTCAGCGATCTCTCTGTTCCTGAGCCCGTTCCCGAGTAGTTCCAGGACCTCCATCTCTCGAGGAGTCAGATCGGCGAATACTTCTTTGGCCGCCGCGCGGAGTTGGCTGATACGGGAGAATTCGGCCAAGACTCGGCTCACCAGCGACGCGTGCAGGTAGCCTTCGCCTCTGGCGGCGGCTCTGATGGCCTCAACGGTCTGCTCAGGTGGCGCGTCCTTCAGAACATAGCCCGTGGCACCGGCCTTGATGGCCCTGAACACGTTCTCGTTGTCTTGGTGGACAGTGAGAATCACTATCGCACAGTCGCTCAGCTCGTCCTTGATCTGTCGGGTTGCCTCGATACCGTCCATCTTGGGCATCTTGATGTCCATCAACACGACATCGGGCCTATGCTCCCGCGCAAGGCGGAGGGCCGTTTCCCCGTTGTCAGCCTGCTCAACCACCTCTATGTTCTCCTCCGTTGCCAACAATCTTGCCAACGCATGTCGGACGACGGTCTCATCCTCTGCGATGAGCAGTCTGATCGCTGCCATTTCGAACTCCTTCCGAGAGCGCGACCTTGCTCGCCTTCAGGGGAACTGAGAACCTGATGTCGGTGCCGCCGCCGGGAGTGCTACTGATCTCGAGTTCGCCCCCAACAGCCATCGCGCGTTGTCTCATGCTCGACAGCCCGAAGCCTGTGCCGGCGCTCGTCGACTGGCTGGCCCGTGCCGGGCAGAAGCCCACGCCATCGTCTGTGACAAGGCATTCGAAGGAGTGGTCGCCGAACCTCAACGTCACCTTTGCCTGCCTGGCCTCCGCATGCTTCTCGACGTTCGTCAGGGCCTCCTGGATGATCCGGAAAGCCGCGTGGGCTACTTCGGGTGACAGAGCCAGCGAGGGACCCTCGATCTCCAAGGGCGTAGAGACCGAGGCCCGCTCCCCGAAGGTGTCCAGGTGGTTTCGCAGCGCGGCGAGGAAGCCCTCTCTGTCCACGGCAGGGGATCGGAGCAAGCGTATTAGGTATCGCAACTCGTCTGCAGCTCGGCGGACAGCATACCGTTGGTCAACTGCCAGGGTGGCGGCCTCAGCCGGGTCGTCCGACATGAGTCTCCGCGCCAGCTCGAGGTGCATGCTGATGTCGGCCAGATAGTGCTGAAGGCCGTCATGCATTTCCCCGGCGAGGCGATCGCGGTAGTCCGCGAGAGCCAGCCTCTCCCGGAGTCTCGCAGTCTCCTCAATACGGGCGCTCTCGGCGAGTGCGTAAACCACCGCCTGTGACGTGGCGAGCACCAGAATTAGGAGGCGCGCGGCCATCGCGCTTACATAGTTGGGGTCAGCGCGGTCGACCCACGTTGCCGCGACGTACAGCACGCCGCTGCTGAGGCCGGCCACAAGTGTCCTGCGCGGGAGACGCTGTATTGACGAGGTCGCGAGGGGCCAGACGTAGAGCAAAGCAGCCTCGCTGTCGAGGCCGCCGGTCAAACGCACCGTAGCGGTGATAAGTAGCAGGTCAATGGTCAGCCACAGGTAGCTCAGCTGCTTCGAGATCCCTCGGCCGACCACGAGATAGCATCGCAGCGCAACATAGACAAAAGCCGCCCCGATCAGGGCGTAGAACAGCCGCAGATCCGCCCCCGTGCGTTCCCGCACTGGGGCGATCTGCACCCAGCCTAAGGCAGCAAGCAACAGGACGAAGTACTGGACGAAGAAGGTAACAGATCGGGCCCTTGCTTTGCCCATCTCCCCCCGTCCTTGGCTCTACCGTAGAGCCTGCCTGGCCTGGATTCGCCGCCGCGCCTCGTTCTTCCCGCTGGGCGCTCAGTCATTGGAGGAGTCTGAGGGGCAACCCGCCGCCGCATCATGCGTTCGCCCTCTCCCCCCCTGCGATTTTCCCCTGACACAGGTGAGCGTCCCAGGGTTGTAGGGCGCGCTCTCGGGAGAAACCAGGACTTCTGCCTCATTCCCGGCGGCCGGACACCTGGTATGATTGGTGTGATACAAACGCTGGGCGCCCATGTGGACCTTTGGGAGAGACGCCTATGATGGCGACACCTCACATGCTGGCCGGAGCGGCCATCGGCAGGGGGCTGCGCCGGGCGTGGCTGGCCTGGCCGGTCGCGTTCGGAACTCACTTCCTCCTGGACCTCACGCCTCACCTGGATGAGCACGCTATGTTCGGCGTCGAGCATGGCGGGCCCACGCCCGTCGAGGCGACGGTCGGCATACTGAACTTCGTGCTCGGCTTGGTGTTGGTCGGCTGGCTCGTATGGCGGCAGCCGGACCGGCGTGTCATGCTCGGCGGAGCGATCTTCGCGATCCTGATAGACGTCATCGAGAAGATACCTCCCCTGGGGACGTGGTTTATGGTCTGGCCGGGGACAGCGTGGATCACGCAGTTCCACCACGCGTTCCAGCACAACGTCGCCCCGTCCCGGTGGCCTCTCGGGATCGGCACCCAAGTAGCTGTTGTTGCCCTCTCGCTGGCCGTGGTCCTGCATCGCAGGCCGGCAGCAACGAACTCCTGCAGAGGAGGCGGTTGCTGAGGCGGCTGTTCGAGGGCGGTCCCAGATGCGGCTGTCCGTCGCGGTCGGCCTCAAGCGCGCGTGATAGTAGCATCGGAGCGGGATGGCCGCCACTGATGGTTCCAGACGGACCTGGCGAATGGCGCGCTTCGCGACAGGGGTAGGACGGAGAGCAGATAAGCGAAAGGACGAGAGAGTCCGGGTTTCTGCATCAGCGAACTGTGCTCACTTAGGAACGGGAGGGGAAGAGCGTGTCCGAGATAAGACAGGACGAAGCGACCAAGAGATGGGTGATAATCGCTACCGAGCGAGCCAAACGGCCCAGCGACATGGCGGCGGCGCCGACCGCGGACCAGCAGGAGCGCGCGCCAGACTGTCCATTCTGTCCCGGCAACGAGCACATGACACCGCCAGAGGTGCTCGCATACCGGGACGGGGGCGGCCGCGCAGACTCGCCGGGCTGGCAGCTGCGCGTAGTGCCAAACCGGTTTCCGGCCCTCAGCCCGGCCGGGGAGGTCGAAGTACACGATCCCCAGTGGTTCACAAACGTCACCGGCGTCGGGGCCCACGAGGTGCTCATCGAGACGCCGGTCCACAATGCCGGCCCGGCTGAGCTCGGCGTGGACGGCGCGGCTCGCGTTCTCGAAGCAGCCGCCGAGCGATTCGAGCACCTGAGGCAGGACCCGCGCCTCCGGTACATCGCCTTCTTCCGCAATCACGGCCGCCCGGCTGGTTCCTCGCTGACTCATCCCCCCACCCAGATCATCGCGACCCCGATCGCGCCGACGAATGTACGTCAGGAGATCGAGGAGGCGCGCCGGTACTGCGACGACCGGATGAGCTGCGTCTACTGCGAGACGATCCGGCAGGAAGTGACGGCCGGCGAGAGGGTCGTCCTCGAGACGGATCACTTCCTCGCGTTCGAGCCGTATGCTTCGCGCTGGCCATTCGAGACGTGGCTCATCCCGAAGGCCCACGCCGCGGTACTCGAAGGAGCAGGGGCTGGCTATCTCCAGCCGCTAGCCGGGGCCCTGCAGGCAACCCTGAAGGCGCTGCACGATGCGCTCGGCGATCCCGCGTACAACTTGGTGCTGCACGAAGCCCCTCTGCGGGATAGCTGTGAGGACTACTACCACTGGCACATTGAGATTCTCCCGCGGCTCGCCACCGCTGCCGGGTTCGAGCTTGGGACAGGGATATGGATCAACTCCGTGCTGCCGGAGCAGGCCGCAGCCTACTTGCGCGAGCATGTGTAATGACGCTAGTGAGCCGGGAACCGTTCCTAGCTTGTGCTCTCTAGAAACTCTATCCGGGCGCCCTGAGCGCTTGTGATTCGGTCTGCAACTCCTTTTATCGAACCGTCGCGGCCGCCACCATAGCGCTACTCTGAGGTGGGTCAGAGCGCCACCGAAGTGCTACCGAACCGCCACCGAAGTGACACCCCTCGCGGGGTCGGTCGGACTCGAAAGGGCGCTGTTGCGAGGGCCATATTCTCCAGCACTGAAGCAGAGACATCGTATTCCGGTTTGGGCTAATCTGATCCTCAACGGCTGGCGAACTCTGGAAGTCCCCCGAAAACCGCCCCTAAAGCGCTACCTTTCCGCTACCAGCGGATCGCGAACCCGACTTGCAGGCCAATCTCAAGGGGAATGCAGAGAGGGTGGTTACAAATCAGCCGCTCTTCCAACTGAGCTACGCCGGCTCAAAGTCTGATTCCACGAAAACGGCCCGCTACATCATTGTGGGCCGAGATATCAGTCTGCGTCTCGTGCAACCTCTGGCGCTACATTCTGCCAGCAGTACTGCTGACGGGAAGTCAGTCGGTCGCCCAAGACCGGCCCAAACCGGCCCAATTCTAGCATCTCAGCGCGGGGCTGTCAGCACCTGCGTCGCGGGGCACAAGAAGGCAGAGAGACGCGGCTCCCTCGGTGGGGCGATCACGCGTGCCCTGAGTTCGAGTGCAAGCGGCTACCGAAGGCGCCGCCCAAAGGTCTCAGCTGGTAGGATGCTCAGGGGAGCGCCGCGAGCCCACAATCCCAGCAGAGGAGTCTCAGGAACGCCCGACAACACCCCGTGCTCTCACGAGTGCTTAGCAAGGACTCTCGGGAGCACAAGTATGTCCAGGCAACATTCACCGGCGAGCGTCTCCTGACTCCTCCTTGTGATTTTCCCACCACGTCCACCAGTCGTCCTTCTGCCGACCGAACTTCTGTCCCGTTATCCCCCGGAGCGCCTTGAGAGCTCGGCCGCGCACCTCCGAAGAGCTGTCCCCTTGTAGAACGCGAATCAGCCAATAAACAGCACGGTCATCTCCGATGCTGCCCAGAGCTTCTGCAGCAGCACATCTCACCAATGGGGACTCGTCGTACAGGGCATCAGTGAGTGGTTCCACGACAGTTCGGTCTCCGATTTCCCCCAGCGCCTCTGCCGCGCACTCCCTGACAAGAAAGCTCTCATCTCTCAGGGCTGCCGCAAACGCCTCTCTAGCGGCTTTCACTGCATACGGATCATCGTAGGCCGTTGAATAGGGGACTATTGGCATCCTAGGAGGCCATGGCCACAACTCGAGATTCCTGTACATACTGAAGGCGAGTCTGAGTGACCTTGCGGCCTCTTCCCTGACGGACTCGCTTTCATCCTCCAGCGCCACGATCAGTGGGTCTACTGCCCGTGGATCACGCATTCTACCCAATGCCATGGCCGCTCCGGCCCGGGTACGCCAGTCGTCATTCCTTAGGGCATCCAGGAGGGGGCCCAGTGCCTCATACCCGATCTCCGCTAAGGCAATGGCAGCTTCATCGCTCAGGGTCGTAATGTAGTTACTGGGCCGCGATATCAAGCCGCTGTGGTCACTCAGGGTCTCTATCAGGAACGGTATGGCGGGCACCGCGCGATCACCCATCTTCGCCAGATCCTCCGCGGCAGCTGCTCGCCGGCCAGGACTTGCGGAGCAGAGCTTCCGAATCTGTCGTCTCACGTCGGCAGGGACATTAGGTGGAATCCTTGCGACAAGAGCATCTGTCTTCGCGCGTCGCGACAGCCGTGCGTATCCCAGTAGTAGGGCACACGTCGCCAGAAGAACCAGCAGTATCATCAAGGCCTTTCTCACCCACCTCCTCCTTGCGTGTCGCAGCCGCAGACAACTAGCGCCGCTGAGGTTGGGCGTAGATCATCAGCCTTGATATGAGGGATCGGGGAGTGAGTCAATCAGCACCTCCGGTGTTCCTGTCCCGGTTGGTCTGCAACTCGCGCGCCTTCTCCCTCCACGTTCTGCTGGTAGTACTGCTGATGCAGAATCAGCCGTTCGCCTTCGGCAGGCCGCAGCCAGCCCAGTTCTAGCGCCTCCTGATGGCGGTGTCAGCACCTGCGCCGCGGGGCGGAAGAAGGCAGAGGGACGTGGCTCTCCTGGGGGAGGGCGATTGCCCGCCCCTGAGTTACGGTGCAAGCGGCGCCCTGAGGTGCCGCCCAGTGGTCCTACATGGTGGAATGATCGTCGCCCGCGCACAAGCCCAGGAGCCGCTCAGGGGTGTCCCATCGCCATTTGACACCCACACATCGCCTCATTTCGCGGGCAAGGCCCGTTTGGTTAGTCCGGTGTAGGTCCTTGGCCGGCGGTGACGCAAATGGCCATAGGCGTCTACCCAGGCCGAACGCGCCCGTCCATCCAGATCGGCGATGATCAGATCTTCTCGCTGGAAACTGGCTTGGGCCAGCATCGTTCCATCGCAAGAAATGATCATTGATCCGCCCATTGAACCTCCGCCAGCGGGGCGATAGCGAACCCGGTCGGCGACCACAACAAACACATCGTTCTCCAGGGCTCGCGCAGTGGCAAGGGTGGTCCAGTTCAACCGCTCATCGCTGATTGGGTGTCCCGGAAGAGCGGATTTGCCACCGCGCCCGGCGGGCACGTCGGCCATAATAAGGATGATTTCCGCGCCTGCCAAGACGAGCATGCGGGCGGCCTCCGGAAACCACACGTCATAGCAAATAAGCAGACCGATGGTGCCCAATTCTGTGCGGAATACGGGATAGTCAGAACCCGCTAGGACCGCCTCATTAGGGGCGGGGTGCACCTTATTGAAGCGTCCCACGACTCTGCCTGCGGGAGACACCAGCACAGAAGTGTTGAAGTAGGCAGACTTCCTGCCGCGGAGATAGCCAGCATTCAGCCACAATCCATGTTTCCTGGCCATTTCTCGCAAGAAAGAGAGGACGCGGGATTCTTCCCGACGTGTAGTTTGACGAGTGACTGGCTCCGACTCCGGCTGGATAAAGTAGTACTCTGGGAAACACAGAATGTCCGCGCCTCGCCCAGCGGCCTCGGCTATCATCTTCTCCGCCGAGGTCAAGTTGGATTCCATATCTCCCGAAACGCCAGTCAACTGAGCCACAGCCACACGAACAGAATCCTTCATTAACGCATCTCCTCAATCACTCCGATTCCAGGCTCTGAGGCCGGAATCGGCCCCTGACAAGGACGCTGATGTTCGGCCATCATGCTACTTCGATCGGCGAACACCACTAGACTGCGTCCAGCGACTTGCGCGGCTCTCTCCACATCGTCGGCCCGCATGACTCGCCCGCGGAAGCGTCGTCAGGGGTCTTTCCTCGCACCGGCAGAACGCTTGGAGGAGGAAGCCTTCCGCTTGCGCGACTTGCTGAACTGAGGGAGCAGATCGCCGTGAACCTTGAG
>CP070816.1:2702495-2713018 GCA_020344235.1 Armatimonadota bacterium
ACGGCGTCTACAGGAGACTCTATGGAGTCCAGCAGGCACTGCCCTCGTGAGCAATCAGATGCCAGCGCCCGAACCCCTCCCCGCTCGGACGCCCCCGCGCCGGGCAGGAGGCGAATGAGAGGCCCAGACGAGGACGATCAGCAGACCGTGGGGGCCGAGGGCAGACGCCCGGAAAGTGCTGCGAAAAGGCATGCCCGGCATGCACTTGCGGTCACGGCGGTTGTTCTGCTGCTGCTGCTCGCGGTCGCTCTGCGGTCCGCGGCGCCCCTCGCTGCGGCGGCTGTCTTTGCTGCGATAGCTGCAACCCTGGCCTACGTTCTGACCTACTTCTTCCTGACGAAGGACAGGCCGGCGGGGAAACTGGCGAGAACCCTCCTGGCGATTGTGGGAGTGGCGCTGATCGCGCTACTCATTCTCATAGGTAGCCTGGCGGTCAGCCATGGAAGCCGGCCGATGTGGGGACCGGTGGCGGCCGCGGCGGCCGCGGTCGCAGGGGCCGTGTTCCTCGCGTGGCGGGCCGGCAGCAAGGTGCGTGCGCGGAGAGAGCGACAGCTTCCCGTCAAGAGAATGGAGGTGGGGATTGAGAGCGCCCTCGCACACAGGTACCTCAATGGAATCAAGGGGATCGAGGTCGGCGGATCCCTCCAGAATCCCTTCGGCCTGGTGACGTGGAACGTTGACATAACGACGTCAAAGGAAACGTCCCACAAGAAGGCCGAATTGGAGATCATGGGAGACACGCTGCCCATTGACATAGCCGCAAGCGGGGATGAGCTGCCCTTCGCGGATCAGAGCTTGGATTTCGTCGTCAGCTCACACGTTCTGGAGCATTTCCCGGATCCCATCAAAGCGCTCACAGAGTGGTACCGCGTTGTGCGGCCGGGCGGATACGTATTCGCCATCGTCGCTCACAAGGAACGCACCTTCGACAAAGACAGGCCGCGGACGACCCTGGAGGAGCTTGTTCGTCGGCACGAAACCAATCAGTAACCCGAGGATCCCCTGCATGATCACTACTCGGTCTGGGTGACGGAGGACGCAGTTGAACTCATCCACTACCTGGGGTGGCACGTCGTAGAGGTGCAGGACGTTGACGACAAAGTCGGGAACGGCTTCGCGGTGCTGGTTCGGAAGCAATGAGGGCGGCCGGCAGGAGCACGTGACGCGGGCGGCGGGGAGGCGATGATAAATCTCAGCGGAGATCTTGCTTTGCTTGTTTCGGCGGGAGCGCCTTCAAGCTTCCTGTCGGTGGCCCGTGATGTCGCGGCGGTATTCGGGGTGGTCGGCCTGGCGTTCCTCGGGCGCTGGCTGTTCCGCCGAGCCCGACGGGCCCGGTCTGGTTCTGACGACAGGGCAGCGCCTCAGGCCGCTGGCCGGACGGAAGAGAAGGCTGTCGTCGAGGCCTTCCACAAGCTATACTACCACTCTCAGGTCTGGAGCGATACCTACTGGCTCGGGGTCCCTACGCTGAAGTGTCCACTGGATCTCTGGGTTTACCAAGAGATCATCCGAGAAACGAGACCGAACGTGATAGTGGAGACTGGGACGGCCTACGGCGGAAGCGCATTGTTCCTGGCCTGCATGTGCGACCTCGTCGGCCTGGGGAGGGTCATCACAATAGACATTGAGGAGAAGACCGGAAGACCGGTACACAACAGGATAACTTACCTCTTGGGGCCATCTACCTCAGACGAGATTGTGAGGCGGGTCGTCGAGGCCATAGGCAACGATGACCGGGTAATGGTCATCCTCGATTCGGACCACAGGCGAGACCACGTGCTCGCGGAGCTGGCCGTCTATAGCAAGCTCGTTACCCCCGGAAGCTATCTGATAGTCGAAGACACCAACATTGGGCACCCGGTACAACCAGAACTCGTTCCGGGCCCGCGGGAGGCCGTGCAGGAGTTCCTCGCGGCCAACCCGGATTTCACCGCCGATAGATCCCGGGAGAGGTTCCACCTCACGTTCAATCCGAGCGGCTATCTGAAGAAGGCCGAGCGCGGTGGCATGCAGCCCTAGAAGAAGCTCTAGGTCTGCGTGGGAAGCCAGGCGACAGTTCAGATTCGAGAGCACGCACGATCAGCTGCCAGCGATCTGCCGGAGACGAACTCGAAGGACCCAGGGTGCGACGCAGAGAACATACGTCGCTGACCCGCTGGCAAGAGTAGGCCAGACCGCGGCCCCTCGAGGCCCTTCTCGAGCGCAGGGGAGCGATGAGGGAAAGGGGATACGCCGGAGCAGAACACGGACGAGGCAACATGTCGCGCACGGTGGAGTCCCTTCTGGCCGGTTGCGAGCAGATCCTGGTCGTGGCGCCTTGTGCACATGCTGCTCTGCGCGCGCGCCTGCAGATGATCGCGGCAGCTTGTCCGGATGCCAGGGTCACTGTAGTTTTCGGCACCGACCAACCCTTCTGGCAAGGGCGCGCGGCAGACCTTCCAGCGATAATGAGCACTCGGCCCGCCCCCAAGGGGCGACGCTTCGCCCCCACTCGAGGCGCCATCCGATGGCTCCGTGGGCTGAGTGCGGACATCGCTCTCGTCTTGCCCGACGAAGACCGGGCACCGAGTCGCTGGGCGCAAGGGCTGGCCCTGTTGTCTGGAAGTCGGCGGACATATCTGTTGCGGCCAGAAGAGCGGGAGGCAATCGCCGTCTCCCTCGGAAGCGTTCTCGGGACGGTCGCTCAGAAGGCTCGCCTCGAACTCTGGGAGATCGCGAACACTCTTCCCATTCTGGACAGGGCCCTGCCCAGCATGGAGCGGACGACGGTGCGGCTGTGCGAGCGGATCAGGCCGGAATGGAGAGACCACGACCGGAATGGACAGGTCAAAGTATTACTTGTTCGCTCGACCTTGGGGGCCAGCACACGATACCGCATGGAAAGCAAGTGTGAGCAACTTGATATGCTCGGGATCCCGCATACGTTCCGCAGCGTGCGCGATTATCTCGGACATCCGGTTCTGGCGGCCCGGGATGCCGCGGAGCACGATATTGCGGTGGTGCACCGGCTTCCGATTCGCGCTGACACCAGCGTGCTGCTATATGCTCTGTCCCGCTTGAACCGCCCCATCGTATATGACGCTGATGACCTGGTTTTCGCGCCCTCATTGATGTCCTCTATTCCTCCGCTGGCGCGCGGATGTGTTTCCCACCAGGCGTGGCTCTTGGAGCAGTGCACGCATGTGATAGCCGCCACTGAGAAGCTTGCTGAACAGGTGCGCACGCGTGGGAAGCCGGTGCGCGTGGTACGCAATGTGCTCAGCCGTGAGCTGCTGGCGCTCTCCCGCGCGACGCGCGAGGAAGCGCGGGTTCGCGGGGATGTACGACTCGGCTACCTCAGTGGGTCACCAACGCATGACCGCGACCTGGCAGCGATCGGGCCCGCACTCGCCCGGGTTCTCGCCCTGCATCCCGATGTTCTCCTGGTCCTTATCGGGCCCGTGGATGCGCCGCCGGAGCTAGAGCCCTTCCGTGGGAGAGTCATCCGTCTGCAAGCGGTGCCCTGGCGCGATCTACCGAGCTTGATGGCCGACATCGACATCAACCTTGCGCCTCTAGAACTGGAGAATCCGTTTTGTCAGTGTAAGAGTGAGCTGAAGTACTTCGAAGCGGCCGCCGTCGGTATCCCAACGGTGGCGACACCCACATCGCCGTTCGAGGACGCGATTGCGCAGGGGGTCAACGGCTATCTGGCGAGGACGGCGGATGACTGGGTTGACGCGCTCGACGAGTTGATCCGCCGCCCGGACCACAGACGGGAGATGGGTCAGGCGGCGCAACGGGACGCGGAGTCTCGCTATGCGCCGGAGACAGGCGCGGAAGAGCTGGTGCTCGCGCTCAAGGAGTTCCTGCCGGGGAACCCAAGCCGCTGGCCACGCCCAGATACGGTCTGACCGGCTCCATATCTCGTCCCCGGCGCGCCGTCCGGCGCTCTTTCACCTGCGACATGAACGACACGATCTTCGCGTCGCGGCTGGCATCGACGAAGCCGTCGTAGTCGAGATTGAGGAACGGGATGTTGTCGTGATGGCGCCGGAAGGTGTGCGAGAGCATGGCGACAGCGTTGCCCGGCATGCAGTTGAAGGGGATGACGTTGACGATGCCGTCGAGGCGTCGCTTGGCGAAGTCCTGGGCCTTGCCGATGCTGCAAATGGGCTCGCCGCCGAAGGAGGGATGGACATAGCGCGAGCCCGTCTCTATGATCTCGTCCGGGCCGATGTCGTCGAGGCCGTCGAGGTAGGGGAGGGCGGCGGCGAAGAGATGGTGCTCGTCTCGCATCGCGATGTTGGTGAGCAGCGCGCGGTGCAGAGCCAGGCGAAGGTCAGACCAGGCGTGGGTATCGCGCCAGCGATCAGCGGCCAAGACCCCGCCGATGCACATGGAGTAGCTGAAGAACTCGCTCGGGGGCGCCAGCCAGACTTCTGCTCCGGCGTTCTCCAGCTTGCGGATGACTTGCTGATTGGCGCCATCGTGGAGGCGCACGAACCACTCTCCGACGAGGCCGACAAGGGGACGGCCTTCGCCGGTGTTCTCGCGCGGGACGGCGGCGAATTCGTGCTGAGCGCGCCGCAGCAAGTCTGCAAGCGGCTCTGTATGCCGGCCGGCCAGAAAGCGAAGACGCCCTCGCCAACTGCTGAGGATCTGGTGCTGAGCGGGGATGACCTTGTCGCAAAGCTCTGCCAGGCAGCGGGCGTAGATTGAGTCGCTCTGGCCGGGATTGGCCTCGTGGGCGCGAGTGTGGGTGAGCATTTTCCCGAGCATGTCGTGAGCGATCATGCCGCCCCAAGCGGCGAGGAGGAACCCGACGCCCAGGCCGCCGTCGGCGCTGCGGCTTCCGAGGGTAACGATCTGCGTCTCCCCCAAGCCCATCTTATGCAAGATGCGCTTTTGCATCATGTAGTACATGCCGAAGCGGCAGGGCCCCTCGGACTGCCCTTGGAAGAAGGCCTCGCGGTCGGGGTTGAAGTCGGAGGCGGAGGCCCGCTCCATGATGTCCTGGGTAGTGAGGAGCATGGGCAGGCACACATCTTCCGAGATGACCTTTCGGGCGAGATTCAGCCCCGCGTCCTGGGAGCGGGGAAGCGGCGCCGCGTCGACGCCCCGGGCGCGCAGGGCTGCGCTGAGAACCGCTGCCGCGTCGCAGGCGCGCGGAATCCAAAGGAGGCGATCTCCGAGCTCAAGCACCGGGGTATCATCCGTGCGGATGATCACCTCTGGGCCGGACCCATCGCGTCCCACCGCGGTGTCTGCGAAGGCCTCCATGCGGGTGATTACGCCCGCATCCGCGGTGTGCTCGTCTATCTGCATGACATAGCACGGCTTTCCGATTTCCTCCTTGAAGAATGGGTTAACGAACGAATCCGGTCCGCAGGCGAAGTAGGTTAGGACGACCGCGCGCAGCCGGGGGTCGCGGCCGATCACGCGGGCCGCGGCGAGCTTCTTCTGTATCTGGCGCGCGTAAGCATTAGGCCACGCGTCGGAGACATCCTCGCGGTCCAAGGGCAGCAGGTCCAACGGAATGGCCAGTATTCCCAGGTCTTGAATCTTGCGGTTGATGTCCATATTGACGCCGGCGTCGTATGTCGTGTAGGGCCGGCCGATAACGACGAAGGCCCGCTGGTCTTCGCCCAGGCTCTCCATCAGCTCGCGGCCGCGAGCCTCCACGCGCCGCCGGAACGAGCGGAGGGCCTCGAGGCCGGCGTCCAGGGCCCGGTCCACCTGGGAACGAGTCTTGCCGAGCGAGCGGCCGATGTCCCAGAACACCCGACGCAAGTGGCGCTCTCCCCTGCGGAAGAAGAGCCGCGGCCGCAGGAGGACAGGCTTCTCCAGTTCATCGAGCCTGAGGGCAGACCCGATGATTTCAGGCGCGGACATCACGTAGGGGCAGGTATGGCTCTGTCGGAAATGGGGGTTGGACTGCTCGGTATCGCAAACTCCCGGGAGGAAGAGATAGTCCACCCCGCGCTCGACCAGCTGAGCCACGTGCCCATGGGCGACCTTCAGAGGGAAGCAGGGCTCTCCGGCAACGGAGTTGAGCCCTTTGGTGACGATGTCTTTGTTGGTTGGATCGGACGGGATAACCCGCACTCCGAGCGCCTGGAAGAAGCCCCGGAAGAGCGGATAGTAGTCAGCGAACATTAGGCCTCTCGGGATGCCGACGGAGGGCGCGTCCTGAGGCAGTTCAGTGTCCGTCCCCTCCATGAGCAACTGCTCGCGCTCGGCGAACAGATCGGGGAGGGCCTCCCCCAGGCCGCGCTTGTGCGCGCCGCTGTAGCGCTCGCAGCGGTCGTTGTAGTAGTACTTGGGGCCGCCGTCCATCTGGAAGACGTTGACATCGCAGCGGTTGGGGCAGCGCTTGCACTCGAATGATGATACGTTGTACTCGCCCTCGGCGATCTGCTCGAAGCCGCGGAAGCTGCTGTTGGCCGGCCGCTCGTGATAGGCGATCACGGCGGCCCCGATCGCCCCGGTGAGGTGGGGGTAGGGGGGCACAATAATGGGTTGTCCGAGTATGGTCTCGAATGCGGCAACCATGCCCTGGTTGAAGGCGACCGCGCCCTGGAAGGCGACCTTCTCTCCGACATCGCGGTTGGCGACATTCTTATTCAGG
Organism: Armatimonadota bacterium; assembly: GCA_020344235.1. Classification (GTDB taxonomy): domain Bacteria; phylum Armatimonadota; class Hebobacteria; order Hebobacterales; family Hebobacteraceae. The sequence continues at coordinate 2,709,106 of CP070816.1, forward strand.
TAGTTCTTCGCGCTGGCGAGACAGAGGCCGGCGCAGAGGTCCTCAATGGGCACGTTGTTCTGCTGGTAGTAGACGGCGGCGGACTCGGAGAAGACGGTGCAGGTCCAGTCGAGATCAGGGGGGCGCTTGGCCTTGAGAGCAGTCGGGCCGAACTCATTGATATCGAGGCCCAGGCGCGCTGCCTGTTTCTCGAGGAAGGCTCCGGTGCCGGCGGCGCAAGCCTTGTTCATCTCGAAATCGACGATTACATCGCCGTCGAGGCGGATGTACTTCGAGTCCTGGCCGCCGATCTCCAATATTGACTCGATATCGGGCATGAAGGCGCGCGCGCCGCGGGCCTGAGCGGTGATCTCGTTCTTGATGACGTCCGCGCCAACGTAGTCTCCGGTGAGGTAGCGTCCGGAACCGGTTGTCCCGGCAGATATTTCCCCAATCTTGAATCCGGCCTCCTCGACTTGCTGCTGGATACGCCCGACGGTATCCTGAACTGCGGCCAGGGGGTCGCCGTCAGTGCGGCGATAGTAGCTGGCCAGGATCCGCACCCGCCCATCCACTTCGGTCACCAGTGCGGCCTTGGTGCTGACCGAGCCAATGTCCACTCCGAGGGCCGCTGACGGGATTTCCCGCGGCAGGTCGGTGGTGCTATCCTGAAAGGAAAGCTCCTGGGAGCGAGTCAGGCTGAGGGGCTCGGTTCCCTGGTACTTGAGCGGCCGGCCGATTTGCTCTTGGAGGAGCACGAGGCTTGCCGAGAGGTCAATCCGGCCCTGCGCCCGCAAGGCGGCGCCGATTGCGCCGAGGTTCAGAGCATGCTCTGGCACGAGGATCCTGTCGTCTGCTACGCCCAGCTCTTTGGCAAGATACCTACGGACAGTCGGGTTGAGGGAGACCCCGCCGATGAAGAGGATGCGGTCCTCGAACTCCTTACCACGGGCGATGGCGGAGCGGTAGTTGCGACAGACCGCTTGGTGGATCCCGGCTGCGATCCGGTCTCGCGGGGTGCCTTTCTGGTAGAGGTGTACGATGTCCGACTCTGTGAATACCGCACAGCGCCCGGATAGGGAGGCGGGGTTCTCGGTCTCGCCTGCGACTCTGGCGAACTCGCCGACGGAAGTGAAGTTGAGGCGGCGGGCCATGTGGTCGAGAAAGGAGCCGCTGCCCGCGGCGCACTTGCTGCTCAAGGCCGCATCGTCGAGCAGGAGTCGGCCGGCCAGGTCATCCCACTGGAAGCGCAGATACTTCTGTGTCTCACGGCCCATTTCGATAACGGTCCGTGCCTCGGGATAAAGGAGGTTGCAGGCGGCGACGATGGCGTTGGGCTGGTCCACCGGCTCGACGCCCAGCAACTCAGCGACTTGTCCGGCCCCGGTGCCGGTAAGACCGAGGACGGCCGCTGCCAGGCCGGCCGAGTGTACCCGCTCCAGGATCTCCTGCACGCGCTTGAGGGGTTTTCCCTCGACGGGCACAACGCCGAGTTGCCGGACCTCATCGTCGCGGACCAGCACGGCCTTCACCGTTTCCGCGCCGATGTCTATGCCCAGCCGGGCGGGGGCGGCCGCGCCGACGTCTGATTGGGGGTGCGAACTCGGCCCGGGGCTTTCGGAGGCTCCGGACGATACCACTGGATTGACGGGAACCTCTGGAGGCTGAGAGCTAGCGCGCTGGATCATGGCAGGTACCAAGGTGGCACTGTTGCTTTATCTGACCATCAAGAGCTGGTCCGCGGCCAGACGGCCTCGCCGACAAGATGATAGTGAGACACGCCCGGCGTGTCAACAACGCATCGGCGATCTTCCGGCGGTGCGCTCTGAGGGAAGGCCGCAGATCAGGCGAGCGTCATGGTCACCGGCTTCCCGGTTGCGGCGGACTTGTTGGCGCCGAGTGTGACTTCGGCGGTCTTCAGCGCGTCGAAGTAGTCGGATCGAATCACCGATCGGTCGCCAGTGCGGATGGCGTGGATGAAAGTCTCTTGGATGTTCATCCCGGGCTCGGGAAGTGTGATGTCGGCCGCGCCTTCCGGCATCACCTCGATCTCCGAAAAGGAGATGCGGAGCATGACGTCACGCAGGACGATATCGGTGGAACTCGCGCCTCCGCCCTTCGTGAGCGCGCAGGTGGCAGAGAACGATCCCGCGGCGCCATTCTCGAACTGCATGACGATGACCTGTGCGTCCGGGACCGTCAGGTTGTCGACATCCTTGAGCACATTGCGCGAGTAGCACGCGTAGACTGCCGCGAAATCTCCCACTAGGTAGCGGATCAGGTCAATGTTGTGGGTGGCCATCTCGTGAACCATGCCGCCGGACTGGTCCATTACCCGCCACCAGTGCTCCGGGCCGCCCGGAATGCCGCCCCAGCGGTTGCCGACAACCATGCCGATGGTCTTGTCGGCCAGAAAGGTCCGCGCCGCTTCGGCCACCGGGAAGTAGCGAACCTGATACCCGACGCACGAGATCACGTTCGCCTTCTTGACGGCCTCAGCGATCTCAAGGCCCTTATCCATGGTCAGCACAACTGGCTTTTCTATGAAGAGGTGGACGCCTCTCCCGGCGGCGATTAGCTCGGCGTCCGTATGTGCGCCAGGCGGCACACAGACGAACAGGCCGTCCATCTCCTCCCGATCGAGCATCTCTCGGTGGTCGGAGTAAGCACGTCCGCCGAATTGCTGAGCTGCGGCGTCCGCCTGCTCCTTCCTGGTATCGCACAGGGCGACGATCTCCACGCCCTCTATCTGTTTCAGGGCCGGGATGTGAGCCTCCGTCGCAATCCCTCCGGCCCCGACAAAACCGATACGCACCTGTTGCGCCATGTGTCTATCTCCTGTCGCTCAGTCGAGTCCGCGATAGCAACTGATGATCACTGCTGTCGCAAGTTGCTATGGAGCAGGTTGGTTCGCCCCGAGCCTCGGGCTTCCTTCCTGCGCTGTCGCGCCGGGTGTTGCGCGATGACACGAGAAGGTGGTGGGCGAGGCGTCCACTGCGCCCCGGACAGGGAGACCCGTGCGGAGTGTCGAAGACGGTCAGAGCTTGTATCTCCTCGGTGCGGGTGAAGGTCGGCGGCTATGGTGTCTCTGGCGATCTGGCTGGCTATTCTCTGCGTCTGCTTCGGCGTAGGCGCCAGCGCGCTGCGTCTACTGCGGGCCGACAGCGACAGCGGGGCGGAGGAGATACCTTTTGCCGCCGCCCTCGGGATGGGCATTCTCTCATATCTGGTGCTCGCCGTCGGACTCTTGGGCTACTTGAGAGTGTGGGCCGGCGTCGCCCTAATAGCGCTGCTCGCGGTGCTGGGATCCAGGCAAGTTGCCCGCCTTGGAAAGCACCTACGCGCTGCCGTCGCGGCAGCGGCCGACTTGCGCTGGGCCGCGCTGCCGCTGTTGCTCTTCTTCCTGATAGCGCTGATCCTGACTTTGATCGGAGCGCTGGCGCCGTCCGCGGGTGCCGATTATGATGGTCTCGTCTATCACCTGGCTATCCCGAAACTCTATGTCGCGCGCGGCGCGATCCACCCGATTCCGTGGCTCACTCACTCGAACTTCCCCTTCACGCTCGAAATGCTCTATCTCCTGGGGCTTCTGCTGCACGATCAAGCCCTCGCGAAGCTCTTCCATTTCGGCTGCGGCTGGCTGACGGTCTGCGCAATCTTCGCGTTCGGCCGGCGTTGGTGGGGCGCCCGCGCCGCGTGGCTCGGGGGAGCGATGTTCGCCGCCATCCCCCTCGTGGGGTGGCAGATGATGTCTGCGTACAATGAACTCGCATTCGCGCTGTACGCGTTGCTCGCAGTCTACGCGCTTGCCCGCTGGGTCGAGGGACAACGGGAGGGAAGGAGCGGCGGCTGGCTGTGGGTGGCGGGGATCATGTGCGGCCTGGCGCTGGGGGTGAAGATGCTGGGGGCAGCGGTGCTGCTGTTCGCCCTCGCC
>CP070816.1:2713118-2717627 GCA_020344235.1 Armatimonadota bacterium
CACCGAAGGCCTCACTCACCTCCCTCAGCCGCGGGTCCATGGATCGGGATTCCCTCGGCGCGCCGCGCTCTGTCCGGAACCAGTAGTAGTGCATCGGCTGGTCGGGGGAGAGTTCGGGCTGCCGTCGTCGCGTCTCCTCGCCGCTGTCGCCCGCGACAGCCACCCCGCACGCCAGCACCACGAGCAGGGCGCTCAACCCCACGCGCACAGCCTTCCAGCCCCACGCTCGAACTCTCTTCTCTCTTACTCTCGCTGCACTCATAGGCTCCCTAGTACAGCGGCACTATGGCCGGGTCCCAGTGCGCATCTACCGTCGGCCCCCAAGGCACTACGACCCGCAGGCGGCCACGAGAGTCGTCGCCATGGCTGGGGCACTCGCCTACCACCTGCTCCGAATCAAACCACCTTGCGGGGACGAGCGCGGCCCGCTCCGCTTCGCCCTGTTCGGCCAACCCCTACCGCGTGGTGAGCCTGCAAGACCCGGCGGTGTAGCAAGGGTGAGCCATGAGCGGTGCTGTCAGAAGGCGGGCACTACGATCTCCACGCCCCCACCACTGCCGTCCTCATGCTGAAGCATGACTGAGACCAGGATGGCTTTCACCCAGAGCACGTCTGCCTGGCTGGGGTCCAGGCTGCGCGGCGAGGCCTCAGACTGCATCTCTACGGTGCGCTGCCATTCCTCCTGCATCCAGTTGCGATAGAGGAGCGGCAGATCGCGGAGGTGCCAGCCTATGCCGTCAGCTTCGTTTCCGTGCCCGAACGCGTCCTCCAGCGATCGCAGAACTCCTTTCACGCCCGAACTGGGCACCGGATGCGGCCACGACGACCGCAGAACTGAGTCAGCCAGCGGCGGACGGGCGATAGCCTCGACTGTCGGCGGGCGCGGTGGCATGTCGAGCCTGAACCAGGTGACGTTTCCATCGTCAAGCGTGGATACATAGCCCTCCCACGTCTGCCATATGCCGATGTGCAGACTCGTCCCGCTTTCAGTGGGTTGGCCTTCTTCATCCAACAGGCCGTGGTGCCGAGCAATCTGCCGCACTGCTGCCGTTTGAATGGCGGAAAAGGCACCTACCGGCAAATAGCCCTTCTGCCGAGATGCAACCTGCTCCGATGTGGTCCGTTCCACGAGTGCGGTAGCCAGCAATTCATCGCTAAGATGCCCGAAGACAATCTCGGCGTCAGAGACGAGCGTAGCCTCTAACGACGCGCCGGTCATGTCGGCTTGGGCAAGGACGGTAACGATAGCACCGAGCAGGACGCCGCTGATGCGGACCATTGTCACGACATGCCAGCGGCCGCCGCGCGAAGCGCTTGTCACACCCTTTTGATCAGTTGACCGTGTCATGTTGGCTCCCTGTACGCCCTTCATTCACCTTCGACATCCCAGTCAGTCGGTTCGAGCGACATATCGAGCGATTGTCGCGCCGCCTCTCCTACGCGGTCGGTCCGTGTCGCTAGCGCGGCGAGGAGGTCTTCGGCACGCGCTGTTGCAATGCGCCGCATGGCGCGGCAAGCGTATCGGTCTGCCGCCTCGCGAGCCATCCAATCCAGGTACGGCAAGACGACATCATCCCGCACCGACAAGATCGCCTTCGCCCGCACGCTCGTCGGGATAACGCCGAAGGCCGCGTGCTTTCGGATGGGCGCGAAGATCTCCTCACAGACTGCTTCGAGTCGGGCTGCGTTGTAGGGGAGAACCTGGAGGGAGGCCGCGTCCTCACAGAGAACAGGCATCTCTTGAGGGAGCCCCTGTTGCTGCACGCGGACACTGTATAGCCCCGGACTTTCGAATTGGTATAGCCCGCTCACTATCAGGAGCTTCGAGTACGTCTCGCCTGGCGCCAGGTCGCGGGTGGAATGCATGAAGTCAAGCATATTCCGCGGCCTGGGCATCGCCGCCACGAGTTCGCCCTTGGCGTCGTATACGTCCAGGAACGTGCCACCGGGCCACATGCGGATCTCTTCGCTTGACTCATTGCGAATCTCCAGGCGAGCGATCACCGGCTCCCCGCCCGTGATGGTACCGTCGCTAGTAAAAAGCGTCAGGGTGCAGCTGATGTCTCCCGGCTGGGCGTAGCGCGGACTCCCCCCGCCGTCAACGCGCGTCTCGGCAAAGCAAAGACCGAGCAACGTAACGAGCAGCGCGGGTAGCCATGGAACGCAATGCAAGCGCCTGTTTCTCCGATTGCCCCTAGAGGTCATGTTCGCACTCCCATGCTCCTTTAGTGATCCGATAGCGCCAACCGCCGACGTTCTCGACGTAGCGACGGATCGCGTAGCTCGCTAGGTCCTGCCAATCTGCATCGTCATCGAAGCGACTGGGACGGTAAGGCCAGCCAGTCGCCCACTGGTAGACTTGGGCACCTTGACAGTATGATGCCCAAGTGCCGCCCATTGTTGGCATAGCGTGGTTGTCCTGCATCGCACCCCCTGTGCCTGGAATATCACCTCCGTACGTTGGGTCGGTCCATACGCTTGTGAAGCAGTTCGCATCATCATGGCTCAGGTCGTGGAATCCTCCGGCGGTGTAGGCAGGCTCATACGTTACCTTCTCCCGCACGGTCACCTTATCCAAGTGGGCCAGATGCCCGCAAGAAGAGTCCCATTCGTATTCGAGGTGTAGCACCCCGCCGCCGGGGCAGTTGGCTACGGTGTTCTGGAAGTTCGTGAGCGTGGGGGCCCAGAGCATCTGCCCGGCTGAGTAGCGGTATTTCACGGCGTCGTCACCATAGGGTCCATCCCCGGAGGTGTCATTCGTCCCGCACTTCGCCCTGTACTCCTTGCCTGGCTCGTAGTGGGTCGCATCCGGCGCCGTATCCCAGTTTGCACCGCTGCAGTTTCCAGAGATAGTGGCAACGTTCACCCATTGTCCGTTCTCATAGCACTGTATATTCCAACTGCATGTGAACGAGTCTTCCGCGAAGTCGGTGAAGGTGCAGTCTGCATTCTTCCGACAGTCCTTGTCCGAATTCGATCCTTTCGTGTAGGGTGCATTGTGGTGCCTCCACAACGTGCCGCCCGCGTAACTCACTGTGCCGGCGCTAATGGGACCGGCCGTGCAGCCGCTATGAGCGGCACGGTTTTCGGCCGTCCAGTTCACCTCACAGCCACTCCAGGCCTGGGCAATCCCGTGCCCGGCAGCAGTGAGAGTCACCAGCACCACGACCAACGTCAACAAGGCTCTTCCGTGCACGACCCGTTCTCCTTTCTCTGCTCGTGCCGTCGCTTGCTTCGGCACCAGTGCCACCGAGGCGAGAGAAGGCTCACAGCAGACCTCGCGCCTCACGTACATACGCACCAGAAGGAAAGCGCTCGCTCAGGCGGTCGCACGTTGCACGGGCGCGAGCATGGTCACCCAGTCTCGAATGGCATCTCACCAATTCGAACAGGGCGACCTCCTCGGTCGGCGCGCCACGTGTTGCGAGCTTCTCGAATGCCGCCGCAGCCTCCTCCCATCTGTCTGCCTTCTGGCAGGCCTCCCCCAGACAGAAGATCGCGTACGCGCGCCTCTCCGACGCCTCCGCCTCCGGCGGCAGCGGACCCCTCGGGGCGCGCTGGACCAAGGAGATATCTGGCAAGAGGAGAGCGAGCCAGTCCGCCGCCTTCTCGTACTCATGACGCGAGAATGCCTGCATGCCGAGCGCATGACGCAGCTCAGCGAGTTCGACGCGGGCCTCCGACGCGATCCTCGCCTGGGGTCTCTCGGCGACCAATGACGCCCATACCCCTTCAGCCACCTCGTATTCTCCCTCTGCCGCGTAGAGTTCGCCGATGCCGAACCTCGCGGTGTCCGCGCCTCTTGTTGCAGGGTGTTGTGCGGCGATCCGGCGGAGATGCTCTCTCGCTTCTTGGCGCGGAACCTGTTCGTGCGCGAGGCTCAGGCGGTAGATCGCTTCGCAAGCGCGAACCGCCAGATCACTGTCAGGTGCCGCGTCCACCGCCATCTTGCAGACACTTCGAGCGCCACGCGCATCCCCATGGACATGATGCACGTTCACGATCTCCCGGATAGCCCGGCCAGCCTCCGGACGGTTCGGGTAACGCCAGCAAACCTTCCAGTAGGACTCCTGCGCGACATTCAGCAGCCCGGCCAACCGGTGGGCATGGGCCGTGAGGAGCTGCGCCTGCGCCGCCTCTGCCGCGTCTTTGGCCCTGGCGACGATGCGCTGCAGCCGGCCCACCTCGGCCAGGTACTCAGCCTTCATCTTCGTGATACGGGCCAGGGATTCGTCGTCGTTGAGGCGTTGAGCCGCAGCGCGAGCCCCCTCGAAGTCGGCCTGGGCGAGATGGGATTGCGTAAGGTAGGAGGCGGCCTCGGAGCGGAGGGTGGGATCGTCGGCTAAGTCGAGGAGGGCTTGGGCAAGTTCGCGCGCCCGCTCGAAGTCGCCAGCACCGAAGGCCTCACTCACCTCCCTCAGCCGCGGGTCCATGGATCGGGATTCCCTCGGCGCGCCGCGCTCTGTCCGGAACCAGTAGTAGTGCATCGGCTGGTCGGGGGAGAGTTCG
>CP070816.1:2717727-2722478 GCA_020344235.1 Armatimonadota bacterium
ATGACGGCAACAGTCTTACCCTTTAGCCCCGAGAGATCGGCATCCCGCTCATAGTAGATTCGCGCCATAGCTGCCTCCGCAGACTGCTTTGCACTGCGCTTCGACGATCCCGACCTCTCTACCTATGCCGCGCCGCCATGCTATAATGCACGCTGGCTGCCAGCCAACGGGAGAGCGGAGATGCCCAGACCAATCCGCATTCGAGCAGGCGAGGTCGAGGTGCGCGCAGAGCTGAACGACTCAGACACCGCCCGCAACATCGCCGACGCGCTGCCCATCGAGGCCCATGCCAATACCTGGGGCGACGAGATCTACTTCGAGATTCCCGTCTCTTGCGGCGAGGAGAATCCCAGGGAGGTCGTCGAGATGGGCAACCTCGGCTACTGGCCCCCCGGCAGCGCATTCTGCATCTTCTTCGGCCCCACCCTGGCCTCCCAGGGCGACGAGATCCGCCCCGCAAGCCCGGTCAACATCATTGGGCGCGTCGAAGGCGACCCAACTGCCCTCAAGGCCGTGCCCTCAGGCGCGGCCGTCACAATAGAAGCCATCTGAAGCCGACGCAGACACGCCAACCGAACGCGGCACGCGCCTCCCCCTTCATGCCTACCAGCGGCGCTCGCCCACGACCAAGCCAGGTTAGGAGGACATCGAGATGAGCAGCAAGGACGATGCGCGGGAACTCACCGATGCCGTCAAGCAGCTTGCAAGACACCAGGGCGCCGTCCTCGTCGGCATAGCTCCCGTGGAGCGCTTCGATCCCATGCCCCCGGTCCACGACACCGCGCCCGCGGGCATGCACCCCAAGGACTTCCTCCCCGAGGCGCGGTCTGTCATCTCCATCGCCCAGCCCATCCTCAACCCAGTGGTGGATGCCCCCGCCGTTCTCGCCACCCGGGAAATGAGAATGATACCGGACCACGCGAAGTATCCCTACCTGGAGCTCCTCTATGACCGCGTGGGCCACATGGTTCACGACCTGATGCTCGAATTCATCGGCCAGGTCGTCGGCCAGTACCTGATGAGCCGCGGCTGGGAAGCGATGATCTTCCCCACCACCGGCCTCCATCCTCACATCGAGGGCATGACCGACGAGCAGACCTGGGAGGGCCCATCGCCGGAGTGGGCCGAAGAGCACTCGCCCCTCCGCTACACCTCCGGCCCCTTCTCCCACCGCCACGCAGCCACCAGAGCCGGCCTCGGCGAGTTCGGCTACAACAACCTCGTCCTCACGCGTGAGTTCGGCTCCAGACAGCGATTCAACTCCATCGTCACCGATGCCGATCTCGTGCCCGACCCCTTGATCGCCGAGCCCATCTGTCTCCGGGATAAGTGCCGGCTCTGCCTCAAGGCCTGCATCATGCAGTGCATAACCATGAGAGACGACCCCTCCGCGCGAGACTATCGCTCCCTCGAGAAGGACGACCGGAGTCGCATATTCATAGACACCCCGGCCAAGACGAATACCACGCTGTGCAGAAGGCGAAGAGACGGCAGGCCCGACTCGCCCGTTCGAGGCGATTGCCTCCGCGTCTGCCCCGTCCCGCGGAGACCCAACCACCTGACGGACAGGTTGCAGGGTCTCGTCGAAGCCTGGGAGTCGGAAAGGACGTAACGGAGACGAGGCCGCTCTCAGCCGCCGCGGCTGCGCGCGTCGAGAGGTGCTCCCCGGCTTGCGCCGAAAGCTCCAAGAGGCGAGCAACAGCTGCTCTTGAACGTTGTGAGCGGTCCGTTCCGCGGTCAGGTGCTTCCGCGTGAAGGCCTTCTTCGGGATCACATTCTGCGTCCTGGCCTTGCTCTCCGTTGTGGCCTGGCAGATCCAGCCCCGGCCCCCGGAGGGCAAGATACCGCTCGTGTGGGTGAGTGACGACAACCCCGCCCGCCGCCAGCAGATCGCCCTCTTCAACGAGCTGCACCCCGAATATGATCTGCGCCTCGACCCCCGGGACAACACGGCCGGGCTTGAGAAGGTCATGCTCCAGTCCCTGGCCGGAGTCGGCCCCGACCTCGCCGACGCCTTCAGCCCCTCCGACCTCGACGCCTACGTGCGCTCCGGTGTGGCCTGGGACATCACCGAGGAGCTGGCCGCGCGCGGCATCGACATAGAGACGGAAGTCTGGCCCGCCATCCTCCCCACCGGCATCAGGGAAGAGCGCGTCTACGGCTTCCCCGCCAACGTCGCGGTGGACGCCATCTGGGTCAACAGGGATCTCTTCGACGCGGCCGGAGAACCGTACCCAAAGGGCCCCTGGACCTGGGACGAGTTCCTCGAAGTCGCTGAGCGCCTTACCCTCCGGGACGACCGCGGCCGCATCAAGCAGTTCGGCTTCCTTTGCGACTGGTGGCAGTGGCCTCAGTTTATCATGCTCTTCGGCGGCCACCTCTACTCCGAGGACGGCACGCGCTGCGCCGTGGACAGTCCCGAGGCCGTCGAGGCGATCCAGTTCATGCACGACCTCATGTACGAGTACCACGTCATGCCGACCCCGGTGGACGAGGCCACCATGGCCACCCAGGGCGGCTGGGGCTCCGGGACCATCACCTACTTCGGCGCACACAAGGGAGCGATGGCGCTCGGCGGCCGCTGGTGGCTCTGCACGCTGCGCGACTACGAGGGCCTCAACCTTGGCGTCGTCGAGATCCCGTACGTGAACGAGCCCATCTACCGCGCCTACGGCCGCGCCACCATCATCAACCGCTACAGCCCCCACCGCGAGGAAGCGCTCGACTTCCTCGCCTACGAGGCGGGCAAGGACTACAACGACCTCATCAACCGGCAGGCCGACGCCGTCGCCGCCGTCATCCGCCACAGCTACACTCCCGAGTTCCTCCATAACCCCGAACACCCCGAGGAAGACTACAACGCGGTCTGGCGCGAGGTCGTCAAGTACGGCCGGCCCGACGACTGGAGCCCGTTCGTCAACGGCCAGGCCGCCATGCGCATCATCACCAAGCAGCTCGACCTCGTGAAAAACGATCAGAAGCCCGTCCCGGACGCGTTGCGAGACGCTGCGCGCGAGGTCAACGAGGAGATCGCCAGCACGCTCGAGATCGACCCCTCGCTCCGCATCCAGTACTACCGGCTCGCCGGGAAAGAGCGGCCGGAATGAAGACACGCCGATACGAATTCCGCGCCGCGCTCGGCTTCCTGCTGCCGAACTTCCTCGGCTTTGCCGTCTTCACCGCGGGGCCGGTCCTCTTCTCCCTCGCCATATCCATCTCCAACTGGCACCTCCACCGCACCGTCCCCTTCCAGTGGATCGCCCTCCACAACTTCGCCGAGCTGCTCCATGACCGCGACTTCTGGCTCTACTCCGTCAACACCGTCTACCTCATGCTCGGCCTGCCCGTCGCCATCCTCGGCTCCCTCTTCCTAGCCATCCTCCTCAGCCAGCGCCTACGCGGCATCGTCCTCTACCGCACCCTCTTCTATCTCCCCACCTTCACCAGCGGCGTCGCCCTCATGCTTCTCTGGAAGGCCCTCTACAACCCCGAGTTCGGCGCTTTCAACGCCGTCATCAACTGGATGATCGACACCTTCCGCATCGACGGCCTCGCGCGCGCCCTCGGCGGGGCGGGCGTCAGCGCCCCCACCTGGCTGCTCTCCACCAGGAACCTCTTCGGCCTCGATGTCGAGCAAGTGCGCTTCACACCCTCCCAGTGGGGTATCGGCGCGCGCGACGCGCTCATCATTATGGGCATCTGGATCGCCATCGGCGGCAACAACATGCTGCTCTACCTCGCGGGCCTGAGCAACATCCCCCCCGCGCTCATCGAGGCCGCCCAGCTCGACGGCGCCGGGCGGTGGGCGATCTTCCGCAACGTCACCTGGCCGCAGCTCGCCCCCACCACCTTCTTCATCGTCGTCATGAGCTTCATTGGCGGCCTCCAGGGCGGCTTCGAGCAGGCGCGGGTCATGACCGTTGGCGGCCCCGCCGGCACCACCACCACCATCGCCTACTACATCTACACCAAGGCCTTCGAGGAGTTCCAGATCGGTTACGCCGCCGCCGTCTCCTGGATCCTCTTTGTCGCCATCTTCGCCATCACCATGATCAACTGGCGCCTCGGCAGCAAGGAGCTGAACTATTGAGCGCGGCCCCGCGACCTGAGTCAGGGACTCCCTCCGCCGGCTTCTCCGCCTGGTGGTATCGCCGCGGCCGCTTCACGGCCAGCCATCTCGCCCTCATCATAATCGCCGCCACCATGCTCGTCCCGTTCTCGTGGATGGTCCTCGCCAGCTTCAAACCCCTCCAGGAAGTCGAGCAGCTCAACCCCCTCCCCACCGTCTGGCGCCCCGACAACTACCTCCGCGTCTTCGAGCAGGTGCCCTTCGCTCGCTACTACTTCAACAGCATCTTCATCGCCGCCTGGGTCACCTTCCTCCAGTGCCTCACGAGCGCCATGGCGGCCTTCGCCTTCGCCCGCCTCCGCTGGCGCGGGCGCGACACCGTCTTCCGCCTCTACCTCGCCACCCTCATGATCCCCGGCGTCGTCGTCATGATTCCCAACTACACCCTCATGGTTAAGCTCCACCTCCTCGACAGCTACCTCGGCCTCATCGTCCCCGCCTCCTTCAGCGCCTTCGGCACCTTCCTCCTCCGCCAGTTCATGCTCACCATCCCTCCGGCCCTCGACGAGGCCGCCGCCATTGACGGCGCCAGCCCCTGGCAAATCTTCTGGGACGTCATCATGCCCCTCTCCCGCGCCGGCCTCGTCACCCTCGCCATCTTCACCTTCCTCGGCAACTACGG
>CP070816.1:2722578-2727061 GCA_020344235.1 Armatimonadota bacterium
CCCACTGCGCGGAGGCTCGTCGCGCCCTCGATGCCCTTGAACTGAGAGAGCGGGATACTCACGCGAGTCCAGCCGTGCTTGTCCTTAGGCATGACGTCCACGGGCACAGAGTCGGCGATCGTCATCCCCTGGTCAGAAAAGAGGACGACGCGAACATTCTTGAGGACGAAAACTTTGGCGCCCGGCGCTTCACCGGACTCCGAAGCGCCCGGACGAGCGCGCTGCTGGGCGGCGGCTCCAGCGGCGCCGCCACCGGCCCTGCGCGCACCGCCGCGCATGCCGGCGCCGCCTCCACCGCCACGCATCCCACCACCGCCTCTGCCGCCACGCATGCCGGGGCCGCCCCCACCGCCACGCATCCCACCACCCCCTCTGCCGCCGCGCATGCCGGCACCGCCCCCACCGCCACGCATCCCACCACCCTCTCTGCCGCCGCGCATGCCGGCACCGCCCCCGCCGCCGCGCATGCCAGCACCCCCTCTGCCGCCGCGGGCGGCTCCGCCTCCCCGCGCGGCCCGGCCGCCACCGGCGCCGGCGCGGCGCTCCTCCCTGGCCTGCTGGCGCTCCTCGATCTCCCGCCGGGTCTGCGCGGGCTGAAGGCGAAGATCAACGTAGCCGGCATCGGAGGCCAGGAAGTCGCCGAGGTCGCCCGAGCGGCTGAGATGGAGGACGATGCCCTGGTAGGGGCCCTGGGATTTGACCTTCAGGACCTGGGGACCGATGTAGGTGGTCTCGTAGACCGACTCGGCCTCACCGCTGCCCCAGCGGGTGACGGTGATGCCGCCGGAATCAGTCTCGAGATCGCCGTCGTAGACGAACATCTCTCGCTCAGGGCCCACAAGTCGCACGAGCTGTGCGTGACCGGCAACAGCGAGGACACACACGGAAATCACCAGCATCGAAGAGACTACTGCCATGCGAGACATTTGAAGCACCTCCCGGCCGTCCGCAGAGCGGACTAGGGTACAAACTGTGCGAGCACTTCGTTCGAGATGAACCATTTTTCTCTCGGCACGCGCAGGTCACCTGCCGCGGCGATGAGCAATCCCTGGCTGCAGAGCCGGTCTATCTCCTCCGAAAAAGCCTCTCTCGGAGCAATGCCGCAAAGATTCGCCACTTCCTCCTCGTTGACGCCCTCGGCCCGCCTGAGGCCGAGCATCAGGGTCTCGCCGAGGCGCTGCCGCTGCGAGAGCGCCTCGGCGCGGGCCACAGGGAGCCGGCCGCGCTCCAGCCACACTGTATAGACGCCCTGGGAAGGCAAATTGTTCCAGCGCAGCCCTCCACGGTAGCAGTGGGCCGAGGCCCCCAGGCCGAGATACTCGGCATTGGCCCAGTATCTCCTGTTGTGCTGCGACTCGCGGCCGGGGCGGGCGAAGTTGGATATCTCGTAGTGGCTGTACCCGGCCCCGCAGAGCAGCTCACCGGAGGCGGCATACATATCGGCGGAGAGGTCATCGTCCGGGGCGGGGAGGCGGCCGGTTTCGACGTCGGCGGCGAGAGGCGTCCCAGGCTCGACGGAGAGGGCGTAGGTGGCGACGTGCTCGGGCTGAAGATCGAGCGCCCGCTGCAGAGTTTCCCGCCACTCCTCCAAAGACTGGTTGGGAATGCCGTAAATCAGGTCTAGGTTGAGGTTGGCGCAGCCGGCGGCGCGTGCCGCCTGAACCGCCGCCTCCGCCTCTGCGGCGTTGTGAATGCGGCCCAGAGCGCGCAGCACAGCGTCGGAGAACGACTGGACCCCGAGGCTCACTCGGTTCACACCGGCGGCGAGGAGAGCGGCGATCTTCTCTTCGTCCACGGTGCCGGGATTGGCTTCGACTGTGATCTCGGCCTCCGGGGAAAGCGCAAAGCGCTGCTTGATGCGACTGATGATCTCGGCGAGCCAATCAGCGGGGAGGACGGTCGGGGTGCCGCCGCCGAGGTAGAGAGTGGGCACCGAGGCGCCTCGGAACTCGTCGGTGGCCGCGCGCAGGTCAAGCTCGATGGCGAGCGCGTCGAGATAGCGGCGGGCGGCCGCGAGTCCGCCGGCCTCGTCGAGCGGCTCGGAGGCGAAGTCGCAGTACGGACATTTGCGGAGGCAGAAGGGGAAGTGGAGGTAGAGGCTAGTCTCAAGACCAGTTGACATCGGCGCGACTCGAGCGCTGCGCACGTGGTGCCACTCGGTGTTCGCAGTTGAACGACAGGTGCCACTCGTGTATCACCAGCAGGGGTGGCTTTGGCGGAGAGACCAAAGCGGCAGATTTCAGCATAGGCTATCCCCCTGAGGCAAGAGCAAAACCTAGACGATCCCTCTCCATCCGCTTTCGGTACAAGTAGCCGCGCTGTCTACTGGTACCCCCAGCAGGAACGCGCAGCGCCACAACCTCAACAATCTGATGGGCCTCCTTGGGGCACTCGGGAGGAGCTTGCTTCGGTGATAGTGGGTCAAAATGGAGGAGTAGATCGGCCATCGGGAGTAGCCCGGAACTCACTCCCTGCGCGGGTCCTTCTGTCGCCGCGGTCACCAGGGAGGTGACACCCCGCTCGCAGAGATACGACAAGACTGCAGACACAAACATGTCTTCCTCCGCGCACAGAGGGTGTCGCGCGGCCAGATGGTCGAGACCATTCACTACCACCAGCAACTCACCGGCCGCCCTCCCGCCTTGGCGAGCTATCAAACCGTCTATTGCAACAACGACGCGATGCATAAATTCCTCGGGCGGTATGTAGCCAGGACGGAAGTATGCGATGTCTAGGCGAGCATCATGACCTTCTATTAGGTCTGGTATGCTCAGTTTGCACTGCTCGTCATGACAGATTTGCTCAAGCGTGTCATGCGCAGCATCCCAGTCATCGCGTAGAGACAAGAGAACTGCTAGTGACAGCCTATCTTCCAAGGTACTCAGTAGCGTGTAGTAGGCAAGGTGGCTCTTTAGCGCACCTCGTCCGCCTATCAGCGCGGTGCACCTCCCCTTTGGGAAGCCGTGAAGTCGTGTGCCGGACGAGCGTGAGGTCCCTGCGGGCATAATGTGTTCCATTCCCGGAACCGGGACTGGCACGACTCCGCTCTTGCTTGCGTTGGCTCTTTGCGGCCAAGCCGCCAGGTGGCGATGGACAGATGGGAATACGAAGACTCCACCGTGCTCGCGATCTAGTCCGACGCGCTCCATTGCGGGCGCGCGCGGGCGCGTCTGAGCGCGCTGTTCTGAAGGCGCTCCGTAGATCTTAACGATATGCCTGCCCTGCGTATGGTCTTGCCAACGCATCTTCACAATCCGGAAGGTCCGCAGCAGATAGTCTTTTCGGTAAACCTCCTCGAACCGAGTCTCGATATCAGCAATGAAGGCGTAATACGGATCATGGCCGCGCATCCAGTCTTGAACTACGATGACAACCCAGACGCCGTTGGGCAAACCTTGCTGGACGCCCTCCACTATCTCACCTGGTTCCCAGTGTGGGTTGAGGACGTTCAGGCTGTCCAGGACTACGACACGGGTTCCTGCAGGGCAGTGCACGGTACCCAAGCTGCGGAAGAAATCTCCAGCTGGGCCGAGCGGAGCGCTCGAGATCGTGTCTCTGCCTATCACCCGAATGTTTGGGGGATCGCCCTGCCCGAGCGCAGCGTTGAGCTGGGCCTCCACCACGTTCTTCCAGCCCAAGTCCGCCATGTTTTTCCCAATTCTAGTGGCTGGGCTTTCGGCCGAGAAATACACTGTGCCTACTGTGTCTCCGTCGTCCTGAGGCTGAGTAGCCAATCGGTAGCAGAACTCTAGCGCGAATACGCTCTTGCCGGTACCCGGCGGCCCGGTAACCAGCCACACCAATGGGGATCCACTGCCGTCCTCTACGTCATCAGGAATAACTATGCCGCCACCGAGCAGACTGTCCAGCCAGCACACCGGATTCCCTTCCACATCAAGCAAAGCTCCTAGTTCTCCATCCGGCCTGCGGTACCTCACCGGGCTTAGAAAGGTCCGTAGCCGCCGTGCCATCTGCGTTCCCCTCCTGAGCGACACCAAGCGACTGGTAGCGCCGCGCATGGCCGCTGAGTGTTGCTGCTCCCCTGGTCTTCGACTGGCTGTGATACTCCCCTGCCAGATCCGAAGCGCGAGTCAGCGAACCTTCCGTCTAGGCTGACAAGAGAGTGCCCCATATGCGAGGGGAGCACCGCGTCGGTGCCCCATGGCTGCCCCGCGCCCCGGCACCTGTTGTCCGTGCCGTAATCTGACCGTCACTACGGCGGTAGATCGACCATCACTAGTGTGGGAGCGACAAAGCCGTCCAGCACACTCCCATGTCGCTGTTGGGGCGTAGTGTCGTCCAAGAATCAATCTGCGATCTTGAGCACGCTGAGGAAGGCTTCCTGGGGGACATCCACCTTTCCGATCTGGCGCATGCGCTTCTTGCCGGCCTTCTGCTTCTCCAGCAGCTTGCGCTTGCGGGTGACATCTCCGCCATAGCATTTTGCAGTCACGTTCTTGCGCAGCGGAGCGATGCGCTCGGA
>CP070816.1:2727161-2731703 GCA_020344235.1 Armatimonadota bacterium
GACTTGATGGCCCAATTGAGCTGGGTGACGGATTGCGCGTTCGCCTGCGCCGACAGCGCCGAGGATACCGTGTACTACCTCCTGAGCACGGGCATCGCGCAGGGCGCGGCGGCCGCCATGCAAGAACGGGAGGCGCAAGCCCACCAGGAGCATGCTGACCGGATTCAAGCGGCCAGAGACAGGGTCGTCCAGATCAAGGAAGCTCTTCAATTGCCGCGGGAGGATGCCATCGACCTCTACCTGGGGCGCGATGACGCCCTCCTGCTGACAATCCTCGATCCCACCCGGCGGGCAGCAGCCCAGATTGTGTGCCGCCACGCGCTGCCGTTGCTCGAGAGCATGCGATTCGACCCGACAGCTTACATGGCCGACAGCATAGACATTCACCTTCCCCGTATCCGGCAAGTCCGACCCAACCGAGGAAGAGAGGGCGGCGCTGCCTATTGCACTGACTGCGAGGACCCCCAGCGTTACTGTGACCTCCTCGTGCGATCCGATGGGCTTGTTGCGTTAGGGCCGCCGCAACGTCCCGGCGACCCACGCTTGGGGCTCGATTCCTACATCAAGCTCATCGAGCCCAGAGCCGAGATGCGCTGGTGTCCGCAGGATGAGCTCGCCTTGCGGCGGGCGCTCGGTGAGGCGATCACGCCGGCCGATGAAGAGGCCTACCTCGCGCAACGCACAAGGGAGATCGCCGCGGCGGAGGAGGAGCGCGCGAGGCAGCGCCGAGCCGCAGGCAGGGCCCTGTCGCTTGAGACGCTTGACCTGCTGACGAAGGTCGTTCTTCCTCTCCCCACCGGAGCACAGCACCCGGCCTGGAGGATTGAGGAGGATGTCGCCACGGCCACCGGCCTCCATGTCTCCGCAGACGGGCTGCTCGATGCGCGGGCCGCGATGCCGAGCGCCGACGCGGAGCCGGGCAGCTTGAATGCGCTGAGCGCCCTGGAGGTGTTCTGCAGTGCCTCCGGCCGCGACTTCATGAGGAGCCCGGAGTGGGAGTGGGGCGATGCAGGCCGCTTCCTGCGCTTCCGCACCACAAACCGCGATGTCTGGCGGGCGGCAATGCTCCCGCAGTCACTGCTCGACTGGCTCGACAGGCAGATCGAGCCTCATTTGCCGAAGGCGGCCACGCCGGAAGAGCCTGCCACACAGGTCGCATTCGACCTGCCGCTGGACGCGGAGCAGTGGGCGCGGTGGATCGCAGGCGTCAGCGATCTCCAGATCCGGTATGGCGCGCTCGTTCCCTGTGGAGAGCCGGGCAACCTCCTGGACGCGGCCCGCCGTTCGGCCTGGCAGGCCGCGACCGAGCAGGCCCAGCGGAATCTGACGACGCTGCGGTTCCTCGGCAGCCTCAACGCCGCGCAGTGGCAATACGCGCGGGATGCGACCCTGAAGAGTCCGAGAGACCTGAGCCCGGATCAGGTGAAGCGGCTCGAGGCGGCGATGGTGGAGAAGAGCATGAGCACGATCGACCTCCAGCGATACGACTACGTCATCATCGCGCTCAGCGAGGGCCCGCGCCAGTCATCGCAGTCACAGACCGTCGTGCCTGTGGGGTACTACGAGCATAACCAGTCAGCCGCAACGCGCGTCATAACTAGCTGGCCCAGCGGAGAGCCCGAGCGCGCCACGTGGCACCGAGTCAGCCTCACCGCAATCGACCGCATCGACGGGGACCAGCAGAGCAGCCTCGTCTTTGAAAGGGTGGAACCGTTCCTCCCAACATCCATCCAGGTCTCTGTGGGCGCCCCGCCCCGTCAGGACTGACTTCCGGCGCTTCCATCGCCAGCACCCCAGGGGGCAAGCCCGGCGCCGACAAGATCGGTCAAAGCTCGCCCGGCCTCGACCTCCCCGGCTACCGCGATATCCTCGGGAGGTCCAGCCTGGGCAACCTGCGCTGCCAACTGAGGCGTGTCTGGCAGCCACTGGAAACTGGGCGCCGCCGCTGACAACTCAGCCAGCTCCCGCGTCTAATCGGAAGGGACAGGCCTGGGCCTGGGCCCTCGACAACAGTGGGAGGCCCGCCGATGCTGCTCTCGCGCATTCGGAATGTGCTCCTTGATCTGTCCGTGCCGCTAGCCCTCCTCGCCTCGCTCGCACTCGCGACACCAGCCGCCGCCCAGACCCCGCCCCAGCTCGGCGAGACACCCGACGGCACTCCGTTCTACCAGTGGGAACCGAGCCAGTCCTGGCCCGGCGGCTCTCAGCACGACCCTCGCCTCGACCGGCCCGTCAGCTTGTGGGGCGCGGGGATTCTCCTGCGCGACTTGTTCGCCTCCGTCAAGGACCAGACCGGCGTCGAGATCGGCTTCTTCCCTCCCGGAGACGACAACGAGCGCATCTGCGTCAACCTCTACCTCAATTCCGATAGTCCGCCCACCCTCCGTGAGCTGATGGCACAGCTTTCCTGGGTGACTGACTGCGCCTTCGCCTACGCGGAGCCAGGGGAACAAGAGCCTACCTACTACCTCCTCTCAACCAGCATCGGCTCGGGCGCAATGAAGCGGATTAGGGACGAACGCGATGCCGCCATCGCGGCCTTGAAGTCCGGGGAGGACCCAGACATGCAGATCGCCGCCCAAGTGCGCGACGATATGCTCGCGCGTGTGCCCGACCTGGCCGACGCGCTCGGCCTCACCCGCGAGCAAGCTATCAAGCGATACAAGGGCAAGGACGACTGCTTGCTGTTGGTGGCCCTCGACCCAAGGCGGCAGGCCGCCGCGGAGTTCGTGCTATCCCTCTCCCCCGAGCAGCTCGATCAAATCCGGGATGAGATCACCATCTTCCCCAGGCTCTCTGACTTGTCCCCCGACCAGCGCCCCTTTCTGAAGCAAGCACTAGACGCCAACCTAGACCGTTGGCGCGAGTACGCCCGGTCTCAGCCCGAGTGGGCGCAGAGGGACTGGGGTGATTGGGCATGGGTCGAGCAGACCGACCCCGCGGTCCTAATCGGCACCGCCGACCCCACTAGTTTCGACCTGATACTTCTTGATTCACCGACCATGCCGGACGGCAGGCCCGCGCTCAGCCCGGTGTCCCTGCGCAGCGGCGTGCCCCTGGGTCGCTTCCAGCTTCTCGTCGACCCTCGGTGGGCCCCCTCCATGCGGCCGGACTCCCAGGTGAACTTGAGGCGGCTGCTTGGCCAAGAGGTCTCCGACGTAGAAGCTCAGAGGATCTACGAGGAACACGAACGCCAGCGCCAGCAAGTCCGAGAACAAAGACGACTCGAAGCGACCCTGGCGTCCTGCGGCCATCTCTCCGGCGAGGCCCGGGCGCTGCTCGCTTCCATCAGCTTGCCCATCCACCCGGATGAGTCGTACTCCCTCTGGCAGCTCCAGGAGGCAGTAGCCGTCGCGTCAGGCCTCCACGTCGTCTCGGACTGCTTCTTGCAGGCAACCAGAAGCATCGAGAGGGATCTTGACGCCCTCTATCCGAATAGCAGTCCCGAGATGACCGCGCTCCTGGTGCTGAGGTTGACGTGCGTGAACCGAGCGGACCCACGGTACGGATCGCATGGACTGCCAAGAATGGGGCAAAAAGGCTGGGAATGGGGCGACGCCGGCGGCTTCCTGCGCTTCCGCAGCGAAGAGCGCGACGTGTGGCGAGCCTCGTTCCTGCCGGCCCACGTCCAGGCCGAACTAGATAGCTGGATCGAGCCCTACCTCCCCGAGTCAGTCGATTCGCAGACCGCCCCGGCAGGCATCCGAGTGCCGGTGGACCCAAAGAACTGCATCTGGCTCCTTCAGCAGACCACCGGCCCGCAGCGAGCCTGGGGCGGCCGGCTCATTTACGGAGATCCCACTGACCTCAGCAATGCGTGTCGCCACACCTTCCGCGGCAAGCTCCTCGAGGCGCTCCAGCAGTTGCCTCACATCTATCGCCTCCTCGGCAACCTCACCGAAGACCAATGGCAGCGCCTCCACGCCGAGGGCCTCACCTATGACCCCGGGTTCTCCCCACCCGTCACCGATGAGGACGGCAACCACGGCTTCTGGCTCGACCGCCAGAAGGGCGATGTGCTCCGCGTCATGGAGCTCGATGAGGACCTGCTTGACGCCGCGCGCGAGTACTACGGTGGTGCCATAGACGTACGGGGCCTCTTCATCTACCGGGACGGCCAGCTGATCGGCGGAGAGCCCCTCCCCCTGAGCTTGTACCTCAAGCCCATGACGGCCGCCCCACTGTGCCGCTAGAAATCCCCCCCATTCCCCTCCCCCAACCCCCGCAGATGATGCGTGTCGTTCACCCGCGTCACCACCCAGCCGCGCTCCCCCCGCTCCAACACACTCACCGACCCCGTATCCGCCCTCACCCGCCAGAACCCCGCCGCGCCCGCGCCAAGCGCCTCGCACAGCACCACCTTGCACACCACGCGGTGTGACACCACCGCCGCCAACTCGTGCCGCGCCGCGATCTCCTCCACCGCCGGCCGCGCCCGAGCCAGCACATCACCCAAGCTCTCCCCTCCCGGCGCCCGAAACCGCCCCGGCTCCCTCACCCACATCTCGTACAGCTCCGCCCACCTTTCCTCGACCTGCGAGC
>CP070816.1:2731803-2739106 GCA_020344235.1 Armatimonadota bacterium
GAGACGCGTGTTGTCCAGCATGCGAGCCTTCCCCCACGCTGCGACTTGCGGACACTGCCAGGGCTCAACTCCCCGTCGCGCATACGCATCTGCTGAGCCCATGGTGGTTGACAGCCCCGGTTGATGCGTGCTACCTTTTGCAGAAAGGTGCTATCAAGTGAGGCACATCGCTCGTTTCGGGGTCTCTATCCCGCAAGAACTCGTCGAAGCCTTTGATGCGCGCATCCAGCGCAGAGGCTATCGAACGCGCTCCGAGGCGATCCGGGATGTCATGCGGGAGTACCTCGTTAGCGAAACCTGGACCTCTGCGCGGGGCGAGGTAGTCGGCATTGTGACCATCGTCTACGACCACGAACGCCGCCAGCTCACACATGTGCTAACAGAGCTCCAGCACAGTTTCCAGGGAGCCGTCGTGTGTACCACTCATGTGCATCTGGACAAGCACAACTGCCTGGAGGTGATCGTGCTCAGGGGGAAGGTGGACCATGTGCAGACCATTGCCGACCGCCTGATCAGCACCAAGGGAGTGAAGCACGGGAAACTGGTCTGCACCACCACTGGGGCGAACCTGGTCTGAGCGAACGGCGAGCCCTTTTTCTTGCGCAATGAGTGCTACGAATTTCAAAATCGTATGCTGAAAGATCTACACAGAGTGGCTCTCGCCGACGTGATTCCGCGTGGCGAAGGACACAGTGTCGAGAGGAGCGCGGCCTAATGAACAGGTTGCTCAAAGCAGTTGTGGCGCTGGGTCTCGCAGTGAGTCTTGCCTCTGTCGCCTGGGCGAGCGAGGAAGGGGACGAGGAGCCGGTGTTCGAGGTGGAAGTCATCGGCCAGGCAGCACAGAGGCCGCCCGGCTCGGCCGCGACGTCCACGAGCGTCATCACCGAAACTGAGATCGAGCGTTCTGGTGCGCAGAACCTGATGGACTTGCTCGTGAGAGAACCTGGCGTATGGGTCTCGCGCCAGGGCGGCATGGGCTTCGGTGGAAACGTGTCGATCCGGGGCTTCGGCGGGTCCCCACCGACGCAGCTTGCGGTGTTGCTGGATGGCCATCCCACGCAGATGGGGATCATGGGCCATATCCTGCCCACCTCGTACGTGCTTGAAAACGCGAGGAGCATCCAGGTGCTGCGTGGCCCGGCCGGGGCAATGTACGGCGACATGGCCATCGGAGGAGTCATCAACATCGTCACCCGCGGGCCCCGTGACGAGGAGTCTACGGGCGCGGTCTCTGCGACGGGCGGCAGCTTCGACGCCGCCGGCGGGCAGGCCTGGTTCCGCGGTCTGAACGAGCAGTGGGGCTACAGGGCCCAACTCGGCAGCTTCAACACCGATGGCGACAACCCGTTCGCCAAGTACCATGGCGACAACTACTCTCTCGCCATCGACCACTCCCTCCGCGGTGGCTGGGAGACGACACTCCGCGGACAGCGCCTTGTCTACACCACGTTCGACCAGAGAGAGGTCGCGAATGCCTACGCCGAGGAGCGCCCCGCCGAGTTCATTGAGCAGGACTACGACCGGCAGGACTACGACCTGACCTTCAGCAGGAGCGAGGCGCACCACACTACTGAGATCAAGCTCTATCGCACGCAGGGAGAGCACGAGTTCCAGGACGGATTCCATTCGGAGGACTTCGGCCAGGGAATCCTCGTCTCCCAGATCGTCCCGATACGAAGCGGGCGGGGCCGGTGGAGTATTGCCTGGAAATCCCTCGGTGGTGACGTCTACAGCATGGCGCAGTCCTTCTCCCGCGACGAGCGGGCCGCACACGTCATGCTCGAACAGCCACTGGCGCGCCAGACCGAGGTGTCCGCAGGCCTGCGGTACGCCACCCCGGACGACCTCGATGAGGAGCTGCTTCCGCATCTCGGACTGGCGCATGAACTGCCCAACAGATGGACGCTGTTCACAAGCGCGCGCCGCGGCTACCGCGCGCCCAGCTTCCGGGAGCTGTTCCTCTTTGGCATCAACAACCCGAATCTCCAGCCCGAGAGCGCGTGGCAGTACGAGGTCGGGGGTCGCCGCCGCTGGTCGTCCGGCGCGCAGGTGGAGCTCAGCCTCTTCCGCATCCGCGCTGACGACCTAATCGTGCTGCGACCGCGACCGGCCGGTGTGCCGGGGCTACCCGTGCAGTACGCGAACGCGCAAGACGTGACGCGAAACGGATTCGAGGTCGGGGCCAGATGGCCGGCCGGCTTGGACACGGCCTGCTACGCCAACTTCTCCCACCTGAACCCGGGAGAAGTCAAAGAGCAGACGGTCGGCCGCAAGCTGGCGGCCGGCGTAGACCGCCGGAGCGGAAGGTGGCTGCTCTCCGGGGACATCGAGTACATCGATCGGCTCTTCGACTACGACCAGACCAGCACCCTCGTCCAGGTCCCCGCTTTCACAGTAGTGAATCTGAAGGCCTCCCGATCCCTCGCCTACGGCGCGAAGCTCGGCCTGGTAATCGAGAACCTGTTCGACCGCACCTACCGGGTGGACCCTGCCTATCCCTACCCCATGTCCGGGCGCGCCGTCAGACTCCAGCTGGAGAAGTCATGGTAACACGGGCCTCGGACCGAGACGCCCTCTCGCGGGCACGAGAGCTTGCGCTCGCAGGCCTGCTGGGCGCCCTCGGTCTGCTGCTGCCGATCGGTTTCCATGCCCTTGGATGGGGAGGAAAGGTCTTCCTTCCCATGCATCTCCCAGTGGTGGTGGCCGGATTCCTAGTGAGCCCGGCCACCGCGGTCAGTCTGGGTGTCGTAGTGCCGCTGCTATCATCGGTGCTGACAGGTATGCCTCCGCTGGCGCCCCCGGTGGCGGCCTTGATGGCACTCGAGCTCGCCACCAAGGCGGGCCTCGCCTCCGTGCTCTACCGCTCGTTACGTCTGCCGATGTCGGTGGTGCTGCTCGCGGCTATCGTCGCCGACTGGGCCGTGCTCGGGGTGGCGGTCTGGTGGGGCGCCGGCGCATTCGGGATCGAGAGCGGTGTGTTCACGTACATAGCGGGAGTGATCGCACTTGGCCTGCCGGGAACGATTCTCCAGCTGGTCGCGGTTCCTGTCACAGTCACGGCGATCCAGAGACGAGTACCGAGATTGCGCCCCACCAAACGGGGCGAGACAGGCTAGCGTCGCATGCCTCACCATCTCGACCTCTATCTACCACACGAGAGTCCCTTGCACAAGCTGGACGAGCGGGCGAAGCTGCTGGCTGCCGTAGGATTCGTCACTGCGGTCCTGCTCGCCCCAGCGCGCCCGCACTGGCCCGCGGGCGCACTGCTCCTCGTCCTCGTCTCCACGGGAACCCTTGCCCGCATCCCCGTGCGTACGATCTGCCGCCGCCTCCTCCCGCTCGCGCTGGTGATTGGAGCACCATTCCTGCTCTCCAGGCTCGGTGGCGAGGCGACTCGAGCTGCCGGCGCGCAGTTCGCCGTGAAGTCATTTCTGGTGGCTGCGAGCTTCGTCATGCTCATGGCGAGCACGCGAGCAATCGTGCTTCTGGAAGTAGCGGAACGCCTGCCGGTCGTATCCGCCCTCGGCCAGCTGGGGGAGTTCATCCTGCGCGGCGTTGATCTCCTAGCGGAAGAGGTCATTCGCACGAACCGGAGTTGGGTGCTGCGAGCTGCGAGCGCGACCATCAGAGTGCGGCTGTTCGGGCTCACCCACGCCAGTGTCGGACTCGTGGCCAGAGCGGCGGCCAGATCGGAGCGCGTCGGCGCAGCCATGGTGTTGCGCGGGTTCCACGGCAAGCTTCCGACAGGAGTGCCCAGCCCACTCCCCTGGTCGCACTTGGCGGCGGGGCTGATCTTCGCTCTGGTCTCCCTGGGCATTGCTGGAGCGGGAAGATGGGGCTAGCCGCGCTCGAGGCGGCAGGTCTGAGCTACTCCTACGGGTACGGCGCGTCCGTCTTGCGCGACATCTCCTTCTGCCTCGCGCCCGGAGAACGAGTGGCACTGCTGGGACCAAACGGGGCGGGGAAGTCGACCCTTCTGTGGTGCCTTGTCGGGGTGCTGCGAGCAGAGGGCACAATCACCGTTGACGGCACGACGCTGCGGTCCGGAACGGAGGCGGAAGTGCGCGCGAAGCTCGGCCTGGCGTTCGCAGAACCAGAAGACCAGCTCTTCATGCCCACGCTGAGGCGGGACATCACCTTTGGCCCGATGGCCGGCGGGACCGGCCCCGAAGAGGCTTGCCGGGCGGCTGAGTTGGCGATTCGAAGTGTCGGGCTTCCAGAAGAGGCACTTGACAGAGCCCCACATGAGCTCAGTTCGGGCGAGCGTCGCAGGGCCGCGCTTGCCAGCATACTGGTGATGAACCCAACCGTTCTTGCGCTGGACGAACCGACGAACAGCCTCGATGCCCGGGGGCGCGCGTCGCTCGCCAGCATTCTGCGAGCGCTTCCCTGTGCGCAACTCGTCGCCACCCATGACCTAGAGTTTGCCCGCGCCCTGTGCGCCCGCGCCCTCGTACTCGCCGATGGTGAACTCGTGGCCGACCTCCCGATGGCCGCGCTGCTCGCCGACACGAGCAGTCTCCAGAAGTACGGATTGCTCGCTTCCCTGAGAGCAGATGATGAACAGAACGACATTCTTTGACCACCATGCCGCCGACTGGGATGCCGACAGGCCTCCCGAGGAGGACGCTCGCCTCGACCGTGTAATCACTCTCACAGATGTCCACTTGGGTTATGCCGTGCTCGATGTGGGAACCGGAACCGGCGTCCTGGTACCCCATCTGGTCCGTGCTGTCGGACCGAGTGGCAGGATCGTTGCCATCGACCTATCGCCTGAGATGCTTGCAGCCGCGCGGGCAAAGGGATTCCCCTCGAGCGTGACCTTCCTCGAAGCTGATGTCCACGATTTGCCGCTGCCGGATGCTCAGTTCGATCGCGTGATCTGCAACGCCGCCCTGCCGCACTTCGAAGATCGGCTGCGGAGCATGCGAGAGATGGTGCGCGTGCTGCGTGCCGGAGGCCTCCTCGTGATCTCTCATCCCATCGGGCGCGAAGCCGTGAACAGACGCCACCGCGAGGCGGGAGGTCCAGTCGAGGGGGATCGGGTCCCTGCGCCTGAGACGATGATGGCGCTGCTTCAGGAGGCCGGACTGACAGAGATGCAGGTGGTCGATGAGCCTGAGTTCTACCTGTCCAGAGGGCGCAAACGGCAACCCGAGGATGGCTGCGGCCGTGTCTCATCCCCGATAGACCTCCCAAGATCGTGACACCTCAGGGGCCGATCTGCCCTGATTCACACTTCACGGCAAACCTGTGTTGACAGCCAAGCCAGCTGTGGTAGGCTAAATGTAGGTTACATCCAAGCATGACGCACCTCTGCAGGTCCACGTTCGAATGCCTTGTGACTCTCCGGCCGCTCCATTGGGGCATCGGGGCTTGCGGACGCCGGTGCCGGGAGCTTTCGTGAGTCACCCAGGGAAGCCTCATGTCGCATCGCTACGCCGATAGACCTCTCCAATACTTCGGGCAGCCAAGCCATGCCGGGAAGATCGCGTGCGCCCTCGGACATGCGCCTGAGTTGCTGTGGCTCCGACGGCACATGTGCTGATTCCAAGCGCTGCTGCACGCGATGAGGTAGAGCGCGCCATCCATGCTGTGACCGAGGTTACCGAGCATGAGGAATCCGCAGGCAGAGGCCCTCCGATGGATCTGAAGGGACCGTTGGCCGAACGTCTAACAAGCTGCCTGGAACCGCACTTGGAGCGTCGTTCTGTCGTCGAGCTCCGCCTGGGCCTTCTCTATGTGGGCGCGCGTCTCTCGGATGGAGCGACCGGCCTCGCCCATGTAGTCGGGCGCCGTCCAGGCGTCTGTCGGCCGCTGCCCGGAGCTGGGACTCTCGCGGAGACGCCAGCTCGGCAGATGGCGAGCTGGCTCTGGTCAGAGGATACCGTCGAAGCCAGCGTCGGCCTGGCCGTCATTAACGCGGCCGCCGCCGCCACTGCGGGGCCGTGTGACGACGGAGATATCCGCGATCTCCTGACCATTCGAGCCGGTGACCGAGTCGCCATGGTCGGCCACTTCGCACCTCTGCTGCCGTGGCTCCACAAGGCCGGTGCCCAGGTGGATATTCTCGAGCTGGAGCCCATTCCCGGCACTCATCCCGCGGAGGATGCCGGCGCCATCCTGCCGCACTGCGACGTTGCGCTCATCACGGCCACAACTCTCATCAACCACACGCTGGACAGTCTCCTGGGGCTGGTCGAGGGGGCACGCGAGGTCGTCCTGCTCGGACCCTCCACTCCGATGGTTCCTGCCGTCTTCGCGAGCACGCCCGTGACGATGCTGGCCGGCATTGAGGTCTTTGACGCTGAGGCCCTGCTGCGTATAATCGGCGAAGGTGGCAGCACGCGCGAATTCGGGCCGGCTGTGCGCAAGGTCTACAAGCGTATCGCGGCGCCTCGGGCTACCGAAGCCCCATAGCGCTCTAGGGAGATCCTGCAGCTTTCAGGTAACTGAGAGACACCGCTGGACCCGATACCATGAGTAGCGTAGCCGCGCAGACGGCAGCGCGCTCGCGAGGGGGTGAGCGCCGAAGACGGGACCCCAGACGGAGCCGAGGCATCCGACGGGACCCAGTGTGGTAACCGAGGCGCGACAGCATGTGGGCGTTCAGTAGTCGTGGGACACATGCTGGTCGCCCGGCGGGACCACTACCGCAGGACCATGAGGAACACAGAGACAACCGGGACAGGAACACCTGGAGTGTTGCTTAGCTCACCCCCCCGATTCGTCTCAGCGACGCTGACGATCTACACTCTGCAATACTCTATCCTCGTGTCGCCGCAGACCGGTTTCTCGCCCTTAGCACTTCAGCAGTCGAGACCGTTTGCCGGCGCCTGGGCTCGCGCGAAGCCAGACGCACCCCTACGGCTCCCAGACTACCCAGTCGGCCTCAGGCTCCTTCCCCCAGGCACCATCAGGGAGTCTTCTGCGAGCCAGCCACCGGTGATCGCCGTCGGCAAAGCCGTAGTAATCACCCTCGAGATGGCCCGGATTCTCAGACAGCTGCTGCTGATTGCCCGCTGCCGCCCAGGGGTCTTCCATATCACCCCAAGGGGTGGTCTCGAAGACGGCGACGAGGCGACCTGGGTGCCGCAGATCAGCTAGCTTCCTGCCGCTCAAGGCCGCGTTGTACGCATACCGGCAGTTGCCCGTAGTCCCCTGTGGTCCTTTCTCGTCGTCGAGATAGGGACCGATTACTTCGAGCCAGGAGTCCGCGGGAGGGAGGCTGCCACCATGATCTTCCGCGTAAGCATGCACCCCGCTGACCAACCAGGCCACATTCTGGCCGCACCGCCCTTCC
>CP070816.1:2739206-2744091 GCA_020344235.1 Armatimonadota bacterium
CGCAGAATGGGCCCCAAACATGGAAAAGCCATCGTGAGGAGCAAGCATACGCTGGCGGGATGCTAACCAGGCACCTGCAAGTGGCCTTTCCGACCGGTCGCGGGGCAGCGCCAGGAAGATGCACGCTCCCACGGGCTGAGCTCTAGCGCAAAGGGGAGTATTACTATGAAGGCAGTGCTCGTGTCTTTCGTGGTCTCGGGACGGAGAAACACTTCCCGCCCGGTGGGGTCTATCCCACTGCTTCTCGGGCTCGCGGCTGTGCTGTTCGCGCTCAGCCCGAGCGCGGTCGAAGCAGGCGGGGTCATCGCCTGGGGTGGCAACGTGTACGGCCAGTGCACCGTTCCGGCGGAGGCGGAGTCCGGCGTCGTCGCCATCGCGGCGAGCGGCTACCACAGCCTGGCCCTGACAGAGGCCGGGCGCGTTATCGCCTGGGGCTACAACGCCCAGGGGCAGTGCACCGTCCCGGCGGAGGCCCAGTCCGACGTCATCGCCATCGCGGCTGGTGACAAACATAGCCTGGCCCTAACCAGTTCGGGCAAGGTCATCGCCTGGGGCTGGAACTTCTACGGTCAGTGCACGGTGCCAGCAGAGGCGCAATCCGGCGTCGTCGCCATTGACGCCACCTACTGGCACAGCCTCGCGCTGACAGACGAGGGCAAAGTCATCGCGTGGGGCGCGAACTCCTTCGGCCAGTGCACCGTTCCGGCAGAGGCCCAGTCCGGCGTCATCGCCATCGCTGCCGGCCAGAGCCACAACCTGGCTCTGACAGAGGCCGGCAAGGTCATCGCCTGAGGCAGAAATCTCTACGGCGAGGGCACCGTTCCGGCGGAGGCGCAGTCCGGCGTCACCGCCATCGCAGCCGGGCTCGTACACAACCTGGCGCTGACCGACACGGGCGAACTCATCGCTTGGGGTGGGAACTTTGCCGGTCAGTGCGACGTTCCGGCAGAGGCCCAGTCTGGCGCCACCGCCCTCGGCGCCGGCTACCGGCATAGCCTTGCTGTCACAGCAACAGGCGGGGCCTCCGCCTGGGGAGAGACCGCACATGGACAGTGTATGGTGCCGGCCGAGGCCCAATCCGCGGCGCTCGCCGTCGCCGGCGGGGAAGCCCACACCCTGGCGCTGTTGGCCCGAGCTCCAGAGGCCGACTTCTCAGGGTCGCCGACCAGCGGGACAGCGCCCTTGACGGTGAGCTTCACCGATCTGTCCACCAGCAGCCCGACGGCCTGGGAGTGGGAGTTTGGCGATGGTGGCACCTCGACCGAGCAGAACCCCTCCTACACCTACCTGCTGGCCGGCGTCTACACGCCCAGCATGACGGCGACGAACGCGGGCGGCTCCGACACCGAGATTAAGGTTGCCTATATCACGGTGGCCCCGGCCGCTCCGGTGGCTGAGTTCTCCGGCAGCCCCACCA
Source organism: Armatimonadota bacterium (assembly GCA_020344235.1). Taxonomy (GTDB): domain Bacteria; phylum Armatimonadota; class Hebobacteria; order Hebobacterales; family Hebobacteraceae. The sequence continues at coordinate 2,740,624 of CP070816.1, forward strand.
GCGGGACGGCTCCGTTGACCGTCAACTTCACTGATCTGTCCACCAACAGCCCGACGGCATGGCAGTGGGACTTCGGGGACGACTCGACCTCCACCCAGCAGAGCCCGAGCCACCTGTACGAGACGGCCGGGCGGTACGCGGTCTCGCTGACGGCGGGCAACGCCTCCGGCTCCGACACCGCGATGAAGAGCAGATACGTCGTGGTTAACTTCGTGGACGTGGCAGCAGACAACTGGGCCTATGGCGAGATAATGGCCTGTGCCGACGCCGGCATCGTCGCGGGCTACCCGGGCGGCCGATATGAACCCAGTTGGGCGGTAACGCGGGCCCAGATGGCAGTCTACATCTCGCGGGCGCTGGCCGGCGAAGACGGGAACGTGCCCGAAGGGCCGACAGAGCCGACGTTCGGCGACGTGGCCGCGGATCACTGGGCTTACAAGTATGTGGAATACTGCCTCGCGAACGGGATCGTCCAGGGATACTGGGACGGCTATCACCCGGGAGAGGTCCTCAACCGCGCGCAGACGGCGGTCTTCATTGCTCGTTCGATCGCGACGCCGACGGGGGAAGCCGGCCTGGAAGGCTACCATCCGCCGGCCAGCCCGACCTTCCCGGATGTGCCAGGCATCGCCTACGGGACGCGCGGCGCGTACCCGTTCTGGGCCTACAAGCACATCGAATACTGCGCCGAGAAAGGGGTCGTGCAGGGCTATGCCGACGGCTGCTACCGGCCAGAGGACCCTACTACCCGCGACCAGATGGCCGTGTACATCTCGCGGGCGTTCGGGCTAGCCATGTAGTCTCAGTCAGGTGGCCAGGCGCTGCCGAAGCTGCCGGCAAAGACCTGATTGGCATGCGCCGGCCGCCGGAGACGGCGGACTACGCCGGACGAGGAAAGTCCGAGCGCTGAAGGGCAGGGCGCCGGATTCGGCGCACGGGGGTGCGGGCGACGGCAATCAAGGATGAATGGACGCTGTGCCGACGGGACTGCGCTTGCCGGTTGGCTGCTTGTCACTCTTGGCCTTGCCCTTACGAATCATTCGAAGCTGGTCGTCGGAACCCGACGCGTGCACTGATGGGAGACCAGTGCGCCTTCACCCGATTCCAGGTGCTTGTCTTCTGCCTGCGCTGTCAGGTGATTGCGGGGCTGCGTCGAAGGCTCTGTGAAGAGGAATTGGAGGCTCAAGCTATGAGCGATGTACTGCTGGACTTCGCCGAAGACTTCTACGCGACCTCGGTGGTGGCAAGTTCGGGTGTGACGGCGTCGCAAGCGAGCGCCGGGCAAGGCAGGGTCTTGCGAGTGGAGGTCGCCTCCGGCGGGGGACCTGGAAGCGTCACCCTGAAGGCACCCGAGGGCGGGTGGGACCTGTCGGACCGCCTGTATGTGGCGGTTGATCTGCGCAATGCCGGCCCCGAAGAGACCATGGTCCACCTGGAGGTGAACAGCCAAGGCGCGGATGCCTGGAGCAATCGCAACGAGGTGATGACGGTCGTGCCCGCGGGCGAAAGCAAGACGGTGAAGGCTCTCATCGTGCGCCTGCCGCTGGGTGACGATAGCGCGCTGGGGCGATACTTCGCAGGACCCACCGGGGTCATCGGTGGGGATTACTCATCCGGGATGCTCGGGCTCCCCGGGGGCTTCACCTGGCACTGGTACCGGATTGACCCGTCGCAGGTCACTCAGGTTGTAGTGTCTGTTCCTTTCGCGAAGGGCGGCGAGGCAATCGAGATTGCCAGAGTGCTTTCAATGGGCCGCTATGACCCGCCCACGGAGAAGGAGCTGGAGAGCGGCTTCGCTCCTTTCGTGGATGGGTTCGGCCAGTACCGCCACCGGGAGTGGCCCGGCAAAGTGCACTCCGTGGAGGACTTGGTGCGGGCGCGCGAAGCGGAGGAGGCGGACCTGGCGGCCCACCCGGGCCCGAAGGAGTGGAACCAGTACGGGGGCTGGGCGGGAGGGCCGCAGCTCGAAGCGACGGGCCGGTTCCGCGCGGCCAAGCACGGAGGCAAGTGGTGGCTGGTTGATCCGGAGGGCCGGTTATTCTGGTCGCACGGGCCCGACTGCATCAGCCTCGACTGGGCTTCGACGCGGATCAAGGGCCGCGAGCACTACTTCGCGGAGTTGCCCGAGGAGGGCTCTCCCTTGAGCGAGTGCTACTCGACCCGCGATGGAGAGCGCTATGGGTACAGCTTCGCGGGGGCCAACCTTCGCCGGAAGCATGGGAAGGAGTGGCGCACGATCTCCATCGACCGAATTCACGAGCGACTGCGCAGTTGGGGAATGAACACGGTGGCCAACTGGCCCAGCCCGGAGGTCTACTTGAGGAGGCGGACTCCCTACGCGGTGGACATACACTACGAGTCGCGCAGCATCGAGGGGACCAAGAAGCTGCCGGATCCCTTCGACGACGGCTTTCGGGAGGCGGTGCGAGCGAGCATCGCCCAGAGGCACGAGTCTGCGGACGATCCGTGGTGTATCGGCTACTTCGTGGACAACGAGCTGGGCTGGGGGCAGGATATCGAGGCGGCGCCGCTGGTCGCGAAGGCTCCGCCGGATCAGCCCGCGAAGCAGGAGCTGGTGAGAGAGCTTCGGGAGAAGTACGGCACCATCGCCGCGCTGAATGCGGCGTGGGGCACGGGCCATGGGTCTTGGGAGACGCTGCTGGAATGCCGCGAGGGGCCGGATGCCCAGAAGGCCCACGACGATCTGGCGGCATTCTACGAGGGGATGGCGGAGGAGTACTTCCGGGTGTGCCGAGAAGAGGTGAAGGCGGCCTCGCCGGAGGGGCTCTACCTCGGGTGTCGCATGCACCAGATCAACCCGCGCGCGGCGCGGGTGGCGGCCAGGTACTGCGATGTACTGAGCATCAACTGCTACCGCTATGACGTGCGGACGATGCCCCTGCCGGAGGGCCTCGACGTTCCGGTCATCATCGGAGAGTGGCACTTCGGGGCGCTGGACCGCGGGCCCTTGCACCCAGGTCTGCGTAATGTTCCGGACCAGTGCGAGCGGGCGGTGCTGTACAAGAGCTATCTGCGCAGCGCGCTCTCGCACCCGCTGGTTGTGGGCGCGCACTGGTTCCAGTACGGTGACCAGGCCACCACCGGGCGGGATGATGGTGAGAACTGCCAGGTCGGGTTCATTGACGTGTGCGATACGCCCTATGGGGAGACGGTGGAGGCGTGCCGCGAAGTGGGCTACGCGATGTGCGAGTACCGTCTGGGCGGCTCATAGGCCGACCGGCACCCGCGGCGAGCGAAGCGAGGACGGGACATCTACGGCTTCTGCGCGGTTCGCTATACGACCGACTTCACGCGCTCCATGTAGGCCTGCCATACTCGCTTCATGTGGGCCTGCGCTTCGTCGGGCGGCAGAAGGTTGTGAGATATGTTCACGATCGGGGGCTGACCTCGGTCGGTGAGCAGGCGCGCCACCTCGCAGTTGATCGCGTTGACCGCGGTGACGAAGCC
>CP070816.1:2744191-2747216 GCA_020344235.1 Armatimonadota bacterium
CTTGGCTTCCGGTATGAAGTAGCGTTCCAGACCGTACTCTACTCGGACTACAGTCCCATGGTAGGACCTGATGCGTCCGCGGAGATACGGCGTGCTGCTGCCGCCCGCCGGCGGCCTCGTGGTGACAGTGTGCGGAGCCGCCCAAGGCCTCCGCGGGGTCAGGCCCACGTAGACAGTGGTACCGCGGTCAAAAGCCGCGATGGGTTCTGGGTGCGCTACTGTGGACAGGTCAATCGTGGAGATGTCGTAGCTCAAGGCCATGTACCTGCCCATGAAGAGGCTGCGAGGGTCAACCGGAGCTACTCGGAGTGTAACCAGTTGGCCGGTACGCAGGCCCATGTGCGCGGTACCGGATTCTCCCAGCAGGAAGAGAATCTGAAGGCCGATGATTGTGTAGAACCAAGTCCTCATGGGGCCCTCCGTAGTGCCATCGCTTCCAGCAGCCTGCGTCGGGAGCGCTCGAGGGCCGCACCGCCGATCAGCAGGAGCAGCCCCGCACCGAGGAACATGAAACCGCTAGAGAGCATCGTCCCGAGAAGATCGAAGTATCGAGTGACGACCTGAACGAAGAACACGAACAGGCCCAGATTCGCCAGGCCCGGCTCATTGCGGGCCCAGCCCAGCGCAATAACGCCAACCGCCGCACCGAGAAGCACTAGGTTGAACAGGCCCATCATCAGGAATGCCGCTGGGTAGTCCTGTTGCCAGCCTGAGTGGGGAGCCACGCCTATCCAGGACGGAGCCGTCATAGTCAGGACTATGCCGAGGAACGACGAGAGGAGCAGAAACGCTAGGCCGCCGGCCTCGTACGAACTGACCCGGTCGCCGGGTTGCTGTGTGACGAAGAGTCCAATGACTGCAGCGATGCCGGGCACGACAAGCAGGCCGAGCCACGGCCAGTAGTGTGAGTACATGTCTGCAGGGGCGGAGTATGCGACACTTCTGAAGCAGGTGTCCCAGAAGTGTTGGTAGCTGAACACGTAGAGAGCCACAAACATGTACACCAGACCGAACCAGCAGTAGGGAGCCTGGAGCCGTCGAATGCCATCCCCCCTGGAGTGGAGACGGCCGAGGGCATGGAGCACGATTCCCAGCGCAAGGGCGACCAGCAGGTACGCCTGCGGCGGCAATCGATGGAACTGCGAGAGCACAATCCCCAGCCAGACCGATCCGATCACCAGCGACAGAGCGAGGTGCAGCGGCGACAACAGAACATAGGCCAGCGGCAGCACGCCGACAAGCCAGTACAGGACTGCCTTTCTCTCGCCTCCGCCGCTGCCCATGTGGTACATCTGTCCGATGAGGAATATGCTCGCGCCCCACAGCAGGGACCCAAGTAGGAGCAGAGCCATGCCCACCTTGGGGTACTTGCGCGATTGGAACCGCATAATGTAGCCGGCATGATATGAGCCGGCAGTCGCGCCCGTCAGCAGCGCGAGGCGGAACCACTTAGGTAGGTGCTCCCAGTTGGAGCCAATAAGCAGAATCACGCCCACCCCGACCAGTATCGATCCCAGCAAGGCGACGACGCTGACAATGCGAGATCGGTGCAACGTACGGGGCGTTTCGCCGGGCAGAAGACCGTACCGGGCGAGGATGCCCTGCGCCTGTTCCGGCTGCACCAACCCCTCGCGCCGCCACTCTTCGATCTCCCTGGAGAGGCGGTCGCGGAACGAGGCGTCGTCTGAAGATGGCTTCGAGATACCCATTGACTCATCTCCTGTCATCAAGGCAGACCGACTCGAGCACGACTCGTGTGCACTGTACCGCGGTCGCTGCCGACGCGCATGTGCCCGTGGATCCAGATCCTGGGGGGAGGAGGTCTCATTCCCTTGGGTCCCAGCGGAGCTGCGAGAAGGCGCTGAGTGTGTCCTCGCCGGGATCCCCACGGCGACCCTCGGTCCTCGGCCTACCGGGCAACATACACCACGCGTCCGGGGAGGTTGGCATCGCCCATCGCCAGTTGCTCCCGCTCCGGCAGCGGGTGCTCATGGCCCAACTGAAGCAGGGAGCCGCAGTTGAAGCAGCCCTCCCGGTGGCCGCCGTTGGGGGCGCGGCAGACTCGGCAGTCCACCAGCCCTGTGCGATATCCCGCCGGCTGGACGGCGGAGGGTGTGCTTCGAGTAGGGTTCGCCCGTTTCCGCCCGTTGTGCTCTCGCATCGTTCCCTCCTGTTTCGGCCCGCCGCTATCGGCGGAGACGCCGCATTGGAGTCGTCTATACAGCACTATCGCGGATTCGCGGAACAGGTCGCGCTCAGCTCTCGACGCTGTGTGGTCAAGTGGAAGCGGTTCCTGTTCGCACGACAGAGGTCAGTGGCCTCGTGGTAGGCCGCTAGCATTGCATCGGCGGCGATGAGCGGATCGAAATCACTCGCGCGCTGTAGCGCCGCACGCGCCATCCGGTGGCGCAGACGCCGGTTCGTCAACAGCTCCGCCGTGGCCCCGGCAAGACGCTGCTCGTCGAAGGGCACGACGAATCCCGTCTCCCCGTCGATCACCACTTCGCCCGGGCCATACTTGCCCACTGCCACGCAGGGGAGCCCTGCGCTCATGGCCTCGACGAGCACGAGGCCCATGGTATCGGTCGGCGAGGGAAAGACGAAGATATCCGCCGCCGAGTAGTAGTCGGCCATCTGCTCATGTGGCACTGATCCGCAGAAGATGACCCGATCAGAGATGCCGAGGCGCTGTGCGAGGCGCCGCAGCGATCCCTCCATCGGTCCTGAGCCCACAACGCATAGACGGAACTCGTGCGTGCGGCGCAGTCGGGCGACGGCGCGCAGCAGGAGATCCAGTCGCTTCTCCTTCGTCAGTCGTCCTACATAGAGCAGTGTGGGCCTCTCCGACGTCAGCCCCAGCATGCGTCGTACTCGGTCGCGGCCCCCTGGCGATGCCGGCATCGCCGGAACGCCCAAAGGCACAGTGGCGATCCTGGTTTCCACGCCCTGTTGGCGCAGGAAGTCCCGCACGACAGAGGTGGACGCGGTGACGCAGTCCACCTCTGCACAATGCCGGAGGAAGGCC
>CP070816.1:2747316-2752119 GCA_020344235.1 Armatimonadota bacterium
CTCGCAGGTGCGCCCACAACGGCTCCAGCCAGCCTCTCGCCTCCTGCTTGGCCGCGCCCCGGTCCGCGCTCACTCGCACATATGCAGTGATGAAGTGCCCCAGCAGCCACGGCCACACCGTCCCCTGATGATAGGCCCCGTCCCGAGCCCGCTGGTCGCCCTCGCACCGTCCCCGGTAGCGCGGGTCACGAGGAGACAGTGTCCGCAGACCGTATGGCGTCAGCAAGTCCCTCTTCACCGCCTCCACCACCCGCCGCTCGCGCTCCGCCTCCAGCATGGGGTAGGGGAGGCCCACCGCGAAGATCTGATTCGGCCGCAGCGAGTAATCGTCACCCTCCCCGCCGTCCACGACATCGTTCAGATAGCCCGCCTCTTTGTTCCAAAAACGCGCCCCGAACTCCCTTGCCACTTGCTCCGCGGTCGGCCCCGAGTGCTCCCCTCCCAGCTCCTCCAGAAACCGCAGCGCGTGATGCCACAGCGCGTTGATCTCCACCGGCTTCCCTTCCCGCGGCGTCACCACCCAATCCCCCACCTTCGCGTCCATCCACGTCAACTGTGTACCCGGCTCCCCCGCGCGCAGCAGCCCGTCTCCATCAACTCTGATCCCAGAGCGCGTGCCCCGCACGTGCCATTCCACCGCCTCCACGAAGACCGGGAGCAGCTCACCCATCACGAACTCTCGATCCCCAGTGTAATCGAGATACTTGTGCGCGGCCCAGAACATCCACAGCGTCGCGTCCGCCGTATTGTAGTCGGGCTCCGTCTCCGCGTCGGCGATCCGGTTCGGGATCATGCCTTCGCTGCTGCGCTTCGCAAACGCGCGCAGCACATTGCGCGCCACATCGAACCGCCCAGTAACCAGCGTCAGGCCCGGCAGGCTGATCATCGCATCCCGCCCCCACTCTTCGAACCAGTGGTAGCCCGCCACGATCCCCTCCGGCGCGTCCCCGGCCGTTTCCCGACCGCGCCCCACCAAGAAGGCGTCCGCCGCCACCACCAGGCTCCGCAGCGCCTCGGGCGCGCTTTCCCAGTTGCGCCCCGTTGCCGGGGCGGTACCGGGATACCTCGCCATCGGCTCGCCAACAGCATCGCCGGCCGCCCCTCTCACACGCTTCGTGAGCGACGCCCGCCGCGCTCTCTCCGCCTCCATCGCTGCCGCGCCGTCAATGCCAATGGCTTGCCTCGTGCCGGCAACGAGATAGCTGGTGCCCCCCGGATCGAGTGTGCACGTGAAGAATCCCGGGCTGTACTGGCTCTCGCGGAACCCTAGTCCCCTCTCTGCCTCCCGAACGTACTCGAAGTTCCCGTACCAGTACCCCCACGACTCGAAGTAGGCTCCGGGAAGAAGGATATGCACTGTCGCCGCTCCCGGGTACGGCTTCATCGAAACCCTATCCCTCGCACCGGACACCTCCACAGAGATGTCGAAGTGCGGGTCCTCGCGCATGAGGTGATGGTGATCCCGGCAGTTTACCAGCGGCCGCACGATCAGGCTCGCGGTGCCCGGGCTTTCCAGCAGTCGGTAGCGGACGATCACCGCATTCCACCCCCGGCACATGGCGACCGTCTTCTCCAGGCGCGTAACGCGGCCCTCCTCAACCTCATACACGAACGTGGGAAACGGATCCAGGCGGAACTCGCGCAGATACCGATGGCCCTGCGGATGAACGGCGCCGGGGTACTGGTTGCACGACAGATCGTACTCGATCTCCCCCACCGCCAGCGTCTCCTCCACCTTCGAAAGCAGCACCGTCCGCCGAGTCGGCGGGGCGAGGGCCGCGACCAGCAGCGCGTGATACCGACGCGTGTTTGCCCCGATGATGGTGGAGGATGCGTACCCCCCCAGGCCGTTGGTCTCCAGCCATTCCCTCGTGATGGCCTGCTCGAAGTCCCGGCACACCTCCGGCCCGAACGCGATCACTCCGGATCTCCCTCTACTGAACCTATGCTCCCCGTGTGCCCCCTCCCAACGACAACCTCTTATCCAGCCAGCCGCTCTTTCCTGTGCCGCTCGCCCGCCCGGCCCGTTCGCACACAAAGAGCGCGGCCCCTTTCCTGGGGCCGCGCTCTGTTCTCTTACTTCGTACTTGCGTGGGGCAGGAGCGTGGGTTCGGCAGCAACTCGCCTCCTGCCCCTCGCCGCTCTACCCCACCAACCCATACCTCTCGATACTCTCGTCCGCCAGCTCCTGGATCCTCGCGATCTGAGCTTTTCCTTCCTCCGTCCGGAACAAATGCCGGAACCTCCGCTGCCCCTTCAGATACTCCTCTACAGGGACCTTCTTGATCTTCCGCACCCGCGTCACCTTGCCGTTCTCCCACTCCACGAGCGGATACAGCCCGCACTCCACCGCCAGCCTCCCAACCTCCATGCTCAGCTTCTCGTCATACCCCCATCCCGGCGGGCACGGCACGTGAACCTGGACATACTTCGGTCCCCGCGTCCCCACCGCTTTCTTCACCTTGCGCCTCAGGTCCGCAAACAGAGACATGGATGCCGTTGCCACATACGGTATTCCGTGCGCGGCCGCAATCGCCGGCAGATCCTTCTTCGGCCGGTCTTCGCCGAATGACATCCTCCCCGCCGGACTCGTCGTTGTGGAGGCCGCGAACGGCGTCGAGCCCGACCGCTGCACGCCCGTGTTCATGTACGCCTCGTTGTCCATGCACACGTACAGCACATCGTGCCCCCGCTCGAACATCCCCGACAGCGCCCCGAACCCGATGTCGAGCGTCGCGCCGTCTCCCCCAAATGCCAGCACCTTCACCCCGTCCAGCTTCCCCTGCTTCTTCAGCGCAGCTTCGATGCCGGACGCGACCGCCGCCTGGTTCTCGAACAGCGAGTGAATCCAGGGAATCCCCCAGGCCGACTCCGGATGCGGCGTGCTGAACACCTCCAGACATCCCGTCGCATTTGCCGCCACCGCCTTCGGTCCCACCACTTCCATGATGACCCGAACCGCGGCCGCCTGGCCGCACCCGGCGCACGCCCGGTGTCCGGGCAGGAATCCCCTTGTGGTCTCGTACGCAAACTTGGGAGCAGACATGTTAGCTCGCCTCCAGCAGCTCAGTGCGCAGCCCGGCGAAGAAATCGCTCTCTCCGCCGCGAGCGCGTTTCAACATCTCGTCCAGAGTCTCGAAAGTGACATCACGCCCGCCCAGCCCCGCTATCGCGCAGCTCACCGGCGGCGTGCTCGCCTGTCCGTAGAGCGCCGCCCTGATTTCCCCGGCGACGATCCCGTAGCCCCCGACCCCCACTGCTTTCTCCACCACCACTACCTGCTTCGCCTTCGCGAGTGCCTCCCTCAGCTCCTCCAGCGGAAACGGGCGGTAGCACCGCAGCTTCAGCACCCCGACCTTCTCACCCTGCTCCCGCCGCGCGTCCACCCAGTCCTTGAGCGTACCGACTACCGACCCCAGCGCGATGAAGACTGTCTCCGCGTCGTCACACCGGTACCGGTCTATAACATCTCCCATCCACCGCCCGAAGGCGGCCTGGAAGTCGCGCGCCACCTCCTTCACCACCGCCTTCGACGCCAGCGCATCTCGCTGTAGCTCGTACCGAACCTCCTGATACATCTCCGGCCCCGCGTACGCGCCCAGCGTGTACGGGTCCTCGGGGTCCAGCCTATAGAGCGGGTCGTACCGCGGCAGAAACGCATCCACCGCCTCTTGCGTCGGCATATCCACAGTCTCATAGGTATGTGTGAGGATGAACCCGTCCATGCACACCATCACCGGCAGCAGCACTCGGTCGTCCTCGCTGATCTTGTACGCCTGGAAGTGCATGTCGAGGACTTCCTGGTTGTTCTCCGCATACAGCTGCAGCCACCCCGTATCCCGCAGCGCCATCGTGTCCTGGTGGTCGTTCCAGATACTGAGCGGCGCCGAGACCGCCCGGTTCACAGCCGTGATGACCAAAGGCAGCCGCATCCCCGCAATGTTGTACAGCACCTCCGCCATCAGCAGCAGCCCCTGCGACGTCGTCGCCGAATAGGCCCGCGATCCCGCCGCCACCGCCCCCAGACACACCGAAGCCGCAGAGTGTTCGCTCTCCACCCGCACGTACTCCGCATTGATGTCCCCATCAGCCACCATCTGCGAAAGCTCCTCCACGATGTGCGTCTGCGGGGTGATAGGGTACGCCGAAATAACGTCCGGCCGGCAGAGCCCGGCGGCCTCCGCCACCGCACGCGAGCCCTCTATCATCTTTCGCATTATCGGTGCTCCTCTTCCATCGTTATCGCATCCGCCGGACACGTCTCCGCACACATCCCACACCCCTTGCAGTACTCCATGTCCGCCTCGTACTGCTTCTTCTCGAGGTGACGGATGCACCCCTCGGGGCAGATGGATTCACACGTGTTGCACCCCGTGCACTTCTCCCAATCGAACACCGGCCGCAGAATCCCCCACGGACCCGTCTTGTTCCGCAGCGACGAGCCCGGCCGCGTCACTATCCCTAACGGCGGCTTCCTTCGTCCCTTCTTGCCGGTTGCCGTCATTTCGCCTGCTCCTTCGTCAGCTCGTATGCTTTCCGCGCCGCCTGCACGTTCTTGTCTCCCAGCTCCCCCGGAAACCGGTGCCGAATGCTCCGCTCGATCGCCTCGAAGCTGATCGCCCCGGATATCCCCGAGAAAGCCCCCATGATCGCCGTGTTCATGATCGGCCTCCCCAGCGCCTCCAGCGCGATCTGCGTCGCCGGAAACGTCACCACGCGGGCGGAGGTGTCCAGGCTCAGCTCAGAGGCCGTCCGCTCCGCGTTGATCAGCACCGTCCCCTCCGGCTTCAGTCCCGCAAGCAC
>CP070816.1:2752219-2760880 GCA_020344235.1 Armatimonadota bacterium
CCTTCGTCTTCGCTACCAGTTCCTTCGACCCGGCGACCTGCACCGCGCCGACATACCCCTTCTCTCCAACGCTCAGCACCGGCACCACCTTCGTCGCGGTGCCCGGCGGCAGATTCCGGTTGCCCACCAGCGTGTTGATGCCATCATCCGCCGGCCCTGCAACCGCGTTTACTACCGCGCCAACCGTCACCGTCTTCAGCAGCGCCTCGCCGAGATCCAAAGCCAGCACCGGCCCGCCGGCCAGACAGACAGCCGCGGCCGTCAGCAGCAAGGATTTGCGTATCATGCTCGATTCCTCCCCTGTCCGATAGGGCGTTTCCCGCCGCCTCCATCCGGATATTCCACATCATCGCTGCACGGCGTAGGCATCCCACTAACCCGCTTCTCCCGTCCTTTGTCCCCTCAGCGCCCCCATCCCGTCCGCCTGCTTGGAGGCTGCGCTTGCACCTTGTCGAAATAGTAGAGGGCTGCAAGCCAAGCCCTATCCGCCAGGGGAGGCATCTGTTGCGAAGACTCATCAGGCGAACCTCAAAGAAGACCGGCCTTCCGCCGGGGGCGCTCGTCCACGTAGGGGAGAGAAAAGTCGAAACCGCCAAGGTTACCATCTTCGACTACCACGAAGACCACCTCGAGCAGAGAGAAGCCACCAGCATTGACGAGTGCATTCCCTTCAAAGAGACTCCCAACGTCACCTGGATCAACATCTCCGGCATCCACGACGTCCAGGCACTCCAGACCTTGGGCGACTGCTACGGAATCCACCCACTCGTCCTTGAGGACATCCTCAACACCGAGCAGCGCCCTAAGATGGAGGACTTCGGGGATTACGTCTTCATCGTCCTCAAGATGCTCTACCTCGAGCGCGAAACATCCGAGATCAGGGCCGAGCAGATCAGCATTATCCTCGGCGTCAACTTCGTCATTTCCTTCCAGGAAACCGATAAGGACGTCTTCAAGAGCATCAGAGACAGGATTCGCAACGCGCGCGGGCGCATCAGGCGCCGGGGCTGCGACTACCTCGCCTACGCCCTCCTCGACGCCGTCGTAGACAGCTACTTCATCATCCTCGAGACTATCGGCGGCCGCCTCGAGGACATCGAGGACGAGATTATCCAGGAACCCACCGCCGAGATTCTCCAGATCGTCTACCAGATTAAGAGAGAGCTCATTTTCCTGCGCAAGTCCGTCTGGCCCCTCCGGGAGGTCCTCGCCGCGCTCGCCCGCCAAGAGTCCGACCTTATCAAGCAGGAGACCGTCGCCTACCTCCGCGATGTTTACGACCATACCATCCAGGTGGCTGACACCAACGAGTCGTTCCGCGACCTAGTCAGCGGCATGCACGACACCTACCTCTCCAGCGTCAGCAACAGAATGAACGAGGTCATGAAGGTCCTCACCATCTTCGCCACCATCTTCATCCCCCTCACCTTCATCGCCGGCATCTACGGCATGAACTTCGAGTGGATGCCCGAACTCGCCTGGCACTGGAGCTATCCCGCGCTCTGGGGTGTGATACTAGTCGTCGGCATCTCCATGCTCCTCTACTTCCGCAGCAAGAGGTGGCTCTAGCCGGATCACTATTCTCGCTTTGGCTGCTGACAAACCTTCGCACATCTCCTATCATATAGGCGGGTAGGCCGCAGTTGACGCGCTGCGGCCCCCGGGGAAGGTGGATCATGCCACAGGATTCGGAGCCAACCATAACCGAACTCAACCTGTATGTGGACGACGCGGCCCTGGAGCTTCTGCCCCGCCGCGAAGCCACGCGTCTTCAGGTCCTGCCCATGCAGGTTCAGGGCAACAAGCTGGTCGTTGCCATGGTGGACCCCCATGACCTACTGCGCCTCGACGAACTGCGCCGCATCACCGGAAAGGACATACGGCCCGCGCGCGCCGATCTCCGCGTCATAGACCGCGGCATTCAGCGCTTCTACGGCGAGCGCGACGATATCGAAACTGGCACCGGCCTCATGGAGCCCGGCCTCGTCGTCCAGACCGACACCCGCACCGGCGTCCGCCTCGCAGAAGGCAGCCAGGACGCGCCCGCGGTCGCCCTCGTCAACGAGTTGCTCGAAGCCGCCATCTTCTCCCGCGCGAGCGACATTCACTTCGAACCCGGCGCCACCAGAATGCAGATCCGCCTCCGCGTAGATGGCGTCCTATACGACCACCAGAGCTACCCCATGGACCTCCACGCCTCGGTCCTCTCCCGCGTCAAGATCATGGCCGGCATGGATATCGGCGAGCACCGCACCCCCCAGGACGGCCGCTTCGACGCCCGCCTCCGCGGCAAAGTCTTCGATATTCGCGCCTCCGTCGTCCCCTCCGTCTTCGGCGAGAACGCCGTCCTCCGCCTCCTCCCCAAGACCGCCACCGGCCTCAAGCTTGAGGAGCTAGGCTTCTCTGTCGAGCATCTCCGTATCATGCGAGAGGACATCTGCAGCCGGCCGCACGGCATGATCTTCGCCACCGGCCCCACCGGCTCCGGAAAGACCACCACCCTCTATGGCATCCTCAGCCAGCTCGACCGCGTCGGGCGAAACGTCGTCACTGTCGAGGACCCCGTCGAGTATCAGCTCACCCGCGCCACTCAGATCCAGGTCCATTCGAAGATCGGCCTCGACTTCGCCGCCGGCCTTCGCTCCCTCCTCCGCCAGGACCCCGACATTATCATGGTCGGCGAGATCCGCGACCTCGAGACCATCCGCATGGCCATCCAGTCGGCCCTCACTGGTCACCTCGTCCTCACCACCGTTCACTGCACCGACGCCGCCAGCGGCGCCGCCCGCCTCGTGGACATGGGCGCCGAGCCCTTCCTCGTATCGTCCGCCGCCACCGCCTTCCTCTCCCAGCGCCTCGTCCGCAGAGTCTGCCCCGAGTGCCGCACCGAGGACACCCCCAGGCAAGAGATTCTCGACAGCCTCGAAATCTCAGATGGCACCTTCTACCGCGGCCGCGGCTGCGACCACTGCCGCGGCACCGGCTACTATGGTCGCACCGCCTGCTTCGAGATCATGATGGTGGGCGATGTCATCGGGTCCGCCATCACCCGCCGCGAGTCCTCCGGCGAACTCCGCCGCCTCGCCCGCAGCCTCGGCATTCCGGGCCTCCGAGACGATGGCGTCGAAAAGGCCCGCCAGGGCCTCACCACTCTCGAAGAAATCCTCCGCGCCGTCTGGGTCGAAGAGGACTAGCCGCAGGGCGGTCATACGGCTGAGCCGCCATCGCAATGTCATTCTGAGCGACTTGTCCGCCGAAGCCTTCAGCCTTCGTAGCCGAACCTACTTCGGCGGAGTAGGCTCGGCGAAGGTGGAAGCGAAGAACACTGCTGGTCCGGCGTTGTAGTAGCCGTGGGGCGGGAGCGCGCTTGCCCGGCGGAGCCTTCGCGAAGCTGGGTTTCCTTCCCCGAGCGCCGTCGGCAGGCATCCCCTCTTGTACCACCGAACCCTCCCCCCATGCCATCCAACCACTACTTCACCGAACGCCCTACCTCCCGCGGCAAGCGCCAGACCCTCACCGTGACCCTCCGCGGCCGCAAACTCCGACTCATCACTGAATCGGGCGTCTTCTCCCGCGCCCGCGTCGACCCCGGCACCCGCCTCCTCATCAACCATATGGAGGTAGGGGAGGAGGAACGCTTCCTCGATCTAGGCTGTGGCTACGGCGTGGTCGGCATTATCGCCGCGCTGCTCGCGCCCAAAGGAAAGGTCACCCTCGTTGACATCAACGAGCGCGCCGTCGCCCTCGCCCGCGAGAACCTCGCCCTCAACAACATCCAGAACGCCGAAGCCCTCCAGGGCGACGGCTTCGCGCCCGTAGCGGGTCGCACCTTCGACGTCATCGCCCTCAATCCACCCATCCGCTCCGGCCTGCGCGTGGTTCACCATCTCATTGAAGAATCCAGCAATCACCTCTCGCCCCAAGGATGCTTCTACCTCGTCGGCCGTACTCGACAGGGAGTCATTCGCCTCGCGCAGAAGATGTCCCAGACCTTCGAACACGTTCAGGAGATCGCCAAGGGCGGGGGCTACCGAGTCTACCGCTCCCGCCGCGAGGCATCTCCTCCATGAGGCGACAGATTACCTGCTCTCTGTTGCTGAGGAGAAGAACCCAATGAAGGAAGTAGTCAATCGCGCGGTCCAGCGCGCGGCCACGGCCGGCGCCACCTACGCCGACGCCCGCGTCATCATCACCCGCCATCAATCAATCAACACCAAGAACGGCACCGCCGAGGCCCTCACCGATGCCACGAACCAGGGCATCGGCATCCGCCTCATCGCCGACGGCGCCTGGGGCTTCGCCAGCACCTCGTCCACCGCCCCCGCAGACGTGGACGACACAGCCGACCTCGCCGTTCGCATTGCCCGTGCCAGCGCCACACTCTCCACCGGACACGTCGAGCTGGGGCCCCAGGAGCCCGTGCAGGCCGAGTGGTCCTCCCAATACGAAGTTGATCCCTTCTCCCTTCCCCTCGAGAAGAAGCTTGCCTTCCTCCTCGAAGCCGACAAGATCATGCGCGAAGTCCCCGGCCTCGATGTCGCCACCGGAGAGCTCAACTTCGTGCGCGAGGAGAAGTGGTTCGCCTCCAGCGAGGGTGCCGAGATCGTCCAGACCCGCATCCAGTCCGGCGGCTCCATCGAGGCCCTCGCTCAGGGCAACGGCGAGGTTCAGCGCCGTTCCTATCCAAGCTCCCTGGACGGCGACAACGCCAATCGCGGCTTCGAGTTCGTCGAACGAATGAACCTCCCGGCCAACGCGCGCCGCACGGCCGAGGAAGCAGTAGCACTCCTCACCGCCGACCCCTGCCCCTCGAAGACCACCACCCTCATCCTCGAGGGAAGCCAGCTAGCCCTCCAGGTTCACGAATCCTGCGGCCACCCCACCGAACTCGACCGCGTCTTCGGCACCGAGCGCTCTTATGCAGGGACCTCCTTCCTCACCACCGACAAGCTCGGCGATCTCCGCTACGGCTCCGACCTAGTCGACCTCTACGCGGACGCCACCATCCCCGGCGCAATGGGCAGCTTCGGCTACGACGACGAGGGCGTCCCCGCTCAGCGCGTCGACCTCGTCAAGCAAGGCATCTTCTCCGGCTATCTTAGCTCCCGCGAGACCGCCGCCCGCCTCGGCCTGAAGAGCGGCGGCGCCATGCGCGCCTCCGGCTGGAATCGCCTCCCCATCATCCGTATGACCAACATCAACCTCGCCCCCGGCCGCTCATCCCTCGAGCAGATGATCCGGGAAACAGATGACGGCATCTACGCCGCCACCACCAAGAGCTGGAGCATTGACGACCTCCGCATGAACTTCCAATTCGCCACCGAGATCGCCTGGGAGATAAAGAGCGGCCAGCTCGGCCGCATATTCCGCAACACCACCTATCAGGGAATCACCCCCGAGTTCTGGGGCAACTGTGACGCCATCGCCTCACAAGACGAATGGCGTCCCTGGGGTCTGCTCTCCTGCGGCAAGGGAGAGCCCGTCCAGATCATGTGGGTCGGCCACGGTGTCGCCCCGGCCCGCTTCCGCAGCGTCCGCATCGGCGTCGGTGGAGAATCAGGATGAGGCCTGCCACAGCGCGGGCATACCTATGCCCGCCCCTGCATCACAACGTTACCCCTAGCCATGTCATCCTGAGCGAAGCGAAGGATCTTGACCTCGGTCGCGCACGCGCCTACTTCTTCAACGGCATAGCCAGCACCCGATGAATATCCATATCGAACAAGTTCGCACTGGCCGCCGAAGTCGCCGCGATCGCGGTGTCGGACCCGTGCCCCGTGCCCGCGCACGACACCACCTGCACCGCCTCCGGCACCATTCCCGCGTCGCACGCCATCGCAATGATCTCCACACACACCTTCATTCCCTGCGAGAACAGGTACAGCGTCTCCGCCATCACCGCGCTCGGCGGATACCCCTCGAACTTCGCCCGTATCGCCCGATCCACTCCGCCCGTCAGCGCGTGCGTCCCGCACACCAGCTTCACCCCCGCCTTCTCCATCGTCTTCCCGTACCGCGCGTTCCACTTCACGTCATACATCTTGTCAACCGCCGGCGCCATCTTCACCCCTACGAAATTCACCTTTGGATGCGCCTCCGCCAGCGGCGCGAACTTCGCCCCCACGTAACCCGTGTTTGTAGCCATCACTACATGCCGCACCCGGTGCGCCTTCAGGTACTCTCCCACCACCTCCGCCACCCGCCGCGTGTTCTGCGCCGCCTTCCCGGTGTCCTCAAAGTAAACAACCGGCTCGATTCGCGCCATCGCTCCACCTCCCACTACTTGCCTTGCCTCTCGTTCATTCGTTGGGCAGGAGCTTGCTCCTGCCATGCACATGATCCTAAGGAGGACTCCTATGCTCGGTGAAGCCATCTGCCTCGAACTCCTCGAAGCCGCGCTCGCAGCCTGCGAGTGCGACCAGGCCGAGGCGATCCTCTACTCCACCAACAGCTCCCTCACGCGCTTCGCCGACTCCGTCATTCATCAGAACGTCGCCGAGCGCGAGGTCATGATCTCCATCCGCGCCGTCCTCGGCAAGCGCATCGGCTGCGCCCGCGGCAATCAGCCCACCAAAGACGAGGTGCAGTCCGTCGCTCGCCGCGCCGCCGACCTCGCCCGCGTCTCCGCCGAGGACGAGCACTTCGTCTCTCTGCCGGGACCGCAGCCCCTGCCAGAAGTCCCTACCTATTCCGACGCGACCGCGGCCTCCACCCCGGAGTCCCGCGCCAAGGCAGTGGCGAACATCGCCGCCATTGCCGAGAAGCACGGCGGCCGCGCCTCGGGCTCCTTCGCCGCCGACTCCGCAGAGATCGCGGTTGCCAACTCCCTGGGCCTGCGCGCCTACTTCCCCGCCACCGACGCCAGCCTCATCACCGTCATCGCCGACGACGACTCCAGCGGCTACGCCGAATGGCGCGGCACCGATCTCTCGCGACTCGACCCCGAGGCCCTCGCTCACACCGCCGCGCGCAAGTGTGTTGACGGCCGCGGCGCAGAGGCCGTCCCGCCCGGCCAATACACCGTCATCCTTGAGCCCCTTGCCGTCGGCGACATGCTCTTCATGCTCGGGTACATGGGCTTCGGCGCCACCGCCTTCCAGGAAGGCCGCAGCTTCATGTGCGACCGGATAGGGGAGAAGATAGCAGGCGACAACATCACCATCTGGGACGACGCCACCGACCCCTGCCAGCGCGCCGTGCCCTGCGATTGGGAGGGTGTCCCCAAGCGCAAGACCGTTCTCATCGAGAGCGGCGTCGCGCGCAGCGTCGTCTACGATTCCTACACGGCGGGCAAAGAGGGCAAGCAGTCAACCGGCCACGCCCTCCCCGCGCCCAACACCCTCGGCCCCCTGCCCACTCACCTCTTCCTCGCCGCTGGCGACGCAGCCCCCGAGGACATGGTAGCAAACACTAATCGCGGCATCCTCGTCACCCGCTTCCACTACACCAACATCATCCACGAGAAGCAGACTATCTTCACCGGCATGACCCGCGACGGCACCTTCCTCATCGAAGACGGTAAGGTCACCAAGCCCGTCAAGAACCTCCGCTTCACCCAGTCCATCGTCGACGCCCTATCCAACGTCGAGATGATCGGCCGCGGCGCTCAGCTCACGGAATACGCCTACGTCCCCGCCCTCAAGATCGCCAGCTTCAGCTTCACGAGCTGACGCCCCAGCGTCATCCTGAGCAAAGCCCTGCGTAGCTTCAGTGAGGCGAGGCGAAGCGAAGGATCTTGCTTCCACCTCCGGTTCGGCAGGAGTCCCAAGCGTCGAAGTCCGCTTGTCTCCTACCATGCTGCCTCCAAATGTCCGCCTCCCGCGCATCCTCCTCGGAACTTTGTCGCGGAGTCCGTGGTCTAATGGCGTACCATGTCTCCAATCTCACGATCTCACAAACCCAACAGAAAGGAGCTTCAGGGAGATGAGACGATTTGTGCCGCTTGTCGTTGCAGCACTGGTGGCGGTCACCGTCTACGCAGTGGTGGCCCTCGCCCAGGAGGGCGCACCCGCGGGCGGCGGCGTTGGTGGTGGCGGCGGCTGGGGCATGATGGCCGAAGAGCCCGGAGTTGTCGGTGGCCCGGCCGGGCCGGCGTACGGGCGCACCGCTATCGCCGTTTCGGGCAACTCCGTCTACGTGATCTCCGGCAACCTGCTCCTCAAGTACGATAGCGACCTCAACCTCGTCAGGCAGGTCGAGCTGCCTCGTGCAGAGAGGGCCGCCGGCATGGGTCGCGGAGGTCGCAGGGGCGGGGGTGGGGGTGGGGGAGGAGGCGGACGCGGTGGCCGCGGCGGCCGGGGAGGTGGCGGCCGCAGAGCACGGTGAGGCCGGCGCACTGACGGTCCACACTCACTAATCGCGGGGAACGGGCGCTCAATCTCCCGTTCCCCGTACCTGTCTCCCTCGCGTTGTTCTGCCGCTTCACTTCGTAGGTAAAGCCTCAGCCCGCGCAGAACCCATCCCATCACAGCTACCTCAGGGCAGCCGCTTCGCTTCCTGCCCACCCTCCGTGGAGGAGCAACGCGAATGGCGCATCACGACGACCTCACCACCGACGTCCTCGTAGTAGGCGCCGGCGCCTCCGGCCTTCCCGCCGCCATCGCTGCCGCGCGCGCCGGCGCCAAGGTCACCCTCATCGAAGAAGACCCTGTCGTCGGCGGC
>CP070816.1:2760980-2763920 GCA_020344235.1 Armatimonadota bacterium
AAGCTCCTCCACAGCCGAGAGGTCCACTAGCTCCATCTCGGCATCAGAGACCACGCAGTGCAGATCCTCTATGCGTCGCTGCGCGTCCAGCCGGGCCGCCGTGCGCTCCCCTAGGTCGTGGCTGTCAGCCAGCTCAGATAGGTCCTCGAAGGACACCTGCGCCCAGGCCGGCACCGACTTCCGACGCCTGCACCAGCGCAGTTGTGCTTGCACTCTGTGCCGCGCAATGCCGTAGATCCACGCCGACAGGGACGATCTCTTGGGGTCAAAGCGCGCGATACCCCGCGCCGCTTCGGCCAGCGTCTCGACCACGACGTCTTCGGCAGTCTCTACATCCCCCGACAGACAGGAAACCGCGAATCGGTGGATGCCAGGCGCGAGTTGATCGTACAGCTTGGCCCAGGCCTGGCTCGAACTGGCCCGCAGGTTTCGCAGCAGCGCGGCACTGACTTCCTGCTTCTGCTTCCTCTGCACCTGCACTGGAGTCTCCTCGTCCAGAGATTCCCTTCGCCACATCGGCAGGGAATCCCCCGCAGCTTCCCGTCTCCTTGTGCCCTTGAGTGCCATCGGTGCCTGTCCCACAGGGTTCGCCGGCCGGCGTCTCGCCGAGGGAGGGGCTAGGGGCTGCGACTCTGCGTACGTGGATTCGCGATTGTGCTGCGCTTCCCGTGCCCCAAATCGCTCCAGATCGCGAACTAGGAAGATAGGAGGCTCACGCAGGCATCGTCGTGGAGCGAGTCGGCCTGAACTGAGCCCGATTCCGGCGGAGTTGACCGCGGAAAGGAGGTCAGAGAGGCCGTAGTTGTGCGCATCAACGAAGGATACGCAAAAGGAGGCGGAAGTGAGACGGGCATTCGGTGTAACTGTCGTTCTGATGTTGTTGCTGTCGGTTCAGGCGGCGTACGCAGGAGGACCGCCCTTCCCTACTCCGCCCGCAGACGACTATGATCTGTTTTTCGATCAAGTCGAACTGCGGCCCGGAGTAACCATTGATATTCACGTCAAGGTTTTTGTCAACGATCAGCAGCCACGGCCACCGTTCGGGAAGACCGTGTTTGCCATCCCGGGAGGGGGGCATACTGCCCAAAGCTGGGACCAGTATGCAGAAGCGCTGTTCACCCATCCGTTCAAGGGCCCCGCGACGGCCCGGCTGGTCGCTCTCGACCCACCTGGACGTGGCCACAGCACGGGGCTGACCGGGATCTACTTCAGCGAGCTGATGGTCGACGACGATGTCACGGCCATTCTGGCAACCTTGGATCGCCTTCAAGGCCATGGCATCTACCCAAGCGAGATCATCGGCCAGTGCTCAGGTGCGCTGCAGGTCCAGATGGCTCAGGAGCGTCTCGTCGAGAGCGGGTCGAGTCTGTTCCAGGAGTACGGCATATCCAGAGCTGTCCTGCTGTCTCCAGCCATCCCAGCGCCCATCGCATGGCACTGGATAGACTTCGCCGAGCCGTTCCTCCCGTTCCGCGTGAGCGACGAGGAACTGAGCTGGCACTTCAACGTTCCCGCAGAGGCCTACCTGGCATACTTCTTCACTAACTTCCACGGTCAGCTCTCGCCGGATGCACCCAGCCCCGCCGAGTTCGATGCCAGAGGCTACCGCGCCCTCTGGCCCGTATTCTGGGTATGGCAGATATTCGGCGAAACGAGTCCCATGCCTGGGTATCCAGAGCAGCCGCCCATCCCAAGACCGGAAGTATCGCCCGGCATCTTCGGACTTCAGTCAGGCACGCTGCTGCACACTGTCAGCTACGTGGATGATGTCCTGGTCTTCCCCTTCCAAAGCACAGAGCTGTTCGACTACCTGGTCGACTGCCCATGGTGGTCGAGGAACACCGTGGTCCAGGCCGAGGGCGGGGTGAACGATCGCATCCACGACCTGCACATCTCCAATCCGAGCGTGATTATCGAGGCCATGAGCGAGGAGGGATGGTTCCTGTGGTAGCGGCCGTATGCCGCCCACTCGCCTTCGCTGCTGAGGTCAGGCCGCAGCTTGGGCCTTGACAGGGATTAAGGAATGGGAGGCAGGGGCATCACTGCTCCTGCCTCCTCCTTGGGCAGAGCAGTGGAAGGGAGAACCCCCCGGTGGGGCGCGACCGGAGCCAGGCGGATGCTAAGCGGACCATGGCCAGGCTGAGGGAGCGACTCTCCCAGCCGGAGCTGGAGGTGCTGCTGCTCTTCAGCGTGGAGCGGCTCTCAGAACGGGAGATCGCGCAGGTCGTGCGGCGGCCGGAGCGGGCCGTCCACTGCATCCTGCAGCGAGCCAGACGGAAGGCACGAGAGGCGTTGGCGGCCAATGACCTCCGAGAACAACAATGAGCGGATCAGGCGGGCGGCTGAGCGCAGCACGCCCCCGCTGTCCCCAAAGGTGCGAAGGCGGGCCCTGTGGGCCGTGATGGCCGCCATGCGACGAAGACCACCCTTGCGAATCTTGACCGTGATGGTCTTGATACTTTTGTTGCTCGCCACCCTAGTGTATGTCGCGGCACGCTGGTTGCCCTCTGAAGAGAACTGGCTCGGGTAGGCATCGACCCTAGCGTCCATTCGCTCGACGGGTATTCTCACCGTCGCCCTCGCCGAGTCCCCAGGGGGAACTGAGGCCGGCCCTGGCTGTCGAGAAGCGGACGAGGAGAGTCTGAGGTCCGCATAACACCGTACTCGCACGACACCAGGACACAACGACCCAACGGCGCCACTGCTGCTCGTCGCCCGTTCCGGCCGCCGCGCACGACTCAGAGTGCCCCGGCCGAGAACGACGCGGAGAACGGCGCGAATGTGAGACACAGAGTTCGAAACGTATCAACTACGGGGAGCCATCATACGCTTGTTTGATGTTATGGACTAGCTGCAGCGCCGGCTGGCTCATCGTGCGCTCGCCGTTCCTGCAGGCTCCCTTTCTGCAGCGCGGGTACGTGCCGGCTGCACTTCTCGGCC
>CP070816.1:2764020-2785962 GCA_020344235.1 Armatimonadota bacterium
GGACCCAGAATCGCGCAGATCGGCCTCACGAAAGCATGCAACTATCACTGCCTCTTCTGCCCGTTTCACAGCCCCGAGGCGGAGAAGGGACACAAGGACGCGGAGCTGCCGCGGATTTCTTACGAGATGTTTGCGCGGGTGCTGGGGGATCTGAAGAGGATAGGGACGCGCGGGATTGACGTCTGCGGGGATGGAGAGCCGCTGACCCACCCGGAGGCGATGGAGATGGTCGCGCTTGCGCGGGAGCTTGAGTTCGATGTGACGCTGGCCACCAACGCGGCGCTGCTGACGGAGCGAAGGGCGCGGCAGCTCGTGGATCTGGGGGTGCGGCGGATGCACGTCAGCTTCAACGCGGCGACGAACGAAACTTATACGCGCCTGCATCCAGGCGCGCCGCCCGACGCGCGGGACAGCATCGTGGCGCGGCTGCGAGAGATGGCGGAGTACGCGGAGGCGGAGGGGAAGCGGCCGATAGACGTGGAGTTCTCCGCGGTGCTGAACCGATTGAACATGGACGAGATCCCGGCGATGGTGGAGGCGGCGCACGAGGCGCGGGCGGGATGGTTCATGTTGATCCTGATGGGCCCGGCAGAGGGCGCGGAGGAGCTGCTGCCGCGGCCGGAGGATTGGGTGCTGATCGGCGCTGACCTGGAGCGCGCGCAGGCACGGGCGAGGGAGCTTGGCATTCGCACGAACCTGGAAGCGGTCCGGCCGGGGGCGAGCGCGGCCGGGACGAGGAGCGTGTACGAGAGGATACCGTGCTACATCGGGCATGAGTACGTGTTGATCCTGGCGGACGGAAGCGTGATGTTCTGCTGCCAGTGCACGCAGCCGCTGGGGAGCCTGAACGAGGACAGGTTCGAGCAGATATGGAAGTCTGAGGCGTATGGGGAGGCGCGGCGGCAAGCGCGTGCGCTGCCGGAGGCGCGGCGAGCGCTGGCGGGGTGCGAGTGCTTCGAGGCGTGCTCGCATGTGGCGGTGAACATCAAGGTCTACCGAAGGCTCTACGGAGAGGGCGCCCTGAGGTCTGTGCTGTGAGCCATGTACTGATCTGCGGCGCGGCCGGCTACACTAACGTTGGGGATGACGCGATCCTGTGGGGCATGTTGACCCAGCTCCGGGAGGCGCTCCCCGGACGGGCACTGCGCGTGGCCGGGGGTCCGGAGCTTGCCGCTCTGGTGCGGCCGTTCGAGGGGGCCGCGATCTCCTACGATGATCGGGCGGAGCTGGCGCGGGCGATAGAGGATGCCGGGCTGGTGGTGCTCGGGGGCGGGGGTCTGTTGTACGACATGGGGTACGAGGCGAGCCTGGCGCGGCTGGTGGGTGATCCGCCCGACCGGCAGTGGCTGTACGAGATGGCGCGGGTGGCGGCCGCGGCGGGAGCGGCGGGGCGGCCGGTGATGCTGTACGGTGTCGGCGTCGGCCCTCTCGTCACAGGTGCGGCGCGGCGAGTGGCGCGTTTCATCGGGGAGCAGGCGAAGGCGATAACGGTGCGCGACCGGGCGTCGGCGGAGGCTCTAGTGGAGTGTGGGATGGCGCGCACGCGAGTGCAGGTTGCTGCCGATCCGGCAGTGTTGGTGGAGGCCGGGGATCCGAAGTCGGCGGAGGCGCTGCTCGCGGACTGGGGCCTGGCAGAGGCGGCGCGGCCGCTGGTTGCAGTGAACCTGCGACCTTGGCGATCGCTGACGGAAGCCGAGGGTGATGAAGCGGAGGGATCATTCATCGGCCGCGCCGGGAGGCTCATTAGGGAGCTGAGGGAGCGGCTCGGCGCGACTGTTGTGCTGCTGCCCTTCCAGCGGATGAATGACGATGATCTGGAGGTGGAGCGTCGGGTGATGGAGGCGGCGGGGGCGCCGGAGGGAGTGGTGCTGCTCGATCCGCCCGCTTGTCCGGCGGAACTCGTCGCGGTTCTGGGGCGGTTCGACCTGATGGTGGGGATGAGGCTGCACGCGCTGGTGCTGGCCGCGAGCGCGGGGCTGCCGTTCGCGGCGCTTCCTTATGTGCAGAAGGTCTGGGATTTCGTGGAGGCGATGGAGTGGGAGCAACACGCACATGGGCCGGAGGAATTGGATCCGGCGGCAGTGGTGATCGACTGCGAGGCGCTGTTGCGAGACCGCGAGGGAACCGCCGCGCACGTTCGGCGGCGGCGCGATGAGATGAGGGAGGCGGCGGCGATTTCGGCGGAGATGGCCGCTTTTCTGCTCGAAGGAGAGGCCGGAGAGCGAAGGTCGTCGCGGCGGCATCGAGTGTCCGCAAGCGCCGGGCCGGCGAGGATGCGGGTGCTGATACAGATCAGGCCGGACTTCCGGGAGAAGCCGGGCGGCGATGTCGTGCAACTGGAGGCGATGCTTCCGTACCTCGAGGCCGAGGGAGTGGAAGCGACGATCAGCGGGGAAGCGGAGCCGGATCTCGAAGGGTACGACCTGGTGCACACGATCAATCTGGACCGGCCGGAGGAGCCGTACCGACATTGCCTCAATGCGCTGGAGCAGGGGAAGCCGGTGGTGATGTCGCCCGTGCATATGGACCTGAGTGAGTTCCTGGAGTGGGGGGATACGGACTACTGGGAGCTGCCGAATCCGGCCGAGGGTCTGCCCAGTCCCCGCGGCGCGCCGACGCCCGATCCGGTTGAGGTGCGGAAGCGGGCGCTGACGCATCTCCGCCGACAGGCGCTGATTGAATGGTCTACGGCCTATCTGCCGAACGCTGAGGTCAACGCGGCCTATCTGAACGAAGTGTTTGGGATGGATTTGAGCAGGACAGTGGTGGTGCCGAACGGCGCCAAGGAGGAGGTCTTCGGGGCGTCGCCGGACCTGTTCGCGAACAAGTATGGGCTGAGGGACTTCGTGCTGTGCGTGGGCCGAGTTGAGAAGAAGAAGAACCAGCTCGGCTTGATCGCGGCGATGCGGGGAAGCGGAATACCGCTCGTGGTCGTGGGCCGGGGCAACCCGGAGTCATACCTGGAGCTGTGCCGGCGATACGCGGACGAGAACACGCACTTCATTTCACACCTGTCGGAAAAGGAGCTGGCGTCTACATATGCGGCGGCGAAGGTGCATGCGCTTACGAGCTGGATCGAGCTGCCGGGCCTGACGACGCTGGAAGCGGCCGCGGCGGGGTGCAACATTGTGTCCACGGATCGGGGGTCGCCGCGGGAGTACCTGGGAGATATGGCGTGGTACTGCGACCCACGCGATTTCGGCACGATTCGAGAGGCCGTGGTGGCGGCTTTCGAGGCGCCGCGATCGGAGAGGCTGAGGGAGCACGTCCGGGCGCACTACACGTGGCGGCGGGCGGCGGAGCGGACGGTGGAGGGGTATCGAATGGCACTGGCGCTACGCGCGGCGGAAGGAGAGACGGCACGGCCGCGGGCGGCGCGGCCGCGGACGGCGGAGGCGATGCGGCAGCACGCGGATCTTCTGGCGCGGGCGGCGGCGGACCGGGAGTACGAGGCGAGGCGGATGCGGGAGTGGGGCGAGACGGTCGAGGGGGAGCTGAAGAAGCTTCAAGAGGAGTTCCAGCGGGTTACGTCGCGGCGGCTGCATCGGTGGTCGGCGGCTGCGGCGCGTGCGGGATGGGGAATCCTGCGAGCGCTGGGGGTGAAGCGGTGAAGCCGAAGGCCGGCTGCCAGCTCACGGTGATCGTTCCTACGTATAACCGGTGCGAGCTGCTCGGGCGGGCGCTGCGGGAACTGCTGGAGCAGACGTCCCCGGCGGAGAGCTACGAGATTGTGGTGGTGGACGATGGTTCGACGGACGATACGCCGGCGGTGGTGGAGGGAGTAGCGGCGCCGGAGGAACGGCTGCGGTACTTCCGGCAGGAGAACAAGGGGCCGGCGGCAGCGCGCAACCTGGGGGTGCGGGAGGCGAGGGGCGAGATCGTGCTGTTCACGGGGGACGATTGCCTGCCGGATAGGAGGCTGCTTGAGGAGCATCTGAAGGCCCACGAGCGAGCCGGGGACGTTGGTGTTGTGGGGCACGTGTCGTGGCACCCGGAGTTGAGGATCACGCCCTTCATGGCCTTCCTGGAGGAGGGGGCGCAGTTTGGGTTCAAGCTGGTGAAGGACCCGGAGAATGTGGAGCCGTGGCACTTCTATACCGCCAACTGCTCGGTGCGGAAGCATTGGCTGGAGGAGGTGGGGGGGTTCGACGAAGATTTCAAGCATGCGGCATACGAGGACGTCGAGGTGGCGTACCGGATGCAGAAGCGGGGGCTGCGCATCGTGTACCGGGCGGGGGCGCGGACTTACCATCACCACGAGACCACGCTGGACCGGTACCTGGTCAGGCAGCGATTGTCGGGTCGGGCGGCGGCGCTGTTCTATTGCAAGCACCCGGAGTTGAAGGTGGATCTGGGGATCGCTCACTCAGCGCGGATGACAACGGCGTTGAAGTTCTTCGAGGCGGCCTCGGAGTACGCGTATGCGCTCGGGGTGCGGGATGAGCTGCGCGGGGAGGAGCCGCCTCCGGAGGCGGAGCTGGGTGCGCTCTGGCAAGACGCGGAACAGGCCGAAGCGGGCAGGAAATGGGTGCGGGAGGTGTTCGGGGAGATGGACCCGGATAAGGAGGAGTTGCTCAAGCTGCGCGCGGAGCTGCACCGGATGAAGCAGGAGTGGGAGCGAGTGACGTCGCGGCGGCTGTATCGGTGGGCTGAGGGGTTGGCGAAGGCGGCGTGGGGAGCGCTGAGAAAGCTGGGGTTCGGGCGGGGCGTGAGGGTCGAGTGATGCCCGCGGTGTCGGTGGTGATTCCGAACTGGAACGGAGCGCACCTGCTGCCGGGCTGTCTCGACTCGGTGCGGGCGCAGGTATTTCGCGACTTGGAGACCGTTGTCGTTGACGATGGATCCACCGATCAATCGGCGGCGCTGGTGCAGCAGAGCTACCCGGAAGTGCGCCTCCTTCGACTGCCGCGAAACGTGGGGTTCTGCCGCGCCGCGAACGCGGGCCTGCGGGCGAGTCGGGGGGAGTTCCTCGCGCTGATCAACAATGACACTGAGTTGCACCCGCGGTGTGTGGGGGAACTGGTGGCGGCGATGCGCGGTGATGCGGGGCTGGGGATCTGCGCGGCCAAGATGGTCTACTACCACGATCCGGTGACGATCAACTCGGCGGGGCAGGCGTGCGGGCCGGACGGGGTGGTGGTGGATATCGGGCGGCGGCAGGCGGATGGGGAGTGGTTCAGCCGCCCCCGCGAGGTGCTGGGGGCGTGCGCGGGAGGAGCTTTGTACCGGCGCAGCATGGTGGAGCAGATTGGGCTCTTCGATGCGGACTTCCTTATGAGCTTCGAGGATGCGGACCTGAGCTGGCGCGCGCAGTGGGCCGGCTGGCGGGCGAGGTACGTGCCGAGCGCGGTAGTGAAACATCGGGAGGGGGTGTCGCGGCAGATCAGGAGCAAGCGCGCGGTGTTTCTCGGGATGCGCAACACCGTGCACGTGTGGAGTAAGGACTGGCCGCTTGGCTCGCTGCTGCGGCATTTCCCGGGGATATGGAGAGGGTGGCGGGCCGCGGGGATGGCGCTGGTGAGACGGGGGCACGCCGGCCTGCTGCCGGCGGCGGCGGTGGGCGCGCTGGTGCAAATGCCGCGAATGCTGAGCCGGAGGCGACTTATCCGGCGAAGCCGCGCGGTCTCCGCGCGGAGGTTCCAGGAGCTGTTGACTTTGGGCAAGCGACATACGCGTCGGCCCCCGGAGGACTGAAGGATGGGGGAGCGCGTGCTGGTGGTGTCGTTGGTGCCCCTGGAGGTACTGGCGCGGGCGGTGGGCGAGCTGCGCAAGAGAGATGCGAGAGCCGAGGTGACGACGCTTGTCGGCACGGCCGAGGTCGTCGCCGCAGGCGCGGGCGTCGGGGCCGACGAGGTGCTGCGGTGGCACGGCGCCGGTGGAGGCGGTCTGCTGGCGCGCATTCGAGGGCGGGGGTTCGACCGGTTGTTGGTGGCGCACGGCGGCGACCAGTATGCGAGCCGGGCCTACTGGAAGGCGATCGCGCTGGCCCTCGCTTCGCGCGCCCGGGAGAAGGGCTTCTGGGAGGAGAGCAGCGGGAGGAAACGAGGCCTCGCGGAAGCGGTGATGGTGGGAGGCGTCGGGGCGGCGATTCAAGTGGTGCAGGAGACGTTTGTCGCGGGGATGGGGGCGCTGGTGCTGATGCCGATGTTGATCGGGGCGGCGGTGACGGATTTGGGCGAGGCTCTGCTTGGGCGGAGAGCGGCAGGAGGGCCGGCGAGCCGGGGGAAGAATAGGGATTGATTGCGGCGAGTCATTCTTGCAGCAAGGGGAGACGCGAGTGCGAGTTCTGGTCACCGGTGCAGCAGGTTTCATGGGCAGTCATGTGGCGGAGGGGATGGTGGCGGCGGGCCACGAGGTAACCGGGATTGACGATCTCAGTGGGGGATTCCGCCGGAACCTGCTTCCCGAAGTGAAGTTCCATCGGCTGGACTTGCGCGACGCGGAGGAGACCGACCGCGCGGTAAGGGATAATCCACCGGAGATTCTCTGCCACCTGGCGGCCAATGCGCGGGAGGGGGCCTCGCAGTTTCAGCCGCGCGATGTCTGTGGGCGCAATCTGATGGCGTACGTGAACGTGCTGGTTCCGGCGATACGGTGCGGGGTCAAGAAGGTCGTGCTGTACAGCTCGATGGCGGTCTACGGAGATCAGGAGGCGCCCTTCGATGAGGGCATGGCGCGCAGGCCGGCTGACGTTTACGGGGTGAACAAGACGGCGATGGAGGAGACCACGGAGATCCTCGCCGACGTGCACGAGTTCAGCTATACGATCATCCGGCCGCACAATGTGTTCG
Source organism: Armatimonadota bacterium (assembly GCA_020344235.1). Classification (GTDB taxonomy): domain Bacteria; phylum Armatimonadota; class Hebobacteria; order Hebobacterales; family Hebobacteraceae. Next base: position 2,770,812 of record CP070816.1, read on the forward strand.
GGGAGCGGCAAAGCCTGCAGGACAAGTTCCGCAACGTGGTGGGGATCTTCATGAACCGGATCATGCGGGGGGAGCCTCTGTATGTCTACGGGGATGGGGAGCAGAGACGCGCTTTCAGCTACATCGGTGACTCGCTGCCGGCGTTCCTGAAGGCGGCCGAACTGAAGCCGGAACTGGACCGACAGCGAATCAACGTGGGCGGCAAGAGACCGATTACGGTTAACGAGCTGGCGAAGTTGGTGAGCGCCGAGTTCGGGGCAGAGCCCGAAGTGGTGCATCTGCCGGCGCGACCGCGGGAGGTCAAAGACGCCTACTGCACGTGGCAGAAGTCGGAACAGATGCTGGCGTATAAGGAGCAGTTCGGGCTGGAGGAAGGCATCCGGCGCATGGGGGAGTGGGCGCGGGCGCTGGGGCCGCAGCCGTGGACGGACGAGAGGCTCGAACTGCCGAGCGAGAAGGCCCCCAGGATCTGGCTGCCAGGGAGGCCTGGCGAGACGGACAGCAAGGGCGAAGCCAACGAGCCGTGAGCGCATTCCGTGCGAGCCTTATCATCTCCACGTGGAACGGCCGGCATCTCCTGGAGACCTGCCTGCCGCGCGTGCTGCGAGCGGTGGAGCAGGACGGGGGCAAGCATGAAGTGGTGGTGGTTGATGATGGGAGCCGGGATGACACGGTGGAGTTCGTCGAGCGGGAATTCCCGCAGGTGCGACTGGTTGCGCTGAGGCGCAACCTGCGTTTCGCCGGCGCGAACACCGCGGCGGCGCGCGCGGCGCGGGGCGAAGTGCTGGTCTTCCTCAACAATGACATGCTGGTGGCCCCGGATTTCCTGGGGCCGCTGCTGAGGCACTTCGAGGATCCTGGAGTGTTCGCAGCGACCGCCCGCATCGAGATGGAACCGACGCGGGTGGCGGGGGGGATGGTCCGCGAGACGGGTTTGGTGCGCGCCCGGTTCGAGGATGGCTTCTTCGTGCTGCGGCACGACGAAGCGCTTTCGGACGAGCCGGTGCAGGTGCTGTATGCGGGGGGCGGCTCGAGCGCGGTGCGGCGGGATCGGTTCTTCGAGCTGGGTGCCTTCGACAGGCTCTTCCGGCCGTTCTACTTCGAGGATCTCGATGTTTCATATCGGGCGCAGAAGATGGGGTGGAGGGTGGTGTTCGAGCCCAAGAGCCGGATGGTGCACCAGCACCGGCAGACGAACAGCCCGCGCAACTTCCCAAGCGGATACGTGGATTTGATGTTCGGGAAGAACAGTCTGCTGTTCACCTGGAAGGTGCTGACGGATGAGAGGCTGCTGGGAGAACACTTTTGGTCTCTGTGGAGGAAGCTCATGCGCCCCCGCAGGCAGCCGCGGCTGGGTGCGTGCTTTCTGAGGGCAGCGGCACAACTGCCGGAGCTAGTGGTGAAGCGCCGGCGCGCGCGCGGGGGGCTCGTGAAGTCGGACCGAGAGGTGATGGAAAGAGCGGCCGCCGGGCGCGCGGACGAGGCGACCGAAGCGGGGGCGGTGCCCTACGGCTCAACAGGCACCGGCAGGCGCGTGTTGGTGATCGGGTTCGCGCCACTTCCCTTCGAGCGGGAGCAAAGGCTGGGCGCGCTGTGTTTCCGCACCTGGCACGTGACGCAGGCGCTGCTGGCCGCGGGGCACGAGGTGACGCTGGTTGGGTGCCGCGTGACGGGGGCGTACCGAGAGGAGAGCAGGCGTCCGTCGGTGCTGCGGTTCAGGGGAAGCCACTTCACCTACTATTCAGTGGAGCCAGGTGTGTTCGAGGAGGAGGAGCTGCTGCAGAGCGTCAGCGACAGGCAGCGCCCGGAGGCGATAGTGGCGGTGCATGCGTTCGGAGCGTGGGCGGCCTCCCGGCTGGCGAGCGAGGCGCCGCTGTGGGCCGACCTGAACGGGTATGCGATGACAGAGGCGCAGGCGCGGGCGGCGATGGCGGGAGGAGAAGGGGCGATGGCGGAGGCGTGGGAGCGAGAGAGCGCGGCGCTGGCGCGGGCGGACGCTTTCTCGGTGGTGTCCATGCGGCAGAAGTACGCGCTGATCGGGGAGCTGGCCGCGGTGGGGAGGCTGACCGGGAGGAACTACGGAGAAGACGTCGTCCACTACATGCCGAACGCCATCGAGAGCGTCCCCTACCGCCATCGGGAGAGGGTGGTGCGGGGTAAGGCGATCGGGGCCGGGGACTTCGCGATCCTGTGGTCGGGGGGCTATAACACGTGGACGGACGTGGACACGCTGTTCGAGGGAGTGGTGGAGGCGATGCGGGAGGAGCCGCGCGTGAAGTTTGTCTCTCTGGGAGGGGCAATGCCGGGGAGGGATGAGGAGACGTTCTATCGGTTCCGGGATCGGGTGGAGAAGAGCGAGTTCGCGGATCGCTTCGTGTTCGCGGGGTGGGTGGCGAGCGAGCTGGTCCCCAACTACTACTTCGAGTGCGATGTGGGGATCAATATTGATCGGTTCAGCTATGAGATGCTGATCGGGTGCCGGTATCGGATACTCGACATGCTGCGGGCGGGCCTGCCGGTGATCACGACGCTGGGGACGGAGATCAGCCATATCGTCCGGGAGGCGGGGCTGGGGATGACCTTCGCGCCGGGGGATGCGGAAGGGTTGACGGAGGCGATTCTGACGCTCGCGCGGGATGAAACCCGGCGGCGGCGATGTGCGGAGCGGGGCAGGGAGTATGTCTTCGAGCACAGAGCGGTGGAGGAGGTAATGCAGCCGCTGCAGCGGTGGGCGAGGGAGCCCAGGGCGACGGCGGAGCGGATGGCCCCCGGAATGGAAACGACGAAAGGCGCGCGCTCGCCCGGAGCCGGGGTGGGGCGGCCGGCGGGGAGTCGGGAGGCAGGCAAGGCGAGAGGAGTGGTGCGCGGGGTGGTCGGCATTGTGGCAAGCGCGATTGCCAGCCTGCTACTAAGAGCTTTCACGCGGCGGCGGGGAACCGAGCCCTGGGGTCTCGATCCGCGGGAGCCGCCGCAGACCGCGGTGGTCATGCGCGCGGGGCCAGTCGGGTTGACGCGAGAGGTAGTCGAGCGGACGCGGAGCAGGTACCCGGCGGCCGAGATATCAGTGCTGGTCTCGAGCGCGCTGGAGGAAGAGACGAGATACGAGGTGAATGCGCCGGTGTTCTCAGCGCCGGGCGTGGAAGCGGCCGGGTATCGGGTGAGTCGGGGGTTGGTGCAGGAGCTGCGAAAGCGAGAGCCGGACACGGTAGTGGTGGCGGGGGAGGGAGGCCGGAGGGCCGAGCTGGCCGCCCTCATGTCGGGGGCGGAGCGGCTGGTGGTGGTGAGAGATGACGGGGCGGCACACGTGTTCTGGTTTGCGATCTACAAGCCGCTGCTGGTGCTGCCGAGTGCGGCCGTCGGGCTAGTGGAGAAGGTGGTGATGTCTCTGGCTGTTGGGGTGGTGTGGGGCAGCCTGGCGGTGGAGGGCTGGCTCTGGAAGGTTTGCCCGCGGCCGTCCTCCCCGGCCGTAGGCGGGCAGCAGGACGGGTAGCATGGGCCGCCCGGCGGTCTTTCTGGATCGCGATGGGACGGTGGTGCGCGAGGCCGAGTATCTTCGATCCCCGAGAGGGATGCGGCTTCTGCCGCGCGCGGCTGCGGCGATCCGCCGGCTGAACGAGGCCGGCTTCGCGGTGGTGATGGCGACGAACCAGTCGGGTATGGCTCGGGGCCTGCTAACCGAGGACGACCTGGAGGAGATCCACGGAGTGCTGCGCCGCCGACTGGCGCGGGGCGGAGCGCGGGTGGACGGCGTCTACTTCTGCCCTCACCATCCGGAGGCGGCGCGGCGGGAATACCGACGGCGGTGTCGGTGCCGCAAGCCAGCCCCCGGGATGCTGCTGCGGGCGGCGAAGGAACTCGATCTCGACCTGAGTCGCTGCTACGCCGTCGGCGACAGCGAACGGGATATCGAGGCGGGGCGACGCGCGGGATGCCGCACGGTATTGGTGCGGAGCGGGTACGGCGCGGAAACGGAGGGGCGCGTCGGCGATGGGCTCGGCGCGGACCATATCGCGGACGATCTTGCGGGTGCCGTGGCGTGGATTCTGGGGCGGGAGCGCGAACAAGGGCGAGCGCGCAAGAGGCCTGCCGGCAGATGAAGGCAACGCTGGTAATAACGAATCACAACGGGCGGGAGTTGCTGGGGAAGTCGGTGCCGGCGGCGCTGGAGGCGGCGCGTCGCGCGGGCGGGCACCCGGTGGTGGTGGCGGATGACGCGAGCACGGACGACAGCGCGGCGTTCGTGCGCGGCACATACCCGGAGGCGCGGGTGCTCGAACTGCCGAAAGGGGGGTTCGGCGCGGCCTGCAATGCAGCGGTGGCGGAGGCGGAGACGGAGGCGGCGGTGCTGCTCAACAATGATGTGGTGGTGGCGCCAGATTTCCTCGAATCACTACTGACGGCTCTGGCGCGGCCGGACGTGTTCGCGGTGGGGTGCAAGTTCGTGAACCCGGACGGATCACTGACGGATGCGCTGGGGAACCGCACCTCCGGGAGATGGGAGGGGGGGCTGCTGTACATCCATCACGAAACCCGCGCGGAGGAGCTGACCGAGATGTGCCCGCAGCTCTATGCCAACGGTGGGGGGATGGCGCTGCGGCGGGAGAAGTGGGCGGCGCTCGGCGGTTTCGATCCGCTCTACCGCCCGCTGTATTGGGAGGACGTGGACCTGGGGTACCGGGCGTGGGGGCGCGGATGGCGGGTGCTGTACGAGCCGGCGAGCGTGGTGGTGCACGACCAGGGGAGCACGATGAGGAGGCTGCACCGGCCGGCGGGCATCGAGCTGATGTCGGCGAAGAACGCGATCTTGTTCGCCTGGAAGAACTTGCTGGAGCCGCGGCTGTTTCGCCGGGTGGCGCTGGCCCAGGCGCGGTGGGCGGCCGATGATGTGCTGATCGGGGGGCTGCCGAACCGGACGGCCGCGCTCTGGCGCGCTCTGCGGCAGCTCCGGGAGGCGGGCCGGGGGCGGGCAGAGGAGCAGCGAGAGCGGGAGCGCTCGGACGAAGAGATTCTGGCGCTGGCCGCGGGAGACGCGTGATGGGCCGGGAGCGGGACGGCGCGGTGCTGTTAACGTTCGCACGGCGGGGGGAGGAGGAGGCGATTCGGGAGGCGCTGAGGCACCTTCGCTCTGAACTACCCGGGAGGCAGGTAGCGGCGGTGGGGACGCTGGTATCCGCTCCTGTGCTGAGGGAGCTGGGCGCGGAGGAGGTGATCGTTTATGGCGGCGGGGCGGGAGCGCGGGCGGTGGTGCGGGAACTGCGCGGCCGCGCGCCGGCGGCGGTCGGCATAGTTTACGGAGGTCCGGGGTTTTCGGGGCACCTGAAGCTGGAGCTGGTGGCGCTCGCCAGCGCGGCCGGGCGGATCTATCAGTTCTTGGAGGATACGCGGGCGCGGAGGGTCGGGCGAGGGCGACTGCTGGCATCGGTGTGCGGGAAGCTGGCGCGTGTGCCGCTTTGTCTGGCGGTGGGCGCGGCGGCGTGCGGCACGGCGCTGTGCTGGCTGAGGCTGAGGCAGTTGATGGCAGGAGGGAAGCGTGCGGGTCGGGCTTGATGGGCGCGGGCTGGCTGCTCCGGTTCGGTCGGGCGTGGAGCGATATGTGGTCGAGCTGGCGCGGGCGCTGGCGGCACTGGAGGAGCGGCCGGAGATAGTGGCCTACCTGGATCGGCCGGTCGCGGATTGGGAGCTGGGCCGTGTGCTGTCGGGAGGAATGAGGACGAGGGTGCTGCGCGCGCCCCGCGGGTGGCTTCGGGTTGCGCTGCCGTGGCGGTTGTGGCGGGACCGGATGGACCTGGTGCATCTGCCGAGCACGATTTTGCCGCCGCTTCTCCCCTGCCCCGCGGTGGTGACGGTGCACGACCTGGCGTGGGCTCACTATCCGGAGACCTATGATCCGGCCGACCTGGAGATGCAGACTCAGGTTGTGCCGAGGTCTGTGCGGCGCGCGGCGCACGTGATAGCGGTATCGGAGAGCACCGCGCACGATCTCGCGGCGATCCTCGGCGTGCCCGGTGAGAAGATCACGGTCACACCGCTGGGGGTGTCGCCCGGTTTCCGCGCGGAGGGGCCGCGGCTTCCGAGGGATGCTTTCCCCGGCGCGGAGCGGCTGAGCGGGGGGTATGTGCTGTACGCGGGGGCGCTGGCGCCGCGCAAGAATCTGGGGAGGGTGTTGGAGGCATATCTGAAGGTGGTGAGCGAGGGTGTAGAGTGTCCGCTCGTGCTGGCCGGTGCGAGGTCTGCGCACGCGGAGGAACTGGCTCGGATGGCGAAGGGGCTGGGGATCGAGGAGAAAGTGCTGTTCGCCGGTCATGTGAGGGAGAGGCTGCTGCCGGCGCTGTTCCGCGGGGCGGCGGCGTTCGTGTATGCTTCGCTCTATGAGGGGTTCGGGATGCCGGTGCTGGAGGCGATGGCCTCGGGGGTTCCGGTGGTGACGTCGAACGGGTCCGGAACGGCGGAGGTGGCTGGTAAGGCGGCGCTGCGGGTCGATCCTGAGAGCGTGGAGGAGATCGCCAGGGCTCTGTCACGGGTGCTGAAGGACGAGGCGCTGAGGGAGAAACTGGCGGCGCAGGGGCTGATTAGAAGCAGGGGCTATCGTTGGGAGCTTACGGCGCGGCAGACGGCGAGCGTGTACCGGCGGGTGGGCGGAGAGGGCTAGCTTTGGGGGTGTGGATGGGGCTCTTCCCTGAAACCTTCCGGCGGAGGTCTTCGTATTACCCATTGGCGGAGGGCGGGTGATGCCGGAGATAGAAGCCGGACGGGAGGACGGAGAGCTGATTCGGCTCTGTCTTTCAGGCGAACAGGCTGCTTTCGACGATCTGGCCGCCCGTCACTACCGGAGAGTTTACAGCGTGATTTATCGGATGGTCGGAAACAGGGAAGAGGCCGAGGATGTCACGCAGGAGACTTTTCTGCGGGTGTACTCCCGGCTGGATACATTCAGGCAGGGAGCTTCGTTCGCGGCCTGGGTGAGGCGGATTGCATCCAACCTGTGCATCGATCATCTGCGGAGGCGGAGGGAGCGAACGGTTTCGCTGGACCAGCAACTGGAATCGGGGATGGAGCAGGCAGACCAGAGCGCGAGCAGCCGACCGGATGAGAAGCTGGCAATGGCGGAGGACACGCGGCGGGTGCTGGAAGCGATGGAGGAACTTCCCGCTAAGCAGCGGGCGGTGCTGGTTCTGCGGCATGTCGAGGGCCTGAAGATAGACGAGATTGCGGAGACGCTGAAGATGCCGCAGGGGACAGTGAAGACGATGCTGTTCCGGGGACGCCGGGCGGTGCGGGAGATGGTGGGAGAGCTATGAGGAGAGCGGAGATGGATTGCTCCCGGGTGCGACGGCTGTTGGAGGAGTACTTCGAGGGGACGCTGCCGGCGCGGCGGCGGGAAGAGGTGGCGGCACACCTGAGTGGGTGTGCGAAGTGCGCCGCGGAGTTGGGGCAGATCGAGAAGGTGGCGGCTGCTCTTGCTGGGGTACCACTGGTTGAGCCGCGCGAGGAGCTGCTGCGGGCGATCACGACCCGCGCGGCTGTGCTGCCTGGGCCGGCTGCGCGGCGAGCGCTGGCAGCGGGATGGCGTCGGCTGGGGGTGCTGGCGGCAGTTTTCGTGGGAGTGCTCACAGTAGTGCGCTACGGCGTGCCGCTAGTGTGGCCGATAGCTGCGGCGGCGCTGGCGCCTGCGGTGACGTGGCTGGGGAAGGAGACGGCCCTGGCACTCGCTTGGCTGGAGCCGAAGCTGGAAGCGGTCAAGGTGCTGCTGGGAGCGTTGGATAGAGTGTTGGAGGCGCTGGGCACGGCGGCGGTCGCTACCGGGCCGACGATGGGCCTGTACGCGGCCGGCGAACTCGCCCTCGTGATTGGAATAGTTCTGCTGTTCCGGTGGAGTCGTCGAGGAGTGCGGCCAGGCACCGCTACGTTCCTCGTGTGAAGGAAGGAGCACTGAGAGATGAGAGCGCGACACGACGGCACAGGTCGTATACGCTGGATCGGACGCTGGAGTGTGGGATTGCTGCTGGCCTGCGCGGCTGGGCTGATGGCGGTGCCGGCGACATCCGGAGCGACCGCTGCGGCGCCGCCGGCTGTGGAAGAGCTGACTGAGGCCGCCACCCCGACCTCGACGAGAATCGACCTATCTGGGCCCTGGAAGTTCAAGGGCGACTGGGAGGAGAACGGCTTCGCTGAAGGCTGGCAGAAGCCCGAGTTCAGCGACTCGGATTGGCGGGAGCTGCACGTTCCTGCGACCTGGGAAGAGCAAGGGGTCATGACTGCTAATCCGCGCTGGCCGAGCACGAAGCCGAACGACGGCTACAACGGCTACGCGTGGTACCGTCGGCACGTGAGCGTTCCCGCCGATTGGGAGAGCGCGGTGGTGCGACTCCGCAGTGGTTGGATAGACGACTTCGACTGGATGTATGTCAACGGCACACAGGTGGGAGCGATGACTCAGGAGGGCCTTCGGGCCGAACGCGACTACTTGATTCCGCCGGGGGTGCTGAAGGCCGGCGAGGACAACTTGATTGCGGTCCGGGTCTGCGATACCGGTGGGGACGGCGGAATGAGAGAAGGGCCCGTGGAGTTGGTGAACGTCTCCGCGTTGAAGGCGGAAGTGGAGGCGGAAGAGAGCGAAGCGCGAACTACGCTGGAGAGCCGATACCCGGGGAGGCAGCAGGAACTGGTGAACATCGGCGGAGGGGTGGAGGTGCCAGCAACAACTATGGTGGAGGGGAACGCGGTGGCGATTGGCGGCCCGGTCGATGTCAGGGGATACGTGCAGGGCGACGTAGTGGCGATAGGCGGGAACATTCACGCATACGCTGGGTCACGGATTGACGGTGACGCGGTCTCGATTGGGGGCAGTGTAATGCGAGAAGGTGATGCCCAGATTGGGGGCAGCGTTGTCCAAGGGCCCTTTCTTCCGGGCAGGCTCGTGAGCCGTATCGTCACGGCGGCGGTGGGGCAGAAGGAGCGGCGGATGCCGGAGCCATGGCCGTTGGGCCGGTTTGGCTTCCGCGGGCGGGCCGGTTCGTTCTTCAGCAGCCTGCTGGTATGGGCGATTGTGACAGCGCTCGCAGTGCTGGTGTTTCCGAGGCGGCTGGAGGTGATGGCGCGGGCGCTGCCGGAGGCGCCAGGGCGTGCGGCGGCCTTCGGGATAGGGGGGCTGTTCGTGACGCCAGCGGGAGTGGCGACGCTGTTGTTGATTGGGGTTCCGCTCTGTGTGCTACTGGCGGCAACGGTGATCGGAATCCCGCTGATTCCGGTAGTGGGGGTGGGGATGCTGGCCGCGGTCGCGTTTATCCTGCTGCTCGCGCTTATCGGAACGGTGGCGGTGTGGCTGAGCTTGGGCAGGGCGGCCTCCGCGCGAATTGGTCTGCCCGAGGTGCATGCCATCTGGGCCGCGCTGCTGGGACTGCTGCTGATCGCGGTGGCCACCCTGATCCCCGGCATCGGGGCTCTGATAGTGGTGACTGTGCTGATCTTCGGGTTCGGAGCAGCGCTCATGACCGGGATGGGCGCGAACGCGAAGTGGGCTCAGCGCAGGTTCCGAGCACGTCGAACGACGGAAGAGGCCCCAGAGGAGGGGGAGGCTGGGACGGACGAAGCACCCGAGTAATAGACGGGCTAACAGGACACACGCAGCACGGCGCCGACGGACTGAGTCCGTCGGCGCTTCCTCTGGTATGGGATGGGGGCGCGCTCAGTATTGACCGAGGCGAAGCACCCGTGTTCTTCCACGGCGCTGGAGCGTCACCGTGTGGCTGGAGATTCGGGCGACTCGGTAGCCGCCGTCTATCGCGTCGCCTTCGCGCACGAGATAACGATTCCCGCCTCGCCGGAGCACGGCGAGTTTGGGCTCACCCTGAATGACGCCTGAGAGCCAGAGCACATTGGGCGGCGGGCCGGGGGGACCGTCGCTCGGCGCGCCGTGGAGACCGGGCTGGAAGGGCGGAAGGTATGCTTGGGGGACTGCCTTTCGCGCGGGAGCGGCGCGCTTGCGGGCACTGGTGCTGACCGGCTTTTGCGGCTTGGCGGCGGGACGGGCGGTCTCTCCGGCGCTTGCGTCCTGAGCCGGTATCTGATCGGAGGGGTCTGTCGTGCTCCCAGGTGGAGCGGGCTCTTCGGAGGCAGCCGCTTCCGCTTCCGTCGGCTGGTCCCAAGCGGTGAGTGGTGCAGTTGGGGTTGGGGCAGTGGAGGAGGCGAGTGGGGCTTCGAGGCGGCAGAGAATGAGGCCCACCGCCACCATGAGCAGGGCTGCGAGCAGGGCTGCGACACGGACTGAATCGCGCTTATTCAGCTTCATTCCTCCCCCCCGAGGGCCGCTCCGCCGACTGGCTTTCGAAGACATCAAGTGGTTCATACCATAGGTGAGCCCCTCACTACATGGGATACACGAGAGGGTCTCTGTTGGGTGGAGGGGGTCAGTGTGGCCAGTGTGGGTCGTGGACGGCGCCTGGTGCGTCGTACAACCGGCCCAAGTCGTGGAATATAGGCGTGGCAGCAGAATATCCCCGAGCGCACCAAGTTCCCGCGGGCAGTGACTGGATTTCCGGGGGCAATTCCGCATTCGGCTGACGCGGGACGTCATCGTGAGTGAACGAGTCTGAAGCGGCATGGGGTCAGAGCCGAACTGCGTCTGTTCGGAGCCGCCGGGAGGAATAAGCAACGAAGCGGGAGGCGATCGACAACTATCGGGCGGAGGTCGAGGGATATCGTCAGGTATTGCAGCGAGACCCCGGGGCGCTCCGTTTTGCGGAGTTCGCGGACCGACTGCGCCGTGATGGCAGGATCTCGGATGCCACGACCATCTGTGCGCGAGGCCTGGCGCATAATCCGAACTACGCCACAGGCTATGTGGTCATGGGGGAGATCTTTCGTGACGCGGGGTTGCTTGAGAAGGCGGAGCGAGAGTGGAGAGAGGCGATTCGGCTCGACCGGACCCACCCGCGAGCGTATCTGCGGCTGGGGGAGCTGCATTTGAGCAGAGGGGAGGTGGAGGAAGCGGTCGCGGCCTTCCAGACGGCGTTGGTGTATAACCCAGGCTTCCCGGAAGCCCAGGCAAGGCTGGCAGAGGCGCGGGAGGGGGGCAGGCGGCGAAGTGATGGGGAAGAGACAGCGGCCGCCGCGGGCCCGCGACCGGGAGAACGGCCGGCCTGGCTGAGGAGCCACCGGTTTGAGGAACTCGTCGAGGCGGTGTCCGGCTGCCGATCGGTGGAGGCGGCGGCGCTGATCAATTCGGACGGGCTGCTGCTGGAGGGCATACTGCCGGCCCCTGGGAAGGTAGAGGGCGGTGCGGGCGCAGCCGCGGAACTGCTGGCCGGGGCGCGGGATTTGGTGAAGCGTCTGGCGGCGGGTAGATTGCGAGCGGCAGTGGTAAGTGGCGAGGGAGGGAGCCTTCGCTGTGTGGCGCTGGGAGATCTGATTCTGGCGGCGACATTGAAGCCCGGGGCGCCTGTGGGCACTGCGGCGGAGGAAATGGAAGAGGCAGTCCATGGCTTGGGCTGCCGCGGGGAGAGCGGGAAGGGTGTGCGCGCTTAACGGGAAGGCGGCATGGAAGCCGCGTATGGACGAGCCCCTGGAGATGTTGACAGGAACGCAGGGCGTGCTGAGCGCGGTGCTGGCGACGGAGGACGGTCTTCCGCTGGCGACGCGAGTTGGCAGCGGACAGGATAAGGAGGGGATGGCCGCCGCTGCCGCCGCCATCGGGCAGTTGGCCGGCAAGACGTTGGAGCATTTCGGGAAGGGGGGGCTGGAGGTGGCGACGTTCGAGGCGAGCAAGTTCACATTCCTGGTGCGGCGCTTGTCGGTGGGGTTCCTCCTGTCGGTGGCCGAGCCGGAGGCGAACGTGGAGTTGATAGCGACGGAGATGAACCGGGCGGCAGCCGCGCTGGATGAAACCGCGTCGGCCCTGGCAGAGCCGTAGGTGGTGCAGATGACCCAGACAGAAGACCTAGTCATCAGGGAAAAGGACTTGGCCGAGCTGCAGGAAGTGCTGCAGGAGATGTTGCGCGGCTCTCAGGTGCGATGTGTGCTACTGATAAACCGGGACGACGGGAGTCTGATCGCGTCAGAGGGCCTCACCGATGGGCTGGACACGACTTCATTGGCGGCGCTGGCGGCAGGCGCGTTCGCCTCCGCGCGCGCGATCGCTAATCTGATCGGGGAGGCCGATTTCAATGTTCTGTTCCACCAGGGGAAAGAGCAGCACGTCCACATCAACGTGGCGGGGGAGCACGGGTTGCTGATGACGATCTTCGATGACACGACTACGGTGGGGTTGGTCCGGCTCTGCGCGCGGAAGGCCTCCGTGCGTATTCGGGTGGCGCTCTCCGGAGAGCGGGGCTGAGGGAAAAGATTGGCCCCGCGCGGCGGGCGGGGCCAGGAGTGAGAATCCCGGTAGCAGTCTTCGCTACTGCCCGCTCCAGCCGATGGCCTCGGCCGGACAGGCATCAATGGCTTCCTGGATTTCGCCCTCCTCTGCGCCCGACGGGTTCTTGACGACGGCGATATCGTCCTCCCCCATTTCGAAGACGTCAGGACAAGTGTCTACGCAGGCGCCGCAGCCAGTGCAGAGATCTGGATCTACTACGGGTACCTTCATCCTTTCATCCCTCCGAAGCAGTTGATGGCTGACTGCCATGTCCCCTGTCGGGAACCGCAGTTCCTTCTGTGAGCAGTGCGGCTGTTCCTGCTGTGGTGGAGTTGGGGGCGGATGGGAGGGAGGACAGGCGGAGCGGCCGAAGAGGAGGCCGCCCCGGGTGCTTCTTCCTGCTGGCCCGCCCTGTCAAGGAGACGAGGATTCCATAAGTGGCGTTTTTCCGGGACGGCCAGTCTACATATACCAACATATGAACAGGGGCTGCGCGCCATCTGGTGACAGGCTGCGCGGAAATGTAACATTATCCTCACATTGCCGCTGGCTGGCCGCGCGGGAGGCAAAGGGGGGCAGAGAGATAGGCGCAGGTGGGGCGTGTCACCTGGTGGCACCGGCTGGGCTCGAACCAGCGACATGGCGGTTATGAACCGCCTGCTCTACCCCTGAGCTACGGTGCCGCGAGAGAGAATATGATAGCGCAAACCAGCATATGCGACAAGACTCAGGGGAGCGACGGGCCGAGGGATCAGGCGCGGGCGATCGCGGCGCGAACGCGCCGCGCCCGTTCCGACAGGTTTCCGGCGGCGGCCAGGTCCGGCCACGGGAGCGCGAAGCGATAGGAGTTCTGATCCAGTGCGAGCTGGAAGCTGTGGCGGAAGGCGGCGACTTTGAGGGGAAAGTGGCTGGTTCGCTCGCGCCGGTCAACGGAGCGCACGACCATCTCCTGGTCGTCGTAGGCGGAGAAGCGAGTGGCTTCGCGCGAACGGGCGTAGGCCGGCGAGAGGCGGGTAACCTCCCGCCACTCCTGTACGGCGTTCTCGGTGTCGCCGTTGAAGAAGTAGACGAGGCCCAAGTTGCTGTGGACAATGGGGTTGTCCGGGCGCCACTCGATGACCTGGTTGAGGTGGTTAGCGGCTTCTGGGAGCATATCGTTCTTCGCGTAGGAAAGCCCCAGATCATTGTGCCCTTCCGGGGACTTGGGCGCGAAGATCAGGACCCGCTTGTACGACTCAATGGATTCTTTCAGTCGTTCATCTTTGTAGTAGGCCAGTCCAAGGTTAGCATGGGAGTCCGGGTTTGCCGGTTCGAGCTTCGCGAGCGTAGTGAAGTGGTGAATGGCGAGACGGAGATTGTTCATCTCCATGGCGGTGCGGCCGGCGACGTCATGGGCGGCGGCCAGCCCGGGATCGAGGGCGGTTGCATGACGGGCCTGCTCCGCAGCAGCCGCGAGGTCACCTTCCAGATAGTAGGTCAGGGCGAGGTTGGCACGAACGATGGCGCTGTTGGGCATGGCGTCGGCGGTGCGGCGAAACTGCTGGGCCGCCTCAACAAGGCGGTTCTGCCGGAGGCGGATCACGCCGACGGCGTTGAAGGCCTCCGGGAAGTCAGGATAGAGGTTGAGGAGTTGATCAATCTCGTGTTCCGCTTCCTCCAACATGTCGGCCATGGTGTAGGCGATCGCACAGTCGTAGCGCGCGAGAGCGTGTCGAGAGTTCATGCGCACTGCGGCGCGGAAGTGATCGAGGGACTGGCGCACCTGTCCGCTGAGATGGGTGGCGACGCCAAGATTGATGACGACATCCATATCACCCGGCAGTAATTCGTAGGCCCTTTCCAGTTGTGTCACAGCTTGGCCGATGATGCTCTCACGAAGCAGAAGTGTGCCGGCGTTGTAGAGAACGTGGAAGTCGACGCGGCCTGCGCGTGTGGCTCTGTGAATGTTGTCTACCGATTGCCTGGTGCCGCCGAGCCGATAGTGGCAGATTGCTCTCTCTGTCAAGGCCCAGGCGTGGTCGGGTTGGAGGCGGCAGAGAATCGCCAGGTCCTCGATGGCCGCACGGTAATGCCCGCGCAGGGCGGCGCAGAGAGAGCGATTGTAGCGCGCGGCTTTGTGGCCCGGTTCTCGGCGGAGCGCCCCCGTGAAGTAGCGGGAGGCCGTTTCCAGGTCCCCGCGGGATTGATGGATGATTCCCAGATTGCACAAGACATCTGGGTCGCGCGGGCCGCCGGCCAGCCCTTCCTCCAACACAGAGATGGCCTGATCAAGCTCGCCCTGGCGGGCCAATGTCAGGGCCAAGGCATTGCGTCCCGCCAGGTGCGTGGGATCGCGGTCTCTTAGCTCGCGAAACGCTTCCGCGGCTTCGGGCAACTGACCGAGGCTCCAGCGCGCCAGGCCGAGATTCCACAACAGATCGCAGGAGTCTGTCATACGCGAGCGGGCGCGCTCCAGCGTCTCGGCGGCGCGCACACGATGACCGGCGGTTGCCTGGGCCACCGCAAAGTTGTGGTGTGCGAGGGCCGATTCGTCGGGGGAGTCCAGAAGGCGCCGGAGAAGCTGCTCGGCCTGCCCGCGCGCGCCCTGTAGCCACAGGGCGCCAGCGAGGCGAAGTTGGGCATCGAGGTCGCCATCTCCGGAGTCGATGATCTTCTCGCACTGACGTATGATGCGGGCGAGTCGGCGTGAGGCGCACCAACCGCACATGCCGGACACGGCGGCCGCCCACCCGCGACGCAGAGCGCCCAGAGCCGGACCCGGCAAAGCGCCGAGGATTAGGCCGCCGACGGCGCCGA
>CP070816.1:2786062-2790066 GCA_020344235.1 Armatimonadota bacterium
AAGCTCCTTGGGGCTGCCGTGGCGACGGACGAGCCGCCACAGATCGACCAGGAGGCAGCGCTCGCGTATCGGCGGCAGACCGAGAAGGTGCTCGCCCAGGGAAGCCCTGCCGAGCGGAAGCAGATCGTCAGGACGTGGGTGGCAGACATGAAACTGGCTCCGGAAAGCCTTGAGGTCGAAGTGACCTATCGGATTCCGGAGCCTGTTGTGAATTCAGTGGTAGCGGGGGCAGGATTCGAACCTGCGACCTCCGGGTTATGAGCCCGACGAGCTACCTGGCTGCTCTACCCCGCGTTGTGGCGCCATTATAGCACAAGCCCGATGGTGTGTAAACCCACCGTCAGATGGGACCCCGGGCTCACTCGGAGAGCCGTTCGATCTGGGCGGTGAGAATGCGGCCGTTGCGCCACGCCCGGATGACTACGGGATCGCCCGGCTTGAGCCGACTGACGATGCGGTTGTAGCTGTCAGGGTCTGTGACGGGCTCCCGGTTGATCTTGACTATTATGTCGCCCCGCCTTATGCCGGCTCGAAAGGCATCGCCCATGGCGTTCGCTGAGCGCACGCGCACCCCTCCGGACAGCTCGATCTCCTCTGCTGTGTCGGTGGGAAGGGTCTCGATGGTGAGACCGAGCTTATCCTTCTCGACTCGGCTGGGCCTTTTCGCCGCGACGTCCAGGGATAGGGCCTCGATGGTGACCTCGCGGGTGAGATGTTCGCCGTCTCGCAGGATCTCCATCTTCACGGTGGCGCCAGGTCGGGTGCTCTGGACCCGAGTTACGAAGTCATCTTGGGAGGTGACTTGCTTGCCGTCATATTTCGTGATGATATCCTCGGCCTTGAGGCCGCCGCGTTCGGCCGGGGTGTCGGGCATGACTTCCTCGACGAAGACGCCGGAATCGGCGCCGTACACCCCCTGGATGGCAGGGGTAAGCGCGGATACGAGGACGCCGAGCTGGCCGCGGACGACGGTCTCGCCGCCCCTGAGAGTGGCAATGACGCGCTTAGTCGGGGCGTTGATGGGAATGGCGAAGCCGACCCCGATGTTGCCGCCGCCAAAGGGGTTTGTGAAGATGGCCTGGTTGATGCCGATGACTTCGGCGTGCATGTTGACGAGGGGGCCGCCGGAGCTTCCGGGATTGATGGGGGCGTCGGTCTGTATGAGGTGGCGGAAGGGACGGCCCGGCATCTCCGACTCAATCTGGCGATCAAGTGCGCTGATGACACCCACGGTGACAGTGGGTTCATATCGAAGCGGCTGGTCGAATCGGCCGCTGCCGCCGCCGTACGCGCTGTAGCCTCTGGCGCCAAAGGGATAGCCGATGGCCATGGCCCATGATCCGACTTTGGCTGCATCTGCGTCGCCGAGCTTGGCCGCGACCAGCGGCTGATCGGGCTCGATCTTTATGATTGCGATGTCCGTGATCTGGTCCGTACCAGATACTTCCGCGGGATATGACTCTCCGTTGGCCAGATGTACTGTGATCCTGCCGGCGTTTCTGACTACATGGTTGTTAGTAAGGATGTAGCCAGCGGGGTCGATCACGATGCCCGAGCCCTGCCCGACAGACGGCATGCGGGGAGTCCGGCGGAACCCGCTGGGGTCCCGGGGCATGGGGGAGGGGGCGTTTGGGCCGAAGAAGTCTCGGAACCAATCGCGGAAGGAGTCGGGCCCCATGTCGGGCGGAAGCGCACGCGGCTGTCGTGGGAGAAGTTCCTCGGCTTCGACCTCCGGTACGACTTGCTCTGCCTCTATGAAGACAACGGCCGGCTTGACGGTCTCGGCGATCCAGGTGAAGCCGCGCTCAATGGCCTCGAGAGGGGCGAGGTCTGCGGGTGGGGCTGCGACGGCGACGCCGGGCGAGGGTCTGCCGACCAGTGTGATGAGTGCAAGTACAGAGGCCAGGGCGATCAGCAGCGCGGCTGTCAATGCCACGTTGGTTAGGCGCTTCTTGAAGTGAACCGGCATGGTACTCCTCCTTGGAGACACTTCCAGGGGCGGCCGACCTATTATACCCGGTACGGCCGCTCTTCCCCTGTCCAGTTGTTAGACACGGTCCGCGGGCCTATGGTTCCGAGCTAGTCTCGCCGCCTGCTTCGGAGCTTTCGCCGCCGCGGAGGTGGGAGAGATCCTGGATCAAGTCCTGAAGGAAGTCCACGGCTGTGGCGCTACCGTCGGTGATTGCCTTGCGGACGGCGGCGAGACGCCTTGTGAGGCGGTCGCGCTCGTCTGCGGCGAGTGTCCGCGTTTCCTCGATGAGTTCGGCCACTCGGTCGAGCTCTTCTTCGGCGACCTCCAGCTCTCCGCGGCCGAGCGCTCTAAGCGCGGCCTGCGCGTGCTTGAGCATGGATTCTCTGCTGACGCGCTCACCAACGAGCATGTGGGCCTGGAGTTGATCGACATCTTGTCGCAGCAGCCGTATCTGCCAGATGGAATAGCCGCAGGCGGCCGCAAGGACCAGGAAGAGAAAGAGTGTCAGACAGCCTCTCATAGTCGGCGCTCCCTTTCGTGGTGTGGTGAGAAAGGCACGTCAGTCGCCTCCACTGAGAAGCTTGATTGCGAGGGACTCGAGCGCGAGATCTATGTTGGCGTTCCGCTGAAGGCTGTGTCTGGTTTCCAGGATGGCTCTGATGGCGTGGTCCTCTTGGAGGGGGGAGCGCGGGCCTTGGCCTGTGTTGAGCAAGTTCTGGTAGTCGGGGTTGAGGAGAGCGCCGCCCCGGGGCGCGGCGAGGAGGTCCCGGTACCAGGAGACTATGACGTCGAGGCACCAGGGGAGCTCAGAGCGGAGGACGCGATCGCCGCGGAAGGAGCGGGCGGGCGCGGCGCGCTCTGTTTCGTCATCAGCCTGGGCTTGGGCTTCGGCGTCGCGGCGTGTGGCTGCGAGCGCCAGGGCGTGGAGCTTGATGTCCTCGGCGAGGCGCAGGCCGGCGGGGACCGGCCGCCGGTGGAGGTCGGCGCAAAGGTCGAGAATGGCCTTGCGGGCGGCGAGCACCTCGGGGCGCGCGGCGGCGCGGACGGCCCAGGCGATGCGGCCTCCGGAGAGTCTTGCCAGGGAGGAGGCGGCGGCCGGCTGGAGGCCGAGGGTCAGGAGGTGGTGTTCGACGGCCTGGATGCCGGCTAGCTGGAAGGTTATGTTCTGGCAGCGGGAGGGGATGGTCGGGGGAAGCGAGGCGGGCAGGGCGGTGACGAGAATTGTGACGACATAGGGGGGCGGCTCCTCGAGGGCCTTCAGAATGGTGTGAATTGCGAGGTGGGCCGTGCGATCGGCGGGGTCGAGGATGTAGATCTTGTAGCGACCGAAGGCGGGCTTGAGGTTGATGTCATATACGAACCCCCGGCGGATATCGTCGATGGGGATGACGGAGGTCTGACTGTCGCCTGCGGGGATGACGAAGCGGACGTCGGGATGACTGCCTCTGGCAATAAGGGTGCACGAGCGGCACTCGCCGCAGGCGGAGGCGAGGTCACTGGGGGTCTTGCGCTGGCAGTTGAGGGCCTGGGCGAAAAGGAGGGCGGCGGTTGATTTTCCCACTCCTTCGGGGCCGCGGAAGAGGTAGGCATGAGCGGCCCGGTCTCGCAGGATCGCGTTACGCAGGACCGCGGCTGCTCTGGCTTGTCCGATCAGATCTTCAAGCCGCACCTAGGAAGGGCCTCTAGAGCTTCTCGAAGCGCTCGACGTCGAGCACGAAGACGGTTGCGCCGCCGACCTGGACCTTGACGGGGTTGGGGATGCAGGTGCCGATGGGCTCGATGGTGGGGGGAAAGACGTTTACGAGCTGCTCTCTGGTCTTGGAGTGGGTGGCGAGGACTTCGATGACGCCGTCCACTTGGTGCTCTTCGACGCCGATGAGGAAGGTGACGTTGCCCTCCCGCAGGAGGCCGCCGGTGCTGGAGACGTGGGTGAACTGGTAGCCGCGGTCGAGGAGTGCGTCGGTCACCTTACGCTGGTCCTTGTCTTGAACGACCGCGATGACTAGCTTCATGGCCCCTCCTTATGCGCGCC
>CP070816.1:2790166-2803407 GCA_020344235.1 Armatimonadota bacterium
ACTCGGTGGAGTGGTTGCTGTCGTCGAAGGTCGCCTCCGGGTAGGCGTAGCCCTCCGCATCGGTGGTGCCGCTCCACACAACGGTCCCGTACACATCGGCCGCCCGCACCGGGGCGCCCACCACCGGGGCGCCGTCGGGGTCTTTCACCAGCACCGGGTAGGAGCGGATGACGGTGGAGCCGAGGGCCCAGTCAGCGATCGTGCGGCAGAAGTGGACCTCGCCGACGCCCGACACCTGCGCGCCGGAGATCTCAGCATCAACGTAGACGCGGGGGTCGTAGCCGGGGATGAAGGAAGCCGAATCCAATACCAGTGAGGGAGCCCAGGGGGTGGTGTTCGCGTACTCACTCATCCAGGAATGGCCGAAGACGACCTTGCCGGATACCGAGGAGCGGCGCAGGGTGACAGTGGTGTCTGCCCCATAGAGAGCGAGGTGGGTGACCTCACAGTCTTCGAGGGTCAACTGAGCGTTGGCATCGGTCACGTTCTCGGGGCCGACCGCTGCACCCAGGCCCCCCCAGGCGAACTCAGTGTCTGCGACCAGCAGGGATGAGTGCTGAGTGACAGAGGCACCGTCAATGAAGGAGTTGGTGATCGCGCTGCTCGTGGGTGTAGGAGGGTCTCCCCCGTCGGCAAACTCCCAGAGCGAGGTCAAGACAGTTGTATTCTGGAGGCTCACCAGCACGGGGAGGAGGGGGTCGTCGGTAGTGATATCAAGGGTCTGCGGCGCGGCCCCGTCGCGGAAGCCATCCACGGTGAGGCCGATGGGTGGGCACGGGGTGTGAAAGACGTTCCAGTTCATGACAGACAATCGGTCGAGATGGCTGTCTATGAGCTCGGTGAGGTTGCGGTTGGAGCACTGGAGGACTCCTATGGTCGATCTCTCTACGGTGAGTCGAGTGGTGTCGTAGGCGCGGAGGAAGAACCCGTTGACCGTCGTGTCGCGCAGTTCGAGGCGGAAAGAGTCATTGGAGGAGGCGATGACAGTGGCGACCTGATGGCCTGGCGCGGCGTCAGACAGGGCGAGGGCGGTGTCTCCCTCGAGCTGGAGGGTGGTCCAGACGGAGTCAGCGAAGGAGCAGCGCTCCAGGACAGTGTCTGACGGTGAAGAGAAATGGAAGCCGTCGCCGTCGAAGGCGCAGTCGCTGAAGGTGCTCTGCGCGTTGCCCGTCGTGCCGGTCCAGCCGGAGGGGCAGAAGGTGCAGCCGGTGGCGGTGTTCTGAGTGTCGGCGTCGAGCTTCAGGTAGACGCTGGTGAAGTCGGTGGTCGTGAATGTGTTGGTGGAGGCCTCGTTGAAAGTGGCGCCGAATCCGTCGGCGAAGGTGCAGCCGGTGAACGCGTTGTGGGAGGTTCCCTGGAAGCGAACGTCGGCACAGGCGAAGGTGCATCCTGTGAAGGTGTTGAGGCTGGAGCCGCGGCCGGTGATATAGACGGGTGTGTCCGTGGTGGTGGTGAAGGAAGTGTCCACGGCGTCGAGCTGGCCCTCGACCCACAGCGGCTTCTCGAAGAGAGTTGCGGGGGCGAAGCGGAGGGTGCAGTTGTTGAGGGTGAGGTGGCCGTAGACGTAGACCCCCCCGGGCAGGGTCAGGTCCTGGCCGGTGAGGGTGATGTTCTCGGCGGCCTCGATGGTCCAGTCGCCCGATGGAGGTGGGGTGGGTGAGGCCGAGGCGAGCGCGGTGAAAGCGATAGTAGCTATAAGAAGTAAGAAGGCCGTCGGCACGAGCGTGCCGCGGGACAAGCGGTCCTGCGCCATCATGATGCCCTCCTCGCCAGGAAGTATCCAGGGCGCTGCTCAGTACGGTAGCTCAGGCGGCAACTGGTTCCACTGCGGGCAGGGGGATTCCTGCTTGATCGGGGGAAAAATCGGGGGGAGGGTGGGTCTCGTCGTTTCCCGGTCCTATTATAGCATACGGTGTCAAGAGTACGGGGGATAAAGTGGGGAAGTTGCTGGGTTTTTATGGTGGCGGCGGAGGGCGTTTTGGGGCGGGTTTGGGGCGGAGGCGGGGGAGTCCGCAGATGGGCGCAGATGGGCGCGGATGGAGGGGAGGTTGAGCGGCGTCCCGGGAGGGGAGCCCCGGGACGCCAGTGAAGGAGATAGATCCCTCGGCTTCGGTCGGGATGACACGACGGGGGCAGGAGCACGCTCCTGCCCTACGGGAGACGACAAGAGGACTGGCGCGCATGGGTATGCCTGCGCTATCCGCCTGCGGCGGAGCTGCGGCAGAACGGCAGAACGGCGGAGGCGCGGCGGGGTCAGTCGGTGAAGCGGTATTTGATGAGGGCCCAGAGGGCGACGACGCCGTCCCACCAGCGGATCTTCTTGCCGGCGCCGATGGTGCGGGCCTGGTAGTGGACGGGGACTTCGTGGATGCGGACGCCTCGCTTCCGGACTTTGGCGGTGACCTCGGGGCAGAACTCGAAGCGCTGACAGCGCAGGGGCAGGGAGCGCAGGAGGTCGGCCCGGAAGACTTTGTAGCAGGTGGCCTCGTCCGTGATGCCCGCATGGTAGAGGAGGTTGGCGAGGCGGGCGGCGACCCAGTTGAAGAGGCGGTGGCGCCAGCTCATGCCGCGGAACTCGGGGGCGCGGGTGCCGTAGACGACGTCGGCCTCGCCGGAGAGGATGGGGGCGATGAGGGCGGGGTAGTCGGCGGGGTCGTACTCGAGGTCGGCGTCCTGGATGAGGACGATGTCGCCGGTGACCTCGGTGAGGGCGCGGCGGATGGCGGCGCCTTTGCCCTGGTTGTGGGGCTGGCGGAGGAGCTTCAGGTCGGAGGCGATGAGAGGAGCGACGAGGTCGGGGGTGGCGTCGGTGCTGGCGTCGTCCACCACGATGATTTGCTTGGGGACGGGAGCGGCGCGGACACGGGCGATGGTTTCGAGGATGGTGGAGCTTTCGTTGTAGACCGGAATGATGACGGAAAGTGTCACAGGGTGGCTCCTGGAGACGCAGAAAGGCCGAGGGGATAGTTCGGCGGGGGTGGTGCGGGAGCCTACTTGGGTGTAGAATATAGGTGGGTGCTGTGAGAGAACTTTCGGGGTGGGCGTCGCATCTAAGCATTTGGAGGGCGAGATGGAGGAGGCGGTCAGGCACGACGCGCTGGCCCTCGAAAGGCGCCTGGCAGCAGCGGGCGACGTGGAGCTAGTGGCGGCCTGTGCGGAAGGGATACCGGAGGCCTTTCGCGAGCTGCTGTCGCGGTACCGGCGGTCGGCGGTGGGGCTGGCGTATCAGATGCTGGGGAATATGGAGGATGCGGAGGACGTTGCGCAAGAGGCGTTCGTGCGGGTGTTCGTGGCGATTCCGAGGTTTCGGGGGCAGGCGGCGTTCTCGACGTGGCTGTACCGGATTGTGACGAACTTGTGCCTGGGTGACCGGCGCCGACGGAGAAGGACGGTGGACCTGGAGGCGGTGAGGGAGCCGCGGGCGGCCGACAATCCGGCGGGGTGTGTGACGGATGGGCTGCTGGCGGGGCAGATATTGGCTGAGATGGCTGTAGAGCTGCGGGTGATCCTGCTGCTGCGAGAGCAGGAGGGACTGAGCTATCGAGATATCGCGGAGGCGCTGGACCTTCCGCTTGGGACGGTGCGGTCGCGGCTGAGCAAGGCACGGATGACATTCAGGCGGCTGTGGAACGAAGCCTTGCAGTCGGGAGAAGAGCAACAGTGACGTGCATACTTTTTGAGAGACAGCTATCGTCGTATCTGGACGGGGAGCTGCCGGCGGCGCGTGCGGCGCGGCTGGAGGCGCATCTTCGGAGGTGCCCGCATTGTCGAGCTGAGTTGGAGGCGATGGGAGGGATTGCGGATCATATCCGGGCGGCCTCCCGGGAGATGCAGGTAAGCCAGGATTTCGACCAGCGGGTGCTGCGTGCGATGGGGTACTGGCAGGTTACGGGGCGTCCGATTGCGCAGCCGAGGATGTTGAAGCCGCTGCTGGTGGTGGCGGCGATTCTGCTGGCGATAACGGGGGCGGTGAGGTACTATCTGTCGCAGCCGTATCGTCCACCTATGCCGGCACCGCGGGGGGCGGCGTTGGTGGCGCCAGCGTCGCCGGGCGGAACGGTTGTGCCGGAGCGAGAGCGGAGGTAACACGGCGCGGGGTGGTGCGCTCGGTCTGATAGAGAAGACTTGGCGGCGGTTGTTCATGGGCACCGGGCCCGGAGGGGGCCCGGTGCGGTTTTTTCGTGGGGTCAGCGGAGGGAGATGAGGACGACACAGCGGCCGGGAAGGCGGCCGCTGATTTCGGTTCCGGAGGTGCGGAGGCTGACGGCGGGGACATCGCCGTCCTCGGAGAAGGTGCGGCCGAGAAGACGGAGGGGGAGCTTGGGGGAGAGACGGCTGGAGCGAAGGCGGGCGGTGAACTCGTGATGGTGGTGGTTGATGTTGACGAGCACGAGGGCGAGGCCGGATCCGGGGGTGCGCCAGGCGGAGCCGAGGACGGGCTGGATGGAGCGGGTGATGGCGCGGCGTGCGGAGGGGTGGGAGTCAATGGGATTGACGAGGAGCTGTATCTCGACAGGAAAGGACTCAATGGTGATAGGTCCCATGAACTCCGAGTATGGGATGAGGGCGCCGACCCCCCAGGCCTGGGCGCGAAGGGCGGCGGCAAGGAAGGCGAGCTTGCGGGGAGAGCTTGCGCCTCGACACTGCTCGGGGGAGAAGTTGGCGAGAACGGGGTGCTGTCCCCAGGCTGCCGCGCGGCCGACCTGGAGGCAGAACTGGGCCTGGTAGTCGCGGTCCATTACGGCCTGGGGGCCGCGGAGGTCGGCGATGGCGGCGGGCGGCCAGAGCGGGTCATAGGGTTGGTGATTGACGAGAGACACGTCGGGGCCGATGAGGGTGGCGTAGTCGTGATAGACGGCGGAGAAGAGAGGGATGGGCGAGCAGCGAGGGCCGAAGTGGTCGGATAGGAGGCCCCGGGCTTCGGCGGCGGGGTGGTGGGAGAAGAAGACATCGGCGAGGTCGAGGTAGAGTTCGGCGGGGCCGTCGAGGGCGAGCTGGATATCCTCCCCTATGGCTTTCCTGACGGCCGCGAGGGTGGTGCGGACACCGGCGGACCACTGGGCGGGAGTGGGCGCGCCGTGCCCGTGGTCGGGATTCCGGCAGACAAGGGGCCGTGTGGCGGTGAGCTGCTCAAGATACAAGCCATCGGCGCCGTGCTCCACGGCCTGGCGGGCGAGGGCAGAGAGCTTGTCCCGCCAGTAGGGGGTGGATGGGCACATGAGGTCGAGACGCGCGGGGCGCGAGGCCGAAACAGGGGGAGAGTCATCATCGGCCGATAGGAGAAGGGTGTGGCCGTCGGCCTGCTCAACCGCCCAGGCTTGTGAGTCGGGACTGGCGGAGAGGCCGTCGAGGTTGAGCTGTGCGAGGACGCCGGCCTGGGCGAGCTGCTCTTTGGCGGCCGCGAAGGCCGGGGCGCCGTCGCGCGGAGGGAAGTAGTCGGGGTAGGCGCCGTTTCGGGCGCAGGCATGCCAGCAGCGCCAGTCGAGCTTGATGGGAATGTTAATGGCGCGCTGGAGGTCGCGGGCGGCTGCGGGGGCGCGGCGGGCGCCACCCCAGTGGGAGGTCCAGAGGCCGTAGGAGCTGGTGAGGGCGGGAAGGCGACGCTCTCCTCCCCTGCCCCGCGCAGACCAGGGTTGCTCGGCGGCCCAGGCGCGGTACTCTCGTGCGGCCTCGAACCAGTCGCCGAAGGCGGTGCCAACGACACAGGGGTAGGCAGCGGACCAGAGGCCGTCGGGGCGGAGGGCGGGGTGATGGGTGAAGGCGAGATTGAGGCGGCTGGAGCGAGGCATGGCGGAGGCGGTCATGGTCTTGGCCGCGCCCTGTGGGTCGGCGGCGGCAAGCCACACGGTGGCAAGCCGCACGGTGGCAAGCGACACGGTGGCCCGACCGCCGCAGGAGTAGCCGAAGAACTGCATGGAGGCGGGACCGGGATAGACGACCTGCCAGGAGCGATCCGGATGGGAATGGAGGGTGGAGCACGGGTCCGGGATGAGGATGCCGCCGGAGAGAGGTAGGAAGAGGGCGTCGTCGTCGAGGATGTCAGGGGAGCGGATGGCGCAGAGGGCGGGAAAGGTGAAGGAGCGGACGGAGAGATGGGAGGGCAGGCCAATCTCTGCCTCAAAGAGGGCGGTGGGGGCGTGAGGCGGGAAGGTGACTTGCGCGGTGACGCGACCGTCGAGCTTGTCCGGGTTTCGGCCCAATCCGTTCCAGTGAAGCCAGAGGCGGAGGTTGCCCTGGTGGCGATGGTAGCCGGTGCTGTAGGTGAATTCGGCGCAGTCGCGGTTGGTGACGGTTATGGTGTCGCCGCTTTCGTCGGCCACTTCCAGGCGCCAGAGGAAGCCATCGGCGGCTGCCTCGGGGGCGTGTATCAGGTCGGTCTGAGTGTGAGAGTGATGGAGTGAGAGGAGGGTGCCATCCGCGGTGGAGAAGGCGAGACTGAAGGCGGGGTTGACGAGGACGACGCGATCGCGCTCTTCGCGGCAGACCGCGCGGCCCTCCTCGCCGGATGGATGGGCGGAGGCCTCGTCTCCGGTGTCAGGGCGCATTGGTGTCGCCGGTTGATCCTCGACCGGAGGAGTCAGCGGGTGTCGGGAGTGGTGGGGCGGTCTGGGCTCTATTGGGCGCGAAGGGTCTGGCGGACGACGCGGGAGCGGCTCTCGGAGTCGCCGTTATAGCGCTCATACAGGAGGTCGAGTAGTGCGCCGACATGACTATCCTCCGTTGGTCCGTAGACGACGTGTCTGCCTGTTCCGAAGGGAAAGCGCTCAATCAACTGCGACTGGGAGAGTTCATCCAAGGCGGCGGTCACTTCGGAAACCGGCCGTCTGAGGTGAACGCTTATGTCGTGCGGCGCCAGCGCGCTGCCCGGCCGCGAGTGTAGGAAGAGCGCGGCTTCGAGCTTCACCAGGCTGTTGATTGCGGTTCCCAGGAGGAGGTCGAGTTCGCTCTCCATGGCGGTGTTACCTGGCGCTGTTCTCGCAAGTCTGCGCGGTTTCTATCACTGAGCAGCGTCGGTCATTTCGCGCAGGATCTTGGTAAGGGCGTCGCCGGGATCGTCGGCGCGTGTCACAGGCCGTCCGATGACGAGGTAGTCGGCACCAGCTGCGATTGCCTCCTGCGGGGTCGCCACCCGCGCCTGGTCGCCGGAGGCGGCCCAGGCCGGGCGGATCCCCGGTGTTACGGTCAAGAAGTTCTTTCCACAGACGCGCTTGATCGGGCCCACCTCCTCCACCGCGCAGACGACGCCGTCGAGGCCGGATTCTCTTGCGAGAGAGGCGAGGCGGAGGACGATGTCCTGGGAGCGATCAGCGAGGCCGAAATCTTCTCGCAGGTCGCGGTCGCCGAGGCTGGTGACGACGGTGACGCCGATGACGAGCGGAGAGGGGAAGCCGGCCTGTCGCGCGCCGTCGAGGGCGGCCTCCTTGGCGGCCTGCATCATGGCGCGGCCGCCAAGGGCGTGGACGTTGAGCATGGAAACGCCCATGCGGCCGGCGGCGGCGGCGGCGCCGGCGACGGTGTTGGGGATGTCGGAGAACTTGGAGTCGTAGAAGATGCGAGCGCCAAGGCGCCGGAGGGATTCGATGGCGTGGGGGCCGGCGGAGTTGAAGAGTTCGAGGCCGACTTTGAGCATGCCGACGCGAGGGCCTATCTGTTTCGCGAGGTCAAGTGCGGGGGCCAGGTCGGGGTAGTCAAGGGCGATGATGAGACGCGAGCGGAGGTCGTTCATGGTGTTGGATTATAGCATAGAGAAGTGTGCCTTGTTTGGTTGCGGTAGGGAGGTTCGAGATAGCAGGGGCGAGCTGCGGGGGCAGGAGGCACGCTCCTGCCCTACGAGTTGGGGTCGGGGCAAGATCCTTCGTCGCGCTGCTCCTCAAGGATGACAGTTGAGGCGCAGGAGACACGGTCCCTTCGACAGTACGCCAACGGCCGGCGGGCGAGCCGCTCGCAATGATAAGGGAAACCGTCACGATTGGAGCTGGGCGAGGAAGTGCGGGTCGGTGATCTGGTGGTCGCGAGTGAGGGCGACGATGATGCCAAGGATGCGGGCGGTGAGGGAGTCCATGCTCTCGGCGACGAGATCCCCCAGGCGCGTGATGGTGATGGAGGTGAGATCGAGGTGTCGGCGGCTGTCCTCAAGGAGGACGGTGCCGCTGCCGAGGTGGACACGGTACATGGCGCGGCGGCCCTCGACGAGGGCGTGGAGGTAGTTGTCGCCGACGTAGACATTTGTTAGGTCGAGCGCGCGGGCGAAGTAGCGGACGAGGGTGGCGCGGAGGCGACGGGTCTCCTCGGAGGTGAATCCGAGTTCGCCGGCGGCGGCACGGGAGATGAGGAGGTCGGCGTCGCGGAGGGTTTCGCTGAAGACGGTGGATGGCACCTGGGCAAGAGGCAGAGGTTGCCCGGAGTCGGACTCGAACCAGACGGCTCCGCTGGTGACGAAATCGGTGGCGTCGGTCTGTGCGAGAAGCCGGCCGGCATCCTCGTCGGGCCGGGCCCAGTGGAGGTGGGCGCGGAGGGCATGTGAGGGCCACTCTTTTACAGCGTCGCCTCTGCGGGCGGCATAGCCGCGGCCGCGAAGAAGGGCGAAGGCGCGGCGAGCGATGAGGGGGTGCCTGGAAAAGCGGGGGCAGGAGGCTACGGTGCGCTCGCTCTCTCCGACGAGGTAGACTTCGCGGAAGACTTGCTTGAAGGGCTGGGGGATGCGGGCGTCAATGACTCGCTGCTGCCAGTCGGCAAGGGCGCGCGCATCTGATAGGTGTAGAGGATGTGCGATGGCGACGGTGGCGGCACGCGTGATTTCGGCGGGAGGATGGCAGTCGTCAAGGGGGTCGGGCGGGGTCCAGTGGAAGGGCGCGTCGTCCACCATGAGGAGGAGGCGAGAGGCGAGAGAGCGGGCCATGGGGTTGGCAAGGAGGACGGCGAAGTCGGAACCCGAGTAGCTCGTTCCCTCGACCATGGCCTCCTCGAAGCGGCGGCGGAAGTATCGGTAGCCGCGGGCGAGGTGGGCTCGGGCGTCGCGAATCTCGGGGTAGCCAGGATGTTCGCGCACGGCCTTAGGTAGGCTGGCGAGGGGCCGGGAGGCGGGGGTCCCGCTACCGGCGGAGTAGGCGCGGAGGCTCACTCTGCCGGAGGCGACGGAGAGCCTAATGCGATAGCCGGCGATGTCCCACCAGATACGCGCGGGGCGTCCCTCGAGGCCGGCGTCGGCCCAGGCGGAGGCGAGATCGACGCGCTTCTCGAGGTGTTGGAGGTCGGAGACTCCGGTGTGCTGCTTGAGGAGGTCGAGGGATTGGAGGGCGGCGCGGCGGGCGAGCTTGGCGCCCTTTCGGGTGAGGTGGAAGAGAATGGCAGCGCTTTCCTGAGCTTTCTCGGGCCATAGGGCGAGGGCGCGGAGGGCGGGTGGGCGGCCGCTGCGGGCGAGCTGGGAGATGGTATCGAAGTGCTGCTTGCGGAGTGCGTGGAGGTAGCACAGGTCGTCGAGGAGGCGGTCGAACTCGGGGAGGAGGTGGGCGCGGATGAAGGCGCGGCGGCGGAGGGTGGGGTCGGTGGGGCCTGTGAAGTCCTCGGGGGGATCAAGAGAACAGAGGGCGCCGACGGCGAGGGTCATGGGCTCGCCTGCGGCGGCGGTCCAGGGGGCAAGCACGGCGTCTATCCAGGGTGGGTCGAGGGGGGCGCCGGGGCGCGCCTTCTTGAGCCATTCGACGGCGGCACGATGGTTCGGCGCGGCGAGCGCGAGGCCGGCCGCGGGGCAGAGGTCGGGCCGGAGGAGGGAGAGGAGGCAAAGGGCGAGGGGGGAGAATTCGCGGAGCTTGTCGGGGAGGTGCCCGTCATCGGAGTCAACGGCGGAGGTCCAACGGAGCACGTGAAGAGGCCACCAGGAACAGGGGTCCTGGTGCAGTCGGCGCAGGGCGTCGAAGAGGTAATCCTCTCCAGGGAAATCGCGAATCCAGCCGCCGTCGCGCAAAGATAGAGAGACGTCGGGCTGGTGGGCTACTTCGTAAGTGACCTCGCGGTACCACTTGGAGAATGTGGGGTGAGAGGAGAGGGCGAGGCGGTCGAGCGCGCGCCGGTAATCGCCTTTGGGGTGGGCGGCGGCGAGGACCTGGCCTGCAGTGAGGGAGTCTCGGAAGTCTGGGTAGGTGAGCCAGCCGCGGAGGAAGGCAAAGAGGAAGGCAAACCAGAGGGCGCGGTTGGGCTGCGGGAGCGCGGTGTGGAGGCTGGTGCGGAGGTGGTCGAGCCAGGCTGCTCGAACGGCGGAGGTGTCGGTGCCGGAGAGTGCCACCAGCAGCCAGAAGTTCGATTCAGAGCCAGCGCGGGAGGCATCGAGCCAGACGAGAAGAGGCTCGGGGCGAGCGACAGGACGGAGTGCGAGCAGGGCGCAGAGGCGCTGGGCCTGCTCGTCCATGCCGGAGCGAGCGGCGCGCGCGATAACGGAGACGGCGATCTCGGGCCATCCGGGGAGGAGACGGTCGAGCTTGGCGGCGGCCGCTGACATTGGGCCGGCTTGCCGCTTTCTGCGGAGGAGGTGGGCGACTTGGGCGGGGAGACCTGCAACCGGCCTGCGGGGGAGGCGCTTGGGGCAGCACTCGCCGACGAGGGATATGAGGGAGGCGACGCGGGAGGGGTACGTGTCGGCGGCCCGCGCCGGTGTGTGTGGATCAGCGATGCTGTGTACGTCGTCCATTGTCCCCCCCGTGCAGGACGAGCGAACGGAAGAGGTTGATAAGCGGCCGGTCGGGAGGTTCGACGGGCGGGTGGGGAAAGCCTACCGGCGGCGGAGGATGAATGGGCAGAAGAGACGCTCTTGGGCTCTGGGCTGCTATTGGCGACGCGCCACGAGTAATCCAGAGTCGGTTGTGATGTGAATGAGGCTATCTGCTGAGAGCTTGCTTTCGACGTAGGCCCTGAATCGGCTGAGCCGGGCGGGGTCTGCGGCCAACGGCCGGGCGCGATTGGTAGAGAGAACGTGACCGATGAGGGGCTCCGGGTCCGTGACCATGAGGGTGCTGTCGTAGCGATGCAAGGTCGTCTCAGCGAAGTACTTGGACAAGAGAGCCATCCCGTTGTCGAGTGAGAATCTCAGGCGCTTGTTGGGGTTGTCTCCCGGTGTGATGATTTCCGGATCGAAGCGGGCAACGAGATCCCACATCTCCTGCATGTGCTTCGGCCCGTTGGTTGATGCGAAGAGGAACCCCCGGGGTCTCAGAGTCTGCCGGATCTCGGCAAGTGTTGCTTCGGGGGAGAGAACGTGGTAGAGCATGTGGTTCGCGATGACGCAGTCGAAGGATTCGGATACGAACGGGATGGCATCGGCGTTGGCGACCAGCCACCGGAAGCGCTGAGCCGCGGGGCCCAGCGTTCGTACGGCGTCGTGCAACATACCGACTGAGAAGTCGGAGAGCGTGGCCTGCCAGGTGGCCGGGAGCCGATGGAGGTTCCTTGACCACAGGGCGCCGGTCCCGGTCCCAAGCTCGAGGATGCGCGATTCCTCGGGCAACTGTAGGTGGTCGAACACCCAGGAGAACCACTTCCGGGTGTTTGTGGTGAATCGCTCGTGTAAGACCAGCCTCGCGGACAGGCGCCGGCTGTCGCGGTACAACGCCGTGTCATCCGGTATGGGTGCTAACGGCCCGGAAGCTGCCATTGCTCAGCAGACATGTCCCTGACTCGCAGTCGCGAGAACTGAGTTCGTAGGGCAGGAGGGCGTTTCCTGCCCCGTATGTGCTGGCCAGGGAAGGGGTCTGGCTTGGGGCCAAGCGAGACGGGCAGGAGACACGCTCCTGCCCTACGATTGGGGGTGAGAGATGACGGCCGGCGGGCGCAGGCACGCCGGCCCTACAGAACGGCCGGCGCGGTCGGGAGAACGCGCCCTACAGGGGCAGGAGGCAAGCTCCTGCCCAACGGACGGGCTGGGATTCGCTTTCGGCGGAGGCCCGCGCGAACTACATCTTTTCGGGGGCGGAGACGCCCATGATCCCCAGGACGATGCGGAGGACGGTGAGGGCGGCCTGGACGAGGGCGAGGCGGGCGGCGGTTAGGTCGGCGTCATCATTCAGGACGCGGCAGTTGGTGTAGAAGCCGTGGAAGACGGCGGCGAGCTCGCGCGCGTAGCGGGTCATGCGGTGGGGCTCGTAGCGAACGGCGGCCTGGCCGATCTCGTGGGGCAGGTCGGCGAGCTTGCGCATGAGGGTCAGCTCGTCGGGCTCGCCGAGGAGGTCGAGGTTGACGTCGGCGATGTTGGGCAGGGACACGCCGCGGTCCTCAGCTTCGCGGAGGATGCTGGAGATGCGGGCGTGGGCGTACTGGACGTAGTAGACGGGGTTGTCGGCGGCCTGCTTCTTGGCGAGCTCGAGGTCGAAGTCGAGGTGGCTCTCGAGGGACTGGGTGAGGAAGAAGAAGCGGGCGGCGTCGGCGCCGACGTCCTCAATGAGCCCCGATAGCGGGACGATGTCTCCGGCGCGCTTTGACATGCGGACCATCTCGGAGCCGCGGAAGAGCCGGACCCACTGGTGGATAAGGATTTCGAAGCGAGAGGGGTCGTAGCCGAGGGCCTGGACGCCGGCCTTGGTGCGGCGGACGTGGCCCTGGTGGTCGGGCCCCCAGATGTCTATGAGGCGGTCAAAGCCGCGATCGAACTTGTTCTTGTGATAGGCAACATCGCCTGCGAGGTAGCTGGGCCGCCCGTCCTTGCGGATGAGGACCTGGTCCTGCTCGTCGCCGAAATCGCTGGCCTTGAGCCAGAGGGCGCCATCGGCCTCGTAGGTGTGGCCGGCGTCCTTGAGGGTCTGCACGGCCCGGGTGACCTCGTCGTTTTCGTAGAGGCTGCTCTCCATGAACCAGGTGTCGAAGGCGACGCCGAAGTCGGTCATGTCGCGCTGCTGGTCGGCGACGATGCTTTGGAGGGAGTATTGGGTGAGGGCGGCGAGGCGGTCTCGGTGGGACAGGTTGACGTACTTATCGCCTTCGGCGGCGACGAGCTGCTCGGCCATGGCGATGACGTAATCCCCCTGGTAGCCGTCCTCGGGGACGGCGGCCTGCCGGCCGAGCTGCTGGAGGTAGCGGGCCTCGAGGGTCTCGGCGAAGCGCTGGACTTGGGTGCTGTTGAGGGCGTCGTTGACGTAGTACTCGCGGGAGACGAGCCAGCCGGTGCGCTCGAAGAGGCGGGCGAGAGTATCGCCGAGGGCGGCGGCACGGCCCTGAACGACGGCGACGGGGCCGGTGGGATTGGCGCTGACGAACTC
>CP070816.1:2803507-2806402 GCA_020344235.1 Armatimonadota bacterium
AGGAAAGGGAAGACATCGGCGCTATCATCCTCCCGCTCCCACCGCCACTCCGTAGAGGAGAAAGCGCCGATCTCGGCCTCCTCCTCCGCCGACATCTGCCCTTCCCATCTCACCCAGGCCACCGGATACAGACCACATCTCGCCAATTCCGCAACCGCCCTTTCCAGTCGCCAGCGAACATCGCTGAGAGCCTCCCGCGCCGGCGCGCCCCGGCGCGGACCCGGCCTCTCTGCCTGCTCCCTCTCCCTTGCCGATGACTGGCCGTTCACACGGTGCGCGATGATGCTTGCCCCCTTCGCTTGCGCGCCGCGCAGCGCCCCCACTAACCCCCGCCGTCGGCTCAGGGGCACTCCCCGGCCGATCTCCGGGTCGCGAAACACCGGGACCACGGAAATCGCAAACGGCACCCCTGTCCGCTCGAGATAGCTGATCAATGCCCTCAGCGCCCCCGCCTCTGTCTCCGCCGAAACGCCAGTCATGCAGATCAGTGCTTGCCTTTGCTGGAAGTGCCGCTCACGCAGGATCTCGCGCAGTTGATCACAGAGAATCAGGTGGCTTCCCCCCTGCTCGGGTTTCACCAGCGCAATCTCCGCGAAGTACCAGAAATCCCCGCTTCGGATTACATAGGGCGTCTCTTCCCCCTCCCCCCGGCCAACCGCGAGCACCCGGCATACCTCCGGCCGCGTCACGACGATCTCCGCCAACGGTGTCTCGGCCCGCCGATAGTGCCGGCCCTGATAGGTGATGCTTCCCGGACGGGGCGCCGACTCTCCGGACGCGAGGCGGAACCCGTACCGCCCCAGCGAAAAACGGTCCGCGAGCTGCAGCAGGTTCGACCCCAGCCAGTAAACCGGTCGCTCACTGTCATAGCAGTCGGCCAGCAGCGCTTTTGACAGTTCCGCGCCCTCCTGCAGGCCCAGGTAGATCGCCGCGTCGTAATCTCTGAGCTGGCCGGCGCGGTAGTCATCTGCCGAGACCCCCGTGGCGCTGCACTCGAAGCGGTCGAGCAGGTTCAACATGGCAGCGACCGCGCGCCCCTCGGGCGATCCTGCGGCCGCGCTTCCGTCATATACCACCACTACACTCTTGTCGGCCGCCTCGGCCGACTCGGCGGCGAGCGTGGCCAGCAGCACAATAACTGCCCCGATTCTTCTCATGGCGGCACGCAGATGGCTTCTCAATGTGAGGACGCCCGAAACGCGGCTCCAACAGACTATCATGCCACGTCTGCTCCCGCCAACGCAACAAATGGCCAGAGCCACTTGACCGGGCCCTGGCCATCTGTGATACAGGACCCGGCCGGACGCGGAGGTCATCCGGCCGGGTTGCGCCTGTGCCGGCGGCCGCCGTCTGGCCGCGCCGCCGCCAGGTCGCTGAGGGCCGCTGCCCCCCTGTCTCAGCTCTACAACATCTGCCGAGAGTGGATCCGGCCGGCCATCGCCGACCTTCCTCCGCTAGTCAGCAAAGCTGAGCCAGGCCGTCTCTAGGTAGTCAGCGGCCTCCTTGGTTTTCTCGATTTGATAGCTGTCGTAGATGTCGATGCCGTCGGGGCGGCCCTCGACCGCAGCCGCGATTGTCCGGGCCAGGCCGGCGCTGTCCAGCGCCCCCCGCCCAAAGTCCGTCACCTCCACGTGCGCGATCAGCCGCGCCCTACCGGCAACCATCCTCTTCGCTTCGCGAACTGCTTCGCACGTCCACTCCGCCGTGAAGGTTCCGCCATCCCCATACGCCGCCGCCCACTGCTGCCAGATCAGCTCCGCCTGGATGACATCCGGCCTCGACGGCCCCGCCAGCACTCCCTCGAGGTCGAAGCCGATAGCGTCCCGCACCTGCTCGCTCGACAGCAGATTCCCGTCTCGGCCCGCCGTGAACACTGTAGTGATGTGGCTTTCCTTCCCATAGCTCTGCGTCAGTCGGCTGCTCGCAAGCAACAGCCGGGTCAGGCCCTCCGCCCGGAACTCCCGCCATTCATCTCCCGGCACGGCCTCACCCGGATGCACCCCCGCGAACTGCCCGCGGCAGTGCTCGCAGTAGCACGCGTGATCGCCCCACAAATCAACCTGGAACTCAGCCAGATCTATCCCGTCCAGATCGGGATAATGAGTCAGCAGATCGTCAACGAACCCGAGCCACCAGTTCATCACCTCGGGATTGCGCACACACAGGAAGTAGCTGTCCCGATCCGGCTTGTAGTCGGCCCCCTCCCGGGTCTTCTGTCTCCATGCCGGGTGGGCTTCCCACACTTGCTTGTGCTGCGCCCCGTTCAGCCACGCAATCACCTTGATTCCGCGCCGGTGCGCCTCCTTCAGCATGTGCCCCAGCAGATCTTGTCGCCCGTAGTCCTCCATGATATTCCCGGCATAGCGAGTGCGATAGCGAGCCCCGTACACGCGGTTGTACGCGTAGAAGTACACCAGATTGACGCCCTGGTCCGACCACGAGCGCACCAGCCTCTCGGCGAGTCCACGCGCCGAAAGCCCGCGCCCGTAGTAATAGCCCGCATCGAAGCGCACCGCCCGCACGCTCTCCCTCTCCCAGCCGCGAGCGCGCGGCGCCGCTTTCGGCTCAGGCGCGGGAACCGGCATAAGAGTGGGGGCCGGCGCCAGACTCGGCGCGCTGACGGCAGCAGGCGGCGGCTCGCTGACTCGCAGCGCAGCCTCATGAGAGGGGGCGACCTTGGCCGGCGCCGGCCCTGAAGTGTGCGCTATCTCACTACTCTCAGATGGTGTTCGAGGTGCGGGGACAGTGCTCTTCTCGGGGCTCCGCGGCGCGGCTGTGGTCGGCTCTTGCACAGCGCTCGCCTGGCTGGGCACGGCCGGTCTCGGCGCAGCCGATGGCCGCTCATCTCTTGTCACCACGGGAGCGACATCGCGGCTTGGCTCTTCTGTAGGGACG
>CP070816.1:2806502-2809069 GCA_020344235.1 Armatimonadota bacterium
CACGGGTTCACGGGGACGACGCCGTGGCACGCGCACGAGGACCTGCCGGAGAAGCCGGCGATCTGCTATGTCACAGAAGTGTCGGATGTGCGAGGGGACACGGCATATGCGCTCGGCGGAGGGTTCTACATTGATCCTGTCATCCCGGAGTATCAGGTGCGCGGGTTTGTGGGACGGACGGGAGACCAGGCGTTGGGGCAGAAGGCGGACGCGAGCTTGATGCCTCTGGGTGGGATTGATTATTACGCGCTGCTGGACCGGCAGGGAGTTGGAATGGCAGGAGGCAAGCTCCTGCCCTACCCAGCGCTCGATAGCAAGTCGGCGAAGGTGAAGGTCGGGGACTCTGCGGTATTCGGGTTCCGGGTGCAAGCGTTCGTAACGCGCGCGTACGTCGCGGCTGTGCGCGGTATTTCGCGGGGAGCGGCGAAGGTGGCTGGGGTGTATGATGTGAGTGGGAGGCGGGTGAGGGCACTATCCGGCGCATGATCGCGCCGACGTTTCTCCCCTACTCCGCCTGCGGGTACACCTCGCAACGCGCGAAGTAGGTCTTGTAGAGGCGGAGGAGGGGGGTGTCGGGGTGGCGGATCTTGTCGTTGGGGTCGGGGGACATTTCGATGTCCATGACGTCCCAGCCGCGCAGATCCCAGTATGCCCACGACCAGCCCCAATCCTCGTAGCAGTTGATGACATCCCGCATGAAATCGAGCACTCCCGGCGCGTAGCGCGCGCAGCCGAACTCGCCTGCAAAGATGGGGACGTCGTGTTTCTCCTGGAAGGCGCGGACGGGCGACAGCGTATTCACGACAACCTCGGTGCTCCAGTGCTGCTCGGGCTCGACGTGCGCGGGGACGACGCCGGGGTAGGGAACTGGCTTGTCGGGCTTCTGGTGGGTGTAGTGGCGCGGGCTGTAGTAGTGGACGCTGTAGATGGTGCGGGGGTCCCTGGTGAGTTCGAGGTAGTCGAAGGCGTGGGGGTAGGCCCAGCCGGAGGAGTTGACGATGATCGGCGTGTCCGGGTCCTCCTCGCGGATGACCTGGGTGGCGCGGCGGGCGAGGAGGTTCCAGTCGGCCGGGGTGCCCTTGATCTTCTCCGCTATCTGCTCACGTGTTAGGCCCTGGTTGGAGAATAGATCCTCGGGGTGGGGCTCGCACATGAGGTCGTAGCCCACGAGGGTGGTGTTGCCCTCGAGGTGGCGGGCGGTCTCTCGCCACATATTCGCGAAGGCGTCGTGGTACTTGAAATCCTGGAACTGGCGGAGGTCGGTGTTGAAGTCCTCGCGGCCGGGAGCGGAACGGAAGTTGATGGTTGCGAAGAGGCCGGCGCGGCGGGTGCGGTCGAGTGCGGTGTCCATGTCGCGGAAGGCGTCCGGCTTGAGGGCGAAGGGCTCCTCCATGTCGAGGACGCTGAAGACGCCGAAGGAGACGAGGTTGGCGCCCCAGCTCCGCAGTGCAGATAGGTCTTCGACGGTGTGGCGGGGGAAGGCGTTCGCGCCGCGAAGCGCGCCTGATTTCCAGAGGTTGAATCTGTCCATTTCCCGGTTTCTCCGTGACAGTGATGCTTGGTGTACGGGGCTAGGGAGTGAACTGCACCGCGATGCCGCGCTGCTGCATCTCGGCGGCAATATCCTCGAACTCGGGCCGCGCAAGGATGGAGCGGTAGAAGGCGACG
Source organism: Armatimonadota bacterium (assembly GCA_020344235.1). Lineage (GTDB taxonomy): Bacteria > Armatimonadota > Hebobacteria > Hebobacterales > Hebobacteraceae. The sequence goes on from CP070816.1 coordinate 2,808,171, forward strand.
GCGTGCTCCCAGGACTTGGTGCGGTGGTCTTCGAGAATCGTGGCCATCAGCATGCGGCCGTCGGGCCGGGTGGCGAGGGAGATGAGGCGCTCGGCCTCGAGCAGTCGCGGGCGGAGGACTGTGATCATGAGATGGTCGGGGAGCTTGCCGATGTGATAGGGCTGGATGCCGCGGGCGGAGCACATGGCGGGGACTTCGACGACGACGTCGTTGGGGACGCCCTCGATGGCGCCCTGGTTGGGGACGTTGACTTGAAGCTCGACTCGGTTATCGTTGACGAGCGCGTCTATGAGTGGGAAGTGCTGCTCGCCGGTGGGCTCCGGAGGGAAGAGGTCAGTGAGCTTCTGGGAGGGGTCGGCGACTGCGGCGTGGATGCGCGCCACCTCTTCGTCGAGGCCGCGCAGGTACTGCGCCCACCCGATCTCAGAGTCGAAGCCGCCGAGTTCCTCGCCATACCACTTTCTCTTCGCGGCCAGGTCGGTGTGGAACCACCAGCCACCGCGGCGGGTGGTATCGCCAATGGGGAAGAGCCCGCCGAGCTTGTATATCTCCGCCGCCGCGCGGGACATTTGATTGTCCCAGAAGCGAGGGTGGTGGTCGCGCCAGTATCCCTCGGACTTGGTTGCGATCCATTCGTCTATCAGGGGAAGCGCGTCCCGGCCCTCGTGCTCGAAGTGGGTGAGCCAGATGCAGTGATTGAAGCCGACGGCCTGGGCGCTGACCTTGTCGGGATCGAGTCCGATGACCTCGGCCACCTCGCGGTAGCCGAAGTGGCCGTGGCAGATGCCGCAGACTCTGATGGCCGTCTCGCGCGTCATGGCGGTGCATCCCTCGAAGACGGGGTTGCCGGCCTGGATGAGCCAGGCGTCTGGGCAGAGGCGCTCCATGTCGCGGGCGAC
>CP070816.1:2809169-2813815 GCA_020344235.1 Armatimonadota bacterium
CGCCTGGCCCACCGCGCGATATCGCTCGACCTCCTCCGGCGTCAGCGACGCGCGCAGCCCGGCGATCTCCGACGCGCACTCCACCGCGCCCGGCAGGGGAACATCCGCGGCGATCCTCTGCCCCGCCGCCACCCGCGCCACTGCCGGCCCCAAAGCGTCGTCAACCCAGGGGCTGATGTCCTCCCCAAGGCTCAGCCCAGCCAACTCCTCCTCCAGCAGGCGCGGCCGCTCCACATTGTTGGTGATGAGGATCCTCCTATCGCGCTGGACCAGCAAGGCGCCGACTCCGGCCTCTTGCGCAAGGCAGACGAAGCTGTTGCCTCCCCCCGTAAACCACGCGAAGTTCTCCGTCCGCGCCAACAGCACCGCGTCATAGCCCCCCGCGTCCAGAAACCCATCTATCCGGCGCTGCTTCTCCGCGCTCTCCGAGCTGACTGACATCGCCATCCTCCCTACCTCAGTCTTGCCGCCGGGCGTCAAGCCGGATTGTTCGTCGCGTCGCATCGCGCACCTTGTAGCGATCACTGATGCGATATCCAACCACCCAAACGATCTCGTCGCCCGAGAGCACCAGCGGGACACGGCTGCGCTCCGCCCGCGGGACTTTGGCGTTCACAAAGAAATCCTGCAGCTTCACCGCCCTCCTCATGCCCAGCGGAGTGAATCTGTCTCCCCGACGCCGTGTCCGCACCGTGAGTGCCGCCTTGATGTCCTTCGCATCCAACAGCGCCGACATTGGGCTCGACGGGGCGCGCCGCGCGCGCGAACGGGCCGCAGTTAGCTCTATCCCAAGCTCCGACGCCGCGACCTCGCCCGGCACAGACAAGCGCCACTCTCGCGCGACCACCGTCTTCGGAGGAGACACCAAAGACAACACCACCTCGCCGTAGGTTCGCTCCGCGCGGACCCTGCCCGGCAGTTCTATCACCGCACCCGTTCGCCCCGAGACGGCCAGATCCACCAGCGCGTCCACCCTCTCCAGTTCGATGTCCAGCTCGTCCCCCTTCAGCCTCGCAATCGCCGCCCGCAGCACCCGCCGCTGAAGAGCCTTCGGCAGCAAGCCGAACGGCGCGCACGCGACCCCCACCTCCCCTGGCCGCTGTGCTCCGACCTCCCGCAGGACGTCCGCCGTCTGCTGCACCATGAATTCGTTCTCTGCCCGCAGAATATCGGCCAGCCGCCCCAAGCAGGCGTCCACTCTGGGCTGCACCTTCCGCAGCGCTGGCAAGATCTCGTGTCTAATGCGGTTGCGCGTGAAGGTTGTGTCCAGGTTCGAGCGATCCAGGCGATACTGAAGGTCATGGGCTGTGCAGTAGGCCTCCACTTCGGCCCTCGTCACATCCAGGAGCGGCCGGATCACCCGCCCTCTCACAGGCGGGATGCCCGCCAGCCCCGCCGGCCCGCTGCCGCGCAGCACATTCAGGAGCACAGTCTCAGCCTGATCGTCAGCGGTATGACCGGTCGCGATCCGCGACGCCCTCAGACTGTCAGCCTCCCTTTCGAGCAACTGATACCTGACCGCGCGGGCCGCCGCCTCCACAGACATCCCCTGCTCTCTGGCGAACGCGCGGACATTCGCCCGATGCTGGCTGAATGGCACCTTGAGAGAGCGCGCGAGCGCTGCCGCACGCTTCGCGTCCTCGTCGGCTTCCGCTCCGCGCAGCCCGTGGTGCACGTGACAGGCCCGCACCCGAAAGCGCCGCCGCGTGCGCAGCTCCACCAATGCGTGTAGCAGCACCGTCGAGTCCGCGCCCCCGGAGATGGCGACCAGAACCGTATCGCGGGCCGCTATCATCTTGTGCGCGGCGATCGTCGCCGCGACTCGCTCCAAAAACGCGGATCCGCTATCCCTCGAAAAGGAGGTCCGGGAGTCGCCATCCCTCTTCGAGGAACCGCCCCGTTTCCCCGGCGCTATGCTCATTGAATCCCTCGGCATCGTCGCGCGGCAACCCCAGCACCGCGAACGGCACCGGCTCACGCGCGTGCGTTCGAGTCGAGATCTTCGTGTAGTGATCGGCCAGAATCATCAAGCGGCTATCGGCGACGGCCCGCACTCGCTCTGCAACCGGGCCCACGATCTCTCTATCAACCTGCTCGATGGCCCACACCTTCCGCTCCGCGCTCCCTTGGTGGCTCGCCTCGTCCGGGGCCTCCACGTGAACCAAAGCAAAGTCGTACCGCTCCAGAGCCTCCAGCGCGGCCTGCCCCTTTCCCGCGAAGTCGGTCTCCAGATTGCCCGTCGCGCCCGCCACCTCCGGTGCCGAGAGACCAGCGCACTTCCCCACACCGCGCACCAGATCAACGGCCGCGATCACGACCCCGGGCGTCCCCCGCTCCACCGCGAACGAGGGCAAAATGCACGTCCGCCCCTGTCCCCAAAGCCAGATCATGTTGGCCGGCGGCCGTCCCTCATCCCTTCGCCGCTTGTTGATATCGTGAGAATCGAGCACCTCCAGCGAGTCGAACATCAACTGCCGCAGCATGCTCTCCCCTTCTCCCTGCGGAAGATGGGAATCAATCTCCTCCCCAATGATATCGTGGGGAGGGGTCGTCTTCACCTCCGGCGATCCCCCCCGCCAGACCATCACGTGCCGGTAGCTCACCCCCGCATAGAATTGCACGCGCCCAGTCGACAGCCTCTCGTTGATCACCTCGATCAGCACATGTGCCTCGGCCGTCGCAATCTCCCCCGCCGAATAGTCGCTCAGCTTCGAGCCATCACAGCTCACCAGATTGCACCGGAAAGCCACATCGTCGGGATTCATCGGCACCCCCAGGCTCGCGGCCTCCAGTGGCGCCCGACCCGTATGGTGCCGCCGCGGATCGTACCCGAGGATCGAGAGCGTCGCGATATCGCTCCCCGGCTCCATCCCGTCGGGGATTGTCTTCACCAGACCGCAGACGCCTCCCGCAGCAATACCATCACTGTGCGGTATATCGGCTGCCTGCAGAGGAGTTAGGCCGCCGAGCTCCGGCTGCGGCTCGTCGGCCGCGCCATCCATGATGATGATGACGCGCTTCCGTCCAGGTGTCGCTGGGGGGGCCCTCATTGCTTCCTGGAGTATACCAGAGGCCTCCAGCGACGGTCAATCAGAGCCACTGGTCGGGGCGGCCGGTGTCACCCGCTCACGTGCGGCAGATGGTGAGGCGGTACGCGGGGAAGGCGGGCATGGAGAAGGCCGTTCACCCACACACCTTGCGGCACACGGCTGCGACGACGTGGCTGCGGCAGGGCTTCAACCTGCGGGAGGTGCGGAAACCCCTCGGTCACTCCTCACCGGCGACCAAAGAGGTCCATACCCACGTCTTCCACCAGGACCTGCAGAGCAAGCAGGAGGGCTTGGCGCCGCTGGCCTTGTGAGATTCAGTCTGAAACAAGGAAGAACCCACTCGCAGGGAGCTCATGCTGTTGTCAGCCTTGGGGCTCTCGCTGCTGCAGTACCGACTCGGCTTTGGTGAGGGAGACGTATGGGCAACCGAGTGCTTGTGGTAGATGACGAACCTAACGTAGTCAATGTAATCGGGGACGCGCTGACGAGGGAAGGATTCTCCGTCTTGTCGGCCCGAGACGGCGCCGAGTGCTTGCAGAAGGTGGAATCGGAGCAGCCCGACCTGGTGATACTGGATGTGAACATGCCGGTGATGAACGGGTTCAAGGTTCTGCACGCGCTGCGCGAGAGAGAGGACACGAGGAATCTGCCGGTCGTCATGCTGACGGTCCGCGAGCAGCGCGGAGACGTCCTCGCCGGCTGGACGGCGGGCGCGGACCTCTACTTCACGAAGCCCTGCAATATGAAAGACCTCGTAGCCGGGGTGAGGCGACTGCTGCAGGCACCTGCGAAGGTGTAGCAGCGCCCGGGCCTCCTCGTGGGCCGTTCGGCCCGTCCACTAGCGGCGACGATAGTGCCGCCGCGCGCGGTGCGCCGGGGGGCGATACGATGGCTGGTGAGGCGACGGGCGGCGTTCCGCGAAGGTCGGCACTTGTTCCTGACCAGATGTCCCCATTGATGTTCGCTGTTTGACCGCGGCGCGGCCAGAATCGGGGTTTGCCAGCCGCCCGGCGGGTAGGCTAATGGTGTCGGCGCCGACACTCACGGCCCCTCGGGCGTCACCCCCCCTCGCCCCGCCCGGGGGCCGTTCTACCTATGGCTGACGGTTCGCACACTCACCCCCCCGGCCTGCCCCGTAGCTTCGTGCGGGGCGACACGTATCAGCGCACAGAGGCGCCCGTTGGGGTGGCAGCGAGTATGGTTCTGGAAGGAAGCGGTGCGGGGGTCCCCTCTCTGCTACTTCGCGTCTGACCCTCGACCTCGCGCCAGGACAAAAAGAGCCTAACAAGGCCGCCGCCCATTTCCCGCCTGGGAACCACGGGTCCCATATCCGCCCCTTTTTCTGGCGAATTGCTGGGAGTTCTGCCGTCGGGATGAGGCAGGCGGTGGGAAGGTTGGAGGGGAATCTGGTGGGCGAGGGGCCTGAGTTACCGCGCTGTCTTTCCCCTACTGTATCGCGCCCCCGCAAGGGCGAGGAGGCGAGTGACATGCGACTCAGGTTAGCGATGGTGATTGTGGCGTTCTGTGTTGTAGTTACGGCGGCGGCGATAGCGTATGCCGCGGGGAAGGCGAGCGCTCCAGAGGTGATACGAGCGC
>CP070816.1:2813915-2817903 GCA_020344235.1 Armatimonadota bacterium
AGGTGGATGGTTGGGAAGTCGGCGCGCAGCATTTCGACGGTGCCGTCGGCGGAGGCGTTGTCCACTACGATTATGCGGGCGACGTCGGGCTGACCGACGACCGAGTCGAGACAGGTGTGAAGCAGGTCGCGGGTGCGCCACGAGACAATGCAGATGTCGAGTTGTGTGGATGCAGGGTCGGCCACTGAGGTGCTCCGTCGCTGGTCCTGAGTTCGCCCAGCGGGTGGCGGCTCCCTTTTGCCGGAGGGAAGGTGGGCAGGAGGGGGAGCGTGCGCTGTAGAACTCGCGGAGGTGAAGAGGCGTCCGAGGGCAGAGGATTGTGATAATCCGAACACAGGTGCACGCGCGCGCGGGGCTGCTGGGAAATCCGTCGGACATGTTCGGCGGGAAGGTGATTTCCGTTCTCATCAAGGACTTTGCCGCGCGAGTGCGATTGTGGGAGAGTCCGCGGTTGACCTTGCGGCTTCACCCTGAGCACGATCGGAGCGAGTTCGAGGATCTGTCGGATCTGGTAGGGTCGGTGAGGCGCCACGGGTACTATGGGATGCAGCGGGTGCTTTTTGCGACGTGTCGGCGGTTTGCAGACTATTGGGGCGAACGAAGGATCGCACTGCGGAAGGCCAACTTCACTTTGGAGTATGAGACGAATATTCCGCGGCAGTCGGGACTGGGTGGGTCGAGCGCGGTGATCATAGCGGTGCTGCGCGCGCTGTTGAGGTTCCACCGGGTGCCGGCGCGGTTGGTGCCCCCGCGGAGGCTGGCAGAGCTGGGGCTGAGCGTGGAGACGCAGGAGCTGGGGATCGCGGCGGGGCTGCAAGATCGGGTGGTGCAGAGCTACGGGGGGGCGACCTACATGGAGTTCACGGGTGGGCGGGGCAGGTATACGCGGCTGAGCGCTCGGTGGATGCCGCGGTTCGGGCTGGCCCACCTGGCAGAGGAGCACTTCGGCAAGCTGGAGTCGGGGCAGGTGCACTCACAGGTGAGAAACAGGTGGGAGCGGGGCGACGCCGAGGTGAGGCGGGTGATGCAGCGGATTGCGCGCTGCGCGGAGGCCGGGAGGGAGGCGCTGCGCGCCCGGGATGAGAAGGCGCTGGGGCGGCTGATGAACCGGAACTTCGACCTGCGGCGGAGGCTTTTCGGGGATGAAGCGCTGGGCGAGCAGAACCTGGAGCTGGTGGAGATGGCCCGGGAGTTCGGGTTGGCGGCGAAGCTGCCGGGGTCGAGCGGGGCGGCGCTGATCCTGCTGGGCGACGGCGAGAGAGAGCGAGAGCTGGCCGACGCGTACGAGTCGAAGGGATACAGATATCAGTCTATCCAGGTACAGTGAGGACTGAGCGGGATATGCGAAAGCGGCCGCAGAGGAGAAGAGGCGCAGCAGAGCGGTTGATTACGAAGGCGGTGGTGCCCGCGGCGGGGCGGGGGACGCGGCTGCTGCCGGCGACGCGCTCGCAGCCGAAGGAGATGCTGCCGGTGGGCCGCAAGCCGACGATCCAGCACGTGGTGGAGGAGCTGGCGGCGGCAGGCTTGCGAGAGGTGCTGCTGATCTCGGGGCAGGGGAAACGGGCGATTGAGGACCACCTGGATCGGGACGTGAATCTGCACGGCGAAGGGCATCATCCGTGGATGGATCTGCGGTTCTTCCACGCGCGGCAGAGCGCGCCGCGGGGGCTGGCGGATGCGGTTGGGGTAGCGGAACCATTTGCCGCGGGCCAGCCGTTCGTAGTGGCGCTGGGGGATTCGATTGTTGTGTCGCGGGCGCGCGAGCCGCTGCTGAAGCGAATGCTGTCGGTGCATACGAAGCGGCGGCCGGCAGCGACAGTGGCGGTGGAGGAGGTGCCGCACGAGGCCGTCAACCGCTATGGGATAGTGGCGCCGAAGGGGGAGACGAACAGCGTGTTCGCGATCCGCGATATTGTGGAGAAGCCGTCTCCCAGCAAGGCTCCGAGCAATCTGGCGGCGGCCGGGCGGTATGTGCTGGCCCCGGTCATCTTCGATGCGATCCGGAGAATCGAGCCTGGGGTGGGCAGGGAGCTGCAGTTGACGGACGCGCTGAGGCTGCTGCTTCGCGAAGGGCAGGAGATCGTGTGCGTGCGGCTACGCAAAGGGGAGCACAGGCTGGACATCGGGAACTTCCTGAGCTACTTCCAGGCGTTTCTGGAGCTTAGCCTGGCGGACCCGGAGCTGGGGGCGACGCTGCGGGCGTGGATGAGGGCGAGGCTGCACGGGGGGGGCAAGGAAGGGTGAGCGGGGGTGCCGAGGGGGGCCCTGGGCGGCCGGCTTACCTGGTGACGGGCGGGGCGGGGTTCATCGGGTCCCATCTCGTCGAGGCGCTGGTGAAGCGGGGTGAGCGGGTGCGGGTGCTGGATGATTTCTCGGCCGGGCGCAGGGAGAATCTGGCCGGGGCAGCGGGGCGGGTGGAGGTACTGGAGGGGGACATCAAGGACGTGGAGGCCTGCCGGCGCGCGTGTGAGGGGGTGGGGTATGTGCTGCATCACGCGGCGCGGGTGTCAGTGGAGGAGTCGCTCGCGGACCCGGTGGGCTGTCACGAAGTGAATGCTCTCGGGACGCTGAAGATGCTGTGTGCGGCGCGGGAGGCGGGATGCAAGAGGTTCGTGTACGCGGGTTCGGCCTCTGTATATGGCGACACCGCGACGATTCCGCACCGGGAGGACATGGCGGAGCGCCCGCTCTCGCCGTATGCGGTGGCGAAGCACGTAGGGGAGCTGTACTGCCGCGCTTTCTTCGACCTCTATGAGCTGGACACGGTTGTGCTGCGGTACTTCAATGTGTTCGGCCCGCGGCAAGATGCGAGTTCGCCGTACTCGGGAGTGATTGCGAAGTTCGTCGGCGACCTGCTTCAGGGGAAGGGGATCACCGTCTATGGAGATGGGGAGCAGTCGCGCGACTTCGTGGCGGTGGAGAATGTGGTGAACGCGAATCTGCTGGCGTGCACGGCCGCGGAGGCGCCGGGGAAGGTGATGAACATCGGGTGCGGAGAGCGGATGAGCGTGAACCGGCTGGGGGAGGAGTTGAGGGAGCTGACGGGGGTGAGCTGCGAGGTGGGCCACGGGGCGGCGCGGTCGGGCGAGGTGCGGCATTCGCAAGCAGACATCAGGCGCGCGCGGGAAGTGCTGGGTTACGAAGTGGCGGTACCCGTCATGGAGGGGCTTAGGCGGACGGTTGGGTGGTACCGGAAGGTGGGCGCAGGGGGAGGCCGCTAGGTCTCAGGGGTCAGGCGTCCGCTTCGCGCCGGCCTCGGATGATAACAAGCGCGCTGTCCACCACCATCACGACCGCAAGCACGAGCAGGGCGGCGCTGACGGCCGCCAGCGCGACCTTCCCGGCATGGACGAAGTTCCACCCGTTTACGGCGAGCGCTCCGACGGTGGTCGCGAGCATGAAGATGAACGGGATGAGCGTGTAAAGGATGGGCTTCTTCCGCTGCCGGAGGATGACCGTCAGCACGAGGAGCGCGAGCGCCGCGATGAGTTGGTTCGCGCTGCCGAAGACCGGCCAAACAGTCTGCCACGAACCGAGGGCCAGGTAGAGCGCGAGGGCGATGATTATGAGGGTTGCCGCGAAGCGGTTGCGAAGGAACTTGATGCCGAGGCCCTCTCCGAACAGCTCCTCTCCGATGTAGCGTGTGATCCTGGTTGCCGAGTCCAGCGTGGTCATGATGAAGGTCTTCAGGACCGTGATGGCCACCAACACGGCCAGGGATGGGTCGCGGAAGATGGGCTCTGTGATGACTGCGAAGCCGTTTGCGAAGACGATGAGGGGGCTGGGCGCTCCTTGTTTGTTGAGCACGTCGAGCAGGGGATTGGGGCCCGAATTCCACTTGAGGCCGGCGGTGACGGCGACGATGGCGAGCACGGCGAGCGCGGCCTCGACGATCATGGCGCCGTAACCGATGCGAGGCGCATCGGCCTCACTGCCGATCTGCTTGGCGGTGGTGCCGCTGGCCACAAGGCTGTGAAAGCCGGAGATG
>CP070816.1:2818003-2820767 GCA_020344235.1 Armatimonadota bacterium
GCATGCACGCCGATGTACAGCCCATCGGGCGAGCCCCACAGCAGATCGCGGTAGTATGACTGCGGGCGCTTCCAGCCGCAGATGTCGATGTCACCGCAGTAGGCCTGGTGCCACGGATGCCCCGGCAGCCAGCTCCTTCTGGTGGGCGCCTCGGGACTTCCTTCCAGCCAGCTTCCGCCGATACCTGATTCGCCCAGATAGTCCATTGAGGTCCACACGAAGTCGCCGATGATGTAGGGCAGCCTCTCGGCCGCCTTCCAGTACTCGTAGGCCTGACTCGGGAAGGTCTCGGTGGCGATGATGATGCGGTCGGGGTGCCGCCCGTGGTCGTCCTCGTATCGTCTCAAGAGGTAGTTGTACCCGCACACATCAAGCTCCGCGAAGAAGGCGTCAGTCCGCTCCCAGTTCCGCCGGTTGTTCACCGCACAAGTCACCGGCCGCGTCGGGTCTAGCGCGCGCACTCTCTCTGCGAGGCGGCGGGCGATTTCCGGCCCCCACGGCAGGTACGCCTCCTTCACCTCGTTGCCGATGCTCCACAGCACGATGCTGGGGTGGTTGCGGTCCCGCAGCACCATGCTGTCGAGGTCGCGCTGCCACCAATCGTCGAAGACGAGGTGATAGTCGTTGGGCAGGCCGAGCTCCCGCCAGTTGTCGAAGGCTTCGTCGATCACCAGCATCCCAAGCCGGTCGCAGGCATCGAGGAAGGCCGGCGCCGGCGGGTTGTGCGCGCAGCGCACCGCGTTGAACCCGCTCGCCTTCAGCAATTCGACCTTTCGCTCTTCGGCCCGGTCAATGGACATAGAACCGAGCGGGCCGCAATCGTGGTGGACGCACCCGCCGCGCATGATGAGCGGTTCGCCGTTGAGCAGGAATCCTTCCGTCGCGCTGAACTCGATGTGGCGCACGCCGAAGGTGGTGGCGTCGGCGTCCAGCAACTGCTCGCCCGCGCGCAGTTCCACTTCCACGCGGTAGAGCGCAGGATGGTCGGGGGACCAGAGGCGCGGCTTCGCCAGCGCCAGTTCCTCTGCGAAGGTGTGGGACTCCCCCGGAGCGATCTCGCCCTCCGCCTGGCGGACCCCGCACTGCTCCCCCTCTGGCCTCCGTACAACCCAGCGCACGACCACTCGCCTCGGCGCGGGGGATTCGTTTGCGACCGTCGTCTCCAGACGGACGCGCGCGGACCCGGCCGAGACCTCGGGCGTGGTCACATACAGACCGCCCTCGGCAATGTGAACTAGGTCGGTCACGAGGAGCCACACATGTCGATAGATGCCGGAACCGGAATACCAGCGGCTATGCTTTGGCGCCGAGGTGTCCACCCGCACCACCAGCAGGTTCTCCGCCCCGACCCTGATGTGGTCGGTGAGATCCATGGTGAAGCTGCTGTAGCCATAAGGGTGCCGTCCAACATAGAGACCGTTCGCCCACACTTCGGCGTTCTTGAATACGCCGTCGAAGCGGACCGCGACACGCTTCCCCCGCCACGACTCCGGCACGCTGAAACGCTTGCGGTACCATCCGACACCCCCCACGAAGTGGCCGCCAACGGTCCCGCTCGTGCCTTCCGGGTCACGAGGCAGCTCGATGCTCCAGTCGTGCGGCAGGTCCAGACGGCGCCACGAGCTATCGTCGGACCTCCGTGTCAGCCACCGCGGCCAGGTCCCGATCGGCTCCTCGGACAGGTGGAAACGCCAGTCCTTGTCGAAGCAGGTCTTCAGCGGGAGGCTGCTCGATGCGCTGGCCGAGCATGGCCACCCGCTCAGGACAGCGACGGCGACGAGCGGCGCGAGGAATCGCGTGAGGCGAACGGCTTGGCGCGTGCTATAGCTCATTTGCCCTCCGAGGTCTCGCTAGAGTCTCCATCGCGTTATTCTCGGATGCTGCGGGGACCCCTCTCGGCAGCCATGTGGCGAACTGGGGATCGGAAGCTGGGGGTAGCGGGGGTCTATCTGGTGTCCCAAGCCGATCTGACATACACATCGCCCGCCGTGGGGCCGAAGAACCTGCCCGGCTATGAGACCGCGGCCTTCAGGATTGTCTCCTCGTCGGCTTCCGCCCTCGGGATATCGGCCGTGAGACGCCCCTCGTGCATCACGATAATCCTGTCCGACACGTGCAAGATTTCGGGCAGTTCCGATGATATGATGAGGATGCTGACGCCATCATCGGCAAGATTGGCGATGATCCTGTGGACCTCCGCTTTTGCGCCCACGTCGATTCCGCGCGTTGGCTCGTCGAGGATCAGAACTCGCGGCCGCGTCGCCAGCCACTTCGAGATGACGACCTTCTGCTGGTTTCCCCCGGACAAGTTCCTCGTGACCTGCTCCCTGTGCGGCACCCTGATCTGAAGGCGGTCGATATAGGAATCGGTGATCTCCCTTTCCTTCCGTCCGCTGATGAAGCCGAGCCGGCTGCTGATCTCCGGATGGACACCCATGGTTGTGTTCTCACGGACCGTCATCGGCAACACAAGGCCAAGCGCCTTCCTGTCTTCCGGCACATACCCTATCCCTCTGGAAACCGCGTCGGACGGATGGTTGATGCTCACCTCAGTTCCGTCGAGTCGGATCGTGCCGGAAGTCTTCTTCACTGCCCCCGTCAGCAGCCGGGCCAGTTCGGTCCGGCCGGCGCCGATCAGGCCCGCCAGACCGAGGACCTCGCCTTTCCTAAGCATGAATGACACATCCTTGATCATGGGTGGACCCGAGAGGCCGGAGACCTCGAGGACCACGTCCTCCGACGGCTTTCCCCTCCGCTGCGTGTA
>CP070816.1:2820867-2827253 GCA_020344235.1 Armatimonadota bacterium
GGCCGCGGGGCAGCTCATGTCCCTGATGTACAAGGTGGACCGGCTCCTGATGCTCTCCGAGTTCCACAAGGGAACGTTCCAGCGGTGCCTCGATGTTCCCGAAGAGCGCTACGTCGTCACTAGGAACGGGGTTGACCTAGCGCTCGTTGACGAAGCGATCGCAGATGCGGAGCGCGATCCCAACCGGGTGCTCTACACCAGCCGGCCGGAGCGCGGGCTGGACGTGCTGCTCACAGTTTGGCCGGAGCTGAAGAGGCAGCGTCCGGAGCTGAAGCTGGCGGTCTCCTACTACGAGAACCGGGGCGCGGACGCGCAGATGGCCGAGTACCTGGACACTTTGAAACGCACAGCCGAGCAGTTGCCGGACATCACGCTGCTCGGCCCGCTGAGCAAGCGCGAGCTGTACCGGGAAATCGCCTCCTCGGCACTCGTCGTCTACCCGGCGACCTTCCCGGAGGTGAGCTGCATCAGCGCGCTCGAAGCGGCTGCCTGCGGCACTCCGACGGTCGCCTCGCGGTACGCCGCCCTCAAGGAGACGGTGGTTGACGGGGAGACCGGATTGCTCGTGCCGGGCGACCCGCACACCGATGAGTATCAGAGCAAACTCGCCGAGGCCGTCCTGGGGCTGCTCGACGACGACGCGCGTCGCTCGGAGACGGGCAAGGCCGCGCGCAGGCGTGTGGAGGAACGATACCAGTGGCGGGACATCGCCGCGGAGTGGGAGAGGCTCTTCGAAGAGCTACTCTCACGCCCAAGCGCGGGCGAGCGGCAGACGGTCTCCGTCTGCATGATCGTGAAGAACGCGCAGGCGACTCTCTATCGCTGCCTCGACAGCGTCAAGGCCGTCGCGGATGAGATCATCGTGTGCGACACCGGCTCCACCGATCACACAATGGAGATCGCAGGGGAGTACACCGACCAGGTCCACCGGATCCCCTGGGAGGACGACTTCTCGGCCGCTCGCAACCGGAGCATCGAGAAGGCGAGCAAAGATTGGATCCTGTGGCTGGACGCAGACGAGTACATGCTTGGCGGCGAGCATCTCGGCAAGTACCTACGGGACAATATGTACAACGGCTACGTCATCCGCCAACACCACCACGCTGTAGACGCGCAGTTCAAACCGGATGTGCCGGTGCGGCTTTTCCGTAACCACCGGGGCGTCCGGTTCTTCGGGTGCGTGCACGAGCATCCCGAGACGGAGCTGAACAAAGGCATCACTCCCGCGGTGATACTGAGCGATGTGCACATCGTCCACGACGGCTATGTGACGGAGACAATCCGGCGGAAGCGCTTCTTGCGCAACCTGCCGCTGCTGCTCAAGGACCGCAAGCGCCATCCAAACCGGCGGCTGGGGCTGGTCTTCCTCGCTCGGGATTACCTCCATCTGGCGCGCTATGAGCTGGAGCGCACCCGCGGGCTCATGACCGACAAGGCCCGCAAGTATCTGGAGCGTGCGATCGCGATACACCGGGATAAGTTTCGCTCACCCGACGACCCGCTCCACAGCTACAGCTTCCCGCTGTATCAGTCGGCCCTCGAGCTGCTGGGGGAGGGTTTCGACCTGGGCTACTTCCTCGCGCTCAGCGGAGAACCACTGCACGACGTGGGCAGCCAGCCCATCCAGCGGCGCCGCTGCCTCGATGAGGCCGAGGCGAAGGAGTTCCTGGAGCACCACCTTTCGGAGTTGCTCAGAGAATCGCAGACCGAAAACGAGTTTCCCTTCGAGGACGCGGAGGCATAAGACAGGAGGCCGTTATGGCTTACTGCACACCCAACGACGTCCGCCTGCGGGCGGTGGGGATGACCGAAGAGGTCATCCCCGACGTGTCTTCCACCAGCCTAAACTTGACGACCTGCATCGCGGAGGCCGACGCGGAGATAGATGAGGCCGGCCGCGCGGGTGACTACGAGGTGCCTTTCGATCCGGCGCCGGATCGCATCCGCGACCTCTCGGCGGCGGGCGCGCTGGCGCGGGCCAGGCGCGGGCTCCAACTCGGGAACCAACCGGCTGCAGAGCCGGACCCCTACCGGGCGGAGTTCGACGCTGGTCTCGACCTGCTGCGCCGCGGCGCACTGGACTTCGGCACCGTAGTCGTAAGCGGCGAGCAGGTCCTGATGCCGGCCGCTGGGGGCGACTCGGCACAGCTGGCGCATCGCGGCATTCTCAGGGGCAGCGTCACTCTCACCAACGAGTCGGTGAGCTTCACTTATGTCGAGGATCGCAGCGAGTATCAGCCCGACTATCGTCCCGACGCGGTTAAGGACTACCAAATGGATCACCGTGAGGGGCGGCTGCGCCGGCTTCTGGGTGGCAGGATCGCGTCCGGGCAGACGGTGCTGGCGAGCTACGAGTACTACCACCGCCAGCCTGCCCGCGCCCAGGACGCGGAATACGCCGGCCGCACCGCAAGCGGCGACGAGCTGCTGCGGCTCGACGAACGGGCCTAGGCTGTCCGAGGGCGGGCAGAGCAAGTGGCCTCCAGTCTGCACGCAAGGAGTTGACGATGGCGCACCCGCAATCCAATCGGTTCGTCCCCATCCGCGAGGCGGTCGCCGCGGTGCTCGCGAGTGATCCTCAGCTCGTGGAGGTGAGGTGCATCGTGAGAGATCGCGAGGCCTTCGCGAGGCTGCCGGCCAGCCGGCACCCGGCGCTCGGTGTGTTCTTCGCAGACGTCGTGGGCGCGGAGCGGCCGCGCTGGGCGAGCAATCGGCGCGATCACGCCTATCAGCTCGAAGTGCATGTTGCAGTTCGCTCACTCGAGAGCGGCCAGGCGAGCGAGGATATGCTGCTCGCCTACGTGGAGGCGGTGGAGGACGCGTTGCGGGCGGCCCCCACGCTCGGCGGCCTCGTTCGATCCATGGCAGTCGGCCTCGTGCGCCGCTCCCGCACCAAGGTCGAGTCCTACTGGCATTCGCAGGCCGTCCTGCTGGTCACGTGTGAGCAGAGAACCCCCTGAAGGAGGTCATTATGTCCAGTCGCATCGGTCAACTCGGCGCGGTTGGTCTGGCTCTGGAATCCAGCTGGGGCCAGCCGGCCGCGGCCACAACTTATCTGGAGGTCAACCACGCGGATATCCGGCCCTTGATCGGCTACCAGATACCCGCCTCCGTGCGCGCCACCCGGGCCCGCCGCCGCGTCCGCGCGGGCGCAATGCTCTGCTCTGGCCCGCTCAGCTTCGACGTCAGCGCGGACGGGATCGGCGAGCTGCTCAAGGCCACCTTCGGCACGGTTACCACGACTCTAGTTGCGTCCTCCGGCACGGCGGCGGTCTATGAGCATACCTTCACTCGCTGTGACACCACCTTCCTGCCCTCTCTCACGGTCGAGCAGAACCTGGGGGGACTGACCAGCCGGCAGGTGGCGGGAGTCCGCGTAAACCAGCTCGCGCTCTCGCTCGCGCCGGGCCGCACTCTCGTGGCGGATGTGGACTGCCGGGGCCGCGATGAGGCGCTGATCGCGCCCACAAGCCCCTGCTATCCGACGGACGAGGCCCTGCACTACAGTGGCTTCACGGCCGACGTCGGCGGCGAGGCGAACCTGGAGGTGGAGGATTTTCTGGCTCGCTTCAATAACGGCCTGGTGGACGATATCTGGACGGCGGGCAGCGAAGGGAAGATCGGCAAGCTGCCGGCGGGCGCGCTCTCCGTGGGCGGCCGCTTCACCATGTCCTTCGAGTCAACGACGGCCCATGAGACCTTCACTTCGGGCGATCCAACCAGCCTCCGCTTCTGCATTGCGGGCGCTAGCCTCGTCGGCACCTGGGGTTATGGGCTCGAGATCGAGCTTCCGCGGGTGCGTTACTTCTCGGCCGATGCGCCTCTCGCGCCCGGCCGGCTGACCTATGATATCGCCTTCGAGGCCCTGCTTGACACCGCGCAATCGCCGCCGCTCGACGCGCGGTGTCGGCTCTGGAACAGCCAGCCCATCTACTGATAAGGGAGAATGAACAATGGCTGGACGCGATGCTGTGCGCTTGGATCTTCGGCAGATGGGTGTCTGGGGCAAGCCCGTGCGGATCGAGTTCCAAGGCCGCTACGAGGAGGTCTGGATTCAGACCGTCGGCGACCGCACCGAGGCCGTGGAGCGCGGCCACGACGCGATGCAGCAGAAGCTGCTGGAGTTCCGCCCGGGCACTGAGCGCTTTGATGCCATCGCCGAGGCGCTGAAGCTTGCGCCGCCCGAGGATGTCGCCGAACTCGTGCTGCGCGCGGAGCGATCGGCGATCGAGGCCCGCGTTCGCCGCGAGCTGCCCGACGCGGTGACACCCCGCCGCGACCGTGCCGCGAAGGAAAGCAAAGAGGATTTCTCCCAGCGCATGGCCGCGCACCAACAGCGCTGTCAGGAGCTGTCGTGCGAGCGAATCAGGAGAGTGAGCGAGCTGCTGGAGAAGCGCCGCGGGGAACTTGTCGACATGGGGCGCGAAGAGCTGGTCGAGCTGGCGCGTCCGCGGCGAATAGATATCGAGTGCTGGAACGCATTCGCGCGCACCTGTGACGACTGGGTGCTGCTGCGCGCGGTTCGCTGCACCGACAACCACGACCGCCCGTACTTCGACGACATCGCCGAGGTGCAGGCGCTTCATCCCGCGGTGAAGGAGCAGCTCCGGCGGGCATATCGAGAGCTGGAGCCGGAGGAGGAGGAAGCACTCCCAAAACCCTCAGCCGCCTCCCTGAGTTCCGCTTGAACGACTTGATCTGCCGGCGCTATCCCGGCGCCTACCGACATCCCTTGGACCCCGCGCTGCTCCGCCTGCCTTGGTGGCTGAAGGAGGCCATCGCGCTGCTTGAGGCAGAGCACCGGTCATTCCTGCCTATGCCTGATCTTTCAGGAGCACCAATATGGCCACATCCGAATCTTCGTTCGATGAAGTGAAGCCCGTAGAGCCGCTCATCGGCGCGGCCGCGCCTCTGGAGGTTGCCGCCGATACCATGTTGGCCGCCTCTCGCACCATGCTGGCAGCGGCGGCATCCCTCTCCTCCGCGCTCGGTCCCACAGGCGTGCGCTGGCGAGAGTTGACCGCGGAAGCCATCGAAGCTGGCTTCTTGCGCGCGCTCCGCCGTGACTCACTCTTCGGCGGCACAGAGGAGCAGGCCCCAGTCTCGTCGCTCCTGGGCCTGCCGGTGCGTAGGGGTGGCCTCGCCGGCACCGGGTATGGTCGTATGGGTGCGAGCATCACTGGCAAGGGCGGGCGGTCTCAGCTTTACGGCACCATCGGAGGTGCTGTCGGGTACGCGGTTGGAGGTCCGGTCGGGGCCCTACTTGGCGGAATGCTCGGAGGCCTCTTCGGGGGAGACGACGACGATGCCCGGGTCGATGCCGAGCGGGCGCGGCAGGAGGAGGAACTCCGCCGCCAGTGGCTCAACACCCCCGAGGGCTTCGAGATAGAGGCCTACCTCTACAACCTCGCGAGGAACTATGCGTTCACTACGTCACTCGTCCCCGCCGGCACAGCGGCCTGGCAGACCCCCTTCCTCTGGTCCAACCCTTCGCTCAGCGGTGCCCCCTCGGGCCGCCAGATCGGGCCGGTCCTAGTGACCATGTCACCCGGTGCGGTACAGATCGCAGGCCAGGGGCAGGAGGCCGGCGAGCGCGCGGCGCGCGCCTTTGCAGGAGCGCTGGGCAGAGTGCTGCGGCTCAACAGTGTGGTCGTGCCCGCCGCCGGTCTGGGAGGTGACCTCTAATGCCCACGTCTCCCATGCGCCAGACCCATTTCCAGTGGTTCGCGGACGACGGGCCGCCCGCCACCAACTCTGCCCTGCGACGGGAGGACAGCAACCTGCCGGCCGTGGCTCCGGGTTCGCACGTGCTCGTGCGGAGCCAGTCCCAGCATCTCGGCAGGCACAATCTCGCTGCGGCACGCCAGCTCCAATACCGCAAGGTTGGCACCAACGCGTGGCGCCCGGTGGGCGCACTTGCCGTTCCCCCGTACGACATGCCCTTGGTCTACCCGAGCACCTGGTTTGCCGATGGCAGCCCCATCACGACTCAGCGCCTGTCAACACCCACTGCGTCAACGACCGAAAACTTCATCGGGGGACAGGCGCGGCAGAGCGAACTGGACACTGCCCTCGCCAACTACGGCCCCCAGGATTTCACCGAGGACCTATGGTCCCTCTGGATTCATCCGCAGGCCCCAGCCGGCCTTGACCTGGAGTTCCGCCTCACTCGCTCGGGCCAGCCGTTCGAGCAGTACCTCTCGTATCCCCGCCTGACAGTGGCGGGCTACGCTCCAACCGAAATGGACGTGAAGGCCAACCAGCTCTTCACGGACGCGCGGCCTCTGGCCCAGCTCCGAATGCAGAGGGATGACGCCTGGTGGGACCTCTCCGACCGGCTCCTGTTCCCCTTCACCATAACGCGCCGGCTGAAGGCCGTCACGACC
>CP070816.1:2827353-2832914 GCA_020344235.1 Armatimonadota bacterium
AGCGGAAAACGAGCCGTCGCGCGCCGCTTCGGGCAGCGAAAGGAGGAGCTAAAGGGGCGTCGCCACGCCGGCGTGGCTGGGGATGTCTGGGATGCTGCCAGGATATCCTGCGCTGCCGGGCCGGGCGCCGTGCAGGCCCGCATGTGTGAATAGCAATCATGCGGAGTTACCGCTTGGAGAAACCAATGACAGGGAAAGCATCAAATCGTGTGTTAGCATGGTGGTTGCGGGCGGCCTTCATACTGTCGGTGGCCGTGTGTGCAAGCTGGGCTGCAGGAGCGGAAACGCGGGAGGGCGGGCCGCTCATTAGCAACGCCTTTCTGGAAACCGACCTCAGATCAGCGCTCTACGATGTGGCACAGCAGGCAGGGGTGCACATCATCGTTGATGATAATGTCAACGGGGCCGTCTCTATCGACTTGGATGAAGTGCCCCTGGAAGAAGCGCTGAAGCTGATGCTCATGGCCGGCGGGTACTCTTTCCGCAGGCTAGATCCGAAGTGCTACCTGGTCGGGACCGGCGATCCCCAGAGCCCCACGTTCAACCTGTTGAGCACCACGGCAGTGATCCCGCTGTGGCACATCAATGCCGAGAAAGCGTCCGACCTGCTGCTCTCCGACTACTATCGCGACTATGTGAAGGTCGATCCCCAGAAGAATGTCGTGGTCGTGACCGGACCACAGGCAATCATCGCCCGGGTCGCCGCCGACCTCGCCAACATCGACCTGCCCAAGTCCCAAGTACTCATCGAAGCAGTGATAGTTGACGTTCAGACTGACCGCGCGAAGGAGTTCCTCAGCGACTGGCGCCTAACCACCAATGTGCCATCACCAGAGAACACGCGCACGATTGCTTTCGAAGGATTGACTCTCGGCTACACCAGCCTGCACATGCGAGAGCTGCTGGTTGCTCTGCGCGCCTTGGTAACCAATGGGATTGCCCAGATCCGCGCGGAGCCCAGCGTGACCACGCTTGACGGGGAGCAGGCCGAGATCTTCGTGGGGAGAGAGGAGTATTTCTCGATCCTCGCCGGCGGCACCATTAGCTACCCATACTACCGCTTGGAATCCATCAAGTCTGGAATCAGCCTGCGAATCCTGCCTCGCGTTGTGCAGGACGACCTGATTACCCTTCAATTCTCGCCTGAAGTGAGCGATGTCGTCGCCAGGGGCGAGGAAGGCCTTCCCGTTGTCAGCCGACGCAGCGTAACAACCACCGTCCGGGTTCGGGATGGCGAGACCGTTGTCGTGGGCGGGCTCGCCTCAGAGCTAGTTCGCAAGGAGCGGATAGGCGTGCCCCTCCTGCGCGATCTCCCGCTCGTGGGTATGTTCTTCTCCCGAACAGAGAGCAGCCACCAGAAGGGCGAGGTGATGGTTCTCTTGACCCCACACATAATCCGCGGCCCGGGGCTTGTGCCTGTCGCGGAATCCGAGGAGGCTCTTACACCAATCCCGAAGGCTCAGTTGAACCCGGCGGGAACGGAGTCCCACCAACCGGCTGCGGCTCCGGGCTCAGAAGTACAGGGCCTTCCTTCAGACCGTCTCTCCGCCCAGCAATACTCAGCCCAGAAGCCGGGGGTGCAGCCGGCGCCTCTGCCGGTACCCAGTGAAACTGTGGTCGCGGGGGCCGCTCCCGCTTCGCCAACTTCCGTTCCCGGCGAGACCGCGGTGTCGGCAGAGTCTCCGGTCGCGGTAGCCGCGGCGACGCCGTCTCAGGAGGCCGCACTGCTAGCATCTGAGGCCGTTGAGCCGTCGGCCGCGCCGGGGACCTCCACGAGCCCCAGTCTCACACCACCGCCGGCAGCAGCCGGCGCGCCCAACTCAGAAGGCGCCGCCCCGGAGCCCAGCATGCAGCACCCGTCTCAAGAACCTGTCCTTGCCATACTCAGGCCTCTCCCGGGCACCGTGCTCATGCGGGGCGACGTAACCGAAGTATCAGTATCTCTCAACACCGACACCGGTGTTGATCGGGTCTGGCTGCACCTCAACGGACAGCTTCGCGCGATGTTTGGCAAGCCTCCCTATGAGATGCAGTTGACGACGGCCGATCTCCTGCCAGGAAGACACAGGATCTGGGCGCTTGCCCGTCTGACCGATGGCGGATGGGTGCAATCGGAAGTCGTCACGCTGGAGGTGGTGGAGACCAAAGAGTAAGGACAACGAGAGTAGCCCTCGGGAACGGGCGAGAGCTTAGGTCCGGGCTTCGGGGGTGGTCTGCCGATCGCGACGGCCGCGAGCCGTGATGTGCACTTGGTGAGACAGCGGATCAATCCTGGTGGCCGCTGTAATCCTTCTTGGACAATATGCGAGAGATGCTGACAGGGATGAAGGAGTACCTTCCCAACTACGCTGCGCACAGCAGATGTCGAAGCCCAAACACGGGAATAGGTGGGTCAACCAAAGCATACTCACAGACGTGGCAACAGGCGATCCGGGCCGCTCAGCAATGCTCCGGATGGCTGTGGTCACCCCCAGTTTCAACACACTATCCTGGCGCTGACAGCGCGCCTCACGGGACCTGACCGCAGCAGGGGTCACGACACTCGCGAGGCTTGACGAGGGGCGGGCCGAGAAAGGGGTGATGCGCGGAGGAAGTACACATTGCGTGAAGTGGCATGCCCGCGCCACATCGGCGACAGAGGGGCGGGAGGGAAGCGGGCGCAAGGAAGTCTGGTGCGAGGACTTGGCTGCTAGGAGGCATTAAGATGGTGAAGTGTCACACGAAACTGTTGCTGGTCGCCGTTGTTCTGGCGGTCAGTGTATTGCTTGCCACGCCAGCACACGCTAAGCTGACGGGAGCAATCTGGACTACTCTCTGCGACGGCTCCTCCGTCGATCACAACGTGTACGCGGCGAAGGAGGACGTCTACCTCAACGCCGGCCCCACCGGCCAATCCGGCGCCTGGGTGCCTGACGGCGACTACTACTTCATGGTCACCGATCCGCCAGGCAAGACCTTGCTGAGCACAGACTCGATCGGTCAGAGGAAGGTCTACATCGAGGGCGGCATGGTGTTCGAGCCGGGGCCCGGCTATACGGATCACGCCTACTGCGAAGATGTCAGCCGGCCCGGCAACTTCACGATTCAGTTGATGCCGTATGACGACAGCGCGAACGGCGAGTACAAGCTCTGGATCACGCGGGTCGAGAACTACGATCCTGGAAACCCCGCAAGCAAGTTCGGGTTCATCCCCAGCGAGAGCAAGACCGACAACTTCCGCGTCCGGCGCGGTCAGGTCTGTATCTTCGGCTACAAGTTCGAGGACCTGAATGGAAACGGGATCTGGGACATGGGTGAGAACGGCCTGGCCGATTGGGAGATTCAGCTCTTCGCCAAGAAGGGCAATACTCTCACCCTGCTCGCCACCAGCCTCACGTCGAACGACGGCTCCTACGCGTTCTGCGTGAGCGAGTCCGGAACCTACTTGATTGCCGAGGTGCTGCAAGCGGATTGGGCGCAGACTGCCCCTTCTGCCCCAGGAACCTTCACCGTGAACGTCAACAAGAACCAGCTCCGGGCCGGCGAGGACAAGGGACCCTACAACTTCGGCAACTACAGGCCTCCCCAGCAGGCTAGCCTTGCAGGCCTGAAGTACCACGACCTCAACGAGGACGGAATCTACGATCCTGCCACGGAGCCGCGTCTTGGCGCGGGCTGGTGTGTCACGATCACGGCCGGGACCTTCGACAACGGAGACTTCATACCAGATTACACTGTCACAGACACCAACGACGTGCTCGGCCCGTGGACAGAATGCACAGACCCCAATGGCGTCTGGCGCAAGGACGACCTGCGGCGAGGCTACGTCTACCAGATCTGCGAGATCCTGGAGCCGGGCTGGACGCAGACCGGCCCCAACGACGGGGCCCTCAGCATATACGTCCAGGCCAAGGACGGGTGCTGGTACGCCGAGGTGCCGGTTCAGGTACCGCCTGGTGGCGATGATACCAACTACGAACGCCTCGACTTCGGCAACGTGCCCGAGGAGTGCGGCCGCATCGTGGTCTTCAAGTACGAGGACTATGATGGCAACGCGGCCTTCGACGGCATAGACAGGCCGATGGCAAACTGGTATGTGTTCCTCTACACATCAACTGGCAGCATCATCGAATGGGGACCGACAGACGCGAACGGCGAGATCGAGTTCCCGCTCGATCCGGAAGAGTGCCTGCCGTTTGGCTGCTATTTCGTCGTGGAGATGAGCGTCCCCGATTGGGTCTGCACCACATGCACCCTCGCTGAGTGGGTGCAGGAAGTATGCATTGACGAGACTGACCCGGTCGCAGTGGTCGAGGTTGGAAACCACTATGTTGGGCACGCCGAACCCCTACCGTAATGAGGGAGGCAGTGTGAGGACGCGACCACCGTCCCAACTGAGGTTGTGAACTCGGATTCGGAAGCGAGAGCCCCGGCGTGGGCCCGGGGCTCTCGCATGCTCTCCCGGCCTGTTCCCGCAGTTAGAAGTGGGTCACCTCCAACACGAAGTTGGACTTCTGGCGGATGGATCCGATCAGAAACTCGTAGTTCCCCGGTGCGACCCACAGGTCGGCAAACTTGAAGTTCGCCGACGATACGTCGCGCGCAAGCAGCTCTCCTGCCTCGTTGCACACATATAGCGACAGAGCGAATCTCCCGCTGGACTTGAGAGTGGCGCGTAGCGGACCCCCAACATTTGTCCTCACCCATATCGAGACCCAGCCATTCCGGCCGCCAGCCCGGCCGCTGAACACCTCTGTCTGCTCAATCGGCTCCGCATTGTTCTCTACGGTTACCTCGACGGGCTGAGAGTCGCAGGCGTTCCCGGCACCATCTACCGCGCGAGCTACAATCGCGTGCCGGCCGTTCGCATCGCCCTTCGTGTCCCAATCCCAGACATACGGCGGCACAAAGGCCTCTTTCTTCTTCTGCCCGTCGAGGTAGAAGTCCACACGACCTACCCCGACTAGATCGCTGGCCAGAGCCTCTACGCGAACAGTCTCCGCCACGACGGAACCGAAAGCAGGCGAGACCACCTCTGCCGCCGGCGGACCATTGTCAACCACGACCGTTATCGGAGACGACTCACCCGAGTTGCCTGCCGCGTCACAGGCCACAGCGATCAACGTATGCTCGCCATCGCGATCGCCTTCCGTGTCCCACGACCAGCTATATGGCGCAACTGTGTCCCATCCCAGAAGACGGTCGTCGAGGTACAACTGCACCTCGATCACACCTACGTTGTCGATCGCGCTGGCGCTCACGAGCACCGTATCGCAGACAACCTCTCCCCACGCTGGACTGCTCACACTCACCGTCGGCCCAACAATGTCGTCTGCCGGCCCCTCTCCCGCGGCGAGCACTGCTCGGTGCAGATTTATCTTCCCCCAGCCGTGGTACTCGTCCCAGCCCGGCTCTCCGACATCATCGGCTGTCTGCTCGATTATGTCCACAATCTGCTGAGCAGACAGACCGGGGTTCGCGGAGGCGACAAGCGCGATTGCCCCCAGAACATAGGGCGAAGCGATCGACGTTCCGGCTGCATTCCCATACCCCCCGTCTCGCACCAGACTGTACATGTAATC
>CP070816.1:2833014-2836760 GCA_020344235.1 Armatimonadota bacterium
GAAGCGCGAGCCCGGCACGCTCCGCCCCCGCATAGTCAGCGTCCGAGACATGCTCGTTCCACCCATCTGGAACTTGCTCGCCGATGCCGGCATCCCCACAGGACTGATCAACGTCCCCGTCAGCTATCCCCCGCCGGAGCGCGCCTCCTTCGCCATCTCGGACTTCATAACCCCCAGCACCGCGCCTCGATTCACACACCCTCCCACCCTGTTCGACGAGCTGCGCCCTCTGCTCGGAGAGTATGTCATAGACCCTCCCCCTCTCGAATCGCCCGGCGGCACCGAAGCGCATCACATGCTCGAGGGCGTGGAGCACCTGACCCTCCAGCAGGCTCGCTACGCCGAGCACCTGATGAAGACCCGCGAGTGGGGGTTCTGCATGGTCGTCTTCCAGGCCACCGACTGGCTTCAACATCGCATGTGGGATGCTCTCTCGGGCGAGTACCAGATCTACCCCGAGACTCCGGAGATACTGGCCCTCAGAGAACGCGCCGAGAAGCTGCTCTCCGCCTTGGACGCCTGGATTGGGCGCTTGCTTGCGGCCTCCCCGCCTCACACCGACGTGTTCATCGTCTCAGATCATGGCTTCGGGCCCCTCCGCCAACGCGTCAAGATAAACCAGTGGCTGGCTCGCCACGGCCTGCTCGCGCTCTCGCGCCACAGACGCTTGAGGGGCCTCTTGGGACGCCTCGACTTCCTGCGCCTGCGGCATCGCATAAACCGCATTCTCCCCCGCCCCCGCGGAGGCGGCAAGTCCGCTCCTCCCATATGGCGCCGCATCGACTGGCGGCGCACCCGCGCCTACGCCGCCACCAGGTCAGACATGGGTGTTCACGTCAATCTACGCGGGCGCGAGCCGCAGGGAATCGTCTCCCCCGACGAGTACGAAGAGGTGAGAGATGCCGTGTTATCCGCCATGAAAGAGCTTCGCCATCCGGAGACCGGCGAGCCCATACTCACCTCCGCTTTCCGGAGGGAGGACTTGTTCGAGGGACCCGGCCTGGAGAAGGCGCCGGACCTGATATTCATCCTCGACGGCGGCGCCTGCAATCACGAACTCCGCCTCGACGGGCCGCTCTTCGAGAGCACCACCTCGGGCACCTGGACCGGCACCCATCGTCTCGACGGCGTCCTCATCGCCCACGGCCCTCGCATTCAGCGCGCGCAACGCCTCGACCAAGTTGACATCATAGACGTCGCGCCCGCGGTTCTCCAGCTCTTTGGGCTGCCTGTGCCCGACCACACAGAGGGGCGGATCCCAGACGGCCTGCTGACTCCCGAGGCCGCCTCCGCCGCTGCCTGGCGGCAGCCGCACCCGCCAGACGATGATGACCGCGGGGCGGGGGTGCCCCCGGAATCCGAATACACCGAGGACGAGACACGGGGCGTCGAAGAGCGGCTGCGGGACCTGGGCTATCTCTAGGCCCATTCTCCCCCACACCTGACAGTCCGAGCACTGGAGAAGGTGTTGCCCGTGATGGCGACGAAAACAGCCTGTGTAGCGCTATACTGGATCGGTCCCGCCGGAGCGCTAGGCGGCCGGCTCGTCACAGACACAAGCTTCCGAGCTGAATGGAGGGTTGGAGCATGAGCGCCTTTGAGAGACTGTTCGCTCCTCGCGCTAAGTGCCTGAGTGTTGCCTTTCCTCTTATCGCCGCTCTCTTGATCGGCGCGCCTGCCGCGCTCGCCGCCGAGGGCATCGCCGAGGAAGACGCCGGTCCCGCCGCCGTCTCCGTGTCCGAGACCGCCTTCCCCGACTACCTCGTGCGCGTGGGCGACCGCATCCAGTTCTCAGTCTGGGGAGAGCCCGAGCTGACCACCGACACCGTCGTCATGCCCGACGGCACCATTTCACTGCCCCTGATGGGCACCTTTCGCGTGTTGGGCAAGTCCGTCCCCACTGTCACCGAAGAGGTCAAGCAGGAGTGTCTGCGCTACCTGAAGGACCCGCAGATATACCTCTCCTGCATCCCCCGCGTCCCTCCCCAGGTCTACGTCGAGGGCGCCGTTGACGCGCCCGGTCCGGTGCCATATGATCCCCGCTTCTCCCTCCTGGACTACCTCACCCAGGCCGGAGGCCCCACCCCCGACGCCGACCTGTCGAATGTCATCATCACCCGCGTCCAGGGCGATCAGGTGACCTCCATCGAAGTGGACATGTACGCTCCACCGGCAGCCGGAGGTTCTGTCGAGACCCCCAGGATGAGTCCGGGAGACACCATATGGGTCGGGAGGGCACTGCCGGTCTCCGTGGTCGGAGAGGTGGAGAATCCCGGTGTCGTTCCATACCGTCAAGGCCTCCGTCTGAGCGACTACATAGCTCTCGCGGGCGGCCCCACGGAACGGGCGGATCGTGTTAAGAGCTGGCTGAAGCACACCGAGGCCGGCGTCACCACCTCGCGCCGCGTCAACATCGCCATCGCCATGGAACAGCCTGACACCCTGGAAACCAACCCCATCCTCGCACCCGGGGATGCAGTCACAGTTCCCGAGAAGTTCCTGGCCGGCGGCTTGGAGTGGGCCGACGTCCTGCGTGTCTTGTCCACCACCGTCCTCTGGTGGCATCGCCGGTGACCTGTTCGGCCGCAAGCATCGCCATCATCCCTTCGCATGGCTCTCGCCTGCCACTTTGACCCACGGAGGGCGCCGCGGCCGGCCCATCGCGCAGCATGGACAGCGAACCACGCCACGTCCGGTATGTCATGGATAGACGCCGCGTTGTCGTGACCGGGCTCGGTGTCGTTTCTCCTGTCGGTCTCACCGTCGAAGAAACCTGGCGGGCCATTATCTCCGGCCGCAGCGGAGTGGGTCCCATCACCTCCTTCGACGCCTCCACCTTCCCCGTTCGCATCGCAGCCGAGGTCAAGGGATTCTCCCCCGACTCCTACGTCGACAACCCCGCCGTCCGCCCCCTCCTGTCCCGTCCCGCCGCCTTCGGCCTCGCCGCCGCCAAGATGGCCTTCAGCGACGCCGACTTGGGCGCGGCACTCGACCGGAATCGCCTCGGAATCGTGCTCGGATGCTGCATGAACGCGACCTCCCTCGAGCAGACCGATGACATGTGCCGCTTCCACGACCAGCACATCCCACCCGAAGAGACCATCGCAGATCCCTTCCGGTTCATCCGCGCCGCATCTCCCACCGGAACGGCGCTGATTGCAGCCGAACTCGGCGCAGGAGGCCCCAATCTCAGCGTGTACGTCGCCTGCGCATCCGGGACGCAAGCGATCTGCATCGCCGCCGATCTCATCCGCCGCGGTGAGGCCGACGTTGTCCTCGCCGGCGGCTATGACTCCATGATCACCGAATGGTCCATACTATCCTTTGCCGTCGTCAACGCCCTCTCCACTCGCAACCACGAGCCCCAGCGCGCCAGTCGCCCCTTCGACAGAGGCCGGGACGGCCTGGTCATGGGCGAGGGTGCGGGCATCCTAGTGCTGGAGGAATCATCCCACGCCGAGCGCCGCCGTGCCTCCGTGTATGCTGAGATGCTGGGCTGCGGCGCCTCCCTCGACGCCTACCGCATCACAGACACTCCCCCCGCAGGCGAAGGCGCCGCACTCGCCATGTCCAGAGCCCTCCAGGATGCCCACCTCCAGCCCGAAGACCTCGACTACATCAACGCCCACGGAACCTCCACCCCCGACAACGACCTATCGGAGACCCGCGCCATCAAGGCCGTCCTCGGCGACCATGCTTACAAGGTCGCCGTCAGTTCCACCAAATCAATGACCGGCCACCCGATC
>CP070816.1:2836860-2840382 GCA_020344235.1 Armatimonadota bacterium
CTCGTTGGTGAAGTTGATCTTCACGCCGCGGTTGAGATAGGCCAGCTCCTCCAGCCGGGTTAGCAGACGCTCGGGCTCATGCTCGACGCTCTCGAAGACCTCCGCGTCCGGCCGATAGCTCACCTTGGTGCCGGTCTTCTTCGTCTTGCCCTTGGCCTTGAGCTTGCTGACCACCTTGCCGCGCTCGAACCGCATGTGATGGACCTTGCCGCCGCGGGAGACTTCGACTTCCAGCCACTCGCTCAGCGCGTTCACCACCGACACGCCGACACCATGCAGGCCGCCCGACACCTTGTAGGCGCCGCCGCCGAACTTGCTCCCGGCGTGCAGCACCGTCATCGCGACTTCAACGCCGGGGCGCTTCTCGACAGGATGCTTGTCAACGGGGATGCCGCTGCCATTATCCGTCACCGAGATCGAATCGTCCTTATGTAGGACACAATCAATCTGCGTGCAGTATCCGGCCATCACCTCATCAATGCAGTTGTCCACTACCTCGACAAACAGGTGATGCAAGCCGCGCGGGCCTGTCGTTCCAATGTACATCGCAGGCCGACGACGTACTGCTTCCAACCCCTTAAGGACCTGAATGTGCTTTGCTCGGTAGTCCCGCGTCACTGCTTTCTCTTTTCTGGCCAAGGCAAACTCCTTGCTACGGCTACTGGTGAGTGTCCGCAAGCTTGAGCCGGTCCCCCCTTAGGGCTATCTGAAGACCCCTCCCGAGGTCAAAAAATGCCAGTGTTTATCGAGCTTTTTTGAACCATATAACTATACCATTTCTGGCCCTCAATATCAAGTTTCCGGGCCCCCAAAATGAAGCCCAACTCCATCACAGCGGCGGGTGACGCCAGGCCGAAGCGGATACATGGGGCCTTCTGCGATACATGCTTGGCCTTCTGAGGAAGAGCGCCCCGGCGCCTTCTTTCCCAGCCCTCTGGCCGCGGCCCGTGGGGGGCGCCTATGTGAGCCTACCCGACCCCAAGATCGGACTTGCGGAACAGCATCGCAGGGTCGAAGCCGGCCTCTCGGAGGTTGGGCTCCGCCCCCTCTTCCCGGTCAATGACGTACACTACCCGCTCCACCTTCAGGCCGAGCTTGGCGAGCCGCTGTGCGGCGGAGATCGCCTGGCCGGCGGTGGTCAACACGTCCTCGACCAGGACGACGCGGTCGCCCTCGTTGAACAGGCCCTCCACCTCTTTGCTGGTGCCGTAGCCCTTGGCCTCCCGCCTGACTATCAGGTAGGGAATGCCTGTTTCCAGTGCAAGCGCGGCCGCCAACGGGACCCCTCCCAGCTCGATGCCGGCGAGCCGGTGCGGGGGCGGTGAGGGCAGAAGTCCGGCGAGCCCCCTGGCGATCTCCCGCAGAAGATCGGGATCGGTCTCGAACCGCCACTTATCGAGGTAGTACCTGCTTCGCTTCCCGGAGCTGAGGACGAAGTCGCCTTCGAGGTAGGCGGCGTCCTTGATCGCCTGTGCGAGCTCATCTCTGGTCATGTCTGTCCTCAGTACTCGATCCCCCGCCGCGCCTCAATGCCGCGGTGGTAGGGGTGTTTCACAGCGTTCATTTCAGTGACGAGGTCCGCTTGGCCGAGCACCTCGTCGGGCGCCTCTCGCCCGGTCAGGACCAGCTCTACCTTCGGCGGCTTTCTCTGGATCAGCTCCATCACCTCTTCGAGGGAGATCAGCCCGAGCTTCAGCGCGCCGAAGACCTCGTCCAGCACCACGATGTCATAGTCGCCGCTCGTCACCGCCCTCAGGGCGAACAGCGCCCCCTCCCGCGCCTGCTTCCGGTCCTCCTCTGAGGGCGGCAGCTCCCACCAGGGGGTATCCTTGTCGGCCTTGCTCTGGTCGCCCCACTGGGGCGCGCCGAAGGCATGGATCTCGATTTCGGGAGACAGCCGCTGCGCGGCCTTCCGCTCGCCGGAATCCCATCCCCTTTTGAGCAACTGAACGAAACAGACCCGCAGCCCGTGGCCCGCGGCGCGCATCGCCAACCCGAGCGCGGCGGTGGTCTTTCCCTTTCCCGTGCCAGTGTAGACCTGGATCAATCCCCGGCTGAGCGCGCTCATGACTCCCTCCCGATGTCAGACGTGCGCCATGTCGGGGTGGGTTCCTCGTCGAGGTGGGCGGTGTCGTTGAAGGCAGCGACTCGCATGAGGTCGGGCGTGCCGCGCAGTATCGTGATCGAGCCGTTGGCGACCCAGGTGAGATCCCACGATGACACCGGGATCTGGAGGATGTGAAAGACCGCGGACTTGATGGGGCCTCCGTGGGTCGCCACCGCCACGGTGTGCCCCGGATGGGCGGCGGTGATCTCGCGGAGCGCGGCCATCACCCGCTGCGACATCTCCGGCTGGGTTTCACCCTCGGGCGGGGCGAGGCGGAGCCGGTCTCCTCGCCAGGCCTGGAGCCAGCCGGTCTCGTCCCGGGCGGCCTCCTCCAGAGTCTTACCTTCGAGGACACCGTAGCATCGTTCTCGCAGCGCCTGGTGGACATTCACGGTGAGGCCGTGCGGCGCGGCGATCAGTTCTGCGCTCTCTCGCGCCCTGCCCGCATCACTGGAATAGACCGCGGCGATGTCCTTGCTCGCCAATCGCTCCGCCAGCTTCTGCATCTCCGCGCGGCCGCGTGGGGTGAGGGACGAATCGCAGTGCCCTTGCACGCGTCCCTCAGCATTCCACCGGCTCTCCCCATGTCGCACGAGGATCAGAGTTGTTCGCTGCGCTCCGCTTGTCATTCAGACTCCATGTGGCGAATTGCCGCGGCGGCCCGGCTAGCCGCCCGCATTCAGGTAACTCGTCCCCAATTGAGTGCCGTCCCTCGCTATCCGGATGGATCCCAGCCGCAGGCCCCGGGCTGCCTGGAGGTCGGTCAGGGGAGTGAAGACGGCTGACCGCCGCTGGCGATAGTCCAGCTCCTCCAAGATTCCCAACCCGAGAGTCTCTCCCCTCTGCCCGAGAATGCCCACCAGGAGATGATCCAGCGCGGCGGCTTCGATCGCGGAGGCGTTTCCGCCGAACCCATCGCCGAGAGTCCGCAGGCCCTCCTTGTCCGCCTGCCCCGATACGATCAGGAAGAGCCCGTCGGGCCCGCGTTCGGCGTACAGCACTTCACATGCTACACATTCCTCGGCATGGGCGCGAATGTGCCCGGGAGCGGGATCTCCAGTGGTCCACAGGCTGTTCTCGACGGGCGCCTCCTGCCAAGGCAACTGGACCGTCTTTCCACCGGCGAAGTATGCTGCGAACTTCCTCTGGCGGTGTGAGGCGCGGTCCTCGCGGGACCGCTCTTTGACAGCTCGGGACACCGGCAGTCGCAGCACCTTCGGTCTGCTTCTGGTCCGATAGTGGGCCACCAAGTGATCCACTTCATCCTCTGCCTCCACCGCGATGACGAAGTCCGGATCGAGCATTCGGATCTTTGCGCCCTTGAGTGCGCGGGCGAAGGCTCCCGAGATCAAACCCGTTGTATCCACGATCAGCGTCTCTGCGCCGCGGCTGGCCGCCTCCGCCATGGCGCCGGC
>CP070816.1:2840482-2852012 GCA_020344235.1 Armatimonadota bacterium
AGGGCAGGAGGCGATCCCCTGCCCAACACGAGCCCTCCCAACCCTCGCGCAGCGAGGGAGCGCACGTCAAGGACGGTCAAGGCACACCACTCACTTCTCCAGCGCCTTCATGAGTTCGAAGGGGTTCACGATCTTCCCCTCACCGCCGGCGGCCCGCAAGATGGCATCGTCGGTCATCGCGTCGATCCAGAGTTCGCGGAACTCCGCCTCGCTCACCTGCGGCGCGGGCTGGCCGGTCATCTCCTCGTACTTGACCTTCAGCAGCCGCGCGACTTCCTCCTCGCCCCAGCGCTGCTTCCGCGCCGCGATGGAGGTGTCGAACCGGCGCGCCATCTGCTCTCTCACCTCCTCCCGCGGGCGCGGCGCGCTGGGCGCGGGCGTCGTGCCCGTCTCCAGCGCCGTCTCCCAGAACAGCTCGGGCGTGACGTCGGGATTCACCTGGCAGGCGAGCGCGTAGAGCCCGGCGAGGTAGGGCGCGACCCAGCTCCATCCGCCCTGGCGGTGGAAGCCGTAGTCGCTGGCGGCGGAGGGCGCGGCCACGGTGCGTGCCTCCATGGGGATCAGCAGCGTTGGCTCCGCGGGGTCGGGTCCCCAGGCGCTGATGGGATAGAAGGAGGCAGGGTCGTCGGGGTCCTTCAGCGGCTCTCGCCCCAGCCCGTGGAACTGCAGGCCGTGGGTGTCGTGCAGGCAGGAGGAGATGACAAAGACGCCCTCCTCCTTCGCCCGCTCCACGGCCGCCATCGCTTCTTCGTAGCCGGGCTGGCCGGGCGCCCAGCCGACCTCGATGGAGATGGCGCGGATCTTCCGCGCCGCGGGCAGGTCGCGGTTGAGGTCGAGCACGCGCTCGATCGCCCGGGCCGCCCACACGAAGTCCACCATCTCCGACCCCATCTGGGGTTCGGCCGGGGCCTCGCCCCTGGAGGACTTCAGCTGGAACAGGACCACGCGTGACAGCAGTCGCGCCCACGGGAGCGGATTGGAGGTCATCCAGAAGCTGGAGATGTAGTAGAGGTCGGCCTCCGGGGCCACCCCCACCGTCTTGCCGACGGCGATGGAGGCGACCGCGGTGCCGTGCATGGAGGCCTTTGGCTCGAAGCTGTGGAGTTCCTCGTAGAGCCGCAGCCGATCCGAGAACTCGGCGTGCTCCACCAGCAGCCGGTGGTCGATGATGGCGATCGACACGCCCCGCCCGGTGATCCCCTGCTCGTGCAGCGCGCGCAGCCCCAGGCCGGGGTTCTTGCCAAGCTCGAGGAAGCGCGCCGGCTCGAACCCCTCCGGCAGCTCCTCCGGCCACTGCGTGCGGGTGTCGAAGTTCGCCTGGAGCAGATCGGGCAGCCGGTCCGACACGTCGAACTCGCGCAGGTCCTGGCCCTCCAAGCGCACCTGGAATGCATTGAACGAGGTGGGATCGTAGCGAGGCAGCGAGGTCAGCGGCCGGGGCGACGTCGTCTCGGCCGGCGGTCGGGCGGCGATACCGACGCCGCCCTTCGTCAGCTTGGTCTTGAACCCATAGAGGCCGTAGATGACCGCCCCCGCCGCCAGGACGAGGCCGCACAGCGCGAGCACCGCCTTCAGCAATCTCCTGTAGGTGCGGTGACGCGCGTTGGCATGCGTCAGCGCTCGTGCCATGGTCTTGGGGTCGCCGAACTCCCGCATCGCCGTCTGCACCGCGTCTTGCCGGCTTTCACCGGCCTGCTGCAACTCCGCCGCTTTTGCCTCCAGGTGGCACCGCGTCTCGCCGACGATCACGTCGGCCCGGGCCGCCGTCACGTCGAGCGCATCCCGCAGCTGCTGCAGGTACTCCTCCAGATCAGACATAGCGCGCCTCCAGTACCGAGTCCACCGCCCGCGTGAAGCCCTGCCACGCCGCCAGTCGGCGGGCCAGCTCCTTCTTGCCCTTGGCGGTGAGGTGGTAGTAGCGTCGCTTCGGGCGGTTCTCCTGGTCCTGCCATTCTGGCCGCACAAACCCGTGGTGTTCCAGCTCGTGGAGGAGCGGATAGAGCGCGCCCTCCCCGAGCCGGAAGTACCCCTCACTTTGACCCCGCAGGTGCTGGATGATCTGGTAGCCGTACATCGGCTCCTTTGCCAGCAACCGGAGCACCAGCAGTCGCACCGTCCCCTTCACCAACTGCGGATCAGCCTTCATGAAGGTCACCTCTGTGTCAGTATTACCTCTATTACCGAGGTAATTATAACGCGCTTCCGGTGTGCTGTCAAGGACATGCCACCCGAGAATTCATCCGTCGCGCAGGGTGAGCCGGCGGGCCGTGCTCGTGACTGGGGCCCCGGCACCTGGGACGATAATCAGACGCGCATTCGAGCACAGGAGCTCTCCCAACCATCGCTTCGGCAACGTGTGGCCAAGTCTGCCCCTGGCAAACGGCCACCCCACTCCGCCATCGGCGGACGTAAGGGCTCCCCGCCGACCTCCACGGCAGGGAACTCGCTTCAGAAATGGAATCCTCACATCACAGCCAGCAGCCGCCGGAGCAGAGCATGTTCCAAGACCTCCTGACTTTGCTGGGACCACAGCTCGACGGACACCGCTCCTTCGACGACGCCTCCGCCATCCACTCTCTCGACCGGCACTTCACCTTCTCCAGCTTCCACGAGAGCGCCCGCCTCACCGCCGATCGCCTCCGCGCCGCCGGCCTCAGCAGCGTCGAAGTCCTCGAAGCCCCTGCCGACGGCCGCACCATCTTCGGCGACTGGATGATGCCCCTCGCTTGGGAGGCCGACGAAGCCACCTTCGACATCCTAGTTCCTGAGCACCGCGCCGAGCGCATCGCCGATCGCGCCGCGATACCTGCCTCCTTGGCCATGTGGAGCGCGCCCACTCCCCCCAAGGGCGTCGAGGCCGAACTCATCTACATCGAAGACCCGGCCGACAGGAAGACCTGGACCCCCGAGACCGTCCGCGGCAAGATCGTCTTCACCTCCGCACATCCGCATTCGGTAAAGCGCCTCCTGCTGGAGCAGGGTGCCCTCGGCATCCTTTCCGACCACCAGCCCCGCGACGCAGACCTCCCCGATGCCGTCGCCTGGGTCAATGCCTGGAGCGATGACCCCGGCGGCTGGGCGCAGACTAACCGCGACGTCCTCGGCTGGTCGTTTCAGATCTCCCCACGCCGCGGAGCACAGCTCCGCGGTCAACTTGAAACTCAAGAGCAGTTGCGCGCCCGCGCAGTCGTTCGCTCCAGCCTCCATGCTGGCTCCATTCCCACCCCCACCGGCGTCATCCCCGGCGCCGGCAAAGAGGAAATCCTCATCCTCGGCCACCAATTCGAGCAGGGAGCCGTGGACAACGCCTCCGGCTGCGCCATCATGCTCGAGGCCGCCCGCGCCCTCCAGGCCCTCATCTCGGAGGGCAAACTTCCCCCGCCCCGGCGCACCATTAGATTCCTCTTCGTATCCGAGTGCTACACCACTCTCTTCTGGGCCAACCGCGCCAGCCGCGCCCGCCGCACCGTCGCCGGCCTCTGTATCGACGCGCCCTGCGGAGTAATGGATCTCGCCCTTCGCCCACTTGAGATCTCTGTCAATCCGCACTCCCAGCCCACCTGTGTTGACGCACTCCTCCTCGCTATTGCGCGTGAGGTAATGGCGGCCGCCCCCACCTACCCGTGGGCCGAGCGTCCCTTCGCCATGGGCACCGACAACCTTATCGCCGACAACACCATTGGCATCCCCTGCCCCTGGATCGGCAGCCACAGCCGCACTTGGCACAGTTCCGCCGACACTCCCGAGGTGCTCGATCCTCGCTCACAAGAGCTGGTCGCGCGTATCGCAGCCGCCTACGCCTATCTACTCGCAACAGCCGACCACAACTCCGTCCTCGACTTCGCCCACCTCGCCGCCGCCCGCGGCAAGGCCGCACTTGCCGCCGCCGGTATCACAGAACTCGACCGCCTCCCCGAATCCGACCTCAACGATTCCCTCCTCCAGCTTGCCTACCTGGCCGAGCACCACGCCCAGGCCCCCCCCACTGCACTCAAACTGCTCCCAGCCCCAGAGCGCTCTCATCTCAGGCCCCAGATCAGAGCCCTCCAGCGCGAAGTCCGCCGCGCCGGCCGAGACGAAGCAGCCGGCCTCGCCCGCCGCGCAGGCCGCCCCGGACACAGCCCCCTTCCCCACGAGCCCGCCGGCGTGCTCGCCACCATCCACCCGCGTCGCCTGGTGACCGGACCCATCACCTTCGACCGCGTCGACCCCGACCAGCGCCAGGGACGCCAGGGCCCTCGCTGGTCCCCAGCCCTCTTCGCCCTCCTCAACTGGTGCAATGGGCGCCGCTCCCTCGCTGAAGCCTCCCACTCAGCCGCTCGCGAGCTGCGCACCACCCACACCCTCTCCCCCGACGAATTCGTCAAGCAAATAGACCCCCGCTCTCCATCAATGCTCGACTACTTCGAATTCCTCCGCCGCCACAACTACGTCACCTGGTGACCGCTGCATGTCTCCCCCAAGCCCACCGAAACCGGCCGCCCTTATCTTCCACACCGCTGACCTCCACAACCGCTTGCCCCCATCCGCGGCCCGCCAGCTTGCCCAGCTCAAGCAAAACCACCCCGGCGCCCTCCTGCTCGACGCCGGCGACGCCGTCGCCGCCGGCAATCTCGCCTTCCGCCTCGGCGGCGAGCCGATCCTCCGTCAGATGGCCGCCATTGGCTATGACGCCATGGCAATGGGCAACCGCGAGTCCCACCCCACCCGCCGTTTCCTGGAGCGCAAGCTCCGCGACGCCTCCTTCCCCATCCTGGCCGCCAACCTCATCCCCAAGCGCCAGCCCATCCCGCCCGTCGTTCACGATCACATAGTCTTCAACGAATGCAACCGCCTACGCCTCGCCGTCATCGGCCTCGCTCCCCAGATCACTCCGCCGCGCTCCCCCTGGGCGCGGATAACCGACTACGTCTTTGAGGACCCCCTCCCCATCGCCCAAGACCTAGCGACCGAACTGCGCAAGAGCGCCGACCTGATAGTCTGCCTCTCCCACTGTGGCGCCGAAACCGATCACCGGCTCGCCGCCCTTCCCGACATAGACCTCGTGTTGGGAGGCCATAGCCACCGTCACCTCATCTCCCACGAGCCCGGCAGCGCCCTCGTCGCGCATCCCGGCCGCCACGGCAGCCATGTCGCGCGCACGGAACTCACCTGCCGCGAAGACGCCCGGAGCGTCCTCATACCACTGGAGGCAGGTCAATGAGCCATATCCAAGAGCCGCGACCCACACTCATAGACCGCTGGTGGGTCCATCTCCTCGTCGCCCTCTGGATCCTCGCCATCGTAACCATCTACTTCAGGCTTCGGATTTCCGAACTCCTCCAAATCACGGGCCTCAAGCCCTGAACCCCGAGCCCCGGTAACGCTCGCGCCCGGCCGGAGCCGGGCGCGAAAGCCTCCTCCCCCTCTCTCGCCCCATCCCCGCTACTTCTTCCCCTTGCCTGTGAACTGCGTATCCGTAATCCGCCTATCCCGAATCCCCTTCTTCGGCTTTGACTTCGCCCGCAGCCCCTCCAACAGCTCCTCATACTCGTTCCGCTTCACCGGAATCCGCACCGTCTTCTTCCGGTAGTGCGACAGAATCATCGCATTCGCCAGCTCCAGCGACCATATCCCCTCCGCGCCCGGCGTCACCAACTCCTCTCCATACAGTATCGCCCGGCAGAAGTTCCTGGTCACCGCGATGTGCCCCTGCTCTCGCTTCCGCAGAGGCACCTCCACCAGCTTCGCCTCCGGCGCCGCCCACATCTCCGTGTTCTCCACCGTGAACCTGCTCAACGGCGGCTTTATCTCCCAGAATCTTATCCCCTCTTCACGCCAGTCCGTGCTCTCGATCAGGATCTTCCCCTTGTCTCCACAGATCTCCAGCCGCGACACCTGAGGAGAATCGTTCACCCCCGCATACACGTACCCATGCGCACCGTTCGCATACTCCAACACCGCGAACGCCTCGTCCTCCACGTCAATATCGTGCATCAGCGTTCGCGTCTGCCCCGTCACCAGCTTCGGTACACCACCCAACCAAGTGAAGATGTCCAGCCCGTGCGGTGCCTGGTTCAGCAGCACCCCCCCGCCTTCCCCGTCCCAAGTTGCCCTCCATCCTCCCGAATCATAGTAAGCCTGGCTCCGGTAATAAGCCATAGTCATGCTTACCCGGCGGATCTCCCCCAGCCGGCCCGCGTCCAGCAGCTTCCTTGCCGCCTGGTACTCCGGCGCATGCCGCAGCTGGAACATCACCGCAAACGCCTTCCCACTCCGCTCCGCCGCGCGAATCATCCGGCTCGCCTCTTTCACCGACACCCCAATCGGCTTCTCGCTCAGCACATGGAGCCCCCGCTTGAACGCGTCGATCGCAATTGGCGGATGATCGTAGTGCGGCGTCGCGATCAGCACCGCGTCCACCAGACCCGAATCCATCAAGTCCGTATGCTTCAGGAAGTACGGCACCTTGTGCTCCCCCCCAACCTCCTTTGCCACCTCCGGCACAATATCGCACACCGCCGTCAGCTCCCCCACGTCCAGCTCGTGCATGTACTCACAGTGCCCCTGTCCCATCCCCCCCGCTCCCACAACACCAATCCGAACCTTATCCACCTCTCGTTACCTCCTCAGGCTCCTTATCGCCTCGGTGTCTTTCTCCGTCGCTCTCGCGCCCCCTCCCCCTACTTCCGCCATCCGCCGGCGCCTTCTCCCACCAAGACGCCTAAGTCAAACGAAGCGGGGGCTCGCCCTCCCGAACCCCCGCCTACCTCCTCGCCCCCCATCCCGGCCGGAACTGCTTCCTCCCCCGCGCCCTATACATTCACCCCCGCCGCACGCAGCGGCGTCAACAGCGCCACCCACAACCCCTGACTCACAAAATCCCCCACGATCAGCCCGATCGCCAGCGGCACCGTCCGCCGGAACAACCGCAGACCCCCGTACCGGATCGCCACCGACTTCAGCGCCCACCCCAGGAAGAACGGCTGCGAGAACCAGTGCATCCCCCACGCGTTCGCCGCCAGATAGCCCACCGGGTGGAACGGCCACCACCAGAAACGAAGCCTGAGCGTCCCCAGCAGAATCGCAACCACCGCCCCCGCCCCCATCGCAATCGTTCCGTTTACATCAGACTTCGTCGGCGTCGTCAGCATCGTGAACACAGACGTCCCGATCCCCCGCAGCTGTCCCCGCAGCCACCCCGACGCCGCCCCACCCCGCGTGTTGAAGAATCCGTACTCGTACATCCCCGTCATCACCACGAACATGCCGATTGCGAGCGACACCACGAACCCGCCCATGATCGCATACGTCAGCGCACGCGACGAAATCCGCGCCGAATCCGCTATCTTGAAGGACTCTAGCGCATTGCCCGTGCACACCTCGAACGACTCCCCAAATCCCGGGAAATACGTCCAGCGCGCGTAGAGTAGAGTCACCACCTCCTGCGGCCTGAAGATCGTACTCCCAAACGGCACCACGATCATGCTGTTCACACTCAGCGGGAACGGTATGAACCCAAGCCCCGTCTCCCCTCGCAGCCGCGCCCACATGAAGTAGTTGATGATGATCAGCCCCACTATCGCTGCTCCCACCGTCACCCGCGACCCAGCCGCCCAGCAGAAGTACACCATATACCCGAACGTCAGCAAGAACCCAATCAGCGCCCACCGGTACGTCAGCGGCTCCTTTGCCTCCTCTCCCTCCCCACCCCGGCTGAACGCCAGTCGTATCGCCCGCCCCAAATGCCTCCTCCCCACCCATACCGCCCACACCGAAAGCGCCAGCAGTGCTCCCCCTCCCTGATACGTCGGCGCCGGAAATGTGCTCCCCCACCATTCCTCCGGCCGCTGCGGAGTCGCTCCCGCCGCTATCGCCGCCACCGTCAGACCTATCCGCAGCACCCAGAAGAACCAGCACGAGAACGACAGCTCCTTCGGAATCAGGTACGCGAGCGCGATCATCCACGGCACCAGCCACAGCTCGAACGCCCCCAGCCCGGCCAGCGGTCCCGTCCGCTGCCACTGCATCAGCGTCACCCCGCTCAGCGGAACATCCGGTATCGCTGGAAACATCCCCGACAGTCGGCTCAATGACGTCAACCCGAACGAAATCAGGAACCCGATCCAGAACACCCACCCCGCCGCCACTCTCCCCCGGCCGCCATCCCTCTTCCCTCCCTCCCTCACCATCTCCAGCGGCACCTGCGCCAGCGGAAAGGACAAACGCTCGTGCGTGATCCACTGCCGCTGGAACAACACCATGAGAAAGAGCGTCGACAAGAACAGCGCCGTCATGAACGACCCCCACGCCGCCAGCGGCGTCCACCATTCCCCCCACGGCACCGACGCCCTCCCCTGGAAGAAATTCTCCGCCGTCGCGACATCGCTCGGCGCGAACCACACCGGCACATATTGCAAGAACGCCGTTTCCCACT
Organism: Armatimonadota bacterium; assembly: GCA_020344235.1. Classification (GTDB taxonomy): domain Bacteria; phylum Armatimonadota; class Hebobacteria; order Hebobacterales; family Hebobacteraceae. The sequence goes on from CP070816.1 coordinate 2,848,899, forward strand.
CCGGTATCGCCCGCGCCAGATAGTACTGGTTGATCCCCATCGGCAGCATCCACCCCAGAATCCCGTGCGTCACCAGAGGCGCGCCGACCAACACTATCCCGTAGATCGCAAGCAGCTCCCGCCGCCCCAACCCTCCCCCCAGCACCCTCCCCAACAGCGGATTGACCACCGCCAGCAGGAACAGCACCACCAGCGGCGCCATCGCCGGCACCCCCGAGCCGAACTCATAGGTGGTCCCATACAGAAACTCCCCGTAGAACGCCGCGGGAGCAATCAGCACCAGCAGAACCAACCCCAGCACAACCGCCCGCCGACTCACCCCACCTCCAGCCGCCGCCTTATTCTCGCTGCTCAAGATATCGCCGTCCATTCTCCACTTGAGTCCACCCACAAATCCTCCCTCACGGCCCAGCCGCCCCGAAGCCCGCCTCCTCTATTGAAGCTCCTCACCCACCGCCTCCGGGCTCAGGGCTTCTGGCACGCTCCGATCGTTACCCCCTCCCCGTCAGGCACCTCGTTCCCCCAGAAGTCGCGCCCACCGCTATCAGGAATGGCAAGGCCCGCTCCGATGCAGGGCGAGTTGTGCTTGAGCCGGTATGCCGCGAGCTTGGTCAAGTCTTCCGGCTTGATCTCCGGGACGCTGCCCGCCTCCACGAGAAGCGGATCCCCGTAGCGCCCCAGCACCTTCTCGCCGCTTCGCTCCTGCCCGGTCGCCTCTACCCAATCCTCAAACGTATTGTGCTCCCCGACCTCAAACCCGTCTCCCACCGACCAGTACCAGTTCCCCTCGAAGCGCGCGTAGCTGCAATCGCCCTTGATGATCTCCCCCTTGGTAACGAAGACATTGTTCCGAAGGCGGACTCCCGGCACGGGTTTATCTCCGAAGCCTACCGCGCCGCCTTTCTCGTTGTAGACCGTGTTATTGTAAACCTCCGCATCGGACATGCCCCCATTGTTGGCCATCACCTCGATCCCGCACCCCACATTATTCTTCGCCCCATCGTTCACGCTGATGTTGTATCGCACGATGTTGTTCTTCCAGACCGGCGCGCTCCAGTACTGACACAGGAAGTATCCCGGCCCCTCATTATCGTGGGAGTAGTTGTACTGCATGATCGAGTTCGTCACCCCGCCGTCGAGATCGAACCCGCCCCCGTCCCACCCTGGACTCTTATTGTGGTGCGCAACGCAGAACTGGATGATCACCTGATCCGCGTTCCACGCCCAGATCCCCACCGGCCCATTGCCCTTCCGCGGCATATCCCATCCATTGTTCATCGCCTCACAGTACTCGATCACACAGCCCCTGACACCGCCCACCACGATCCCATTCCCGCTGTGGTTGTCCAGATTCACGGGGTTCCCCGGATTGTTCTCCGCAACGCAGTAACCGATATAGATGCGCTCTGACCAGCGTTCATCTGGCGGCAGGCCCGCGCCCACTGCGATGCCGTCGGCCCCGTTGTTATGAGCATAGACGTGGGTCGCCCGGGCGTCGCGAAGGCCGGCCAGCAGCAGGCCCGTGCCGCGGAACCCGCTCACATCAACCTGATCCACCTCGATGCCATCCCCATCCGACACCACCACCCCGCTCTCCGTGTTCCCCTCCTTGCGCCCCGAGCCCACGAAGGTCAGATTCCTGATCGCGAGGTAGCTGCACCCCTCCGCAACCAGCCCGCTCCCATTCCCCCCATTGATCGTCGCCCGCCCCTCCCCATAGGAGCCCACCTCGACCCTACTGCCGGGGCTCCCGCTGTCGCTCTTGTCCAGCCTGATCGTCCCCTCAAACGTCTCCCCTCCCGCGAACAGCACCCGGTCGCCCGGCCCCAAATCCGCGCTGTTAACCTTCGCTATACTCCGCCACGGCTGAGCCGCCGTGCCCGGATTCGAGTCATTCCCCTTCACGCTCACATAGTAACTCGTCGCATTCGCACAGCCGCCGCATATCGCGCCCAAGATTACAATCCACCTCACAATCCACAAGCTCTTTCTGCCCACAGCTTCCCTCTCCTCCGGCCCGCGGCCTTCCTTCTCACCACTCCCCTATTCCCCCAGCAGACCCTTCACTCCCCGTCTCATGACCAAAGCTACGCCCTTCGTCATACCGGCTTCCCCCTCCTGCCTCCCGCCCCGTGTGGCGTGACTCTCAAGTTAGGTAGGGCAGGAGTCTGTCCCTGCCCAAGCTCTTCCTCCTGCAGAACGGGACTGTCGGAGCGCGAAATCGGCTCACCTGCTCAGGGCCGCCTACCATAAAACCCCAGCAATTTCCTACCTTTCTCGCCCCCTCTCTTGACACCGCATGATATAATACAAGCAGCAGGCGCCTGCACACCCGCAACGCGTAGGGCAGGAGCGCGTCTCCTGCCCAATTGCTTGACAGGCAGGCGCGGGCAGCTATAATGGCCGGGCCGCCCGGCATATACGACGCGCGGATGGCGCAAGGAGACCCGTATGTCGCGCGCCTCCTGGCTCCCCATGGTCTGTTTGTTCGCGGCCATCGTTGCACTAGTTGTGCTGGGCGTACTCGGACTCAGGTCATCCGGCAGGAGAAGCAGCGGCTCCCGCGAGCTGGCGCCGCTTACGCCGAGCAGCACTGCCGTGGACGAACTCCGCGCAGCGGCGGATGGCGCAAACATCGTCATCTGCGTGATCGATGCCGCGCGTGCCGATCATCTCGGCTGCTACGGGTACCCTCGCGCAACCACACCCAACATCGACCGGATCGCGGACAGGGGGGTGGTCTTCGAACAGCACTTCTGCCAGTATCCCAAGACCATCGCCTCCACGGCATCTCTTTTCACCGGCCAGTATCCGGACACACACCTGGCCTACGATGATCGGCTGCTGAACGAAGACAGATTCACCTTGGCTCTGGCCCTCCGTTCGGCCGGCTATCATACGGCGCTGTTCTCGACGCCGCGATTCGTTCCCGGCCTGCATTTCGAGGTTGTGCGTCGCAGGCGCACTCCCGCCGGGCAAACCTCGCATGCGAGTGACAGGCTAGCGCCCGAGCCCCTGCTGGAGACAGTGTCATCGTGGCTGGACGAGGGCCCGGCGACTCCCTTTCTCGCCTACGTGCACTTCATACCGCCCCACATGCCCTACCGCGCACCC
>CP070816.1:2852112-2860668 GCA_020344235.1 Armatimonadota bacterium
GCGAGTCATCGCGGAGAGGGTTTCTTCCTCCATCACCGCGGCGGGCCGACCGGTGCCGGGGTGATAGAAGCAATACCGGCAGGCGAGGTTGCAGCGGTCGCCGACCGGCTTGACGAGTACCGTCGCCACGGAGCAGCTCCGGGATCAGGCCGACGCCTCGAGGCTCTTCAGATAGGAAAGGGCGTTAGACAGCTTCTTCTCCGTGTCGCCTTCTGAGAAGTCCTCGAAGGACAACCAGCCGTGATAGCCGACCTTCCTCAGGGCGGCAACGATGGCGGTCCAGTCGGCCTGGCCCTGGTTGACAGGGGCCATCCGCCACTCCCACTGAGCGACGCCGTCTTTGTCTCCCGTCTTCGCCCAGACGCAGTTCTTGGCGTGGACGTGGCTCAGATAGGGGCCGAGGAGTTCGAGGGCCATTTGGTAGCTCTCGAATCCCTCGACGACCATGTTGCCGGGGTCGAAGATCACTCCGATCTGCGCGGGGTCGAAGTGCGAGACGAGGCGATGGGCCAGGCCTGCGGAGGGGGTGATGTTCCCCATGTGCATTTCGATGCACGCCTGGACTCCGTATCCGGATGCCAGCTCGGCCACCTTCGTGAAGTCCCGGAATGCCTGGTCGAAGAGATCCTGGTAGGGACGGGATCCGTCATAGCCCGGCGGGCCGACGCGCAGCTTGGGGCAGCCGACTGCGGCGGCGGCGCGCATTGCCGCTTCCACCACGTCGAACTCGTGGCACTTCATGTAGGTGCCGAGGATCGGCATTGCCAGGTCGTGGCGGTCGGCGATCTCCTTTGCGCGGGCGAGGTCTGAGCTTACGTCATCAATGTCAACGGTGGAGCGATTGGCGCCCCAGTAGCTCACCTCGGTGATGGGCTCGGGCGCTTTCTTCGTGACGCGCCACTCCAGGCCGTCGAGGCCGAGTGAGCTTGCTAGGGCGGCGGTTTGCTCGAGGTCACGCTCGGGGCACATCACGGTGAATACAGCGTACTTCCAGGCCATCGTTGCCTCCGGACTGCGGAACTGTGGCGCGCACTTCCGTGGAACGTGCAGCACTTCCTGCCCGGCTCAGCCGGCGAGGCCGCGGCAGCGGTCGGGCAGTGCGCCCTCGGCGGCGTGACGGCTGATCCAGGCCTCGAGCCGCGGCTGCCAGAAGGGCGTATGATTGGTCAGGCCGCGTCGAGTGCGGCGAGCAGATCTGCGCGGCGCTGAGCGATCCAGCTTTCGTCGCGGGGGAATTCAGCGTAGTCCTGAATTGCTTCGAGGGCGGGATCGTCGGGATCGAGCCCCGCGGTCTGGAGCAGGGCGTAGTCCTGTAGGCTCTCTGCGAAGACCTCCCAGCGCAGCGAGTCAACGGGCCCGTCCTCTCCGGGATAGACTACGAAGGCATCTCCGTACGGCCACTTCGGCCACCACAACGCATCTTGAGTCAGGTAGGGGTTGATGAGGTGGCGCGTCTGGCTCTGGTACCAGTAGTTGTAGCCCCAGTGGAGGAAGCCGCGGGCGCGGTTTCGGTAGCAGAGCCAGCCGAACATGCGTGTCTTCACGAGGGGCGTGTCGAGCAGTCGCTGTGTGTAGCGGCCCCGGGGCCCAGGGCAGAAGTACACCCAGGCAGGGTAGCCCTCTCGCACGAACTCGGGCGCGACCGAGATGAGCGGGATAGGGGTATCCACGAGGCCTTCCCGCGCGAAGCTGATATCGGAAAGGGCGTCCATCACCTTCATCCAGGGGGCAAGCTGGTGCAGCATCCGGCGCGCGGCCCGGTAGTTTCGAATCGCCTCCTCGCCGTGGGGCTCGTCGGAGAGGTGGAAGAAGCTGCTCTCCCACAGGTCTTCGGCCTCCAGGAATTGCTTGAACTCCGGCAGGAATTGGGTGAGGAAGTCTCTGTAGACCGGGGAAGCCGACGGCGTTTCCGGGTCCCAGAGCAGCTTCTCGCTGCCCCCGTGGCCTTGGTAGATGCGAATGGCATACTTCGCTCCCCATTGTGTGAACAGGTGGGGCCACTCGAACCGGGAGAGGCCGTGCTTCTTCGCGGCGGCGACCCAGCGCCGCACGAGCGTCCAGTCGAAGAGATATCGGTCGCCCCGGCGCCGCACGTCCAGCAACTGGTTGGGGCGCTTGACGCCATCGGTGGGAGGGGTGAATAGCGGCACGTGGGAGGTGTCGAGGTTGTGCAGGGAGAGGTCGGCGAGGTAGCTCTCGATGATGGGCCAGAAGCCCTCTGAGAAGGGCTCGACGCGGTACCAGTCGCAGAGCGCGTCGCAGTAGAACCAGTGAGTGACGGGGAAGTCGCGGCGAGATCGAATAACCGCGGGATGGGCAACGATGGTGGCGGTCAGCGCGGCGGGCTGCTCTCCCTCCGCGGTGAGCGTCAGTTGCAGGCGATACGACTTGGGCGAGGCGTCGGCTGGGACGCGGACGGTGATCCAGAAGGCGTTCGTCTCGTGGGGCCCCGCGTGCGCTGTTGACTCCGGGAGGAGTGGGTCGGGGACGTAGCCGGGGATATGTCCGAGGCCATCAAGCTCGTCGGCAGGCGTGTCAGTGTTGTGGTGCGGAACGGAGACGTATCCGACCCGGCGCACTCGCGCTGTGAGCGGCTCCGGCGCAGCGACGGCGGCCTCGACCTTGCGGTCGCTTGCGCCGGTGCGGAAGGCGAGCTGGAAGGACACCTGCTCGCCGCGGGCCGCGTGGAGCCTGAGGCTCTTGCGTCTGCCGGTCCGGGACGCAGGATAGAGTCGGATAAGAGAGCTGGCTAACCAAGCTCGCATAGCCGCGGCACCCCGTGTGCAAGAGGATCAATGAGGCTTGCGTCAGTGGACTCCGTTCCACGAGAGAGTGCGGGCAACCTGCAACAGAGGAAAGGCCGGCGCTCGGCTGCCGATGCAGAGGGATTCGGCAGCAGGCGAAGAACTGGCCCCTTGGCGAATATGGGCGCGGTCGGGCGGGGGGCGTCGCGTTGGGCCGATCTTATCCTTGGTGAGGAGTCAGAGTTGCCGAAGCGATTGACGGTAGTGCCGGAGCGGTGTTCGGGCTGTCGGCTGTGTGAGTCGGTGTGTGCCTTGCACCACTTCGGGGTGAACAATCCGAAGAAGTCGGCGATTCGGGTGATTGCGTTGTATCCGCACCCGGTGATCCGGATGCCAGTCGTGTGCCGGCAGTGCGCGCAGCCCAAGTGTCGGGAGAACTGCCCAACGGACGCGATCCTGGTTGACAACGGGGTGGTGAGGATTGACGAGGACAAGTGCGTGACGTGCCAGCAATGCGTGATCTCATGTCCCTTCGGTGCCATCTTCGTGCACGCTGAGATTCCGACGCCGTTCAAGTGCGACTTGTGCGGGGGGCATCCACAGTGCGTCCAGCAGTGTCCCAAGGGAGCGCTCCAGTATGTGCCCGAGCACGAGCTGGGAGAGGCGAACAGAGTCGCCGCGGTGCTGCGCTACGCGCATATGAAAGAGGTAGAGTATGTCGAGGAAGGCGAGCGGAAGAAGCTCCGCTACGCGGAGATCGGCCGGGAGCAAAGAAAAGAAGCAGTCGATTGAGGGGGGCTATCACTTTCGGATTCTGTGGGTTGACTTGACCAGCGGCGAAAGCCGCGTCGTCCCCTTCGGCGATAAGTTCGCGCTGAAGTACATTGGCGGCCGCGGGTTCGGCGCGAAGTTGCTGTTCGATCAGCTCTCGAACATCAAGGATCCACTGGGGCCGGAGAACATTCTGGTCGTGGCTCCCGGCCCGCTGACGGGGCTCTATCTGCCGGGCGGGGCGAAGACGCATTTCGTCTCTATGGCGCCGCTCACCGGCATCTACGGCGACAGCAACATGGGTGGGAACTTCGGGACGGAGCTGCGCCAGGCCGGCTACGATGCTCTGGTGATAGCCGGCCTCGCGGAGCGGCTCAGCTATCTGTGGATTGACGAGGAGGAAGTGGCAGTGGTGCCGGCGCCGGACCTGGCCGGCAAGGAGTGCCTCGAAGCGGAGCGGATGGTGAAGGAAAAGCTCCAGAGCGAGGAGGTGAGGGTGGCCTCCATCGGCCCTGCCGGGGAGAACCTGGTCAGGTTCGCCACGATAAACACGGACTGGAGCCGGAACGCGGGGCGCTGCGGGATGGGGGCGGTGCTGGGGTCAAAGAACCTGAAGGCGATCGCGGTGCGGGGAGGCAAAGACCTACCCGTGGCCGATGTCGCGGGGCTGCGGCTGCTGACCGAGCGATCAATGAAGGAGCTGTCGTCTCATGCCCTGTTTGAGTTCTGGCAGCAGCAGGGACTAATGTCGGTGGTAGATTACGTGAACAGCGCCGGGATCTTCCCGACGCGGAATTACGCAGAAAACGTCTTCGAGCAGGCCGAGCAGATTGACGGCTTCAGGATGGAGAAGGAGTACAAGATCGGCGACACCGCGTGCTTCGGATGCCCGATGTCGTGCGGGAACATCTGCCTGGTGAAGAACGGCAAGTACAAGGGGACCATTGCGGAAGGGCCGGAGTACGAGACCGCGTGCATGCTCGGCTCCAATCTGGGGGTCGGCGACTTCGCGGCTATCCTGAGAGGAAACCAGCTCTGCGACGATCTGGGCATCGACACCATCTCCAGCGGAAACCTGATTGGCGTCATGATCGAGGCCGTTGAGAGCGGCCTGCTCAAGCCGTCGGATGTGGATGGGATGAAGCTCCAGTGGGGAGACGACGGTCAGATCAACGTGCTCCTGGAGAAGATCGCGCACCGCGAGGGGATCGGAGACCTGCTGGCCGGCGGCACGCGCGCGGTGCTGGCCCGGTGGCCGCAGCTGACACCGCTGGTGGTCCACGTGAAGGGGATGGAGCAATCGGCCTATGACTCCCGGAGCACGATTTCGATGGCGCTCGCCTACGGCACGTGCGATATCGGGGCCCATCACAACCGGGCGTGGACCGTGGGCAAGGAGCTGGAGGCCGGTGGGAGCTGGAAAGCGGAGGACAGAGTAGACCTGGTCATCTACCACCAGACCATCCGGCCGCTGTTCGACATGCTGGGGGTGTGTCGGCTGCCGTGGATCGAGCTGGGGTTCGACGAGAGCCGCTATGCCGAGTACTACAGCGTGGTGACAGGGGTTCCCCACACGCTGGACGAGTTGCTGGAGCGATCGCGGGCCATCTGGGATCTCACTCGGTTGATCAGCGCGGCGCGCGGTGTGGGCCGCAAAGATGACTATCCCCCACCTCGCATGCTGGAGCGCGCGGTGGAGAAGGGACCTTATGTGGGCCGGGTGGTAGAGCGGAGTGAATATGATGAGATGCTCGATCTGTACTACCAGAAGCGGGGGTGGAGAGAGGACGGGGTGCCGCCGGCGGGGCGGGCGCGCTCCTTCAAGGATAGTCTCGGCTAGTCCGAGGTTCTCGGGCGGAAACCAGTGATCGGGCCGCAATGAGCGCGGCGGGCGACGAGAGGGTGAGCCGGAGGCGGAGATGGCGGGGGCTGGATAACCCCTACGCGTTTCTCCTTCCGGCGGTGTTGATCTTCGGGATGTTCGCTCTCTACCCGATCTTGCGGTCGCTCTTCCTCAGCTTCTTTCAGTACGAATTCCTGCGGCCGGAGGACCTGCACTGGGTCGGGTGGGCGAACTACGGCGAGATCTTCCGGGACGAACGCGTGACGGGCTGGCCCGGGATCGTCACTCCAGAGCAACCGCTATCTGTCTGGGAGGTCTTGTGCTATCCGCTTCTGGTCGTGTGGCTCAGTATCAACTCGCCGGGCGGGGCCTTCTGGAACACCATTCGCTTCACAGTCATGTACGTGCCGGCCGCCATCCTGCTGCCACTGCTGCTGGCGGTGCTGGTCGAGCGCGCGGGCCGTCTCTCGACGCTGTTCCGGACGTTGAACTTCATTCCGATCGTGGTATCGGTGGCGGTGGTGTCCATCATCTGGATGTGGATCTACCACCCGGAGTATGGGGTCATCAATACGCTGCTGCGGGGGTTCGTGGGCGAGAAGGCTGACTATACGTGGCTGTCGGACTCGAAGCTGGCTATGCCGGCGATCGCCGCGATGGCAGTCTGGCATGGGCTGGGGTTCAACATGCTGCTGTATCTCGTGGGGCTGCAGCGCATACCCAGCGAGCTGGCGGAAGCGGCGCGGGTTGACGGGGCCAGCGGCTGGAAGGCGTTCAGGTTCGTGACGCTCCCGCTGCTGAAGCCGACGATGTTCCTGGTGGGGCTGCTGGCGACAATCGGGGCATTGAAGGTCTTCGGGCAGATGTTCATCATGACCCAGGGCGGGCCGGGCGATTCCACGCTCTCGATCGTGCTGTATCTCTACAACGTCGCGTTCCGGTACGGGAAGTTCCGCTTCGGGTACGCCTCGGCGCTGGCCTGGGCGCTGGCAGCATTCATCTTCCTGGTGACACTGGTGGCCTTTCGCCTGACGAGGGAGCGCGAACGATGAGGCTCGACAGGCTCAGGCGATACGGGAACACGGCAGCGCTCTACTTGGTGCTCGCGGGCATCAGCGTGGTGAGCGTGCTGCCATTCGTGTGGATCATCCTCTCCTCGTTCAAGCCCCACGAGGAACTCTACAGCAAGGAACTGACCTTCCTGCCACACCACTATACATGGGCGAATTACTCGACGATGTTCGAGCGGATGGTGGGGTTCGACTACTACTACCGCAACAGCATTCTGGTATCGTTCGGGACGGTGATCCTGACTCTGTTCGCGGGCAGCCTCGCCGCTTATGCGCTGGCGCGGTTCCGCTTCAAGGGCGATCAGGCGGTCTTCGTGGTGTTCCTCGCTACGATCATGGTGCCGGGCGAGGTCGGGCTGATCGGACAGTACGAGCTGCTGAGCACCTACGGTCTGCTGAACACGCTGACCGGCCTGACGCTGAGCTATACGGCCTTCAATCTGGCGCTGACGATCTTCATCATGCGGAGCGTCTTTGCCACCGTGCCGCAGGAGCTGCTGGACGCGGCGCGCGTGGATGGATGTAGTTGGTGGGAGACCTTCTGGCAGGTGATGATTCCGATGGGCGCGAGCGGCCTGGCGGCCGCAGGGACCTTGGTCTTCCTCAATGCCTGGAACGAGTTCATCTTCGCGCTGACGATGAACAACTGGACGGACGAGGCGCGCACCCTGACGGTCGGAATCCAGCTACTGCAGGGCCAGTGGCAGCACTGGGATTACGGGGTGCTCTTCTCGTCGGTGATGCTCTCGTTCTTGCCGGTCATCATTCTGTTCCTGCTGCTGCAGAAGACGTTCATGCGCGGCCTCACGGCGGGCGCGGTGAAGGGATAGCAGATGCAGAAGTGGATTGCGCTCGGGCTGGTGGGCCTGGCGGCGGCGGGTTTCGCATTCGAGCGGCGCCTGAATGTGTACGTGCCGCGCAAGGAGGGCGTGACTCGGGTGCGGGTGCTGGTGTCCGCCTGGCAGTACTCCGAGTTTCAGGACCCGGATCGCGACCTGGAGCGCGCGGTGCGGGCTTTCGAGGAGCGCCACCCGGATATTGACATTGACCTGCGCATCATGCCCGAGGGCAACGAGATCACCCTGATGCTCCCCTGGCGGGCGGGGATGACGCCGTTCGATTTGCTGCTGCTCATCCACAACATGTCCATCGTGCAGAACGTGGAGGGCGGCTTCATGACGCCTCTCGAGGAGCATCTGAAGCCGGAGCTTGCAGCGGGGCTGCTGGACGAGTTCCTGCCCGGATACCTGGAGAGCTGCCGGCTGCCGGACCCCCGAACCGGGGAGGAGCATCTCTACGGGCTGCCGTTCATGGGCGAGATCCATGCCCTCAACTACCGCAAGGATGTGCTGGCGGAGTGCGGGATCGGCGAGGAAGAGCTGCCGGAGACGTGGGAGGAGTTCGAGGGGCTGGCGAGGCGACTGCGACAGCCGGAGCGGAAGCAGTATGGGATGACGTTCGACCTCTCTACCAACTTCTTCACGCAGAACGACTATGTTCCGATGCTCGCCGTCTTCGCGGGAGATGTCAGAGACGAGAAGGGCCGCCTGGATGTGAGCAGCCCGGAGGCAGCGGAGACGTTTCGCACGCTCAAAGGGTGGTACGCGGAGGGATTGATGCCTGCCGGCGCGCTGACGCCCTACCAGGCGGCCGACGACTTCCGCGCGAAGATCGCGGTGCTTTTCCCGAACTGGCAGTCGCGGGGCTTCTGGGCGATCAAGGGAATGGAAAAGGGGGAGAAGCACATTGGCATCGGCCCGTGTCCGGGGAGCAAGGAGGTCGGGTCTCTACTGGCACACTACGTGGGAGTCATCCCAAAGGTGTCGCCGGTGCCGCGCGAGGCGGCGCGGGTGCTGGTGGAGGCGTTCTGCTTCGATCTCCAGCCGGGGGTGGCGAAGGCGGGGAAGATGTCCACCATCAAGCACATCTATGACCGCCAGATTGGGGACGCACCTGGGCCGCCAGCGGCTCCGGAAATCGAGGAGCTGCGCGAGCTTGTGGCCCCCGCCTATCGAGTGCCCGACTGGATGATATCGCTGCGCCCGACGGTTGACAAGGGCTACTGTGTGCCCGACCCGCTCACCTGGTACCGGGTGTCCGACATCGTGGGGATCGAGTTTCAGAAGTA
>CP070816.1:2860768-2885052 GCA_020344235.1 Armatimonadota bacterium
GCCGACCGCGATCATCTGCGTCACCATGACGGGAAAGATCTTACTTGCGAACAAGGGAGTGCTGATCTTCTCTCCCTCTTTGATGCTTTCGCGGGCCCGTGCAACTGTGGAGGAGATCACCAGGTTCCCGGCGGTGTCCGCAACGATCTCCAGCGCCCGCAGCACGGGCACCCCGCTGGTGATCAGTGTCCCAAACGTACGCGCGAACCGCGACACCGACGTCTTGAGAATCAGATCGCCGAAGACCGGCATGCGCAGCTTCCCCGCATCAATGGCATACTTGCCCTTCTCGGTTCGCGCCAGCACCTTGATGAGCACCACTGTTCCGGCGATCACCACCAGGGCGACGTACCAGTAGCTGCGCAGATACTCTGACGAATTCAGCATCATCTTCGTGGTGATCGGTAGCTCGAGCCCCATCGTCTCGAAGATGCCCTTGAACTTCGGCAGCACGAAAAAGAGCAGTGCAATGAGCATCAGCACCGCAAAGCAGAAGACCACCGCCGGATAGGTCATCGCCGACTTGATCTTGTTTCGAGTCTCCTGCTCCTTTTCGAGGAAGGACGAGAGGCGATCGAGCACTTGGTCCAGAATACCCCCGGCCTCCGCGGATCGCATCATGTTTATATACAGCGGGCTGAAGATGCGCGGGTGCTTCTGCAGCGCCTCCGTCAAGCTCGTGCCGCCCGCCACGTCGTGCTTGACCTCTCCGATCACATCCTTCATCTTCGGATTGCGTGTCTGCTTCTGCAGGATATCGAGGCACTTCACCACACTCAGCCCCGCATCGATCATGGTCGCAAACTGCCGGCTGAAGATTACTAGATCTCGCAGCTTCACCCGCTGGATGCCGGTAAACCAATCCTGAAAACCCCCTCGCCCCTTGGTCTCTCTGATCGTGAGAATGTGGTAGCTCAGATCCGCGAGCTTGGAGCGGACCAGCTCCAAGCTATCCGCCTCCAGCGTCCCGGTTACGGTGCGGCCGCTGGTGTCCATTGCGCTGTATCTATAGGTCGGCACGGCTAAACCTCCTTCGACGACCCACCTTCCCGTCTCCAACAACCGTCTTCTCTATTCCCTGTTTCTCTGTCCACTTCACAGGGTCGATAGCCACCGCCGGAAGTTGTCGCGGTCGATGGCGCGGGCCTCGGCCTCGTCTGCCGCCACCAGGCCCTGGCGCACCATGGACGCCAGCGCGCGGTCCATAGTCTGCATGCCTTCCTCCCCGCCGGTCTCCATCAACGCGTAGATCTGGTGGGTCTTGCCCTCTCTGATCAGGTTGCGAATCCCCGCGGTGACTATCATCACCTCCACCGCCGGAGTCCGCCCCAGGCCGCCTATCCTCGGCAGCAGTTGCTGTGCCACCACTGCCTCCAGTGTGCTCGCCAGCAGCACGCGGATCTGCTCCTGGTGGTGAGGGGGGAAGACGTCGATGATACGGTCAATGCTCTGCGGCGCATTCCGGGTGTGCAGCGTTCCCAGCACCAGATGCCCCGTTTCAGCGATCTTCAGCGCGGCGTCGATGGTATCCAGGTCCCTCATCTCTCCGATGAGGACGACATCGGGGTCCTCCCGCAGCACAGACCGCAGTGCCGTCGCCCAACCATAGGTGTCGCTGCCGAGCTCCCGCTGATTCACCATTGACCGCTGATGCCGGTGCAAGTATTCGATCGGGTCCTCTATCGTGATGACATGGGCCTCCCGCGTCTTGTTGATGTGCTCTACGATGGCCGCTAGAGTGGTTGACTTGCCGCTGCCGGTCGGCCCTGTCACCAGCATCAGGCCGCTCGTCCGTCCGGCCAACCTGCGCACCATGCCTGGCAGCCCGAGTTCGTCAAAGGCGGGAATGCTCCGCGGTATCAGCCGAAACGCGGCTGCCACCGAGCCCCGTTGGAAGTACACATTCACGCGAAACCGCCCCAACTTCGCGATCCCGTGGGAGAAGTCCAACTCGTGGTTCTCCTCGAAGCTGCTGATCTGATGGTCTGTGAGGATGCTGTAGATTAGTCGCTGACTTTCCCTGGGCTCCAGCCGCTCGAAGTCCATCGGCCGCAGGCGACCGTCCACCCGCATCATCGGCGGCAGATTCACCGTGATGTGCACGTCCGAGGCATTCTCCTCAGACGCTATCGCCAGGATCTCGTCGAGCGCGTAATCCTGGATCTTCAACCTACCACTTGTCTTAGCCAGCGTAGACAACGCGCAGCGCCTCCTCCATCGTCGTTACCCCCTCCAGAATCTTCTGCATCGCGTCCTGCCTCAACGTGATCATGCCCGACTCCAGCGCCGCCTGACGAATCTCGTGAGTCGGCGCCTTCCTCAGAATCAATTCCCGAAGATGATCGCTGATCACCATCAGTTCGAAGACCCCTGTTCGGCCGCGATATCCGGTCTGGCGACAGCGGTCGCATCCCTTGCCCCGGTAGAAGGTCACCGATTCCAGGTCCATCGCGAGGTTCAGCCGCCGAAAGGCCTCCACCGGTGGCGTGTACGACTCCTTGCAGTCGGCACAGATCACTCTCACCAGCCGCTGGGCCAGTATCCCTATCACGGAAGAGGCGATCAGGAAGGGCTCAATCCCCATCTCGATCAGGCGGGCCACCGCGGTGGGAGCATCATTCGTATGCAGGGTGCTGAATACCAAGTGCCCCGTCAGCGCCGCCTCCGTGGCAATGAGTGCGGTCTCTGGGTCTCGAATCTCGCCCACCAAGATGATGTCCGGATCCTGACGCAAAAAGGTGCGCAGCGCGCTGGCAAAGGTCACGCCGGCTCTCTGATTGACCTGCGTCTGTGTCAGCCCGGTGAGCTGATACTCCACCGGGTCCTCGATCGTGAGAATGTTCTTCTCCGGGCTGTTCAGCGTATTCAACACCGAGTACAAGGTCGTGGATTTGCCCGAGCCTGTCGGCCCCGTCACCGTGATAATTCCATAGCTGCGCCGGACAAGGCTCTCGAACTCATCCATGATCACCGCCGAGATTCCCAGTTGATCCAGCCGCGCCTGGACCCCCCGCTTGTCCAGGATTCGCATCACGACCTTCTCGCCGTTCACCCCCGGGTTCGTCGACACGCGGAAATCATATTCCCCTCCGGCCACCCGCAGCGACATGCGGCCGTCCTGTGGGGCGCGCTTCTCCGCAATATCCAGGTCCGCCATCACTTTGAGGCGTGAGATAAGTGGGGCCTGGGCCTTCTTGGGAACTGTCATCGCGTCGTGCAATACGCCGTCATCACGATACCGCACCCGCACACGGTTAAGCTCAGGTTGAATGTGAATGTCGCTCGCCTTGTCTCGCACCGCCTGTCTGATGATCAGGTTCGCCAGCCGCACCACTGGCGCGTCCTCCATCATCTCGCGAAGCTGATCCAGGCTCACCTCCTCGTCGGCGTCCGGGTTCGCCTCCACCTGAATGTCACTCGTGTCGGCACCCAATTCCTCGCTCATCTCCTGGAGCGTGGCGCCGATCTCCTCGCGAGCCGACATGGATTGTCCGAGCGCCGCGTTGATCTCCTCGGCCGTCGCGATCACCGACTCGATGTCCATCCCGGCCACCAGCCGCATCTGGTCTATGGCGTACACGTCCAGCGGGTTAACCATCGCCACCACGAGGCGGGGCCCATTGCGATCGACAGGCACCGCCTTCCACCGCTGCATCATGTGGAGTGGGATCGTCTTCAGCAGCTCCCGGTCGAGCTGTCGCTCCGCCAGGTCCACGAACGGGATTCCCCACTGCCGACCCAGGATACGGGCCTTCTCCTTCTCCGAGATCAGGCCCATGTTCGCCAACACCTGGGCCAATGGCTCGCGGGTCTCTTTCTGGACGTCGACCGCCTGCCTGAAGTGTTCGTCCGAGATATCGGTTACTTCTCTCACGATATCGGCGACTGTTCTAGTCTCCATATCCCGTTCGCGTCCTTCCGTGCCGTCTCGCAAGCCGCCAAAACAGGGGGCCCACCCGGCTTCGGGCGGGCCCCAATGCCGGCGCCATGATTCGCCATGTCGCCTCAGATTATCCGCATCGTCTTGCTCTTCGGAACGCCCTCTGCCCGGGGGGCCGGGCCGAAGAGCTAAGCCTCTACAATTGTCGGCGTCACGAAGATCAGAATCTCCCGGTGGGATGGCCGCCGCTCCCGGCTCTTGAACAGCTCTCCCGCGAGCGGGATGTCGCCGAGGAACGGCACCTTCTTCACCGTCACCTGCTCTTCGTCGTTCACCAGCCCCGCGATCACCGCGGTCTCGCCGCTCTTCACTCGCACCGTGGTCACCACCGCCCGCTCCGTGACCACCGGGAGCTGGAACTCGCTGATGGGCGCCAGGGCGGACACGATGGGCGAGATGGTGAGCGTCACCTCGTCGCTGCCGCTGATCCTCGGATTCACGATCAGGTTGACTCCGACATCGAAGGTCCGGATGTCCTTCACGATGCCGCCGGTCGTCGCCGCAGCCACCGCGACTTCATAGTAGTACGTCTCGCCCGTGTGCAGCGCCGTCTGGCGACCATCCAGCGTCGTCACGCTCGGGTTCGACAACACCCGCGCCCGGCCCTTTTCCTCCAAGGCCCGGATCGACGCCGACCACTGCAGGTAGCTGCGTTCGATCTTGCCGACTTCCAGACCTCGAGCCGGGATCAGACCTTCCGGAGCATCCGCTGGGATCGCCTCTCCCATCACGAAGGGAGTGCCTGTCGCGCCCAGACCTGGGTCCTCGCCTGGCCCCCAGTCAATCCCAATGCGAGACACCTCCTCGCGGCTGACCTCCGTCACCATTGCCGCGATGTGGACTTGGCGAGGCGGAACATCGAGCCGCTCCAACAGTGCCAAGCCCTGTTCCACCGTCCAAGGTGCGCCGGATAGCACCAGCGCAACCACCGGGCCGGTCTCGGCCTGGGTCCCCCCGACGCCGACGCCCGCTTGGCCGCCGAACTGCGGAGCCGCCAGCAGCTCGGCCGTGCCACCCGCGCCGCCAGTCGGCTTCTGCACCGGCGGAGTGAAGGAGCGCGGCGCGAGCATGATACTCAGGTCCGGCAGCAGCGAGCTCACAGCTTCCTTGAGTTCGCCGGCGCTCATGTACTTCACATAGTAGATCTCCTGCGCGGCCTGCGTCGGCGGAGGAGCCACATCCGAGGCCTCGATCAGAGAACGCACCGCCTCCCACTGCATGGCATCCGCCGTGATCAGTAGGCTGTTCTCCTGCGGCCCTGGCTGCACCGTCGCCTCCGGTACCGCGGCCTCGATCATCCCCGCCATCTGCTCGGCCTTGAGATAGCGAATGGCGACTATCTCTGTCGTGGGTGGTCCCGGAATCGGCGGCATGTCTATCTCGGCCAGTGCGCGTTCCGCCTTCCCCAGCGAATCCTCTGTCCCCAACAACAGTACCGAACGCACGCCCTTGCGCGCCGAAACCGTCACCTCTGGCGTGAGCTTGCTCAACACTTCCTGCGCATACTCCGGCTGGATGTGCTGGAGCACCACCACGGAAGTGCGCAGGTCCGCAACCCGCATTGCCTGCACTTCCTCCGGTGTGCCCACGACGTAGGCGGCTTCCACCCACGCGTAGTCGAGACCGTTGAGCTTGGCGACGATCATCAATGCCTGGTTCAGAGTCACATTGCGCAGCCGCAGCGTCGTCTTCCCCTTCACACTGCCGCTCACCGCAATATTCACCCCGCTCTGCATCGCCAGAGCCTGGAAGACATCCACCAGCTCGGCATCCACAAACTCCAGGGTGAATCGAGCCGTCGAGACCGGTGGCCCCCCACTCGGTCCGCGGACGGACCTCGCATACGCTGTCCCCGTGCCGGCCGGCGCTGCCGCGCCGGCAGCAGCAGGCCCCGTACCAACCGGGGCCGCGGCGCCGGCGCCGGGCTTACTTACCCCGTTCGCCAGCGCGACACCAGCCGCCAGCAGCAAGACCAACAGCAACGCGGCCATGCTGCCGCCTTTCAGATTTCCTCTGCGAGTCATGGCGCTACTGCCTCCCTCCCGTTCGTTCTTACGATGCTTTTCCCGTTCTGAGGACGATGGTGCCGTGTTGACCGCTGAGCACTACCTCACGTTCCCCTCTGATTGCCTCCACACGATAGCCGTCTACCACCTCGTCGCCAAGCCGCGGGAAGTAGGGCCTATCACCATACCGGATGACCGCGAACGGAGGCGGCCCGGTCATGATCCCCTCCAGCTTGAACCCTGTCGCGGTTGGCGGCTCTTGTCCCGGAGGCGGCTCCGTGATTCTCACCTCGGCTGCCTCCCCCTCGCCGGCCTCCTCTGTCGACCCCGGTTCGGGTCCTCCCGGGGCCGAGAAGGGGTTGCGAATCGCTGCCGCGGCCCCGGCATCACCCCCTCCTTCCGTCGTTGCCTCTTCTTCCGGCGCCTCCGCCACTGCTACCTCACCGGTCTCTCCCGGTGCTGCCGGCGTCGGCTCCGCCACAGGGCTGGGCGCAGGCTTTCCGCGGAAGGTATAGAGCGCTAGACCCAGCGCTCCCACGGCAAGCGCCAGCAGCAGAATCTCCTTAGCCCGGCCTTGCATTATTGCCCCCTTTCGTCACGACAGCTGTCAAGCCCATGGTCGCCGTCAGCCTCGGAGACCGCCGTGCGCCGATCCCGGCCTGGGTTGGGCTGAACGAGATATCGTTGACAGCAATCATCTTCGGAAACTTCTGCAGCTCCGCAAGAAAACTGATGGCCGTCCAGTATGTCCCCTCCAGCCGCAGCTCGATGGGCACGAAGTCATAGGGGAAGGCAACCGGCTGGGGCTGCCCCCCACCTGCCTGATTGTGTACGATCTTCCCGGTTTCGTCATTGATGGTCACGCCAGGTGCAGCGTTCCGCTGCACCGCCGGCTTCGGCCGGATCATCAGGATGTTGTTGCGCGTGCCGGTCGCAAGCCCCTCGATCTGGCGCAAGAAGGTGGGGATGTAGGCGCTGTCCGGGAGGGACGGCTCCAGCACGGAGAGCCGCGCCTGCAGCCGTGCGTATCTTGCCTCCAATGTCGGCAGCTCGGTCAGCTTCTTCCGCACCTCGGCGAGCTGGTTCTCCTTTTGCTCCAACTCTTGCCTGAGCTTCGACAGCTCACCGGTCTTGGCGTGGTAGAGACTCGCTCCCAGGCCGATCATGCAGAGCATCGCGACCCCGAGCAATGCGAACACAACTTTACGATCGCCACCGCCGCTCATCTCAATTCACTCCCAATCACGCGCTTCAGCGGAACGGAGACCTCAAAGTCGATTACGGGCCGTCCCTGCGTGCTGACGTTTGCCTGCGTATATCCCAAGGCCGGCGCGCCGCTCCAACTGAGTTCCTCCAACTGCAGCATGAACTCTCCAATGTCACGCTGCCTGTATGCCGACCCTCGCAGCGTGACCGTCTGCTCCTCGGGGCCCCGCCGCGAAGTCATCTGCGAGATCCAGACTCCCCTCGGTATCGCCCCGCTCACGTCCCGCAGGATTCGAATCCAGGCCTCCTCGCTGTCGTGCACCTTCTCCAACAGCGAGACCCGCGGCTGCAACTGGGCAGTGTTGCTCTCCAGGAACCGGATGCGCTCAACGGCATCCGCCAAGGCCGGATCCGTGAGATTCGCCTCCACTTCAGCGATGTGCCCCTGCACTGAGCGCGTCGCCACGAACATCTTGGCGTACATCAGCGCCACGCCCAGGAAAAGTGCAATAAGCGAGTACACCGCGCATCGCAGGATGGTCAGGGCGCGCAGCTTCTGTGCGCGTCTCGCTGCTATCAGATTGATATCGCACACGGTCATCGCGAACCCTCCCGTGCCTGCGCTCGCTGCTGCTTGCGCAGCAGCCCGCGCAGCGCGAGCCCCGTCCCGACCAGCAAGATAGGCGCATGGGATTTCAGGTATTCCTGATTGACCCCGCGCGCCCCGAGCCCACTTTGGCCGAAAACGCTCGCCACCTCCACCGGAACCCCGAGCTGGGCCTGGAAGTACTCGCCGATTCGCGGTAGCTTCGCGCCCCCGCCGCTGAGCAGGATCCGGTTCACTCCCAGTTCGCCCGCCTCGGCATCCGGAGACTGCTGCTGGTAGTCGTGATAGGCCAGCGACCGTCGCACCTCGCGGATGAGTTCGTCCAGCAACGGCTCGATGGCCCGGCTCGCCTGCTGCGCGGCCGGGTCTAGTGTAGCCCGTTCCTCCTCATTCGAAACCACCTGCATCGCGGTTTCCTTCAACTGATTCGCCTCTGGCGTGTCAATGTCCAGAGCGCTCTTAATTGCGTCTGTAAAGGCATCCCCGGCGATTGGTATGGTACGCGTCAGCACGAACTGCCCGTCCTTCACGATGGTAATGTCGGTGTAAGCCGCTCCGATGCCCAGCGCCGCGGTGGTATCTCCCTCGCCGCTCTCAGTGTGGCCGTTGGCAGCCAGGATCCCGCGCAAAGACGCAAAGGGCTGGATTTCCACCGCGACCGGCTCGAGCCCGGCCAGCTCTATCGCCTCCACCTGACTATCTACCATGTCCCGCGGCGCGGCGACCAACATCACGCGCATTTGTCCGCCGGAGCTGGTTGGCGGCCGTTCGAGCACCTCGAACTCCACGACGCTGTCCTCCACTGGGAAGGAGATGTAGTTCCGCGCCTCCCACTGGATGGATTTTCGCAGCTGTCGGTCTGACATCACCGGCAGCGGCACCTCTCGCACCACAACTGTGGGACCCGCAATCCCGGCCGCCACCGCGGTCCCCTCCACTTGCAGGGCCTCCAGCAGCGAGCCGATGGCCTTCGCCACCGCCAGAGGATCCACTACCACCCCGCCCTTGACGGCCTCTTGCGGTGTGGGTGCGCTCCCCGCCTTGTACAGCGCGATCCCGTTCTTGCCCCCCTGAAGCTGAACCAACTTGATCGCGCTGCTCCCCACATCAAGTCCGATAGATGTGTTACCCGGCGTCAGTTTAGGTAGAAAGCCCATGGCCCTTCAACTCCCCCAGTGTCTCCATCTCAATTCAATCCGAATCCTTGCTCTCGCCACCCTCGGGGTCCGCCGCCTCCTGACGCCTCGACAGCCGCCGTCCTGAAGCAAAGTAGGTGCTCGACCGCAGATCAATTGCCCCCGTCGCCACCGGCAACTTGCCCTCGGTCACAAGCACGTCTCCCTCTCGAGATGGTGTATTCCATTCTTCCACAATTCGCTCGCCCAATAGCTCTGTTACCGCTTTCAACGCCTCCGTCGGCTCCAGCCCGCTCTCCCGGATGATGGTGGCGACATCCCGCCTCGCGTCCACCAGCCGCAGCACCGCCTGCGCCGCAGGGCTCAGCTCCTCGAAACGTTCGTTCACCGCGAAGGCTCGCTGTCGGATCACGACGTTCAGGTCCGGCATTTCCGCTTCGACTCGCTCCCACTCGTCGAAACGCTTCATCCCCTCGAGAATCAACGCCTCCGTGGTTTCCTCTATGTTTCGCATCACGGGCTCGTCTGTCCGCTCGAACGAGAACTCGCCCGACTTCCATCCCAGCAACCGGTAGACCAACCCCGGCCCGCGCTCCCACCGTGACACGGCCCGGGCGACCTCTCCGTCGGTGATGAACAGCACCGCCTTCTGCTCTCCCTGCGATACAGTCAGGCGACCGGTCTTATGACCCACATTCAGCATCTGGAGCAGCTCCGCACAACTCACGTCTTCGAAGGTGCCTGTCAGTGCCATGTCTCTCACCGCCGGTCGGCTAGGCGACCCCGGTCTTCTGCTTCTCCGAGAGATTGGCCAGCACTAGACTGCAGATGGCATTCAAGGCGTCGAACACTCCTTCTCCCCGGATTGCAATCCCCTCGAAGTTCGGCACTTGCCGCGGATTGATCACATACTGCAGGTATTCAACGGGAGCGATGTTGGGCAGATCCCGTTTGTTGTACTGAACCACGTAAGGCGTCGTCTCCAGGCTGTAGCCGTAGGAGGCGAGGTTATCCGTCAAGTTGCGGAAGCTATCGAAGTTCTCCCGCATCTTCTCCCACTGCGAATCACAGACGAATATCAGTCCATCCACTCCTCGCAGCACCAGCTTGCGCGTGGAGTTGTACATCACCTGACCGGGCACCGTATAAAGCTGAAACTTCGTCCGGAAGCCGTGTATCCGCGAAGCCTCCAACGGCAGGAAATCGAAGAACAGCGTCCGCTCTCCCGGCGTCGCAAGCGAAACCATATTGCCGCGCTTATCGGACATCGTGTGCTGATGGATATACTGCAAGTTCGTCGTCTTGCCGCACATGCCCGGCCCGTAATAGACGATCTTGCAGCTAATCTCCTTCAGCGCATAGTTTACCGAAGCCATCGCGTGGGGCCCTTCTCCGGTGCTTCTGATTTTCCCCCATACCTATACCGTTGCGAAGACTACGCTTTCCGTGTCCTCCACATTCGCCCAAGCCGGTGGCGAGGGCGCCGGCAGCGCGAGCGCGTCTTGCGGAAGCTGTGGCACGATCTGCGCCAGCGGCAGTATCACGGACTCCGTCTCTTCAGCGTCATCGTCCCCTTCTGTCAAAGCTCTCCTGGCCGAGTCGGGAAGCCACTCCCGAATCTGCGCCGGGGTGAACGCGATCCGCGCCTCTTTGAGCTGCGGCAGGATAGCTTCGAGCGGCACTGACATCATATGCGAATCGCTGATCTTCTCCACTCTCTCGTTCACCAGCTCCGGCGGCATCTGCGCCAACACCAGACGCACCGGCAGCTCTATCGCGCCCTCCATCCGGACCGGCCGATGAGCGCGGTCGAGCATGCTCGTCGCCGCGCGTGCGCTCTTCTCTTCACCGCCGGCCTCTTGTTCGGAGCCCGCCCATATCACCAGCTCCGAATCACTCGCCACGACCGCGCCCAACGCAGACT
This sequence comes from Armatimonadota bacterium, assembly GCA_020344235.1. GTDB lineage: Bacteria > Armatimonadota > Hebobacteria > Hebobacterales > Hebobacteraceae. Next base: position 2,871,588 of record CP070816.1, read on the forward strand.
TAACGGCCGCGCTCTCCGAGAACGTGCGCCGGCGGCGGGCCGGGGCACGCCTCAGCGGAAGCAACGTCCTCAGGGGATAGAACACCATCAATGAGAATAGAAAAGCGCACATCCGGGGCGCCACCGCGGAGGCATCTCGGATCGGGCCGAAGAGGTGCTCGTCTCCCCGCGTCGCGGCGAGCATTAGCGCGGCCACCGTGGTCAACGCAAGTCGCACGAGCGATAGCCCTGCGATCCCGAGCATCCATCCCGCTAGCGAAACGCGCGAGCACCACGCGTACACCGCCGTGCCGAAGATCGCCGCCTCCAGACCCCACAGCACTGGCGCAGAGAGCTCCCACTGGAGCCGTGCGTCCAGGTTCGCCACCTGCATGCACAGCACCGTCCCCGCCATAGAGGCGATGACCATCGAGAGGCCACTGATCGCGGTGAATTCTCTCGGCATTACTGCCTATGTTCGGGCGGCATGAATCGCGGAAACTAGCGGCTCACATGGGGGGATGCCATCCAGGCCGGCCACACGTCAGGATGCCAACAAATCCTCCGCTACGAGCCCGCGCTGCCGCAAGAGCTAGTCACTTATTCCATATTTGTCTGGGAACCTACCATCGGCCGCTACAGCCCCTTGGACACCCAAGAAGACCAACCGCAAGAAACGAAAAGGCCCCCCTTTCGGGGAGCCAACACCCCACCCCTGAGATCCCTCAACACAGCTTTATGCTACGGGAGATACTGCCTCTTCGCGCACACCTTCCCGTCAACCAGTATGCGCGCAGTCGTCGCGCTGACGACCCTTATCGTCTGCTGCGGGATTCTTTCCCCGGGCCCGTGCCGGCCCCGGTAGATTATCCGCGAGCCATCCTCGTCAACAACTTCGATCACCACTTCGCGTTCGCCCTCGTCCGACCCATCGGCCGGCATAGTGAAGTCCAGAGGGTACTCTCGCCCCTGTCTCGATCCCGGCCCCGTCGGCAGCGAAGGGCCCACCGGCAAGCCCGGCTCCGGCCCCAGGCTCACCACCATATCCACGGCCGTCCCCCGCACCACGCGCGTCCCCGCCTCCGGCAGCGTAACGGCCACGTAGTCCTTGGGCACGCTCTCGTGGTACACTTCCCGCACCCTTCCGCCCGCCAGCCCCGCCGCCTCCAGGTTCCACTGCGCCTGAGTCACCGACATCCGCGTCACCTCCGGGACCACCACATGGCTCGGCCCCGTGCTGAGCACCACCTTGACCACTGTCTCCGCCGCCACCTCCAGGCCGGAGGAGGGAACCTGACTCAGCACACAACCCGCGGCAACGTCCTCACTCGGCTTGGTGAGGACCTCGCGATAGAGCAACTTGCGGGCCCCCAGAAGCTCCCGCGCCGCCGCTGTGCTCATCCCCTCGATGTCCGGCACTTTCACCATCGTTGCGCGTCCCCGCGCGGAAGCCAACAGGCTCAACCCTGTGACGACCGCCGCCATCAACACCGCGGCCGCCAGCAACCACACCCCGCGCTGCCTGAGCCACCAGCCGGCCCCCGCCAGCGCATGCGCGAGCTGTCGCCGCCACCGCCCGGCCCAAGGCACGGCCGCGGCCTCTTCAGATCTCGGGCAGGCGGCCAGATAGCTGAGGAGTTCCCGCGCGGAGGCAAACCGGCGGGAAAGATCCTTCTCCAGGCAGTGAGCCACCACCGAGTCAACTTCCGGCGGCAGCCCAGGCCGCGTCTCCCCCGCGCGCGGCGGGCGATCATATATGTGTTTGTGCAGAATCGCCAGTCTGTCCCCGCCCCCGAAAGGCGGCTTGCCCGTCAGCATCTCGAACAAGGTCGCCCCCAGCGAATAAAGGTCGCCCTGGGGTCCAACCCCCTCTCCCCGCGCCTGCTCCGGAGACATGTACTGGACTGAGCCCACGATCGTGCTCGTGTCCGTCTGTCCCACCGAGGAAGCCGCCCCTGCGATCCCGAAGTCGGTCACCTTCACCTGGCCCTCGCGGCCCAGCAGGATGTTGTGGGGCTTGATATCCCGGTGGATCACGCCGGCTTCGTGCGCCGCCTCCAGGCCGGCCGCCGCCGCGGTGGCAATGCGCAGGGCTTCCGCCAGCGGAAGCGCCCCCTCCTGCCGAAGCCGCTCCTTCAGGCTCTGCCCCTCCACGTACTCCATTACTATATAATGGTAGGGGCCGTCGCTGCCGCTGTCGTACACTCCTGCGATGTGCTCGTGCGTCACCCCGGCTGCTGCCCTCGCCTCCCGCCGAAACCTCGCGAGAAACGCAGCATCGCCGGCCAATTCCGGCCGCATGACCTTGATGGCCACCGCCCGCCCGAGCACACGGTCGCGCCCCCGATAGGCGACCGCCATCCCCCCTTCCCCGATCTTCTCGAGAACTTCATAGCGGTCGTTCAGGACCTGGCCAACTATTGGCACAGAGGCTCCCTGCGTCACGGGACTCTCCCCCTCACTCTCGGAAGCCGCGCCACAGCACTATCCCCATCGCCGTCCCCAGCAGTATCACCGACGCCACCGCCAGGCAGTTGGAGATCAACGGCGTCATAGGCGGTCGCGGCGTCAAAGCGGCCGCCGCAAACAGGAAGATTCCGGTCCCCGCGAACAGCACTGCCACACCCAGCTCACGGCCTCGGCGGCGCGCCCTGTAATAGGCCGCCCCCAGCACCCAAACCAGCAGCACCGCGCCCAACACTAGCCGCCACGACCGCACTGTGTCCTGACCTCTCAGCCCACGGGTCCTCGGAGCTTCTCACACACTCGGGTACGGCGACCCGCGCGCCCTCTCCTGCTCCGCATCCTGCCTCATCTCCCTCTGCTCCTCACGCGTCCAATGCCGCCTGTCCCCTGAGGAGTAGACCCGGATTGCTCCCATTGGTTCCACGGGACACACGAACTCACATACCCCGCAGCCCACGCAGATTGCCTCGTTCACCACCGGCCTCTCCACCCCGTCAATTGTCTCCTGCGAAATCGCGTCATACGAGCACGCCTCGTCACACATGAGGCACTGGCGATCGGCCGCCCATGCAATGCACGCGCTGCGATCAATCAAGGCCGTGCCCAGGTACAGGTGGTCCTTCTCCTCGACCGAGAAGGATGCAATCGCGTTCGTCGGACACACCTCGCCGCACTGATTGCACGCCTGCGTGCAGGGCCCGATCCTCGGCACCACTATCGGCGTGCCCACAGCCTCCAGACCACCCTCCCCGAACGCGGGCTGAAGAGTGTTCGTCGGGCAGGCCTTCATGCACTCTCCGCAGCATACACACGCCGTCACGAACTCATCTTCCGCGAGCGCCCCGGGCGGGCGGATCAGCCGCGCCGACGAAACCTTCAGCACCTTCTCCGTCGCTTCGGTGCGCCTGGTGCCCCAGTCGACCTTTGGCAGCACGACCGCGGCAATGCCGCACCCAATCGCCTCCAGCACTCGCCGGCGCTCGACGCGCACCTGATCCTCTCGGCCTGTGTCCTCATGCCCGGTGGTCAGCGAGATGGCGTTCTCCGGACACACCGCGAGGCATGAGCAGCATCCCACACACTCCGGCCCTCGATACTTATGCGGGTCCTCCGAAATCGCTCCCACTTTGCACTCGTTTACACAGCGCATGCAGCGCGTGCACTTCTCGGAGACCGCCAAGCGCACCGGTGATGCCTTGCCCAACACCCCCAGCAGCGCCCCCAGCGGACACAGGTTGCGGCACCAGAACCGATTGGCATATCGGCCCAGGGCGACGATCCCCACGAATACCGCGAAGGTCAACAATCCCAGACGGAAGTATGGCGGCGGCTGCCTCGCCACCGTACTGAGGGCGGCCTGAACAGGGTACAATGCCCGGTCCAACACCGGGTGCTCCAACACAAGATCCGACTCGCTCCAGGAGGTCAGAGTGTCACTGGTCATTCCGACTGCCCACTGCACGGCCGGCAATCCCACCCAGGTGAACGTCCGCGTGAGCAGCGCGATCGGGTCCATCAGGTATACCGCCGAGAGGCCCACGGTATCCGTTATCCCCCACTCTTTCGTCGAGCGGTGGGCCGCCGGGAGAACCATTGTTACGATCATGGCGATCAGCACATAGAACTTGACCCGGCTCCACCCCGGCGTCTCCGCCGGACGCTTGCCACGAATGCCAAGCGCTCGCTCGCAGATGTCAATAGTCGTGCCCATCGGGCAAATCCAGCCGCAGTACACGCGCCCCAGCAAGAGACTCAGCACGACCACCGGAAGAGCGTACCACACGAGGGGAAAGATCAACTTGCGCAGGGAAACCGACGCCGATATGGCGATCAGCGGATCCGCGCGCAAGAACAGATCGACTGGCAGCCGGGTCTTCGGCGGGTAAGTGGCGAGGGCGAATAGCAGTACGAAGGCGGCCAGGAAAACGAGCTGCGTGATGCGTCGCGCCGTCCGCAGTCGCCTATACATTCCTGATTCTTATCCGCTCCAGATCGATTTCCCCTGCCCCCATTGCGTGCGCGAGCTTCAGATGCTGGATCCGCTCCGCCCTCTGCCCGAACAGCGTCGCCGCGTAGGCATCCACAGCAACCGAATCCGTCCCCGCCACGACCAGGCCCTTGTCTTCGGTCCGCCCCGGCCCCTTCGGCCCGTTGGTGAGGAGGATTCGTATCGCGTCAAGTATTACCAGGTCGGGGGGAAACTCCGCGACGAAGTCGGCGATGCACTGTTCCAAATCGCTGCGGTGCCAGGCGCCTCGATCCAACACTGTTCCCATGAGATTCTTGCATCCCAATGTCAGCCGCGTCGCATTATGCACTTTGGCGATCGGGACATTGATGACCGCATCGGCCCGCCGCATATCGCGCAGCACATCCGCCGATTTCAGAACCTTCCCCCCCCTCAGCTTGACCTTCTCATACAGCGCCGGCGAGGAGGCCATCCTGACTCTCGCGCCCGCCTTGGTCGCGGCCGACTCGATACCCGTCATCTTCAGAATGAGCGAGTCCGGTCTGTCCACCGCGTGATCCATCACCTTCACTTCCCGCGCCCCGGCCTGCTTGCACAGGCGCACGATCTCGGCCACCACCTCCGGGTTGGTCGTCGCGGCCTGCTCCGGTCTGCGGGCCCATCCTATGTTGGGCTTGACCAGCACTCTTGCCCCCCGCTTCACGAACTTGCCCATCCCGCCCAGAGCCCCGACCGCCGCTCGCACCAGCCCCGCGGGATCCTTCCGGGATGCCACCACAATCGTGGAGCCGGCCGCCGCCTCCGCCGACGCCCCGTCGGTCGCACCGAAGCCGCCCAGCTCTGCCAATCCGCACGCCGCCAGCCCCGCCCCCAGCGCGCGCCGCATGAAGTCCCGGCGTGTTATGGCGTCTTTGCTCACCGTCGGAATCCCTCCGTGAAGAGCGCTCAGTTTGGATGTTACCCGGCCACTCTTCCCCCCACACAATCTCCGTCGTTCCCTCTCATCACAACGGCCGATGGAGCAGGCCGCTCACAGACCGTCGTACCCCCCTTCGGGCTCTGCCTATCGTTCCCCCTGCTGTTCCTCCGCCTGCCGCTGGCGCCTCTCCCACTCCCTCTGTCGCTCCATCTCGGCCTCACGATAATCGTCGAGCCACTCTCGCTCCCCCGACGCCAAATCCTCCCTTCCCAGCCTCTCGAATGTTGACTGTAGCTCTGCGTGTACCGATGGCACCTCGCTCTTCCCGCTGGCCGTCTGGTACCAATCCAACGCCTCCTCCACATTGCCAAGCCGCTCGTAGCACTTCGCCATGCTCATCAATGCCTCTGCCCGCCCTCCGGGCGGCTCGATCTCAGCCCCCGCGATGCTGTCGTAGCTCGACTCGTACGCCTCCAGCGCCGCCTCCCATTGTCCGCGTGCCTCCAGCATCTTGCCCAGGCGATAGGATACCGTGGCGGTCGCCAGCCCCTTTCGTCGTCCCTGCTGGCCGGCCGCCTCCTGCAGCTTAGCCAGCGCTTCCTCTTGCTTTCCCTCTTGCAGCGCCTGCCAGGCCAGCATCTCCGGATCAACCACTTCCACCTGTGCTTTCTCTCGCAGATCCTGCTGATACTCCACCCACGCGCTGTTCTGGTTCTGCTGCACCAGATTCAGCAAGAGCTGCTCCTTCTTGCTCTCGAAATCGTCCGGCAGCTCCCGCTCCAATTTCTCCATCTTCACCACCGAGTACCCCCACTGTCCCTTGATGGGATCGCTTACCTCGTCCGGCCCGAGCGCGAAGACCGGACCCGCCCACTCGGCAGGCATCATCTGACGCCCCACCGAGTCCAGAAGACCTCCCGTCTCCCGGGCGTCCGGATCATCGGACTCGGCCCGCGCCAGACGGGCGAAGTCTTCGCCCCTCCTCGCCCGCGCCACAAGCTCTTCGGCTCGCTTGCGGGCCTCCTCCTCGGTCCTCTCCGGTTTTCCCTCGGGGTGCAGCGAGACACGAATCTCCCGCACCGTGGCCCGGTCGTACTGGGCCAGCAGATCCTGCTCGGTGGCCGTGACAGACCCCACAACCTTCTGGCGCAGCTTTTCGACAAGCAGTTGGTCTCTGAGCGAGTCCGACATATCGAGCAGCCGCTCAATGCTCCACTCGCGAAACCGCCGCTCGCTCATTTGCTGCCGGAGCGTCCCATCTGTCTCGGCCACGATCCTGCCCAGCACCAGCTCCAGCTCCTCCGGCCTCACCGCTTCCTTTATGCGCGCCAATTCCTCGTCGGCCGCCTGCTGCGCGCGCGCCTTCACTTCCTTGCGCGACACCGACAGCTTCTCCGCCTCCGCCTGTCTCACCAGCAATTCCTCGGCGATGGCCTGCTCCATCGCGTTCAGCCGATACGGCCAGATCTGCTCGAAGCTCAGGCCCTGGCCCAACGACGCGTAGAACGGCAAGAGCTGCGCCACCGTCCGCTCAAACTGTCCCTCCAAGCTGCTGCGGGACACGGGTTTCCCGTCGACGGTCGCCACCACCTGAGCCCCGCCTTCCTCAGAGTTCTGCGGCTGCTCCATCCGGTCAGCGAACCGCGGCACGAACACTGCAGGCAGCCCCACAATGAAGACCGCGGTGATGACATAGAGCACAATCCGTAGGTGGCGGGACATCTGCCGCTGCATGCGTCCAATAGACATCTCTTACCTTCTCTACTGCTTCGGCTGTTCTTGATCTGGTTGTTCCGGCGCCGCGCTCAAGCGTGCCCGCGCCGCGCGCACCGCGCTCAGAACGCGCGTTACGTACTCCTCCAGATTTGCCAGCGCGCGCGTAGCATACTCCTCCGCCCCGCGCCTGATCCCGGCCGCCTCCGAGGTGGCCCGCTGAATGATCTCCTCCGCCTGCTCCGTCGCCCGGCGCACCACTTCATCGTTGGAGACCAGCAGCGCCGCCTGCTCCCGCGCCTCCGACAGCAGCCGTTCCCTCTCGGCCTCCGCGCTCCCCAGAATCTGCTGCCGCTCTTGCGAGACTCGATTCGCCGACTTGATCTCCTCCGGCAGTGCCGAACGGATCCGGTTCACTTGGGCGAAGAATCGGTCGAGATCGAATCCCCACGCGCGGTGCAAAAACTGCGGACGGTGCTCCTCTCCCATCCGCTCCAGTTCCTCCAGCCGCTTTAGGATCTCGATGGCGATCCCTCCTTTCCGGCTGACCCGGGTCTTCCCACCGCCTTCTCCTTGAGCCGCCGCTCCACGTGCTCCGGCACGAACCCCGTGACATCTCCCCCAAAGCGCGCGATGTCCGACACCAGGCTCGCGCTCAAGTAGTGGTACTCCGGCGCCGGCGTGAAGAAAACCGTCTCCACCTCCGGAGCCAGCGCGCGATTGGTAGAGGCCATCTGAAGCTCCGACTCGAAATCCGAAACCGCTCGCAGCCCCCGCACGAGCACCCTCGCCCCGGTCTCCCGCGCAAACTCCACCACCAGCCCCGGCACCACCGCCACCTCCACTCGCTCCATCTCCCGACACGACTCTTGCAGCATCTCCACGCGCTCGTCCACGGAGAACACCGGGGCCTTTCGTGGATTCACCGAAACTCCCACGATCACCTTGTCGAACAGCGCCGCCGCGCGCCGCACTACGTCTAGATGTCCGTAAGTAACCGGATCAAACGTACCCGCATAGAGTGCCGTTACCAATCGCCTATCCTCCAGCCTGCCAAGAATCAACTACCATTCCCCGTCCCCACATTCATAGAAGTCAACTATGGTTTCGCCAAATCGCCTCCGCCTCATTCTCACCAGCCCCCCAATCTCCTCACCCGCCTCCTCGTGCCGGGAATGCTGGCACACCACTAGTCCCCCCTCCGACACCATCCGCGGCCACTGCCCCAGTCGCGACATGGTCGCCCCCACTTCCCCTCTGTCGTAAGGTGGGTCCACGAACACCACGTCGAACACCGACCCCTCCCGCCTCAACCGCGCCAGCCCCCGCGCCACCGGCACCAGGAGCACTCTCACTTGCCCCTCGAACCCGCACCGCCTGGCATTCTCCTCGATCACTCTCCCGGCCGGCCGGTGTGACTCCACGAACGTCGCGTGCGCCGCCCCCCGGCTCAAGGCCTCCAGCCCCATCGTCCCCGCTCCCGCATACAGGTCGAGGAACCTCCCGCCCTCCACTCCCGGCCCCAGTATCCCAAAGATCGCCTCCCGCACTCGCTCCGCCGTCGGCCGCAGCGCCTGGCCCTTCAGCGACTTCAGCACTCGCCCCTTCGCCAGTCCCGCGATGATCCGCATCCGCTACCCCACCGCCCTTTCCATCCGCGTCCGCAGCCCCGCCACCTGCGCCCCCAGCGCCGCGTGCTCCCCCCGCTCCAGCATGGGATCTTGTTCGATCAGTTCGAACGCCGCCTCCCGCGCCTCCTCCAATATGCCCACATCCCGGACCGTCCGCGTCAGCCGGAAGTCCGGCAGCCCATGCTGCCTCGTCCCGTAGAACTCCCCCGGCCCTCTCAGCAGCAGGTCCTCCTCCGCAATCGCGAATCCATCGGACTCCTCCTGCATCACTCGCATCCGCTGGCACGCCTGCCCTAGTGACTCGTCCGCTCCTGGCGCTAGCTTCCCCGACGGATCGTACCTCCGATCCGACAGCAGGGTGCAGTGCGACTCGTGCGCCCCGCGCCCCACTCGCCCACGCAGTTGGTGAAGCTGCGCCAAGCCGAATCGCTCCGCGTTCAGGATCAGCATCACCGTCGCGTTCGGCACATCCACTCCCACCTCCACCACCGTCGTGGCACACAGCACATCAATCTCCCCCGCGCGAAATGCCTCCATCACCTGATCCTTCTCCGTCACCGGCATCGCTCCGTGCAGCAGCCCCACCCGCAGCTCCGGGAACACCCGCCCCTGCAGCTCCTCCGCCAGCTTCGTCGCCGCCTCCGCCTGGAGCTTTTCTGACTCTTCGATCAGCGGACAGACCACATACGCCTGCCTTCCCTCCGAGACCTGCCCCCGCACGAACTCATAGGCCTCACCTTGTCGCTGAAGCGACAGCCACGATGTTCTCACCGGCCGCCGGCCGGGCGGCATCTCATCGAGAATTGATATCTCCAGATCTCCGTAGGCCGTCAGCGCCAGCGTCCGCGGGATCGGCGTCGCCGTCATCACCAGCATGTCCGCCTGCGGCCCCTTCGTCCGCAGCTCCGCGCGCTGCCTCACCCCGAACCGGTGCTGCTCGTCCGCGATAACCAATCCCAACCCGTGGAACTCCACTCCTCCCTGGATCAGCGCATGCGTCCCCACGATAACCTGCGCTCGGCCCTCCGCGATACGCCGGTAGGCCTCTTCTCGATCCGTCGCTCGCAGCGATCCCGTCAACAGCTCCACCGCCACCCCGACCGGCACCAGCATCCGCGACAGCACCAGATAGTGCTGCTCCGCAAGCAGTTCGGTCGGCGCCATCAGCGCCCCCTGATAGCCGTTTTGGATTGCGATCATCAGCGCCGCCGCGGCCACCACCGTCTTGCCCGACCCCACATCCCCCTGCAGCAAGCGGTGCATGGGCGTGTCCGACGCCATATCCGCCGTCAGCTCCGCGATGACCCGCTGCTGCGCCCGCGTCAGAGCGAACGGCAGTATCTCCTCCAACTGCGCGGCGATGTCCCCTCGCGGCTTCATGCTGATCCCGCTTCCCGGCCGCTGCATCTCTCGCTTTCGCTGCGCCATTGCCACCTGCAGCGTCAGGAACTCCTCGAAGGCCAGCCGTCTCCGCGCCGCCTCCTTTGCCTCCTCCGACTGCGGCCAGTGCATGTCTCGCAGGGACTGCCGCAGGCCGAGCAGCCGGTGCTTCTCGCGCAACCCCTCCGGCAGCGGATCGGCGAGATCCTCCGCCAGGGCCTCCAGAAGTCTCCTCACCACCGGGCGCACCTGTCCCTGATACACCCCATCTGTCAGCGGATACACCGGCACCAGAGTCCCCGGCGGGAGCCGCTCCTCTATGCGCAGCCGCTCCGACCCGCTGTACTGCATCTCCACAAGCCGGCCTGATCTCCTCACCGATCCCTCGATCAGCAGCCGCGTCCCTTCTGGGTAATTCAAGCTCAAGGGCCCGGCCGCGATGGCCTTGGACCGCGCCCCCCTCCGCGGCACCCGAGCGAACGACGTCACCCACGCCCGGCCGCTCTCGTCCGACACCTCCAGCGAGTACCGCATCAACCGGAAGCCGCGCCTCTCACCAGCCACCGCCTCCTCCCGGTTCCCCGCTTCGGCTGCGATCGCCGCGCGCTCCCCGTCCTGCAGATCGCCAATGCGCTTCAGCGGAACGTAATCCCGGGGGAAGTGATACAGCAGATCGCGATTCGTCTCGATCCCCAGCTTCCCCAACTTCTGCACCCACCCGGCCCGCTTCAACCTCCCCACCGCCAACCTCTCCTGTAGGGCGGGCATACCCATGCCCGCCGCCTCTTGCGCGCCTCCTCCACGGCGCGCATGTCTCCCCGTGTCCGCCGCCGGACCGTCATCCTGAGCCGAAGGCGAAGGATCTTGGCTGCGCTCTCCCTTCTCGCCCCTCCTTTCTGTCATTCTGAGCGAGCGCGCCGCGCGACGCGAAGAATCTCGCCTCTTCGTCCCCCCGCGGGCGCTCCCACCTTCGCCGAGCTCCTCCAGCAGCCTCCCCGCCTCCGCCACCCGATCCCTCCGCCCCTCCGCGTCGCACTTCCCATAATCGGCCAGCACCCCGCAAATCCTCCCGAGCCGATCCTCCGCCGCGCCGCTTCGGACCACCTTCCGTGCCCGCTCCCCCCACCCGCGCGCGTAATCCCCCAGCGACATGCCCACCACCGCGGTGTCGGAGTAGCCCTTGCGCGCTTCCAGCGCGAGCGGGCCGGCCAACTCACGCACGATGTCTCTCAGGTCAGCCATGGGTCTTGCATGTAAGCTAGCACATCTCCCCGGTCAGCGACAACTGCAGGCACTCCATCGGCTGGGCCGAGCGGCCTGGCAAATCCGGCCCATCGGCACGTATAATGCGCATGTGTTACCTTCTCTCTCCTCACTGCATCCTTGTAGATGAGAGACGGGCGAGGCACACGAAGTGGCAACGGACTCACAACTGGTAGAGCGGGCACGCAAGGGAGACCGAGAGGCTTTCGGCGACCTCGTGGATCGGTACCGCGACATGGTCTACGGCCTCGGCTACCACCTTACCGGCGACTTCGAAGCCGCGCGCGATCTGGCGCAGGAGGCTTTCGTCCAGGCCTTCACCAAGCTCGGCCAGCTCCGCCATCCGCACAAGTTCGCAGCCTGGCTTCGCCGCATCGCCGCCAGCGTCCACCGCGACGGGCTCCGCCGGAAGCAGATCGCCACCGTTACTCTGGAGGAAGGCGCGCATGCGGCCGACCGGGACCGGCGCCCCTCCGAGACAGAACTCGCCGTCCGCGCCGCGCTCGCCGCGCTCCGCGCCTCCGATCGCCTCGCGCTCACCCTCCACTACATCAATGGCTACACCCACGCGGAGATCGGCGCCTTCCTTGGCATCCGCTCTGAAACCGCCAAGACTCGCCTGGCCCGCGCTCGGCAACGCCTAAGAGGAGAGATGACACAAATGGTCGAGAACGTCTTCAAGGACAACGCCCTCCCGTCCGACTTCCGAAAGGATGTCATCGCTGCCGTCAACGGAATGGTCGCCGACATCCGTTCCGCGGCTCCCGAGGGACTCCCGGAGATCGCCCACACCGTCCACCGCCGGCGCAACCAAGCCTGGCGCAGCATTCTGGCCCGCCTTCCCGCGCCCTACGGCCCCCCTCTCAAGGAGCAAGGAGAGGCCCCACAAATCCCCATCGCCGACCTCCCCGAGGACCTCCAGCAAGCCATCCGCGACGCTATGTGCTACACCTGGCTCGACTCCGCCCTCAGCCTCGTGCACGAAGCGGAGCCGTGGATACCGGACATCAATGCCCTCTGGATCGGCTTCGGTGAGAGGAAGAAGAGGCCCTACGTCGTGCTGTCCAACTGCCGCGGCGACCAACTCGGCTACACTCTGACCATGGGCATCAGCCCAGAGGATGCAGAGGCCGACCTGTCTGCCGACGCTGGCTCCTACGACGCTGGCAGGGTGCTTGAAGTCTGCGCGCTCTCGCGCGAGCTGCGCCAGACCATCCAGAGCCTCCACCGCGCCCTCCCGGACGCCAGCGAGACCCTCCGCCGCGCGCTCTCCGCCGAGTTCGCGCGCATCATGCGGGAAGTCCGGAAGCAACTCCCGGAGAACCTGAGGGGCCGAGCAGACCCCGACAAGCGCCTCCCCGTACGCGACCTCCCGGAGTCCATCCGCACCTCGGTCCGCAAGGCTGTGTACATGCGTTGGGCCGCGGTCATCCTCGGGGTCCTCGCCTCCCCGCCCTTCTTCCTCACCCACTTCGAGCAAAGCAGCATCGAGTTCGGCCTCTACTCGCCCACCCCGCCCTCCACGTACGCCGGCCTCGAATACGTCAAACTCCGCGGACCCGACGAAACCCGTGACGTCCTCCAGACCGGCATAGCCGAGGCACTCGACGAGCCGCACCCCGAATAGCGCCCGCAGCGGGGACTCACACCCGGGTCGATCCTTCAACATCCGGCCCTTGGCGCCCTGGCTTCGGTGCCTACCGGCACAGGGATCTATCTCCTGCGGCCGAACCTCCTTCACAGATCAAGCGCAGGAGAGCTAACCCATGCGAACCCTCGTCATCTACGACACTCTTCACGGCAACACCGCGAAGATCGCCCAGGCCATCGCCGAAGGGCTGGCCGGGGCCGGGGAGGTGACCGTGAAGAAGTTCACCGAAGCAGAGTCTCAGGACCTGAACTCGGCCGACTTTGTTGTTGCCGGCTGTCCCACCCATGCCTGGACCATATCTCGGCCGACGAAGGCATTCTTCCGGTCCCTCGGGCGGGCCCGTTTCGAGGGCAAAGCCGCGGCCGCTTTCGACACCAAGTTCCAGAAACGTCTCACCGGCAGTGCCGCGGGCAAGATATCCCGCGCCTTCGAGAAGCTGGGATTCCGGATCATCCGCGAGCCGGAAAGCTTCTTTGTCAGAGGCATGGAGGGCC
>CP070816.1:2885152-2887789 GCA_020344235.1 Armatimonadota bacterium
CAATCTCAACGGCCTAAGCACTCGGCTGTTTGGCGCGGCGAACTACGCCTTGGACGCGAGCAGCGCTGGCCCCGGTCACGTGCAGTTTTTTTCGCCGCGTTCTCTCGGCTCGCTGCTGCAGCTGACAGGTTTCGAGGTTGTCCGCAAGGAAACAAGAGACTTCTATCTTCATAACTTGGTCCTAGCTTGGCATCGGATCCGGAGTACGCAGGCTCAGACGGTCGAAGCGCGCGCCAGGCAAGGACGCGTGAGCTCGGCTGCGCGCCGCGGGATCCAGAACACTCGCCTGGGCCAGTGCGCGATCTCCGTTGTCAACGTCTTCCTACGGCGCTTCGGCGTGGGGGACCAGCTGGTCGCGATCGCGCGCCGAGGCGGTGGGGCTGAGTAGACGTGGCGTGCAGGACCGCGCGGATGCCGGACGCGCTTGGCTGATCGCACATAGCCTGCGGGCGACAACATGCCGGGGTCCAGGTAAGGGAGTGACACGATGACGAGGATGGCTCTTGCCGGGCTGATTGTGCTCATCGGACTGATGGTTGCGGCGTCGCAGTCCATATTGCGCCAAGGCATGCGACAATTCCCAGAGCCGCACCCAGCTATCTCGTGGCGCACCCTCCAGTTCGCGCTTACGAACCCTTGGATCCTGTCATCGCTCGCACTCGGGCTCGGGACCTTTGTCCTCTATGCTTACCTGCTCACGAAGGTCGATGTAACGGTTGCCGCCCCCACAATCACCGCCGTTTTCTATCTCGTGGTATTCCTCGTGGCTGCGCTCTGGCTGCGCGAGAGCGTGACGGTGGGCCGCGCGGCCGGAGCGGCGCTGCTGCTGGTGGCCATGTGGCTGCTGGCGCGGGACATCGGTTAGAGGTCCCGGTGAGATCGCACACGCGACGCCGCGCGAAAGGCGGGGGCTACTCGGCGCCGTAGCGCTCCAGCCGACTCCAGTGGTCGTAGCCGAGTATGATGCGCGCCACGGTGGGAGCGACCTCTTCGACCAGATACTCCGGAGGGGCCGTCCAGCCACCGCGCCGCTCCATCACGAGTGCTGTGAGCGCTTCGATGCGGTCGGGCTCGGCGCCGGAGAGCACATTCCCGCCCGCCTCAATGGTCTCCGGGCGCTCGGTCACATCCCGCAACGTCACGGCGGGCACTCCGAAGATGCAGCACTCCTCCTGCACCGTTCCGCTGTCGGTGAGAACACAGGCGGCCTCCTGTTCGAGTCGCAGGAAGTCACAGAAGCCGAAGGGAGGGAGGAACCGAAGTGCCGGTTCGAGGGAGGGCCAGAGGTTGAAGGCCTCGAGCTTGCTGCGGGTCCGGGGGTGGAGGCCGCAGACGACAGGAAATCCCCAGCGCTCGTGGAGGCGCAGCAGGCCCGCGCCGAGCAGATGCAGGCGGGACTTGAGGTCCACATTCTCCGCGCGGTGGAGCGTGACGAGGAAGAATCTGCGAGGATCGAGCCCAAGTTCATCAAGTATGCGGCTCGCACGGATATCCTCGGAGTGCGCGCGAATAACCTCGAGGATGGGGTTGCCGGTCACATAGATGCGATGAGGTGAAATGCCCTCGCGGATGAGGTTCTCCTTGCTCCGCTGCGTGTACGGCATAGACACACTGCTGCAATGGTCGATGGCGCGCCGGTTGACTTCCTCCGGCACGCGGTCGTCGAAGCAGCGGTTGCCGGCCTCCATGTGAAACACGGGGATGCCAAGGCGACGGGCGACGATGGCGATGAGGCCGCTGTTCGTATCCCCGAGGATGAGGACCGCATCCGGGCGCTCATCGAGCAGGAGGCGTTCGCCCTCAATGAGGATGCGGCCGATCTGCTCTCCCGCGGTCTCCGCCCTGACGTCGAAGTTGCGGTCGGGGATGCGGACGCCGAGTTCCTCGAAGAAGATATCGCTGAGGCGCTTGTCGTAGTTCTGGCCAGTATGGGCGAGCACGTGGTCGGCGTGCTCATCAAGGAGAGGGATGACGCGGGAGAGCCGGATGATCTCCGGACGCGTGCCGAGGACGGTGACGATCTTCATCGGAGGATCTCGGCTTCTGAGGTCAGGTCCAGCTCGCCGACGAGCAGCCGATGGCGGGCCAGAAGCTCGCCCACCCGGTCGGCATCGAGGAGATCGTCGGCGCTGCTGTACTCGCGCTCGAGGGTCTCGCCCTCGCGGAGTTCGCTGCGCAGCTCCGGGAGTACCGGAAGGATGCAGTAGTAGTCTCCGCGCCTGATAGTCCGATGGGACTCCTCTTCAGAGACAAGGATCTCGTGAAGCTTCTCACCGGGACGGATGCCGATGATCTCGACGGCGATGCCGCGGTCTGCCACGAGGGCCTTGGCGATGTCAGTGACTCGGGCGCTCTTAATAATTGGGACGTACGTCTCACCGGGTCTCGCCTCTCGCACCGCCGTGAAGACCGTGTCGACGGCCTGATCGAGGCTAAGCAGGAAGCGGGTCATCCGGCGATCCGTAATGGTAATGGGACCACCCCGCGCGATCTGCTCATGGACTAGCGGAATCACCGAGCCTCGCGAGGCAAGAACGGTGCCATAGCGCACGCAGATGAAGCGCGTTCGATGGTACTCACGATTGGCCGAGGTGAAGATGCGCTCCTGGATCGCTTTGCACATGCCCATGACGTTGA
>CP070816.1:2887889-2893927 GCA_020344235.1 Armatimonadota bacterium
CCTACGATAACTGCGTCTACCTATCGGACTCGCCCGACAATGTCCGCGAGAAGGTCGGGACCATGTTCACCGATCCCGTCAAGATACGCAAGGACGACCCCGGTCACCCGGACGAGTGTCCCGTCTACGCCTACCACCTCGCCTACTCGCCCGAAACCGCTCCCCAGATCAAAGAAGACTGCGAGGCCGGCCGCCTCGGCTGCGTCCCTCACAAGCAGCAGCTTGCCGGCATACTTATCGAGGCCCTGGGTCCCTTCTGGGAGCGCCGCGCCGCCCTCGCCGCCGACCCCGACCGCGTAGAGGCCGCCCTTCAAGAGGGCGCGCGCCGCGCTAGAGAGAAAACCTCCCAGACCATGGACCTAGTTTGGCGCGCCATCAAGCTTCGCTAGTTACGGGTTGCCCTCCGGCCGCTCATAGAGGAACTGGACACCGCACCTCGAATAAGGCATACTTACACACGACCCTATTGGCGCAGCGTTGCAGGAACAGAGCAGACGACACAGCAGGGATCGCAGACCGAGGATGGAGCAACAATTGCCCGATACCACAGCGCACAGCGCCACCGCGCACTCCACCGCCCCCCCCGACCGGGTCTTCACCGGCCATCCCGTAAAGCTCCCTCCCGGCAATGGGACTTCGGCCTTCGAGGGCCCGCTCGACCTGCTTCTCTACCTCATCGCGCGCGATGAGATAGACATCTTCGATATCCCCATCGAGCACATCACCGCGCAATACCTCGACTATCTCGCCACCCTCGAAACCCTCAACATCGAGGTCGCCGGCGAATTCCTCGTCATGGCCTCCCAGCTCCTCGAAATCAAGTCCCGCATGCTCCTGCCTCAGCCCGAGCAGCCGCAGGAAGACGACGAAGAGGCCGGCGACCCCCGCGCCGCGCTCGTCGCCCGCCTCATCGAGTACCGCCGCTACAAGGCCGTCGCCGACGAACTCCGCGCCCGCGCCGAGCTTCAGCGCCTCGTCTTCTCCCGCCGACACCTGGTCAACGGCAATGGAAACGGCAACGGCCACCACTGGCAGCCGGGCTTCGGCGAGCGGCCCTACCTCATGCTCAACCAGGTCTCCTCCTTCGACCTCTGGGCCGCCTTCCAAACCGTCCTCAGTCGCGCCGCAGAAGCCCCCACCGGCGGCGAACTCATCCGCCCCCGCTTCACCGTCGGCCAGAAGATCGCCGCCATCGTCTCTCGCCTTCGCTGGACCACCGAGGGCATCCGTTTCGTTGACCTCTTCGACGAGGGCGCCACCCGTCTCGAACTCATCGTCACCTTCCTCGCTCTTCTCGAACTCATCCGCCTCCGGCGCGTCCGAGTCGCCCAGGACCGCCTCTTCGGCGAAATCCGCGTCCATGCCATAGAAAAACCCTGACGCCCGATGACCCAGCAGGAGCCAGAGACCGCAGAGACCCACCACACGGAGGAGGACCGGAGCCCTAAGAAGCTCGCCGCCGGCAGCCGAGCTTCGGCTGGCAGCCGAGCTTCGGCCGGTAGCCGAGCCTCGGCCCTCGAGGCCGTCCTCTTCATGGCCGCCGAACCTCTCCCCCCGGCCGAACTCGCCGAGATCCTCGGCGTAACCCCCAGCGAGGCCGACGAGCTTGCCCGTCAGCTCGACGCCGCCTATGCCGGTCGCGGCATCCAAGTCACGCGCGTCGCCGGCGGCTACCAGGTCTGCACCCGGCCCGAGTACGGCTCCTACGTCGCCAAGCTCCACAAGCCCGAGCGCTTCCGCCTCTCCCGCGCCGCCCTCGAGACCCTTGCCATCGTCGCCTACAAGCAGCCCGTCACTCGCCCCGAGGTGGATGCCATCCGCGGCGTCAACTCCGATTCCCCTCTCGATACCCTCGTTCAGTATCAGCTCATCCACGAGGCCGGCCGCAAGGAAACCCCCGGCCGTCCCGTGCTCTACCGCACCACCGACGACTTCCTCGGCCACTTCGGCCTCAACTCCGTAGACGACCTCCCTCGACTCGACGCCATCCCGGTGGACGAAGCCCAACCCCACGCTGATGCCCCTCCCCCTGCGACCGAGGCCGCACCGGACGAGCCTGACGTCCAGCCCGAGTCCGCAGGAACCGATAAGCAGCCTCCACAATGAAGCGACCTCGCACCAGGCGCGCCGTCGTGCTGCTCCTCGGAGCCGCCGCGCTCCTCCTCCAGCCACACCCTCCGGCATTCGCTCAGCCGCCCGCCGTCAGGGCCCATGCCGCGGTCCTCATGGATATCGAAACCGGAAGCGTTCTCTACCAGAAGCAGATGCACCAATCCCGCCCGGTCGCCAGCACCACCAAGATCATGACCGCGCTGCTCGCGCTCGAGAACTGCAAGCTTGACGATTCCGTTGTCGTCACCCCCGCCGACACCAAGGTCCAGGGCTCCTCCCTCTACCTCAAACCCGGGGACCTAATGCGAGTGGACGACCTGCTGGCCGCGCTCCTCCTCAAGTCCGCCAACGACGCCGCCCTCGCCATCGCCGCCCATATCTCCGGAGGTGTCCCTGCCTTCGCCGATCTCATGAACCACCGCGCCAGCCAGCTCGGCACTACCCATACCAACTTCGTCAATCCCCACGGCCTCCACCACCCCGACCACTACTCCTCAGCTCACGACCTCGCCCTCATCACCCGCGAGGCCCTCAAACATCCTCGCTTCCGAGAGCTCGTCAGCACCCGCAAGGCCCAAATCCTCGTCCCCAGCGACCCCGGTGGCGTCCGCACGCTCCGCAACCACAACAAGCTCCTCCGCACCACCGCCGACTTCGTGGACGGCGTCAAGACCGGCTATGTCAAGGAATCGGGCCACTGCCTCGTCGCCTCCGCCACCAAGGATGACTGGCAGCTCGTCGCCGTCATCCTCGACAGCCGCGAAGCCTACCGGGATGCCCTTCGCCTCCTCGACTATGGCTTCCCCAACTTCCGCAAAAAGGTCTACGCCACCCCGGGAGCCGCCCTTGGCCGCGCCCAAGTCCGCGGCGGCGCCCAGCCCTCCGTCCCCGCCATCTGTCACGAAACCCTTGTCGCCGTCACCAGTACCGACCTGCCCCGGCCGCCCAGGCTGGAGGTCACTCTCGACGGGCCCCTGCAGGCCCCCATCTCTCGCAATGATCCGGTCGGCCGCGTGCGACTGCTCGCCGGCGGCGAAGTGCTCGCCCATGCCCCGCTCCTCGCAGGCCAGGCAGTCCCCCGGTCCGCCTTCCGCGTCATCGCCGTCTGGGCGCTGCGCGCCCTCGTCATTCTGGCGATCATAGCCCTTCTCGTCAGGCACTATGCAAAGGCTGTCAAAACTCGTCGCGGCCGCCGGCTCCGCCTCCCGCCGTAAGGCCGCCGACCTCATCCGGGCCGGCCGCGTCCGCGTCGACGGCCGGGTTGTCGCCGACCCCGGCGTTCTGCTCGACCCCGACAAGTCACGGGTTGAGCTGGACGGCCGCCTGCTCCGCCCTCAGCCCAAGCGGTACTTCCTCCTCAACAAGCCCCGCGGCCCCCTCTCGGCCGTTGTGGACCATCGCGGCCGCACCACCATCCTCGATCTGCTGGGCGACGTCGCAGAGCGCCTCTACCCCGCCGGTCGCCTCGACGCCGACACCGAGGGCCTGCTCCTCATCACCAACGACGGCGACCTCACTTACCGCCTCACCCACCCCCGCTACCAGGTCGAAAAAGTGTACGAGGCCGAGGTTCGCGGCCGCCCCACCCCGGCCGTGCTGCGCCGGCTCTCTCGCGGTGTCATGCTCGACGACGGCCCCAGCGGGCCCGCCCGCGTTCGCCTTCTCCGCCCCGGCGACGAGACTTCCCTCATCGAGCTGACCGTTCACTCCGGCCGCAAGCGCATGATCCGCCGCATGCTGAAAGCGGTCGGCCATCCCGTCCACCGCCTCCGCCGCACCCGCGTCGGCCCCCTCCTCCTCGGCGATCTCCAGCCTGGCCGATGGCGCCCCCTCACTCAACATGAACTAACCCGCCTCTCGACCTCCATACACGAAGGCGCCGCCCCCTTGCAGGGGGCGGCCCATGCGGACGACAAAGACTCTTGATCGCTCCCTCTCGATCAGGCCGCGCGTGTGACCTTCCCCGCCTTCAAGCACTTCGCGCACACGCGAACCCGTACCGGCTTGCCATTCTGCAGCGCCCTCACCTGCTGCAGGTTCGGCAGCCACCGCCGCTTCGTCCGCACGTGCGAGTGGCTCACATTGTAACCCGTCATCGGCCCCTTGCCGCATACATCACATCTTCTTGCCATAACAAAGCTCCCGATTGATGCCGAACAGCGCGAGTTATGATAGCATAGAGCAGGTCCAGACGGCAACCGGACTCGGTGCCCCATCCACATGGTCCTTCGTGATATACGCAATATCATAAAGACGGCTCCGCCCCTGGCACCCGACGACACCGTCGCCAAAGCCGTGCGCATCCTGCGGGCCCGCGCGCTTCCGGCCTTGCCCGTGGCCGACCAGGGCCGTCTCATCGGCCTCGTGCAAGAAGCCGACATCCTCGCCCTCGTCGCCGACGCCCCCGACCCGGCGGCCGTGGCTCGAAGCCTCCCCGCCCGCCACATCATGCGCCCCATCGAGCTGATCCTCTCCGACACTCAGCCCCTTCCCGCCGTCGCTCAGGCCCTCCGCGACTCCGCCGACGCCGCTGTGCCCGTCGTTGCCCCGGACGGGCGCTATCTTGGCATGCTTCTCCGCCGCGACCTCCTCGCCGCCCTCAGCGGCCAGCCTCTCGCCCCTCCCATAGCCGGCCTCGCCACCCCCTTCGGCATTTACCTCACCACCGGCGCCCTCCGCGCCGGCGCCCACGACTTCGCCCTCGCCGCCACCGGCGCCGCCCTCATGGTCATCAACCTCCTCGCCAACGGCATCGTCTACGGCCTCCTCTGGCTCGCCGATCGGCTCCTCTTCGGGGGCTCGCCCCAGCCTCCTCCCCAGCCCCCGGATGACATCTCGCTCCTCGCGGTCGTAATCTTCTTCGGGCTCCAGATCGCCGTCTTCCTCGTGCTGCTCCGCCTCTCTCCGCTCGCCGGTGTCCACGGCGCCGAGCACATGGTCGTTCACGCCATCGAGGAGGGAGAGGACCTCCAACAGCAGAAGATCAAAGCCATGCCCCGGGTCCATCCCCGCTGTGGCACCAATATAATGGCCCTCTTGATTCTGCTTATCATCGCCCAGCAGTCCTTCACCTCGCTCAGCGGGGAAGTGGACGAGCCCACTCGCCTCTTCACCTTCGTGGCGCTGGTCTTCGTAATCCTCCTCACCTGGCGCAGACTCGGCGCCGGCCTCCAGCGCTGGATCACCACCCGCCGACCCTCCGACCGCCAGCTCGGCAGCGCCCTCATCGTAGCAGAAACCCTCCTCGACAAGGTGCGAGCCAACCCCGGCGCGCGCGCCTCCTTCCCCCGTCGCCTCTGGAACAGCGGCTTCCCTCAGGTCGTGTCCGGCTTCGTCGCGGTGGCCCTGCTAATCGAGTACGCCGGTCCGCTCCTCAGCGAAGCGTGGACCTGGCTCAGAGCATTCTGATCTACGGAGCAGCCATGCCCAGAGAACTCCTCACCCAGGCCCTATCAGACGCCCTCGCCAAAGCCCAGAACGCGGGCGACATCCCCGGCTCTCTCTCCGTCGAGGTCGAACTCCTCACCCCCCGCGACCTTCGCTACGGCGACTTCTCCACCAGTCTCGCAATGGCCGTCGCCAGCGAGACCGGCCGCCCCCCGCGGGAAGTCGCCGACGTGCTCCTTCGCCACCTCGACCTCCCCGAAGGCCTGGCGGAAAGCACTTCCGTCGCCGGCCCCGGCTTCATCAACTTCACCCTCTCCCCGGCCTGGCTCCGCCGCACCGTCCGCCGGATCATCGAGCAGGGGGACGGTTACGCCCGCTCCGACGCCGGCGAGGGCAAGCGCCTCCTCCTTGAGTTCGTCAGCGCCAATCCCACCGGCCCCGTCGCCGTCGTTCAGGGCCGTGCCGCCGCCCTCGGCGATACTCTCGCCCGCCTCTTCGAGCGCACCGGCTGGCTCGTCTCCCGCGAGTACTACGTCAAC
>CP070816.1:2894027-2900281 GCA_020344235.1 Armatimonadota bacterium
ACTTGGACGAGGGCGACACCGCTGCCGACGCGCAGGGCGAGTTCCATCGAATCGGCGAGGCGCTTCCGCGCGCTGGGGCGGACGACGAGGCGGTCCACAACGATCTCGATGGTGTGCTGCTTGTAGCGCGCGAGTCGCAGCTCGCCGGCC
This sequence comes from Armatimonadota bacterium, assembly GCA_020344235.1. Lineage (GTDB taxonomy): Bacteria > Armatimonadota > Hebobacteria > Hebobacterales > Hebobacteraceae. The sequence continues at coordinate 2,894,178 of CP070816.1, forward strand.
TCGGACAGGTCCACCACGTTGCCGTCCACGCGGACCCGGGCGAACCCCTCGCGGCGGATGTCCTCGAATATCTGGCGATACTCGCCCTTCCTGCCGCGCACGACGGGCCCGAGGATGAGGATGCGGGTGCCCTCGGGAAGCTGGAGCACCTGGTCCACGATCTGCTCGGAGGTCTGTTTCTCGATGGGCCGGCCGCATTCCGGACAGTGCGGCCGGCCGATGCGGGCCCAGAGCAGACGCATGTGGTCGTAGATCTCGGTGACCGTGGCGACGGTGGAGCGCGGGTTGCGGGTGGTGGATTTCTGGTCTATGGAGACCGCGGGGGAGAGGCCGTCAATGAAGTCCACGTCGGGCTTGTCCATCTCTCCCAGGAACTGGCGGGCGTAGGCGGACAGAGACTCGACGTAGCGGCGCTGGCCCTCGGCGTAGATGGTGTCGAAGGCGAGGGACGATTTGCCCGACCCTGACAGGCCCGTTATCACGACGAGCTTGTCCCGGGGGATCTCGACCGTGATGTTCTTCAGGTTGTGCTGTCGGGCGCCGCGAACGACGATCTTGTCGGTGGCCATGCTTCAGAACCATTCTCTCGTTAGGCAGGGGTGGGTCCCTCGGTGTCATCCTGAGCGCAGCGAAGGATCCGTTCCCATCCTGTCAGGGCGCATCAGCGGCATGACGATTGACCATACCAGCCTTCACTCAGGTCTCTCCATCGTGGGTTGACCGACTCAATGAGATCAACCTTACGCGCCCTTCGCCATCCCTTGATCTGCTTCTCCCTGGCAATCGCGTCCAGCACTTCACCGTAACTCTCGAAGTAGACCGACCGGGTGATGCCGTACTTACGCGTGAAGCCCGGGATCAGGTTCTCCTTGTGCTCGAATACGCGCTGCTCAAGATCGTTCGTGACGCCGACGTAAAGAGTGCAGGTCCGGCTCGGCATGATGTAGACGGAATACGTCCTGCCGCTCACCTACGCTTCCCTTTGTCCTGACCTTCGGTCAGGAACCTATCAACGAATGGATTCTTCGGCTTCGCCTCAGAATGACACCCATGGGGCCATTGCACGTTGGCCAGGCCCGCCCTGAGCACAGCCGAAGGGCGCTTGCCCCTGCCATCTAGATCCAGGCAAGAGACACGCTCCTGCCCAACCCGGATGCTGGGTCACCGCTTCCGCCGCTTCCCCGCCCGCGCCGAACGGGGACTTGGCTTGGCCGGCTCCGCGGCCTCGCCCTGAAGCAACCGGAGCCGGTCTCTTATCTTGGCCGCCTCCTCGAAGCGCAGCTCCTCTGCCGCCAGGCGCATGTCGTATTGGAGTTCGGCTATGAGATCGGGCAACTGCTTTCCGGGCGGGCCGTCCCCTGCCGTATAGATCGCGGGTTCCTCTGCAACCTCCTCCACCAGGAGGTCTCGAATCGCCTTGCGAACGGACTCCGGCTTTATGCTGTGGGCCTCATTGTACTCGATCTGGCGCTGCCGGCGCCGGTTGGTCTCCTCAATGGCGCGGTGCATGGAATCGGTGATTTGATCGGCGTACATGATGACCTGTCCGGAGACGTGGCGCGCGGCGCGGCCGATGGTCTGAATGAGCGACGTGTCGGAGCGAAGGAAGCCCTCTTTGTCCGCGTCGAGGATCGCCACGAGGCTCACCTCCGGCAGGTCGAGGCCCTCGCGCAGCAGGTTGATGCCCACCACCACGTCGTACACCCCGAGGCGCAGGTCGCGCAGGATCTCGGTCCGGACCAGGGTTTGGATCTCCGAATGCAGGTAATGCACTTTGATGTCCATTTCTGCGAGGTACTCCGCCAGGTCCTCGGCCATCTTCTTGGTGAGGGTGGTGACGAGCACCCTTTGCCCGCGGGAGACGCGGCCCTGGATTTCCCCGATGAGGTCGTCTATCTGGCCTTTCGTGGGTCTGACGATCACCTCGGGGTCCACCAGGCCCGTGGGCCGGATGATCTGCTCCACGACCCGGTCACTCACGCGGTGCTCGTAAGGTCCGGGGGTGGCGGAGGTGAAGATCACCTGTGCCACGCGCTGCTCCCACTCCTCGAATGTAAGCGGCCGGTTGTCGTAGGCCGATGGGAGACGGAATCCGTGTGTTACCAGGCTATCCTTGCGCGAGCGGTCGCCAGCATGCTGCCCGGCGATCTGGGGTATGGTCTGATGGCTCTCGTCCACGATGGTGAGGAAGTCCTCGGGAAAGTAGTCGAGCAGCGTGTAAGGCGCCTGGCCGGGCTCGCGCCCGTCGAAGTGGCGGGAGTAGTTCTCGATTCCCTGGCAGTAGCCGATCTCTCGGATCATCTCCATGTCGTAGCGGGTGCGCTGCTCCAGCCGCTGGGCCTCGAGCAGCCTGCCCCGCTGCTGAAAGTGGCGCAGTCGCTCCTCCAGCTCTTCCTCGATGGAGGCGATGGCCCGTTCCTGCTGCTCGGCGTCGGAGACATAATGGGTGGCGGGGAAGATCATCGCGCCGTCGCGCTCTCCCTTCACTTCTCCAGTCACCGGGTCGAGGGAGACAACGCGTTCCACCTCGTCCCCGAACATCTCTATGCGGGTGATTCGCTCTTCGTCCACGGGAAGGATTTCGAGCACATCTCCTCGGACCCGAAACTGACCCCGCGCGAGGGCGACGTCGTTGCGGGTGAACTGCATGGCCACCAGCCGTCTCAGCAGGCGATCCCGGTCGTAGCTCTCGCCCCGCTTGACTTGAAACGTCAGGCGCTCGTACTCCTCCGGGCAGCCGAGGGCGTAGATGCACGATACGCTAGCAACAACGATGACGTCCCGCCGCTCGAACAGCGCCTGCGTGGCGAAGTGCCGAAGCCGATCGATCTCCTCGTTGATGGCGGCGTCCTTCTCGATGTAGGTGTCGGTCTGCGGGAGATAGGCCTCAGGCTGGTAGTAGTCGTAGTAGCTGACGAAATAGGCGACCGCGTTGTTGGGGAAGAACTCGCGGAACTCGCCGCAGAGCTGGGCGGCGAGGGTCTTGTTGTGGACGATGACGAGGGTCGGCCGCTGGGCGCGCGCGATCACATGGGCCATCGTGAAGGTCTTGCCGGAACCGGTCACCCCGAGCAGAATCTGCCGCCCAAGGCCGCTCAGCACACCTTCGGCGACCTGCTCGATGGCTTCCGGCTGATCGCCCTTCGGAGTGAGTTCGGAAATCAGCTCAAACTGGCCGGCCATGTCTATCCGGCCGCATTATAACATACCAACGGGTGTTTGATAAAGCCTGAGAGGAGACTCAGTTGCCCGGGTGAGAATCAATACGAGCCGGCGGCAAACTGGATCCAGAAGTTGCGCCCGCCGGAATACGTGTAACCGTAGCCATATGTCCCCACCCACGGGCGGCTGTCGTAGCCGCCGTGCCCCTCTGGCGAGTAGCAGAGGGAAGCCCGGTAGTTTCCAATCACACGGTTCAGAGAGAACTGCGAGCTGGCTATGTGATAGTCCTCGAGCTGGGAGAAGAAGTGGCTGGCATCGAGGCTCCAGAGCGGCCGGCCAATTGCGTCGGTCCCCAGCGGCAGCGCGCGCGCAACGTGAACAGAGCCGAAGAAGCGGTCACCGTCCAGTTGTCGGGAGGTGTTGAATCGGACGCTGCAGTCTTTCACCGTGGCCGCCCCATTCAAGCTCAGCATCTGCCGCCCGAACGTGAATAGGGAAGGATTGATACCCGCCGGCGTGGAGGCGTAGGTGTAGTCGAGCTTGATGAACTCGGCAGTGCCGAGCCGCCGCATGATGCCAAGCCGGCCATCGAGCACTCCCCGTCCGCCGCCCGAGAGGCCCCATGCATATCCCGTCATTAATCTGGCGTTGAGCCGCGTCCTGGTGTCGAGCTGTCGGATGGGCAGGTCGAAGTTGAGATCGAACCCGGGGGAGGTAGTCCTCCCTGTGCTCTGCTGCGGGGACATGAGGGGCGCTCCCGTGGTCGGATCCACCAGGAGTTGCTCGCTCGAGTTCCGGCTTTGCGAGTAGCGCAAATGGAAGACAGGCACTGCGAGAATCCCGTTCCCGACGCGACGAGTGCGGAGCCGGTAGGCGAGATCGGAGAAGTAGCTCTCAGAGAGGCCGAAGTCGCTGCGAGAGGTGGACAGAGACAACCCGCCGCCCGGCACCGGCCGGGAGTAGCTCATGCCGAGCGACCGCAGCCGGGGGCTGTCCTCTTGCAGGGACATGGCGCTGGCCCTCATGCTGATGCGGGCGCGCCCACCGAGCTGTTGGCGGTGGTCCCACTTCAGGCCTTGGTCGGGGTGCAGAACATCCTGCAGCGTGAAGGAACCCTCGCCGCGGCCTTCCCGGAAGTACTCCTCCTTCAGGCCGAACGACCACCCGGCCTCGTATGGGTAGGTCCCCAGGGTGCGGTTGCGAGTGATGTGAAGGGACCCCACCCGGTGGCCACTGGCGCGGTAGTAGAACGGGAAGTCCATATCCACCCCATTGCCTGAGCTATACCCGAAGGTATTGCCGAAGAGGGCCCCGCCCGAATTCGGATCGACGACATGTCGCCGCAGGCTCATCACGCGGGTCTCGTCCACGTAGAAGGTAGCATGGTCCAGGATCACTTTGTGCCCTGGATCTATGATGGCTCTTTGCGCTCTCACCCACGTGCGCGTCTCGTCCGTCGGCAGCGGGTCCCACAGACAGGGGTCGTCCGCGGGGTCCGGGCGGGTATCCAGCGCGTCCCCCTCGACAACCAGCCTCTCCACTCCGTCCGTCACCCGCAGCATTCGTCCCCGCAGGGACCGCAGCTCATAGCGCAGGGCGTCCGCGGACAGCACGCGCGCACCCGACTGGAGCGTTACGTTGCCCTGCGCGCGGACTACACTGGGGGAGACATCATACTGGATGCTGTCGGCCCGGATCTCGATGGTCTGGTACCTCAGCACCGCGTTCCAGGTGGCGACAAAGAGCCGCCGCTCGCCGCTGTACGAGAGCTCGTCGGCGACGAGTTCGACCAGCCGCGAGTCGGGCGATGCACTTCCTGCGGTGGCCAGGAACTCCACTTCGATGGTGGCCCGCGCAGCCCCGACCATGGCGGACACCAATGCTGTTCCGGCCGCGTTCGAGGGCTTCAGAGTCGTCTGCGCTATCCCGCCCAACGCCTCGACGGGCGACACGATCTCGCCCAGGGTAGTGTCGAAGTAGACGGTAGTGCCGTCGGGGAGGGGCCGGCCCAAGCTGTCCAACACCTCCACCGAGACGGCAACAGCAGTCTCGCCATCGGCCGGAACGCGATCGGGATCAGCGCGCAGCCTCAGCACCGCGTCCAGCGGCGAGGCTGCAACGACGCTACCCAGCACGGGCAGCGCGGCTATCGCGATGATGGGACGGAGCCAGGCTCTACAGCACCTCAGCATCTACGCCTCAGACAGGTTGAGAATTGAGGAGGGCGGGACCCTTACGGGTCCCGCCAGAGCAATTCACGACGATGCTACTCGGCTCGGTGCACGCGCTCCGCGGCGGTGCGGCGCGGAAGCCGCACGCCCCTCAGTTCCGATCTCGTCACGGCCTCCCTCTGCTGGTGCAAGAGCGAGGCCCTACTCAACGGGGAGATGGCGAAGGCGAGTCGCTCTGACCACACCCAGCCATAGTCGTTGCCAAGATGAAGCGGCCAGGGCCGCGGCGGCGTCGCGCTTCGCCTGTTGCGCGCCCCGAGGCGCCACCAGAAGAGATCGCCCGTGCCGGGCACTTGTGTCAGGTCTACTTGCGCGGCCCCTTCGAACCCATACGAGATGGGGGTCGTCCGCGAGTAAACTCCTTGGGGGTCGAAGGTGACATTCGGGTCCCGGGTGACTTGTACTATCATCTCGTCCGCGCCCGCAGGACTGTAGAAGTGAAAGGTGGCGATGTTCCCGAAGATCTCCGGGTTGTCGAAGACGTCCCATATCTCGTACACGTCTTGCTCATAGCCTTGGAAGACCCAGTACCAAGGGTAGGCTCCAGGCGGCGTGACCGGGACCACGATGGTCCCCTCGGAAGAGTATTCACTCTCCTCCTCCCACACCCATTCGTAGGTGCCATCGGCCACCTGAATCTGCTTCGCAACCATCGGCTTCAACCGGTAGACGTAGTATTGGCCGGCCGCCGGCCCCTCGTAGTCAGGGCCC
>CP070816.1:2900381-2908233 GCA_020344235.1 Armatimonadota bacterium
AGGGAGAAGTCAGCGAGCCGGCGGAAGAGCTGGCTCAGTTGCCAGCACATGGCGAGCCGGTTGCGGCGGAGCTTCTCGTCCTCGGCCATCACGAGCACGTCCTCGAAGTAGCGGTCAATGGGGGCGCGAAGCTCGGTCCCAAAGAGCCCGAAGAGTTCGACCAGGTTGACCTTGTCGGCTTTGTCCGAAACCTTGTTGTACGCGGCCCAAAGTTCTCGCTCGGTGTCTTCCTGGAAGAGGTTGGGGTCAACCTCGCCGCCCTCGAAATCCTTGGAGATGTTGATGGGGCGGGTGCAGGCGATGACGGTGGGGAGGAAGTCTGAGCGGCGCTTGTGCAGGTCGTCCAGGGCCTCCGCACGCGCCCTCGCGGCCCTCATATCATCAACTCCGACAGCAAGAGCGGCCTCTATGAGGTCGTGGCGCACCCCGGATTCGCGCAGCAGCGTCGCGAGCCGCTGACGCAGGAAGTCGGTCACACCCGCCCTCACTGCCTCATGTGGCATCTCGCCGTAGCCCTGCCCCTCAAGTGCCCGCAGACTCATGTCGATCAGGGGCGCTACTCGTAGGCCGTGCTCGGCTTCTGTGAGTATGCGCACTATTCCAGTGCCCTCACGGCGCAGGCCGAACGGGTCGGCCGAGCCGGTGGGGGCGACGCCGACGGCGAGGAGGGCGGTGAGGGTATCAAGTTTGTCGGCGAGCGCGAGACGTCCGCCGATATCGGTGGCTGGGATCGAGTCGCCCGAGAATCGGGGTCGGTAGTGTTGACCGATCCCCTCCCACATGATCTGGCTCTCGCCCGACTTCCGCGCGTACTCACGGCCCATGGCGCCCTGCAGACTCGGCAACTCCTGCACCATCTGCGTCACCAGATCGGCCTTGCACAGGTAAGCGGCGCGATCAAGATGCTCGGCCCGCTCAGGCGACATCCTGACCTGACGCGCGACCTCGGCGGCGATGGCGCGTATCCGCTCTGTCTTGTCGTACATGGTCCCGAGCCTCTCGTGGAAGACTACGCCGCGCAGGTCCTCGACTCGGTCGGCGAGAGGCCGTTTCCGGTCCTCACGGTAGAAGAAGTCTGCATCTATGAGCTTGGCGCGGAGCACGCTCTCCCAGCCAGCGACTATGGCGGGTAGATTCGCCTCGCCGCCATCGCGGACGGCGATGAAGCGAGGGAGGAGCTTCCCCTTTAGGTCTCGCAGCGGGAAGTAGCTCTGGACGTGCTGCATCTCTTCGACAAGCACATCCTCTGGCAGCCGCAGGAAGGCTGGCTCGAAGGTGCCGCAAGCAGCGGTCGGGTACTCGACCAAGAACGTCGTCTCAAGTTTCGGGTACATCGCCAGTGCACCCTCGAATCTGTCGGCGTCAGCCAGCAACTTGGACAGAGGGGGCACTCCGCCCAGCATGTCGTCATACGCGGCGCGCGCGCCGAGCGAGTGCGAGATTCCCAGAAGTTGATGGTTCAGTATGTTAAGCCGCTCGTCCGGGTCAACGATGACATGTCGCTTCCGCAGGGCTTCTTCGTAGCTCTCCGCGTCAGCGATCTCGAGCACGCCATCGGCCAACACCGGATGTCCTCGGGTCTCGCGGCCGCTGTGGATACCGTCCAGCTCGAACTCGACGACCTCATCGTCCACCAGCGCGAGCAGCCACCGGATCGGCCGCCCGAATCGCAGCTTGCCTTCGCCCCAGCGCATTGACTTCGGAAAGGAAATGCCTGTGATGAGGCCGGGCAGCAGCGGGGCGAGGGCCTCTCGTGCGGACAGTTCGGGCTCGGTGATGACGGCAAAGACGTAAGGGCCCTGTTCCGTTTCCCTCACCTCGAGCGTCTCACGGGCAACCCCGTGTCGGCGCGCGAATCCCAGAGCCGCCTTGGTCGGCTTTCCCTCCTCGTCGTAGGCGACGCTGGCGGCAGGGCCGCGCTCCTCGCGTGTTGCGCTCGCCTGTCGCGCAGCCAGGTCCTCGGCGATCAGCGCCAGTCTCCGCGGAGTGCCGTAGACCTTCAGTTCCCCGTGGGTCAGCCGGGCGCGCTGCAGCACCTGCGCCCCTTCTTCCCTGAGCTGCGCCAGCGCGGGCGGAAAGAAGCGCGGCGGTATCTCTTCGGTTCCGATTTCGAGCACGAAGCGCGGCATGCTCCTGACGGACCTCTTACACGGGCTGTGCCCGCGATTCGGTTGGACGGGATCGTTCGGGGTAGTGTCTATTCGACGCCGCGACCGGCGCGCCTTCCCGATGTCGCAAGATGCGACTATTGACAGAGCATTATGCCGGCGTATACTACCAAAGTTTGGCCAGTGATGGTGGGCGCGGCAGCGAAGGACGCAGCAGCAGATGAGTGAGCCAGAACCCTTGCCGGAAATGGGAGAGTCGGAGGGGCTCCGACGCGAGGTAAGCGTCTGGGGCTCCTACATGTGGGGCTTTGCCGACGTGGGCGCCGACACCTACGTCGCGCTCGGCCTCGTCATGGCCTACGCGGCAGGGGCCACCAGCCTGGCCTTCGGATTGGCCGGCATTGTCTACATCCTCATCGGCCTCGCCTACACGGAGCTTGCCGCCACCTATCCGGTCGCCGGCGGCGGACAGTACTTCGCCGCCCGCGGGCTCGGCGACTTCTGGGGCTTCGTCGCCGGGTCTGCTCTCCTCCTCGACTACACGATTGACATTGCGCTGTTCTCGGCCGCCTGCGCGGGGTATGTGAATTTCTTCCTGCCGTACCTGTTCGGCGTGGACGTGAGGGACTTCGTGATCCAAGTCGGCCCCTTCCAGAACGTGGAGTACATATGGCTGGTCGAGACCCTCTTCCTCATCCTGCTGTTGATCGGGCTGAACATGCGGGGGATCCGCGAGTCATCGCTTCTCAATGAGGTCATCGGGGTGGTGGTGATCGCCACGGAGGTGGGCTTGGTGCTGTTCGGGTTCGTTGCCGCCTGGCGGCCCGAGGTGTTTGCCTTCCAGTGGCGGTTCGAGTTCCCGAACCTCCGGAACTTCATGTACGGGACTTCGCTGGCGATCATCTCGTTCGTGGGCTTGGAATCCATCTCTCAAGCCGCGCAGGAGACACGCCGGCCGGCCACCATCGTGCCGCGCACCTCTATCGCGCTGATCTTCACGGTGTTCCTGTTCGCCACTGCATTCTCAACGCTTGGGCTTGGGATGGACCTACCCCCCGAGGGCGAGGCCACTCAGCCCTGGGAAATCCTCGGTCTCCATCAGGACAACCCTGTCGCCGTGCTGGCGCACGCCATACCTTATATCGGGATCATCGCGGGGCCGCTGGCGGCCTTCCTCGGGGCGCTGATCTTGCTTATCTCGGCCAACTCCGGCGTCATGTCGGCCTCGCGACTCACCTACTCAATGAGTCGCTTTCACTTCATCAGCGAATGGTTCAACGAGGTCCATCCCAAGTACCGAACGCCGACGCGCACAATCATCGTGTTTTCGACTATCGCCATCGTGCAGGCGATGCTCGCTTCGCTCACCGGCCCGCGCACTCTGGACACACTGGGCAACATGTACGCGTTCGGGGCCAGCACTGGCTACCTGCTCGTATTCCTTGCGTTGATTCGCCTGCGGTTCACGGATCCTTTCTCGCCCCGGCCGTATAAGGTGCCGTTCAACATACGAGTGCGGCGGAGAGGTCAGGTTTACGAGTTCCCGCTGCTGGCGATCCTCGGCACCATCGGCATCGGCGGCATCCTGGCGATGGTCGTCCTGACCCACGAGATCGGACGCATTGCCGGTCCGGCCTGGGTGCTGGCCTGCTTTGCCTATTACGCGTGGTATCGGCGGCGCAAGGGATTGCCTGTTCTCGGAACCGTTAGGAGGGATTGGGAGGCCCAGCAGCAGGAAGTGCTGCAGGAGGCAGAAGAGTTCGATTTGCTCGAGCGCTATCGGGCGGCGCTGACGGCGCGCGACCGCGCGATGACAGAGTCGGAGAAGTGAGAGTGCTGCGTCCGATCGCGAAGTTCCAGGTACTGACGACGGCATTGTTCCTCGTGCTGGGTGCCACGATTCTGGTGCGGTCAGCGCTGCGCGGCGCGCCGTGGGGCAGCTACCTAGTGGGGGCGTTGTTCGCGGCCTATGGAGTCTACCGCGCCGCCTTCATCCTTCGCTGGATGCGGGAGGAACGGAGCCGGCAATGATAGCGCAAGTGCAGGCCTCGGCCGCGGGCATCGTGATCGCCATTGTCTTCGCCGCGTCAATAACCGCTCTTATCATCTGGATGTTCCGGGTGCCGCGACCCGTGACGGCTGAGGTGGCGAGAGCGCGGCGCTCACTGGATGTCGCGCGCCTCATCCTGGTGCCGACCACCGAGGCCCCCTACTCCCGCCGGGGAGTCGAACTCGCCTGTCGCCTGGCCCAGGAGCAAGGCGCGGAGATCGTGCTGATCTACGTGTTGGAGGTGCCGCGGACGCTCCAGCTCGACGCTCCGCTGGGCGCTGCCGAGCGAAAGGCGGAGAGCGCTCTGGACACCGCGCGCGAAGTGGTGGCACTCCACAACCTGCCGGTCCGTACCATGATTTGGCGGGCCCGGGAGGCCGGGGAAGGCATCATCACCGCCGCCGAGGACCATCGAGCCGATCTCATCGTGATGGGCATAGCCTCGCGCGGGGACCGGGCTCATCGCTGGGGGCGCACTGCCGAGACTCTGCTCCGCCGCAGCCCAACGGAGGTAGTCTTCGACAAGCTGCCGGAGCCGGACTAGGGGCCTTCGAGCGCGCGTCGGGCCTCTGGGTGCCTATGCCTTCCGGGGTCAGTCTCTCCTCCCATCAGCGCCAGCACGCGCACCGGGACCGAGCGCGAAGGCCACCAAACCGAGGGCGATCATCCCGCACCCGATGATCACGCGAAGGGGTGGCACCTCGCCCAGGGCAAGGTAAACCCAGATCGGGTTGAGGATGGGCTCCAGCAAGACGATGAGAGACGCCTCCACCGCCCGCGTGCGGGCCAGGCCCCACTGGAAGAAGTAATAGGCGAGCCCCAACTGCCCGATGCCCATCGCCGCCAGCAGCAGCAGCGCCCGCGGGTCCGTCGGCAGAGAGACGCCGCACGACAGCGCTATCGGGAGAACGATCACGGCCGTTCCGAGATTGGTCCAGGAGAAGATGGTGGCGGGTGCGACTTCTTTCAGGCTCTTCAGCAGAATGATGAAGGAGCCGAATGCGAGGCCGCTCACCACACCTAATAGAACCGACTCCCGGTGGGCCGGGCCGCTGCCACCCGTGACGATGAGAGCGACGGCGAGAAGGGTCAGCAGCACCGCGGCGACCTCCACCGGGCGCAGGCGCTGGCGCTGAAGCAGCCACGCCCAGAGGGCCACCACCGCCGGTGCAATGTACTGGAGCCAGATCCCCTGAGCGGCGGTGCCGAGCTGCATCGAGCCCATCAGTGCGCTGACCAGCACCGCGTAGATCAACACCGCGGCCACCAGCTTGGCGCTCGGCGCCCGTCTGGTGAGCCCCGGCAGAAAGATGATGGTGGCGAAGAGAGAGCGCATGCCAGCTATCGCTAGCCAGTGCACGCCGGGCAGGCTCTTGAGGATCACGCCGCTGGTGCTCCACAGCACGCCGGCCGCCACGAGGAAAAGGCGGTAACGCAGGTGGGGAGTCATGTTCGAGAGGAATCTCCGATAGCTGGTCCCCCTCTGTTCGGCGCCACGCGGTTTCAACCTTTCGCTGCGCACTTGCGCGTGGACTGCGCGAACTTATGGTGCAGACACTGCGTCAAACATGGTAGGATGGAGGGAGCCATCATTCGCTTGGGGAGGACAAGCGATGGGCACAGTCTTGCGGCGAGTCAGTGGGAACGTACGGTTGCTCTGGGGCTGGTTCAAGCACTGGCGCAAGCGCTATGTGTGGCTGCGCCTCGTCATCCTCCTGCTGATCTTCGCCTCGCCGGTCTACGGGATATTCCGTCCGACCATCCGCGAGCTTGTGGTCATCGCGATCAAGGGGATCGAGGCGGCGAAGTTTGGGCCGCGTCTGTACGCGCGGGCGTATGAGTTCCAGGAGAAGAAGCGTCTTCAGAGCGCGCTGCGAGCGGAGTTCGACGCAAACGGCGACGGCTTGCTGAACCGGGCCGAGGCCCAGAAATTGACGGCCGCTACGGGTCTCTCGAAAAGCAAGGTGACGGGGAGCGGGCTGGACGTCGAGCTGGACGCGCTCGTCGAGGCGAGCCACAAGACCGGCCTGCTGTCGCGGGTCGTGGGCGCGACCGATATCCGTCGGCGGGTGCTGGACAGAGCGTTAGACGAGTGGGAGGCGGAGCATCAGGCACTCTGGCGGGAGGTCGAGCCGATGCTCCGGGTGGCGCGCCCGCGAGGGGCCGATTATCTTCGGTGGCAGACGTGGGCGCACGGTTTCGAGACCTTCCGGCTGGTGATCGGATCGCCGGCAGACCTCGGTCTGTCGAGCTACTTCGTAGGCGTGAGTCCGTCCGACGAACTCGAACAGTGGTACCACGGGTACCACGAACCCGCGCCGAGGTGGAAGGGGTATCTGGGGTGGCTGTTCCTGCTCGCGCTGGTGGTCGTGTCGGTGCGGCGGTATGGGAAAGGGCAAGAGCTGAGGCGGCGGTTCGGGGAAGAGCCGGAGCTTGCCGCGGCCCCGTGCCCATTGTGCGGTCAGCCAACGCACGACTACGGCGCGCTCATCCAGCATCGGGCGGCGCGGGCGTGGGCGATGGGGGCGGTGGTCGGCCTGGTGACACTTACCCTGGCGGCGCTGGGGTCGGCGACGGGCGGCCATGTTACTGAGTTCGGGATGTTGGGCGCAGGAGCGGTCGTGGGAACTGCGGCCGGAGGACTGCGCTGGTGGCTGTGGCCCCGCGAGGTGCACGCCTGCCACCGACGGCGGTACCTGCCCGTGGTTGGCTTCGCGATGTCGGTCCTGGTCGTTGTCACACTGGCATTGGGCGTAGCCACATCAGGAATGCGCGTGTTCGACTGGCCGCACCGTGGTGTGCTGATCTCCGGCTCTTTCGGGAGACCGACGCGGCCTGGGCGTTTGCGACCAACAGTGCGGCGGGAGCCTGTCGCTCCTCCCGCAGTGGGCGCGCGAGGTCGAGGCCGCGCGACGCGGCCGCCAGTGACACAACGCACCACCAGACGACGCGCGCGGGCCGGCCGATCCGAGCGGGTGGCCGGCACCCAACGACGAGGCCCGCGGACCAGGCGCGCTCGAAGGGCGCGGTAGGAAATCCGGTCCCTCTCCCTGAACCATACTCCGAGCGCCGCTCGCATTCTGAAGCCAGTCAGGGAAAGGGCCATGGACTATACCGAGGGACGTCTTGGGCGCGTGTTCGTGGCGCGCCTTGAGGATGGCGAATCTGTCTATGAGGTTGTTGAAGAGATCGCGCGCCGGGAGAAGATAAGCTCTGCGGCGGTGCTGGCCGTCGGGGGAATGCGCAAAGGCAAGGTGGTCACCGGCCCGCAGAGTCCGACCGGGAAGGTCGTTCCCCATTACGAGGAGTTCGACGACGCCCGCGAGTTGGTCGGCGTTGGGACCGTTTTCCCGTCTGATGGGAAGCCGACGCTGCACTTCCACGCCGGGATCGGGCGCGAGGACACCGCGCTTGTCGGCTGCCCGCGGGCGGGGATGTCGGTCTACTTGGTGCTCGAAGTGATCATCATCGAGCTGGTCGGTGTCGGTGCGGAGAGAGCGCTCAACGAGGCGTCGGGGCTGAACTTGCTCAAGATAGTTGGCGGGTAGGCCCGTCCGGCGAACGGCTTCAGTCGAGCCTCTCCTGCGAGAACAGAAACCAGCGCTGTTTGTGCTTGCCCCTGCCGCCGAGAGGCTTGTGGTCGAAGTAGATAGTCATGACTTCGCCGCTCTTCGTCCTGACTTTGTACCAGTGC
>CP070816.1:2908333-2914544 GCA_020344235.1 Armatimonadota bacterium
ACTGGACAAGGTTATCCGCATGTTCCGCGGTGACGTCACCGGCCGAACGACGGGATACGAGGAGGAGGACTATTTCGAGCCCGGGTATCCCGAGTACTGGCTGGAGTCGGACTCCCGCGCCGGGGAGATCGTCTACTCCAGCGTCGGCGAGCTGCCCCGCGACTTCGAGGCCCGGATCCGGGCTTTGGAGGCCGCGCAGAAGGCGAATATCCGGGCGGCGCCGCGCATGGCGGTGATAAACGGCCACTCGGCCGACATCTTCATCGGGGTGCGTCGGTTCATAAAGGTCGAGTATATATCGTACGGCCAGACGATCGAGAAGATCCAGGGGGTGGATGTGGGCGTCAAGCTTCGCGTGACTCCGCTGACGGGGGGCGGCGGCGAGATCACCTTGAGCATTGACCCGGAGAGCACGGAGGTGAGCAACATCTCGGAGTTGGACCCTCAGACGGGGCTACCGGTGCTGAGCACTCGGCAGACCGGGACGACGGTGCGGGTGAAGGACGGGGAGACGGTGATGATCGGCGGCCTCACTCAGCGCCAGAGCGAGGAGCGGGTGACGAAGATACCGATTCTCGGAGATCTGCCGCTAATCGGCGGGTTGTTCCGCAGCCGCGGCAAGAGCAGTGTCAGCTCTGACTTGGTGGTGTTCATCACGCCCCACATACTGACCTCGGAAGGCCGGCTGGCCGACGAAGTTGAAGAGCGGGGGATCCGGGAACGGTTCGGAGTCGCCGATACTGCAGGGTAGAGCGGAGACTCCCGGCAATGAAGGAAGCAGCAGGCGCCGACGGCTGCCTGCTGCTTCGAAGACTGTGGTAGTGCGAATCAGCCGCGCTGCGCGCGCTTTGCCTGCTGTACCAATTGACGGACGCGCTGGCCGCCCTTGCGGCCGATGCGCTCGTAGAACTTGGGTCCATGCCGCTTCTTGGTGGTCTCTCCACCCTTGCGGCCGATAGCCTCGTAGAACTCCGGGCCGTGCCGGGCCTTGGTCGCGCGGCCACCCTTGCGGCCGGCGTCACGAACGGTCATCGCTCCCTTTTCGGGCATAGCAACTCACCTCCCACAGGCGGTATCCTGTCTGAACAAGTGCCCCCGAGATCGGGTTTCCAGTAGTCGTCCCCCCCCCACGCCGAGCTGCACCGGGTCTCGTCTCGCCTCCTTGTTCTGGACCATTATACCCACTCCTAAACCGTCAAGCAATCCCCGCGTAAGACTTTTTGCCGCCCGAATGTCCGGTAATCAACTCACCCGGTGAAGACCCCTTGCGGGGTCACGACGGCCTTCATCAGAGTTGCCTCCGGCGGCATGCTCGCCCCCTCCCACACCACCGTGTTCCAGAGGGAGCTTCCCGATGGCACATGTACGCGCCGGCCCAAGGCCGTTCCCCCGCCAAGCGCCACCTCGGGGCCTATGGCACAGTCTTCTGCGAGAACCACCGGTGCGGTGAGCCTGGCCGTCGGGTCTATCTGACAGCCCGGCCCCACCCAGACTCCGGGACGCATTTGCTCTCCCTCCAGGCGGACTGCGACGCGGCCCTCCAGCGCATCCACGTGGGCCGCGAGGTAGTCTGCAAGGCCCCCGATGTCGCGCCAGTAGCCGGGGAGGGAGAACCCGTAGAAAGGGACGGCCTGTGCCACCATATGGGGGAAGGCATCGAAGCCGAAGTCGTAGACCTGGTTGGGTGGGATGAAGTCGAAGACGCCCGACTCGAAGAGATAGATCTGGGTGTTGGCCGTGCGGCTGGGCGGCTCTCCCTTCGGCTTCTCGACAAACCGCTGTATTCTGCCCTCTCCGTCTGTGACGACGATCCCGTACTGGGAGGTCTCTTCGACCTCGACCAAACCGATGCTGGCCATGGCGCCGACTCGGCGATGGTCTGCCAGGAGCGCGGTCAGGTCCATGTCGGTCAGGTCGTCGGCACCAATCACCAGGAAGGTCTCCCCATCAAAGAAGTCCTTACACCTTCTGACTCCCCCCGCTATCCCCCAGAGGTGCTCCTCGTGGGTGTAGGCGAGATTGACGCCGAACCGGGAGCCGTCACCGAAGTAGTCCACGATCTGTTCGGGCCGGTAGTGGAGGTTGGCGATGACATCTGTGAATTCGTGGCGGGCGAGGTGCTCGAGAATGTAGCTCATGACGGGACGGTTCGCGATGGGCAGCAGTGGCTTGGGCAGGTGCTCAGTCAGCGGGCGCATCCGCTCCCCGAATCCCGCCGCCAGCACCATGGCCTTCATGCCGGCCACCTGGTCAGGCCTCGCTCGTTTCCCCGCTGGCGGATTCAGGGGCAGGCTTGGCGCTGACCTTCATGATGGCCTGCTTGAGTTGGTGCTCCAGCACCGGCTTCACGAGTGCCAGTAGGGCGCCTGCGTCCAGCGCCTGCTGGAGGCGCTCATCGCCGTAGGCCGTCACCATGACTATCCGGGTGGGCGCGCGCGCCATGATCTCGCGAGTTGCGCAAACCCCGTTCTTGCCGGGAAGCCCGATGTCCATCAGTATGACGTCCGGCCGCAGGTCGCAAGCCATCTCAATGGCCGAGTCCGCATTGTCTGCCGTGCCCACGACTTCACAGCCGACGGCCTCGAGCTGCATCTTCAGAGCGAGGGAAACGACGAATTCGTCTTCGACGAGCATCACGCGCGGCCGAGGGGTTTCGCGCTGCGCTTGCTTGCTATCGGCATCTTCGCTCATCTCTGCCTCACTCTTGGTCAGCCCCGCGCCCTGCCTCGGCTCCGCACCTTAGCCTGCGTTCGGAGGTTGCACAGCAGGCGGAACAGGAGGGTGCCCAGGTCTCCCTGCTCGACGACTACGTTCACGGATGTCGGCAGCCGCACCGGCGTGAGATTGAGTATGGCCTTGATTCCGCCGGCGAGCAGCTCCTGTATCACCTCGGCCCGGGCGGCCTCCTCGCTTGCCAACACCGCGATGGTGGCGCGCTCTTTGCGGACTTTGTCTTTCGCCCCCGCCAAGCGCTGGACGCGGAGGCCGGCGGCCTTCGCGCGGCTGGTCTCGTCGTCGAATACGCCCACCAATCGGCAGTGGACGGCCTCGAGGGCCTGCTGGGTCTCCGTCCGTTCGGCCAGGCGGGCCGCTCCCAGCCACACGGCGGGCCGCGACTGCTCCAGCCGCAAGCGGCGGCGGATCTCGCGGCGCAGAAGGTTGACGCCATACCCGCGACCAGGGGTACCGCAGTGCCCGAGTTCCGACAGGTCGCGCCTCACGAGGCTGGACCTAACGCCTGCCGCTCGGCCGAGCTGGTGGGACGACACCGTGGACACCCCGCGGCGGGCGTACTCACCGGCCACCCTCAGATAGGAGGTCATGCGCTGCGCGGTGCGGGGCGGGAGGGTTGCTCTGCGATGCCGGGCGGTCACGCCCCTTGTGTCGTCGAGCAGCTCCCGGAACCCGTGGTACTCCTTCTCTCCGGCAAGGCGGCCACGGAGGGGACAGCGCGCGGCCACCAAGTCATTGAGGCGGCAGGAGGGCTGTGCGCACTCGTGACAGCCGGCCACCCCCAGCTCGCGCACGCACTCATAGACGATGCAGGGATTGCCGGCCTCGCGCAAGATGTGGAGATTGCCCGAAGCACAGCCTGGGCACTTCTGGTCGAGAAAGAGGTTACAGGTGGAGCAGTCGTAAACGCCACAGAGCGATCGGCTGGCACGCTTGGTCCGCATCTGGACGCCTGTAGTCTCTGCGTTCAGCAATTGTGTCTCCACGCTTCGAGAGGCCGGTTCATCACTTCGCCGCAAGCGCTACCGGTCCTGTAGGAGTAAGTCTATGGCGCTGACGGCGGGGCATCGCGAGGCGGAATGGTACTGCGGCCGAATCGGAAGAGGCAGTTGGGACGGAGCCGCGCAGCGGGGGCGGGGCGCGGGAGTGGGGCGGCCGGCCGGGGAGTCACGGACTGTCCAGTGGAGCAAGCGAGCCCGGGGGTGGAGCAAATCGGACATCTTTTCTTCGTTTGTCCCTTGACGAACAGGCGGTTTTGAACTATCATACGGTGCGTTTGCACACATAAGCATAAGTGGGGGCCGCCTTGCGCGTCGACGCTTTTCGCGATCTCCACCCGATGGCAGACCTGCTGGCACGCTGCCCAGGAATGACTAAAGAACTGGTTTACTACCTAGAGCAGCGCGGGTATCTGCGCCCACTCAAGCAACGTCACGGCAAGATCGAACGCAACCTTTACACCACGGAGCAGCTCCAGCTGGTGGAGGCCATCTGGCGACATCGCCAGGCGGGGCTTCCTCCCAGGGAGGCCTATCGGCGCGCACTCCGCGAGCAGGCTCGCGGTCAGTTGAGCATATGGCCCGAGCAGGCTGCGGAGGGGTAGTGTGCATACCCAGGCCCAGCGGGCCGGACCGGGGCCCCGGGGGGAGCGCGTTCTCCCTTCCGGATCGGAGGCGGCCGGTCCGGCCGGCCCCCGCTTGGTGATAAGGGAGGTGGGATTTCGGGTCGGCACGGAGATTGTGGAGGCCCACACGACGCTTGCCCACGGGAGCCAATGTTTTGCGGGCAGCGCGGGAGGCCGAGCCGGGGCCGACGACATCTGGGAACTTGCGGCGGCGGCGTCTGTGGCGGCCTTGCAGCAGTATTTGCAGCAATGTGAGGCGGATCCACCCACTCCCCAGGTCCAGCTACTGAACATCGCAACGACCACGACAGGGATCGGACAAGAGGTAATGCACGCAACTGTCCGACTCCGGCATGGTAACAAGGAAACCGACCTGCTCGGGTCCGCCCTGGTGCGAAACGATCGGTGCAGCACTGCAGTCGCCGCCGCCTTGGACGCGGTGTCGCGGCGCCTTGGCCTGTTCTGCTCTTGCGACGCGGGGGCGGAAGTAGAAGAGGCTGCGGCACCGGAGCCGAGGGTACGGGAGGTCTCGCCCTCCCCCGTCTCTGAAGCCGAATCGGCAGATGGTGAGTGCGGGTGTGGGGAGGCGGTGTCTGCCGTCGAACCGCGGGATCTGCTGGTGGAGGAACCGCCCGCATCTCGGGCAGTGACACTCCGCGAGAGGTTGACGCCCGCCCGGGCTGTAGCCGAGAAGCCGGC
Source organism: Armatimonadota bacterium (assembly GCA_020344235.1). Taxonomy (GTDB): domain Bacteria; phylum Armatimonadota; class Hebobacteria; order Hebobacterales; family Hebobacteraceae. The sequence continues at coordinate 2,913,390 of CP070816.1, forward strand.
GCTTGGAGTGACAATCAGCCCCACCTCCATCCGCGCGGCGGCGGTAGCCGCCTCGGGTGAAATCCTCGCTGAAGCCCGGCATCCGAGCCCGGCCGGGACCGAGCCGCATGCGACGCTGGCCCGTGCGTGTGAGGCGGCGCGCGATGCTATTGCGCAGCTGAACTCGTCGGGCAGTGAATTGGAGGGAATCGGCCTTTGCGTGCCCGGGCGCCTCAGTGTGAGTGAGGGTACGTGCGTGTCGTGTGGAGAGTTTCCCTCGTGGCGCGATGTCCGGGTGACAGCTCCGTTTGTCGAGGAGTTCGGCCTGCCGGTCGCGCTGATTGGTCCGACGCAGGCACTGGCTCTGGCGGAGATTCGATTCGGCGCGGCGCGAGGTCTTTCGGATCTGGTGTTCGTCCGGGTCGGGATTGACATTGACGTCGCGGTGATCTTGGGGGGCCGGCCGCTGTCGCTGTTTCGGTCCGACCCCGGGCAGGGGGGACACATCGTCATCGAGGCGAACGGCCCCCGCTGCGCTTGCGGCCAGGCTGGTTGCTGGCAGGCGCTGGCCAATCGTCAGTCGTTGGTCGCACGGGCGGTGAGGGCGCTGCGCAGCGGCAGTCCCAGCAGCCTGGGCGCTGCTGTTGACGGTCGCTTCGGGACCATCACTCCGGGCCTCATCGTCCGCATGGCCTCGGGGGGAGACGAGGTGGCCCGCCGCGTTGTGGATGAGACCGGGCGTTACCTGGCTATCGGCCTGGCGAACCTGATGGCGCTCTTCAATCCCGAGGCGGCGATCGTGGACAGCACGCCGTCGGCGGTGGGTGTCGCTCTGCTCCAGGCCACGGAAGCGACTCTCAAGTCGAGCCACTCCGCCCAGGCCCTCGCCCGCTGTGTATTGCTGTCCCCCGAACTTGGCGACCGCGCTTCTGTGCTCGGCGCTGCTGCATGGGCATCTGAGAGTATCGTGTGAGGTTGAGCGCGGCCTAAGTTTCAGGGGGATAAGACGGGGGCAATGGTCTCTCGTTGGCGCCGGCTAGTCCCCCGCGGCGCCGATCTGATCCAGGCGCTCATCAAATCCGGGCGGCAGCGGCTCATCGTAGCGGTACTTGCAGACCGCCCGGAGGACCGGCTTTCCGGCCTCCACCATGAACAGGTTCATCTGTCGCACCAGCA
>CP070816.1:2914644-2919122 GCA_020344235.1 Armatimonadota bacterium
CAGCCGCTTCTGGCCCCGATGCGCCTCCTCCGCGAACTCATACGCGCGCCGCAGCAGCTCCCGGTCCACCTCCGGATTATAGGCGGCGGCGCGCTCCAGCAGCCCCTCGACGTCCGTCTCAGTCTTCTCTCGTGTCCGCCCGCTCATCGCACCACTGCTCCCTGCCAGCCGGCCGGCAGGCTGGTTTGCCTTGCTCACAGACTGCCGTGCACCCCAATATCCTCAACTTGCAGCTGCACTCTCACACGCCCCTGCCACTCATCCAGCTTCGGCCGGTAGCAGACATCGACCTTCCTCCCAACCGGCAGCTCTGCCTCAAGCTTGCCCTGCCGGAACCAGATGGCGCCCACCTTCGGCCCGCTCTCCTCACTCAGCCGTAGCGCCAGATGCGAGCCGTCTCCCACTCGTCTCGCCTCTTCCACCGTCAGCCCTCGCGTCACCAGCACCGGCCGGGGGTTACCCGTCCCGAACGGCGCCAGCCGGTCCAGTTCGGCCACCGCCTCCGCCCCCATCTCTCCCAATCCGGCCTCCGCATCGGCCTCAATATGGCGCACCAAGTCCGCCATCGCCAGCCGCGACTCCGCCACCTCATTGATTCGCCGCCGAAGCTCCGGAATCTGCTCGGCTTCCACGCCAAACCCGGCCGCATAGTGGTGCCCGCCGTACCGGGTCAGACACGCCGCGCATTCGCGCAGCGCCTCCCACAGGTTCAGCGCTGCTACACTCCTACCCGATCCCTTTCCCATCCCATTGGTGATAGCAATCAGCAGTGCCGGCCGATGATACCGGTCCACCAGCCTTGACGCCACTATCCCGATCACCCCCGGATGCCACTTCTCGGACCCCAGCACGAGCACTCGCTCCCGACCCAGGTCCACCCCCTCGGCCACCATTTCCTCCGCCTGTGCGAGTGTCTCCCGCTCCTCCTCCCGGCGCCGCTCGTTCTGTTCCGACAGCGCCTCCGCCAGCTCCCGCGCCTCCTCCGCATCGCTCGTCAGCAGCAATCTCATCGCCGCCCGCGCGTGCTCCATCCGCCCGGCCGCGTTGATGCGCGGCGCAAGGCCGAAAGCGACATGGCGAGGCAGAATCGCCGTTCGTCCCCCCAGGCGGGCCGCCGCCATCAGCGCCGCAATCCCCAACTTCCGCGTCTTTGGCAGTCGCTCCAGGCCGTGCTGCACCAGCAGCCGGTTCTCCCCCAACAGCGGCACAACATCTCCCACCGTCCCCACACAGACCAGATCCAGAAACCGCAGCTCCGCTCCCTCCCGAAGGCCCCGCGCCCTCGCTAGCGCGCTCACCAGCTTGAACGCCACTCCCGACCCGGCCAGGTCCTTGAACGGATAATCGCAGTCCTCCCGCCACGGGTTTAGCACCGGCGCCTCCGGCAGCTTGTCCCCCGGCCGATGGTGATCGGTCACCACCACCTCCATCCCCAGCTCCCGCGCCAGCGCCACCTCCGACGTCGCCGTGCTCCCGCAGTCCACCGTGATCAGCAGCCTCACCCCTTCCGCGCTCGCCTGCCTCACCGCCTCCTCATTCACCCCGTACCCTTCGTCCATCCGATGAGGGATATACCAGTCCACCCGCCCACCCAGTCCTTCGAGCGCCCGCACCAGCAGCGCCGTCGCGCACACCCCATCCACATCGTAGTCTCCGTACACACGGATCGGTTCGCCCCTCTCCAGTGCGCGCTCCACCGCCGCCACCGCCGGCTCCATGTCCCGCATCTCGAAAGGATCCACGAGGTCCGCCAGATCGCGCTCCAGGAATCGCGCCCCCTGCGCCACCTCCTTGATCCCCCGGCAGACCAGCGCGCGCGCCGTGACGGCGCTCACCCCCAGTCCCGTCCGCAGCCTCTCCTGCGTTCCCCCATCCGCAGCCTTGATGTCCCAGCGCGCTCGCGTCAGACTTTGCGCCCCGGCCTCAGCCATTCTGCTCCCTGGGTTCGACGTGGATCATCACCTCTAACCGCGGCAGCAGTGCTTCCAGGTCGCGCTCCAGATGATCGGCCAGCGCATGAGCCTCCGCCACCGACTGCGCCCCGGGCACCACCACGTGCAGATCAACATATCGCGCCGGGCCCGCCTGGCGCGTCCGCAGCCGGTGGAACCCTATCAGCTGCGGATAGTGGTCTCTCAGCAGAGCAGCTATCTTCTCCACCTCCTGCGCAGGCAGCGACCGGTCCACCAAATGGTCGTACGCCCGGCGCGTGATGTCCCACGCGGCACGCGCTATCACCACCGCAACCCCGATCGCAATCACCGGGTCAAGGTGGTGCACCTCAGTGAGCCCAACCCGCGTCCCCACCGCGATGACAGCCATCCCGCCAAGCACCCCCGCTGAAGTCCACACATCCGTCCTCAGATGCCACGCATCTGCCTCCAGCGCGACCGACTCCGTCTTCTCCGCCACTCGAAAGAGCATCCGCGAGACGAAGACGTTCGCCACCGCGGAGATGCCCATCACCACCAGCCCGAGCAGCGGCAGCCTAACATCCACCTCGCCCGCCACTAACCGACGGAATGCGCTCCACACGATCAAGCCGACCGCTATCAGGATGAGGACGCCTTCGGCCAGGCCCGACATGCTCTCGAACTTCCCGTGCCCGAAGTTGTGGTCTGCATCCGCGGGCACGCGCGACCTGCGCACCGCCAGCAGGGCCATGACAGCGGCAACCAGATCCAGGCCCGAGTGAAGTGCCTCCGACAGGATGCTGACTGAGAGCGTGGCCACCCCCGCGGCCGCCTTCAGAGCGGTAAGGAATACGTTCGACGCCACCGAGATCAGAGCGGCCCGCGTCTTTGCTGCACTCGCTGTGTCTGGCGTCATTGCGCGGTCTTCGCTTTCGCGGCTCCCGCCCGTGCTTCCGTCCTTACCGCCCCTCGCCGAGACGCATGAGATCTACCGCCGCCACCGCTGCCCGGCCCACCTAATCCCGGCCATCGCTAGAACCGTTTCTTCCGCTTCCGGCCCGTCTTGAGCTTCTTGCGCGCGGACCGCGCTCTCCGCCGCTTTTGCTCGGCGCCGTTGCCGGTCGCTTCACCGCCGACCGCGGCGGCCTCGGGTGCCGGCTGCGTGGGGGTGACTCTCCCCGGCCTCTCGGCCGGCTCTCGAACGGGCCGGGCGCGCGCGCCCTGCGATACCGCAGGGGCCGTTCGACGCGCCGCGGCTCCCGCCCGCGCCGGGCCCCGCGGCTCTGCTCGTCGCCGGGCGATCGCCCGCTCCTCTCGATTCTTCAATACCACCAGTATTTGTGCCGCAGTGAAGATTGACGAATAGCCGCCGGCCGTTATCCCGACAAGCAGCGCGAATGTGAAGTCGCGCAGCGACACGCCGCCCAGCGCGTACACCGCGGTCAGGACGAACAGCACCGTTAATACCGTATTGACGGACCGGGCCATGGTCTCGAGCAGCGAGATGTTCGCGGTCTCTCCGAAAGTGTCGCCCTTGCGCAGCTTGAGGTTCTCCCTGATTCGGTCGAACAGCACGATCGTGTCGTGCACCGAATACCCCACGACCGTCAGCGCCGCCGCCACGAAGGGGCTGTTGATTTCCCGCTGCGTGACCGCGAAAACACCCAGCAGCACCAACACATCGTGCACCAGCGCCAGCAGCGCTGACCCCGCCCACTTGAAATCGAGATACCGCACCCGTATCCAGAACAGAATGAACAAGCACCCCCACGCCACCGCCCACACCGCCTTCTGCATCAGCTCCGTGCTGACCACCGGGGTCACCAGCTCGCTCTGCACGTCCGTGATCCCCGGGAAAACGGCCGAGAGTGACTCCGAAAGCTTCGCCTTCTGCTCCTCCAGGATGTCGCTTTCGCTCCTGGATTCGTCCGCCACCACCCGCGTGCGCACCAGCAGTTGATCCTTGTGAGTCGCCGTTCCCGCGATCTGGAGACGCGCATCCACGCCAGCCTTCTCAGTCGCCTCCCTCGCCTGCGCCAGCGTGGGCGCCTCCCGGCCAGCGGCGACCGGCTCCGCGAGCTGGTAGGTCACCAACCCCCCGCCGGTGAAGTCGATCCCGTAGTTCAACCCGCGTGCGTGCCAGAAGTACATCCCGGTCAGAATCACCGCGAGCGAAATTGCGAACCACACTTTGCGATGTCCCACTAAGTCCCACTTGCGCTTGCGAAAAAGGTCTACCACGATCCCTTCGCTCCTCTGCGAAGTAGCGCTCCCTGCTCTGCGAAGCCCGCTGCGCAGGGCGAAACAGAGTCTCTACGTAACACGAGTCCGAGGTCTGCGCTCCCCTCTCGCTCTGCCGGATTCACCACCGACGGACGAGTCACCAATCTCCTGACCCCTAATCCTTAAGCTCTAAGCCCCTTCTATCTCGCTCGGAGCAACCCCGAACAACTGCACCTTCCGCGCCAAGCCGGTCTGCATCAGCATGTCGACGAACAGGCGCGTCACTGTCACCGCCGTGAACAGACTTACGAGCACGCCGATGATCAGCGCCACCGCGAATCC
>CP070816.1:2919222-2922547 GCA_020344235.1 Armatimonadota bacterium
CAAAGTGCGGCTGCAGCGTTACCTCCCCGCCGGTCAGCGTGATCCCCCCTCCGGAATGGTCGAAGAACGGCTTGAGCCGGCGCGCCTTGTCCAGGATCTCGGCCGCCGACACGCGCCGCCCCTTGATCTCCAGCGCACTGTTCGGGCAGCGTCCCACGCACGTGCCGCAAGCAATGCACATCTCCCGCTGGATGGTGTGCCGGCCGCCCTCGACGCGGTGCACCCCCCTCTCGCAAGCCTCCGCGCATGCCCCGCACCCCACACACCGATCCCGCACCAGGATCAGCTCGGGCTCGCCGCTCAGCGACTCCGGGCTGTGGCACCACCGGCACGCCAGCGGACACCCCTTCAGATACACCGCCATGCGAATGCCCGGCCCGTCGTGCACCGAGAACGTGTCAATGTCGAAGATCAGGCCGTCGGTCTGTTGCGCCGCCGCCTCCGGCACTAGCGGCCCCCCTGCCGCCGGATGTGATGCTCCTGCTGCTCTCGGCTCAGCATCGTGAAGTAAGCGCACCACCCGCCCATCCGCACCCGCAGCGACTTGTAGTTCTCCGGCTCCCGCTGAGCCGCCCGCAGCTCCTCCGCGTCGGCGACGGTCAACGTCATGATCGAGCCGCCCGTCTCCACGAATGATCGGATGAGGGCCGCCATCCGCCTCGTCCCCTCTTCTCCATTCACCAGTTGCCGGCCCAAGCGCAAGTCCAGCGGCGCGCCTCCCGGCAGCCTCTCATGGTACATCTTCCCATACGACAGAATCGCCGCCGGGATGCCCTCCATATCCCGCCCCAGCGCGGGGGAGAAGTTCGAAGATACCGGCTCCCCGGCGCGCCTGCCGTCCGGGGACGCTCCCAGCCCTTCCCCGATCCCGATGTACCAGGAGAACGTTCCCACCCCGCATGGGAACTTCACCACCGCTTCGTGCTCCGCCGCGCGGCGGCCGACCAGGTCGGCGAAGGCGCCCATCACCTCCCTCCCCACCTCGTCCGCCTGTGGATCATCGTTCCCGTACTTGGGCACCGCCAGCAGGCGCGCGCGCAGCAGCTCATGGCCCTCGAAGTTCACGTCGAGCGCGTCACACAGCTCCCCCATCGTCGCCTCGCGCTCCTCGAAGACGACCTCCCTTATCGCGACCAGCGAATCAATGGCATGTGCCGCGCTCTCCCCAAGCATGCCGAAGGTCCGGAACCGCGAGCCTCCCGCGGTCATGTCCCGTCGCTTCTCTATGCACCCGTCAACCAGCGCGCTCAGCAGCGGCACCGGCGCAATCGTGCTGCGATCATTGATCCTCTCCACCACGGCCTTCACCACCCGCTCCACCATCGCTGCTAACTGGACGAGGAACGCCTGCCACACCTCCTCGAACGATCCGAAAGCGCGCGCATCGCCTGTATCGGGCCCCTGCTGGCTCCCGTCCACCCGCGAGCGCCCCCGGTTCAGCGCCCACTCCAGACAGAGCATCAGGCTCAGCCGCTGGAACACGAAATCCGTCCGCCCGGGAATGATCACCTCCCAGCATCCGTCGTTCGTATACTCGCGCGCGGCGGGGCTCGGAATCCCGAGCCGCTCCAGGCCGGGTATCAGCGCCTCGTCGTTGAACAGCGCCGGCATACCGCCGCCGTCCTTCAACACCTCACACACCGCGTCCAGCAGTTCCTGCGGAGAGCCTTTGTGGAGACGCGCCGCCAGCAGCGGGTTCGTCATCTTGTTTCGCCGGAAGCTCTCCAGCAGCAGAAATGCCAGCGGGTTGGTACCATCCGCGCCCTCCGGCGTCAGCCCCCCGATCACGATGTTCTGAAGCCAATGGTTCGTCGCGTCTATACTGTCCCGATGCATCCCGATCTGCGACGACGTGTAGTGCCGCGTTCGCCTGCTCGGGTCAACGTGCTCCGGCTCCCGCGCCTCCGGCTGCTGCCCCTCCCCCGTCTCCGCGCGCTCGTTGAACTTCAGGCAGAAGCAGTCTACCAGCTCCGCCGCTCTCTCGAGGTCCAGCCGTCCCGACTCCAGATCCGACTTCAGATAGGGCCACACATACTGGTCGAGCCGCCCCATCGCGTTCCCGTTCATCGTGGCATGGAAGATCATGTGCAGCAGCCACACCGACTGCAACGCCTGCCAGAACGTCTGCGCCGGCCCGGCCGGAACCTGCCGCAGGTTCGCCGCCATCTCCCTCAGCTCCGCCGCGCGCGTCAGGTCGCTCTCCGATCCAGCTTCCCTCTCGCACCGCGCGGCCAGCCGCTCCGCGTGGTTCACCACTCCGTCAACGGCGACCAGCACCGAGTCGAGGAATGCTTCCTCCTCATCGCCCTCGGCCTTCCCCCGCTGTGCCTCCGCGTCCGCCCTGATCCCCCGCAGCCCTTTGCTGAGCAGGGACCGATAGTCCGGCACGATATGCCCGAACACATTGTGTATGCTGAGCCCGCGCTCCGCAGCCGCCTCCCTCTCCTCCTCCGTCGTGTAATCGGGGAACCCCCACTCCGCATGCACCCGCGGCTCCTCCAGCGTCATCGAGCCCGCGAAGAGCTGCCCCTCCCACAGGTCTGTCGGCATCTGCGAGAGCTTCAGCGCGATTGCCCGCGCCTTCCGCACCGCGAGCGGCTCCGACATGAAGCGCTCATCAATCCGCGCCGGACACTCCCACTCCACCGCCGGCCGCTCCATCGCCGAGCGCACTCGCTCCCTCAAGTCTGCGACTCGCTTCGTATCGGCCCGACTTCCGATCTCACTGACAGCCGTCATACGATCTCCCAATCTGTTACGCAAGGATCTCCTTCAGCGCGGAGAGCACGGTCGTGACGTGCCTCTCCGTCGCGCTCTCCCCCATCAGCCCGATCCGCCACGCCTTTCCCTTGAACTCCCCCAAACCGCCGCCTACCTCTATCCCGAACTCCTCCAACAGCCGCTTCCGAACCGCGCCCTCCTCCACGCCTTCCGGCGCGGCCACTGCGTTCAGCATCGGAAGCTGGTGCTCCGGATCGGCCAGATAGCGAATGCCCATCTCCTCCAGCCCCGCCTTCAGCGCACGATGATGCTTCGCGTGCCGCGCCCACCTCGCCTCCAGCCCCTCCTCGAGTACGATCCGCAGCGCTTCGTGCAGCCCGTACACCATGTTGATCGGCGCCGTGTGGTGGTACAGCCGCTCCGACCCCCAGTACTGCCGCACCATGGTCATGTCGAGATACCAGCTCTGCACCTTGCTCTTCCGCCCCTCCATCGCCTCCACCGCGGCCGCGCCGAACGTCACCGGCGACAGCCCGGGCGGGCACGACAGGCACTTCTGCGTCCCGCTGTAGCAGGCGTCAACCCGCCACCCGTCTACGTCAAC
>CP070816.1:2922647-2925555 GCA_020344235.1 Armatimonadota bacterium
GAGTGTGGTTGACGTATCCTCGAAAGAACGAACGACCTCACCGGGCGCCTCCGCCGCGACCTCGTAGTACTCGCAGTTCCTCCGATGCATCGCTTCCAGGAGCGAAATCACCTCCTTCGGATGGTCCTGCATGAGGAAGTAGATGGTCGGCATCCGGATCTGGAACATGATCAGGTCGAGCAGCGGCGTGGGCGGTCCGAAGATGGAGACCACTCCGCCATCACCCATCTGTGTGATCTGGTTTCGCACGAAGTCATAGCGCGGGCGATAGACAGCGTCCTGGTACATGAACTGGTACATGCGCACATCTTCCACCGTCTGCACCATGTGCTCGAACTCCATCTCCGTCCCGATCTCGTCTATCATTCGAGCGCGAGATGTCAGAGCGCCCATGGGCATCTCGTAAGTGTGTGTGATGACAGCGCCGTCCTGTGCATCAGTCACCGCGACGTTGGGGTACTCGATCTCAACCGCGTCCGCGCGCAAGAAGCACTCCGCCCGCATCCGCCGGCAGGCCTCGATGTACTTGGTCTCCTCCGTGTGCGGCTCCCCCGGGATCTCGCCCAGAATGCGCTCACAGAAGACGATGTTGAACTCCGGCGCCCATGGCAGCCGATCCGGCAGTTCCCCGTGGAAGGCCGCCAACAGGCGGTCGCGCGATGTCACTACTCAGCTCCTTCCTGCTCCCATGCAATCCCCGGATGCTCTACTTCCCACACACTTCGGCCGGCAGCCCGAGATTCCCTCCCCCATCCCACGCAGCGCGGACTTGCGCACCGGTGCGCAAGTCTTGTCAGATGCAATCACGCTGGCAGGGAATCGTGTCGGCGGAATGGAACAGCCGCGAACCATCTGGAGGTGCAGTAGATGAACCAAGGCGTAGAACAGCCAAATGCTACACAGCAAAGCCTCGCACATGATCTGTCGCAGCTCGGCCTGCGCTCCGGCGATGTCGTTTTTCTCCACAGCTCGCTGAAGAGCCTGGGCTGGGTGGATGGCGGCGCTGACGCAGTGATAGACGCTTTCCTCGCGGTCATAGGCCCAGAGGGGTTGCTGATAGTGCCCGCTCTGACCTGGACCTTCGCAAGAGGCGGAGCAGCGCAACATGCTTTCGATCCCAAGGAAACGCCCTCTCGGGTAGGCAAGATCACGGACACGCTCTGGCGGCGCCCGAATGCCTTTCGCAGCGCCCATCCAACCCACTCGATCGCCGCCATTGGGCGGCGCGCGGAGGAACTCGTGGCAGACCACGACACCACCTCCACCTTCGGCAAGGACGGCCCCTACCGGCGATACGTGGACTGGAGGGCCAAGATCCTCTTTCTGGGGGTCAGCCTCCGCTCCAACACCACTCTGCACGCGATTGAAGATTGGCTCGATCTTCCCTACCTACAGGTCGAGAAGGCCGTCGTGAAGCGACCGGACGGCAAGCCCCGGATCGTGGAAGTGACTGGCTCGCCCAGCGGCCACCGGGACTTCTATAAGGACAACTCCAAAGTGGAGCGGCTGCTGCGGGCGAGCGGCATCATCCGCCGCGGCAAGGTCGGCGCGGCCGACACGCTCTGGATGCCTTCGCAGGAGATGGTGGAGGTGGTGGTGAAGGGCATCCACCAGGAGCCGACCTTGCTGCTGTGCGACCGCGACGACTGTGAGTTCTGCAGCAAGTATCGCCGACCGACCATTGACCACGTGAGGAAGAATCGGCCCCACATCTGAACGCAGGAGAGAGCCTTCAATGCCCGTGCTGGACCTATTCAAGTTGGACGGCCGCGTCGCGCTCGTGACCGGCGGAAACCGCGGCATCGGCCGCGCCATCGCTCAGGCGCTCGCAGAGGCCGGGGCGTCTATTGCCGTGACCAGCCGTGATGGAGCGAGGGCGGATAAGGCCGCCACAGAGATCGCCGAGAGCACGGGACAGAAGTGCCTGGGCCTAACCCTCGACGTGCGCGATGGGAGGAGCGTCGAAGCAGCCATCGGCCGGGTGATGTCCCGACTGGGCGGCCTGGATATCCTCGTCAACAACGCGGGCATCAACATCAGGGAGAGCATCACCGACCTCGACGACGAGAGCTGGCACGACATTATCGAGACGAACCTCGCGGGGGCGATGCGATGCAGCCGGATCGCCGCTCGTCACATGAAAGAGAAGGGGTGGGGAAGGATCATCAACATCGGTTCCATCCTCAGCTTCATCGGCATTCCGCAGCGCGCCGCCTACGCTTCTTCGAAGGCCGGCCTCATGGGCATGACCCGGGCGATGGCGCTTGACCTCGCGCCCTACGGGGTGACGGTGAACGCCCTCTGCCCGGGAGTCTTCAAGACCGAGATCAACCGGCCGATCCTCAACGACCCCGACTATCTCAAGGAGTTTCTCAAGCAGATCCCGCTCGGGGCGATGGGCGACCCCGCGCAGCTCATGGGAGCGGTGGTCTTCCTCGCCTCGGAGGCCAGTTCGTACGTGACCGGCGCCGCGCTCCTCGTGGACGGCGGGTGGACAGTGAAGTGATCGCTCGGCGGCCGGGTCCCGTGGCGCGTGTCCGCCAGCGGCTGTCTACTCGTACAGCCTGTCTATCTGTCGCTTCGCCCGCCCGAGCGCTTCTTCCGCCGGGATGTCCTCACTCAGGTACTTCTGAAACTCGATCCCCACGATGTCGGACACCCGGTACCAGGTGAGCGGGTCGGGCACACAGTAGCCCTTGTCAACCGTCGGGCGCAGCGACATCATCCAGTCGGGCACTCGATAGGCGGGGGCCACAAGCTCGCGCAGCTCCTCGATCTCCGGAGCCGCCGGCTGCTGAGGTGCGCCGGCAGTCTGGCGGTCATAGATGTGCTTGATGGTGGACATCTTCCCCGCCTTCGCCACCCCCGGCTGGAGATCGAAGCAGAACGCCTCCACCAGCACCCGCGC
>CP070816.1:2925655-2930324 GCA_020344235.1 Armatimonadota bacterium
CGCCTCCGGGAGGCGAAGAGCTATGCGACGCCTGCTCTGGGTGTTCCTCGGCCTCGTCGCTCTGGGAATCGGCATCCTGTATGCAAAGACCACTCCGTTGACACAGCGAACCGTCTGGATCGTACCCTACGACTGCCAGCAGACCCTCCGCGTTCACCCCGGCGACGTGATCGAGCTCTGGACCGAGCCCCTCGCCGTCATCCCCCAGAACCTCGAATCCCGCTTCCGCGCCTCCAAGGTGGGCCAGGGCCTGGAACTCGTCGGCGAGACCCTCCCCCACAAGGAAGGCACCATGGAGCGCCTCTTCTTCTTCAAGACCTTCGAGCCCGGCCCCGCCACCCTCAAAGTTGAGTTGATTGACGGCGGCGGCGCGGTCCGGGCGACCCGCACTTATCAGGTCGAGGTCATCTCGCCTCCGTCCCAGGACTAGACGACCCGGACATCGTGAGCACCGGGACGACGCCTCCGCGCGCCGTCCCGTGAATGAACCAACGGGAGGAAAGCAATGTCAAACCTGAGCCGCACCCGTCGCCCGACTCTCACGCTGCTAGTATTGCTGCTCCTCGTAGCGCTCGCCGCCAGCATCGCCTGCGCTGGCATCGCCGCAAGAGTGCAGGCCCGACCCTCCAAGCTCCTCATCGAGGGCGTGCCGGAGAAGGTGATCCAGCTCCCCCCGACTCGCCTGGCACAGGTGAAGCAAGGCAAGCGCGTCGCCGACATGCAGCAGCTCAGCCAGACCTACTTCGTCCGAAACAACGTACCCTTCATACGAGGCCGCGCCGGCGATGAGTTCGAGCTGATCTCCCTCGACAAGATGGAGTACACTCCCAGCCAACCGGAGATCCGGCAGTCGCAGCAGCTCATCGGCCCGGTGATCAAGTACCGCTCCTGGATATTCGCCGAACCCATCACCATCGAGCCCATCCCCGACGTCGTTGACCATCGCCCCAACCAGACCTCCATCAAGGACCAGAACAACCGCGGCACCTGCGTCTGCTTCGCCTCCCTGGCCGGGCTCGAAGTGGCCTACGGCGGCGGCAGCCTCGACCTGTCCGAGCAGTTTGCCAACTACCTATACATGACAGCGGAGAGCCGCGGCTGCAAGTCTGCCGGCCTGAAGACCACCGACTCCGCCAACTACCTCAAGAATGACGGCGTCTGCCTGGAGAGCGTCTGCCCCTATCAGAACGATAAGTACAACTTCCCCGCTTACTGCAACAACGCCGACACGACCGCTCCAGCCCCTCCTATGCTCACGAACGCTGTCGCCAACCGCCCCTACAAGATCAAGAGCTATCAGAAGATCTGGCGCAAGGATAACCTCACCACCGACACCGGCACCTGGATCAACAACCCCCGCTATCTCGAATCCCTGCTCCGCGCCGGCAAGGATATCGTCTTCGGCACCCACGTCGCCGGCTGGATCTCCCCATACACCGGGATCATAGACGTAAGTCTCGGGTCCGGCGGCTACCCGCTCCCCAGCGTCGGCGGCCACGCCATGCTCGTCGTCGGCTACAACCGCCCCCAGGAGTACTTCATCGTCAAGAACTCCTGGGGAACCAGCTACGGGCAGTCCGGCTACCTCTACCTCTCCTACGACTACATCCGCACCTACGCCAAGTACGGCTACATCATCAACGAGGTAGAACCGATCCCGATAGTCCCGCTTCGGCCCATGCTCAGAGCCATACCGCGGGCGCTCCCGAGCCGCTAGTCCAGACCCGCAGAGCGCGATGCGAAGGGGCGGCCCACCGGGCCGCCCCTTCCTTGCTTTCAGTCGCAGGCCTGCCCCCGCGCCCCTTCTTGCGCGGCGAGGCGCGTACTTTCTTCCCCATCTCCTGAAACTTTTGACCCCGCACGTGCGTCTATCTTTGTGTAGGGCGAGCCGAACCACAGGTGCACATCATGTACGCCACGGAAACCAAACTAATCGGAGAACAGACCCGACCTGCCGCCTCGGCAGATCTGCCGCCCGAGCTGGGGACACATGCGCCCCGCCGGACGGCGGCCGAGCCGACTGCCGATCCGCAGGCCGCTCCTGGGCGAGCCATCGAGGCGGAGGCCCTGGCGCAGCACATGGACCGGGAAGCCCGCAGATACCTCGAAATGAGCCGGCACCTCGACGCCGCCCTCAACTCCGGGAAACTTCGCCGGCGTGCCGCTTGGCAACGCACCGACTGGCGGCAGGCACACAGTACCGAATAGCCAGATCGCGAATAGGCAACCTCACCTCCTTACGCCGAGAGGCGGGCATCCCGATGCCCGCCTCTGCCCAACTCCCGGGCTCAGCGAAGCCCCTCAGCCGAGCTTCTCCAGTGCCTCCGGCCGGTGGCCGAACTCCCGCGCCACCGCCCCCTTCCCGGGTGCCGCCCAGTGCACCGCGTTCGTGATCACCCGCAGCACATTCTCATCCCGGTAATTCGGGTACGTCTCGTGCCCCGGCTGGAAGTAGAACACCTTGCCGTGCCCCCGGTGGTAGCAACAGCCCGCCCGGAACACCTCGCCTCCCGCGAACCAAGCTATCAGCACCAGCTCGTCCGGCGCCGGGATATCGAAGAACTCCCCGTACATCTCCTCGTGCTCCAGCTCGAAGTACGGCCCCAGCCCCGCAGCCACCGGGTGGTCCGGCGCAACCACCCAGTACCGGGCCTTCTCGTGCGCCTCTCGCCACCACAAGTTGCACGTCGTCCCCATCAGCCGCTGGAAGATCTTCGAGAAATGCCCCGAGTGCAGCACGATCAGCCCCATCCCCCCCAGCACCCGCTCCTGCACCCGATCCACGATCTCGTCCTTCACCTCGTGGTGGGCCATATGCCCCCACCAGATCAGAACATCCGTCTGCTTCAGCACCTTCTCCGTCAGCCCGTGCTCCGGATCGTCCAGCGCCGCCAGCCGCGTCGTCACGTCTCCCTGCTTGTCCAGGTGGGACGCGATGGCCGCATGGATGCCATCGGGATAAACCTTCTTCACTTCCTCGTGCGACTTCTCGTGCCGAAACTCGTTCCACACCGTTACTCGAATCTTCTCTGCCACTGCTTACCGCCTCCGATACCATATTCGCAGGGCAGGCCTGTCCTGCGGCTCCCGAAGGGAGCGTGTCTCCTGCCCTTTCCCCTCGTCCCAACAATTCGTTGGACGGGAGCGTGTCGGTGTTGTCGGCGTTCGGGGACTCTCGTGCTACGTAGCGAAGCTACTTCGCAGAGTACCATCAGTCTCGGAACTAGCCCTCCAGTTCCCTCCCCGTCAACAGCCTCAGCGCCTCCCGATACCGCTCGCTCGTCCCCTCCACCACCTCCGCCGGTAGCTCCGGCGCCGGCGGCCGCTTATCCCATCCCGTGGACTCCAGATAATCCCGCACCGGCTGCTTATCGAAGCTCCGCTGCGGCCGACCCGGCTCATACTCATCCGCAGGCCAGAACCGCGACGAATCCGGAGTCAGCACCTCGTCTATCAATATCAGCCGGTTTCCGTGCCGCCCGAACTCGAACTTCGTGTCCGCGATAATGATCCCCCGCTCCCGCGCATAGTCCGCCGCGCGCCCGTACACCGCGAGGCTCAACCGCTCCAGCTCCCGGTAGGTATCCTCCCCCGCGATCTCCATCGCCTGCTCCGGCGTGATGTTGATGTCATGCCCCGACTCCGCCTTCGTCGCTGGCGTGAAGATCGGCTCGGGCAGCTCGTCGCTCTCCCGCAGCCCCGCGGGCAGCTCGATCCCACACACCGTACCCTTCTCCCGGTACTCCTTCCAGCCCGACCCCGCCAGGTACCCCCGCGCCACACACTCCACGGGCACCACCTCCGCCCGCTTCACCAGCATGCTCCGCCCCGCCAGCGTCTCCAGGTACTTGCCAATACAGGCGGGATACTCCGTCGCATCAGCCGTTAGCAGATGATTCTCCACGATGTCCTGCGTCAGCTCGAACCAGAACAGGGACATCTGCGTCAGCACCCGCCCCTTATCCGGGATCCCGTTCGGCATCACCACATCGAAGGCCGAGATGCGATCCGTCGCCACGATCAGGAGCTGGCTGCCGAGGTCATAGATATCCCGCACCTTCCCGCGACCCAGCAACTCGACACCCTCGAACTCCGTTCTCAACAACCGCTCAGCCACCCGTTCTCTCCTGCGTGCTCGTTGCGCTCGAAGACTTCGTAGGGCAGGAGCGCGTCTCCTGCCCTCCTGCCCGCAAGGTCGCTGCCGGTCTGTAGGGGAGCCCCTCTGCGGGCTCCCATCTGCTCCGGGCGGCGCCAGCGCGCCGCCCCTACGAACCCCCCATACGGCGGGCAGAGATACGCCGGCGGCCTCCCCACGCCAAGGCTTCGGTGTTTCGGCATTCCCAATGCCGAAGCTCTTACGACTCCCAAAGCGCAGATCGGGTGGGGCAGGAGCTTGCCTCTTGCCCCTTGCTGTGGGGCGGGCATACCCATGCCCGACAGCTCCTACGCGACCGCCTCCACCACCTCCCTCAACCCCAACACCTCCACCACCTTCTCCGTCTCCGGCTCGACGACCGCCGGCTCTTCGGCCGTCGCGATTGCGCGGTCGGGGTCTTTCAGCCCGTGCCCCGTCAGGATGCAGACAACAGAGGCGTCGTCCGGCATCCCCGCCTCCGCCTCACGCTCGAAGTATCCCTCTCCCACCAGCTTCGCCACCCCCGCCACCGAC
>CP070816.1:2930424-2933876 GCA_020344235.1 Armatimonadota bacterium
GGGCCGGGCTCGCAGCTGTCGGCGACAGGCTCTATGTAGCGGGGGCAACGCATGAACAGATGCTGGCAGGGGGTGAGACGCTGTGCCATGTCTACGACGCGAGGACAGCTCGATGGAAGAGACTCCCAGACCTGCCGGCCGTTGCCGGTCTGCAGATGCCAGCCAACAACAGCGTGGTGGCAATGGAGGGGAAGCCGTATGTTGTGGGGGGAGTGTGTGACATGAAGCGTCTGAGGACCACGGGGACTGTCATCTTAGCCGGAGGGGTGACCACGATCGATGTTCTGGAGCCAGATTGAAGATGCTCGCGCGCGAGAAGGTCAAGCAAGGCTGACACTGCTCCGCGAACGCAACCGTCGTAGAACCGATTCTAAGTTGGCGGAGGGTGGTGCTTGGAGTGCGGTCGAAGGGATGGGAATGGACACCACTGATCGTTGTCGCGTTCTCAGCACAAGGCATCTTGACCCCAAGGAAAGGCTGTGCTATCCAACCCTGGGAGCGGCAGGGCCTCTGGCAGCGCCACTGGCTCTCTATGGCGCTGGTGGGGACCGCGACCAGGTGTTCGGCCATTCCGTTGCCGGATCACATCGTGCAGAGCGTCGAGCGGAGGCAACCTCTGTAGGCCAGGTACAGCAACCCGAGACGAACCGGACATAGACTGCTCAACGAGAGCCCGACACCGAGCCAAGTTCGGATGGTCGGGCTTATGTCTCTCAGGGCGAGGCGACCAACGCCGGGAACAGAACGCGGTTGGCGTGGCGGCCCGCGCATCGCTGCTGCCAGGGAAGAGAATGGACCTCGGCGCCGGAGAGTCGTGATGACTCAGATCGTATAGGCTAAAGGCCGGGCGGACGCCTGTGTCTCTCGTCTTCAAATCACGTAGCAGAGGAGATGACGGCTATGGGCCAGGAAAGCCAACGCAGTGACGAGGGGCGCGGACTGGGCCTGTGCCATGGTGAAGCAGGCGAAGTGGAACTTGTGCCAGTCGCCCAGAGAGGTGTTAGACAGGTCGCACACGCGCCTGGTACCCGCGCTACCGGGCACTGACTCCGCGGGATGCGCAGGGAGTGCTGCTATCGCTCCTACAGGCACTCATGGCGGTTCCACAGGGGCTGGGGCTCGACACCTAAGAGTGGATCTGCTATAGGCCACAGGGAGAGGATGGGGTCGAGGCATGCTGAGCCGAAGGGTGCGGCGCTGGCGAAGGGTGACCGCCGAGGCAATACAGGAGGTGAGTTACCAATGGTCAGATAGGCTTCGTATTCGCACTGGAGCACGGAGTGCAGCCGGGATGTGTGGCAGCACGCCGCTTGATTTGGCACTGCTGCGTGGCGATAGCGCGATAAGGGTGGAAGGAGGTGCACTATGCATCGTCCGACTCTGTCGAAGGTATCTCTACCGTTGACTCTGTGCCTGGCTGTACTGGTCAGCCTACTTCCGGCTGACACCAGTTCTGCCGAAGTGGACCCGACCACACGAGGAATGCTGGCGTATCTGATCGCCCACTCGGCGATTGATGAGGACCTGGTGCCGACACGAGGAACGCTGGCGTATCTGATGGCCCACTCGGTGGGAGGTCTTGGGTCTTTTGAGCCGCCCGCCGAACCAACGCATTCTGATGTGCCCGAGGACAACTGCGCCTACGCCGAGGTCGAGTACGTGGTCTCCCTGGGGCTAATGTTCAGCTATCCAGACGGTCTGTTCTGGCCCGATTTTGAGATCGACCGGGGTCAGATGGCAGTATACACGGCTTGGGTCATCAACCTGACAGATGGAGACTTGGGGAGTTACATTCCACCTGCTCCAACCTTCTGGGACGTGCCGATGGATCACTGGGCCTACCTCTATATTGAGTACATTGTTGAAAAAGGCATCACGACCGGGTATCCGGACGGGTCATTCCGCCCTGCAGACTCGATGGATGCTTATGAAGCCGCTGACTGGCTGGAGGCGGCAACGGGGACCTACGTGGACCCGGGGGGAGTGCCATCGTGTGTGGCGCCGGTAGTTATCCCGATTGGCTTTGGGTCCTTTGAGCCGCCCGCCATACCAACTTATCCTGATGTGCCGCAGGACCACTGCGTCTACGCCGAGATAGAGTATGTGACCTGGCTTGAGGTAATGCACGGGTTTGCTGACGGTCTGTTCCATCCAGACCCGAACGTGACTCGCGACCAGGCTGCGGTCCACACAGCGGGGGTCATCGACCTCACAGACGGGGACCTCGGGTCCTTCGTCCCGCCAGCAGAGCCGACGTTCCCCGACGTTCCGCCGGAGCATTGGGCATACACAGAGATCGAATACCTGGTGTCTAAAGGGATTCCCGTTTCAGCCCCGGATGGGCTATTCCACCCGGAAATGATGATGGACGTGTACGCGGCCGCTGCCTGGTTGGAGGCGGCAACGGGCACCCACGTTGACCCTGGGTCCTACCCCTGTATCCCAGAGGTACTCACCGTCTGCATTGACATCAAGCCGAAGAGCTATCCCAACGCGATCAACCTCACCGGCGTGGGAACAATTGCAGTCGCGATGTCGATGTACGACGCGGATGCGGGGTGTTTGGACCCATCCGAGCTTGATGTGTCCACCTTGACGCTGGCGGGCGCCCCAGTCGCCACCCGGAACAATGGCTCTTACATGGCCGGCTGGGAGACCGTCAAGTCGGGGAAGGACAAGATTGAGTGTCTGGTTGTCCACTTCAACACGGAAGAGCTTGGCCTATGCGTGGGCGACGAGGTCGGCGTTCTCGAAGGGCTGACCTGGGATGGCGTGCCGGCTCGGGGAGAGGACTCGGTGTGGGTCTTCATAGGCGAAGACAAGTAGTCTCCTGATGAGCGACCGGAACCCAGTCCTCGCCCCTGGTTGGGAAGCCATGATCGGAGAGCTAGGTCCCGGCCTTGCCTGGAGGCGCCGAGCAGCCACGGGGCCGCCTTAGGACCGTTCTGGGCTTGCCTGCCCTGACTCCTCGGCGTATCATTCGAGACGACAGTGCGACGCCTTCGGGCGTCGCACTGTCGTCTGGGGTCGCCTCGGATCTGCCGGAGATCCGCTAGCGGCGAGCGCGTGAGATGGCATCGTTCGTGGGTACTGCCGGAGGGCTATCCGCTGAACAGATAGAGCGTCTCACAAAGCAAGTGGTAAGACGAAAGGCATGGCTCCGCGGGCGGGACTTTTCTTCACTCCGTTCAGGACAAGCGCTTTGCTGCGCTCAGGGCAAGCTCACCTGCCACGGGCGGCTGTCCGCTGGAATCCGATTATCCCATTGGATTCTGGCTCCCTCTGGTTGATGCGTTTTGAACTATGTGTCTCAGGTCGGCATGTGAGGTGAGCGCGCTCTTGGGCAGCGCCCACCAGTCAGTGCCCGCGGCCTAGCCGGGGCGCAAAGGGGATACCTATGCCGGGATCGCCCCTCACTCCGAAGTGTGGGCCGAGCATCTTGAGTGTCGAAC
>CP070816.1:2933976-2955826 GCA_020344235.1 Armatimonadota bacterium
GATCCGGCGCAAGGGGCGGAGGTCCTCGGCATTGCGCACGAAGGACATGGCCACCCAGTCCACTGAGTGCTCCAGGCCGAAGCGCAGATCGGCCAGGTCTTTCTTTGTCGCAGCTCGCATCGGGAGCGCGGTGTCGGGCGCGGCGAGGCCCTGGCGGGATTGCAGGAGGCCTCCGGCGCGGACGCGGCAGCGAATGTCGGTGCTTGTGGTGTCCAGCACCTCCAGTTCCATCTTCCCATCGGCGAGGAGGAGACGCTCACCTGCAGACAGTGCTTTCGGCAGGTCAGCGGCACGGATTGGTATCGCGGAGGGATCGGGCGAGCGCGCTGTGCTCAGGACGATCTCCTGCCGCCGGCGCAGCGCGATAGCGCCGCCGGCTATATCCCCGACTCTCAGCTTGAACCCGGCCAGGTCTTGGATGATGGCCATGGGCCGGCCGAGCTTGCGCTCGATGGCGCGGATGCTCGCGATCACGTGTTCGTGGTCCTCGCGCGCGCCGTAGGAGAAGTTCAGACGGGCGACGTCCATGCCCGCGCGCGCCAGCCGCTCCAGCGCAGTCTTAGAGCGGGTGGCCGGGCCGATGGTGCAGACGATCTTGGTCCGGCGCCAGCTCTTCCGACTCCGCGTCTTCCCAGGTGACATCTCGGCCTCCTAACAACACGCTGGCGGCGGCCAGCTCTTGCTCCGGCCGCCGCCAGCAGACATCTAAGCGGCATAGTGCTCTGACGCCGCGCGACTCGCGGCGGGCAGATTCGGCTGACTGCAGCGACCCTCAGGGCCCGGCTGCGCCCTCGGGCGCGGCCTCTGGCTCACCTTCACTGGCGGGTGTGCCCGGCTCTGCCTGTCGGCCGCCCCGCCGGTCCCGCGACTGCCGGCGGGTCCCGCGCCGGTCCGGCTGGTCCGCTCTGGATCCTCGCGCGGTGCTTGGCCCGGACGCCGGAGGTACGATGGGCTCAGGCCCGGCAGTGAAGTGGAACCACGCGAACACCGCTGCGGCGATCACGATGACGATGACTACCACTGAAACCACGGGAGACACACTGCGCTGCATGCTCATACACCTCCCAAGCTCGCCTGAGACCTCTCAGGTACACCCCCGCTGAAGTATACTACCACATGGTTATGTTACTGACCACCTCTCTGCTGTCCGGGAGATACATCACGCTGGCGCCACCACCCGGCTGGGGCGCAGACGGCTGCGGATTGCTCTTCTCTTTTGCCGGCCCGTCGGGGAGGTGGCCCTCCCGGGGCGAGGAAAGTGAACGCAGCGTTCGCCTATCGGGAGGACAATCATGCGCGCCGCGCTGTTTCCCGGTCCGGAGGTGTGTGAGATCGTAGAGCGGCAGCCCCTCGTTCCCGCCGAGGGCCAGGTGGTCGTTCGCGTCGAGGCCTGCGGCGTCTGCGGCACCGACGCTCACATCTACCGAGGCCAGTTCCCGGCTCGCTTCCCCGTGGTCGCGGGACACGAATTCGCCGGGGTCGTCGAGGAGACGGGCCCCGGGATTGCGTCCCTGCGAGTCGGCGACCACGCTGCCGTTGATCCCAACATTCACTGCGGCGCGTGCCGGCCCTGCCGCCGGGGACTGCCCCATCTGTGCCGGGACCTCGCCGCCATCGGGGTCACGCAGGATGGCGGGTTCGCTACGCACTGTCGCGTTCCCGCGCGCCAAGTCTACAAGGTGCCGGGGGACATGCCCCTGGCGGTGGCCGCGATGGCGGAGCCCGTCGCGTGCTGCGTGCATGGGATAGACCGCGCGGGGGACCGCGCCGGAGATGTGGTCGTGCTCATCGGAGCGGGAACCATCGGCCTCATCCTGCTTCAGTTGGCGCTCCTCCACGGGGCCGCCGCTGCCGTGGTGTCAGAGCCGAGTCCCGAGAAGCGTCGTGCCGCTGAGCAATTGGGCGCCAGTCGGGTCGTCGACCCGGGAGCAGAGAGCTTGTCTGCCATCGTAGGGGAAGCGACCGAGGGATCCGGCGCGGAGATAGTGATCGAATGTGTCGGCAGCCAGGAGACCGCGCAGCAGGCGATGGAGCTGGCGGGCGAGGGAGGCCGGGTGCTGCTCTTTGGCGTTGCGCCGCAAGCTGCGGCCATCACGGTCTCCCCCTATGAGGTATACCGCAAGGAAATCACCGTCACGGGGAGCTTCACGAATCCCTTCGCCCACGGGCGAGCGCTCGCACTGCTGTCCTCCGGCCGCCTGAAGGTCGAGCATCTCATCAGCCACCGCCTGTCCCTGGAGGAGGTTCCCCGCGGGATAGAGCTTCTCGAATCGCGGCGCGCCACGAAGGTGATGATCGAGCCGCAGCAGTCGCAGTAGCGAGAACCCAGAGCCGCTGCCGCGCGTCCAACTATCACCCGGCGATGGAGCGCCCGGTTGCGAAAGCCCGAAGGCGGGTTCCAAAGGCAGAGCAGATGACCCCGGAAGCGATGGGCATAATCGAGCGCCTGTTCAAAACCGCGGTCTTCGTGCCGATCATTGCGCTCGTCGCCTGGTGGATCTTCACGAGCTTGCTGGACAACACGCTGTCGCCCGGAGAAGCGGCGGTCGGCTTCGTCCTGCTCGGTGCGGCCTCGCTGCTCGGCGTGATGTCCATCATTAGGGGCGGATGGGGGTTCCTCGGGGTGCTTGCCTTGGTCTACGTCGCTGGTCTCGGGCTCGTTGCCTGGGAATACGTGTACTGGAGGCGGCGCGAGCAGCAGCGCCTGCTGGCCGATATCGAGAAGTATCGGGGAACCATCGCGCGCGATCCTCGCAACGCCGCCGCCTACTCGTTCCTCGGGGAGACCTACCTGAGACTGCGCAGCTTCGAAGAGGCACGGGCTGCTCTGCAAAAGGCCCTGGAGCTGGCCCCCGAATCGAAGCGAGACCGAAAGCTCCTGAAGCTGGCTCGGGAACGCCGCTCCGGGTTCGGGTGGCGGAAGCTCGACTAGCGGCCCGGCCGCGCTTCAGACCCTCGGCCGCCGCGGGCAGACGGCCATACATACCCCGCACCTGCCGCGCTCGGCTGCTGCGGGCAGATGTGAAGGTTTCTCCACCTCAGATGGTGAAGTGCCGGTTCAAAAGGTCGACCGTTCCGCCAAGGAAGGAAGTGCCCAGTCTGATATGGGTAATCCCAGGTAGGAGCGGGTTGATACGGAAGGATCCCGGCCTGGACGAATACCCCATGTGGAGAGAAGAACGTCATGTCCGCTGAAGCTCTAACCTGCCTGGCCCCCGCATTTGCCCTGGTGGCTCTCCTCCTCTGCTGGACCTCCGCTCCTTCTGACGCGTCAGGCGGGCTTCCCCACGTCTGGGCCGTGGACGATGGCGAGAAGATCTTCCGCGAGACGCTGGACAGCCCCCTGAAGTCGGGCGAGGGCAACAGCGTGTGGGATGGCGAGACCGTTCGGCTGCTGGCGGCCCGCAACGAGATCGTCGCCTTCCAGCTCATCCTGGAGGCGGGGACCGAGGGCTGCCGCGAGGTGAACGTGCGCGTCTCGGACTTGACCAATGGAGAGCACGCGATCCGCGGCAGCCATCCGCCCCCGAAGCCCAATGAGCATCGCGGAGACGGCGTCGAGCTGTTCACAGAACACTACCTCCAAGTCGAGACCCCCTCCTACAACGACCCAAAGAGAGGCGGCTTCAACTGGACCGCGGCGGCGAACCCGAAGCTGACCGGCTGGATCCCCGATGCCCTGATCCCCTTCGCAGCCGCGACGGGGAAGGGCGGTGCTCCCTTCGACATTCCCGCCAACAGCAACCAGGGCGTCTGGGTCGATATCTACGTGCCCAGAGAGGGCGCGCCTCCAGGCGAGTACCGCGGTTCCATCGAGGTGACCGTCGGAGACGTGGCTGTGGCCCGGCTGCCGTTGGTGCTCGAGGTGCTCGACTTCGCACTGCCCGATGAGAACCACTACCGCTCGATGGTGTTCTACAGCTCGGAGAACATCGCCTCGAGACACGGCCTCCGTCGAGGACCCAAGCTCACCGAGATGGTGCTCCAATACCACCGAATGGCCCACCGGCATCGAATCGAGCTCATCGGCGGGGGATCATGGCGGGAGCTCCAGGCCTTGGCGGGGACGCTCACCGGCGACACCTTCACCCCTGAGGCGGGATACCGGGGCCCGGGAGAGGGCGTCGGCAACAGCCTCTTCTCGGTGAACACCTATGGCGTGCTATTCCCGGACACGGAAAAGGGCTATCGGGAGGAGTCGGACCGATGGGTCGCGTGGTTCGAGGAGCACGCGCCGGACGTCGAGTACTTCCTGTACCTCATAGACGAGCCGCGAAGGGATAAGCTGGAGTGGATCAAGGAGCGGGCGCGCTGGATCCACGACAACCCCGGGCAGGGCAGCAGACTCCCTGTCTTCACCACCAGAGGACCGATGGACAGCCTGATCGGCTCGATCGACATCTGGTGCGCGCAGACAGGGTACTCGCGCGAGGACGCGCACAAGGCTGCACTCGAACGCGGCGAGAGGGTTTGGCTCTACGCCGCCTACCGGCCGCGCACGCCGGGCGATGTCACTGATGAGTACGGCATCGCCTTCCGGCTGAAGCCATGGATCGCCCGCAAGCACGGCATCGCTCGTTGGTTCACCTGGGAGAGCACCCACTGGTATCCCAATAGCAACGAAGAGCCGAACGACGTCCCCAAGAACATCTTCCAGAACGCCGTGGCCTTCACCACCGGAAAGCCCTACGGGACGGGCAACGGCGATGGGACATTTTTCTACCCGGGAGAGGATCGCGTCTTCCCGGAGGAGGACCGCGGCTACCCAGGGCCGATGAGTTCAATCCGCATGAAGATGTACCGCCGCGGCATCCAGGACATCGAGTACATGTGGCTGGCCGAACAGGCCGGCCACAAGCAGGCAGTGGCGAAGGTCATCGCCGAGTTGCTCCCCGCCACCATGTGGGAGGCCGGCGAACTTCCCTCCTGGTCGAACAGCAATGCCGTCTACGAGCGAGCACGCCGCAAGCTGGCGGAGCTGATCAAGGGCGGATAGGCGGCCGGCCCTGACGCTCTCCTCTTGTCTCCGTTCATCTGTGCCGATCCGCCGCGCTTCAACCCTTCGGCCGCCGCGGGCAGACGGCCATACATACCCCGCACCTGCCGCGCTCGATGCCCCGGGCCAATGAACGTTCGGCGCACATCCGGTGACAGGCCCGGGCGTCGAGAAGTTCCTCCCGCGGCCGCCCGGCATGCCAATTCTGACCTGTCACGGCCCCCGCGGGACAGGCCTCCACGCAGGCCGAGCACTCGCCGCACCGGCTCTCGGTGACCGGTTCCCCCACTGCTAAGGGCGCGTCGGTCAGCACGCTCGCAAGGCGGAGCGCGGGCCCGAGTTCCGGCGTGACGAGCAGCGCACACTTCCCGATCCATCCCAGGCCCGCTCGGGTGGCGGCCGTCTTGTGCGCGAAAGGCGCGGCCAGTCTGTCCGGGTCAATCCCGCTCCAGGTGACTGTGGCCGGGTTCGCAACGGCCCGGCGCCGGCTCTGCCTGAGCAAGTCGGCAAGCCCTTCGACGGCCTCCGTCAGCCGAGCGTTCAGGTCCAGGTACTCCTGAGAGTAGGCTGGATTCGGCATGTCCTCGGCGTCCCTCAACACGGCCGGGGAATGCCTGATCGCCAGGACCACCGCACGGGGAAGCTCTGCGATCCCCCGAAGGTCGGCGAACCCGACCAGATCCGCTCCCGCCTCCCGCCCCCGGCGGGTCACTTCCTCGGTCAGGTCTCTGTCCGGGGCGTGTGCCGCCATCTCAGGGCACCTCGATCTCGCTTGCGGGTTCCCCGCCCCGGTCGGGCCGCACCATGAAGCCCGGCACGAGCACCCGCCGCTGGGTGACGTATACTTTGATCCCGGGTGCTCTCTCTTCGCCGACCACTTCCCCCTCATGCCGTATCGGCGTCACCTCGGATTTCATCTGGAGTTCCAACTGAAACAGCCCGTCCGGGCTGATCCACGTGGTGGAGAACAGGTCGTAGAACTTCCCACTCTGAGACCGCCGGTACCACTGCGGCTCCCCCGGGTTCACGATCCGCCAGCCCTTCTGTCGGCAGTGGTCCCGGTAGAAGTGATAGACGGACTTCGATGGGTAGTCTTCATTCAGCAGGAACCAGTATTTGCGCAAGCCCAGGTTCTCTGAGGTCTGCTCCTGCACTTGCTCTGTGCCGGGATAGTGGGCCAGCTCCGGCTCCGCCGAGCTTGGCGATCGGCTGCGCTGCCACTTGGCGAGCCCCAGGAGAATCGCCGCCCAGGCGACAACGACCACCCCGAGCAGGAGTGCCATCTCCCTGCGATTGAACTTCATAGTGGGCCATTTCTTCCGTGGGAGGCCTGCTCCTGCCAAATCGCCGGCCGCAGGCCGGCCGCGGGACGGACAAGGAAAAGCGTTCCTCGGCGTAGAACAGGCAGGAGTGGATTTGGATGCTCGGACTTGGGGGTGAAAGCATGTCTTGTGAGAAGCGAGCAAAGGCTCTGGTCATACTGGTCGCACTGGCTGTGGTCGTCGCGCTCGCCTCGGCCGCCACAGCAGTGGTGCCCGGCAGGCTGTACGTGATAGACAAGGCCAAGCTCGGGTCAGCCACGGAGAATCGGGAGATGTGGCTGCTGCTGCAGAGCCTGCAGGGCATCCTCGTCAAGAATGCCGTCTACGCGGAGGAACATGGCGAAGAGGGAAACGACTACTCCGCGATCTGGATTTCCGGAGAGATTAACCCCGGGCTGCTGGAGTATATCACGGAGCAGTATCCCATTCACGATGAGCAGAAGCACGATGCGTGGGACCTGGTTCGTCAGTTCCATGAAGGCAACGTCGAGGGGTACATCCCGTGTTACGCGTACTCGCCCGGGAGGTCACTGAATGTGGCGGCTTCGGCTTCCGGGCTGCGGAAGGGGCTGGTTGCCGCGACTCCGGAGTTCGAACAGATCCTATCCGAATGGCCGTACCTGCTAAGCGAGATCTGCAACGCCAAGCCGCGCACGGAGTGGTGTCTGGTGCATGGCACATGCGCATGTCCGTGCGATTGGCCTCCCCCAGAGGAACAGCTGACCCAAGACTTGTTGATCGAGCAGAGCTTATCCATCACCGGTAAGACGGGCCCGATGAACAACGTGGGCGACGGGCTGACGCACTTGCGGGATCTGTCGGCGTCGAGGGCGGCCTTCACCTACAAGGACGATTCCAGCGGCCTGCGCTCGACGGCGATGGGAGCGACGGACCCCCACTCGTATGTTGTCGGCTACCCGGCACTTGCGGCTCCCACGACGGAGGAGGAGCGGCAATGGATACGAGACGGGAGCCTCCGGCAGCACCCGGTGGTGCGGGCGGAGAAGTGCCACAATCTCTCGGTGCTCTCAGAGCTTGGGCGCACAAGAACCTATAACCAGGGCGCGACTTCGCACACCGGCCCGGTGACGGTGCGGAATGATCGCCATTACGTCTGCATCGTGATGGACGGGGGGTGGGATGTCGGGTGGACGCTCAATCAGTTCCATCAGCCGAACTGGTTTGGCAACCGGCATCGCGACATGTTTGAGATGAACTGGGAGATTTCGCCCGCGCTCCTCGATCTTGCGCCCCCCGCCCTGGGGTACTACTACTCTCTTGCGACAGATAAGGACTTCTTCGTATCCAGCGCCTCGGGTTACGGGATGTTGTACCCGGAGCAGTATCCATATCTGGATCAGTACGCAGCACACCTGGGGCCGAAGGTAAAGCAGGCGGACCTGCGCATCGTCAACGTCATGGGAGAAATGCAGCGGATACAGGAGCCGGAGGAGACGGAAGAGGAATACGCTCAGCGGTGCTTCGTCTCCGCCATACCGTTCCTGGATCGGTGCGAGGTGCTGGGGGTCTTCTACAAGACGCAGGACGATTGCTACACGGGCATCGAGCCGGGCAACTACATGGTGTGGAACGGGAAGGTGATCTGGCCCTACCGGTACTCGCTGTGGAACGTCGGGGAGCCCGGACATACGGTCGACGACATCGCGAACGCGATCAGAAATGACCAGGAGAACCACCCGCGGGGGCCGGCGAGCAACCCGCTGTCCTATTCGCTGATTGCCGTCTATCCGCTGAATCCTTGGGACGGCGACTTGGGCGGCTCCACCATCATGGATGAGGTATACCGGCTCGTTGATCGGCTGGCGACTGCGACCGGGGTCCAGATCGTGTCCGCCGAGGAGTTCACTTTTCTCCTCCGGGCGACTTTTCCACCTGAGGAGGATCGTTGGAACGGCCCGGTCTTCCCGGATGTGCCCACAACCCACTGGGCGTGGGAGCACGTCGAGGCGCTGGTCGAACAAGACATAGTGGACGGCTACAAAGATGGCATGTACCACCCCGAGTATCTTGTGGACCGGGCGCAGATGGCGGTGTTCATCGCGCGGGCGCTGGCGGGCGGAGAGGAGAATGTGCCCGATCCCGATCCGGACTGCACGGAGCCGCCGTTCCCGGATGTGAATAGTGAAGACTGGGGTTGGGCGTGCAAGCACATAAGGTACCTCAAGCAGAACAACATCGTCGAAGGGTACAAGGACGGCAGCTATGGCCCTGCCGCCATCGTCAACCGCGCGGAGATGGCGGTGTTCATCGCGCGCTCGATAGTCCATCCCCCGGGCGAGGATTCCGTCCCGGATCCGCCGGTGGAAGAGCCGACCTTCCTGGATGTCCTTCCGGAATTCTGGGCTTACAATCACATCGAGTACCTGGCTGCTCAGGGCATAACAGAGGGATACGGGGATGGGCGCTATCACCCGGAATACCTTGTTACCAGGGGCCAGATGGCGGTGTACGTGGGCCGGGCGTTCGGGCTGGCATGTATGTAGGCAGGAGGGCGGCGGGCGTCAGTCCCGCGTGAGGTCGGGCGGGCCCTCGGGGGGCGCCGGGCTCGGCGAGCGGAGGCCGCTGCCTCGCAGTGTCTTGAAACCTGTTATTGCGAAGAGGGCCCCGAGCGCAAGGAGAAAGATCCCACAGGCGACGTAGATGCCCTTCAACGCGCCAGCCGACAGCAGGCTCCCGCCCGCGCCGAGCGCAATCGAAACCGCCGAGTACCAGAGCACATCGGACAGAATGTGCCCCACATAGTAGGTCCCGGCCCCGCTCTTCCCCCTGCGGACGGCCCACTGGCTGTGCGCGGCTCCAATGGTCGCCCACCAGAGCCACCAGTACGGGTTGGCCATGCTCATGAGCGCGCCGAGGCCGATGAGCGACCCCCAGCCCCCGCCTGACCGGCCCGCCGCGGAGCGCAGCGCCGCCCCGGCCTCTCCCGGGACGAGCAGCGTCTGAAATCCCAGGAAGAGCAGCACCGCCGCCCCCGCCAATCCGATTGCCGCCTGCACCCGCCCCGAGCGCGCGAACTTGATGAGACCTGTCAGCAACAGCGCGATTGCGGCCAGTTCGAGGATGCCGTGCCCGATCATCATGATCGGCCCGGCGCTCCAGCCGCGGTGGAGCGTCTCTCGCACGACGACGGCAAGCAGCGACCCCGGGACCACGGCCCCTGAGAAGCCGGTCGCCAGGGCGACGCCGAAGATCACGGGAAGCGTGTGGTGGAGCGGTAGGGCGACGCGCTGCTGTGACTGTGACCCGCGCTGGGCCGGGCCGCTCATTCCCGAATCAGCTCCAGGTTGGCCCGCGGCACGCGCACCTCGGGCCCGGCGGCCAATTCGACCATTGCCACCCGCACCCGCGACTCGGTCTCGATGTCTGTGAGTTCGGGCGGCAGGGCTGTCACTTTCCCCAGCGCGCCGAAGTGGGGCTCCCGGATGATGCGCACGCGCGCTCCGGCCTTCAGTTCGCCGCCGGCCCACTCGCGCTCGCCCTCGGCCTGCGAGCCGGCCGCTCCGGCGCGGGGCACGATGATCTCCGGGCGGATCACTCCGGCCCGGATCTGCGTGGCGCCATTGACCGAGGCGAGCTGTCCCGCCAGCGATTCAAGCAGCTCCCAGGTCCGCCGCGCCATCGGCAGCTCGCCGAAGCCCTCTGTGAGGATGAGGGTCATTGGGACGTCTTCCTGACCAGTGATGGCGACGCCGATGTCGTAGCCGACATACTCGCGCAGCACCCGGTCTCGAATTGCGCCGACCACCAGGGCGGCCGCGCCGGCCTCGGCGGCGGCGCCGATTCCCTTTCCATCGGCTCCGGCGCCGCCCACCAGGACGCAGCCCTCGCAGTCCCGGATCGCGTCAGCTCGGATCATTTCATCCGGGCCTCCGGCGATGAGACGGAGCGGCCCAAGCCTCTCCCCCCCAACGCCGAAGATTCCCTGCACCACCGCGCCCCGCGCCTCGATCACCGCCCCCTCACCCTCGATGATCTCCACCACGCGGCCCTCGATGTGCGCGCTCACCTCGATTCGCCGGGGGTGCTCGCGGACGCGGGCACGCCCGGAGGTGCCGCTGACTTCCTCCAGCGTTCCCGCGACCGGCGACCGGACCTCTGACTTGAACAGGCCCCACAGCCCCCGCGTCTGAGCAATCAGCTCTCCGGCCTGGACTGCGTCGCCGGGCTGCTTGATGAGATGCGAGGGCAGCTCCTGTGGCTCCACCCGCAGCAGCTCGGCCGCGCGGAGGCTGTGCAGGTTGCCCGGCATCTCGGCCCGCGCGACGATGTCGTCCGCTCCCACCGTGTCGCCGACCTTCACCAAGACCTCGCCTCGCGTCGGCAGGCGACGGCGCTGCCTGACGACGGTGTCGGCCGTCACTCTGAGGCCAGGCGTGTAGGCGACCGCCATCAGACTGCGCCCCCCTGCTCCGCGGGCTTAGTAGCCCTGCTACGCAGGGCGAAGTAGCCCGGCATCGCGCCGAGCGCTTCCATCCACTCGCGCATCTGTCGCACCCGCTCGCCCTCCTCTTCGGGCAGGCGGAGCGGACGCCCGCGGCCATCGAGGATCACCCCGACGGCGCCTCCCTCGACCGAATCGCTCCAGCGGGTCCCCTTGCCTGCTCCCACATCAATCCCCCGCCGGGGCCGCAGCTCGACCTTCATCCGCTCTCCCGCCGCGAGCGGCACCCTTCGCAGCTCGCCCGCCCGCAGTTCGGCCCTCTCGCCGTCTGCCTCCCACTCCAGCATCACCTCTCCCTCCCGGGCGCCGCCGACGGGCGCGATCACAGTGCCCAGCGGCACCAAGCAGTCTCGCCGGAACACCTGCATCGCAGCCTCCGGCAGCACGGAGGCCAGCACTCCGAGCTGGGGCATCATGAAGATGGAGTCCACCGCGAGGCGGGTCACGCCCTGGGGCTCAAAAGCATCGAGCAGCATCATGGCCGCTTGGGCGCGCCGCGGCGCGTGCGAGAGAATGCCTCCACTCCCGATTATCAGGCCCAGAGACATCATGTCCACCAGCGTCTCGCCCCCGGCGGCCTGGGTGAACAGGTCGCCCATGGTGCGGGCCTGCTGGACACCTCGCAGACCGACGGCGAGGGCCCCGTGGTGCAACAGCGCCAGACGGAGCGCCTCACGTGCGACCGATTGCTCGATCAGCAGATCCTCGACCGTCTGCGGAATGGTTGTGGGCCGAATCATCTTGTTGCGGAGGCGGTTGCGCAGCTCGTCCGGCGCTATGGGTACGGCCATCCAGCGGCGGATACCCTCGACACCGGCCTCCGCGAGCACATTGCAGACACTGTAGCTGAGCCCGAGGTTGGCGGACACGGTGCGGTTGAACTGCTCGCCGAAGACCGAGAAAACGTCGGTCGTCGCCCCCCCGATGTCTACCGCCAGCACGTCCGTCCCTTCCTCCCGGGCCGCGAGCTGCACCATTTCGCCGACCGCGCGGGGGGTGGACATCACCGGGGCGCTGGTCCACGAGAGCAGGCTGTCGTAGCCGGGCGCCTGGGCCATCACATGCTCGAGAAACAGGCGGTGGATGGCCTCGCGGGACGGCCCCAGGTTCTCTCTTTCGAGTTCGGGCCGGAGGTTCTCCACCGTGAGGACATCAACCCGCTCGCCGACAACCTCGCGCACCCCCTCCCGCGCGGCGCTGTTTCCGGCGTAGATCACCGGCAGTCGGAAGTCTCTTCCCAGGCGGGGGCGGGGATCGGCCGCCACCAGCAGTTCGGCGGTGTCGAGCAGATGCTGAACTGTCCCGCCCTCGGTTCCGCCGGACATGAGGATCATGTCGGGGCGGATGGAGCGAATCCGCTCGATCCGCTGGTGGTCCTGCCTACCGTCGTCCACCGCGAGCACATCTATCACGATGGCGCCGGCGCCAAGGGCCGCCCGCTGGGCGGACTCGGCGGTCATCGTCTTCACCACGCCGGTGACGAGCATCTGGAGGCCGCCGCCGGCGCTGGAGGTGGACAGATAGAGGTCCGCGCCCACATTCTCCGTGGTCGGGGTGCGCACCCGGCCGTCGGCGAGAAACCGGCGGTCGGTGAGTTCCTCCAGCTCGCCCACCGCGTTCAGCACGCCGACGGTGACATCGTCGAAGGGCGTCTCCACCGTCGTGGGCGCCTCCCCGCGGCCGCGCAGCCGGTACTCCCCATCGGCGCGCTCGATGAGGATTGCCTTGGTGGTCGTGGAACCACAATCGGTTGCAACTACTCTCTCTGCCTCAGCCATGGCGGCGGCGATGCTCCACGAAGTGGTGCTCCGTCCTGCATGGGAACGCAGAGCGGTGTTGCTCCGGAGCAGCCGATGATAGCATACCGCGTTCGCGGGGGTCAACGCGGGTCGCTGCTCGGCGGCGGCAGGTAAGAAGATACGTGACCACGAACAGGCGGTGACGGCGAGGCCCGTCCATGCTCGAGCACATCGAATGCCCGAAGTGCAGCGCACCCAATCTGACCACGGAAGTCATGTGCTTCGCGTGCGGCGCCTCCCTCCGGCCCCGCCGGAAGCGCCCCCCCGGGGAGCGGCCGGCCGAGGCCCCCTGGCCCCTCTGGGTTGCCGTGCTCATCGCGCTGCTCGCGGCCGCGTTTGCGGGGTGGCACGTGGCCTCCTGGATCGCCGGGCTCCGCACCCGCGCGGACCTCGAGTTCTGGCACTTGCCGGCCGCGGGAGCGGCCCTCATTGTCGCCGGCCAGATTGCCTTCTGGGAGGCGCGTCGCCGCGACCGGCGCTGGTGGCGGCTTCGACGCGCCCCAGAACTCCCGCTTTCGCGTGCCACCACCGGGGATGCTGTTTGGGCGCGCGGTCGGCTGGCATGCGACACGCCTTTGATCGCACCCTACACCAGCCAGGAGTGCGCCTACTACCGCTACAGCGTGCGCGAGCGCGAGCAGGGCCAGGCCGGCTGGCGAGAGACCGAGCGCGGCACGAAGGCCGTTGACTTCCGACTCGCCCAGGAGGGCGATTCGGTCTACGTTCCCTCCGGTGCCGTGCTCTTCGACGCTCCCCTCTTCGCGGACAGCTTCATTGATGTCGGGGGCACAACGCAGGTGCGCGTGTGGGCCCTCTCGGTGGGCATGCCCATCAGCGTGTGCGGCCTGCTCGCCGGCGAGACCTCCCGGCCGCGGCTGGACCCATTGGACGAATTCGTGCCGATAGTCGCAACGTGGCGTCTTCCAGGGGACTACGTGCGACTGGTGGGGAGGCGGGCGAGAATAGCACACCTGTCGGGCTGGGTGCTCACTGTAGTAGGACTGCTGGTCCTCATTGCCGGCATCGCCGGGGCATGATCTGCAGGTTCGGTACGGGCCAGATCGCACAAGAGGTGGACTCCTGATCGTCCGGTGGAGGAGCGCTCCCAGGCCGCGCTCCAGCGGACGGCCGAGCACTGCGTCATCAAGAACAATCTCCGCCAGCCGCCCAAGGTGGCGATTCCGCTCAGCTGAGTGGCTTCACGGAGGAGAAGACAGCGCGCCCCCGGGCGCGGGGGCGCGCTGAGGTAGTGCTTCGGGTTACTTTGCCTTATCCCGTCTCTCCAGGGTTCTCCGAGGCCGCCTCCGGCACGTACTCCTTCACAAACGCCTCCATCTCTTCGTCAGAGATCGCGGTCGTCCGGCCGGAGTCATACTCGGCGGCCACGGCCTCGACGATCTTCACGATGCCCGGATGGGACTTCTCGATCCGGCGCGTCGCCTCGAGTTTGTAGTGTGCGTTGATCCAGTGGGCCACGCCGGCAGTGCCGGAGGTGCTCGTGATCGTCACAGAAACGGGGCGGTTCAGAAGCGCGTCGGTATCGAAGATGTTGTAGATCTCCTCGTCCTTTAGCAGCCCATCGGCGTGGATGCCGGCGCGGGTCATATTGAAGTTCCGGCCCACGAAGGGCTGGCGCGGCGGGATATCGTACCCGATCTCTTTCTCGAAGTACTCCGCGATTTCGGTGATGACCTGGGGCTGCATGCCGTCGTCCTCCCCCCGCAGGCCCATGTACTCGAAGACCAGCGCCTCGATCGGTGTATTGCCCGTCCGTTCCCCAATGCCCAACAGTGTCCCGTTCACGCCAGAGCATCCGTAGAGCCAGGCGCTGGCTGCGTTGACCAAGGCTCGGTAGAAATCATTGTGGCCGTGCCACTCCAGCCACTCGCTGGGCACTCCGGCGTGATGGACGAGCCCGTAGATGATGCCCTTCACACTGCGGGGCATGGATGCTCCCGGATAGGTGACTCCGTACCCGAGCGTGTCGCAAGCGCGCACTTTGATCGGCACGTCCGCCTCGCGCGCCAGGCGCATCAGCTCCTGCACGAATGGCACCACGAAGCCGTAGAAGTCGGCCCGGGTGATGTCCTCCAGGTGACAGCGGGGCGCCACGCCGGCCTCGAGCGCCGACTGCACGACGCCGAGGTACTGCTCCATCGCCTCGCGCCGCGTCTTCTTCAGCTTGAGAAAGATATGGTAGTCGGATACCGAGGTCAGGATTCCCGTTTCGCGCAGCCCCATCTGACGCACCAGCTTGAAGTCCTCCTTGCGCGCGCGAATCCAGCCGGTGATCTCGGGATACCTGAATCCCTGCTCCAGACATGCAGTCGCCGCCTTCTTATGGGACTCCGAGTACAGGAAGAACTCGCTCGCCCGAATTCGCCCATTCGGACCCCCCAATCGGTGCAGCATCCCGTATAGGTCAACGATCTGCTGCACCGTGAACGGCGCCCGCGACTGCTGACCATCTCGGAACGTGGTGTCCGTGATCCAAATCTCATCCGGCGGATCCATCGGGACCAAGCGATGGTTGAACGGCACCTTCGGCGGCTGGTGATACGGGAAGGTCTCCCGGAACAGGTTGGGCTCTGTGACATCCTGGAGTTCGTAGTGGTAGGTTTCCTGCTCCAGTGTATTCCGCCGTCTGTTGAACGCTATCATCTGATTACCTCCTCGGGAACGGCTCCGTCGGGATCAGGTTACCCGAAACGCGGCCGCCTTGTCCACAATGCCCCACCCTCCGACAGGCATGTCGGGCGCCAAGATGCGGGATTCCAGCGGTGGAACAACCGGTCGGGGGGGCGGCTGAGAGCGCCGACGTACCCGGCGCGGGGGAAACCAGGTCTGCGGCCGACGATGGGTGACAGGGGCTGCTGCGCTGCTCCGGGCTCCGCCCGGCTTTCTATCGCGTGGGCCTGGGGCGCGGCATCCGAAATGCGGCGGTTGCCTCCAGCTCGCCATCCCGCACCACGAGGTTAAGAGTGCTCACCTGTGGCCCTATCGGAGGAATGCCGGGGCCGCCTCGCACCGGGAACTTGACCACATAGTAGTACATCGCGGAAGCAGGGGCGTTCTCATCGTAGTAGGACTCTGCGTCCCGCAGGTAGTAGGGCTCCTCCACCAGGAGCGCGGGGTACTCCACTCCTGGGCTCGCCCGCAGCATGAACTCCAGGTCCGCGGGGTCCCGGTCCTTGGGCATCTGCACCACCACCGCGAACTTCAGCTCCCGCTCCACCGTCTTCAGCGCCTCCCTCACCGCCTGCCTGACCCCTGCCTCGCTGCTGTCTCCACGCTGCGCAATCTGGAAGGCGACTTCATCTTGCGGCCAGCAGCATCCGGCGGATCTGAGGATGACATGCGCGGACACCCGCGTGTTTACGTCCTGCATGCCGCGCTGGTAGGCTTCATACGGGTCCGCGCCCTGGTTGATGAGTGAGCAGCCGCGCTTCTTCGCGCGTTCCAGGTCTTCGCCCTCCACACGCAGCGCGGGATGTATGTTGCCTCGCCTGCCGCATCCCCAGCAAGCCAAAGTGGAGACGCCGACAATCAGCACTAACAGAACCCGCCCTACCTGCGCCCGCCGGTCGCAGTAGCCCATATTCCCCGCCATTCGCTTATCCATCCCGCCGCTAAGTTGCCTCGCCCACACGAGGCCCGCCCATACCTCCTCGCACGGTCCGCCGTAACACCGGGAATCAAAAGTACTGTATGCTACCACACTGGGAGCGCGCAGTCAAAAAGCGGGAACGGCCGTCGGTGCCGCTGTGTCCTTCGCCCACTCACGCCGCGTACTTCGCCCCATACGGCCGATGGGAGATCGGCCCCACCCTCATGAAGCCATCGCCCAATATCCGCCCGGCGTCCAGCGAGAAGGCCTCGCAGAACGCCTCCACGGATTCCCGGATGTCCTGGAGATCCTCTGCGTCGGCCGCCCGCAGGTCCGCGAAGTTGGAGGCGACCTGCCGCGGGTCTACCTCGCCCCGCAGATAGATCGCCCCGCCGTGCATGCCCGTGGCGCACCAGTCCCCGATCAGCGGCTCGCCGTTGGTCGTCTCCAGGCCGAGCACGATCAGCAGCCCGCCGGCCATATACTCCCCCAGAAAGTCGCCGGCCGTTCCACCTGCGACGATCACCGGCCGCCTGCCCCGATAGGCCTTCATATGGATTCCCACTCGGTATCCCACCTTGCCGCGCACGAGCAGCTCGCCCCCGCGCATCCCGTAGCCCAGCACATCCCCCGCGTGTCCGTCCACGATTATCCGCCCCGCGTTCATGGTGTTCGCCACCGCGTCCTGCGCGTTGCCGTGCACTCGAATGGTCGGGCCGTCCATGAAAGCGCCCAGATCGTTTCCGGGCACCCCGTGAATGTCAATCTCCACCTCCGCGCCTGCTATTCCATCTCCAATGTACCGCTGGCCGTTCACGTTCAGCAGGTCGAAGGACTTCGTCCCGGCCGCCGCCGCCTCGCGAATGCGCCGGTTTAGGTCCCGGTAGTGCAGGTCACTCGCATCAATGCGCATAGCTGCCCTCACTCAAGCGCCGACACCTGCCGGCTTGACGCCCAGGATATCCAAGGTCGTCTTGTCCAGTCCCACCCCGCGGAGCCGCTCCCGGCTCCCCCGCAGGCTCTCGATCGCATTGACTCCCATGGCGCCCAGAATCTCCTCCAGCTCCGCGCTCCACCCGCGCAGCAGATTCCCGACTCGCCGCGATCCGACGTACGGGTCCAGCCTCCGCGTCAAGGCCGGGTCCTGGGTGGTGATCCCCCACGAGCACCGCCCCGTATAGCACTTCTGGCAGAGAGTGCAGCCGAGCGCCAGCAGCGCACCGGTGCCGATAGCGATTGCATCTGCCCCCAGCGCGATTGCTTTCGCCGCATCCGCGCTCGACCGAATGCCCCCCGCCGCGATGATCGAGGCCTGGTTGCGAATCCCTTCCTCGCGGAGCTGCTGGTCCACCACCGCGATGGCAATCTCAATGGGAATTCCCAAGTGGTCCCGGATGATGGTCGGCGCCGCCCCGGTCCCGCCCCGGAATCCGTCCAGATACACCATGTCTGCACCGGCCCGGACAATGCCGCTCGCAATCGCCGCCACATTGTGCACCGCGGCGATCTTCACCGACACGGGCTTCTCGTAGTTCGAGGCCTCCTTCAGCGCGTAGATGAGCTGGCGCAGGTCCTCGATCGAATAGATGTCATGCTGGGGGGCTGGCGAGAGCGCGTCGCTGCCCACGGGGATCATCCGCGTCTCGGAGACCTCCGCGGATACCTTCTCGCCGGGCAGGTGTCCGCCGATCCCGGGCTTCGCGCCCTGGCCGATCTTGATCTCGATGGCCGCGCCCGCGTTGAGGTAGTCGGCGTGCACGCCGAATCGCCCGGAGGCACACTGCACGAAGGCCCGGTGAGCGTATGGCTTTAGGTCCTCGTGCAGTCCGCCCTCGCCTGTGTTCCAGAGCGTCCCGCACTCCTCGGCCGCCATCGCAATCGCCTTCTGGGCGTTCAGGCTTATCGAGCCATACGACATTGCGGCGAAGATGATCGGCGTTTCCAGCTCCAGCGTCGGTCCCATCTCTGTTGCCAGCTCCGGCCCGTCGCCGCCGAGTGTGACCTCCACTGCGTCCGGCCTCCGGCCGAGATAGGTGCGCAGCTCCATCGGCTCCCTCAGGGGATCAATAGAGGGATTAGTTACCTGGCAGGCGTCGAGCAGCAGGTTGTCCCAGAGCACGGGGTAGGGAAGGTCGTTGCCCATTCCGGCCAGCAGCACCCCTCCCGTTTCGGCTTGCAGGTACAGGTTCTGCCGATGCGCCTGTGTCCACAGCGGGTGCGGCCGGTAGTGCTGCACCTGAGGCACCACGGCAATCGCCTGCTGCGGGCAGAACATCTCGCAGCGATGGCAGCCCACGCACTTCTCCGGGTCGACCACCGGCCCATCCTCCCAGGAGAGCGCCTTGAAGCCGCACTGCTGGACGCATCGCTTGCACCGCGCGCACTGCTCGGGATCGTGCGTCCACCGGAAATCAGCAGACCGGCGATAGACCGGCGCCCGCTGCGCGCGCGCCCGCGCCGCGGCCCGCGCCCGGTCCTTCCCCTTCGTGTCAGTGGGTGTGCTACTCACTTGTCGCCTCCTGGCCGACTGCGATCCGGCCGCCGTGGGCGGGCTCTCCCGCCACGACTTCACTGCCGAGACGGCCGATCACCGGCTGTCCCGCGCGCGGCGCCCATACCAGATCCGGCCGGGCGCACATCGCGCGAATGCCGGACTCCTCGCTCGAAAGGTACAGCCAGCTATCCTTGCGGGCCGCCACCAGCGGCCGAAGCTTGATACGATCGTTCAGCCCCACCATCTCCCCGTGCCGGGCGAAGATAATGGCGAAGGGGCCGTTGACGAGCGCGCCGCCGTAGACTTGGCGCAGCGCCGAGTACAGGCGCCGCCTCTCCTCCGGCATCCGCTCGATCTGCTCCCAGAACGGAGCGGCCAGCACATCACAGGCCACCTCCACCGGCAGTTCGTGGCGCCGGATCAGCAGGTCCAGCAGGTAGGCCATGACCTCCGTGTCCGTCCGCATGGTGCACTGATAGTTGAACATCTCCAGGTACCGCCTGTTGATCCCATAGGAGGAGATCTCACCATTGTGCACCACCGCCCAGTCGAGCAATGTGAACGGATGCGCCCCCGCCCACCATCCGGGCGTGTTCGTCGGGAATCGCCCGTGCGCGATCCAGATGTACGCTTCGTACTCGTCGAGCCGGAAGAAGGCGGCGATGTCCTCCGCGTATCCCACGGCCTTGAACGCCCCCATGTTCTTGCCGCTGGAGAACACGAAGGCGTCTGAGATCTCCGCATTCACCCGCATCACGCGCGCCAGCACGTAGTCCTCCGCCGTCGCTCCGTCCTCCTCGAGCCGGCTGGCCCGGGGCAGAACGAAGTATCGCATCAAACTCGGCGGGTTCACTATGCCCGGGTGCGGCCGGGTGGGGATTCGCTCGTCCTGCGCTACATCGAAGTCATCCTCCAGAGCACTCTCCGTTCGCCTCCGGGCCTCATCGGTGTCGTACATGATGTGAAGCGCAAAGTGGTCGCGGCGCTCGGGATAGATCCCATAAGCCGCGAACCCGCCGCCCAGTCCGTTGGAGCGCTCGTGCAGGAGCGCTATGGAAGCGCGGATCGCGCGGCCGTCCACCCGCTCCCCGGTCAGGCTCATCATGCCGCTGAGGCCGCATCCAGAGATCGTCCGCCGGCCCCGGTCAAAGACCTCTTCACTCATCACTTCGCTCCTCCGGCTCGGCCGCCGGCGCGCCTGGCGGCACTTCCTCCTCGCTTTCGAGCAGCGCCCGGAGTTCCTCCACCGCCGCCTCGGGCGCGGGCGGCAGGCCAAGCCGGCGGCGCTGGGCCACAGAGGCCTCCGTCAGCTGTCCCCTCTCCCGGAAGGCACGCATCCCCTCCGCCGCTGGCGAGGGCGCGAATCCTCGTGCGATCGCCATGGTCTTCGCCTGGCGGAGAATCGTCATCTGGTCATACTTGTTAGGACAGAGTTCCGCGCACGTGTAGCACTCGACACACTTCCAGAGATCCGGCGACCGCAGCACCGCCTCCAGCTCTCCCGCTGCCAGCGCGCGCACCAGAGCATTCGGATCGAAGGTCGGGTCCGCGCGCGCGACCGGGCAGTCATCCCCACAAGCGCCGCACTCCGCGCACGCGCGCAGCAGGCGATAGTCCCAGTGGCGCTGGATCAGGTCAATGCTCTCCCGCCGGCGGCGCCATCTCTCCAGGAACGGCGCCGCGTCCACGCGATGCCGTTCGATTCCCAGCTCCTCCGGCTCCATTCCCAGCGCTAGCCCCAGCAGCTCCGGATAGTAGAACACGGGGAGATGCAGGTCTTCGCCGGAGCGCTGCAGCACGCGCTGCATGTTGTCATACTGCATCATGCAGGACGGACACACGAGCACCACCGCGTCCGCCTGCTGGTCCACCATGTCGCGCAGCTTGCCCCGGCACATCGCCTGCGCCGTTTCCTCTTCTCCGGCCCGCAGCAGCAGGTTCCCGCAGCACTCCATCTTCGAGGGATATGGCACGCTCTCCGCGCCCAGCGCCGCCACCAATTCGTCGAGCTTGGTCGGCCAGAACGGATCGTCGAACAGCAGCTCATCCCTAGGGCGGAGCAGGTGACATCCGTAGTGCACCGCTACCCGCATCCCGCTCATCGGATAGACGATCCGGTTGCGCAGCTCGCCCGGCCCCAGGTCCTGATACAGCACATCCAGCACGTGCACAACGTCCCCTGTCCCCGCGTAGCTCCGCCCGATGCGGCTCAGCTCCCGGTTAACCTCCTCCAGCAGCCCCGGATTAGCGTACAGCTCCACCTGAGCCCCCTTCAGCGTGGAGAAGCACCCCGTGCACGGGGTGACAAAAAACCTGCCCGCCTCCTCGGCCACCGCTAGATTGCGGGCCGCGGTCAACAGCCAGACGCGGTGGCTCATGTTGCGGATCATCGTCTTCTCAGGGCAGCAGGTGAGCCCCTGGACGTCCACCGCGTCGACGTGGAGCCGCTCGAAAACCGCCCGCGTCGACTTCTCCATGAACGGGAGTCGGCCGGGGATGTAGCAGCCCCAAAAGTAAGCATACGCTGCCATGTGCAGCTCCCTTTCAGGCAAGGTCAGACAGTACCCTAATAGGCGGCAGTAGGCCACCTACTGCCGCCATTTGGCACACCCCCAGTATACCCCGCCTACATCCCTCGGGTCAACCCCCTGGTCCTATTCCTTGCCCCATATGCCGCCACATCCGGACTTCATCCCCCAGATGCAATCCGCCCGCCGATTCCCCGGCGGGCGGATTCGCATCCGACAGTTTTATCTTCCGCAGGCCCGTCGTGCGGTGCTCGAACGGAGCTTGCCTCGTGCCACAAGGTTGTTCCTAGGCCGCCCCCGCCACCATATCCCCAATCTCGCTCGTCGGGAGGGATCGCCCGGCCGACAGGTCCGGGATCTTCCCGGCGGCGCGCGGGTCCGAGATCGTTTCGTCCGCCCGCGCCGCGGCCTCCCCCGCGCCGGCAGGATGCTGGCCCGCAGGGACTTCCGCAGGCCATCAGTGTCCAATCTGGTGAGAAACGTATTGCGGCCCACGCAGGCATTGGGTGGCGGGGCCGGAGAGAAGGGGGGTTATGACGGTCATGACCGCCAGAAGTGTAGGTGTCATCCTTGTCGTGCTTGTCTCTTGCAGGGCGGTTAGCACGGCTTGCGCTGATCGCTGCCCCACCGAGACGGCGTTCG
>CP070816.1:2955926-2977154 GCA_020344235.1 Armatimonadota bacterium
GTGGGGCGGTATCTGTCGCACGGGTGTATGCGAATGTATCCGGAGCATGCGCGGGATCTGTATGAGCTGGTGAAGGTGGGGACGCCGGTGAGGATCGTGTACGCGCGGGTGGTGTTCGGGTTTCGGCCGGAGGAGGGGATCGTGTATATGGCGCACTACCCGGACCCGTACCGGATGGGGAAGGTGAGGAAGGAGCGGGTGAGGGAGCACTTGGATGAGTACGGCCTGGGCTGGGCGGCGGGGCTGGAGGCAGTGGGCGGCGCGCTGGAGATGCCGACGGGAGTGCCGATTGGGATATTGGGATCGAGGACGAAGGTTGTGGTCAACGGCAGGGAGGTCGAGTTTGCACTGGGGCCGACGCATGTGGCAAGTGACTGGCTGGTGCCTGCAGGGCCTTTGGCGGCGGCGCTGAGGGCGCAGATGGAGGTGGGGCCGCAAGGCGACTATGTGGTGATCACGCGGGATAAGGAGCGCTTGTTCTTTTCGCCTGGGGACGCGGAGATGCTGGTGAATGGCCGGCTGGTGAGGGCGGGGGCGGCGGCGCGATTGGCGGCGGGGCACCCATTGGTGCCGCTGAAGGCAACGGTGAGGGGGCTGGGTAGTTCGGTGGGATGGGATGAGTGGACGGATACGGTGTTGGTGTGGGATGGGTGGGAGCTGGGGAGAGTGGACGCCGGGGTTGGCCCCCCGGGAAGGAATCGGTAGCAGTCAGCGCAGGCGGGGTGCTTCTTGTCAGGGGGGGCTCTAAGCGGGGTCTTGTTCGCCTTGCTCTTTATCGGATGTCTCGGGGCGGAGGGAGGCGATGAAATCATCGAGCGCCTGCACCATGGCGGGGACGGGCTCTGTCCGGTCCCACGCGGGGCTCATGGGGAAGAGCCAGAGCTTTCCTCGGTAGGGCTGGTCGGGTGCGTCCAGGTGGTAGCCGACCGCGATATCTGTGAGTCGGGTTCCATTGTCGAGGGAGAGTTGGAGGATGTACTTGGGGGGGTAGGGAGAGGGAGCGCCGGCCACTTGGCCATGGGCAGCGAACATCCTCAGGCGGGAGAACATGCCAGCTTTGTCGGCACGCGTCAGGGTGATCGCCTCGTCGGCCGCGTCAGTTGTTCGGATGGTCATCTCTTCGGCTCGGGCGAATATCTCGATGTAGTAGGCCTGAACCTCCTCGGGGTTTGGGGGCCGCTCGGGAGCGAAGTAGAACCCGACACCGGCCAGCACGGCAACGGCCGCGAGGACAAAGAGTAGCCGCCGCTCGCTTCTGGAGAGACGTCGCATGGTGGGAAACGCTCCCTAGTAGTGATTGGCCAAGGCCTCATGCGGACCGGCCCGTGACTCCATTATTATACGGGAGAGCGCGGCGTGTGTGAAGTGACGCGGGGAGCGCCTACGGTGAGAGAAGCAGCAGGAGGGCGGATAGGGTTAGGAAGCTGGCGAGGGTTGCAGTGAAGACGGCGGTGGCGACGCGGCGAGGCTGGAGGTCGAACTCGGTGGCGTAGATAGCGATGTTGACGGCGGTGGGCATGGCGGACATGAGGACGGCGACTTTGGCGGTGAGGCCGTGGAGGCCGAGGAGGCGGACGAAGGCGAAGGCGAGGGCGGGCGCGAGGAGGAGACGGACTGAGTTGGGGAGGATGACGCCTGAGACATGGAAACTGACCTGGCTGCGGGCCTTGGCGAGCTGGATGCCGAGGAGGAGCTGGCCAATGGGGATGACGGCGCGGCCGAGGAGCTGGATGGGAGGGAGAAGCCAGTCGGGGAAGGGGAGGTGGGTGGCGCGCAGGAGGAGGGCGAGCGCGGCGGCGTAGATGGTTGGAAGGCTGAGGACGGTGCGGAGCGCCTGGCGGCGTCCGCCGCGGTGGCGGGAGGCATAGTAAACGGCGACGGTGTTCATCAGGAAGTTGATGATGAGGACCCAGATGACGGCGAGGTCGAGGCCGCGGTCGCCGAAGGCGTAGAGGGCCACGGGCATTCCCATGTTGCCGGCATTCATGAACATGGTGGTGATGAGGAAGAAGCTCTCCTGGTCGCGCGGGAACCGCCGGAGGCGGGAGAAGGTCTTTCCGAGGAGCCAGAGGGCGGCGGTAACGAGGAGGACAATGGCGATCAGGGGCGCGGCCTCGTCGGGGGTGACCTCGGTGGTGAGGAGGGAGGAGAAGATGAGGCAGGGCAGGAGGACGTAAATGGCTATGGAGGAGAGGGCTCGCACGTCCATGGTGCGGCGGCACTCGAGCAAGAAGCCGAGGCCGACGGTGAGGATTATTGGGATGATTGCGGTGACCACGAGGGGTTGAGTTCGACGGGAGGGGTGGGGGATGCCTGCTTTGGGGCACTGCAGGGAGCAAGAAGGGAAGGCAGCGCGCCCGATGGACGCGCCGCCTTCCGGAGGCGAGGGCTGTCTTATCGTCGGATGAGGGCCTGGTAGGTGTAGGTGATCTCCCGGTGTTCACCCGCTTTGAGGTCCAGGGTCCACGTGAGCAGGTGAGTGGGGTTCATTCGCGCGAGGCCGCGCGCAAGCGCAATGTCTTTGGCCTGTGGAATGGTGGATTCGACCTCACCGGAGAGGGTCTTGGTGATTTCGAGCGAGATCTTCTCGTCTTTGAAGTTAGTCACGCTGAGCGTTCCTTTGATGGTAACGCGGTCGTAGTGGTAGCCGTAGAGGCGCACTGCGTCGCGCTCGCGCTCAATCTCGACTTCAGCCTGCTCGGCCTTGACGCTGACGGCCTGGGTGATCTTGACGGTGGCTTTGGCCTTGGGGGGAGTGTAGTTGAGGGTGTCCTGTCCGATGATGCCGCCGTCCTTCATGAGCTGGGCCGGGGCGGTGGTCCAGGGGAGTTCGGTAGTGTTGGTGAGGCGGAGGCTATGCCAGACTTCCTCGAGCTTGTCTCGCTCTTCGCGGCGGCGCT
Source organism: Armatimonadota bacterium (assembly GCA_020344235.1). Lineage (GTDB taxonomy): Bacteria > Armatimonadota > Hebobacteria > Hebobacterales > Hebobacteraceae. The sequence continues at coordinate 2,958,827 of CP070816.1, forward strand.
GCCCGTAGCGGTCCTCCTCGGTGACGTAGTCGGGGATCTCCCAGTGGTAGAACTCGGTGTAGGGCACAGTCTCGGTGAAGAGCGGGTAGTAGCCGGTCTCGTTCTTTGCGAGGGTGACGTCTTCGAGGGGATAGAGGAAGAGGTCCTCGGCGACTTGGCCGGCGGCGGCGGCGCCATAGGCGGGCACGGGTTGGCGCGCTGCCGGCCCTCCCACTGCTTGCGCTCCCCACGCGAACTCCGCTCTCTGGGTCATGACGTTTGACATGACGGTCGCCTCGGCCGCGGCAGAGCGGCCCTGGGAGAGGGCTCGCAGGAAAGCCGCGAGGCTCTCCTTGCTGCTGACAGGGCTCAGGACGTCGGCGAACTGGAGGTTGGGGAAACCCGTTATCAGGTCGACGTGGGCGGCCTCGATGTCCTCGGCCTCGTTGAGGATGAGGGCCTTGGCGGTGAGGCGGGCATGCTTGGGGTCAGAGATGTCAATCAGGTAGCTGGGGGCCCAGGTGATGCCCTTGGCGAGGTAGGAGACGGAGAGCCAGTCACCGGCGGTCGGACTAGTAAAATTGGCGTCGAGTTCGATCTGTTGGCTGTCACGGGTGAAGCTCCGCTCGATTTCTGCCTCGGCGAACCGTACGGACGAGATTCGGTAGGGATCCAGGGCGCAAACGCCGTCGTCGGTCTTGAGCAGCAGGAATTGGCCGCGGCCTGGAGGCAGCACTCGGCCGGTCTCGACTCGCTGGCCCATGGCGTAGGGGGCGGGGGGCTCAGGAGTGCGGCCAGGTGCGAAAGCGATTATCTCTCCGGTGAAGGCCGCCTCGGGGTCTGTGCCGGTATAGAGGGTTGCCGTCCTGCCGATGTTGGCGCGAAGGAGTTCGGCCACGGTGATGGCGGGAGTTCCCTCTGAGACGGTGATCTGTCGGGCGGTGACGCTCCGAAGGCCGGCTCGGGCCGGGCAACTGACCCAGAAGGTGCCGTGAGAGGGCGCCGCGAACGGGCCGATTAGGATGAGGTTTGTGTCGGCTGGGAGCGCGGCCTCGCGGACGAAGAAGCCGAGGCCGTTCTTGAAGAGTGCGACGCGCTTGAGATGAGTCTGGACGGGGGCGGAGACGGGGGGCTCGCCGGCAAGGGCAGCGATCGAAGATGCCAGTAGGAGGAAAGCGCCTAGGAGGCAGGTGGAGGCTTTCTTCATGGTGACAGTCTCCCCTTTTCGTTAGGTTCAGTTGTTAGACTAGGGAAGAGGGGGGATAGTTCCGCTGTGAGGAAGAACTTTCTGTGCGCCGGGCTTGGAGGCCAGTCCTCTTGTTGGCGTGTCGTTCGCCGCGATGTGTTTCCGTAGTCTGTCGGTATCACTTGAAGCCGCGTGTCAGCGGGTGCTGCAAGATTTCTCTTGCCAATGAGAAGACCGTGTGCTATACTTCGCGCCGTTGGACCGAGGTACCTCGAAGAGGGACTCGGCGAGGGACGGGAGAGGCACAGAGTTATCCACAGGTGTTGATATTGTTGTGGATTGACGCGTGAGCGTAACGCCTAGCATTTTCGGGGCTCAGGAGTTACGCGGGTCAATAGACGGGGCGAGGACCTGAGGCCGATCGCGGGAAAAAAGCCAGCAATCATCGAATCATTCGTCATCCCTCCGCTAACGCGAACGTAGTCAATCCACATCCCGATCCCCATCAGGGGATATCTCCCTCTCGCCGGTTTCATTCCTCGTCGGGTTCCCTGGTCTGACCGCGGCCCTCCGCGCGGCCGCGGCAGTGTAGCGTTCCGCCGACTGCGGCGGCGGAGCGACAGAACGTATCGACCTAAGGGGATATGCATGACCGAATCGCGGGCGTCGGCGCAGGAGGTGTGGGAACAGGTATTGGCAGCACTGGGCAAGAAGGCTGCCCGCGCGTCGTTCGAGAGTTCAATTAGACAGGTTCAACCCCGCGGCGTTAACGGCGACTGCCTCGAGCTGGTTGTAGCGACGGAGTTCGCGCGCGACTGGCTCGAGAAGCGTGGCAGAAAGGCCATTGAGGCGGCGTTGGCGGAGGTGACCGGCCGCCCAATGAAGCTCAGGTTGGAGCTGGGTCAGATGGGGCTGGACTTGGACGGCAATACGGAGCCCGTTCGCAGACGGTCGGGCCGTACGCGCCAGCGCCCTCAGGGGACAGAGGCCCTAGCGAGCACGCCGCTGAATCCGAAGTACACGTTCGCGAACTTCGTCGTCGGCAAGAGCAACCAGTTCGCTCAGGCGGCCGCTCTGGCGGTCTCCCGCAGTCCAGCGAAGTCCTACAACCCCCTCTTCCTTTACGGGGGCGTGGGGCTGGGTAAGACGCACCTGATGCAGGCGATAGGCCACCATGTTGCCCGGGAGCAACCCCATCTGCGGGTCGAGTACGTGTCGGGCGACACTTTCACCTTCCACGTTGTATCCTCCATCCGAGACGACCGGTTTGCTGCGTTCAGGAAGAAGTATCACGAGGTAGAACTGTGGCTGGTGGACGATATCCAGTTCATTGCGGCGAAGGAGCGCACGGAGTCGGAATTCTTCCAGGTGTTCAACACGCTCTACGAGACAGGCAGGCAGGTTGTGATAAGCAGTGACCGCCCGCCAAAGGAACTCCAGGTCATGGACGACCGCCTCCGGTCCCGCTTCGAATGGGGTCTTATCGCAGACATAAAGCCCCCCGACCTGGAAACCCGACTCGCGATTCTCGCGCAGAAAGCACAGGCAGAGTGGGTGGCGGTGCCGGAGGAGGTCGTCCATTACATCGCCCGGATGGTCAAGTCCAACATTCGCGTGCTGGAGGGAGCGCTCATCCGAGTGCTGGCGGCGGCGTCGCTGACGGGCGCGGAGATCACCCTCTCTCTGGCGGCCGAGCAGCTGCGCGACCACTCGCTCGATACACACGAGAAGCCGCTGAGTATTGCCCGCGTTCAGGAGCTTGTGGCCGAGCATTTTAACTTCTCCGTGCCGCAGCTTACTGCTCGGACGCGGCGAAGGGATGTTGTCCACGCCCGACAGGTAGCAATGTATCTATGTCGAGAGCTGCTGAGTTCGTCTTATCCCAGGATCGCACGGGCCTTCGGCGGCAAGGATCACACGACGGTGATTCACGCCTGTGCGAGGATCAGAGACCAGATGAAGGATGGCGCCGTGCAGGCACTAGTAAATGAACTCGGGGCTCGCCTGCGGACGGAAATGTAGATATCGGTGTGGAGAGGCTGTGAGCGCGGAGCAGCGAACAGTGTCGATGCGCGCCCAGTGAGAGTCTGGAGCAGAATTCCACCTTGGTCCGCAGGCTGCCTTGCATAGGAGGGGGATAATCTTGCCTGCAGGATAGCCAGGAATCCCCGATTTCCCCACGTGGTCCGGTATTATTATCACTTTTATCAGCTTTATAGTAGTATATAGGCCAACAATTAGTGGTGTGTCCAATTCACATGTTCCGGTCGAACTTGGGGCAGAAGGTCTTATCAAAGTCTAGCCAGAAACGAAGTGTCGGCTAGTACCTTCTGTGCGATAGGGGGAGCGACTGGTGAAAATCAGCTGCAACCGGCGGGTCCTACACGAAGCGCTACAGCACGTCAGCCGTGTTGTGGCCGGCAGGACGACACTGCCAATTCTCAGCAATCTGCTATTGGAGGCCCGAGGGAGCGAACTGCGCGTTGTGGCCTACGATATGGAGATTGGGGCTGAGAGCAGAGTTGGCATCGAAACCGCAGAAGAGGGTACGCTTACGGTGCCGGCCCGGGTGCTAGGAGATGTCGTGGCTAGTCTGCCGGACGCCACCGTGGAGATGCAGAGCGAGCAACGGAGCGTTCTAAGCCTAAGCTGTGGTCGCTCACAGTACACGATTCACGGGCTGCCAGCGGAGGAGTTCCCGAGCCTACCCGAGGTAACCGGGGGGGTAAGCTTCGAGATTTCGCAGGCCGCCATGCGGGAGTTGATTCGCGCGACCATTTTCGCGGCTTCTGCTGACGAAGCGCGCGCGATTCTGACTGGGGTGCTACTGATACGAGATGACGCAGGGGTGAAGATGGTGGCCACGGATAGCTACCGCCTTGCCGTGAAGAATGCGGCTGTGGACGAGGTAAAGGGGACAGGGGACGATGGGCAGTGGCAGGCCATTATTCCGGCACGGGCGCTCCAGGAGCTGAATCGAATGCTGGACCCGGGCGACGAGGAGGTCCGCGTGGGGGTCCGGGCGAGTGAGCAGCAGATAGTGTTCGGAGTGGGGGGCTATACACTAGTGTCCCGCTTGATTGAGGGGCAATTCCCGAACTACGAGCGGGTGATTCCGACGGAAACCGAGCGCACTGTGGAAATCTCCAGAGAGGACCTACTGGCGGCGATCAAGCGAGCGGCGATCGTTGCGCGAGCGGAGGCGAGCAAGCTGCTCTTCCGGGCGCAGGAGGGGGTTCTGACGATCAGCGCTGAGAGCGGGGATGTGGGGCGAGCGCACGAGGAGCTGGCGGCAACTGTAGAGGGTGAGGAGATCGAGATCGCGTTCAATGCAGAGTACCTGACAGATGTCCTCGGGGTGATGGAGTCTGACAGGGTTGTTTGGCAGTTCACTGGCCCGCTGAGCTCTGGGCTCCTGAAGGCCGCTGATGACCCGGACTACCTCTACGTCGTGATGCCGATGCAGTTGTAGCGGCCCCTAGCCGCCGGAGGCGCACAGCCGAGCGAAAGGCCCAGAAGGGGCAACGCCGTGATGAGCGGAGTTGCGCCTTCTTTCTCTACGAGAAGCGGGAGGTCCTGGACTAGCACCGGTTGCGCCAGCACTATTGCCGCGCAAGGGTGGATCAAGGCACTGGCCGTTCGTGATGAAATATCGAGCCCGGGTTGCTGCGCCAAATGGACAAATGCGGGTGGGTCGCGGAAAGGATGCTGGGGGTCTGGTGGAAGAAGTGGCCAAAGCGTTTGCAGAGGTGCTTGGGCGGAGGCACATGCGTGTGACCTAGACGGGGATTCAAGAGGACTAGGTCGCCGAGCGGGGACACGGCGCTGCCGCTGGGGGGGTAAGTAGTGTGGATTCTGGACTCATGGGGGGAACTGTGACTCTGCATCGGCCAGCGATTTGGAGGGGCCTGGTGCCTGGGGTCGCGCGCATGACGGAGAAGGGCCCAGTCCCCCTGCTGGATGATGTGCGCTCCGATCCGGATGCAGACGTCGCACAGGGTGCTTTCATTGTGGGTGGAATTGGATCAGGTGATCATCACGTGCTGTAATACGCTGTGTGTGCGGCTGGGAAGGGATCGGGCCGCGGGAGGCCGGGGAGCGTGCGATGGGCGGCCGGTTTGACGCGACGAAGGAGCGGCGAGGCGGAGCAGCGCTGAGGCGGCTGCTGGAGGGGGTGCTGGCCAACCTGGATCTGGGCGGGCGATTTCGTGAACACTTGGCCGTGGCGGCGTGGCCTCAGATAGCAGGGCAGGTGGTAGCCGGGCACGCACGGGCCGAGGGTGTGCGAGACGGGGTGCTCATGGTCGCTACCGACACGCCGGCGTGGGCGCAAGAGCTGCAAATGCGGCAGAGAGCACTGCTCGAGCGGCTGTCGGCAGAGGTGGGCCCAGGGGTGATTCGGGAGATACATTTCCGCTCAGGGCTGCGCCGACGGCCGCGACGCAGAGGGCCCGGCACAGAGCTGGCGCGGCCATCGGAGATCAAGCTGTCCGGCTGGCAGGAACGACGCATCCGCGCGGCGGCGGCCCGGATTGAGGATGCGGAGCTGCGGGGCCGGGCGGAGCGGGCCTTTCTGTCTCTAGCGCGGATGGGGCAGTGGCGAAAGCACTCCGGGTGGAGACGATGTAGGCGGTGCGGACACTGGCAGCGGGTAGGGCGGCGATGGTGCTCTTCCTGCACATACTCGCGGCCTGCTCGGCGGAGGGGCAAGGCTTCGGGAGAAAGTAGCCGGGGAGGGGGAGACGAGCGGTGAGCCGCGCGCCGCGGCCAAGGCGCATTCTGATGCTGTCCTGGGAGTTCCCGCCCCGGATTGTGGGGGGAATCGCGCGGCATGTGGATGAGCTTGGCCGGGCACTGGCCGGAGCGGGGCTGGAGGTGGATGTGCTGACAGCGCACCACCCGGGGGCACCAGAAAGGGAGGAGATCGCGGCTCGCCCCGGGCGGCTGCGGGTGTTGCGGGCGAGGCCCTCGCCCATTCATGCGCTCGACTTCGTGTGCGAGATCCATCAACTGGGTTTCGGTCTGCTGGAGCGGCTGCTGGCGGAGGGCGAGACGAGCTACGATCTGGTGCATGCACACGATTGGCTGGTGGCCTTTGCGGGGCGGACCCTGAAGGAGGGGCTCGCGCTGCCATTGGTGGCGACGATGCACGCAACGGAGACTGGACGCTGTGAGGGGATACATACTCCGACGCAGCATTATATCCACTCCGCGGAGTGGCTGCTGACATACGATGCGTGGCGGGTCATTTGCTGCTCCAAGGCGATGGCGAACGAGGTGATGGGGGCATTGAGGGTGCCGCCGGATAAGGTGCGAGTGGTGCCGAATGGCCTGAATCCCGAGCGGGTGCGATGCGGGGATTCGCCTACGGAGCTGGCGGCCTTCCGGGAGCGCTGGGCGGCTAAGAAGGAGCGGATAGTGCTTTTCGTGGGTCGGCTGGCGCGGGAGAAGGGGGTGGAGGTGTTGATTGACGCGGTGCCGGAGGTCGTCGCCGCGCACCCAGAGGCCAAGTTTGTGATCGCTGGTGGGGGGGAGTCTGGGCACCTACGCGGGAGGGCGGCGGCGAAGGGCTTGGAGCATAAGGTGGTGTTCACCGGATTCGTGCCCGAGGAAGACCTGGCGCGCACGTATGCGGTGGCCGATGTGGCCGTGTTTCCGAGCCTGTACGAGCCGTTCGGGATAGTAGCGCTGGAGGCGATGGCTGCGGGAGTGCCGGTAGTGAGCTCAGACATCGGGGGGTTTCGCGAGGTCATCCGGCATGACGTAACAGGGATCCATACCTGGGCGAATAATCCGCACTCCCTGGCGGCGGGGATAATCCGCGCCCTGTCGGAGCGGGGGTTGGCGGCTCGGCTGCGGAGGAGGGCGCGGGAAGAGATCGGACGGCGCTATGATTGGGGCGGGATTGCGGAGCAGACGGTGGAGGTCTATGGCGAGGCGCTGGGTGGGCGGTGCGAAGCAGCCGCGCCCCGGGAGGCGCCTGTGGTGGGTCCTGGAGTGAGGCCGAGGTATCTGGCGGCCGGGAACACGGTGACGCGGAGTTAGGTTGCGGTGCTCGAGGCCGGAGGGTGGCCCGGCAAACGGGGCGGGAGCGATGGGAGCGAGTAGCATGGTTCAGGCAGTGATCATGGCCGGGGGAGAGGGGGCGAGGCTGCGTCCGCTCACTTGCGATTTGCCGAAGCCGATGGCGCCGGTGGCAAATCGGCCCATTATGCATCACATAGTGGCCCTGCTGCGGCGGTTGGGGGTGGAGCAGGCCTTCGCGACACTGCATTACCTGGCGGATGAAGTGGAGACTTACTTTGGCGCGGAAGAGTCGGCAAAGGCCGGCCACCGGCTGCCAGATGGTGCGGAGCTGGGACTCCGGCTGGAGTATGCGGTGGAGGACGTGCCGCTGGGGACGGCCGGGAGTGTGCGGCGGCTGATGGATCGGCTGGAGGGCACGTTTCTGATCATCAGCGGGGATGCGTTGACCGATTTGAACCTGCGGCCGGCCATCGACTTTCACAAGCGCAGCCGGGCCCTTGCTACGCTGGTGTTGACGAGGGTGGTGGATCCGCTGGAGTACGGGGTTGTGATAACTGACGAGCGTGGGCGGGTGGAAAGGTTTCTGGAGAAGCCGAGCGCGGGAGAGCTGTTCTCGGATACGGTGAACACCGGCATCTATATCCTGGAGCCCGAGGTGCTTGCGCGGGTGGACCCGAAGCGCCCGGTTGACTTCAGTAAGGACCTGTATCCTGTGCTTCTGGCTGAGGGGCGCCTGCTCTGTGGATATGTGGCGGAGGGGTACTGGACTGACATCGGCAATCTGGACCAGTACCTGACAGCCAACCACGACTGCCTGCGGGGCGAGGTCACCGTTGATCTGCCCGGTGAGCAGATCAGGGAGGCGGTGTGGGTGGGCGAGAACACCCTGGTGCACCCGGCGGCGCGCGTCGAGCCGCCGGTCCTGATTGGGCATGGGTGCAGTGTAGGGCCGGGGGCACAAGTGGGCCCGCTGTCGGTTGTGGGGGACAACTGCGTGATCGAATCGGGGGCGGCGGTGGAGCATTCGGTGGTATGGAGCGGGACCTATATCGGCCAGGGAACCCGCATCAAGGGGGCGACGATCTGCCGGCACGTAGTGGCGAAGCGCAATGTGACGGTCAACGAGGGGGCGGTGGTGGGTGACAGGTGTCTGCTGGAGGAGGGCACCGCGGTGATGCCGCGCATCCGGATCTGGCCGAACAAGGTGACGGAGCACGGATCAAAGGTGACGATGAGCCTGATCTGGGGGACGAAGTGGCCCGGGGCGCTCTTCGGGGCGAGCGGGGTGACGGGGCTGGCGAATGTGGAGATCACGCCGGAGTTTGCGGCTCGGCTGGGGGCGGCCTTTGGGGCCTATCTCGAGAGCGGGGCACAGGTGATCACGAGCCGGGACTCGCACCACGTGTCCCGCCTGACGAAACGGGCCATGATCGCAGGCCTCATGTCAGTGGGTGCGAACGTGTTGGACCTGCGGATCATGCCGGGCGCGGTGGCCCGGCATATGGCGAACATCTCGGGGGCGGGCGGCGGGGTGCACGTTGCTGTTTCGCCGACAGACCCCACGCAGATTCTGATCGAGTTCTTCGATGGGACGGGGAAGAACCTGGACCGGGCGGCCGACCGCAAGATCGAGACCATATTCTTTCGAGAGGATTTCAGGCGTGCGCCACTGGAGGGGGTTGGAAGTCTCGAGTTTCTGGGCCGGACGGTGGAGTACTACACGGAGGACTTTCTCAACTTTGTGGACGCGGACGCCATCGGACGGCGGAAGCCCAAGCTGCTGATAGACTACGCTTACGGGCCGCTGTGTCTGCTGATGCCGCTGGTGCTAGGGCGGTTGGGGTGTGAGGCGACGTCGTTGAATGCGTTCGTGGACCCGACCCGGGCACACGAGGCGTGGGCCTCCCGGGAGCAGCAAATGGGGGAGATGAGAGAAGTGGTACGCGCTCTGCGTGCTGATATGGGGCTGCTGATGGGCAGCCAGGGGGAGCGCTTCGCGGCGATGGATGAGGAGGGGGAAGCCCTGGTGGGGGACGATTTGCTGCTGGCGTTCATCGAGCTGGTGCTGCAGGATGGAGGGGCAGGAACTCGCATCGCAGTGCCCTTCAGCGCCACCTCCGGGGTGGAGGAGATCTGTGAGCGGCATGGCGCGGTGTGCGTCCGCACTAAGGCGGACGCACGATCACTCATGGAGGCGGCAGGGAGCGATCCCGCGCTGGCCTTCGCGGCAGACACGGAGGGGGGGTTCATCTTTCCCCAGTTCCTGCCCGCGTTCGACGCCATGCTGGCGCTGGGCAAGCTGGTGGAGCTGCTCTCGCTGACGGGCCAGAGCCTCGGCGAGGTGCGGGCGCGACTGCCGCAGTACTTCCGGGCCCGGGTCCAGGTCAGGTGTCCGTGGGAGCACAAGGGGACCATTATGCGTCGGCTGTACGAGGAGAATCAGGCCGCGCCGGTTGAGCAGCTCGACGGGATCAAGATCCAGCTCGATTCGGGGTGGGTGGTGGTGCTTCCAGATGTCTCGGCGCCGCTCTTCCACGTGCGCGCGGAGAGTCGGGAGCGGGAGAGGGTGGAGGGTTTGGTGGCGCAGTACGCGGCGCGGATTGAGGAGTTGCAGGGGGGGCTGTAGGCCGAACATGCCCGCGCGGCTTGTATTTCGGGCAGTTCGCCCGTAGTATGAGGATTGGGTTCATCCAGTTGTCTTCCCCCGGGAGGTGAGCACTATGAGAGAGGCCTGGTCGGGACCCATTGACCGCGTAGACGAATACAGGTGGCGCATTCCCCGCAAGTACAAGTCCGAGATGCGCACTGATGGCATTGTCTACGCCTCCGGGGAGATGATGCGGGTGATCAAGACCGATAACTCCCTGGAGCAGGTGGCAAATGTCGCGTGTCTGCCGGGGATAGTCGGTTTCTCTATGGCGATGCCGGACATTCACTATGGGTATGGATTTCCGATCGGAGGCGTGGCAGCGACAGATGTGAAGGAGGGGGTTGTTTCGGCAGGTGGCGTGGGCTATGACTTCAACTGCGGGGTGCGCCTGGTGAGGACGGAGCTGACCCGGCGGGAGGTGGAGCCCCGGATCAAGGACCTGGTGAATCAGGTCTTCGTGGATGTGCCGTCGGGTGTGGGGAGCAAGGGGAAGGTCCGGGTGGACGCGAAGACGCTGCGGCGGGCGCTGACGCAGGGGTCGCAGTGGGCGGTGTCGGAGGGGATGGGGTGGCCCGAGGATCCAGAGCATATCGAGGATGGGGGGAAGATCGAGGGGGCGGACCCGGCGGCGCTTTCGGAGCGCGCGATCCAGCGGGGCCGGCCGCAGCTCGGCACGCTCGGGGCAGGCAATCACTTTCTGGAAGTGCAGGTGGTGGAGGAGATCTTGGACGAGCAGACAGCGACGGCACTGGGGATCACGCAGGCGGGGCAGGTCACGGTTATGATACACACGGGGTCGCGAGGTCTCGGGTATCAGGTGTGCGACGACTCGCTCAAAGAGATGCAGCGAGCGGTCCAGAAATATGGGATCGAGCTCCCCGATCGGCAGCTTGCGTGCGCGCCGGTGGAGTCGCCGGAGGGGAGGAAGTACCTCAGCGCGATGGCGGCGGCGGCCAACTACGCGTGGGCCAATAGGCAGTGCATCACGCACTGGGCACGGGAGGCCTTCGAGAGGGTTCTCGACACGAGCGCGCGCCGGCTTGGGATGGGGATCATCTACGATGTCGCCCACAACGTCGCCAAGCTGGAGGAGCACGAGGTGAATGGTGAGCGCAGGCGGCTCTGCGTGCACCGCAAGGGGGCGACGCGGGCCTTGGGGCCGGGCCACTTGAAGCTGCTGCCGTTGCACCGGGAGACGGGCCAGCCCGTGATTGTGCCCGGCGACATGGGGACGGCTTCGTACTTGCTGGTCGGGACGGAGCGGGCGATGAAGGAGACATGGGGTTCGACGTGCCACGGCGCGGGGCGGGTGATGAGCCGGCACGGAGCGATCCGGGCGGCGCGGGGGCGGAACATTGCGGACGAGCTGGCCTCGAAGGGAGTCTACGTGCGGGCGGCGAGCCGGCAGGTGCTGGCGGAGGAGATGCCGGAGGCGTACAAGGATGTGGACGAGGTCGTGCAGACCTGCCACGGCGCCGGGATCTCGAAGCTGGTGGCGAGAGTGAGGCCGATCGGGGTGATGAAGGGGTAGGGCGGACCTTCAGACTGTTGCCCGCCGGTTTCCTAAGCCGGAAAGCGCTCTGCTGCATCCAGGGGCAGTGGCAGGCAGGAGTGGGGCCCTCGGCGAACCAGCATCTGGGGGCGAGTGGCAATGGGCGTCGAGATCTTCCTGTTGCTGGTGAGCTTCGTGATCATCGTCGCGGGCGCGGAGCTGTTCACTAACGCGGTGGAATGGCTGAGGATGCGGTTGAACCTCTCGGAGGGGACGGTCTGGCAGGGCGCTGGCGGCGGTGGGGACGCACATCACTGAAGACAGACTACCATCTGGAAAGGCACAGACGACGTGATAGCACTTGAGTTCATAGCACTACTGGTGGTCCTTACCGCGGCTGCCGCGTTGCTGAGCTACGGCGCGGAGCCGCTGGCGGAGCGGTACGGGGCGAACTTCACGGGCAGCATCGTGCTGGCGATCATTACCACACTGCCGGAGTACATGTTCGTCATCTTTGCCTCGATTAAGGGGGAATATGGGATGGCCGTCGGGTCGGCGGTGGGGGCGTGCACGCTGCTGATCACGCTGGGCTACGGCTCCATTATCCTGCTCGCCACCACTCGACTCAGCCGGAGACCGGTGAAGGTGGTCGAACTGTCCAAGGGGACGCGAGTAGATGCGTTGTACCTTCTGGTCACGGCCCTGATTGCCTTCGGGCTCGCCTGGGAAGGAAACGGCTTCGACCTGAAAGACGCAGCCATCCTCATCCTTCTCTTCTTCGCCTACGTGGTCCACGTGGCCAAGGGAGCGGTGAAGTATGCGCGGGCCAATGTGGACGAGAATCAATCTCGCCAGAATCTCCTGAAGAGCATCCTCTTCCTACTCATTGGGGGCGTGGTAGTATTCGTGGCCTCAGGGCCCTTCGTGGACTCCATGATCCGCGTGGCGACGGTGCTGCGCGTCAGCCCGGTAACTATCGCCATCATCCTGGGCCCGCTGGCCTCGGAGATGCCGGAGAAGATCACAGCCTACATCACCGTGGTCCGTGATGGGAAGCTGGCCGAGATCTCGGTGTGCAACTTCATCGGCTCGAAGGTGAATCACAACAGCCTGCTGCTGGGCACCATGCCCATCATTGCGGTGCTACAGGGAGGCAGCAGCGTTCCGGGGATCATCAGCCTGCCGTTCATCATCATGACGGCCCTGACCGTAGTGGCGACCTTGAGCCTGTCGCGGCGCAGGCTGGCGCGGTGGGAGGGCGTAATGTTCACCCTCCTCTATGTACTGGTGGTCTGGGGGGCTTTCCATCTGGGCATCGGGCGGCTGCCCCACGGGCCGGGATAGCGTGGCTGCGGAAGTGGTTTAGTCACCATCGGGACTTGATGTGGAGTCTGCGGCGGGGGTCGTGCTCTACATACGGGTCCCGGAGGTGGGGACAGCCCCGGGTGGGATCGGGTCCCCGGGGCGCTGGCGGTCGCAGCGAGGGCGGGGAGGTGAAGCTATGCTGCTCGATGCGGCGGTGCTGACAATCGTTGTGGGTGCGCTCGGAGGGGGGAGGCTCGGGCGGCTGAAGGGCCTGGAGTTGCGCGCGCCAGGGGTGTTCATCGTGGCGGCGGCGGTGCAGATCGGGGTGATGGCCCTGGGGGCGCGGGGGACGCCCGCGGTGGCAAGCGTGGGAGGTGCGGTGCAGATCGTGACTTATGTTCTGCTGCTGGTGGGATTGTGGCTGAACCGGCACCTGTGGGGGATCCGGATTGCGGCGGTGGGGGTGTTCCTGAACTTCCTGGTGATTGTGGCAAACGGTGGAAGTATGCCGGTTGATCGGGAGCTGGCGATGCGGGCGGGGAATCTGCGATTGGTGGCGATGGTGGATTCGCAGACGTATCGGAGCCATATGGCGGCCACAGAGTCGACGCGGCTGCGGCCGCTGGGCGACGTGCTGTCGCTGCCCATGCTGGTGCCGCGGCCGCGCTTCTTCAGCCCGGGCAGCGTCGGGGACGTTTTTGTCACGGCCGGGGCGTGCTGGCTGATTCTCAGCGGGCTCGGGGCGTTCGGGCTGGGGAGAAGACGCGAGACAGCGGCTGCCGGCTCGAACAGCGGAGGATCCGGCTGAGGTGAAGCTCAGCTATCCAGAGTTCGCAAAGTCGGAGGGTGTGAGCTGTCTGGGCTCATGGTGTCTGCTGCATGGACCGGAGCAGCATCTGAAGCGGGAGGCCTTGGCGCGACTGCGGGCGCAGGCGGAGGCGGCGGTTGAAGGCGACCTGAGTTGGGAAACAGTGGACGGAGATGATGCCAGCGCGAGGGATCTGCTCAACCGGTCGCAGACCAGCGGACTGTTCGGGGGCGCGCGTGTGATCGTGGTAGTGCAAGCGGAGCGTATCGCGGCCGATGAACAGGAGAAGCTGTCAAAGGCGATTGGGCGGCTGCCGCCGGGTGTGTCGGTGGTTCTGGTCACGGGGGAGACCAGTGATCGGGGACGGGGCCGAGGGGTGTCGGCCGCCCTCGGGCGGGCGATCGAGAGCAGCGGTCTGGCGGTCGAGTTCCGCCGGCTGACGGTTGACGAAGCTACCAAGTGGGCGACGGCGCGAGCGAAGCAGCTCGGGAAGAAGCTTGAGCCGGCGGCCGCGCGTAAGCTAGTGCAGCAGAGAGTGGGAACCGGGCTGGGCGAGATCGAGGCGGAGCTGGAGAAGCTGGCGCTTTTCGCGGGCGACCTAAGGGTCATCGGCAGCACGCACGTGGATGAAGTCAGCCCGCGGCTGGTGGAAGAGGATGTGTTTCGGCTGGTGGACGCGGTGGGGCGCAGAAATGCGGGCCGCGCGGTGGGCATCCTGCGAGCGCTGCTGGGGGACCACCGAGAGGAGCCGGGGCGCGTCCTGGGGATGCTGGCGCAGTCGATTCGCTTGATCTGGCAGACGAAGCTGCTGACCGAGAGCGGCTGGGGGCCGAATCGGGAGGTGGACGAGGAGACAGCGTCCCTGCTGCCTCAAGATGAGCGTAAGAATGCGCTCGCGCAGTTCGCACGCAAGCGTTGGCTCATCCGAAGAACGATAGGACAGGCAAAGGCGTATTCGTGGGACCAACTGAGACAGGCGATGGCGGCGCTGCATGCATGTGATCTGGCGATGAAGGGGATCCAGGGGAAGTTGAGCGACGAGCCTGCGGCGCTGGAGCTGCTGGTGGTGCAGTTATGCGCCGACCTGGAGATGCCGGTGTGGCAGAGTCCGGGCGGGGAGCGCAGGGTGGGGTAGCGCGGCGGGCCGGACCGAGGTTCAGCGTCTCAGTCAGCGATAGCCGGAGGGGTGCTGGTACTCTTTGCGAACCTCGCGGAGAGGGACACCAAGGATCTCGACGCGGTGTGGACGATACTCGCCCAGGCCCCGCTCTGCACAGAGCTGGAGGTGTTCGACCCGGGTGGGATCAACTCCCATGACCATGGCTCCCACGGCATCGGTTGCCACGGGATCGTGACCGGCGATGATGACGTCGGTCTTGACGGGGGAGCCGGCGTTTTCGTGACGCTCCGCGCCGACGAGCCCGTCGATGATGGTGAGCTTGGCGCGGAGAACTGTGGCCAGGTCGCAGAGTCGCCGGTGGAGGGCGCGGTGCATGATCTCCTTCTTGGGGAGGACTGCGCCCATGAGGTTCTTTATCCCCAGGGTCACGTAGGCCATGCAGTGGCACTTCAGCTTGGGAAGGGTGATGAGGCAGGTGGAATCCAGCACACTCCGGGCGATACCCACGCGATGGAGGGCGTGGGCCTTGGGGATTTCCACCTCGACGCGTTCGTCGTCGTAGAGGTTGAGCAGCGACACCCCCAGCCTGGCAGCGATCTCCGGAAGGCCCACGAGGCGAAAAGCATGATCGGTGTTCGCTCGGCTCCAACTGCTTTCGGCGATCGTGATGTCGCGGATACCCAGGTCCTGAAGCCATTCGACGGTTGCTTCTATGACACGGGGGTCGGTCGTTACGCCCGTGTCGGGCATCCGGGGCTCGACGTAGTTCGGCTTGAGCACGACGCGATCATCGGGGCTGACGACCCGCGCGGCCCGGATTTGCTCGAGGGCGTCGTAGACCATAGGGCGCGGGTGCTCGCCGCGGGCGATGGCGACTACTGGCTGGGGCATGTAACTCTAACCGGATATCTTTCAGCGCGAAAGCGTGATTCCGCGCGCTATCTCCTTAATCTTATGCCTCCCACGTAGATGGCCTCTTCGCCCACGTCGCGCACGCCCGCGAGGAGGCTCCAGTCGGAACGGCCCAGGACGAACGGCACATCGGCGAGGAGATCGCCGCGGACATTGTTCGGGTCGAAAACGTCGAGGGAGAGAGTGATCTCCTTCGGGAGGTCAAAGTCTAAACCGATGCCGAGATTGGAGCGAACTAGGCCGTAACGAAGCACGGCACGGCGCTGCCTTTCGCCGAGCTGAATGTTGACGTTGCTTTCTTCCCCGATGTCGTCTATGCCAAAGCGGAGGAAGTGTTCCTCGCTTGTCTCCAGATTGAGGCGGGCGGAAGAGAATGAGCGCTCTGCCTCGGGGCTGTAGAGAACATCGAAAGCGGCACTGATCTCCGGCGGCTCGAGCCGCTCGCGGAGGGCGGCCGATGCGTCGGCGAAATCGCGGGCCTCCTGCGCGACGCGCGGAACGGCGGGCGCGGCCTTGCGAAGCTCGCCGGAGAGGGCCTCGAGGTCGGCGCCGACCTTCTTCGCCGACAGGGCGGCCTCGCTGACGGCCGAGACCGTGGCGCGAATCTGCTGCTGGACGTCGGGGTCCGACGTGAGGCCGGCGAGGTCGGTCGTGATGCGGTCGGCTTTGGCGGCAATCTGGCTCAGACTTCGCGTTGCCTCCTCGAGGTTGTCGAGGGTGGTGCCTTCGATGATCCGCGATCGGAGCTCGCCGGCCATGGCCCCTAGGTCTGCGGAGGCGGAGCGGATGTCGCCGAGCGCGGATATGATCTCCGGCTCCGAGCGTTTGGTGAGGGCAGAAACTGAATCGGCGAGCTGAGAGAAGTTCCGGAGAGCATCCCTGACGCCGGAAAGGATCTCCTCATCGCCGAGAACGAGGTCGAGCCGGCGGGAGGTTCGGTTGAGGTTCACCAGGAGGGTGCTTCCCGCCTCCATCAGGTCGGCGAGGTCCGGCCTGACGACCCCTTCCACGCAGACTCCGTCCGTGAGGAGGTTGACGTACGGTTCATGCTGGCCGGGGATCACCTCGACGAATCGCTCCTGGATGAGGCCTGCGGTGCCGATCTGGAACTTGTAGTTGTCGTATAGCTCGTGTTTCTGGTCGATCGAAAGGGTCACCATGGCCCTGCGTTCCAATGTGATCTCCACGGAGTGGACCTGGCCGATCTTGACGCCGACCATGCGCACCGGGTCGCCGCGCTGGAGCCCGCGCGCGTTATCGAAGATTACGCATACCTTGTAAGTCACGGCGGTCGCGCGATAGCCCCTTATGTAGAAGGTGAAGATGAGAAGCAGCACGACAGCGAGCAGCGTAATGAGACCGACCTTGATCTCGGCTCCAGTCCGCATGGTTACCTCCTACGAGTTATGCGGGTCCCCCTCGGTCAAGGGTCCCGCGTGGACGCCGGAGAGGAATTGGACGATAGCCGGGTCGGAACCGGCTTCCAGCTCCTCGATCGGGCCGACAGCGAGGAAGCGCCCTCTGTGCAGGAGCGCAGCCCGATCGGAGACGCGGCGCAGACTTTGCACATCGTGGGAGACTATGACGGAGGTCACGCCGACATTGTCGCGCAGGCGGCGGATCAGCTCGTCGCTGGCGGCGGCGGATATCGGGTCGAGGCCGGCGGTGGGCTCATCGTAGAGCATTATGTGGGGTTCCAGGGCAAGCGCCCGAGCGACGCCGACGCGCTTGCGCATGCCGCCCGAGAGCTGTGCTGGCATTAGATCCTCGGTGCCGGCCATGTCCACCATGTGGAGACATTCGCCCACCCGCGTGGCGAGCTCCGATGCCGCAAGTCGGCGGTGCTCGACGAGGGCGAAGGCGACATTCTCGCCCACGGTCATGGAATCGAAGAGCGCCGCGCTCTGGAAGACCATCCCCATATCCTTGCGAAGTTCGTCCAGATCGCGCTCTTGGAGGTCGGTGATGTCTACGCTGTTGACACGGATGCGACCGCTGCTCGGCGGGACGAGCCCCATTATCAGGCGGAGCAGGGTGGTCTTGCCGGTGCCGCTGCGTCCCATGACGGCGAAGATCTCGCCGCGCCGCACCCGGAGATCGAGGCCGTCGAGAATAGCTTCGCCGCCGATGAGGTACGTCAGGTCCTCTGTCTCTATCGGAAGTTGGGTGGCTGGGGTCATATCAATACCGGAAGATGGTCGCGGTGAGCAGGAGGTTAGCAGCGTAGATCAGGACTATGCTTAGCACAACCGCGCTGATGGTGGCACGGCCGACGCCTGCCGCCCCTCCGCTGGTGCGAAGGCCCTGCCGGCATCCGACAAGGGAAATGATGAAACCGAACGCGAAGGCCTTTCCGACACCTCCGAGGAGATTGTGGGGAGTGAGCCACTGCTGGATGGAGGCAATGTACTCTCCAGGGCTGATCCCATGGTATACGGCCAGCGCAAAGGCGCCGACCAGGCCGGAGGCGATCGCGATAACGGTCAGTATAGGGAGCATTACGACGCAGGCGATGAGCCTGGGGACGACGAGGTGGTGAACCGGATTGACGGCGAGCGCGCGGAGCGCGTCAACCTGTTCGGTGACGCTCATCGTGCCGAGCTCGGCGGCAAAGGCGGATCCGACGCGCGCGGCGACCACGACTCCGCAGAGAGCTGGTCCCAGCTCCCGAGCGATTGCGACCGCGGTAGCGCCCCCGAAGTAGCTGGTAGCACCGAACCGGACCATGTACTCGGCCGTGTGCCACCCCCAGGCCATTCCGACCAGGAAGAGCGTAACAGTGACGATGGGGAGCGAGTCGGCGCCGGCAATCGCCATCTGTTGGAGCGTCCGGCGCAAGCCAATGCGCC
>CP070816.1:2977254-2993380 GCA_020344235.1 Armatimonadota bacterium
CGCACGGGTGCCGCGCCGGGGTGCTGACGTGCTACGACAACAACCTCGGGGAGAATGTGCGGATCACCGCGCTCCAGGGCGCGGCGATCCTGCTGGCCCCGCACCAGACGGGCGGGTGCGCCTCGAAGAACCCGCACATCATGGGCCTGGTTGACCGGAAGCTGTGGGACAACCGCGAGGCCGACCCGGAGGCGATCGAGACGGAGTTCAAGGGCCCGAAGGGGCGCGCGTGGCTGCTGCGGTGGCTGCCGACGCGAGCGCACGACAACGGGATGTTCCTTATCTTCAGCAATGGGGTGGGAGTTGATGACGACGAGATCCGCACTGGAAACGCGATGATCATAGACCCCTACGGGCGGATACTCGCGGAGACGTGGAAGGCGGGAGATGATATGGTCGTCGCCGACCTCGACGCCTCCCTGCTGGTAGAGAGCACCGGCATCAGGTGGATCAAGACGCGGCGGCCGGAGCTTTACGGCCCGCTGACCGTCCGGACCGGGATAGAGCAGGACACTCGTGCGGTGAGGTTCGACGACAAGGGTGCGTAGGCTCGACGGAACCTGAGGCGATATTCTGCAGCGCTCTCACGCCCGTTTGGCCCGGTAAGTGGGACTTGGCTGAGTGAGTGCCGTCTCTCTTCCAGTTCAGTTCGGCCGTCGCGCCGCGCTGCTGTATCCTGAAGCGAGCCACAGACTTTGGTTCCCTTTGGTCCTAAGTTACCGCTCTGCCTACATTCTTGACAAGGGCCGCCATGCAGCCTAACATGCCCGTGCAGAGTCGCCCGGGACCTAAGAGTAGGTACGAGCGACAATCATACGGAGCAACAATGCTCTGAAGGAGGCAACCGTCATGACGGCCGCCAAGGCGACCAAGAGCCCGGCGCTCGCCGGCATTCTGTCGTTCCTGATCGTCGGGGTAGGGCAGATGTACAACGGGCAGGTTGTGAAAGGCATACTGATGTTCCTGGCCGGCGTGATCACCGGCGCGCTCTGCCTAGTCGTGGTCGGTTTCTTCCTGTTTCCCATCGTTTGGGTGTGGTCCATAGTCGACGCAGCTGTGACGGCGGGGAAGATCAGCCGAGGTGCGGCCGCTTAGCTCGCGGCAGTGATCTGCACCGGTATCCGACTCAGATCTTCAACGTTGTTTGGACAAGAGAGAGGTCGAGTCAAGCTGCGCGTCAGATGCGCCTCGCGCACTGATCGATCTCAAGCTCGAGATGACAGGCAGACGCAGATGACCTGGGTTCCGCTCGGAGTTCCCTGCGGTTCCGGCATGACTTCGCGGTGCCGGCGGTGTCGGTGGGGGTAAACAAAGGGATGAGGGCGCGGGACCTGCCGACGACGCGAGCTGTCATCTCCGTGACGCTTACGGAGGGGGTGGGATTCGAACCCACGAGGGGCTTTCGGCCCCCAACGGTTTTCAAGACCGTCTCCATAAACCGCTCGGACACCCCTCCGCGAATCGCGCGACCCCGGTGGCCCGCTGACCTAGACGATAGCAAGCAGGGGGAGGGGCGTCAAGCGTAGCGGCGGATGCTCATGAGGACCTTCCCGACGATCTGGACGTCGTCGGCAATGATCGGCTTCATCTTCTTGTTGGCGGGCTCGAGGCGGATGCTGCTGCGGCGCCGCCGGAAACGCTTCACGGTGGCCTCGTCCTCCAACAGGGCGACCACTATATCGCCGTCTTCTGCGTAGGGCTGCTGTCGCACGACCACGTAGTCGCCGTCGAAGATGCCGGCCTCGATCATGGATTCCCCCTCTACCTGGAGCATGAAGCACTGGTCGTCCTTGACGACGTCGCGGGGGAGGGGGAAGACTTCCTCGATGTTCTCGGTGGCGAGGATGGGCTGGCCGGCCGGGACGGTGCCGACGACCGGGACGGGCACCATGGTGACCGGGATCATAGTGGGGTCGGGGGCCTGGACGATCTCGACCGAGCGGGCCTTGGTGCGGTCGCGCTTGATGTAGCCCTTGCGCTCGAGGGCCTCCAGGTGGCGCTGGACGGTGCAGCTCGAGCGAAGCCCGAGGCGCTCGCCGATCTCCCTTACCGTGGGGGGATAGCCCTTCTCCTTGATGATCTGATGAATGCCTTCGAGGACCTGCTGCTGACGGCCTGTGAGCCCTTGCATTGGGGTCTCCTTGGTCTCAGGGTCAGGATGCGCTTTCATCAATGATACCACGTCCTGACCCTCTTTGCAAACAGCCGTTTGAAAATATCGGGAAAACGTCTTGGCACCAAACTTATGTGTGGCATAACCTTCTGTCAAACTGGTGTTTGCAGGAGGCCCAAGGATGTTGGGAAGACCGCGTTGGGGGCGGTGGGCGTTGGTGGCGGCGCTGGTGGTGACCCCTGGGGCGCTGTTTGCCGCAGGCGGGAGGGAGCCCGCCCGCGCCCAGGAGAGCCCTCCTTTCGTAGTCGAGGTGGAGTATGGAGATAGCCTGTGGACCATTGCGCGCAGCTATGGTGATCCGCGGCGAGACGTGCGCGCGGTGGTGGCAGAGATCAGGCGGGCGAATGGGGTGGATCCAGGGCGGCTTCAGCCGGGCCGCGCGCTGGTGATACCGGCGGGATGCGTGAAGGGCGGAGATTGATTCCCCAGTGCTGCGAGGGATTCAGCATATGCAAAGGTGGAACTAGTGTGGTATTGTCTTGCGACTTGGTCTGCTGGCGGTGCCGCTCACCCGTTCCACGACGGGGGGGGCGACGGGCGGAGAGTCGGCTTGGCCTAGACCTATTCGGCTGATCTCGACGTGTGAGCAGTGCAGGACGATGTCAAAGGAGGCGAGAGAATGAGGCGGTTGCCGATAGCGATTGCAGTGATGGTGCTGATCGCGGCCCCGGTCGGGGCCTGGGCGGGGCCGTCGCTGGTTGGCCCCTCGGGGTTGGTGACGATCCCGACTGCGGAAGTGTTGGGGATGACGGAGTGGAATGCGGGCATCAGTGAGCTGTGGATCGAAGATGGGGAGAACGTGAGCGTAGTGTATGCGAACGTGGGGCTGATGCCGAGGATGGAAGTGGGGGCTTCCCGGGAGGACTTCGAGGCGGGCGAGGCGGAGACGCTGGTGAATGCGAAACTGGGGCTGATAAGAAACGTGCCGGGGGAGGTATCGCTCGCTGTGGGGATGGTTGATGTCACGGATCAGGTTGACCGAACGGCATATGCGGTGCTGAGCCATACGCTGGGGGCGGGGTTGATGATGCGGCGAGGAAAGGTGACTTCGCCGCAGCTTCATGTTGGAATTGGAGGCGGCCGGTTCGACGGCTTGTTCGGAGGCGTGTCCGCCACTCTGGATGGACGGATGCAGGTGATGGCCGAATATGATGGTGATGACGTGAACCTGGCCGCTATCTGGCCGGTGGCGATGAACTTGACGGGGACAGTGGCGGTGCTGAATGGATTGGATGACCTCGGGGTAGGGCTGGCGCTCTCCAGCCCGTGGTAGCAGAATCGGCTGACTGCCATAGGGCCCGCGGCTGCCGGCCGCGGGCCCTTGCTATGGAGGAGGGTCTCGTGGAAAACGGTGGCTGCGCGGCTATTGCGCGTCTGATAGACCATTCTCTGCTGCATCCAGCGATGGGCGACGCCGAGCTGGAGGCGGGGTGTCGGGCGGCGGTCGGGTGGGGGGTGGCGTGCGTGTGCATGAAGCCGTATTTCGTCGGGCGGGCGCGGCGGCTGCTGGAGGAGTCGGCGGTGAAGGCCGGGACGACGGTGGGATTCCCACATGGAGGGCATGCGATCTCGGTGAAGGTTGCGGAGGCGCGGAGCGCGCTGAGCCAGGGCGCGCAGGAGCTGGATATGGTGATCAATGTGGGGAAGGCGAAGGGCGGTGACTGGAGCTATCTGGAGGATGAGATCGGCGCGGTGGTGGAGGTGGGGCACCAGGGAGACGCGCTTGTTAAGGTGATCTTTGAGAACTGCTACCTGGACGAACAGGAGAAGCGACAGCTCTGCCGCATCAGCCGGAAGGTGGGTGCAGACTTCATCAAGACCTCCACCGGCTACGGGACCGGCGGAGCGACGGACGAAGATCTGCGTCTGATGCTGGAGGAGGTGGGAGTCGAGATGGGGGTGAAGGCGGCCGGGGGCGTGCGGACCTATGCACATGTGGCGCGCCTGAAGGAGATGGGGGTGAGGAGGATCGGGGCGAGCCGGACGGAGCAGATCCTGGAGGAGTGCCGGAGAGAAAGCGGCGAGGGCGGCGGCTAGTCCATTGACTGCGCCCCGTTGTCGGGCGAGGGCGCGGCGGGCAGCACGTCGGTGAAGACGAAGCCATCTCGCTCGACGGTTTCTCCCACATGCACCGGTATCGGGTGGGAAAAGCCGGGGCCGTCCCAGGCGAAGGTGTGGAACTCGCCGTTCTCGCCGCAGGGGTCAACACCCTCTGGGAGCTGGGCGATGAAATCCTCGTCGAAGGCGCGCCCGGCCATGCTGCGCGGCAGCTTGCGCGGGTCGAGGCAGGTAAGGTGGGCACGCACACCGGCGACGATCATGTCCCGGGCAAGCGAGGCAGTGTCGGCTCCCCAGAGGGGAAAGACGGCTTGCATATCCACCTCTGTCATGCGGGCCTCGCGGTAGGCGCGGACCCCGGCGAGGGAGATATCGCCGAAGACGACCTTGGCGACTCCGAGCTTTCGTGCGTGCGCCAGAGTGCGGCCCATGAGCGCGTCATAGGCCTCGTTGGAGCAGGGCGTCGGGATGCGGACGGCGTGCAGGGGCAGCCCAAAGGCTGCGGCTTGGGCATGGAGGAGGGTCTCTCTGACGCTGTGCATGGAGACGCGGCCGTAGGCCTCGGTGATGGTGGTGAGAAACCCGACGACTTCGAGATCGGGGGAATGCCGGATGAGGTGGAGGGCCCAGAGGCTGTCTTTGCCACTGCTCCAGGCGATCCAGGCTTTGGCTTTCTCAGCGCCGGCCACGTGTCTGCTTCCCTTTCGCCTGCACGGGCGTCGGATGAAGGGAAGACATCAGGGATGGCGGTGGACACATGGACGCGCGCGGGGAATCAGTCTGACTTGAGGATGGTGATGCAGGCGTCGGGGCACATGAGGGCACACTGCGCGCAGGCGGTGCACTGGTCTGGGTCTAGGAGGCGTGCGGGGTGAAAGCCCCGGCTGTTGATGTGGCCGGCGAACTGCATGGTCTGACGAGGGCAGACTGCGACGCAGAGGCCGCATCCCTTGCAGATCTCTTCATCGATGGTGATGCTGACGCGCTGCTTTGCCTTGGGCACGATAGCTGGTTCTTCGCGGCGCTCGTGCTTCCTGCTGGATCACTCTCTCTCCCAGGGTTGCCGGAGAAGACGGCGGACCGGGAGGACCGGCACGGCCAATGATCTGACGTCATCGAGTAGAGATGCTTCCGCGGCGAGGAAGACGACCGGCAGCCCGATGCGGTCGGCGCTGCGGCGGACCTCTTCGAGGCCGGTGCGTATGTGGGCGGGTTCGGTGAGAGGGCCAAGGTGGGGGTTGGCAGCGACGCCGGTCAAGCGTAGGCGGGAGGCGGTCTCGATCGCCCTCGCCTGCTCGGCGACCGCTTGGGGAGAGGAGGCGGAGGGGCGGAAAGGGTTGACGGCGAGCCACATGTCGTAGCCGCGCGCCGCAATCTCAGTTGCGTAGACGGCGAGCAGACGAGCACCCACGGGATCGCCGCCGCCATCGAGGACGACGTGGTTGTCTTCGCTCCGGAGCGCAGCCGCGATCTTTGGGGAAACGGAGGGAAGCTCGAAGGAGGCCAGCGCCCCGGCTGCAGCGATGACCTGAAGGCCTTTGTTTGCGAGCTGGCCGCGATAGTCGCCGACGCGGTGATAAGGCGTGACGACGTCGAGGTCGACTATCAAGGTGCCGCGGCCCTGTGCCAGAGCGGCCAAGGCGTAGCTGACTGCGACCTCGGTCTTCCCGGTGCCGAAGGGCCCCGTGAAGGCGACGACGGGATGAGGAGAGAGGGGGAGTTCTGTAGGCGCTGGAGCGTTCATGTGGGCCGGGCCTGGTCGGTTGAGAGGGGAGGCAGATGGACTGTGCCCAGCCGGTCCAGGAAGGAGAGGAACCGGCTGTGGGCCATTATCTCGGAGAGCGAGAAGCGCTCGCAAGCGAGGTGGACGGCGGCGAGGATCAGGAGTGCCGCGAGGCGGTCCCACGGACCGAGCACGAGGACGAGCGCGAGGCCGGCCGCGGCGCCCAAGACGTTCGCTCCGACATCGCCCATCATGGTGCGGCCGGCGAAGTCTGCGGGAGCGGAGACTATGGCGGCCGCCAACAGCGGGCCCAGGAGGTGAAATGCCATGCCGAAGCCGCGAAGTGGTGGCTCGGCAACTTGCTGGAGGTGAAGGGAATACGGGGCGAGGATGAGCGCTAATGCCGAGAGCAGGCCGAATCCCTTTAAGCAGCGGCCGGGCCGGAGGTCGAGCAGGTTCAGTAAGTTGGCGGTGAGAGCGATGAGGAGGGCGTCGAGGGCGATCAAGGCCGGCTGACCCGGATGTAGGATGATGCCTGCTGCGAGCCCGGCTCCCAAACCGCCGACGGCCTTGATCGCCCCCGTGGTGAGACGGCCGCGGGCGAGAGACAGGAGATGGCCGCGCAGACCGCGGGCCTGCTGGCGCGGCGCGAAGAGATCGTCCAGCAGGCCGACCGCGGCAAGCAGGGCGATCAAGAGAATGCCGCTGGCGCGGATCTGGGGTTCCATGTGCGAGAACCACAACGCGGGGAGGGCGATCACCGGGAACAGCAGGCCGGAGGCGGCGGGGAGTCGGCGGCCGAGGTAGTTGGGTTTGCGCAGCCCGAGGGAGACAGCGCTCACCCAGAGGGTGGGGAGCCAGAGCACGAGAGCGCCCAAGGTGATGGCGAGCCAGATGGAGGCGGGCGGCGCGAAGATGGCGCCGAGAGATAGCAGGAACACGAGAGCGCAGACCCACATCAGGGAGCGGGCGGCGACCTGCCAGCGACTGAGAGCTGGCCAGCCGAGGCCGTAACCTGTGAGCAGCAGCATGAGCAGGACGTCTTTGAACTGACGGGCGCGATGAAGGAACCCGGACAGGGTGCGGCCCGTGTGCCGATGCTCGAAGGGTAGACATATCTCAACCGGGGGCAGGCCGAGATGGGCGGCCTCCACGGTGAGGCCGACCTCGGTGCCGAATCGCGGCGCAAGGCCGACGTGCTTTACCAGGACCACCGAGAGGGCGCGCTGGCCCGACATCGGAGCGGCCGTCCGCAGCCCGGTCAGGAGGCGAATGGCGGCGTGGCTGAGCCGAAGGGCCAGGCCGAAGCCGCCGCTGCCCGACCGCGCGGGCAGGGCTGCGACAACCATGTCCGGTTCGCGCGCGAGAGCGTGGAGAAGGTCGCGCGCGTGGATAGCGGAGTCGCCGAGGTCGGCGTCAAGGAAGAGGAGACGGTCATGGTTGGCGGCGTCAGTCCCGGCGCGCAGGGCAGCTCCCTTGCCCCGATTGCGGGGCAAGGTGATGACTTGGTCCGCGCCGGCGTCCCTGGCAAGCTGAGCGGTATCGTCATGAGAGCCGTCGTCCACAACGATGACCTCCGCAACGGAGAGGATCTTGCGCGCCGCGCGCACCGTTTGGGCGACTGTCGAGGCGGCCTGATGGGCGGGGATGATTGCGGAGGCGGGCATCGGCTCAGTGGCCGGCTTCGAGCGAGATGTCGGGCAGAAAGCGATCGCGGGTGTCCTTGACGCCGAAGTGTCCGTCGGCGCCTGCGAGTGCGAGGACGATGGCGAGGCGGCCGGCCGGAGTATCGGCATTGTCAACGGTGGCGATGTCCTTGGTTTTGTACAGCGGAATGCAGGAGATAGATGCATCCCGAGCTTCGCACCCGACGACGCGGACACCGAGGCCGGTGAGCTCCTCGATCATAGGAAGGTCAATGCGTTCCGGCGCGGCGTCCTGGGGAGAGTTGAGTCCGCCGACGAAAACCACGGCGTCGGGCGGAAGAGTGTAGTCCGAGTCGGCCGTGAACCTGAGGAGGCCGCTGGGATACAAATCGAGGATCAGGTCGGGGCGGCCTTGGGCCAGGTCCTTGGCGATGGATTGAGCAATGATGGTCCGGAAGTGGACGCCGGGGGGAGGGTAGAGGCTCAGGCGTTCGGATACATTCTGGCGAACCGCGGTAGGAAGGGAAACGAAGTCCGGAGTGATAGTGGTGGTGGAGGTGACGGTTGCCCCGGCCTGTCTCAGCAGCGCGCGGAGGTTGTCGGGGAGCGGATCGCGGCCGAATTCATGGTCGAGAACGATGGCGACGCGGCGGCCGGATAGACGCTGACCTATGATTGCGGGAACGGTTTTTCTGGCAAGCGAATCGTACTCGCGGTTGGCCTCACGGAGCGCGTGCAGTTCCTCCTGCTTGAACTCGCGGGTCTCCTGATAGTCGGCTCTCAGCTCCTCCTGGACGCGCGCCAACTCCTCCGGGCTGAAGGACAGGCCGATGCCGATTAGGATCCCGAGGAGAAGGGCGACGAAGATGGCGACGAAGCTTCCGATGTGATAGCGATAGTCTATCGGCACAACAGCCTCCCGTTAGCAGTTGATGCGCGAATCAGAAGCGGAGGGAGCGGAAGAAGGCGGCGAGCCGGAGCATCCAGAGGTCGAGGGTATGGCGAATGGCGGGCGCGGTGGCCACCAACACCGCGATGATCAGAGCTGCGACGAGGCCGAGATAGATGAAGAGCGTTCCAGATCGGCCGGAGGGGTAGAGTCGGCTGATGCCTTTGGCGTCAACGAGTATGGAGCCGACTCTGAGACGAACAAGGAAGGTGGAGGACATGCCGCCGCGCCCCTTTTCGAGAAACTCGGTGAGGGAGAAATGAGTGCCGACGGCGGCGATCAGCTCGGCTCCTTTCTCGTAGGCGAGCAACATGGCGACATCCTCGCTGGTGCCGCTGGAGGAGAGCACGGTGGCGGAGAGGCCGAGCGACTGCAGGCGCGAAAGGCCCGGGGCGTCGCCATTGGGATAAGCATGGACGATGAGCTCCGCTCCGGTGCGCAAGGCGGCGTCGGATACGCTGTCCATATCGCCAATGATTATGTGCGGTCGGTAGCCGGTCTGGAGGAGGAGGTCGGCGCCTCCGTCCACGGCGATTATGACAGGGCGAGCCGCATTTATGTATGAGCGTATGGCGCTCAGGTCGCGAGCGGCCTCGGTGCCCCGCACGACGACGACGCAATGGCTGCCCTTGATACGAGTGCGCAAGTCGGGGAGCGCGGCGCGAGAGAAGAGCAGTGATTGCTCCCGGGTGACGTAGCTGAGCGTATTCTCGACGAAATCGGCTAGTTGTAAGGTAACATTGCGCCTTGCCTCTTCGAGCTGGTGCCGGAGGACAGCATCGGTTACCAGCCGGCCGGCGCCGAGCAAGGTCCTGTTGGAGTAGACGGAGCCATCGATGATTTCGACGCGATCTCCGTCGCGGATCATCTCGATGGCGGGTTCACCAACATTGTCTATGAGTGGAATGCCGGCGCCCAGCAGCAGTTCGGGGCCGGCATGAGGGAAGCGGCCGGAGAGAGAGCGCTGCGTGTTGACGACGGCGCCGACCTTCTTCTCCGCGAGCGCCGAGGCGCAAGGGGCATCGAGGTCGGAGTGCGAGATCACTGCGATCTCACCGGGCGAGATGCGGTGGATCAGGTTCTTGGTGCGGCGGTCAACTCGTGCTGTGCCGAGGATGCGCATGATGCCGTGAGGCGGCGTCAGCGGTGGCTGCCCCAGCCAAGCTTGCTCCGAAGCTTAGCATAGAAGCTGGCGTCCTCCAGGGCGACGATCTGGGCGGAGAAGGGCGCCTCCCGGACCTCGACGCGATCGCCCGCCTGCAGAGGGTGGCCTTCCTGTCCGTCGGCGGTTAGGTTGACTTCCTCGCTGCGCGGATCGGGGAGTGCGATCTCGACAACGCGGGAGGCGGGGACAACGAGGGTCCGCGCGGAGAGCGTATGGGCGCAGATCGGGGTCACGATGATGAGTCGGGTTTCGGGATCAATGACCGGGCCGCCCGCGGAGAGAGAGTAGCCGGTGGAGCCGGTGGGGGTGGCGACGATGATGCCATCGGCGGGAAAGTCGGAGATGGGCTCGTCCGAGATGCTGGTCTTCAGACGGAAGAGGCGGGAGAAGGCGCCCTTGCCGACCACGATGTCGTTGAGCGCGAGGAATGATGAAACCTGCTGTTCGCGGCGTGTGACGTGGCCCTGCAGCATCATGCGATGCTGGGTACGGAAGTGCCCATCCATGACCTCGCCCAGGCCGTCGAGCATCTTTGCGCCCGAAGGAATCGCCGCCAGGAATCCGAACCCGCCGAGATTGATGCCGAGGGTGGCCTTCCCTTCCGGGGCACCGAGGCGGGCGGCGGTGAGGAAAGTGCCGTCTCCGCCCATTGCGAGCAGTAGGTCGGCCTGCTCGGCAAAGTGACTCAGCTCGGCCGTCAGCTCCGGCGCAGAGAGAGCGAGAGCCTGCTCCTCAGGAAGTATGGTCCGAATGCCGCGCCGGCCGAACCATTCGATGACGTCGTTTACGGCGGCCGCGATGCGCCGTTTATGCAGGGCGGGGACGATTCCTACGCAGCGTACCGAGCCGGGATCGAACGCGGCGCGCTTGGAGGGCGGAGATGAGGCGGAATGCATGGGCTCAGATCACTCCGAAACCGCGAGGCGGTCTAGGTTGTGCCGCGCGTCTTCGAGGCCGGGGTCGGCCTCGAGAGCGGCCCGGTACTCGGCGATTGCCAGCTCGATCTTCCCCTGGCGCTCGTACACGACCGCAAGGTTGTTGTGGGCGGGGGCATAGTCGGGGGCGATGACAAGGGCCGCGCGGTAGGCGGCGGCGGCCTCGTCGAGCTGTCCGAACGTCTCGTAGATGATGCCGAGGTTGTTGCGGGCCGCCACCTCGTTCGGCCGCAGCTTGATGAGGGTCTGATACTCGCGCTTGGCGTCGTCGTAGCGGTGGAGGCGGAAGTAGGCAGAGGCGAGGGCCTCGTGCACGGCGGGGTCGTTCGGCGCCCGCTCGAGCAGGGCCGACCAGACGCGGATCGCATCCTCGTCGCTGCCGGTCCGGACGTAGGCGAGGCCGAGGTTAAAGGAGGCGGAGTAGCTGTCGGGGTCGGCTTTCAGGGCCGCCGCGAAGTGGCCGACCGCGGCTGCGGCATTGCCTTCGTCGAGTTTCATGGCGCCCAGATTGATATGGGCGTTTACGGCATTCGGCGCTATCTCTACCGCCTTCTCGAAAGCCTGCTTGGCCTCCTCCGGGAGGCCGATCTCGCGGGCACAGAGGCCCAGGTTGTAGTGAGCGGAAGCGTTGGCGGAATCCAGGGCGACGGCCCGCCGGAACGCGTCCAGAGCAAGGCTGTACTCCTTGCCTTCGTATCGTATCAAACCCATGTTGAAGTAGGCCGCAGGGTCTTTGGTATCGGCCGAGATCAACAGCGAAAGATGTTGGATCGCCTCACCGGTTCTGCCGGCGGAGCGGAGCGCGACAGCAAGGTTCAGCCTCAGCGATTGGTCGCTTGGCTGGAGATCGAGAGCCTTGTGGTAGGAGGCGATTGCTTCCGGGAGCTGACCCTTTCGCTCATAGGCAACACCCAAGTTGTTGTGGGCGCTGGCGTTATCGGGATCGAGGTTGACAGCGACAGCGAATTCACCAATGGCCTGCTCTAGGTTGTCCACGGCGAGGTAGACAGTTCCCAGGTTGTAGTGCGGGGCGGAATAGTGGGGCTGGAGGTAGACGGCCTCCTGGTAGTGTTCGATGCTCTCCTTTGCTTTCCCGAGGGCCCAGTAGGCACTGCCGAGGTTGTTGTGTGCCTCGGGCAGCTTGGGGTCGATCTCGATGGCCCTGGTGAGGGAGGCTACTGCCTCCTCATTGCTGCCAGCGCGGAGTTGAGCCGACCCGAGCCAGGCTAGGATGTTGGCGTCGTCAGGCTGCTCCTCCGCAGCGGCGGTGAAGTGCTTGACGGCACTCGTGAAGTCACCGCCGTTGAAAGCCGCGATCCCTTGGACGAGCGAGTCGGCCCCTCGCGCCGGCAAGACAAGACACGCGAGCGAGAGAGTGGCGAAACAGATCGAGAACAGGCTGCGGGAGCGGCCCAGCATTGGCTTTCCCTCAGACCGTGGCCAGGTAGACTGCGGCGAGTGGCACAGCGCTTTGCCGCTGGGCGACAGAGGCCGCGACCTTCGTGCGGCGAGTATAACACAGCGGGGAGGAGTTTTCAAGCCAGGCGCGGTCCAGCGAGACCGGGCGCTTGCGGAGCGCGAGGACGAGCGCCCCGTGCGGAGAAGAGGTCCGTCGGTCGCGGGGTTCTGAGACCCCGGAGCGGGCCGTGCGAGTGCGGCTGACGATAAGGAGAGGATGCGATGAAGCTGGGATTCAGCACACTGGGATGTGCAGAGTGGGGGCTGGGGGAGATCGTGGAGGCGGCGCGGACGAACGAGTACGAAGGGGTGGAGCTGCGTCATTATGAGGGGTCGCTCGAGCTGGCCAAGGTCATCGCCGACTCCCCGGGCGGACCCAAGGAGTTCCGACGTCGGTTCGAGGAGGCAGGGGTGGAGATTTGCTGTGTGGACACTTCACTGGTGCTGACCGATCGGGAGAGTCGAGCAAGTGACGGGATACCGCTGCTCGATCTCGCGTGGGATCTGGCGGCCCCGTACCTCCGGGTTTTCGGGGGTGACGTGCCGGAGGGTGAGAGTCGCGAGGACTGTCTCAAGCGAGCCGCCGAAAAGCTGTCACACCTCGGGAAGCTGGCCGCGGAGCGCGGCCTTCGAACGCTGCTGGAGACCCACGATGCGTTTTCCACCGGAGCAGAGGTGGCGGAGCTGTTGGATGCTGTGAGTGAGGAGGGCACAGGCGCGCTGTGGGATCTGCACCATCCGGTGAGGATGGGAGAGCCGGTGGCGGAGACCGCGCGGCTGCTGGCAAGGCGCACCTTCCACACACACGTGAAGGACAGCAAGGAGGGAGGCGGGTACGCGCTGCTGGGCGAGGGGGACATTCCCCTGGCGGCCCTGGTGAAGTCCCTCCATCAGGCGGGGTACACCGGATACCTGTGTCTCGAGTGGGAGCGCGCCTGGCACCCCGAGCTGGCGGGGCCGGAGGTGGCGTTCCCGCAGGCGGCCGGATATCTCAGCGACCTGCTGGCCGAACTGGGGATCCCTCGCGGGTAGAGGCGCAACGAAGATCAAGATTCCAGCAGCTTGCGCGCGCGCGCGATCTGGTCCTTGACCTGTGGGGGCGCGGTGCCCCCGGGCGATACCTTGCCGGCCACGGCGCCGCCCGGGGAGATGCGCTTGACGATGTCCTCGCCGAACTCGGCACTGAAGGACCGCCACTCCTCCACCGACAGTTGCTCGAATCCTATCTTCTCTTTCTCGCAATACTGGACGATCTGACCCGCGATCCCGTGGGCCTCGCGGAACGGGAGACCTGCGCGCACGAGATAGTCGGCGACCCCGGTGGCCGTGGGGAACCCCGCGCTGAGGGCGTCAGCCATGCGTTGCGTGTCGAAGCTGGCGGTGGTGACCATTCCTCTCATGACGCGGAGCGAGGCGCTCACGGTGTCCGCCGTGTCGAAAAGCGCCTCCTTATCCTCCTGGAGATCGCGGTTGTAGGCGAGGGGCAGGCCCTTGAGCACACTGAGGAGGTTCATGAGGTTCCCAAAGACACGGCCCGCCTTGCCGCGAGTAAGCTCCGCACCGTCGGGGTTTCGTTTCTGCGGCATGATGCTCGAGCCGGTACACCAGGCGTCGTCCAGGCGGACGAATCCGAATTCGGTGCTGGACCAGAGGACGATCTCCGCCGCGAGCTGGGATAGGTGGACGGCGGCAATGGCGGCGTCCGCCAGGAATTCGAGGATGAAATCGCGGTCCGAGACAGCGTCTATGCTGTTCGGGCAGAGCCCGTCGAAGCCGAGCTGTTTGGCAACGAACGAGGGATCTATAGGGAAGCTGGTGCCCGCCAGCGCGGCCGCGCCGAGGGGGCAGAGATCGACGCGCTTGCGGCACTCCGCGAGGCGATCGCGGTCGCGCTGGACCATGAAGAAGTAGGCCATCAGGTGATGGGCCAGCAGCACAGGCTGTGCGCGCTGGAGATGGGTATATCCGGGCATCACGGTATCGAGGTGCTTCTCCGCCACCTCGACGAGCGCGCGCTGGAGGGCGGCCGTATGGTCGCGGAGAGAGTCAATCTCCTCGCGCACGAACAGCCGCAGGTCGAGGGCGATCTGGTCGTTGCGGCTGCGGGCGGTATGCAGCTTGCCGGCGACGGCTCCGACTTGCTCTATTAGCAGCCGCTCGATTTCCGTGTGGATGTCCTCGGATTCCGGATCGAGCGTCAGTTCTCCAGACGAGAGGCCGGCGCGGACGCGCTCTAGTCCGGCCTCGATCTTCCGGGCCTCCCCGGGGGTGAGAACGGCGCAATGGCCGAGCATGCGAACGTGCGCGATGCTGCCGGCGATATCGTGCTCGGCGAGCCGTTGGTCGAAGGGCAGCGACCGCGTGAACTCGTGTGCGAGTTGATCGGGATCTTTCGAAAACCTTCCGCCCCAGAGGCGCATGGTCGCTACTCCTTCTCCGACTCCCGGCGGACCCGCTCGGCGATCTGGGCGGAGAGGCCCCACAGCTGAATGAATCCCTTTGCCGAGCTTTGGTCGAAGCGGTCGGCCTCATCGTAGGTGACAAGTTCGTAGCGATAGAGCGAGTACGGAGACTTGCGGCCTACGGGGATGCAGTTTCCTTTGTGGAGCTTCATGCGGACGGTGCCGGTGACGGTTGCCTGAGTTGTCTCCGTGAAGGCGTCGAGGGCGCGGCGTAGCGGGCTGTACCACAGGCCGTAATAGACCAGCTCCGCGTACTTCAGTTCGAGCACGCGCTTGAAATGGGCGAGGTCGCGCTCGAGGCAGAGGCTCTCCAGGTCCCGATGCGCCGCGAGCAGCACGGCGGCGGCGGGACACTCATAGGTCTCGCGGGATTTGATGCCGACGAGGCGGTTCTCTATCATGTCGATGCGGCCGACGCCGTGCTCACCCGCGAGCGCGTTGAGGCGGGCGATGAGAGTTGCCGGGGAGAGATGCTCGCCGTCGAGTGCCACGGGAGCGCCCCTCTCGAAGGCAATCTCGACATAGGCCGGATCATCCGGAGTCGCATCGGGGTCCTCCGTCCACTGGTGGACGTCGGCCGGCGGCTCGACCCACGGATCTTCGAGAAGTCCGGCCTCGGCGCTCTTGCCCCAGAGGTTGGTGTCGTAGCTGTAGGGAGACTTCTTATCCACCGGTATCGGAATGCCGTGCTTCTTGGCATACTCGATTTCCTCGTCCCTGCTCATGCCCCACTCGCGAATGGGCGCCAGCTGCTTGAGACGGGGGAAGAGACAGGACCAGGTGACCTCGAAGCGAACCTGGTCGTTTCCCTTTCCGGTGGATCCGTGGGCGACGGCGTCGGCCTTCTCGCGTACGGCCACCTCTCCCACGAGCTTGGCGATGAGCGGGCGGCCCAGCGAGGTGGAGAGCGGGTACTTCTCCTCGTACAGCCCGTTAGCCTTTAGGGCCGGGAAGACGAAGTCGCGCGCGAACTCTTCCTTGGCATCTATAACCTCGGCGCCTACGGCGCCGAGGTCGAGGGCCTTCTGGCGAATGCCCTCATAGTCGCGCTCCTCTCCGAGGTCTATCGCCGCCGCGTAGACCTCCATGCCATAGTTCTCTTTCATCCAACGTATTGCTACGGAGGTATCGAGCCCTCCGGAGTAGGCCAGCACGACCTTAGACATTTCGTCTCTCCTTCGGAGTCTGGCTGAAGATCAGGGTCAGCAGAGCGCGCTGAGTGTGGAGGCGGTTCTCCGCCTGGTCGAAGGCGGCGCACTGAGGACCGTCGAGCACCTCGTCGGTGATCTCCTCTCCACGGCGCGCGGGCAGGCAGTGAAGCACTATGGCGTCGGGCTTCGCTTGCTGAAGCAGAACGCCGTCCACCTGGAAGTCGCGGAAGTCCACGCGCCTGCGGGTGGCCTGCGCCTCCATGCCGGCGCTGATCCAGACGTCAGTATACACAACATCTGCGCCGCTGGCCGCCGCCGAAGGGTCGTTGCTCAACATTATGTCCCCGCCGCTCTCCTGGGCCAGCTCCTGCGCCTTGGAGAGGACCTCGGCGCGCGGCTCGTAGGT
>CP070816.1:2993480-3012811 GCA_020344235.1 Armatimonadota bacterium
ACCCGCGGGTCAGGGCGGTGGGAAGGCCGACTGAAATGAAGTTCGACCGATCCGGAAATCTGAAGTAGAGGCTGGGAGAGGGGCAGCTACACCGAACCCCGGCTACTCGCCAACCGCTGGATTGCGTCGGCAACCGCGCTTTCGTCGTTGGTGAGGGGAGAGACCCAGTCGGCGCCGGCCTTCACGCCTGGAGTCGCGTTTCCGACGGCGACACCGCAGCCCGCCCATTCGATCATCGAGAGGTCGTTGTAGTTGTCGCCGAGGGCCAGGGTCAGCGACTGCTCGATGCCGTAGTGGCAGGCGACGGCGGCGAGGGCGTTGGCCTTGCTGGCCTCGCGGTGGTAGAACTCGAGGTACTCGGGGTTTGTCCGCATGACGGTTATCTCGTTGCCCCAGCGTGCGTGCCAGGACTCGTACAGCTCGTCGCGATGTCGCGGGTCAGGCTTGCCGGGCACAGTGGGATCGGTGATGAGGATGCACTTGGTCGGCTCGCCGCCCCGGAAGCGGGGCAAGTCGGGCACGAACAAGAACGAAGCTCCGGTCTGACGAGAGTAGAGGTCCGCGAACCGGCGCAGGTTGGGGTCGTCGTGAGCATAGAGCTGCTCGTCCAGGTAGTAGTTCAGGTGAAACCCCTCGCGTTGCGTGTAGTCTATTAGCTCGTCCGCGTAGCGCGCCGGCAGCGGCGTCTCCACGATGACCCGGGAACCGGCGGCTCGGGAATCGCGCGCCAGGGCGCCATTGTAGCCGATGGTGGGGCCGTCTATGTCCAGCATGTCGTAGAACGGACGAATATTGGCCGTCATGCGCCCGGAGGCGAGCACGACCAGGCCGCCGCCGCCAACGAAGCGCCTGAGGGCGGCGGCGTCAGAGGGCGAGATCTCCCCGCGGTCGTTCAGAAGGGTTCCGTCGAGGTCAAGGGCGACTAGGCGGAAGGGTCTGGGTTCAGGTGGTGGATTCATGGAGTGAGGTTTTCGTGACGAGTGGGGCGTGTCCCTCCCGGCGCGGTGAGATGAAGAGATACATGTGGTATACTCAAGAGTAAGTGCGGCGAGAAAGGAGCGGGCAGTGCTGAAAGACAGTCAAAGATTGGGGATGGCCGTGGCGGTGGCAGTCATCTGCGCGGCAGCAGGATTCCTCGTTTGGGGGGTTACGCTGGGGGCTGCGCAGGAGGAGGAGGAGCCTGTGGGCCGCTATCAGATGGCGGTTCCCGACCTAGTGCTGGACACCTCCACCGGGAGGCTGGTGAACAGCCAGGGGCGAGTGCTGGAGCACGCCATTGATCCGAGCGGGGCGGAGGTGGGTCGTTACTGCGTGGACGGCTACGTGACCGCGGTGACGAGAAGAGTCGGACTGGACATCGTCCAGCAGCCGACGATGAGTGTTGATCTGGTCAAGGGCTATGTGCTGGGCGACACCAAGACGGGCCGAGTTATCAAGCAACGAATCTACTACTCGCAGCCACTCCAACGAGGCGACCTGTAGGTAAGATAATCAGCACATATCTGGAGTTGACTGGGCGGCCGGATTCACATCGGGCCGCCCATTGTTTACTGTTTGGGTGCGTGGCGCCAGCAGTTTCCGCTCGCTGGGCAGGTCCGTGTTGCAAGTTGCATACAAAACGCAGGTGGTAGCAAGGCGGCTCCGGTTGACGTCGCCACAATCACAGCTATATCCTGTTGATGTTGTGCCGGCCGAGGCGGGCGGCGGCTGTGATAGCGACGAAGGGAGTAAGGATGGTGGAAAGGAGACGAGGCGACGAGGTAGGCTGGTCTCCGATCAGGGGGTCGTACGAGGAAGCTGTGCTGAGTTGGCACGAGCAGATCGAGATGTCCTTTCGGCGGCGCGAACTGGCGGCGCAGCGAGCGGTCGAGGAGCCATCCACTTCACATGCTGTGGAGCCGCAATCGCCGAAAGCAGGGGCACACTGAACTGGAGCGCGCCAGAAGGGGTCGGTGCTGAGGTACAGGACGCGGGAGTGACGACCGGAACTCTCGTGTGAGGAGATGCGCGGTAGCATCTCCGCGGATTGTCGGGGCGGACTTTGCGCCGCCCCTTTCGTTTGGCCCGCAGGGAGGGGGACAGGTGAGCGTGTGGAACCTCTGAGAGTGAACCGCGTGCACTGGGGGACGGGCTCTGTGCGCGCGGGGACGGAGTCCACACAGTTCCGGGGCGAAGAGACCTCTATGGCGCGTTGCATTATCGCCGGGGCCGTTGTCACTTACGCGCTGGCCGTGTTCCAGAACACATTGGGCGGCTTCATGACGATTTGGGGTGTTACACCGGATCTGCTGCTCGTGTGGACGATCTGCATGGGGCTGCTCGGCGGCCGTCATGTTGGTGCGCTGGTCGGCTTCGCGTCAGGCCTGATGCAGGGAGGGCTTCAACAGGCGGCGATCGGGGCTTATGCGATCAGCAAGACCGTGAGCGGATTCGGCGCAGGGGTGCTGGCAGGCAAGATGTTCAGGGAGAACTGGCTGGTACCTATCGTAAGCGCAGGAGTGTTGACGGCGGTCAACGAGGCCGCCTTCCTGGTTCTCTACCGGGCCGCGGACTGGTCGCAGGCGGGCCGGGTTGTGGGTCTGCGGGTGGCGTACCATGCGGTGCTGACGCCGGTCGTGTTCGCCGTTGCCGGCCGCGCGCGCCGAGCGCTCCTGGGGCGGCCGGAAAAGGTGTTGTGACCGATGGCACGGCGCCTCGCGGTACTGCGAGCGGCAGTGGTAGTGATATGCATGGTAATGCTCGGCAGGCTGGTGCAGCTTCAGATCGTCGAGGGGGCGAGGAACAGGCAGCTGGCGGACGAGAATCGCATACGGATTGTGAGACGACTGGCGCCCCGCGGAACGATCTACGACCGCCATAATCGAATACTCGCCAGCAGCCGACTCGCCTTCTCGGTGCGTGTAGTGCCGGAGGAGCTGGGAATGATCGGCGCGGGAGATGCGCCGGCCGGGCTGGCGAATCTTCTGGGGGTGCCGGCGGATGAAGTGAGGGAGGCGGTGGGGAGGCCGGCGGCGGTGCGATACCAGCCGATGTTCCTGTGGCGAGACGCGTCGCCCGAAGTGGTCGCTCGCCTGGAGGAACATTCTCCATACCTGTCTGGTGTGAGTGTAGTCGCGGATGCCGTCCGAGACTATCCACATGGGCCGCTGGCGGCGCACGCGATCGGCTATGTGCGGCAGATCAACCCTGATGAGCTTGGTCGCCCGGAGAACGCGGGCTATCGGGCGAGCGACCTTATTGGTAAGGCGGGCGTTGAGAAGGTGGCAGAGCGCGTGCTGAGGGGGAGAGACGGGGGTGACCAGATTGAGGTGGATGCCAGCGGGAGGCGGGTCGGCACGCTCGGCACGGTGCCTCCTCGGCCGGGGCGCAACGTATGGCTTACGCTGGACCTGGATCTGCAGGGCGCGGCAGAGGAAGCACTGGGCGGCCGAGCGGGCGCAGTGGTGGCGCTGGACCCGTGGACGGGAGACATCCTCGCGCTGGCGAGCCATCCATCCTACGACCCGAATCTGTTTGTGGGAGCGCTGACTGCGAAGGACTGGGATGTGCTCAGTGGGCCGGGATATCCGCAGTATAATCGCGCTACGACTTCCCGGTATCCGCCTGGGTCTGTATTCAAGATCGTTACCGCGGCGGCGGCCCTGGAGGCAGGCAAATGTGATCTGCGGAGCGTCTTCTGGTGCGATGGGGCCTACCGTCTCCCTGGGTGGGCGCTCAGGTGCTGGCGCCGAAGCGGACATGGGACAGTGAGTTTTCTCAAAGGCTTCGCGCAGTCGTGCAACGTAATGTTCGCGACTCTCGGCCAGCGCGTCGGCGCGAATGGTCTGGCCGAAATGGCCCGGCGTTTCGGTCTGGGAGAGGCATGCGGGATCGACCTGCCTGAGGAGGCCGCGGGCCTTGTTCCCACGAGCGAGTGGAAGCGGCGCGCTCGGCAGGAGCCGTGGTACCCGGGCGATACTTGCCAGATGGCGATCGGACAGGGGGATTGCTTGGTGACGCCGCTCCAGGTCGCACGGGAGTTTGCCGTGGTGGCCAACGGCGGCGGTTTGGTGCAGCCGCATCTGATCGCCCGCATCGAGGGGGAGGGAGACTACTCGCCTCCCGTCGAGAGGCACTCCGTGGGTCTGCGGCCGGAGACGATCGCGGCGCTGCAGGCGGGAATGGAGGGGGTGGTATCTCCGGAGGGCACGGCAAGCGGGATCGTGACACCGAAGTACGCGATTGCGGGGAAGACCGGCACGGCACAGGCATCAGGCGGCGATCCACATGCGTGGTTCGCGGGCTATGCGCCGGCTGATAGGCCCCGGCTGGTAGTGGCGGTGGTTGTCGAGCACGGTGGACGTGGAAGCACGGTAGCCGCTCCGGTGGCCAGGCACATTTTCGACACCGCGCTTCTGCCCGCGGCGGAGCGCCCGACATGGCTGCCCGAAGATACAGAGGTCGCGGCGCGCCCGAGCGAGGAGGACCAGTAGTGTAATGAGCGGCACCATCGCCGCCCTGGCCGTGCTGGCAACCGCGCTGTCCCCGGTCTCGGAGCTGATGCCCTCTGGGGTGGGGCTCAGCTATCGGCGACCGCTCGGCCAGGTGGCAGAGTATCGTCTATTGCTCGAGGTCCAGGGAGAGCAGATCAGCCTGGGTGAGCGCCGGCCGGTTCGCGTGTCGGCAGAGCTGGCATTCACGGAGGAGGTGGTCGCACAGGGAAGGGATGGGGTCATGTGGCTGCGGGTCGGGGCGCGACCGGTGGAGGTCAGAGACGCCAGCGGCACTTTCGCAGCGAGAGGCCGGGAGCATTGGCCCCACATGCAAGTTCGCATGACTCCGCGAGGCGAGGTGCTGGGTGTTTCTCTGGCGACGGGAGAGCACTGGCCGGGTGCGACGGAACGGAGCTTCGTTTCGCTCATGGCCCAGCCCGCTCCTGTGGTACTGCGGCCCGGCCGCGTGGCGGTAGGGGAGGAATGGGAGTGGGAATCAGCAGGGGCAAGTCAGCGAAGCCGGCTCGTGGGGGTGAGGGGCGAAGGAGCGGCACAGGTGGCACGGATCGTCAGTGAGAGCCGGGCGCCGCTGGAGCTGACGGAGGGCAGCGAGGCGCTGGGGCTGGCGACGCGTGTATCGGGAGATGTGGCGCAGCAGTCTGAAGTGGATCTGCTCATGGCGCGCGGCCTGGTGGCGCGGCACAGAGGACAGATGCAGGTGCGGACGAAGTCGGAGGTGACGATGGCGCTGGCCGAGGGGCCGCGGGTGTTCGATATGCGGAGCGACCTCCAGATCGAATTCGATCTTAAGCTCGTGCAGGTCGACGGCGAAGCGGTGAACTTGCGTTAGCAGGGGCGACATGCCGACCTCCGGGGATTTCCTAACGGCCTTCATGCTGGTGTTCAAGATGGTGGTCTGTGCGGGGATCGGCTTCGCAGGGGGGTATATGATTCTGTCGGCGCTGTTCGCTCGCAGGATCTCCGGGCGTGAGGCGTTTGTACTTACCGCGGGCCTCTTCGCCCTCTTGTTCTTCTCTGTCTCGCTGATGCTCCGCGGGGGGGCGGGCATTCTCCTGCTGCTCATCGTGGTAGTCGGAATAGTGGCGCTGTTTCACGCGCTGGCGCGGGCGGCGGACCGGCGGATAGAGAAGGGCCTGGTGGACGAAGATATCGCGAAGTACAGAGGTGCGCTGGAGATAGATCCTGACAACACTGCGGCGCATTCGCTGTTGGCGGATACCTATCGGGGCCTGGGACGGCTCGAGAGCGCAATTGAGGAGTACGAGGCCGCGCTGCGCCTGGACCCGTCGCTGCGGCAGGAGCGCTACTGGCTGCGGAGGCTGAAGTCAGAGTTGGAGAGCCGCGAGGCAAGAGAGCTGCTCTGCCCGCGGTGCAGAACGCCGAGGCCGGAGGGGGCGGGGTCTTGCCCGGAGTGCGCTCGTGTTTACTCCGCCTGGGAGGTTTGGCGACACGCGTTCAGAACCATGGAACCCACCCGTCAGGCAATCCTGACCGGTGTCGGGGTTGGAACCGCCGGTGTGATCTTGGCGATTGTGGTGCTGGCGCCGGGAGCAGCGAAGCTGATCAGCATGATGGTCATCCTGCTGGCGCCGGTCGCGGTCTTCCTCTTCACGGCGCGTGCAGGGCACAGAGGCGGCTGAGGTGACGATAATGAGGGAGCAAAGGAATATGACAGGATTCATGATGTGGGCCCTGGCGGTCGCCGGCGCGGCGCTGATGATGTCAGCTGTATCGGGAACCGCTTCGACCGGAGGGGTGCAGCAGCGGACGCTGTCGAACGGGCTGGAGGTGTTGGTGCAGGAGGATCACTCGGCGCCGCTGGTGTGCTCTTTCATTTGGTATCGGGTCGGGGTGCGACATGAGGGGCCGGGAGAGGCGGGCCTCAGCCACTTCCTGGAGCACATGGCCTTCAAGGGGACAGAGCGGTTCAGCGGGCGGGAGCAGAATCGCCTAGTGACCGCGCGAGGGGGATACCTGAACGGCTTTACCTCAATGGACTACACGGCCTATGTGGAGACGCTTCCCCGCGATGCTCTTGATCTCGCGTTCGACATCGAATCAGACCGTATGGCGAACTGCGTGCTTTCGGCGGGGGACATCGAGGCGGAGAAGGGGGTGGTGCTTTCCGAGTTCGAGGGGGCTGAGAATGACCCCGCATTCTTGCTGAGGCAGAGGGTGATGGCGGCGCAGTTCCCCGCACAGCCGTACGGTCGGATGGTGATAGGCGAGAAAGATGACCTGCGCGCGCTCACCCGGGAGCAAGTGGTGTCTTACTATGAAAGTCAGTACGCGCCGAACAACGCGGTGCTGGTAGTCGTGGGGGACATCAAGGCCGGGGATGTGTTCGCCAAGGCCGAAGAGTTCTTCGGCGGGATCCCGGCGGCGGAAACCGCCCCACCCGCACCCAATCCGAGCCGCGGCCCGACTGGGGAAAAGCGGGTGGAGCTCGAGCTGGCGGGCAGGACCTCGTACCTGCAAGCAGTGTATGAAGTGCCCCCGATCCATCATCCCGATCACGTGGTGCTGGAGGTCTTCCAGAACATCTTGAGCGGCGGGCGGACCAGCCGTCTCTACCGCGCGCTTGTGGACACCGGCCTGGCCTCCCAAGCGGGGGGCTGGGACTACGAGAATCCCGAGCCCACAGTGTTTGCGTTCGAGGTCGCGCTGCGCCCGGGGGTGGAGCACAAGCAGGTGGAAGAAGCTCTGGAGTCCGTGCTCGACGAGCTGAAGAGAGAACCGGTGGAAGAGCGCGAGCTTCAGAAGGCCAAGAATCAGACGAAGGCCCACTTCGTATATGCCACCGACGGGGTGACCAAGCTGGCGCAGCAGATTGGCTACTATCATGTTATTCACGAGTACGAATATGTTCGCGCGTTTCCAGATAGAGTGGACGCGGTAACCGCCGAGGACGTTCAACGTATTGCCGGCAAGTATTTCGTTCGCGACAACCGCACCGTCGGATGGCTGCTGGCGAGCAATGAGCAAGGGTCCGGGGGCGCAGCGGGCGGCGCCTATCCGCTGGATGTGCATTGGCAGCACCACGCCGATCCAAGCAGCGAATTCGCCGATGGGCCGATGCCGACGCCGGTGCCGGTTCCGACCAACCTGGGAGCGGTCCCGGCGATCCATGAGTTGAAGCTTGCCAACGGAATGCAGGTCTTGATACAAGAGAACCATGCGGCTCCCTTTGCCGCTATCTACGGCAACATCATGGCGGGGCCGACCTTCGACCCGCCCGGCAAGGCGGGCCTGGCGGCCTTCTGTGCGGAGATGCTCTCCCGGGGGACGGAGAAACGGAGCTGGCCGGAGATACGTGAGGATCTCGAGTTCGTGGCGGCCACACTCGGGTTTGGTACCGGCGTGCAGGTGGCCACCGTCTCCGGCCAATGTATGAAGGGAGATCTTGCGCTGCTGTTGGAGGCCGCGGCCGAGCAGCTCATGGTTCCGTCGTTCCCGGCGGAAGAGATCGAGAAGGTGCGCTCTGAGCTGATCGCGGGACAGGAGCGACGAGATGAAGATACCATGCGGGTGGCGGAGAAGGAGCTGCTGGCACAGCTCTACCCGGAGGAGCATCCGCTACATCATCCACGCCTCGGCTCGAAGGAGACAGTATCGGCAATCACGCGCGACGATTTGCTTTCGTTCCACAAGCGCCACTACCACCCCGAGAACGTGCTGCTGGCGATTGTCGGCGACATAGATCCAGAGGAAACAGCGAAGCTGGTCGCGGAGGTCTTCGGGGATTGGGCGCAGGGAGGTGAGCCGGTGCGGCCCGAACTGCCTCCGGCGAGGGTTCCCGACTCGGCCCGCATCGTGCGCGTCCCGGTACCAAACAAGACGCAGGTTGACATCGCGCTGGGCTTCCCCGGGCTCAGTCGCCTGGATCCGGATTACTACCGAGCGGATCTGATGAACTATGTGCTGGGCCGGGGGTTCATGAGCCGCTTGAACATGCGCATTCGGGAGGAGATGGGGCTGGCTTACTATGTGTGGAGCGCGTACTGGGCCTATTGGGGCGCCGGGCCGTGGGTGCTCCAGATGGGGGTCAATCCGGAGAATGTGGACAAGGCTCTCTCAGCGGCGCTGGAGGAGCTGCAGGGGATTCAGCAGGAGGCTCCCCCGGCCGAGGAGCTGAAGCTCTGGAAGGACTACGTGGAGGGCACGGTGGCGCGGCGAATGGAGACCTTC
Source organism: Armatimonadota bacterium (assembly GCA_020344235.1). Taxonomy (GTDB): domain Bacteria; phylum Armatimonadota; class Hebobacteria; order Hebobacterales; family Hebobacteraceae. The sequence continues at coordinate 3,002,162 of CP070816.1, forward strand.
TCGGGGATCGCTCACAACCTGGTGCTCTCGGCGTTCTACGACCTGGGCCCGTACTTTCCATACGAGTATCCGGGCATTCTGCAGGCGATCACGGGGGAGCAGGTGCATGAGGCGGCCCAGGAGCATCTCCACCCCAAGGGATATGTGGCCGTGATCGCGGGGCCGGTGGAGGCAGCGCCGGAGGAGTAGCTGCCGGAGGAACGCCGGCTACACTATCTGTCCCTGCTCGCGGAGCACCTGGCGAAGCTCCTCGGGGGCAACTTCGACGGGCGGAACGCCGCGGTCCGCAGCCATCGCTGCAGCGAGGCCGGCGGCCTCGCCCATGGCGAAGCAGGTGGGCATGATGCGGAGCGAGGCCTGGGCTTCGTGGGTGGAGGAGATGCAGCGCCCGGCGATGAGCAGGTTGTCAATGCCCCGGGGGAGCAGGCAGCGGTAGGGGATTTCGTAGTAGTCGCCCTCGGGGACGCTGCGGATGACGGTTCCGGCTCCCGTGGGGCTGTGAATGTCAATGGGGTAGTTGCTCCGCGCAATGCCATCGGGGAACTTCCGGCCCTCCAGCACGTCCTCGCCGGTCAGAGCATAGTGGCCTCGGATGCGGCGGCTTTCCCGCACGCCGATCTGGGCACCGGACTGCTGGAGGTAGGCGCGCTCGAAGCCGGGCACGTCGGACACCAGGAAGCGCGCCAGCTCGTGGGCCTGCTGGCGGGCCTCGAATTCGGCCGCGGTCAGGTCTGCCGCGCTCGTCGCACTCAAGCCGGTCACGCGGGTTGTGTTGAAGTGCACGACACCGGGGTTTAGAGTGTGGAACCAGAGCACATTCTCGCGCGGGCAGGTGACACGCCCCTCTGCCTTGGCACGATCGAAGAGCCGGTTGATCTCGTCCCGCGGCGGCATGCGATCAATGTCAACGCCGGCCATGCGGAAGTTGAGGGTCATGGGCTGGGTGAGGCCGTCGCCCTCCCTGCCCTCGTCACACGGCACGCCGGCCAGGAAGGCGAGGTCAGCGTCGCCGGTGCAGTCAACGTACACCTCGGCCGTCCACTCCTCACCGCCGGACTTGCTCTCGGTGTGAACATGTTTGATGGTCGGCCCCTCGACCTCGGCGTGAGTGACGAGAGTGTGAAAGAGCACCTGCACCTTCGATTGCTGGCAGAGCTGATCCGCGACGAGCTTGAACACCTCCGGATCGAAAGCGGCCGGCTCCCGCTCGCAGCCATAGCCGCGCGCGGCCGCCATCAGCGCAAGCATCTCCTGGAATATCCCGGCCACCAGTGGCTTCCCCGCCGCGTGCCAACCCATGAAAGGGTTCACGAGCCCCGCGGTCGCCATGCCCCCCAGGAACCCATAGCGCTCGATCAAGAAGGTTTCGCTCCCCCGTCTAGCCGCGGTTACAGCGGCGGCCAGCCCCGCGGGGCCGCCTCCGGCCACCAGCACACGCGCCATCCTCTCAGCTCCTTTGGGCGAGGACTGAACGGCCGCACCCGCAGGGTGCGACAGGGATTGTGTTCAAGCAAGCGGCGGTGATCCCTCTTCGCGCATGACCGGCGGCCCCAGCAGGACGACAGTTATCGCGGCCCGAGGCGGGAGTCACGACGCGAGAGAGTGCAAGCAGCCAGGGGTGAGCCCGCGCGTCAGAAGGCCGGCGGCCGCTGCTGGCAAGGGCAGAGGTACTCGCCGTAATAGGAGCCGAAGAAGTAGGCAACGACGGTGATGAGGAGCACCATCACGACCCAGTAGGCGACCGTCTTCCGCCAGCCAGCTACTCGGGTGACCAGCAGGAGTCCGGGCAGGCTGAGACCGGGTCCGCCGAGGAGGAGCGCCAGGGCCGGTCCGAGGGCAAACTGCTGCAAGAGCAGCCCCTTTGCGAATATCACCTCGGTCAGCATGGGGAAGTACATGAGAGTGGCGAAGACGGCGGCCAGAAGGACCGGCAGGGGGGCATTGCCGTGAGGGTGGCCGAACTTGAACCCCACCTGTCCGGAGCTCAGCTCGGCGGCAGTGGGTGAGATCCACTCCACCGGTATCCGGACGAAGCTCACGAGCAGCCCGATCGCCAACACGGCGGGAATGAATATCGGGAGGATCATTCGGAGAAGCAGCCAGGTCTGGCGGGCCCACTCCAGCGTCTCTTCGTTTCCGAACCAGCGCAGGGCAAGCCAAGTGAGGGCGGCGACAAGCAGCACAACTCCACCCATGCGCACGAACTGACCGATGCCTTCCGCGAACTGCTCGTCGAGCGGGGTCCATGCGCCGAAGACGAGCACGCCGATGAGCGCAAGGAAGAACACCGCGGCCCGTCTCGCCTGTCCGGGCGCCTGCTCCACAAGGGCGACGACGGGGTTGGTGTCGGACTCCTTTCGGCGTGCCTGGTCCTCGCGGCGGAAGACGAGCGCCATCGCCAAACCGACGAACGCCGCAATGATGGGCACTGTGAAGAAGCGCCAGAAGGCCAGCTTGGCGCCGATGACCTGGTAGGTGACGACAGTATTGACGATGTGGATGGCCGGGGCGGCGAAGACGAAGCAGAAGGCCGGACCGATACCCGCGCCGCGGCGGAGGATACCGGCGAAGATGGGAACGACGTTGCAGGAGCAGACAGTGAGGACATTCCCCGAGACGGCCGCGACTCCGTAGGAAATGATGCGGTTGGCCCTTGGGCCCAGGTACTTCATGACCGCGTAGCTGGGGACGAAGACAACCAGGGCCCCGGCAACGAGGAACGCGGGCAACACTATGCTGAGCAGGTTCCAGGTGAACACGCAGCATGTGAAGACGTTGACCGCGTCGCCCAGCGTTCCCACGAACTCCTCCGATTACGGCCAGGGAAGATATGGGGCCAGTGATTGCCACTGGCCCCGTCTACCACTAAGGTTAGGTTTCGGGTGTGACAGAACTATTACAGAAGCGGGGCGCTTTACGGTCCCGGCTTGCTCCTCAGTCTGATCCGGCGCTCTGTTCTTCTGGAGCCGGAACCAGCAGCCGCGGCAGGAGCTTGCCCTTCTCGACATCCAGCTCGACGGTGTCGCCTTCGCGGTACTCGCCTTCCAGAATGCCGCGGGCAATGGGGTTCTCGACGAGGCGCTGCACGGTCCGGCGCAGCGGCCGGGCGCCGTACTCCGGATCGAATCCCTCCTTGGCCAGGAAGGCGCAGGCCTGCTTGGTGGATTCGAGCTTGATGCCGCGCTCGGAGAGCTGCTCCCGCACCCTGTCGAGCATGAGGTCCACGATCTGCTCAATCTGCTCCTTGGTGAGTGGCTGGAAGACGATTATCTCGTCGATCCGATTCAGCAGCTCGGGTCGGAAGGTCCTGCGCAGCTCCGCGAGCATCTCCTCACGAGTACGCTTGAAGTCCTCCCCCTCCCCACCCGTGAGGCCCAGCGACCCGGAGCGGACGTGCTGGCTGCCGAGGTTGCTGGTCATGATGATGACGGTGTTCTTGAAGTCCACGACCCGGCCCGCGGCGTCGGTGAGCCGACCGTCCTCGAGGATCTGAAGGAGCACGTTGAACACATCGGGGTGGGCCTTCTCAATCTCGTCGAGCAGGATCACGCGGTAGGGCCGGCGGCGCACGGCCTCGGTGAGCTGGCCGCCCTCCTCGTAGCCGACGTAGCCGGGGGGAGCGCCGATCATGCGGGAGACCGCGAAGCGCTCCATGTACTCGGACATGTCGAGGCGGACCATCGCCTCTTCGTCGTCGAAGAGGAACTCGGCGAGCGCCCGCGCCAGTTCGGTCTTGCCAACGCCGGTCGGGCCCAGGAACACAAAGGAGCCGATGGGCCGCTTGGGGTCTTTTAGGCCCGCGCGCGCGCGGCGAATGCTCTCGGAGAGTGCACGCACAGCTTCGTCCTGGCCGACGACGCGCTTGTGAAGCTGCTCCTCCATGCGCAGAAGCTTCTCGGTCTCCTCCTCGAACATGCGGGAGACCGGAATGCCGGTCCAGGCGGCGACGATCTGGGCGATGTCCTCCTCGGTCACCTGGGAGTTGCGGTCCCCCGTCTCGGCCTCCCACGTCTGCTGCTGTTCCGCGAGCTGGCCGTGAAGCACCTCGATTTCCTGCTTGAACTTGGCGGCGGCCTCGTAATCCTGCCTCAGGGCGGCCGCCTCTCGCTGCTCTTCGAGTCGAGCGATCTGGCCCTCCAGCCGCGTGACCTCAGGCGGGGCGAGAACAGCCTGCAAGTGCTTCTTGGACCCGGCCTCATCTACCAGGTCTATCGCCTTGTCCGGCAGGAAGCGATCCGTGATGTACCGCCCGGCGAGGCGCGCGGCGGCTTCCAGGGCTTCGTCGTCGTACTTAACCTGGTGGTGCTCTTCGTAGCGCTCGCGCAGGCCCTTGAGAATCTCCAGAGTGTCCTCGATGCCGGGCTCCTCCACGAAGACCGGCGCGAACCTCCGCTCCAGCGCGGCGTCCTTTTCGATGTGCTTGCGGTATTCGTCAAGGGTGGTGGCGCCTATGCACTGGAGTTCGCCGCGAGCCAGGGCCGGCTTGAGCATGTTGGAGGCGTCTATCGCGCCCTCGGCCGCGCCTGCGCCGACGACGGTGTGGAGTTCGTCAATGAAGAGGATGATCTGGCCCTGCGCTTTGCGGATCTCGTCCATTACCGCCTTCATGCGCTCCTCGAACTCGCCGCGAAACTTCGATCCGGCGACCATGGCGCCGAGGTCGAGGGCGATGACGCGCTTGTCCTTGAGGGTCCGGGGCGCGTCGCCGGAGGTGATCTTCTGTGCGAGCCCCTCGACGACGGCCGTCTTGCCGACACCGGGGTCGCCGATGAGGACGGGGTTGTTCTTGGTGCGGCGGCTGAGCACCTGGATCACGCGCTGAATCTCGGCGTCCCGCCCGATGACGGGGTCCAGCTTGCCCTGGCGTGCGAGCTGAGTGAGATCGCGGCTGTAGCGCTCCAGCGCCTGGTAGCGACCTTCCGCGCCTTCATCGGTGACTTGCTGGCTGCCGCGTATGTCCACAAGGGCGCGGGCGACTCCCTCGGCCGTGACGCCGCGGGCGTTGAGGATGCGCGCGGATTCAGACTTGCCCTGACTGACAATGCCAAGGAGGAGGTGCTCGACGGCGATGAGGCTGTCCTTCATGCGCTGGGCGTGCTCCCAGGCGGTGCGCTCCAGGATCTCGAGGAGCGCCGGGGTGACGTAGACCTGTCCCGTGCCGCCGCCCCGCGTCTCGACCTTGGGGCCGCGTGCGAGCACGGCCTCTACATCACGACGGACGGCGGCAGCATCTCCGCCGGCGCGCTCGATGATCTGCGTCGTCAGCCCTTCACCGGAGTCCAAGAGTGCCAGCAGCAGGTGTTCCACATCCACCTGTGAGTGCTGATAGCGGCGCATGACCTCCTGGCTCCCCATCAGCGCCTGTTTCGCTCTATCGGTGAACTTGTTGATATCCATATTGGTTGCTCCTGTCGTCTGCGCGCCTGCACCGCTCAGAGATAAGCGATGATTGTGGCCGCGCTGGCGGCGATGAAGAAGAGCAGCAGTGCGACACCGCAGATCAGCGTCGTCACGTTGTACGATTGATGATAAGGCAAACCCAGGGTCCGCTCCAGCCGCCAGGCAGTGAAGGGCCACGCCACCACGGCCCAGACGGCCGCCCGCAAGGCCGCTTGGCCCAACATGTAGGGAGCGAAGGTGGCGCTCCCGAAGCCGAGCAGTCTCAGCACCAGCCAGAACGCCAGTCCTCCACCGCCACCGACCTCTGCCGAGAGCCGGGCCAATCGCGGGACGCCCTCCGTCCTCGACTCGTTGACTGTCAGCACGTAGAAAGCAGTGGCGAATCCAAGCCCACACAAGATGGGCAGCAGCCACAAACCGATTGGCTCTGCGCGGACCACGGCTGGCACCTAGTCCTTTCCGGCAGCGACGCGCTGCCGCAGGCGTCGGATCTCCTTTTCCATCTCCTCCTCTCGCCGGGCCATCTCCTCGCGGAGATCCCGGCGCATGTTCTCCATGCGCTCCACCAGATCCAGGACCATCTCCACTCCGGCGAGGTTCAACCCGACACTTGTGAGGCGTTGAATCTGCCGCAGGCGCTCTATGTCCTCATCCGAATAGAGCCGGATGTTGTTCTCTGTCCGGGCCGGTCTCAGCAGCCCCACGCGCTCGTACAGGCGCAGCGTCTGAGGATGGGCGGCCACCAGTTTGGCTGCCACGCTGATTACATAGACCGGTTCGGAGTCATCTCGTCTCACAGCTATCGCCTCCTTTCCTCGCCAAACGGTCAGGCGCGAAGGTTGGCGCGCGGACTGTCTCGGCGCAACTCGCCGAGACGCGCAATCAACTCCTGCTCTTCTTTGGTGAGATGCTTCGGCACCACAATCCGTATCTGCACGTAGAGATCTCCGTGGCCCCCTCCCTTCATCCTGGGCATGCCCTTGCCGGACAGGCGCAGTCGGCGCCCGGAGGAGGTGCCCGGGGGGAGCTTCGTCTTCACTTTTCCGTTCAGAGTGGGCACCTCGATCTCCGCTCCCAGGGCGGCCTCGGTGTAGGTCACGGGCACCTCGCAGTGAAGGTCGTCGCCCTGGCGTTTGAGGAAGCGATCGGGGGCGATGTTGGGGACCAGGTAGAGATCGCCAGGGGCTCCGCCCGGCCCCGCCATGCCCTGTCCGGCGAGGCGGATCTTGGATCCGGTGCGGACGCCCGGCGGGATCTTGACGTCGAGGCGCTTGACGTGCTCGGTCTGTCCCCGCCCTCCACAGGCGCTGCAGGCCGCGCCGCGCCCGACCAGGCCGGCTCCCTGGCACTGGGGGCACATCTGCGGCAGGGGCACCGCGATCTGTCGCTCGGCGCCCCGGAAAGCATCCTCCAGGGTGAGGTTGATCTCGACCTGGACATCTTGGCCGCGCCGAGGACGAACTCGGGTGAAGGGCTCGGCTCGACCGGCGCCGCGGCCGCCGAGAATCTCCTCGAGGACATCGTTGATGCTTCCGAAGCCGAAGTCGAAATCCGGTCCGGCCGTCGCCTGCCAGGTGAAACCGCCCGGGGCGCCGGCCCCCGTTCCCCGCTGGCCCCAGAAGTCACCTACTTGCCCAAACTGATCGTACTGCCGACGCTTCTTCGAGTCGCGGAGGACCTCGTAGGCCTCGCTGATCTCCTTGAACTTCTGCTCCGCAACCTTGTCGCCGGGATTCACGTCGGGGTGATACTTACGCGCCAGGCGACGGAAGGACCGCTTGATCTCCTTCTCGTCCGCGTCTCTGCCGACGCCGAGTACTTGATAGTAGTCGCGCCTACGGGCCGCGGACATCGGTCCTCCCCTATCCCGTGTCTATGGGCACGCGCGCCGGCCCACGCGAGGCCGCCTTCGGCAGTGTTATCTCCAGCACGCCGGCGCGGTAGCTGGCCCGCACCTTGGCCGGATCGATCGGTAAGCCGAGTCGGAAAGAACGCCGAAACCGCCCTGAGCGCCGTTCGCGCCGGATGGTGGCGGCTGCGGCCTCACCGGGCCGCTCCCCCTGCACGGTCAGGGTGTTGGAATCCACTTGCAGGTCTATGTCCTCTCTCGTGATGCCCGGCAAGTCCATCAACAGCACGAGGCTGTCGTCCCGCTCGTATATGTCCACCGGCGGGGCCCAGGGGCTCTCCTCGTCAGGCCTTGCCCGGTCGGGCAGCAGCTCGGAGGCGAATCGCTCCAACTCCAGCCGAAGCGGGCCGGCCTGCCCAAAGATGTCCCAGTGTCGAGTGCTCATGGTGCGGAATCCTCCGGCTGCCGCGCCGGGACTAGTCACTCTCCCGGAACTCGGCGTCGATCACGCCCTCGTCCTCGCCTTCCCCTCCGGCCTCCTTGCCACCGGCGGGCGTGTCCGTGGGGGATCCGGGCTGCCCTCCGGCCGCGCCGGCGGCCTGCTTGTAGGCGGCCTCGGAAACGCGAGCGAAGGCCTGCTGGAGCTGCTCGGAGGCGGTGCGGACGCGATTGACATCCTGGCTCTCCAGCGCCTTGCGCACTTCTTCGATCGCTTGCTGAGCGGCGTCCCGGTCGCCGGCAGGGACTTTGTCGCCGAGGTCCTTGAGGCTGCGCTCAGCAGCGTACATTAGCTGCTCGGCCTGATTGCGAGTATCAGCTTCTTGACGCCGCTGGCTGTCCTCTTCTGCGTGGCCCTCGGCCTCCTTCACCATCCGCTCGACCTCGCTGCGCTCGAGCGTGCTGGCGCCCGAAATGGTGATCTCCTGCTTGTTGCCGGTGGCTGTGTCTTTGGCGCTGACGTTTAGGATGCCGTTGACGTCGATGTTGAAAGTCACTTCGATCTTGGGTATGCCGCGGGGGGCGGGCGGAATGCCGGTCAGCCGGAAGCGACCGAGGCTCCGGTTGTCGGCGGCCATAGGGCGCTCGCCCTGGAGAACGTGGACCTCTACCTCAGTCTGGCTGTCGCCGGCGGTGGAGTAAGTTTCGGCCTTCTGGGTTGGGATGGTGGTGTTGCGTTCGATCATTCTGGTCATCACGCCGCCAACGGTCTCGACACCGAGCGACAGCGGGGTGACGTCCAGCAACAGGACATCATCCACTTCCCGTACTATGATGCCGGCCTGGATCGCGGCGCCCATAGCCACCACTTCGTCCGGGTTGACGCCCTTGTGGGGCTCCTTGCCGCCGGTCAGATGTCGGATCAGCTCCTGGACCATCGGCATGCGCGTGGCGCCGCCCACCAGTATCACATCGTCCAAGTCCTGTGCCTTGAGCTTCGCGTCCGCCAGCGCCTGCTCGAAGGGCCCCGCCATGCGGTCAAGCAGGTCTTGCGTGAGTTCCTCGAACTTGGCGCGGGTCAGATTCGTGTCGAGGTGTTTGGGGCCGGTCTGATCGGCAGTGATGAAAGGCAGGTTGATGCTGGTCTGCACCGTTGTCGAGAGCTCGACCTTGGCCTTCTCCGCCGCCTCACGCAGCCGCTGGAGGGCCTGGCGATCCTTGCGAAGATTGATGCCCTGCTCTCTCTGGAACTCGTCGGCAACGTAGTTGACGATACGTTCGTCCCAGTCATCGCCACCGAGGTGCGTGTCACCATTGGTGGCCTTGACCTCACAAACGTTCTCGCCGACCTCGAGGAGAGATACGTCGAAGGTGCCGCCTCCCAGATCCCACACAAGAATAGTCTCTTCTGTGCTCTGCTCTCGGCCGAACCCGTAGGCCAGCGAGGCAGCGGTAGGCTCGTTGATGATGCGGAGCACTTCGAGCCCCGCGATTTCGCCGGCATTCTTGGTAGCGGTGCGTTGCGCGTCGTTGAAGTAAGCGGGGACGGTGACGACGGCCTTCGTAACCTTCTCCCCGAGGTAAGCCTCTGCGTCCTCCTTCAGCTTGCGAAGGATCATGGCCGAGATCTCTTCGGGGGTGTGCTGTTTGTCCCCGATGTTGACGACGGCCATGCCGTTGCGACCTTCCACGACGCGGTAGGGAACCATGGACCGTTCTTGCTGGATCTCTTCGAAGCGCCTACCCATGAACCGTTTTATGGAGTAAACGGTGTTCTCTGCGTTTATGACAGCCTGACGCTTTGCCGGCTGCCCGACCAAACGCTCGCCCCCTTTGGTGAATCCCACCGCGGAGGGGGTCAGGCGGCTTCCCTCAGCATTGGCGATGACGACAGGTTCTCCCGCTTCAATGACCGCGACGACCGAGTTGGTCGTCCCCAGGTCGATTCCGATAACCTTAGGCACAGTGCTTCCCTCCCTTCTCATACAATCGCCGCAGGGCGCCCAAGGCGCCCGAATCAACGCTCGACACGACAGCGTCCCGAGAGACCACGTTTCATTAGTCTACCCTATGATACTAACCTGATAACATTATTGTCAAGGCTCAGCCGAAACTATCTGGCGGAGATCACAACAAGGGCCCGCCGACGGTAGCACCTGACTATAAAGCGCTGATTCGCCTGAGGCGCCTGAGCTGCTCGCCCGCCACCCACTTCAGGTCGCCTCTGCCGGTCCGTTCCAGCTCCTCAAGCGCCTCAATGACCCGAGGCTGGGCGAGACCGATCTGGCCCAGCGCGATGGCGCTCCACTTCTGGACCTCGGGGGCCGGACGAGCGAGAGCGGCCAGCAATTCATCCACGGCCGGGCGGCCCATTGCGGCCAATGCGCGCGCCACCTGGTAGCGCACTGTCAGGTCTTGCGCAGGATCACGCAGGACGTTCTGCAGCCTTCCGATGGCGTTCACGCCGATGTCGCCCAGGGCTTCGACGGCCGCGTCCACCACGCGCCAGTCGGAGGCGGAGAGGGCGTCCACGAGGGGTGCGACCCCGGCGAGGTTATCCTTCCAGCCGAGAGCGAGGGCGGCGGAGGCTCGGACTTCGGCGTCCTCGATTCTGTCGCGCACGGTAGAGGCGAGGGCGGTGGTCACACGCGGCGTATCCGACCCGACCAGGGCAGCGGCGGCCGCGCGCCGCATCAGGACCTCGGGGGACCGAAGCTCTCGCACGAGGGCGGGAATTGCTGGAGCGCCGATGCGCCGCAGGGCAAGGACGGCGGCGTTACGGTAGCGTTTGTCGGTTGCCGTCATGGTCGCCAGGATGTACTCCACCGCGCGGGGATCGCCGATCTGGCCCAGCGCGGTGGCGGCGGCCTCCCGGAAGCTGGTTTCCTGCAGACTCGGGATGAGGTCGGGAACGGCACGACGCTCACCGATCAGGCCAAGGGCTTTGATTGCCTTCTTCTTGA
>CP070816.1:3012911-3028259 GCA_020344235.1 Armatimonadota bacterium
GCGATCGGCGCGGGCAGGGCGCTCCTGGGATTCCAGAAACCCAGCCAGGAGGTTCCCCACCCGCGGTTCCCGCTCTCGACCCTCCATCTCTGGCCCGCCCTCGCGACCGCTGCTGCGCTGCCCTACCTCCACGGCCTCACCATCGGATTCCTGTCAGATGACTTCGGCCTCGTGAGAGCGGCGATAGAGGCCGAAAGCGCAGCAGACGTCATTCGGCTTCACCCCTACGTTCTCTTCTACCGCCCTCTCAGCGAGCTGCTGTGGTGGGCCGGCGCGAAGCTTTGGGGCGCCGCGCCTCTCGGCTATCATGTCCTGCACCTCGCGCTTCACGCAGCGAACTCGGTCCTCGTCTCGGCCCTCGCCGCCCGTCTCCTTGGCAGTCGCATTGCCGCGGCCACGGCCGGCCTCCTCTTCGCCCTCCACCCGATCCACGTCGAGCCTGTGATTTGGGCCGCCTGTCAGCCCGACTTGCTCGCCACCGCATTCGCCCTGCTCTCACTCCTCCTGCTCGAAGCCCACCTGGCAGCGACAGCGCGGCCCGCGCAGGGTCTCTGGCTGCTGGCGGCCCTCACGGCCTTTGGCCTTTCGATGTTCAGCAAGGAATCTTCGCTCGCGCTGCCCGGCGTCGTCGTGCTGCGCCTCGCGCTCATGTCCCCCGTCCCAAGTCGGCGGCGGACCGTCGGCATCGGCGCCGCCTACGCGGTGGTGCTCATCGCCTTCCTCGGATGGCGATTCTCGGCGCTGGGCAAGATCGGCGGATACAAGGTTTCCTTCATATTCTGGAACACTGTCTTCCCCTCCGCCCCCCTTCGTCAGTTGGGCGCCTTCTTCTTCCCGATACACAGACCCCTGCTCCTCGATACCGGAGGGCTCGCGCTGTTAGCCGCCGCCTTGCTCCTCATGCTGGCCGGCCTAATCTGGTGCATCAGGGGTTTGGCCCACGTCCCCGCCCGCCGGCTCTGGTTCTACCTCGGCTACTTGGCAATCATTTCGTCCCCCGTGTGGTTCATCGGCAATACCATCGCCGCCGACATGGAGAACAGCAGACTCGCTTACCTCCCAACTGTTGCACTGGCCTGGCTCTTCGGCGACATATGTGCTGGTCGTCATGCTGGAAAGCAGTTCAACTTCTTCCCACCGGCCGCCATGCTCCTCGCCGCGGCCGCGCTTACGGGCTGGTATGTTGTGCCGTGGAAGCAGGCGGACGCGCTCGCGCAAGACGTGCTCGCAGCCGGCCGGAAGCTCGTGTCCGAACTCCCTCCCGCCGAGCAGCCCCCCTTGCTCTTCGTCAGGGGGCTGCCCGATATCCACCGCGGCGCGCAAGTCTTCCGCAGCGGCTTCGAGCCGGCTTTGAGAACGGCTGCCGAGAGACCTCTTCTGATCCGGACCGTCGCCCGTCACGCAGGCAGTGCCAGTGTGGCGGCAGAGGCCTTCCAGTTCTCCAGCCTCCTCCCCAACGAATATGAAGTAGCATGGCGCGGCGACACCAAGACCATGGAGATCGTGCGCTCGGGCACCATCCGTGCTCCCAACGCAAGACTGAGTGGGTCTTCGCCATGAGACGCCCGTTGCTCTACCTAGTGCTGGCCGCTTCTGCTGTGGGCACTCTCTCCACCTGCGCAGTCATACTCGCGAAGTGCTCCCACAGTCGCGCCATCGCCCGCTCCAACCGCCTCGTCGTTGAGGCACAACAACTCGGGGGCCAAGGCCGACCCCGCGAGGCGCTCCAGAGGGTCAGAGCCGCGATAGCAGTCGCGCCCGACAACCCGCGGGCGCACCGAGAGTTGGCCATGCACCTCATCGCTCGAGGCTGGACAGCGGAAGCGATCCGCGAGCTGCGCACTGCATCTGAGGCGGCTCCCCAGGACGCCGGCCTCAGCTTCGAGCTGTCTGCGGCCCTGGCCGCGAATGGCGATGCCGACGGCGCTATTCGCCTCCTCCGCCGCACCGCGGAGATACACCCCGACAACGCGCTGGCCTTGACTCTGTTGGCTGACGCCCTGCTACGAGAAGGCGACGCGGAAGAGGCCCTCCCCGTCGCCGAGAGAGCGGCGGCACTCGCACCCCGGCTCCAGCTGGCTCAGTTGAACCTCGGCCTCGCCCGCTGGCGCACAGGCGACCTGCCTGGGGCGCTGGAGGCCCTTCAGCAAGCGATAACCCTTCGCCCCGCCGATGCCTCGGCCGTCATGTGCGCCACCGCTGTCCTCGGGGAGCTGAACCGAAATCAGGATGCCCTGCAATATGCGCAGCGCGCGGTCGAGCTTGCTCCTGACAACGCGAACGCGTGGCTCGTCCTTGCCGGATCGCTCCGCGCAGTGGGCGATAGTCGGGGAGCAGCCGCCGCCTACGCGCGAGCCCGCGAGCTGAACCCCCGCGTCTTCTCGTCCGACGCGCCGGGGGCCCAGAGAGAGCGCTCCGGCCCCCAGCGATGATCTCTGCAGATCAGTCGCTACCGGCGCAGCCCTGCACGCGCCCAATCCCCTGCGCCTCGGAGCCGTCTTGCTCCCCCGAGGCCGTCTCTGCCGCACGGCGCGCGACACAAAGGAGACAGGCGCAATGCGGGCGTAGAGTAACCTGCTCTTGCCTCTCGGCAGAGCGATCCGAACAGTTCGATCCACGGAGCCTGAGAACCCATGGGAATACAGCTCGCGATCAGAGGCGGAGAACCCACCATCCCGTCGGGGGCGATCAAGCATTGGCCGCCGATCGACGACACCGACCGGAAGATGGTGATGGATTCGCTGGAGGGCGGAAAACATACTTTCGGGCCCAACTGCGTGGCGTTGCAGGAGGAGTTCGCGGCCTGGAACGGCAACCGCTACGCCATCACGACCAACGGCGGCACGGCCGCGCTGCACATGGGCCTGGTGGCCTGCGAGTGCGGCTGCGGGGATGAGGTGATCGTGCCGGCCTACTCGTGGTCGTCGTCGGCGACATGTGTGATGCAGCACAACGCGATCCCCGTGTTCGTGGACATCGACTTCGACACCATGAACATTGATGTAGATCAGATCGAGGACGCCATCACGCCGAAGACGAAGGCGATCGTCGTCGTGCACTTGCACGGGCTGGCCGTGGACATGGAGGCGGTGATGGCCATCGCTGACAAGCACGGCCTGCGTGTCATCGAGGATGCTTGCCAGGCCCACGGCGCGAAGTTCGAGGGGAAGAAGGTCGGGACGCTCGGACACTGCGCGGCCTTCAGCTTCAACCAGAACAAGTGCCTCGTCTCCGGAGAGGGCGGCATGTTCGTCACAGAGGACGAGGCCATGCACAAGCGGGCGCAGGCACTCTGGTCGTTCGGCGAGGAGGTCGCCCCCACAGAGCGTCGCGACTATCATGTCTACGCCATGGGCTGGAACTACCGCAACAACGATCTCACAGCGGCCTTCGGCCGAGCCCAGCTCAAGCGGCTCGACCACTACCTGGCCGCGCAGAAGGAGAACGCGGCCGCCCTCACCCGCGAGCTGGAGGGGACGCCGAACCTCATCCTGCCGACCGAGCCGCCGGAGTGCGAGCACAACTGGTACAACTACACAATCCGCTTCGACATGGAGGGCCTTGCCCACCCACACGATGCTCGCGCCTTCAGAGATAGGATCGTGCGCGCCCTGAACGCGGAGGGCCTCGAGACCGGCGTCTGGCAGTCGTTCATCCTGCCGGCGATGACGGTGTTTCAGAACAAGGACGGCTACGGCCATGGCTGCCCGTGGAGCTGCCCGCACGCAGCGGCGGTTGACTATTCGGCCGAGCGCTTCCCGATCGCGAGCAAGCATTGCGATTCCCATACGGGTATGACGACACCGCTGCGCTCGCCGAACGGGCCGCAGGTCGCTACGCTCGCGGGGCAGGCCATCAGGAAGGTGATCGAGAACGCCGATCAGCTCGAAGACCTGCCGGACGGCGAGGAGTGAAGTGGCGCTCCGGGCCGGCTTCGCCGAAGTGAACATCACTCCGCCCGTCGGAACCCGGAAGATCGGCTGGCTTAAGGAGATCGTCATCGAGTCCGTCGCCGATCCGCTCTTCGCACGGGCGGCGACCGCTGAATCGGGCGGAGAGGCGATCGCCTTCCTTCAGCTCGACACCCTGAGCATTCGGTGGACGCAGGTGAACGATATCCGCCGCCGGGTGGAGGAGCAGTACGGCTTCCGCGGCCGCAACATCATGGTGGCCGCCGCGCACAATCATGCGGGGCCGGCGGTGGCGCACTGCGGTGACGTCCCCTGCGACGACCGGTACGTCGAGGGCATGGTCGCACGCACGGTCGAGATGTTCGGGGAGGCTCTTGCGAACATGCAGGATGCCGAGATCGGCGCCGCGAGCGTGATGCAGTGGGGCCTCTCCCACAACCGCCGGGTCGTGATGCGGGATGGAACCGTCCGCACACACGGGAGGCTCGATGACCCAGAGGCCCTCTTCATCGAGGGGCCGATTGATCCGGAGGTTTCCGTCGTCGCCGCCCGCGCCGCGGGGAGCGGCGAGATGCTCGGCGCGCTCGTCAACTTCGCCTGCCATCCCACGGATCACGGAGACGATAGCGCGGCCTCGGCCGGGTACCCGGGAGTGCTCGCCCGGGAGATGAAGGAGCGGGGCTGCCCGTTCACTCTCTTCCTGAACGGAGCGTCGGGAAACATAGCCGCCTCTCACCCGATGGAACATATGGGCCGCACTCTCGCAAACGATGTGGAGAAGGCCCTTGCCGCGATGTCATTCTCATCCGAAGTGAGCATCGAGGCGCGCTCGCGGACCGTCCAACTCCCCTACCGAGAGGTCACCGACGATGAGGTGACGGGCCGCGTCAGGGGCGCACAGCGCTTTGTTGATCCGGCGATCTATGACCGGGAAATGCCGGGCCTGATCGCGAGGATCAAAGAGCGCGGCGCTCAGCCCGCGGAGGTGCAGGCGCTCGCGTTGGGGGACCGCCGCTTCGCCGGGATCCCGGCCGAGTACTTCGCCGAGAACGGCCTGCGCATCAAGGAGGGCGGCCGCCCGCTGCATGTGCTCGTCGTGAGCTGCGCCAACGGAATGGTGGGGTACGTGCCTCACAAAGAGGCGTTCCTGCGTGGGGGCTACGAGACCACATTCGCCCCAGGCGCTGCGCTTGCGCCGGAGGCGGGCGACATGCTCGCCGACGCGGCGCTGGCACTCATCGGGGAGGTCGGCTAGCGTGGGCTGCTGAGGAGTTCGCGGCGCACAAGCGCCTCTTCCGACCCCCGCCGCCCGTGATCGACCCGGGATGGCCCGTTTGTCACAAGAACCGGCCGGAAATCGCCTCGCCCGGCGCCCCCCCCGGGATACCCCGGTTCTACTCGACCGTCGCGTGCCGCGCCTGTGCGCCTCACCGCCACTTTCCGACGGAACTGAGGCAATATCAAGCGCAGTGACCCCTTGCTTTTTGGGGGAATTCGGGTATAATGTGACTTGTAAGCCCATGAGGGCATGCGAGTCTAGAAAGCCGTAGGACGTCGGGGTGAGGAACACGCTAGCTACGTCGGCCGATCTCCGTTCCCGCGCTGCTTTCGGAAAGGAGACCGGCACATGACCAAAGGTACAGTCAAGTGGTTCAACGACGGTAAGGGTTTCGGGTTCATCGAGACCTCCGAGGGCGATGTGTTCGTTCATCACTCCGCCATCGAGGGCCAGGGATATCGCTCCCTGCGCGAAGGTCAGGAAGTGGAACTCGAGATCGGTCAGGGCGACAAGGGCCCGAGGGCCATCAAGGTCCGACCGCTTTAGTTGAGCCTGTAGCCGGAAGTATGGAGCCCCGGTCTTCGCCGGGGCTCTTTCCTTTGGGGGTGGACGGTCCCGGGAGGGCAAGGCGGGGGTTTCAGAAGCGAATCGCTACGGCGGCCGACTCGGGCGCCGGCCTTTCGCTGCGGGCCAGCATGATACTCGCTGGTGTCGGGGAGATAGGGGTGGGCCCCCGCGCCTTAGAGGGGGGAATCAGCACGAGGGCCCTGTCTGCGTTAGACGCAGACATTTGCGAGTATTCCCACGCACATCCGCAACTCAAACCTCTTCCACGAAGTCTCTTGAAACACCTGTCGCCCCCCGCACGAGGCCAGTCACGCCCCGGCCGGGCGGCTCCCGCAACGGTGACGGCGGGAGGAGACATGCTGCGCTCGACGTCAGTAGAGAGACCGTCGGCACGATCTCGGCGCTGGGGCGGGAAAAGCCTCCGTTCATGCCCAAGCCACTGTCAGCAGCGGCCGGGAAGCAGCGCCCCGCTGCACTCTATCAAGAGCTTCCCCATGGGCGCATAGTGCTCAGCCCGCGCAGGGTCAGGGGCTCTCCTCGAGTTCAGAACCGGCGCGGCGCTCCGCACCGCTGTGGATGTGCTCTCCCACCTGCTTGAAGTCTTGAGCTGTCGCGCCCGCCTTCGCGCTCACCAAGCTCCATAGATCCGGCCCGTACGTCCAGGCGAGAAAGGCAACCACGGCCAGTACTAGCAGCCGAATGGCCCACGCCCGCCTCGCGTCCCACTTCACCCTCCGGTGCGCGTCAGCCGCGTAGCGGCGGTCTGAATCAGAGCTGACGTAATAGGTCGTGGAATCTCTGCGCTCAGTGGATCCGCGCCGGACGTTCCGTCGCGCCATTTCTCTCGCTCCTCAGCCCGAGCACGCCAGGCACCTGGCTATTTCCTGCCACCTCACAATACCACATGACGGCCTACTTGCGCGGCCGGCGCAGGCCTTCGAGGTGTGCCTTCAGGATGTTGATCGAATCCATCGCGGCAGGATCCACTCCATTCAGGAATGCGAGGTAGAGGCTCGTGAAGTCGCCCAGGTAAACCACCCACATGAGCTGAGCCAGCGGCGAGCGCCCCTCGGCCTCGATCACGTGCACGGGCGCCTTCGGTCCGATGAGTTTGTGCTCCGTAATACTCACTCGCTCGCGATTGCGCCAGTAATCATCCGGACTCCGCAGCACGACCACCTCGATCAGACCCGCGAAGCGCTCCGCAAGCTCCCAGCCCACGACCTCGTTATGGTTCAGCTCGGGATACTCGCTCGAGTAGGCCAGCGTCTTGCTGTTCTCGTTGAACTGGCAGCGCCAGCGATAGGCGGCGGCGCTCATGGGTCCCACAGTGCCCTGCACCCACGGAATCTTGCCGAAAAGGCTCTTGGCCAACCGCTTGGCCGGGTTTTGTGGCGTGGGCACGTCGGGCGCGAGTTGATTCCGCTGGCGCGCCAGCAAGGCTATGGATTCCCGCACCTGCCGACCTGCGCCCGGATAGGCCCCGACCAGCTCCAGGGCGTATACCAACGGAATGAGCGAGTAGCCCAGGGCCGCGCGAGGGGGCATGGAGGGATAGGTGCGGGGAATCTGTAGCAGACGGACGCTCTTCTCTCGGTGGCGCTGGGCGAATTGACGGAGTTTTCCGCCCGTGGTTATGCAGAGGATGTCCGCCCCCCGCCGCAGCGCGGCGGAGGTCGCTGCCAGAGTCTCCTCCGTGTCGCCGGAGTGACTGGAGGCGATGAACAACGTCTCCGGACCGACGAAGGCCGGGATATGGTAGTTGCGACAGACCACGAATGGGACTCGGGCGCGTTTCTCGCACAGCCCAACGAGGAAGTCCCCGGCCACCGCCGAGCCGCCCATGCCGGCGAGCACGATCTGGCGCGGAGCGCGCAGCTCTGCCAGCGCGGCGAAGGTGCGCCCTATCTCAGCGGCCTCCGCGAGCTGGGAGGGGAAGTGGATGGCGAAGTCCAACATGCCCACGGGATCGAGGCACTGATAGGAGCTTCGGTCGTCGAGATCGGCCCTGGGCGCCGAGCCGGAGTCTGAGGATCTGGCCAACATCACCTTGCCGCCGGCTATTCGGCAACGTACGGCAGCAGCGCCACCTGCCGGGCGCGCTTTACGGCACGACTCACCTTTCGCTGATGCCGAGCACACGTGCCGGTCATGCGGCTCTTCAGAATCTTGCCGCGGTCCGAGATGAACTCGCGCAGGCGTGCGTGCTCCTTGTAGTCTATGTGCGTCACCTTGTCAACACACAAAGAGCATACCTTGCGCCTGGGCCGCCGCATGCGCCGGTCTCGCCGGCCCCCCGCATCCCGGTCGCGCCCGCGCCCGTAAGGACGACCGCGCGGGAACTCGCGCGGCGCTCCTCGGGTATCGTCTCTCGCTTGGCCGCCGGCACGCTGTTCCGTCCGGCCTTCCGCTGCCTGGGCTCGCGTGTCACTCTTTACCGAATCGGGCGCGGCCTCTTCCAGCGCCTCCGCCTCTCGGATTATCTCCTCATTAGGTCCGCCAGATGGTATCGTCATCTCCGTGTCTTTCCTCTGCCTGTGTCCAGCAGTAGCTTCCGTGCCCCGCTCCCGGCTGAGAGATGCTCACTCATTCTCCCAGGGGTCCGGCACATCCGTCTCCTCTCCCACCTCGCTCTGCTCTGGGGGAGGCTTCTCTTCGTCGGCCGGCGGCTGCGCCGCCCCCTCCCGAGGCCGATCCAGGCCGCGCAGTTCGTCCGCGACCACCTCTGCGGTCTGCCGGCGCTGCCCTTCCTGCGTCGTCCACTGGCGAATCTGGAGCCTGCCGTCAACCGCCACAAGGCGCCCTTTGGTGAGGTAGTTGGCGGCGAATTCCGCCCGCTGACGCCAGGCGACGATGTTGATGAAGTCTGTCTGCCGTTCGCCGGAAGAGCTCGGAAACGATCTGTCCACCGCGATCCGGAAGTTCACCACCGGCACCCCGCTGCCCGTGTAGCGAAGCTCGGGGTCTGCCGTGAGCCGGCCGATCAGGACTACGCGGTTGAGCATGATGCCTTCCTTTCCCTACGGGCTAGTCTTCGTCCAGGCGCACCACCATGTGCCGGAGCACAGTCTCGGTCACGGTCAACTGCCGCTCCAATTCCTCCACTGTGGAGGGATCGGCGCGCAGCTCGGCGAGCACGTATACGCCCTCGCGCCGCCCCTTGATCTCGTAGGCCAGACGGCGCCTCTCCCACGGCTCGATCTTCTTCACCTCTGCGCCGCGGCTGACGGCCAGATCCTTCAGGCGCTCTCGGATCGTGGCGATTTGCTCGTCGGAGAGCGTCGGGTCTACAATGAACATTATCTCGTAATCGCGAATAGGAGGAAACCTCCTTCCTATGGACTTGTGCGGCCCCCAGACGGGAGCAGGAAGGTCACAAGCATGCGGGTTGACGACCCCGCGATTGACTCAACCGACGGGATTATAGCACGACCGCCCGGCGGGCGCAAGGGCGGGTGCTGTTTGAGTGTGGCCGTTTCCCATGGGCGGCTAGACGGAAGCCCCATGTAGGAGGCACCTTCCTGTGCCGAGGGAGTCGCGACAGGAATGTCGCTCCCACAAGATCCACTACTTGCGGTCACACGCTGCTGTTTGCGTTGACATGGGGAACTGACGAGTGTTATAGTGGGGTGGGAATGGGTATGGGACGAGTAGGAGGGCTGGAAGGTGCCTCTCTACGAATTCCGCTGCAAGAAGTGTGATCGGGTGTTCGAAAGGCTCTGCCGAGCCGGGAGCAACGGGAAGGGCCTTACTTGTCCGGCATGCGGGTCGCGCAGCTTGCGCCGCCTAATGTCGGTCTTCGCCGCACGAGTCTCGGGCGAGCGCGGCAGCCCCGCCATGTCCGGGTCCGGGGCCGGCTGCAGCACTTGTAGCTCGGGTAGCTGCGCAACCTGTCACTGATCCGGGCATTGCCGGCTATCCGCAGGAGCACCCACGGGTGAAGTTCTACGTCACCACGCCGATCTACTACGTCAACGACGTGCCGACCGTTGGGCACGCCTACACCACAATCGCCTGCGACGTCGTCGCTCGCTACTACCGCCTCCGCGGCGACGATGTCCTGTTCACCACGGGGACGGACGAGAACGCCCTCAAGGTCGTCCGGGCGGCCGAAGCGCGGGGCCTGGAGCCCAAGCCCTTCGTCTCCCAGATGGCCGATGACTTCCGCCGCGAGTGGCTGGGGCTCAACATCGCCTACGACGACTTCATTCGCACGACAGAGGATCGGCATCGGCGCGCCGTGCAGGCCTTCTTCGAGAAGCTCCACGCGAGCGGGGACCTGTATCTCGATAAGTACGAAGGTTGGTATTGTGTCTCCGACGAGACGTTCTTCCGAGAGGAAGAGCTGGTGGAAGGCCGGTGCCCCAATCCCGAGTGCGGCAGGAAAGCCGAGTGGATCGAGGAGCCAGCCTACTTCTTCCGCTTCTCCAATTACAGTGATCGTCTGCTCGAGTACATCGAAGACAATCCCGGGTTCCTGTTGCCGGAGTTTCGCAAGAATGAAGTGGTCAACTTCATCCGGGGCGGGCTCAGAGACGCCTGCGTTAGCCGGCAGTCCTCGTGGGGCATACCGCTGCCCGCTTCCATTCCCGAATCGGAAGGTCACGTCATCTACGTCTGGGCCGACGCCCTCATCAACTACCTGACCTGCGCCGGCTACCCGGACGATATCGCCCGCTTCGAGCAGTATTGGCCCGCCGACGTCCACATAATGGCCAAGGACATCTTCGTGCGTTTCCACGCAACCCTGTGGCCGGCGATGCTGATGGCGGCCGAGCTGCCGCTGCCCAGGTGCATCGTCGCCCACGGCTGGTGGACTCAGGCCGGAGAGAAGATATCGAAGTCGCGAGGGGGCGCGATTCCCAGGCCCGGCCCCGTGCTCGACGCGGTGATCGCCGAAACCAGGTGCTCGCGCGAAGCAGCGGTTGACGCGCTCCGCTATCACATGCTGCGCGAGGTTCCATTCGGGCTCGATGGTGAGTTCTCCGTCGAAGCTCTGCTCGGCCGCTACGCCGACGATCTGGCGAACGACTTGGGGAACCTGCTCCATCGCGTGCTCCCCATGATCGCTCGTTACCGGGAGGGGCGGGTACCCAGCTCTTGCCCGCCGGACCCCGACCTCCACCCCGCCGCGCAGAGTGCTGCCGCGGCATGGGAGACCGCAGTCGAGACGCTGGACTTCCGGTCCGGCCTGGCGGCGATCTGGTCCTTCCTCCGCGCCGCGAACCGCTTTATCGACCAGCAGGCCCCGTGGGCGCTGGCGAAGAGCGGCGACCAACAGGCCCTCGACCGGGTGCTGTACTCCGCGGCGGAGGCCATCCGCATCGCCGCCGTTCTCGTGGCGCCCGTGATGCCCAATACAGCGGATGAGATCGAGGCCCAGCTCGGCCTGCGCGGCTGGCGGCGCAGTTGGGATCAGGCCCACGAGTGGGGCCTGGTTCCGGCCGGGCAACAGATCGGCCGGCCGACTCCGCTGTTCCCGCGCCAAGACCAGGGCGGGAAGGCCGCGGCGAAGGCCGCCGGGAGCCCGAACACTACACGCTCAAGGGAGATGCCGGTGATTTCCATCAAGGAGTTCCAGAAGATAGACCTGCGAGTGGGAGAGGTCATCGGGGCCGAGGCCGTGCCGGGCGCCGACAAGCTGCTCAAGCTTACGGTGGACATCGGCGACGAGCAGCGCACGATGGTTGCCGGCGTCGCACTCTCCTACCGGCCTGAGGACTTGGTCGGCAAGAAGGTCGTGGTGGTCACCAACCTGGAGCCGGCGACGATCCGCGGGGTGCGCTCCGAGGGGATGATCCTCGCCGGCTGGGTCCAATGCGACGACAAGAGCATCGCCATCGTCACGCACGACCGCTCGCTCCCGAAGGGCGCGCGCGTCACCTAGTCTCTGCCGGGGCCTTCCACCTCTTCTTGGCGGCTCGCCGGCGGCTGCGCCTTCTCCACCCTGACCCTCACCTCTACCGAGCGGTCGCTCAAGAGGTTGACCTCGTGGGGCACAACGAGCGAGAGCTTGCGGGTGAAGCTCTCCGTAACCCCCGTTAGCCCCAGCTCTTCCGTGCTGACCCGTTCGACTTCATGCACCCGGCTCGCCGGGCCAACGATTGTCACCATGGCCGGCTCCACCTGCACCGACACGAGCTTCACACTCGCGGGCAGGGCCCCTTCCGTCTGCACGACCACCGGCACCGTTCGAGATGAGACGATCAGCTTCAGCTTGGCCAGCACATTGACCCGGGAGGGCTCCACTTCGACTTCCGGCGCGGCCTTCCCCGAACTATCCTGCGCCTCGGCCGGCAGCGAGATCGGCACCTCCGGCATGGCGCGCCCCAAGTCCATGGTCACGAGAGCGCGAGTGACGCGCTCTACAGCACTGCCGGCGCCCGAGACCTGAACCACCTCGGGCGAAGCCTCCACACCCATGAGTTGATACCCGGCCGGCGGCTCTCCCACCAGTCTGAGATCCACACGCCTCCCCTCGGACACGATCTCTTCCAGCTCCACCGCGATCTCAGCCGGCCGCACGCTGACCACTGTCACGTTCGGTGGCTTCCGCACCCGCACCGTCCGCCGGTGCCGCCCGGGCCCCAGCGCTCGGCAGGCGACATAGGCCTCCACATCGCGGCCCGCCTGGCTCAGATCCTGTTTCAGGCCGCGCACCCGCACCTCGGCTTCGGGCAGGGGTCCTGCCAGTGCCAGGCCGCCCTTCACGCCCTCCGCCACGATCGCGGCCCTGACAGTGTTTTCCGGGATCAGCTGCTGCTCTTTGAGTAGCACCCAGAACCAAAGGAAGACCGCCAGCCCGAGGGCGGCCAACTTGAGGGGGAGGTTCCTAGTCAGCATGCTCGCGCCTCCCCAGCCGCAGGCGCGGAGCGCTGGGGGCGGGGGCGAGGATCCCCAGCAGCCGCTGCTTCACGTTATCCGGGGTGAGATTGCCGTAAAGCCTTCCGTCCACGGCCAAAGAAACTGCTCCCGTCTCCTCCGAAACCACGATCACGACGGCGTCGGTCGTTTCGCTCAGGCCGAGGGCCGCCCGGTGCCGCGTTCCCAGCATGCCCCTCACATCGCGCCGCTCGGCCAGCGGCAACAAACAGCCCGCGGCCACCACGCGCTCGCCCCGAATCACTGCGGCCAGGTCGTGGAGAGGAGTGCCCGGGTGGAAGATGGTGCGCAGCAGATCTACGGAGGCGAGGCCATCGACTCTTCGCCCGGTCTGGACCACATCGTTGAGCCCCACCTGACGCTCGATCACGATCAGCGCGCCGATACGCTCCCGGGAAAGCTGCCTGCTGCTGAGGACAAGCTCGTCTACCAAGCGAGCGATCTGTTCCCGCCTGAGTGCGGTGAGCCCGGCCCCGAAGATATGCCCGCGACCGATCTGCTCGAGGGCAAGGCGCAGCTCCGGCTGGAACAGGATGATGATTGCGATGACCCCGGGCAGGAGGGCCTGGGTGAGCATCCAGTTGAGGGTGGAAAGCGGGAGCACCCCGGTGAAGGCGATGAGCGCGCCGAGGACGAGGAGGCCCTTGATGAGTTGGACGGCGCGCGTCCCCCGCAGCAACCGGAGCACATAGTAGATGCTGACCGCAACCAGCGCGATGTCGACGAGCGAGCGGATGCCGAAATTGTCTTTCAGCACTTCCCAGACCATCTTCAGCCAGGCCGTCATGTCCGGCTCCCGCTCCCTGCAGCCAAATCACTCAGTCTCTAACTCTGCTTCGCGCTCTGCGAGCTTGTCCTTCAGCCTTCGGAAGGTGTCGGCCAGGGCCTCCGGCACGACACGAGTGTCAGTTGTAATCGCCATGAAGTTGGTGTCACCCGACCACCTCGGCACCACGTGGACATGCACGTGATCCGCGTACCCGGCCCCGGCCACTTGCCCCAGGTTGAGGCCGATGTTGAAGCCCTGCGGCTCGAAGGCGGCGCGGAGCACCTCGATGGCGATACGAATGCCGTAGAGCAACTCGCCCGACTCCTGCGGCGACATGTCCAGCGCGTCGGACAGGTGTCTGAAGGGCGCCACCAGTAGATGCCCTGTGTTGTAGGGGAAGGCGTTGAGCATGATGAAGACCTGATCCCCGCGATAGAGGATCTGGTTGGCCTCATCGTCATCGGCCGCGGGCTTCGTGCAGAAGATGCACCCCTCGGGTTGCTCTGCGGCCACATAGCCCATGCGCCACGGCGCCCAGAGATGGTTCACCGCTGTCCTCTCTGCCCCTCCCTCGCCCATGATAGCGCGCCAGAGGCGCGCCGTCAAACCTCCAGCGGAGCTACTGCGTGTTCAGCGATACCATGCGACCGGTGCGGGCCGACCTATAGATGGCGTCTAACATCTGCATCACCACCACCGATTGTGCCCCCGGCGATATCGGCTTCCCGCCTCGCAGGACGCAGTTGACGAAGTGCTGCATCTCCGTCGCGTAGTAGTTGGCCTTCCCCAGCAGGGGCTTGGCATCCACCTGGGTCTTCCCCTCGGTCTCGTAGATGACCACCTCGGGCGCGATCTGCACGCCGGCCTTCGTCCCGAATAGTCGCACCGAGTATGCCTCCGCGGTGTGGGCGGCCCACGAGATATCAACCCCCAGCGCGCGGCCGTCATGGAAGCGGACCGTGCCCACCACCTGATCCTCCACGCTGAACTTCCCGGGGTTGTAGTTGACGCCCCAGTCACCCCTGCCCTGCCCGCGCCGGCCCAGATGATCGAAAGTCACGCCGTAGGCGGAAACCGGCCGCGGCCCACCCATGATCCACCAGATGAGGTCTATGGCATGAACCCCCAGGTCAATCAGGGGACCGCCCCCCGACTGCTCCACATCCTGGAACCAGCCCCGCGGGGTCCCCGCTCGCCTCAGCCACACGCACTTGCCGTAGTAGATATCCCCGAACCGGCCCCTATCGGCGAGCTTCTTCACGAGCTT
Organism: Armatimonadota bacterium; assembly: GCA_020344235.1. Classification (GTDB taxonomy): domain Bacteria; phylum Armatimonadota; class Hebobacteria; order Hebobacterales; family Hebobacteraceae. The sequence continues at coordinate 3,027,587 of CP070816.1, forward strand.
CGCAGCATCGCTGTACCGGGCGGACTGCGCCGACATCAGGATGCGCCTTGCCTTCTTGCCGGCCTCCACCATGCGGCGCGCCTGCCGTGCGTTCAGCGCCAGGGGCTTCTCGCACAACACGTGCTTGCCGGCCCTGAACGCAGCAAGCGCAATCGGGAGGTGCGTGTTGTTCGGCGTGCATATCGATACCGCATCCACGACGCCAGCGGTCAGCAGATCCCTGTGGTCCGCGAACCTGTGAGGAACACCGTATTCGCCGGCGGCCTGCCGCAGCCGCCCGGCATGGACGTCGCAGACGGCAGACACCTCGACCCCCGTGCACTCCCGACAGGCGTCGAGGTGAGTGTTTCCGATCATCCCAGCGCCGATTATCCCCAGCCGCACGTTCTTCCTCATCAATCCCTCCTTCCGTTCATCAATCCCGGCCGACATGTATGCGTCAGCCCAACCACTTCTACTGTTCCCGCGCGACTCCTCCCTCCTCTCTTCTCCTCATCGCTGCGGTAGTCTCACGCGCGTTGTGGGGAAGGCGCCGAATCTGGATCTCTTCATACTCGGCAGACAGAATGCGCCGGGCCGCTCGCTCGTGCTGCCGACGCCGCGGGGTGGTGTACTTCACTGTCATTATCGCCGGCGCGCCCGGCTTCAGCATAGGCGCGACCCCGCACACCAT
>CP070816.1:3028359-3039814 GCA_020344235.1 Armatimonadota bacterium
CAAGGCCGTACGGCGCGCGACTGCACGTGACGGTATCCGATCCGGAGGAGGCCGCCGGGCGGGTGAGGAGGATACTGGTGGCCGAGGGGGTCCGGGTTTATGAGGTGAAGGCGGCCGAGTCGTCCCTGGAGGATGTCTTCGTCGCGCTGATCCGGGAGGTCGACGCGGCAGAGGTAGGGAGGGCGGCGTGAATCGGGCACGACTGCTCGCGATCTCGGACAAGGAGGTGCGCTACATCCTGCGCGATTGGCGCAGCCTCGCGGTGACGCTGCTGCTGCCGGTCGTGCTGCTGGTGCTGTTCGGATATGCAATCAACTTCGACGTCAAGGGCATCCGGCTCGGCGTCTACGACCCGAATGGCACTCGGGAGAGCCGCGACCTCATAGACGAGCTGACGCGCACGGGGCACTTTCGACTGGTCGAGATGCTGCCGCGGCCGCAGGACGGCGAGCGCGCCCTTCAGACGAGAGTGGCGAAGGTGGTGCTGATCCTGCCCCGGGGATTATCGGAGGATATGGCGTCCGGTCGCCTGGCGTCAGTGCAGACGCTGATTGACGGCTCGGACTCTCTGACCGCGACCGTGTCGCTCTCCTATCTCGAGGCCATCCTGCGGAACTGGGGGTTGAAGCAGGCGAAGGCACGATTGCCAAGGCATGTAGCTCTGGTCCCAGTCGAGGCGAAGGTGAGAGTTTGGTACAACGAAGACCTGTCGAGTGCGAATTTCATCACGCCGGGATTGGTGGTCGTGCTGCTGATGATGCTGGCCGCGCTGTTGACCTCGCAGACCGTCGTGCGGGAGCGGGAGCAGGGCACTATCGAGGGGCTGGTGGTGCTGCCAGTCACCGCGGGAGAGATCATCGTAGGCAAGCTGCTTCCCTACGTGGTCATCGCTTTGCTCGATGTGGTGCTGGTGGCGATCGCGGGGAAGGTGCTGTTTCACGTGGCGATGCGCGGGAGCCTCGCGGCCCTGGCCGGGCTGACAGTCATCTATCTCTTCGCCGCGCTCGGCGCCGGGCTGCTAGTATCGGTGATCGCACGCAGCCAGCAGGTCGCCTACCTGATCGCGTTGATAGCGACGCTGCTGCCGACATTCCTGCTGACGGGATTCGTGTTCCCCATCTCGAGCGTGCCGAAGGTGCTGCAGCTGATAGTGCAAGCCCACCCCGCGACTCATTTCCTGGTCATCACACGAAGCATCGTCTTGAAGGGCGCCGGGCTGAGCGTGCTCTGGCCGCGGGCACTTGCGCTGGTTGTGATAGCGGCCGCGCTGCTGACAGCGAGCATCCGCAAGTTCAAGAAAGAGCTGTGAGGAGATCAACGTGGGCGGGCGGCTGCGAGATGTGATCAGGAAAGAGCTGCTCCAGCTTCGGCGCGACCGGCGCATGATGTTCGTGCTGCTGTTCGCCCCGGTCTTCCAGCTCTTTGTGTTCGGCTACGCGGTCACTCTCGACGTGAAGCACATCCCGCTGGTGGTGTGTGACCGCGACCGGCAGGCCGAGAGCAGAGAGCTGGTGCAGAGCTTCACGCGCTCCGGCTACTTCGATCTGCGGAGCTTGGTGGATTCGCCCGCGGATCTCGATCAGCCGCTGGCGTCGGGCCGCGCGCTCGTCGGGATCTACGTTCCGGCTGACTTCTCCAAGCAGCTGGCACGGGAGGAGACGGCAGCGATTCAGGTGATCCTGGATGGGACGGATATGAACTCTGCACGGGTGGCAGCGGGATACACGGGAGGGCTGCTCGCCCAATTCGCGCGCTCGAAGGCGCCGCAGCTTTCGGCCGGCCCGCGGCTCGAACATCATCCGCGCGTCTGGTATAACCCGGACTTGCGCAGCGTCAACTACATGGTGCCGGGCGTGATCTGCATGATCCTCGGAACGGTGATGACGGCGCTGACCGCAATGGCGATCGTGCGAGAGCGGGAGAGCGGCACGCTGGAGCAGTTGATCGTGACGCCGGTTCGGCCCTGGGAGCTGATGCTGGGGAAGACGCTGCCGTTCGCGGGGATCGGCATGCTCGATGTGTGCGTCATCATCCTGGTTGCGCGCTACTGGTTCGGCGTACAGGTCGCGGGGAGCGTGCTCCTGCTGCTCCTGCTCGCGCTGCTCTTCCTGCTGACCGCGCTCGGGCTGGGGCTATTCGTCTCGACCATCTCGCGCACCCAGCAGCAGGCCATGCTCACGGCTTTCTTCGTGATCATGCCCTCGGTGATTCTGTCCGGGTTCATGTTTCCCATCGAGAACATGCCCCGCATCATCCAGGCGGTGACCTACGTGATTCCGCTTCGCTACTTCGTCGAGATAGTGCGAGGGATCTTTCTCCGCGGTGCGGGAATGGGAGTTCTCTGGCCCCAGGTGCTGGCGCTGGCCGGGCTTGGAGGCGCGATCTTCACACTCAGCGCGATGCGATTCCAGAAGCGTTTGGGATAGGAGGCTTCGAGTGGCAGGATTCACGACGCGGCCCGTCATCATGGGCACGCACGGCGTGGTGGCGGCGGGACACTATTTGGCCGCGGAGGCTGGTCTTCAGATGCTCCGGTCGGGGGGCAACGCATTCGACGCCGGCGCGGCGATGGGGTTCGCGCTGGCGGTGCTGAAGCCCCAGGAATGCGGCATCGGCGGAGAGGCCCCCACGCTGGTCTACTCGGCGGAGCGCGGAAAGGTGTTCGCGGTGAACGGGCACGGTGTTGCGCCGCAGGCGGCGACCATCGAGCGCTTCAGGGAGATGGGGATCGAGAAGATCCCGGGAGACGGCTTCCTGCCGGCCGTCGTGCCGGCGGCGGTCGACTCTTACATCACCACTCTGGCGGTCTTCGGGACTATGCCGCTGAGCGACGTGCTCGCGCCGGCGCTCGACCTCGCGGACAACGGCTTTCCGGTATACCCCGAACTCCAGTCAGCGTGCGAGTCCAACCTGGAGCGCTGGCGCAGACATTACCCGAGCACGCTGGTGGTCTTCGCACCCGGGGGGCGGGTGCCGGAGATCGGGGAGATCCTGGTGCAGCGCGACTGGGCGGCGGCATTCCGACTGCTGGTGGAGGCGGAGCGCAAGGCCGCCCGCGAGGGCCGGACGGCCGCGCTGAAGGCGGCGCGGGAGGTATTCTACCGGGGAGAGTTGGGGCAAGCGATGGTGGGCTTCCAGCGGGAGAACGCGGTCGCCGATGCCAGCGGCGAGGCCCACTCGGGCCTGCTGACTGAGGAGGACTTCGCAGGCTACAGCGGCCGCGTGGAGCCGGCCGTCAGCGCCGAGTACCGGGGGCTGACCGTTCACAAGTGCAACACCTGGTGTCAGGGGCCGGTCCTTCTCCAGCAGCTCAAGCTCCTGGAGGGGTTCGATCTGGCGGCGATGGGACACAACGGCGCGGACTACATCCACACCGTGATCGAGGCGGCCAAGCTGGCTTTCGCCGACCGGGAGGCGTACTACGGCGACCCGGACTTCGTGGAGGTGCCGCTGGACCGACTGCTCTCGCGGGAGTACGCGGACGAGCGCCGGAGGCTCATTGATCCCGGGCGAGTCTCCCTGGACGACCGGCCCGGCGGAGGTGCGCCCAGCCGGAAGCGGGAGCGGCCGGACGAGCGGGGGGCGGAGGTACACTGGCCCGTTCACCACAGCGGCGACACCACTCAGTGCGAGGCAATAGACCGCTCCGGCAACATGATCTCCATCACGCCGAGCGGGGGCTGGTTCCACTCTTCGCCCGTGGTGCCGGGGCTTGGGTTCCCCCTGGGAACGCGCGCGCAGATGTTCATGCTCGACCCCGAGCACCCGAACTGCCTGGAGCCGGGAAAGCGGCCGCGCACGACACTCACGCCCTCGCTCGTCACGGAGGGCGGCCGTCCTTGGATGGTATTCGGCACGCCCGGCGGAGACTGCCAGGACCAGTGGACGCTCCAGGCGTTCGTGAACCACGTGGATTTCGGGATGAACCTTCAGGAGGCCATCGACGCGCCGAACTTCCACAGCGCGCACTTCCGGAACTCGTTCTACCCGCGGGAAGAGCGGCCGGGCGTGATGGTGATCGAGGGCCGCATCGGAGAGAAGGTCCGCAAGGAGCTGGCGGCGCGCGGCCACAAGGTCGAGGTGACGGGAGACTGGGTGAACGGCAGCGTGCTCGCGATTAGGTTAGATGAGAATACGGGGCTGATCTCGGGTGCCGCCTCGCCGCGGGGGCAGAGCTACGCGATGGGCTGGTAGCCAAGAGATGCGTCACACGCGCTTGGGGAAGAATTCGAGCCGCACGCGCCCCTCAATGATCTTGTCCAGGCGCGCTCGCCTGCCGTTCACGTTGACCTGCCTGACCTCTTCCTCGAAGATGCTCAGGCTTTCGAGCAGGTCGCGGATGCGCATGCCGCCCGCGTCAGGGAGGGTGAAGGTGAATTCATCGCTCCCCACCGAAGACGTCTCTTGGAGATGTCCGTGGACGGAAACCGTTACCCGCATGGGAACCCTATTCCTCCGGCTCGACCACGTCCATTCCGGCCTCCTTCAGTACCTCCACCAACCGCCCCCGGGCAGAACCAACCACCCCCTGATACTCCCCTCGGTAGGCGCGAAGCTGACCGGCAAGGGCGGCCTGGGCCGCTCGCAGATCGGGCGCCGTTTCTGCCGTCGCGGGGAGCTGCGGAGACTTGGTGCTGGCTATGTAGGGCATCACGTGCTCCACGTACTCCAAGGTCTCGCCCGACGGAGTGTCGGCCGAGACCACGAGCCGCCCGCGAAAGGCTATCTGATCGCCCCCGGGGTTGGTCGTGGTGGCTATTCTACGGGCGACCTCGACCCGGCTGACGCCGTGCTGTCGAAGCGCCTCAATTAGCTCCTGCACGCCCTGGATCTGCTTTGCCACTAGCTCCTCCTCGACCTCACGTCGCGCTCCGCCGACCGTCAAACTCTCTGCGCGGGCGCGAGCGCCTCCACCAAGAACTCCCGCGTCACTTCGATCGCCTCTGCCTTCCAGGTGAGGCTGGAGAAGACATGATCCGCGCTCTGAACCTGGTGCAGGCGGCATCGGCCGCCCAGAGCGACGCGGTAGTCCGACCCATCAGAGGGGGGAACCGACTCGTCCGCCGTGCCGTGCACCACCAGACTCGGCCCGTGGTATCCTTCGATCTCTTTCAGGGGGTCAATGCCGTGGAGATCGTCCAGGAAGGGACGCCCGAGAGCCCAGCCCTGCATATCCAGAACCTGATGCGATCCCAACTCGGGTGCCATTCGGTCTATAAGCCGATTGACACGCGCCAGCGGGGCCCAGAGGGCCAGCGCGCGCACCCGCTGCTCTCGGCCCGCCAGACAGGCGGCGACACAGCCACCCAGGCTAAGGCCCAGCACGCCCAGTCTGGATGGATTCACCTCCGGGCGAGCGGCGAGGAATCCGAACGCAGCCTCGGCGTCGGCAATCTCCCGGGAGACGGTCATCTCCTGGAACTCGCCAGCGCTGTCCCCTGAGCCTCGGAAGTCAAACCGCAGCGCCGTGAGGCCGTGCTGACAGAAGTCGCGCGCAGCGCCGACGAAGAGACGGTGGGTCTCCGCCTTATGCCCGGTGAAGCCGTGACACATGATCACACCAGGGGCCGGCGTCCGCTCGGGGATGTGGAGCACGCCGACCACGACCTCCCCGTCAGACGGGAATGAGACTTGCACTTCCATGCTTGCCTCCTGGCGCCTCAAGCGCCAGATTCTGCTTGCAGGGCGTGCAACCTGCCCACAAGAAGCTGGCGCCCCGACGGAGGCGGGCGCCGGGGCGCCTACGGGTGGTGGGGGGGGGGTGCGTTCCCCTTCCGGCGGTCCGCGGAGAGCGGACCGCCCACCAGAAGATACCCCATCTGCGACCGCCATTCTCAACTCAGGTTCATCGAGGTTGCTATGCAAGCGAGCGAGGGTGCGGAATCCAGTAGGCACAGGCGACCCCCAGGACGAGGAAGAGCCAGTCCAGCACGCTCAGGGAAACCAGGTACTCGGGAAACGCGTAGGCGACGCCCCGGGTGCGAAGGAAAATGAGGAGATGGGCGAAGATGGCACCCACCAGGGCTGTCATAGAGGCTATCTGCTGTAGACTGTGGCCCCGCTTCTCCCCCGCGCCGAGCATGACCGCGTACCCGACGGCCCCCCCGAGAACGGCTGCTCCGACTTGAAGGCGGCTGTCGATCCACACGGCAAGTTGGGACCAGAGAAACGCACCCGCAGCCGCGGTCACCACCCCGGCAAACAAGCCGCCCCCGTAATTCACGTTCCGGGTCTCGGCCTCGTAGCGCTCCGCCGTTCGTTGCCGTATGTGCGCCCGACAGGTCGGACAGATAGAGCGGCCGTTCGTCTTGGTCTCGCAGTCGACGCAGATGGCCGACTGGCAGCGGTGGCACTGATACGGAGCATCCACGTCAGGATGGTTGACGCAGTTCATAACACGTCCTCGGGTCGAAACGCCTCGACCGTCTCGGCCAGGGGGGCACTCGGCGGCACGATCCACAGGAGACACAGGCCTGTCCCCCTCGCCGAAAGGATTCTACAACCGGGCGGACTCGCGGTCAAGTCCACCGGCAGGAGCGGGGCCCGCTGCCCGCTAACTCTCAGAGCGGAGGAATGTCCAATGCCAGAGAAAGCGACGAGGAAGCGGCGCGCCCTGCCCGTCCGGTGGGAGGAACTCACGGCATCCGATTTCCCGAAGGCCGTCAGGCGGGCGAAGGGCGTGTGCGTCCTGCCCATCGGGGTGATCGAGAAACACGGCCCGCACTTGCCGCTGGGCGCGGATGTCATGGCCGCGCGGGCGGCTTCCGTACGGGCCGCGGAGCAGGAGTACGCGGTGGTGTTTCCGCGCTATTACTTCGGGCAGATCTACGAGGCGCGCCACCAGCCCGGGTGCATAGCCATCCGGGCGGAGCTGCTGACCGAACTGCTCCAGGAGGTCTGCAGCGAGATCGCGCGCAACGGGTTCGAGAAGATCCTGATCGTCAACGGGCACGGGGGCAACATCAACTGGCTGAACTTCTTCTGTCAGGCGCAGCTGGCCGAGAAGCGGGATTATGTGGTCTACATCGCGCGCCGGGAGTGGGACGAGAAGACGGCAAAGCAGATCGCCGGCCTGAGACAGACGGATTTCGGCGGCCACGCCGATGAGTTGGAGACGAGCTGGATGATGGCGATTCGCCCCGATCTCGTGCAGCTCGGCCGCGCCGGCGATGATGACGGGCGACCGCTGGGCCGGCTGGAGCACATGAGGGACGCGCACACGGGCATCTGGTGGTACGCGGACTTCCCGGACCACTACGCCGGAGACGCCCGGCCGGCGAAGTCCGAGCTGGGGGAGCTGGCCGTGAAGGGTTGGGCGAACGGCCTGGCGGAAGTCGTGCGCGCGGTGAAGAAGGACACCGCGGCGCAGAAGCTTCAGGACGAGTTCCACGAGCGGGCCGCGGCGCCGGTTTCGGACAAAACTCGTCGCAGGCGTCGGTAGCTGGAGCATGTCGCGTGAAGGCCGCGAGCGCGGGGGCGTGGGTGTGGCCTGGTGCGTGGTGGGGCTCGGGCTGGCCGCGGCCGCTGCGCTGTGGCTCACCGGCCCGGGAGCCCCGGGGCGGTCCTGGGTGCCCGGTTTCCTCCCCTGGTACTCCGCGGCGTGGGTTTGCTACGTAGTTGCGGCCGTGGTGGTCGGCCGCGCGCGCCAGCAGCCGCGCTGGCTGCTGCTTTGGATCGTAGTGGCCGCGCTGGCAATGCGGGTGGTCTGTCTCGTTCGCACTCCCGAGATGTCCACCGATGTATGGCGCTACCTGTGGGACGGGCGCGTCACGAACGCCGGGATCAATCCCTATCGTTACCCGCCCCGCGCGGCAGGGCCGCCGAAGGGCGCGGAGGAGCGGGAGCCTTCCCCCCATATGAAGCTCCTGCGCGCGCTCAGAAATGAGAACTGGAATCCCATAGTCTGCAAGCACCTACCCACGATCTACCCGCCGCTCGCCCAGATGCTGTTCGCCGGGCTTGCAGGCGTGCGAGAGCGGGATGCCGAGGCCTTTCGGTGGGCGTTTATCCTGTTCGACATGGGGAGCGTGCTGGTCCTGATCGGCCTCCTTCGGCGCACGGGCCGGGCGCCGGAACGGATGATCTGGTACGCTTGGTGCCCCCTGGCGGCGACTGAGGTCGCCGCTGGGGCGCATGTTGATGCTTTCGCGCTCTTCCCGCTGCTGCTCGCCTTGCTGCTGGCTGCTCGCAATGAGGGACGGCCGGGGGCGGCGAGCGGAATCGCCCTGGCGGCCTCGGTGATGGCAAAGGGATACGCGCTGCTGGCGGCCCCCCTGTTCCTTCGGCGGGGGGGCTGGAAGCTCGCCGTCGCCTTCGCGGTTGCGCTGCTGGCGCTGGCCGTGCCGTTTGCGGGCGCCCGGGGGCACATGTTCGACGGAATGAGCGCCTATTTGGACCGCTGGGGCGTCAACGCAAGCGTGTTCCTTCTCCTCGACAGCCTGCTAGCCAGGATTACGTCCGACCACTTCCACGTTGCCCGGAAGATCACTATGGCCGCGGTGGCGGCGGTCGTGCTGGTGCTGGTCTGGAGACAGAAGCCGGGTATGGAGTGGCTGCTGGGAGGCACCTTCGCGGCCATCGGAGCCCAACTGCTCCTCGGCGCGCCGACTCTGCCCTGGTATGTTCTATGGGTGGTGCCGGCTCTCTGCTGGTGGAAGATTCCGGCGCTGGTGCTCTTCACGCTGACCGTCTCCGCGCAGTACTACGCTCGGGGGTTGTGGCCCGGGAATGAAGCCGCCCACCACGCGCTGCTGTGGGCGGGGTACGCGCCCGTCTACGCGGTGCTGATCGGACACCTCATGGTGTGGGCGATCCGCCGACGTCGTTCAGCGCCCAGTCGTAGTCCATGAACTCATACCTGTATCCGCCCTGCTTTAGCTGCGACTTCCCGGGCTCCTCTCGGTATCGGACCACAAAGGTTTCCAGCGTCCCGTACTTGCGTATGAAGTCATCTCTGTACCAACTCAGAATCCGCGTCATCCGGAGCGTCTTCGTCTCCTGGTCTATCTGGACGTACTCCGGGCTGTTGACTGCGCTCGCGGTGGCGCTCTCGAACTGCGACTGGAGCGTCGCTCCCTCCATGGCCCGGTTCTGCAAGGGCGGGCAGCTCTGCGCCGCGCAGACGAGGATGAAGTGAATGCGCGGGTCCTCGAACCTCGGGCGGATGATCTCGTTCTCGATCTCGTTGAGGGAGCGGAGCCGTCCCGCCGCCATCCACCGCTTGTCGTCGAAGAACCCTTCGACGTCCATGACGCTCTTGAGGTTCGGATAGCGGTCGAGGATGCCCTTGATGACGCTAGCATTGTAGACGTTGAGCCAGAAGGCCAGCTCGTCGTCCGGTCCGGCGAAGCCCCTGGCGTCGGCGAGGGATTGCAGATAGACATCGAGGTTGGCTTCGTCCTCGGCCTTGAGCGATGCATAGGCCACGAGGCCGTCCTTGACGTGGGTTTGCAGGATTCGGTCGAAAAGACTGTGATCGAAGGAGGCCGATGCGGGAGGCGCAGCGGGAGCCGCCGCCGTCTCGGCCCGTTCGCGAGTGCCTTCCTGGCACCCGGAGATGAGCGCGGCGAGGAGCGCTGCACAGGGCAGGAGACACGCTCCTGCCCTACGATATGACTGATGCGAGGATCTCATGGCGAACTCCTTTCCAGGAGATGGCGGAGGGGATGGTCGGAGTGGAGATCGGCGAGGCGCGCTTTCTTCGCGATGAGGCCGCGGGCAATGTCGGCCAGGCGGGTATCCCCCAGAAAGCACGCTCCGATCAACACGCCGTCGCGCAGCACCAGTCGAATGCTGCCCTCGGCGCCCCGGCCGCGGATCACGATCTCCTCGACCTCCGGCTGGCCGGGCGTGATGCTCCCGACGCCGCAGAAGTCCACTCCGCAGAACTCGGCCGCATTGAGGAAGACGCGCTTGCGATAGGTCTCGTCGCCGCCCGCCATGTTGGCTCCCGCGGCCCTCCCCATGTCCGCGGCGACGTACCAGAGCAACTCGGAGCGCTGCGGCTTGCCGTCCGGGCCCCGAACCTGCGCGCAGTCGCCGGCCGAGTAGACATCAGGCAGCGTGGTGAGCATGTGATCGTCAACCACGACGCCGCGGTCAACCTCTCCGCCGGCGGCCTCTACGAGCCCCGTGTTGGGGACGATTCCCACCGTGCAGGCCGCGATGTCACACGCGATCTCGTCCCCGGACTTCGTCACCGCGCGGGCCACCCATCCGTCCTCCCCGGTGACCTCTATGATCTCCTCATTGGTGCGTATGTCCACCCCGCCCGCGCGCAGCCGCGCCTGTATGATCGCGGCCTCTTCGTACGTGAGCTGCTTGGAGAGGAATCGGTCATCGCGCATCACGAACGCGGTTGGCACTCCCCAGTGCCGGCACACCTCCACCAGCTCGATTGAGGTGAGCCCCCCGCCCACCACGACAGCGCCCCTCGAATCCCCGAGCAACTCCGTGATCCCGACAACGTCGAGCAACGTATTCAGGGTGACGATCCCGCGGAGATCCTGATCGGCCCAGGGCAGCACGCGCCCCGAGGTGCCCAGCGCCAGCAGGATTCGCGAGTAGCTCACTTCGCCCTGTCCCTCGACTTCGACCGTGTGCGCCTCCGGGTTGAGCTTGCTCACCGTGGCCCCGCACTGCAGGTCAACGCCGCTGCGCTGGTAGAAATCATCCGGCCTTCCCCAAGCATCGTTGGGCTCGATGCGGCCGAGCATGATGTAGTAGAGGCTCGGCCGGGAGTAGAACGCGCACTCCTGGTCGGTGAAGAGAACGATGGGCGTAGTGTCGCCCCGCGCGCGTATTGCTTCCACTGCGTTGATACCGGCGACGCCGTTCCCTACGATGACGTACGGCTCCATCTCACTCTCCGCGCGGGACGGCCAGTTGACGCTTGAATGGCGTTCCGAAACGCCTCACGCTGCGCGCCCGTACCGCCTCCTCCGGCTTCGGGAAGGGATAGAAGCTGAGCGCGTAGCGCGGACACACCGCGATGCAGGCGCCACAGGCGACGCATTCGGTATCCCGCATCGGAACGCCCCGGCGCGCCCGGTCGCGGATATCTATGCCCATTTCACAGTAGCGATTGCAGGTGCCGCACTCGATGCAGCGGTGGTCGTCGGTGAAGATGGCGAACCGCCCGCGCCGGGAGAACCAGCCGAGCATCGCCCGCAGGGGACAGAAGAACCGACACCAGACCCTCCCGCCGAGCAGGGGATAGGCGCCCATCCCCAGGAAGCTGGCCAAGAACCAGGCCACCACGATGTCATACACGGTCCAGGGCCGGCTGAGGGCCAGCCAGGCGCTGCCCGTCACCAGAGCCGCCAGGCCGAGCACCGCATAGCCGACGTTGTCCAGTGGCTGCGCGGAGGGGCCCTTCGGGCCCTTGGTTCGGAACGGATCTCCGGCGGTTTCCGCCAGGTTGCCGCAGAAGCAGAACCACGAGCAGTAGCGAAGC
>CP070816.1:3039914-3053324 GCA_020344235.1 Armatimonadota bacterium
CTCTCAATGGCCTTGCTTGACATGTTCGCCAGAGTCGTGAGCAGGTTCAGGTCCTCCGTGTCGAACGTCTGCTCCCGGATAGCAGCGAGTGCTCCGCCCACGACATCGGATACCTTGACAGGAGCAGAAATCGAAGCCCGGAGTCTCTCCCAAGCCTTGAGTTGATCCTCCCTCCCCACCGGTCCGCCCGACTGACCAGTCGAAGACCCCCCTTCGGTCGCTGCCTTGGCGATCGCTATCGGATCGCCCGGATCGCCGTCCGTATCGGCAAAGGCCCCAATGCTCCGCGTGTGAAGATACTCCCCTTTGGACTTGTCCAACAGCACAAGCGAGGCAGCGTCTGCCTGAACTTGCTCTGCCAGCGCCTCCACCACCAGCTCAGATATGCGGTCGAGGTCAAGCGCACCCGCCAAGCGCGCGCTGGTCTCAGACAGTTTGTTCAGGCGAGCAACACGTGTGTCGAGCGCTCGCGCCGTATCGTGCAATTGGTGGATCAGCCGGCGGTTCTCCGCCCGCTGCTCCCGCTCCTTATCCGCGAAGTAAGCGACTGTGCAGGTCACGAACGCCAGCAAACCTATGAGGAGCAGCGGCTCGCTGTAGTCGCTGCTTGCTATCTCCGCACCGTAGGCGACGAGAAGCACCAGCGCCAGGGTCAGGAACCCCACCAGTGAGAGCGCCAGCCACAAGAGCTGCTTCCTGCGTCTGTCTGGAGCGTAGTCCTCGCCCAGGACGAGCGACTTCGAGTCTGCTCCGCCATTCCGCAAAGCGTCCACGCCTGTCCCCTCCTCAGACCGCGGCATACCGGCCATGACCATACGTCCGTTCCCCACCTCGCCATCCCACCCTAACTACTCTTCTTCCACCATTGGCAGATTATCTACCAAGCGTTTGCGGGCCCCGGCATCAACCATCGCGCCCCTGGACGGCCGGCTCCTCCCGCTTGTCCCGAAGCTGCTCCCCAATCCTCCAGATGCCGACTCTGCCACATCATCATGACACGGCATACGGGCGCCATTACGCCGCCGGTGCCTAACCCATGCTTCACAAACGCGATCATTCCTCTCCCCCCAGAGTGCGGCCGCGGCACTCCTGAATCCTCCTCAAAACTCCCCCTCTCTGTGGAATAAGACGCCAACGGCCGCCTCCCACGGACCTGGCGGCTCATCTAGCGCGGGAGAGATTACTCTGCAATCGCAAGTCGCCATCATTGAGCCTCGCCGGCTCAATAGGGTGCGCGCCGTCATCCTGTTCACGGCGGCGGTGACTGCCGGCCTCAGCGTAATGGGCTACGGCGAGCTTGCGGCCGGCCTCGCGCTGGTCCTGAGCGGCTCCCTTTACGTCCTCTTCACCGCCCTCGCAGGGCTTCTCGAGCGCGCCGATTCACCACACCACACCGCGGTGACCGCCGGCGACCTCCTCCTCATCACGGCCATCGTGTGGCTCACTGGCGGAGTGCACAGTGAGTACTACCTCCTCTACTATCTGCCCGTCCTCAGCGCGGGCATTCGCCTCAATGTCCGCGACGGGGTAGCGGCCTCTCTCCTCGCCGGAGTCCTTTACGTCTTTGTCGCATTCGCACGTGAATCCCACCCCCTGGTGCTGACTTCTCCCCTCGCTCGCGTGCTCGCAGTCTGCGTGTCCGCCATCGTTCTCGTGATATTCTTCGCGCTGCTCAAGCGCGAGGTCCTCCTCTGCAATAGCCTCAGTGATACTCTTCACACCTCCCTCGGCCGCGTCGCCGCCATCTACGGCATCGCTCACGCCGCCAACACCAGAGCGGGCCTCGCCCCTGTCCTCTCCATCTTCCTCGACCACGCTGCCCGCATCACCCACGCCGCCAACGGCTGGATCCTCCTCCTCTCGCCACAGGGCGAGCTCAAGCCCATGGCTTCCCTCTCCTCCCCTCCCAGCGCAGCCGACAGAACCATCGAATTCCCCCACCCGCCAGCCCAGCGCGCAGCCTCCGAAGGTTCCCCCATCATCCTCACCCCCGAGGAGCAGGCCTCGCACTCAGACGCAGCCGAGGGCCGCACTTTCGTCTACGTGCCTCTCAAAACCTCAGCCGAAACCATCGGCGTCTGCGTGCTCGCCTCCCGAAGCGGACGCAAGTTCAACCGCGCTCAGCTCGACTTCCTTGAATCCATCGGCGCAGAGGCCGCGCTCGCCATCGAGAACGCCAGGCTCCGCGCCGAACTCCGCAGACTCGCAGTCACTGACTACCTCACCGATCTGCCCAGTCGCCGTGAGGTCGAGCGACGCCTGCTCGCGGAACTGGCTCGCTCCCGCCGGCACCAGAGGCCCCTCGCCCTCCTCATGATAGACGTCGACAACTTGAAATCCATCAACGACAAGCTCGGCCACGCCGCGGGAGATACCCTCCTCCACGCGCTCGGCAAGCTCCTCCAAGCTCAAATCCGCGCCAGCGATGCCCCCGGCCGCATAGGCGGAGATGAGTTCCTCGTCGTCCTCCCGGACACCGACCCCGAGCAAGCCAAGCTCCTGGCCGATCGCCTCATCCAGGCCTTCTCGCAGCAGTTCGCAGACCGCCAAGTGTTGCGGATCTCCCCCAACCTTCGCGCTGCCATCGGCATCAGCATTGGAATCGCTGCCATCCCCAGCGGCAGAACCTCCGCAAAGCAGCTGATGGCGCGCGCCGACTCCGCCCTCTACCAGGCCAAGCGCGCCGGCAAGAACCGTTCCTGTCTCGCGGAAGAAGTCCCCGGACCCACAGCCCCGCAACACCCGGAACAGCAGCCCCTCGCCCTCTAACTAACACGCCTCTCTCCCTCCGAGCTACACCCGACCTCTCACATCGCAACCACCCGTAGGGCAGGAGCGCGTCTCCTGCCCAGCAGGCCCAGGATTCCCACGCCCGCCGGCAAGGAAACAGACCCCGATACTGACAGGTCCTCTGGCCCGCGGCCCCGAATTCACCATCACATGCACCCCGACGCTGACGCCCTCCCCGAGGAGTTCCTGGATTACATCCGCAGTCTCGAGCGCCACTATCTCGAGCATGATGACCCAATCATGCAGTCGGGGTACTATGGCGGCCCAGAGAGGTGGCGGCAGGAGAGAGCCACCATACTCAAGGCCGTCGAGCGAGACGGCGAAATCCTCGATGCGGGCTGCGCGAACGGGTACCTGCTCGAGTGCCTCGTCCAGTGGGGCCGAGAGAAGGGCATCGCGCTCACGCCATACGGCCTGGACCTCGGGCCGCGCCTTGTCGAACTGGCCAGAAAGCGGCTGCCGGCCTATGCCGACCACTTCTGGGTTGGGAACGCGTGGATCTGGCAGCCGCCCCGGAAGTTCCGCTACGTCTACACGCTGCACGACTCAGTCCCGGACAGTTTCCTGGGCGAGTACGCGCGGCGACTGCTGGACAGGTGTGTCGCCGACGGCGGGCGGCTGATCATCGGGGCATATGGGAGCCAATCGCGAAATGAGCCTGCGCGGGATGTCGCCTCGGCCCTGCGGGAGTCCGGCTTCGCGGTGGCCGGCTCGGCCTCGTGCGGGGAGTTTCCAGTCACCCGGATTGCGTGGGTTGACAAGTAGCGTCTGCTCCCGTTGTTGCTGTTCTATAGGGCGGCATGCTTCGGCCACTGGAGGCCGCATCATCTCCAACTGCTGCTCGTATTCCGATTCAACGAACGGATGCCCTGGCCGACCCGGTAGACTCCGGATGGGACTCACTTCGGAACCCCCTCCTCGCTCACTACTCCCCCCCATAGTCACGGCACCGCGCCCTGCTCCGGCCATCCCCATCGATCCCAAATCCAACCGTACCACGCCTCGTATCCTGCCTCTTCCGCTTGCCGCTCGCGAGCCTCTGAGCCCGCCAGCCAATCCGGGCTCTCCCAAGCCTTCGCGTCCCAAGCATGAACCAGGCACCTGAGCATATCTTCGGTCAGCAGTCCAGTGTCCAGAATCTGTGCGGTCACCACGTGCACGATCCGGCTGATAGCCGCCGGCTTCTCAGCCCAACTCGCCTCCGAGCCGGCCATATCGAACTCACCGAGCAACTCCTTCGGCCCGAAAGGCAGTTGCCTGAACATCCGCAGGAAGCCGTTCCTCCACGGGTAGTACTGCCTGTTGACCAGGAAGACCGCCCGAAACAGCATCCGTAGGACCTCCCCCATGAACATCTGCACTTCCAGTGGCTTGTTCCGGCGAACTGCCTTGTCGAACTCCTCGAACTCGCCGGCCAGGTCTATCAGCTCGCGTATCAGGCGCTTCGCCCACAGCCGCTGTGGATACCGGTCCACGGCCGTGAGCTCTCTGAGTCTCGCAAGCCTCCCGTGGCCATCTCTCAGAATGGGGTGAATCTGTAGCTGGAGAAGCTCCTCTATCGCCACTTCCTCCCACGGAACATCCCTCTCGCCTGCGAGAACAGACTCGGCCTGCCCGCAAAGCAGCATACTTAGCGGATGGACACAGATCTCCGAGTGCCTGAAGTTCCACCAGACCAAGGGGTCTCTGGAGAACACGGAAGACGGATGCGCGATGAACGGCTCCAGATCATGGAGCAGCGTCAACTGCAACTGGCCCCCGCGCTCCTTCCACAGCTTCTCCGGCAGGAAGAGCGCGACATCCAGGTCGGACAGCTCATCCTCGACGCCCAAACCAACGGAGCCCTCCACCCGGATGCTCATCTCGGACACCAGTTCCGGGTGCTCCCGGGCGATCAGCGGGACGACTTTCCCCTCGAAGTAAGCTTCAAATCCTATCTTGCCGCCCTTGCCTTCCCCGTTCATGGGGCACCTCCACTCCTCGCCAGCAGCGGCAGGCACTGCCGCTGGCGATCACAGGCATCGCCTACTCCAGATCAATCTCCATCTGCACCCCAACCACTTCGGCGCCCAGACTGGCATACAGCGCCTTCGCCGCCTCATTGTCCTCCTCGGTGTTGATGTGAAACTCACCAATGCCGCGCTGTCGCGCAAGGCGGATGATCTCGCCCATGAGCGTCCTAGCGATGCCCCGTCGTCGTAAGTCTTCGCGGACGACGAGGCCGAGCAGTTCGCCGGCGAGCGCGCCGTGTGTGAGGTCTTGATAAGTCATCAGATGGGCGTACCCGATCACAGCCCCGTCAAGCTCCGCCACGATAACGTCGTGGTCCGGGCTGGCCAATGTGGTGTCGAAACACGCCCGCCGGTCGGCATCGAAGCCGACGATCGCCGTAGCGAGTTCGGCTACTGCAGCACAGTCGCAGGCATCAGCCTTCCTCAGAGCGAGCATAGGTAAGTTCCTTCCTCGCGAGCACGCCGAAGTAGAGAGGGACGATAGACCGCTTGTGCATCTCGGATCCCGGTTCGAGCGGCTCGCCGAAGTGCGCCCTCTCCTCCGACTCTTCCGAGACCCCTTGGATCGTGAGGCCGGCCTCCACCAGCCCGCCGAAGATATCGCTCAGCGGGTGCACGTACTCGCCCATCGGCTCTCCCTCCCCGAATGTCTCATGTCCTTCGCTGTTGCGCCGGACCACGCGCGGTCGACTCGACTCCGAGATGCGGTAGCCTACTCCGTCCCATCCCGACGTCGGGTTAGCCAGGTCGACCGCGTAGGTGGCCGGGTTGCAGTGCCAGACCTCGTAGTAGCCTCCCGGTCGGAGCACCCGCGCGACCTCCCGATACACCGGCCGCACATCCGGGACGAAGACGATGGACACGTTCTGGAAGACGAGATCGAAGGAGGCGTCCTGAAACGCAGACAGATCGCGCATATCGCCGTGTATCGTGACGACGTCATAGCCATGATGCTCGGCCGCCAGCCGGTCGCGCTCCAACTGCAGCTCGGAGATATCGAGCACGCTCACGCGACAGCCCAACATGCTGAAGGCGACGGACTGCTGTCCACCACCGTTGGCGAGGCAGAGCACGTCCTTCCCGGCCGCATATCGAAGTACCTCGGGAAAGCCCCACACGGAGAACGGCTCAGGCAGCCGCTCGCTCCGGCCATCCAGGAAGGCGCGGAAGTCCTCCCGGTTCACCGATAGGACCTCCCGGGCCCCGTCGTGATTCTCGAACTTCCCGCCCTTGTTCCAGTTCTGGTAGTTGATGCGCGCGGCATCATCCATGAACCGCATCTGACTCTCGCTCTCCTATTCAAGCCTCTCGTACAACCCCACCGACCCCGCCCGCCGATCCAACAGCTCCATCCCTTCGGCAAAAGGACAGTCCATGGTCTCTCGCTCCCTCCCCCAAGACCAACCGCGCCCGCCTTGCGCCACCCAGTGAGCCGGATGGCGCAAAGCAGGCGCGCTAAGGGCTGAAGTGCGTATTCCTGCTATGCCAGTATTGTTCTGTCCGTGGTCAGCCGCTACAACCCTATCACTTCAACGCCCACCTGTCAAGCGCCCTGCTGGCCCTTGGTGCGTCGCTGTACGGCTTGCCCGCTGTCCGTGTGGTGGTCCCGCCGCCCTCCGACGACCCGCCTCTTTCAGTACTGCCGCGCGACCTCCTGGGCGATCGCCCGCCTCACGTCTTCCGCGGTCCAGTATCGCCCCATCTCCTGAACGAAGTCCACCGTGTAAGAGCCTCCGTCGCGCTCTATCTCCACCTCGTTCTCCCCGTTGATCATCAATGTCCGCCCCGCGGCCCCCGCCCGCTGAAAAATCGCCGCTCCCTCCGGTGTGCGATAGTCCACATACCTGACGTAGAGTTTCTCCGGGTATTGCCCCACCATCTCCTGCAGCAACTCCATCAGTTCCGCGTGATCCTCGTCGATCGGGAAGAAAGCCAGCACGCGAACCTTCGCATCGGCCGCACCCCACTCGAAGTACGGCTGCTCGGGCAGAGCGCTATCGGCCGGAGGAGACGTACCGGTCTCCGCCCGCTCTCCGCTGAAGTGCTGACCCGGCAGCGATGGCCGGCCGCATCCGACCGCCAGCACAAGCAGCGCTGTCAGGCTCGCAGCCCCCATCCATCGAAAAAGGTGCATCCTTACCTCCTCCGGTCTGCCGCCCCGCTGCTGCTTTGAATTCCTCGTCGAGCCAGCATTCTCCTGTTCCCCGCGGCCGCCCCAGCCGGCAGCGCCTCCACCACCTCGGCCCCAGTCTCGCCTACCATCGCGGGCTCTTGGGGCTGCCGAATCCCACGCGATTCACCCGAATGTCCACCTCTGACCAATACGTCCAAACAACGTCCATTCGGTCAATGGACGGACATGGTCATTCTTCGGTCAATCGGCGGTCACAACGTGGGGCCGCTCAGATGCCTTCTCGGGCGAATGGTCAATGCGGCCATATAGGTGAATGACCTCGTATTGACCATTGTCCCACTCTCACAGGAGTGCCCTCACACTCCCTCGAGAGTGTAACTCCAAGGCCTCCGAAGCCGAGCCGGCGCGGCCCGCTCTCCTCGCCCCGACTCACTGCCTCGCTTGCCGCGCCAACCGCCGTTAGTGTATAATCCCACCCGTCCGAGGTCACCTTCCATGGCTAACGTGGCGATCATCGGCGCCACCGGCTACGGCGGCGTCGAGCTGATCCGGCTGCTCCAAAACCATCCCGAGGTCCGTCTCGCGTTCCTCTCCTCCGAGAGCTATGCTGGCAAGCGGATCAGCGACGTCTACCCCCACCTCGCGGGCGTGGAGGCCGTGCTGCACAAGCTCGACCCCGCTGCGGTTGGCGAGTGCGACTTCGCGCTGCTGGCCCTGCCGGCCGGCAAGTCCATGGAGGTGGTGCCGAAGCTTCTGCAATCGGGGACGCGCGTCGTTGACGTGGGCCCAGACTTCCGCTTGCGCGATCCCGGCCTCTACCCGCGCTGGTACCAGCTCGACCACTCCCAGCCCCAACTGCTCAAGGAGGCCGTGCTCAGCGTCCCTGAGCTGCACCGCGAGCGCATCAAGGCCGCTCGGCTGGCAGCCGCTCCCGGCTGCTATACAACCGCGGCCTTGCTCGCACTCGCGCCCCTCGTCGCCGACGGCCTCATTGATCCCGCCGACATCATCGCGGACGGCAAGACCGGCATCTCCGGCGCCGGCCGCACCGCCCTGAAGCTTCCCTACCACCACCCGGAGGCCAACGAAGACGCCACCGCCTACGCCGTGGGCGGCCACCGCCATATGCCCGAGATGGTCCAGGAGCTGCAAGCACTGACCGACGCCGAGGTACGGGTGACCTTCACGCCCCACCTCGTTCCCATGACGCGTGGCATCCTGCTCACAGCTTACCTGAAGCCGCTCCCAAACGTAACGCCCGATGATCTGCGCGCCTCCTGCGAGCGCCGCTATGCCAACGAGGCATTCGTCCGCGTCCTGCCTGACGGGCAGTGGCCCCACACCAAGTGGACGGCCGGCACCAACTCCTGCTTCTTGGGAGTGGGATGGGACGAGGCCTCCGGGAGGGCGATCGTCGTTGCTGCTCTCGACAATCTCGGCAAAGGGATGGCCGGGCAGATGGTCCAATGCCTGAACCTCATGCTCGGGGTTGACGAAACAACTGCGCTGCGCGTTCCTGCCGCCTATCCGTAGCGGCCATAACCGGTCTGGGTTGCCGTTCCAGCGTCACGATCCGGGAGGAATCATCTGTTGCCGAAGTCAAAGCGCCGCTATCTACTGCGCGAAGTGCCGGGAGGGGTCGCGGCCCCTTGCGGGTTCGAGGCCAGCGGAGTTCGCTGTGGCATCAAGAGCCGCGGACTGGACCTCGCGCTCATCTACAGCGTGGCCCCTGCGGCGGCCGCCGGGGTCTTCACGACCAATCGGTTCCAGGCCGCCCCGGTCCTCGTCACCAAGGATCGCATCGGCCGCGAGCCGATCCACGGCGTGGTCATAAACAGCGGCAACGCCAATGCCTGCACGGGGGGCAAGGGATATCGCGACGCCGTGCACATGGCCAACCTCACCGCCGACGCGCTGGCCGTGCCGAAGCGCTCCGTCCTCGTCTGCTCGACCGGCGTGATCGGCCGGCCTCTCCCTATGAGCAAGCTATCCTCCGGAATAAAGCAGGCCGCAGCGGCCCTTGATCCAGAGGGCGGCTCGGCCGCCGCGCAAGCCATCATGACCACCGACACTCGCCCCAAATCAGTGGCCGTCGAGTTCGAGCTGGACGGTCGCCCGGTCCGCGTCGGCGGCATGGCAAAAGGCGCCGGCATGATAGCGCCCAACATGGCCACCCTTCTGGCCTTCATCACTACCGACGCCAGCCTGTCCCCCGGCCTGCTTCAGTCTCGGTTGGGCGCTGCCGTCAAGCGGTCCTTCCACCGCATCACCGTGGACGGAGACACCAGCACGAACGACACCGTCTTGCTGCTTGCCAACCGCCAGGCGGAGGCCGCCAGAATCACGCCTCAGCACGGCCTCTCGCGCTTCCGGGAAGCCTTGGACTATGTGGCCGACCACCTAGCACGTGAGCTGGTCCGCGACGGTGAGGGAGCTTCCCGGATGATCGAGGTGCGCGTCCGCGGGGCAGCGTCGGAGAGTGACGCCAGGCGGATCGCGAGGACTATCGCCGAGTCGCCTCTCGTCAAGACCGCGATCGCGGGCGGTGACCCCAACTGGGGCCGCGTGCTCGCCGCCGCGGGCCGCGCCGGCGTCAGCTTCGTTCCGGGGCTCGTTGACCTATCCCTCGGGACAGTCCAGGTCGTCCGCGGCGGCGCCGTCGCCCGCCACCGCGCCAGCGCCGCGCGCTCCGCGGTGAGAACCTCCGAGGTCCGCATCACACTCGACCTGAACGCCGGGGACCGCGAAGCCGTCATGTGGACCTGCGACCTGACCCGAGATTACGTCCGCATCAATGCGGAATACCATACCTAAGCCCACCGCGGGAGCGCTCCGCACGCCTGCGCTCTCACGTCGGCCGCGCACTTGTCACCAACTTGGCTCGGCGCCTCAGATGGAGGCCAACGATGAAGCGGACCGAAAACCAGCCCGATATGGATAGCCTGCGCCAGCGCGCGGCAGTTCTGATCGAGGCACTGCCCTACCTGCGGCAGTTCCGCGGCCACACCATCGTCGTCAAGTACGGCGGCGCGGCCATGCTCGACGGCGACCTTCGCACCGAAGTGCTCAAGGATGTAGTCCTTCTCGACCACGTCGGGCTGCACCCGGTGGTCGTCCACGGCGGGGGCCCCGAGATCAGCGAGATGATGCGCCGCCTCGACAAGCAACCGCAGTTCGTGGACGGACAGCGTGTCAGCGACGCCGAAACCGTCGAGATCGCTCAGATGGTCCTCACCGGAAAGACCAATCCCGACCTCGTCGCCGCCATATACCAGCAGGGGGGAACAGCGATAGGCCTCAGCGGCAAGGACGGGGGCATGGTTGTCGCCCGCAAGTATGCCGGCCCGCCGGACCTCGGCTTCGTCGGCGAGGTGGCCGAGGTGGATCCCAGCCTGATTCGCGGGCTCATCTCACAGGGATTCTTTCCCGTGATAGCGCCCATCGCGGCCGGCCCCGGCGGCGAGACCTTCAACATCAACGCGGACTACTTCGCCGGCCGCATCGCCGGAGCGCTTCGGGCCAGCAAACTGGTCGTCCTCACCGACGTGCGGGGAGTGCTGAGGGAGGCCGCCGACCCTGAATCCCTCATCTCCGAACTCAGGGCGGGCGTCGCTCACCAGATGATCGCTGACGGCCAGGTCGAGTCCGGCATGATTCCCAAGGTCCGGGCCTGTCTCGACGCGCTCGCCGCAGGTGTCCGCCGCTGTCACATCATAGATGGGCGCCTCCCACACGCGCTGCTCATGGAACTCTTCACCGATATCGGAATCGGCACCATGGTGCTGCCTGAGTAGGCGGGAGGGAGCAAATGCCCCTGTACGAGTACCGCTGCGAGAAGTGCCGGCGCCGTTTCAGCCTGCTGGTCGGGGTAACCGCAGAGAAGACGCTGCTCTGCTGCCCGCGCTGCGGCTCCAGGCGGGCGACCAAGCTCATATCGCGGATCGCTCCCATCGTACGCGGAGAGAATTTCGACGACGCCGACCTCGACGACATGGATGAAGACTTCGACGACTACGGTGATGAGTACGAGGATGACTTCGAGGACTGACCGGGAGGCCCGACTTGAACACCGATGAGGCGAGACAGCTCGAGCGCTCATACCTTCTGAACCTCTACCCGCCCATCCGTATGCCGATGGTGATAGCGCGCGGCGAGGGCGCGCGCCTCTGGGACAGCGATGGCAAGGAGTACCTCGACTTCGTCAGCGGCGGCCGCGCCGTCACCGGCCTCGGCCACTGCCATCCGAAGGTCGCCGCCGCCATTCGTCGGCAGGCCGAGGACCTGGTGCATGTATCCAACGACTTCTACACGGAGCCCCAGCTCCGCCTCGCAGAGCGTCTGTCCCAGCTCTTCGGCGGACGCTGCTTCTTCTGCAACAGCGGGGCCGAGGCCGTCGAGACGGCAATAAAACTGGTTCGCAAGCAAGGCTATAAGACGAGCGGTGCGGACAAACACGAGATCGTGACTGCTCTCAGGTCCTTTCATGGGCGGACGTTCGGCGCGCTCGCCGCCACGGGCCAGCCGAAGTACCATAAAGGCTTCCAGCCTCTGCCCTCCGGTTTCGTTCACGTGCCTTTCAACGATGTGGAAGCTCTGCACGGAGCAGTGAGCGTGCGCACGTGCGCCGTGCTGCTCGAACCCATCTTGGGCGAGAGCGGCGTCTACCCCGCAACATCTGAGTTCCTCAGGGCCGCCCGAGAGCTGTGCGACCGGAACGGCGCCGCGCTCATACTCGACGAGGTGCAGACGGGCCTCGGGCGCACCGGGAAGATGTTCGCCTACCAACACTATGATGTGGAGCCGGATGTCATCACTCTCGCGAAAGCGCTTGGCGGAGGCGTCCCCGTCGGTGCCATCATCGCGCGGGAGCCGGTCGCAAGCGCCTTCGAGCCTGGAGATCATGCCTCCACCTTCGGCGGAGGACCTCTCCCCGCCGCCGCCGCCCTGGCGGCCCTGGAGGTGATCGAGGAGGAAGGCCTGGTGGAGAATGCGGCCCAGGTTGGTGAGCACCTGGCGCAGGGGCTGCGGGCCGTACAGGAGAAAACCTCCCTGGTGACGGAAATCCGGGCGCGGGGCCTCATGATCGCCGTGGACCTAGCCGCGCCGGTCGCCGGGCGTGTCAAGCAGGAATGCACGGCCCGCGGGTTGCTGATCAACACGGTGGGCGATCAGATGCTGCGACTCATCCCGCCGCTCGTGCTGAGCGTGGAGCAGGCCGAGAGCGGGCTGGAGGTTCTGGGGGAAGTACTGGCTTCAGTGGCGACGGAATAGAGCAGGGCAGTGGACACAGGATTCCTCATAGTTGTCGCTATCAGCCTCTGCTTTCTGAGCGCAATGATCGTCGCGCGGATGGCGACGGGCGGCGCACCGGCGCGCCGCATCGCGCTCGCCGTGGCCGAGCTTTGGCTGGCATTCATCCTCTGGATCGCGGTGTTCAGATCGCTCTCCGCTGCGATCGGCACGCCCATCGGCGGGGGTGGAAGCGGCGAGGCTTCGGACCTGTTCTCCCGCTTCGCCGCTCTCGGAGAGCGCACCCGCATCTGGGCCGCGGCGGGCGTGGTGGCATCGGTGGCTATCGCAGCCCACCTCCTGTGGTCACTCCGGCGCACGATGTCCGGAACTATCCGGCCCTAGCGAAAGGGAGAAGCGAAGAATGGCGATTTCTCTTGCAGGAAAAAGCTTGCTCTCGGTCGCCAATCTCTCGAAGGAAGAGATCGAGGAGATCTGGCGCGTCGCCGCAGCTCAGAAGTCCGGTGAGATCTCCGCCGAAGAGCAGCTTGGTGTCGGCCGCGGGCGCACGCTCGCCCTGCTCTTTGACAAGTCCTCCCTGCGGACCCGGCTTGGCTTTGAGGTGGCCATGAGCCAGTTGGGCGGCAGCGCCCTTCACTTCTCCCCCGCCGATGTTCGCGTCGGGGAACGGGAAGCGGTCAAGGACGTGGCGCGAGTGCTCGGTCGAACCGTGGACGCGGTCGCCGCGCGGCTCTACTCCCACTCTCACATCGAAGAACTGGCAGCGGAATCCGGCGTGCCTGTGATCAATGCGCAGTCGGACCTGGAGCATCCATGCCAGGCGCTGGCCGACCTGCTGACCGTGCGGGAGCACAAGGGAGATCTCACCCAGGTGCAGCTCGCGTGGGTCGGCGACGGCTTCAACGTCTGCCATTCTCTGCTGCTTATCTGCGGCCTCTGCGGCGTCCACTTGCGAGTCGCCACTCCGGCGACCTACGAGCCGCGCGCCGAGGTCCTCTCCAAGGCGCAGGAGCTGGCCCAGGAGAGCGGCGGGGACATAGTGTTGAGCAACGACCCTTCGGCGGCGGCCAGCGGCGCAGATGTTGTGTATACTGACGTCTGGATCAGCGCCGGCATGGAGGCGCAGGCCACCCGCAGGCGCGCGGACTTCCGCGACTTCCAGGTGGACGGCGCTCTGCTTCAGCAAGCGAAGCCCGACGCCATAGTGCTTCACTGCCTGCCCGC
>CP070816.1:3053424-3065850 GCA_020344235.1 Armatimonadota bacterium
CCACACCATGAAGTGCGGCATGGCGAGGATGAGCCCGCTGGCGAGGAAGGCGGCAAACTTGTGCCTCGTTCGGTCCCAGATGATCAAACCAGCGAAGACGGCAATGGCAACCGCTCCGGCGAGGGAAAGGAGACGGCCGAAGAGGAAGCTCGTGCCGGTGAGCTTCACGCCCAGGGCTGAGAGCAAGTAGTAGAGGGGCATGTAGCTGGCGATTACGTAGGGAGGCCGGTCAACGAACGGGTACATCTCGCCGCCGTCGGCGACGCGCGCTGCGATCTGGAGAATGGGCCCTTCGCCGTAGTCGAGCTGGTATGGGAACGTGACGGCCTGGTAGGCGTGAAGGAAGAAGATGAGAACGTGCACCGTGAGGGCGGCGCCCAGTATCGCGGTCACGACGGGCATGAGCGATAGGCCTTGCGGCCGGCCGTTGGTCTTGGGTCGAGCTTTGCTCGTTGGGGTCATTGTGAGGCGGCCGGAAGGATGTGGACGCGGCGCCCTTCGATCTTAAGCCGACCTTCGGCGAAAAGCTGGATTGCCTGAGAGTAGAGTTCGTGCTCGTGTGGGAGGATGCGGGCGGCGAGGGTGTCGGGGGTATCGCCTTCCTCAACGGGGACGGCGCTCTGTAGGATGACGGGGCCGCCGTCGGTTTCGAGCCAGACGAAGTGAACGGTGCACCCCGACACCTTGCAGCCGTAGTCAAGCACGGCCTGGTGAACGTGGTGGCCCCACATGCCTTGGCCGCCGAAGGATGGCAGAAGGGCGGGGTGGATGTTCATCATGCGGCCGGCGTAGGCGTCCACGAGTTCGGGGGTCATGACGCGGAGGTAGCCGGCGAGGCAGACAAGTTCGGCGTCCTGGGCGCGAAGGCGCTCGAGGACGGCGCGGTCAAAGGCTTCCCGTGTTGGGTAGCGCTTCTTGTCGCGGCGGTCTATGTGCTCCGCCGGGATACCGGCCTTACGCGTGCGCTCAAGCGCGCCGCACTCGACATCGGAAATGACGACGACGACCTCGGCATTGATGCGGCCGGCGGCGCAGTTGTCCATGATCGCTTGGAGATTGGTGCCTCCGCCCGAGGCCAGCACGCCGACGCGGAGTCGCTTGAGCATGACGTTCCTCCCGGATGAACTCGCAGATGCGGTTCGACCCAGCGCGGCAAGCGCCCTGCCGCCGGATCGCGTGCATGTCCCCGTGTCAGGAGGGGTACGTCACTGCCCGTGGAGACGCTGGTGGAACTCCGCGTTCCAGGGGCCGTAGGGGCAGGACATGCAGGAGCAGCCGTCGAGGGCCGGAAGGGATGAGCCCTGCTGCCAGCGGCTGGGGAGGTCAAGGCATTCCTCGCGGAACTGACGATAGGTCGCAGCGCGCCAGGCCGCGGCGAAGCCACCTTCCGCCACATCGCCGACCACCCGCTCGCAGGCGCAGCAGGGATGGATGCGGCCGGAGGCGGTGATGAGGGCGAATATGTGACCAATGTAGCAGGGCATGTGGGCGTAGAGGTCGGCCGAGAAGGAAGTTCCCTTGTCGGCGAGCGCGCCGAACGTGCCGCGCACTTCGAGGCCGCGCTCGCGCGCCCAGTGGGCCGCGGCGGCGACGCTGCGTTTAGCCTCCTCTAACTGCTCTGTGCTGAGCTGGACGGGCGCGTCAGGCGGCGCCGCGCCGAGAGCGCTGAAAGTGACGATGTCCGCACCGGCGTCGACGACAGTCCGTACCCACTCGACCGGCTCGCGGTAGTTGCCCGCCTGGACGACGAAGGAGGTTTCGATGGCCGGGGTCGGTGACTTCGCCGCTTGGCGCGCGGCCGCCACGGCGCGAATGCCGGCGAGGACGCGCTCGAAGACCGACTCTGCGACGCCGTGCACCTTCGCGTAGGTCTCGGGGGTGGCCGCGTTGATGCTCACGTGAAGCTCGTCGAGCCCAAGCGCCACCAACTCCCACGCGTTCTCCTTGTCGAGCAGGCCGGCGTTCGTGACCAGCCGGACCCACAGCCCGGCTTCCTTTGCCTGCCGCAGAAACTCGAACAGCCGCGGGTGCAGCAGCGGTTCGCCGAGGCCGCACAGCTCCACTCCTTCACAGCCCATCTCGGAGAGGTCGCGGATGAGCGCGCGGTATGTCTCGGGATCCATGAGGCCGAAGTCGCGCTCGTCGAGGATATCGTCGGCGGCCATGCGACGGCCGGCGTCGGCGCAGTAAGGGGAGTGCTCGGAGCACATGATGCAACGCTGGTTGCAGCGGTCGCTCACCCCGATGTTGACGCGCTTGAAGCCGCAGGGAGGACGCGGGCCCTCGAGGAGTCGGCGGGCGCGCAGTCGGCGGTACGGAGCGGAGGCCGAGGCGAGCGCGGCGCGCGCGAGGGCGGCGGGGGAGAGGCTGATGTGGGCGCGGTCCAGCCAGTCGCGCAGGCTGGCTTTCTCTCCGGTGGGGCCCAGGGCGAACTTCTCCTCTGTGCGCGCGATCCGAAGCAGGAGGGCGGCCCTGCGGAAGGCAGAGCTGTCGAGATCGCTTACGATGGCACAGGCGAGGTCGAAGCCGCGGCGGACCTGACGCAAAAGAGAAAGGCTGAGGGCGAAGCCGTAAGGGCCCTTGGCAGGAGCAGCGATGGTCTCGTCGGTGGGGACGGCGGCCCCCGGGCGGGTGACGGTCGTGACATGGAGCCCCGGCATCTCCCGGCGCAGCCGTGCGAGGCCGCGCGCCGCGCTTTCGTCGTCGGCGGCCGCGATCACCAGGGCGCGGGCCGTGTTCGCCCGCGCCGAGTTCTCCGATGGCCGTTTCACAATGTGAGTCTAACACGTGCGCTGAGCGTGGGCAAGCAGAGCCGGGAGGTAGCGGTTGACACAGCACGCTAGGCTTGCTACCATGTGCGCCGCGCCGAGGTGAGGCGGCGACTCTCTCCAGGAGGTGGAGGCGGTGCGCAGGACCCTTCGACCAATGCGAATATGCGCGAACCCACCCTCCGGGGAGTGGTGCTACTGAGCGATCTGGGGAACTGAAGCTCGAAGAGGCCGGAGCCGTGGGCAGGACGGAAGCCCGCGGCTTCTCCATTTGCTCCACACGATCTACGCCGGATTCAATGGGCTCAGAGGGCAGGACAGATGGCAATCCCAACGCGAGACTTGACCAAGCAGTGGCGTCACGGCGACGCCCAGCGCCTCGCGCGCTTCTGGAATGTCACCTTCGAGGGCTGGCCCTTCGGGGGGCACGACCCCATCACGGCCGAGGACGCCGAGCGGCGGACGCGAGAGCGTGAGCAGGTCGGCTGCTTCGTGGCGGAGGCCGACGGCAAGATCGTCTCCCTGTGCGACCTCCAAGCGAAGCCGACCGACACCACCGGCTCCTACGTCGGCCTGCTCACGGCCGACCCGGAGTACCACGGCCGGGGCTTCGGGAAGGCGGTGCTGCTGAGCGCGGTGGAGCGGGCCTACAGGCGGGGCATCGACCGGGTCGATCTGCACACCTGGCCGGGGAACCTGAAGGCGGTGCCGCTGTACAAGAAGTCGGGGTTCATGTGGTCGCCGGAGTCGGAGTGGGGGCCATACATGCAGAACTTCACGCCCGCGGCGCGGCGGCAGCCAATCGCCCGGGAGTTCTTCCGCAGGCACGATTGGTATCTGACCCTGAAGCGCGACCTCTCGCTGGCGCCCGACGAGCACAAGCGCGGCAAGGTGCGAGTGTACGAGTACCTGTGGGAGGAGGACGGCGAGCGGCTGCGCATGGTGTATGACCGCAACTCCTGGGGATTGGTCGAGGTGGAGACCGATGACTTCGCCGCCGGCTGCTTTCTGGAGGAGGAGAAGCTCGTCGCGGGCATCGCCCAGCACATCAAATGGCGGATAGTCAACCACCGGCGCGAGCCGCTCGACGTGGTGCTGGTGGCCAGCGCGGACGAGGGCGTGTCGCTGGACCACAAGGAGATCATGCAGGTGCGCGCCACGGCCGAACTCGACGCGCAGTTCGAGATCGATCCGGAGATCAGAGAGAAGGAGAGGCCGCCCCGGGCTGCGATCGTGCGCACCGACCTGCTCGTCAACGGCGAGCCGATCACGCTGGAGGCCGGCTTCCAGGTGAAGCAGCCGGTGCACTTCTCGCTCGACGGTGACGGGCAGGGCCTGCGGCCGAACCGCCCGGAGCCGGTGGTGATCCAGTGCCATAATGAGCTGGACAAGCCGGCCCGCGTCAAGGTGCGAATCACCCCCAGCCCGGGCGTCGAGCTGGATCGCGCGACCGCTTCCGTGCGACTCCCCGCGAAGGGTGCGGCCGAGCTGCCGATCACGCTCACCGCGAAGAAGAGCGGCGCGGCCGCGCTGAAGGTGGAGGCCGAGGCGACAGCCGGGCGGCGAAAGGTGCAGCCGAAGAAGGCCGACCTCTACGCCTATGTGGCCGGCGCGGGAGAAGTTATCGGGCATGTCGAGAAGGACCGCGTGGTGCTCGAATCGGCCGCCCTGCGTGTCCGGGTGTGGCGGCGGGGCGGTTCGGTCAACATCACCGACAAGCTGCGCCAGCGCCACGACGTGACCGGCTTCTGGCCGCCGCAGCTCGGCCCGCCGTTCAGCTGGGACGAGTTCTTCGAGACCCGGTGCGAGGCCCGCGTCGAGCAGGAGGCGGGCCGCGCGGTGGCGGTGCTCACGACGCCCTCCGTGTACCGACCGGGGGTGGTGCT
This sequence comes from Armatimonadota bacterium, assembly GCA_020344235.1. Classification (GTDB taxonomy): domain Bacteria; phylum Armatimonadota; class Hebobacteria; order Hebobacterales; family Hebobacteraceae. The sequence goes on from CP070816.1 coordinate 3,058,079, forward strand.
CGAGCAGAAGATCGCTCTCTCCAACCTGCCGCTGATCGAGGTGCGATCGAGTGTGATGAACGGCTCGAAGACGCGTCTCGACGTTGAGTTGCGCTGGGGCGCTCGCCTGCGGGTGAACCGCGGACACGCCGCCGTCCCTGACGAAGGGGGCGTCGTGCGCGGCACCCGGGACGGGGCCGGCCGAGGCCTCGGCGAGCACCGGCCGACCGAGGAGGGCGGCAAGTGGACTGAGGGCTGGATCGCGGGGGAGGACGCCGACGGCGTCGCAGTTGGATTGCTCTGGGCGGCCGCTCGGCGCGTCGAAGTGGGAGACTGGGGCTCCAGCGTCAGGCAGAAACTGCCGGCCGTCTTGCCAGGGCGGTCGGTGGAGGCCGAGCCGCTCCACATCTTCGTCGGCGACGGCGATCATTTCACCGTGCGCCGCTGGTGGCAGCTTCTCCACGGTACCCGCCAGGATCGCGAGCAGCGCCACGAGCCGCCGCGCCGGCCCTTCGAGTTCGGCCTTCGCCCGCGGCCCGCGATCGTCCACGGCCGGAGCGCGGAGGTCGAGCTGGGCGCGGAATCGTTCGGACGACTCGAACTCTCGGGCAGCCTGTCGGTTGATACGCCGACCGGCCTGCGCGTTCGCCCGTCGAAGGCCGATTTCAAGCGCGCCAGCCTTGGGCGCAAGCGCGCAACGAAGGTGCGGCTCACCCGCGCCGGGTCAACTCCCGAGGGTGGCTATTTCCTGGACTGCACGGCCCGCATTGACCGGGCGGTCTACCGGGAGCGCCAGCCGGTGATCGTGCTCGGCGATCCGAGGCGCGAGGTCAGCGTCGAGCAGACCGGCGAGGAGGGCGATCTGTTCCGCCTCGACAACGGCGTGATCGGCCTCACCGTCGCGCCCGGCTTCAAGGGGTCGGCCATCTCGCTGAAGAGAGAGGGGGAGGAACTGCTGCGCTCGGCCTACCCGGAGGCGCGGCCGCTCGCCTGGTCCAACCCGTGGATGGGAGGCATCGAGCCGAGCTTCGGCGGGATGGACTCCGGGCAGCTCGCCAAGGAGCGCTTCACGGCCCGGGAGATCGAGCGGCGCGGCCGGCAGGGGATCGTGTGGCGCGGGGTGCGCGTGTCGTGCTCACCCAAATATGAGAGGAGGCGGGAGGATCGGCTCGCGCTCGACTATCTGCTCGCGCCGGGCAGCGGCATCCTCGCGGTCGCGATCAGAACCACTCATCGCGGCGGGACTGCAGGATGGCTCGACGCCAACTTCAACTTGTGGCCGGTGCTCAGCGGCAGCCACCTCGATGCGGTGGTCAGCGGCAGCATAGACCCCCGCGCCTCGCGGCTGCGCTGCCGGCATGGTGGCGACATCGGCGGCGACAAGTGGGTCCTCGCCGAGAACCCGAAGACCGGCGAGGCCGTGTTGATGGCGTGCACGGGCGTGGAGGCGGGCGTCAGCGCGGATATCCTGGGCCGGGACGGCTACCTCCTCAATGCCGGCACCTGGCGGATGCACGAGGCGAAGCAGACGCGGGAGTCGGTGTTCTTCATCTCCTATCTGCCGGCCGACCGCGCCCGTGACCTGGCGGAGGCGCTGGCGGAGCTGGACAGGCTGCCCTGAGGCCGCGCCCTATCCGCTGACGTCGAGCGAGATATCGCCGCTCGCGGTGGAGAGTTCCACCGAGCCGGCGCCCGCGCCGAGGCAGGCGCTGGCCTCGCGGCGGCTGATCTCCGACCACGGCCGGCCGGAGATGCTCCCCGAGACGGTCTTCGCGTGCACCGCGCAGTCGGAGGAGGCGGGCAGGGTGAGACCTACACTTCCGCTGACGCTGTGGCATTCGAGGTGCCCCGAGAAGGGCCGAGCGACCTCGATGGCGATGTCGCCGCTGCTGCTCTTCACACTGACTTGCTCGCTCTGAATCCTGGCCAGCCACAGGTCGCCGCTGGTAACCGTCGCGGCCGTCGCCGAGCCGCGAAGCCCCGCCAGCGATACATCGCCGCTGGTGGCACGCGCCTCCACCAGGCCGTCAGCATCCTCCATACGAACGTCTCCCGAGGTGGAGGAGGCAACGACCCGGCCGCCGCTGCTGCCCGTGACTCGAACGTCGCCGGACGTTGCCTCGGCCTCGATCCCGCCGTGGATGCCCGTCACGTCGATGTCGGCGGAGGTAACGCTGATGTAGAGCGCTCGCTCCGGCGGCGTCTTCACCACCAGCTCCACGCTCACATGGGGTGGCCAGCGCTCGCCCTTCTTGAGCGCCACCCAGATCTTGTCGCCCCACCCCACCTCGCGGGCGGAGCGCACTTCCACGGGCTCGGCGCGGCGGCGGGCATCGACCTCGTTCTCGCCGCGGGCGTAGATCACGTACTCGGCGACCGTGTCCGGCCCGCCCGGTACGACCTCCACGCGGCCGGCGAAGTTCTCGATGCGGAGGCGCTTCTCTTCGCCGGCCGGAAGGGTGAGGGTCGCGCGCTTCACCTCGAAGCGCGGCTGGCAGCCCACCTCGATCTGCTCCGCGATCTCCTCGATGGCCTCGCCGAGCCGGACCCGCGCATAGCCGAAGCTCCAGAGGATCGCGTAGGAGCACGCAAACGCAAAGACGACGGCACCGAACACGCGCCAACGCATCGGCCTACCTCCCTCTCCAGATGCCTATACATATGCAGACGCAGGTCCGGGACAGAAGGTTTCAGCTCCGTGTTAGAACTGGCTCAGAAAGCCCCGAAACGGGTCATGGCAACGATCTGGTAGTAGCGCTCGGCGATCTCTTCGGGGGTGAGGCGGAAGAGGCGATTGAGAGAGAAGTCCTCGACGGTGAAGGAGGCCATCACGGAGCCGCAGATGACGGCCCGCCGGAGGGCCTCGTCGTCCGCGTCGCCGCAGCGGGCGAGGTACCCGACCAGCCCCCCGGCGAAGGTGTCGCCCGCGCCGGTGGGGTCACGGACCTCTTTGAGGGGGTAGCCGGGCGCGACGAAGTACGAGTCGCGGGACATCATGAAGGAGCCGTGCTCGCCCTTCTTGATGACGGCGACGCGAGGGCCATAGTTGAGGATCTGGCGGGCGGCGGCGATCAGGTTAACCTCGCCGGAGAGCTGGCGGGCCTCGGCGTCGTTCATGAGGGCGATATTGCAGCGAGCGAGGACCTCCAGGACTCGGTCCCGCGCGCCCTCGATCCAGAAGTTCATGGTGTCGCAGGCGACGATCTTGGGGAGGCGCATCTGATCGAGCACGGAGAGCTGAAGCGCGGGGTCTATGTTGGCGAGGAAGACAAACGGGGTGTTGCGGTACTCGGCGGGGAGGTGCGGCTGGAAGTCCTGGAATACGTTGAGTTCGGTGGCCGTCGTGTGGGCCTGATTCAGGTCATACTCATAGTAGCCCTCCCATCGGAAGGTCTTGCCGGGGGAGCGGCGGAGGCCCGCCAGGTCTATGTCGCGGTGGCCGAGCTGGGCCACATGCTCATACTTGAAGTCCTCCCCCACCACTCCGACCAAGCGCACGGGCGAGAAGAAGCTGGCGGAAACCGAAGCATAGCTGGCGGCCCCCCCCATTACTTCCTTGGCTTCTCCGAAGGGGGTGCGCACGGAGTCATAGGCGACGGAGCCGACGATCAGCACCGGGCCGCCGGAAGGACCCGCGGAAAGTGACATAGGTTACTCCTGTCGTGAGAACGAGTTCCGGGGCAGGAGGCAAGCTCCTGCCCTAGCCAGTGTGCGGTCAGATATCGAACTCCGCCCAGATCGGGCTGTGATCGGAGGCGGCGAGCAACTCGGGGTAGCGGAGGACGCGACAGGCCTTCAGCGCACCGGCCAATGGCTTGGAGGCGAAGATGTAGTCGACGCGCGCGACTCGACGGCCGGCGCCGAGCGTAAAGCCGGGCGCGCGGGGATTGCGCAGCCGGAAGCAGTCCTCCCAGCCGCCCCTCTCGACGGCGGCGATGACGCCTTTGGGTCCTTCGCGCAGTTCTGAGTCCTGCCATATGCGATGGCGGTCTATGGGATCGCCGGCCATGACGCTGTTGAGGTCGCCGCACATGGCGCAGTGGGCTCGCCGGTAAGGCCGCATCCACTCAAGCAAGAGCCTCATCTCGCGGCGACGGGAAGGGTAGTCGGGTCGCAGATGTGTTACGAATAGCGTCAAGGTTTCTCCACTCGGCGTGGGCAGCTCGACCGACAGTGTGGTGTGGAGGAAGATTGTATCGAGGCCGTGGTTGGCGTAACGGAGGATGGGGAGGCGGGAGAAGACAGCGATGTCGAAACCGGAGTTGGCTTTGGCCAGCACGCCTCGCATGCCGAGGTGGCGGGAGACTGCCCGGAATACCTCCCGGCGGCTGCGGCGCCAGTAGCGTGCCTCCTGGATGGCCACGACATCGGCGTCGGCACTGGCAATCACCCGCAGGACGGCGGGCAGCCGGTCCGGGAGTGCGCCTTCGAGAACGTTGTAGGTAAGGAGTTTGAGCACTTCGGGATTGGAGTATAGCAAGGGGCGACCGGGGCGGCAAGGCTGGTTGACGGATCGCAACGACCGACTTGTGGCTGCTGAGGCCGGCATCCCCGCTTGCCAGCTTGCCTCAGGCCGGGGTATGATGGGTGCGTCATGGACCGACAGATGCGCGAGATAGATATCGTGATTCGCGCGCGGTATTCGCTGCTGTACGTGGTTTCGTGGGAGGAGCGGCGGGTGCTGGCAGCCCTGCGCGAGATTGTCGTGGGCCAGGATAAGAACTTCCACGTCTGGTCGGAGACGATGGGGCTGCGGGACGGCACGAAGCAGATCGGAAAGGGTGGGGCTGACAGCCGGACGCGGGACCCGCTGCATGTCCTCGACGCCATCCGCACGAGCCACGAGCCGGCCGTCTACGTGTTGAAGGATTTCCACGTGTTTCTCAGTCAGAGCTACCCGCACGCCAGCGCGGTGATTCGCAAGTTGAGGGACCTGGCCGATGCGCTCCACACCGCCTACGCGACGGTGATTCTGCTGTCGCCTGTGCTCCAGCTTCCGGACGAACTGCAGAAGGACGTGACGGTCATAGACTACGACCTGCCGAGCCTACGAGACCTGGAAGGTCTACTCAACCGAGCGATGGATTCGGTCCGCGGGCAGGAGGGGGTGACAGCCAACCTGAGCGCGGAGGCAAAGGAACGCCTATTGAAGGCGGCGCTCGGACTGACTCTTACGGAAGCCGAGAATGTGTTCGCCAAATGCATCGTCGAGAAGGGGACATTCGATCTCGATTTGATTGTCGCAGAGAAGCAGCAGTTGATCCGCAAGTCGGGGGTGCTCGAGTATTTCGAGTCCAGGGATCACGTGTCCGATATCGGTGGACTGGAGATCCTGAAGGCCTGGCTGAACAACCGGGCGCTCGCCTTTACCGATAAGGCGCAGAAGTTCGGGCTACCGTCGCCGCGGGGCATTCTTCTGTTGGGGGTGCAGGGGTGTGGGAAGAGCCTGACCGCCAAGGCAGTGGCGCATCTGTGGCGTCTGCCGCTGCTGCGTCTGGATGTGGGTCGAATCTTCGCCGGCCTGGTGGGCTCGTCGGAGCAGAACATGCGCAGAGCGATACAGATGGCGGAGACTGTGTCGCCGTGTGTGCTGTGGCTGGATGAGATCGAGAAGGGATTGGCCGGGCTGGAGTCATCGGGCCTTGCGGACGCGGGTGTGACGGCCCGGGTGTTCGCGACATTGAACACGTGGATGCAGGAGAAGACGAAGCCAGTGTTTGTCGTGGCGACGGCTAACGAGATCATGCAGCTCCCGCCGGAGCTGCTGCGAAAAGGCCGCTTCGACGAGATCTTCTTCGTGGACCTGCCGGCCGAGTCGGAGCGGCGAGAGATCTTCGTCATCCACTTCGGAAGGCGCAATCGCGATCCGAAGGAGTTCGATCTGGATCGTCTTGCTGCTGAGTCGGATGGATTCTCGGGGGCGGAGATCGAGCAGGCCGTGATCTCGGGGCTATACGCCGCCTTCGAGGAGAAGCGAGAGGTCACGACGGAGGATGTGCTGACGGCGCTGAAGCAAACGGTGCCGCTCTCGGTGACCATGCGTGAGGAGATTGGCATGGTCAGGCGGTGGGCGAAGGGGCGGGCGCGGCCTGCTTCGCGCTACGCGCTCGCGGATGTGGACCTGCCGGGCGGCGACGATGATCTGGACGGGATGACGAATTGGGCGATGCCTGGGATTTGGGACCGGGCGCTGCGAACACGCCAAGATCTCTAGGATGTCCCCTCGGCAGCCTTGACCGGGAGCGGGAAACGCCTTCGCGACGGCGAATCCTCCCGTTGTGAGCGAGAGCCGGTTCCGGTACCTGGAGATAGGCGGGAGGGTGCGGCGTCGGGCAGCGGCCCGGACGGAACCGTCGGCTGCGCCTGTTGAGCGGGCAGCTTTCCGCCTTGCCGAAACCATTGGGTCTTACGGCACCGAGCTGGGCCAGTTCAGCACACCCGGGGGAATCACGACCGACTCCGAAGGCAATCTCTATGTCGCCGATTCCCGTAACGAGCGGATCCAGAAGATAAGCGTGCAGGGGGAGGTATATGGGCTGGGCGGCCCGGGCCTATTCGTCTGTCCGCGCGGGGTGGTAGTGGATCATTCCGGCTTCATCTATGTGGTAGAGCAGGGAGCCAGCCGGCTCCAGAAGTTCGGATCAAAGGGGCAGTTCCTGTTCGCCATCGGGGGAGCGGAGGCCGCACAGCCGCGCTTTGCGTCTCCCACCGCGATCTGCCTGGACAACTACCACCAGGTCTACATAGCCGACACCGACAACGACCGCGTTACCTGCTATACCGCGACTGGCCGCTGGCAGATAGACTTCCACGGCCCCACCTCGGACCTCGCGCTCAGGCGGCCGCAGGGAGTGGCGGTAGACCCCCTGGGTCGGATCTATGTGTCCGACACCATGCACCACCGGATACTCCGACTCACTCCGGAGGGCCGGCTCGACACCGTGATCGGCCGCGCGGGTCCGGGCCGGGGAGAGCTAGCTGAGCCGCGGGGCCTGGCAATTGACCCCGACGGCGGGCTGTGGGTCGCTGACGCGGGCAACGACCGCGTGCAGAAGTTCAGCCCGGAGGGCAAAGATGTCTGCTGCTTTCCAGTGAGTGCGACGCGGAAGCTCAACCTGGCCTCACCGAGCGCGGTGGCGGTGGATCTCCACGGCAGCGTGTATATCTCCGACTCGCTGAATCACCGCATCCTGCGCCTGGAGCCGGCAGGGGAAGAGCGGTGAGGACCCGGTTCCTGGAAGACTCACTGCGCTACACCGGCGCACAACTGCGGTCGGGCTGGATCCAGGAGACAACGGGACTCGAGGGCGATGCGGCCGTCGCGTTTCTCGGTCCGTGCGATGTTGCGAGAGAGCATATGGTTGATCGCGCCGACTTGGAGGCCGGCGCTCAGATACGCAGCCCGAACATGCTGCACATGATCGTCGAGCACCCCGGCCTTGATCTCGGCCATATCACAACTCGCCAGCGCCTGCTGATGGCGCTGGCCGGAGAGATCATCAACTCGCACCTCGGGGAGGCGTTGATCCGGCGAGACGGGGATGACCTCTGTCTGGGTGAGCGGAAGCTGTCGGTGTCGGTGGCCACGACCTCGCCGGGATCGGGGCTGATCCACGCCGGGTTCAATGTGCGGGGGGAGGGCGCGCCGGTGCCGGCGATTGGTGTTGAGGAGCTGGGCCTCGAGCCGCGGGAGTTCGCGGAGAGGCTGCTGGCTGCTTACGCGGATGAGATCGAAAGCGCGCGCAAAGCTTCGCTGAAGGTGAAGCGGGTGGAGTAGTCCCCGCGCCTTTGTC
>CP070816.1:3065950-3075045 GCA_020344235.1 Armatimonadota bacterium
CGTCCGCCCGCGCCACGCGCGGGTTCGTCGTGTGCCGATAGAGCTGCCCGACTCCTCCCGTCGCCAGCACCGGGTGGCGGGCGAAAAACCGCCTGATCCGCCCGCTTCTCTGATCCAGTACGTAGGCGCCCAGGCACTCGATGTCTTCGTAGATCGCCCCGGGATCCACCGAATGATGGGGCACGGTGATCAGATCTGCGGCGCTGTGTTCGCCGATGACTCGTATGTTGGGGTTCGCCTGCACCGCCGCCAGCAGCCGAATCAAGATCGCGTGCCCCGTCGCGTCGTTGGCGTGGGCTATCCGCCGGCACGAATGCGCCGCCTCCTGCGTGAAGTCGAGATTGCCCTCCGCATCGCGCGTCAGCTCCACCCCCAGTTCCTGGACGAGAAAGCTATTCACTATCTCCGAAACGCTCTCCGCGACCAGCCGCACGGACTCCTCGTTGCAGAGCCCGTCGCCCGCGGCCATGATATCGCGCGCCAGGTCTTCCGCGGTGTCGCCGGGCGGCCGTGCCACGATGCCCCCCTGCGCGTAGTCACTGTTGGACTCCATCGGATCGGAGGCATTGGTGAGCACCAGCACCGAGAGCCCGGCCTGCGCCGCCCTCAAAGCGCACGAAGCGCCCGCCGCCCCACAGCCGACGATCAACAGGTCCGCGATTATGTCTTCGTTGTCGCGACTCATCTGCTGCTCCGGAAAGCCCCTCTCAAGCGGCGTTTCCACGCTCTCGACCTCCGCTCCTGCCTGCACTGCCCACGCTTGCCTTCGCCCGCGCGCTGTGTTAGAATCCGGCCCATGAAGAACAAGCTGCGGCGCGCGCGGGCGGCGGACATCCAGGCGATTCATCGCCTCATCAACCACTTCGCCGACCAGGATGAGATGCTCCCGCGCTCCCTGAGCGAGCTGTACGAGAACTTGCGGGACTACTATGTCGCCGAGGACTCTCACGAAGTCGTCGCATGCGGCGCTCTTCACGTCACTTGGGGAGACCTGGCGGAGATAAAGGGGGTGGCCGTCCGGGAGGACCATCGCGGACGAGGGCTCGGCCAACAGCTCGTCGAGGCCTGTCTGGAGGATGCACGCGCCTTGGGGCTGCCACGCGTCTTTCTGCTCACCTACATTCCGCGCTACTTCGAGCGGTTCGGGTTCCGGGAGGTTGAGAAGTCGGAGCTGCCGCAGAAGGTCTGGGCCGAATGCATCCGCTGTCCCAAGTTCCCCGACTGCGGTGAAATCAGCATGATCCTCGATATCACCTGAGAGAAGGGGGAGGCAATGGCCGCAACACGCGTGCTTGTTGTTCATGGGAGCAATCTGAATCTCCTCGGAGAGCGCGAGCCCGAGATCTACGGAAAGACGAGTCTGGCTGAGATCAACAAGCGGATCGAATCTCTGGCCGGGGACCTGGGGCTGGACGTTCGCATAGTTCAGTCCAACCACGAAGGCGAGATCGTCGAGGCCATTCAGGACGCCCGGAAGTGGGCGAGTGGGATCATCATCAACCCCGCCGGCTTCACTACCACGAGCGTTAGTGTGCTGGATGCCATCGCCTCCACCAAGCTGCCCGCGATCGAAGTCCACCTCTCGAACATCCACGCGCGCGAGGAATTCCGCCAGCGCTCCGTCGTCGCCGCGGCCACCATCGGGCAGATTTCCGGTTTCGGCCCCGACAGCTACCTGCTGGCACTGCGCGGGCTTGCCGCTCACCTTGCCGCCCACGACAAATGATGACCGAGGAGCACGCGGACCGCGTCGCCCGCCTTCGCACCCGCATGCGGGAGTCTGAGCTTGACGGGCTTGTCGTGTCCGCGCCGAGCAATGTCTTCTATCTGAGCGGATTCCGCGGATCATCCGGGGCCCTTCTCATCACCCCAGAGCAAGCGGCGCTCGTCAGCGACTTCCGATACCGCCTTCAGGGGAGGGAGCAGGCCCCAGCCTTCGAGTTCGTCGAGGTCGAGCGCCACCTCTATGCCGGGGTCGGCCGGGCGGCCTCGCAGCGGGGCGTCCGTCGCCTGGGCTACGATGCCGCCCACTTGAGCTGTGAGGGTGCGGATGAGCTATCCCAGGCCGCGCCCGATCTCGATCTGGTGGCGGCCTCCAGCTTGGTCGAGCACCTGCGGTTGGTCAAGTCTCGGTGCGAGGTGGACTGGATTCGCGCGGCCGCCGCGCTTGCCGACCGGGCTCTCGCCCATATTGCGTCACTGGTGCGCCCCGGCGTGCGGGAGCGCGAGATCGCGCTGGAAGGAGAATTCCTCATGCGCCGCGAGGGCGCAGAGGCCGCGGCATTCGATGTGATCGTCGCTTCTGGACCCCGAAGCGCGCTCCCTCACGCCGAGACGACGGCGCGTGAGCTGCAACCCGGTGATCTAGTGGTGATTGATATCGGCGCCAGGGTCAACGGCTACTGTTCGGACATGACCCGCACATTTGCTGTGAAGTCAACTTCGCCGCAGGCGCGGGAGGTGTATGATTTGGTGTACCGCGCGCAGCGCGCGGGCGCGGGGGCACTGAGAGGCGGCATCGCCTGCGGCGAAGTTGACGCTGTCGCTCGCTCTATCATAGAGGATGCCGGCTACGGAGAGGCCTTCGGCCACGGTCTCGGACACGGTGTTGGCATCGAAGTGCATGAGGCGCCTCGCCTGGGCCGGGGCGAGGAGACCGAGCTGGCGCCCGGGCATATCGTGACGATCGAGCCCGGGGTCTACCTGCCCGAATTGGGGGGAGTGCGCCTCGAAGACCTCCTGGCCGTCGGCCCGGACGGCGCAGAGAGGCTGACGGGCTCTGCTATGGAGGCAGAGATACCGATCATACGCTAGGCATAGGAGATGAGGAGATGAAGAGACGCTGTGCCATGGGGCTGGTGGCCGGACTGCTGGTGGCAAGCTGTCTCCCCGCCCACGCGATAGTGCTCCGTTATCGGCCGAAGATCAATGAGCTTAGCAAGCGCAATATTACGGTGGAGGGAAGCATGCAGACTTCCATCGAAGGGGCGGGCCAGTTCACACAGAGGGAGGCGACCGCCAGCGCGGAGTACGTCGAGAAGGCACTGTCTGAAACGGCGGAAACCACGCGCGTGGAGAGTCGCTGGATCCGCGGCACCCTGACTACCAAGGCTAATGGCGAGTCCCACACCGAGGAGCTTCCGCCGGGCCGCATGGTGGCCGATATCGACCGGCGAAAACGCCTGGTCGAAGTTGTGGAGGCCGATTTCGGAGGAGGAGTGGATTCGTGGTCTCTGATGGGCTCCGGAGCGGAGACCTGGACGAGCTTCTTCGCTCAGTTTGGGCAGTTTCCCGAGGGAGACATCGAAGTCGGCGATTCGTGGTATGAGGAACTGAAGATTCCCATCGCTCCAGCCAGCTCGGAGATCAAGGTCACCGTTGAGTCCCACTTACTGGCACTGACGACATTTCAGGGCCGCAAGTGCGCCAAGATCCGCGCCTCCTTCGAAGGACCCATCAGCCTGGATCTGTCCGACTTCGGTGCTTCCAGCGAGGAAGCGAAAGGCAGACTGGAGGCCACCTTCCACGGTGACACGCTCTGGTACTACGACTACGAGAACAGTGTCGACGTGTATCAGGAGGCATCGACTCGGATGGAGATCAATCTCTCGGTGTCCGAGCACGAGGCCCCGGGCGGCACGATAACCACTGAGGCGACGTTGAAGATGAAGATGGCCCTCGACGGGTGAGGCGGTGGCCGGCGTGACGCAGGTGCGGCCCGAGCGCTGTGCCAGTGTCGCTTCAGCGCATGTCGAGGAACATCTTGAAGTCCTGTGGATTGCTGGCGACGCTCATCGCCGACTGAGGCGTGACCTTGCCGGCGCGCACCAGGGTCTTCAGCGCTTGGTCGAGGCCCTGCATCCCCTCCGATGCGCTGGACTGAAGGACAGACGGTATCTGGTGTGACTTACCTTCTCGGATGAGGTTTCGGATCGCCGAATTGGCCACCAGGATTTCTTGTGCGCAGGTGCGTCCCTTCCCGTCCGCTACGGGCAGCAGCGTCTGACAGATTATCCCCTCGAGCACGGTGGAGAGCTGCACCCGAATCTGTTCCTGCTGATGAGGGGGAAACACATCCACGATTCGGTCAACCGTCTGTGCCGCACTGGTCGTGTGCAGAGTCGCTAGCACGAGGTGGCCCGTTTCGGCCGCCGTGATCGCCGCGGCAATGGTCTCCAGATCCCGCATCTCACCGATCAGGATGACATCGGGATCCTGGCGCAGCACGTGGCGCAGCGCCGCCGCGAACGACTTCGTATCGCTGCCGACCTCGCGCTGGATGATGATGCTTCTCTCGTTCCGATGAAGGAACTCGATCGGGTCCTCGATGGTCACTATATGCCGGCGACGCGTCACGTTTATCTCTCGGATCATCGCCGCCTGCGTGGTTGACTTGCCCGATCCCGTTGGCCCTGTAACGAGCACGAGCCCGCGGGGCCTTGCGCACAGCGTCTTCAGGACCTCGGGCATGCCCAGCCCATCGAGAGACGGTGGGTCAACAGGCACCGACCGGAACACGGCGCCGATCGTTCCCCTCTGCCGGTGGACATTGACGCGGAATCGCGAGAGGCCCCGCACGCTGTAGGCAAAGTCCAGTTCCCAGTTCTCTTCCAGAGTGGTGATCTGCTCGTCGCTGAGGATGTTGTAGATGAGTTCGTTCAGCTTGGTCGGCACCAGTTTGTCAGCGCTGACCTGCACCAGGTCGCCATCGATCCGGAGCGTGGGCGAAGTCCCTATGCTCAGGTGCAGGTCGGAAGCCTTACGCTCGGTCATTGTGCGGAGTAGATCATCTACGTGTAGTAGTTCGACCCCTTCCGCCGTTTGTGTGCCGGGGCTCTTCTGTTTGGCGGGAGCCGCTTCCTCGTCTTTCATGTCTCTGTTAAGGCGACCGTAGAAGCGATCTATTGTGGATCGGACATCGCGCTCGCTCGTCATCATGGGCTCTAGTCGCATGCCCGTGCGGGCCTGAATCAGGTCGGAAGCGAGGGTGTCGAGTGGGTTCACCATGGCCAAGTGCAGCGTGCCGTCCAGGACCGAGACCGGCACGACGCCGAAACGCCGGGCCATGGATTCAGGGAGCAACTGGAGCGCTTCAGGGCTGAACGTCACCTTTTCCAGGTCGATGGTGTTGATGCTGAGGTGATTGCTCAGTACCTGGACGATCTCTTCCGGCCCGACTACACCCAGCTCCACGAGTACACTACCGAGCCATCGCCCTTGCGTTCGTTGGATGGCGGCCGCGCGATCCAGCATGGGGCGGTCGACCACACCGGCCGCGAGGAGAATCTCGGCGAGTTGCTCGCTGTCTGAGTTGGGCTGGATACTGCCAGTCTCAGGTTTCGAGTTGGTATCGACGGCACCCATCGGGGTCCTTTCCTGCTGCCTCGCAGCGATTGATGCTGGTAGTAGCCTGTATCTGTGGCGGAGGCGCTGCTCTTCCAGTGGCTAGTTTGCCGCCCGAGCTGTCGCCTTCGACGTGGGTCGCTCGACCGGACTGCCGGCCGGCGCCCCGGCCGCTTCGCGGCGTTCCCCTTGACCGACGGCTGCACAGAGGGCCTCGACCACGCGAGGATCATAGCGCTTGCCCGCGTGCTGACGGAAGTGGGCCAGCACCTCCTGTTCGCTCATCGCGGGCTGGTAGGGCCGGTCGGTGCTCATCGCATCGTAACAATCCGCTACCCCGAGCACTCTGGCGAGTATCGGGGTCTCCTCTCCCGAGAGCCCATCTGGATAGCCCTTGCCATCCCATAACTCGTGGTGACTCCGCACCATGGAGAGCGCGTGTTCGCTGGGCTTCAGCGGACGAATGATCCGCTCCCCAATGATGCAGTGCTCCTGGCACAGCTCGCGCTCTTCCTCCGAGAGTGCACTCGTTTTCAGCAGAATGTCGTCTCGGATCCCGATCTTCCCCACGTCGTGCAGCGGGCCGAACACCTCCAGGTCGCGAACGAGTCCCTCAGGGAGCTCCATCCGTTCAGCGATCCGCACCGCCAGGTTCACGGTCCGCTGACTGTGTGCCGCAGTGTAATCATCCCGAGCGTGCAGCGAACTCACCAGAGCACGCACCGTGACGAAGTAGCTCTCCCTTAGTTCGGCATGTAGATGTGCGCTCTCAATCGCCTTGGCCGCCATATTGGCGAGTGTAGTCAGCAGCCGCAGATCGTCCGGTGTGAAGTGGGCTTCGCCCTCGCGTCGGCGCGCTCCCAGCACTCCCATCCATCCATTCCCCAAGCGCAGCGGCGCGCAGATCATGCTGCGCAGTTCGTTCCAGACCTCGATCTGGGCCGTCAGGTCTGCGATGAACGGTGCTCTGCCAGACCGCATGGGGGTTTCCGGATCGAGGGCGGCGCCCTGCACATCGCTTGCCCCGCTGGGCGAGTGATGCTCGTAGACAGGCCGGCCGGTCTCGCTATCGACTAGCAGCAGCGAGGACCCGCTGGCTCTCACGGTGTCAGTTAAGGAGTCAACTACAGACCGGGAGATATGCTCGATATCGAGTGAGCCGGCCAGCTCCGCGCTTGTGGCATACAGCCCCTTGAGCTGTTCCAGACGCTCGTCCAGTCGGCGCACGGCATCGCGCAGTTGGGCCAGCAGCCGACGATTGAGATAGCGCTGCTCTCGCTCCCGGGCGCCGAGGTACAGCACCATGCAGAAGATCAGCATCCCCAGTCCCGCGAGCAGCACGGCCTCGTCGTAGCTCACCCCCAACATCAGGGGCTGGTATCCGAAAACCAGGACTACGGCGAGCCAAGCAGCCAGAATCACTATGAAGCTGATTGCGATCCAGACGATCTCCTTGCGCTTGTCGTCTGGGTCTGTCACATCCTTGAACGGCCGGCCCGGCAAGATAGCGCCTCCTCTGATATCTCAATTCCTAGAGGTAGAATTCCTCCCAGGAAACGGACGCCCACTGCTGCTTACCCATCCCGGGCAGAGGCAGGCCCTTCCAAACATCGTCGTAGGTGATCGTGATGGACCCGTTCGTTCGTACCACGTCAGAAATGATGGCACCGCGCAAGGTCATATTGCCGCTGATCTCGGATGCAGCGGGGCTCATCACGCTGTGGGCGTAAATCAGGCCGTCCACGTGGGAGTTCCCGGTGACCTTTACTGCCTTTGGGCTCATCAGGACGAGTGTGTCGTTATCTGGATTCCCCGCCGTCACGTTGCCAGTGACCGTGATCTTTCCGGTCGCGACGATCACAGCCTGCCCCGTATAGTTGCCGGAGATGACTACGTCACCCTTCACGTAGATCACCCCGGTCAGCCCGCCCATATTCGAGTCGTTGAACGTGGTCTTCCCGACATAGAGCTCAGTGGCGATGCTCTTGTAGTAGTCCAAGTCGATTGTGGGCATGGTGAGCGGCGCTACACCCTGGTGGACGTTGGTTGCAGGGACCTCCGGCGGCACCCAGTTCACCGTGCCCGTCGTATAGATCGAAGCATCGGCGGTCATCTCATACGAGGTGCCATCGAAGTTGATATCTCCGTTGGCATAGATGTCCCCGCCGTTTCCGTTTTCATCCGGATAGATGGCTCCCGAGCCTTTCAGCGACAGCGGACTGTTGGAGAAGATCGCTCCCTCGAACACTCGACTCACGTCTCTCTGGTAGGCGGCAACTACCCGCGTGCGCGCCTGTTTGTTGGTCCATGTGCTGGCATCGGAAACGATCATGCAGGTGTCCGCGATCCCACTGTAGGGGGCGGTCACCGTGTAGGACACGTTCCCCTGCGTCAGCGAGAAGGCGTCTGTGTAGGGGCTGCCTGAGTCGATGATATCGTTTATGTTGTCATAGTCCTCGTAGAGCTTCGTGATAGCCATGTCCACCCCCGCCTCCGCCAGAGAGACGGCCTCCGCCTGTCTTCGGTCGTTGGACACCGACGCAAGCCCCTGCATGGCTGTCTGCACCAGCGATGTCCCTAGAATAAGGAGCACGACCAGCGCGACCATCGCCAGGAGAAACACACTCCCCCGCCTAGATGCTGCATATCCGTACCCGTCAGGTCTCACTCTGTCCATCCTCGCTCTCCTTATGCTGCGCCCTCCTAGTTGTTGCGCAGAGACACCTCGCCGATCATAGTCTTGCGAGCTGTTCGATGTCCTCTCGATTCCTCGACGGTAATCGTAATCTCTACAGATCGGAGGCGATAGATATCGGGCCAGTAGATGAACATCGCCTTCGGGTTCCCAGTACCGTCATCCGGATTGTCCACGATGTTGTCCGCAATTACCTGCTGCTTCACAACCGTCCCGTCCGAATGCGCCAGCATTCGCCACACCCTGTCACCGGCCGCGTCCAAGCCACCGCTCTCGTTACCCCGATAGTAGATGATGTAGTCGCCTGGCACCAGGTACGGCTCACCATAGGCATCCACTGCCACCTGATTCAGGTGCGCGCCCTCACCGGTGTCATAGGTCTTTGCAGGGATCTGCGCCACGAGGTATGTTGATTCGTTGGGGGGAACAGCCGGACTCACACTCATGCCCTGACGTAGGTCTGGCGCCATACGCTGAATGACCCAGGCTGCCTTCTGCTGGGCATAGGTTTCCGCTGCGCCCAGGTACCAAGCGCGCATCGCCAGAGAGTAGATCGCACTGACTGAGGCAATGACGACTGCCAGCACCATCACCGCGGTGAGCACTTCGGGCAACGTCACCCCTCTCTGCTGAGAGCTCGACATTGTGGATTTCATAGGTTCTCCACCTCTACTGGGGACGATTCGCGATCAGCGTGTGTAGTTGCGTGGTCCCGCTGGTGCCAGCGCCGCCCGTCCACGTCACGGTCACTGTGATATCCTTCAGGTTTGGATACACGCCGGTGCCACTGTCGTAGAAGGCGACATCGATAGTGCCTTGTCCCCCCGCAAGCTCGGGGACAGCAAAGCCAATCTGCCCGGTCATGTCGGGATTCTGCTGCAGAATCGTATAGCCGTCCTCGCTCGTGAATATCTCCGGGTCTGCAACACACCCCGAAAAGCCCGCGCTCCGTAGGCGCTCTACCTGTTGCTGTGCTGCGTTCAGGGCAGTATTGATGCGCTCTGCCTTGCGGGTCGAGATCGTCCCTGCCACGAAGAGCGCGCTCACGCTCGTGAGC
>CP070816.1:3075145-3080969 GCA_020344235.1 Armatimonadota bacterium
CAGATAGATCAGCTAGCGCGTGAAGGTGTCGTGCCCTCAGCGGCGGCCGTCCATGGTCCGAGCGCGATAGCCGACGTCGCGCGAGCCTTTCACGAGCTGGTGCAAAAGGCCTCGCTGATTCGCGAGCTGGAATCGAGTAGCAGGCGATTGGCAGCACTCTCGGCGCGGGTTACGCAGGCGCAGGAAGAGGATCGGGCGCGAATCGCTCGGGAGCTGCACGACGGACTGGGGCAGGCGCTCACCGCAGTCAAGATGGATCTCAGCGCGGCCGGGCGGCAGCTCGGCCCGGAGGCCACCGCTACCAGGCGACGTGTCGTGGACGCGCGGAAGCTGATAGACGAGAGCCTGGAGGAGCTTCGGCGACTGGTGTTCGACCTGCGGCCGCCGGCGCTGGACACCCTCGGGCTGGCCGCCGCGCTGGAGGCGTACGGGCGAGAGTGGCAGGAGCGAACGGGGGTCACCGTGACCGTGGAGGCGGAGAGGTTCGAGCCGCGGCTGCCATTCGAGGTGGAGACTGCGCTGTACCGGATTTGCCAGGAGGCGCTTGCGAACGCGGCGAAGCACGCGCAGGCGAGCCGGGCGACGATTCGGGTGGCGCGGGAGGAGGACCGGGTGGGTGTGGTGGTGGAAGACGACGGGGTAGGGTTCGACGTTGCGGCCTCGACGGAGAGCGAGAATGGGCCGGTGGGTGTGGGGCTGCTCAGCATGGAGCGGCGGGCCGCGGATCTGGGGGGAGTCTTTCACATCGAATCTGCGCCGGGGAGAGGGACCACGGTGCGCGTATCTGTGCCATTGCATCGCGAGGGGCAATGATGGAACGGATCACGATTCTGGTGGCCGACGACCATACGATTGTGCGCCAGGGGCTGCGGGCCCTGCTGGCGGCGGAGTCCGAGCTGGAAGTGATCGGGGAGGTGGGCGACGGCCGGGTGGCGGTGGAGGCCGTGAAGGAGCTGCATCCGGAGGTCGTGATAATGGATATCGCGCTGCCCGGGCTCAACGGCATCGATGCCGCGCGGCAGATCGCGTCCTTATCGGACCCTCCGCGCGTGATCATGCTGAGCATGTACACGGACCTGGAGCATGTGGTGCACTCGCTGCGGGCGGGGGCCTCTGGGTACGTGCGTAAGGAGGACGCCGACGTGGAACTGGTCGCCGCTGTACGCACCGGCCGGCCCGAGAGTCCGTTCCTGAGTCCCAGTTTCGACCGCCGGCTGATCGAAGAGCACTTGCGCAAGGCTGAAGCGCGCGTCGGGCAGCGGGAGGAGTATGAGCCCCTGACACCGCGCGAGCGAGAAGTGCTCCAGTTGGTGGCCGAAGGGCGGCCGAACAAGCAGATCGCGGCGATGCTGGAGATCGCGGTGCGGACGGTGGAGGCGCACCGGGCGAGCATCATGAGGAAGCTCAACCTGACGAGCCAGGCGGGATTGGTGAGGTACGCGGTGCGGAAAGGGATTGTGCCGCCCGACGAGTAACAGCGCTCGATAGCCGGCGGTCGCGAGGGCCCCGTCGCGAGACGGGGCCCTTTCTTCTTGGCCGGGCGGCGGCCGAGCACTGTGGTCAGCCGCGATGCGGTTCGGCGCAATGCGGGTGACCGCATTGCGGTGAACCGCGTGACGGATTTCCACAATATACGCGTCGAGAGAGATATGGGCATAATCCAACTGGAAGGTGCCACAGCGGCGGGGGGCGGGTTCGTGGGGCAATGATGCCCACGACGAGTTTGGGTCGAGATGCGCGGCCTTGTGCGGCCGGACGGGTGGGGTCGGCGTATGGACTCCAAGCACCCGTGGCAGCAGAGGGATGCAGAAATGGCGAGCGCGCGTGAGGTCGAGAGATGTCCAGAATGCTGGCACGAGGGCTATTCCTACGACCCGGTCTGCAAGATCTGGTGCTGCGGCCGATGCCAGCGAATGGAGACGGTTGAGGAGAAGGACGAACGGGATGGGCGGTGGACCGCGCTGTCCGCGCCAGGGAAGGGAGCGGCGGAAGCTCCTGCGAGGGACGAGGGGGAGGGAGCCCAGGCGGCGCTGCGGATGAGGGGAGATCGTCGTTCCCGAGGACGGGTCGCATAGGATACGGCTGCCCACTGGAGTTTCGTGATGCTTCGCACGGCAATCGACACGGCCAGGTCGCTGGTTCTCGCGGGTGAGGAGAAGGCGAGGCTGCCGATCGGCCGGATGTTCCTGCTGGGGATACTGGCAGGCGCCTACATAGGGTTCGGTGCGCACCTGGCGACCACGGTGGCGACGGGCGAGTGGGAATCTTGGGGGATGCAGAGGTTCGCCGTCGGCGCGGCCTTCACGGTTGGCCTAATGCTGGTGGTTATCGCGGGGGCCGAGCTGTTCACGGGCAACAACCTGATGACGGTTGCGCTATGTTCGCGGCGGATAGGGATGGGGGGCCTGCTGCGGAATTGGCTGCTGGTGTATGTCGGGAATCTGGTCGGGTCGCTGGTGCTGGCGCTGATGATCGCGAAGTGGTCGGGGCTGTTGGCGGGGCCGGTCGGGGGGACGGCCATAAAGATTGCGGTGGGGAAGACTAGCATCGCGCAGATCGAGGGGATCAACCACA
Organism: Armatimonadota bacterium; assembly: GCA_020344235.1. Classification (GTDB taxonomy): domain Bacteria; phylum Armatimonadota; class Hebobacteria; order Hebobacterales; family Hebobacteraceae. The sequence continues at coordinate 3,077,720 of CP070816.1, forward strand.
ACTTCGCGTTCTTCTTCCGGGGCATAGCCTGCAACTGGCTGGTGTGTCTCGCGGTGCTGATGGCGATGGCGAGCAAGTCGGTGAGCGGCAAGTTCCTCGGGATCTTCTTTCCGATCATGGCTTTCGTTTCGTCGGGCTTCGAGCACTGTGTAGCAAACATGTACTTCATTCCGGCGGGGATCTTCGCGAAGGGGTTCGCCGCGGCGCGTGCGGCCTGCGACGTGGGCGCGGTGCAGTTGGCGGCGGTGAACTGGACCACGATGTGGACGCAGAACATGGTGTCCGTAACCCTTGGGAACATCGTGGGCGGGGGGATCTTCGTCGGGGTGAGCTACTTCCTGGCGAATGTGTGTGGGCGGGAGGTCGCGGAAGAGGAGGCGGCGGCTCCAGCGCGGGTGAGACGGGTACTGACGCCGGAGCCGGGTCTGGTACACCCTGAGCCGGCACGGGCTGGCGAAGCACAGCGTGGCGGGGTTGAGGGCGTGGACCGTGAGGGGGTCGCGGTGTAACGGCCAGCACAGATGCGGGCCCGGCCGGGCGTGGCACGCGGGCTGTCGGTCGGTGGATAAGGCTGGCGTAAAGGAGCTTCGCGTTGAGCAAGGTCATCGTAGTAGACGCCAACAAGTGCTATGCCTGCCTTGGATGCGTCGTGGAGTGCGCCTACCGGCGAACCGGGGCGGGGCCGCACGTGCCGGCAACCTCGGGTGTGCTGTCCAACGCGGCCTGTGAGGTGATCGCAGTGGGGACCGATTCGGTGCCGCTGGTGTGCAATCAGTGTGAGGACGCGCCGTGTCTTACGGTCTGTCCCACGGAGGCGATTCACCGGGAGTCGGAGAGGGGGCCGGTGGTGCTGGCGGCGGAGCGGTGTATCGGGTGCGGCGCCTGCGCGGCTATCTGTCCAGTGGGGGCCATCGAGATGCGATGGGGTGAAGATGAGGTGGAGGTCGCACCGTTTGGCAACCGCGTGCGACTGGAGCGCTGCCAAGAGTGCGGTGCACCCATCGGCGCTCTGCCATTCATCGAGCGAGTTCGGAGAGAACTCGGCCCCCGGTCTGGTCATGCGGCCGGACTGTGCAGCCTCTGCAAACAGCGATACGCTGCGGCGAACGCCAAGAGAGCGGCGCGCGCCAAGCCCATGTCTTTCGCGACGGCCTCATCGTTGCTCCGCTCCGCGGGAGTCAAGTCGGCGTGAGACACCGCTGAGAGTGCTCGGTCGGGCGAGTTGGGGGCTGGGACTGGCGACATGAAGGGGTCGAGCGCAGCGCTGCCGGTCTATCACCAAGCCGAGTTCTGTCCCCACAGCCTCCATCCATCTTAGGAAACCAGTTTCCCAGTGCCTCATGGGGCCGCCCCCGGCCTACTGCGGCCTCGGGTCAACAGCGATTACCCATCAACCGATTCGCTTCCCAAACATGAGCATCTCGCCTCTCTTCAGAGAGGGACGTGACGCGGGCCGCTGAATGTATCCTGCGCATTCTACTGTCAGAGGAGCGCGCCTCCATGCCCAGGACACTTGACGGCCCCAGTACAAGCCGATTCGCCCCCGTCGCCCTCAGGGGGAACCGCAAGGTCACCGATCTCCAGACGAGCCGTGCGGTGTCCAAGGAAATGCGCCAGGCGGCTAGGCATGCGCCGAGCGGCCGGTGTGTGAGCTGGGGTATTCCCTTCCGCATCGGACGAGCGGCCCTGCTGAAGCGGGACATGCTGAAGATGAAGCTCGTCCCGACACGAGCCGAGTGGCTCGTGTTCGTGCACACCTCGGATGCCCGGCCGCAGCAGAGAGACCGAAGCGGGTTCCCCCTTGAGAAGAGCGGGACCGGGCGGCTGGGCGAGCACGCCGCAACCTACATCGTCGTCTACGCCGACGGGACCGAGGAGCGTATCCCCATTCGCAGGCGGCACGAAATCGGAGCGTTCCAGCGCATCTGGGGCGAGAACTGCTTCCAAGCGGTGGCCCATGCCAAGCCCCGGCCGACCCGCGCCCATCACGAGCAGACCCACTGGAACTGGGGCGGAAGCCAGACTCGGGTGAATGCCGGTGACGGCGGCCCCTGGGTGAACTGGCTCTACGCCTGGGAGAACCCACATCCCCGCAAGCAAATCGTCGGCCTTCGACTGGAGCCGGCGAGCGGCGTGGTGCTGCTTTCAGCGGTCTCGGCCGGCAGGTCCTCGTCACATCCGCTCCGCTGGCAGACCCGGCGGAAGGCCGTGCTCCGCCTGCCGAAGGGCCGGAAGTTCGTCCCGAGCATGAACGAGGCCGGGCTGCTCCAGCAGATCCAGCTCGACATGGGACAGGTGATCTCCGCCTACCCGCGTGTCCTCTATCCGAACCGGGAATGGAGCAGGACCTACAACAACCGGCTTCCGGAGGTCTCCGAACGCGAGGTGCTGGTCGAGTACACCGCGCATCCGGATGCGTCTTTCCACCTGTCGGACGGCAAGACGGTTCCCCTGCGCCGCCTCGCGGCTCCAAACAGGACGGCGTCACTGGCGGCGGTGCCGCCCGCGACCCAGCAAGTGACCCTGCGCGTGGTCGAGCAGGGCACCGGCAAGGCCGTGCCGGTGAAGCTGCACGTGCATGGCGAGTCGGGAGAGTACCTCGCGCCCGTTGATCGTCACCGCATCCCGAACGCGGCGTGGTTCGAGGACTACAGCGTGGACTTCGCACACGCGGGGATCCACTACTGCACCTACATCCCCGGCGAGACTCGCCTCGACCTGCCATTGGGTAAGGTCTACCTCGAGATCTCGAAGGGATTCGAGATCCGGCCCCTTCGAAAGGTCTTCACCATCACCCGCGGCACCGAGGAGATCGTGCTGGAGATCGAAAAGGTGCTTGACTGGCGTGAGCGCGGCTGGGTGAGTGCCGACACTCACGTGCATTTCCTGTCCCCGGCATCGGCTCTGCTGGAGGGCTCCGCCGAGGGCGTGAACGTCGTCAACCTGCTCGCCTCGCAATGGGGAGAGCTGATGACGAACGTCGGCGACTTCGACGGGAAGACGACGTGGGGCTCCCGAGAGGCCGGAGGTGACGGCGAGTACCTGGTCCGGGTCGGCACCGAGAACCGGCAGCACGTGTTGGGCCACATCTCTCTCCTGGGATATGAGGGCAACATCATCGCGCCGATGACCACGGGCGGCCCGGACGAGTCGGCGATCGGCGACCCCGTTGGGTGCCTTATGACCGAGTGGGCGCAGCAGTGCAAGGAGCAGAACGGCGTCGTCGTGATCCCACACTTCCCCAACCCGC
>CP070816.1:3081069-3085423 GCA_020344235.1 Armatimonadota bacterium
TCCCATCGGCATTCATCACATACAGCCCTGGTTGTTTCCCTCTCTCCGACAGAAAGGCTATCTTGCTGCCATCTGGAGACCACGACGGATTGGCATCGCGCCCTGGATTCTGCGTAAGGTTCCGGGGCTGACTCTCACCAACACCCGTAACATAGATCTCGGAATTGCCGTCTCTCATTGATGAGAAAGCTACTCTGTATTGCTCCTCGTTCTGTTCAGGAGCAGCTTCAGGGCCGAGACCCAGCGCCACCGCCACCATGAGCAGGGGCGCCAGGAATCCCCCCGGACAACCCGCAGTTCTCCCAAGCATCGTGGCCTCCCAAGTGACCTCGGTTCAATCACCCCGATGGCGGCTCATAGACCTTCGCCAGGTCGAACGACCGCTCGTCACCAGCGCCGCCAACAGCATGTAGCGGCGTCCAGGACTGCACTCGCGAGGTCGGCTCTGGCAGTCGGTATATCGAGCAGTCTCGTCCATTGCTTGGTGTGCATGTCCAGGACCTCTGCCGCGCCGGTGGATACTATCATGTCGGGACTACCGGCAGCAATTCCCCAGATCCCTAAGGATACCTCGTGCTGGCACACTGTTATGTGACCTCCAGAAGTGCACAGTTCTGTAACTTCGAAACTGGACATATCTGTGAGCGCATCCATCGTGAGCGCAACGCGGACAGCTACGTGTTTTCGGACTCGTTCTCTTGCACTACACACCATCCCCCACTTTGCTGCGATCCCAGCAGCCATGTCTACGCCCATAGCTTGCGACTAAGCCCGCGGCACTGGATGGCTTCCCACCTCCCGCCAGCGCTGAAGCTATCCTGAGCAAGGCCCTCCCGTTCGGCTGTGCCAGGCGCACAGCTTGCAGTCGAGATTGCGATACTGAATCGCCTCTGCTACGTTGAGGGGAGCGATTTGCTCTGTTCCGTCGCCGCAGGCATGAGCAGGCTAATGATCAGTGCCGCCAGCCCGAAAACGGCCATCAGCGCGAAGACAACCGGGAAGCTCAGATAGTTCAGCAGCCAGCCAATGAGCAGGGGGGCGAGCGCGCCGGGGGCGGTGAGGAGGTTGAGCAGGGCGATATAGCGGGGGCGGTCCTGGTGGCTTGCCAGCTCGAACAGGTAGTTGGTCGCGCCCATCCAGGTGGCGCCGATGGCTGATCCCCCAAGAAGGAAGACCAGGGCGAAGAGATAGGGTAAGACATCTGTCAGGCTCGGAACGGCGGCGGCCGCGATTCGCACCGCGGGGGCCAACACAATGGCCAGCAGCGGAGTGATGGTGATGAAGACACATGCTCCCCGGACCACCGCCCGCGGCCCCCTGCGGTCGTTCAGGTACCCCCACCAGATGCTCGCAATCGCGCCCCCGACGGTCGAGGCCCAGATGTATATGCCGGCTATGCTCTCCTGGACACCGAGTCTTTCCTTCGCGTAGACCATGTAGAACGGCATGGCATAGCTGATTCCGAATCCGAGCACCGCAGTCAAGACCAGGGCCCGGAAGCCGGCCTGCCGGCGCAGCATGGGCAAGGCGCTGCCCAGGATCTCTCGCACCGACTGCGGCCTGTCGAGAACCGGGCGGACGGGTTCTCGCACCATCCAACAGCCGATGGTGGAGAAGGTGAGGAAGATGCCCATAAGGGTGAAGAGCACTGTGTAGTCTTGCGGGAACCCGGGGCCGCGCGGCCCCAGCATCCACCTCACCACGAAACCCACCCCGAACGCGGTGACCGCGGTCGCGAACTGCATCGCGCCGAAGAAACGCCCGCGAAGCCAGGAGGGAATGGACTTCGCGATGATGTCTTGCCACGAGATTCCCAGCAGGCCGTTGGCCAGCGAGATGCAGGCATAGGCGATCACCATGAACCAGATAACGGTCGCCGGGCTGCCGACGCCTCTCACCCAGAGATAGACGACGAAGGCCAGAAACGGCAGGCGGCCCAACAGCACGGGCCAGCGCAGCCACGGCAGCCGGCGGGGCCGGTGCCCAAGCACGGCGGCCATGAAGATCGGGGGGAGCAGCCACCCCAGGCGCTGGAGCACGGCAATGAGACCGATGATTACCGTGGATGGCGTCAGCTTCCCGATGAACAGAGGGAGCACGGAGGAGGGATCGACCCACGCCAGCGCGGACATGAAGAACGTGGACTCGGTGACGATGACCACGAAGTTCCAGCGTGTGTGCTCGGTGGCATCTTGTTCCTGGGCCGTGTTTATCTTCGGGGCATGACTCATGGCAGTTCCGAGGTGACGGCTCTGTCAGAGGCGGCCTCGTCGAATACCCCGCCGCTGTTCCGAAGTCCTGCAAATCCCGCGCTCGGCTGGGGCGCTGGCGGAGATACGGGTCGGGGACGGCACACGGCGCCGGACAGAGGCCCGGATATCAAGCAAGTGTGCGGCAGACGGTTGCCCCGGGGCCCTGGTATCTGCTACCCTTAGTTCCCGAGCACCCCCGCCGGCGGGGGTGCCGAATGCTATCTGGAGACTGAGCATGGTTGAAGACCACAATGAGAATAGCGTGACACGCCGGGAGTTCCTCCGCCGGGCGGCCGCCGGCGCGGCGCTGACGGCCGGGGCCGGCCTTGGGCTGGGATTGCCGGCGGCGTTGGCGGGGGATGCGCGGCCGTCCGCTGGGATGAAGTATCGAGTTCTGGGCCGCACTAAGCTGAAGGTCTCGGAGCTGGGCCTGGGGACGATCAAGACCAATAACCCGGCCGTGGTGCGGAGGGCGCTGGACCTGGGCGTCAACTACTTCGACACGGCCGAGTGCTACCAGGGGAGCAAGAGCGAGATCAAGCTCGGCGAGGGCCTGAAGGGACGGCGGGAGGAGGCGGTCGTGGCCACGAAGTGGCACACGAATGGGAGAACTCCCGCCGCCAGGCTGCTCAAGTCGCTGGACAAGAGCCTCGAGCGGCTTGGGATGGACCACGTTGATCTCATTCAGATCCACGGCGCGGGGAACGTCGCGCAGGTGAACAGCGATGAACTCTGGGAGGCATTCACACGCGCTCGAGAAGCGGGGAAAGTGCGCTTCAACGGCGTGACCACTCACGGCAACCAGGTGGAGGTGATCCGCGCGGCCATTGAGTGCGGCCGGTATGATGCGGTGCTGCCATCTTACAACGCCATGATCGGGGAGCGCGTCGGCCGGGCCGTTCGCGAGGCGCACGAAGCGGGCCTTGGGACGATCATCATGAAGGCCCTTCAGCCCGCGCACGAAGGGAAGGCAAAGCGAGCGCTCGCGAAGTTCAAGGGCAATGCTCACCAGCAGGCGATTCGATGGGTGCTCGACGATCCGAACGTCTCGACGGTGATTGTGGATATGCCGACGTTCGACGAACTGGAGGAGGACGTCGCGGCCGTCACCGGCGCCGCCAGCCGTGCGGAGATGGAGGAGTTCGAGCGCGGGGTCGCGCAGATCGCCGGCGGGGCCTGCCATCTGTGCGGGTCGTGCACGGGCCAGTGCCCGAGGAACGTTCGGGTGGCTGATATCATGCGGTACTCGCTCTACCACGATGGGTACGGCGACCGCGCTCGCGCGGTCGAGCTGTACCGCGCCCTTCCGGCCCACGGGTCGGCTGCGCCGTGCCGCGATTGCTCGGAGTGCCAGGTGGTGTGTCCGTGGGGGGTGCCGATACGGTCGCGACTGGAGCGCGCCCATGTGCGCCTTGCCTAGGATCGCCATCCTGATTCTGGCGCTGCTGCCGAAGCCCGACGCCGTGCCGGGCTGGACCTGGCGCGAGGAGCCGCGGAAATACTCTCCGCAGACGCTGTACGAATACATAGACGGATCGGCCGACCTCTACCTGGCATATGGGTTCAAGGAAGCGGTGGTCGGCGATTACTTTGGGTCCGGCGAGGGCGGCCGCTGGATTACGGTTGACATCTATGATATGGGCGCGCCGCTGCATGCCTTCGGGATCTATGGCGCGGAGAGGCCTCCCGATGTCGAGCCCTTCGCGGCCGGCACGCAGGGCTATCTCTCGGAGAGCCTGATCGCGTTCTGGCAGGACAGTTACTATGTGAAGGTGATGCTGATCGAGGGGAAGGAGGCGGCCGCCGCGCGCGCGCTGGGCAAGGCCGTCGCCGAGAAGCTGCCCCGCCCGGCGGAGATGCCGGTGGAGTTGAGATTCATTCCGACGGAGGGACGTATCGCCGACAGCGAGCGCTATGTGAAGAGCGGCGCGCTCGGGCACAAGTTCCTCGTCGAGGTCGTCAGCGCCGACTACAAAGTTGGGGAAGCGACGGCGAGACTGCATGTCGCCGACTTGGGCACTCCCGAGAAGGCCGGAGCGGGCTGGTCGAAGCTGCGCGAGTTCCAGAAGCGGGCCGGCGGCGGGCCGAAGACTGTTTCGGGA
>CP070816.1:3085523-3089712 GCA_020344235.1 Armatimonadota bacterium
AAGGCGCTGCCTGCCCGACAGGCTGGCCAACCATCTCACGATGAGTCTCCTCTCTTGCCATCGTTGCAGAGCGTCAGCGTTCCCGGGACGGAAGGACAGCCGACACAAACTGCACCTCCGGCGTTCCCGTCCTTGCATCCCTGTCCAGTAGTTACTTCACCCTGAGACTACTCTGGCCTTGCCCTGAAGGCATCTCCCGCGTACTGTGGGCCGCGTAGGGCGCCAGTCTTCGGCAGCAGGGCCCGGAAACACCCTTCTGTACCGACTGTGCCCCCAGCCCACATTGCCCTCACCCACCTCTGCAACACAAAGGCGGCCGGCTCCCGCCGGCCGCCTCCTTACGTTCCAGCCAGGTCTCACGCTCAACTCAACCGCTGATAATCCTCTCCGCCTCCTCCCGGTACGCCTCCATCACATACGGAATGCCCGACACCTTCGCCGCCTCCTCCGTCAGCGCCGTCAGGTCGTTGCGGCTGATCGCCGACGCCCGGTAGTTCCTGCTCCCAGCCATCATCTGCTGCAGCCCGACCTTCAGCTTGTCAACGAAGGTGTAAATACCGACCGCCCCCAGAGGAAGTTCCTTCATCGTCTCTCTCCCATACTTCGCCGCAAGCGTCTCGTAGCACACGAAAATCTCCTCCACCCGGTTGCCGAATTGCGAAATCGTCCTCGGCAGAGCATCATCTCCCTGCTGGAGCCACAGCCCGATGTTCTTCCCAACCATACCCGGGATCATCACCGCACGACCCATGCACACCGCCTTGGTATGAGGCGCGCCCATGGCGAGAACCTTGAAGATGTGATCCTCGGTCGAGAAGCCGCCCCCTATCGCGATGTCCGGAACATAGGCGCCCTTTGCCCCCAGCTTCCCGCACAGCTCGTTCGTCAAGCACTGAAGGTAGAACGTGGGCACGCCCCACTCCACCATCATCCGCCACGGGCTCATGCCCGTCCCGCCGGGCGCACCGTCAATCGTCAACAGGTCAATCCTCGCATCCGAGCACCACTTGATCGCCATCGCGAGTTCCCGCATCGGATAGGCGCCCGTCTTCAGGCTTACCCGCTTCGCCCCCAGTCCCCGCAGCCGCTCCACTTCCTTCATGAACCCCTCTTCATCAACGAATCCGAGCCGCGAGTGCCTCTCGAATTGCCTAAGCGCGCCATCCCTGAACGCAGCTTGGTTGGCCTCGAGAGACGGGTCCGGCGTAACCAGATACCCCCGCCTCTGAAGCTCCAGCGCCCGCTCCAGCGAATCAATTTTGATCTCCCCGCCAATGCACTTCGCCCCCTGCCCCCACTTCAGCTCTATCGTCTCCACCCCGAGTTTCTCCACTACGTACTCTGCAACCCCAAAGCGCGTGTCCTCCACGTTCAACTGCACCACCATGTCCCCGTACCCCTCGTGCCACCGCTTGTACGTCTCCACCCGATGACGCATGTCGGGTGCGTCGGTTACCCTCCCGTGAGCATCCAGCTTCAGCTCCGGGTCTATCCCGCACACGTTCTCCCCGCACACCAGCGTGATCCCCGAAATCCCCGCCCCTGCCGCAAAGTGCTCCCAATTCCGTCGCGCGATCTCCGTAGACCCAAGCGCCCCCGTGAACACCGGCACCCGCAGCCTCACCTTGTTCTCGCACCCGTACTCGGTCTCTGTATCCACCATCGTGAACAGTGTGTTGTCCGGGTTCCCCTCCTCTCCCTCGGGCAGCCCGTCCGCGCCCGACGCATAGCCCATGATGTTCAGGTGGGAGTAGTCAACCGGATAGTCCTTATCCGCGCCCGCCGTCAGCGTCCCAAACGGCCCCGGATACAGCACCTCGCGTCCCCGGAACGCGCTCTTGAACACCTCACAGTTCCCTCGGCACCCGTCAACACACCGCGTGCACAAACCCGATCCCGGTACCACACTCCGGGACCGGTTGGCGGTTTGGCTCACATCATTCGCATTCGGCCGTTGCAGGTTCACTCCCATCGCTCCTCATTCACCCGTTCATTGCTCACCGGCACACCGCTCCCACTCGCCGTGGCTGCACCGCTGCGAAGGAACGTGCCGGCAGCCAGTAGCCGGTTGCCGACAGCCGTCCGCCCCCATTATACCCGCCCTCATTCCTCTCTGCAACACTGGATTCCCCCCTGCCAGGCCGTCTTGCGACACTCACTCCCCCGCACGAGATAACGATCGGAGATAGGCAGCCGGCCGCCAAAGCAGGAGAGGAGCCGTGCCTGCCGAAGCCGTGCCACGGACATATCTCTGCCAAAGAAAGGGGAACCCTACCGTGGAACACTCTGGCCCAGGGACGCCCGCTGCGCTCACTCCTGCGGAGACAGACCCCTACGCGATGGCCCTCAGTCAGTTCGACCAGACCGCGGCCCGGCTCGAGTTATCCCCGGGAATGCGCGGCCTCTTGCGCTCCTGCAAGCGCGAGCTCTGCGTCCATTTCCCCGTGCGCATGGACGACGGCTCCCTCCGAACATTCACCGGCTACCGCGTACAGCACAACCTAACCCGCGGCCCAAGCAAAGGCGGCCTCCGCTATCACCCCCAGGTGACCCTGGACGAAGTGCGCGCCCTCGCCATGTGGATGACCTGGAAGTGCGCAGTCGTCAACATCCCGTTCGGCGGCGCAAAAGGCGGCGTCGTCTGCAATCCCAAGGAGATGTCCGAGACCGAGCTCGAGGGCCTCACCCGTCGTTACACCACCGAGATCACCCCCCTGCTGGGGCCCGCCTCCGACATTCCCGCTCCCGACGTCTACACTGACGAGCGCGTCATGGCCTGGATGATGGACACCTACAGCATGCACGTCGGCTACACCGTGCCCGCCGTCGTCACCGGCAAGCCCTTGAGCATCGGCGGCTCCCAGGGCCGGCTGGAGGCCACCGGCCGAGGCTGCACCATTGTCATCAAAGAGGCCGCGGAGCACTTCGGCATACGTCTCGAGGGCGCCGCAGTAGCGGTTCAGGGCTTCGGCAACGCGGGGTCAGTAGCGGCCCGATACCTCCAGGAGGCCGGAGCCAGAATCATCGCCGTCAGCGACTCGCGCGGCGCCATCCACAACGCGGGCGGCCTCGATGCCGTCAAGGTCATAGCTCACAAATCGAAAACCGGCAGCGTGGTCGGTTTCCCTGGCGCCGAGAGCATCCCCCCGGCCGACCTCCTCGAGTCGGAGTGCGACATCCTCGTTCCCGCCGCCCTCGAGGCCCAGATCGTCCGCGAAAACGCTCCCCGCATCAAGGCCAAGATCATCGCAGAGGCCGCTAACGGCCCCACTACCCCCGAAGCCGATGCCATCCTATGGGAGAACGGTGTGCTGATGCTGCCGGACATCCTCGCCAATGCCGGCGGCGTCGTCTGCTCCTACTTCGAGTGGGTTCAGTGCCTCCAGAAATTCGCCTGGCCGGAGCCTCAGGTCTGCGACGGCTTCTCCAACTTCATGAGCCGCGCCTTCCACGAGGTCTACCATATGGCCCAGCAGCGCCGGGTGGATATGCGCACCGCGGCCCTCATGCTCGCCATATCGAAGGTCGCCGACGCCACCGCGACCAGGGGAATCTACCCCTAGCTCGGGGCTTCCTGCCTCCGGCCTCTCAGCCCGGCTTGGCCGATCCCGGCCCCGCGCCCGCCCGCGGATGCGCCTGTCGATATACCTCGCGAAGATGACTTCGCGTGACGTGCGTGTATACCTGCGTGCTGCTCAGGCTGGCATGGCCGAGCAGCTCTTGAACCGACCGCAGGTCCGCTCCCGCCTCCAGCAGATGGGTGGCGAACGTGTGTCGCAGAGCATGCGGGCCTATATCGTGCTGCGCGCAGGCTCGCAGCAGGTGCCGATGCACCACCCGGCGCGCCCCGCGATCAGTCAAAGCTCCGCCGCGCACGTTCACAAACAGCCGCCCCTCGTCCTTCTGGTCGCGCCGCCGCGCCGCCAGGTGAGGCCTCCCCTCGGCCAGATAGCGCGCGACGGCCTCCTGGGCGGGTCTTCCCAGGATCACCAACCGCTCTCGGCCCCCCTTCCCCACTATCCGCAAGTCCGAGGCGCCCTCGCACTGAGAAACCGTCAGGCCCACCAGCTCCCCCACCCGCAGCCCCGTGGCGTACAGCGTCTCCAACAGCGCCCGGTCTCTCAGGCCCAGCGGGGTGCTCACATCCGGCGCCGCCAGCAGCTTCTCCACATCCCCCATGAACAGGAAC
>CP070816.1:3089812-3101722 GCA_020344235.1 Armatimonadota bacterium
AGCAGGATGATGTCCTGATGCTCCCGCTTGATCGCACGATATTGAGCCAGCATCGGGGTTAGGTTCTCTTTGTCCATTGTGGCTGGTCGAGGACTACCGCGGCTCGGGGGAGGCGTCGCTGATGACGATTCCGGCAGGCACCTTGGGGTAGAAGTAGGTGGACTTCCCGGGCATGCGCTCTCCGGCGCGCGCAGCGGCTATCACGTCCGAGATCCGGGTGGGACGCAGGAAGAGCGACAAGTCGTAGTCTCCGCGGTCCACGGCGGCGATGGCCTGCTGCTCATCTGTCACGTACCTCAGCCGCGCGCCGGGGCAGGAGAGAGCGGCGCCCTGGGAATCGTGGCTCACGCGGCCGTCGGCATCCGGCGCGGGGCCGGAGCCGGAGAGCATGGGATCAACCAGATACCGGTGCAGCACGCTGACGTCCAGGCGCTCCACCACCGACGCGGGCGGCGGCAGTATGTCGTCCCGGGCGATCAGGACGTAGTAGCTCCCATCTCCGCAGTAAGCGCCGAAGACGTGCCGGTCCGGCGATGTCCCCTCCAGCCACGGCTGCCGGCCCAGGCTCGTCGGGTCGGGCAGCGGCCACTCGTGCACCTCGAAGTGCTCCCGCATCAGCGCCTTGATCGCTTCCGGCGCGTTCTCGCCGGGGCAAGAGACGAGACGATGGGTGGGGAAGATCTCCAGCCCGTCGTCTTTCGCGCTGGTCACCAAAGCAAGCGCGTAGTTGAAACCGGCTTCGGGCGGCGCCTCGGGATTGGCCTCCCGCGTTTCGTTTCTGTAGGCGATCGCGGCCTCGAAACGATGGTGGCCGTCGGCGATGAAGAGCGGCCCGGGGCCGACCGCAGCACAGAGGGCCTGCTTGCGGTCCTCCTCCCGAAGCACCCAGACGCGGTGAGCCACGCCGGCGGAGTCCTGTGCCGCCGCATCGGGCTCGCCCGCGACCTCGTTCAGCAGGTGGATCAGAGCCGCGTCCGCGTCCTCGTGCATCAACAGTATCGGGCTCGTCATCGCCCGACACGCCCTGATCAGTTGGAGACGATCGGCCTTGGGCGCGGGCAGCGTACCCTCGTGAGGGAGCACGTAGTTCTCGCCCTCTCCGGGGAGCCGCACCAATCCGAACACTCCTCGCCGGCGCAGCCTCCGGTCGGCCACCTGGAACTCTTGCTCCAGCAGGTAGAATGCCGGCTCCGGGTCGCGCGTGAGAACTCCCTCCGCCAGCCAACTGCTCAGAAAAGCCGCCGCCTGCCCATAGCGGTCCTCGCCGTCTTCCGGCAGCTCGAGGCGAACGAAGCTGTGGGGGTGGCGGGCGAGCAGCTCGGCATGCATCTCTTCCGAGATGATGTCATAGGGAGGCGCCAGCAGGTCCGACAAGTCTTCTGCACCTGCAAGCTGGTATCGAATGCCGCGGAATGGAGAGAGAATTGTCACAGGGCCTGCCATGTCTCCTCTTTCAGTCAGTCTCCCACAGTTGGCGCAGCACTTCGAGAGATGTCTTCAGCTCACGATCCGGGTCGGTCCAATCGCCCTCGACGGAGATTCGTCCATCGTAGTCGGCCAGCCTCAATGCCTCCACGAAGTCATGGGTCAAGTCGCGGGCCTGCGCCTCCGGCGAAAGGTTTGCGACTCCGATGTGCGCATGGGCCAGCCACAAGCCTGCATCCGTGACATCGAACGGCGAGTGGCTCCCGGCCGCGAGTTGGCCGCAATCGGCCAGCACGCCGACCTCGCGCGCGCCCGCCAATCGTGCGAACGCCACCGCCTCGGGCAGGGAACTGATAAGGCTCGACTGCGCGGCGTCAAGGGGCTTGATCCCCAGGATCAGCCCATGCGTGTGGATCGTCGCGGCGCACAGACGCAGGAAGTCGGAGATCTGGGCGCGCGCGCCGCGAGGCTCGAAATCCTCCGGGATGCTGCGCGAGCCGCTGCAGTCGAACACGACCACCGAGCCGCCGAGCGCGGCGACCCGCCGCAGTGCGGTGTTTACATAGCGCGCCAGTCGCGGCCAGTCCAGCGACGACCCGCACACCTTCAGCTCGGCCGAGGGGAAGCAGTTCCATGCCTCCGGTCTGACGGAAGCCCCGGCGAAGTCCTCCTGCACGCGACGGAACTCCGCCTCCGGTCGCTCGGGCTGGACCGTTTCCACCGGCAGCTCGACATAGTCATATTCTGCTTCGGCCGCGGCCTCGATCAACTCGGGGCCGACGGAGCACCCAAATCGCATGCCGACCGTCCTTGGCTCTCGCCGAATAGGTTGCTCCCGCGCCCGCGCTCATTGCTGGCACGCGGAGCCGAATGGAGCCCGCTGCTAGCCCGCAACCGCCGCCTCCGCCAGCTTGCGGCCGAGATCGCGGCAGGCGGTCAGCGCGCCCGCGGAGACGCCGCCGGAGGAGCCGACCGAGTCCGCCACCTTCTTCAGCTTGAACCACCTCAGCGCCTGGTCCAGCACCTTCAGAATGTTGTCGGGCGGTCCTCCCGCGCTCCCGAAGGCCGCCGCCGGTTTCCCGGCGACCTTCTCCTGGCTCGGGTAGTAGGTGCGATCCAGGAAGTCCTTGAGCCCGCCCGCCATGTAGCTGAAGTAGTCGGGCGAGCCCAGGGCGACCGCATCACAGGCGAGCAGGTCATCAATTGTGGCCTCCAGGCCGGTCTTGACTGTTACTTCGGCGCCGGCTACGCTGCGGGCGCCTTCCGCCACCGCCTCCGCCATCTTCTTGGTGTTCCCGCCGAGCGAATGATACACGACCAGAACTTTGCCCATCTTTGCATGCCTCCTGTCGCCGATGAACTCGCGTCAGTCGAAATCGAAGTTGGTCTGCCCGGCCGAGGCCTGGCGCGCCGCCCGCACCGACGGGTACGGGAAGAGCTCCTCGAAGCGCGGACCTACCGCCTCTCTCAGCCGGACCGCGAAGCGATACAGCTTCTCGGCGTAGTGGACCCGATCTTCGTCTCCGGCGTAGTCTTGAAGCAGCCCGAGTGAGCCGTCGGCTTTCTGGTACACGGAGATGTAGTCGCCGATCGGAGTTCCCTGCGCCACTGCCGCCGAACGCCGCTTTGCCGGGCTGGAGAACGTCTTCTCCGTCACCCGCTCCCGGCGCGCGAGCTTCTGGATGGGCACCCCGCCCGCCAGAACTTGGTCCGAGAGCTGCCGGTAGCGGTCTGCCAGCGCCGCCAGGTCGCCCTCCAGCATCAAATCCACCCCCTCCGCCAGGAACTCCCGCCCGAAGGGCTCATCGGCCCGGGAGCGCACCGACGCCCCTCGGAAGACCTTCCGGCCATCATATCCCACGCAGATGTAGTTCTTCACCTTGAGCGAGACCATCGCGCGGTAGCGGCCGTCATGTTGCAGCTTGATCCCCTTCGGCAGCGCCGCCCCGATCTCCTCCACATAGGCCAGCTCGGCCCGTTCATCTCGGACATGGTCGGGAGGCCGCAGGTAGACGCCGTCTGTGTCTATCTCCACCACCTGTCCACCCGTCTGCTCGACGCGGTCGGCGATCTCCCGGACCAGCTCCTGGCCGCGGCGCGTCACCTGCCCGGCCGCTTCGTAGTCATTGAACAGGAAGCCGCTGCCGAGGTAGCCGTAGAAGGAGTTGATGAGCACCTTGAACGAAGATTGGATTCCCTCCCAGCGGCCGCGCTCCGAACCGCTCGCCTCTCTTGCCCGCCCCTTGGCCTCCAGCCTGCGCCTGGTCAGCTCGCCCAGCACGGGCAGGAAGATTCCCAGGGTGTCGGTCGCCGGGGCGATTCCTTCGCTGAGCATGATGCTCGGATACAGGCTCTCCACATCTACCTTCACGATGGGCGAGATGACGCCGCGGCGTCGGACCTCCACATATCCGCCGGGGAAGCGCCGCGGCGACTGCGGCCGCGCCAGCGCGACCCCGCGCCGCAGATACTCGCGAACCAACAGCGCGTTGATCTTCTCCCCGGTCCCCGACACGGCCACCGTCTGGTAAAGATCGGGCACCATCTGCGTCAAGTAGAAGTCCGTCGGCATGACGTGGGCGGCCAGGCGGCCGGTCTCGATGATATCCTGGAGCGCGTACTTGCGGACCCGATCGGGGTCGCTCGCCCATTCCCGCTCCATGTTCGTCTGGTCCACCTGCTCACGGTCCAGCTCGGCCAGGCCGAGCTGCTCGGCGGCGGCCTTCAGGCCGTAGCTCTCCAGCTTCGCCGACTGCGCATCGAACCGCTGGAGCGCGAGCATGGTGTCAATCACATGTCTCCCGGAGACATAGGCCGGTATGAAGGGGCGGCTCCGGCCGCCCATGGCGCACCGCCTCCGCCGGCCGAACCGCAGCGCCGAGCCGTCTCTGCCCCAGTCGAGCAGCGCGCCGCACTTCTCCGCGCGAGAGGAGAGGTACGGAAGATCGAACCCGAAGATGTTGTGTCCCTCTATGACATCCGGGTCGCGCGCACGGATCAGCTCGGAAAGCCGCAGCAGAATGTCCGCCTCTTCGCCTTCGAGCAGCTCGTGCCAGCCCGTGCTGTCCGCCAGCGCGACCAGTATGATGCGCGCCTCCGGCTCCTCGGGCGACAGGCCGATGGTCTCGATGTCGAGCTGGAGTCGCCGCAGGTCATTTAGGTTCATCCCCTTGAACAGCGTCCGCCCGCTGCGCGTCAGATACTGCCGCACGCGGTCGCCATAGGCGAGGTGGTCCACCCCGCCCTCCACCAATCGCTGCCTGCCGTCGAGGAAATCGGACCACTGAGCGAACTCGGCGAGAAACGCGTACCCCTCGCCCGCGAGCGATGTCCATTCCGCCCCTGGCAGATCTGACTTCTGGTCCGACACAAGCCACGGGCGAAGCTCGGCCCGCTCCACAGCCAGGCCCTTCTCTGTGCGGTGGTAGACGCTCACCTCTTCGGCGTCGGATCCCACAGCCACAATCCCCTCTGTGGAGTCCGCCCCGAAGATGACTTGCTCTAGCTCCTCGTCGGTCATGTCCGGCCCGTTCGCTGGATGCCTTCCCGCAGCGCTAGAGCGGCCGCGCCGAGCAGGCCGCCGCGGTCTCTCAGCTCGCCCGCCGCGATACGGAGATCGCGCACGCTCTCCGGCACGGCACCCCGCCGCACCGCTCGCCGCACAGGTTCTAGCAGCACATCTCCCGCCTCCGACACGCCGCCGCCGATCACGACCATCTCCGGGTTCATCAGGTTCACCGCGGCGGCGATGCCCAAACCCAGGTATTCTCCGACTCGGTCCATGATCCGGGTCGCCAGCGAGTCCGACTTGGCTGCTTCCGCGACATGCCTGGCCGTGAGCGCCTCGCGGGGGATCCTCGCCAGTGTGGATGCTTCGCCGGCCTCCAGCGCCGCCAGCGCCGCCCGCGCAATCCCCGGCCCGGAGGCCACCGCCTCCAGGCACCCGCACCGGCCGCAGGTGCACTCGGGTCCCCCGGGCGCCACCAGCGTATGCCCGATCTCGCCGGCCGCGCTGTTCGCGCCGCGGTAGATGCGGTTGCCGAGCACTAACCCTCCGCCGATCCCGGTGCTCACGGTCAGGTAGAGGACGTGCTCGCAGCCCCGCGCCGCGCCAAACGCCGTCTCGCCCAGCGCGGCCGCGTTGGCGTCATTGTCCATTACCGCCGGCAGGCCGGCCCGCTCGGCCGCCAGATTGCGCAGCGGCACTCCCTCCCACCCGGGCAGGTGGTGACACCTCACCGTGCGGCCCGCGGGGAAGTCAACCGGCCCTCCGAAACTGACCCCGACAGCACCCAGCTCTCGCCACCCCGCCCCCGACTGCTGAATAGCACTCTCGCTCAGCTCGAAGAGCGCCTCCAGCACTCGCTCCGGTGATGAGGCGGGGTCGGTCGGCTCGCGCGACTCGCCCAGCACCTCTCCGGTGGGCGTCACCACTCCCGCCGCGAGCTTCGTTCCGCCGATGTCGAGCGCGAGCGCGGGCGCGGCCACCGCTACCCCTCCGCGACCACTGGATTTCGCAGCACCCCGATGTTCTCGATTTCGGCCTTCATCACATCGCCGGGCTCGAGCGGGGAGATTCCCGAGGGCGTGCCGGTCGAGATGATGTCTCCGGGTTCCAGCGTCAGATAGCGGCTCAGCCGGTGGATCAGCTCCGGCACGTCGAAGATGAGGTCGCGCGTGTTGCTCTTCTGCTTCAGCTCGCCGTTGACTCGCAGCGACAGGTCCAGGCTGCCCGGGTTCTCGATCTCGTCCGGCAGCGCGATGCACGGGCCCATCGGAGCGAAGGTATCGAAGCTCTTGCTCAGGAACCACGGCTGCGAGGCCGCCATATCGCGCGCCTGCATGTCCCGCGCCGTCACATCGTTGAGAATCGTGTATCCTGCGACGTGATTCATCGCGCGCCTGCGGGAAATGCGCCGCCCCTCTATCCCGATCACGACCGCCAGCTCCACCTCGTGGTCAATGCGCCCCACGCGCCGCGGGCAGACCACGGGTTCGCCGGGGCCGATCACGGCCGTGGAAGCCTTCACGAAGAAGATCGGCTCCTTCGGCGGCTTCTTCCCGGTTTCCTCAGCATGTGCCGCGTAGTTCAGGCCGAGTGCGATGATGCGCGGCGGCCGGGGAATCGGGGCCAGCAGCTCCGCATCCTTCACCGTTAGCTGCGGGCCGAGCCGATGTTCTTCGATGAATGCTCTCACGCTGGCGAATAGATCCGCGCAGAACAAACCCTCCTGGAGCATGTGCAAGATGGAATGCGCGGCCGCATCCGCCGGCACGTCGCGCGCCGCGCAGCAGGCGAAGTATGCGCGCGTGAAGTCCAGAACCTGTTCGCCCTCGAGCAGTCCAACCGCCTGATAGTATGCGCTGCGAAACTGAACAACCTTCATAGTGGGCATTCCTTCGATCGTTATTTCGGCCTCTGCATGAGCTCGATCGGGCTCCCATCGGGGTCGCGGAAGAACGCGATCCGCAGGTCTGACTCCACCGTCGTCGGCTCCATGTAGAAGTCAACGCCGAGCCCCTTGAGCCGCTCGTACTCCGCGTCCACATCGTCTACGCCCAGGCATATATGCCGGTACCCGACCTCGTCCGTGTCGCCCGTCGCCTTCGGCTTTCCCCCGCCGAACAGTTCCACGAGCGTTTCCCCCAGGCCAACAAAGACGAGTGTCCCGCTGTGGCTGGTCTCCAGTCGCGCCACCTCGCGCATTCCCAGCACCTCGGTGTAGAACTTCGCAGCCCGTGCCACATCTGTGGCTACTACTGCAACATGGTCAATGCCCGTGATCACAGGATACCTCCCTGGCAAGTGGAATCAGCGCTTTGATTCGCTCGGCGCGGTAGGGGGTCCTGCCCCTGAGGCGCGCCGGACCCGGACGGAGGCCGACGAGATGGCATTCAAGGCGGTGAGAACAGTCGTCACCCTCGGGGCGAAGGACCTGGTTCGTCTCCAGGAGATTCTCATGGACGGGGACGAGAAGGAGGCGCTCGCCTTCGCCCAGGACGTCATCGGCGAGAAGGTGCGCTGTGCCCAGATCGAGAGCCACAAGCCCCAGTTCGAGGGCGGCAGCGGCAGTGAGCCGGCACACTACCTTCAGAAGGGAGAAGGGCACCCGGAGGTGGGCCAGTCGGAATAGATCGGATATGACTTCAGATCCGCTTCAGAGACCGGAGCGCCTCCAACCGCGTTCGCGCCCCTGTGCAACCAGCAGCAGGCGCCTTTGCCCGAACCTCCGAATCCTTATTCGGAGGTTCGTTTCATGGACAAGGTGAGAGTCGCCCTCGTCGGCGCCGGCGGCATCGCCAACGGCGCCCACTGCCCCGCCCTTGCTGAGCTCTCCGACGTCGAGATGGCGGCCATCTGCGATGTCGTCCCCGAAGCCGCCCGGCAGACTGCCGAGAAGTTCGGCATCCCGAAGGTCCATCGCGACTATCGGGAGATGATAGAGCAGGCCGACCCCGATGCAGTCTATGTCCTGGTGCGCGCACACCAGATGTACGACATCGCCGACCTCGCGCTCAAGAGCGGCAAGGACATCTTCCTCGAAAAGCCCCCCGGGGTCACCGGCGAGCAGACCCGGCAGCTCATGCACACTGCGGCCGCGCACGACTGCCTCACCGCGGTCGGCTTTCAGCGGCGCTTCACCCCCATCACAGTCGAGTGCCTCCGCCGCGTGCGAGAGCGAGGCACTGTCTATCAGGTGCTCGTCTCCTTCCTCAAGTGGCTGGAGGAGGGCGCCGGCTTCTACGGAGGCAGTGACATCCTATTCGGAGACGTCATCCACATCGTAGACACCATGCGCTGGATGGCCGGCGCCGAGGCCGTGGATGTCTACAGCGACGTCAAGGCCCGTGATACGAGCTTCGCCTCCGCCCACAACGCATTCGTGCGCTTCTCCAACGGGGCGATCGGCCTCTTGCAGTCCAATCACCGGGTTGGCGGCAGGCAGCTCCGCTTCGAGATACACGGCGACCGCATTTCATGTGTGATCGCGCCCGAGGAGAGCGCTGTGATCCACGAGGCCGGCAAGGAGCCCGAGCGCCTCGACGCCGCCGAGCTTGCCGGCGGCCCGGAGCCGTTCCGCATCGGTTTCTTGCAGGAGAACCGCCACTTCATTGACTGTGTCAAGGCGGGGCGCCAGCCGGACACCAACCTCGCAGACGCGCTCAATACCATGAAGCTCTGCGACGCGATCATGCAAAGCAGCCCGGCATGGACGGAAGACTGAAGGCAATGTGAGCTGTGACCCCCCTGCGTCTCGCACCGGCAAGCGTGCCAGGCGGGAAATTCACCGCCGAGCAGCCGGAGCGGAAGGAATACCGATCCGCGCGGAGAACCTACTTCCTTCCGCCCTTCTGAGAGCAAGGAGAAGGGAAACCCGACGGCCGTATGCTTGGTGCCGCCAGAGAGGAGGATGCCCGGCCATGCCGAGCGATGAGACGAAAATCCTGCTGAGAGAGAGCGAGCTTCCGCAGCACTGGTATAACATCAATCCCGACCTGCCCGCGCCTCTCGCCCCACCCATCCACCCGGGAACCGGAAAGCCTTTGGGCCCGGAGGACCTGGCCCCACTCTTTCCGATGGAGCTGATTAAGCAAGAAGTGAGCATGGAGCCGTACATCGAGATTCCCGACGAGGTGCGGCGGATCTACAAGCTCTGGCGGCCCAGCCCTCTCTACCGGGCCCACCGGCTCGAGAAGCATCTGGGCACTCCCGCTCGCATCTACTACAAGAACGAGAGCTTCAGCCCGCCCGGAAGCCACAAGCCCAACACCGCGGTCGCCCAGGCCTACTACAACAAGCTGGAGGGCGTCAAGCGTATCGCCACCGAGACCGGCGCCGGGCAGTGGGGAAGTGCGCTCTCCTTCGGATGCTGCCTCTTCGGGCTGGAGTGCACTGTCTACATGGTGAAGGTGAGCTACGAGCAGAAGCCCTATCGAAGGATCCTGATGGAGACCTGGGGTTCGACCGTCCACCCCTCTCCCACCAATCTGACGAAGGCCGGTCAGTCAATCCTCGAGAAGGACCCGGACTCCCCGGGCAGCCTTGGGATCGCCATTTCGGAGGCGGTGGAGGATGCCGCCACCCACGATGACACAAAGTACTCCCTTGGCAGCGTGCTGAACCACGTGCTCCTGCACCAGACGATCGTCGGCCAGGAGGCGAAAGCCCAGCTCAAGCTCGTGGACGAGGAGCCCGACGTGATCGTCGGCTGTGTCGGCGGCGGCTCGAACTTCGCCGGGGCCTGCTTCCCGTTCGTCAAGGACAAGCTGAACGGTAAGAACGTAGACATCATCGCCTGTGAGCCGGAGTCTTGTCCGACACTGACGCGGGGGCTGTACCGCTACGACTTCGGCGACACCGCACAGCTGACGCCGCTCCTGAAGATGTACACTCTCGGACACACCTTCGTCCCCGCTCCCATCCACGCGGGCGGCCTGCGCTATCACGGGGACGCTCCCCAGTTGTGTCTGCTCGTTAACCAAGGCGTCATCGAGGCGCGCGCCTTCCACCAGCTTCCCACCTTCGAGGCGGCCGTCACCTTCGCCCGCACCGAGGGCTTCCTGCCCGCGCCTGAGACCGCTCACTGCCTCCGCGCCGGCATTGACGAGGCCCTCAAGTGCAAGGACACCGGCGAGGAAAAGTGCATCCTCATTGCCTACAGCGGCCACGGCTTCTTCGACCTCGGGGCGTATGAGAGATATCTCTCAGGTCAGCTTGAGGACTACGAGTATCCGCAGGAGAAAATCGAAGCCGCGCTCAAGGACCTGCCGGAGATTCAGGAGCCCGCCGCGTAGGCTCCGGGTGATGTCGTAGACTGCTCTCGGAACCGGCGGCTCACCGCCGGTCCCGACCCTTTGATGTCTTCGGCCCCCGTTGTCTCCTGTGAGATACTGTGGTACCCTTGCTGCGGCCGACCTCTCGTCGGACAAGAGGACGAAAGGAAGAGTGGACTATGAGTGGGCACGGCACTACTAGAGCAGCGCTGTTGGCCTCCGTGGTTGCGCTATCACTGGTGGTGATGGCGGGCGCTTCCGCGGTTGGCGCAGAGCCGGCGGAAGGATGGGGCCGCCACATCGTCGTGTTCCAGGAATCGTTCCCAAGTGTGCCCGCCCAGGCCGCTCTGGTGAGGGCCTTCGGAGGAGAGGTCGTGCGCGATCTCCCCATCGTGCGCGGCATGGCGGTCGGGCTCCCACCGGGGATTGCAAAGCAGCTCGCGCTCCGGGCCGAAGTGGAACGCATAGACATGGATGCGGAGGTCCACGCCCTTGGCAAGCCCGCGACACCCCCAGGGAAGGACCAGCCAAAGGGCGAACAGCCGCCGGAGACGCTGCCCTGGGGTGTGGACCGCATAGACGCAGAAGCCGCCCGGGACTACTCCCTGGGGTCCGGTGTGAAGGTGGCCGTGATAGATACAGGCATTGACTCCGGCCCTCCCGATCTTGCCGTCGCCGACGGCGTCAACTATGTCAGCAAGCCGTGGTGGAAGCCGGCCGACCCCAGCAAGTGGGATGACGATAACGGCCACGGCACCCACGTCGCCGGGATCATCGCCGCCTTGCACAACGACATTGGGGTGGTGGGTGTGGCGCCGAACGCCTCTCTCTATGCTGTCAAGACACTGGACCGCACCGGCTCCGGCTATGTGAGTGACATCATAGCCGGCATCGAGTGGTGCATCAACAACGGCATGGACGTTGCCAACATGAGCCTGGGGACAGACTCCGACGTCCAGTCCCTTCACGACGCCTGTGATACGGCGGACGGCGCCGGAGTCGTGCTGGTCGCCGCCGCGGGCAATGACGGCGTTGATGTTGACTATCCCGGCGCCTACGGCTCAGTGATCGCGGTGGCCGCTACGGACAATACGGACGCCCGCCCGTCGTGGAGCAGCCCCGGACCGGAGGTCTACGTTGCCGCCCCGGGCGTCGCCATCTACTCCACATGGAAAGACGGGGGATACGAAACAGCCAGCGGCACCAGCATGGCCGCGCCTCACGTGGCTGGCACTATCGCCTTGCAGCTCGCGGCCGGGCTGTCGGCAGCCCCTTGTGCCGGTGCAGATGATCTGGTGCCCCCTGGATCCGACATCTACACCGGCTGCGGCCTCGTCGACGCGGGCGAGAGCGTGAGCGGCATTCTCAACTGCGGAAACGACCTCCCATAAACCCCTCACCCTCTCCACGGGGTGTGACCGCAAATACCGGTTATGAGCCCGGCAGCCCACGGCGTCGGGACTCCTCACTTGGCGTCAGTGAACTCGATGACGTGTGCCCTATGTCTCGCGATCGCTGAAGACGTACAACCAGCTGCCCATCAACCGCCCTGCGTCCGACGCACTGTTGGCTTACCTCGCGGGCCGGGACGGCTTGACTGTGCATCTGTTCCGTCAGCGTCTTGTCGGCCGCGCGTTGCATCACCTCCGCCATGACCAGCCGCGCGAGGAGCAGGGAGACCACGGATTCCGCCCCCCTGTTCTCGTTGAC
>CP070816.1:3101822-3106705 GCA_020344235.1 Armatimonadota bacterium
CCCGATGATGGCCGATCTGGCGACCATGCCGCACCTGCTCATCGCGGGCGCTACGAACTCGGGCAAGAGCGTCTGCCTGAACTCGATGATAGCCTCCATTCTGTTCCGGGCGCGGCCCGACGAGGTCAAGCTGCTGCTCATTGATCCGAAGCGGGTGGAGCTGAGCTTGTTCGAGAGCATCCCCCATCTCGCGGCACCGGTGGCGCACGACGCGAAGGAATCGGCCGGGATGCTGCGGTGGGCGATCCGGGAGATGGAGCTGCGCTATTCGCAGTTCGCCGACCTGGGCGTGCGGAACATCAACGGGTGGAACCAGCGGTCGGCGACGGACCCGGACATTGATCCGCTCTACTACCTCGTCATCGTGATTGATGAGCTGGCGGACCTGATGATGCAGGCGGCGACCGAGTTTGAAACCTCGATCTGCCGGCTGGCGCAGCTTGCGCGCGCGACCGGGATTCACCTGGTAGTCGCCACGCAGCGCCCCTCGGTGAACGTGATCACGGGCACTATCAAGGCGAACATCGCCTCCCGCATTGCGTTCGCGGTGGCCTCGCAGGTTGACTCCCGAACGATTCTCGATATCAACGGGGCGGAGCGGCTGGTGGGATCGGGCGACATGCTGTACCTGCCGCTGGACGCTCCCACTGGGAAACCGGTGCGGATTCAAGGGGCCTACATCGGCGAGCGTGACATCAACACGCTGGTGAACTTCCTGAAGGAACAGGCCACGCCGCGGTATGCCGACGGCGCGGTGGAAAGCGCGGGCAAAGTCGTCATGCGAGGCGTTGACGACGAAGCAGATGACGAGATGTTCGAGAAGGCTCTCGACTTTGTGCTCGCCACAAAGCATGCCTCCGCCTCGATGCTGCAGCGGAAGTTCAAGCTGGGATACACGCGCGCGGCGCGGCTGATAGATATGATGGAGGAGCGAGGTTATGTCGGCCCGCACGACGGCCGCAAGCCGCGGGAGGTGTACGCCAGCCCGGCCGATAGGATTGCGGAACTCACGCGTCGCGATGCGTTGCAGGACGAACTCGACGAGGAGGGGCCGGAGGAATACGGGGACGAGTAGGGGATGCACCGTAGAGGCGGCTGGGCGAGAAGCAGCAGGAGAGCTTCGGCAGCAAGCTACCGAAGCAACCAACTGTTCAGGAACAGATTTCTCGCCTTGGGCTCGGAATGACAAGTCGGGGGAGCTAGGAGACTCGCAGCCAATACCTTCGCCAAGCGGCTTGACCAACAGAACCTAGTCACACCTGGTGTGGAGAGCTGTAGGTTCCGCCTTGCGTTTGGGGCGGTTATGAGGTACAATACGACTAGTTGGCTCGCGGCGTGTGGTCGCCGGAGACCAACGATATATGTCCTATGAGAGGAGTCGCATCATGTCTGATCGTGCCGCTGTACCTGCTGCATCGGGCTCCGCGCTGCCTGCGGACTGCGAGACTCAAACCCTGGGCGTCGCCTTCTTCGACCTGTCCCGTATGGCCGAGTGGAGGTCCCCCGAAGAAGATGCACGAGTGGCGGGGTTTCTGCAGTCGTTCTACGCGCTCGCCGCGAAGCATCTGAAGCCGGCCGGAGGGCGGATCGTCAAGTTCATGGGCGACGCCGGGCTGGTCGTGTTCCCCACGGAGTCGGTCGAGCAGTGCGTCTTCGCGCTCTCGGAGCTTGCCCGGGAGGCGCGCGAGCGCGCACTCGAGGCCGGGCTGGACGCCTACCTCAACGTGAACGTGCACGTTGGGCCCGTGCTGGCGGGCGCGTTCGGGCCCCCGGGTGAAGAGCGCTTCGATGTCATCGGGAAGACGGTGAACATCGCGGCGCGTCTGGGGCGGCGCGGGATAACACTGTCGCAGCAGGCCTTCCGCTGCCTCTCGCCGGAGGGGCGGGAACGCTTCCAGAAGATCGCTCCGCCCGCAACGTACCGCCTCCGGTCGTAGGCATAGTCGGTCACGGGGCGGCGCGGGCCGGGTGGGAGACATGATCGTCTACCACGGCACAACCTTGCTGCGCGCAGAGCGGATCTGCCGGGAGGGCTTTCTCCCGAAGAAGCCCTCCCGACGCGTCTGGTTCGCGGAGAGTCGGGGCTACGCCTTGGGCCGTGCCAGGACGCAGGCGCGGCGCGCCCGCGACAGTGCCGTCGTCCTGACGTGCAGCATTGATCTCGACCAGATGCGCAAGCGGCTGGGCAAGAGGACCGTGTTCCGCCGCGGCGGGGTGATCGCGATAGACGGCCGGGTTCCCGTGAGCGTGCTGCGGTCGCACCCCGGGTACGGCGACCAGCCTCGCACACCTGAGGAGCTGGCAAGGTGGGTCAACGACATCCTCGGCCTGAAGCCTTACAAGGGGGTCGGGAGCCGGCATCCGGGGATTGACCGTCTTTCGCGCTGGGTGGTGAACCGCATCACCTCCCGCCCCAACAGCACGATTCGCACCAGAGAGCTATTGGGGATGGCGCGCCAGTGGCTGCCGGAGTTCTTCAAGGGCGTCGAGATTGACCCGGAGACGCTCCATGCCCGACGGCGGGTGAGCACGATCGAAGTCCAGGCCGAGCCGCCCGAGGAGAAGGCCGACCCGCGGGAAGATGAGGCGCTCGACTGCCTCATGTCCGAGAACCCGGATCGGCGCGCGCGCGGGCTCAGGCTTCTGGCGGACTTGGGCGATCCGGACCTGTTCGACTGGTGTGCGATGTTCCTGGATGACGAGTCGGCGGAGGTGACGGCGGCCGCACTCCACACGATGGTGTCATGTGAGGAGGCCGATCCCGAGGCCATCGCACCTCTTGCCGAGTCCGAGGATAAGCGCGTCCGCGCGGCGGCGACTGCGGCGCTGGCGAAGCACGGCGGAGAGGAGGCGGCTCGCTGGTTGGAGCGCGGCCTGAAGGATCCCGAGACGTGTGTGCGCTTCGCAGTCGCCGCGCTGCTGCCGGAGATAGACCCGGTCGAGCATAAGGAGGCCTTCGAGCTGGCGCTCTACGATCCCAACCCGGAGGTGAGGCGCCGCGCGCGCTCTCTCACTGCAGGGAAGGGCTTCGAGAAGGAGAGGCATGGCTGGGGCGCACCGGGGTCGTAGGGTTTACTGCCCGGCACGGAGAACGAGACGACATTCTACCGGGGAGTTCCGAGATGAACGTCATCGTTCTGGTGCTGGACAGTCTGCGGCAGGATCATGTGAGTCTGTACAATAGGGGAGAGGGACCGTTCGCCGACGTGCCGGCGTGCAAGACACCGAACCTGGACAGGTTTGCGCAGGACTGCATTGTGTTCCACAACGCGTATCCCGAGGGGCTGCCCACAATGCCGGTGCGGCTGGCGCTGATGACGGGGCAGTGGACGCTGCCGTTCCGCGGCTGGGAGCCGCTGCGGGAGACGGACGTGACAATTGCACAGATTCTCGGGGCGAAGGGCTATGTCTGCGGGTTGGTCTCTGATGTGTACCACTACCGCGCGCCGGGGATGAACTACCACCGCGCGTTCAACGCCTATCGGTGGATCCGTGGGCAGGAGTACGACCCGTACGTGTCGTCCCCGACGCGGCGCAAGCTCGACGATTATGTTAACGCGAGCTTCGACGAACAGTGGCGGCGCCGGGTGGAGCAGTTTCTCGCGAACACGGATGAGTTCACGGAGGAGTCCCACTGGTTCGCCGCGCAGGTCGCTGAAGAGAGCGTCGAGTGGCTGAGGGCGAATCGGGTGCACGATAGGGTGTTCCTGTGGGTAGATTCGTTCGATCCGCACGAGCCGTGGGACCCACCGGAACGCTGGGACACGTACACGGACAACAGCTATGAGGGGCCGCGCATCATTCTGCCGATGGGCGGGCCGATGGAGGGGTGGGCGAGCCGGGAGGAGGTGCGCCTGATCCGCGGGCTGTACGCGGGCGAGGTGGCGTTCGTGGATCATTGTCTCGGGCGGCTGTTCGAGGCGCTCGGGGAACTGGGGTATCTGGACGATTCGGTCATCGTGGTGACAAACGACCATGGGCATCCGCTGGGGGACCACGGCAAGTTCCTGAAGGGGAGCGACCGGATGCACAGCGAGCTACTGAAGTGCCCGTTCCTGGTGAGGCTGCCGGGCGGGCGCAACGGCGGCCGGGAGGCGCGCGCGCTGGTGCAGTTCCACGATGTGCTGCCGACGATACTCGATGTGTTGGGCGAGGGCAATGAAACGCTCGGGATGCACGGGCGGTCGTTCCGGCCGGTGCTGGAGGGAGACAGCGACATACACCGGCCGGCAGTGATCTCCGGGTACCACGAGGGGCAGGACCGGTGCGTGCGGGATGAGACGTGGTCGTATGTGCGCCGGCCGGAGGGGGAGCCGGACGAACTCTACAATCTCGCGGATGATCCCCGCGAGACCTGCAACCTGGTGGACGAGCATCCCGAGGCGGCGCGGCGCCTTGCGTCGCATTTCGGCCCTTACTTCTACCGTGCGCCAGTCAACGAAGTGAAGGGAATCCAGGGACGCTACGAGATGGGGTCGGGGTCGGTGGAGTGAGCGGGGGTTCCGGCTGCGGTTGACCGGGGCGCGCGGGCGCGGTAAAATCGCTAGCTATCATGGGAATGCGGGTTGTGACTGCCAACAGGCCGCGCTCCTCCCCTGTGATTCCGCCGCCAGAGGGAGCTACGTTCGCCAGCTTCGTGTTGCTGGCGTCCCTGGCGACACTGCTGGCGATGGTCTATGCCGCGGCGGAGTGGCTGCACGGGGGATTCGGGTTTCCGTCCGACGCGGCGTGGGCGCGGGCGGTGTTCGCGCGGAACGTGGCGTCAGGACAGGGGCTGTGCTTCAACCCCGGCGTGCCGGTCGCGGGAGCCGCGGGCCCGGCGTGGCTCGCGTGCTTGGGTGCGGCCGGCATCTTCACGGGCAACTTCTTCTTCGGCGCGAAGG
>CP070816.1:3106805-3110949 GCA_020344235.1 Armatimonadota bacterium
AGCGCCCTCGCAAGCTGCTCCTGGCTCAGCCCGTAGAGACTATATGATTGATCCTTCGCCTTGTCAACGCCGTGCCGCAGCACCCACCGGCCGCGCTGGTCATCGTGGTCCACGCGAGCGTAGTGGCCGGTCGCCAGCTTCGCCGCGTCCACCTCCGCCGCCCGGCGCAGGAGCGGGCCGAACTTCACGAAGGTGTTGCAGCCGATGCAGGGGTTCGGGGTGCGCCCGCGCAGGTATTCCTCGCAGAATGGGTCAATCACGAAACGCTCGAAGGGCTCCCGCAGGTCTATCACGTAATGGCGTATGCCCAGGGCCCGCGCCACCCGGCGCGCGGAGTCCACCGCCTCCAAACCGCAGCATCCCCGCAGGCCGGGCGGAAGGTCGCCCTGGAACTCCCGCGGCCAGATCTGCATCGTGAATCCCACCACCTCATGCCCCTCCTCCACGAGCATCGCAGCCGCCACCGAGCTATCCACGCCGCCGCTCATGGCGACGGCCACGCGTCCGCGTCTCATAACCACCTGCCTCCGCCCGGCCGCCCTTCCATCACGCCGAAACCCGGGGGTGCGATGTCGTGTCAGTCTGCCACGAAGACATCTCGAAACAGGTCCAGCAGCGCGCGCCGTCGGGAGCCATCCCCCCCAGACAAGCGACGACGCGAGCGCCAGCGCCGCCGCCACTCCGACCACAGGACGGGATCATGTGATCCACGGTCGCTTCAGCTGTTTGACCACCCACCTGCCTTTGTCTCGAACCACGATGAACCTGGCGCCCCCGGCCGCCCGCTGGTGTGCATAGTACCCCCACTCCACTACCACGCTCGTGTCACTGGTCCAGGCAACATCGCCAACGCCCATCTTGCCGACCTGGCCAAGCGAATCGGGGGTAACAGGGCCGAGCTTGAGCTTCTTTCCTTCGGAGCCTTTCCTCAGGTCCACTCCTACGTCTCCGAATCGTCTCATGAACTCGTCGCTCGGATCCTTGTCCTTGACGAAGAGGAAAAGCGTGCACTGATCGAATCGGCGTTTCCTACTCTCCCGCGAGAAGAACGTGTGCTGGTAGTACTCGAACCCGACACGCACAACGGCCTCGTATATGTCGTCTTCCTGGGCCTTCCGCCAGGCCATCCTCTCGCCCGCCGAGCGAGGGACGCCCTGGGTGTCGCCTTGCTTGGGGGCCGGCTGCTCTGCACCGGCCCGCAAGAGGGCCTCGATGCGGTCTGGCTCGGGCGCGGCCGTCGAGGGGGCGCGCTGACAGCCGTTAGCGCAGAGCAAGGGCACAACCAGAATCGGGATTAAACCCCTCATCAGACTCTCGCTTCCGTTGCCTCGGTAGCTTGGTGCCGAAGCCGCTGTGGAGGCCGGTTTCGTGTTTGCGTTGCTTCGGTAGTTCTACTGCCGAAGCCCAGCTATTCGCCGCCGGCCTCGCGCCGCCGCTTCTCCCATTCCTCCATGCGGGCGCGGATGCGCTTCTCGTACCCCTCGTCGGTGGGCTCGTAGTACCGCCGCGACTTGGTGCCCTTTGGCAGGTACTCCTGGGGCACGAAGTGTCCGGGGTGGTCATGGGGATAGACATACCCCTCTCCGTGCCCGAAGTTCTTCGCGCCGGGGTAGTTGGCGTCGCGCAGATGCTTGGGGACGAGCGGGACGACGCGGTTGCGCACGTCCTCCATCGCCCGCGAGATGCCAAGGTAGGAGGCATTGCTCTTCGGCGCGGTGGCGACGTAGATCGTCGCCTGCGCGAGCGGTATCTGCGCCTCGGGCAGACCCACGTACTCCACGGCGTGCGCGGCCGCCGTCGCCACCGTCAGCGCCATCGGGTCGGCGTTCCCCACATCCTCGGCGGACTGGATTACCAGCCGACGGGCGATGAACCGCGGATCCTCCCCGGCAGAGATCATCCGCGCCAGCCAGTAGAGCGCGGCGTCCGGGTCGCCGCCCCGCAGACTTTTGATGTAGGCGGAGATGACGTCGTAGTGCGTGTCGCCCTGCTTGTCGTACGTCAGGGCGCGCCGCTGGGCGGCGTCCTCGACCATTTCGAGGGTGATGAGCGCCTGCTTTGTCTTCCGCCGCTCCTGGAGCGCGCGCAGCGCGGCCGCCTCCAGCGCATTGAGCGCGGCCCGCGCGTCGCCGTTGGCGAGGTTGATGATGTGCTCCCTGGCCTCGGGCGCGAGCGTAACCTCGAGCCTCCCGAGGCCCCGCTCCTCGTCCGCCAGCGCGCGGTCCACGATCTCGGCGACCTGCTCGGCGGTCAGCGGCTGGAAGACGAAGATGCGCGAGCGGCTGACGAGCGGCGCGTTGATCTCGAAGTACGGATTCTCCGTGGTCGAGCCGACGAGGATGATCGTCCCATTCTCGACGAAGGGCAGGAAAGCATCCTGCTGGGCCTTATTGAAGCGGTGGATTTCATCAACGAAGAGGATCGTCCTCTGCCCCCGCGCGCGAATCCGCTCCCCGGCCTGCTTGGTCACCCGCCGGATGTCGGCCACCCCCGAGGTTACCGCGCTGTAGGGCTCGAACTGCGCCTTGGTGTAGTGAGCGATGATGTGGGCGAGCGTGCTCTTGCCCGTCCCGGCGGGCCCGTAGAAGATGACCGAGGAAAGCTCGTCGTTCTCTATCGCGCGCCGGAGATAGGTGCCGGGGCCGGCGATCTCCTCCTGGCCGACGAACTCGTCGAGGGTGCGGGGCCGCATCCGGGCAGCCAGCGGCATCGCCCCCGACTCGGCCGCTCTGGCCGCCTCGCGGTCCTCGGGAAACAGGCTCTCTGCCGCGCCATCTCCGCTCACAGGCATCACCGCGGCGATTCTAGCATGCTCACTTCCTTAGGGTCAAAGGGTCCGCGGGCGCGTTCGGACACCATTTCCGCCGAGCGCGATGGCTGTGTCGCCCTGAAGCGGGCCCGCGGCCACAGTGTTGAGCTAGCAATCGAAGACGCAACTATCACACCAAACCCCAGGGACATACACGCAAGGAATTGCTCCGCGGCGGACATCGATGTAGAATGGAGTGAGGGTGATGCGTAATGGAACGCCAGGTAAGATGGCGGGAAGTATTGGGTGTCGCTGCGGGCCTGGTTACCATCACGTGGGCAGCAATAGCCGTCGGAGGTTACGTCCGGGTGCACAGCTCCCATGCACCTAAGGCAGGACACGTGCGTGGTTGGCAGCCCCGGACATTCGAAGCAGGCGCTCACGAGAGCGAGCGAGCGCGTCGAGAGCCGCCCTGGGGTATTCTTGGGAAGGATTCAGCAATCTCACGGGAAGAGCATCCGGCCCAGCCTCCGGTTTCTGCATTCTCAGGCCGAGAGACAGCGTCGCCGCCTCTTCGGAAAGAAGAAATCAGAGCGGCGGTTGAGAGATGGCGACGCGCGCAGAATCACAGCGACCTCGAGGCTTATGCCAACTGTTACGCGGAGTCCTGCGAAGTTGTGGATCGAAACATCCGGGGGCAGGAGGGGACATATGACCACGATAGCTGGCTAGCTCACATGCGTGAGACCCTGGCCAGAGTTCACCAGCCCCATGTGGGTGTGAACGACCTCAAGATCACTGTGGGGCCAGAGATAGACCGGGCCACAGCCCAGTTCCACCAGTCGCGCTTTTTCGACGACTACCATGACCACGGGCCGAAAGTGATCCGTTTGAAGAAAGAGGGAACGAAGGTTCTGATCACGCATGAGGAGTTGAGATGGTCGTCGCCTATCTGAGGGGCGTCGCCGTTTGAGGAAGCGAATAGGGGTGCCTATCTCCAGGACAGAAGCACGTCTTCTCCCGGGTCGCGTGGCAGTTCCAGACTCCCTCCTCTCACACGCATCACCGCGGCGATTCTAGCACGCGCCAAGAACCACCGTCAACGCGAAGAAGAGCCGATGGTCGCATCCGGGCACAGGGGGGATCTCGGCGGCTAGGCGCCGCAGGAGCGTAAGCGTTACTCGGCGCCCGTACGGCGACGAAGCGGTCGCAGGCGCGCGCGACCTTCGGCGACAACGGTGAAGTGACCGGCCAGCCGGTCGGGCGTATCGGCGAGCGCGTCCAAGAGGAGGACGGCCTTTCGCGATCCGTCTTCGGTCTGGAAGCGCAGGAGCACGACGCCCGTCGAGACCAACCCCTCACGGTAGCACAGCTCGCCGAAGTCCTTGTCGTTTG
>CP070816.1:3111049-3121349 GCA_020344235.1 Armatimonadota bacterium
CCCGCCGATGAGCACAGTCTTCTCGCCGAAGTTCACAACGATGAAGGTTTCCGAGTTGGTCTTGTCGATCTCCGGAATCGCATGGAACCGCGGGAAACACAGGACGCGGAACTCCGGCACATGCGCAAGCAACTCCTCGCGGTTTCTGATCTGGATGAACATGTTGCGGGCGAAGAGGCTCTGCCACGCCTCCTCTGTGATCACGCGAATTGGGAGCCGGAAGTCCGGATGTGCCCCCACGCAGCAGTCTTGGACAAATATGTCCTTGCCCTGAATATATGCCAACAGCCGGCTGTAGAGCTGCTGGTACTGGTTCTCGTCGAACGGGCGGTTGACGTCACCCCACCAGATGTGACCCGCCGAGGACGCCTCGTGGACAATGAACTTGTCGTTCGGGGAACGCCCTGTGTGATCGCCAGTGCGAACCACCACGGGTCCGAGGTGTGAGACGAGCCCCTCCCGCCGGCGCACGATGCGCTCATAGAGCGCGGGCGTGGTCAGCGTCCAGTAGACGCGACCGATGTTCCGAAAGCCGTGGTGCTCAAGGCCGTGCCGCGGAGCACGGGTTTCGTCGTGGTTATTCACGTCTGCGCCGGGCCTCCTTGCCCATTCTCGTGCGGCCGCATTCCATTTGGGTCCTGAAATAGTGGTTCTTCGACGCTGAGGTCGGCACTCCTCTTGACTGTGTTCTGTGGTGTCAAGCCCAACACTGTCTGGCCTTCGAGGTTACGCAGCAAGGGCCAGGCTAAAGGTGGGTTCCGTTGCACCCGAAAACCATCCTGGAGAGCGTGGCCTGGGTCATGGACACGCTGGGAGGTAACTGTGGGGGTGGGCGATCCCGCGCCGGTTGAGTCCTACGTGCTTTCCCTGCTCGCCGAGGGCAAGCACAGCGCGGCATTTGAGATCATTCCAGACTTCGGCTCGCCTGAAGTCTACGCTCCGCATTTCGTCAACCTGGCCCGCCGCATCTGGCGCAGCGCCAGGGCCGCGGAGGCGGCGGAGGTGCTCTCCGAGGCGCTCAAATTGGACCCCGAGTTCGCTTCCGCCTGGCTGACGCTGGGCATGGTCAAGCTCTCCCAGAATGACCTCGCAGAAGGTGATCACTGTCTTCAAGAGGCGATCTCGCTCGACGGAGGAACTGCCAGCGCGCATTACCTGCGAGGGGTGGTGGCCAAGAACACAGGGCGAGAGCAAGACGCGGTCGAGCATCTGGTTCGCTGTCTCGAGCTGAACGCCGAGCACCATCAGGGCGGAGAGGAACTCCGGGCATTGCTTCCGCGGGTCACCTGCGAGAGCAGCCTGCGCGCCAGGGCAGAGGTGGCGCTTTCCCACGCCGAGCGGTCGTCTGACCCGCGGTCGTGTCGCGCCACGCTCTCGGTCTGTCTGATTGTGAAGAATGAGGAACAGTCGCTGCCGCGCTGCCTCGCGAGCCTCCAGGGCATAGCCGACCAGATGATCGTCATGGACACCGGTTCCACTGATGCCACGGCGGAGGTGGCCCGCCAGTTCGGGGCCGAGGTCCACAAGTTTGAGTGGTGCGATGACTTCGCGGCGGCTCGCAATGCCGCGATTGAGCGCGCCGCGTGTGAGTGGGTTCTGGTGGTAGATGCCGATGAGGAACTCCCTGCCGAGTCGGCCGACCAACTCCGGGAGCTGTTGGCCGGCCCGATTCCCGGGTCGGTCTGTCAGCTCATCACTCACGCACCCGCCAATCATTCGGGCCTCTCCGGCACGGGCCTGGTGGGGCATCCGCGGCTCTTCCGCAACGGGGAAGGAATACACTTCGAGGGCGCAGTTCACGAACAGCTCGTGGACGGCGAAGGGCGCGGCTTCGACGAGGCAGTCTTGACGGGCATTCCCGTCCTGCATCACGGCTATCTGGAGCCGAACGCTGCCGCCGGGGATCGGGGTGAACGGAACCTCAGGCTGCTCGCCAGGCGCGCCCGGGAGGAGCCGGACAATCCGGCCGTTCTCTTCTATCTGGGCATGGCCCAGCTCGGGTATCGGCAGGCCGAAGAGGGTGTGGCCGCCCTCCAGCGCGCCCTCGACCTCGCCGAAGAGGACAGCGCCTACCGAGTAAGGGCCGCCGTGCTGCTCGCCCACGGCCTGGAGCTCCTCCAACGCCGGGAGCAGGCCGAGGACGTCCTCCGGAGCACACTCGCCGCCCATCCTCAGCATCCGGAACTGCTGTGCGCGCTGGGCCATCGGTCAGAGGAGCAGGGGAGGGTCGAAGACGCAATTGAGGCCTATCGAGCAGCCACGCGGGGCCGGTTTGGACCGATGATTGACTACCAGGATTTCACCTGCCGAGATGTGAAGCCGCGCAGCCGATTGGCGGCGATCCACCTGACGCGGGGCGAACCCCAGGCCGCGGCAAGAGAGGCGCGGGAGGCGCTGGCGATTCGACCGGAGGCGACTGAGGCGCGTCATCTTCTGGCCTCTGCGCTGCTGAGCATGGGACAGCACCGGGAGGCGCGAGCTGAGCTGGACCTGATCCTGGCCGGGAATCCCGACGACGCTCAGGCCCACAACAGCCTCGGCGTATCCCTCGCTCTCGAAGACAAGCACGGGGATGCGGCGCGTGAGTTCGAGATGGCGCTGGCACTCAAGCCGGGAGAGGTTGACACGATCTGCAACCTCGCGCTCTCGCGCCAGGATCAGGGAGACCTCGAGCGCGCTCGCGACACATGGGAGGAGGCGCTGAAACAGCAGCCGCGTCATGTCCCGGCCTGGCTGGGCCTGGCGAGAACATATCTGGCCGGCGGGGCCTATGAGGCCGCTGCGAAGTGCTATGAGGCGGCCGCTCTGCACAGCGGGTGCGCCCCGGAGGTGATGGCCGAGATCGCAGACGCGCGGGCGGCGCTGGCCGACCTGGGGAGACGCCGCCAAGAGGGGGAGACACCGGCATGACGGCACTCAGCGGGACCGTAAAGGGAGAGACCTGGTCGCCGGAGGAGGAACGCGCTCGCCTGGACGAGGTGGCAGAGTGGTACGACAGTCGCCGCGGCCTCAACCGCGAAATCGTAAAGCGAGCGGCGAAGCGCGTCCTCGCCGGCGCCGGGGGCCGCCGAGCGCTCGAGCTGGGCTGTGCGAACGGCGTCATGACCGAAGAGCTGTCCCGCCGCTTCCCCCACCTCGATGTGGTGGACGGCGCTGAGAGATATGTGCGCGAGGCGCGGGCCATTGTCAGCGGCCGCCCAAGCGAGGAGTGTCGCCAGCAGGTTCACCACTGTCTCTTCGAGAACTTTGAGCCCCACGCCCGCTACGACGTCATCGTGATGGCGTATGTGCTCGAACACGTGGCGGACCCGAAGGGTCTGATGAAGCGCGCCCGGGGCTGGCTTGTCTCCGGGGGAGAGATCCACCTCGTCGTCCCGAACGCGGCGTCCCTACACCGCCGCGTGGGCCTGAGCATGGGCCTCCTCCATCACTTGCGTGAACTCAACGAGACCGATCTCGCGGTGGGGCACCGCCGAGTCTACACGTGGGAGCGACTCGCGCAGGACATCGAAGCTGCGGGCCTGCGGCTCGTCAGCATGGATGGAATCCTGCTCAAGCCCTTGCCGAGCGTCTTGATGGAGGTATGGCCCCAGGATCTGCGCAACGCCTTCTTCGAACTGGCGCCCCTCGCGCCCAGGTTGTGTTCCGAGATCCACGCCGTATGCTGTCACCCAAATCATGGCAACGCCACGCATTCTGCTGACCGGGTGCGGTAGCCCGGCCTCTCAGAATCTCCTTGGATGCCTGCGGTTGGCGCCCGAGGCCTACTACATAGTGGGTGCGGACGCCAATCCCTATCACCTCGAATGGGGTGATCTCGACGCGGCCTACCAAGCGCCGCTCACAACCGACCCCGGTTACCTGGAGTTCCTGAACCTCCTCTGCGAGTCCGAAGGCATTGACTTCGTACACGGGCAGCCGGATTGGGAAGTCTCCTTCTTGTCCTCGCACCGCGGCACCATACGCGCGGCCACCTTCCTCCCCGATCAACAGCTGATCCGACGCGCGCAGAATAAGTACACTTCCGCTTGTCTTTGGTGTCATGCGGCCCTTCGCGACGATGTGCCCATCCTCCTGCACGACGAGGAGGATCTGCGGCGGGCGGCCGCCAGCTTGGGAGTTCCGTTCTGGCTGCGGGCCACCTCGGGGGCCGGGGCGCGTGGAAGCTGCAAGGTCGTGAATCTCGGCCAAGCGCGGGCATGGCTCGACTACTGGCGCCTCTCCGGCGCGCAGTGGGATTTCATGGCCCAGAAGTATCTCTCTGGGCGGGAGTATGCGTTCCAGTCCCTCTGGCATGAGGGCCGGCTCGTCACCTCGGCGGCGCGAGAGCGGCTGGAATTCGTGTTCCCCCAGCACGCGCCCAGCGGTGTGACTTCATCTCCCGTCGTGGCGCGGAGTGTTCACGATCCGGAGGTGAACCGCGTCGCCACAGCCGCCGTCTTGGCGCTGGATCGGAGGCCACACGGGATCTACGGGGTTGACCTTAAGTGCGATGCTGCCGGTCAACCGCACCCGACGGAAGTCAACGCGGGCCGGTTCTTCACGACTTCGCTCTTCCTCGCGGAGGCCGGGTGCAATCTGCCCCACCACTATGTCTGCCTGGGGCTGGGCCGCTCACTCCCAGAGCTGCCGCGGTATGACGCCATCCCGCCCCACCTCTACTGGATCCGCCACATAGACTGCGGTCAGGTGCTGGTACGCGAAGGAGAGTGGCAAGCGCGGGCCTCGGTAGACTCCCTTCGCACTTCTTTGGTCCCGGCCTCATAGCCGAGTCATGGCTACCGCGCCCCCGGCAGCGCCCCCGCAAATCGAAATGCGAGGTTCGAGTTGATGAGCCAACCGGGGCCCGTGACGCCCAAGCCACTGAGGGCCGTCGTCGTCGAACCCACCAACAGATGCAATCTGAAGTGCACCACGTGCCCGGTGAACCGCGAAATGCGCCGCCCGCGGGGCAGCATGTCCTTCCAGCTCTTCCAGAGGATATTGGAGGGTGTTCCTCCCTTGAAGCGACTCTCGCTGAACAACTGGGGCGAGCCGCTTCTGCATCCGGACATCTTCCGCATGGTCCGGTTGGCCAAGGCGAAGGGGACGGAGACCACGATCTTCTGCACCAACGGCACGCTGCTCGACGATGACCGCGTGGAGAAAATCTTCGAGAGCGGCCTTGACATTCTGGAGTTCTCGATGGACGGACTGGGCGACGTGTATGAAAGAACCCGCGGGGCGGATTACTCCCAGCTCGCGGAAGGAATTGAGAGGGTCCTTTGGCGCCGCGGGGAGCGCGGTTCCCCCCTCAAGGTGGGCCTGGTCTTCACGGTCTGGGAAGAGAATGAAGATCACACCGAGGTCTTCCGAGAGGCGTGGGAGGAACGAGTGGACTACATCAAGATGCAGCCCCTGCTCCTCCTGGGAAAGCGGTCGGCCCCATATTGCGCTGAGTTCTCTGGGAAGCACGACGGACGGTTGGTGGTATTGTGGGACGGCACCGTCACTATCTGCTGCGCAGACGTCGAGGGTGAGATCGCGCTCGGGAACGCCGAGCACGAATCCCTGCTCGATATCTGGAACGGCCCGGTCCTCGGCCGCCTGCGCGCGGCGGCCGCCAGAGGCCGCCTCCCGCCCCGGTGCCGGCGCTGCGTCGAACTCGATACCGATGTTGGACAGAAGCGATACTCGTAGCGAGGCGCGGCGCCAGCTTCGTCCCAGGGTTATCCATGAGCGTCGGGAGGAGGGCTGGATGGTGCTGAGCTTTCCACGCTGGCGGGAGATCCTCCCTCGGCGACGAACCATACTCCTCGCACTGCCGTACTGCCAGTCGGGAGGTATCAAAGCCATGGCGTTCGTGGACCGGATTGAGCAACTGGTGCCGAACCCCGCCCTCGGTCGGGCTCTGGTCATCGCGCTGGGCATCGTCGCCGCGTGGGTCCTCTATGGTGTGGTCAGTTTCGCCATCGGGCGGATCGCGCGCGCGGCCGAACGGAGCATTAGAGAGGACGGCCGTCGCCAGCGGGTCAGTGCAGTCTTCGTCTTCGCAGACAGCCTCATCAAAGGTGGGATCATCTTCCTCGCTGCAATCCTGCTCTTCGACAGGCTGGGTGTGGACCGGGCCAAGCTTAGCGTGGCGCTGGGAACGCTCATTATCGCCTGGATCGTCTATCGGGTGCTGAGCCAGGTTATCAGAGCCGCCGCCAGTGCGGCCGAGGCCCGCATCGAGGACGAAGCCCGGCAACAGCGAGTCAAGACGCTGATTCTGCTCGGCGACAGCGTTCTCAGATATGTACTCATCTTCGTCGCGGCCCTGACCGTGCTCGCACAGTTCAACGTTGATCTCACGCCCGTGTTGGCCGGCGCCGGCATCCTCGGACTGGCGGTCGGGTTCGGCGCTCAGAACCTGGTGAGGGACGTGATTTCGGGGTTCTTCATCATCCTCGAGGGCCAGTACGCGGTCGGCGACCTCGTGGAGATCAACCGTATCTTCGGCCGCGTCGAGTGGGTGGGACTTCGCACGACACGCTTGAGAGAGCCCAACGGCCAGCTTCGTCACTTCTCCAACGGCAGCATCACGAGTGCCAATAACTACACCGAGAACCAGGTGTCTTATGTGATAACAGTTCCCGTCCCGGCAGAAGAGCCTCCTGATCCCCTCCCCCTGGTGCGTTCCATCTTGAATGATTTCGATCGCGAGTTCCGGGTCTTTACGGACATGCCAACGCTCGCTGTAGGTGATCTGCCCAGCTACTCCCACGTGGTCCGGGTGCAGGCGCGCGCCATCCCGGGACGGCAGCAGTTGCTCGAGCAGAAGCTGCCGGCGCGCCTGGCGGCCGGGCTCGAACGAGCGGGACACCCCATGCCATCCGGCACCGAGGTGGCGGTCTCCCTGCTGTTCCCTCCGCCGGGAGAGCATGTCTAGGAAAGCGGCAACCCCCGACACGTACGGCCCTGGGGCCTGGCGATGCCCGAAGGGCGCTAGTCGCTCACTGTCTCCCGGCCCAATCACGCAGCCCGGATGATCTGCCCGCGCGCTTCGAGCTTGGCCTGCAGTTCGCTGACAGCTAACCTCTGCAGCTCGCCACCGGCGTCTCGCGCCAGCGCAGCCGCCGTCCCGCAGACCATTCCCAAATTCATCATCACCGGCTCCATGCGCAAGGTGCCGTAGCCTGCATGGGTGGCGCTGAGGCAGACTGGGACCAGTAGGTTGGTCAGAGAAGCAGGCAAGAGACACCGGTAGGGGATCTCATACGGCTGCACGGAGCACATGAAGAATCCCTCGGGCGCGGGCGTGGCCTGCCCAATGCGGTACCATTGAGTGGCATGCGAGTCCAGCGGGTAGCTACCCACCGCGACTGTGTCAGACTTGTGCAGATCCTGTCGTGCGTCCCGCTCAGTGAACAAGTAGCGCCCCACCAATCGCCTGGCCTCCCGGACGTAGAGCTGCTTGGGCCAACCGCCTCCTTTCGTGAACTCATCCGAGCACAGACCGAAACGCCCGACCTCCTCCCGCAGCTCCGATGGAACTGACCGGTCGTTCTGAAGGAAGTAGAGCAGCCCCCACTGGTACTCGCGGTGGCGCTGCGCGATCTCGCGGCGCTGCTCCCATGTTCCCTCGACATACCCGGAGTTGCCTTCGATGAAGTCCATCGACTGCCAGCAGAATCCCCAGTTGTTCACATCCCACTTGCGGTTGGGCAGCTTCCCCATGAGAAGGACATCCTTCAATCGGCGCGGCCCGCCGGCGAGATACTTGGCGAGCAACTCATACCGGTCGGGGCTGTAGCTCGCAGGCTTTTCGATTGGGACCAGCCGCGCCGAGTCATCGGTCACCGTCATGCGGAAGCAGTAGGCCTGGATGCGGTTGTCTCCCTCACCGGTGCCGTGCTCGGTGGCGCGGCCTCTGCCCGGATCCCAGAAGAGATGACCAGCGAACTCCTCATCGTATTCGTCGCGGGCTTCGCGCCCGGTGCAGTAGCGCGCTCCGGCGGAGGCGAGCAAATCGCCCTCATAGCTGGCATCAACGAAGATGGGGGCCGCAACCCGCGCGCGGCCATCGGGCCCAGACAGCTCGACTGCTCTCAGCTCCCCCTCCCCTACTTCGGCCCCCGCCACGGTCCGCCGCAGACCGACGGCCACCCCCGCTTCCTGTAGCATCTCAGTCAACACCGCGAGCGCTACGTGGGGCTCGAAGCGCTCTCCGCCCCGGCAGTCCTCGACCTGCTCCGACTCCGCGCCGAAGTGCTGGCCATAATAGCGAACCACGCGGCTCATGAACTCCCGGAAGATGCCGCCCACCGTCTCGGGCCGGCCGATATCCGTGCGGCACAGGCCGCCCGTCACCATTCCCCCGACTCGGCCGAGCGGCTCGGCCAGCAGCACGCGAAGACCCTCCCGCGCAGCCGCGACCGCGGCCCCAATGCCCGCAGGGGAACCGCCGTAGACCACAAGGTCATATCGGTCTGCGGCCGCCTTGTCCGTCTGACGCGAACTCACCGGTCGGCGCTCCGCCGTCTCCCCCGTCGCCGCGCCCTAGGTCACACGCGCGCTCAACCGCTCCACTCACCCCAGCAAACGAACTCCTCGAGCGGGATGCGTCCTTCCGCCTCGGTGAACGCGTCGCCCTTTGGGTACCCGAGCGGAGTCAGAGCGACGACGTCAACGTCTTCCGGAAGATCGAAGAACTCCTTCAGCGCGGCGTTGCTGAAAGAGCCAATCCAGCACGTCCCGAGGCCTTCCGCCCGCGCCGCCAACGTGAGATGGTCAACCGCGATCGCGACGTCCACGATCATCGCGCAGCGGCCCATCCATTCTCCCCGGTTGTACTTGATGTCCCGGCCGCAGGCCACGATCACAACGGGCGCGGTGGCGATGAAAGCCTGGTCGTGACACATCGGGACGAGCCTCTTCTTGGTCTCGTCGTCGGCCACTACGATCAACCGAGTCGGCTGTCGGTTGCTGCCGGAGGGGGCGATGCGCGCAGCATCGAGCACACGGTTCAGAACCTCCTGGGGGATCGGGTCGGAGCGGTACTTGCGGACACTCCTGCGCGTGCGCACCACATCATAGAGATCCATCGTCCCTCACCTCTCTCCTTGAGTGCACCTGCGAACGGCAATCACCGGAAGAACGTTACCACAGATTGGCCAGAATGATGCCGGCCGCGACCAACACCGCGCTTATCAGAAGCGTCGGGCCCAGGACCTCTCCCAGCACCAGCGCGCTCAGCGCCACCCCCACCAGAGGCGAGATGAACCCGAAGACCGCGACGCGGCTGGCCGCATACCGCCGAATCAGCAGAGTCCATACCGTGAAGCACACGGTCCCAATCATCACGCCCTGGTAGATGACTGCGGACAGACTCTCCGCGCTCGGCCTGGCCCCAGCGAGGTCCTCGAAAGCCAGGCTGTAGAGCAGAAATGCGGCCGCGCCGATGGTCATCTGCCACAGCACCACGCGCTCCGCATGAACGCGTGCCACGGCGTGTTTCAAGAACACCACCTGGGAGCCGAGGATGAACGCACTCGTCAACTGCACGATGTCGCCCAGGAGGTTCGTGCCCTCCCAGCTTCCCCATTCCCCCGCGAATAGCACCACGACCCCGGAGAAGGCTGCGGCCACCGCGGCCGCGCGCCCTATGGTCGCCCGATCGCCGGGGATAAGAAAGTGGGCCAGCGCCAGCACGAAGAACGGATAGGTGTTCAGAAGCACAGTCGAATGGCTGGCGGTTCCCCAGTAAACGCCGAGGGTGAACGTCGAAATCTGAAGGACGAAGAAGACGCCGACCGCCGCCAGCCAGGGGACCTCCCCTCGGCGGGGCGCCACCGGCACCCCCGTCGCGCGGCACCACAGCCAGACACCCACTGCCGCCACCGCAAAGCGGATTCCTGCCGAGCCGATCGGGGGCAGCGAGCGAAGCGCTATCTTCAGGGCGATCGGATTCGTGCCCCACAGCATGTTGATCACGACGGCCAGCAGAACGGCCGCCGGTGCGAGGCTGGCTGACGGCAGCCTAGCTCGTTCCGATGTTGCGGTCTCTTCGGGGGATGTATCGCTCATGGCTGGCGATCCGCGGCCGAGCGTGCTGCGCTGGCCGCGGCCTGCGCGACCTCAGCATTCCCCTTCGGCCTAGCCCCTCCTCTATGGCCGAGGAGCGCGGCGGTCCGGCGCCGAACTCATGAATGCAACGCCGCCCGCATAACTCGCGAACGGATCGGAGGATGACCTTGGACGGACCGCGCGCCCCCAGGCGAGAGGAACTCGACCCGCTGCTGGACCTGCTCTGTGAGATCTGGCCGCACTTCACTACCCG
>CP070816.1:3121449-3124911 GCA_020344235.1 Armatimonadota bacterium
GACTCCGCGGGGCACGCAGTCGGAGAGGATTCCGGGCGGCTCTGCGACGAAGATTGAGTGGCGCGGCGACTGGACCGCGGCCGCCTGCCGCACCGATGACGGCTGGCAGGCCGAGCTGGCGATTCCGTTCTCCATCCTGCGGTATCCACCCGGGCAGGACACTTTCGGCATCTCGGTCTGGCGCAGGTTCGCGGAGGAGCGAATCTGGTGTGTATACCCGGACATGGGAAAGACGTATGATTCCAGCCTTGCCGCGGACCTGGTCGGCCTCCACCCCCCGACGATCAAGCCGCGCCCCGTATTCATGCCCTATGTAACCGCCGACGTCGGCGACTTCGTCGGCCGTCGGTTCGACACCGGCCTCGATGTCCAGTATCACATGCCCAGCGGCCTCACCGCTCTGGGCGCGATCAACCCGGATTTCAAGCAGATCGAGGATGTGGTCGAACCGATATCATTCTCGTACACGGAGCGCTACCTGCGCGATCCGCGCCCGTTCTTCGTAACCGGGCAGGAAGGATTCCTCCCGCGCAATCACTTGCTCTATACGCGCCGGATCGAGGACTTCGATGCGGGAATCAAGCTCTTCGGCACTGTGGGTGACGAGAGTATCGGCATCCTCGACACTACTACCTATGGCCACGAGAACGCGTTCGCGGGGGCCTGGGCGCATCGCTTCGATGACTACACGCGAAGCAAGCTGCTGCTGGTCTCCCACCGCGAGCACGGCGAGCCACACAACTTCTGCTACGGTTTCAATGCGAGCCACGACTGGCAGTACGCCGAGGGCCGCGACTCTCTCTGGACTGTTCTCTACCAGTCACAAACGCAGGGCGGCGAGCCGGAGGGATCTTATGCCCTGGGAGGAGGCGGCCACCGCGTCCAAGGCGCGGGGAACTTCAACTACAACTGGATGCTGCGAGTCGTGACCGAGGACTTCGATCCTTCTCTGGGCTACTACCCCGATCAGAACAACATCGGCGGAGAGTTGGACTTCGGCCGCTGGCGCCGGTACGAAGAGGGCCCACTGATATCGAAGGGGTGGCATATCATTACCCAGTACTTCCCCTATCTGAACGGCGACGGCGTCTACGAGGCAAACTTCTCTCCCAGCCACTGGTGGGACTGGCGGAGCGGGCGCTCCGCGCACGTCAGCTTCACCCGGGGCCGGCGCGAAGGGTACAAGAACACTGACGTGAACTCCCACTACGGCTGGAACGAGAGAGATATGTACCGGAGCGGCAGCGTCTTCGTGCTGATAGGCGAGCGGCAGGGAGGTGACTATACGTACTACTCGCTCGACCAGGGCTTCCACCCGCGCGACCGCTTGTCCCTCCGCCTGGGGGGCGAGTACTCTCACCTCACCGAGCCGGCCGAAGACGCCGGCCACGAGTATCAGACCGTCCTCACGACGTCCTACGACATCACGCCGGAGAAGTGTGTGGCCGCCCGCGGGATCTGGCGCGACGCCGGCTTCAGCGCCTACGCGTCGTACCGCCAGGTTGTCCGCAGGGGGCTGGACGCTTATGTGATAGTGGGCGATCCCGATCCTGACCGGACTGGTTTCGCGCAGCGGCTCGCGCTCAAGGTTATCTGGACGTTCTAGTTTCAGGTTGACATTCGGCCAACGCCGCGCTATCC
Source organism: Armatimonadota bacterium (assembly GCA_020344235.1). GTDB lineage: Bacteria > Armatimonadota > Hebobacteria > Hebobacterales > Hebobacteraceae. The sequence goes on from CP070816.1 coordinate 3,123,091, forward strand.
TGCTGGCCGTCTAACCATAGGCTGTCCGACGCAGGAGGTGGCCCTTGCCGGGTGACCGCCTGAGACAACAGTATACGAATGTGCGGTTGAGGCCGCAGGCAGAGATGCCTGCGGCTAATCTTTTTACCCCCCCGGAGGTGCCTACCATGCCTGTTCCCACCGCGCGTTTCCCGCACTCGATACTGGCCTTGGGCGCGGCCCTCGTGCTCTCGTGCGTTGTCGCTGTGCCGACAGCCGGGAGCCACAGTGAGGCAGGGGCTGCGGCGTCTGATCACCCAGCAGTACAGGCCGTCTACGTCGGCGCCCCACCGGTCATTAACGGCCACCTCGACGACGACTGCTGGTCGCGGGCCGCGCGCCTCGAAGGCTTCTGCTGCATTGACGTGGATGAACCTGCTCCCGAAGAGACGGAGGCCCTGATTTGCCTCGATGACAGGGCCATTTACGTGGCCGTCATCTGTCATGACCGCAGTCCAGACGACATCGTTGCCAGCGAGACTCGCCGGAATGGAGACATCTGGAAGGATGATTTTGTATGGCTTGCGCTCGACCCGTGGCACCAGCACGGGGAGTGCTACTTCTTCAACGTTACCGCGCGCGGCACGCAGTCGGAGACGATTCCGGGCGGCTCTGCAACCAAGATCGAATGGCGCGGCGATTGGCGCGGCGCCGCTGTCCGCACCCCAACCGGCTGGCAAGCCGAAATGGCGATCCCCTTCGGCATCTTGCGGTATCCTCCCGGCCAAACCACGTTTGGCTTCAATGTGGGGCGCCGCTTCGCTGGGGAGAGAATCTCGACACGGTATCCCGCCGAGATGGGCATCGCCGCCGACCCAAACCGCGCCGCGGACCTCGTCGGCCTGCACCCTCCGGCAAGTGCGCGCCGGCCGCTCATGATGCCGTATCTCACTCTGGACACGGGCGAGTCGGTTGGCCGCCGCACCGAGGCCGGCCTCGACGTCCAGTGCACGCTTCGGAACGGCCTCACGGCACTTGCCGTCGTCAATCCTGACTTCAAACAGATCGAGGATGTCGTCGAGCCGATCTCGTTTTCGTACACGGAGCGCTATCTCCCTGACCCCCGCCCCTTCTTCATCACTGGTCAGGAGGGATACTTCCCGCCAAGCGACTTGCTCTATACGCGCCGGATCGAAGAGTTCGACGCCGGCCTTAAGCTCTTCGGCACCCTCGGCAGCGATACCATAGGCATTCTCGACGCTGTGACGGTGGATGACGAGAATGCCGTCGCCGCCTCCTGGCGCCACCGCTTCTCCGACGCAATGACCGCGAAAGCGTCCCTGGTCTCCCACCGGGAAGAGGGCAGGGGGGCTAACTCGTGCTATGGTCTCGATGCCGACTACGCCTGGCGAACGCCCGAGGGGTTCGACGGCGTCTGGGTGGGGCTCTATCAGTCTCAGGCTCAAGGGGGCGAGGACGGCGGGTCGTACACCGTAGGCGGAAGCCATTACCGGGGCGTCGGAAGGCTGCGGTACAACTGGCAACTCCAGGTCGTCACCGAGGAGTTCAACCCCACGCTCGGCTACTTCCCCGATACCGACTACGTCGGCGGCGAGTCAAGCTTCGGGAAATGGGATCACTTCGAAACAGGGGCGATCGAGGGACGCGGCTGGTTGGTCAACACTTACTACTACCCCTACCTGCGAGGCGACGGTATCTTCCGCTGCGGCGTCGCGCCGTCCTACTCGTGGAGCTGGCGTGACGGGCGCTCCTTCGACCTCGGGTTCAGCCGATCCCGTCGCGACAGCCAGGATAGCTCCGACGTCTACACTTCCTATGGCTGGAACACCAGAGACATGTATC
>CP070816.1:3125011-3127683 GCA_020344235.1 Armatimonadota bacterium
CCGGGCTCGCGAGTGAGACAAACCGGGTGGCCGGCTTCGCGCAGCCAGTCTGCGAGCAGGGCCGCCTGGGTGGTTTTGCCGCAGCCATCTATGCCTTCGAGGGTGATGAAGAGTCCGGGCACGGTTACCATCCCATGGTGAGTTGGGTTTCGGAGTCGTCGGCCACCGCCCTGCCATAGCGGCCGCCGCCGCCCGCGAGCAGAGGGAGGCTGCCCTGGCGCGCCTGGATGACGAGCTGGGCGAGCTTCTGCCCTATCACGAATTGCAGCTCGTCCGGCGTTGCCTGGTGCAGGACGTGCATTTCGGTGCCAAAGCGATTGAGCAACTTGCCCAGGGTCACGGCGCCGATGCCGGGGAGGAACTGAAGGGGGACCTGATAGTGGTAGGGCGGGCGGTGGCTGGGCGGCCGCGGCTCCGGGTAGTCAGCTATTTCGGCGATGCGATCGAGCACTCCTTTCACGATGTTAGGGGCGGCACAGAGTGGGCACGAGAGGACGGGAGGTTCAGTGGGGGCGATAGTCTCGCATTCGGGGCAGAAGGTGCGGTGGTATTTGCCGAGGCGCGGGTCGAGGCCGTAGTTGGCCAGGACTTTGCGGCCGCGCTCTCGGCGGAGCGCGAAGAGGACCTCCTGGAAGCTCACTTGGTCCAGCCAGAGGACGTTGTATTCGCGAGCGATCTTGGGCAGGGAGTGCGCGTCGGAGTTTGAGAGGAGCGTGAGTGGGGCGAGTTCGGCGATGCGGTCGGCGAGGTAGCTGTCGGCGCTGAGGCCGAGCTCGACGGCTGCGAGCTGGGCCAGGCCGGCCTCGCCGAACATGTCGTGGAGCCGCCGGACGCAGTTTCCATAGGGGCTCCTGTGGGGGGTGAAGGCGTGGGCGGGCACGAAGACGCCGCCGGCCGAGCGGGCCATACGGAGAAGCTGGCGGGCCGGGAGGCGGCAGCGCTGGGAGCTTAGGTCGAGGTTGGTCACGAGCCGGCGAAGGAAGCCGATGAAGACCTTGAGCTGCTCGCGCGCCGGGAAATAGGAGACGTGGTGGGAGGCCGAACCGTCCTCCTCTACCGTTTCGAGTTCACAGCCCAGAAGAATGGTGGTGGCATCCCGGTAGCGGAGGCCCCCTGTCGGCAGCTCGACCATTTCTCCGGTCTCGATGAGGGCGTCTATGTCCTGCATGACGGCAGGTGAGCCACAGTCCACGATACCGGCCAGCTCGATGCCCTTGCGGAGGGCGCACTCCTTGGCGATGTTCTCGAAGGTGAGGTCGCGCGCGGCGGTGATCTTCACGGGCTGGCCCGCGCTGGTGCGGCCGATGTGGATGTGTAGATCAGCGTATATCTTTCGCATGGTGATGCCGTGACTGCTGGGGGTGGGAGGGACTGGGAGCAGTGCGGAGGGCGGCATGCACACTGGCGCAGACCTCGGCGAGCAGGCGGTCTGTCTCTTCCCGATCATCCCGCCCGCCCGGGATGACGAGATCGGCGTGGGCGCGGGTGGGCTCACAGAAGTCCCGGTGTCGGCGGCGTACGGAATCGAGGTAGAAGTCGGAAATATCGTCGAGGCGCCAGCCGCGGGAGAGATTGCGCCGGATGCGGCGGACGATGCGCTCGTCGGGGTCGGCATGGACGAAGAGCTTGAGGTGCATGAGGTCTCTCAGCTCGGGGTCATGGAGGACGAGAATTCCCTCCACGACGATGGCGTCGGCGCTGCCGTCGCGGGCGCGGCGGAGGTCGCGGCAGAGGGACTGGAAGTCGAACGAGTCGGGGTGGTTGTGATCGGGCCAGACTCGGGCGCCGTTCGGGCTGGTGTGGGTGGGCAGGCGGTCGGAGGCGCGGAAGTAGCGATCCTGGTTGATGATCTCGACGCGGAGGGGGCTGAGAAGCTTGCAGAGAGCTTCTGCAATCGTGGATTTGCCGGAAGCGCTGCCGCCGCCGATTCCGATTATGAAGGAAGGCATAGGTGTGCTCACCGGCCGGTGTGGCCGAACCCACCGCTGCCGCGAGGGGTGGTGTCAAGGCGCTCGACGAGTTCGATTTGGACGTGGGTGACGGGTGCGACGATCAACTGTGCGATGCGGTCGCCGCGGTTGACGACGAAGGGCCGGGCGCTGTGGTTGATGAGAAGCACGCACAGCTCGCCGCGGTAGTCGGCATCAATGGTGCCCGGTGCGTTGAGGACGGTGATGCCGTGCTGTGAGGCGAGGCCGCTACGGGGGCGGACCTGGGCCTCGTAGCCGGGGGGGAGGGCGATGCGTATGCCGGTGGGGGTGAGGTGGGACTCTCCCGGAGCAAGGGTGGCGGGCGCGGTAACGGCTGCGCGGAGGTCGAGCCCGGATGCTTGCTCGCTCATGTAGGAGGGGGGCGGGAGGTCGCGGGCCTCTGGGAGCTGCTGTATGTACAGGATGGGGTGTGTCAATTTCGGTGAGCCTCTTGGAAGCAGCAGGGGCGAAGTTCCCCGGGGGTGCGAGCTCCGCTGCCGGTTGCAGGATGAATTCTTTTCTGGACGACGAATACCTCCCTGCCGGGGAGCGGAGGTAAGATGAAGTGAGAGGCGAGAAGAAGCGCCGGCCGCGGGGATTTGCGCGTGCGAGGGTGCCGCCGGAGAAGTTTCACACGACCAAGAGGGGGAAGCGGGGTCACTCGCGCCGGAAAGGCCGGGCGGAAGAGCGAGAGGCTATGCG
>CP070816.1:3127783-3144048 GCA_020344235.1 Armatimonadota bacterium
CGCCTTCGGGCTGGGGTTTCAGCTTCCGATTGTGATCGTGCTGCTGGCCAAGATCGGCATCGTTGACTCTCACATGTTGACCAGGAGGTGGCGGGAGGCGGTGATCGTGGTCTTCGTGGCTGCGGCGATCATAACTCCGACTTGGGATCCCATCACGCTGACGCTTTGCGCGCTGCCCATGGTGGTGCTGTACGCGGGGACGATTGGGGTCGTGAAGGTGATGGAGCGGAGGGCCCGCAAGGCCACGGAGAGAGAGGACACTTTGGCCGGGTAGCGGGGCGCGTGCGGCGGGTGTGTGGAGGCCGGAGTCTCGTCTCCGCGGGCGAGAAGCGTGCCCGGATCGGCCGCGGAGTCAGTCCTCGACCGCGACCTCTCCGTGAACCGCGGTTTCGACATGGTTCTCGATGCGGTTCCTGACGGCGCGGATGCGGCCGGCGTTCTGGCCGGCGCGGATGCCGATGCGCTGGGTGCGCGCCTCCCCCCGGCGGGTGTCGCGTATGGTGTTCTCCTCGAGGAGGAGATCGGTCGTGTGTCCCTCTATGTAGACGCCGCAGTCCTCGTTGTCCTCAATGATGTTCCGGCGAAGAGTGTTGCGGCTGCCGGCGTTAGTGGTCTTCTCGTCGCGGAAGTAGACTCCGTGGCGCCTGTTGCCGCGGATCACGTTCTCCGAGAATAGGTTGTCTGTGTCCTTGTGGCCGATGGAGATCCCGTGTCCGCCGTTGTTGAAGAACTCGTTGTTCTGGAAGCTGCCCACCTGTACGCGCCAGCAGAGGAAGAAGCCGTCGCCGCCGTTATCGTGGGAGCGGCAACCGCGGATGGCCGGCCGCGCGGAGCCGGTGCCTGGATGGAGGCCGAGCCCGGTGACGCCGGTGACCTGGCAGCCCTCGACGAGGATGTCCTGGGTGATCTGGAAGCTGATGCCGTCGCCGGCGAAGTCGCGGACAATGCAGTCGGCGATGCGGCAGCGGCGCGCGCGATGGAGGTATATGCCCCCGCCGATGCAGCCGTTGATCTCCCGGTTGTGCTCCCTGTCGCCGTCGATCGTGAGCCCTTCGACGGTGACGGCATCCACGTCGAAACCGGCCACAATGGGGAAGGAGTTGAAGACAATGCCAGCGGAGTCGCCGTCGTAGTCGGAGAGGAAGGGCCGGTCGAGGTAGAGGACGTTGCCCTGGACCAGGGTGATGGCGGCGAGAGTGTCGTGCCAGCCGCCGGAGCGATCGTCGGTGACGACGACGCCCATACCCTCGCGGAAGCCTGTGGGGTCCTTTACCGTCACCTTCCTCTGGCCATAATCCGCGTCGACGGCGAACTCGCTTGCCGGGCCCTCGCATTTCCGGAGGATGGTGTCTGGGCCGGATCCCACCAAGCGCACATTCCTGCGGAGCAGCACCGAATCGTACAGCGTATAGCTCCCGGGGGCGACCTCCACGGTGCCGCCGCCGTAGAGGCCGACAGCGTCGATCGCGCGCTGGATGGCGACATTGGTGTTGCCGACGAAGTCGCCCTCGCTGAGGCCTACCTTCACAATCATGTGCATACCTCCTGAAGAGCGGAGCGGCGGCCGGGGACGGATGCTGAGGGCAGGAAGCGCCGCCCGCGACAGAGAAGTGAGTTCGGTCCAGAGATTCGCGGACCTGCCAGCGGCAAGAGCGTCCTTGGCCGCCGCGGCAGGTGCAGAGGCAAGAGATGTCAGACAGCAACAGCGCTGCTGCGACAGCGAGGGTCCGGGGCTCGCCGCGTCACCGTTGGGCCCTGGTCGTGTACCTGCTCTTCTTTCTCTCCGGGATGACAAGCCTGATTTACGAGGTCATCTGGGTGCGCCAGTTCGGGCTGGTGTTTGGGATCACGACCTACGCGGTGAGCACGGTGTTGGCCGCCTTCTTCGCGGGGCTTGCCCTGGGGAGCTATGCGGCGGGGCGGGTGATTGATCGCACGCGGCTGCGGCCACTGGTGGTCTACGGATGCATGGAGGGGATCATCGGCGCGTACGCGCTGCTGCTTCCCACTCTCTTGAAGCTGGTGGAGGGCGCGTACCCGTCCATCTATTCTCAGTTCGGGGAGAGCTTCAGCTTATTCACTCTCTTCCGGTTCGTCGTCAGCTTCGCGGTGCTGGTCCTTCCGGCAACTCTGATGGGCGCGACGCTGCCGGTGCTGAGCAAGTTGATGGTCGAGCGAGAGGACGCGCTCGGCCTCGGGGTGGGCCGCCTCTATGCTGTCAATACTTTTGGGGCAGTGACGGGAACGTTCACCGCGGGGTTCGTGCTGATTCCGGTGCTGGGGATCTCAGCGACGACGCTGGGGGCGGCACTGGGGAACTTCTTCCTGGCGGGGATGGCGATTCTGATCAGCACCTCTCCGGATCTGGCTCCCGACCAGACAGCGGCGAAGGCGAAGCCGCAGGAGACGCGCAGCTCACCGCCTCTCGGTAGGGTGGAGCGGGTGATTCTGGTGCTGGCGTTCGCGTCGGGCCTGGCGATCCTTGCGCTGGAGGTGGTCTGGACGCGGAGCCTGGTGCTGATCCTCGGGTCCACGACTTACGCGTTCTCGACGATGCTGACCGCAGTGCTGGTGGGGATTGCACTCGGGAGCGCGGTGTTCGCGCGGCGGGCCGATCGCTCCGGCAACCGCGGGGCGGCTGTCGCCGGGCTGCTCTTCCTCGGGGGCCTGTGCGCGGTGCTCGGCCCCGCGATCATCAATCGCCTGCCTTTCGTATTTCTGCGGCTCTACGATTGGACCTACGGGGTGTGGTACCTCGTGATCGCGACGCAGTTCGTGGTGTGCTTTCTGTTGGTGTTCGTGCCGACGTTCCTCTCGGGGGCGAGCTTTCCCATCCTGGTTCGCATGTACTCCCGGGGGGTGGAGCGCGTCGGGCGAACGGTGGCCGATGTCTACGCGATCAACACGCTGGGGGGTATCATCGGGTCGCTGCTGGGGGGATTTGTGCTGGTCAAATTTCTCGGCCTGCAGCCTGCGCTGACGGCGGCGGCGCTCTTCCTCATGCTGATTGGAGGGACATTGGCGATCGCCATTGCCAGGCCGTGGCACCCCACCGCCCGCGGCGCGGCGGCGGCAGCCGTGGTTGCTATCGTGGTGGTGCTGGCGTTCGTGCATCCGAAGTTCGCAACTAAAGTGCTGTTTGCTGGGTGGGGGCCATATGGTGGGGGTTATTACACGAGCTGGCTGGGTGGCTCGACAGTGGACGTCACCGACCGGTATATGCAGAGGTTGCTCTATCACAAGGAGGGCGTGACGGCCTCTGTTGACGTGCTGGAGACGGGCTGGGGAGACAAGATCATCTCGATCAACGCCAAGCCGGTGGCGACGACGTACCTATATGACATGCGGGCGCTGAAGATGCTGGGGCACTTGCCTGTGATCCTTCATCCAGAGCCGAGGGAGGTGCTCATTATCGGGCTCGGGGCTGGGGTGTCGAGCGGGATTATCGCCAGCTATCCCACGGTGGAGAACGTGACGGTGGTGGAGCTGTGCGAGGAGGTTCCCGACGGCGCGGCACAGTTTGCTGACTGGAACCACGATGCCGTGAACAACCCGAAGGTGCACGTGGTTATCAACGACGGCGCCAACTACGTGAAGGCTACTCGGGAGCAGTACGATGTCATCAGTGCGGACCCGATTCATCCCTTCGTTTCGGGGGCCGGCACCTTGTACTCCTTCGAGCACTGGCAGATCTGTAAGGAGCGGCTCAAGGATGGTGGCATCCTCGCCCAGTGGCTGCCGCTTTATCAGCTCTCTCCGAGCGATTTTGCGACCGTGGTCGGGACCTTCGTGGACGTCTTCCCGGACGCGACCGTGTGGTTCTGTGGGATAGACACGGTGTTGATAGGGTCGAAGGGGGAGTTCCGGATTGACCCCGATAGGTTGGCGGTGCACATGTCGGACCCGGTGGTGATGGCGGATCTGCTCTCAATGGGGGTGCATAGGCCGGGGGATATTCTGGGCTGGCTTGTGGCGGACTCGGAGCAGATGCGACAGATGGGGATGGGGGCGCGGCGGAACCGGACGGACTTCCCGATCCTCGAATTCAGTGCGCCCAGGGCGGTTTCGCTGCAAGGCGTTGCCTCCACGATGCCGGCGCTGCTGACGGCGCTGGAGCAGGTTCCTGGGCACGAGAGCCAGAGCCGCCTGAACGATAACTGCACGCGGCCGTTGGACGCGGAAATGTTGCAGGACGCCGAGACCGGCCGCCTAGCGGTCCAGTGGCTGATGCGGGGGCAGATGCTGTACTCGTACGGATACGAGGATCAGTATCTGGAGGCGGCGGGCGAGGCCAGCGCGCTGCGCCCCTACGATCGGTTCATAACGCGCGCGGTTGCGGACGCGCAGTACGCGGTGGGCGATCGCCGAATGGCCGACGGGTATCCAAACGAGGCCTTCGAGTATTTCAGCGGGGCATATGCGAATGACCCTGCGAATGCGATGGCGCTTACGGCGGCCGCGCGCGCGGGGCTTCAAGCTGGGGACATACGGTTGGCTGAAAAGGTTCTGAGGCTAGCCTCCCCGGAGCAGGAGGATGTGTTCCAGGTGCGAGTATACCGGGGTTGGCTGGCACTGAAGCGGCTCGAATACGAGGCGGCGCGCCGGGAGTTCGAGGCGGCCAGCGCGTTTCAGCGCGGCCAGGAGTCGCCGCGAATGCACGTGGGACTGGGTCTTCTTGCGCTGATAGCAGGCGAGCCGGACGCGGCGCGCGAGCACTTCAACCGCGCGGCCGAGATATCTACGAATCCGCTGGATGCGGTGTACGATATCGTCTATATCTGCACAGACAGAGGGTTCACGGCCGAGGTCAGACCTTACGCTTCAGACCTGGTTGCGCTTGCTACGCGCGCGATAGCGGCCGACCCCGGGGAACCGTATCTCTATGAGTACAGAGCACTGGGGTACAGGGCCCTGGGCGAGGAAAGGAAGGCCGCGCGCGACCGGGCCACCAAGCGGAGCCTAGTCGGTTGGTGGGAAGAGGCGCCCTCGGCCGGTTCTGTGGGCGCTGAGCGCTAGGCTGCGGCGTGGCGTCTTCAGTCGGCGAGGCGAGAGACCGTTCGGGTTCGGGCTGGCGAGGGGTCGCAGCGCTGGCGCTGGGCCACGGCGCCAACGATATGTATATCGGGTTCCTGCCGGCGCTGCTGCCGCTCATCGTCGATCGCCTTGGGCTCAGCTACCGCGGCGCCGGTGCGCTGGTCTCTATCCTTGTCGTGACTTCCCAGCTTTCGCAGCCGTTGTTCGGCTTTCTGGGGGATCGCGTGAGCCGCCGGGCGCTGGCGATCGTTGGGCCACTGCTGACCACTCTCTCGATGTCTTGGCTCGGCCTGCTGAACAGCCATGAGCTACTGCTGACAGCGCTGATCATGGCCGGGGTGGGAACGGCCGTCTTCCATCCACAAGGGGCAGCTCTGGTGGGCGGCATCGCGCGGCCCCGGAGCGGGGCGGCAATGGCCGTGTTCACAGCCGGCGGCAACATAGGCTACGGAATCGGCCCGGTGCTGATCGTTTGGATTGTAGATGGTCTCGGGTTCGGCCGCACCTGGCTGACGATGCCGATTGGCCTCGTGGTCGTCGGCTATCTAGCGGTGGCAATGCCGCGGCCTCCCAAAGTGGTGCACGAGGCCAGCGAAGTGCCGGCCAGAGGGACGCGCGCACACTGGTTCATGCCGCTCGTAGTACTGTACTTTGTGGTCATGCTGCGCGCGGCGGCGGCAACTCTCTTCACCACTTTCGTCCCACTGCTCATCGAGCGGCGAGGGGAGGCCTTGATCCTCGGCGGCTGGGCGCTGCTGGGCTTCAGCCTGGCGGGGGCGGCGGGCGGGTTCATAGGGGGCCGGCTTTCGGACAGCTTGGGCCGGCGAGCGATCACCATCGGGGGTCTGGTGCTGGCCGCGCCGGCGGTCTATCTCTTCCTACATGCGAGCGGAGTGGCGGCGGCGGCCCTGCTGCTGATTGCCGGGGTGTGTGTCTTCTCGGCGCTGCCCGTCAACATCGTCATGGCTCAGGAGCTTGTCCCGCGGCACGCTAGCACCGTGTCAGGGTTTGTGATGGGGTTCGCCTGGGGAATGGGTGGGCTGGCTGCGCCCGGGCTGGGCGCGTTGGCAGACTACTGGGCGGTCTCGTTGGGAGAATTGGGAGGACTGGCGCGGGCGATGGACCTGATAGCGCTGCTGCCACTGGCCGCGGCAGTGCTTGCGATTGCCCTGCCGGAGACGCGGACTTCGGGGGCCGAGCGCCACAGCTGAGCGGGCGGGGCGGGTTGTGCGCGCCTCGCTAGAGGATGACTTCCTTGTCCAGCAGCCGGTGCGCCCTTCGCATTCCCGAGTCCAGCTCGACTGCTTGGCGCAGATGTGATTCCGCCTCCTGTAGTTTGTCCATAGCCCGAAGAACCAGCCCGAGGGAAAACTGAGCTGTTGCATCGTCAGGAGCCTGCTCCGCGCAACTGCGGGCGACGTCCAGCGCTTCGTCGAGGATGGCGGCGGCCTCCGGCGCGCGGCCGAGCTTCTTGAGGCTGAGCGCGCGGTAGAGGGCCAGCTCTGTACCCGCGTGATGGTGGGACTCGGCAGCAGCGGCCTCCCAGTGGGTCCCGGCCGCGGCGCGATCCCCCAGGGCCTCGCAAACCACAGCGGCACACCAGTGGGCACGTGCATCGTTCGGACGGGCGGGCCGGCCGATGCGGATGTTCTCCGGGTATGCGAGCGCCTGCTCGAAGTCTTCGCGTGCGCCCTGGAGGTCGCCGCCATCGAAGCGCGCGATGCCGCGACCGAGATAGGATTCCAGGTAGAGCGCGCGCATGCGGAATTCCATCTCCCAGCGGTGGAAGGTGTGGTTCCGGAGCAGCGAGACTGCGCGGTCCCACTCTTCGAGGGCGAGGCAGCAGGCGACTTGCTGGGCCGCTATAGTCCCGCGGCGGCCGACACCGGCCGGGGCGGAGTCGAGCATTGCGAGCCTATCGCTCGCGGCAGAACCACGCTCTCGCATGACATCGTTCAATTCGAGATACAACCGAGCATCGCTGGCGTTGGATTTCACGGCGCGGTGCAGGGCTTCTTCCGCAGCCGCGAGGTCGCTGTTCACTTCGCGATGGGCGAGAGCAAGGTTGCGATGAAGCACGGAGAACTCCGAGAGGTTGTTGGCGGCCTTCTGCCACTCCGCAAGCGCCTCCCGCCGGCGGTCCCGGCCGTAGAGCAGGCTCCCGAGGTAGTAGCGGGCGGCCGCGTCGCTTGGGTCATTCTCCAGTCTGTCCCGGAGGACGGCCTCCATCTCCCAGTGGTGTGGGAATACGTGTTCAGGGGAGAGCTGGGAAGCACGGCTGCGAGCGGCCGACGCTTCGCCTTCCTTGCCCAGACGGCCCAGGCAATGTGCAAGGAGGTAATGGCCGAGAGGGTCACGCTTGGCTGCAGGGATGCGATCGGTCGCCCAGGAGAGCAGCGCGGCCGCTTCGTCTAACAGCCCGGCGGCCGCGTAGTGCAGGGCGACGTCAAGCCAGGGGTCGGGCTCCCTAGGCATCATCTGCGAGAGGTCGCGCAGGTGGCGCGCGGCGATCCGCGGCCGGCCCTCTGCGGCGGCACAGAAGTGCGCCTCGGCCGCCCCCAGGCGGTCGAGGGGCGAGGCACTCCGCAGCGCCTGCACTTCGGCCAGGGCTTCTTTCAGGCGGCCGGCGCGCCGGAGAGCGGCGGCGAGCAAAGAGCGAGCCAGGGCGCCGTCCGCCCGGTATTGCAGGCTGCTTCGGAGCACGTCGGCGGCTCTCTTCCAATCTCCTCCGCGCAGGGCGATGAGGCCGATCTCGACGCGGGCGGCGTGCGCGAACGCAGGGCTCCGGGCGGCGGACCACAGCGGCGCCTCCGCATCGTCGTCCTCGCCAGCGCGCGCCAGGGCTACTCCGAGATAGTAGGCCGCCTCTGCGCTCTCGGGAGCAGCGGCTACAGCTTCCGCAAGTCGTCCCACGGCCTCCTCGGGGAGGCGCTCGATGGCCGAGCGGCCGAGCGCGACAGCGGCCTCTGTGCAGCCTTGGTCTTGTGAAAGAGCCCTCTCACGGAGTTCCCAGGCGCGCTCCGCGTCGCCCGCTTCCTCGGAGCGGAGGGCGCTGCGCAGGAGTTCGCCCGGAGTGGAATCCCGGCGGTTGGGCTCCGGTCGGAAGCGGCTGGTGCGGGGCCGATGATCCTCTGCATACCGGATGATCTCCCGCCCGTCCGCATCGAGAAGTGAGAGCGTGAGTGGGCCCGGCGGCAGATCCTCGCCTTTGGGAATCTCGGCGCGCAGCGGACGGTCAGGCGCCAGGTCGGTCCGGTGCTCGCGGATGATGCTATCTCCCGACCTAACGCACAGCAGGGCCTTGGGGAGACGGCGTGTGACGGCCGCGCCGTATTCGACGCTGCCGTCCCGGCGCGCGATGCCGACGGCGGCCTCCCGGTTGGCCCAGGAGGGCCCGCCGATCCGCTTGACCGGATACCACCACTCGGTCCATCGCTCACAGTGATGGGCCGGCATGAGGCGCCAGCTTCCCTGATCTACGAACCGGCCGCTCTGGATCTCGCAGTAGGGTCCGTCGTCGTCGCTCAGCGCGGCCGACCACATCTTCCCATGGTGGGCGGTGCCCCAGGTGAAGAATTTCTTCCCGAGTGAGTCGTGGACGCTGGCGAAGTGTACGACGCCGAAGTCGCGCTCTTCGTAGTAGACCCCGAAGAAGTCCTCGAGGCTGTCCACGATGAAGACGTCGTTGGCTCCTTCGAACGCGGTGTAGCGAGATAGGTCCCTTCCGTCGTGGACGGGCCAGGTGATGTCGGAGGTGCTCCAAGTGAACGCGCGAGTGCCAGGATAGATCAGGCGCATGTCGTCCCGCGCGGGTACGGCCGCGTTGGCCCAGAAGTAGTAGGGATGGGGCAACGCGGTGCGGTTTTCGAGGCGGATCTCTGTCTCGATGAGGGCCGTGTCTGGACGTAGGCGGATTCCGACCTGCCAGGACATGCGGTGGACTTGCTCGATGTTGCCCACCCAGACTGTGGCGCTGCCGTCTTCTCCACGGACCGCTTTGGCGTCAATGGGAGACACGGTGGTGACGGTGTGGCCGCGAGGGAAGTTCCACTCTATGCCCCCGCTGATCCAGGCGCCGCGCAGGCCGATCAGGCCGGGTTTGACGACGTTGTTGCGATAGAAGATCTCCTCGCCGGTGGGCTTGTCTATCGCCGAGTAGAGCCGCCCTCCCAGCTCGGGAAGAACCGTGACACGCAGATACTTGTTCTCGAGGACGAGAGCGCGGTATTGCACCGGGCGAGATTCATCTCGTATGTCGTCCAGGAGGGGATACGGGTAGATCTGCCGGCCGCTCCGTCTCTGGAAGGCGGGGTTGGGATCGGGCGGCCCCCAGGCGTATGTCGGGAGTTCGAGCGATTCATCTCTGATTTCAACGGACACTGGCAACTCTTTCTGGCGGGTCAGAGCATCTTCTTCACGAACGCGCGGTTGCGAGCGGCGTTACCCGCGGCATCCTCTCCCGGCTCGGTCTCCAGCATCAGGTAGCCATCGTAGCCGACGCGCTTGATGGCAGAGAAGATGGCGGGGAAGTCGAGTTTTCCTTCGCCCATCTCGGCGCCAATCTCCTTGACGTGAATCTGGAAGATATGGTTGCCGAGCTTGTCGATCTCGGCAATGGGATCGAAGCCCTGGTAGTCGGCGTTCCCGACGTCGTAGTAGACGCCGAGCGCGGGCGAGCCGAGGGCCTCGATCACGGCGAGGGCCTGATCGGCCGAACGGCCCTTGCGGCCCACACTCTCCATCCCGACTTTGGCGCGCGCGTCCAAACTGAGATCGAATGCGGCCCGGAAGCCGTTCCGCCACATGGTGAAGACTTCTTCTTCGCTCTGGTCGGCCTGCTTGATCATGGGGAAGAGAATGACGCCCGCGCCCAGCTCATCGCAGTAGCGGCGGAGATCGGCGAGGGCATGGACGCCGTCTTCGTGGGTGTCGGGCTTCGTCATGAGGCCGGCCACGCCGTCCATGCAGACCGAGGCGATCTCGACGCCGGTGCGCTGGCTCCGTTCGCGCAGGTCGCGGCGGCCCGAGTCGCTCCATATCTCGGTTTCGAGATAAGTCTCCGGCCTCAGGTCGAGTTCCACTCCGTCGAACTGGAGGCGAGCGGCCTCGTCGAAAAGCTCTGTCCATGGCTTACCCAGGACGTAGTCCATCGCTCCGATCTTCATAATGTCATCTCCTAGTGTTGGGCGTGTCGGGGAAAGGGATATCCTCGCCCCTGGCGGGGCCGGCTTCGGCGGGGCGGGGTGGTCGTCCTGCCTAGCGAGGGTAGCACCCAAAGTCTCTTGCGGCCTCGAGCATGGCGACGAAGTTTCCGGTGGGGATGCCGTTGTGTATTGAGTTGGACGACCCGAAGATGAACCCGCCGCCCGGGGCGCACGTTTCCATGACGTGTCTGACTCTCTCTCGGATCTCTATCGGCGTGTCGAAGACAAGCGTGCTGCCACAGCTCATCCCGCCCCAGAGCGTCAGGTGCGGGAACTTGCGCTTCAGCTCCGCCGGGTCCATACCTGCGTCGTTGTCAATTTCGCCATATCCGTCAATGCCGGATTCGACGAGCAGGTCTTCGACTATAGGCCAGATGTTACCATCAGTCCGAAACAGGTAGACCAGACCGGCCTCGTGCGCGGCGCGGGTGATTTGACGCAGCCGGGGGAGGATGAAGCGGCGGAACATGGCCGGCGAGTAGATCGGTCCCGCGGAGGAGGCGAGGTCGCCGCCGGCCCAGAGGATTCCTATGCCGAGGCCGGGAAGGGCGGGGATGGCGACGAGCGCTTGATGGGCCGCCGCCTCCAGGTACTGCTCGATCAGGCCGGGCCGCAGGCTGCAGGCTTCGAGCCAGGGCGCTTCGGGCGGGACCCAGAGGAAGCCCTCGCCGGACTTGAGCATTCTTTCGCCGCCCGCGCGCTGCGCGATCGCGCGGAGGTCGGCGTAGGTATCGGCCGTGGGCGGTTGTGCTTGCTCGGCGGCACGCACTACGGCTTTCACGAGTCGTTCGAGGGCCGGGATGCCCTCCCGCCTAACGGCGGAATCCACGACATCGAAGACGTCGGTCACCTCGTCGTAGTGGTAGATCGTCCACGTCTGGGTTTCCGGGTCCTGGTAGCGAAAGGTGTGGTCGTCGAGCTTCGCGGCAGGGCGCTCGGAGTGCCGCCAGGGGATTCCGACGATGTCGAAGTCGAGCTCACATATCAGGTCCCCGACATCTTCCAGAAGGTGCCCAACGTAATTCTGCCAGGCCTCCTCGCTCTCGTAACGGGCCGCGGTCTCCTCCCAGCGAATGCGGCCTCCGCCGGTGCGCATAAGCCGCCCCATGATCTCAGAGGCGATCCGCGTGCACACGGTCTGCTCGTAGACCGGTACGCGGTCGGGCTCCTCGTGCCGAAACGCTTTCTGCACGCGCTCGCGCGCAGTCATAGAACCTCCCCCAGGCAGAGCGTCCCGGATAGGTTACGCCGTGCGAGTGACGGGCTCCTGTTTCAGGCGAACAAGGAGCGACCGTGTGGGGCGACGAAAGTGGCCGGGGGCAGGAAACGGAGGAAGTATGATATCCCGACGGCAGCTCGTCATCCTTGTACTTGCGCTCGCACTCGCTCCCGCCACACATGGCGCGGCCCAGTCTCGTCGCGGAGAACTGCGAGGGGGATGGATGGGGGAGGGGTATGGGCGCGACTGGCTGGCGATCATGAAGTCGCTCGCGGATAACGGATTCAACGCTCTGTTTTCCAACTTCAGCACTGGGACCGTTGCCTACTATCCGAGCGAGGTGCTGGCGGTCGCTCCCGGCGGAGAGCCGGCTCGCGACGAACTGGCGGAGGCGGCCAAAGCGGCCAAGGAGAACGGAGTCGAGCTTCACGTCTGGCGCATCAACTGGGCGCTCTCGAGAACTCCACCCGAGGCGCTGGATGAACTCGACTCCGCCGGCAGGCTCCAGCGCAACAGCCGTGGCGGGCGAGGTAGGGATGACCCGGCTGTGAAGGTGGATTGGCTCTGCCCGTCTCATCCCGATAACAGGAAGCTCGAAAAGGAGGCGATGCTCGAGCTGGTCCGGCGCTACGACATCGCGGGCATCCACTTCGACTATATGCGCTTCCCCAGCGGGGACTACTGCTTCTGCGACAACTGCCGTAGCCGGTTCGAGATCGAGGCCAAGGTTCATGTGGAAAGCTGGCCGGAGGATGTGCGCCAAGGGGGCGCGCTTGCCGAGAAATGGCGGGAGTGGCGCCGCGGTCTGCTGACGAGTCTGGCCGAGGAGATCAGCGATGAGGCGCACGGGCTCAAGCCGGACATCTCCGTTTCGCTCGCGGTTTGGCCGCACCTCGAAGCCGCGCGGGCCGAGCTGGCGCAGGACTGGCCGGATTGGGTGCGAGGCGGTGTGCTGGACTTCGTTTGCCCGATGGACTACACCTCCGACAGAAAGGAGCTAAGCGGCCTTGTGGAGGCGCAGGTTAGGGCGACGCGGGGTGCGATCCCCCTCTATGCGGGTCTGGGGGCGTTTCAACTGAAATCGGCCTGGGCGCTCAGCAAGCAGGTGCAGGTGGCGCGCGCCGCCGGGGCCGACGGGTTCGTGGCGTTTGCCTATGGGAGCGGAGACCTGGCGGAATGGCTGCCGGAACTCCGGTCCACTGTCGCGGCGGCCGATCCGGCTCCGATGCCCCACCGGGGCCCGGCCGCTCGCTTCTCGTTCGCCGGTCCCGCCGTCGCCGAGCAGGGCAGGTGGGGGCAGGCCGCCGCGAGCGCGCAGCTGGAGGTGGAGCTTGCGGTCGGGGAGCAAGTGACTCTGGGCGAGGAGGATGAATCCGGTGAAGGCGCGGCGCAGGCTGCGGGCATGCTCCGACGCGTCACCGACGCGCGGACGCCGGTTACGAGCTACGAGCAACGGCCCGACATAATCCCCTCAGTCGGGGAAAGGCAGCGCATCTCCGGCCGGATAGTCGTCGAGACGCCGGCCGGTCTCGTCCTGCTAACACTGGGGGCCTTCGACACGGCCTCCGGGCTGGAACGCACACTTCGATTCCCGTGCCCGGAGGGCGGGTTCCGGATCGCGGTGTATGGTGCGACGCGGGCCGGGGATGGTGATCCGCAGGACTTCGTCGTTCGTAGTCCGCTGTTGAGAGGTGCGACCGTGACCGAGGAGGAGCCGCAAGCAGTGCCAGTGCGTGAAGAGCTGGATCGCTTCTGGGCGGAGATCTGCGAACATGGCGGGGTGCAGCGACTGAGCGAGTTCAGCGCCACTCTACAGATTGACGCGACCGGGCCGGGCGGGGGGCAGTGGTGGGTTCGGCTGAGGCAGGGGAAGTGCGAATCGGGCGAGGGACCGGTGGAGAATCCTGATCTCACCTTCACGCTGTCCGCGGAGGACCTGCTGGCGATCACGCGGGGGGAATCCAGTCCGCGCGCACTCTGGGAGAGGGGACGGCTGCGGACCTCGGGCGATGCCGGTTTGCTGCGTGACATGGGGGAGGCGCTGGGCTTCTAGGCTGTGAAGGGCAGGAGGCAAGCTCGTGCCCAACGGACAGGCGCGCTTCGCACTCAGCCGAGCAACTCAGTCGTCTGCTGAGCACTGCTTGCTGAATTGTGTCAGGGCCCGCCGGGCCAGCTTCACGCACCCGGAAGGGCCGACCGTCTTTCCGGCCTGCCTCTCCTCACGGAAGAGCTGATAGATCAGCGGCAGCGGCTCTATGCCGAATCTCTGCGTCTCCGCCTCGATGACCTCATCGGCCGACTCTCGTGAGACCGTCTCCGCCCGCCACACGCACTGCACCGCCCTGAGGATCATCTCGCAGAGCTGGCTGCGCCAGTCCGGGTACATCCGGGGGAACCAGTCCTTCAGTTCCAGCCGTTTGCCGATGTCCTCGGTTTCCTTCGCCGCTTTCGAGAGCTCGTCCGCGGCCGCGTCAATGAGAGTATGACCGAATTCGTGCACGGCGAGGCTCGCGGTGCTGGGGGTGCTGCCGTAGTCGAACTGCTTGGCGGCCAACTCCTCGGGCGCAGACCGCGGGACTGCGGGCGGGCCGATGATGCAAAACGCCTCGCGGGGGTTTGAGGGGGCGAAGCCGAAGCTGGGTGGGTCGGTGGGGTTCGGCACCAGCACCAGCCGCTTGGGAGCGGGGCCCCAGAAAGATTCCATCCAGCCCTCCACATCATACCGTTCGAGCCCGCGCCGGCACTGCTCGCACACCTCCTCCCACTCCGCCTGCGTCGAGGCCCACAGCTCCGGAAGCCGCGCCTCCTCGCGGAACGAGGTGAGCAGCGTCGGGTAGCGGGCCTCCAGGTCGAACTTTTCAACCTCATATGCCGAGATGGTCCGGCCGGTCACCTCGCAGAACGGCAGCAGCCAGCGGAAGGGCGGCGACGGCGTGAGCCAGGCCGCCAGGGTGTAGAACTTCGATCCGAACGCGCCCCACTCGCGGAACAGCTTCGCGCAGGGGTGATCTTCAAACGGCTCCACGGCCTCAAGCGCCGCCGCTCGCATCGGGTGGGGTCGGTGATGCGTCAGGTTCTCGTCTCGATAGGGCGTGAGCAGCAGGCAGGCCGCCGTAACGCGGAACCTCTCCTCGGCCTGGACATCGATCGTGCTCTTGCGGTCCTCCGGCGACTCGGCCGCTTCAGCCCAGCGCCAAAGGCCGGAGAGAATCTCCCGCCCAGCGGCCGCCGCGCCCAGCGCGCCTAGCGCGGCCCCGCCCATGCAACGCAGAACATCCCTTCGGGTCCAGCCCTTGTTCCACCTTCGGTCCGCTTGCGGCATCAGTGCTTCCTCCCCTCGCGTGCGGATGCCAACATGTTCGTCGGGAAGGTGCTTGCCTCATGTCAGAACAATACCCAGATGCTCTCTCAATTCTGGCTCAGCAAGGCAGCGAGTGTCAAGGGCAGGGGGGCAGGAGGCGAGGTCCGGGCCTACGAACTGATGACGTTGCATGGCGAGACCGCTCACAGAAGGGAAGGTTGATGGCACAGGATGAGATCACCCGCAAGGTGGAGGAGTGCTGGGACAGGGGGGTGGAGGAGGGGGATCCATGCACGCGTCCGCTCCTCGACCTCACGCGAGAGATGATCGAGGAATACGCCGCTGGCAGGCGAGACGAGCTGCCTGGAGTCGGTATGGAGCCGCGCTACCTGCTGGAAGGGGCGGAAGGGAAAGATGTCCTGTGTCTCGCCTCCGGTGGGGGCCAGCAGAGCGCAGTGTTCGGGCTGCTCGGGGCGAACGTGACTGTGCTCGATATCTCCGCGGGGCAGCTCAGAGGCGATCGCACTGCGGCCGAGCACTATGGCTACCAGGTGAGGACGGTCAAGGGAGATATGCGCGACCTCTCAATCTTCGAGGAAGCCTCCTTCGATCTAGTCTATCAGCCGGCCTCCATCGCCTACGTACCGGACGTCCGTCCTGTCTACCGAGAGGTGCACCGCGTTTTGCGGCCGGGCGGCCTCTACAGTGTCGGCCACACGAATCCGGCCGTTCACTCCCTTTCCCTGGGCTTCTGCGGCTCGGAAGGTGGTGCGGGGGGATGGGATGGCGCCGGGTACCGCATAGTCGACCGGTATCGCGGCGGTGCAGTCCTGAGGAACGAGGCCGGGGTCGCCAACATGGAAGAAGGCGAGCCCACCGGCGAACACTGCCATCTCCTCAAGGACATCTTCGGCGGACTGACTGAGCTGGGGTTCATCATCAGCGATGTTGCGGAGGACCCCCGCCATCTGAAAGAGCCTATCACCGGAAAACCGGGCAGCTACGAGCACATGCTGTACTTCGTGGCCCTGTACTTCAACATTGTCGCCGAGAAAGCCTAGGCCCGCGTTCCCCACCGGTGGGAGGCGAGCTTCTAGGGCGGGTATGCCGCGAAGGCGAATACCCGTCGCTCGCGTTTCGCTTTCTCTTACAGATCGCCACACTTGACGGATGGTCGCTCCCTGTGGACGGGTGGGCTTCGGAAGATGCAGCACAGCTGGGATATAGCCAACGTGAAGTACTACTACCGGGAACACATTGACGGGTACAAGCGGGTGAAGGCGGAGAACCATCTCGCCTGGCACACGCGCTTCAACGGGAAGCCCTTCGACGACTTTCCCACCCGCGAGTTCCTGGAGTATGCGGTGCCGCGCCTGGAGCTGGCGCGGGCGCGGCCAACCGCGCTCGAGATCGGGTGCGGCACCGGCGTCGCCGCCTGCTTCCTCGCTGAGCGGGGTTTCCGGGTGGACGCCATAGACATCATCCGGGCCGCCATCGAGATCGCCAG
>CP070816.1:3144148-3149515 GCA_020344235.1 Armatimonadota bacterium
GCATCACCTCGCCGGCCTGGCACAGCTTCTCCTGGACGCGGGCCCCGCGCCCGGAGGGCAGGAGTCGACAGTGATCAGCTTCGCCACCGACCCCCCGGAAGTGCTGCGTGAGGGCGCGCTGCCCGTTGAGAGACTGCGCGAGGTGCTGGGGGAAGTGCGAGCGAACTAGTCCGTACTTCAGGAAAGGAGGTTGTAAGCAGTGGCACTCGACACCATCGTCGCAATCATGCAACGGCGCAGCGTCCGCAAGTACGAGCACAAGTCGATACCCGATGAAGATCTCCACACCATCATCGAGGCCGGCCGCAATGCGCCCTCCGCGGCCAACCGGCAGCCCTGGCACTTCATTGTGATCAAGGACGCGGAGCAGCGGCGCAAGGTGGCCGAGGCGTGCTCCGATCAGCACTGGATGGCTGACGCGGCCGTCATTGTCGCCGGCGTGGGGAAGCCTTCAGTCAACGAAAAATGGTATCCGGTGGACGTGGCGATCGCCATGCAGAACATGATTCTCTCCGCCACCGCCCTCGGGTATGGCACTTGCTGGATCGGAGCCTTCGACGACAAGCGAGTGGCGGATTTGCTTGGGGTCCCTGAGGATATGCGGGTGGTAGCGCTTACCCCGGTCGGGGTCCCGGGCGACCAGCCGGAGCCCAGACCCCGCCAGCCCCTCTCGGAGTTCGCCTCTCTGGACCGCTACGGCAAGAAACTGTCCTGATCTCGGACGGCCCACGACCAGGCCTCCGGCGCGGCTCTGCTCACGACCGCCGAAGCGAGATGAACGCGCCGAACCTCCCCGTCGGCCGGCCGAGCTTGCGATCCGAGTAGAACTCTGCCGAGTCGCAGGAGGTGCAGACCCCGGAAGGCTCGATGTTCTTGGCGAGCACGCCGACGGTGGTGAGCTGCTGCAGGTTCGCCTTCGCCAAGTCCGCATGCCAATTCCCGCCGCGCCGCTCGGCCACCGGCTCTTGGTAGTCGAACCCGCGGGTCAGCCCCGCGACGACCTCCGCGCCGACCTGATAGCAGCACGACCCAATGGCGGGCCCCAGAGCAACGATCAGCGCAGCCGGGCGGCTGCCGCACTCTTCGGCCAGCAACCGAACGGCCCTGGCGGCAATCCCCCTGGCTGTGCCGCACCATCCCGCATGCACCGCCGCTCCCACATGATTCTCAGGATCGTAGAGCAGGATCGGCACACAGTCGGCGACCAGCACCGCCACCGTCACCCCCGGCTCGCCCACCACCAGGCCGTCCGTCTTCGGAATGCCATCTTCGAAGCGCGCCCGCCCTGCTCCGGCCTCCGCCGCGGTCACCATTCGGATGCTGTCGCCGTGCACTTGCTGTGCAAACGTGCACCTCTCGAAGTCCACCCCCAGCACCTGGCAGACACGCCGCCGATTCTCTATCACACGCTCCGGATCATCATCAACATGCAGGCCCAGGTTGAGCTTCCCATAGGGGCCTTCGCTAACTCCGCCGTGCCGAGTCGTCACACCGTGACCGAGTGAGTCGAACCCGGACAGAAGCTCGAACTGCCATAGCGGTATGCAGCCGTCTATCCTGCGAATCACGGCCCTGCCAGAGCTGGGGATGGCGGCCCGGCGCCCATCAGGTGTATCCCTCCCGCGGCTTCTCCTCCCCCGGCCTGAGCCAGCGGCGGACGACGGCGCGGCCGCGGAGACCCTTCAGAAGCTGCGGGATGTCGGTGACCAGCGCCAGGCCGGGTACCCACGCGGTGTACTTCACCTGGCCGATCAGGCCGGGCGCGTCCTTGAGGGTGCGTGCCAGGCCGTGCAACTCCACGCGCGGAAGGTCTGAATCAACCGACGCGGCGAGCAGCGCGATGATGCTGGCCTCGCCGCCGAAGGCCGCGATCCTCGTGACCTCGAACCCTTCTCGCTCCACCCAACGCGCAACGGCAATCAGGTCCGTGACCCGGCCCCCGGCCAGCGTCTGCCCGGCAAAGGCCAGGTAGTGGCTCGCGCGCTGATACCACTCGTCCTGAGGCGGCGCAGTCTCGCCTTGGCCCCGCCAATCGAAGGTCGCGACGCGGCCGCGCCAGTTGCCCAATCGTTGCAGTGCCTTCTGCTTGCCCTCATCCGCGATTGCGAGCACCAGGCGCCCGGGGGCGCTGCCGCGGATTGCCAGCGGCAGCATCGCGCCATCATTCGTTTCCAGCAAGATGCGAGACCAGTGTTGCCCCTCCGCCCGCACCCGACACTGCACCCGCGAGTCACCGGCCCTGCGGCCCAGCAGGCGGTTGAGCTGAACCGGGATGGCGCGCTTCGGCCGAATGCCGCGTAGTCGCGCGCGGTAGAGATCGGCCACTGTCAGGAATCTCGCCGGGCGCTTCGGCAGCGCGCGCAGCCGGGGGTCGGCCAGGTCCACGTCCTCGCCCTCATCCCTTGGGCCGCGAACGTCGCCGGGGCGCTTCAGCGCCCGCTCGAAGAACCGGTAGGTGCCCTCCCGCATGTCGGCGGGGCAGGCGTGCTCGCAGTAGTGCTCCTCGATGGTGCAGGGCGCGGAGCGGAGCGCGCGATAGGCGATTGCCGCCTCCGCGACCGCCTTGCGCGCGCCGATGATCGGAAACAGCGGATCGCGAATCCCGGCGAAGACCCGCTGCGGCCGCGGCGCAGTCGCCGCCAGCAGGTCGTGGTACTCCACCCCCGCGGCGAGGAGCCCGGGTATCGCCTCACAGTGGCAGTAGGCGCCCGAGCCGGTGCGCGCGTGCTCGGCGATGATGGTCGGAGCGTTGGTCGGCGCGGAGGCCGCAACTCGCTCGTCGACCGCCGAGAAGTAGACCGTCTGGTTTCCACCTCCCGAGCTTCCCGTCACCCCGATCCGCTTTTCATCAACGAAGCGAAGGCCGGCGAGATAGGTCAGCGCGGCCGAGTTGTCCAATGCCATGATCCCCTGGAGGGGCAGATAGGCGAGCACCGGATACCAGAGCGCGTGGCCGGTTCCCTTGCGCTCATCGGCCTCCGGGAAATCGAGGAAGAGAACTACGAACCCCCGCCGGGCGAGCCCGCGGCACCGCCGCGCGTAGAAGTCGGTTGCCTTCCCTTCGTAGGAGTGGCCGTGGACGTGCATCACCGCGGGCGCGGGCTGTGTCAGATTATCGGGAATGTAGAGGTGCGCGCTTATGTGCCAGCCAGGCCGCCGCTGGATCACGACCGGCTTGATCGAGAAGCCGTCGAACTGGACGGCGGGCCGCTCTGAGACGCGGACCGGCTTGGCGGGGATATCCCGGGACGACAGGCCGAGGCAGCGGGCGACGATGCGCCTGACTTCTACGATGCGCTCCCGCACCGCGCGCGCCGACTTCCCACGGTAGTCGTAGAGCGGCACGCGCTGCATGGCTTCGCAGGCCAGGTCCTTCAGCATAGTGCGGTATGGTAACTCGGTGGGCCGCTGGTCCTTGTCGCTCTCGCGCAGCAGGCTCGTGATCTTTCGCGGCATGTGCTTTCTCTCCATGGCGATTGCACAGACGAATCTGCTTTCTTCGCCCGAGGCCTGAAGCCCTCCGGCTTGCTTGACGCGGGCAAGCGGCTCCCGTACCATGATCTGCGGATCATGGCAGACCGCGAGAGGGAAGATCCGGTTCTGGAGCGGCGGCGCGCGGTGCTGATCGGGCTTGCGTTGCTGTGCTGCTACGGCTACTTCTTCTACCTCGGCGGGAACTGGAATGTCCAGTCGCGGAACGCCCAGATCTACGCGCTCGCGGAGCAGGGCTCGCTGGTGATAGATGAATATCCCGGGCTTCCGGAGGACGGGGGCGACGCGGCGAAGTACAACGGGCACTACTACAGCGATAAGCTGATCGGGCCGAGCCTGGTCGCGGTGCCTGTCTACTGGGCCGCGCGGCGTGCGCTCAGCGCGGCAGGAGTGGACTTCAGACCGGCCGTATACGTAGCGCTGCGCATCACCAACTTCTTCGTGAATGCCGTTCCGTCTGCGCTGCTGGCGGCCCTGCTGTATCTCTTTCTCGCGGAACTCGGGCTCAGTTCCGGACTGCGGGCGTGGGTCACGCTGGCGTATGGCCTCGGGACGCTGGCCCTGCCTTACTCCACGGCGCTCTTCGGGCACCAGTTCGCGGCGGTGTGCGTGGGCGGCGCGTTCATGCTTCTCTGGCAACAGCGACAAGGATGGTCGGCCGCGCGGGGCGCGGCGGCGGGGGCGCTTGCGGGGCTCGGGGCGATCTCGGATTTCATGGCCTTAGTGATCGCCTTCTTCCTCGGTCTCTATGTGGTGTGGCTGGCCGTGGGCCGCGCCGGCAGAGAAACGCGGCGAGTGGCGGTGTTTGCCCTCATCGCAGCAGCAGGAGCGGTGGGCGCCGGGGCGCTCGCGGACCTCGGCGCGATCTCCGATCTCATGGCCCTGGTGACGACCTTCTTCCTCGGTCTCTATGTGGTGTGGCTGGCCGTGGGCCGAGCTGGCATCGAAGCCGCTCGAGCCAGAAGAGAAACGGGGCGTGTGGCGGTGTTTGCGGTCGTCGCAGGGCTCGTGTTGTGCGTTCAACTGGGCGCGAACTGGGCGAGCTTCGGCGGGCCGTTCGAGCTGGCGCAGGCCCATCACGCGACACTCGGCGCGCACCACGAGGCGGGATTCCTCGGCATCGGCAAACCGAAGCTGGAGGCGCTCTATCAACTCACTTTCGGGCCGTACCGCGGGCTGTTCTTCGGCAGCCCGGTGCTGCTGCTCGCGCTGCCCGGCCTGTTCCTGCTCGGCCGTAAGATGCGGGCGGAAGCCATCATCATCGGCGCGGCGTGGGCGACAGTGCTGGTGATTAACTCGGGATATGCGGACTGGCCGGCCGGCACGGCCTACGGGCCGCGCTATCAGATCGCGGCGATTCCACTGCTGATGATCGGCGCGGGGGAGGTGGCGAGGCGCGCGCCGTTTATGTTCAAAGCACTGACAGTGATTTCGATCGTCGTTATGGTGATCGTCTGCGCGCAGAATCCGTTCTGGATTCCGGTTGATGTTCGGAACCCATTGGGTGCGGCGCTCGGCGGGTTTGCGGCGGGCGACCTCGAACATGCGAACGTGGGAATGCTGATCGGCCTGACAGGTATCGTTAGCTTGCTGCCGCTGGTGGTGGTGGAGGCAGGATTGCTGTATGGGCTGCGGCTCGTGCGGACCCGGAAGCAGTAGGTGAATGAGGCCTGGATTGCACTCCGAGGAGAGTGCGGCAACACTCCTGTGGGAGTGGGACAATGGACAATTCGCGGCCAGTCAGCTGATTGACCGGAATGACCATTTGCCGGAGAAGGCATCTGAGAGGGCCGAGGTTGTGACCGCGAATTGACCGAAGAATGTCCATGTCCGTCCGTTGACCGAATGGACGTTGTTCGGCCATTTTGGACAGGC